>NZ_RFFN01000009.1 GCF_003696315.1 Pseudomonas songnenensis | reverse complement strand
CCTTACACCGAAGAAGACATCGCTGGTGCCCGGGACGCCGTTCGCGGCAAGACCGAAATGGACGCCATGGTGGCTTACCTGCAAGTACTCGGCACTGCACTCACCAACAAACGGTAACGCATGATGGAAATCGGGACTCTTCGCGGCCTGGGCACAATTCTGGTATTCGTCGCCTTCATCGGCGTGGTGCTCTGGGCCTACAGCAGCAAACGCAAGCAAAGCTTCGACGAAGCAGCCAACCTGCCCTTCGCAGACGACGAGACCGACGCCAAGAAGCGTGATGAAGAAGCTTCCAGGAGTAAGAAATAAATGACCTCGTTTTGGAGTTGGTACGTCACCCTGCTGAGCCTCGGCACCATTGCCGCGCTGGTGTGGCTGCTACTGGCAACTCGCAAGGGCCAACGCCCTGACAGCACAGAAGAAACTGTCGGCCATTCCTATGACGGCATCGAGGAGTACGACAACCCGCTGCCGCGCTGGTGGTTCATGCTGTTCGTCGGCACCGTGATCTTCGCCCTCGGCTACCTGGTGCTGTATCCCGGGCTGGGCAACTGGAAAGGCATCCTGCCCGGCTATGAAGATGGTTGGACCCAGGTAAAGGAATGGCAGCGCGAGATGGACAAGGCCGATGAGCAGTACGGCCCGCTGTACGCCAAGTACGCCGCCATGCCGGTCGAAGAAGTAGCCAAGGATCCGCAAGCCTTGAAGATGGGCGGTCGCCTGTTCGCCTCCAACTGCTCGGTTTGTCACGGCTCCGACGCCAAGGGCGCCTATGGCTTCCCGAACCTGACCGATGACGATTGGTTGTGGGGCGGCGAGCCTGAAACGATCAAGACCACCATCCTGCATGGCCGTCAGGCTGCAATGCCGGCGTGGAAGGACGTGATCGGCGAAGAAGGCATCCGCAACGTGGCCGGCTACGTTCGCAGCCTCTCCGGACGTGATACCCCAGAGGGTATCAGCGTCGACATTGAGCAGGGTCAAAAAATCTTCGCCGCCAACTGTGTAGTCTGCCATGGACCGGAAGCCAAGGGCGTTACAGCCATGGGCGCGCCGAACCTGACCGACAACGTCTGGCTGTATGGTTCGAGCTTCGCTCAGATCCAGCAGACCTTGCGCTACGGTCGCAATGGCCGCATGCCGGCCCAGGAAGCAATCCTTGGCAATGACAAGGTGCACTTGCTGGCAGCCTACGTCTACAGCCTGTCGCAGCAACCGGAGCAGTGAAAGATCGAGGTCGGGAGTGACGTCCTGTCGCACCCGACCTCAAAGCTCCGGGCGTACCATTCGCAGCTGGACAGAAAAATGATCCTGGTCGGCACGCATCGGCCAGGACACCCACCTTCCGCCGTGGTACGCACTCGATGACTGAGCAGATTCCCGTTCGTGATGTAACCCCCCCGTCCAAGGCCGGAGCGTCAGCTGACCTTTACGCCGCGCGTGAAAAGATCTACACCCGGGCCTTCAGCGGCTTGTTCCGCAATCTGCGACGCGTTGGCGGCGCAGTACTGTTCATCCTCTTCTTCGGAACCGTCTGGCTGAACTGGAACGGCCGTCAAGCCGTCTGGTGGGACCTGCCAGAGCGCAAATTCCATATCTTCGGGGCTACGTTCTGGCCTCAGGATTTCATGCTGTTGTCGTGGCTGCTGATCATCTGCGCCTTCGGCCTGTTCTTCATCACGGTTTTTGCCGGCCGTGTCTGGTGCGGCTACACCTGCCCGCAGAGTGTGTTCACCTGGGTATTCATGTGGGCCGAAAAGATCACCGAAGGTGATCGCAACCAACGCATGAAGCTCGACAAGGCGCCAATGAGCGCCAACAAGTTCTTTCGCAAACTCGCCAAGCACGCAATATGGCTGGCCGTCGGCATTCTGGTGGCCATCACCTTCGTTGGCTATTTCACGCCGATCCGCGATTTGGTGCCCGATCTGCTCACCTTGAACGTCAACGGCTGGGCTGCGTTCTGGATCGGCTTCTTCACCCTTGCCACCTACGGCAGCGCTGGCTTCTTGCGCGAGCAGGTGTGCATCTACATGTGTCCGTATGCGCGCTTCCAGAGCGTAATGTTCGACAAGGACACCCTGATCGTCTCCTACGACCCGCGTCGCGGCGAAAAACGTGGTCCACGCAAAAAGGACGCGGATTACAAAGCCATGGGTCTTGGCGATTGCATCGACTGCACCATGTGCGTGCAGGTCTGCCCCACCGGCATCGACATCCGTGACGGACTGCAGATCGAATGCATCGGCTGTGCTGCATGTATCGATGCCTGCGACGCGATCATGGACAAGATGAACTACCCGCGTGGTTTGATCAGTTACACCACTGAGCACAACCTGTCGGGCCAGAAGACCCACCTGCTGCGTCCACGCCTGATCGGCTATGCCGTGGCGCTGCTGGCGATGATGAGTCTGTTCTCCTATGCCGTGTATGATCGCCCGCTGGTCAAGCTGGACGTGCTCAAGGACCGTGTGCTTTACCGCGAGAACGAGCTGGGCAACATCGAGAACGTCTACACCCTGAAAATCATGAACAAGGCTCAACGCGAGCAGACCTTCGTGATTGAAGCATCCGGGCTGGACGGCCTGGTCTATGAAGGTCGCAGTGAGGTGCGCGCCGAAGCAGGCGAACTGGTCACCATTCCGGTTGAGCTGTCCATCGCGCCCGAAAAGCTGCCTTCGAGCACCAATGAGATCGTCTTCAGCATCCGCTCGATAGACGACGCATCGATAAACGATGATGCCGACAGCCGTTTCATCGGCCCGAGCATCCGCTAAGCAAGGTAATACATGCGCTCTGAAAACGAACAAACGCGTTGGTACACCCAGTTCTGGGCCTGGTTTGTCATTGCGATTCTGCTCGCCTCGGTTGTACTGGGCCTGTCGCTGCTGACCATCGCGATTCGCAACGCCGACACGCTCGTCGCGGACAACTACTACGACGCCGGGAAGGGCATCAATCAGTCGCTGGAGCGCGAGAAGCTGGCCGAGCGCCTGCAGATGCAGGCGAGCATCTCGCTCAATGACGAGCGGGGCCTTGCCGAGGTGCAACTGAGCGGTGCAAGTCGCCCGCAACAGTTGGTGCTGAACCTGCTCTCCCCGACCCAACCCGAGCGCGATCGTCGCGTCATCCTGCAGCCTCAGGGGGATGGTCTCTATCAGGGACAGATGCAGGAGCCGATCAGCGGCCGGCGCTTCATCGAACTGCTCGGCCGGGAAGGCGAGCAGGACTGGCGCCTGTACGGGGAAAAGACCATCGAGACTGGCCGCGCCCTCGAATTGAAGCCTTGATCAGCTGATGGCAAAACCCCTCCCCTGTTACCACTGCGGCCTGCCAGTTCCGACTGGCAGCCCGTACCAGGCCCGCGTGCTGGGAGAGACGCGGGCCTTGTGCTGCCCAGGCTGTCAGGCAGTTGCCGAAGCGATCGTAAAAGGTGGTCTGGAAAGCTACTACCAGCATCGAAGCGACACGGCCATCAATCCCCAGTCGCTCCCGCAGGAGCTCAATGAGGAGATGGCCCTGTACGACCGCAAGGATGTGCAGCAACCCTTCGTTCAGCACCAGGGCGAGTTGGCCAGTACATCGTTGATGATCGAAGGCATCAGCTGCGCCGCATGCGGCTGGCTGATCGAGCGACACTTGCGCAACCTGAGCGGCGTGTCCGAGGCGAGTCTCAATCTGTCCAACCATCGATTGACCGTACGCTGGAGCGATGCTCAGCTTCCACTCAGCGAGCTCCTCGGGGAGCTACGTCGAATCGGTTATGCGGCCCACCCCTATCAGGCCGATCAGGCGGCCGAGCGGCTGGCCAGCGAGAACCGCCGCTCCTTGCGTCAACTGGGCGTTGCCGGCCTGCTCTGGATGCAGGTGATGATGGCCACCATGGCCACCTGGCCGGAATTCAACCTCGACCTTTCGGAAAGCTTCTTTGTCACGCTGCGCTGGACGGCTCTGCTGCTGACCACGCCGATCGTGTTCTATTGCTGCACGGACTTTTTCAAGGGAGCCCTGCGCGACCTGCGCACCCGTCACCTGACCATGGACGTGTCGGTCTCGCTGGCCATCGGCGGCGCCTATGTTGCCGGTATCTGGTCGACGATTACCGGCCAGGGCGAGCTCTACTTCGATGCCGTGGGCATGTTTGCACTGTTTCTGCTCGCCGGGCGTTACCTGGAGCGACGCGCGCGCGAGCGTACCGCAGACGCTACGGCGCAGCTGGTCAACCTGTTGCCGGCGTCGTGTCTGAAGCTCGATGCCGAAGGGCACAGCAATCGCATTCTCCTCAGCGAGCTGCAACTGGGTGACCGTGTGCTGGTGCAACCTGGCGCATTGATTCCTGCAGACGGGACCATCGTCAGTGGCCAGTCGAGCATCGACGAGTCGGTTCTCACCGGCGAATACCTTCCGCTCCCTCGAGGCTCCGGTGACGCAGTGACCGCCGGCACGCTGAATGTCGAAGGCCCGCTGACTGTCGAAGTGCAGGCCTTGGGCGATGACACCCGTCTGTCGGCTATCGTCCGCCTGCTGGAACGCGCCCAGGCGGACAAACCCAAGCTCGCCGAACTGGCCGACAAGGTCGCGCAATGGTTCCTGCTGGTGGTGCTGGTGGTTGCGACCGTCGTGGGGCTGGTATGGTGGCAAATCGATCCTCAACGCGCATTCTGGATCGTGCTTGCGTTGCTGGTTGCCACTTGCCCCTGTGCGCTCTCGCTGGCAACCCCGACCGCGCTCACGACAGCGACCGGCACGCTGCACAAGCTCGGCCTGCTGCTGACCCGCGGACACGTGCTGGAGGGTCTCAACCAGATTGACACGGTGGTATTCGACAAGACCGGCACCCTAACGGAGGGCCGCCTGACGCTTACCGCCGTACACCCACTCGGCGCCCTCGACGCCGATGCGTGCCTTGCGTTGGCCGCAGCCCTCGAGAACCGCTCCGAACATCCGATTGCCCGTGCCTTCGGCCGTGCGCCACTGGCTGCCGAATCGGTCGAGACAGTGCCGGGACTTGGCTTGCTGGGCTGCGTCGAGGGACGCAACCTGCGCATCGGCCAACCCAGTTTCGTCGCCGAAGGCTTTTCCCAACCGGCGCCAGTCATACCGGGTGAGCAAGGCCAATGGCTGCTGCTCGGCGATGAACGGGGTCCGCTGGCTTGGTTGGTGCTCGACGACCGTCTCCGTGATGACGCGCCTGCATTGCTGGCTGCTTGCCGTCGTCGCGGCTGGCAGACATTGCTGCTCTCCGGTGACAGTTCACCCATGGTCGGCCAGATTGCTAAAGAACTCGGCATCGACCAGGCCGAAGGCGGCATGACGCCTGCTGCGAAACTCACGCGACTGCAGGCGCTGCAAGCTCAAGGGCATCGGGTGCTGATGCTTGGCGATGGAGTCAATGACGTCCCGGTGCTCGCGGCAGCAGATATCAGCGTCGCCATGGGATCGGCCACTGACCTGGCAAAAACCAGCGCCGATGCCGTGCTGCTATCCAACCGCCTTACCAGCCTGGCACAGGCGTTCGACGTTGCGCGTCGTAGCCGGCGCATCATCATCGAGAACCTCACCTGGGCAAGCCTGTACAATGGCCTGATCCTGCCCTTTGCCGCCATCGGCTGGGTTACTCCGCTCTGGGCGGCGCTGGGCATGTCGATCAGCTCGCTGCTGGTGGTTTTGAATGCCCTGCGGCTGACACGTCAGCCTGCGAACAACGGCTGACTCCAGTCGAGATGTGCTGCGGCGCGGTAATGGCGTACTTAGTTGACGCCACAGCCGCGCAGTAATCGCAGCTGAAGACTTCGCTTCGGATCCTGGAGGTCCTGATGGCCGCGCTGTACATCCTCATCCCTGTTGCCGTGGTCCTGGTGGCCGTTGCGATCTGGGTATTCTTTTGGGCCGTGGATAGCGGGCAGTTCGACGACCTCGACGGCCCTGCTCATAGCATCCTGTTCGACGACGAAGAGCCGCAGAAGCCTAGCGCCTCCGAACCACAGAAAGACCCGGAACCCGAGCAAGGGAAACGCAACGGTGAGTGAGCTGGCGCCGCTGCTGCTGTCCGCCTTCGTGCTAGGGCTGCTCGGGGGCGGCCATTGCCTGGGCATGTGCGGCGGCCTGATGGGTGCGCTGACGATGGCCATTCCGGCTGATCAGCGCGCCAAGCGCCTGCGCCTGTTGATCGCCTATAACCTGGGTCGCGTGTCGAGCTATGCCCTTGCCGGCTTCCTCATTGGCCTGGCGGGTTGGGCGGTTGCCAACAGCCCGGCAGCGATGGCGCTGCGCGTCGTTGCCGCTCTATTGCTGATTACCATGGGCTTGTATCTGGCGGGCTGGTGGAGCGGACTGACGCGCATCGAGGCCTTGGGTCGAGGCCTCTGGCGCCATATACAACCGGTCGCCAGCCGCTTCATGCCTGTCACCAGCGTGCCGCGCGCGCTGCTGTTGGGTGCGCTGTGGGGCTGGCTGCCCTGCGGCCTGGTCTATAGCACGCTGTTGTGGTCGGCGAGCCAGGGCGATGCGCTGGATAGCGCAATGCTGATGCTGGCCTTTGGCGTCGGCACGTGGCCGGTGCTGCTTGCCACAGGCCTGGCCGCCGAGCGTCTTACTGCATTGCTGCGCAAGCGTGGCGTACGCGTCGTCGGCGGCGTGATGGTGATTCTTTTCGGTCTGTGGACACTGCCCGGCCCGCATCAGCAGTGGCTGATGGGGCATGGGGCGGCTTCTCACGGGCAACACGCGCACTAGGGTAGCGCTGTCGAGGGCCTCAGGGCTCCTTGGGCAGCTGCCGCTTGTGCGCCGTCTTGTCGTAGGTTTCGACAATGATTCGGGCAGCCTCGTCCTGTACTGGCTTGCCCTGTAGAAAATCATCGATGTTGCTATAGCTGACGCCATGGGCGGCCTCGTCGGGCTTGCCTGGTGAAAGCTCCTCGAGATCGGCAGTGGGCACCTTGTGCACCAGTTGATCCGGAGCACCCAATGCTGCCGCAATCTGCCGGACCTGATCCTTGACCAATCCGGCGAGCGGGGTCAGGTCACATGCGCCATCGCCAAATTTGGTGAAGAACCCCATCACCGCCTCGGCAGCATGATCGGTTCCGATAACCAGGCCTTGGCGGGCATTGGCGATGGTGTACTGAGCGACCATGCGCATCCGTGCCTTGGTGTTTCCCAGTACGAAGTCACGCTGCGCAGGGCTCAGCGGGTCGAGCGCCTGGGTGGCGGCAGCCAGCCCCAACACGGCAGTGCCGATATTCACGGTATGGCACTCGTCGGGCTTGATGGTATCCACCGCCATCTGGGCTTCATGCTCGTCGTGCTGTACCTGGTACGGCAAGCGCACGGCAATGAAACGATAGTCGTCGCCCTCTCCCGCTTCGCGCATACCAGCGACCGCCCGTTGCGCCAGCAGACCCGCCGTCGTTGAGTCGACCCCGCCACTGATCCCCAACACCAGGGTTTTCAGGCCCGACTCGCGCAAGCACGACTGGATGAAGCTCACTCGGCGATCAATTTCAGCCTGTACCGACTCCGGCCCGCTGAATGGCGCGCAGACTTTGAGCGCGGTTGCGATTTCCTGCTGGCGGCTGTGCATGAAACTCTCCTCTGTTGATATGTAAGGCTCTGCTGAAACAACAAGGCACTGCATGATCATCTGACCACGAATCAGCGAGATCCCTCCGGCTGTCGGCACCGATCTGGCCCAGCGCGTTAGGGTCGGATCAAGTTTGATACAGGTCAAGTCTGCCGCGGGGCCCTGCCCCTAAAATCCAGCGACCGCCGTCATGACCGGGAACGCACATGCTCGACTCCATTCGCTGGGATTCCGACCTGATCCGTCGTTACGATCAGGCTGGCCCGCGCTATACGTCGTACCCGACCGAGGCCCAGTTCAATGACAAGATCGGCTCGTTCGACCTGCTGCATGCTCTGCGCAGCAGCCGTCAGGCGTCACGCCCGCTGTCCCTTTACGTCCACCTGCCGTTCTGCGCCAACGTTTGCTATTACTGCGCATGCAACAAGATAGTGACCAAGGATCGGGGCCGTGCACTGCCCTATCTGGAGCGCCTCGAAAAAGAAATCGAGCTGATCGCCTGCCACCTGGGCAAGGATCAGGTAGTAGAGCAGCTACACCTCGGTGGCGGCACGCCTACGTTTCTAAGCCATGACGAATTGCGCCGGTTGATGGGCCATCTGCGTCAGCATTTTCACCTCCAGGATGACGACCACGGCGATTTCGGCGTCGAAGTCGACCCGCGTGAGGCCGACTGGCCCACCATCGGCCTGCTGCGCGAACTCGGTTTCAACCGTATAAGCATTGGCGTTCAGGATCTCAATCCGGACGTACAACGCGCCATCAACCGCATGCAGACGCTCGAGCAGACACGCACCATCATCGAAGCGGCGCGCACGCTGCAGTACCGCTCGCTGAACCTAGACCTGATCTATGGTCTGCCGCTGCAGACCCCCGCAGGTTTCGGCAAAACGGTCGAAGCGATCATTGATCTGCAGCCCGATCGGCTGTCGCTATTCAACTATGCGCACCTACCCGAACGCTTTGCGCCGCAGCGGCGCATAAATGCCGCCGACCTGCCAACGCCGAGTGACAAGCTACGCATGCTTGAGCAAAGCATCATGCTGCTTACCGATGCGGGATATCGCTACATCGGCATGGACCACTTCGCCCTGCCAGACGATGAACTGGCGATGGCGCAGGAAGACGGTAGTCTGCAACGGAATTTCCAGGGTTACACCACCCACGGACATTGCGACTTGGTAGGCCTGGGCGTTTCGGCCATCAGCCAGGTCGGTGATCTCTATTGTCAGAACACCTCGGACATAGCGGCCTACCAGCAACGCCTGGACCAGAACCAGCTGGCCACCGCGAGGGGGTTGCGCTGCAATCAGGATGATCGCATCCGTCGCACGGTCATTCAGTCGCTCATCTGCGACTTCGCCCTCAGCTTCGAGCAGCTCCAGCGCGATTATGCCGTCGATTTCCGCCAGTATTTCGCTGATGCCTGGCCGATGCTGGAGCAGATGTCGGCGGACGGTCTGATCGAGCTGAGTGATTCCCACCTGCTGGTCCAGCCGGCCGGACGTCTTCTGGTCCGATCAATTTGCATGCTCTTTGACCACTATCTGCCCGAGCATACCCATCACGGTTTTTCGCGCGTGATCTAGGGAACTTTTTCTGCTTTGCCGGTACTGCGACGCTCTAGCCGATTGGCCATAGCAGACGTCCTGAGTTAACCTTGCGCACTATAACCAGGTTTTCCAGGAAGCCATCTATGTCCGAATCGATCAAGGTCCGTGCGCAGCGGCAAGCCCATTGCAAGGATTGCAGCCTTTCCGGCCTCTGCCTGCCTCTGTCGCTGAACATGCAGGACATGGACGCCTTGGACGATATCGTCAAGCGTGGCCGTCCGCTGAAAAAGGGTGAAACCCTGTTCCGTCAGGGTGACGTTTTCAGCTCCGTATTCGCGGTACGCTCCGGTGCGCTGCGCACCTTTAGCGTGACCGATGGCGGCGAGGAGCAAATCACCGGTTTCCATCTGCCTAGTGAGCTGGTGGGATTGTCCGGCATGGACACCGAAAGCTATCCGGTTACCGCCCAGGCGCTGGAAACCACCTCCGTCTGCGAGATTCCCTTCGAGCGTCTCGACGAGCTGAGTGTGCTGCTGCCGCAATTGCGTCGTCAGCTCATGCGCATCATGAGCCGGGAAATCCGCGATGATCAGCAGATGATGCTGCTGCTGTCCAAGAAGACCGCCGATGAGCGCATTGCGACTTTCCTGATCAACCTCTCCGCGCGCTTCAGTGCACGGGGCTTCTCGGCGAATCAGTTCCGCCTGCCCATGTCACGCAACGAGATTGGCAACTATCTGGGTCTGGCAGTCGAAACCGTATCTCGCGTGTTCACGCGGTTTCAGCAGAACGGCTTGCTCGAGGCTGAAGGCAAGGAAGTACGCATCCTCGATTCCATCGGTCTGTGCGCCCTTGCTGGCGGCGCCATGGACGTCTGAGTTCACCGCGTTTGGAGCAGTCCGATGATCTTCGATGAGTTCAGCATCAAGACCTTGATACGCCCGGTGCCGGATTTTCCCCGTCCAGGCGTGGTATTCCGTGACATAACACCACTGTTCCAATCACCGAAAGCGCTGCGCATGGTCGCTGACAGCTTCATCCAGCGCTATGTGGAGGCTGACTTCACACATATCGGCGCGCTGGATGCACGAGGGTTTCTGGTCGGCTCGATTCTCGCGTATGAACTGAACAAGCCACTGGTTCTCTTCCGCAAGCAGGGCAAGCTGCCGGCGGATGTGCTGTCCCAGGCGTATTGCACCGAATATGGCGAGGCGCATCTGGAGATTCACGCCGACAGCCTTTGCGAGGGCGATTCGGTGCTGCTGTTCGACGATCTAATCGCCACCGGCGGCACCCTCCTCGCCGCTGCGCAACTGGTACGACGCATGCGCGCGCACATACACGAAGCGGCCGCCATCATCGACTTGCCAGAACTCGGCGGGTCGCAGAAGCTCCAGGATATAGGCATTCCCACCTTTACCCTGACCGCCTTTGCCTTGAGCGATCGCTGACGACGGCTTCGCCGACGCGATCTGAAGGAATACCCCGTGCTTACGATGCTCCAGCGCAGCCTGGCCCTCCTTGCTCTGGCTTGTGTCATGCCATCCTTCGCATCTGATCGCGACACACTGCTGGATCAGGCAAACATCCTGCTGCTGCCACGCGAGCGCGCCATACCCGAGTTTGAGCTGATCGATCAGGACGGCCAGCCGTTCACCAGCGCATCACTTCAGCAACGCTGGCACATTCTGTTTTTCGGCTTTACGGCGTGCCCTGACATCTGCCCTACGACCTTGAGCGACATGCGCCGAGTGCTCAGCCAGTTGCCCGCCGAAATCCGCGAGGGGGTGCAGCTGGTATTGATCAGTGCCGATCCGGCGCGCGATACACCGCAGCAATTGAAGACTTACCTGAGCTATTACCGCGCAGGCTTCATTGGCGTGACCGGAGACATGTACCAACTGCAGAAGGTGTCCAAGGCTCTTGGGCTTCCCTTCGTTCCAGCCAGCGAAACTGACGGCGATTACAGCGTCAGCCATAGCGGCAACCTGGCGTTGGTGGCGCCGAATGGCAGTTTGCGCGGCCACATCCGCGCGCCGTTGAAACCGGATGGGTTGAAGGAGATGTTGCCGCAGGTGCTGGAAAGGAAGCGCTGAGTTACCGCCGAAGCCGTTTCGCAGAAAATCAGTGGCAGTCCAGCGTATCGGCCAGTACGTAGGCCTGGAAAGCCACCTCATCGACCCATTGCCGGGTCAACTCCGCCAGTTGCCCGCCAGCTTCCCACTGTGTCAGCAACGTATTGATCTGTTGCAACAGGTCCGGGTCATCAGTAGCCAGGCTTAAATGCCGCTTGGCATCATCAAGTACTGGCAACAGGTGCCTGTAGCGCTGCCACTCGGGCAAGGTGGCGATCTCTGTCAGCAGCACATCGTCATCCACTACCGCACGGCATTCGCCGAGCTTGAGACCGATGAGCGCATGGGCTGTACTCGCATACTCATGCGGGTGCGCAGCGAAGCGGGTGCGCAGCATCGAACCGTGTGGACTATCTCGGCTGACGCAGACCGGCTGCCCCTGCAGATCGGACCAGGCCCCAAGGCCGCCACCCGTGGCACTGAGCGCGGCGGGCGCGGCGCGATAGTAGATAGCAGCCTGGGCGGGATCACCTTCGGCCACGCGCACATCGGCGTCTTGCGCCGAGGCTACAAACGAAGCAGGACGTCCGAGCCCCTCAGCCACCCGCTCTAGCAGCGCCGGTTCCAAGCTCTCCGTTTCGCTGCTGGAGAGCGTTCGGTACTGAGGCAGCTGAACCCGCAGCGGTTCGGCGAGTAGCGCTGTCGGCCCTAGCAGGGCCAGACAAAGAACGACGCACAAAGACCTGCACACGTCGGGAACCTCAGACGTACTGGTAGCGCAACATGCGTTGCTTGAACTTCTCCAGAACCACCTGATCGATCAGTGTGGCGAGGATGGCGATGACCAGGATGTTCATCATCACACCCACCATATCGGCAATTTCGCCCGAGTAGGCGAGCGAACGGCCGAGCCCCTGACCGAAACCGATCAGCATCTCCGCGGAGATCAGCGCGCGCCAGGCATTGCCGAACGCCAATTGGGCGCCCGTGATCAGTTCGGGCATCACCGCTGGCAGGTAGACCCGACGCAGCAATTGCCAGCGCGACGCGCCCATTACCCGCGCGGCGGACACATGCACCGGCTGCACGCTTTCGGTGGCATTCATCACCGAAAGTGCCATCGGGAAGAAGGCGGCCAGGGCCACGACGACGATGATCGGCAGGTTGCCGAAGCCCATCACAATCAGGAACAGCGGCACCCAGGCGATCGACGGAATCGACTGCAGGATGACGATGGCCGAACGCAGAATCTCACGGAAGAAAAACAGCACGCCACCGACCAGGCCGAAGCCGATGCCGAACAACAGGGCGAAGCTGTAACCACTACCAAGGCGGCTCATGCTGCCATAAAGTCCTTCACGGAATTCCGGCAGCTGGACGGTGGTAACAAGGCGCTCGAAGACGGTCGGAATGCCTGGCATCAGAAAGGCCGGCAGACTCCAGGCTGCAGCCTGCCAAATCAGCAGGATGAACAGGATGGCCAGAACGACGGCGAGGTACTTCTTAGGGCCAGTAAGGCGACGTGCCTGGCTCATGGGTGCGCTACCTCCGTCTTGATGCCCAGCAGGCTGAGAATTTCCTTACGCTCGGCAGCGAAGTCCGACAGGTCGTGGCTCTTTTCACAATGCGTGAAGTTGAAGGTTTTCAGCACGCGCGTCGGCCGTGCGCTGAACACCAGCACGTGATCGGCCAGGTATAGCGCTTCGTCGACATCGTGGGTAACCAGCAGCACGGTAGGCTGATGTTCCTCGATCAGCTCGCGCAACACGTCCTGCAAGGCCATGCGGGTCAAGGCATCAAGCGCACCGAACGGCTCATCCAGCAACAGCACCTCCGGCTTGGCGATGAAGGCGCGAGCCAGGGCCGTGCGCTGACGCATACCGCCAGATACCTGATGCGGGTAGTAATGCTCGAACCCATTCAGTCCAACGCGCTCCAGCCAGCCCTGAGCCTTCTCGAATGCCTCGTGCCTGGCAACGCCCTGCAGTTCGAGGGCCATGGCTACATTGCCCTGCAGGCTCAGCCAGGGATACAGCGCATGCTCCTGAAAGACCAGGGTGCGTCGCGGGCTCGGTTCGGCGATCGGCTTGCCATCGGCAAGTACGCGTCCAGCGCTGGGCTTCTCCAGCCCCGCTACCAGGTGCAGCAGAGTCGATTTACCGCAACCGGAGGGCCCGACCAGGGCAACCAGCTCGCCCTGGGCGAATTCACCACTGAAGTCCTTGATGACTTCGAGCTGCCCGAAGCGCTTGTCTACATCTTCAAACCTGAGCTGCATAAAAATCCGCAAATCCAGAAACGAAATTGCCCGGCAATGCGGGCGGGTAAACGGCCCGACGCGGAGCCGGGCCTGGTGATACCGAACGGGAAACCGCTTAGAGTTCGCGCGCTTCCTGCCAGGTCAAATCGAGGATCGCACTGGTGTCGAACGGCTTGCCATCGCGGGTCTTCAGCGAACCCTGCTCCTGCAGGATGTCAGCCAGCTCCTGGATGCGCGCGAGGTCATTTGCGTCGAGCTTCGCGCTGAAGGTCTGGGTACCGATTGCTTCTTCGATCACAACTTCACGCGGGAGCTCGCCACGCTTGAGCGTCTTCAGAGTCGGCTCGGCAATGAAGTAGCTGGCAATCAGCTTGGCCGCTTCGGCCGGCTGCTTGTCGAGCATCTCGATGGCCTCGCGCTGGGCGTCCAGCGATTTCCAGACAGCGTCCTTGCGCTTGGTCAGGGTTTCGCCGGAGGTGATTACCACCATGCAAGGGAATGGCCATACCTCCCCGATCTCATAAACCTGACGGACCGGTGCCACCAGTTGCGCGATACGGTCATAAGGCTCGAACAGGAAAGCCGCATCGACACGACCGGATACCAGCGATTGCACCGCCACAGCAGGACTGACGCCCATGATGTTGACATCGCTCGGCTTGAGGCCGGCACTCTTCAAGGTTACACCGCGCAACACCGCGTCGGCCGTGCTGCCTTCGCGCTGGGAAGCTAGGGTGCGGTCTTTCAGGCCAGCAACATCCTGAATATCCGTGTCTTCACGTACCAGAATCGAGTGATAGCCCTGCTGCGCGCCGCCCACCACCTTCAGATCGGCGCCCTTGGACGCCCAGGCCACCGCATTGGTAAAGCCCAGCACACCGGTATCCAGCTGCCCGCCAACGATGGCCTTGATCAGATCGGTGCCGGAACTGAACTCGATCAGCTCGACATCCAGGCCGTGCTTCTTGTACAGCCCGGCCTCATGCGCAACCATCGCCTGGGCATCGTCCATCACGCGGATGTAACCCACCTTGAATTTTTCCTGCGCCTGCGCGAACGCGCTCAGGAGCACAAGAGCAGGAACCAGCCAGAGCTTCGCTTTCATTTCGACCCTCGATTCGGGATAGCCAGTACATATAACTAAAACAAAGCAATATATTCGATTTAGTTATCTAACTTTTATGGCTTAGAACTTTACCCGAACTATTCGAAGAACGGCACTACCAAGTCGTAATAAGCCCAAGGCGTTGGGTTATAGGCTGATCGGCTTGCGCCCTGCCAGTGCATGGGCCAGTGTGCCGCCGTCAACCAGGTCCAGCTCACCGCCCAAGGGTACGCCGTGAGCGATTCGGCTGATGGTCAGGCCCTTCGGAATCAGCATCTGGGCAATGTAGTGCGCCGTGGCTTCGCCTTCGACCGTTGGGTTGGTGGCAAGAATGACTTCCGTGAATGCCCCCTCGCCAACGCGCGAAAGCAGTTCGGGAATACCGATGGCCTCCGGACCCAAGCCATCGAGTGGCGACAGATGCCCTTTGAGCACGAAATAACGCCCCCGAAAACCGGTCTGCTCGACAGCAAACACGTCCACCGGGCTCTGCACTACACACAGCAGTGAATCGTCACGCCGTGGATCAGCGCATTGTGGGCACAGGTCGTCCTCGGTCAGCGTACGGCATTGGCGGCAGTAGCCTACGCCTTCCATCGCCTTTGCCAGCGCCTGCGCGAGACGCAGCCCCCCACTGCGATCGCGCTCCAGCAACTGAAGGGCCATGCGTTGCGCAGTTTTCTGGCCTACGCCGGGAAGAATGCGCAAGGCATCGATGAGTTGGCGAATCAGAGGGCTGAAGCTCATGGCTATCTCGAAGCAGGTACTGAAAAACGCAAGAAGCTGCCACGCCTGATATCGAAGGTTCGGATATCGGCGTCAGGCAGCTTCCATGGTGTTCTAATGAACTAGAACGGCATCTTGAAGCCTGGCGGCAGCTGCATTCCAGCGGTCATGCCCGCCATCTTGTCCTGACTGTTCTGCTCGATCTTGCGTACGGCGTCGTTCACGGCAGCGGCGATCAGATCCTCCAGAATTTCCTTGTCTTCCTGCATCAGGCTGTCGTCGAGACTGACACGCTTGACGTCGTGGCGGCCGTTCATCACGACACTGACCAGACCAGCACCCGACTGGCCGGTGACCTCGGCGTTCGCCAGCTCTTCCTGCATCTTCTGCATTTTTTCCTGCATCTGCTGCGCCTGCTTCATCAGGCCGGCCATGCCACCTTTCATCATGGGTATCACCTCAATTCGATCAGGGTTCTGAGTGTTCTACGGGTTCGATGGTGCCTTCGCGGATCACCGCGGCAAACTGCTGCATAAGTTGCTGGACCAGAGGGTCCGAGTGAATCGATTGTTCCGCCGCGCGCTGTCGCTCGGCACGCCGGCGGTTTGCAGCCTGGGCGGGCGTTTCCTGCTCCGGCTTCTGCAACACGATTTCCAGCTGCAGCGTGCGGCCATGGTACTGATTCAACGCGTCGTTCAACCGCCGCTGCTGAGTGGGGTTGAACAGCGCACTCTGCGCCGGATCGAGGTGCATCAACCAGCGATCGCCTTCAACTGCGATCAACGTGCAGTTGGCGGCAATGCTACCGGTGAGACCGGACAATCCGAGTTTGAGATAAAGCTCAAGCCACTCGGCAGCGAGGCCCGTGGCCGGTTCCACCGCCGGCAGCGGCTCGACAGGCTCGGGCTCGTCGCTGGCACCGCTCAACTCGTCCAGATAGGCCTCGGCCTGATTCTCGACCTCGAAGTAGTCCTCATCCGTCAACGGCGGCTCGTCATCGTCCGGTTCTTCGACCTGCACAACGGACGCAACATGCTCATCCGGGCTATCAGGCGCAGGTTCGGGCAGCACGGCGCCGGCTTCGACCGCTACCGGCGGCACATCAGGCGGCTCGTTCCACGGTACGTCGATCACCGGTGGCGCCTGCTCTTCTACCGCAGGCGGCACTTTAACTTCAGCCACAACCGGGCGCTGGGAGGCGGCTGGTGCAGGCGGTTCGGCAATACTGGCCGGCGCGATTGGTGCAGGAACCGGAGCCACCGCGACGGAAGCGACCGGGGCTGGCGACACGCCTAGCGGAACCGTGTCGGCCACCGCGACAGGCTTGGAATCAGCTGTGGCCGGGCTGATCCCCAAGGTCTTTAGCGGTGATCGCGGCGCATCATCGTTGCCTGCGGGGCGGAACGCCAGCATACGCAGCAGCACCATTTCAAAGCCGCTGCGCGGGTCCGGTGCCAGCGGCAGATCGCGCCGCCCAATCAACCCCATCTGGTAATAGAACTGCACGTCTTCGGCTGGCAGCGCCTGAGCCAAAGCCAGCACTCGATCGCGATCGCCCTGACCGTTATCCACCGCTTCCGGCAACGCCTGGGCGATGGCGACGCGGTGCAGCACGTTGAGAATTTCGGCCAGGACGCCAGCCCAGTCCGGACCCTGCTCGGCAAGATGGCGAACCGCCTCGAGCAATGCCCGGGCGTCACCTTCGAGCAATGCCTGCAACACGCCGTAGACCTGTCCGTGATCGAGGGTGCCGAGCATCGCCCGCACGTCGGCAGCCAGCACCTTGCCCTCACCGAAGGCGATCGCCTGGTCGGTCAGGCTCATGGCATCGCGCATCGAACCGTCCGCGGCGCGGCCCAGCAGCCAGAGTGCATCGTCTTCGAAAGGAACGTTCTCGACACTCAGCACGTGGCTGAGATGCTCGACCACACGCTCCGGAGGCATGTTCTTCAGCGAAAACTGCAGACAGCGCGACAGGATCGTGACCGGCAGCTTCTGCGGGTCGGTGGTCGCCAGCAGGAACTTGACGTGGGGCGGCGGCTCCTCAAGCGTCTTGAGCAGCGCGTTGAATGAATGCGACGAGAGCATGTGCACTTCGTCGATCAGGTAGACCTTGTAGCGCCCGCGGCTAGGCGCGTATTGCACGTTGTCCAGCAGCTCGCGGGTGTCTTCGACCTTTGTGCGGCTCGCGGCGTCGACCTCAATCAGATCGACGAAGCGCCCTTCATCAATTTCCCGGCATACCGAGCACTGACCACAAGGCGTCGAGCTGACACCGGTCTCGCAGTTCAGGCATTTGGCAATGATCCGCGCGATTGTGGTCTTGCCGACGCCGCGCGTGCCGGTAAACAGGTAGGCATGGTGCAGGCGTTGATTGTCCAACGCATTGATCAGGGCCTTGAGCACATGCGTCTGGCCGACCATTTCGCGGAACGAGCGCGGACGCCATTTACGTGCAAGAACCTGATAACTCATAACACCATCGCGGGGGACAAGGCAGAGGACGGGTAATGCTAGCGGAGCAGGATGGAAATTGCATCCGAGCCGCGTTCTATCTGCCGGCTAGTCCAGCAATCTGGCACCGAGCGCTGCAACCACAGCCTCAAGCGCCGGATTCTGGCCGACGATCCGTACCGCGAGCCCATCAATCTCGCGCCGCGACGGATACTGCTTGCGCAGCAGATCGAACGCTGCACGGCGCTGCGCTTCATCGCCCATCAGGCTGCGGCGAAAATCTGCATCGTCGCGCCGAGGGTCATAGACTGCCCGGCATAGCGTCGCCAGGATGTCGACCGGCTCCGCGGAAGACGCGAAGGTCAGTTCGGCCAGGGGCGCACCGGGCATAAGCTGCGCAAGCTCGACGGTCGGCTCAAGGCCGCGAGCGGCGCAGTAGGCCGCATAGATCTGCGCTGTGCCGCGCAGCTTGCCATCCAGGCTGTATCCGGCGATGTGCGGCGTGGCGATGCGGCACAATCCGGCAAGCGCCACATCCACCTGCGGTTCACCCTCCCAGACATCCAGCACTGCCTCGATGTCCGGACGCTGCTGCAGCAGATCGCACAGCGCAGCGTTGTCCACCACGGCGCCGCGACTGGCATTGATCAGCCAGGCCCCCGGGCGTAGGCTGGACAGCCGCTCCTGATCGAGCAGATGAAAAGTCGGCCAGTCCCCCCCCATGCTCAGCGGCGTATGCAGGCTGATCACATCGCACTCGGCGAGCACTTCGTCCAGCGATACGAAACCGCCCGCCTCACAGGCTTGTCGTGGCGGATCGCAGACGCGCACGTCCCAGCCGAGCCCCCGTAGCACTTCCACCAGTCGTCCACCGACTTCGCCGGCGCCGACGACACCAAAGCGGCGCCGCCCCAATGCCTCACCCCGCACCTCCGCCAACGCGAGCAGGCTGCCGAGCACATAATCGACTACACCGCGCGCGTTGCACCCCGGCGCGCTGGCCCAGTCAATGCCAGCCTGTTCGAAATAATCGAGATCCAGATGATCCGTGCCGATGGTGCAGGTGCCAACGAAGCGCACCGCGGTGCCCTCCAGCAGATCGCGATCGACTCGTGTCACCGAGCGCACCAGCAGCACATCGACATTTTCCAGTGCCGCGCGATTGATGCTGCGGCCGGGCATACGCCGGATCTCACCCAGTCCGGCAAAGAACTCATCGACCAGGGGAATGTTTTCATCGGCGAGGATATGCATGACACGGCTCCGGTGAGGGGAAGCACATTCTAGACGGCTTGCCACTGCTTTGCCGCCTTCCTGAGCGTAGCCTCGCGGCGTAGACTAGCGCGCTTCTTGTATACAACCGGAACATTTCCTGATGCCCACTGAGCTCAGACTCAGACGGGTCCGCCTTGAATTGCGCACCCTCTTCGCCCTCGCCCTGCCCATGATGATCGCCCAGCTGGCCAGTACCGCCATGGGCTTCGTCGACACCGTGATGGCCGGGCGCGTCAGCCCGCACGATCTGGCAGCAGTCGCCCTGGGCAATTCGATCTGGGTGCCGGTGTATCTGCTGCTAAGCGGCATCACCCTGGCCACCACGCCGAATGTCGCGCAGCGCTTCGGTGCCGGTAACCATGACGAAATCGGCCCGCTTGTCCGCCAGGCCCTGTGGATGGGCGCAGGAATCGGCCTGACCAGCGCGCTGCTGATGTGGAACGCGGAACCGGTGCTGCACCTGATGCGTGTCGAGCCGGCGTTGATCGAGCCAACCATGGCCTATCTTCGCGCCGTCGCCTGCGGCTTCCCGGCCGTGGCGCTCTACCAGGTGCTGCGCTGCTTCAGCGACGGGCTGGGCCATCCGCGGCCGAGCATGGTGATTGGCATTCTCGGCCTGCTGCTGAACATCCCGCTGAACTACGTGTTCATCTATGGCAAGTTCGGCGTACCGGCGATGGGGGGCGTTGGCTGTGGTGTGTCCACCGCGCTGGTGATGCTGTTCATGCTGATGGCGATGAGCGTCTGGGTGAGGCGAGCACCGGCTTACCAGCCCAGCCAACTATTTTCCCACTTCGAATGGCCGCGCTGGCCGATGCTCCGGCATCTGCTGTCGGTCGGGGTGCCGATTGGCATTGCGGTGTTCGCCGAAGCCAGCATCTTTTCCGTAATCGCGCTGCTGATCGGCGCACTCGGCGCAACGGTCGTCGCCGGACACCAGATCGCGCTGAATTTCACCTCACTGATCTTCATGATTCCGCTGTCACTGGGCATGGCCGTGACCGTGCGCATCGGCCAGGAGCTGGGCCGTAGTGCGCCGAGAGATGCCCGTTTCGTCGCAGGCGTGGGGATCGCCGCGGCATTGGTCTATGCCTGCTTTTCCGCCAGCGTGATGTTGTTGTTCAGCGAGCAGATCGCGCGGATCTACACACCGGATCCGGCGGTCATCGCAGTTGCGGCCGGCCTGTTCTTCTATGCTGCGCTCTTTCAGTTCTCCGATGTCGTGCAGGTCACGGCAGCTGGCGCGTTGCGCGGCTATCAGGACACGCGCATGACGATGGTCTACACCCTCTTCGCGTATTGGGGCATCGGGCTGCCGGTGGGCTATCTGCTCGGCCTGACCGACCACCTCGGCGAGGCCAGCGGACCGCGTGGGCTATGGCAAGGACTTATCGCCGGGCTGAGCTGCGCGGCGCTGCTGCTCAGCGTGCGCCTGGCACGCAGCGCACGTCGCGAGATTCGTCGTCAAACTGCGCTTCGCAGGACGGCGGTCTAGGTGACGGGTGAAATACTGCGGTCTAGAGACTGCGCTCAATCCTGCCGTCTGAACGGGCAAGGTAGCCAGAACCGCACTCCCAAAGCAGTGCCGCCCGCTCTGCCGGGCTTAGCGCGTCGAGCCCACCGCGCAATGCATAGGCGGTAAAGCCGAGCTGGGTGAGCAGAAATATCGCGTTGGCACTGCGCTTGCCGCTTTCGCAATAGCACAGATAGGGACGCTGCGGGTTCAACAGACGGGTTTTCAACCGCAGCAGGTGCAGCGGCATGTGCAGCGCTTGCATGGCATGTCCCTGCTCGTAGTCTTCAAGCAGCCGAACGTCCAGCCACTGAGCACCACAGCCGAGCAGATCGGCCACGTCATCCAGATCGACTTCGCTTACCACCGGCGCTTTGAGCAACTCGAGAAAGTCTGCCCGGGCAAGCCTCAGCACGGAGCCATCCTCGATCATGGCTATGCTGGCGTTACGGGGGCGCTCCTCAAGCAGTGCCTCCTCACCAAAACAGGCTCCGGCCTCGAGTTCCGCCAGCAGTTGCTCTCCGCTACCGACAGCCTTCAGCACCTGCGCGCGACCATTCTTGAGAAAATAGCAACAATCACCCGCCTCACCCTCATGGATCAGGGTTCGGCCAGCCGGCACATCGATCTCCACAAGACGGCCCAACATGCTGCGTATGTTGGCTGGCGGCACCTGAGCGAACAACGGATTGTCCAGCAGGCGCTCGAGCCACTCGCCATCCTCGCCGTCCATCGACAGCTGCAGCAAAACATCCTGAAGGGCCTGACGCCAGGACAGCAGCCGCTCCAACTCTGCACCGTCCACAGTCAGCAACTGGCAATCCTCCAGAGCCCGAGCCTCAACCAGCTGACCAAAGGCAATACTGTGCAGGGCAGCTGGCGAGCCGGCCACGACATGTGTTTGCTGCCCATCGCGGCCGTTCAGTAAAAGACTGCCGGACATCAGATAGTGGCGAGCTGAAGATGCGTTTTCAGGTCGCAGAAGCTGGCCAGCCTCCAGTGCCAGCGGCGCGACTCGCACGCGGAGTTCCCACAGCTGACGCGGCGAAAGGCTATCGAGCGGGACAAGATTGCGCAGCTGGTCTGGGTGCAGCGGCTTGTTCATCCAGGAAAATCCAATCGTCTATCCGTCAATCAGTTTATGCAGCTGGCTCTCAGCAGCACGGCGTCCTTGCAAACCACCGGTATGGACGAAGATCAACCGCGTACCGGCAGAAACATAACCGCGCTCGACATAAAGGCGCAATGCCATCATGGTCTTAGCAGTGTATATCGGATCGAGCGGCACGCCACCGTCACACTCGGTCGCCAGGATGAAGCGGGCCAGCTCCCGGTCAAACCGCCCGAACCCGCCGCGACTGGCGTCCAACAGCTCATAACCGCCATCAGCTACACCGGCCTGCTCAAGCAGCTCCGCCACACCCACACTCACCGAATGCGAAGGCGGGCCGGCCAGCGCGCCATACACCCGATGTCGCCCGCCCTCGCCGATGACCAGACCGGCCAATGTGGTTCCGGTACCAGCCGCCAGCCAGATGGCGTCGTAATCGGCCCAACCGACCGACCCAAGCACCGCCTCCATGGCAGGAACCAGCGCGGCGCAGCCCAGGGCACCGAGCAAACCGCCGCCACCTTCCGGTATCGGGTAGAAACCCGGGTAGTGCGCTTGCCACGGCTCCCAGAACGTCGGCAGGTTGCGTTCCCGGTAACCGCCATAGCCAAGCCAGTGCAATTCCATTCCCCAGGCACGCAGGTCGGCCACCGTCGGCGTTTGCTGCTCGTGTCCGCGCATCAAGCCGACAGTAGCCAGGCCGAAGCGACGGCCCGCTGCTGCCACTGCATGCAGATGATTGGAATGCGCACCGCCGAGGCTGATCAGCCCCTCAGCGCCGGCACGACGGGCCGCGTCCAGATGCTTTATCAGCTTGAACCACTTGTTGCCGGATAGCTCGGCGTCCACCAGATCCAGGCGCAGTACCGCGACTTCGACCCCGCTGCGCTGCAACCAGTCAAGCGTTAGTGGTTGCAGGATCAGCGGAGCATCAAAGGGATGGGATGAAGACAAACGCTCAACTACCGGTGCGCTGCCGGTCTTCCTTGCGGTGCCGAGTGCAGCAGTTGGATTCGCCGATGACGAAACGGCTCGGTGTATCGACCTTGTCCAGCGGCATTGCGCAACGCTCACCGCTGGAAAGGGTCGCGACGCAGGCTGGCTTTTGGTAATGCTCGAGCCACTGCCGATATTGCTCCTCGGAGACGAAACACTTGGCTGCAGCGTAGGCCAAGGGGTTGGCGCGGTAGCGGGCAAGGTCTTGCAATGCGATGGTCAGATGCCCTGCGCCCGGATGGTAGGCCATGAATACGACCCCCTGACGAGACAGCTCCTCCAGCACCCGGTCGCCGCTACCGCCCAGCTTTTCGCACTCAGCCTTCAACCGCTGGATCTCTTCTTCCAACTGGGCGTCCAGCTCGTTGCGATAGGCCAGTTCAACGTCACGGATCGCTACCTGCTCCTTGTACTCGGCCACCGCTGCAGCAATACGCGCCTGGGCTTCGTGCTCGAACTGCTCTCGGGCCGCACCAATCTCGACCCGACCACTGACCTCCAGCGTGCGCAGCTGCTTGCTCATCTCCTCGCGCGCTTTTTGAAAGCTCTCACCCTGCGCGGTCAGCTGTGCGTGCAGGCTCGCGTTGATCTCCGTCTGCTGCTGCAGCTGATGCTGCAGCGTGCGGATCTCATCCTGCAGCGCCTTGCGCTCTTTTTCCGCAGCAGCCGTCAGCTTGAGCGCGTCTTCCTCGCGCAAGCGCTCCAGGTTGGCAATGCGTTGACGCTGCTGCTTGATCAGCAGCGCAGCCTTCTGGCGCTGCTCGCGCTCGTGGTTTTCGGATCGTTTGGCCGCGGCGTCCTTGCTCGCTTCGGCTGCATACCAGGCGTCTTCGGCAACCATCTGCAGGCGTTCAGCCGGTACGGCTTGAGGTGTTTCATCTTCTACCAGCAGGCCAAGCTGATTGCGTTTGATGGTTTCGCGCAGAACAAGCAGATCGTTGCGCTCGGGGCTCACCTTCGGGTCCCACATGTGCATCTGGTGCCAAGACACCGGACACTGGCTGCGGCAGGCCAGACGAATCGGCCCGGCGCCCATGTCCGGGCCGCGGCCGGTGCGCTCGGCCAACTGGCGCAACGGGATGTTCCAGCCGGCGTCGGCGGATCCGTCATCATTGAAGTCGAGACAGAAAAAGACCGCGGCGCGCACTTGCAGCCGCGGGTTGATCATCACGTATACGGCATGCATCTGGCGATCGGCGAACTCGGGCAGTGCAACGACTCCGTCGAGCACCGCCTCGAATTCGGGATACAGCATTTCCTTGCAGATGGCACCTTCGTTGAAGAACAGTACGGCTTCGACCATCTGCGGTTTGTTCTGCATGCTCGACTTCCTTTATTGCCCGCAGCAGCGAGCCAGCATTGTCCGGAACATAGGGCCATCCAATGCCGTCGCTCCGTTAGTGCCGCAAGTTTAGGGGAAATGTTCAAGCAGGCAATGTGACTGGGTTGGCAGCGAGTTCCGGCATTGGGCGCCGCGCGACGCAGCGCCCTGCGGATTTTGCGATGAGCTTTGCTAAATCAGCCTGCGCTGTACGCCGCAAGGCGGCGCTTCATCTCGTCGCCCAGCGCCTGCAACGCGCTCATGGGACGGATCATGACCTCGAACTCGACGATCTTGCCCATCTCGTCGAACCGAATCATGTCGATACCCTTGAGCTCGCGATCACCGACGCGGGCGCTGAATTCGAGCACCACGTCTGCGCCTTCCGCGCTCGCCAGCTCACGGTGATAGCGGAAATCCTCGAAGACCTGCAGCACGGTATTGAGGATCAGATTGACTGCCGCCGCTCCTTCGTACGGTTTGTAGGCCATCGGCGAGCGAAACACCGCCTGCGGATGCAGCAGTTCGGGCAGCCGGCTGAGATCACGCTCGGCGATCATCCGATGCCAGGCTTGCAGGCTGCTTGCGGCGCCCGGTTGCAGCGCGATTGCACTCTCCATACCTACTCCTCTTGCCAGTGTGGCCGATGGGTTTCGAATCAGAGCGCTGCAGCCAGGCGGCAGCCCTGATTGATCGCGCGTTTGGCATCCAGTTCGGCCGCCACGTCCGCACCACCAATCAGATGCACACGCGCGCCCGCTGCTTCCAGACCCTGCTGAAGCTCGCGCAGCGGCTCCTGGCCGGCGCAGAGGATCACCGTGTCGACCGGCAACACCTGCGGCTCACCCTCCCCGACACGAATATGCAGACCAGCATCGTCGATCTGCAGGTATTCGACCGAATTGAGCATCTGCACGTGCTTGTTCTTCAGACCGGTACGGTGAATCCAGCCAGTGGTCTTGCCCAGGCCATTACCCACCTTGGACTTCTTGCGCTGCAGCAGATAGACCTGGCGCCTCGGCGCATGCGGAGCCGGCTGAATACCGGCGATACCACCGCGCACCGCCAGTCCGAGATCGATACCCCACTCTTTCCAGAATGCCTCACGGTCCAGGCTGGTGGATTCGCCATCATGGGTGATGTACTCCGAGACGTCGAAGCCGATGCCGCCGGCACCGATCACTGCCACGCGCTGGCCGACCGGCTTGCGCTCCAGAATCGCATCCAGATAGCCGATCACTTTCGGATGGTCGATACCAGGAATCGCCGGGATTCGCGGTGCGATGCCGGTAGCCAGGATGATGTCGTCAAAACCGCCCGCCAACAGCGTTTCCACCGTCGCGCGGGTATTGAGCTGCACCTCGACCCCGGTTTCCTCCAGCCGATTCTGGAAGTAACGCAGCGTCTCGTAGAACTCTTCCTTACCCGGGACGCGCTTGGCGACATTGAACTGGCCGCCGATCTCGCCGGCCGAATCGATCAGCGTCACCTGGTGGCCGCGCTCGGCTGCAATGGTTGCTGCAGCGAGGCCCGCCGGGCCAGCACCGACGACGGCAATCTTCTTCACCGTGGTGGTGGGAATGTAGTTGAGCTCGGTCTCGTGGCAGGCGCGCGGATTGACCAGGCAGGTGGTCAACTTGCCGCTGAAGGTGTGATCCAGACAGGCCTGGTTGCAACCGATGCACGTATTGATCCGCTCGCTATGACCGGTAGCCGCCTTGTTGACAAACTCCGGATCGGCAAGGAACGGGCGGGCCATCGACACCATGTCGGCATCGCCCTCGGCCAGCACCTGCTCCGCCACTTCCGGTGTATTGATGCGGTTGGTGGTGATCAGCGGAATGCTTACTTCACCGCGCAGCTTGGCGGTGACCTTGGTGAATGCTGCGCGCGGCACCTTGGTGGCGATGGTCGGAATCCGCGCCTCGTGCCAACCGATGCCGGTGTTGATCAACGTGGCGCCGGCCTGCTCGATGGCCTTGGCCAGCTGCACCACCTCGTCCCAGATGCTGCCGCCCTCGATCAGGTCGAGCATGGACAGGCGATAGATGATGATGAACTTCGGACCGACCGCCTCGCGCACGCGGCGCACGATCTCCACCGGCAGACGCATGCGATTCTCGTAGCTGCCCCCCCAACGATCGGTGCGATGGTTGGTGTGCGCCACCAGGAACTGATTGATGAAGTAGCCTTCCGATCCCATGATCTCGACGCCGTCATAACCCGCCTGCTGGGCGAGGCTTGCACAGTTGACGAAGTCCCGGATCTGCTTCTCGATGCCCTCCTCGTCCAGCTCGCGCGGCGTGAAGGGATTGATCGGCGCCTGGATGGCACTCGGCGCCACCAGCTGAGGGCTGTAGGCGTAGCGCCCGGCGTGCAGAATCTGCATGCAGATCTTGCCGCCGGCCTCATGAACCGCCTGGGTGACGATCTTGTGTTCCTCGGCCTCCTCGGGCGTCGAGAGCTTCGCCGCTCCGGCACGTACCGAGCCTTCCTCGTTGGGCCCGACGCCACCGGTCACGATCAGGCCGACGCCACCGCGGGCGCGCTCGGCGAAGAACGCCGCCATCCGCTCGAAGCCGTTGGGCATTTCCTCCAATCCGGTATGCATGGAGCCCATCAAGGTGCGGTTGCGCAGAGTGGTAAAGCCGAGATCGAGCGGGGCCAGCAGCTTAGGAAAAGCGGTCATCGGTGCGTCCTCATCATTACGAGTGCCGAGCCTCTTGGGGCTGCGGTCGGTATGCAGCGACGATAAACAGCGCAGCTGTTGTGCTCAATGATCCAAAGTGACAACTTTTTGATCCTGCTGCGCAAAACGCTTGGCAATACGGCTCGCTTTACCTAGGCTGTCGGCGTCCATCACAGCCCTTCCTGCCATGCGCACCTCAATCAATATCGTGTTGCTGCTGGTCCTTGCAGCCGCTTCCTTCGCCGTCTACCTCGACTGGACGCACGACCGCCGCAGCGGCCCGCTGCTGTCCGATCTGCGCACCCTGCCGATAGAGAGCCGTGGGCGGGCGGGTACGGAGGGCAACCTGCTGGGCATCGAGACGCGCCTGCAACCAGCCGACTTCCAGAGCCGAGAGAGACTCCAGCTGAAGTTTAGGACCTATCTCCAGCAGGCCGCCGACGCAGGAATGCTCAGCGAGCGAACCGTCGTAGTGCTACCGGAACATGTCGGTACGGGCCTGTTCGCATTCGGCGAGAAGCCGGAAGTTCAGCAAGCACGCACCCTGCGCGACGCCATGCAGTGGATGGCACTCAGCAATCCAGGCAGCTATCTGCGCGCACTGACCGGGAACCAGGGCGACGATCGCCGCACCGGCGCCGTACTGCGCCTGAAAGCACGGCAGATGGCCGAGGAGTACCAGACGATCTTTGGCGATCTGGCCAGCGAGTTCGGCGTGACGCTGGTGGCCGGTTCGATCGTGCTGCCGGAACCCTATCTGGAGAACGACCGGCTCAAGGTCGGTGACGGCCCGCTGCGTCAGGTCAGCCTGACCTTCGATGGCCGCGGCAAGCCGCTGGGTGCGCTGCAATACAAGCACGCGCTGAGCCGCTATGAACGGCGCTACAGCGTCGCACCGATCCCCGAACCACGCCGCCTGATCGAAACGCCGGCTGGGTCGCTGGCGGTGCTGCTGGGTTGCGACGCCTACCTCGAAAGGCCCTCTGCCGAAGCGAAACTGCTTGCGATACCCGGCGCGCTGGAGGATCCGCAGGGCAGCTGCGGCAGTACCCTACCCGACGCCGAGAGCGATCGAACGCTGATGCCGGTACAGACACTCGCACTGCCCTGGAACCTGCTGGGCTCTCCGCGTCGCCCGGCCCCGCCGGGACATGGCGTTCCGGTGCAGATACACAACCACTGGCTCGGCAACAATCCATGAATACCCAGCGCGTTCGGCTGGGTGATCTGTCGGTTGGTTTTCTGCACAGCCTCAGCGAGGCGCTGCAGCTCTATGGACACGATCCGAAGCCGCTTCTCGAAGCCTATGGGCTGGACGCCGAACGCTTGGCCGAACCCCACGCACGGCTGTCGATCCCGCGCTATATGCGGCTCGGCCATGCGGCGATTCAGCTGGCCGGCGATCCCGCGCTCGGCCTGGAAATGGGGCGTCTGCGCAAGCCGAGCCACCTCGGGCTCGCCGGGCTGACCGCTGCCCAGGCGCCGACGGTGCGTGACGCGGCGCGGGCTCTGATCCGCTACGAGCCCTTGTATGCTTCCAACTATCGCGGCAGCTCGAGCTTCCACGAAGACGCTGCCGGGGCCTGGCTGCGCTTCTATTCGATCAGCCCGTACAACGCCTACAACCGCTTCGTGGTGGACACCGTACTGGCCAGCTGGGTCTCGCAGCTCGCCCGGCTGGGCGGTCAGCCGATCGTGCCAGTGGCGATCCATATCGAGTTTGACGCGCCGGATTACGCGTCGCGCTACGAAGCGCTGTTCGGGCGGCCGGTATGCTTCGAAGCACAAGCGAACCAGTTGCAGCTGGACCAGCGCACGCTGGCCCTGCGCAACCCGGACCACTGCCCGGGCACCTGGCGGCATCTGCTCGAGCTGTGCGAAGCCGAGCTGGAACGACGCACCCGCACGCGCAGCCTGCGCGAACGCGTCGCGCAGATACTCGGTCCGATGCTGAAGGGTCAGGAGCCAGATCTGCAGCAGATCGCCGCACGGTTGCAGATGCCGGCCTGGACCTTGCGTCGCAAGCTGGCGGAAGAAGGCAGCAGCTATCGGGCGATCCTCAACGACACCCGTCGCGACCTGGCGATGGCCTATATCCGCGATACCGAATCGGCGTTCGGCGAAATCGCCTGGCTGCTCGGCTTCTCGTCGGCGGAGGCATTCCAGCGCGCGTTCAAGCGCTGGAGTGGCCAGACGCCAGGAGATTACCGGCGCACCCAGCGGCGCGGCGCCTGATTCACCTCACCGACCACCGGTCAGAGTTCGACCGCATCCTCGGCGCAGTCTGGGTGGTCCTGCTCAGCAGCGTGCCATTCGAGAAGTTCGTCCTGGTAATCGTCCATAGCAAGGATCCTCGTCGTCTGTTTGCTCAAGGCGCTATGCCTGTCGTCCATCAAGGTTCATGCCAGGAAGGCTATACCCCGCAAATGAAGGAATCGTGACGTGATTCACGACGCCGGCAGCCTCAAAGCGGCGCCACGTCTGAAAAAGCGCCCTATAACAGGGCAAGTTCAGGGAGACGACAACCCGGCTGCGTTCATCGCCAGACGCAGCAGCCAGGCCACGACACCCAGCGCCAGCACACTGCCGCTCCAGATCAGCACCAGCCAGCTCATGCGCTGCCAGAGCGGCTTTGGCTCACCTCTGGGGACTGGGCTTTTATCCTGCGGCGCCATCAGTGATACCCATCCTCGGCACTGACCTTGCCGCGGAACACGTAGTAGCTCCATGCCGTGTACATCAGGATCAGCGGCAGGATCAGCAGCGCGCCGACCAGCGTGAAGCCCTGGCTCTGCGGCGGTGCGGCGGCCTCCCAGATGGTCACCGACGGCGGGATGATGTTCGGCCAGAGGCTGATACCCAGCCCGCTATAGCCGAGGAAGATCAGCGCCAGGGTGAGCAGGAACGGTGTGTAGTTGGCGTACCGCTGGATCGAGCGCAGCAGGCCGAAGGCGCATAGCAGAACCAGCACCGGGACCGGCATGAAGTACAGCAGGTTCGGCATGCTGAACCACCGCTCGGCAATATCCGGGTGGGTCAACGGCGTCCACAGACTGACGATGCCGGTAACCACCAACACCGCCCAGACCAGCGGAATGCCGATATCGTGCATGCGCCGCTGCAGGTCGCCTGCCGTGCGCATCATCAGCCAGGTACAGCCGAGCAGTGCATAGGCAACGATCAGCGCCAGCCCGCAGAACAGCGAGAACGGCGTCAGCCAGTCCAGCGCCCCGCCAGCGTAGGCCCGATCCTCGACCGGCAACCCGCTGATGAATGCGCCTAGCACCACGCCCTGGAAGAAGGTCGCGACCAGCGAACCGCCAATGAACGCCTTATCCCAGACATGCTGGCGCTCGCGAACCACCTTGAAGCGGAACTCGAACGCCACGCCGCGGAAGATCAGCCCCATCAGCATGAAGATGATCGGCAGGTAGAGCGCGGACAGCACCACCGAGTACGCCAGCGGGAAAGCCGCGAACAATCCAGCCCCGCCGAGCACCAGCCAGGTCTCGTTACCGTCCCAGACCGGCGCCACGGTATTCATCATCACGTCGCGATCAGAGCTGTCCTGCACGAACGGGAAAAGAATGCCAACGCCCAGATCGAAGCCGTCCATCACCACGTACATCATGATGCCGAAGATGATGATCACGGCCCAGATAAGTGAAAGATCGATACCCATGGCTCAGTTCCTCTCGCCCAGTTGATCGCCTTGTTCATGAGAGATGGCCTCGTCCGCAGCGGAAATGGGCCGCATCGGCGTCCGCGCCTCTCCAGGACCTCCGGCGCCTTTTTCGCGACCTTCGCTGACCACCGGGCCTTTCTTCACCAGGCGCAGGACATACACCATGCCCACCCCGAACACGGCGAAGTAGACGACCACGAACATCGCCAGGGTGAGTCCCAGCTGGCCGGCACCATGATTGGATACCGCATCGGCGGTGCGCATCAGGCCGTAGATCACCCAGGGCTGCCGGCCGATCTCGGTGGTGTACCAACCGGCCAGAATGGCAATCAGCCCCGACGGCCCCATCAACAGCACCAGGCGCAGGAACGGACGTGAGCTGTACAGGCGATCCCCCCGCCGCAGCAGCAGGCTCCAGATCCCCGTGACGATCATCAGCAGGCCGAGTGCGACCATGATGCGGAAGGTCCAGAACACGATGGTGGAGTTCGGCCGATCCTCAGGCGGAAAATCCTTCAGCGCCGGAATCGGCTCGGTCAGGCTGTGCTTGAGAATGATGCTGGCGAGATAGGGAATCTCGATCTTGTAGCGCGTTTCCTCGGCCTCCATGTCTGGCCAGCCAAACAGCAGCAGCGGGGTCGGCCCGCCTTCGGAATTGTCCCAGTGTCCTTCCATCGCGGCGATTTTTGCCGGCTGGTATTCGAGGGTGTTCAACCCGTGAAAGTCGCCGATCACCGCCTGTACCGGCGCCACCAGCAGCGCCATCCACATCGCCATCGAGAGCATCTTGCGGATGGCCGGGGTGTCCTTGCCACGCAGCAGGTGCCAGGCGGCGGAAGCGCCGACGAAGAACGCCGTGGCGAGGAAGGCCGCGACGGCCATGTGCGCGAGGCGGTAAGGGAACGAGGGATTGAAGATGATCGCGAACCAGTCCACCGGCACCACGATGCCGTCGATGATCTCGTGACCCTGCGGGGTATGCATCCAGCTGTTGGACGCCAGGATCCAGAAGGTCGAGATCAGCGTGCCGACGGCCACCATCAGCGTCGAGAAGAAGTGCAGGCGCTCACCGACGCGGTTCCAGCCGAACAGCATGACCCCGAGGAAGCCCGCCTCCAGAAAGAACGCGGTCAGCACCTCATAAGCCAGCAGCGGCCCGGTGACACTGCCGGCAAACTCGGAGTAGGCGCTCCAGTTGGTACCGAACTGGTAGGCCATGACGATTCCCGATACCACGCCCATGCCGAAGTTGACCGCGAAAATCTTCAGCCAGAAGTGGTACAGATCGCGATAGACCTCCTGCCGGGTCTTCAGCCATAGCGCCTCGAGCACCGCCAGAAAGCTGGCAAGACCGATGGTGATGGCCGGAAAGATGATGTGAAAGGTGATGGTGAAAGCGAACTGGATTCGCGCAAGCTCAAGTGCTTCCAATCCGAACATGGGCAGCTCCTCGTCAAATGACCGCCCGCCTCGTCTATGACGGCGAATACGGGGTCCAGCAACAAATGACAGCAGATCGCGCCAAGGGTGCAGCACAACCGCTGCGCCAGGTCGTCGCGCCTGGATCGACGGTCGCGCCGACCGCACACCTCAGGTCTATGCTGGTCACAGCCGAGTCAACCGAGGAGTCCTGCAGGTGCAGATCCGTTCCTTCATCCCGCCGTACATCCTCGACCGCATCATCGACCACGGCTCGCCTTACCAGCGCGGATGTGCGCGACAAACCCTCGCGCACGTTCACAGCCTGCTGCCCAACCCCGGCCCGGCTCGCCCCACGGCAATCGCCGAGCTTGGCGAACTACGCACCCCCGGCCATCCACAGCGGCGAATCCACGATGCCGAACAGCGCATGCAGCTACCCGGCATACCGCGGCGTCGCGAAGGCCAGCCGGCCAGCGGAGATGCGGCCGTGGACGAGGCCTATGACGCGCTGGGCGCCACCTACACATTCTTCTGGCAGGTATTTCAGCGCGACTCGATCGATGACCTGGGCATGCCCCTGATCGGCACAGTCCACTACGGCCAGGGCTACGAAAACGCCTTCTGGAACGGTGAACAGATGGTCTTCGGGGACGGTGACGGTGAGCTGTTCCAGCGTTTCACCCGATCGCTGGATGTGGTCGCGCATGAGCTGGCCCACGGCGTGATCGAAAGCGAAGCGGGGCTGGTGTACTTCAATCAGCCCGGAGCGCTGAACGAATCCGTCTCGGACGTGTTCGGCGTACTGACCAAGCAGCATGCACTCGGCCAGACTGCCGCCGAAGCGGACTGGCTGGTCGGTGCCGAGCTGCTCACCGACAAGGTCAGCGGCGTGGCGCTGCGCTCCATGGCCAATCCGGGTACGGCCTATGACGACCCGCTGCTCGGGCGTGATCCGCAGCCTGCGCACATGCGCGACTTCATCGAGACCCGCGAGGACAACGGCGGTGTGCACCTCAACTCGGGCATTCCCAACCGCGCGTTCTATCTCGTCGCCACTGCGCTGGGCGGCTATGCCTGGGAACAGGCCGGGCGGATCTGGTACGCCACCCTCTGTGACCCGCAATTGCCCAACAATGCGGACTTCGTGACGTTCGCCAGCGCGACCCTGGCCCACGGCGCGAAACTGTTCGGCCGGCAGTCGTCGCAGGTCCAGGCCCTGCACGAAGCCTGGACATCGGTGGGCGTAGTGCCACGCTAAGGAGGCAACATGAAGATGCCAGCACTCGGTCCGGATGCCTCTGTGCGCGTATCACGCCAGGGCGGTTTCGCCGCCGCGCCTGGCCTGACACGCCCCCGCCAGATCGAATTCGCCGACTGCAACGCGGCACAGCGCCAGGGTATCTGCTCGGTACTTGAACAGTGCCTGCCCGTTGCCAGCCAACAGGTCGGCCATGGCGATCAGCGTTTTTTCAAGGTCGAAGTGCATTACCGCCGCGAGAACAATGACGCCGAGATGATCCTGCAGATCGCCGAGGAGCGAGCGCCGCAGGAACTGCTGCGGCTCTGGCAGGACGGTGCCATTCCCGGCGAAAGCTGAAGCGCTAGAAACGGATCACGCCACCGGCCGCCAGCAATGCGGTGATCTGCGCTGCCGGTAGCGGTCGCGAGAGCAGGTAGCCCTGAAACTCATCGCAACCCTGCCTGCAGAGAAAGTCGAACTGCGCAGCATTTTCCACCCCCTCGGCGACCACGGTCTTGTGCAGGCTCTTGCCCAGCGAGATGGCGGCGCGGGCAATCATCGCCACTTCCTCCTCCTGTTCCAGCCCGGTGACCAGCGAGCGATCGATCTTGATGATGTCCAGCGGGAACCGTCGCAGATAACTGAGCGCCGAATAGCCGGTACCGAAGTCGTCCATCGCCAGCCGAAAGCCGCGGGCCTTGAACTCGGCAAGAATCGCGACGGCGCGCGTACCATCACCGAGAAATACCGTTTCGGTGATTTCCAGTTCGACCTGATTCGGCGGCAGGCCGACGTCCTCCAGCACTGCACAGACGCGGTCAACCACGTCATCACCAAGAAACAGCAGAGGCGACAGATTGACTGCCACCATCAGCGGGGTCGCCCGCCCCGCATTCCACTGCCGAGCGTCGCTGAACGCGCGGCGCAGTACGGCCAGTGTCAGCGGCATGATCAGGCCGCTCTCCTCCGCCACCGGAATGAAACGATCCGGCCCGATCACACCCAACGCCGCATCGGTCCAGCGTGCCAGTGCCTCGACCCCGACTATGCGCCGCGAGGCATCGACCTTCGGCTGGTAGTGCACCGCAAACTCATCACGCTCCAACGCCGCGCGCATCGCGGCCTCAAGGTTCAGTCGCTCATCGGCGATCCGGTTGAGGTCATGGGTGAAGAACTGGAAATTGTTGCGTCCGCGTTTTTTTGCGGCGTACATGGCGATGTCGGCATGCTTGAGCAAGGTTTGCGCGTCCTCGCCATCACCCGGAAACATCGCAACACCGATGCTCGCACCCACCTGAAACTCCCGACCGGCCAGCGTGACAGGTCGCCGGATCTCGTTCAGCACCCGCTCCAGCAGTGAAATGACCGTGCTGATGCGGTAGTGATCGCTGAGCACCAGCACGAACTCGTCACCACCGACCCGCGCGACGGTGTCGGAGCCGCGCAGGCTGCCGGCCAGACGGGCGGCGATGCTCTTGAGCAGCTCGTCGCCGGCGACATGACCGAGGCCGTCGTTGATGAACTTGAAGTTATCCAGATCGATGAACACCAAGGTCAGGTAGTAGCCCAGGCGCGCCGCACGCGCCAGCCCCTGTTCGATGCGGTCGTTGAGCAGGATGCGATTGGGCAGCCCGGTGAGCAGATCATGGTTGGCCTGGCGCTCGAGCTGCTGCTGATAGTGCTTGCGCTCGGAAATATCCTGCACCGTGCCTTCGTAGCAAATGAATTCGCCGTTGGCACCACGCACCACGTGGGCGTTTTCGGATATCCAGATACGCGTGCCGTCCCGGCGATACACCTCAGACTCGAAATTGAGTACCTCGCCCTGGTGTTCCATCAGCCGACAGAAGGCCTCGCGACGCCCGCCTTCCACATACAGGCGACGCTCGATGTCGGCGAGATCAGCCACCAGTTCGGCAGCACTGTCGTAACCATAAATGCGCGCCAGGGCTGGATTGGCCGCCAGGTATCGACCGTCACGGGTCGACTGGAAAATCCCCTCGGAGGCGTTCTCGAAAATGCTGCGATAACGCAGCTCGGCCTGTTCCAGGGCATCGAGGATGGCCCGTTGCGCGGTGATATCCTCGATGAAGCCCTCCACGACGATCTCGCCCTGCTCGTCCGCCACCGCGACGCCGCGTTCGATTACCCACTTGAGGATTCCCGACGCGGTACGGATTCGATAATGCACGCAGAAACGCCCCACTGCGGCGACGGCCTGCTCGATGCAGCGCCGCACGCGCAGTCGATCATCCGCATGCGTGATCCGTTCCCAGGTAACGTGCGTTTCGTCGACCAGCTCCGCAGCGCTGTAACCACACAAGCCCAGCGCGCCCTGACTGACGAAGATCATCGTCCACGACGCGTCGTTGCGGCAGCGGTAGGCCATGCCTTCGAGGTTGTTGATCAAGGTGTCGAGCACACGAGAGCGGTCCAGCACTTCGCAGGAGAGCAGACTGCTCGGACCGTTGGCAGAAGAATCAAGAGTCATGGGGGCATGCTTGCAGTGGTGTTCCGGCTCGTTCTGCCCTGATGAGGCTCAGCCCCGCGTGCAGAATGAAAGAACCGAGAAAGGCAGAAAGCCACTACTGAGCAAGAAGCGCTCCACCCGCGCCACCGGTGCAACCGCGGGCTCGCGGCTGGCATCGCCACCCCTGGCGCCCTATAACGGCGCATGCGCCTGCCACCGACCCGACTCGTGCGCCAACTTGGTGCTCATGCGTCTCCCACCCGAGCGAGCCCGGCAGGTCAGCGCATTCCGCGCTTCGCCGCTGGCGCAACAGTCGGTCGTCTTGCTGCTGCCGGCGCACCGGACTCAAGCGCAGCGCGCAGAAACAGTGCGGTTGCGCAGGCGGCCATGGCAGCGAGCAGCACGACCACGCCGGCAGCGCTCCAGCCAAACGCCGTTGTCACGCTCCCGACCGCAACAGGCCCGAGGAGCTGGCCGAGATTGCTGCCCTGCATGATCAGGCCGACGGCGATGGGTACCAGCGTGGCCTCGCGTACGGTCAGCGGCGCAGAGGCCAGCAAGGTCGCCGGGATCAACCCGCCCACGGTGGAGAACAGCAGGCATAGCAGGAAAGTCGTCGGCGCCTCGAACAGGCCGAGAAAAATACCGAGTCCACAAGCCCCCATGACCGCGCTGGCGAAGATCAGCAGGGGACCGCGCCCGGCGCCCCGCCCCAAGAGGTATCCCGCCGCCAGATTGCCGCCGGCATTGACCGCACTGGCCAGCGCGCTCAGCAGGCCGGCACTGCGGTAGCCGACGTCCATACGCTCCATCAGCAGGACCGGCAGAAAGCTGAACAGCGCAAAGAACATCAGGCTGTACAACGCGAATACGATTGCCAGCAACGTGGTCGCTCGGGAACGCAGCACGTGCCGAACATCACCGATGACCCGGCTCGATAGCCCGAGCGAAGCGTCCTGAGGTATGCAGTACACGACCATCGTAGCGGCAAGCACGGCCAGCGCCGCGCTCGACCACCAGAGCGATTGCCAGCCTGGAAAAAGCGGCCCGACGACCATGACAAGCGCCATCCCTAACGGCATGAAGCAGCTCCAGAGCGCGAACGCCTTGTCGCGTGCCGCGCCGGTCATCAGGCGCTCCAGTATCGCCGGCCCGCCAACGATGATCAGCAGGAATCCCAGCCCCTCCAGCAGCCTGGAAACCACCAGGACTGCGAAGGAGGCTGCGAGACCACCCGCGGCCCCGGCGAATGCCGTTATGCCCAGGCCCAGCAGCAGGGTTCGTTGACCGCCTAGCGCGGCCGCCACCGCACCGGCAGGCGCACCGCCCAGCAGGCCGAGCACGGCAAATATCCCGGTCAACCAGCCGACCTGGCCCAGGCTCACCCCCAGATCCGTCTGCAGCATCGGCGTGGCGATGGCGGCCTTGCCCAGATGCAGGGACGCCACCACGCCGCACCCCAGGATGACCCAGGCGACAGGCCGCCTCGGCGCAAGGACTACGGCACTCACCGCGGCGTCCCCGACGAATGCGTCGCCAGAGCAGCCGCGATACGGGCGACGTGCGCGCCTTGGTAACGCGCGCCCTCCAGCTCGTTCTCGCTCGGCTGCCGATCACCGCCACTGCCGTCGTCGGCAAGCGTCGAAGCGCCATAGGGCGTTCCCCCGGTCACCGCGTCCATGCGCAGCTGGCCTTTGAAGCTATACGGCAGGCCGACCACGACCATGCCCAAGTGCAGCAGTACCGTATGTGTCGCCAGAATCGTGCTCTCCTGGCCACCGTGCTGGCTGCCCGTCGAGGTGAAGACGCTGCCGACCTTGCCGACCAGCCTGTCTTCGGCCCACAGGCCACCACACTTATCGAGAAAGTTCTTCATTTGCGACGCCATATTGCCGAAGCGCGTCGGCGTGCCAATCACGATGGCGTCGTAGCCAGGCAGTTCCGACACGCTCGCGACGCCTGCTGATTGGCTGGTCTTGTAGCCCGCCTTGCGCACAACCTGCTCGGGGACCAGTTCGGGAACTCGCTTGACGTCGGCAAGCGCACCCGCCGCACGGGCACCTTCGGCAACGGCGTGGGCGAGCGCCTCGACATGACCGTAGGAGGAGTAATAGAGCACCAGTACTTTCGTCATTGTTGCAGTCCTCTGAAGGCGTTGACGCAAGCAAGGCTAATCACTAAAAACTCTCTCGAAGAGTGATTAAATTTCGATCAACACGATCTACGGTGCAGATCATGCTCGATGGGATGACGCTGGATCAGATACGTACCTTCGTAACCGTGGCCGACAGCGGCAGCTTCCGCTCTGGCGCTGCGCGGCTCTTGCGCGTGCAATCGGCGGTCAGCCATGGGATCGCCAATCTCGAATCGGAGCTTGGCCTGCAACTGTTCGATCGCAGTGGCTACCGTCCAGTGCTCACCCCCGAAGGCCAGGCATTGCTGGCCCACGCACGCGACATTCTGCTGCGTGCGGACGCCATGCGCGCACGCGCGCGGGCACTTGGGGCCGGCGTGGAACTGGAGCTGTCACTGGTCGTGGATACCCTGTTTCCCATCGAGCTGGTCGCACGAGCCGTCAGCGCGGCCAGCGCAATGTTTCCCTCAACCAGCTTGCGTCTGGAGTCGCAACCGCTGGGCGGCCCGATTGCGGCCTTGGCTGACAAGCGCTGCACGCTCGCGATCATCGTCGGCGAGGACTTCCGGAACCCTCGGGTGGCGCTGGAAGCCATCGGTTCGGTACGGCAGATCGCGGTCGTAGACGCAGCACACCCGCTCGCCAGGCACAGCGACCGCGCACCGCTTGGCTTGGCGGACCTGGCCGGCCATCTGCAGGTGGTCCTGACCGACCCTAGCCCACTCTCGGAGGGCCGCTCGTTCGGTGTGCTATCCCCTTTCACCTGTCGAGTGAATACCCAGGAGGCGAAGGTGGCATTGATCCGCGCCGGTCTCGGCTGGGGGAGACTGCCGGCCTGGCAGATCCAGGAAGATCTGGATGCCGGTCGGCTGGTGCGCGTAGCCATTCCCGATCTGGGCAGAAACAGCGAGGTGCAATCAGAGGCCTACCTGGCTCACCGCCTGGACGAACCGCTTGGCCCCGTGACGCAAGCGTTTCGCCGAGCGCTGCTTGAGCAAGTCGGGGTTTAGACTCGAGGCCGAATACGCAAGCGCACGCAGCCGCTGTTAGCCAAGCCCGCTTCCCCCCGGCGGCGATACCGTACGGCCGCCATCCTCCGGCTCAAGTGCGACCCACCTCTACCTCACAAAACCGCGGCGCAGCCCAATGGGCCAGAGCTGCTTCGATCACCGCGTTGTCGATCCTGGTCATCTGCATCATCGCGTCGAAGGCGCGCTTGGCCGCCGCCCGATCAGAACCGGCCAACGCTTGCGTCAGGGCGCGCGGGGTAATCTGCCAGGACACGCCCCATTTATCCTTGCACCAACCGCAGGCGCTCTCCGGCCGCCATCGCCAACAATCGCATCCCACAATCGGTCCGTTTCGCCTTGGTCATCGGTTGCCACCTGGAACATCGGCAAAAAAGTGCGCAGCGTTTTGGCAACGATTGCGGCATCTTCTGCAAGCCAGGGCACTCGTATGCCATCTAGTCTTGAATGCACGACGCGACACTTGAAACGCGTTGCAGCCAGTCCACTCACCAACCAGGAGGCTTCATGATCGATTCCAGTGTGTCTCAAAAGCGTGCCGTTTTTCGTGCACTGCACCAGTCGGGCTGCTTCGTGCTTCCCAATCCCTGGGATGCCGGCAGCGCGGTGGCTCTGGCTACGATGGGCTTCAAGGCCTTGGCCACGACCAGCTCCGGCTACGCCTGGTCCCGCGCCCGTGCCGACGGACAGATGCCGCGAGACGAGGTCCTGGCCCATATGCGCAGCATGGTCCAAGCAACCGCCCTACCGGTGAACGGCGACTTCGAAAGCGGATTCGCCGAGACCTCCGAAGGGGTGGCCGAAAGCGTGCGCATGGCGGTGGAGACCGGCATAGCGGGTATTTCCATCGAAGACTCCACCGGCGATCCGCGCCAGCCGCTGCGGGAGATCTCGCAGGCAACGGAGCGGATGTACGCAGCACGTCAGGCGATCGACGCAACCGGCGGGGAAACACTGCTGATCGGTCGCGCCGAGAATTTCTTCGTAGGGCATCCGGATCTCGACGACACCATTCAGCGTCTTCAGGCCTATGCCGAGGCAGGCGCTGACTGTCTCTACGCGCCGGGTCTCAGGACCCGCGAACAGATCAGCGCCGTCGTCGCAGCGATCGCACCCAAACCGGTCAATGTGCTGATCGGCTGGGACAGCGACCTGACCGTACAGGACCTGGCCGATCTCGGCGTGCGACGCATCAGTGTCGGTGGCGCCCTGGCACGGGCCGCGTGGGCCGGATTCCTTAAAGCGGCGCGCTCTATCGCCGAGCACGGACGCTTCGATGGCTTCTCAAACGCCGCCTCAGGCGCAGAGCTCGACGCCCTGTTTGGCAAGCTGGAGAAGCCATAGGCGGATCAGCAACCCGCGAAGCTTGGCCTCGACGAGGCTATCGGTCAGCGTACGGCGCCGCTCTGCTGACAACTGCCAGCGCTGGCTCCGTCTCGACAAGCGTCAGCGGGCGTCAGACCGCAGATGCCGCAATGCCACCGCCGAGACTACCGCCAGAGCGGCGACGCTTACTGCGCTGAACAACGCAGCGCCCCGAAGGCCGGCCATGAAGGCAGCTTGTGCGTGCGTCATTATCTCCGGCGGCAAGTGGGAGGCAATCGACGCCGCAGCCCAGAGACTATCCGCCACAGCATCGCGCGCAGTTGCCGCTAGATCGCCAGGAAGATACGGAATGACCGTCCGTTGGTAGACAGCACCAGCGAGACTGCCGAGCAATGCGATGCCGAACGATATCCCCAGGTCCTGCACCATTTCGGTCATCGCCGAGGCCGCCCCGGCCTTTTCAGGGGGCGCGGCTCCCACCACCAGGTCCGTGCCCAGAGCAGCGATGGTGCCGTTGCCCAAGTAGGCCAGGGCAAGCGAGACGACGGCCAAGATCGCACCCGTTTCTCCATCATTAACCTGCATGAGCATGAGATAGCCTGCTACCGACAATGCCAACGAAGCTGCGACCACGAAACCTGGGCGTATAACCCGCGCCGCGAGTGGGGCGCCAATGCCACCAACGATCATCGCCAGTGCGGCGAGCCCCATCCAGAGGCCAGCATCCGAAGCAGACAATCCGGCAACCAACTGCAGATATTGCGCGACCAGCAACATCGTGCCGCCAACTGCGACCAGCCCGAATAACAGCACGCCAAGTGCCACGTTGAATGTACGGTTTCTGAACAAGCTCAGGTCGAGCAACGGATCGGGCAGCTGGCGCTGCCGCCTCATGAAGATCCAGCCAAACAGTGCGCCGACGAGAACCGCCGTGGCGGCATCGAAGTCGATGCCTGACTTGGCGACCTCCTTGAGGCCATAAACGAACGGCAATGTTGCAGCCAGAGAAAGTGCCACGCTCAAGAGGTCTATCCGACCGGTGTTAGGCGCGCGGTACTCAGGCAACACAAATGGCGCGAGCAGTACGAGGAGCGCAACGACGGGCACCACTAGCAGGAACGCGGCTCCCCACCAGAACCACTCGAGCATCAGCCCCCCGACCACCGGACCCAGCGCAGATCCGACACCCCACATCGTGGCCCAGATGCCTATGCCAAGCGCACGCTGGCGGGGATTGACGAACAGATTGCTGATCAACGCCAGCGTTGAGGGCATCAGTGTGGCGCCGGCCACGCCAAGCGCGGCGCGTGCCGCTATCAGCATGTTGGCGCTGGTCGAGAAGGCGGCGATCACCGAAGCCACAGCGAAAGCGACGGAACCGATCAACAGCAGCCTTCGCCGGCCGATCCGATCACCCAGCGTACCCATGGTGATCAGAAATCCGGCGATGAAGAACCCGTAGGCATCCATGATCCAGAGCGCCTGGGTACTGGTCGGCTTGAGATCGAGCGCAAGCGCCGGCAGCGTCAGATGCAGCAGTGTCAAATCCAGACCCAACATGATCGTTGGAAGCGACAGCAGTGCCAGTCCGGCCCACGCGCGAGGCCCCGCTCGCGGCCTGTCCTTTGGTGCGGACGCGATGGCATCGGTTACCGGCGATCCGGATTGCAGATGAAGTGTCATGATTGCCCTCATGCAGTAGCGGTTGCGGTGGCTGCATCATCGGGGCAGGATCATCACAGTACAATTTGTGTACTTATCCTATTGTCAAGAGCAACATCCATGAATGAAAGGAGCCTTGACCGTACTCGAAAAGAGCTTTCGGAGTTCCTCACCAGCCATCGCAGAAAGCTGACTCCGGTGGATGTGGGGCTGCCTGCTACCGGGCGGCGGCGCACGCCAGGGCTTCGTCGGGAGGAGGTTGCGGCCCTGGCGGGCGTTGGGCTGTCCTGGTACACATGGTTCGAACAGGGGCGCGATATTCAGGTATCGGAGAAATTTCTCCTGAGCGTCGCCTACGCCCTCCGGCTTGATGATGCCGAGTGCCATCACCTGTTTCTGCTCGCCCACCGCAGACCGCCGCCGCCCGAAGCGCGCCAGCACCTATCCGTAACAGCGGGAATACAACAGCTACTGGATGACCTGCCCAGGCCCGCCTACGTACAGAGCCTTCGCTGGGACGCCATCGCATGGAACCAAGCAGCGGACGACCTCTTCGACTTCAGCGGCCGGGATCCGCAATATCGGAACCTGCTGCACTTGGTCTTTGCCGATGCCGACATGCGCCGTCGAATGCCAGCCTGGATCGATGACGCGCCAGCACTTCTAGCGCAGTTCAGATACGACGTCGCCGCAGCACCCGACGATCCGATCATGCTCGAACTCGTCGATGAACTTCGGTCACTGTCGCCAGGCTTTCGGCATGAATGGGACGAGCCTACCAGTGGTGCCATTGCACAGCGCGGCATACATGCCCTCCGGCATACCAATGGCAACCTGCTAACGTTCCAGCATGAAACCCTGACAGTAGATGAGCATCGGCATCTCAGGATGGTGGTGTACTTCGCGACCTGAGCGTGCTTCTACGGCAATACCGGCTCAGCTGGCACGAACAGGCATCAGGTTTCGCTGCACCCACCCGGCGTGGTAGTCAGCTCGATCCCGTGTCTGGCATTGAACGTGACGCCCGTGTTCCAGGCCACACCCCGGGCTCAGGCAAACACGGCGCGATACTTTTCCATCGGGTCATCGGGCTCAGGAGAGCTCGTCGAGCAGCGCAGCCAAACGACCGGATGAAGCCAGCGCAGTCGATGATCGGCGTCTGCCGGAACCAGCATCATGGACCGCTTCGCCGAGGCATTGAGCAGGCTACCGATAGTGGCTGCGACCACACCAGGAGAACAGGCACATCGCTTTTCGACAGGCACAAAAAAAGCTGCCTCAGGCAGCTTTTCTTGTCTCATCACTTCGATAAGAAGTGAGCGGAGGGATATGGCGCAGCGGACGGGACTCGAACCCGCGACCCCCGGCGTGACAGGCCGGTATTCTACCCGACTGAACTACCGCTGCGCGTCGGCCGGACTTTCGTCCGAAATCTCACAAAGGTTGGTGGCNCGCTGCGCGTCGGCCGGACTTTCGTCCGAAATCTCACAAAGGTTGGTGGCTGATGACGGGATCGAACCGCCGACCCCCTGCGTGTGATGCAGGTGCTCTCCCAGCTGAGCTAATCAGCCGATCGCCTTGCGAGGCGCGCAATTTACTCACCCCCCTACGCTAAGTCAACAACAGCATTGAATTTTTTTTAGGGAACTGTGGTCAACTGATGCTGCCACCACGCTTTGTAACCTGGCCGGTGCATCATCGGCTTGGGAAGGCTGGGTACAAATTCGCTGCGGCTTACTCGAAAGTGTTCTAAAAGAGCTGTATCGCCTGACAGAGGCAAGCCCGCGTACAGGGAACCGAATAACAAAAGCGCCACGGAGTATTTCGCTTGCCACTGCCGGGAAAACTGCGCAATTACCGCCGCTACGCCCCACTGACCATCAGCACCGTGCTTCTCTGCCTGTTCGCGGTATACCTCGCGACGCAGATCGAGCAATGGATGACCCTGTCCCGCGCTCCAGCTCCAACTGACATCTACGAGCAAGGCACCGCAAACCCCGGCGGGCCCGACATGCAGCGTCTGGAAATACTCTTCGGCTCAGCCGCCCCGCCTGATGCGCTGGCGCCGTCCGCAGCTGCCAGCGGGTTCACGCTGCGGGGCAGCTTCGTCCATGTCGAACCGCAACGCTCCAGCGCCATCGTGCAGGTCGATGGCCAGCCACCTCGACTGTACTGGCAGGGCGAGGAGCTATCCGCTGGCGTCAGCCTGCACAAGGTCTACCCTGACCGAGTCGAGCTGCTGCGCAACGGAACCGTTGAAGTCCTGCATTTCCCGCAGATTCGCGCACCAAGCTACATTCCCGATGCAATGAGCGACACGTCCTATCAGGACGAAGCCCCCTATGCCGAACCATCGGATGAGGAAACTCAGCTGATGCAGCAGCAGATGGACGCCTTGCGCCAACAGCTGGAAGACGCCGTCAACCAGCCCGATGCCGCGCCCGCCAATGACCAGCCCATGGAAGACGATTGACCGATGCCGAAGCCTTTTTCGCGCCCGTTACTTGCCCTGCTTGCTACCAGCCTGCTGGCCGTCCCCCTGCCCCTGCTTGCCGCCGAGCAGGGCATCGAACCGAGCACCACCCGACAGGATGGCTGGACCATCAACCTCAAGGATGCGGACATCCGTGCCTTCATCGACCAGATCAGCCAGCTCAGCGGCCAGACCTTCATCGTCGACCCGCGAGTGAAAGGACAGGTCAGCGTCGTCTCCAACGCTACCCTGTCGCTGAGCGAGGTATACCAGCTGTTTCTTTCGGTGATGGCCACGCACGGGTTCAGTGTGCTGACCCAGGGCGACGTTGCCCGTGTAGTACCGAATGCCGAAGCCAAGGCCGAGGCAGGTGGCGGTCCTTCCGGCGGTGATCAGCTGGAAACCAGAGTGATCCAGGTGCAGCACACCTCCGCTGCGGAGCTGATACCGCTGATTCGTCCGCTGGTACCACAGTTCGGTCATCTGGCCGCGGTTTCCTCGGCCAATGCACTGATCATCAGCGACCGTAGCGCAAATATCGCGCGCATTCAGGACCTGGTTCGCCAGCTGGATCGTGCCGAGAGCAACGATTACGGTGTGCTCAACCTGCAACACGGCTGGGCGGTGGATATCGCTGAAGTGCTGCGCAACTCACTGATGCGGGGTGAAGCCAAGACTACCGCCGGGGTGCAGATCATCGCGGACTCACGCACCAACCGCCTGATATTCATCGGCCCCAGCGAGGCCCGCGGCAAGCTCGCATCTCTGGCACAGACCCTCGACACGCCGACCACACGCTCAGCCAATACCCGTGTCATCCGGCTACGCCACAACGACGCGAAGTCACTGGCAGAAACCTTGGGCGATATTTCCGAGGGCCTGAAGAATCCGGAGGGCGGCGAGGCCACTACCACCCGGCCGCAAAATATCCTGATCCGCGCCGACGAGAGCCTGAACGCGCTGGTGCTGCTCGCGGACCCGGAGCTGATCGGCACCATGGAAAGCATCGTTCGCCAGCTTGATGTACCTCGCGCCCAGGTGATGGTCGAAGCAGCCATCGTCGAGGTGTCGGGAGATATCACCGACGCCCTCGGTGTGCAGTGGGCGGTCGATGCGCGCGGTAGCCGGGGCGGGGCCGGCGGGGTCAACTTCGGCAACACAGGCATTTCAGTCGGTAGCCTGCTGAGCGCGATAAACGAGAACGAAATTCCGGACAACCTGCCAGATGGCGCGATCATCGGCATTGGCACCCGCAGTTTTGGTGCACTGATCACCGCGCTGTCGTCAAACAGCAAAAGCAACCTGCTCTCCACGCCAAGCCTCCTGACGCTGGACAATCAGGAAGCCGAGATTCTCGTAGGTCAGAACGTGCCGTTCCAGACAGGCTCCTACACCACCGATGCAGCCGGAGCGAACAACCCGTTCACCACGATCGAGCGCCAGGACATCGGCGTTACGCTCAAGGTCACTCCGCATATCAACGAGGGCGCCACACTACGCCTGCAGATCGAGCAAGAGATTTCCTCGATCGCGCCAAGTGCCAGCCTGACCGCGCAGGCAGTGGACCTGGTGACCAACAAGCGCGCCATCAAGAGCACTATCCTTGCCGAAGATGGCCAGGTCATCGTGCTCGGTGGCCTGATTCAGGACGACGTCACCCGCACCAATGCCAAGGTCCCGCTGCTGGGCGATATCCCGCTGCTGGGGGCGCTGTTTCGCTCGACCCAGGAAACCCACATCAAACGCAACCTGATGGTCTTCCTGCGGCCAACGGTCATTCGCGATCGTGCCGGTCTGGCAGCACTTTCCGGGAAGAAGTACAGCGACATACGGGTCATCGAAACGGATTCGGCCAGCCCCACCATCCTGCCAGCGAATCCGACGCAGCTATTCGATGGCCGCGGCCAACCCGCTCCGGCAATCGATCTACGTCAGTAAGAAGAATCCGCATCGAGCTCAGGCCGAGCTCGATGCGAGGCACGCTCAGAGCGCGGCCAGCCCTCGGGCCAAGTCGGCCTTCAGATCAACGACATCCTCGAGGCCGACCGCGACGCGAATGAGGCTGTCGCGAATGCCGGCCGTTGCACGATCTTCGGCCGAAAGCCGGCCGTGAGTGGTGGAGCCGGGATGGGTGATGGTCGTCTTGCTATCGCCGAGATTGGCCGTGATCGAGATCAACCGAGTCGCATCAATGAAGCGCCAGGCGGCTTCCTTGCCACCGGCGACCTCGAAACTCACCACGGCACCGAAGCCTTTTTGCTGACGTGTGGCCAGCTCGTGCTGTGGATGACTGGGCAAACCCGCATAGTAAACGCGCTCGATGCCTGGCTGCTGTTCCAGCCACTCGGCAAGTTCCTGAGCGCTGGCACAATGCGCCTGCATACGCAGCCGTAGCGTCTCCAGTCCCTTGAGGAAAACCCAGGCATTGAACGGGCTCAGCGTCGGCCCGGCGGTACGCAGGAACCCGACAAGTTCTTTCATCTGTTCGCTGCGGCCGGCAACGACGCCGCCCAGGCAACGTCCTTGACCATCAATGTACTTGGTCGCGGAATGGATCACGATGTCAGCACCCAGCGCCAGCGGCTGCTGCAACACCGGCGTGCAGAAGCAGTTATCGACCGCCAGCATCGCTCCGTTGGCATGACAGAGCTTCGCCAGGGCAGCGATATCCACCAGTTCGGCCAGCGGGTTGGACGGCGACTCGACGAACACCAGCTTGGTATTCCCCTTGAAAGCCGACTCCCAGGCGGAGAAATCGGTCAGCGGAACGTAGTCGACCTGCACCCCGAAGCGCTTGAGGTATTTCTCGAACAGGGAAACGGTGGCCCCGAATACGCTACGCGACACCAGCACATGATCACCGGCCGAGCACAGGCTCATGACGGTGGCGAGAATGGCCGCCATACCGGACGCTGTTGCAACCGCCTGCTCGGCGCCCTCCAGCGCCGCCATACGCTCTTCAAAGGCACGTACGGTGGGGTTGGTATAACGCGAATAGACGTTGCCGGGCACTTCGCCGGCGAACCGCGCCGCTGCATCTGCCGCACTGCGGAAGACATAACTGGAGGTGAAGAACAGCGGCTCGCCGTGCTCACCCTCCGGTGTGCGGCGCTGGCCTGCGCGCACTGCCAAGGTATCGAGCCCGACGCCCTGCAGATCGCTGTCCAGCCGTCCGGCTTCCCATTCATTCGTCATAACTTTTACCTCGGCCGGGGCAGCCGAGGCCGCCACTTCGGCATGAATCAGTTGTTGTAGAGGTCGATGATGGCGCTGACAGCGTTGGTCTTGACCTTGCTCAGGTCATTGCGCGCCTGCTCGATCTTGTGCAGATAGGCTTCATCGATGTCGCCAGTGATGTATTTTCCATCGAATACGGCGCAATCGAAATTGTCGATCTTGACCTTGCCGCCACCTACGGCGTCGATGAGATCTTCCAGGTCCTGGTAAACCAGCCAGTCGGCACCGATCAGTTCAGCCACCTCTTCGGTGCTGCGATTGTGCGCGATCAGCTCATGCGCGCTGGGCATGTCAATGCCGTACACGTTCGGATAGCGTACCGCCGGCGCAGCCGAGCAGAAGTAGACGTTCTTCGCCCCGGCCTCGCGCGCCATCTGGATGATCTGCTTGCAGGTGGTGCCGCGGACGATTGAATCATCCACCAGCATCACGTTCTTGCCGCGAAACTCGAGGTCGATGGCATTGAGCTTCTGGCGCACCGATTTCTTCCGTGCGGCCTGCCCCGGCATGATGAAGGTGCGACCGATATACCGATTCTTGACGAAGCCTTCGCGGAACTTCACACCGAGCCGGTTCGCCAGCTCCAGCGCGGCGGTGCGGCTGGTGTCGGGAATCGGGATGACCACATCGATGTCGTGCTCGGGACGCTCGCGCAGGATCTTGTCGGCCAGCTTCTCGCCCATGCGCAGGCGCGCCTTGTACACCGAAACGCCGTCCATCAGCGAGTCGGAACGCGCCAGGTAGACGTATTCGAAGATGCACGGCGCAAGCTTTGGCGCATCAGCGCACTGACGGGTGAACAGCTTCCCGTCGGTGGTGATGTACACCGCCTCGCCCGGCGCCAGGTCACGAATCAGGGTGAAACCGAGGACATCGAGCGAGACGCTTTCGGAGGCGATCATGTATTCGACGCCTTCGTCGGTATGGCGCTGGCCGAAAACGATCGGGCGGATCGCATTGGGGTCGCGGAAGCCGACGATGCCATAACCGGTCACCATGGCCACCACGGCGTAGCCACCGCGGCAGCGCTCGTGAACTTTGCTCACCGCGGCGAAGACGTCTTCCTCGGTCGGCTGCAGCTTGCCGCGCACGGCCAGTTCGTGGGCGAAGACGTTGAGCAGCACCTCCGAGTCGGAGCTGGTGTTCACGTGGCGCAGGTCCGACTCGTAGATTTCCTTCGTCAGCTGGTCGACGTTGGTCAGGTTGCCGTTATGCGCCAGCGTGATGCCGTACGGCGAGTTCACATAGAACGGCTGCGCTTCGGCTGAGCTGGAGCTGCCGGCGGTGGGGTAACGGATATGACCGATGCCCATGTTGCCGACCAGGCGTTGCATGTGGCGCTGTTGGAAAACGTCACGAACCAGCCCGTTGTCCTTGCGCAGAAAGAGCCGGCCGTCGTGGCTGGTGACGATACCGGCTGCATCCTGGCCGCGGTGTTGCAGTACGGTAAGCGCGTCATACAGCGCCTGATTGACGTTCGACTTACCGACAATGCCGACAATGCCACACATGCAAGGAACCTCTCAGTTATTACAGGCAGACCGGATACGACGACAGACCGGGCATCCGTAGAAAAAGACTCAACCGGGCGGGTTGAGCGAAGCGGCGAACCATTGGCCGCTGAACCCCAGGATGAGATTCTTCGACCAATCGGCAATCAATAGAAAATGTGGCAACAACGCAGACTCGCGCCACCATAGGTCCTGCTCGACTGGTGCAAGGCTCAGCAAGCCCGCCAGCACCACCACCAGAAGACCGCCACGTGCCGCACCGAACACCATTCCGAGGAACCGGTCAGTGCCGGACAACCCCGTCACCCTGATCAATTCACCGATCAGGAAATTAACCAATGCCCCTACCAGCAAGGTGGCCACGAACAATAGCGCACAGGCTGCGATGACTTGCGCCGATGGCGTGCTGATGTATTCCGCAAGATGGTGGGACAACGCACCACCGAACATCCATGCGACCACGCCAGCAATGATCCAGGTAACCAGCGAAAGCGCTTCCTTGACGAAACCGCGCTTCAAACTGATCAGACTCGACACAGCAATAACGGCGATGATGGCCCAATCGACCCAGGTGAATGCCACGATGTTTTCTGCAATGGGGAAAAGGCGGCGCATTTTAGCAGAGCGCGAGCGCCAGGAATACGCGCCGGCTCGCCGGCCGCCATGCACCGGCCGCCGCCTTCGTTCAGGCGTTCGGCCAGCGCCTCAGCAGATCAACTTCCTTCCGGCTTGAAGCGCACGACGAAGCCATCGAGCTTCTGCTGTCGCTGCAACACATCGCGAAGCCGATTCGCCTCGCTACGTTCTACCAGCGGACCGACAAAAACGCGGTTCATGCCGTCAGCGGTGCGGATATAAGCGTTGTAGCCTTGCGAGCGCAAGGTCTGCTGCAGGTTCTCGGCGCTGGCACGATTAGACAGGCTGGCCAGCTGAATCGCCCAGCTGACTGGCAGGTTGTTGTTATCCAGCCGAGGTTCAGCTGCCGGCGACTGCGATTGCGCAGCGGGCGCTGCCGGGGCGGGTGCTGGCGCCACCGGAGCAACCGGCTCGATCGGCGCAGGTGCTTGCTCGGCAACCGCAGGGCCTGTAGCAGGCTCAGCGTCTTCTTCAATCATCTCGAAACCTTCCGGCACCGACCCCGGCTCTTGCGGTTCCGGCACGTCTACTGGCTGCATTTCGATCTCAGCAACCACTGGTGCTGCGGGAATGGTGGGCGCGTCGACCGTGACGTGGCGCAGATCGTCTTCGCGATTGAAGAGCATCGGGACAAAAATCACAGCCAGCGCAATTAGCACCAGCGCACCAACCATACGTTGCAACAGCCCCTTATCGAGCATCGCCATCCCCACTCTCCTCCGCCTGCCGTTCCAGCCATCCAAGCGCTGCAGCTACGCAATAGAACGATCCGAACACCAACACTTCGTCGTCGGGTTCAGCCTTGGCGCACTGAGCGTCGAGCGCCTGCTCGATGCTCGCATACTCGCTGACCGGAGCGCCGCGCTCAAGCAGCGCGGCGGACAACTGTGTAGCTGATTGAGTACGCGAGGTAGGCAGTGGCGCCACAGCCCAGTCAGCGACGGGTGCCTGCAAGGCATCGAGCACACCATTGAGGTCCTTGTCTGCCAGCAGCCCAAAAACGGCTAGCCGACGACCAGCGATCGGTCGCTGATCGAGACGTTGAGCGAGATAACTGGCAGCGTGCGGGTTGTGGCCGACGTCAAGTAACAGCGAGACCTTGCGGCCACGCCAGGTGATCTGCCGACGGTCAAGACGCCCCGTCACGCGAGCCTGTTCTAGCGCCGCGGACAGCACCTCCGCATCCCACGGCAGACCCAGCGAAGCGTAAGCCTGCAGGGCTATTGCAGCGTTCTCCATTGGCAGCGAAAGCAGTGGCAGCCCGTGCAGCTCCAATGGCGCTCCCGCTGGGCCGACACCCCGCCAATGCCAGGCGCAGGCCTCGAGCGCCAGATCGAAATCGCGACCGCGCAGCAACAGCGGCGCCTTCAGCGACCCAGCCTGTTGCAGTAGAGGTACAGGTGCTTCCAGATCACCACAGAGCACCGGCTTGCCTGCCCGCATGATTCCGGCTTTTTCATACGCAACGCTTTCGCGGGTATCGCCCAGCCAATCGGCATGATCGAGCCCGATATTGGTGATCACTGCCAGATCGGCATCGACGATATTGACGGCATCGAGACGCCCACCAAGACCGACTTCAAGCACCGTGGCGTCGAGTTGGGCACGCTCGAACAGCCAGAAGGCAGCAAGTGTGCCCATCTCGAAATAGGTCAGAGAGACCTCTCCGCGGGCAGCCTCGACTGCGGCGAACGCCTCGCACAGCTCCTGATCGCTTGCCTCGCAACCGTTCAGCTGGACCCGCTCGTTGTAACGCAGCAGATGTGGCGAACTGTAGATACCAACCTGCATCCCCTGGCTGGTCAGCAGCGAGGCTATAAACGCGCAAGTAGACCCCTTGCCGTTGGTCCCGGTAACGGTAACCACCAGAGGAGCCGGACGCGTCAGGCCAAGCCGGGCCGACACCAGCTGGACTCGATCCAGCCCCATGTCGATGGCAGAGGGGTGCAGTTGCTCCAGGTAGGCGAGCCAGTCAGCCAGACTCCGCTCGGTCATGCAGTAGCCGTTACCTGAGCGGGTTCGACCGGGCTCGGCAGTTTCTGCATCTGGGCTAGCAGACGCGAGAGGCGTGCGCGCAACTCCGAGCGCGGAATGATCAGATCAATCGCACCATGATCCAATAGGAACTCGCTGCGCTGGAAACCTTCCGGCAGTTTTTCCCGTACCGTCTGCTCGATCACTCGCGGTCCTGCGAAGCCGATCAGCGCCTTGGGTTCTGCGACGATTACGTCGCCGAGCATCGCCAAACTGGCGGAAACGCCGCCGTATACAGGGTCGGTAAGAACCGAGATGAACGGCAGCCCCTCTTCACGCATGCGTGCCAGCACCGCTGAAGTCTTGGCCATTTGCATCAGGGAAATCAGGGCTTCCTGCATTCGCGCGCCGCCCGAAGCGGAAAAACAGATCAATGGGCAGCGCTTTTCCAGCGCGACGTTGGCAGCACGAACGAAGCGCTCGCCAACGATCGCCCCCATGGAGCCACCCATGAAGGAAAACTCAAAGGCACAGGCCACTACAGGGACGTTGACAACCTTGCCGCTCATCGCGACCAAGGCGTCCTTTTCGCCGGTCTGCTTCTGAGCTGCCGACAGGCGATCCTTGTATTTCTTGCTGTCGCGGAATTTGAGACGGTCTACCGGCTCCAGCTCCGCGGCAATCTCCTCGCGCCCTTCGGCATCGAGGAAGATATCGAGCCGGGTGCGGGCATCGATGCGCATGTGATGCTGGCACTTAGGACAGACATCGAGGGTCTTTTCCAGCTCGGGGCGGTAAAGAACCGCCTCACAAGAGGGGCACTTGTGCCAGAGGCCTTCGGGGACCGAACTCTTCTGCGTCTCCGAGCGCATGATCGAAGGGATCAGTTTGTCTACCAGCCAGTTGCTCATGCTCTTGTTCTCCAAAGCTTCAGTCCCGCGCGCACTCGCACTACGGGTGGATTCATCGTTGCGACCATGCATACACGCACTGGATCGCGTGAGCGATGCGCTTACGAGGCGCAGCCGCGGAACTCCGATTTCCACCACGTGGCGGAAATCCAAAAATACGGTGCTGGTCTACCAGCGACTCGTTACTGGACGGCCACGGCTGCCCATGCGTCACATGGCCGAACGAACGCGCTCCACAAAGGCCTGCACCTTGGCCGCGTCCTTGATGCCTTTGCTCGCTTCAACGCCACCACTGACATCCACTGCGTACGGCCGGACCTCGGCAATAGCCTGCTGGACATTCTCTACCGTCAGACCTCCCGCAAGAATCAAGGGTTTGGGCAGCCCAGGCGGAATCAGCGACCAATCGAAGCGCTCGCCCGTCCCGCCCGGCACACCAGCGACAAAGGTGTCCAACAGAATACCGCTGGCACTTCCGTAGCGAGCCACCTGGCCGGCGACATCTTCGCCGCCACCGACTCGCAGCGCCTTGAACCACGGGCGATGGAAGCCTTCGCACTGAGCAGGCGTTTCGTCGCCATGAAATTGCAGGGTGTCCAGGGCAACCGCGTCGAGAACTTCGTTGATTTCGCAACGGCTAGCATTGACGAACAGGCCGACCGTAGTAACGAAAGGAGGCAGGGCAGCAATGATCTGACGAGCTTGCTGAACACTGACCGCGCGAGGACTCTTGGCGTAGAACACCAGACCGATGGCATCAGCGCCTGCTTGAGCGGCGACCAAGGCATCTTCGACGCGAGTTATCCCGCATATCTTGCTGCGAATGACTGGCACCGACCACCTACCTATCGAGAAGGAAACGCGATGGTAACAAAAGACCGGTCACCTGCAAGCGATTGGACATGAACTGCGCGCATCAGCGACGCACATCCGGCAAACCCGACAGGAAGTGCGGGCCGAGGTAGCGTTTTGGCAACTCGAACTCTTCCGGATAGTCGACTTCGACCAGGTAGAGGCCATAGGGGTGCGCTGTAACCCCGCCGGTTCGGCGTATACGCGACTGCAACACTTCCGCAGCCCATTCGACCGGCCGCTCACCAGCACCGATGGTCATCAACACGCCCGCGAAGTTTCGCACCATATGGTGCAAGAAAGCGTTGGCTCGCACGTCGATAACGATCAGCCGACCATGCTCGAGCAACTCAAGATGATGGATGGTTTTGATTGGCGATTTTGCCTGGCATTGCCGGGCTCGGAAGGCGCTGAAATCGTGGGTACCGACAAATGCCGCGGCGGCGGCACGCATCCGCTCGATGTCGAGAGGGCGGTGGTTCCAGGTCACTTCTTCGGCCATATGCGCTGGCCGAATCTGATCGTTGTAGATCACATATCGATAACGGCGCGCCATGGCACTGAAACGAGCATCAAAGCGCTGCGGCATCTCTTTCGCCCAGGTGACGCTGATATCAGGCGGCAAGTTCATGTTCGCGCCCATGACCCATGCGTGCATGCTACGCGCAACAGTCGTATCGAAATGCACCACCTGACCACTGGCGTGCACCAGCGCATCGGTACGCCCTGCACAACTGAGCGTAACGGGTTGGCCACCAGCCACCTTGCTCAGTGCGGTTTCGAGCGATTCCTGAATGGACGGTACGCCTGCACGCTGACGCTGGAATCCGCGATAGCGCGATCCCTTGTATTCGACGCCCAGCGCGATTCTGGAAACGCCGACGGCAGCCATTTCGGCTGCCGTTTCGGGTACTGCTTGGTTCATGATCAGGCTAGTTTGGCGAGCATATCCCGCGCCTCTTGCTGCTGGGCGTCACTGCCTTCGGAGATTACCTCGTCGAGAATATCGCGAGCGCCTTCGGCATCCCCCATATCGATATAGGCCCTGGCGAGATCCAGTTTCGTGGTGGTTTCGTCGGTATCCGAGAAGAAATCGAAGTCGTCGTCCACCCCACCATCAACGGTGCTGTCAGCGGAGGCGGCGGCCGGCTCCTGCAGATCCCGGGACAAATTGTCCAGATCAGCTTCCACTTCGCTCAACTGCTCGGCAAAGCCACTCGGCTGCGGCTCGAACTCAGGCTCGTCGAGCGAAATGTCGAACCCGTCGGGAAGCTCATCATTCGATGTAGCAGTAGGCTCACCCAGTTCGAAATCAAGCTCATCACCCTCCATAGCCGCAGGAGCTACAGGTGATTCCTCATCAAGATTCAGCGAGAACTCAGTATCGGTTGCCGCGGTATTCTTTTCGCTATCCAGATCAAAGGAGAAATCCGAAAAATCGTCCTGTTTAGTATCTGGAACGCTTGCCTCTTCTTCCAGATCGAAGGAGAAATCGCTCGCCACAGGCTGTACATCGCGCTCAGCTTCGGGCTCATCCAGAGACAGATCATCGAAGTTAAATGGTTGGTCAACCGGTGCAGAGCTTTGAGCTTTATCGCTCAGATCAATATCGAGATCGTCGAGGCTGAGATCGAACGCATCGTCCAGATCCTGACCTGCGGCCGGAGCCGGATCGTCCAGCTGAAGATCGTCGAGATCGAAGCTATCCACGTCCAACTGAGTTGCTGCGACCGCAGCTGCCGACGCGCCTGCAACTGTGACCATCGCCGGATACTTATGCTTTAACTGCTCCACTTCCATCGCTGCACCACCGATCTCGCGCAGCTCAGCTTCCTGACGGGCGAAGCCATCACGGTTGCCCAACTCGGCGTAAACCTCCATCAGCTTCAAACGCAGATCACTGCGCTGCGGCTCGTCATTGAGGGCGTTCTGCAGCAACTCTGCGGCCTGGTTGAAACGACCGTACGCAATGTAGATATCTGCCTCGGCCAAGGCATCGCCAGTAGTCCCGGTCAGCTCGTCCGGCGCAGCCGCGCTGGATGCCTGAAACGGGGCTGGCTCAGGCTGCTCCTGACCAATATCGACGAAAGCAGGCGTCCCGATTCGCAGGTCATCGACCGTGTCGGCTGCCATCAGACTTTCCTGCAACTCGGCCTCTTTCATCGCGTTGCGGCGCGATAGCGCCATCAATCCCACCAAAAGCAGCAGCAATGCACCGCCACCGACCGCGCCAAGCAGCAGCGTATTCGACAGCAGATCATCGATCAGCCCTTTGGGTTCTGGCTCAACAGGTGCTGCAGGCTTCGCAGGGGCGGGTTTAGGCACCGGCTTGGCAGCCGCAGGACGCTCGGCAGGCGCCGGGGCAGCAACCGGCGCCTGCTCTTGCTGGTTGGCCGGGGCGGAGCCAGCCTCAGGGTCGGCGCCACCGGCGCCAGCCCCGCTAGCTGTATCTTGCGCTGAGCCGGAATCATCCGCAGCAACAGGAGGTTGCTGCTGGCCTGCAGCGTCACTCGCAGCAGGGGTCTGAACTTCGGCGCCCAGCTGCACCTGAAGCTTGGCAAGCTGGTCATCCTTGAGCTGCATCAGACGCTGCAGTTTTTCCAGCTGCCCTTGCAGATCATTCAGACGGTCTTTCAGCTCATCGTTTTCACGGCGGCTGGAGTCGAGGCTTTCCTGCGTAACAGCAAGCTTGTCCCGCAGAGCCTTGCCGCTATCGCCAGAGCCTGTATCAGAGCCTGCAGTGGATTTGCCAGCATCGGCTGCCACAAGACGGAGATTATCTCCGGTGTCGCTGCGTGACGGCGCATCGCCTGCCTCGGTACGACGGGTCGCGTCCAGCTGGCGAGAGCCAGCAACCGCACCGCTCCGGCCTTGGCGCCATGCTGCATTCTGCTCAGCCACCTGAGCGATCGCCTCACCCTGCGAACGCTTGGAGATCTGCTGGGCATCCGGCAGACGAAGCACCTGCCCGCTCTTCATGCGATTTATGTTGCCATCAATGAAGGCATCCGGATTGAGGTCCTGAATCGCCAGCATTGTCTGATGCACGGTACCGCTACGGCGATTACGCTCAGCTATGTCCCAAAGCGTATCGCGGGCAGAGGTCTTGTATTGACTGCTGTCCTGCGCCGGAGCAGCAGTGGCAACGCTGGCAGGGGAAGCGGCAGTCGGACGAACAGGTGCAGGACGCGCTGGTTCAACGGCTCGTGGCGCTGGCGCGGAAATAGGCAGCTGCGGCGCAGCCGCAGCGGCTGTTTCAGGCGAATAAAGTGGTGGATCGAGCAGCAAGGTATATTCACGTAGCAGGCGCCCGTTCGGCCAAAGAACCTCTACGAGAAAATTGAGATACGGCTCGCGTACCGGCTTGCTGGAGGAGACCTGAATTACGCTTTTGCCATTCGGACGCAATACGGGAGTGAACTTCAGATCTGTCAGAAAGTACTGCCGATCAATACCGGCACGATTGAACTCTTCGAGCGAGGCCAGGACGGGAATGACCTCTCCCGGAGCCAGGCTTTTGGCATCCAGCAGTTCGATTTCCGCGATCAGCGGTTGATTCAATGACGACTGAAGCGTGACCTCTCCCAACCCAAGCGCGTGGGCCATTTCTGTAGTCAGCGCGGTAGCAGCCGCGATTGCCAGCACCAGATTGCGAACCCGAACCATTATTTAATCCCTTGTTTATCTTTTTCTCGAACTACGAGAGGGTCTTATTTCACTGCCCGCGCCACCTGAAGGTGGCTCCCCATCAGCAATAAGCCGTTCAGCGCATCGGCTAGAAATATTCTTTGAATTACCAGTAAGTATCTTTTACAGATAGTCTTTTATCAACAACTCACCGGACTGCACAGCATTCAGTGCCGCGCCTTTTCGCACGTTATCAGACACAATCCACAAATTGACTTGGCGTGGATCGCCGATGCCGCAGCGCACCCTGCCGACATAGATGACATCCTGCCCGACCGCATCACCGACCGCCGTCGGGTAGTCATCGCCCCCTACGACTTCGACACCCGGAGCCGCCTCGAGAGCCGCAGATAGCGCCTGCACATCTACGTCTAGACTGCAGCGCAACGAGACTACAAGACTTTCACCAAAAAAAACCGGTGCCTGGATGAACGTGACGGCCACCGCCAGCTCGGGGTTCTGCAGAAGCTGACGAAGCTCGTCGACCAGGCGCCGCTCCTGCGCACCGTGTCCATGCGGATCGACCTCCTCCGCCTGCGCAAGCAAGTTGAACGCCATCTGCCGACCGAACACGCGTGGCTCCAGCGGGCGGGCATTCAGGAGTTCGGACGTCTGCCTCGCCAGCTCTTTCACCCCAGCGGCACCACGACTGGAAACCGGCAGGCACGCCGTAACCGTGACGCCTACTAACCCCAGCTGATGTCGAACAGGTGCCAACGCCAGCGCCAGTGCAACCGATGCCGGTAGCGGACTGGCAACAGCAAGGCGATCCGGTGAAGAATCGAGCAGCGCACCGTTGACCTCCGGCACCAGACACGGCTGTCTCTCCACAGAAATCGACCCTGACAGATCAACGATCCGGCAGCCGGCAGCACTAGCGGCTACATGGCATTCGCTCACCAGAGCAGAGGCGCCGACGAGAAATACCAGTTGCACGCGCGCGAAATCGAAACGATCCGCCGCACTTACGCGCAGATTTCGCCCCTTGTACGGAACCGTGTGGCCAACGCCCTCGCCGGCGTCCAGCAGGTGCAACTCGCCCAGCGGAAACGCGCGCTCCTCGAGCACCTCGATCAGCGCCTCACCTACCAGGCTGACCGCTCCGACAACCGCAACACCGACACCTGTAGGCATCGCCACCTCCATGCATTAAGGACCGGCACTGTAGCGAAATGGCAGATCACTGCAACCAGCGCCGCCGAGCGGCGTATCGAATAAACGAAAACGCCGCGAACAAGTCGCGGCGCTCGGCACTTCATGGAGAGCGTATCAACGCTCCAACAGAATACGCAGCATGCGACGCAGCGGCTCCGCAGCCCCCCACAGCAGCTGATCACCTACGGTGAACGCGCCCAGGTAGTGAGAGCCCATGTTGAGCTTGCGCAGACGGCCGACCGGCACGCTCAGCGTTCCGGTGACGGCGGCCGGGCTCAGCTCCTGCATGCTGGCATCGCGGTGGTTTGGCACCAGCTTGACCCAGGGATTGTGCTGACTGATCAGCCCTTCGATATCAGAGATCGGCACATCCTTGTTCAGCTTGATGGTCAGCGCCTGGCTGTGGCAACGCATGGCGCCGACGCGCACGCAGATACCATCGACCGGAATCGGATTCTTGAAGCGACCAAGGATCTTGTTGGTTTCGGCCTGCGCCTTCCACTCTTCGCGGCTCTGCCCGTTCGGCAGCTCCTTGTCGATGTAGGGAATCAGGCTGCCGGCCAGCGGCACGCCGAAGTTGTCGACCGGGAAAGCCTCGCTACGCTGGGTTTCAGCAACCTTGCGGTCGATATCGAGGATGGCGCTGGCGGGATTGGCAAGGTCGTCGGCGACAGCGGCATTGATAGCGCCCATCTGCTTGATCAACTCGCGCATGTTCTGCGCGCCGGCGCCGGAAGCGGCCTGATAGGTCATGGCGCTCATCCACTCCACCAGACCGGCTTCGAACAGACCGCCCAGCCCCATCAGTGCCAGGCTGACGGTGCAATTGCCACCGATATAGTTCTTGGTACCGGCGTCCAGCTGCTGGTCGATCACGCGACGGTTCACCGGATCGAGCACGATCACCGCATCGTCCTGCATGCGCAGCGAGGACGCAGCATCAATCCAGTAGCCCTGCCAGCCGGCTTCACGCAGCTTCGGGAAGACTTCATTGGTGTAGTCGCCACCCTGACAGGTCAGGATCACATCGAGGCCTTTCAGCTCGTCGATGCTGTAGGCGTCCTTCAGCGCAGCGGTTTCCTTGCCAATATCGGGGCCCTGGCCACCGACATTGGAAGTGGTGAAGAACACGGGCTCGATCAGGTCGAAATCCCGCTCTTCCAGCATCCGCTGCATGAGCACGGAACCGACCATACCGCGCCAACCGATCAGACCTACACGTTTCATCGCAACTACACCTATAGAAAAAGTGGCCCGCGCAGATTAAGGCGGGCCAGAAGATTACAACTTCGCGAGGGCCGCGACTACTGCATCGCCCATCGCCTGGGTACCGACTTTGTTACAACCTTCGGACCAGATGTCGCCGGTGCGCAGGCCCTGATCGAGCACATCGCTCACTGCCTGCTCGATGGCGTCGGCGGCTGCGACCTGATTGAAGCTGTAACGCAGCATCATCGACACGGAAAGAATGGTGGCCAGCGGGTTGGCGATGCCCTGACCGGCGATGTCAGGCGCCGATCCGTGACATGGCTCGTACATGCCCTTGTTGCCGGCGTCCAGCGAAGCGGACGGCAGCATGCCGATGGAACCGGTCAGCATGGACGCCTCGTCGGAAAGGATGTCACCGAACATATTGTCGGTGACGATCACGTCGAATTGCTTCGGCGCACGCACCAGCTGCATGGCCGCGTTATCGACATACATATGGCTCAGTTCGACTTCCGGGTAGTCCTTCGCGACTTCCTCGACGACCGCGCGCCACAGCTGGCTGGACGCCAGCACGTTCGCCTTGTCCACCGAGCAGAGCTTCTTGTTGCGCACCATCGCCATGTCGAAACCGACCTTGGCGATGCGGCGGATCTCGCTCTCGCTGTACGGCAGCGTGTCGTAGGCCATGCGCTCGCCGTTCTCCAGCACCTTGCTCTCGCGCGGCTTGCCGAAGTAGATGCCACCGGTCAGCTCGCGAACGATCAGGATATCCAGCCCAGCGACGATCTCGGACTTCAGCGACGAGGCATCGGCCAGCTGAGGATAGAGCAGTGCCGGGCGCAGGTTACCGAACAACCCCAGCTCGGAGCGAATCTTCAGCAAACCGCGCTCGGGACGAATGGCCGGATCGATCTTGTCCCACTTCGGCCCGCCTACGGCGCCGAGCAGAATGGCATCAGCGGCACGGGCACGCTCCAGGGTTTCGTCGGCCAGCGGCACGCCGTACTTGTCGACCGCCGCGCCACCCAACTCGTCATAGCTCAGCTCGAAGTCCAGTTGAAACTTGTCATTGGCCAGCTGCAGGACCTTAACCGCCTCGGCCATGATCTCCGGGCCGATACCGTCACCGGGGAGAACCAGAATCTGTTTGCTCATCACATTCCTCGATTTTCACTGGGTGGATGCCGTTGTGTTCATCCACCGAAACCCTGCACGTGGATGGATGACGCGTCATCCACCCTGCCCTTATCTCACTTGATGGCACCGAACAGCCATGGCTGGCTCTGCTGGTGACGGGTTTCGAACGTCTTGATCGCGTCCGCGTCCTGCAGCGTCAGGCCGATATCGTCGAGGCCGTTAAGCAGGCAATGCTTACGGAAGGCATCGACCTCGAAGCCGTACTGCTTGCCGTCGGGGCGCGTCACGGTCTGCGCGGCGAGGTCGACGGTCAGCTGGTAGCCCTCATTGGCTTCAGCCTGCTGGAACAGCTCATCAACCTCTTCTTCCTTCAGCACGATCGGTAACAGGCCGTTCTTGAAGCTGTTATTGAAGAAGATATCGGCGAAGCTCGGCGCGATGATGGTACGGAAGCCGTACTCTTCCAAGGCCCAAGGAGCGTGCTCACGGGAGGAGCCGCAGCCGAAGTTCTCGCGGGCCAGCAATACGCTGGCGCCCTGATAACGCGGGAAGTTCAGCACGAAGTCCTTGTTTACCGGACGCTGCGAGCAATCCTGGTTCGGCTGACCGACATCCAGATAGCGCCACTCATCGAACAGATTGGGGCCGAAGCCGGTGCGCTTGATGGACTTGAGAAACTGCTTGGGAATGATCTGATCGGTGTCGACATTGGCGCGATCGAGTGGGCAGACCAGGCCGGCGTGTTGGGTAAAGGCTTTCATGTCTCGTCTCCTCAGGCCTGGATCAGTTCGCGTACGTCGATGAAGTGGCCGGTAACCGCTGCGGCAGCGGCCATCGCCGGGCTGACCAGGTGCGTACGCCCGCCCGCACCCTGGCGACCTTCGAAGTTGCGGTTGGAGGTCGAGGCGCAGTGCTCGCCGCTGCCAAGCTTGTCCGGGTTCATCGCCAGGCACATGGAACAGCCTGGCTCGCGCCACTCGAAGCCGGCCTCGATGAAGATCTTGTCCAGCCCCTCGGCCTCGGCCTGCTGCTTGACCAGGCCCGAGCCCGGCACCACCAGCGCCTGCTTGACGTTCGCGGCGACCTTTCGGCCCTTGGCGACTTCGGCCGCGGCGCGCAGATCCTCGATCCGCGAGTTGGTGCACGAACCGATAAACACACGATCCAGACGAATATCGGTAATGGCCTGATTGGCCTGCAGGCCCATGTACTTCAGCGCGCGGGTGATGGAATCCTTCTTCACCGGGTCGGCCTCGACCGCCGGGTCCGGCACGCTCTGATCAACAGCCAGCACCATTTCTGGCGAGGTGCCCCAGCTGACCTGCGGCTTGATGTCCTCGGCCTTGAGCTCGACGACGGTATCGAACACCGCGTCGTCATCGGAAACCAGACCTTTCCACAGCTCGACGGCTCTGTCCCAGTCGGCGCCCTTCGGCGCGAACGGGCGACCTTCGACGTAGGCGATGGTCTTTTCATCCACAGCCACCATGCCTACGCGGGCACCGGCTTCGATGGACATGTTGCAGATGGTCATGCGCCCTTCCATGGACAGATCACGGATTGCGCTGCCGGCGAACTCCAGGGCATGGCCATTACCGCCAGCGGTGCCGATCTTGCCGATCACCGCCAGCACGATGTCCTTCGCGGTGACGCCGAACGGCAGCTTGCCTTCGACGCGCACCTGCATGTTCTTCATCTTCTTGGCGACCAGGCACTGGGTGGCGAGCACATGCTCGACCTCGGAAGTACCGATGCCATGGGCCAGCGCACCGAAGGCGCCGTGGGTGGAGGTGTGCGAGTCACCGCACACCACGGTCATGCCTGGCAATGTCGCGCCCTGCTCCGGGCCGATGACATGGACGATACCCTGGCGCACGTCGTTCATCTTGAATTCGAGGATGCCGAAATCGTCGCAGTTCTCGTCCAGCGTCTGCACCTGGATGCGCGAGACCTCATCGGCGATGGCTTCCAGGCCGCCCTGGCGCTCGCCCTTGGTGGTCGGCACGTTGTGGTCCGGGGTGGCGATATTGGCGTCGATGCGCCATGGCTTGCGATTGGCCAGGCGCAGCCCTTCGAAGGCTTGCGGCGACGTCACCTCGTGGAGGATGTGGCGGTCGATGTAGATCAACGACGAACCATCGTCGCGACGTTTCACCTCATGCATTTCCCAGAGCTTGTCGTAGAGCGTCTTGCCGGCCATCGGACTTTTCCTCATCTGTTTTCTATGCGGGGCGAATAGCCCTTGCGCTTATGGGGTCGATGCTAGGGGCTTGCATTCAATTACTCAAATTCATATTTTTCATCCAATGCATTCCCAGCTGGAATCTGACCCGTGGACCTAGCCAACCTCAACGCTTTCATTGCTGTCGCCGAAACGGGTGGCTTTTCGCTGGCCGCAGAGCGGCTGCACCTGACGCAACCGGCGGTGAGCAAGCGAATCGCCGCGCTGGAAGCGCAGCTGGACGTGCGCCTGTTCGATCGGCTAGGCCGCGAGATTGGGCTCACCGAAGCTGGCCGCGCCCTGCTCCCCCGCGCCTATCAGATCCTGAATGTACTGGACGACACCCGCCGCGCCTTGACCAACCTCAACGGCGACATTGGCGGACGACTGAGCCTGGCGACCAGCCATCACATCGGTCTGCATCGGCTGCCGCCTCTGTTACGCGCCTTTACCCGCGCGCACCCGCAGGTCAGCCTGGATATCCGTTTTCTCGATTCGGAAGTGGCCTATGACGAGGTACTGCACGGCCGCGCCGAACTCGCGGTGATCACCCTGGCGCCACAAACCGCCGAGCCGGTACTGGCGGTGAAGGTCTGGGACGATCCGCTGGATTTCGTCGTCGCCCCCGAGCATCCATTGGCCAGCAAGGCGGATATCACCCTGGTGGATGTCGCCGGCCATCCGGCGGTATTCCCCGGCGGCAACACCTTCACTCACCACATCGCCCAGCGCCTGTTCGAGCGCGAGGGGCTGACGCCCAACATCACCATGAGCACCAACTATATGGAGACGATCAAGATGATGGTTTCCATCGGGATTGCCTGGAGCGTACTGCCGCGCAGTATGCTCGACGCGCAGGTCGTCAGCCTGCCTCTGCCGGGCATCCAGCTGACCCGACAGCTCGGCTACATCCTGCACCGGGAGCGTACCCTGTCCAATGCGGCCAGGGCTTTTATGGCGCTGCTGGCTGCCGAACGCGACTGACTGGCCAGAATGAAAAAGGGCGCCATTCGGCGCCCTTCTCCTGTCAGCGAATCAACCCTCCAGCGCGGGTCGCTGGTCGGCATTGATCGGGATGCGCTTGGGCTTAGCCTCTTCCGGCACGACCCGGACCAGATCGATGTGGAGCAGGCCGCTACTAAGCGCTGCACCCTTCACTTCGATGTGATCGGCCAGGCGGAACGACAGCTTGAATGCCCGCTGGGCGATGCCCTGATGTAGATAGGTGACGTTCTCCGCCTCGTTCTCGCGGCGCCCGCCGGTGATGGTCAGCACGCTACGCTCTACCTGCAGATCGAGGTCGGCTTCCTGAAAACCGGCGGCAGCCACCACGATGCGATACTGATCGTCGCCGTGTTTCTCGATGTTGTAGGGTGGATACGAGCTGCCGGTGTCGTTACGCAGGGCCGACTCGAACAGGTCGTTGAAGCGATCAAAGCCCACGGATTGCCGGAACAGAGGGGCCATGGGGAATGAACTCATGATAAACCTCCTGAAATCAGCGAGTTGAAACAGGCGGGACCCGACTTCGGCATCCCGCTGAGGCCTAAATAAGAACCGCGCAACGGATTTCAAGAGGCCGCAAACGAGCCAGGCGACGAGAGGTAGCACATGTCCAGAGTCATGCTGATCACAGGCGCCAGCCGCGGCATTGGCGCCGCCACGGCGCGGCTTGCAGCCCGCCAGGGCTACGCCCTCTGCCTCAATTACCACCAGCGCGAAGACGCAGCAAACCAAGTGCTCGAACAGATCCGTGCTGCGGGCGTGTCGGCAATCACCGTCAAGGCCGACGTCGCCGATGAAGATCAGGTGCTAGCGATGTTCGACGTCATAGACAGGGAGTTTGGACACCTGGACGTGCTGGTCAACAACGCCGGCATGCTCGAACAGCAGATGCGTCTAGAAAAGATGGATGCGGCGCGCTGGACCCGCGTGCTGGGCGCCAATGTGATCGGCAGCTTCCTGTGCGCACGCGAGGCGATCAAACGAATGTCCACGAAAAATGGCGGCCGGGGCGGGTCGATCATCAATCTCTCTTCCATCGCCGCGCGGCTGGGCGCGCCCGGCGAGTACATCGACTACGCGGCGGCCAAGGGTGCCATCGACAGCATGACCCTGGGTCTGGCCAAGGAAGTCGCAGGGGAAGGCATTCGGGTCAATGGGGTGCGCCCCGGTGTCATCCATACCGACATCCATGCCAGCGGTGGCGAACCGGACCGCATCGAGCGGGTCAAGGCCAGCGTGCCCATGGGGCGCGGAGGTCAGGCCGAGGAGATCGCCGAAGCCATTCTATGGCTGGCCAGCGAGCAAGCCAGCTATACCACCGGCGCGCTGCTGGACGTCAGTGGCGGGCGCTGATCGGTACTAACCCAATGCCGCGGTCTGAATGCCGGTATCGACGCCGAGCATCGCGTCGATGCGTGCGCAGTCGTTTTCCCGCCGCAAGGCCGAGAACAGCACCACGGCTTCGGGGTAGTTGCGCGTCAGCAATGCCAGCCACTGTTTGAGCCTGCCGGGCGCATAGCGTGGCGCAATCTTGCCGCGGGCCTGTTGCCAGAAGTCCACCAGTGTCGGTTGGAACCCTGCCCAGCTCATGTCCGGGATACTCAGGCCCTGTTTCGCTGCAGCGATCTGCCGTGCCAGATCCGGTCGGGAAACCAGGCCGCGACCCAGCATGATGTTCTCCGCCCCGCTGACCTCCCGGCAGCGCCGCCAGTCGGCCAGCGACCAGATATCGCCATTGGCGTAGACGGGCACCGATACCGCTTCCTGCACGCGCGCAATCCACTCCCAGTGCGCGGGCGGCTTGTAGCCTTCGACTTTGGTCCGCGCGTGCACTACCAGCTGCTCTGCCCCACCGTCGACCAGCGCGCGAGCGCAGTCGATGGCGCTATCGGGGCTGTCGAACCCAAGGCGCATCTTGGCGGTAACCGGGATATGCGCAGGCACGGCGCGCCGCACCTCGCACAGGATAGCGTGCAGCAGCTCCGGCTCCTTGAGCAGGATGGCGCCGCCGCGCGACTTGTTCACCGTCTTGGCCGGGCAACCAAAATTCAGGTCGATAGCCGGCGCGCCCAGTGAGCTGGCATAGGCGGCGTTATCCGCAAGACAAACCGGGTCGGAACCGAGCAACTGGACGCGCACCGGCGTGCCGGCACGGGTCACGGCGCCAGACCTCAGCTCGGGTGCAAGCTTGCGAAAGCTGCTTTGTGGCAATAGACGGTCGGAAACGCGAATGAACTCGGTCACGCACCAGTCCACTCCGCCCATGCGGGTGAGTACGTCGCGAAGGATTTCGTCGACTAGCCCTTCCATGGGTGCCAAAGCAATCTGCATATCACGCCACGAGATAATGAAAGGCGGGCATTGTACGGATGCCCGCCTTGTGAATCACGCCTGGCCTGACATCCGTCGTCGACTATCTATTCCTCGACCGTGCCGCCTATCGTATCGGTTCCCGTGGTAGCGCCCATTCCTCCAGTAGTACCGGTGTTGCCAGTACCCATCGTGCCCAGCTCGTCCTGCTCGTCAGCGGATCGCCGCTGGCGCTCAGACGATTCTTTATCAGCATGGCGTGCGTTCGGCGCATTCGATTCGAGCGTTGAACCACCCACGGCATTACTGGAGTTGTCGTCAGGTTTCTGCTCCGATGAGCCAGCCAGGGCTCCCCCCGAACAAGCCAGAAGCAATACCGCAACGGATGTAAGTGCTCGTTTCATGGCTACCTCCTCGGTAAACAAGGGCAGCGTCAGTCGCTGCGCTTTTCCAGCTTCGGACGCCGCCGGTGCTCCATGTCGGTCTCGTTACCGCCATGGCCAGGCTCCGCGGAACTGTCCTGCTTTGACGAAGCTTTTTCGGATGCTGAATCCGCCGATGTGGCGCGCTGCTCCTCATCCAAGTAGTCGAGCCCGCCGCCGATGCCCATCGACCCGTTTCCAGCAGCGCCACGATCTGCCGCACCCGTGTTCTGAGCGAGCGGAACTCCCGCAAAGGGCAACTCCAGACTCTGTGCACCTACCGTCGAGGCAAGGACTGCAATGACTAAACCGAGCTGAATACGCATGTCGGGCACCTCCGCATCGTCCACCTGATAATTGGGCAGCACTCGCGGTTTAGAGTGCAGTGGCGAGCGACCGATGGCATACCGGAACCGCTTTCCGCCGCTGGGGTCACAACCACAAGGACGAATTTGGATCACAGAGGGAAGCACCGGATGGAACCTGCGCTGATACTGGCAATGATCTTTCTAGGCTGGCTGTCAGTTGCGCTTGCCATGCTTTGGGGAATGATGCGGGTTGCGCGACGCCATCATCCACAGACACGGCCGGAGCCGCATCGTCCATCGCCGGCGTCGGTAGATCCGACCACCCTCCCCTCCTGGCATGCCTGACGGCTATTTCCATCTTTTTGAAATAAATCCGTGACAGCAGCATTTGAAGCTGTAGAATGCGCATCGCGGGATGGAGCAGTCTGGTAGCTCGTCGGGCTCATAACCCGAAGGTCGTCGGTTCAAATCCGGCTCCCGCAACCAAATTTCAAAGGCCACTCAATGAGTGGCCTTTTTTTCGCACCGAGATTCTCATGGCCCAGCCGCGCCTACATAATCGACGGCGCGAAGCTAAGCATTTGAATGAATTACCCTTTTCTCGCCATTCCGATTGACAAAGAGCCTTCACTCTGTAGAATGCGCCCCACAGACGCGGGATGGAGCAGTCTGGTAGCTCGTCGGGCTCATAACCCGAAGGTCGTCGGTTCAAATCCGGCTCCCGCAACCAAATCACGAAAAGGCCACTCAGACGAGTGGCCTTTTTCGTTTGCGTGTCTTTTTTTTTGCCACGGGCCGACAAGCCAGCTTGTCTACGCCTAGTAAGGCGCACTCAGGAACGGAAGCCAAAAGAATTAACTCTTTACCAGAGTAGTTGCTCAACACACTCGGAATAATACTCCCTTTGTTTATGCATGCAGCACTTATAGCCATAATGGGTCAGCTGATTTATTCAGCTTAGAGCTAATTATGAAGCTCCCTATAACCAATTGATGATAGCCCCAGGCCAGCGCACATCAAAAACAAAATTCTATTCGCTTCAATGATTTAGCCAGCTTAACCACTCCCCAGCAGCCAAGCCCAACATTTTTTTGGCTCCCTAGCTTGACTTGGTTCACGTTATGACGGATATCTATTCGCAACAGGGAGCAATACGTTGCAGGGCAGTTTAAGACCAACTGGACAGGTCAAGTTTTGCGACGCAAGAGTTAAATCCCCCTGCCTGATTAGTATCGCTTGCTAAAGAAGCGATGCAGGCTCGTTCGCCATTAACATTGAGAGATTCGGGGCTCTGTAGAGTGCCCGGAGTGCGGTAGCCATGCCCGAATCTTTCAAAGCCGGACGCGAGCGTCAGCCGGCGTAGAGCATGGGGAAACAACATACAAGTCATTAAAATCGACAAGTAGACACGTCGATGGCGGTAGCTTTTTCTAAATAAAAATTCCTTAGAACAATATTAGTTTCTGCCGACTGGTTACAACCTACTGCCCAGGCATTACGCCGCTTCTCTTTATTTCCACTCAGAACGCCGACCAGCAGCGGCGCGCAGTAGCTGCGACTCGACCAAACCGTTTCGCCTCGCCTTTGCGCAGGGAGAACTATCGTGTCAACAATCTTTTATGGAACGGAAGATCAGGACAAGGCATTGATTGCGCGGGACATCAATCAAAATGGCTACGCCTGCATACCCGGCTACTTGAACACCCTGCAACTAACTCAACTGCGCGAGCAAGTTTACGAGCAGGCTCGGCAGCATCACGGGGAATACTTCGCTCATCACGACGGTGAACAGGTATCCGGGTCGCTGCTTGCCACATTGAGCAGCGCACCGGAGTTCCAGTCGCTGCTGGACGACGTGTACCAGCTCGGCGCTGGCAAGGCAGCGCCGAGCAAGCGCATCTATCTGGTGATGCGATGCGTGCAGGGTCAGACCGGCCGCAAGGAATCGAACTGCTTCCACTACGACGCTTCCCTGGTAACGGCACTGCTGCCGGTGGAAATTCCGCAGGACGGCGACCAGCGCGGAGATCTGCTGCTGTTTCCCAACCTGCGCAAGCTTCGCAAGTACGTGCTGGTCAACGTGCTGGAGAAGGCACTGCTACAGAACAAGTTGAGTCGCAAACTGATTACCCGCGCGATAGGCCTCGGGCTGCTCCGGCCACAGCGCCTGCAACTGGCACCAGGCAATCTCTACCTGTTCTGGGGCTATCGATCCCTGCATGCCAACGAACCTTGTGACCCGGCACAGCTGCGCGCTACTGCCATCTTCCATTACGGCGATCCCCACGCCGGCAGCCTGATGACCCGCATGATCCTCAGGCACAACCAACGCAGAGCACGGCGGGCAAGCGCAATCGGTGCGCAGCATCCCGTCTGAGCGCCCAGCTGTAGCACCCAGCGATAACCCCCGGATGCCATCCGGGGTGGCTGAGCTTCGATAAGGAAATCACCATGATCAACGTGACCAAGTCCTACCTGGGCAACAAGAACAAGTTCAAGGCGTATGTAGACCGGATCTACAACACCGGCTGGCTCACCAACCATGGCCCGCTTGTGACTGCACTCGAGCAACGCCTCAAGGACTACCTCGGGGTGCGCAACATCATTCTCACCAACAACGGAACCATTGCATTGCAGATTGCCTACCGGGCACTGGGAATTACCGGCAGCGCAATAACCACGCCGTTCAGCTTCGTCGCGACGACCAGCTCGCTGCAGTGGGAAGGGATCAGGCCAATCTTCGCCGACATCGATCCGGCGACCTGGAACCTCGATCCGAACCAGATCATGCGGCATATCGAACCTGACACAACGGCCATCGTGGCCACCCATGTGTTCGGCAACCCCTGTGACGTCGAGCGTATCGGGCAAATCGCGCGCCAGCACAACCTCAAGGTCATCTATGACGGCGCTCACGCCTTCGGCTCCCTTTATAAAGGACGCTCGGTCTACAGCTGGGGCGATATCAGTACGCTGAGTTTCCACGCCACCAAACTGTTTCACACCATCGAGGGCGGCGCCATCGTCACCGATGACGATGACCTGGCCGAGCGGGTTCGCCTGCTCTGCAATTTCGGCATCGTCGATACCGATCAGATCGAAGGCATCGGCATCAACGCCAAACTCAATGAGTTCTCGGCAGCCATGGGTATGTGCGTGCTCGACGATATCGAATTGATCCTCGAGTGCCGCGCGGAGATCGGCCATCGATACGCCCGCCGGCTCGGCGACCATTTCGACCTGCAGAAGCCGCAACCGGAATCACAGGGCAACTACAGCTACTTCCCCGTTGCGCTGGCCGATGAAAACCAGTTGTTGCGTAGCCGAACACAGCTCAATGAAAGCGGCATCAATCCGCGTCGCTATTTCTATCCTTCGCTGGACACCCTCGAACACCTCCAGCCGCAGGTGCCACAACCTCGCTCGCGGGCGCTGAGTCGCAAGGTACTTTGCCTGCCGATCTATCCCGGCCTACCGCGCAAGGTGCAGGAGCAGGTCATGCAGACGCTGATCCAGGAGTCGATCCACAGCACGCAATCGAACCGGATTCTGTTCCGCCCCCTCGCCGAGGCGTTCGGTCTGCTCAGCGGGGAGCAGTTGCCCAGCGCCGAGTGCAAGCGCATTTCCTGAACCATCGAGGCCAAACACAGATCATGTCCGATCCCAAGCGGTTGTCGGTGATCCGCAATACCAGCCTGAACTACCTCGGGCAGGCTTATGCCCTGCTGATCGGCATTCTTATCTTGCCGTTCTACCTGGGGCATCTTGGGGCTGAGGCATACGGCCTGATCGGTTTCTTCGCGGTGCTTCAGGCCTGGCTGCAGTTGCTCGATGCGGGGATGTCGCCGGCGCTGGTCAGGCAGGTGGCGCATTATCGGGGTCAGGGCGATCTGACTGCGGGTCGGGGGCCGGCCGGACGCTTGCTGCGCTCGTTCGAGCTGCTGCTACTGCCGATCGCGCTGGCAACCTGCGTGGCGATCTACCTGAGCAGCGACTGGATCGCCGGGACCTGGCTGCAGGCACGCGAGCTGAGCACCACCACCATCATGCAGTGCATCAGCCTGATGGGGCTGATGGTGGGCTTGCGGCTCTACGCAACGCTGTACAAGAGCGGACTGCAGGGCGTGGAACTGCATGGCTGGCTGAACGCGGCGAACATGCTGATCGCAACCCTGCGTTATTTCGGTGGCCTTTTTCTGGTCGCCTATATCTCGCAGGATCCACTGGACTTCTTCCTGTTCCAGGCAGCGGTGGCCCTTGTCGAGACGCTAGCCTTCGCCAGCAAGGCCTATGTGCAGCTGTCCAGTCCACGGCTGCTCACCGGCATAGACTGGCACGTGGTCAGGCCGGTGCTGCCGTTTGCTGGCGGCATGTGCTTCACCTCGTTACTGTGGATCGTGCTGACGCAGCTGGACAAGGTTCTGCTTTCCAAGGTCCTGCTGCTCAAGGAGTACGGCTATTTCTCGCTGGTGGCGCTGATCACCACCGGCATCATGACCTTGACCAATCCCCTGGTGCAGACGCTGTTGCCGCGCATGACCATGCTCGTGGCCGAAGGGCGGATTGCCGAAATGGAGCGGCTGTACCTCAACGCCACCCGCTTCGTCTGCAGCGTGCTGTTTCCGATGGCCGCGGTGATCGCCTGGCACGGCCAGGCGCTGATCTTTGCCTGGACCGGCGACGCGGCCGCAGCCCAATGGAGCGAGCGGATGCTGTTCTGGTACGTGCCGGGCAGCGCGCTGATGGCGGTCGGCGCCTTCCAGTTCTACCTGCAGTACGCCTACGGCCAGCTGCGCCTGCACATCTGGTACAGCGTGGTTTCCACTGCCATCAGCGTACCGATCGTGATCTACGCAGCGCTTGCCCACGGCGCCTACGGTGCCGCACTGGCGTGGTTCATCCTGCGCCTGGCGACCTTCGTGATCTGGCCGCCGCTGGTGCACCGGCGCTTCGCGCCCGGCCTGCAGGGCATCTGGGTACGAGACATATTGCGAATCACCACCGCGACCGTGATCGGCGTGGCGCTGGGCGAGCCGCTGTTCCTGCTGATCGTCAGCGACAACCGCTTCGACATTCTGCTGGCGCTGGCCTTAAGCGGGTTCGTCTGCCTGCTGCTGGTCGCGGCGACATCGAAATCACTGCTACTCAAGCTTCATCTACTCATCACCAAGCGAGCATCCAAAAATGGAATTGAAGAGCGAGCAAGCCTTGATTGAACGCTGGGGCGGCAAGACCGAACCGCTGCTGAGCATCGTTTGCCTGACGTACAACCATGCCTCTTTCATTCGGAAGACGCTGGAGAGCTTCCTCCAGCAGGAAACGGATTTCCCCTTCGAGGTGATCGTCCACGACGACGCCTCGACCGATACCACCGCCGCGATCATCGCCGACTACGCGGCGCGCTACCCGAGCATCATCAAGCCGATCTACCAGACGCAGAACCAGTTCAGTCTCGGCGTGCCGTTCAGTACGCGGCTGTTCGCCCGGGCAGCCGGCAAGTACATCGCCTATTGCGAAGGCGACGACTACTGGACCGATCCGAGCAAGCTGCAACAGCAGGTGGATTTCCTCGAACAGCATCGTGACTACGTCATCACCTACCACGACGCCTTCATGTTCAACAGCAAGGGCATCATCCAGAGCCCGCAGCTCACCGGGAAGCTGCGCAAAGACGCCACCGCCCTCGAACTGATGCAGGGCCGCCCGATTTCCACGCTCACGGTGTGCTTCCGCAACCTGGTCCAGGAACTGCCGCCTGAGCTGCTCGGCGTGGAAGTGCTGGATATCTGCTGGTGGTCGCTGCTCGGCGCTTACGGCAAGGGCAAGTTCATGGCCGGGATCAGCCCGGCCGCGTACCGCGTGCACGAAGGCGGAATCTTCTCCATGCGGCCGAGCAAGCAGCGCATCCAGATGGCGATGCATGCGCACTACTGCCTGGCGCGCTACTACCACCGCATCGGCAACAACGCGCTCTACGAGTATTTCCTGGTCCTGGTGTTCGGCGAGTGCCTCTCGCTGGTCTCGCCGTTCAGCAAGCTCCAGGCACTCTCGACCATCGCCCAGAACATCACGCTCAACCTGCTGCGCAGGCTGACTCCACGGCTGGCCAGGAGCTGATCAGCCCAACCGCCATCTTGCATACACGCACCATGAGGAAGGACTCCCAATGACTGCCCTGACCCGCTCTTCACTGGAATACGATGCGGACAATCGCATCGACCTGGCCGGCATCATGCGCACGGCCTACGACCACAAGGCGTTGATCATCGCCATCACCGGGTTGTTCACCGTGCTCGGCGTGCTCTACGCCCTCATCGCCACGCCGATCTACCAGGCCACCGCGATGATCCAGATCGAGCCGAAGAAGGCCGCCATTACCGGCATACCGGAAATATCTCCCCGCCCGGACTCGGTTTCCCAGGCGGTCACCGAAATTTCCCTGCTGAAATCCCGTGCGGTGCTCGGCAAGGCCGTCGAGGAACTCAAGCTCTACATCGTCGCCAAGCCGCGCCAGTTCCCGCTGATCGGCGGCTACATGGCCCGTCAGCATGACCCGGCAACCGACGGCGCGCTGGCCAAACCCCTGTTCGGGCTGACCGCCTTTGCCTGGGGCGGCGAGAAGCTCGACGTCTTCCAGCTCGACGTACCCGAGGCCTACCTGGGCATGGAGCTCACCTTGGTCGCCGGCACGGCCGGTAACTACGGCCTGTATGACGACGAGCAGCAGCTGATCCTCCGGGGCCAGGTCAACCAGGCCGTGGAAACCCAGGGCTTCAAGGTGCAGATCGCCGAGCTGGAGGCTCGTCCGGGCACCGAGTTCAGGCTGGTCAGGAATCGTCCGCAGACCACCGCGCTGGACTATCAGGATCGCCTGAAGGTCGGCGAGGCCGGCAAGGACTCGGGGATCATCTACATGTCGCTGGAAGATCCCGACCCGCAGCTGGCCAGCCGTGTGCTGGACGAGATCAGCCGCCTGTATGTCAGCCAGAACATCCAGCGCAGCTCTGCCGAGGCGGCCCAACGCCTGGATTTCCTCCGTTCGCAGCTGCCACAGGTACGCAAGGAGCTGGAGAAGGCCGAAGCCGCGCTGCACGACTACCAGACCAGCTCCAAGTCGGTGGACATCAGCATCGAGACCAAGGGCGTGCTGGACCAGATCGTCCAGCTGGAAACCCAGCTGTCGGAACTGACACTCAAGCGGGTGGACTACGACCGGCTCTACACCCGCGAGCACCCGACCTACCGCACCCTGATGTCGCAGATGAACGAGCTGCAGGCGCAGAAGGCGCAGCTGCTGAAGAAGGTCGACACCCTGCCCATGACGCAGCAGGAACTGCTGCGCCTCAAGCGTGACATGGAAGTCACCACCCAGACCTACACGCTGTTGATGAATCAGGCCCAGGAGCAGGATGTGCTGCGCGCCGGCACCATCGGCAACGTGCGTATCATCGACAATGCCTACTCGATGGTCGAGAAACCATCCAAGCCGGTTCGCCCGCTGGTAGTGGCTATCGCGCTCTTTGTCGGCCTGCTTGTTTCGGCCGCGGTGATTCTGTTGCGTCAGGCGTTCTATCGCGGCGTGGAAAGTCCGGATGCGATCGAAAAGCTCGGTGTGCCGGTGTATGCCGGCCTGCCCTACAGCGCCTCGCAGGATCAGTTGAATCGCAGCCGCAAGTCTCGCGACGGCAAGACTCGCCTGCTCAGCCTCACCGAGCCGACCGATCTCGCTGTCGAGTCGCTGCGCAGCCTGCGCACCAGCCTGAAGTTCGCCATGCTCGAAGCACGCAACAAGGTGCTGATGATCACCAGCCCAACCCCGTCGGTGGGCAAGTCGTTCGTGTCCAGCAACCTGGCTGCCGTCATCGCCCAGACCGGACAGCGCGTGTTGCTGATCGATGCCGATATGCGTCGCGGCTACCTGCATACCCTGTTCGGCATGGCACCGCGCAATGGCCTGTCCGATGCCCTTGCCAGCGGCCTGAGCCTGGCGGAAATCACCAACCGCACCGAAGTGAAGAACCTGCACTTCATCTCCGCCGGGTTTTCCGCACCCAACCCGTCCGAGCTGCTGATGCACGACAACTTCTCCCGCCTGCTGCGCGATGCGGAAAAGCTCTACGACTTCATCATCATCGATACGCCGCCGGTGCTGGCCGTCACCGACGCGGTGCTGGTCGCACAGCAGGCCGGTACCAATCTGCTGGTCGCCCGCTTCGGCCTCAGCACCAGCTCGCAGATCGACGCCTCCAAGCGCCGTCTCGCGCAGAACGGCGTGCTGCTCAAGGGCGTGATCCTCAATGCCGTGAAACGCAAGGCGTCCACTTCGCCCTATGACAGCGGCGCCTACGGCTACTACACCTACAACACCCAGCAAGCCTGATCGCCAGACAAGGAGGTGCGCCGTGCTCAGAACCGTCTCGATGATGCAGCCCTATCTCTTTCCGTACCTGGGCTATTTCCAGCTGATCGCCCTCAGCGATGTGTTCGTCCTGGGCGACGACCTGCAGTACGTGAAGGGCTCGTGGATGAACCGCAACCGCGTGCTGGTCAACGGCCAGCCCAAGCTGATCACCTTCCCGCTGCGCAAAGGGCACCAGACCGAGCAGATCAGGGAACGCTGGCTCTGCGACGACTTCGACCGCGAAGCCGAGGCGCTGATGAAAACGCTTGAGCGCTGCTATGCCAAGGCTCCGCAGCGCGACACCGTGTTGCCGCTGATCCGCAGCATCCTTGCGTATCCGGAGCGCAATCTGGCGCTGTTCACCGAAAACTCGCTGCGCTGCCTCTGTGCCTACCTGGGTATCCGCACGCCGATCTATCGCGGCTCCACCCTCGACCTGCCGGCGCGGATGGACATGCAGGATCGCGTCATCCAGATCACCCACCGCATGGACGGCGAGCTGTACCTGAACCCCATCGGCGGCATGGACCTGTACTGCCCGGCCCGCTTCCGCGCTGACGGGTTGCTGCTGCGCTTCCTGCGCATGGATGAGATCACCTACACGCAGCTCAAGCATCCGTTCGTGCCCTCGCTCTCGATCATCGATGTACTGATGTTCAACAGCCGCGAGGCGCTCAAGGAACTGCTGCTGCGCTTCAGCGTGGTCGAGGGTCACGAAAAAAGGGCAACGCTGACGCTGGCTTGAAGACATTCAGCCTGCCATGGAATTCGAGCAGGCCAATTCGGGAAGGACATCCTCATGACACCTAGCAACACCGCGCGCTGGTACCTGATCCAGACCAAGCCACGCCAGGAAGCCCGCGCCGAAGAACACCTGTTGCGCCAGCACTTCGAGTGCTACCGGCCGGTCAAGGCGTCGTCCCCTTCACGCGGCACGCCAAGCGCCAGGACCGGCGAGGCACTGTTTCCGGGCTATCTGTTCATTCGCCTGGATTGCATTCACGACAACTGGTACCCGATTCGCTCCACTCGCGGCGTCAGCCGCGTGGTGAGTTTCGGAGGCCAACCGACTCCGGTTCGCGACGAGCTGATCGAGCAGCTGCGCCAGCGTCTTGCGCAATGCGCAAGCGCACCAGCGGCAACGTTCGCACCCGGCGAGCGGGTGCAGGTCAGTGGCGGCAGCTTCAGCGACATCGAAGCGATCTTCGTCAGCAGCGACGGCGAGGAGCGCTCCGTCATCCTGCTCAACCTGCTGCAGCGTGAACAGAAGGTCCGGGTGCCCACCCGTTATCTCCAGTGCTACTCCTGAGCCAGGCATGTGCCCGTGGGGCCACGCGAGCAGCCTGACAGGTTCAAACAGCGAGCCAACGATGAAGATCCTATTTCTCAATGCGTTCTACGCACCGCACATCGGCGGAGGCGCAGAAGTCATTCTCCGCCATCTGGCCGAGGGGCTGCAGCGCCGCGGTTGCGAGGTAGCCGTGCTGGCAACCGGCCCGGATGCCGGCTTGAACATGCAGATTCAGGACGGCGTGCGGGTCTATCGCGCCAATCTGGCGAACAGCTACTGGCATTACACCCAGCAGCGCCCAAGCCGCCTCGCCCGCCTCGGCTGGCACTACCGCGACCGCTACAACGCCGACATGCGCCTGCACGTACGCGACGTGATCGAGCGCGAGCAGCCGGAGATCGTCGTCAGCAACAACCTCACCGGCTGGTCGATTTCCGCCTGGGACGAAATCACCGCCGCGGGTCTGCCGATCGTCCAGGTACTGCACGACCTGTACCTGCTCTGCCCGAAGGACACCATGTTCAACCACGGCAAGAGCTGCCAGCGCCAGTGCGGCCTGTGCTCGGTATTCCGCCTGGGCCATGCCCGCGCCTCGGCGCAGGTGGCTACGGTGATCGGGGTGAGCCGCTTCGTGCTCGAACGCATCGCCACGCAAGGCTACTTCAGCCACGCCCGCCGCCATGTAGTGCACAACTGTACGCCAGCCAATCCCGGCCAGGGCAGCAAGCCGAAGCAGCGCGGCAACCATCCGCTGCGTTTCGGCTATATCGGCACGCTTTCGGAGAACAAGGGCGTCGGCTGGCTGATCGAGCAGTTCCAGCGGCTGGACATCGACGCCCGGCTGGATATTGCCGGGCGCGGCAAGCTGGATTACGAGGCCAAGCTGAAGACCATGGCCGATCCGAAGAAGGTCAGTTTTCTCGGCTACTGCGACAGCGACGAGTTCATGCAGAGCATCGACGTGCTGGTGGTGCCGTCGCTGTGGGACGAGCCGTTCGGCCTGGTGGCCGTCGAAGGCTGCGCCAACAACCTGCCGGTGATCGCCAGCAACATGGGCGGGCTGCCAGAGATCATCCGCGACGAGTACAACGGCCTGCTCTGCTCGCCTGATGATCCCGATTCACTCGGCATCGCCATGCTCTGGCTCTACATCGATGGCGCGCTGCGGCAGCGGCTTGCCAGCCAGGCGCGGGCCAGTGTGCTAGCGCTGCTGGATATGGAACGCATGCTGGACCAGTACCAGTCCATCCTGCACGAGACACTTCAGGGAACGAGAATCCACCATGAACCAGAGCCTGCTGATCACCCCGCGGCAACGCGACTCGAATCCGTTGGCCTTCGACAAGCCGACATTGTTGACGCTGGTCGTCGCCTCGCTGCTGCTGACTGAAACCTTCTCCGGCGCCCTGCGCTACTACTTCGACATGGCCGGAATTTCCTGGCTGCTGTATCTGCCGAAGGTCGCCTGCCTGGCAGCGCTGAGCCTGGAGCTGCTGAGCTACCGCGGCTGGCCGCTGTTCTGGCTGGTGCTGCTGGGGCTGGTGACATCCAGCCAGCTGGCGCTGATGCATGGGGCGGAGCTGCACAACATCGGTTTCAGCCTGTTCATCTACATTCCACTGCTGTTCGGCCTGATCTGCGGCCGGCATCTGGAGCTGCGGCTCGGGCTGTTGCGGCGCGTCATCGGCTTCTGCCTGATCGCCAGCTTCGTCGGCATCGCCCTCGATCTGCTGACCAGCGTGCCGTGGAAGGGCTACAGCTACATGGTCGGCGAGGTGGAGCTGAGCGCCAACCGCTCCTGGGCATTCGACGACATCGACCGTATCGGCGGCTTCGCGCGCATGTCCACCGCGCTGTCGGTGATGATCGCGGTCTACAGCCTGTTCATCGCCGCGTTCATCCGCTCGCGGCTGCTGCGGCTGCTGCTGTACATCGCCGCCGTGATCGGCATCGTGCTCACCACCAACAAGTCCACCGCAGCGGCCTATGTGCTGACGCTGCTGATGCTGATCTTCACGGCCTATCGCTTCGCCAGCGCCGCGGCCTTTCTCATCGCGGTACTGGTCGGCCTGCTGCTGCCGGCGATCAGCCTGGTCCTGAGCCTGGACCCGAATGCGGCCAACAACGGCACGCTGCTCGCCTCGTTCGCCGACCGGCTGATCAACAGCTGGCCGAACTTCATCGGCGTCATGCTCCGCGAGGGCTGGGGCTGGTGGGGCGCGGGCTTCGGTGCGGTGGGCAGTGCCGGTCACGCCTACCCGGTGCCAGGCCTGGAACTGCTGGTCATCGCCGACAACACCGCGCTGTACCTGTGGGGGATGCTCGGCGTGTTCGGCGTGCTGCTCTACCTGCTCTGCTTTCCCCTGATGCTGCGCCTGCACGAGCGCGGGGCAAGGCTGCGCGACGCGCTGCTGCCGATCGTCTTCTGCCTGTGTCTGGTGGCCTGGGCCACCGACGTGCTGGAGGTGACCACCGCCACGCTGTTCCTTGGCCTGGCCATTTCCCACGTGCTGACACCGGCCCGAGCGCCGACCCGCGGCCTCGCCCCGCAACGACTGCCGGAACTGCGACACCTGACCTGAGCATCAACCATCACGGATGATCCACATGACGAATCGCTCTCCCCTGCTCCACGCCTTGCTGCTCGGGGGTCTGCTCGGTGCATCCTTGCAGATCGCCGCACAGACAACCGAGGAACCCTTCGTCGTCGGTGTCTGCGCCCACGAGCTGCACCGGGGTGATCCCAGCGGCCGCGCCTACGCCATGATGCGCGATGCCGGCATCACCTCTGTACGCACCGACGCCCACTGGGCTTATGTCGAGCGCCAGCCGAACCAGCTGAATATCGAGCCGTCCTGGCGCCGTTACTTGAAGGAGACGGCTCGCCACGGCCTGAACACGCAATTCATCCTCGGCTATGGGAACCAGCACCACGGCGGCGGCGAGAAACCCCGCACCGAGCCGGTCCGGGCCGCGTTCAACCGCTATGTCGAATTCATCACCGAAGAGCTGAAAGGCCAGGTGGCGTATTACGAGATCTGGAACGAATGGGACGTCGAAGACCCGCGCGACCCCAGGTTCACCCAGGACTACGCCCGCCTGATCGCCGATGCCTCAGGGATCATTCGCCAGCGCGCCCCCAATGCGAAGGTGCTGGCCGGCGCGGTGACCACCCAGGGCATCGAATCGGGTTTCGCCCTGCGCCTGCTGGAGAACGGGCTGATGCAGTCGGTGGATGGTCTGTCATTGCATCCCTATGTGCATTGCCGCGGCTGGCGCCGCAACACGCCCGAGGCCTGGATCGACTGGATGACAGAGGTCGACAAGCAACTGACACGCGCCGCGGGACGCCCGGTGCCGCTCTACCTCACCGAGATGGCCTGGCCTTCGCACCACGGTGCCTGCGGCATCGACGAGACGCTGCAGGCCGCGTATCTGGCGCGCGCGTTCTTTCTCGCCAAGACGCTGCCCAGCATCAAGGGCATGTGGTGGTACGACTTCCGCAACGATGGCACCGACAAGACCGAGCGTGAGCACAACTTCGGTCTGGTCCGGCAGGACTTCACGCCGAAGCCCGCCTACCCGGTGCTCGCCGCCATCAGCGGGATCGTTCGGGAATACGCCTTTGTCGGCCGCGAGGAAAGTGCCACAGGTGATGTGGTGATGCTGCGCTTCGCCCGCGACGAGGAAGAGCTGATGGTCGCCTGGAGCGCCGACAAGCCACGTACGGTCGAGCTGCGAAGCGGAGCAGGAAACGCCGGGCGCGTCGCCATGATCGACACCGCACAGCCGCAGCATGGTCGGGTGACCACCACCAGCGAATGGAAATGCACAGCCAAGGGCAGCAGCTGCAGCACCCGGGTAAAGCTCGATGGCTTCCCGAAGATCATCAGCATGCGCGCGGTGCAGGAAGAAGGCTGAAGGCAATCGCAGGAGCCTATACGCCATCGATCCGGCATGCCGGCCAAGCGCGCCACGCCATCAAGGCTTTCGCGGTTCAGCCTGACGGTGAACCGCCTTGTGATCGGCCGTGACCGGCCCTCGCTCACTTCACCACTGTTCGTCAGCCGACGGCAGTCAATGCTTTCGCCTCGAGAAACCGACGCAACCTCCCAAGGAGAGCCACTCATGATTGCCATCAACGCTCGTTTCCTCACCCAGGAAACCCGCGGCGTGCAGCGTTTCGCCGAGCAGGTCTGCCTGGAGCTCGGCGCCATGCGCAAGGACCTGACCTTTGTCGCGCCTCAGGACACGCCCGTGAACGGCAGCGCCGAACGGCTGCAGGTACGCCGCATCGGACGCAACCGCGGTCACCTGTGGGAACAGCTGGATCTGCCGCTGTGGCTGGCACGCAACGGGCGACCGCCGCTGGTATCGCTGTGCAACACCGCCCCGCTGATCTACAGCAACCAGATCGCGACCCATCACGACATCACCTACGTGCGCCATCCGGAAAGCTATTCGCGCACCTTTCGCGGTTTCTACAAGGGGCTCACACCGCTGCTGCTCAAGCGCATCAAGGCGCTGATCACGGTCAGCGATTTCTCCCGCAAGGAGATCGCCCGCTACTACGGTTATCCCAGCGAGAACATCTGCGTAGTGCCCAATGCCGTGTCGGCGAAGTTCCGCCCACCCGCCCCCGGAAACCAGCCACCAGCTGGCAGGCCCTATCTGCTCGCCGTGTCGTCGCCCAATGCGCACAAGAACTTCGCTCGCATGGTCGCCGCCTTCCTCAGCCTGGAAGGCTTCGACGAGGTGGAGCTGCACATCGTCGGCGACTCCCACTCGGTGTTCTCCGGCAACGACTACCGGCTGGAAGGCAATCCCCGGGTACGCATGCTCGGCCGCCTCGACGACGAGCAGCTGGTGCGCGAATACCAGGGCGCCACCGCATTCGTCTTTCCGTCGCTCTACGAAGGCTTCGGCATCCCTCCGCTGGAGGCGCAGGCCTGTGGCTGCCCGGTGATTGCGGCGCGAGCGGCCTCGATTCCCGAAGTGCTCGGCGAAAGCGTGCTGTATTTCGAGCCGCTGAACATCGAGGACATTGCCCGCTGCATGCGCCATGTGCTGCAGGACGCCGGTCTGCGCGAGGACCTGCGCACCCTCGGTCTGGCCAACGTCGAGCGGTATTCCTGGAAGCGCTCGGCGCAGACGGTTTCCCAGCTGATCGACGAGACGCTGATGGGCAGAAGCAAGCCGCCGACCTTCATTGCCTGGTCGTCGAATCGTCCCTAGCAGCGCCGGGCGCATGCCTGGCCCGTTCATTCCCCCCGTCAAACGAGGCAGACCATGGAACGGTTGGTGCACATCGACGCGCTGCGAGGCGGCGCCTCCATCCTTCTGATTGTTCATGTCGTAGCGCTGCCACTGCTGGCAGAGCCCGGCTCTTCGCAGGCCATCGACCTCTGGCTGGTGGCAACGCTGTGGCTGCTGCTCGGCTGCGGCTTTCTGGTGCCGGCCGCCTTGTATGCAGGTGGCGATGACGGACGCGGCTTCGCCATCCGCCGTCTGCTGCGCCTGCTACCGGTGTATCTGCTGGCGGTACTCCTGACGGCGGTGCTGCTACCGGCCTTGCCGACCTGGCTGCCCGGTACGGCGAGCCACTACCCAGGCATGGCATTCGAGGCCGTGAGCGCCTACGGCGCCCTGCCGCCGCTTCTGCTGTTCTACGGGCTGTGCCTTTTGCTGCATGCGCTCGGCCTGCTGCACAGCGTGAGCCTGCGGGCCGGCTGCGCCCTGGTGCTGCTCGCGGCGGCACTGCTGCTGGCCCTGACCCAGCAGCTGATCGACCGGACGCTGCCGGTCACCCTGCCGCTGGTGCTGTCTTTGATGTTCTTCGCCTCGCTGCGCTACGAGGTGCAGCACGAGACCAGCAGCTACGCCCGCCGGCGCGCCCGTGAATATGCGCGCTACACGCTGCGGGTCTACCTGTTGGTGCTACCGGTGATTTTCGTTGCCGGCTGGGCGCGGGACGGCTCGGCACAGCAGGCCGCCTGGCCGGGACAGTTGCTCGGCTATGCCGTGGCCGTCGCCCTGTTCCTGCTGTTCACCGGTCGCCTGCGCCTGCGGGCGCCGTTGCTCGTCTGGTTCGGCAGCCTCAGTTGCTCGCTCTACCTGCTGCTGCCGGCGATGCAGCGCCTGGGCCAGCTGCTGACGCAGACGCTGGGCCTGAGCGGTTCGCTGGCTGCCAGTGCCAGCGCGGTATTCGGCCTGGCGCTGGCCATCACAGCCGCCCTGCTCTGCCGCCGCCTGCTCGAGCACCCACTGATGCGAGCCGGCAATCGGCTCACCGGACAGCGCGACGTACTACCCCTGGGCCGTCTGCACAGCCGCTGACCACGCTCCCCATTGCGGCCTGGCCGCTCATTCGTTTCGACCAAGGATGTCATTCCATGAAAGTTGCCATCGTTCACGATTGGCTGGTGACCTACGCCGGTGCCGAGCGTGTGCTCGCCAGCCTGTGCGCCGTTTGGCCGGACGCCGACCTGTTCGCCGTCATCGACTTCCTCTGCGATGAAGACCGCGCCCACCTGGGCGGCAAACGCGCTACCACGACCTTCATCCAGCAGCTGCCGAAGGCGCGGACGCACTACCAGAAGTATCTGCCGCTGATGCCGCTGGCCATCGAGCAGCTGGACATGTCCTCCTACGACCTGATCATTTCCAGCAGCCACGCGGTGGCCAAGGGCGTACTGACCGGCCCCAACCAGTTGCATATCAGCTATGTGCATTCGCCGATCCGCTATGCCTGGGACCTGCAGCACCAGTACCTGCACGAGGCCAGCCTGGAGCGTGGCATCAAGGCCAAGCTCGCGCGCATGCTGCTGCACTACATGCGCATGTGGGACCAGCGCACCGCCAGCGGCGTCGACGAGTTCATCGCCAACTCGCACTTCATCGGCCGGCGCATCAACAAGAGCTACCGGCGCCAGTCCACGGTGATCTACCCACCGGTAGACACGCGCCAGTTCACGCTCCACGAGGCCAAGGAGGACTTCTATCTGACCGCCTCGCGCATGGTGCCGTACAAGAAGATTCCGCTGATCATCGAGGCCTTCGCGGCGATGCCGGACAAGCGCCTGATCGTCATCGGCACCGGGCCGGAGATGGACAAGGCTCGCGAAGTCGCAGGGCCCAATGTGACCTTGCTCGGCTATCAGAGCTTCGAGGTACTGCTGCACCACATGCAGCGCGCCAAGGGCTTCGTCTTCGCCGCCGAGGAAGACTTCGGTATCGCCCCGATCGAGGCTCAGGCCTGCGGCACGCCGGTGATCGCCTATGGCCGCGGCGGGGTGCTGGAAACCGTGCGCGGGCTCGACCAGCCGGAGCCGACCGGCGTGTTCTACCCGGAGCAGACGGCCGACTCGATCATCGCCGCCATCGCCGAATTCGAAGCGAATCACTCACGCATCACCCCGGCGAACTGCCGCAGCAACTCGGAGCGTTTCTCCGGCGAACGCTTCGAGCAGGAGATCCGCGCCTTCGTCGAGGCCCGCGTGCGCGAGGCCCGTTTCGAGGGCCAGGATTTCGGCTCGGCCGCCCAGCCCAGCACCCCGCTCTACCCGGCTGCGGTGTTGCCGATCAAACAAGCCTGAACGACACATTCAGGCATTCATGTACACGCATTTACGAGGTTTCAAGGATGAACACGGTAAAGCAGTGGATGAGGGCCACCCGCGCCCTCGGTTTCGCACTTGTGCTGGTGGTCGACCCGGCCAGCGCCATGGTGATCGTCGATTCGCTGAGCATCGATCCGGCCCTGCCGGACGTTCACGGCAGCAGCTCGCCGTCCTGCGACAACGCCGGCAGCCCAAGCCCGATCGCCTACAGCCAGTCATCCAGCGATTCAGCGCCCTGCACCACGACCAGCGGCAGCCAGGTCACCAGCCAGCCGCCTGGCCATCCGGGCCACCGCGTCGTCGAGCCAGCCTCCGGCTCGTTCTGGTATGCCCCGACGGACAGCCGACGTTATTCATTCTGATCACGGGCCTCGCACGCCCCGCCACCCAGGAGCCACAGCATGAGCACAGAAGGAACCGCCAGATCCCCGCTGATCCTGGCCGATGGCTACTCCTACACCGAACTCATTCCCGTGCCGGACAGCCCTTGCGGTTTCATCCGCATCTTTCACGCCCTCTTCAGTCCGCTGGAAGAAACACCCGAGCCCGAGGCGGAGCCGTACCGCACGCCGCTCGCCACACCGGAACAGGGCTGAGGAGCATCGCCATGCACAACCACGCGCGTATCCAACCGTACCGTCAGGAAACGCAGGCCGTGGCCGACCTGGCCGGCGAGATGCCGGTCAAGCGCCAGACGACCATCGTCACGGTGACCTATGGCGATCGCCTCACCTACCTGCGTCGTCTGATCGAGCAGGCCTTCGCCTTCGAGCAGATCACCCGCGTGGTGGTGGTCAGCAACGCCTCCCGTGCACCGCTCGAACAGCTCACCAGCCGCTGGCCCGGCCAGGTGCGCATCATTCCGCTGGAGCAGAACACCGGCTCGGCCAACGGCTATGCGGTGGGCCTGCAGGCAGCGCTCGAAGAAGGCGCCGAATACCTCTGGATGATGGATGACGACAACGCACCCACCGCCTCCGCCGTGCGCCTGCTGCACGCGGAGCTGGCGCGGCTGGGCGATGAGGTGGGCTTGCACAATGCCGCGGTGCTGGGCTTTCGCCCCAGCCAGCAGGAAGACATCGCTCGCGGCGTGCCGCGACGCTTCGCCATCCAGCCGCGCTCCAGCTATTTCGGCTTCCATGTCGCGCAGCTGCCCTACAAGCTCTGGCGTCGTCTGCCCTGGGGCCGACCGAAAGGGACGCCGCCACGCGCCATCGACCTGCCGTTCGCGCCCTACGGCGGCATGCTCGCGCATCGCAGCCTGTACCAGGCGATCGGCCTGCCGTTGCGCGAACTGGTGCTCTACGCCGACGACACCGAGTACACCCGCCGCATCACCGCCATGGGTGGCCGCCTGCGGCTGGTCACCGATGCGCTGATCGACGAGCTGGAGCTGTCGTGGAACATCAAGGCCCACACCCGCAACATCTACGAAGCCTTCCTGCTCGGTGACTCCGACTTCCGTGCCTACTACACCGCCCGCAACCAGGCCTGGTTCGACACCCACGTCTGGGCGGCTTCGCCGTGGCTGTACCGCCTGAACCGTCTGATCTTCCTCGGCCTGCTGCGTCATGTCGCGCGCCGCCAGCAGGTGCCGGAACGGCTGCGGCTGATCGAACAGGCCATCCGCGACGGCGAGAGCCGCACGCTGGGGATGAGCCAGACATTCCCACTGCGTTGACCACACCCACAAGGAGGTTCCAATGTCCGCGCCCATCCCGGCGAACCGAGACAACAACTTCGATTTCCTGCGCTTTTTCGCCGCCGCGATGGTGGTATTCGGTCACGCCTACGGACTTTCAGGCCAGGCGCATCAGGAACCGCTGCGCCTGTTCAGCGGCAGCTATGACTCGGCGGACATCGCCGTGCACGTGTTCTTCGTCATGAGCGGCTTTCTCATCGCTGGTTCATGGCTGAACAGCCACAGCGTGCTGGATTTCACCGCCAAACGGGCATTGCGCATCCTTCCGGCGCTGATCGTCTCGGTGCTGTTCGTCGTGCTCGTGGTGGGACCGCTGGCCACCCGATTGCCGCTGGGCGAGTATTTTGCCGCCCCCGGCACGCTCGCCTACCTCGGCAACGCGGTATTCATCACGGAGTTCCGGCTGCCCGGCGTGTTCGCCAGCAACCCCTTTCCCGATACGGTCAACGGCTCGCTGTGGACGCTGCCCTACGAAGTTCTGATGTATGCCACCGTGCTGACGCTCGGCTTGCTCAAGGTGTTCGGCCGCAGCATGGCGCTGATCGGGCTGGTTCTGATGGTAGGCGTGCACTTCTACCTGATCCCGGTATACGAGGTGCAGAGCGACCTGCTGCGCAAGGCCACGCGGCTCGGGATGTTCTTCTATGCCGGTGTGGTGCTCTATCTGTATCGCCAGAGGCTGATCTGGAACTGGAAGCTCGCCGCGCTGATGGTTGCCGCAAATCTGCTCAGCGCACGCAGCGACTACTGGGAGCTCGTGCACGTACTGACGCTGCCCTATCTCACGCTCTACCTTGCCCAGCTGCGTATCCCACTGCTGGCCGGGTTCGGCAAGGCAGGCGACTTCTCCTACGGGCTGTACATCTTTGCCTTCCCGCTGCAGCAACTGATCATGCACTGGAGCGACGGCAGCCTGCCGCTGGTACCGTTCATGCTGCTGAGCTTCGCCGCCAGCCTCGCCGCCGCAGTGCTCTCCTGGCACCTGATCGAGTCGCCGGCACTCAGGCTCAAACGCTACCTGCCGCGCCGCCAACGCAGCACGGCGACCGCAGCCGCCGCAACCAACCCTTGAGGAACGTGCCGTTCAAGGCGCCGTGAAGACTTTCACTTCCGCATCCACCACGGCGACCACATCCGACTGCGCGCGCTCCAACCCCAGCTGCCGAATCTTGCGCAACTGCCGTACCCGCTCGAGGTTTTCCCAGGCCGTGAGGTAGTGCGACGGCGACTGCTCCAGGGCGCTGCGGAAGAACTGCTCGGCCTCATCCAGCTTGCCCTCCACCAGACAGACGTAGCCCACGTCATTGCTGGCCTGGGCGCGCGAACCGATCTGCTCGAACGCCGAAAGTGCCTCCTCGTAACGCGACGTACGCGCCAGCAGCAGCCCATAGTTGCGCCACAGTGGCGAGTAGCTGCCGTTCTGATCCAGCGCGCGGCGGAAGATACGCTCGGCGTCCTGCCAACGTCCGGCCAGATAATAGGAATACCCCAGGCTGTTCTGCGCGAGCAGCGAGCGTGGCTCGATCTTCAGCGCCAGCTGGTAATAGCCCTCGGACAAGGCAAAGCGGTTGTTCAGGTCTGCCAGCACGCCGAGGGCGTTGTACAGCCTGAGCGGCGACTGCTGGTCGACCTTGAGCGCCTGCGGCTCGGGCAGCGTTTCACCAATGGCTACGCCCTGACGCCGCTGATCCAGGGAAACGGCCTTGTGCAGCAAGCCACGGGCACGATCCTGATCGCGCTGCGAGAGGCTCAGCATGCCCATTTCAGTCAGCGCATCGAGGTTGTCCGGCTGCTTGGCCAGCACTTCGGTGAAGGCCAGTTCGGCGAGCTGATCGTTGCCCCTTTCGCGGTGGATACGCCCGACCCAGACAAGTGCGTCCTGGCGCTTGGGCTCCAGCTCCATGGCGCGCAGATACTGGAACAGGGACTGGTCGAGATCACCCGACCGATAGGCCAGCGCCGCCAGCTGCATTGCCTGCTCCGCGCTGCCTGCCTGCTTGCGCACCTGATAGAGCAGTGCGTTATCGCCGGAGTACACCGAGCGTCCGCTGTTGCCGGCATCCGGCCCCATGCTCTGACAGCCGCCCAGCACCGCGGATACGAGCAGCAGCAATCCGAATCTTTTCATGTCAGGAACTCCCGAAGGCGTTGACCAACGCCATGATGGCCGGGCCGATGGCAACCACGAAAAAGCTGGGCCACAGGCAGAGAATGAGCGGAAAGACCAGCTTGGTCCCGATCTTGGCCGCCTGCTCCTCAGCGGCCTGGGTACGCCGGTCACGAAACTCCTCGGCGTAGATGCGCAGCGTATCCGCAACACTGGTGCCGAAACGGATGCTTTGTCCGAGCAGGCTGACCAGCCCCTGCAAGTCTTCCAGACCGGTACGCAACGCCAGATTCTGCAGCGCATCGGAGCTGCTCACGCCGGCGCGGATTTCGGCATTCACCAGTGCCAGTTCGCCCGCCAGTTCGGCATGGCTGACGGACGTCTCCTCGGCAACCCGCTCGATCGCCTGCGGCAACGCCAGCCCAGACTCGACGCATACCACCAGAAGATCGAGTGCGTCGGGGAAGGCCGCACGCAGTCGATTCATGCGGGCCTCCTTGCGCTTTTCGACATACATCGCCGGAATCATCCAGCCGGCGACGACCGCTGCAGCCGTCAGCATCAGCCCGGTCGAGAACTCGACCTCGCTGAACAACGGCAGCACCACCACTGCAGCAGCAAGCAACAGCAGCGGCAACAACAGGCGCAGCGACCAGTACAGCTGCGCGGCGTTGGCCGACCGATAACCGGCATGCAGCAACAGCGCGCGCGTACCGCTGGCATGCTCGCTGTCGGTGGCGACCAGCCGATCCCCCAGCTGCGCCAGCAGCAGCTGCAGATTGCCCCGTGGCGGCTCGCCAACGCCCTGATCGACCATGCCGCGCTTGAGCGTGACCAATCGTCGATGCACCGGATCCTGCAAGCCGACGACAAGCATGGTCAGAGTGAGCGCTGCGATCACCACGCTGATGCCGATCGCCGCCAGAAACAGCAGGCGTACCCAGCGCTCATCGCCCATCAAGCCGTTGAACACGCTCCACAAGTAATCCATGACGAGCCCCCTAGACCTGGATGCGAATGATGCGGCGAATCCACAGGATGCCCGCGAGCATGCCGACGAAGGCGGCCACGGCGAGCTTCTTCCCCGCGGGGTCGTTGAGCAGCATCGGCAGGTAATCCGGGGTGGTCATCATGATCACCGCCGCCAGCACGAAGGGCACGGAAACCAGCACCCAGGCAGACATCCGCCCTTCGGCCGAAAGCGTGCGCACCTTGCGCTGGAAACGAAAACGCCCGCGTATCAGCGCGCTCATGCGTTCCAGCACCTCGGTCAGGTTGCCGCCGGTTTCCCGATGGATGAGTACCGAGGTCACCAGCATCATCACCGTCATGCTGGGCACCCGTTCCAGCAGTCCGAGCATGGCGCGACGCACGTCGTTGCCGTAGTTGATATCGGCGAACACCAGGCCGAACTCCTGAGCCACCGGTCCCTTGTGCTCGTCGGCGACCAGACGCAGCGACTCACCGAACGGATGGCCTGCGCGCAACGCCCGACAGACCGAATCCAGTGCATCCGGCAGGCCTTCCTCGAAAGCCGTGAAGCGCGCCGCGCGGTCGCGATTGATCTTTCCAATCGGCAGCCAGAACGCTGCAGCACCGGCCGCCATCGCCAGCCACCACTGCTGGGTGACGAACCAGATACCCGCTCCAGCCAGCACGGCGAGCGCCAGGCCGGCCAGTACCACCCGATGCGCCAGGTAATTGTGGCCGCTCTGCTCGATCATCTGCGCCAGCCGCTCCATCATCGGCAACTGTTCCAGGCGCGCCTGCAATGGCGAAAGCCGCGTCAGATATTTTTCCCGCAGCAACATCTGCACACTGGGGCCGTTGCTACCGTGTTCGAGCAGACGCAAGCGTGCGCGGATACGCTTGCGCATCTTGCCGGCCTCGCCGAATACCGGGATGGTCAGCCCCTGACTGAGCAGCACCACCGCGACGAAGATCATGCCGAGAAAGATCAGGATGTACTCGGTGGGTATCTGCCTCATGGCTGCGTAACCTCCATCCAGTCCGGCCTGAACAGGGGCAGCGGCAGTTCGATGCCACGCTTGGCCAGGCGATCACGGAACATCGGCACCATGCCGCTGGGCCGGTATTCACCCAGCACCTCGCCTTTCTCACCGATGCCGCGCCGTTCGAACGTGAAGATCTCGGTCATGGTGATGATGTCGCCTTCCATGCCATTGATCTCCTGCACGCTCACCAGCCGGCGCTTGCCGTCCTCCTGGCGCTCGAGCTGCAGCACCACGTCGATGGCCGAGGCTATCTGCTGGCGCAAAGCCTTGATCGGGAACGTCGCACCGGACATCGACACCATGTTCTCGATACGGCCCAGCGCATCGCGTGGGCTGTTGGCGTGGATGGTGGTGATCGACCCGTCATGGCCGGTGTTCATCGCGGCCAGCATGTCCAGCGCTTCGGGCCCACGCACCTCGCCGATGACGATGCGATCCGGGCGCATGCGCAGACTATTGCGCACCAGCTCGCGCTGATTGATCTCGCCGCGCCCCTCGATGTTCGCCGGACGGGTCTCCAGGCGCACCACGTGCGGCTGTTGCAGCTGCAGCTCCGCCGAATCCTCGATGGTGACGATGCGCTCGTTGTGCGCAATGAAGCTCGACAGCACGTTGAGCATGGTCGTCTTGCCGGTGCCGGTACCGCCGGATACCAGCACGTTGAGCCGGCCGCGCACGATGGCCTTGAGCACCAGCGCAATGGAAGGCGTCAGCGTGCCCATCTCCACCAGGCTGTCGGCGTTCAGCAGGTCGACGGCGAAGCGGCGGATCGACAGGCTCGGCCCGTCGATGGCCAGCGGCGGGATGATCGCGTTGACCCGCGAGCCGTCCTTCAGGCGCGCGTCCACCAGCGGCGAGGATTCGTCGATGCGTCTGCCGAGGCTGGAGACGATGCGGTCGATGATGTTGAGCAGGTGCTGGTCATCGCGAAAACGTACATCGGTGCGCTGCAGCTTGCCGTAGCGCTCCACGTATACCGAGGCATGGCCGTTGACCAGGATGTCAGACACCGTGCCGTCGGCGAGCAAGGGTTCCAGCGGGCCGAGCCCGAGCACTTCGTCGCTGATCTGCTTGATGATGAGCTGACGGCTGCTGCTGCTCACCGGCGCTGCATGGTCATCCAGCAGGCGCTGGCAGATATCGCGGATCTGTCGCGTCGCTTCGGCGTTTTCCATCGAGTCCAGCAAGGACAGGTCCATCACCTTCAGCAGTTGCTGGTAGATGCGCTCACGCCATTCGGCCTCGATGGAGTTGAGCTGAGTGCGGGTTTCGTACAGATTCTCCGGCGCGTCAGCCTCCCAGCTCGCGGGCTGCTCGGCGGTAGCGACAGGAGTGGCCGGCGCGCTGTCCTTGCCGGTCTGACGGTGCAGTCTGTTCCTGAATTCACTGAGCATGGTTTCCCCCGAACAGTCGACCGAATGTGCGCTTGAGCAGGCTCGGCGCCTCGACCTGAGCGCCGAGCAAGGCCTGGCTGAGCTGGCGGATGCCCTGCGTGATCGGCGCGCGCGGCGCGTGCAGCCCGAGCGGAACGCCGGCGTTCTGGCTCTCGTTGACCACCGCATAGTCGTTCGCCAGCCGGATCGGCTCGCCGCAATGCAGTGCCTCGCCGATGTCCTGCAGGCTCACCGCTGCCGCCTTGTCGTAGCGATTGACCACCACCTGGATTCGCTGGGCCTGGATGCCCATGTCCTCGCGCATGATGGCCAGCAGGCGACTCGCATCCTTGAGGTGGCTCAGACTCTGCTGCAGCACCACATAGATGCGATCCGCCTGCTCCAGCGTGATACCGGTGAGGTGATCGATCTGTCGCGGCAGATCGACCACCACCCAGTCGTAATGCCGCCGCGCCAGATCGAGCAGGCTTTCCAGCTGCTCCAGACGCACGTCCTGGGTCAAGCACAGCTCGCCGGGACGCCCACCCAGCACATGCAACGTCGGGCTGAAGTGGCTGCAGAAGCCGTTCAGGGCCATGCCGTCCATCTCATCGATGCGCTGCAGCACTTCGAGGTGACTGTGCGCCGGCCTGACGTCCAGGCAGTGAGCCACGCAGCCGAATTGCAGATCCAGATCCAGCAGCAGCGTTCTGGCGCCATGGCCACTGAGCTGATGCGCCAGGTTGCAAGCCAGCATCGTCGCACCCGAGCCGCCCTTGGCATTCATCACCGCTACCAGCCGTCCACCGGCATCGACCCCTGCCTGGCTCTCGAAGGCAACACGCTGGATGGCAGCCAGCAACTCGTCGGCCACGACCGGCTCGGCGAGAAAATCCCGTGCCCCGGCCTGCATCGCCAGGCGCAGCCCCTCCCGCTCATCCAGCGGGCCGCAGACCAGCAACGGCGGGCGCTGGCCAGCCGGACGCAACAGCAGCGCGGCCAGCTCGTCGCGCCACAGGCTGCTCACGTGCAGCAGCAACAGGTCCGGCAGATGATCGAGGCCGAACAGGGGATCGGTATGGCCATTGTTGACCAACCGTGTCGTGACCTGCCATGCGGGGTGCGACCCGATGACGGTCCTCAGGCGCTCCAGTGCCGCCGCGTCGCGGCTGCTGATCAGCAACTGCAACGGGCGTGCGATGGAAGCGGCAGGGGCGCTGGGAGGCGTCTGCTTCAGCATGGGGTGATCTCCGGAACGACGTTGGCCTCGGGGTGACGCCCGAGGCTTTCGCGGGGAAGGGTCGACTGGAACGTGGGCAGCGTGATCACAAGCTGCAGGGTCGGAATCAGCAGTTCGAAGGGAAAGCCTTCGATGCGCAGCTGTACATAGCGGATCGCCCGGTAGCCGGTGACACCGTTGGTGTCGGCCGGGCTGGCCACCTGCGCGCCGTCCTGGTTGAGGTAGACCAGACGCAGGTGGCTGGTTTCGAGATTGCCAATCAGCGGGCTGGTACCGCTCTGATCTGCATCATTGAAGATTGCCCGCCGCAGGATGCGCGGGTCCTGGATGTTGCACACCGCGGCGAGCCTTGCGCCGCGTCGCGCGCTCTCGTTCAGCGCGTTGACGGTGAACAGCAGCCGGCCCATTTCCAGCACGCCGAACAGCAGCACGAAGAACAGCAGGCCGACAATCGCGAACTCGACCGTGTAAGCGCCGTGCTGGCGCACCCGGCTCATCACAGCACCCTCATCACGGTCGTGGCGACCAGCGGAAAGCCCAGACGCAAGCCATTGCCGAAGAGCGCCGGTATCCCCTGGCCAACTACCGGAACGAACAGGTAGCTGATGCTCACTTGCACATGGTCGCTGCCGACCGCAGAAATCTGCACGGCACCGGTGGTCAAGCCGCTCACCAGCGGCGCCGTACTGCTCGATGCCACCGGCACGCCATACACCGCCAGCGCCCGCGTGCGGGTCAGCAGCTCGGTGGAAAGCTCGAGCTGACCGAGGGTGCGATTGCGCGCTTCGCCGGCCAGGTAACGACTGGCGTCGCGGCTGGCCTGCAGCAAGGTGTTGTACTGGAACATCATGCGGCCGATCTCGCCGATGGCGAGCAGCAGGAGCAGCAGCAAGGGCAGCACGATGGCAAATTCCACCATGGCCAGCCCTCGCTGCCCTGCCCCATAGGCCGCTCCGTTGCGCTTCATGGCCGCCTCCTTCAGGAATCGCTGCTAGGCGTCCGGCTGTTGTCGATATAGGTCTTGTACAGCTGGATGATCTGCGGCCCCGTCTCGCCGACAGAGTTCGGCCCGGGCACGTTGTCGCCTTCGCATTCACGGATGAACTGGCCGAACACCACCGCCTGATTGCCCTGCCCGCCGGGCAGTGACTGCACAAGGAAGAAGCAGCCGAAACCGAGTACCGGCACCGAGGTGCTTCCCCCGGACGCGCCATTGCAGTTGCCCACCACGATCTTCAGCACCCGTCGTTCGAACACGCCGTTCGCCTGGCAACCGTTCGGGCAGTTGGCGACGCTGCGCTGCCAGTCGTTGAAATCCAGCAGCGCGTGGCTGGTGGTATAGAGATCGCCATTGCGCGACTGCACCGGCTGGTTCTGATATTCGGCGCGCGGCGGAGTCACGTTGCTATTGAAGGTCATGCGCGGCGTGCTGAAACTGATGACCTGATCGGGCGGATAGCTCGCTGACTTGCTGCTGATCGGGCCGTCATAGACACCGAAGCGGGTATTCAGCCCCTGCGCCACCGGGCCGACGTTGTTGCCCGGCTCGGTAGGCACCGTGTCGCCTACCACGTTGCAGCGCTCGATGCCGCCAGCCAGCGCATCCCGCATGTCCGAAGCACCACTGGCCCCACCCAGGCGGATCAGCTGGAAATTGCCGGGGCCGATCACCGGATCGTTATTGGATGCCCCCTTGAGCACCTGCAGGTCACCGAAGCGGTAGCCCCAGAACAGTTCGTTCGCCGCGTTGTACTGGTCGGGGCTGCCACAGACCATCATCGGCGCGATGTCGCAGGGATTGGTCGGGCTGGGGCCGGCTGTCGCCACGGCGGCAACGGTTTTCTCCGGCGCCGTGCCAAACGTATCCATGATCCGCCAGAAGAAGCCGACCAAACCGTAGTTGGGCACTGACACCCTTACGTAGCGTGCATTCAGTGGGCCGGGAAACGAGAAGGGTCCATAGACGCTGGCGGCCAGCTCGACCCGGGCGAAGCTCGCACCACCGGTTCCGAGCGCGCTGTTCAGCTCTGCATTTCCGGGCGCCTGGGCGTTGAGCCGCAGCGTTGCGAGTGCGGCGTCGCGGCTCAGAGTGGCCGAGTTACCGGAGCCCAGCACCTGCTGCAAGGCCTTGGCGCCGCTCAACGCCGCCGCATCCACCGCGTTCTGCAGGCGGGTCTTGTTCAGCAGCATATGGCTACCATCCAGCGCCAGCGCTGCCATCAACAGAATGGACAGCAGCGCCAGCACCGCGAGGACCATGACCGCACCGCGCTGGCGTGCCGGTCGCGGCCTGTTGCTTCTGCGGACTGTCATGGCGAGCGCCTCAGTTGTTGACGTTGATCTGGATCGGCTGGGCCACCTGCGTCGCATCCCCGGTGGTACCGCGATAGCCTTCCATCACCTTCTCCGTCAGTGGCCCATCGACGCCCTCTGCCGCCAGGCCTGTTCCGGGGTTGGCGGCCTTCTGCTTGTCGACGATCTGCAGGTATTCGCTCAGATACACCGTCGACCCCAGCGGGCCGACGCGGCCCTCGTCATAGCTCACGCAGCCACCGAGGGCAGCCAACACGCCCACCGCAATGATCCGTTTCATGATGCTGCTCTCCCGTTACTTGAGGTCGTGGCCGAAGCGGCCTTCGCTGACACCGAGGCTGACCGGCACAGCACGCCCGGGCTGGCTGCCCTTGGTCTTGCCGAGCAGGTAGAACTCCAGGTCGCTGGGCTCGACGAAGTTTTCCGTCGGCAGCCGTACGGCCTTCGCATCCAGCGGAGTGACCAGATGAGGGGTGACCAGGATGACCAGTTCGGTCTCGCCGTTGATGTACTGCTGGCTGCGGAACAGTTGCCCGAGGACCGGAATGTCGCCGAGACCCGGGAAGCGGCTGACGTAATCGCGGCTGTTCTCGCTGATCAGACCGGCGATGGCGATGGTCTGGCCATTGCCAAGCTCCACGGTGGACTGCGCACTGCGCTTGGTCAGCGATGGCACCAGCTGGCCGACGCTGTTGGTTCCGCCCAGGCCGGTCGTGAGCATCAGCGCATTGGCGTTGCTCAGCTCGCTGACCGCCACGTTGAGGTTGAGATTGATCCGGCCCGAGTCCAGCACCACCGGCAGGAACTTCACGCCGACGCCGAATTCCTTGTATTCGATGGTGATGCCATCGTCGTCCGACACCGGGACCGGGAATTCTCCCCCGGAAATGAATTCCGCCTGCTGGCCGGTCAGCGTGGTAAGCGTCGGCTCGGCGAGCACCTTGGCCGTACCGTTGTCCTTGGCCGCATCCAGCACGACATTGAACAGGAAGTTCTCCGAGAGGAATTGCCCGAAGATGGCCTTGCCGCTGCCGATCAGCTTGCTAGGGTCCACCTGCCCATCAGGGTTCAGGCCCAGGACACCGCCATCGGCGTTCAGACCGTTATTGAAGCCGCCCCCCGACCAGCGTGACGACGAGCCGAAATCCAGCGCGTTGAAGCGCACATCCAGATTCTTGAACAGGCTGCGCTGCATCTCGGCGACCTTCACCTCCAGCATGACCTGCTGGCTGCCACCGATCCCGAGCAGGTTGATCACCTCCAGCGGCTTGTTCTGCATCGCTGCGCCGCTGTTTTCAGCAGCCGTGGCCTGCGCCGCATAGCTCTGGGCCAGCTTCACCGCGCTGTCCATGGCTGCTGCGCTGCTGACCTGGCCACGCAGAGCCAGCGCGCCCTGTGCGCTGAACACTTCGATGCGCTCGTTGGGCAGCACCTGATGCAGCTTGGCCTTGAGCCCGCCGAGATCGTGCACCACTTCCACATCCAGGCTGTCGATCAGCTGATTGCGGTTGTCCCACAGCAGCACGTTGGTGCTGCCCAGCGAGCGGCCGAGCAGGTAAAGCTGTGTCGGTGAGGTGATGAGAATGTCGGCAATCGCCGGGTTGCCCACGGAAATGCGGTTGACCGGAGCCCGCGTGCTGAGCACGCGAGACTTGTAGATGGGCACCTGCACGTCGCTGTTGTTCACCGCCGGCATCGCTTTCACCGCCGTAGCCGAAACCGGCTGCTGGGCGAAGGTCGCCGGCGTTCCCAGCACCGCCCAGCCACCCAGCAGGACGGCCAGTAGCTGCACTTTGCTCATGCTGTTCATGTGAATCTCCTTGCAGACCGGCTGGTGACGCCGCCGGTGTTGGCAGTGATCGCGCTAGAGCCTCACCTTGGTGACGTTGACCTCGGTGCCGCGAATGATGGTGACGCCTGGTTCGGCGGGAGCCCGCTGACGCTGAACCGGCTTGGGCGGTACTACCACCGGTGCGGGCGCAGCCACCTGCAGCGGCTGCGGCTCGGCGGCTGCGCGCTTGTCGTTATCCAATGGGTTGCGCAAGGCCAGTTGCAGGCGGCCCTCGCTCATCGCCTTGACCAGTGCCTCTGCCTCGTCCGGTGCCATTTCCAGCGTCACGGCCCGCACCACTACCGGCTGGGTCTTGTCGGTGCTGGCGGTCTGGTCAACGGCCAGCACGCGCAGGTCCTGGAGAATGGTCTTGGCTTCGGTTTCCTCACCGCTGCCGATGCGACGAGTGGCCAGCACATCGACCCGGTTGCCGGGCAGAAGGAAGCCGCCCACGCCAACCACATCGTCGACCCGCACCGATACCGCGCGCTTGTCCTTGGCGATCAACGAGGCCAGGGTACTGCCGCCCAGATGCTCGGCTACCCGGGCACCGCGCACGATGTCGCCGCGCAGCATGCTGAATGTGGCGATCTTGCCGGCGACCTGATCGACCGCGTCGAAGGCATCGTCAGGCACTGTGCCCCGCGGCATGCGCACGACCATCACCTGCTGCGCCTCGATGGCCTGGCCGAACGGAATTTCCATGGTGGCGACCACGACGTTGCGCTGCTGGTCGTCAGGCGCCGCGCTGAGCCTGGCGTTGAGCCAGTTGTTGGCCATCCAGCTCGCACCCAGCCCCAGCAGCAGCGAGAACAGCACCAGATAAAACGTACGGGAGCCCATGTCCAATCTCCTTCATTCGAGAAATTCGAGCTGGACGAAGTAGTTTCGCCAGGCCCAGTCCAGGTCGTCGGCCGTCAACGGACCGCTGCGGTCCAGGTAGCGCTGGCGATCGAGCGCCATATCGATGAGGTCGCGCGGCTGGCACGGCAGCAGCGGAACGCCTTCGGCGCCATGCAGCTCGGTCAGGACGTGGTCGAGCAGCGTCGCATCGAAGGTCTGGCCGCGCTTGTCCAGTTCCTGCCGCCAGATGCGTTCGTACTGATCGCGCTTGAGGTAGCCGAACGGCAGCTTGTAGCCGATGCGCCGCAGGAAGGCGTCGTCGGCGAGGTCCAGCGGGTTGATGTTGGTCGAGAACACCAGAATCAGATCGAACGGCACTACGCAATGGCGCCCGCCGCCCAGGTTGAGGAAGTCGCGGCGCTCCTCCATCGGCACGATCCAGCGGTTGAGCAGCTCGGCCGGCGGCATGCGCTGGCGGCCCAGGTCATCGACGATGAACAGGCCGTTGCTGGCCTTGAGCTGCAGCGGCGCGTGGTATTGCCGACTGATGGGGTCATGGCGGATTTCGAGCTGATCCATGGTCAGCTCGCCGCCAGTGGTCAGCAGTGGTCGCGAACAGCACAGCAGCCGGCGGTCGATGCCCTGGTCGAGCAGCAGGCTGGCCGGTTGTTCGCTCTCCAGCCGACAGTGGATCTGCGGGTCGTAGATCTGCAGCACGGCATCGCCGATCACCACGGCGTGAGGCACCCAGATCGCCTCGTTGAGCAAGCGGATCAGGCGGCTGCTGATGTAGGTCTTGCCGGTCCCGGAGGGTCCGTAAATCATCATGGCGCGGCCCGAGTTCATCGCCACGCCAAGCCGTTCCAGCAGATCCTCGGCCAGCACCACGCCACTGTAGGCGGCGCGCACGGCCCGCTCGGTCACCCGTCCGTGATGAATGGTCTGCAACTTGAGCAAGGCGCAATAGAGACTCACCGGAACAGGAGCAGCGCCGAGGTAGCCGCTGCGCGCGAAGGCATCCCGCGCCGCCATGCGGCCACGCTCGGTCAGCCCGTAGCGAAAACCGCTACTGCCACCGTTCTGCCCGAGCACCTCGACGCTGCCGTCCTTGCGCAGCTGGCCCAGCACCTCATCGACCACCGCGCCCGACAGCGCCAGGCGGTCGGCCAGCCGGCCGATATCAAGCACTCCGGATTCGTGCAGATGCTTGCAGACGAGATCACCCAGCAGCGCCTCGTCCAGACCGGTATCGGCGATGCTGCGGGGCTGTGGCGCAAGCTGCTGGACCACTGCGAACTCGCGGTCCCGGGTCGGATGATCGATGACTACATGCATGACACATCCCCTTCAGCGGGCGATTTCGAACCACAACATGCTGCCCAGGGTGCCGAGCAGAATGGCAATGGCGTAGGGAAAGCGCTTACCGGCAACTTCTCCCTGCTCTGGAGCGAGATAACTGTTGGCGACAAACATCAAAAAGTAGCGCTTCAGGGTCAGCCACAACTCGCCATGCCAACACACCAGAACCAATCCGCACAGCGAACCTGCGAGCAAACTGGCAGCGGTTGCTCCTAACGCCTGGGAAGGCGTTAGGAAAACACCCACCATCGCCATCAACTTCACATCGCCAGCGGCCATCCCACCTACCGCATACATCAATAAGAAGATGGAAAAACCGATCAACGATCCGAGCAATCCGTGTCCTAATCCAACCCAGCCGTTAAAGAACAACTGACTCGTTAAACCAAGCGCGAGCCCAACGAGAACCAGCAGATTGGGCACGCGGTTGGAACGAAGATCGATTACCACGGCGATAACCAACAGGCTTATCAGTACAAACAGCGACGGCACTCGGTCTGTTACCACGGCCTTGATCCCTAGTCTGCAGCTCTGTCTTAGCAGGCAGAACCTTTCACGGCAGTGCACAGTTCCTGCATTTTGGTTTGGATTTCGGTCCCTAAGGCCCGGAATATGCCAACGACAAGTGCGGTGATTAGTCCGCCGGCAATTGCGTACTCAACGATCGTCAAGCCTTCCTCATCCTTCGCGAACCTCACCACCGCGCTTTTGATCGACTGAAGTTTCATCTCGCTCACCTCTCGATGTGATTACCCGGAGCCGGCAGGATTAATCCCTGCTCTGGTTTCACCCTAGGCGGGAAGCGGGGGCGGCAGTTAGGAGTCCTTTGCGGTTCGCTAGGATTTTTTTACTGGCGTTGTGCCTGTACATGCATAGCCATATGAAGAAGGGATGCGACACGGCGCCGCACCGATGGGAAGCGCTCAGAGGCCTCCCATTCAGCTCATGCGGAGGCCACGTTGGCACATAACTTATCCGCAACAAAATGTGACGTAGTTAGCAGAATTGGTTCTTAGCAATAATGGCTTATTGCCAATACTGTTTGAGGCGCACAATAACAATCGGCAGAGCTAGTAATGATGTCTAACTCCGCGACAGGCCCCAGCCTCCTCTGGCTCGACATGACCTGCGAGCGCTCCACCCGAGCGCTCATGGCTCAGTTCAGTGACTTTTGCGATTGTCGGCTGATCGCACCGGACTCCCTCGTCGCAGATTCGGGCCGGCATCTGCGTCAGGCAGACATGATCTGCATGCATTTTGATCGACCCGACGCGCTCGGGCTGAGCCAGTTGCAGCAACTCAAGCGCTCCGTGCCATCCCTTCCGATCACCATGTTCACCGTACAGCACACCGAGGAACTCGCCGTATGGGCGATGCGCTCGCGGGTATGGGAATACATCACGCTGCCCATTTCGCCGGCAGAAATGGCGCGCTATCGAAGGGCGTTGCTCGAACTGCATGCGTTGCGGCGCATCGGCGCGAGCGGCCCGCGGCAGCCCATGAGCGAGGTATTCCCGGAGTTGCCTGCCTGCGTCAGGCTGACCGCGGACCATCGCAAGCATCAATCGCTGGCGCGCGCGCTGCAGCACATCGACTTGCATTTTCGCGAGAACATCGACCAGAAGGAGCTGGCGCAGCTCTGCGGCATGACACCGTCGCGCTTCAGCCGGCTGTTCAAGGATGTGTACGGGGTCTGCTACGTGGAGCACATACTTGCCAAGCGCATGGAGTTCGCCAAGGACCGTCTCGACAATAGCCAGATGCCCATCACCACCATCGGCTACGAGGCGGGTTTTCGCGACCCGTCCTACTTTGCCCGGGCGTTCAAGCAGTTCGCCGGTTGCACGCCAAGCGAATACCGCAATCGCCGGACTGGCGCGACCGGCGTGAGCGATCTCACCGAGTCTTTCCAACCGCTCGTCGATATCGAATACGACATCGGAGCCTGACCCGCAGCGACGCCCCTGCCGCTGGAAGCGGTCGCGCCATGCCACGTCAGGGCGTGCTGCATATCGAGCCGCGTGCGCCGCTTCTGGACTGGCTAAAAAATGCTCAGCTCTGTATACTCGCGCGCCTTTTTCATGCGCGGTTTTCGAGGTTCAAAGTCGATGAGCAAAACGCCAACAGTCGGGTTCGTGAGCTTGGGTTGCCCCAAAGCAACGGTCGACTCTGAACGCATCCTCACTCAGCTGCGCATGGAGGGCTACCAGATCGTGCCGTCCTATGAGGATGCCGATGTGGTGGTGGTCAATACCTGCGGTTTCATCGACAGCGCCAAGGCGGAATCGCTGGATGCCATCGGCGAGGCGATCGCCGAGAACGGCAAGGTGATCGTCACCGGCTGCATGGGCGTGGACGAGAACAACATCCGCGGCGTGCACCCAAGCGTGCTGGCGGTTACCGGCCCGCAGCAGTACGAGCAGGTGGTCAATGCGGTACATGAAGTGGTGCCGCCAAACATTGAGCACGACCCCTTCGTCGACCTGGTGCCGCCACAGGGCATCAAGCTCACCCCGCGCCACTACGCCTATTTGAAGATTTCCGAAGGCTGCAACCACAGCTGCAGCTTCTGCATCATCCCGTCCATGCGCGGCAAGCTGGTCAGCCGCCCGGTGGGCGATGTGCTCAGCGAAGCCGAGCGCCTGGTCAAGGCCGGCGTGAAGGAAGTCCTGGTGATCAGCCAGGACACCAGCGCCTATGGCGTCGACCTCAAGTACAAGCTGGACTTCTGGAACGGCCAGCCGGTCAAGACGCGCATGCTCGAGCTGTGCGAGGAGCTGGGCAAGATGGGCGTCTGGGTGCGCCTGCACTACGTCTACCCCTACCCCAACGTCGACGACGTGATCCCGCTGATGGCCGCCGGCAAGATCCTGCCGTACCTGGACATCCCCTTCCAGCACGCCAGCCCGAAGGTGCTCAAGGCGATGAAGCGCCCGGCCTTCGAGGACAAGACTCTGGCGCGCATCAAGAAATGGCGCGAGATCTGCCCCGAGCTGACCATCCGCTCGACCTTCATCGTCGGCTTCCCCGGCGAAACCGAGGAAGACTTCCAGTACCTGCTGGACTGGCTGACCGAAGCCCAGCTCGACCGCGTCGGCTGCTTCCAGTATTCGCCGGTCGACGGCGCGCCGGCCGAGGTCATGGGCCTGGAGCCGGTACCGGACGAGATCAAGCAGGATCGCTGGGACCGCTTCATGGCGCATCAGCAGGCCATCAGCGCCGCGCGCCTGCAGCTTAAGGTCGGCAAGGAACTGGACGTGCTGATCGATGAAGTGGACGAGGACGGCGCCATCGGCCGCTCCTGGGCCGACGCCCCGGAGATCGACGGCATGGTCTACATCGACAGCGAACAACCGCTGCAGCCGGGCGACAAGGTCCGCGTACGCGTCACCAACGCCGACGAGTACGACCTCTGGGCCGAAGTGATCTGAGCTGCTCCGCCACACGAAAACGCCCCGCACCAGCGGGGCGTTTTCATTTCTGTGCAACCAGTCCTCGGCGAAGCCTTCTCCACCATCGGACTGCAGGTCCGTCAACGCTGCGGCGGTTGCCGCACGGGTGCGCCGTTGGCGACGTAGTAGCTCGCTGTGCTGCGCGGCAACGGCTCGCGACCGCGAATCCGGTCGGCGATCTTCTCAGCCAGCATGATGGTGGTGGCGTTGAGGTTGCCAGTGATGATCTGCGGCATGATCGAAGCATCCACCACGCGCAACCCGTCCATCCCATGCACGCGGCCCTGCCCGTCGACCACGGCCATGTCGTCGGTGCCCATCCTGCACGAGCAGGACGGGTGATAGGCCGTCTCCGCGTGCTCGCGGACGAAGGCGTCCAGCTCGGCATCGCTCTGCGCTTCCACGCCCGGATTCAGCTCACGACCACGGTAGGGATCGAGCGCGGGCTGCGCGATGATCTCGCGGGTGATGCGGATGGCATCGCGAAACTCGCGCCAGTCCTGCTCATGCGCCATGTAGTTGAACAGGATGCTGGGGTCGACCCGTGGATCGGTGGAGCGAATCTCGATGCGGCCGCGACTGGGTGAACGCATCGAGCCGACGTGGGCCTGGAAGCTGTGGCCGTCATGGGCGTTGCTGCCGTTGTAGCTGACCGCCACCGGCAGGAAGTGGAACTGGATGTTCGGCCATTCGAACTCGTCGCTGCTGCGGATGAAGCCACCAGCCTCGAACTGGTTGCTGGCACCGATGCCGCTGCCGAGGAACAACCATTCGGCGCCGATGGCCGGCTGGTTCCACCACTTGAGCGCCGGGTACAACGACACCGGCTTCAGGCACTCGAACTGCAGGTACATCTCCAGGTGGTCCTGCAGGTTCTGGCCTACGCCGGGCAGCTCCTGCACCAGCGTGACGCCGAGCTTCTTCAGCAACGCACCAGGGCCGACCCCCGAGCGCTGCAGGATCTGCGGCGAGGAGATGGCGCCGCCGCACAGCAGCACTTCGCGGCGCGCGCGCGCAACGTGGGGCTGCTCGCGGCCGCGCAGATAACGAACGCCGACGGCACGCTTGCCCTCGAACAGCACGCGGTCGGTGACGGCATGGGTGTGGATGGTCAGGTTCGGCCGCTCCTTGGCCTGGTCCAGATAGCCTCGCGCCGTGCTGGCGCGCCGGCCCTGGGGCGTCACGGTGCGATCCATCGGGCCGAAGCCTTCCTGCTGGTAGCCGTTGAGGTCATCGGTACGCGGGAAGCCCGCCTGCACGCCCGCTTCGACCATGGCGTGGAACAGCTCGTTGTTGTCGGCCTTCGGTGTAGTCACGCTGACCGGGCCGTCGCCGCCGTGGTAGTCGTTGGGGCCGATGTCGCGCGACTCGGCCTTGCGGAAATACGGCAGGCAGTCGAGGTAGGTCCAGTCCTCCAGCCCCGGTGCCTTGGCCCAGTTGTCGTAGTCCAGGGCGTTGCCGCGGATGTAGCACATGCCGTTGATCAGCGAGGAACCACCCAGGCCCTTGCCGCGACCGCAGTCCATGCGGCGGTTGTTCATGTGCGGCTCGGGGTCGGTCTGGTATGCCCAGTTGTAGCGCGTGCCCTGCAGCGGATACGCCAGCGCGGCGGGCATCTGGGTGCGAAAATCCAGCCGATAGTCCGGGCCGCCGGCTTCCAGCAGCAGCACGCTGACGTCGGCGTCCTCGGTCAGGCGCGCGGCCAGCACGTTACCCGCCGAGCCGGCGCCGATGATGATGTAGTCATATTCCATGGTTCAAACCTCCCTCAGAACACCGAGGCGAACTCGCCCAGCTCCACCTGTACCGATTTGACCCGCGTGTAGTGCGCCAGCGAGGCGATGCCGTTTTCGCGGCCGATGCCGGACTGCTTGTAGCCACCGACCGGCATCTGCGCCGGCGATTCGCCCCAGGTATTGATCCAGCAGATGCCGGCCTCGAGGCGATGGATGATGCGGTGCGCCCGCGCCAGATCGGTGGTGACGACGCCGGCGGCCAGGCCGTACTCGGTGTCGTTGGCGCGGCGGATGACTTCGTCCTCGTCCTGGTATTCGAGCAGGCTCAGCACCGGGCCGAAGATCTCTTCGCGCACGATGCTCATCTCGTCGCTGCAGTCGCTGAAGATGGTCGGCGCGACGAAGGCGCCCCTGGCGTATTCGCCCTCGGTCACCCGCTCTCCGCCACACAGAATGCGCGCGCCGGCGGCCTTGCCCTGGGCGATGTAGTCGAGCACCCTGTTCATGTGCGCGAAGCTGACCAGCGGACCGAAGTTGGTCGCCTCCTGCTGCGGATCGCCCAGGCGAATGCGCTGCACGCGCTCCAGCAGCTTGGCCTCGAATGCCGCTTTCAGACCGGCCGGCACGAACACCCGGGTGCCGTTGGTGCACACCTGGCCGGAGCTGAAGAAATTGGCCATGACCGCGATATCGGCTGCGCGATCCAGATCGGCATCCTCGCAGACGATCAGCGGCGACTTGCCGCCCAGTTCCATGGTCACGTCCTTCAGCGACGACGCCGCCGCACTGGCCATGACCTTCTTGCCGGTGGCCACGCCGCCGGTGAACGACACTTTGGCGATGCGCGGGTGCTCGGTGATCAGCGATCCGACACCGGCACCACTGCCGGTCAGCACGTTGAACACGCCATCGGGCAGCCCAGCTTCGCTGAAGATTTCCGCCAGCTTCAGCGCGCTCAGCGAGGTGACTTCGCTGGGTTTGAAGATCATCGCATTGCCGGCAGCCAGCGCCGGAGCCGCCTTCCACAGGGCGATCTGGATGGGATAGTTCCAGGCCCCGATACCGGCGACCACGCCCAGCGGTTCGCGCCGGGTATAGACGAAGCTGCTGTCGCGCAGCGGAATCTGCTCACCCTCGATGGCCGGGGCGAGGCCCGCGTAGTACTCCAGCACGTCGGCACCGGTGACGATGTCGACGCTGCGGGTTTCGCTCAGCGGCTTGCCGGTATCCAGGGTTTCCAGCAGCGCCAGCTCGTCGTTGCGCTCACGCAGCAGATCGACCGCGCGACGCATGATGCGCGCCCGCTCGATACCGGTCAGCGCCGCCCAGATGCGCTGGCCCTGCTCGGCGCTTTCGACCGCGCGCTCCAGATCGGCCGCACCGGCCTCCGCCACTTCGGCCAGGACTTCGCCGTTGGCCGGGTTGATGCTCTGGAAGGTCTGGTTGCTGCTGGCGTCGACGTAGCCGCCATGGATATAGAGTTGCTGCCGTGGGAAACGGGCCATGTTCTACCTCTTCGTGCTGGTCGTGGCGGCAGCGGATCGACACTACCGCGACATGAATGGAACGCCTCGGGGATCGCCCGAGGCGTGCAGGGTCAAGGTGTCGGCGTTGCGCCCGGGTTGGGCATGCCGCTTTCACCACCACCGTTCTCGCGCTGCAGATGCAGGAAGTGCATGTGGTGCTCGTAGTGGTCGAGGATGTCCTCGATCAGCTGGCGCCGGGAGTAGCCCATCAGGTCGTAGCCCAGGCTGCCCTGACGCAGATGCACCTCGAGCCGGTAGTAGTCGGCGTTGCCGCTCTGCGTGCGCAGGGCAAAGGATGGCATGGTGCCGCGCACCGGCCAGATCTGGTAAGTGAAGTCCTGCTCGCTGCCCAGATTGACGTGCAGCGCCAGGTGCTCGTTGCCCGGCTCGCCTTCAACGATGTCCACCGGCACGCCCTTCTCGCCCAGCGCCTTCTGGATCTCTTCCATCGCCGGCTTGCAGACATCCTTCAGGTAACGACGGATCTGCGAACGGCTGGGGAAGCTCATCGCCCGCGACAGGCGCTGACTCCAGTTCATCTGCGTGTGCTCCAGCGTGGCGCGCCCGGACAGGTAGCCGGACAGGCTCTTCTGGTAGCTGTCGGCCATGACGCCTTCGACGTGCAATGCCTTGAACAGCCCGTACATCATGAACAGCAGGACGATGGAGAACGGCAGCCCCATGATCACCACGGTGCCCTGCAGCGCGGTCAGCCCGCCGGCGATCAGCAGCGCCAGGGTGAGAATGCCGATGATCGCCGCCCAGAGAATGCGCATCCACACCGGCGCATCGCTGTTCACATCCTTGAGGATGGAGGTGAAGTTCGACAGCACCAGCGAACCGGAGTCGCCGGAGGTGACGAAGAAGACGATCGCGAGGATGGTCACCACGATGGTGGTGATACCCGACCACGGCAGGCTCTGCAGGAACAGATAGATCGACGAACCGGGGTTGCTCACCGCCTGCTGGCCGAATTCGAGGGCACCGCCCATGACCATCTCGATGGCGCTGTTACCCATGATCGACATCCAGGCCATCATGAAGGCCAGCGGCAGCAGCAGCGTGCCGATGACGAACTCGCGGATGGTGCGGCCGCGGGAAATCCGCGCCAGAAACAGGCCCACGAACGGCCCCCAGGCAATCCACCAGGCCCAGAAGAACACCGTCCAGGCATTCAGCCAGTCGGTCGGGCGGCGGTAGGCGTAGGTGTCCAGCGACAGGCTGATGAAGTTGGAGAAGTAGTCGCCGACGTTCATCACCAGGGCATTGAGCAGGAACACCGTGTCGCCGACCACCAGCACGAACAGCAGCAGCAACACCGCCAGCAGCATGTTGAATTCGGAAAGCCGGCGAATGCCACGCTCCACGCCCGTGGCCGCCGAAATGGCCGAGAACACCACGATCAGTACCACCAGCACCGCCTGGGTCAGCGTGCCCTCGGGTATGCCGAAGATATAGTTGAGGCCGAAGTTCAGCTGGATGATGCCGATGCCCAGGCTGGTGGCGATACCGAAGATGGTGCCAAGCACCGCGGCGGTATCGACGGTATGGCCGATGGGGCCATAGATGCGCTTGCCGAAGATCGGGTACAGCGAGGAGCGAATCGACAGCGGCAAGCCCTGGCGGAAGCTGAAGTAGGCCAGCGACATGCCGACCAGCGTATAGACGCCCCACCCAGAGAGGCCCCAATGCAGGAAGGTCAGCTCCATCGCATGACGCGCGGCCTGGGTGGTCCCGCCCTCGCCCACCGGCGGTTCGAGAAACTGGGTGATGGGTTCGGCGATGCAGAAAAACAGCAGGTCGATGCCGATACCGGCAGAGAACAGCATCGCCGCCCAGGTGACCACGTTGAATTCTGGTTTGGAATGATCCGGCCCGAGGCGGATCTTGCCGTAACGGCTGGTCGCCACGATCACCACGAACAGCAGGTAGAGCAGCACGGCGAGAAAGTAGAACCAGCCGAATGAATTGGAAATCCAGCCAAGTACCGTGTTGATGATCGCCAGCGAGCGATCAGTGAAGAACATCGTCCATACGGCAAACAACACGATGGCGAGTGCGGAACCGTAGAAAACTACGGGATTGATCCGGTCAGCGGGCGCTTCGGAATCGTTGGGCGAGAGCTCAGCCTCGTTCATCAGTTCTATCTCCTGAACTTGTTCTGGCTTTTACGACATCGCGGTGCGACGTATTGCGGCAGGCGGCGTGCAATTGGTTGAGGATTGCGCCGACCTGATGGCGGGGCGGGCATGCATAACGGCCGTACTGATGACAGCGATGCCCGTCGGCAAGTTGCTGCCGACTAAAAACAAAAGCTCTGATTTGCTCCCATAATTATTGATTCGGCGTGCATCCTACACGATCAAGCGAGATTCTTCGAGGCACAACAGGCACGCCAAGGCTATCCGCATGAGCGAACGCCGCGTTCGCTCGCTTTCGCGCCTGCGCGGGTGACCGAAAAAACCAGGAATTCGCTGCGCTATCCCCCACGTTTTCAGCGTGATTGTGCTGGCATATGATCTGCGCCACCTCACCCACCCAACAGAGATCAACTCATGTCGTCCGATCCGCGTTTCACCGCCATGCCCGATGCCAACGGTTACTTCGGCCCCTACGGTGGCCAGCTGGTGCCGCCACACCTCAAGCAGGCGATGGACGACATCAACCTGGCCTACGAAGAGATCCGCCAGCGCGAGGATTTCCAGCAGGAACTGGCGTCGCTGTTCGCCGACTATGTGGGTCGGCCAAGTCCGATCTTTCACGCTCGGCGTCTATCCGAGCAGCTCGGCGGTGCGCAGATCTATCTGAAGCGTGAAGACCTGAACCACACCGGCGCGCACAAGATCAATCATTGCCTCGGCGAGGCCCTGCTGGCCAAGTTCATGGGCAAGAAGAAAGTCATCGCGGAAACCGGTGCCGGCCAGCATGGGGTCGCGCTGGCCACCGCCTGCGCACTGGTGGGTATTCCCTGCGAGATCCATATGGGCCAGGTGGATATCGAGAAGGAACACCCCAACGTCACCAAGATGAAGATCCTCGGCTGCAAGCTGGTGGCGGTCACCCGCGGCGCGGCGACGCTCAAGGAAGCGGTGGACAGCGCCTTCGAGGAATACCTGAAGGACCCGCACAACTACATCTACGCCATCGGCTCGGTGGTCGGCCCGCATCCGTTTCCGAAGATGGTCCGCGATTTCCAGTCGATCATCGGCACCGAGGCCCGTGCGCAATTCCTCGCCAAACATGGCCGCCTGCCCGATCACGTGGTTGCCTGCGTCGGTGGCGGCTCGAATGCCATGGGCATGTTCACCGCATTTCTCGAAGATGCCGCGGTCGAGCTGGTCGGTATCGAGCCGGCCGGCGAAAGTCTGGACAAGCCAGGCCGCCACTCGGCCACGCTGACGAAGGGCAAGCCAGGCGAACTGCATGGCATGGCCTGTTACGTGCTGGAGGATGCCGATGGCAACCCGTCTGCGGTGCACTCCATCGCTTCCGGCCTGGACTACCCCGGTGTTGGCCCACAGCACAGTTATCTCAAGGACATCGGCCGGGTGAACTACCAGACCGCGACCGACCAGGAATGCCTGGATGCCTTCATGACCCTGTCGCGCGTCGAAGGCATCATCCCTGCCCTGGAAAGCGCGCATGCCGTGGCCTGGGCGATCCGCACCGCACCGACGCTGGGCAAGGACAGCCACATCCTGGTCAACCTTTCCGGCCGCGGCGACAAGGACGCCGATTACGTCGCCAACCTGCTCGGTCTGTAATCACTGGCCACCGGGCCGCCTGGGCTGGGGCGGCCCGACGTCGCGCAACTCGGCGCATAGCGGGTAAGATGCGCAGCCGCCCGCCCCTATCCAGGCTGCCCCATGCAACACAGCGTCTCGCCGATCGGCTACGTCCGCTCCTGCTTCAAGGAGAAGTTCGCCATCCCCCGCCAGCCCAGCCTGGCGCCGGCCGCGCGTGGCGTACTGGAGCTGGTGCCGCCGTTCGACAACGGTGATGCGGTGGCCGGCCTTGAGCAGGTCAGCCACGTGTGGCTGCTGTTTCTCTTCCACCAGGCGCTGGAAAGCAAGCCCCGCCTCAAGGTCCGCCCGCCACGTCTGGGCGGCAATCGCATGGCTGGCGTGTTCGCCACGCGAGCAACGCACAGACCCAATGGCATCGGTCAGTCGGTGGTCAGGCTGGATAAGGTCGAGCCGGGACGACTGTTCATTTCCGGCATCGACCTGCTGGACGGCACCCCGGTGCTGGACATCAAACCCTACGTGCCCTACGCCGATGCGCTACCTGACGCACGCAACGACATGGCCGCCGACGCACCTGCGCTGATCGAGGTGCAGTGGTCGGACGTCGGATTGGTGCAAGCTCGCCGCGAAGCACTACGCCTCGACGAACCGCTGGTGGAGCTTATCGAACAGTGCCTGGCGCAGGACCCGCGCCCGGCCTATCAGAAACCCGAACCAGAACGGCGGTACGGCGCGCAGCTCTGGGATGTGGACGTGCGCTGGCACTACCCGACGCCAGGCGTGATCCGTGTTCTCGAAGTAGCACCCGCGGCGCCGCAGCCGGCCTGATGCCGGCGCGGCGCTCTCCTCACTTGCCGGCAGGCGTCAGCAACAGGCGCTGCGTGCCGTAGACCTTGTCGAGATTCTGCGTCTTGAACGGGAAGCTCATGTACTGCGCCCTCATCCATGCATCGATACCGTCGGCATAGTGCGGGCTGGCCGGGTTGCCCGACTGGCCCGAGCTGTTGAGACCGATCATCGGCTCGTCGCGGCCGAAATCGACGATGATGCGCATCGCCGGGATCAGCCAGGTATCGAAGTTCGCCCCCATGTTGTAGGCCGAGGCATTCAACGTGCTGTGATCGCCACCCATGGCATAGGGGCCACGGTCGAGGTAGCTACCGATGGCGTTGATCTTGCTCCGCTGGCTGGCCGGCATATGCGGCGCCAGCTGCGTTGCGCCGGAGGTCCAGCTGGCGGTGTGCAGCTTGCCCCACTGCCACGCACTGCGATCGTTGCCCAGGCGGCCTTCCAGCAGACTCACGGCACCAGCAAGACTGCGTGCCAGAATCGCTGGCTTATCTTCGGTTTGCGCAGTCTGCTGGTCGTTCCAGAACGGGCTGTCTTCACGGCCGAGCAGATGATCGGCCTGCGCCGAATAGGACGTGTTGGCCGTCTGCACCAGCGCACGCCAGGCCGGAGAATCCTCTGGCCCCAGCTCGTCGAGGAAGATCTGCCGCGCGCTTTCGTGCAGGAAGGCACCATACAGCGCGGCGTTGGCCGAATCCGCAGCCAGCTTGCCATCGAAGGCCAGCAGTCGATCCAGCGCTTCACGCGCCTTGCTGCGTTCGGCGGCCGGCAGCGCATCGATCGCCTGGCGCAACGGTGCGGCCATGCCTGGCGCCTCGAACATCGCCCTGAGCTTGGCGGCGAACGGCGTGACCTGGTCGTACTGCATGGCGATGGTGCTGCGGGTGTCGTGCTTGCCGCGCCCGGCCAGCTCAGCCAGCCGCTCATAGCGCTCAGGGCCGTACCAAGAACTGGACAGCTGCATCCCGTAGCCACGCGGCACGCTGCGATGATTGGCAGTGCCGAGCCAACCCTGGAACGGATCCTGGTCGTAGGGATGCAGCATCGGATCGGCGTAGCCGTCCCATTCATAGCGGCCATCCCAACCCGGCGAAGGCACCAGTCCCAGTCCCTCGCGGCGATTGGGAAAACGCCCGGTAACCTGCCAGCCGATCCCCTGCTGATCGGCGAAGACCAGATTGAGTGCGGCTGCGCGAATCTCGCGGGACGCTTCGAAGGCCTGATCCACCGATTGCGCGCGAGACAGGTCGAAGAAGGCATCCAGGGTGCGATCGGCATCCAGCTGCGCGATTTTCAGCGCAAGGCCGTAGCCGCTGCGGAGCTGTAGCGGTTGCAAGGGGTGCTTGCGCTCGCCGAGCGCCGTGTTCAACAGAGGCCCATTACGGGTTTCGTAAATGGTCTCGCGAATCGGTCGCTCGCCTTTGACGAAGTAGGTTTCGTGGCGCTCGCGGGCCGGCAGCCACTTGCCATCGGCCAGATACATCAACCGCGAGCCTTCACGGCGAACCTGCTCGAGATACAGATCCTGACTGTCGCCCATGACCATGGTCATGCCCCAGCCAAGCTTGCCGTTGAAGCCGGCCACCACGGCAGGCACGCCGGCGATAGTGACACCGGCCGCCTGGAACTTCGGTGCGCGGATCTGCATGAAATTCCAGTACGAGGGCATCGACAGCGGCAGGTGCGTGTCGTTGGCCAGGATCGGCTTGCCGCTGCGCGTGTTGCTGCCGGCAATAGCCCAGTTGTTGGAGGCCGCCATGCCGGTCGGAGTTAGCGCCGCCAAGTGTTGGGCTGCCTGCTCGATCGCCGCCAGCCCTGGCACGGATCCGCTCAGCGCGAGCCCCTTGAGCTTGTCAGCTTCGGCAAACGGCAGCGCCTCGTCCGGATAGATCGGCAGCAGCCAGGCCAGTTTGTCGCTACCCACCTTCTGCGCCAGCAGCAAGGCGGCCACCTCTTCCTGCAGGTTCTGCGACAGGCCGAAGTTGAGCAGGCAGAACACCAGTACCGAATCCTCGGGCTTCCAGTACTCAGGCTTGTAGCCGGACTCGGCGAGGTCCATCGGCAGCTTGTCCTGATGGCGATACAGGTAGGCGTTCACGCCACGGGCGTACACTTCGAAGAACTTCTTCATCCGCGGCGAGGATTCGCGGTACAGCAGCTCGGCGCTCTGGCGCAGGTTGACTGCACGCATGAAACGGTCGGTTTCCAGCACGCCGGGGCCGACCATTTCCGCCAGGCGACCCTGCGCCATCAACCGCAGGCTGACCATCTGGCTCAGACGGTCGGTCGCGTGCACGTAGCCCATGGCGAACAGCGCATCGTGAAACGAGGAGGTTTCGATCAGCGGCATGCCCAGCGAATTGCGCCGGATGCTCGCACTGCCCGCCAGCCCGGTCAGCGGTTGAATGCCCTGTGCCGGCGGCAGACTGGCGCTGTAGCGGTTATCGAGATAAGCCTGACAACCGCCGAGGCCGGCCAGGCCGAGCGCGGCCCCCAGCGTCAGGCGAACCAGGGCGAACGGCAGACGCAGAGACATCGAAGACTCCTGTGCGGGCTTGCAAAGAGGAAGAGTGCTAACAGCTTAGAGGGCGGGTAGCGAAGAAGATCGGTCGATCAGGCCGCGTTGCGCGATTTTGGCAGAGCTTCGTCGAGCAGCCAACGCGCCGACCGCCGTGCTTCAGCCTTGTGTTGCAACTCCAGTGCGCTGAACTGCGCTTCGTGGCGCCGCCGTTCATGCTTGTCCAAGGCCTTCCAGGCAGCATGGGTAGGCACCTGCTCGGTCGCCTCGAAGAGCTGCTGAAAGACCTGGCAACGAGGATGCTGACCCAACGCCACGTCATAGTTATCGAGCAGCACCTTGATGCGGATGGCGCCCTCGATGAGCGGCAACTGCCCATCCAGCAGACAACTGGCGAGAATCCGCAGATCGTCCGCCAGCGCGGACTGTTGCTGCGCTCGTGCCGCGACCTGCAGCCGCTCGTTACGCCAGACGCGCCGCCAGAGATAGAGCGCATAGCCGCCCAGCGCAACGACCAGCAACGCGGCTACGACGAACAGACCGAGGGCCGAAGTCATGGGGTGCTCAGGCGCCGTGACATTTCTTGTACTTTTTCTGGCTGCCGCAGGGACACGGGTCGTTGCGACCGACGTCCTTCAGCGGATTGCGCACGGGCTCGTGGCTGTGATTGCAATGCGGCCCGTGGACATGGTGATGGTCATGGTCGTGATCGTGGTTGCAGTCGGGACCATGCACATGCGGCTCTTGACTCATCTGGGTACTACTCCGGAATAAAGTTGCCCGGGATTATCTCGCCATCCGTGGAAATGTGCACGCGTCGCCCTGCCATCAGACCGGTCTTCAGCTCGCCTTTCAGCCGATAGCTGATTGGACGGTCCGGCTTTTCCAGCAGCCGTACGATGTACTTCATGTGCCGCCACAGGTTGGTGTGAACGGGCACTTCGTAATACTCGAAACTGTTGGCAGGAACGGTCAGCCAGCCACTGGACTCGCCACTGGCCAACTCAACATCGTTTAGATGAACGGTATAGATCAGCCCGCGCACCGGCAGGCTGTGATCATTGGGGTTGTCGATGCGAAAGCGCAGCATGAACTGCTGTTCCAGCAGCCTTGCCTTGACGATATCGACTTTGGTGAGGTTGACCGTAGGGTCTTTGAAATCGCCCGAAAACCAGGTCGAGCATCCGGCCATGCCACTAAGCAAGCTCAGCATCACGATTATTTTAAGAATTCTTATTGTGTGTGCCTGGCAAAACATTCCGGTACTCCAAAGGACGCCCAAGTGTAGCAAGCAGCATGCTTGCCGCAATGGGGTGCCGCCGCAAAAATACCAGTCTCAGGCCGCAATATGACAAGCACGCTTCAAGAATGTGTACCGCCTCGATAACACAGCGAAGCGACTCATCACTCCGCGAGCACTCTGGCGAGCACCTGGCGCGCCTTGCCTATCCCCGCGGAAAGCGCTGCCTCGATTTCCGCCATGGTGATCACGCCACTCGCCTTGCCGGCCGCCGGGTTGACCACCAGAGACAGACAGGCGTATGCCAGGTCCAGTTCTCGAGCCAACGCTGCCTCTGGCATACCGGTCATACCGACGATGTCGCAGCCATCCCGCTCCATGCGCGCGATCTCGGCGGCCGTCTCCAGCCGCGGCCCCTGCGTGCAGCCGTACACCCCATGACTACTGAACGCGTAACCCTCTGCGGTCAGAGCGCCGATCAGGCGTGCGCGCAACGCCTCGTCGTATGGATAGCTGAAGTCGATATGGGTCACATGGTCGATGTCACCTTCGAAGAACGTGTGCTCACGACCATAGGTGTAATCGATGATCTGATGGGGCACGCAGAAATGCCCGGAGCCCATCGCCGAATGGATGCCGCCGACGGCATTCACCGCAAGAATGGCTTCGGCGCCCGCTTGCTTCAAAGCCCAGAGGTTGGCGCGATAGTTCACCTGATGCGGTGGAATCCGGTGCGGATGACCATGCCTGGCAAGAAATAGCACTTCACGATCGCCATATTCGCCCCGCAGGACTTCACCGGAAGGACGCCCGTAAGGCGTATCGATGAGCTGAGCACGGTGCAACTTGAAGCCGGTCAGCTGAGTCAGGCCGGTGCCGCCGATGATCGCGTAGACAGTCATGGGTATTCCTTGAAAGAAGAGAGGTCAGCCGATCAGGTCGGCGGCCTTCAGCACGCCGATGGCGTCCAGCCAGCGAGGGCTTTGCTTGTACTCCGCAGCATATCCCGTGCGCCTGCGCATGCGCGCCAGCACAGGCGACGGCGTGACCTGCATGCGCTGCAACGCTGCCAGTGCCAGTTCTGCAGCAGCACGATCGTTACATACCAGCCCCATGTCACAGCCCGCCATCATGGCAGCCTGGATCCGGTCAGCTGCATCGCCGACAACGTGAGCGCCAGCCATCGAAAGGTCGTCACTGAAGATCACCCCCTTGAAGCCGAGCTCGCCGCGCAGAATGTCCTGCAGCCAGCGGCGCGAAAAACCGGCGGGCTGGTCGTCGACCTGAGGATAGATCACATGTGCCGGCATGATCGCATCGAGCGTTCCGCTCAGCGCCTGGAAGGGAATCAGATCACAGCCACGCAGTTCGTCGAGGCTTCGCTCATCGACAGGAATGGCGACATGAGAGTCCGCTTCGGCCCAGCCATGGCCTGGGAAGTGTTTGCCGGTCGCCGCCATGCCGGCTGCATGCATGCCCCGAACGAAGGCGTCGATCAGCACAACCGCCGCCTGTGGATCCCCCTCGAACGCACGAGTGCCAACCACTGCGCTGCGCTGATGGTCGAGATCCAGCACCGGCGCGAAGCTGAAGTCCAGTCCAACCGCGAGCACCTCGGTTGCCATTACCCAACCGCAGGCCTCAGCCAGCCGTGGCGCATCGGAGCAGCGCGATAGCTCTCGCATCGCCGGCAGTTTGATGAATCCCTGGCGCAGCCGCTGAACACGACCACCTTCCTGATCCACGGCCAACAGCAGGTCCGGCCGCACAGCACGAATTGAGCGGCACAGCTCATCGACCTGGCGCGGGTGCTCGATGTTGCGGGCAAACAGAATGAGCCCACCGACTTCCGGTTGGCGCAAGAGGTGCCGATCCTCGGCCGTAAGCCAGGTACCGGCGAGGTCCAGCATCAATGAACCGTGCATATACAGAAGAAATCCTTATTCGAGTTCAGCGGCGGCCCAGTTCGGACAGGGCGCCTCGTCGATGCGCACCGGACAATGAGGCGGCACCAATGGAAAAAGCTGGAATAGATCGGCGTTACGCATGCGAACGCAGCCATGAGAAAGCGGCACACCCATCGGCTCGGAATCCGGAGTGCCGTGAATGTAGATGTAGCGGCGAAAGGTATCGACCTGCCCCATCCGATTGACGCCCGGCTCGCAACCACTAAGCCAGAGGATGCGGGTCAGAATCCAGTCGCGCCCGGGAAAAGCCGCGTGCAGCTCTGGCGTCCAGGTTTCACCGGTCCAGCGCCGCCCTCGTAGAACCGCCCCCACGGGCAGGCCGTCGCCAATGCATGCGCGTACCTGATGCAACCCACGCGGCGTACAGCCGGACCCGTTCAGCTCGCCAGCACCGTTACGCGCCGTGGACACCGGGAAACGCAGACGAAGCCGTCCACCAGCGAAACCGTAAAGCTGCTGATCGGCGATAGAAATATGCAGAAAATCGAGAGATGTCATGGCGGCTAGCTTAGCCGATCGCCCGGCCGGCTTGCAGCTCAACCCTTCGCCGGAATTGCCACCGCGTTACGCCGTGCGATCGGCTGTGCCGCAGCAAGCGTGGTGTCGTCGATCCCACTGTCGGCACGCATGCCAGCCGCCAGAAACGGCACCATCATGCGCATGACCTGCTCGATCGAAGTCCGGACACCGAAATCGTTCTCGGAGATAGCGCGCAAGGCCTTGATGCCCGACATGCTGAACGCCGCCGCGCCGAGCATGAAGTGCACGCGCCAGAACAACTCGATGGGCGGTATGGCCGGCGCGGCGTCGTGCACCTTGAGCATGTAACGACGAAATACCTTGCCGTACATGTCCTCCAGATAACGCCGCAGGTGACCCTGGCTCTGGCTGAAGGAGAGCCCCAACAAGCGCATGAAGATCGACAGATCGTCGCCACTGCGCGGCTTGACCGCCAGGGCCTGCTCGACAAGGATTTCCAGCAGCTCTTCCAGCGAATCCTTCTTGTCGGTCAGCGCCTCGCGGCGATCCAGCTCGCGCTCGAGACTTGCGCAGAACGGTCCGAGAAACCGCGAAAACACCGCCTGGATCAGCGCTTTCTTCGAGCCGAAGTGGTAGTTCACCGCTGCCAGATTGACCCCAGCCTTGCTGGTGATCAGACGAAGCGAGGTTTCGGCGAAGCCTTTTTCCGCGAACAGCTGTTCCGCTGCATCAAGAATGCGCTCAACTGTTTCCGACTGCGCCATGCCCCCTCCGAAAGACAAACAACTGTTTGAAACTTACGTTTCACCGACCGGCAAGTCAACCACGAAACGCCTTGCCGCACTAGCGTCATTGTCGCAGACGCGATCTGTGACCGGCTAAACGCAGCAGCGGCCATTCCAAGAATCATTCGTTGCCAAGGCCGGATCACTGTATATAATCCCAGTCACTGTATAAAAGAACAGAGACCGACATGATCAAGCTGACGCCTCGCCAGACGGAAATCCTCGCGTTCATCAAGCGTTGCCTGGAAGACAACGGTTATCCGCCCACCCGTGCGGAGATCGCTCAGGAGCTCGGCTTCAAATCGCCCAACGCTGCCGAAGAACATCTGAAGGCACTTGCCCGCAAAGGCGCCATCGAGATGACGCCCGGCGCGTCCCGCGGGATACGTATTCCGGACTTCGAACCTGCCGCGTCCGACAATGGCTTGCCGATCATCGGCCGCGTTGCCGCCGGCGCGCCGATTCTGGCGCAGCAACATGTCGAAGAATCCTGCCAGATCAGCCCCGCTTTTTTCCATCCGCGCGCCGATTATCTGCTCCGTGTCCACGGCATGAGCATGAAGGACGTTGGCATTTTCGATGGCGACCTGCTGGCCGTGCACACGACGCGCGAGGCGCGCAACGGCCAGATCGTGGTTGCTCGCGTGGGTGACGAAGTCACGGTGAAACGTTTCAAGCGTGACGGCAAGAAGGTTTGGCTGTTGGCTGAAAACCCCGAGTTCGCGCCCATCGAGGTCGACCTCGAGCAACAGGAACTGGTGATAGAAGGCTTGAGTGTCGGCGTCATCCGCCGCTAAGGAGAAGGTTCATGCAGTACCAGACCAGCACTTCCCGGCCCCAACTTTCGTTGTTCGACGGCGTCATTGCGCAAAGCCTGGCACCGTTTGGCAGCCTGAAACCACGCAAGAAATCCGAGCAGGACAAGGAGTATCTGAGCGAATTGAGCCTGAGCGGCAGCAGCGAGCACTGCCATCTGTTGCTCGCTCCAGTCCTGCGTGAACTCGGCGACGCCGCTGACAGCCGCTGGCTGACACTGATTGCCCCGCCAGCCTTCCTCTCGCAGAACTGGCTGCGCAAGTGCGGTCTGAATCGCGAACGCATCATCCTGCTGCAGCCGCGCGACGCCGCGGGCGCGCTGGAACTCGCCTGCAAAGCGCTGGCCTCAGGCTGCAGCCATACCGTAGTCAGCTGGTTTGGCCAGCTTGAGGGCGCAACGCGCGACAAACTCCGTGCGGCCGCCAGTCTTGGCGAAGCTCAGAGCCTGAATATTCGTCTGGGTTGTTGAGCGATAGAGCACAGGGACGTGCTGCTAGAATCCTGAGATTACTGCTTTCGGGTAACGGCGCGGTCAGTGCAGAACGCGCGGTTCGTCATCGTCACGCTCGAAATCCCCTTCCGACATGCGCCCGGCCATCTGAACGCCTACATTGAACATCGCCTTGGCGATCTCGACGTGCTGGCCCTGCAGGAAAAGTTTGGCGTCATCGGAAAAATCCAGCGTGACCAACACCTCTTCGTCCTCGGCACGACGGAGCACGATACGCCCGTCAGGTAGCTCGACGATTTCCAGAAAAGATGTAGGCATTGATCAGCTCCGCGTGAAAGGCGGCCATTGTACCAGCCGACCGACCTCAGGACAGCCTTTGCCTGCCCTGGCAGGATCTGCAGCATGGCTGCCGGAGGATTCCGGACGATGGGGAAGCAAGAAAACGATGCGCCCACAGGAATCGGCACGTAGCATGCGCTGAAAAAAACGCGGATACATGCCGCGATAAGGATTGCGCATGCGCCCCCGCACCTTGCTGCTAACCGCTCTGGCAATGCTGGCGTTCGCCGGCAATTCGATTCTGTGCCGTATCGCCCTGCGCGATACCACTATCGACCCGGCCAGCTTCACAGGACTGCGTATCCTCGCCGGGGCGCTCATGCTGTGGCTGCTGTTGCGCCTAAGTCGGGATCGGCGCTCAGCGGGCGGTGACTGGCTAAGCGCCCTGGCGCTGTTTGTCTACGCTGCCAGCTTTTCCTTTGCCTATATCAACCTGGACGCGGGAGCTGGCGCCCTGCTGCTGTTTGGCGCGGTGCAGCTGAGCATGCTTGTCTGGGGATTGCTGAGCGGCGAGCGCTTCAGCGCCGGCCAGATGGCCGGTTTGCTGCTGGCGTTGAGTGGACTGCTGATTCTGCTGCTGCCGGGAAGCCGTGCACCGGCATTGGAGGGCGCACTGCTCATGCTGCTGTCCGGTGTCGCCTGGGGCATCTATTCGTTGCGCGGACGGGGCGCGAGCAATCCCCTGGCAGCAACTGCGGGCAATTTCATCAAGGCCGTGCCATTCGCCGCCGTGCTTTGCCTGGTGATGCTTGGCCAGCAGCAATGGGACGCACCCGGGGTTGTCTATGCGTTGCTTTCCGGGGCACTGGCCTCTGGCGTCGGCTACGCCATCTGGTACGCAGCACTGCCCGGTCTTGCGGCAGTACAGGCAGCGAGCGTGCAGCTCAGCGTTCCGCTACTCACCGCCATAGCCGGGGCTGCGCTGCTAGGTGAAGCGTTGACGCCAACGCTGATCATCTCAGGCGCGGCGATTCTCGGCGGCATCGCCATGGTCCTGGGCATCAGGCACCGCGGCTGATACCGCGGCACCCGCTGTCACCACTCGGTGAGCGACTCGCGAAAACGTAACGCCAGGCCTTTGAGGTTCTGACGCCAGGCTTCCAGCTCGACGCGCGACAGCGGCGGCGCTTCATCCTCGACACTGACTGCCTCGATCAGCGGCTGGCGCGGATCGGTCTTGGCCTTCGCCGGGGCACGCGGGGGCTGGAACAACTCTCGGTAGGCAGTAAGCAACTGCCCGAGCCAGGTGCCTGGCTGCTCCGACAACTCCAGCAGTTCGGCGAGTTCGGGGCTCGGTGCCGCCTCGAGCACGCTACGGGTCAGAAAAGCCTCGACTACCGGTGCATCTGCACCGGGCGATCGGTAGTAACCGGCGATTTCATGGCATAGCCCAAGCAAGGCGCCGTAAAGGTGGAACAGGCAGGCCTCGCGCTCGGCCTGGACCATGCCTTGTGAATTCATCGAGGCAGACTCTTCGGCCTTGCGCCAGCTTTCCAATGACAGGCCGGCGAAGAAGATCTTCTGGTTGGTGCGCGTGTAGAGCTCGTGAGCCATGGCGTGCTCTCCGAAAGCAGATGAACAGAGAATGGACCTTCACAGGTTGCCGCACCAGATCGGCTGACGAACCGTCAGCCGATCTGAGGAATGCGCTCGGTCCGGCCGATCTGCTGAGCAGTCGACCGCAACGAAATCAGCGTTTGTCTTCGACCTTCCACTTGCCGCCGTCGTAGAACGCCTTCCAGCCGGTCGGCTTGCCGTCCACTTCGGTCTGCACGTACTGCTCCTTGGTCTTGCGACTGAAACGGATGACCGCGAAGCGGCCTTCCGGATCTTTCTGCGGCGCTTCGAGCAGGAAGTGATACTTGGGATCGATCTCGTCCTTGTGCGGGATCAGCTCACGCACCAGCGGCGCACGGGTTTCGCGATTCTTCGGGAACTGACTGGCCGCCAGGAACAGACCGGACGCACCGTCTCGCAGCACGTAGGTGTCATCCACCTTCTCGCACTTGAGTTCCGGCATCTTCACCGCATCCATCTTCGGTGGCGCGGCTTCGCCATTCTTCAGCAGCTTGCGGGTGTTCTTGCATTCGGCGTTGGTGCAACCGAAGAACTTGCCGAAGCGGCCGGTCTTGAGCTGCATTTCGCTGCCGCACTTGTCGCATTCCAGGCTCGGACCTTCATAGCCCTTGATGCGGTACTGGCCCTTCTCGATCTCGTATCCGGAGCAGTCGGGGTTATTGCCGCAGATATGCAGCTTCTGCGTCTCGTCGAGCAGATAGGCATCCATCGCAGTGCTGCAAATCGGGCAGCGGTGCTTGCCCAGCAGCACGCGGGATTCGGACTCACCCTCGTCATCGGCAGCAATCTCGTCGCCCGGAACCAGGTTGACGGTGGACTTGCAGCGCTCCTTCGGCGGCAGGCTGTAGCCGGAGCAGCCAAGGAACACGCCGGTCGAGGCGGTACGGATCATCATCGGCCGGCCGCAGACCTTGCACGGGATGTCGGTCAGGGTCGGCTGGTTGGCGCGCATGCCGTTCTCGCTGGCTTCGGCAACTTCGAGCTTCTTGCGGAAGTCACCATAGAACTCGTCCAGCACGTGCTTCCAGTCGCGCTCGCCCTGGGCGACGTCGTCCAGGTGCTCTTCCATGCCGGCGGTGAAACCGTAGTCCATGAGGTTGTTGAAGCTCTCGGACAGACGCTCAGTGACGATGTCGCCCATCTTCTCCGAATAGAAACGGCGATTGTGCAGCGAGACGTAGCCGCGGTCCTGAATGGTCGAGATGATCGCCGCATAGGTCGATGGCCGGCCGATACCGCGCTTCTCCATTTCCTTGACCAGACTGGCTTCGGAATAACGCGCCGGCGGCTTGGTGAAGTGCTGGCTCGGGTCGAGCTTGAGCAGCTTCATGTCGTCGCCCTTGTTCATTTCCGGCAGCACGTCATCCTCGCCGGCCTTGCTCTGCTGCGGCATGACCTTGGTGTAGCCGTCGAACTTGAGGATGCGACCCTTGGCGCGCAGCTCGAAATCACCGGCGGCCACCGTAACGCTGGTGGACAGGTACTGCGCCGGCGGCATCTGGCAGGCAACGAACTGACGCCAGATCAGCTCGTACAGGCGCTCGGCATCGCGCTCCATGCCGGACAGCTGGGTCGGCCGCAGGTTGACGTCGGACGGACGGATTGCCTCGTGCGCTTCCTGTGCGCCTTCCTTGCTCGAATAGACGTTGGGCTTTTCCGGCAGGTACTTGTCGCCGAACTCGCTCTCGATGAAGCCGCGCACCATGCCGATGGCGTCAGCGGAAAGGTTGGTCGAGTCGGTACGCATGTAGGTGATGTAACCGGCTTCGTACAAACGCTGAGCCATCATCATGGTCTTCTTCACACCGAAGCCGAGGCGATTGCTCGCCGCCTGCTGCAGGGTCGAAGTGATGAAGGGCGCCGAGGGCTTGCTGCTGGTCGGTTTGTCTTCGCGCTTGCTGACGCTGTACTGGGCGCCGTTGAGCTTTTCGAGCGCGGCATTGGCCTGCGCCTCGTTCAGCGGCTTGAACGCCTCACCCTTTTCGCGGGCGACCTCGAAGCGCACCTTGGCCTGCTGAGCAGTCGCCAGATCCGCGTGCACTTCCCAATATTCTTCCGGGACGAAGGCCCGAATCTCGCGTTCGCGCTCGACCACCAGCTTCACCGCCACCGACTGCACGCGACCGGCAGACAGGCCGCGGGCGATCTTTGCCCACAGCAGCGGCGACACCATGTAGCCGACTACACGATCGAGGAAACGACGCGCCTGCTGCGCGTTGACCCGGTTCAGATCAAGCTCGCCAGGCTTGGAGAACGCCTCCTGAATCGCCTTCTTGGTGATCTCGTTGAACACCACGCGCTTGTAGCGGCTGTCATCGCCGCCAATCGACTCGCGCAGGTGCCAGGCGATGGCCTCCCCCTCTCTATCCAAGTCGGTCGCGAGATAGATGGTGTCGGCTTCCTTGGCCAGGCGACGCAGTTCTTCGATGACCTTTTCCTTGCCGGGCAGGATCTCGTACTTGGCCTTCCAGCCATGTTCCGGATCGACGCCCATGCGCGCGATCAGCTGACGCTTGGCCTTCTCCTTGGGCGACAGCGCAGGCGCTTCGGCCGCAGCCGCCTTGCCGCGCTTGACCGGCTCCTTGTTGGCAGAGCCGCTGGTAGGAAGGTCGCGGATGTGGCCGATACTCGACTTCACCACGTATTGGTTGCCCAGATACTTGTTGATTGTCTTGGCCTTGGCCGGTGATTCCACGATGACCAGCGATTTACCCATGGAGAGGAGAGTTCCTGAATCTAGAGGTGAACAGAGGCGACGCCTCCGGCAGTTTGAATGCCCAAACCAATCTCGGCCGGTAAGGCATCGGTGAACGTTGATGCGCGCTTTGCGAACAAGGCAGGCAAGAAGGCCGGTTGCCGTTGCCTGGCATGGCCGTTCGCGAAACAGAGCACCGACTCGATGCCACGAACCAGACGCTGAGGTTTAGCTCTGCCTGAAAAGCACCGCTATATATAGTGGCGATGGACGTGAGGTCAAGCGCGAGCGAAATGGCCAAATGCCAGTTCAGCCAGCAAAAAGGCTCGCCTCGGCTTCGATCAGTGCGAACCGCGGCACCGTTTCACCATTGACCTCCACCGTTTCGGTGAACATCGATAATGGCCGCACCCAGAGGCCGCGCTCGCCGTATAACGCCTGATAGAAGACTACCGGCTCTTCCGTCTCTGAGTGTCGCGCCACAGCGAACACGCGATACTCCGGCCCCTTGTAATGGCGATAACGCCCCGGCTGCAACTGCATGCCTACCTCCACACAAATACAAAAAAGAAAAACCGGGGCACCAGGCCCCGGCTTCCATGCACCGGCTGACAATCATATTCCCGCTCAGTCGCGAGATTGGCTGTCAGCCTAGCGCAGTCATTTGCATCTGTCTGTTAGACGCGTTCGAAGACCGTACTGATCCCCTGGCCCAGACCGATACACATGGTGGCGACACCGAGCGTACCGTTGTTCTGCTTCATCACGTTCAGCAGGGTGCCGGAGATACGCGCACCGGAGCAGCCGAACGGGTGACCCAGGGCGATGGCGCCGCCATGCAGGTTGACCTTCTCTTCCATCTTGTCGAGCAGCTTGAGGTCCTTGAGCACCGGCAGAGCCTGTGCAGCGAAGGCTTCGTTCAGCTCGACGTGGCTGATGTCGTCCATGGTCAGACCGGCGCGCTTGAGCACCTTCTGGGTGGACGGAACCGGGCCGTAACCCATGATTGCCGGGTCAACGCCAGCCAGTGCCATAGCGCGAACCACGGCCAACGGCTGGATGCCGAGATCTTTGGCGCGCTGGGCGGACATGACGATCATGCAGGACGCGCCGTCGGTGATCTGCGAGGAAGTACCTGCAGTCACGGTACCGCCCTTAGGATTGAACGCAGGCTTCAGCGCAGCCAGGCTTTCCAGGGTGGTGTCCGGACGGATGGTTTCGTCGTAATCGAAGACCTTGAGGAAACCGTCCTCGTCGTAGCCTTCCATCGGGATGATCTCATCCTTGAAGTTGCCTTCCAGCGTGGCCTTGTGCGCCAGGCGGTGCGAACGCTCACCGAAGGCATCCTGCTGCTCGCGGGTGATGCCGTGCATCTTGCCCAGCATTTCAGCGGTCAGGCCCATCATGCCGGACGCTTTGGCGGCGTACAGCGACAGCTGCGGGTTCGGGTCGACGCCGTGCATCATGCTGACGTGGCCCATGTGCTCCACACCACCGATGACGAACACGTCGCCATTGTTGGTCTGGATGGCCTGCACGGCGGTGTGCAGGGCGCTCATGGACGAACCGCACAGACGGCTCACGGTCTGGCCGGCGCTGGTGTGCGGGATACGCGTCATCAGCGAAGCCATGCGGGCGATGTTCCAGCCCTGCTCGAGGGTCTGGTTCACGCAGCCCCAGATCACGTCCTCGACTTCGGCCGGGTCGATCTTCGGGTTGCGCGCCAGCACGCCGTCGATCAGGTGTGCGGACATGGTTTCAGCGCGGGTATTACGGTGCATGCCGCCCTTGGAGCGCCCCATCGGGGTGCGACCGAAGTCGACGATGACTGCATCTCTTGGATTCAGGCTCATGAATTCTCTCTCCCTCGATTAACCGTAGAAGCGCTGGCCGTTGGCAGCCATCTCACGCAGCTTCGCGGTCGGGTGGTACAGCGGGCCCAGGTCGGCGTACTTGTCGGCCATCGCGACGAACTCGGCGACGCCGATCGAATCGATGTAGCGCAGCGCACCACCACGGAAGGGTGGGAAGCCAATGCCATAGATCAGGCCCATGTCGGCTTCGGCAGCGGTCTCGACGATGCCGTCTTCCAGGCAGCGCACGGTTTCCAGGCACAGCGGGATCATCATGTAGTTGATGATGTCCTCGTCGGACAGCTCGCGCGTCTCGGCAACGATCGGCTTGAGCAGCTCGTAGGCCTGGGCATCGACGACCTTCTTCGGCTTGCCCTTCTTGTCCATCTCGTAGGCGTAGAAGCCCTTGCCGTTCTTCTGGCCCAGACGGTTGGCCTCGTACATGACGTCGACAGCCGTGCGGGTGTCGTCCTTCATGCGATCCGGGAAGCCTTCGGCCATCACGTCACGGCCGTGGTGGCCGGTGTCCATGCCGACGACGTCCATCAGATAGGCCGGACCCATGGGCCAGCCGAACTTCTCCATCACCTTGTCGGCGCGAACGAAGTCGACACCGTGGGCGATGGCGCGGGCGAAGCCGCCGAAGTACGGGAACAGCACGCGGTTGACCAGGAAGCCCGGGCAATCGTTGACCACGACCGGGCTCTTGCCCATTTTCTTGGCGTAGGCAACGGTGGTGGCGATAGCCGTTTCGCTGGTCTTCTCGCCACGGATCACTTCCACCAGCGGCATCATGTGCACCGGGTTGAAGAAATGCATGCCGCAGAAGTTTTCCGGACGCTTGAGCGCCTGGGCCAGGTAGCTGATGGAGATGGTGGAGGTGTTGGAAGCGATGATCGCGTCTTCGCGAACATGGCCTTCCACCTCGGCCAGCACGGCGTGCTTGACCTTCGGGTTCTCGACCACGGCTTCGACGACGATGTCGACGTTGCCGAAATCGCCATAGGACATGGTCGGGCGGATCGCGTTGAGCGCCTGCGCCATCTTGTCAGCGGTCAGACGGCCTTTCTCGACGCGCTTGCCGAGCAGCTTGGAGGCCTCGTCCAGACCCATCTGGATACCCTCTTCGCGGATATCCTTCATCAGGATCGGCGTGCCCTTGACGGCCGACTGGTAGGCGATGCCGCCACCCATGATGCCGGCGCCGAGTACGGCTGCCAGTTTCACGTCACGCGCCTGCTTGTCGTAGGCCTTGGCCTTCTTCTTCAGTTCCTGATCGCTGAGGAACAGGCCGACCAGGCTCTGTGCAACCGAGGTCTTGGCCAGTTTGACGAAGCCGGCGGCCTCGACTTCGATGGCCTTGTCACGGGTGAAGTTGGCGGCTTTCTGGATGGTCTTGATGGCTTCGACCGGGGCCGGATAGTTCGGGCCGGCCTGGCCAGCCACGAAGGCCTTGCTGGTTTCGAAGGCCATCATCTGCTCGATGGCGTTGAGCTTGAGCTTGTCCAGCTTCGGCTGACGCTTGGCCTTGTAGTCCAGCTCGCCGGAAATGGCGCGCTTGACCAGATCCAGTGCAGCGGCCTGCAGCTTCTCCGGAGCGACCACGGCATCGACTGCATGGACCTTGAGCGCGTCTTCGGCGCGGTTTTCCTTGCCGGAGGCGATCCACTCGACGGCGTTATCCACACCGATCAGGCGCGGCAGGCGCACGGTGCCACCGAAGCCCGGGTAGATGCCCAGCTTCACTTCCGGCAGACCGACCTTGGCGGCGGTGGACATGACACGATAGTCGGCAGCCATGCACATCTCGAAACCGCCACCCAGGGCGATGCCGTTGATGGCGGCCACGGTGGGTACGCCCAGGTCTTCGAAATCGCTGAAGATCTTGTTCGCTTCGAGGTTGCCGGCGACCAGTTCCTCGTCGGCCATCTTGAAGTTGTCGACGAATTCGGTGATGTCGGCGCCGACGATGAATACGTCCTTGCCGCTGGTAACGATGACGCCTTTCACCGACGCGTCAGCCTTGATGGCATCGACGGCCTGGCGCAGATCGTTGAGAGTGAGGCGATTGAACTTGTTGACGGACTCACCCTTGAGGTCGAAATTCAATTCGACGATGCCGCTCTCAAGAGCCTTAACCGTGATGGCTTTACCTTCGTAAATCATCAACTGATCTCCAGGTATGGAAGCTGAACGTTACGTGTCTCACGTCTTCGGCCCTACTCGGCCGCGCCTTGCGGCGAACGACACCCACCGACACGATAATCCGGGTGACCGGCATCTGCTCTGGCAAACGCTCGATTCATACGCCCGTTTGATTTGGGTCGGCACACCTTCGGGGAAAAGCTCAGCATTGTCAATCAGCTGGTTTGCCTAACCGAAAGCCACCTGCAAGCGGACATTTCGCGACCGCCGGGTCATTATCGACTGCAGCCATCGTGGTGCATTCACTGCCTCGATGATCGCAAGCTCGGGCTGGCCGACGGGCTGAAACCGCACCGTACCCACCGAGTCAATCGTAGACCTAGCCGAGCAGGTACACTGGCGCATCTCGCTCTATGCCATCACCGGCCCTACCGGCCGCGAACCGAATCCGGAGTTACTGCATGTCCCACGCCCCCATCGCCCGCGCCGACACCGGCACCGATCCCTATCGCTGGCTGGAGAATCGCGACGCCGAAGACGTGCTGGCATACCTCAAGGCGGAGAATGCCTATCTCGAAGAACAGCTGGCCGACCAGGCCGAACTGCGCGAGACGCTGTTCCAGGAAATCAAGGGCCGCATCCGCGAAACCGACCTCTCCCTGCCGTCACCCTGGGGACCCTGGCTGTATTACCAGCGCACCACGGCTGGCGACGAATACCCGCGGCACTATCGCTGCCCGCGCCCGCTCGATGGCTCGCTCACTGTTGACGATAACGCCGAACAGCTGCTGCTCGACCCCAATGAGCTGGCCGGCGGCGGCTTCCTTTCGCTCGGTGCCTTCAGCGTCAGCCAGGACCACAGCAAGCTCGCCTACAGCCTCGACCGCGAGGGCGACGAGATCTACCGGCTGTACGTCAAAGACCTCGCCAGCGGTGACGTGACCGCCCTGCCCTTCGACGATTGCGACGGCAGCATGACCTGGGCCAACGACAGCCAGACACTGTTCTACGGTGAACTGGACGACACCCACCGCCCGCACAAGATCTACCGCCATCGCCTCGGAGAAACTGGCAGCCACGCGGTATTTCACGATCCGGACGGACGCTTCTTCGTGCATTGCTACCGCACCAGCTCCGAGCGCCAGCTGGTCATCCTTTCCCACAGCAAGACCACCAGCGAAGCCTGGGTGCTGTCGGCGGATGAGCCGGAAGGTCAATGGACGTGCCTGGCGCCACGCCAGGAAGACCACGAGTACTTTCCCGATCATGGCCTTCACGAAGGTCAGTGGAGCTGGCTGATCCGCAGCAATCAGGCGGGCATCAACTTCGCCCTCTATCACGCCAGCGAGGCGCAGCCCGAGCGGGAGCATTGGCAGGAACTGGTCCCGCATGACGACGCGGTGATGCTCGAGGATGTCAGCCTCAACGCCGAGGCGATCACCCTGACCCTGCGCGAGAGCGGCCTGCCGGTGATCGAGGTGCGGCCACAGGACGTGCAGCCCTATCGCCTGCAACTGCCCGATGCGGCCTACAGTCTGCATGTACAGAATTCGCTGGAGTTCACCAGCACGGTGATCCGCCTGCGCTACGAAGCGCTCAACCGACCGGCACAAGTCCGGCAGCTGACGCTGGCCGACGGCACGCAGGCAGTGCTCAAGGAAACCCCGGTGGAAGGCCCCTTCGATGCGGACGCCTATGAAAGTCGACGCATCTGGGCGACCGCCCAGGACGGCACGCAGATTCCCATCAGCCTGGTCGGCCGGCGTGACAGCTTCGGCAAGCCGGCTCCGCTCTATCTCTATGGCTACGGTGCCTATGGGCACAGCCTCGACCCGTGGTTCTCCCATGCTCGCCTGTCGCTGCTCGACCGCGGTTTCGTCTTCGCCATCGCGCATGTGCGTGGCGGCGGCGATCTCGGCGAAGCCTGGTATCGCGCCGGCAAGCTGGAACACAAGCCGAACACCTTCAGCGACTTCATCGCCTGCGCCGAGCAGCTGCTGGCCGACGGCTACACCACCTCGCCGCGCCTGGCCATCAGCGGCGGCAGCGCCGGCGGCCTGCTGATCGGCGCGGTGCTGAACATGCGCCCGGAGCTGTTCGGCGCGGCCGTCGCCGAGGTGCCCTTCGTCGATGTACTCAACACCATGCTCAACGCCGACCTGCCGCTGACCGTCACCGAGTACGACGAATGGGGCGATCCGAATCAACCGGAGGTGCATGAGCGGATCAAGGCCTATGCGCCCTACGAAAATATCCGCGCCCAGGCCTACCCCGCGCTGCTCGCCGTGGCTGGTTACAACGACAGTCGCGTGCAGTACTGGGAAGCGGCCAAATGGGTCGCCAAGCTGCGCGCGACCCGCACCGACGACAACCTGTTGCTGCTCAAGACCGAATTCGGCGCCGGCCACGGCGGCATGAGCGGACGCTACCAGGCGCTCAAGGACGTGGCATTGGAGTACGCCTTCGTGCTCAAGGTGTTCGGCATGGCCTGATCGGCCCAAGCCTGCCGACCTGCGGTGCCGAACAGCCGGCTCCGGCGACAGTCATTCATTAGGAATGTCCTCGTCGGAGCCACCCATGAACAACTCGTCCAAGCACCTCGAACAGAACGTCCACGGTTGGGAACGCGCCATGTCCCTGGCCGGCGGCCTGTACTTCCTCGCCAAGGGCCTGCGTCGCGGCGGCCTCGGCGGCCTGCTGCAGCTGGGCATCGGCGGCATGGCCGTAGCCCGCGGCGTAACCGGACACTGCGAAGCCAAGCGCGTGTTCAACGAAGTCAATGAACAGGCCGGCATGGCCGAAGGACGCTCGCACCAGATGCCCTTCGAGCGGTACGCCGCCAACGAGGAGCAGCTGCGGGCCAATGCGGCGGCCGCCACCAACGGCACCACGGTTACCGGCAATGATGACCTGAAAAGCCCGCCTGCTGGCGTCTAGGCGATCTGCCCGAGAGCGGGCCGGGCGGCGAATGAGGCCGGCGCGGCGGCCTGTCAGGTTGCGGGAAGCTGGTAGCCCAGCGAGCCAGACCGTTGCCGCCAGGCATGGCCGGCACGCAGGTGAAGCCAACGCGCTGACGGTCTGCCCGCCCTTGCCGCCCGCCCCCGCCGGGCACCCTCGACTTCAGCGCCGCTTCACCGCTTCATGGGCCTCGATCAGCTGATCCACCACACCCGGATCGGCCAGGGTCGAGGTATCGCCCAGGGTGTCGTAGTCGTCCGTGGCGATCTTGCGCAGCAGGCGGCGCATGATCTTGCCCGAACGTGTCTTCGGCAGTCCCGGCGCCCACTGAATGGTATCCGGCACCGCGATCGGACCGATCTCGTGCCGCACCCACTGCTGTAGCTCCTGACGCAGCGCCTCGTTCGGCTCCACTCCGGCAACCAGCGTTACATAGACGTAGATCGCCTGCCCCTTCAGCGCGTGCGGCACGCCAACGGCGGCGGCTTCGGCCACCTTGGCATGGGCAACCATCGCGCTCTCGATTTCAGCGGTGCCCATGCGGTGCCCGGAAACGTTGAGCACGTCATCCACCCGCCCGGTGATCCAGTAGTAGCCATCCTCATCACGCCGCGCGCCGTCGCCGGTGAAATACATGCCGCGAAAGGTCTTGAAGTAGGTGTCGACGAAGCGATCATGATCGCGGTAGATGGTGCGCATCTGCCCTGGCCAGGAATCAAGAATCACCAGATTGCCCTCCGCCGGGCCTTCCAGCAGATTGCCGAGATTGTCCACCAGCCCCGGCACCACACCGAACAGCGGACGCGTCGCCGAGCCGGGCTTGAGCGCGGTCGCTCCCGGCAGCGGGCTGATGAGAATGCCGCCGGTCTCGGTCTGCCACCAGGTATCGACGATCGGGCAGCGCGACCGTCCGACTGTCTCGTAGTACCAATGCCAGGCTTCCGGATTGATCGGCTCGCCCACCGTGCCCAGCAGACGCAGGCTGGAGCCGTCGGCCCCCTCCATGGCTGCCGCACCCTCGGCCATCATTGCGCGGATCGCCGTTGGCGCGGTGTAGAGGATATTGACCTTGTGCTTGTCGATGATCCGGGCGATGCGGGTAACGTCCGGGTGGTTCGGCACCCCCTCGTACATCAGGGTGGTCGCACCGTTGGCCAGTGGGCCGTAGATCAGATAGCTGTGCCCGGTGATCCAGCCAATGTCAGCAGTACACCAGTAGACGTCACCGGGGCGGTAATCGAAGACCCGCTCGTGGGTCAGCGCGGCGTACAGCAGGTAGCCGCCGCAGGTGTGCAGCACGCCCTTGGGTTTCCCGGTGGAGCCCGAGGTATAGAGGATGAACAGCGGCTCCTCGGCGCCCATTTCCTTCGGCGCGCAAACCTCGCCGGCCACCCGCATCAGATCGTCGTAGCAGACGTCCCGGTGCGGATGCCAGCGGATATCGGCACCGGTGCGGCGCACCACGATGATTTTCTGCACGCAACGCGTCTGCGGGTGGGTCAGCGCCTCGTCGACGTTCTCCTTCAGGGGGATCGGCTTGCCGCCACGAATGCCTTCGTCCGCGGTGATCACCACCTTCGAGTTGCCGTCGATGATGCGCCCGGCGAGCGCTTCGGGCGAGAAACCACCGAACACTACCGAATGGATAGCGCCGATGCGCGCGCAGGCGAGCATCGCCACTGCGGCTTCCGGGATCATCGGCATGTAGATGGTCACCACGTCGCCGCGGTGCACGTCCTGGCCACGCAGCGCGTTGGCGAACTTGCAGACCTCCTGATAGAGCTCGCGATAGGTGATCTCGCGGTGCTCCGAGGGGTCATCGCCTTCCCAGATGATCGCCACCTGATCGCCGCGCTCGGCCAGGTGCCGGTCCAGGCAATTGGCCGAGACGTTCAGCGTGCCGTCGGCAAACCACTTGATATCGACATGATGGTCGTCGAAGGAGGTGCGCTTGACCTCCGTGAAGGGCCGTATCCAGTCCAGCCGTGCCGCCTGCTCGCGCCAGAATCCTTCAGGGTTGATCACCGACTGCTGATACATGGCCCGATAAGCGGCCTCGTCGGTCAGGGAATGCTTTGCAGCCTCAGGGGACACGGGATACACGGACGCAGCACACATGGCAGTCACCTCGGGTTATCTGGTTATTTTCCGGTCGCAGCCTTGTCTCGCAGGCGAACCCTCACCACCCGATCGATCCGCGCTTCCCGTGCGGATCGCCAACCACGCGCCTGTCAGACGTCTGCTTCAGCCGATGCCGAATACCGCAGCGGCCACGACTAGTGGCCACCCTCCAAGCATAGACACTGTTTCGCGGCCATTTGCCGAGGGCTGCTGTCTCAATTCGTAACAGCCATCGCCCGCAGCCCCCATGTCAGCACCGAGCAACGGCCTGTTTCGCCCTCCCGCAGCATCTCTGGAGTATCGTTTTTAGCGGAGGGCTATTCGGCGTACCACATGCCTTCAGCCTTTGCTGCGCCTCGAACACACCGGTCTCACCTGGAGCGCTTGCCAATCCCAATACCTCGCTGAATCGCGGGCAAAAAAAAGCGGCCTCAAGGGCCGCTCGTTCAACCATCCGGTTGGAATACACACTTGTCCGATCACGCAGATAGACGCCGCCATTCTGTGCAGCCAGCGCCGTAGCCGAAACTGCACATTGGTCTAACAGACCATTGGCGGGCTTGCCTCAGGGCGCAGAGTTGGCTGCGCGCGCGGCCTCGATCAGGTCCTTGCCGATATCGGCTTCGAACTTCTTCCACGCCGGCTGCACCGCGTCGCGCCACTTGTCGCGTTGCTCGTCGGTAAGCACCAGAATCTCGCTCTTGCCTGAGTCGATCACGCCCTGCTTGGCCTTCTCGTTCAGCGCCTCGGCCTGGCGGTTCACCTCCACGGTGACCTCGTCGATGATCGCTTCCAGCTCGCCGCGCACCTCTGCCGGCAGGCCGCTCCAGAACCTGGTGTTGGTGATCAGCAGGTAGTTGCCGATGCCGTGACCGGACTCGGTGATGTACTTCTGCACCTCGTGGTACTTCTGGCTGTAGATGTTCGACCAGGGATTGTCCTGGGCATTGACCACGCCGGTCTGCAGCCCTTGATAGATTTCGGCGAAGGCCATCTTGCGCGGTACTGCCCGCAGGGCGGTGTACTGGGCGGCCTGCAGGTCCGAGGGCTGCACGCGGAATTTCAGTCCGCGGGCGTCGGCCGGCTCGCGCAGCGGCTTGTTGGCAGTGAAGTGGCGCATGCCGTTGAGCCAGTAGGCCAGGCCGGTGATGCCCTTGTCCTCCATGGATTTGAGCATGGCGCGGCCCTTGTCCGACTGCTGGAAGCGCTGCGCCGCAGCCATATCGTCGAACAGGAACATCAGGTCGAACAGCTGCAGTTGCTTGGTGTATTGCTCGAGCTTCGACGGTGCCGGCGCCAGCAGCTGTACCTCATTCATCAGCAGCGCTTCCATCTCCTTGCCGTCGCCGTACAGCGAGGAGTTGGCGAACACCTGCACTTCCACCTGGCCGGGCAGGCGCTCTTCCACGAGCTTCTTGAACATCAGCGCGCCCTGGCCCTTCGGCGTGCTGTCGGCGGTGATGTGGGAGAACTTGATCAGGATCGGATCGGCCTGGGCGCCGAAGACGGTAAACAGCGCCGAAGCGGCGAGCAGACGGGTAATGCCACGGGTGAGTCGTGCCATGGGGTGAGCTCCGTTTTGTAGTTGTGTGAGCCATATCGCTGGCCCGACTCTACCCCGCCGCCCCCTCGGGCTGAATTGCTATTTGGCCAAGCGCGACTTCGCGTTTGGCGAAGGCCGTGGCGCGATCGCGCCGCCGAACGGCTTCGTTCAGACCTGGCCTTCGCGAAGCGTGAGGTGTTCGAGCATCTGCCGGGCAGTCACCGACAGGCTTTCCAGATTGCGCACGCCCAGCTTGAGTTCGCGCCGCGCCCAAACATCGGTCAGCGGCACGATGGCCACGTCCAGCGCCGGCAGGTAGTTGCGCACCACCTGTTCGGGCAGCACGCCAATACCCATGCCGGTGTGGATCATCCGACAGATCGCCTCGAAGCTGCGCACCTGGATGCGCAGGCGCAGCGGCGTGCCCATCTGCTGTGCCGACTGCTGCAGCAGGGCATGCAGTGAGGCGTCCTGCTGCAGGCCGATAAAGTCGAAGCCGGCGGCATCGCGCAGGGCGATTTCTGCACGCCCGGCCAGCACATGCTCGCGTGGCGTGACCAGCACCAGCCGATCCTCGCGGTAGGGAAACACCTGCAGGTCCTCGGCCGGCATATGCCCGGCGAAGATGCCGATATCGGTCAGCCCCTCGCGCAGGGCGCGCAGGGTGTCGCTGCTGACGCGCTCCTCCAGGTCGATCTTCACTTCCGGGTGCTGACGGGTGAAAGTACTCAGGTCCTCGGGCAGGAATTCGATCACCGCCGAGGTATTGGCGTGGATGCGCACATGGCCCTTCACGCCCTGGCTGAACTCGCTGAGGTCAGCGTCCAGCTGCTGCAGGTTGTCCAGCAGGTTGCGCGCGTGGTGCAGCAGCGCGTGGCCGGCCGGCGTCAGCTCGACGCCCTTGGGCTGGCGATAGAGCAGGCTGACGCCGAGCTGCCCTTCCAGATCGCTGACGCGCTTGCTCACCGCCGCCAGCGCCAGATGCTCGCGCTCGGCAGCGCGGGTCAGGCTACGGGTCTCGGCGATGGCGACGAACAGCCGAAGGGTGACGAAATCGATGCGGCGCATATTGGATTCCCGTATTCGCGGTAGACGAAGCATGCGCCGCTCAGCCCGAGCTTTTCAAAGCTCCTTTCGTCTTAGCCTTCGTGAAGCACGAAACCTCACTTGGCCAACGGCCAATTGTCCGCTGCCGGTGCGTCGGTCATGCTCGGCACCATGAATCAACCGGCACAGGTGTCGTGATGAGCGAACAGACAGACAAGAACCTGCCGCTGCAGGGCCTCAAGGTGATCGAGATGGGCCAGCTGATCGCCGGCCCTTTCGCCAGCAAGCTGCTCGGCGAATTCGGCGCCGATGTAATCAAGATCGAGCCGCCCAAGGTCGGCGACCCGCTGCGCAAGTGGCGCAAGCTAAAGGACGGCACCTCGCTCTGGTGGCATGTGCAGTCGCGCAACAAGCGCTCGGTGACGCTGGATCTCAAGGCCGCGGAAGGCCAGGAAATCGTCCGCCAGCTGGTGGCCGAAGCCGACATCCTGGTAGAGAACTTCCGCCCCGGCACGCTGGAAGAATGGGGCCTGGGCTGGGATGAGCTGTCGAAGCTGAACCCTCGGCTGATCATGCTGCGCATTTCCGGCTACGGCCAGACCGGCCCCTATCGCGACCTGCCTGGCTTCGGTGTGATCGGCGAAGCCATGGGCGGTCTGCGCCACCTGTCCGGCTATCCGGGCCAGCCGCCGGTGCGGGTCGGCGTCAGCATCGGCGATTCGCTGTCCTCGCTGTATGGCGTGATCGGTGTATTGCTCGCCCTGCAGGAGCGCAACCGTAGCGGCCAGGGCCAGGAGATCGACGTGGCGCTGTACGAGTCGGTGTTCGCCATGATGGAAAGCCTCGTGCCCGAATACGACGCCTTCGGCTATGTACGCGAGCCGGCTGGCAGTGCCCTGCCCGGCATCACGCCGTCCAACTCCTATCTGTGCAACGACGGCGCCTACGTGCTGATCGCCGGCAATGGCGACAGCATCTACAAGCGCCTGATGACCCTGATGGGCCGCCAGGACCTCGCCGATGATCCGCGCTTCGCCCACAACGACGGCCGCGCCCAGCACGCCGAGCTGATCGATGCCGCTATTGGCGAATGGACCATCCAGCACAGCCGCGACGAGGTGATCGAAGCACTCAAGGGCGCCCGCGTGCCGGCCGGCTATCCCTACACCGCTGCCGATATCGTCAAGGACCCGCACTACCTGGCGCGGCAGATGATCGAGCAGGTGCAGACCTACGCCGGCCCGCTCAAGGTACCGGGCGTGCTGCCCAAGCTGTCGCGCACGCCAGGGCGCATCGGCGAAGGCGGCCCGCAACTGGGCGAGCACACCGACGATGTGCTGGCCGGCCTCGGCCTCACCGATGAACAACGCCAGGGCCTGCGCGAACGCGGGATCATCTGAACGCCACGTAGGGTGGATGACGCCTTTTTCATCCACCGCGACATTCCCGAAACGGTGGATGGGTGGAGCGTCATCCACCCTACGAACTACAGCTCTACGTAGGGTGGACAACGCGAAGCTTGTCCACCAGCCAGCAAGCCACGACGGGGGACGGGTAAAGCGTCGTCCACCCTACGCCCAGGCACAACCGACAGGACTCCCATGAGCAAACGCCTGTATATCCAGGAAGTCGCGACCCGCGACGGCTTCCAGATCGAAGCGAACTTCGTGCCGACCGAAGCCAAGATCGCCCTGATCGACCGCCTCTCGCAAACCGGGCTGGCGAAGATCGAGGTCACCTCCTTCACCTCGCCCAAGGCCATCCCCAACCTGCGCGACGCCGAGGACGTGATGCGCGGCATCCGCCGTGCGGAGGGCGTCGAGTACACCGTGCTGGTGCCCAACGTGAAGGGCTGCGAGCGCGCGCTGGCCTGCGAGGTGGACGAGATCAACCTGGTGATGTCGGCCAGCGATACCCACGGCCTGGCCAACCTGCGCATGACGCCTGAGCAGTCGCTGGTGCAGTTCCGCGAAATCATCGAAGTCACTCGCGGCAGTGGCGTGTTCATCAACGCCTCGCTATCGACCACCTTCGGCTGCCCCTTCGAGGGCGACGTGCCCGAGCGGCGCATCTATGAGCTGGTGCAACGCCTGCTGGAGATCGGCGTGCAGGGCATCACCCTCTGCGACACCACCGGCATGGCCGACCCGGCGCAGGTCGAGCGCATCTGCCGCGAAGTGCTGAACAGCTGGCCGCAGGCAGTATTCACCGCACACTTCCACAACACCCGCGGCATGGGCCTGGCCAACGCGCTGGCAGCGCTGAACGCCGGCATCGACCGCTTCGATGCCTCGCTCGGCGGACTCGGCGGTTGCCCTTACGCCCCTGGCGCCAGCGGCAATATCTGCACGGAGGATCTCGTGCATATGTTCCAGCGCATGGGCCTGAACACCGGCGTCGATCTCGACCGTCTGCTGCAATGCGCCGCCGACCTGCCCCAACTGGTCGGCCACGACGTGCCGGGCGCGGTACTAAAGGCCGGCAAGGCCGATCGTCGTTACCCGAAACCGAAGTGGATGGAGGAAGCTGGCGTTTGACCCTGTCCGAAGCATCTGCTGGAAGGTGTGGCGCAATGAGCGGCGGTTAGGCGGCGGCTGGCGCAGCACAAAACCCGCCCGACGGCGGGGTAGATAATGAAGTGAGTTTTTGGTGGTTGTGGTGAGAAGCGAAACTGCCGGAACAGACGGGGCTAGCTGCGGGACAAGGCCGATAACAACCGTGACCGTTGATATCGCTTGCACGCTTTGCCCCCTGCATTATCCCTAAGTAGAGGGCTGAAATAACAAATATCATCTTGAAGTCCGGAACAAAAAATAACACCCCTAGTTATTGCTCTATCTCTTTTCGCGCCTCGGGATTTAAAGATAGCTTAACCAGCTCAAGACTGGTAAGCCCTGAGTTGCTAAGACCGATGTCTTCTCGTATGGCCAAGTACAGAGAATTAACTGCGCGAAATAGATTCTTTGTGTCACCACTCCCTGAAACGGTTTCAAAATATATTTGTGCTTTAATTACTTTCGGCGACCCCCAAAGCAATATGTCGGATTTGAACTTGAATGCGAAGCACACTAACTCTTGGGGATCAACCTCTTTTAGCGAAAGATTTTTATTCGACGCACCCATCATTCTGCTGATTATATCGACAAAGCCTTGATATATTTCGATCTTCTTAAGTCTATGAGCTTCATCTGCAGCGCGCTTGCGCTCATGCGCCTGGCTTATTAAAAGGGCTGATATGCCAACTAGAATGGTCGCCATAGCACCAATTATGGCGGCTGTTATTTCTGGACTGGCGGCGGCGAGCGCACTTAAAAACTCTTTAATAAGAAGCCATAAACCATAGACGATAGCTCCGATTGCACAAATACCTATAAGAAATTGCAAAAATTTAAATATTTTTGATTTCATGATTTCGTCTCTAAAATAATGAATGAGGCACGCGGCAATGGTGGGCGGAGGAACCAGCGAGGGCTATGAAAATGCCGGCACGATTAAATTAGCGCTTACTTTTACTGACCAGTTAGGCAAAACTGACTGCGCTCAATGCCCCCTTGTCATGAGTAATTTTTAGAATATTCGCCATTGGATACTTTTGTTCTGCAATCGCGCATATGCTTTCGACAAAATCTGGTTTAGCTCGCGCGCCGAAAATAATTGAATTCAACTCTTCCGGATAAAATATATAGTCGCCATGTAAGACATCGATCTCATTGGGTCGCCAGGTTATTAATCTTCATTCTTGCTCATAGGACCAAACCGTCTTTTTGGTATAGCAGACTGCCTCCAATGCCTTTTGTCATAAACTTTGTGTATTTCCATACAGCAGAAAGTCTAGCCCTGTTCCGGCGACTGCCCTCTTTTCGGTATAGATAACGGGCTTGGCTTCATGAAATGGACTTTCCGGTAATGCGGCCGAGAAACCAAAAGCGCAGCCAGAATGATTCTCTGCGTACGTGCCCCACATGACATCATTGTGCGACGTCGCAGTAAGGCACAGGACTCGTGCAGTCCGAATGTCTAGTGAATCAAAATGTTCTCGCAGCGCTTGTTCAATTTTTTCGTCCGCTTGCGGGTTCGCGAAGTTTCCGAGAAGCTCCAGCAGCGCTTCTTCTGAGACTCCGTCCATTAGCGACTGCTGGATGTAGTTAAGAAGCATCCATGTAGTTGGTGCTAAGCGTGCCAAGTCTGCAGTTCTCCTTCCGCCGGCAATATCAATTAATGCCTGTGAAAAGAGTTTATGAGAGTCACTGACAGTCGGCTCGAAGCGAGGCATGCGTTGGAATTCTGCCAGATCGTTGAAGATGGACGGGCTCGACCAGCGAAGCCTACCACTCCCGAGAATAATTTCGGCTGTGGAAGGATTAGTGTACTTGTAGAAAACTTCAGGCTTCACGGACGCCTCACTTTGTTGCCTAACTATATATAAGACACTGAGCAAACTTGTGGTATACGTTCCGTTCGCCCTTCTCTCCAATCCAAGCCTCTAGCTCAGCCGCCCCAAAGACGCTGTGAATTTAATTTATACTCCAGCCCCGAGACGCATGAAAATGGCGCCATCAGATTTCGCCCGCCTGCGCCCCCTCAGCACGCTCTACCCTTGCCGTGTCGATAAGCCTTCGAGATTGCATGCCGTGTAGAGCCGCAAAAAACTGGCAAGCACAAGCGCCAGGCCTAGCAGAGCCCTAGAAAAACCAACCACTGCAGGCGAGAGAAACGGTTAGGTCTCGCCGCCCGCAGCATGTAACAACGGGCTCAGTCCCCCTGACAGAACTGCAGAATCGCGTCGGCCACCGCCTGCGGTGCCTCGCGCTGGGGGAAATGGCCGACGCCTGGCAATAGCTGTCGGTGGTAAGGGCCGCTGAACAAGGCCTCACGCCCGGCCGAGGTTTCCGGTGCGTTGCAGGTATCGGCCTCGCCGTGCAGCACCAGCGTCGGCACGGCGAGCACCGGGGCCGGTTGCAGCAGCGCCTCGTCCGATGCATATGCAGGATCGCCATCGACAAAGCCCCAGCGGTGGCGATAGGAATGCAGTACCACGGCAGCCCAATCCGGGTTGTCGAACGCCTCCAGCGCCTGGATGAAGTCAGCCTCGGCGTACCAGCCGGCCGGTGACCAGGTATCCCACAGCAACCGCGTGAAAGCCGCGCGATCCTCGACTACCGTCTGCTCGCCGCGCGGGGTGGCCATGTACCAGTGGTACCAGTAGTTGCGCGCCTGGCTGAGCGAGATGTGCTGGTTCGGGTCATTGGTGCCGTAGCCCACCGCGAGCATTACCAGCCGTGCGGCGGCGTGATGGCGCAGCCCGCAGGCATTGGCCACCGCCCGCGCGCCCCAGTCATGGCCAACCAGCACCGGCTGGTCGAGGCGCAATGCGTCGATGAAATCCAGCAGGTCGCGCCCCAGCGCGGCGAGCTGACCGCTGCGTGGGGTCAGCGCGTCGCGAAAGCGTGTCTGGCCGAAGCCGCGCAGCGTCGGGCAGAGCACGCGGTAGCCCGCTGCGGCCAGGCGCTCGGCCACCGGCTCCCAGCCTTCGGGGCAATCCGGCCAGCCGTGCACGAGCACGGCCACCTGCTGGCCGCGGGGGTTCCATTCGAGATAAGCGATATCCAGCACGGGTGTGCTGACCGTGGCGTAACGACTCATGCCGGCGTCTCCTTGCGCGCTTTGGTCGGTCAGCATAAGCCTGGTTTCAGGCATAAAAAAACGGGCCGGTCACATCGGACAGACCCGTTCGTTCTCCGCCGCTTGGTGCCTCTGGAGGCTCAGGAGCGGTTGGCCGCCTGCGCCGCTTCGATCAGCTCGGCGCCGATCTCATTCTCGAACTTCTTCCACACCGGTTTCATCGCCTCGCGCCACTGGGCGCGTTGCTCGGGGGTCAGTTCGATGATTTCGGTCTTGCCGGAGGCGGCGATGACCTGGCGCGCCTGCTGGTTGAGGTCGTCGGCCTGGCGGTTCACCTCAGCGGTGACCTCTTCCATGATCGTTTCCAGCTCGCCGCGCACGTCTTCCGGCAGGCCGTTCCAGAACTTGGTGTTGGTAATCACCATGTAGTCGATCAGGCCGTGGTCGGAGGCGGTCATGTAAGGCTGGACCTCGTGCACCTTCTGGCTTTCATAGTTCGACCAGGTGTTCTCGGTGCCATTGACCACGCCGGTCTGCAAGCCCTGGTAAACCTCGGCGAAGCTCATCTTGCGGGGGTTGGCGCGCACCGCCTTGAACTGCTCGTCGAGCACTGCCGAGGCCTGCACGCGGAACTTCAGCCCGCGGGCATCCTTCGGCTCGCGCAGCGGCTTGTTCGCCGAAAGCTGCTTCATTCCGTTGTGCCAGTAGGCCAGGCCGGTGATGTTCTTGTCCTCCATCGCGCGCAGCAGTGCCTTGCCCTGCGGGCCGCTCTGGAAACGATCGGCAGCCGCCAGGTCGTCGAACAGGAACGGCAGGTCATAGATCTGAATGGCCTTGGCGTAATGCTCGAACTTGGCCAGCGAGGGCGCCAGCATGTGCACGTCACCGAGCAGCAGGGCCTCCATTTCCTTGCCGTCGCCGAACAGCGAGGAGTTCGGGTAGACCTCGACCTTCACCTTGCCCGGCAGGCGTTCCTCGGCGAGTTTCTTGAACAGCAGGGCGCCCTGCCCCTTCGGTGTGTTGTCCGCCACTACGTGGGCGAACTTTATGGTCACGGGGTCGGCATGCACCAACCCGGCGACGGTGAAAGAAAGCGCGCAGGCGAGTGCCTTGAGCTTGTTACTCAGCATGGAAGTACCCTCTTGTTTTTGTCGGTTGGTACGTTTCGCGGGCAAGCGTTGCGGTCAGGGCACCGCTTGCCCGGCACGTTGCAGCAGGCGACGGGCACGGCCGATGACGGGGGCGTCGACCATCTGTCCGTCCACCACGAAAACCCCATCGCCGGAAGCTCCGGCGGCGAGGATGCGTTGCGCCCAGTCCAGTTCCGCGGCACTGGGCATGAGGGTTTCGTGCACCACGGCCACCTGGCTCGGGTGGATGCACAGCAGGCCGCCAAAGCCCATGTCACGCGCGTCGGCAGCTGCACGGGCGAGGCCTTCGGGGTTCTTGATGTCGGGAAAGACGCTGTCCAGCGGTGCTGCCAGCCCGGCCAATCGCGACTGCAGCAGCAGCGCATAGCGTGCCTGGTCAAGCATGCGCTCGGCGCCGGCGGTGCCATTGGCCAGGCCGAGATCGAGGCCCAGATCCAGCGCGCCGAAGGACAGCCGCTCGACACCCTGGGCGTGGGCAATTTCCGACAGATTGGCCAGCCCGCGGGCACTTTCGACGATTGGCCAGACCGGCTTGCCGCAGCTGGCCGCCAGCGCAACCTGCACCGCGCTTTCGACCTTCGGCAGCAGTACGCCGGCGACGCCGGCATGACGGGCACAAAGCGCCAGGTCCGCGGCCTGCTCGGCATGGGTTGGCGCGTTGATGCGCACCAGCAGGCGCGCCGCCGGGCTGGCAGCCAGGAAGGCGTCGAGGTTGCCCCTCGCCTCAGCCTTAAGGTTCTCCGCGACCGCATCCTCGAGGTCGACGATGACCGCGTCGGCGCCGTTCGCCAGCGCCTTGGGAATGCGTTCCGGGCGGGTCGCCGGGACGAACAGCGCGCTACGGATGATCGATGCGTTCATGGGCTGGCTCCTGGGCACGCTCATACCGCGCCCTGCTCGTGCAAGCGCTGAATGTCGCCGGGGGCGTAGCCCAGTTCGGCCAGCAGGCTATCGGTGTGCTGGCCCAGCGCGGGGATGGGGTCCATGCGCGGGGCGAAGGCGCTGTTGCGCCCCGGCGGCAGCAATGCCGGCAGGCGGCCGGCCGGGCTGTCCACCTCGCTCCAGCGCTGGCGCGCCTTGAGCTGCGGATGCGCCCAGACACCGGCCATGTCGTTGACATGGGCATTGGCGATGGGCGCGGCATCCAGCCGGGCGATCACCTCTTCGGCGCTCAGGTGGCTGAACGCCTCGACGATGAGCGCACGCAATTCAGCGCGATGCTCCGAACGCCGGGCGTTGCTGGAGAAGCGCTCGTCCTGCGCCAGCTCCGGCTGCAGCAGGACCTTGTCGCAGAACGCCAGCCACTCGCGCTCGTTCTGCAGGCCGAGCATCACCGTGCCGCCGTCGCCGGTGGGGAACGGGCCGTAGGGGTAGATGGTGGCGTGGGCGGCGCCGGCACGCGGCGGCGGCGTCGCACCCTTGTAGGCGTAGTACAGCGGGTAGCCCATCCACTCCACCAGGCTTTCGAGCATGGAAACGTCGACGCGGCTGCCCTCGCCCGTCTTGTCGCGCAGCATCAGCGCCGAAAGCACGCCGGTGTAGGCGTACATGCCCGCGGCGATATCGGCGATGGAGCAGCCGGCCTTGGCCATCTCGGTCTCACCCGCCCCGCCGGTGACGGAGAGAAAGCCGCCCTCGCTCTGGATCAGCAGGTCGTAGGCCTTCTTCTGCTCGTAGGGGCCGCCCTCGCCGTAGCCGGAGATATCGCAGACGATCAGCCGCGGAAAGCGCTCGTGCAGCGCCTCGAAGGAGAGCCCCATGCGCGCGGCCGCGCCCGGAGCCAGGTTCTGCACCAGCACGTCAGCCCCGGCCAAGAGCTGGTCGAGCACCTGGGCAGCGGCGTCCTGTTTCACGTCCAGGCTCAGGCTTTCCTTGGAGCGGTTGGTCCAGACGAAATGCGAGGCCAGGCCGTCGACCCGCTCGTCGTAGCCGCGGGCGAAGTCGCCGGCACCGGGCCGCTCGATCTTGATCACCCTTGCGCCGAGGTCGGCCAGCTGGCGCGTGCAGAACGGCGCGGCGATGGCGTGCTCGAGGCTGACCACGGTGATGCCATCGAGTGGGCGGGGTTTGACTTGGGTGTCGTTCATGTTCGGTTCCTGCAAATTCGGCGTAGGGCGGAAAACGGCGAAGCCTTTTCCACGCGTTTGTTCAGGTCTCTGGGGACCCTGGCGCCACTTTGGTGGATGGGGCTTCGCCGCCATCCACCCTACGTTCAGGCCAGCGCGTCCAGCCGCTGCAGCTCGCGCAGGCGCCAGACCGTATCGATCAGCAGGCCCGCCTCGTCATCGCTGCGCGCCGCGGAGAACTGCACCAGGCGGCGGAACTTGTCCTCCAGCTCGGCGCGGCTCAGCGTGTTGCCCGGGTCGCCCTTCGGCTCGTCGATGGCGCCGTGCAGCGTGCGGCCATCGGCGGTGGTCACTTCGACGCGACCGAGCCAGCGTGCCGGGTAGGCGCCGTCCACCTCGGGATCGAGCGTCATCGAGACCTTCTCGCGGAACTCGCCGACGCGCGGGTCGCTGAGCGCATGGCTGTGGAATTCGGTCAGGCCGGCCTTGCCGTACAGGGCGATCAGCCCCAGCACGGTGCCCATGGAGAATTTGGCTTGATGCACCGTTTGCGGCACCGTCACGCGGCCGAGCACGTCGATCGCGCCCTGGTGCACGCGGGTGGTGACCGAGGCGATGTCATCGGCCCCGAGCCCTTCGCGCTGCATCAGCACCAGCAGCGCATCGGCCGCCGGGTGGGTATGCCGGCAGGAGGCGTGGAACTTGAACGAGGTTTCCGCCAGCGCCCAGCGGCTGCCGAGCCGGTCGGACAGCTTGCTCGGCTCGGCATCGCGGGACATGCCCGCCGCCATGCCCTGCTCGCCTTCGAGGATGTTCTGTGCGCCGGTCAGGCCATCGGCGGTCAGGTAGGCGGCGAGCAGGCCATCGGCAGCCGCCTTGGCGGTGTGCAGTTGCTTGGAGTCCGCCGCGTCACGGAGAAACTCCCACAGCCCCGCCGCTTGCGTACCGGCGCTGCCGAGCAGATGGGTGAACTGCTGCTGGTCGAAATCCATCAGCTTGCCAACGGCCACCGCCGCGGCCAGGGTGCCGACCGTCGCGGTGGTGTGGAAGATGCGGTAATGCGAGCGGCCGAGGAACTCGCCGATGCGGATGCCCGCCTCGTAGCCGGCCACCGAGGCCACCAGCAGCTCGCGGCCGGACTTGCCGAGATCCTGCGCCGCCGCCAGCGCAGCGGGGAACACCACGGTGGCCGGGTGCAGCACGGAGCTGTTGTGCAGGTCGTCTTGCTCCACCAGATGCGAGCTGGCGGCGTTCACCAGCGCAGCGAAATAGGCCGAGCTGCTCTGGCCGTTGACCAAAATGCGCGCCGGTCCGTCGGCCGGGCCCATTCTCTGCGCATAACGCTCGAACAGCGGAATCGGATGCGAGCCTGCGCTGGCCAGGGCCGAGCCGAGCCAGTCGAGAAAGAGGTCTTCGGTGCGGGCCAGCACCGGCTCGGGGATCTGCTCGTAGGCAAGCCCGGCGAGGAATTCGGTCAGGGCACGGGTGTGCTGGCTCATACGTTGGGCTCCAGCGGATTCTCTAACGGATTGGACAGTTCGATGAGGTTCTGGTCGGGGTCGCGCAGGTACACCGAGCGGATCGGTCCGGTCGCGCCGGTGCGTTGCACCGGACCTTCGACGATGGCGACCTGCTGCGCCTGGAGGTGTGCGATCACCTCGGTCAGCGGTGTGGCAACGATGAAGCAGAGGTCCGCCGAACCCGGGGTCGGCCGCTCGGCCTTGGGCTCGAATTCGCGCCCGGCCTGGTGCAGGTTGATCTTCTGGTTGCCGAAGGCCAGCGCCTTGCGCCCTTCGCCGAAGGTCACCGCCTGCATGCCGAGCACGCGGGTGTAGAAGTCGATCGTTGCCTCGAGGTCAGCGACGGTCAGCACCAGGTGGTCGAGATGGCTGATATTCATGACGCACTTCCCTTTTTCGTAGGGGTGGAAATCGCGAAGCATTTCCCCCCCTGTGTCGCCTGTTCGATATGCGTGGAAAAGGCTTCGCCGTTTTCCACCCTACGTCTGGCTCCGTTAGAACGAACGCGGCAGCTCGAGCAAGTGCTCGGCCACGTACGACAGAATCAGGTTGGTGGAGATCGGCGCCACCTGGTACAGCCGCGTCTCGCGGAACTTGCGCTCGACGTCGTATTCGTTGGCGAAGCCGAAGCCGCCGTGGGTCTGCAGGCAGGCGTTGGCTGCCTCCCAGCTGGCCTTCGCTGCCAGGTACTTGGCCATGTTTGCCGCCGCTCCGGCGTTGCGCCCGGCGTCATACTCCTCGCAGGCGCGCCAGCGCATCAGGTCCGCGGCCTCGATCTCGATATGCGCTTCGGCGATCGGGAACTGCACACCCTGGTTCTGCCCGATGGGCCGGCCGAACACCACACGGTCGCGGGCGTACTGCGCGGACTTCTCGACGAACCAGCGGCCATCGCCGATGCACTCGGCGGCAATCAGCGTGCGTTCGGCATTCAGCCCGTCGAGGATGTAGCGAAAGCCCTTGCCCTCCTCGCCGATCAGGCTGCTGGCGGGAATCTCCAGGTTGTCGAAGAACAACTCGTTGGTTTCGTGGTTGACCATGTTGGCGATCGGCTGCACGGTCAGGCCGTTGCCGATGGCCTCACGCAGGTCGACGAGAAAGATCGACATGCCCTCGGACTTGCGCTGCACCTCGGCCAGCGGCGTGGTGCGCGCCAGCAGGATCATCAGATCGGAGTGCTGGATACGCGAGATCCACACCTTCTGCCCGTTGATGACGTACTTGTCGCCCCGGCGCACAGCAGTGGTCTTGATCTTGGTGGTGTCGGTGCCGGTGGTCGGCTCGGTGACACCCATGGACTGCAGGCGCAGCTCGCCACTGGCGAGCTTCGGCAGGTAGTAGCGCTTCTGCTCCTCGCTGCCGTTTCTGAGCAGGGTGAACATGTTGTACATCTGCCCATGAATGGTCCCGGAGTTGCCGCCGCAACGGTTGACCTCCTCCAGTATCACCGAAGCCTCGGCCAGACCCAGGCCGGAGCCGCCGTATTCTTCCGGGATCATCGCCGAGAGCCAGCCGGCCTCGGTCATGGCGGTGACGAAGGCTTCCGGGAAGCCCTTTTCCTCATCGATCTTGCGCCAGTATTCGGCGGGAAATTCGGCGCAGAGCGCGCGGACGCCTTCGCGGATGAAGTTCAGTTCTTCGGTCTTGTTCGGTTTCATCTCGGTTTCTCGCTTGTGCGGCACGCGGCCTCAACGGTGGATAAGGCTGCGCCGTTATCCACCCTACGATTCAGTCGAATTCCACTTCGGCTTTCTGCGCCAGGCCGTTGTGGTCGCCGGCCCAGAGTTCGGCCTTGCCCGGCGCGACGATGCGGCCGCCGACCTCGAACGGCTGCGGCGCGATCAGCGGGCGCAGGCCGCGGTAGGCAAAGCGCCGCAGGCGGGCATCGGGATTGGCGCGGCAGAAGGCGCGCAGGTTCAGCGTGGCGATCAGCGGGCCGTGAACGACCAGACCGGCATAGCCCTCGGCCTCGGTGACGTAGGGCCAGTCGTAATGGATGCGATGGCCGTTGAAGGTGACCGCCGAATAGCGGAACAGCAGCGTCGGCGTGGGTGTCACCGCCTCGCGCCAGCCACCGGCGACCATGGGTTCGCCACTGCTGGTCTTCGGCGGGCTCGGCTCGCGGTAGACGATGTCCTGCTCCTCGCGGATGGCCAGGCGGCCGTCCTGCAGGTAGTCGTGCTGCACGGTGACGAACAGCAGCGCACCGGTGCGGCCGTGCTTCTCCTCGATGTGCTTGATGGTCGATACCCGGCGCGCCTCGCCACCGGCCTCCAGTGGACGAAGAAACTCGACCCGGCCGCCGGCCCACATGCGGTTGCGGTTATCGGCCGGGGGCAGGAAGCCGCCGCGCGCCGGGTGACCGTCCTCGCCCAGGCCGCTCTCGGCGATGGGCTCCTGAAAGAAGCACCATTGCCACAACGGCGGCAAGGCCTCGCCATGGGCGGGGGTGGTTTCGCCGAATGTGGCGGCGATGCGCATCAGCAGGTGGCGGCTGAGCTGGTCGTGCACTTCTTCGCTGCGGCCAATCCAGGCAGAGATATCGGTCATTGCGGCTTCCGGTCGTTGTCTTTGTTTCACTGGAGAATGCTACGAAGGCAGCGTTCCGTGAATTTGTATTTACCAACACCAGCGTTCGGCTAAGCTGAACGCCGTTCCAAGCACCGGTATCACGCATGCATTTCGATCTGGCCGACCTGCGCCTGTTCATCCATATCGCCGAATCCCCCAGCCTGACCCAGGGCGCACGGCGCGCGCATCTGTCGCCGGCAGCCGCCAGTGCGCGCATCAAAGCGCTGGAAAGCCAGCTCGATAGCCGTTTGCTCTACCGTGACAGCCGCGGTGTCGAGCTGACGCCGGCCGGACACAAGCTGCTGCAGCATGCGCGGCTGATCATGCGCCAGGTGGATTACCTGAAGAGCGAGTTCACCGAATACGGCACCGATTCGGCCGGTCACATCCGCATCTTCGCCAACACCACGGCCGTAACCGAATTCCTCCCGGAGGTGCTGGCCGGTTTTCTCGCCGAGCGCCCCGGCGTCACGGTGGACCTGCAGGAACGGCTGAGCCGCGACATCGTGCGTGGCGTGCTGGACGGCAGCACCGACATGGGCATCATCGCCGGCCCGGTGCAGGCCGAAGGGCTGCAGGTATTGCACTTCAGCACCGACCGCCTGCTGCTCGCCGTGCCGGTCGGCCATCCGCTGGCCGGGGAAGCACAGGTCACGCTGCGCCAGACCCTGACCTGCCAGCACATCGGTCTGCACGAGGGCAGCACCCTGCTGACCTTCCTGCGCGACCAGGTGGAAAAACTCGGTGGCCAGCTCTCCCTGCGCATCCAGGTTTCCAGCTTCGAGGCGGTGTGCCGGATGATCGAGGCCGGTGTCGGCATCGGCATCATTCCCGAATCCGCGGCGCGCCGACACAGCCGCACCATGCAGCTGGCCCTGGTAACACTGGACGAGCCCTGGGCAGTGAGAGAACGCAGCATCCTGGTCCGCGAACTGGACGCCCTGCCCGGCAGCGTGCGCGCGCTGATCGCGACCCTGGTTCCCGGCGACAAGGCCTGAGCGAACGTTACGCCCCCGATGCTGCCGAAAGGCGGGTAGCCCCGCTTCGGCGGACCATCGCAGGGAGCCCCAATGTCCGCAGTCACCAACAGGCTGTTTCGCCTGTATCACCGCGTCACCGGTAGCATCGCCTTCTACCCGACTCTGATCGCGGTCGGCCTCGCCAGCCTGTGCGTCGTCACCATCGTGCTGGAGATGACCTGGCTACAGCCTTACAAGGAAGACCTCGATCTGGGTCTGGTGAAGAACGCCGACAACGCCCGTCTGATCCTTGGCACGCTGGTGGCGGGCATCATCTCGCTGATGGTGTTCAGCTTCTCGATGGTCATGGTGGTGCTCAACTCGGCCGCGTCGTCGCTGTCACCGCGGGTGATCCCGGGGCTGATCAGCAGTCGCAGCCATCAGGTCGTGCTGGGCGTTTACCTAGGCACGATCATCAACTCACTGATGCTGATCTCGACCATCCAGGAAGGCGACGACATCAACGTGCCGAGCCTGGGCATCTTCCTGGCGCTGGGGCTCGGCGTGATCTGCCTGTGCCTGTTCGTCTACTTCATCCGCTCGATTTCGCTGTCGATCCAGGTCGATTTCATCCTCAACCGTGTCTACAAGCAGACCTTCGATCAGCTGCAACAACGCCATGCGCGGCTGGAGCGCCGCAGCATGGCGGACTGGCCGGATGACGACGGCTGGCAGACCATTCCCGCAAGGCGCTCTGGCTATTTCAAGGCATTGAACATATCAGCCGCCCAGGCGTTGCTCGATGAGCAGGACGCCTGCATGACCGTGCAGGTGCACTACGGCTTTTTCGTCATGCCCGGACATCCGCTGATACGCCTGAACCGGGAGCTGGACGAACGCTGCGTAACGCAATTGCTCGACTGCTTCGACTTCTATGTCGAGGAGTATGCGCACCGGCATTTCTTCTTTGGCTTCAAACAGATCGTCGAGATTGCCGTGCGGGCGTTGAGCCCCGGCATCAACGATCCGGGTACGGCGATCAAGGCGATCGACATGATGGGCGTGCTGTTCGCCGAACGCATGAAGCTGCCGGACCATGACGTGGTTCCCGAAGAAGGCGCCCCGCGGATATTTCTGCGCGAGCTCGACCTGCATCGGATGCTCCTGCTGGCCTTCGGCTCGCTGCGCGGCTACGGCCAGAACGACCTGCAGGTCCTGCTGACGCTGCTGCAAGCCTGCAAGAACCTGCTCTTCAGCGCACCGGGCATCGAGCACGAGCGGGTGATCCTGCGCCATGCGCAAGCGATCCTCGAACAGGCCACCGCCTCGCTGGGCGGAGCGCTGGATCGGCAGGGCATAGCCGAAGCGGTGCGGATGCTGAATCAGGCTGTACGCCACGCTGAACCGCTACCGAACCCAGTAGAGCGGGAATCCTGAGCCATGCCTGCTGCCCAAGCGTTCAGCACGACAATCTCCATGCCTGTCCGACAGGTCACAGCCATATTCGACCAACAGGTCGCATCACGGCGCGCCACCGCACGGGCGTACCTCAACTTGTAATTGGTAGTTTCGTTACTTAGGGTGTTGCCGATGAAATCCTTGATCGCTCCCATCAGTTCCCTGCTTGCTGGCGTGGCGTTGCTGCTGCTCGGCCACGGGCTGCTCAATACGCTGCTGACGCTGCGCGGCGTCGCCGAAGGTTATTCGACGGGGATGGTCGGCCTGCTGATGTCCGGCTATTTCGCCGGTTTCCTGATCGGCACCTGGCTGGCGCCATCGCTGATTCGCCGCATCGGCCATATCCGCACGTTCTCCTTCTACGCCTCGGTGGCCGCCACGGCCGTGCTGCTGCACGTCATGATCGTCAATCCCTGGGTCTGGCTCGTTCTGCGGGTGATCTACGGGATCGCCCTGGTGACCCTGTACATGGTCATCGAGAGCTGGCTCAACGCCCAGGTCAGCGGCGAGAAGCGCGGCCAGGTGTTTGCGGTGTACATGGCGGTAAACCTCGGTGCGCTGGCGGCCGCACAGCAGCTGCTGGGGCTCGACAGCCCGATGGAATTCACCCTGTTCGCCCTGGCGACCATTCTCATCGGCAGCGCCATGATGCCGATCACCCTGACCCGCCAGCCGCAGCCGTCGCTGCCGGACATTCCGCCCACCGATCTGCTGCAGCTCGCACGCATCGCGCCGCTGCCGCTGATGGCGGCTGGCATATCGGGTTTCGTTCTGGGTGGCTTCTGGGGTCTGGCCCCGGTGTACGCCAGCGAAATCGGTTTCGACGCGGCCGGTGTCGGCCTGCTGATGAGTATCACCATTCTCGGCGGTGCGGTGCTGCAGTGGCCGATCGGGCTGTTCTCCGACAAGCATGAGCGGCGTACCGTACTGCTCTGGGTCGTCGCCCTGGCCGCCGTACTGGCGCTTGCCGTGGCTCCGCTGCTGGCAGGCTCGCTGCTGCTGGGACTGATGTTCGTCTGGGGTGGCCTGGCGTTTTCCATCTATTCCATCGCGGTGGCGCAGATGGTCGACCAGCTGAACCCTGACGAGATTCTCTCCGGCTCCAGCGGCCTGCTGCTGGCCAACGGATTTGGCGCGGCGCTCGGCCCGGTGGCCGCTGGCGGCCTGATGCATCTGTTCGGCCCGATTGCACTGCCGCTGTTCTTCGCGACAGGCCTCGGCGTGCTGGCGTTCTATGCTTTCTATCGGCCGCGCAAGGTATTTGACCTGGTCACCGAACCGCACGGACATTTCACGCCGATCCTGCGTACCAGCCCGACGGTGATGGAACTGATGCCCGATACCCCCGAAGACGCGACAACCCAGGAACCGGCGGACGAAAGCGAACTGGACGATATGCCGCCGGCCGAAGCGCCGACCGACATGCGCACCGGAACCTGAACGCGCTAGTAGTCGACCCGGCCGCGCCCGGCCTTGATCGCGCCGCGTTTGCTCTTGCCCTCAAGCCGACGCTTTTTCGAACCCAGCGTCGGTTTGGTCGGACGGCGCGCCTTCTCCACCTTGGTGACACTGCGAATCAACTCCGCCAGCCGCTCCAGCGCATCGAGACGATTCTGCTCCTGGGTTCGATAACGCTGCGCCTTGATGACCACCACACCCTCGCTGGTGATCCGGCTGTCACGTAGCGCCAGCAGCCGCTCCTTGTAGAAAGCCGGCAACGAAGACGCCTGGATGTCGAAGCGCAGGTGCAAGGCACTGGACACCTTGTTGACGTTCTGACCGCCAGCGCCCTGGGCGCGGATCGCAGTCAGTTCGATCTCGGCATCGGGCAACTGCACGGTATTGGAAATTTCCAGCATGAAGGCTCGCAGCGGACGATGGACGCCCGCGATTGTCCTATGCAGGGCTCACCGCCGACACACTTTTTAGATATTTGCAGGACAGACGCCTTCAGCCGTTCGGCTAAGGTAAACCTCCGCCTCAATGGATCTACGCATGGACTCGATCACTCAGGCCCTGCTGGGCGCCAGTGTGCAGGGCGCGTTGCTCGGTCGCTGGCAAGGCCGCAAGGCCCTCGCTTATGGCGCTGTGCTCGGCACCCTGCCCGACCTCGACGTGGTCATCGACTACGGCGATGCGGTGGCCAACATGACCTATCACCGCGGCTTCAGCCATTCGCTGTTCGTGCTGAGTGTGGTGGCCGTGCTGCTGACCTGGCTGGTCAGGCGGTTCCGACCTGACCCGCGGTATTCCGGCACGCGGCTGTTCGCCACCATATGGCTGGTGCTGGTTACCCACGTGCTGCTGGATGCCTTTACCAGCTACGGCACGCAGTTGTTCTGGCCACTGGCCACGCCACCGATCGCCTGGTCCAGCATCTTCATCATCGACCCGCTCTACAGCGTTCCGCTATTGCTCGCCGTGCTGGCGGCTGGCCTGTTCGGGCTAAGCGGGCGAATCGCCAGATGGCCCGCCTACGCACTGATCATCTCAACCGGTTATCTGGGATTCACCCTGGCCGGCAAGCAGATGGCCGAACATCGCGTGCAGTCGGCCGTGGCCAGCCAGGGCATTCAGGCAGAGCGTATGTTCAGCACACCGACACCCTTCAACAGCCTGTTGTGGCGCGTGATCTTGGTGGACGGTGAGCATTATTACGAAACCCTGGTCAGCTGGTGGGATGACGCCCCACCCACCCTGGTACGGCTACCACGCAACGTGCATCTGGCCAAAGCGCTGAGCGATTCACCGCAACACGAGCGATTGCAGTGGTTTACCGGGAACGTGCTGCGCTATGACGAGGATGGCAACCAGCTGCTGGTGACGGACCTGCGGCTGGGCATGACCGGATTTCATCCATTTCGCTTCCCACTCGCTGAGCGCACTGCCAAGGGCTGGCAGCTTGTGCCCCTGCCCGAGCGCCTGCCCGCCAACAGAGGCGATATGGGCCGCCTGGCAAGTCTGTGGCAGCGCATATGGCAGCAGGAACCGGCACTGCCGCTGGCAGCCTGGGCGGCGGAGCTGAACGGCAGTCGATAAGCCAAGCGACTCGGGCGTGCGAGCCGCTTGTGGCTAAGTGACTCGGCGGGGTCAGGTGCGGAACTGGCGAACCAGGCCCTGAAGCTCCACACCGAGGCGTGCCAGTTCGGCGCTGGCCCCGGCAGTCTGCTCCGTCGCGCTGGCGCTCTGGTCGCCGATATCCCGCACGCGCGTCACGCTTTCTGAAATGTTCTCGGCCACCGCGCTCTGCTGCTCAGCCGCCGCGGCGATCTGCTGGTTCATCTGTTCGATGGTGGACACCGACTCGGTGATGCGCCCCAACGCGACACCTGCTTCGTTGGCCAGATCCACGGTGCGCTGGGTGAGGCTACGGCTGCTCTGCATCTGCTCTACGGCTTGCTGCGCTACACGTTGCAGATTAGCGATCAGCCCTTCGATCTCCTCCGTGGAATCATGGGTACGGCGGGCCAGCGCGCGAACCTCATCGGCCACCACGGCGAAACCGCGGCCCTGCTCGCCGGCACGCGCCGCCTCGATGGCGGCATTGAGCGCCAACAGATTGGTCTGCTCGGCAACCGCACGGATCACCTCAAGCACGCTGCCGATCCGTCCGCTTTCGGCATGCAGCGCTTCGATTGCATGAGCAGACTGATCCACCTCGTTGGCCAGATTGCCGATCTGCCCGACCGCATCCTGTACCACCCGATCGCCCTGCCGCGCCTGCTGATCGGCCTGTCGCGCCGCGATGGACGCCTGCTCGGCATTGCGTGCAACTTCCTGCACGGTGGCAGCCATCTCGTGCATGGCGGTCGCGACCTGCTCGGTTTCCACGCGCTGGGTCTGTACCCCGGCGCTGGTCTGCGCGGTCACGGCAGACAGTTGATCGGCGGCGGCCGCGATCTGGCTGACGCCGCCCCCGATGCGACCGATCAGGTTGCGCAGGCTTTGCGTCATGCCATGCATGGCGTTCTGCAGCTGCCCGACTTCATCGCGACGCGCGCTGGCCTCGGAGTACGTCAGATCGCCGTTGGCGACGCGCTGGGCCTGCTGAACGGTACTGCGCAGCGGGCCGACGATCATGCGCGAAATGACAGTGGCCGCCAGCAGGCCGACGAAGATGGCCAGCGCGCCGATCACACCAAGCAGCAGGTAACTGCTGCGCTGTTGCTGCTGCATGGCATTGCTGGCATTGGCCAGCGCCTCGTCAGCGGCAGCGATCACCACCTCGGATTGCTGGGCCATGGACCGTTCCAGCGCGAGCCGCTCGCCACGATTCTGGCGAAACTCATCGAACGCGGCGCGGTATTGGTCCAGTTCCGCGAGGGCCTTGTCCATGGATGCCTTTTGATCATCGCTCAACCAGACCTTCAGGTTGCTGCCGATGGCCGTGACGTTGCCGTGCAGCTCGCTCCAGCTTTTCGCCGCGGCGTCTGAGCTATTGGCAACGAACACGTTCTCCAGGGTTCGCATGTCGAGGATCTGCTTGGTCAGGCCGGAGGTCGCTTCAGCGATCGTCAGCGGGTCGCTACCTTTGAGCCGATCCCCCTCCAGACGCAGCACCCGAACCGCGTCATACATATCCAGCTCGATAAACTCGAACTCCTCCCGGCTGACTTGCGCCGCATCCTGCATACGCGTGCGCAGTGCCACACCGCGCTCGATCAGCTGCATGTAGCGGTCGAACTGACGCCCATATTCCTCAGCCGCCTGACGAATTCGCGTCAGATACGCCCGCTCCGTCGTGCTGGAACTGTCGTCCAAGCCAGCCAGTTCCGTGTTGAGCTGCTGCAGGGAGCTGTGCAGCGCATCAGCAGAAGACTGCTGGCGCGTCAGGGCGAAATCACGCTCCGCACCGCGCGCCGCCAGGATGGATGCGTTGACGCTCGAGAGCTGCTCGATCTGTTGCGCCCGACCGAGGATTTCATCGACCGCAACGAATCCGGTACCGGCCACGCCGAGTGTCAACAGCAAGACCAGGCCGAAGCCGCAGATGAGCTTTTTGCCAACCGAAAGATTGGTGAAGAGATTCAGTACTGGTTCCATCAGAAGGGGTTCCGCAAAAAGGGGCACAACGGGAAGTCGGCAGAGATTTCTAATAGTTGAGCAGCCAGACAGGATATTTTGGCGCCTTGAGACTGGCGGTAGGCTGGGACCTTCTAGCGCTTTGCGGAGACCAGTGCGAGTTGCTTTGAGACAGAGGGCCGGTCACGCGCCTTCAAGGGTCACGCCGAGCCGGCGGAATTTACCGAAGCCCTCGCCCTAGTGCTGCAGGTGCCCATAGAGGCGCGCGTAGAGTCCGCCTTCGGCGATGAGCTGCTCGTGGTCACCGTCTTCGGCGATACGGCCGCCATCGAAAACGAGTACGCGATCAGCCTGTTTCACCGCCGATAAACGGTGCGCAATGATCAGCGTCGTGCGCCCCTTGAGGAAGCGATTGAGCCCCTGATGCAGCGCGTATTCGGTCGCCGCATCGAGCGCCGAGGTGGCTTCATCGAGGATGACCACTTTCGGCTCGGCGAGAATCATGCGTGCCACAGCCAGCCGCTGCCGCTGCCCGCCGGACAGCCGCACCCCGGAACGTCCGACGATGCTGTCAAGACCATTCGGCAACTGGCGAATCGTATCGGCCAGCTGAGCGATTTCCAGCGCTCGCCAGCAGGCGTCATCATCCCGCTCGCGGCCCATCATCAGGTTGGCTCGCACGGTATCGTTGAACAGCGCCGGGTGCTGCAGTACCACCGCAACGTTGTCGCGCACGGTGCTCAGTCCGATTTCTTCGAGGGGCACGCCGCCAAAACGGATCTGACCAGCCTGCGGTTGATAAAGACCCAGCAGCAGCTGCACCAGGGTGCTCTTGCCTCCGCCACTGGCGCCGACAATGGCGACCTTCTCGCCGGGTGCGATGCTGAGATCGAGTCCTTCGAGCACCGGCTCGTCCTGATAGGCGAACTGCAAGCCTCGCACCTCGATTGCGACCGTTGTCTGCCCAGCGAAGGGATCCCGCCCACCGGGATATTGCGGCTCGTCTGCCCGCGCCAGCAGTTGGTTGATCCGCCCCAGTGCCCCGCCGGCCGCGTAGAACGCGTACTGCAGACTCAATAGCTGCTCCACGGGGCCGATCATGAACCAGAGGTAGCTGAACACTGCCAGCATCTGGCCGATCGACAGATCTGAGAACAGCACGGTGAGCATCGCTGCAGCACGGAATACGTCGATGCCGAACTGGAACAGCAAGCCGCTGGCGCGGTTGGACGCGTCGGTCTTCCACTGCGAGGCAACTGCGTAGTCCCGTACTTCGCGCGCGCGCAGCCCCAGGCGCCCGAGGAAGAAGCCTTGCCGATTGCCGGCACGCACCTCCTGGATGGCGTCGAGTGTCTCGGTCAGAGCCTGGGTGAAGCGCGAGGTGCTGTCATTCTCCAGTTTCTTCAGGTGTTTTACGCGCTTGCCCAATTGCACCGTGGCGTAGATCACCAGCGGATTGAACAGCAGGATCAGCAGAGCGAGCTGCCAGTGCATCCACACCAGAATGGCCGCCGTACCGATGATCGACAGCACGGCAACCAGCAGACGGCTTAGCGTGTCGCCGATGAACTTGTCGATGGTTTCCAGATCGGTGACCAGGTGCGCTGCCACCGTACCGCCGCCGAGGCTTTCGTACTCGGCGAGGGCGATGCGCTTGAGGCGCTCGATCAGCCGGATGCGAATGCGGTACACGATGTCTTTGGACAGCCGCGCAAACAGGCGCGCCTGAAGCACGTTGAACACCAGTGCCGAGGCTCGCAAGACCAGCGTTATACCCAGCATCAGCCCGATATATCCCGCCGCGCTTTCCCAGCTGGCAGGCAGAAAGCGATCCATCACCTGCAGTGCAGTATCACCCGCACCCAGCAACACTTCGTCGACCAGCAACGGCAGCAGCAAGGGAATCGGCACGCTGCAGAGCGTCGCCAGCACCGCGACCAGATTCGCCAGAATCAGCGCCTTGCGATGATGCAGCGCGAGCCTGCGGATTTCCGCCCAGCTGAGTTGGTCAGCCATGGGCGTTGCGCTCCAGCCAACGCGCCAGTAGCGGTGCCAGCGCAGGCAAAGGCTGATAGCCATTGGTAACCAGTGCCAGTTGCCCTTCGTGCTCGGCCAGCAACGTGGGGAACCCCGCGATGCCCAGATTCTCCACCCAGATGAAGTCAGCCGCGGTAGCCGCTTTAGTGGCAGAGTCGTCATAACGCTCGGCGAATTCGCTGCGCGAAAGGCCAGCGGATTCAGCGAGGTCGACGAGCACTGATGGTTGGGTCACATCCTGCCCGTGCTCATAAAACGCCTGCTGGATCAGTAATGACAATGACCAGACACGAGCCTCATCAAGTCCACGAGCCGCAACGAGGGCTCTGCAAGCGGGTTCGGTGTCGTAGACCAGTGCTTCGGGCAGCCCCTGCGCCAGGTTGAAAGCCTGCCCCGTCGCCGAATGCACGGCTTGCCAGTAGGACAGTGTGCGCTGGCGCCCGGCCTGATCCATGACGACGCGCTCACGCCGCAGGCCACCGACGCGCAGCTCAAGCGATACGCCCCGTTCCGCCGCTTGCCCGGCCAGCGCCGTCATCACCGGTGCAAACCCCCAGCACCAGGAGCACATCGGGTCCATCACATAGATCAGTCGGGCCACTTCGTTACTCCACTACTGCGTGACGTGCCGGCGCGGCGGCCAGCGCTCAGCGATCCAGTTCGCGCGGGTCGCGGCCGATGGGATGCGGCTGGTTGCGCTGGCGCGCCAGTTCGATCTGCTTCTGCCGCTCGCGAGCGCCGGCGCGGGTTTTCTCGCTCAGCGTATTCCAGCAGTGCGGACAGCTTATTCCCGGAGCGTAGTGCTCCGATTGCCGATCTTCCACGGATAGCGGGGCGCGGCAGGCGTGGCAGAGGTCGAACTCACCGACGCTCAGGTCATGGCGTACCGTTACCCGGTTATCGAAAACGAAGCAGTCACCCTGCCAGCGGCTTTGTGCCTCAGGCACTTCTTCCAGGTATTTGAGAATGCCACCCTTGAGGTGATAGACCTCTTCGAAGCCTTCGCCGAGCATGTAGCTCGACGCCTTTTCGCAACGGATGCCACCGGTGCAGAACATCGCGACCTTTTTGTGCTTCGCCGGATCGTAGTGGGCCTTGATGTACTCGGGAAACTCGCGGAACGACCTGGTTTTGGGATCGACCGCGCCCTCGAACGTGCCGATCGCTACTTCGTAGTCATTTCGTGTATCGATGAGAAGCACTTCGGGATCGGCGATGAGCTCGTTCCAGTCCTGCGGCTCCACGTAAGTACCGACGCGCTTGTTGGGATCGACGCCATCTACTCCGAGCGTGACGATCTCTTTCTTCAGCTTGACCTTGGTGCGATAGAACGGCTGCTCGTCACAGTACGATTCCTTGTGATCGATATCGGCCAGACGGTCATCGCGTCGGAACCAATCCAGCAGCGCGTCGATGGCTTCCCGCGTCCCGGAAACCGTGCCATTGATGCCCTCTTCCGCAAGCAAAAGCGTTCCCTTGATGCCGTGCAGAAGAAGTGTTTCGAGCAAGGGCTCGCGCAACGCAACGTAATCCGGCAGCGATACGAACTTGTACAACGCGGCCACAACGATTCTTTGGGTCATGAATACTTCCACCAGTGGTCACCCGCGTAAAGGGTGGACCGGATACAAACGAAAACGCCGGCGAGGGCCGGCGCGAGCGAAAGTCTAACAAAGAACGCCAGGGCGGTCCTGCGCGAGCGCGCCTACTTATGCCCTCCAGCGCAGACTGGCGACGCCGGGACCACGCGCTGTTGCGCCCACTCCTCAGGCGTGTAGGTGTGCAATGCCAGCGCATGCACCTCGCGCATCAGGTCGCCCATCGCCGCGTAGGCCCGCTGATGGCGCTTGACCGAGTTCAGACCGGCGAACTGCTGGCTGACGATCACAGCCTTGTAGTGGGTCTCCTGCCCCCGACTGTGCATGTGACTCTCATCGAGGACTTCGAGATGTTCTGGCTGCAGGGCTTGCAGGGCATTCTGAATCGAATCGATCTTGCGCATTTACCTGGGTCTCTCAAGGCTTCTGTTTTTCGAGCTCGGCCGTCATGTCGGCCAGCAACTTGTTCACTTCCGGTACGGCACCTTCTAGCTTGACCTGAGTGAGCTGAGCTGAGCGCGCATTGAGCTCCGGCAGCTTGGTCAGCATCTTCTTGCCCAGCGGGGATTGGTAGAAATCGATCAGCTGATTCAGTTCGGTTTCGGAAAACTGGCTGGTGTACAGGGCGACCAGATCGGGTTTCAACTTGTCCCAGCCGATGGCCTTGTCCAGCGCCGTATTGGCCTGAGCCTGGTAGCGCTCGAGCATCGCCCTCTTGCTGTCAGGGGCCTGTGCCTCGGCAAAGCGTTGCGCAAACATCTGCTGCACTTGGGCATAGACGGGCACGGCGAGCCGGTCCGCGTTGGCCAGTTGCAGAAAACGCTCTGCGCTCCCGGCATGGCTTGCGCTATCGGCCAAGGCCGATGAACTGATACAGACAAACAGCATTGCAGAGCGCAAGACCTGGGTACGAAACGTTGGCATTGGACATCCCTTGGGCAGGCTATAGGTAGCCTTCAATGGACACATTCTGCGCCGGGAGTTCCAATGCCTCAAGCCACGAGCGGCACGTTAGGGGAACCGTCGGCACCGCAAGGCACCCTAACCAGTACTATCGAGCAGGAGCATTTCATGACGCGTACAGAAACCGACAGCCTGGGACCAGTCGAAGTACCGGATCAGGCTTACTGGGGTGCCCAGACGCAACGTTCGCTGAGCAATTTCGAAATCGGCACGGAGCGCATGCCGATCGAGGTGCTCCACGCCCTGGCCTTGATCAAGAAAGCCGCTGCACGGGTGAATGATCGGATCGGTGACCTGCCGCCCGATGTGGCTCGCCTGATCGAACAAGCCGCAGACGAGATCCTGCATGGGCAGCACGACGATCAGTTCCCGCTGGTGGTCTGGCAAACCGGCAGCGGCACGCAAAGCAATATGAACGTCAACGAAGTGATCGCGGGTCGCGCCAACGAGCTCGCTGGCGGCACGCGCGGGGGCAAGTCTCCCGTGCATCCCAACGACCATGTGAACCGCGCTCAAAGCTCCAACGACTGTTTTCCGACCGCAATGCACATCGCTGCGGCCAAGGCGGTCCATGCCAAGTTGCTTCCCGCCCTGGCGGAGCTCTCTGGCGGTCTCGCAGAACTCTCGGTCCGACACGGCAAGCTGATCAAGACCGGACGCACCCATATGATGGACGCCACTCCGATCACCTTCGGCCAAGAGATGTCGGCCTTCGTTGCCCAGCTGGACATTGCCGAACGCACGATTCGTCAGACCTTACCGGCCGTGTACGAACTGGCGCAGGGCGGTACTGCCGTAGGAACCGGCCTGAACTCCCCACACGGGTTCGCCGAAGCCATTGCAGCGGAGCTTGCAGCGCTTTCGGGGCTTCCGTTCGTATCTGCACCCAATAAATTTGCTGCCTTGGCGGGACATGAGCCGCTGGTAGCGCTGTCCGGCGCATTGAAGACCCTGGCTGTAGCCTTGATGAAGCTGGCCAATGATCTTCGCCTGCTTGGCTCAGGCCCACGCGGAGGCTTTGCCGAGGTACGGTTACCCGCCAACGAGCCTGGGAGTTCGATCATGCCGGGCAAAGTGAACCCGACCCAGTGCGAGGCGTTGTCGATGCTTGCCTGTCAGGTGATGGGTAACGATATGACGATCAGCTTTGCCGCTAGCCAAGGGCACTTGCAGCTGAACGTGTTCAAGCCGGTGATCATTCACAACCTGCTTCAATCCATTCAGCTTCTGTCAGACGGATGCCGCAATTTCAACACTCACTGCATTACGGGGCTCGAACCTGACCCGGCCCGCATGGCAGAGCATCTGGAGCGGGGGCTCATGCTGGTAACCGCACTGAATCCCCATATTGGCTACGACCGAGCAGCGGAGATAGCCAAGAAGGCCTATGCGCAAGGCACCACACTGCGCGAAGCGGCCATGGAGCTCGGCTACTTGACCAGCGAGGAATTCGATCAATGGGTTCGTCCGGAAACCATGCTCGAATCGGGGCAGAGGGGATAGGACTGGGCTGCTCCTGCCCATCGCCGGCCTTGTGCAACGTGCAATGAAGGGTTTACTGGTATTGAAAGGACGGGCAGGACATCGTGCGTCCGTGATTAGTCGCCCGCCCACATCCCGACTATGTAGCGCGAGGATCGCGTGACGATTGGTCGCTATCGTCACGCGCCGGCTGACACATGAGCTGGGGCTGCGCCAGCAGGCAGGCTGGCCCACTTGTTTGTAACCCGCACGGCCGAACGCCCGAATATGCTCAATCGGCTGAACCGCGAAGTTCCTAGAGCGCCTGCTCCGCAACCTGAATGGAAATGGATTCCAGCAATTGGCTACCACAGTCCTAGAGACTCAACGGGACATCAGCCGTACTTGATAACCCGCTACAACTGATCAGGCCGCACCGATACAACGACGGGCTGCCCAGCGACAATCGAAACCCACTGTCAGGGATGAGTAGACCACTACAGTCTGTAGTTGCCCCAGCGCTGCCAACCTAGAGGCTCACCTCGCCGGCTCTCAAGCGCCACA
>NZ_RFFN01000008.1 GCF_003696315.1 Pseudomonas songnenensis | reverse complement strand
ACGCATCGGGCATGTGGCGCTTGCTGTCGAACGGCCGGGGACGATAGAGCAAGGTGTCCACTGCCTCTTAGCTGCACGCGAAGCGAGGCCTGCGTCGACTATCACGTCAGACTCTCTTTGGTTTTCGTATCCGATTTTCACAGGCGGCATTCATGTATTGCGGGGTGTGCCCTCATTGCTTGAACTGTAGCCATAGCGGTAGGCAGCCAGCATCTGGGTTGGCCGGCCGTTTATAGGCAGGCGGCCCACTGCGACTGTGGTTAGGTGTTCCACCTCGCGCCACCAGAGGCCGTAGAACCACTTAACTGCCGTTGCTAGCCCGAAACGGCTCAACTGCCTCACGGCAGGCGATGCATGTATCTGCTCGTCAAAGCGCGTAGAATCGCGCCTCGATTCAGTGGTCAGATTGCGAGTGGATATCGTGGAAATATTCAAAGAATTTACGTTCGAATCAGCGCACCGCCTGCCTCACGTACCGCAGGGGCACAAATGTGGACGTTTACACGGCCATTCTTTTCGAGTTGCTCTGTATATCAGCGGTCCGGTTGACCCGCACACGGGTTGGATTCGAGACTTCGGCGAAATCAAAACGATATTCAAGCCGTTGTACGACCTGCTTGATCACAATTACCTGAATGACATTCCAGGTTTGGAAAACCCCACCAGTGAAAATCTGGCGAAATGGATATGGCACGAACTTAAGCCATTACTTCCAGAGCTTTCGTGTATTCGTATTCATGAGACCTGCACCAGTGGCTGCGAGTACCGGGGCGATTAGTGGTCTTTAGTTGGGTACGTCCGTCGTAAGCGCGTTAACACCTCATTGAGTCGATAGCAGCTAGCACAATCCAGAGTCGACCTATGCAATAGAGCCCGCCCAGCATTAGCAGCGCTCGAACCTCCTGTTTTGACACTTTCGCTTCGTTGTAGCAGAGTACGGCGCTTTTCACGCGACCTAGGTCGTTTCTATGGAGAATTCGAATGAACGCAGTTGTTGCGGCAGTCGGCATCATGCTGATCCTGAGTCTATGCCGCGTGCATGTGGTGGTTGCGCTTATTGCAGGAGCGCTGGCCGGCGGGCTGATCGGTGGGTTGGGAATCGAGGGCAGTCTTGCCGCATTCAATAAGGGCCTCGGCGGCGGGGCAACGGTTGCATTGTCTTACGCTTTGCTCGGCGCTTTCGCCGTGGCCATTGGAAAAAGTGGTCTTGCGCACGCCCTGGCGGACAAGGCGCTGAACTTGGTTGGCAAGCAGGGCACCCAAGGTGCCGGTGCCGTCAAGTGGCTGATGATTGGATTGCTGCTGGCGGTAGCCGTGTCTTCCCAGAATATTCTACCTATCCATATCGCGTTTATTCCGCTTCTGGTCCCGCCGCTCCTTTTCGTGCTGTCAAAGATGAAGATTGACAGGCGTTTGATTGCCTGTGTTCTCGCATTTGGCCTCATCACCCCCTATATGTTTCTGCCTGTGGGGTTCGGCAATATCTTCCTGAACGAGATTTTGTTGGCTAACGTCGCGAAGAGTGGAGTGGATGTCAGTGGTATCAAAGTAACGCAGGCGATGTTCATTCCCGCGATGGGGATGGTCGCGGGTCTACTGGTTGCTTTCTACAGTTACCGCAAACCTCGCGAATATGATCTTGCGCGGATTGAGCAGGTTGAAAGCAGCACTGTCAGCTATAGCCCTCTGACGCTGCTGGTAGCGGCTATAGCCGTCGCTGCGGCATTTGTTATCCAGCTGTGGCTGGACTCGATGATACTCGGCGCGCTTGTGGGGTTTGTCATTTTCTCCGTGTCGGGCGTAGTGCGCTGGCGAGAAGCGGATGATCTTTTCACGGATGGCATGAAGATGATGGCCATGATCGGTTTCATCATGATTGCGGCCGCAGGGTTTGCCGAAGTGATGCGTGAAACCGGCGAGGTGAAGTTGCTGGTAGACGCATCGACTCAATGGATCGGAAACAGCAAAGCTGTTGGCGCATTGCTAATGCTCCTGGTCGGCCTGCTGGTCACCATCGGTATCGGCTCGTCGTTCTCTACCGTGCCGATCATCGCCGCGATCTTTGTACCGCTTGGGGTGGAACTCGGGTTCAGCCCCTTGGCAATCGTCAGTCTGGTCGGAACCGCAGGCGCTCTGGGAGACGGAGGCTCGCCGGCCTCCGACTCCACGCTGGGCCCGACCGCGGGCTTGAACGCAGACGGCCAGCATAATCACATCTGGGACACAGTCGTGCCGACGTTCCTGCACTACAACTTGCCGCTGCTGGCGTTTGGCTGGCTCGCCGCGATGACCCTGTAGCGCCGTGTGGGCTGTCCGTTCAGCGACGGCCCTACGCCTATTTATAGCCTGACCCGCACTCATACCGCCGCCCGTTGACTAAACAGAACTGAACGCGGCGGCAGGGTCAACAATGGTCAATTCGACGCTCGAGCAAAAAGTCTTTCTTGCACTGCTCGTGGTGGTTTCTCTCGCGTTTGGCTGGATTCTACTGCCGTTCTACGGCGCGGTTTTCTGGGCTGTCATCCTCGCGATCATTTTCGCTCCGCTGCAGCGATATCTACACCGGCGCTTCAATCAGCGACGGAACCTTGCTGCGTTCTTCACGTTGCTGGTCTGTCTGCTGGTGGCCGTTCTTCCTGTCATCCTGACTACCGGGATGCTGGTTCAGGAAGGCGCGACTCTCTACAAGCAGATCGAAAGCGGGGAGCTGGATATCGGCAGCTGGGTAGCGCGCTTTCGGGATCTGCTGCCTCAATCGGTGCAGCTGCAGTTGCAGCGTTTCGGTTTCGGGGATCTTGAATCGATGCGTGAGCGGCTTGCTTCCGGAGCCCTCGAGGGAAGCCAGTTTCTTGCGACGAAGGCATTCAGCTTTGGTCAGGGTACGTTTCAGTTTCTGATCAGTTTCTTCGTGATGCTTTACCTGCTGTTCTTCTTCATCCGGGATGGCCGTGACCTGGTTGCACGAATCAGAAAAGCCATTCCGCTCAGCGATGCGCAGAAGCGGCGGTTGTTCAACAAGTTCACGCGTGTGGTGCGAGCAACGGTCAAGGGCAATATTGTCGTAGCCCTTACCCAAGGGGCGTTGGGCGGAATCATCTTCGCCGTGCTCGGGATATCCGGCGCCTTGCTCTGGGGCGTGCTGATGGCGTTTCTGTCGTTGCTGCCGGCGGTTGGGGCAGGCTTGATCTGGACGCCCGTAGCCATCTACTTCCTGATGACCGGTGCGATCTGGCAAGGTGTTGTGCTGACGCTGTACGGGATACTGGTGATTGGTCTGGTAGACAATATCCTCAGACCCATTCTGGTTGGCAAGGACACCAAAATGCCGGACTACGTCGTGCTCATTTCAACGTTGGGGGGGCTGGCGTTGTTCGGATTGAACGGGTTTGTCATCGGCCCATTGGTGGCCGCACTGTTCATCTCTACCTGGGGGCTTTTCACTTCGCCGGAAGAGTCTGACATGGCGCAGCTGGACAGGGCCGCCAGAGAGAAGGGGCCGGCGTGAGCCAGCCCCTAGGCAATCACATCAGGCGCTTGCCATCTTCGCGCGTGATGACGACAGTCGCGGAGCGCGGCCTGCGGCCCGGGCCGTCCGGCCAGGTGCTCGTGTAGTTCGTTGGCGTCGAGCCTTCGCCGGGATGTTGAATATTGACGAACAGGGTTCGAAAATCCGGCGTCGCTGTGATACCCGTCACTTCGGCGCCTTTGGGGCCGACCAGGAATCGCTTGGTTTCACCGGTTCGGGGGTCGGATACCAGCATCTGGTTGTTTCCGAATGGCCCCGCGCTCAGCTGGCTGCCGCTCATGTCGGTCTGAATCCATAGGCGGCCTTCGTCATCGAACCACAGCCCGTCCGGGCTGGCCATGATGCTGCTGTCGTCGAGCGGTTTGCCTTTCGGACTACGGCTGTTTTCCTGAGGCCCGGCGAGAAGGTAGAGGTCCCAGCTGAATCGCGTGCCGGCAAAGTCGCGGCTCTCCTCGCGCCAGCGGATGATATGACCGAATGGGTTCGGTGCCCGCGGGTTGGACGCATCGGCTTCCCGACGGCCGCTGTTGTTGGTGAGGGTGAAGTAGACTTCGCCGGTATCAGGGTTCACCGCACCCCATTCCGGTCGGTCCATCTTGGTTGCGCCGACGATGTCTGCTGCCAGGCGGGTATTGATCAGGACTTCACCTTGGTCAGCGAATTGGACGCCGGCTGCTTCACAGGCGCGCTTGAACGTCGGATTGGCATGATCCAGAGCCAGCCAATCACCACTGCCGTCGGCGTTGAAACGCGCCACATAAAGGACACCGTCGTCCAACAGGCGCCCATCGCTGCGCTGCGGTCGATATTTGTCGCGACTGACGTACTTGTAAATGTACTCGTTCTGCGAGTCATCTCCCGAGTAGCAGACGACGGGACGACCCGGCTTGACCGGGGCGAACACCAGCCCTTCGTGGGCGAAACGACCCAGCGCCGTGTGCTTCACGGGGGTCGCATTGGGATCAAACGGATCTATCTCAACCACCCAGCCGAAGGTGTTCGGTTCGTTGCGATAGTCCGCCTGCGCAGTGGCGGCCATTCGTGTAGCGTTGAACCGCTCGAACTCATCGCCCGCGACTGTCTCCCAGCCGTAGCGGCCGCCGCCGCGTATGCCATAACGGCTGAGTTCGCGTGGGATTTCGCTGTCGGTGGTGGCGAAGTAACCAGCCCAGTTCTCCTCGCAAGTCAGGTAAGTGCCCCACGGTGTGTGGCCGTTGGCGCAGTTGTTGAGGGTGCCTCGGGTCGACGTCCCACTCGGGCTGTAACGCGTGCGCATCAGGGCATGACCGCTCGCTGGGCCTTCGATGCGCATCGGGGTGGCGCCGGTGATGCGGCGATTCCGGGCCGTTGGCAGCACTGACCATTCGCCACGTGGACCACGACGGATCTCCACGACGGACACGCCATGTGCGTTTATCTCTTTACGCACTTCGTCCACATTGGTGCGCTTGCCGTCTACCACCGTTGGACCGTTGGGGTGGAGCAGGGGCGCGTCGATGTATTCGTGATTGAGGACCAGCAAGCCGTGGTCGCTCTGGCGCCCGCCGTGTTTTGCGTTCATTGGGAAGAAGTGCATCCCATCGTGATGCATGCCCACCTGCTGAGCCTGATCTTCTGCGCTATTGCTGCCATCTTCCAGCCAGGCCGGATAGCGACCCGTGATAGGGGTGCCCCACGGAATGAAGGTTGTGGCGGAATAGCCGGCGGGTACTGTGATGGTATCTGCTCGTGTAACCGAAACCGGGGTGAAAGGCAGGCGGGTACGACGCTTGAACGGGATGTCTTTTGGTCCGCGGGCCGTCGGTTCGGCTGCTTGTACGAGTCCCGGAAGCGACGCGCCAAGAAATGCCAGGGCGCCCATTGCTGCGCCGCCAACGAGTACTTTGCGGCGGCCAATGGAGATCACATCCTGAATATGCGGATTCGTTGAATGGTTACTGGGCAACTCGTCCCCGTTGCCGAACAGAATATCGTTGTTCTCAGTAATCACGGCGCAGCTCCATAACGATTTGTTGTCGGAGCCATGACGCTAATTTGCATATGCGACAAGAGAATGACAGTTGTGTGCTCGACCGACGAAGAGCAGGCGCATGTAACGTTTCGCCTGTAAAAAAAAAGCCCCGGCACATGTGCCGGGGCTTTTTCATCACACCGCAGCTTTGAAGGCTGCGAACCTGTTCTTAGTGGAACTGGTTCATGGTGTTGTCTTTACCGCTTGCCTTCAGAGCAGCTTCGCCAGCGAAGTACTCCTTGTGGTTGTCGCCGATGTCGGAGCCAGCCATGTTCTGGTGCTTGACGCAGGCGATGCCTTGACGCAGTTCCTGACGCTGAACGCCCTTAACGTAGGCCAGCATACCCTGGTCGGCGAAGTACCCCTTGGCCAGGTTGTCGGTGGACAGCGCGGCAGTGTGGTAGGTCGGCAGGGTGATCAGGTGGTGGAAGATGCCGGCGTGGGCCGAACCGTCGCGCTGGAAGGTGCGGATCTTCTCGTCGGCGATCTGGGCCAGTTCGGTCTCGTCGTACTCGACGCTCATCAGCTTGGCGCGGTCGTAGGCAGAGACGTCCTTGCCTTCGGCAACCATGGCGTCGAACACCTGCTGGCGGAAGTTCAGGGTCCAGTTGAAGGACGGGCTGTTGTTGTAGACCAGCTTGGCGTCCGGGATGGTCTTGCGGATTTCGTTGACCATGGCAGCGATCTGGCCAACGTGCGGCTTCTCGGTCTCGATCCACAGCAGGTCGGCACCGTTCTGCAGCGAAGTGATGCAGTCCAGTACGCAGCGCGCTTCACCAGTGCCAGCACGGAACTGGAACAGGTTGGACGGCAGACGCTTCGGACGCAGCAGCTTGCCTTCGCGCTTGATGACGACGTCGCCGTTGCCCAGTGCGGCTTCGGAGACTTCTTCGCAATCCAGGAAGGAGTTGTACAGGTCGCCCAGGTCGCCCGGCTCTTTGGTCACGGCGATCTGCTTGGTCAGGCCGGCACCCAGGGAGTCGGTACGAGCAACGATCACGCCGTTGTCGATGCCCAGCTCGAGGAAGGCGTAGCGAACGGCAGCGATCTTGGCGAGGAAGTCGGCATGCGGAACGGTCACTTTACCGTCCTGGTGGCCGCACTGCTTCTCGTCGGATACCTGGTTCTCGATCTGGATGCAGCAAGCACCCGCTTCGATCATGCGCTTGGCCAGCAGGTAGGTGGCTTCCGGGTTACCGAAGCCAGCGTCGATGTCGGCGATGATCGGGACGATGTGGGTTTCGTAGTTGTCGATCTGGTTCTGGATCTCGGCAGCCTTGGCGTTGTCGCCAGCTTCACGAGCAGCGTCCAGGGCGGTGAACAGCAGGTCCAGCTCGCGGCTGTCAGCCTGACGCAGGAAGGTATACAGCTCCTCGATCAGGTCGGAAACGGCGGTCTTCTCGTGCATGGACTGGTCCGGCAGCGGGCCGAACTCGGAACGCAGAGCAGCGACCATCCAGCCGGACAGGTAGAGGTAGCGCTTGTTGGTGGTCTTCAGGTGCTTCTTGATGGAGATCAGCTTCTGCTGACCAATGAAGCCGTGCCAGCAGCCGAGGGACTGCGTGTAGACGGACGAGTCGGCGTCGTACTCGGCCATGTCCTTGCGCATGATGTCGGCGGTGTACTGAGCAATTTCCAGACCGGTCTTGAAGCGGTTCTGGGCGCGCATGCGAGCGACGGACTCAGGGTTGATGGCGGCCCAGCTGCTGCCGTATTGCTCTTTCAGGGCGGCAACTGCCTTGATGTCGTCTTGATATGCGGACATGTTCAATCCTTCAAAATAAGTGTGGTTGAGCACCGACTTTTCCCACCGAAACCTACGTGCTATCGCTGATCATTGCGGGCAACACGCGGCAGAGCGTCGAAATATCGACTGGGACGAGGATTGAACCAAGGGAAGGGGGGATACGATCGCCGGGCTGGTTCCGGTCATTGCGCCCACAGCCGGCGTGGCTGCCGTGTGCGCTACAACAACGAGAAGCGGTCAGTCTGGCTGATGCGTCAATCGCTACCCCGTCCCTCAGGACGACTCGTTCCAGTCGCAACCTCGTCAGTCCGCCTTGTGGGCAGTACAGTCACGGAACGGCTCGGCTGGTTGGCTTGAGCACGCCCCGGAGACCCTTGCCAGGGCCCCTGGTTAGCGGGAGCGGGGCAATAATGCTCCGCTGAAAAGGCATCGTCAATCGTTTTGTAGTGTTTTTTTTGTGGCACTACATTCTCGCGCTGGGGTCGCGCAGAAGGGGTGCTATCAGTCCAGGACATCGACCTTCAGGCGCATCGACAGATTCTGACTGCCCTGTGTTGAGTAGCGGCGTAGCGTGCCGCGCTGCTCAGAGTTCGCGCTTTCGTCGATGCCGCCGATGGTGATCCACTCGCCGACGCGACCGCTGACCCGGGTATCGGCGTTTTGCACCTCGACCACGCCACTACGGCCCTGTGCGAGCCGATCACGGGTGCTGCTAATGCTGATCTGCACCCGATCGCCGTGGACGGTAGCCGTTGCGTAGAAGCCCCGAAGAACGTCGCGATATTGCGTCTGCTGGTAAATCTGGCCGTAACCGTCGGTGCCCTGGGTTGTCAGTGGCACACTTTGGCCAACCTGAATCAGAGCCGGGTAGCCCTCGCTGGCCTGCACCTGTTGAATGCCGCCATCTCGGCTGTTGGTACTGCGACGGATGATACGTACCCGGTCGCGACCACCGACCTCGCCACGCCCGGTTTCGAACTCCACGTCACCGGAACGCACGCTTCCATCGACCTGATAACCGCCCGCACTGCTGCTTGCCGAGTCCTGCGTGTCGACGCTGATGAGCAGGCGCTTCGGCGCGACGTCCAGCTGGTCGATTACCCGCCGCAGTTCGCTGATCATGGAGTCAGGTGCATTGACGATCAGCTGATTGCCGTAGGCTGTGACCCGGCCCTGATTGCCCAGTACGGACTCGGCCACGGGGATCACATCCTCGGCCATGCGGTTGTTGAGCTGGATGACTTCGGTTGCCGCATGCAGTGGCAGGCAAAGACTGAGCGAGGCGGTCAACAGCAGGGTACGAAGGGTCATAGCAGAAAGCTCCGTAGGTTCGCATCCGATAGCCCATGATCCCACGCCTTGTCGAACTCTGCCTGGCGCACGCGCACCCGACCGAGGTCACGATACAGTGCATATCCGGCGTACTGGTCAGCCTCGGGTCTTTCCAGTAGACCGCAGTCGTCGGCGATGAGGTACGCGCCGCTGGTCGTGGGGTGGTCCGGATTCAGCTTGCGGATATGCACGTTGCTGGTCAGCCGACGGGCTAGCTGCAGGAGGCGGTGGCCTTCCTTGATTGCCCGTGTTGGATCGGCGACCAGAATGCGCAGCTGGTTGCGCGGATGAGACAGCAGCAGGCGGGTACACGCCTGTTGGACGCTGCTGTGGTGATACAGCCAAGGTTCGAGATCCGTGGTGAAAATGCAGACGCAACGCTTTGTCTGCTGCAGCATGGCCAATGCATGCTGGCGAACCTCGATGGGTTTGCTGAAAAGCTGCAGTGGGGTGCTTTGGCCTAAGTGAAAGGACGCGGCTTCCCAGGTCCTGGGCTCAGGGATATCAGCCTGAGGATTGTGCACTGTAAAACGCCCCGGGGAATGGAAGTCAATCGCCGGAAGTTCGACCTGATCTTCATGTTCGTCCGGGACGTTATCGCTCATGAGGGCTCAGTGGCTGCGGCGGAGCATATCGACATGGGGAATGCCGGCTTCGAGGAACTCGTCGCTGACGACCTCGAAACCCAGGCGCTCATAGAACGCGGTGGCATGAACCTGGGCGGTCAGTTTCTGCTCCGCGAGACCGCGGCGTTCGGCTTCGGCGATGACCGCTCGCATCAGCGCATCACCGACATTCATGCCGCGCCAGTCGCGCAGTACTGCTACCCGTCCGATCTGCCCATCGGCCAGCAACCGGGCGGTACCAATCGGGTAATCACCTTCAAGCGCCAGGAAATGAACCGCTTCTGCATCATCAGCATCCCACTCCTGCTCGGGCGGAACAGCCTGCTCGGCAATGAAAACCGCCTCGCGGATACGCCGTAGCTCAGCGTTATCCTGCTGCCAGTCGGCTATGCGTACCTGAACGCTATTCATCAGCAAACTCCAGACTTCCCTGTTTCACCAGTTCGCACAAAAGGCTACGCCCATCATCGTCGCTCAGCCAGGCGCCCACGTTCTCGGCATGCAGCGCATCTGCCGAGCAAATCAGCTTGAGCAATTCACGCAGGCTGGCAGGTAGCAACCGACTTTGTCCGCTGGCAAACAATAGCAGTCCGATATCCACTTCGCTCCAGGCCAGGCGAGCAGCGGGGTTGCGAACCAGAAGGGCGCCATCTTCCAGAGCGGAAAGCAATTCGGCTTCGTCGATGCCAGGGCCTTCCACCCGCTCGGGATAGCGAGGTTCGGTCATGAACTGGCCAAACCAGGTCAGCAACAGGCGTTCGTCGCTCATGTGTTCTGCGAGCAGTGCTTTCAGACGATCCAGTGCATCGCTTTGAATCTGGAACGGATCCTCGGTCGGCTGCAGATCAGCGTCGCTGTAGCGGTCTTCGTCCGGCAGAAACTGCGCAAGAAAATCGGTGAAGTGGGTCAGAACTTCTGCCGCGCTCGGTGCGCGAAAGCCGACCGAATAGGTCATGCAGGCATCTTCGGCGGTGCCGAAATGGGCGAGGCGGGGGGGGAGGTAGAGCATATCGCCAGGCTCCAGTACCCATTCATCGGTGCCCTGGAAGTCGGCGAGAATCCGCAGATCGCCATGGGCGAGCATCGGACTGTCGCTGTCGCACATCTGTCCGACACGCCAGCGGCGCTGTCCATGCGCCTGGAGCAGGAATACGTCGTAATTGTCGAAATGCGGACCGACGCCGCCACCCGGCGCGGCGTAGCTGACCATCACGTCGTCGATGCGCCAGTTGGGCAGGAAGCGGAAGTGCTCGATCAGGTCGGCAACATCCGGTACCAGCTGATCCACGGCCTGTACCAGTAAGGTCCAGTCGCGCTCGGGAAGCTGTTGATAGGTGTCCTCGGCAAATGGGCCACGTCGAAGTTCCCAAGGGCTGTCGCCGTGTTCGATGACGAGGCGGGATTCGACTTCCTCTTCCAGTGAAAGGCCGGCCAGCTCGTCTGGGGAGATGGGGCTTTGGAAGTCCGGAATGGCCTGGCGGATGAGAAGTGGTTTCTTCTGCCAGTAGTCGCGCAGAAATTCCCGGGCGCTGATGCCGCCCAAGATTTGAAGTGGAATATCAGAAGTCATGCGTAACACCTTGCTCTATATACAGAGCTGAAAATAAAAACGCCCGGCACAGCCGGGCGTGCATGCATGGGTTCGCTCAGATGCGCTTGGCCTGGGCAGCCGCGTTGCCGATGTAGTTGGCCGGGGTCAGCTTGCGCAGCTCGGCCTTGGCATCGGCGGGAATGTCGAGGCCGTCGATGAACGTCTGCAGGGCCTCTGGCGTGATGCCTTTGCCGCGGGTCAGGTCCTTGAGCTTCTCGTAGGCGTTTTCCACGGCGTAGCGGCGCATGACGGTCTGGACTGGCTCGGCCAGCACCTCCCAGCAGGCGTCGAGGTCTTCGGCAATGCGGGCGGCGTTGAGCTCCAGCTTGCCGATACCCTTGAGGCTGGCCTCGTAGGCGATGACGCTGTGGGCGAAGCCGACGCCGAGGTTGCGCAGTACGGTGGAGTCAGTCAGGTCACGCTGCCAACGGGAGATCGGCAGCTTGCTCGCCAGATGCTGGAACAGTGCGTTGGCGATGCCGAGATTGCCTTCGGAGTTCTCGAAGTCGATCGGGTTGACCTTGTGCGGCATGGTGGACGAGCCAATCTCCCCCGCAACGGTCTTCTGCTTGAAGTAGCCGAGGGAGATGTAGCCCCACACGTCGCGGTCGAAGTCGATGAGAATGGTGTTGAAGCGCGCAATCGCGTCGAACAGCTCGGCGATGTAGTCGTGCGGCTCGATCTGCGTCGTGTAGGGGTTCCAGGTCAGGCCGAGGTCACCTTCGATGAACTCGCGCGCGTTGGCTTCCCAGTCGATATCCGGATAAGCGCTCAGATGGGCGTTGTAGTTACCTACGGCGCCGTTGATCTTGCCCAGCAACGGAACGGCCGCAACCTGGGCGATCTGACGCTCCAGGCGGTAAACGACGTTCGCCAGCTCTTTGCCGAGTGTGGTCGGCGACGCGGGTTGGCCATGGGTGCGCGACAGCATAGGCACGTCAGCGAACTGCACGGCCAGGTTGCGAATCGACTCGGCGACCTGGCGCATCAGCGGCAGCAGAACGCTGTCGCGCCCTTCGCGCAGCATCAGTGCATGGGAGAGGTTGTTGATGTCTTCGCTGGTACAGGCGAAGTGGATGAATTCGTTGACCTTGGCCAGTTCCGGCAGCTGCTTGGCCTGCTCCTTGAGCAGATACTCAACCGCTTTGACGTCATGGTTGGTGGTGCGCTCGAACTCCTTGACGCGCTCGGCATGCTCCAGCTGGAAGTTCTCGGCCAACTGATTCAGCACGGCATTGGCTTCGCTGGAGAAGGGCGCAACTTCCGGGACGCCTGGATGAGCAGCGAGGCGCTGGAGCCAGCGGACTTCGACCTGAACACGGCAGCGGATCAGGCCGAATTCGCTGAAGATCGGGCGCAGGGCGCTGGTTTTGCCGGCGTAGCGGCCGTCGACGGGGGAAACCGCCGTGAGCGAGGAAAGCTGCATAGAGGGCATTCTCGGACAGTCAGGCAACGAAAAGAGGGCGCAGATTATACACGAATGCACCGGCTGAGCCCGGCACATTCGCTGCGGTTAATGGTCCTCGCCCTGAGTTGAGCGAAGCCTTGGATAGAGCGCATCGAGCAGCTTGCGACGGCTGAAGATAAGCTGCCAGCGATGCCCGCCGAGCTGCCGCCAGAGGCGCGCCGAGCGGATGCCGGAAAGCAGCAGGGCGCGAATCTTGGCCGCATTGTCCGTCTGCTGCAGGTGGCGCATATCGCCCTGAACCTGGATGCGTTGGCGAAAGGTACTCAAAGTGTCCTGGTATAGCCCGCCGAACGAGGCGACGACGTTCTCGTGGGTGATGCCGAAGTGCTCGACCTGCTGCTGGATCTGGTCCAGGCGGCTGCCGATGACCTGAAGCAGGTCATCGCGTTTGTCCAGCTGGCGCTCCAGGCCAATCATTGCCAGTGCGTAACGCAGCGGTTCTCGCTGCAACGTGCTGCTGTCGCGCTCCAGTGCGCCGACCAGCGCGCGGTAGCCGTCACGCAAGTTGAGGTCGTCACCGCCATAGATTTCCAGCGTGGTTTGCGGATTGCGTGCCAGCAGGCTGCCGAGCAAGCAGCCGAGCGAGGCGTTCGGCACCTGGCCGGTGCGTGCAATGCGATCTACCAGTGTTGCGGCTTCGAACACCGCACCCAGTGCGATCAGCTGCTCGTCCAGGGCCTTCATGGGCGGCCCTCGAACCAAGGCTCGGCCTGTTCGATCACGCCACCCCCCAGGCAGACCTCGCCGTCGTAGAACACGACAGACTGGCCCGGTGTTACCGCCCGTTGTGGTGCTTCGAACACGGCCCGGTAACCCTCGGCCGTCTTTTCCAGCATGCAGGCCTGATCGCTCTGGCGATAACGAACCTTGGCGGTCAGCTTCAGTGGGGTGCTGAGGTCGATGGGGTTCACCCAGTAGATTTCAGATGCCAGCAAGGCGCGGGAAAACAGCCATGGATGATCGTTGCCCTGGCCGACCACCAGCACATTGCGCTGCAGGTCTTTGCTAAGGACGTACCAAGGCTCGTCAGAGGCATCTTTCAAACCGCCTATGCCCAGTCCCTGGCGCTGACCAATGGTGTGGTACATCAGACCATGGTGGCGGCCGATTACGTCGCCATCGACTGTTTCGATATTGCCCGGTTGCGCTGGAAGGTACTGTTTGAGGAAGTCGCTGAAACGCCGCTCACCGATAAAGCAGATGCCGGTGGAATCCTTCTTTTTTGCCGTAGCGAGGCTGTGCTTTTCCGCGATCACGCGGACTGCGGGCTTTTCCAGCTCGCCAACGGGGAACAGCGTCTTGGCCAACTGCTCGCCGCCGACCGCGTGGAGGAAGTAGCTCTGGTCCTTGTTCGGGTCCAGCCCCTTGAGCAATTCGCTGCGGCCGTCACGGTCACGACGACGGACGTAATGGCCTGTGGCGATAAGGTCCGCGCCGAGCATCAGGGCATAATCGAGGAACGCCTTGAACTTGATTTCGCGATTGCAGAGGATATCCGGGTTCGGTGTGCGCCCGGCCTTGTACTCAGCAAGGAAGTGCTCGAAGACGTTGTCCCAGTACTCGGCAGCGAAGTTGGCCGTGTGCAGCTTGATGCCGATCCGATCGCAGACGGCCTGGGCATCGGCCAGATCCTCCCTGGCAGTGCAGTATTCCGTGCCATCGTCTTCTTCCCAGTTCTTCATGAACAGGCCTTCGACCTGGTAGCCCTGCTCGAGCAGCAGGAGGGCCGAAACGGAAGAGTCCACTCCGCCGGACATGCCAACGATTACGCGAGTTTGTTCCGGGGCGGTAAGGGTCGTTACAGGCATAGGAATACGCTGAGGTTTTGCAAGGGGGCGGAATTCTAACAGGCTGCCGCTGGCTGACGAAGCCGTGTTCAGTTGCGAATCACGTCAAGCGAATGCAGGGGGCCGGTCAGGTAATCATCGATGCACCGCGGGACCAGCTCGCTGCGCCAGCGTTCCGGCTGCTCGGCCAGCTCTTTGCGACTCAACCAGCGGGCGGCAACGATACCCTCATCGAGCGTGCGCTGTGGATCATGCTGCAGCGCTTTGGCCGCGAAACACACACGCTGATAGGTCACGCCATTGCTGGGAGCGGTGTACAGGTAAATGCCGATAACGCCGGTGAGCTCGACATCCCAGCCGGTTTCTTCCAGGGTTTCCCGCACGGCAGCCTCGCGCAGATTCTCGTTGGCTTCCAGATGCCCTGCAGGCTGATTGAGAACGAGACGACCAGCCTTGAGTTCTTCCACCAGCAGGAAGCGGCCCTGGTTCTCGACCACGGTTGCGACGGTGATGTGTGGTTGCCAATCCATAGGAGCTGCCTCGTACAAATATTCGAATGATAAGGAGCCCGACCTCAGAAAGCACGAACCCCGGCACTGGGCCGGGGTTCATGGTGACGCTCAGGTCTGGACTCAGGCGTTCAGCGCCGCCAGGGCGGCGTTGAAGGTTGCGCTGGGGCGCATCACCTTGCTGGTCAGTTCCGGGTTGGAGCGGTAGTAGCCGCCGATGTCGACCGGCTTGCCCTGCACAGCCGCCAGCTCAGCGACGATGGCCGCTTCCTGCTCGGTCAGGGTCTTGGCCAGCGGGGTGAAGTGGGCCTTCAGCTCGGCGTCTTCGTCCTGGGCTGCCAAGGCCTGCGCCCAGTACAGTGCCAGGTAGAAGTGGCTACCGCGGTTGTCGATCTGGCCGACTTTGCGTGCCGGGGACTTGTTGTTGTCCAGCAGCTTGCCGGTGGCCTGGTCGAGGGTCTTGCCCAGGATCTTGGCCTTGGTGTTGCCGGTCTTGATTCCGGTTTCTTCCAGAGACACCGCCAGTGCGAGGAACTCGCCCAGGGAATCCCAGCGCAGGTAGTTTTCTTCCACCAGTTGCTGCACGTGCTTCGGCGCCGAACCACCGGCACCTGTTTCGTACATGCCGCCACCAGCCATCAGCGGGACGATGGAAAGCATCTTCGCCGAGGTGCCCAGTTCCATGATCGGGAACAGGTCGGTCAGATAGTCACGCAGCACGTTGCCGGTGACGGAAATGGTATCCTTGCCGCGGATCATGCGCTCCATGCTCAGGCGGATGGCTTCGTTGTAGCCCATGATGCGAATGTCCAGGCCGCTCAGGTCGTGCTCCTGCAGATAGGCTTCGACCTTCTTCTGCAGCTGCATGTCATGGGCGCGCTCCGGATCCAGCCAGAACACGGCTGGGGTGTTGGACTGGCGGGCGCGGGTGACGGCCAGCTTGACCCAGTCGCGGATCGGGGCGTCCTTGGTCTGGCATGCACGCCAGATGTCGCCTTTCTCGACTTCGTGCTGCATCAGCACGGTGCCGTCGGCCAGAACGACGCGCATGGTGCCGTCGGCCTGCATCTCGAAGGTTTTGTCGTGCGAACCGTATTCCTCGGCCTTCTGCGCCATCAGGCCAACGTTCGGCACGCTGCCCATGGTGACTGGGTCGAAGGCGCCGTTGGTTTTGCAGAAATTGATCATTTCCTGGTAGATGCGGGCATAGGTACTCTCCGGCATTACCGCTTTGGTGTCCTTCTGCTTGCCGTCCTTGCCCCACATCTGACCGGAGTTGCGGATCATCGCCGGCATCGAGGCGTCGACGATGACGTCGCTCGGGATGTGCAGGTTGGTGATGCCCTTGACCGAGTCGACCATCGCCATTTCCGGACGATGGGCGTAGACCTCGTGGATGTCGTGCAGAATTTCTTCCTGCTGCGAGACGGGCAGGGACTTGATCTTGTCGTAGACGCTACTGATGCCGTTGTTCGGGTTGACGCCCAGTTCCTTGAACAGATCGCCGTACTTGTCGAACACGTCCTTGTAGTAAACGCTGACCGCATGGCCGAATACGATCGGGTGCGAGATCTTCATCATGGTCGCCTTGACGTGCAGGGACCACATGACGCCGGTTTCCTTGCAGTCCTGCAGGGTTTCCTCGAAGAACGCACGCAGCTTGTTGCAGCTCATGAACATGCCGTCGAGCACTTCGCCTTCCTGCAGGGCGAGCTGCTTCTTGACTTCTACCTTGCCGTCTTTGCCGACGAACTCGATGCGCACGTCACCAGCTTTATCCATGGTGATCGATTGTTCGCTGGAAAAGAAATCGCCGCCGCGCATGTAGTCAGCGTGGGACTGCGATGCCTTGCTCCACTTGCCCATGGAGTGCGGATGCTTGCGAGCGTAGGCCTTGACGGCGGCGGGGGCGCGGCGGTCGGAGTTGCCTTCGCGCAGAACCGGGTTCACTGCACTTCCCAGCACCTTGCTATAACGCGCGCGCGCATCTTTTTCAGCGTCAGTCTGCGGATCTTCCGGGAAGTTGGGAATGTTGTAACCGAGTGCTTGCAGCTCGGCAATGGCTGCTTTGAGCTGCGGCACGGAGGCGCTGATGTTCGGCAGCTTGATGATGTTGGCATCGGGCTGGTTGGTCAGTTCGGCAAGCTTGGCGAGGTCGTCGTCGACTTTCTTGTCAGCGTCCAGCTGGTCGGCGAAGCTCGCAAGAATGCGCCCTGCAAGAGAGATGTCGCGTGTTTCGACGGCTATGTCAGCGGAGGCGGCGAAGGCTTCTACAATTGGAAGAAGCGAATAGGTGGCCAGGGCTGGAGCTTCGTCGGTGAAGGTATAGATGATCTTCGAAGGGGTGGACATTTAGCGTTAACTCTCTTCTTGCTGGGCGTGCACAGGATCCCGAGTGCGCCGGGTAGGCGCCCTGGCTCTTTGTTTGGTGAGCCAGAAGGGGATTAGCCGCGGTGATGATGGATGCACCAATAGAGTGTCGAGCATTTGAACCAGGGAGCTGCGGTAGCAACTCTGAGGTTTCAAGAGGCGGGTCTTGTACAAGACAGGCTCGTCCCTTATGACTTGTTAGTCATCCCAGAAGTATACCATTGAGCCACCCTCTGGCAGAACGGCATTGCGCATACGACGAACGAACATGTAGTTTCAGGCGATTCGAGTGGGTTACCCTCAAACGACGATCGATGTCTAACCACGAAGACGGAGTCCAGCATGGGATACCAAAAGATCCAGGTGCCATCCAGCGGTGACAAAATTACCGTTAATGCCGATAACACCCTGAACGTCCCCGACAATCCGATCATTCCTTATATAGAAGGGGACGGCATCGGCGTCGATATCAGCCCGGTGATGATCAAGGTTGTGGATGCGGCCGTGCAGAAGGCCTATGGCGGGCAGCGCAAGATCGCCTGGATGGAGATCTATGCGGGCGAGAAGGCCACACAGGTCTACGATCAGGACACCTGGTTGCCGAAGGAAACCCTGGAAGCCGTTCGTGATTACGTTGTGTCAATCAAGGGCCCGCTGACGACTCCCGTGGGCGGCGGCATTCGCTCATTGAACGTCGCGCTGCGTCAGGAGCTTGATCTCTATGTCTGTCAGCGTCCGGTTCGCTGGTTCACCGGCGTGCCGAGCCCGGTCAAGAAGCCGCAGGACGTGGATATGGTGATCTTTCGTGAGAACTCCGAAGACATCTACGCCGGCGTCGAATGGAAGGCTGGTTCACCCGAAGCGGAGAAGGTAATCAAGTTCCTTACCGAAGAAATGGGCGTCAAGAAGATTCGCTTCACGGAAAACTGTGGCATCGGCATCAAGCCGGTTTCGCTGGAAGGTACCAAGCGGTTGGTTCGTAAAGCCCTGCAATATGCGGTCGACAATGACCGTAGCTCGGTCACCATCGTGCATAAGGGCAACATCATGAAGTTCACCGAAGGTGCCTTCAAGGAGTGGGGCTATGAGGTGGCTCGCGACGAGTTTGGTGCTGAGCTGCTGGATGGTGGGCCCTGGATGCAGTTCAAGAATCCGAATACCGGCAAGAATATCGTTGTGAAGGACGCCATCGCTGACGCCATGCTGCAACAGATTCTGCTGCGCCCGGCCGAGTACGATGTCATTGCCACGCTCAACCTGAACGGTGACTACTTGTCGGATGCCCTGGCCGCTGAAGTGGGCGGTATTGGTATTGCTCCTGGGGCGAACCTGTCCGACACCGTGGCCATGTTCGAGGCGACCCACGGCACGGCGCCGAAGTACGCTGGTCAGGACAAGGTCAATCCGGGCTCGTTGATTCTGTCTGCCGAGATGATGCTGCGTCACATGGGCTGGGTAGAAGCGGCGGATCTGATCATCAAATCAACCGAAAGCGCGATCGCAGCCAAGACTGTGACCTACGATTTCGAGCGGCTGATGGAAGGCGCTCAGCTGATGTCGTGCTCGCAATTCGGCGATGCAATGATCAGCCATATGTAACGCGAGACCTGACGAAAAAGGCCGATCAGACGATCGGCCTTTTTGTTTGTTTCGTAAATTCAGGCGTCTACGGTAGAAGCACCCTGAGCAGCAGGGGCCGTCGCTTCAGACATGGCCTGCTGCGGCCGGATGTCGGTTGCGTGGAGGCCTTTCGGACCCTGCAGGATATTGAACATGACCGCTTGCCCAGCTTTCAGAGTCCGGTAGCCTTCCATCTGGATGGCTGAGTAGTGGGCGAACAGGTCCTCATCGCCGCCGTCTGCTACGATGAAGCCATAGCCTTTGGCGTTGTTGAACCACTTGACCTTACCGCTTAGCATGCTGTTATCCCTCTGCAAAGGAGTCCATTACTGGAGTAACATCCATTTCATTCCGCGCTTATGCAGCCCGAGGCCTCATGTTGCGCAACCCGTTTGCCCTTATAGGCACATACTGTTTGTATCATCGTTTTGCCGATAGTCAAGGCGACTCGTCAGCTGGCTGCGAAGCTGTCCATATTTATCTGGCCCCGGCGCCACGACCTAGAACCGTTATGCGCATGCATGCATTTGCTCAGATTCGACTAACATTCAATCAGGACCGGCCCTTAGGGGACGAAGACGACGCGTCTGGCCTCGCTGTTCAGGAGGCCAAGCCAGAGTTGAAGGCACCACCGATGTATAAAGTTGTCATGTTTAATGACGACTACACACCGATGGATTTCGTCGTCGAGGTGCTGGAAGGCATTTTCAATCACAGCAGGGAGCAGGCCACCAAGATCATGCTGGCCGTCCATACCGAGGGGCAGGCAGTCTGCGGGCTATATACCCGTGATGTGGCCGAAACCAAAGCGATGCAAGTGAATCAATATGCAAGGGAATGCCAGCACCCGCTGCTTTGTGAGATCGAGAAGGACGGTTAACTCCGATTGCTGGGGAAGAGGTGAAAGCTATGTTGAACCGTGAGCTCGAAGTCACTCTGAATCTGGCTTTCAAAGAGGCACGTACCAAGCGTCATGAGTTCATGACGGTTGAGCACCTCCTGTTGGCCCTACTGGACAATGAAGCGGCTGCAACCGTGTTGCGAGCCTGTGGCGCAAGCCTGGACAAGCTGCGCCATGACTTGCAGGAATTCATTGACTCCACCACACCACTTATCCCGCAGCACGACGAAGAACGTGAAACCCAGCCCACGCTAGGATTCCAGCGCGTCCTTCAGCGGGCGGTATTCCATGTACAGAGCTCCGGCAAGCGCGAGGTGACCGGTGCCAACGTGCTGGTAGCGATCTTCAGCGAGCAGGAGAGCCAGGCAGTATTTCTGCTCAAGCAGCAGAACGTGGCGCGCATCGATGTCGTCAACTATATCGCGCATGGGATTTCCAAGGTTCCGGGCAATGCCGGTAGTCCGGAAAACGATGCAGAAATGCAGGATGAGGAGGGCGGCGAGGCCGGGGCTTCAGGCAATCCGCTTGATGCCTATGCGAGCAATCTGAACGAGCTTGCACGTCAGGGGCGGATCGATCCGCTGGTCGGCCGTGAGCACGAGGTCGAGCGCGTTGCGCAAATCCTCGCGCGCCGACGCAAGAACAATCCGCTTCTCGTCGGCGAAGCCGGCGTCGGCAAGACAGCCATTGCCGAGGGGCTGGCCAAGCGGATCGTGGACAACCAGGTTCCGGACCTGCTGGCCGATAGCGTCGTCTATTCGTTGGATCTTGGGGCGCTGCTAGCTGGTACGAAATACCGGGGTGATTTCGAGAAGCGCTTCAAAGCGCTCCTTGGCGAGCTGCGCAAGCGTCCGCATGCGATTCTCTTCATTGACGAGATCCATACCATCATCGGTGCAGGCGCTGCATCGGGTGGGGTAATGGATGCTTCCAACCTGCTCAAGCCGCTGCTTTCTTCGGGCGAGATTCGCTGCATCGGCTCCACGACGTTCCAGGAATTCCGCGGAATCTTCGAGAAGGATCGCGCGCTGGCACGGCGCTTCCAGAAGGTTGATGTTTCCGAGCCCTCGGTCGAGGACACCATTGGCATTCTGCGCGGCCTGAAGGGCCGTTTCGAGCAGCACCATCATATCGAGTACAGCGATGAAGCGCTTCGCGCGGCCGCAGAGCTGGCATCTCGTTATATCAACGATCGCCATATGCCTGACAAGGCGATTGACGTGATCGATGAGGCTGGCGCGTACCAGCGGCTGCAGCCTGAAGATCAGCGCGTCAAGTGCATCGACGTCGAGCAGGTCGAGGACATCGTTGCGAAGATTGCGCGGATCCCCCCGAAGCACGTCAGCAGCTCGGACAAGGAGCTGTTGCGTAACCTCGAGCGCGACCTGAAGCTCACAGTGTTTGGTCAGGACGACGCGATCGATTCGCTGGCGACAGCCATCAAGCTTTCCCGTGCAGGACTGAAGGCACCGGACAAGCCGGTCGGTTCGTTCCTCTTCGCTGGTCCGACAGGGGTGGGCAAGACCGAAGCTGCGCGCCAGCTGGCACGCGCTCTGGGCGTCGAGCTGATTCGCTTCGACATGTCCGAGTACATGGAGCGCCATACTGTATCCCGGCTTATCGGCGCACCTCCGGGTTATGTCGGGTTCGATCAGGGTGGCCTGCTAACCGAGGCCATCACCAAGCAGCCGCATTGCGTATTGCTGCTGGACGAGATCGAGAAGGCGCACCCGGAGGTCTTCAACCTGCTGCTGCAGGTGATGGATCACGGCACGCTCACCGATAACAACGGACGCAAGGCGGACTTCCGCAATGTGATCATCATCATGACCACTAACGCCGGTGCGGAAACTGCGGCGCGGGCTTCGATTGGCTTTACGCTGCAGGACCACGCGTCGGACGCGATGGAAGTGATCAAGAAGAGCTTTACGCCGGAGTTCCGGAACCGTCTGGATACAATCATTCAGTTCGGTCGCCTGAGCCATGAAGTGATCAAGAGCATCGTCGACAAGTTCCTCATCGAATTGCAGGCGCAGCTCGAAGACAAGCATGTGACCCTGGAGGTGTCGGATGCCGCCCGCAGCTGGTTGGCCGAGCATGGCTACGACGCGCAGATGGGTGCACGGCCAATGGCGCGGCTGATTCAGGACAAGATCAAGCGGCCTTTGGCCGAAGAGATCCTGTTCGGAGAGCTGGCCGAGCATGGCGGAGTGGTGCACATCGATATTCGGGACGGGGAGCCGTTCTTCGAATTCGAGACTTCTGCCGAACTGGCGTAACTGGCAGTGATATCAAATGCCCGGCTTTAGCCGGGCATTTTTGTTTGCCCGCCGCTGCGGCAGGCCAGGTTTATGAGGCAACAAAAAAGCCCGGTCAGAACCGGGCATTTTTTCTCGCAGCTCGCTTAGCGGGCGCGGTAGGTGATGCGACCCTTGCTCAGATCGTAGGGGGTCAGTTCCACGCGAACCTTGTCACCGGTAAGAATCCGGATGTAGTTCTTGCGCATCTTTCCGGAGATGTGCGCAGTAACGACGTGCCCATTTTCCAACTCCACACGAAACATGGTGTTGGGCAGGGTGTCGACGACAGTACCTTCCATTTCGAAGCTGTCTTCTTTCGACATTCAGTAAAGTCCTCGGTGTCCAAATGAGTGACCCGGCGCATGCGTGCGCGGGCAAAAGCGGCAAGCATTGTGCCCGAAATGGGTCGATGAGCCAAGGACTTCAGCTGAGCGTCACCCAGCGTTGATTGACCAGCAGCTCAATTGGACGATATTCAGTCTTGTAATTCATCTTTCGGCAGTTCTTGATCCAGTAGCCGAGATACACGGCTTTCAACCCAAGGCGTGCCGCTTCGCCGATCTGCCAGAGGATCGCATAGCGCCCGAGGCTGCGGCGCTCCTCTTCAGGATCGTAGAAGGTGTAAACCGCCGAGAGCCCATTGGGCAGCACATCGGTGACCGCTACGGCCAACAGCCGCCCGTCCAGCCTGAACTCGTAAAAGCGCGAGAATGGAAGATCCCGTACCAGGAAGGTATTGAACTGCTCGCGGCTGGGCGGATACATATCGCCGTCGGCGTGCCGTTTCTCGATATAGCTCGCATAGAGCTTATAGAGCTCCTCGCTGAATGCAGGCCGAACACAGCGAACCTGCAGGTCAGCGTTGCGCTTGAGGATCCGCTTCTGTTGCCGGCTGAGGGCCGGTGCATCAACCGGGATGCGTGCCGGTATGCACGCCGAGCAGCGCTGACAGTGCGGCCGGTAGAGGTGGTCGCCGCTGCGCCGGAAGCCCATCTCTGAAAGCTCCGCATACACCTGCGCATCCATCGGCTGGCTGGGATCGAGAAACAGGGTAGTGGCCTGTTCATCGGGCAGGTAGCTGCACGCGTGGGGCTGGGTGGCGTAGAACTTGAGGCGAGCCAGTGAAGTCATGGTCAACTCTCAGAAATCATGAGCTCAGTGTAGGTCAGCTTGCGGTAGTCGACTAGGCTCGCCAGTCGGCTGCGCTGGAGCTATCCAGGTGCTCGGCAAGCGCGGCGGCAAAGGTCTCGCGCGAAATGCTGCGGGCACCAAAGCTTTCCAGATGGCGCGTCGGCATCTGACAGTCGATCAGGGCGAAGCCCCATGCGCGCAGCCGTTCTACCAGCGTGACAAAACCGACTTTGGATGCATCGGTGGCGCGACTGAACATCGACTCGCCGAAAAATAGCCTACCGATAGCCAGGCCGTAGAGTCCTCCGACGAGCTGCCCGTCCTGCCAGACCTCCACCGAATGCGCCACGCCCATTTTGTGCAGGTGGATGTAAGCCTGCTGCATCGGTGTGGTGATCCAGGTGCCGTCCGCATAGCTGCGCGGGCCTGCGCAGCCCTGAATCACGTCGCTGAAGGCGTGGTCGAAGGTCACCTGGAAATCGCCCTGGCGCATGCGCTTGCGCAAGCTGCGCGAGACATGCAACTCATTCGGATAGAGCACTGTGCGCGGGTCCGGAGACCACCACAACAGAGGTTGGCCGTCTTGGTACCAAGGGAAGCAGCCATGTCGATAGGCCGCCAGCAGCCGATCGGTGCTCAGATCGCCTCCGGCCGCCAGAAGGCCGTTGGGTTCATGCAGAGCCTTATCGAGAGGAGGGAATTCGAGGTCGTCGCGTTTTAGCCAGGTCAGCATTTCGCCACGCAGTTGCAGATAGGGGAGGGCGGGCCGAAGCCCGCCGAGTGATCAATTGTCGAGGTACTTCTCGGCGTCCAGGGCCGCCATGCAGCCTGCGCCGGCAGAGGTGATCGCCTGGCGATAGACGTGGTCCGCGACATCGCCTGCGGCGAAGACGCCGGGAATGCTGGTGCAAGTGGCATCGCCTTCGCCGCCGCCTCTGATCTTAAGGTAGCCATCCTTCATTTCCAGCTGGCCCTGGAACAGATCGGTGTTCGGCTTGTGACCAATGGCGATGAACACACCGGCGAGATCGAGCTGGTTTTCTTCGCCGGTTAGCGTGCTCTTCAGCCGCACGCCAGTCACGCCACTGGCGTCGCCGAGCACTTCCTCGAGGGTGTGGTTCCAGTGCAGGCGAATGTTGCCGTTGGTCGCCTTGTCCATGATCTTGTCCTGCAGAATCTTCTCCGAGCGCAGCTTGTCGCGGCGGTGGATCAGGTGAACTTCCTTGGCGATGTTGGACAGGTACAGGGCTTCCTCGACCGCGGTGTTGCCGCCGCCGATCACCGCGACGACCTGGTTGCGGTAGAAAAAGCCGTCACAGGTTGCGCAGGCCGATACGCCACGGCCGGCGAATGCTTCTTCCGAAGGCAGGCCGAGGTACTGTGCTGAGGCGCCGGTAGCGATGATCAAAGCGTCGCAGGTGTAGACGCCGCTGTCGCCGCGCAGGGTGAACGGGCGTTGCTGCAACTCTGCGGTATGGATGTGATCGAAGACGATCTCGGTATCGAAGCGCTCGGCGTGTTTCTGCATGCGGACCATCAGGTCGGGACCGGTAAGGCCTTCGACGTCGCCGGGCCAGTTGTCGACTTCGGTGGTGGTGGTCAGCTGGCCGCCGGGCTGGATGCCAGTGATCATCAATGGCTTCAGATTGGCGCGGGCAGCGTATACCGCAGCGGTATAACCGGCCGGGCCCGAGCCGAGGATGATCAGACGCGAATGCTTGACTTCACTCATAAAAAGCCCTCATAAGCCTTTGTTGCAAATAGAGAAGCGTGCTCCAGTCGAGCCGCGCCGGGAAATCGGGCGTTTATGCTACACCGAAGCATTGGCAAAAGCCCAAGCCGCCGCGGAACCCGCATGCCATCGAGTCGACAAACCCGTACAATGCCGGGGTTCTGGCTGACTACGGTTCATCGCGCCGCAGGCGCAGGAAATAAAGCGTTTTGAAGAATTCCTCATCTACCGCGCCGGCAACCGTCTGGCGACAACAATTGCACTATCGCCTCAAGGAAGGCGCGTTGATAGCGCTCGGTGCGCTCTGCGTCTACCTGTGGATGGCACTGCTGACCTACGATCCGGGCGATCCTGGCTGGACACATACGAGCAACATCGATCAGGTTCGCAATGCCGCGGGGCGTGCTGGCGCCTGGTTTGCCGATGTTCTGTTCATGGCGCTGGGCTATTTCGCCTACCTGTTCCCCCTGTTGCTGGGCGTAAAAACCTGGCAGGTCTTCCGCGCTCGACATCAGCCCTGGGTATGGAATGGCTGGCTGTTCTCCTGGCGGCTGATCGGACTGGTATTTCTGGTGCTGTCCGGTTCGGCGTTGGCCTATATCCATTTCCAGGCAGCACCTGGCTTGCCCGCATCTGCCGGCGGCGCGCTTGGCGAAAGCCTCGGCCAGTTGGCCGTGCTGTCCCTCAACGTGCAGGGCAGCACCCTCGCGCTGTTGGCGTTCTTCCTGTTCGGCCTCACGGTGTTCACCGATCTGTCCTGGTTCAAGGTGATGGACATCACCGGCAAGATCACGCTTGATCTGATCGAGCTGATCCAGAGCGTTTTCAGTCGCTGGTGGAGTGCACGGGCCGAGCGCAAGCAGATGGTCGCCCAGCTGCGCGAGGCTGATGACGTGGTGAGCGAGGTAGCTGCGCCCATGGTGCGGGACCGCCGTGAACAGGCCAAGGTCAAGGAGCGCATCATCGAGCGGGATGAAGCCCTGGCCAAGCACATGAGCGAACGGGACAAGCGTGTGGCGCCGGTGATCGCGCCGCCTGCGCCGCCCAAGGCCGCAGAGCCGAGCAAGCGTGTGCTGAAAGAAAAGCAGGCCAATCTGTTCGTCGATCCGCTGATCGAGGGCAGCCTGCCGCCGATTTCTATCCTTGACGCTGCCGAGAAACAGCAGAAGCAGTATTCACCCGAATCCCTGGAAGCGATGTCGCGGCTGCTGGAGATCAAGCTGAAGGAGTTCGGTGTCGAAGTCATTGTCGAGTCGGTTCATCCGGGCCCGGTCATTACTCGTTTCGAAATCCAGCCTGCGGCCGGTGTGAAGGTCAGCCGTATCTCCAACCTCGCCAAGGACCTTGCACGCTCGCTCGCGGTAATCAGCGTTCGCGTGGTCGAGGTTATTCCGGGCAAGACCACCGTAGGCATCGAGATTCCCAACGAGGATCGCCAGATCGTGCGGTTCTCCGAAGTGCTTTCGTCGGCCCCGTACGACGACGCCAAATCCCCGGTGACCCTGGCGCTCGGCCACGATATTGGCGGCAAGCCGGTTATCGCCGACCTGGCGAAGATGCCGCACCTGCTGGTGGCCGGTACCACCGGTTCCGGTAAGTCGGTAGGCGTCAATGCGATGATCCTGTCGATCCTGTTCAAGTCGACGCCGGAAGAGGCGCGGCTGATCATGATCGACCCGAAGATGCTCGAACTGTCGATCTACGAGGGCATCCCGCATTTGCTCTGTCCGGTGGTCACCGACATGAAGGAGGCCGCCAATGCGCTGCGCTGGAGCGTGGCCGAGATGGAGCGGCGCTACAAGCTGATGGCCGCGATGGGCGTGCGCAACCTGGCGGGCTTCAACCGCAAGATCAAGGAAGCCGAAGAGGCCGGCACGCCGCTGCACGATCCGCTGTACAAGCGCGAGTCGATGGATGACGAGCCGCCTTATCTGAAGAGCCTGCCGACCATCGTGGTGGTGGTCGACGAATTTGCCGACATGATGATGATCGTCGGCAAGAAGGTCGAAGAGCTGATCGCCCGCATCGCACAGAAGGCTCGCGCAGCCGGCATCCATCTGATCCTGGCCACCCAGCGTCCGTCGGTGGACGTGATCACCGGTCTGATCAAGGCCAACATTCCGACCCGCATGGCGTTCCAGGTATCCAGCAAGATCGACTCGCGCACCATCCTCGACCAGGGCGGCGCCGAGCAACTGCTTGGGCACGGCGACATGCTCTATCTGCCGCCGGGTACCGGTCTGCCGATCCGGGTACATGGCGCGTTCGTTTCCGATGAGGAAGTGCACCGGGTCGTCGAAGCCTGGAAGGCCCGTGGCGCGCCCGACTACATCGAAGATATTCTGGCCGGCGTCGAAGAGGCGGGCAGCGGCTTCGATGGTGGTAGTGGCGAGGGTAGCGGGGAAGGCAGCGAAGAGGATCCGCTGTACGACGAAGCTGTTCGTTTCGTCACGGAAAGCCGCCGTGCCTCGATTTCTGCTGTGCAACGCAAGCTCAAGATTGGCTACAACCGCGCCGCCCGTATGATCGAAGCCATGGAAATGGCTGGCGTGGTGACATCCATGAACACCAATGGCTCGCGCGAAGTCATCGCGCCGCCGCCTATGCGCGATTGAATCGCTTCGAGGGCTACATGCAATTGATCCGTTTGCTGTGTGCATCTGTCCTGTTGGTTGCCCTGGCCCCGGCTCACGCCGACCAGGCTGCATCCACCAAACGACTGACCGGTCTGCTCAATCAGGCCGAAACCCTGACTGGCCGCTTCTCGCAGCTTTCGCTCGATGGCAGCGGTACCCAGTTGCAGGAGACCTCCGGCGAGCTGGCATTGAAGCGCCCTGGGCAGTTCCGCTGGCACACCGACGCACCGATGGAGCAGCTGCTGGTCTCTAACGGCAAGAAAGTCTGGCTGTATGACCCGGATCTCGAGCAGGTCACCATCCAGGAGCTCGACCAGCGCCTGACTCATACTCCGGCGCTGCTGCTGTCTGGCGACGTTTCCACCATCAGTGAGAACTTCGAGGTTTTCCACAAGGAGGCCGGTGAGGTCGTGGATTTCACGCTCAAGCCCAAGGCCAAGGACACGCTTTTCGATAACCTGCGTCTGTCATTTCGCAACGGAGTGATCAATGACATGCAACTGATCGACAGCGTTGGTCAGCGCACCAATATCCTGTTCATGGGTGTGAAGATGAACCAGCCGCTGAAGGCCGATCTGTTCACCTTCGAAATCCCCGAGGGTGCCGACGTCATCTCCGAGTGACCTACGTCCGGCATTTCGTTTTCAGCGGCCTGCGTAATTGCAGGCCGCTGCAATTGAGGTAACCGTCCGCAATGGACCTGTTCAGCCGCGAACCCGTCGCCCAGCCACTTGCCGCGCGTCTGCGCGCAGCCAGCCTCGACGAATACGTCGGGCAGGAGCACCTGCTTGCCCGCGGCAAGCCGTTGCGCGAGGCGCTGGAGCAGGGCGCGCTGCATTCCATGGTGTTCTGGGGCCCGCCCGGGGTCGGCAAGACCACCCTGGCGCGGCTCTTGGCCAAGGTGTCAGACGCCCATTTCGAGACGGTTTCGGCCGTGCTCGCCGGGGTGAAGGAAATCCGCCAGGCAGTGGAGATCGCCAAGCAGCAGGCTGCGCAATATGGCCGGCGGACCATCCTGTTTGTCGATGAGGTGCATCGCTTCAACAAGTCGCAGCAGGATGCCTTTCTGCCTTACGTTGAAGACGGCACGCTGATCTTCATCGGCGCGACCACCGAAAATCCATCCTTCGAACTCAACAATGCGTTGCTCTCGCGTGCCCGCGTCTACGTGCTGAAAAGCCTCGACGAGGCAGCGTTGCGCAAACTGGTCTCCCGTGCGCTGAGCGATCCAAAGGGGCTGGGTGACCTGCACCTCGAATTGCCGGAAGAGAGCTTTCAGATGTTGCTGGCCGCGGCCGACGGCGATGGGCGGCGGCTGCTCAACCTGCTGGAGAACGCCTCCGATCTGGCGGAGCAGGGCGGCACCATCAGTACCGATCTGCTGCAGGATTTGCTGGGTGACAGCCGGCGCCGTTTCGACAAGGGCGGCGAGGCGTTCTATGACCAGATATCCGCACTGCACAAATCGGTACGTGGCTCCAATCCAGACGCGGCACTTTACTGGTTTGCGCGCATGCTCGACGGTGGCTGCGACCCGCTGTACCTGGCCCGGCGCGTCGTACGCATGGCCAGCGAAGAAATCGGCAATGCTGACCCCCGCGCGCTGCCGCTGTGCCTGAATGCCTGGGACGTGCAGGAGCGGCTGGGCAGTCCGGAAGGTGAGCTGGCCGTGGCGCAGGCGATCGTCTATCTCGCCTGCGCGCCGAAAAGCAACGCCGTCTATACCGCGTTCAAGGCAGCGATGCGCGATGCCGCCGAAAATGGTTCGCAGGAAGTGCCGCTGCACCTGCGCAATGCGCCGACCAAATTGATGAAAGAACTCGGCTACGGTAACGAATACCGCTACGCCCATGACGAGCCGGATGCCTATGCCGCGGGCGAGGATTATTTTCCCGAGGCCATGGAGCCGCGTCGCTACTACCATCCTGCTCCGCGCGGGTTGGAGAGCAAGATTCGCGACAAGCTCGAACATCTGGCCCGGCTCGATCGAGAAAGCCCCATACAACGGAGAAAGGGATGATCCGCATGGCGATCGCCGTCGCCTGCGGCGGTGTGGTTGGAACATTGTTGCGCTTTGCCGTCGCCACCTGGGTCAGCACGCAGTGGCCACGGCATTTCTATCTGGCCACCCTGGCGGTGAACCTGCTGGGATGCCTGCTCATCGGCTACCTCTACGCCACTTTTCTCGCGCGACCGGACATTTCGCCTGAGCTGCGTGGCGCGCTGATCATCGGTTTTCTCGGCGCGCTGACGACCTTCTCCAGCTTCTCGCTGGACGCCTTGCGGCTTCTGGAAAGTGGTCAACTGGCTACCGCCTTCGCCTACGTCGGAGGCAGCGTACTCGGTGGCTTGCTGGCAGCCTGGGCGGGCCTCATGCTCGCAAGGTTATGAACCGACGACCGTTCACAGTAAACTTCGCTCCCTCTTCGCCCTTCATCCAAGCTTTCACAGACGAGACCCACCATGCTTGATTCGAAACTGGTACGCACTCAGCTACAGGACGTGGCGGCCCGCCTGGCCACCCGTGGCTACCAGCTGGACGTGGCGCGCATCGAAGCGCTGGAAGCTCAGCGCAAGACCGTGCAGACCCGCACCGAACAACTCCAGGCCGAGCGCAACGCGCGTTCCAAGTCAATCGGCCAGGCCAAGCAGCGCGGTGAGGACATCGCCCCGTTGCTCGCCGATGTGGATCGCATGGGCAGCGAACTCGAATCCGGCAAGCAGGAGCTGGACCGCATCCAGAGCGAGCTGGATCAGCTGATGCTGAGCATTCCCAACCTGCCGCACGAGTCGGTGCCGGTAGGTGCGGACGAGGATGAGAACGTCGAGGTGCGCCGCTGGGGCACGCCGAAGAGCTTCGACTTCCCGGTGCAGGATCACGTCGCCCTGGGCGAGCAGCATGGCTGGCTGGACTTCGAAACCGCCGCCAAGCTGTCCGGCGCCCGCTTCGCCCTGATGCGCGGGCCGATTGCCCGGCTGCATCGTGCCCTGGCGCAATTCATGATCAATCTGCATACCGGTGAGCATGGCTATGAAGAAGCCTACACCCCGTACCTCGTGCAGGCACCTGCCCTGCAGGGTACTGGTCAGTTGCCGAAGTTCGAGGAAGATCTGTTCAAGATCAGCCGCGAGGGCGAAGCGGACTTCTACCTGATCCCGACTGCGGAAGTGTCGCTGACCAATATCGTGGCCGGCGAGATTCTCGATGCCAAGCAACTGCCGCTGAAGTTTGTCGCCCATACGCCGTGCTTTCGCAGCGAGGCTGGCGCCTCCGGGCGCGATACCCGCGGCATGATCCGCCAGCACCAGTTCGACAAGGTCGAGATGGTGCAGATCGTCGAGCCGTCGAAATCCTTCGAGGCGCTGGAAGAGTTGACTGGCAATGCCGAGAAGGTGCTGCAATTGCTGCAGCTGCCGTACCGTGTGCTGTCGCTGTGCACTGGCGATATGGGCTTCGGCGCGACCAAGACCTATGACCTGGAAGTCTGGGTGCCGAGCCAGGACAAGTATCGCGAGATTTCCTCCTGCTCCAACTGTGGCGATTTCCAGGCGCGGCGCATGCAGGCGCGTTATCGCAACCCGGAAACCGGCAAGCCCGAACTGGTACACACCCTCAACGGATCGGGTCTGGCGGTTGGCCGAACGCTGGTCGCCGTACTGGAGAACTACCAGCAGGCTGACGGCAGTGTTGTAGTACCGGAAGTGCTGAAGCCCTACATGGGTGGCATCGACGTCATCGGCTGATATCTGACGCTGCGTCATCGCGATCCAGGCATCAGACCGGATCCTTGATATTCGACAAGGGGCATCACGGCCGTAATGGCTGTGATGCCCGTACCTCCAATCACCCTCCAGGATTCGCCCATGGAATACCTTCCGCTGTTCCACAACCTCAAAGGCCGCACGGTACTGATTGTCGGTGGTGGCGAGATCGCGCTGCGCAAGGCCCGACTGTTGAGTGAAGCTGGAGCGCGGCTGCGGGTGGTGGCGCCGAGCATCGAGCCGCAACTGGTCCAGCTGGTCGAGGCGGGCGGCGGCGAGTGCCTGGATCGCGGCTATGAGCCACAGGACCTGCAGGGCTGCGTGCTGACCATCGCGGCAACGGATGACGAGCCGCTGAACGCATCGGTATCGCAGCACGCCAACGCGGTGGGTATGCCGGTCAACGTGGTCGACTCCCCAGAGCTGTGCAGTGTGATCTTTCCTGCCATCGTCGACCGCTCGCCGCTGGTGATTGCGGTGTCCAGCGGCGGCGATGCACCGGTGCTGGCACGGCTTATCCGGGCGCGTATCGAGACCTGGATTCCGGCAGCGTACGGACAGTTGGCCGGCCTGGCGAAGCAGTTTCGTGCTCAGGTCAAGGCGAAGTTTGCCAATGTGCAGCAGCGGCGGGTGTTCTGGGAGGAGACGTTTCAGGGGCCGATCGCCGAGCAGGCGCTGGCCGGTCGCAGCGCCGAAGCCGAGCGCCTGCTCGCTGAAAAGCTCGCCGGTGCTGCGCCGCGTGCACTGGGGGAGGTCTATCTGGTCGGTGCCGGCCCAGGCGATCCTGATCTGCTGACCTTCCGTGCCTTGCGTCTGATGCAGCAGGCCGATGTGGTGCTCTACGACCGGCTGGTTGCACCGGCGATCATCGATCTGTGCCGGCGCGATGCCGATCGCATCTACGTTGGCAAGCAACGCTCGGAACATGCGGTACCGCAGGAGCAGATCAACCAGAAGCTGGTGACCCTGGCCAAGGAAGGCAAGCGCGTGCTGCGACTGAAGGGCGGTGATCCGTTCATCTTCGGTCGCGGCGGCGAGGAGATCGAGGAGCTGGCGGCCCATGGTGTGCCGTTCCAGGTGGTGCCCGGTATTACCGCGGCCAGCGGCTGCGCGGCATACGCCGGTATTCCGCTAACCCATCGCGACCATGCGCAATCTGTTCGCTTCGTCACCGGTCATCTCAAGGACGGCAGTTGCGATCTGCCCTGGGCGGAACTCGCCGCCCCGGCGCAGACGCTGGTGTTCTACATGGGCCTGGTGGGCTTGCCGGTGATCTGCCAGCAACTGATCGCCCACGGCCGTGCGGCGAGTACGCCGGCGGCCCTGGTGCAGCAGGGCACCACGAGTAATCAGCGAGTCTTCACCGGCACGCTGGATACGCTCGCGGAGCTGATCGCGCAGGAGCAGGTGCAGGCACCAACCCTGTTGATCGTCGGCGAAGTGGTTCAGCTACGCGAGAAACTTGCCTGGTTCGAAGGCGCCCAGGCGAGCGCCTAATTTCAGCCCAGCGCTGAGGCGCCGCGCTTCAGCGGCGCAGGTAGGCGGTGAAGTCGATATCGCCAGCCGAGAGAATCGCCTGGACCCGGTTGTGCACGTTGAGCTTGCGCAGGATGGCCGAGACGTGCGCCTTCACGGTGGTTTCGGCGATATCGAGGTTATAGGCGATCTGCTTGTTCGACTCCCCCTTGGTCATGCGCTCCAGCACCAGCAGTTGCTTGCGGGTCAGGGCTTGCAGCAGTTCCGGTGGAATCGACTGTTCATTGTGATGGGAATGGCGGCTGGTGGGCTTCTGGCTGCGGATGATGTCTGACGGCAGGTAGACGTTACCGTTGAGAATCTGTTCGATGGCGTCGGTCATTTGCGCCCGTGGCGAAGACTTGGTGATGAAACCGACGGCACCATAGGTGATCGCCTGCAATACGATCTGCTTGTCCTGCTCGGCGGAGACGATGACCACCGGAATGGTCGGCGCCTCGTTGCGCAGGTTGATCAGACCGTTCAGCCCGTGCATGCCGGGCATGTTCAGGTCCAGCAGCACCAGATCGAGATCGTCGTGTTCCAGGGTCAGCGCCAGTGCGCTGTCCAGGTCGGCGGTCTCGAGTATCTCGCTATCCGGAAAGCCGTCGCGGATGACGTTATGGATGGCTTCACGAAACAGCGGATGGTCGTCCGCGATCAGAATCTTGTACAAGGCCGGTCACCTCTTTGTTGTGATTATGGTGGGGCATGCTGGTTTCGCGAAGCTAGTCGCTGCCAGGCAGGGGCTTCGGCGTAGCGGGGTACAAGGGCAGGCCCGCTTGTTCCCAGCCGTCCACCCCGTCGCGATACCAGTACAGTGTCTTATAGCCCAGCGCGTGGGCGCGCCTGGTGGCGTTCCAGCCTAGCCAGCAGTCGGAGCGGCAGTAGAACACGATTGGCCGCTCCAGGTTGCCTTGGCTGGCGTGCGCGAGATTATCGCTGAAATAACGTGCCCATTCGGGTTGCAGGTCCCCGTCGCCAGTATTGGCCAGCCAGAGGCTGCCTGGAAGGTTGGCATGCGGTTCACTGTCGATGAACCGACCGGCTAGCCATTGGCTGCGATATACGTCCACCAGCACCACGTCGGGCTGTGCTTCGAGCAATGCCTGTAATGCCGCGGTATCCAAAGTCTGCGCACCTTCGATGGATGGTGGCGTCGGGCTGCGGTATTGCGTCTGGCGGTAACCGTCGGCCGAGAACAGGGCGAGCTGTTCTTCGGCCGAGGCGATCAGAGGCGAGCCGAGGCCAGGCAGTGCGGCAAAGAGCAAGGGCAGCAGCGACCTGAGCATGGGTGTAGTCCTTGGCGTTTCGGTAGGCCGATTACAGAACAATGGGCGCACCTTTTAAATCCTACGATGGAGTGGAAAACCGGTACCAAAGTAGTAATTCGCCTATGCCGCGCGGCGCAGTGCGGCATGTTGCGGATTGAAGCTGATCACCGCGAGCAGGCTGAACAGCAGTGTGAGGCCGAGGCACACCACCAGTGCTGTGGGAGCCAGGCGCAGATAGAGCGCGTTTCGTACCAGCTCCACGGCATGGGTGAACGGGTTGATGGCGCAGATCCAGTACAGCCATTCGCTGGCTTCACGCATCTTCCACAGCGGATACAGCGCCGAGGACAGGAAGAACATCGGGAAAATCACGAAATTCATCACCCCGGCGAAGTTCTCCAGCTGGCGAATGCCGTTGGACAGCAGCAGCCCCAGCGCGCTCAGCATCAGCGCCACCAGCAGCAGGGCGGGCAGGGCGACGATCAGTCCAAGCGGCGGAGGCTGGACGCCATAGAACCAGGCGATGGCGAGGAAGGCATAGACCTGCAGCAGAGAGATCAGCGCCGTGGCCAGCAGTTTGCTGGTGAGCAGAAAGCTGCGCGGCAGCGGGCTGGTCAGCAAGACACGCATGCTGCCCATCTCGCGGTCGTAGACCATCGACAGCGAACCTTGCATGCCGTTGAACAGCAGGATCATGCAGGCCAGCCCCGGCACGATATAGGTTTCATAGGTGATGTAGGTGTCATACGGCTCGATGATGGCGATACCCAGCGCCGCGCGAAAGCCGGCGGCAAATACCACGAGCCACAGCAGCGGACGCACCAGGGCGCTGAAGAAACGCGAGCGCTGCTGGACGAAACGCAGCCACTCGCGCAGGACGATGCCGCGCAGGCACTCCCAGTAGATCGTCATGAGGTCTCCCGCCCTGAGTCGTGGGGTGCGTTTGTGTGGTGGGCAGCCGCAGGGGTCGCTTTTGCCGGTGCACCGGCAGGCGCCGTAAGGATTGGGACTGGCGCAGCCGGATTCCCACGTTGTAGCGCAGGCGCTGGCGCGGACTGCGTAGCATCGCCGGTCAGCCGTGCGAAGCTCGCGGCCAGATCCTCGCCGTCCAGTGCCACGCTAGCCACGCTACCCTGAGCGACCAGCCGGCCGCGATTGAGCACCAGCAGGTCGTCGTCCGCATGGACTTCATCGAGCAGGTGCGTGGTCCACAGCACGCTCATGCCCTGCTCCTGGCAGAGCATGCGCACATGCTGGTTGAGCGCCTGACGGCTGGCGGGGTCGAGGCCGGCGCTGGCCTCGTCGAGCAACAGCAGATCGGGCCGGTGCAGGAGCGCGCGGGCGATTTCCACGCGCCGGCGGTGTCCGCCGTTGAGTTCGCGTACCTTGCTACGGCGGCGCTCGCCGAGCTGCTGGCGCTGCAGTTCAAGTTCGATTCGTTCGGTCGCCAGCGCCCGGGGCATCCCGTGCAGCGCAGCGTGGTAGCGCAGGTTCTGCTCCACCGTCAGATCCAGATCCAGCGTGCTCTGCTGAAACACCACGCCGAGTCGGGCCAGGGCCTTGCGCGGCGTTTCGCGCAGGCCGAAGCCGGCAATCTGGATCTGCCCCTGTTGCAGGTCATACAGGCGTGTCAGCAATGCGATCAGCGTCGACTTTCCAGCCCCGTTCGGACCCAGTAATGCGGTGAAACGGCCTTGTGCCGCGGTGAAACTCACTCCGTCGAGCGCCCGGCGGGTGCCGTAGGCGAAGCCGAGATCGCTGACCTCCAGCGCGTTCATGGCGTGACCACCACGCCCCACGGATACCGGCCGACCTTGATCGATTTGGTGACCTTCAGTTTCGCCACGTCGATCACCGAAACATCGCCGCTGACACCGTTGGTGGTCAACAGCAGGCTCTCGTCGGGGTTGAACGCCATGTGCCAGACACGTCGACCGACCAGCAGATAGTCGAGCACCTCGTAGGTTTTCGCGTCGATCACTGCAATATGGTTCGCCGGGCCTAGCGCGACGAAGGCGTATTTGCCATCGGAGGAGAGCTTGATGCCCACCGGCTGCACCTTGTCCGGGTGCACACCCTTGATCTTGAAGGTCAGCGTCTTGAGGATCTCGCGCTTGTCGACATCCACCACGCTGACCGTGCCACCAATTTCTGCCGAGGCCCAGAGCAGCTTGCTGTCCTTGGTGAACTCGACGTGGCGCGGACGTTGATCGACCAGGGTGTTGTCCACCAGTTCATTGGTACTGGTGTCGATCCAGTGCAGCATGTTGGTGGTTTCGCTGGTGTTGACTGCCCACTTGCCGTCCGGGCTGACCGCCATGCCTTCCGGCTCGACACCGACATCGATCTGCGCCAGCACTTCCTCCTTGTCGACGTCGACCACTGTCACCAGGGCATCGTCTTCGTTGGAGATGTACAGCCACTTGTTGTTGGGATGCAGGGCGAACTGTTCCGGATCCGCACCGGATGGCAGCTGCTTGATGATCTGCCGCGTGGCCAGGTCCATCACCTGAACGGTGTCCGAGTCGCTGGCGCAGATGTAGAGCAGTTTGTTGTCGTGGGAAAGGGTAAGGCCCCGTGGGCGCATGCCGACCTGCAAGGTTTCGACGGTTTCCATCTTGTCCAGGTCGATTACGCTGATGCTGTCGTCCTTCTCGTTGGAAACGTAGGCAGTGGCGGCCGCCGCCGAGCCCGCAGCAAGGCTGAAGGCGAGGGCGATAGCAGTGGCAAGGGCAGTTCTTGGCATGGCCGGTTCTCTTGTCGTTATTGTGTGATTGGTGCTGGCACGCGAGTTTGCTCCAGCCGCAGCAGGTATTCATCCGCTTCCGGCTGGCCATCGGCAGCGGCGCGCTGCAACCAGCTGCGTGCGGCATCGGGGTCAGCCTCGACGCCGCGTCCCTCGGCCAGCGCGACGCCCCAGTGATAGCGCGCCAGGCTGACATAGCTGACATTGTCCGCCTGCTCGGCGCCCTGCTTGAGCAGGGCGGCGGATCTGCTCAGGTCTTTCTCCACACCGTTGCCGCTCTCGTACATCTGCGCGAGCGAGATCAGTGAGTAGACGTCGTTCCAGCGCGCCACGCAGTCTTCGAAGATAGCTCGGGCGGCGTCGAAGTTGCCGGTCTTCGCAGTCACGTAGCCGTAGAGGCATTTGATGCGCTTGGGGCTGTCCACATAGGCTTCGTAGCCCATCTCATCGGCCTGGACCGCGCTACTGGACAGCATCGCCAGGCCCAGCAAACCGCCAATCATTGATCGCTTCATGGACGAACCTCGCTAAGACGACAGGTGCTTTCCGGCGCATCGAAGCCCAGTGTGTCCAGCTCGCTGGTGGGATGCAGGAAGCCCTCCTGCGGGGAATTGGAAACCAGTGCCCGCGGGTGCACGAGCGGGATCGGCTGGCGCAGCTGGCCGTTCCAGGAGCGGTAGCTCAGCTTGCGTCCCTTGAAGCCATCGAGTGGCAGTTCGCCGCTGAGCGACAACTGACGGATTGCCCCGGCGTCGGTGCTGCGCAGGCGGGTGACTGCCGCCGCGAGGCTGCGCACCGCCATCCAGGCGGCGAAGTCGCGGTCGTTCATCCAGCGGTTGGCATGTGCCTCGAAACGCTTCTGCAGCTGCGCGGCACCGTAGGTTTCCACGGTCTTGTGCCAGCCTGTGGCGGTCAGACCCTGAGTGCCGGCAACCGGGCGTGGCAGCCAGGTCTGGTAGGGCACGTACTCGCCGAAGTCGCCGCGCTCGTCGGCCACAAGCACCACGTCGTACTCGGTGGCCTGGGTGAACAGCGGCATTTCGGCCTGGGCGCTGCGGCGCTGGTCGTTGTCGAAGCTCCAGGGCTTTTCCGCGACGATTTGATGACCGAAACGCTTGGCCGCACGGCGCAGCGCATCGGCGTAAGCCTGATCATCCGCGGTGGTGCCGACGATCAGCAGCCAGCGATTCCAGCGGCGCGCGGCCAGGAACTGGCCGAGTGCATCGGCGAGCATGCTGCGGCTGGGCAAGGTGTGCAGGACATTGGCCAGGCAATTCTGGCTGCGCAGCCTGTCGTCGGCCGAGCCGGCGTTGATCAGCAGCGCCTCTGGCATGGTATCGGACAGTTGGCGCAGGGTTGCAGTCGGGGCGTTGACCACGAACAGGCGCAAGCCATCGGCGTATTGCTTGGCGGCCTGTTCGAGAAGGTCCTCGGCAGTCTCGCTGGTGACCGACTCAAGCGCGTAGCTGTGCTTGAGGAAACGGCCGGTGCTGTTGCTGTCGGCAATCGCCAGCTCGGCGCCGCGCAGGCCAGCGTCGTCAGGCTCGGGAATGACGTTGGAGAGCACCGGGCCGATGTCGGGGCGATAGCCGAGATAACCGATGCGGATCGACAGCTCTTCGGCGGGTGCGGCTATTGCCCAGGGGGCGCAGCAGGAGAGGGCGACCAGGAAACCGGCTCGTCGTAATACATGGCGCATGGGCAGCTCCTGTGACGTTGCAGGCAGCATAGGAACCATGGCAGAGCGGGGGAATATGCAGAAAGTACCAGTCGCTGTGTACCAAGGTCGTAGAAAAGTGCGCCGAGGCGGCGCAACAGCTGCGCCGCCTCGGAGCCGTCAGCGTAGTCGTCTGACCTTGAATCGTCCGACCTGGACGATCATCTGTTGGGCCTGCTGCGTAAGTTCCTGAGCGGCTTGCGTCGACTGCTCAGAGTTGGTGCTGTTGTGGTGAACGACTTCGTCGATCTGGCCGATGGCCAGGCTGACCTGCTCGATGCCGGATGCCTGCTGGCTTGAAGCGGATGCTATTTCGTCCACCAGCTGCGATACCTGCGCCGCTCCCTGAACGATCGCCTCGAGGGCGCGGGCCGTGTCGTCGGTTATCTCCATGCCCTTGATCGTCCGCGCATTAGATTCCTGGATCAACCGGGTGGAGCGCTGTGCCGCTTCGGCGCTGCGCGCCGCCAGTTGGCGGACCTCGTCCGCGACTACCGCAAACCCTCGGCCATGCTCGCCCGCTCGGGCCGCCTCGATGGCCGCATTCAGCGCGAGCAGATTGGTTTGCGTGGCGATCTCTTCGATTGCCCGGATGATGTTGGTGATATCGAGGCCCGACTGGTTGATCTCCTGCATGGCGGCCTTGAGCGTGACCATCAGCTCATTGCCGCTGCGCGCCGAGTGTTCTGAGTTGCGCGAGAGCGCATTGGCTTCGCTGGCGTACTCGGAGGTCTGGCGGATCTGCGCAGCCATCTGGGTCACGGTCGCGCTGATCTCGGTAACGGCCGAGGCGGATTCCGTCGCGCCGTTGGAAAGATCCTGGCTAAGCGTGGTGACCTGGCCTGCTTTGTCGTTGATCAGCTCGGAACTCTGCTGTACCTGAGATACCAGCCCGTTCAGGTTGTCCACCATTCGCCGCAGCGCGAGGCCGAGCTGATCCTGCTCGGATGCCAGCCGTACTTCCACCGCCAGGTCGCCCTGGGATATGCGCTCGGCGACGTGTACCTGCTCTTGAAGACTGTCGGCCATCCGGTCGAGGCTGGCGGAAAGCTGGCCAACTTCGTCCGCAGACTGGTGCCCGAGGCGCTGCGAGAAATCGCCTTTCTGAATCGCTCCGGCCAATTGCGCCGCCTTGCGAATGGGCAGCGCCAGTGCCCGCGAAGAGATCCACAGTGCAATGACCGCGAGCAAGGAGATGAGCACGCCGGCAACAATCTGCTGCAGCATGCTCCGGCTGCTTTGCGCGTCCATTTCTGCCTTCAGCTCGGCCGCCTTGGCCAGCACGATCTCCTTGTCGATCTTCAACATCATCGACCAGGGTTTTCCGGTGCGGCCGAGTTCAATGGGTGCAAACACCAGGACCATGCCATTGTCATCCAGGCGCGCAAGTTCTTCGCCTTTCTGAATGGAGCTGAGCGCCGTCTGCCAACTGTCCGGCAGTATCTGCTGGAAATGCTGGCCGATCAGATTCGGATAGCGGCTTTCCGCTACGATCAGGCCCTGATCACTGATGATCGCGACTTCACCCTGTCCGTTGAACAGCTTGGCTGACACTTCCTGGCTGATCTGCTGCACGAAGTCCAGGTTGTAGTCGGTACCTGCCACGCCCATAAAGCGGCCGTCGACGATGATCGGCACCGAAAGCGTTGCCAGCCACACCTGCTTGCCCTGAACGATGTAGGGCAATGGGCCGAGTACGCTTTCCTTGAGCGTTTCCCGCGGACCGATATACCAGCCACCCTTGAGTACGCCGTTGGGGTGCTTGTCCATGGTGTCGTACTCCACCAGCGGCTGAACGGCGATCTTGCCGTCTGCGCCACGCGTCCAGTACGGCGTGAAACGGCCGGTCTGCTCGTTGTTTCCGTTCTGCCCATCTGTGAACAGGAAGTCCTGGCCATCAATGGCGTCCGGTTCCCAGCATGAGTACGTGCCGTTGAATTCTGGCTGGCTCTTTAGCACGTTCAGCAGGATGGCGTTGACCTGGTCACGACCGATCTGCAGACCGCTGGAGTTCGCTGAACTGGTTTTGCCGACCGCGAACGTGGTAGCCATGCTGCGGGCCGCCTCCAGCGCCTCGGTGAACTCGGAGCGGATCTCGCCGGCATACTTTCCTCCGAGGTGTTGCAGGGTTTGCAAGGCATCCTCCTGCGCCTGCCGACTCACTCTTTCGGACACCAGCAGTTGGGTTGAGCTGGCAAGGTAGACGCTGTAACCGATCAAGATGCCCGCGGTTGCGAGCAGGCATAAGCCGCCGGTGATCGCTATTCGCTGCTGTATGGATTTGAGAGACATCACGCTTCCTACTCCTGGTAACGCAAAAGAACCAGCGGTGGCCAGCCCGGGGGCGACGACGGATCGCGCAGGGCGGCCAGAGATCGGGTGATGCCCAAACGACATCATGTATATCTGGATATTGCGGCCGCGCAGGCAGGAAGTTGATCGGTACCTTGGTACTGCGACCAAGGTGCCGATTCGGCTTGGTCCTGCATTTCGCGAGGCGTGCCGTCAGGCTGCGGGCAACAGACTGAGGTGGCGGTATCCGGCAGGAATGGAATAGCGGCAACTGCCTTGAATGTGGTCGGCGCGTCCGGTTCATCAGCGCCCGAGCGCTACCAAGGTAGGAAGCTGGGCGGGGCGGGCCGCCTTAGGATGGCACTACCGAAAACAATAACGAGGCTATCCGCATGCCCACCTACAAAGCGCTGCTGCTCAATTTCCTGCTGGTCGGCAGCCTGATCGGCTTCGATCAGAGCCATGCCGCTGGCGACCTGACTCGCCGGACGCAGGCTTTGCCCGACCTTAAGTTCGGGTCCGAAGAAAGCGACTACGCCGTCTCGCAGAAGGAGTACCAGCTGGAAACAGGTGTCGCCTATCAGCTCAAGATCAGCTCCGATGGCCAGAAAGAGTGTGCGTTTCAGGCCCCCGAGTTCGCGCAGTCGATATTCCTGCGCAAAATCGAGGCCGGCGGTGTGGAGATCAAGGCGGTCACGCTGGTGGAGCTGGAGTTCGAGGACGCCGGTGAGGCGGAAATCTTCTTTCTGCCCGTCAAGCCGGGCAGCTTTCCGTTCTACTGCAAGGGGCTGCAGAACAAGGGGATGGAAGGCCGGTTCGTGGTCAAGTGAAGCGGCCTGGCGCTCGGCACAGCTGACTCGGGAAAACGGTCGACATGTCCGCACTCTGGCGAATCAATTTGCTGGTCAGTCTGTTCTTCACGCTGGTCACGCTGGTCTGCCTGGCCGTCCTGCTGCGTCAGGCCAGCCATGACGTGCAGCGCGAGCTGGACGCCGCGTCCGGGGTGGTTCGCTACCTTGGCGAAATGGCTGAGCGTGACCCGGATTCCTTGAAACCCGGGCTCACCGACAGCCTGCGCCACGTCCGCGTCCGCTGGCTCGAAGCAGATGTCGTTACCGGCCCCGATCCGGTGCTGAGCGACTGGCTCGGCGCGTGGTTGTATCCGGCCGAGCTGTCCGCGCCCGCGGTGCTGCAACTGGCAGATGGCCGCCGCCTGCATATCAGCGTCGATCCAAGCGACGAAGTCGAGGAGGTCAGGGACTCGTTGCTGCAGCTGCTGGTGCTCTTCAGCCTGGCGCTGCTGCTTTGCCTGCTGGCGATTCGCTGGGCGCTGCGGCCCGGGATGCGCGTACTGGCCGAGTTGTTCGGAGCGCTGGTGCGCATCGCCGATGGCCGGCTCGATACGCGGCTGCCGCCGCATCGCTTCGCCGAGGCGCGTGAACTCGCCGAGCACTTCAATCACATGGCTGCTGCCCTTGAGGACGCCCGGCTCGACAACGAGCGGCTGACCCAGGCGCTGCTGGCGCTGCAGGAGCGTGAGCGCACCCGGCTGGCGCAGGCGCTGCATGACGACCTCGGCCAGTATCTGGCCGGCATTCGTGCTCGGGTCTGCCTGCTGCGTGTTCAGGCCGATCAGCCGGCGGCCATTCGTGAAACGGCAGCCCATCTCGAACAACACAGCCTCGATCTGCAGAACGGCTTTCGCGCGCTGGTGCGCGATCTGTACCCGGTGATGCTCGATCACCTGCGCCTGGAGGACGCCATAGGGCAACTGGCCGAGCAGTGGCAAAGCACCCAGGGCATCGAGTGTGAAGTCCGCCTGCGAGGACCGATTCCAACGCTGTCGATGGACGCCAAGGTGCATCTCTATCGCATGGTGCAGGAGGCGCTGACCAACGTGGCGCGGCACGCGCACGCCACCCGCGTGTGTCTCGATCTGCGTGGTGACCCTCTCGGCTTGCGCTTGCTGATCCGTGATGACGGCCATGGGCAGCCGGCGGAGCGCCCGGGTGTCGGTCTGCGTTCGATGCTTGAACATGCGCGTTGCCTCGGTGCCCGCTTGCGTGTGCGCCACCGCGCCGGCAAGGGCTGGGCGCTCTATCTCAAGTTGCCTTTGCAAGGAGCCACGTCATGAAGATTCTGCTGGTGGATGACCACGCGGTGGTGCGTCAGGGCTACGCGAGCCTGCTCAAGGCGCTGTTTCCCGAGGTGACAGTCAGCGAAGCCGCCAGCGGCGAGCAAGCGCTGGATCAGGTCCAGGAGTCGATTCCCAGCCTGGTCGTGCTCGACCTCGGCCTGCCGGGCATCAGTGGGCTGGAAACCTGCCGGCGCTTGCGTCAGCGATTGCCGCTGATGCCGGTGCTGATCTTCAGCATGCACGACGAACTCGCGCTGGTTCGGCAGGCACTGGATGCCGGCGCCTCCGGCTATCTGACCAAGCGCTGTGCCCCCGATGTGCTGGTCGAGGCAGTGCGCAAAGTACTCGCCGGGCAGACCTTCATCGAGCAGCCACTGGCTACGGACCTTGCGTGCCAGCGGCCGTCGCATTCACCGGCCAAGGGAGGGCTGGCGGAGATGACGCCGCGGGAGATGGAGATCTTCATCATGCTCGCCCGTGGCATCGGCAATCGCGAGATCGCCGAGCGTCTGTGCATCAGCAGCAAGACCGTGTCGAACCATATGGCGCTGCTGAAAAGCAAACTGGAGGTCAGCTCCCAGGCCGAGCTGGTGCACCGGGCCATCGACCTGGGCTTGCTTCGCGTCGGTGACCGCATGGTGTGCGAGGCCTGACACTGTTCGGTCGAGCCGACAAGCTCTTCGACAAGCGTTACGCCACCGCTGGTACGTTGGCAGGGCGTTCTCCCAGGCACAGCCATGCCATCGAGGCAGGCCTGGACGAACGGCGCCACGCGCAGTTCATGGTCCCAGGCGCTCCGCGGGCGGAGTGGGTGGACGTGCGATAGCGCCGGGATGCGCTATAACCGATCAGTCGCAGCACCAACGCGAATATTCCGGGCCTTAGCGCTCGGCCTGTTTGCGTCAGGCCTGGCTGCGCTGTTCGGCCTGTCCGGTTCAAGGTATCTGACGCGAAATCGTCATGGCCGATTGCGTATCCTGGCGAGCTTGGCCGGTTGGTCGACGGCAGCACAGGAGCACGGATGAACCGCGTCCATCACCACACCTTCGTCTCGCAACATACCGCTGACCGGTGCCGCTGAGCATGCCTTCACGCCTGCGCATCGTGCTTGCACTCGGCAGTGCACAGACCCTGGCCTGGGGCTCGACCTACTACCTGCCTGCCATTCTCGCCGAACCGATGGCGAGCGAACTGGGCATCTCCACCGGCAACGTCTTCGCCGCGTTCTCCCTGGCACTGATCGTCACCGCTGTACTCGGGCCGTTGTCGGGCAAGCGTATCGATCATCACGGCGGGCGCGATGTGCTGGCGCTTTCCAGCATCATTTTCGCCGTTGGGCTGGCCGTACTCGGCGTGGCCAACGGACCGCTGACGCTTTGGCTCGGCTGGCTGGTGATCGGTATCGGCATGGCGCTGGGGCTTTATGAGTCTGCCTTTTCCACGCTTACCGGAATCTTCGGGCGCGATGCGCGTGGAGCGATCACCGGCATAACGCTGCTCGCCGGTTTCGCCAGCACCATCTGCTGGCCCATCAGTGGCTGGCTGAACGCCGAGTACGGCTGGCGCGCGACCTGCCTGACATGGGCAGGCGTGCACCTGTTGCTCGGGTTGCCGCTCAATCGCCTGCTGATTCCAGTCGGCGTCCAGCGGGCGATGTCCCCGGCCGAGCGATCACAGGCCAACGGCCGTCCTGGCTCGGGCCTGACCATGGCGTTGTTGGCTTTCGTGTTTGCCGCTACCTGGTTCACCAGCACGGCGATGGCGGCGCATCTGCCGCGTCTGCTGCAGGAGTCGGGGCTTTCTGCCGCGGCGGCGATCGGTGTTGCAGCACTGGTCGGTCCGGCGCAGGTTGGCGCTCGCTGTCTGGAGTTTGTCTTGCTGCAGCGCTTTCATCCGTTGATCTCGGCACGCCTCGCCGCCATCGCTCATCCGGTAGGGGCGGCGGGCGTGCTCTTTGCCGGTGCGCCGGCTACCACGGCCTTCGTGCTTCTGCACGGCGGCGGCAATGGCATTCTCACCATCGCCAAAGGCACCTTGCCGCTGGCGTTATTCGGTCCGCACGGGTATGGCTTGCGCCAGGGCTTGCTGATGGTGCCGGCACGCTTCGCTCAGGCATTCGCCCCGTTCGTCTTCGCTTTGCTGATCGATGATTTCGGTACGGGTGCGCTCTGGCTTTCGGCGGCGCTGGGCGTACTCGCGTACGTGGCATTGTCACTACTGCAACGGACCGCACGGGGACTCGCCTGATCGCAGAAGTCGGCTCAGGAGCAGCAACCGCCATGGCCCGACGTGGCTTGAGCCGTTGGGCAGCACCCGCTGGCATCGTCCGGAAGTTGCGCGGCTGCCAGCAGCCCGGCCTTGATGATCAGCTCTGCCGGGACAGCCTCGTGGGTCGCATCGGCCACTTCCAGCGTCCGGCAGTTGGCATCGCCGCACGCCGAGCAGCAGCGGCTTTCGCCCGCAGCCGCACCGAGCCACTGTTCGAGCGGCACGTCGGCAATCCACAGACGATTCGATTCAAGCGGCGCCTGGGCGAAATCCGCGGGGCTCAGTTGCGATGTTTCGAGGCGCACATCAATTCCAAGGATGCGCAGTGCTTGGCGCAGATCTGCAGTCGCTTGCCGAACGGCCTGCTCGGTAGCGCCGCAGCGAGGGCATGTCTGGCCATGTTCGTTCACCAGTCGTTGCCAACGGATCGTCAGGGTTTTCTTCATGGCGGCATTCCTATCGGATCGGGGAGGGCGTGGCGTCCGATTCGCCGGGGTTGATCCTCGTGCATCGCTGGCGGCCACATATCGGAGCAGCATGCTTTGCTGCTCCAATGCCAGGCCGAGAAACACCCTGAGCGCAGCATAGGCGTCGTTCGCTGCATACGCCTGCTGGGCTTCGGTCAACCGCGCATTGGCCCAGTTCGAGGTGGCCACTCTGCGTGATTTCTCGATCCGTGTACCGAGTATCGCAGCCACTGCACCGCGCAAACCGACCTGGCCTTTCTTGCCCTGGTAGCGCAATACCGAACCCAGGTCGAGCAGGCTGGCCGGCTGAATGTTCAGCTTGCTGCGCAGCCGGGAGTGATCGGATTTCAGGCCGAAACCGATCTTCACTATCCCCGGTGCTTGCAGCACGGCACGAACCGCCTCCGTACAACCAGGCATGCCGACCCGCAGCAGATAGACCTTTTCCAGCGTGGCGAACTGGATCAGGTGCGGGCCGCTGGAAAGCTCACCGACCTTGAAGGTGGGCTTGGATTCGGTATCGAAACCAATGCAAGACGCCTGCAGGATCTCAGTCGCCGCCAGCGCAAACTCGACAGCTGTCGCGGGCATGCTGATGCGCTCGAGCGGCATACCGGCGAATGCCGGCAGCCCCTCGGTATCCGCCGGCTGGACGATGTGAATTAAGGGCTTCTGGCTCAATCGTCGGTCCTCGAAGAATCAGCCGGGTGGGCGCTTGGAGCATGCCTGCACAGTCTAGATCGCATCGCCGGATCGGGCGCGAATGCCCGGCACGCGCCCTCCGGCAAGCATACCGTCAGCTCTTCAGTTGGCTGGCGAACTGGCCGACAGCACTGACTACCCGCTGTGCACCGTCCTGGATCTCGACAATGACCGCGCCGGCCTGGTTGGCGAATTCCAGGCCCTGTTCGGCCTGGTCACGGCTGCTGGACATGCTGTGCACGGCGGCCTGGGCCAGGTCCTGGTTCTTCTGTACCACGCCGACAATTTCCTTGGCGGCGGTGCTGGTACGCGCAGCCAGCTGGCGCACCTCGTCGGCTACCACGGCGAAGCCGCGGCCCTGGTCGCCGGCGCGGGCGGCTTCGATGGCGGCGTTGAGCGCCAGCAGGTTGGTCTGATCGGCGATGCCGCTGATGGTCTTGAGAATGGCGCTGATCAGCTGCGACTGCTTGTCCAGCGCTTCGATGCCATCGGAGGCGTCCTGCATCTGCTGTGCGATGCGATGCATCACATCCACAGTCTGCTGAACCACCTGCGCGCCACGCTGCGCGCTGAGGTCGGTGTGCTGCGAGGTGTCGTAGGCAATGGTCGCGGCCTCGGCGACCGCCAGTTCACGATTGACCTGATCGGTGATCACCGTGGCGAACTTGATGATCTTGTACAGCTTGCCGTAGGCATCGTGGACCGGGTTGTACGTGGCCTCGAGCCAGACCGCCTGGCCGTGCGCGTCGATACGCTTGAAGCGCTCGGCAATGTACTCGCCGCGGTTCAGGCTGGCCCAGAACTCGCGGTAGGCCGGGGAGTCGGCCTCTTCACGCTCGCAGAACATGCGGTGGTGCTTGCCCTTGATCTGCTCCAGGCGGTAGCCCATGCCGTCGAGAAACCGTTGATTGGCCGTGATGACATGTCCGCTCAGGTCGAATTCGATCACCGCAGTCGAGCGCAGCAGGGCGTTGATCACGCTCTCATGCTCGCGGGAAGCCTCGATGGTGCGGGTCAGGTTGGTGGCGCACAGGGTGAAGTGGTGCAGCGTGCCGTCCGAGCCCTTGATTGGTTGCCAGATCGAACGCAGCCAGGCTTCCTGGCCATCGGCACGCAGCAATCGGTACGCACCACTGACGTGTTCGGCGCGCTGCATGGCCGTCTTGAGGCGGGCGTAGTTCGGCTCGGCGCGAAACTGTGCAGTGAAGAAGTCATCCACCGCACGGCCGACGATGTCGTCACGGCGATAGCCCATTTCGTTCAGGAACAGTTCGTTGGCGTACTGGATGCGTCCTTGCCGGTCCAGTTCCAGGACCATCATTTCCCTGTACAACGAGTCCCTGATCTGGCGGTCGGTCGCGACTTCCTCGCGTAGCTCGGCCAGTTCTCGTTTGAGGTGGTTATTGAACATCTTATTGGCATCCAGTGAAGGGCAGACTGCCCAGTCACTTCATCGGCGCCGTATGAGTTTTCGTTAGTGCACGCTTTCTATCGCGTTGATTGAGGCACTGCATGGTCGCTGCTGCAGCTGCCCGGACGGATCACTTTTCCCAGTCATGCGGACAGTCCTTGCAGCCCTCCATGTTGGTGCCTTGGAACGTTGCGTAATGCCGCCGAGCGCCGGTCAGTATGGCATCGGCCAGGTTGGCTTCGTTGAGTTTGGCTTCCTGCAGATTGGCGTCGGTCAGATCGGCGCCCTTGAGGTCTGCCTTGCTCAGCCAGGTCATCTCCAGATCGGCGGCGTGCAGCGTGCTGCCGTGCAGCTTCGCGCCGCTCATGCGTGCGAATTCCAGATAGGCACCCGTGAGATCGGCGCCCTTGAACTGCGCCGCTTGCGCGAACAACCCCCAGCCCTGCACGGCGATCAGTCGGGCATTGGTGAAGTTGGCCAGGCGCAGGTTGGCCTGCTGCAGGCTTGCCCGGTTCAGCGTGGCGTCGGTGAAGTCGGCCTTTTCCAGATTGGCCAGGTCGAGGTTGGCGTGGCGCAGGTTGGCGCCGGAGAGGTTGGCACCAGCGAGGTTGATCCGACGCAGGTCCTGATTGCTGAGGTCGGCGCCGCGCAGGTCGGCGTTGGCGCATTGGCTGTCGGGCTGTAGCACGCAGCCGTTGACGGTCAAGGGACCGTCATCCGCGGCGAAGACCGCGGCGCTGCTGAGCAGGGCCAGTGGCAAAAGCAAACGGCAAGGGGTGTTCATGGGCGTCACCTGAGGCAGGAAATGAAAAGCGGTCGCGTGGCGTTTCTGGCCTGTCGACGAGAGCGCCAACCCGGAGCCGGCGAGGCCAGGCATGCCGCGCGAACCGCTGTACCTTGAGGGCATGAGGCCGTGCCCGCGCGATGGCGGGCACGGCTCGACTCATCGTTTGGCGGTCTTTTTCTCCCAATCCGGCAGCTTGAATACCCAGAACGAACCGCCTTGCGCGACCGGCTTGGTCAGCACGGCCATGTCGCCGCCCCACAGCGGTACGGCACCGCCGTAACCGACCGTTACGCCGATGTACTGCTCGCCGTCCTGTTCCCAGGTCACAGGCGGGGAGATCACGCCGCTGCCGGTCTGGAATTTCCACAGCTCGTCACCGGTTTTCGCGTTGAAGGCCTTGAAGTAGCCGTCGCTGGTGCCGGTGAAGACGAGATTACCCTTGGTCGCCAGCACGCCGGCCCACAGCGGGAGTTTTTCCTTGTGTTCCCAGGCCACCTTGCCGGTGGTCGGGTGCATGGCGCGCAGGATGCCGACGTGATCGTCGTACATGCGCTTGATGCGGAAGCCCTGGCCGAGATAGGCCGAGCCCTTCTTGTAGCTGACTTCCTCGGTCCAGTAGTCCTCCTTCCAGTGGTTGGCCGGCACATAGAACAGGCCGGTGTCCTGGCTGTAGGCCATGGGATTCCAGTTCTTGCCGCCGAGGAAGGGCGGGGAGACTTCGACCGACTTGCCGTGCTTCTCGCCCGGCTCCGGTTTGGGTGGTCGCTGGCCCTCGTTCTCGACCGGTCGCCCGGTTTTCAGGTCGATATGGCTGGCCCAGGTGATGCCGTCGACGAAGGGGAAGGCGTTCTGCAGCTTGCCGTCCTTGCGGTCCACCACATAGAAGAAGCCGTTGCGGTCGGCGTGGGCGGTGGCCTTGACGGTCTTGCCGGCCTTGTCCTTGTAGTCGAACAGCACCAGCTCGTTGTTGCCGGAGAAGTCCCAGGCATCGTTCGGGGTGTGCTGGTAGAACCACTTCACCTCGCCGGTGCTCGGATCGACGCCGACCTGGCCCGAGGTGTAGAGGCTGTCGTAGTCCTTCGGGTCGCCGCCATCACTGGTGCGCTCCCAGCCGTTCCAGGGGGCCGGGTTGCCCGCGCCGACGATGATGGTGTTGGTTTCGGGATCGAAGCTCGCACTTTGCCACGGGGCGCCGCCGCCCTGGCTCCAGGCTTCCTTCTTGCCGGTCGGGTGATTGGGATCGTCCGGCCAGGACGGCGCCTTGATGTCGCCGGTCGGTGTGCTGTCCTTGCCGTTGAGACGGCCCATATGCCCTTCGACGAAGGGGCGCATCCAGACTTCCTCGCCGGTGTCCGGGTCGCGGGCGAACAGCTTACCGACGATGCCGAACTCGTCGCCCGAGCTGCCGTGCACCAGCAGTACCTTGCCGGTCTTGCCGTCTTTGACCAGCGTCGGCGCGCCGGTCATGGTGTAGCCGGCGGCGTGGTCGCCGAACTTCTTGTTCCACACGACCTTGCCGGTGTCCTTGTTCAGCGCCACGACGCGGGCATCGAGGGTGCCGAAGTAGATCTTGTCGCCATAGATGGCGGCGCCGCGGTTGACCACGTCGCAGCAGGGGCGGATGTCGTCGGGCAGGCGATGGGCATAGCTCCACAGGCGCTTTCCGGTCTTCGCATCCAGGGCGAACACCCGCGAATAGGAGCCGGTCACGTAGATCACGCCGTCGTGAACGATGGCCTGGGATTCCTGGCCGCGCTGCTTTTCGTCGCCGAAGGAGAATGACCAGGCGGGCGTCAGCTTGAACACATTGCTTTCGTTGACCTGCGCCAGCGGGCTCCAGCGCTGTGCATTGGTTCCCATGCCGTACTGCAGCACGTTGGTGGTGGAAAGATGGTCGTTGGCGATGTCTTCCCAGCTGACCGGTTTGGCATGCGCGGCGCCGGCCAGCGCCAGGCTGCCCGCCAGTGCAAGGCAGTGCACGGCGAGGGCGAGTGGGCGTTTGCTGCCGGGGTTCGATCTTGTTGTCATGGTTGCGATTCCCTTGGTCGATTCGGACAAGGCCGCCGCATGCCGGCGGCCTGGCGATTCGATTATTGGGAGCGCGCAGTGGAAGCCGACACGGAAAAGCTCCCGCCGATGCCGGGAATCCTTCCCGAACCCCGGGTGATTTAGCCTTGCTACCAGTGCGGTGCCAAAGGTGGTGGTAAAACCCAGTACCAAGGGAGGAGATGCAGGCATCCAAAGCAGGATTCTGCCGACCCGCCCGCACGGCCAACATGACCACCATGCGCTCCGATGGGGCTGTTGCACAGGTTCTCGAATAGAGGGTGGTAGTCATGAATAACAAGATCTTTTTGCGCTCACTGCTGGCAGCGGGTGTCCTCGGTATGTCCGGCCTGGTAATGGCGCATGGCGACGTGACGCCCCAGGCCGTCAACACCAAGGGCCTGCCGGCGCTCGGTGAAGAATGGCTGGAAGAAAACCCCTACCGTGCGCCCAGCGAACATCACGATCTGGCGGTGCAGATCGGCTCCTCTGCCTACAACCAGAACTGTGCCCGCTGCCATGGTCTGGAAGCGATCTCCGGCGGTATCGCACCCGACCTGCGCGAGCTCGAAGCCAGCTACGACGGTGACGAGTGGTACAAGGAGCGCGTGATCAACGGCGCGGTGCGCGATGGCGCCGTGTACATGCCGCGAATGGCCGATACCCTCAGCCAGGAAGCGCTGTGGGCGATTCGTACCTATATTGAAAGCGAAGCGGCCAAGCAGTGATGAACGCTGCGCGGCTGGTCCTCGCGCTGTGGTTGAGCCTTTGCGGCGCGTTGGCGCAGGCGGAGATCGTCAAGGTGCGTGCGTTCGATGACATCATCGAGTCCGGCGTGCTCAAGGTGGCGATGTACGAGAACTTTCCTCCGTATAGTTACCAGCATGACGGCGAGCCGCGTGGTGTCGATGTGGAGCTGGCGCGCAAGCTCGCCGAAGGCCTGGATTTGAAGCTGCAGGTTCTGTGGGTGACGCCCGACGAAACCCTTGACGACGACCTGCGCAATTTCATCTGGAAAGGCCACTACCTGCGGCCGGATGTGCTGGCCGATGTGATGCTGAGGGTGCCCTACGACCGCGAGTTCGCCTACAAGCGCAACGAGCTGGGTGAGGTGATCAACGAGCTGGTGGTGATGTTCGGCCCGTACCAGCGCGAGCGCTGGCAGGCGGCCTACGATGACCGGCGCATCGATGAAGTGCCAAGCGTCGCGATCTTCCAGTACCACCCGATCGGCGTCGAGGTCGACAGTGTGCCCTCGTTCTACCTCTCCTCGGTATTCGAAGGCCGGCTGGCGAAGAACACTCTCCACTATCCGAGCGTGTCGCAGGCGTTCGCCGCCATGCAGCAGGGCGAGGTGGATGCCACCATGGCCATGCGCGGGGAAGTCGAATGGCTGCTCGCCCAGGCGAGTGACGAGCATCTGAAACTTGCCGAGAACGCCTATCCGAACATGGGCAAGCAGGTCTGGGATCTGGGTATGGCGGTACACGAATCCAACCGACAACTGGCGTACGCGCTGGAAGAGGTGCTGGAGCCGCTGATTCTCGAAGGCGAGCTGGCGAAGCTCTACGCCCGCCATGGTTTGACCTACGAGTTGCCCGGGTTGTACCAGGATGTGGAGAGCGACGTGGCCGGGCGTTGACCGGCTGCGCCATGCCGATCCCGCTGCGGATCGCCGTTCGAGGAGTCGACATGAGCGCCCGAATCTTGCTGCTGCTGTTTGCCTTCCATGCATCGAGTGCAGTGGCGGCCGAGGCCGACCCGCTGCAATCGGTGATGTGGGAGTACCACCACAAGGGCTTGCTCAACAGCGAGCCCTACGTGTTCGACGAGCGCGTACAGGTGCAGGTACCGCCGTTCGCCGAGGATTCCCGCCAGGTGCCGGTGCATATCGACGCCCGCGCCCTGGGCGACGAGGTGGTGCGTATCGAGGCCTTCGCCGACCTCAACCCCATCCCACGCATCTTCACCTTTACTCCAGGCGAGCAGGTCGTGCCGCTGGTGGCCATTCGCATTCGGGTGCAACAGGCGACGCCAATCCGTGCCGCTGTGCTGACCCGCGATGGCGTCTGGCACATCGGCTCGGCGCGGGTCGATGCGGCCGGTGGCGGCTGCACAGCGCCAAGCGTCGTGCGCGCGCAAGCGGGTTGGGAAGACCGCCTGGGCGAGGTGGTTGGAGCGCGCTTCCCCCGCGGCGAGTTCAGCCGGTTGCGCCTGCAGGTATCCCACCCCATGGATAACGGTCTGGTCGGCGGTATTCCGGAGTTCTTCCTCAACCAGGCCGAACTGCGCGATGCAGACGGCAAGGTGATGGCGGAGCTGGAGCTCTATCCCGCCGTTGCCGAGAACCCGAACCTGAGTCTGGAAGTGAAGGGCGGTCAGGAAACCCGTTTGTGGCTGCGCGACAACAACGGCAACGAGTTCGAAGCCGCATTCTGATTGCACCGCGCACTCTGCGAGTAAGCAAACCAAGCCAAGGAGGCGTCATGCGCCTGTTCATGCTGATCTTCGCCTTCTGTATGACGCTACCCGTGCAGGCTGAGCTGAGCTACACGCTGCAGCCACGGCAGATCGCCGATGGGGTCTGGCTGCTGGAAGGCTCGACCGACAATTTCGACAAGCGCAATGGCGGCAATATCGTCAACACAGGTTTCATTGTCGGCGATGCAGGTGTCATCGTTATCGACAGTGGCCCATCCAGACTCTATGGCGAGGCGATGCGCGCGGCCATCTCCCGCGTCACCGATCTTCCGGTGACCAAGGTTCTGCTCACTCACCATCATCCCGATCACGTACTGGGCAACCAGGCTTTTGCTGATGTGCCGATCGCGGCGCTGGCCGGCACCACCGAGCTGCTGCGCGAGCAGGGCAATGCCATGGCCGAGAACATGTATCGTCTGGTTGGCGACTGGATGCGCGGCACCGAAGTGGTACTGCCGAACCAAACCGTTGCGCCCGGTACCCTGGAGGTGGCCGGGCGATCCCTGCGCTTGCTGGCACTGCGCGGGCATACCGGCGCCGATCTGGCCATTCTCGACGAGCGCAGTGGCGTGCTCTTCGCCGGCGACATTCTCTTCTTCCAGCGCGCCCTGACGACGCCGAACAGCCCGGGCCTGGATGTCTGGCTGGACGATCTGACGACACTCGAGGCGTTGCCGTGGAAACGGCTGGTAGCCGGTCACGGCCCGGTTGCCGACGATGCCGAGCCGTTCCGGCAGATGCGTGATTACCTCGGTTGGCTGGACGGCCTGCTGCGCGATGCTGCGCGTAGCGGGGCGGACATGAACGAGGTGATCCAGAGCCCGATCCCCGAGCGTTTCGCCGGCATCAGCCTGACCCGTTACGAGTTGATCCGTAGCGTCAGCCACCTGTATCCGCGCTACGAGGTCGACGCGCTGCAGCGCGTCGACCAGTAACGGCGTTACTGCAGCTCCAGCTGATCTCCACGCTCCTGCTGCCAGTCATCCAGGCTCGGGGCAGCCGCTTCGCCGTCCATGCGATGAATGATGGTGAAGTAGTCCTGCTTGAAGCGGTCCTGCATGATTTCACTGCGATTCCTGACCCGCACCGCATAGATGCTCTGCACGTTCTGGTGGTCGAAGTCGCGCCAGTACTGCTCGTCCTTGAGTAGCTGGTAGCGGTGGTTTTCCAGGGCCGCGATCACCGCTTCGGCATTGATACTGCCGGTGCGTTGGGCAGCGTCCGCCCACTGTCGGACGATGCCATAGGCTGAGGCTGCGGTGCTGCCCGGATACGCCTGATGCTGGGCGATGAATCGATCGGCAAACGCCTGACCTTCCGTGCTGCCGACCAGCTTGGGCACCCGCCAGGTCCAGGCTTCAGTGCCGATGACGTGCTCCATCACCAGCGGTCCGGCCTGCTCGACGATGCTTTGGGTCAGGTTGGGCACGATGATCTGCATGCGTTTGCCGAGCTCCAGGGTGTGCGCCAGACGCATGGTCTGCACCAGATCCTCCCCAAGCAGGACGATCACCAGTACATCGGCGTTACTGGCGGCGGCTTTCTGCAGAGCGGCCAGGTAGTCGCCGCGCCTTGCACCGCGCTCGGCGATCTTCGAGTAGCCATGGCGCGCGCGGTCGCGGCTCTTGGTCGCTTCGCGTAACGCCTGCTCCATGCTGCGGCCCCATGCGTCGTCCAGGCTGACGTAGTGATAACGGCGGTTGGGCATGTGCCAGCTGAGGTATTCGCCGAGCACGCGGGCGCTCATCCAGGCGCTGTTGGATTCTCGAAACAGATGGCGATGTCCGTCGCGCCCGGTGATTTCGTTGGCGTAGCCGAGCGTGGGGAAATAGAGCAGCCCGAGCTCGCGTGCTCGCTGGCCAGCGGCAAGGGCTTCCTCGCTATTGGCGCCGCCGAACACCATCGCCGCGCCCTGGATGGCGAAGCGTTCGATATTGGCTTGGGCTTTTTCGGGGCGGGCGGCGGAATTCAGGCTGACCAGCTGCAGCTGCCGGCCAAGCAAACCACCACGACCATTGATTTCATCGACCGCCAGCAGCGCACCGCGGCTCAGTTCCAGGCCTTCGGATTTGTAGTTGCCGGTACTCGGGTAGTTGAGCCCGATGCGGATTGGTTCGGCTGCATGTGCGGTCAGGGCAGTAAGCAAGGCAAGGGCGATAGCCAGGGAATGGCGAAGCATGGCTCGTATCCTTCTGAGCGAGGGGACGTTCGTTTTAGGGGCTGGGCCAGCACAGCGAAATAGTCTTTTCCGGCCGGATCGTTGCGACTTCGGTGCCGCTCGTGACCCGTACGGCCCTGAAAAACCGCGGGTTGCGCCGTCCACGGCGGCGTATTGCTACCAAGGGAGTAGGAAAATCGGTACTGCGGGCAATTGTTGCCGAAGCGGGGCAAACCAAGAATCAACCCCAGACCGGGAAAATTTCCCGGCATAACAATGAACCCGCAGAGGTAGCCGCAATGAAGCACACCGGTCTTCGCAAGCCCTTCGCCTTGACGGCGCTATGCGCCGCGGTGGCGATGTCCAGCCTGCACGCCTGGGCCGTAACCGACCAGGAAATCCTCAACGACGCCAAGTCCACCGACCAGATCGTGACCAACGGTATGGGCTTGCAGGGCCAGCGCTACAGCACCCTGGACGCGTTGAACACCAATAACATCAATCAGTTGCGACCGGTTTGGGGCTTCTCTCTGGGTGGTGAAAAGCAGCGCGGCCAGGAAGCGCAGCCGCTGATCAAGGACGGTGTGATGTACATCACCGGTTCCTACTCCCGCGTGTACGCGGTCGATGCCCGTACCGGCAAGGAACTGTGGCAGTACGATGCGCGCCTTCCCGACGGCATCATGCCGTGCTGTGACGTGATCAACCGTGGCGTGGCGCTGTATGACGATCTGGTGATCTTCGGCACGCTGGACGCCAAGCTGGTTGCGCTGAACAAGGACACCGGCAAGGTCGTCTGGAAGAAAACCGTCGCCGATTACAAGGCCGGTTATTCGCTGACCGCAGCCCCGCTGGTGGTCAAGGGCAAGCTGATTACCGGTGTGTCCGGTGGCGAATTCGGCGTGGTCGGCAAGATCGAAGCGTACAACCCGAAGAACGGCGAACTGCTGTGGACCCGTCCGACGGTCGAAGGCCACATGGGCTACGTGTGGAAGGACGGCAAGAAGGTCGAAAGTGGCATCTCCGGCGGCGAAGCGGGCAAGACCTGGCCGGGCGACCTGTGGAAGACCGGCGGTGCGGCTCCGTGGCTGGGCGGCTACTACGATCCGGACACCGATTCGCTGCTGTTCGGTACCGGCAACCCGGCACCGTGGAACTCGCACCTGCGCCCTGGCGACAACCTGTATTCCTCCTCGCGTCTGGCGCTGGACCCGAACGACGGCTCGATCAAGTGGCATTTCCAGACCACACCGCATGACGGCTGGGACTTCGACGGTGTGAACGAACTGGTGTCCTTCGACTATCAGGAAGGCGGCAAGACCATCAAGGCTGCCGGTACCGCCGACCGCAACGGCTTCTTCTACGTACTCGATCGCACCAACGGCAAGTTCATCCGTGGCTTCCCGTTCGTCGACAAGATCACCTGGGCCAAAGGCCTGGACAAGAACGGCCGGCCAATCTACGACGACGCCAATCGTCCGGGCTCGCCCAACGACGCTGGCGCGCAGGGCAAGACCGTCACGGTGGCGCCGTCGTTCCTCGGTGGCAAGAACTGGATGCCGATGGCCTACAGCCAGGACACCGGACTGTTCTATGTGCCGTCCAACGAGTGGAGCATGGACATCTGGAACGAAGGCACCGCCTACAAGAAGGGCGCGGCCTACCTGGGTGCCGGTTTCACCATCCATCCGCTCAACGACGATTACATCGGCGTGCTGCGCGCCATCGATCCGAAGACCGGCAAGGAAGTCTGGCGCTACAAGAACTACGCGCCGCTGTGGGGCGGTGTGCTGGCGACCAAGGGCAACCTGGTGTTCACCGGCAACCCGGAAGGCTACCTGATGGCCTTCGATGCCAAGACCGGCAAGAAGCTCTACGAGTTCAACACCGGCTCGGGCGTGATCGGCTCTCCGGTTACCTGGGAAATGGACGGCGAGCAGTACGTCTCCGTTCTCTCCGGCTGGGGTGGCGCGGTTCCACTGTGGGGCGGCGAGGTTGCCAAGCGGGTGAAGGAGTTCAACCAGGGCGGTATGGTCTGGACCTTCAAGCTGCCTAAGGATCAGATCGCCAAGCGCTGATCGGCCTGTGTCACGGAGCCCGGCAACCGCCGGGCTCCACAAACGAAGAACCCCGGTCGTCGTGGCCGGGGTTTTTTCGTTTCGCAGCAGGCGTGCCTTTCAGGCCTGGCGATAGGCGCTCGGCGTGACGCCGACTTCGCGGCGAAACACCTGGGAAAAATGACTCGGGCTCGAGTAGCCCACCTCCAGTCCGATGTCGATGACGCTGCGCTGGGTTTCGATCAGCAGCTGTCGAGCCCGCGCCATGCGCAGGCCGATGAAGTACTGCGACGGCGAGAATCCGGTGGCACGTTTGAACATCCGGCTGAAGTGGTACTCGCTCAGCTCGGCGGTACGGGCCAGCCTGGTGAGGCTGAACTCATCGGCCAGCCGAGCGTTCATTGCGTCGATGACTTTCCGCAGCTTGTACGCCTGCAGGGCATTGCTGCGGCGGATGACGCCTTGTGGGGCCCGATAGTGGCGCAGCAGATGCACGGCCAGCGTTTGAGCCAGGCCACGCAGGCACAGCAGGCTGGGCGTACGCTGGTCGAGCAACTCCTGGCGCAGGCTTTCCATCAGCCAGTGAACCGTTTCGTCCCTGCCGCCGGAAACATCCAGCAGCGCGACCGCTGTGCTCTGTGGTCCGAGCAGTTCCCGTGCGGCCTGTTCGATGAATGGCAGACCGAGATACAGGTGCATCACCTCGAAGCGGTCCCCTTCAAGCGTCTGCCAGCGCATTTCGTACGGCTCTTGGGTGTTGGTCAGAAAGAAGTCGCCGACCCTCACGGTTGCTGCGCTCCATGGCCCATCCAAGCCACGCTCTTCGACACGGGCCGTACCGGCGAGTACCAGAACCAGTAGCGGTTCTACCACTGCGGGTACTCGAATTGGCTCGGTGATGGTGCGATGGCTGAAGAACTGCACGACCACGTCCTGCAGCGGCGGCAGCGCAGTTACGTCAGCATCTCCGGGTAGGTGGTCGCGCATGGACTGAGCAGTGGCGCGCCACGTATCAGGCACTGGTGGGGCTTCGGACGACCGAGGCACGGCGTGCTCCCATAACAAGTAGGCGTCGATAGGTTAGCGCAGGCCCTCGCCACTGGCCGGCTATGCTGCGCGCAAAACCCCGACAGCCAGCGCAAGCGTGCGAAAGCCGGGCTTGCCGCACTGAGGGAGACTGAACCCGTCAATAACGAAGGCGCCCTGGCGTCGTCCGTAACGGGAGGAGAGCACCATGACCGATTCCAAGCACACTGTTATCCAGGAAGTCGAAGGCAAGGTCGCGCTGGTCACTGGCGCGGCCAGCGGCATCGGCAGGGCCATCGCCTTGCTGCTGCACGAGCGCGGCGCGAAGGTTGTCGCTGAAGACATCGACCCCGCGGTCGAAGAACTCACCCGGCCGGGGCTGGTGCCGTTGCAGGCGGATATCACCGAAGACGGCGCCGCCGAGCGTGCCGTCGGCCTGGCCATCGAGCAGTTCGGCCGGCTGGACATTCTGGTCAACAACGCCGGAATCATCATCAACAAGCTGGTGGTGGACATGACCCGCGAGGACTGGGAGCGCATTCAGGCGGTCAACGCCACGGCGGCCTTCCTGCATTGCCGCGAAGCGGTCAAGGCAATGATGCCCAATCGCTCGGGGGCGATCGTCAACATTGCGTCCTACGCGTCCTACTTTGCCTTTCCGACCATCGCCGCCTATACGGCCTCGAAGGGTGCGCTGGCGCAGCTGACTCGCACGCTGGCACTGGAGGCGATCGAGCATGGCATCCGGGTCAATGCCATCGGCGTAGGCGATGTGGTGACGAACATCCTCAACGATGTGGTCGAGGACGGGCCGGGCTTTCTCGCCCAGCATGGGCAAGCCGCACCCATCGGGCGCGCGGCGCAGCCGGAGGAGATCGCCGAGATCGTCGCCTTTCTCGCCTCGGAGCGGGCCAGCTTCATGGTCGGCTCGGTGGTCATGGCCGATGGCGGCATGACGGTCACGGCCGGCTGATGCCGCCGCAGAAACACGAACCCCGCCAGTAGGCGGGGTTCGGTGCTTTACAGGCGCGGGATCAGTCTTCCAGCGAGCCCATCGCGGTGGTGTTGAAGCCGCCGTCGACGTAGAGGATCTCACCGCTGATGCCGGACGCCAGGTCCGAGCAGAGGAAGGCACCGGCGTTGCCGACTTCGTCGATGGTGACGTTGCGGCGCAGCGGGGTCTGCTTCTCGTTGGCAGCGAGCATCTTGCGGAAGCTGGCGATGCCGGAGGCGGCGAGGGTACGGATCGGACCGGCCGAGATGCAGTTGACGCGGGTGCCTTCCGGGCCGAGGCTGCCGGCCAGGTAGCGAACACCGGCTTCCAGACTGGCCTTGGCCATGCCCATGACGTTGTAGTTCGGCATGGTGCGCTCGGCGCCCAGGTAGGAGAGGGTGAGCAGGCTGCCGTTGCGGCCCTTCATCATCTCGCGGCCGGCCTTGGCCAGGGCGACGAAGCTGTAGGCGCTGATGTCGTGAGCGATCTTGAAGCCTTCACGGGTGGTGACTTCGGTGAAGTCGCCGTTGAGCTGGTCGCCGGGAGCGAAGCCGACGGAATGCACGATGCAATCCAGACCGTCCCACTTCTTGCTCAGCTCTTCGAATACGCGGGCGATGTCCTCATCGTTGGCGACGTCGCAGGGGAAGCACAGCTCCGGGCCCGAACCCCAGCCTGCGGCGAATTCCTCGACGCGGCCCTTGAGCTTTTCATTCTGGTAGGTGAAAGCCAGTTCTGCACCTTCGCGATGCATGGCGGCGGCGATGCCCGAGGCAATCGACAGTTTGCTGGCAACGCCGACGATCAGTACGCGCTTACCGGTGAGAAAACCCATGTGCTTGTCCCTCTTCTGGTTGTTCGGCAGTGCCGGGCGCCATGAAGGCGGATTCCAGCAGCTGCTGTGTATACGGATGTTGCGGTGCCGCAAAGATGTCCGCGGCCGCACCTTGTTCCACCACCTGGCCCTGCTTGACCACCATCATCTGGTGGCTCAGCGCCCTGACCACCGCCAGGTCATGGCTGATGAACAGGTAAGTCAGGTTGTACTTGGCCTGCAACGAGCGCAGTAGCTCCACCACCTGTCGCTGCACCGTGCGATCGAGCGCAGACGTCGGCTCGTCGAGCAGTATCAGCGCCGGTTTCAACACCAGAGCCCGGGCGATGGCAATGCGTTGCCTCTGCCCGCCGGAAAACTCGTGGGGATAGCGATGCCGGGTTTCCGGATCGAGACCCACTTCCACGAGTGCGTCAATGATTGCCTGTTCCTGCTCCCTGGCATTGCCCATCCGGTGGATGTGCAACCCCTCGCCAACGATCTGCCCGACCGACATGCGCGGGCTCAGGCTGCCGAAGGGGTCCTGGAAGACCACCTGCATCTGCCGGCGCAGCGGCCGGACCTGGCGCTGCGACATGCTCTGCAGTTGCTGGCCCTGGAAGCGGATCTCGCCGCGACTACCCAACAAACGAAGGATAGCCAAGCCCAGCGTGGACTTGCCCGACCCGCTTTCGCCAACGATGCCCAGCGTCTGCCCCTTGGGCAGGCTGAAGTTCACACCATCGACTGCCTTGATGTGGTCGACGGTGCGCCGTAGCAGGCCCTTCTTGATCGGGAACCACACGCGCAGGTCGTCGACCTCGAGCAATGGCGGCGCTTCCTCCACTGCCACTGGGCCGCCGCTGGGCTCGGCCGCGAGCAGTTCCTGGGTGTACGGATGCTTGGGCGCGCGGAACAGATCTTCACACAACGCCTGTTCGACGACGCGACCGCGCTGCATGACACATACGCGATGGGCAATGCGCCGAACCAGGTTGAGATCGTGGCTGATCAGCAGCAGTGCCATGCCCAGGCGTGCCTGCAGTTCCTTCAGCAATTCGAGGATCTTCAGCTGCACGGTGACGTCGAGCGCCGTGGTCGGCTCGTCGGCGATCAGCAGCTCCGGCTCGTTGGCCAGCGCCATGGCGATGACCACTCGCTGGCGTTGCCCGCCCGACAACTCGTGCGGGTACGCACGGATGCGCTTGCGTGGCTCGGGGATGCCAACCAGTTCCAGCAACTCCAGTGTGCGGGCGGTTGCCTCCTTGCCACGCAGACCCTTGTGAATCTCCAGAACCTCGTTGATCTGCTTGCCCACGGTGTGCAGCGGGTTGAGCGAGGTCATCGGTTCCTGGAAGACCATGGCGATGCGATTTCCACGGATTTTACGCATGGCCTTTTCATCGGCCTTGAGCAGATCCTGGCCATGGAACAGGATCTGGCCCTGCGGGTGCCGGGCGAGCGGGTAGGGCAGCAGACGCAGTATCGAGTGCGCGGTAACTGATTTACCCGAGCCGCTTTCGCCGACAAGCGCCAGGGTCTCACCCCTGCGGATATCGAAGGTGACGCCCTCGACGACACGCTGGACCTGCTCGCCAGTGACGAACTCGACGGCCAGATCGCGGACCTCGACCAGGTTCTCGGCTATCGGTTGTTCGGCCATGTTATTTCCTTGGGTCGAAGGCATCGCGCGCCGCCTCCCCGATGAACACCAGCAGGGTCAGCATCACCGCCAGCACCATGAAGGCGCTGATGCCGAGCCAGGGCGCCTGCAGATTGGCCTTGCCCTGGGCGACCAGTTCACCCAGCGACGGCGAGCCGGCTGGCAGGCCGAAGCCGAGGAAGTCCAGCGCGGTGAGGGTGCCGATGGCACCGGTGAGAATGAACGGCATGAAGGTCATGGTCGAAACCATGGCATTGGGCAGGATGTGGCGAAACATGATCGCGCCGTTCTGCATGCCGAGCGCACGGGCGGCGCGCACGTACTCGAGGTTGCGTCCGCGGAGGAATTCGGCGCGTACCACATCCACCAGGCTCATCCAGGAGAACAGCAGCATGATGCCCAGCAGCCACCAGAAGTTCGGCTGCACGAAGCTGGCCAGAATGATCAGCAGATAGAGCACCGGCAGCCCCGACCAAATCTCCAGCAGGCGCTGGCCGACCAGGTCGACCCAGCCGCCATAGAAGCCCTGCAGGGCGCCGGCGATGACGCCGATCACCGAGCTGATCAGGGTCAGCGTCAAGGCGAACAGTACCGAGATGCGGAAACCGTAGATCACCCGGGCCAGTACGTCGCGACCCTGGTCATCGGTGCCCAGCCAGTTCTCCAGTGACGGTGGCGCCGGTGCTGGCACCTGCAGTTCGTAGTTGATGCTCGAATAATTGAAGGGGATGGCCGGCCAGACCATCCAGCCGTCCTTCTCGGCGATCAGCTCCTGGATGTACGGACTCTTGTAGTTGGCTTGCAATGGGAATTCGCCGCCGAAGGCCGTTTCCGGGTAGCGCTTGAACACCGGGAAGAACCATTCGCCGTCGTAGCGCACCACGATCGGCTTGTCGTTGGCGATGATCTCCGCGCCGAGGCTGAGCACGAACAGCGCGAGGAAGATCCATAGCGACCACCAGCCACGCTTGTGCGCCTTGAACAGTGCCAGCCTGCGCTGATTGAGGGGGGACAACTGCATCTCAGGCCTCCCTGCTTTCGAAATCGATGCGCGGGTCGACCAGCGTGTAGGTCAGGTCGCCGATCAGCTTCACCACCAAGCCGAGCAGGGTGAAGAGGAAGAGGGTGCCGAACACCACCGGATAGTCGCGGTTGATCGCCGCCTCGAAGCTGAGCAGCCCGAGCCCGTCGAGGGAGAAGATCACTTCGATCAGTAGCGAACCGGTGAAGAACATGCCAATGAAGGCCGCCGGAAAGCCGGCGATGATGATCAGCATCGCATTGCGAAACACGTGGCCATACAGCACACGATTCTTGCTCAAGCCCTTCGCCCGTGCCGTGATCACGTACTGCTTGTTGATCTCGTCGAGGAAGCTGTTCTTGGTCAGTAGCGTCAGCGTCGCGAAGTTGCCGATAACCAGTGCGGTGACAGGCAGGGCCAGGTGCCAGAAATAGTCGATGATCTTGCCGCCGAGGGTCAGGTCTTCGAAGTTGGCCGATGTCAGTCCGCGTAACGGAAACCAGTTCCAGTAACTGCCCCCGGCGAACAGCACGATCAGCAGGATGGCGAACAGGAACGCCGGGATGGCGTAGCCGACGATGATTGCCGAGCTGGTCCAGACGTCGAACTTGCTGCCGTGGCGTGTGGCCTTGGCGATCCCCAGCGGAATCGAGGCCAGGTACATGATCAGCGTGCTCCATAGCCCCAGCGAGATGGAGACAGGCATCTTCTCGATGATCAGGTCGGTAACCTTGGCATCGCGGAAGAAGCTTTCGCCGAAATCCAGCCGCAGGTAGTTGCTGAGCATGATCCAGAAGCGCTCTACCGGTGGCTTGTCGAAGCCATACAGGCGTTCGATCTCGGCTACCAGCTCAGGGTCCAGGCCCTGCGCACCGCGGTAGCTGGTGCCGGCGACCGCAACTTCCGAACCGCCGCCAGCGATGCGGCTGGTTGCGCCTTCGAAGCCTTCCAGTTTGGCGATTGCCTGTTCGACCGGACCGCCTGGCGCTGCCTGGATAATGATGAAGTTGATCAGCAGAATGCCGAACAGCGTAGGGATGATCAGCAGCAGGCGGCGAAAAATATAAGCGAGCATGCTTAGCGCTCCGCCTCGCCGTTATCGGCTGGCGTGCTCGCACCAGCTTCCTCGGCTTTCTTCGCTTCCACCGGATCGGCGACCGGTGCCTTCGCATCGGGCTTGCGCCACCAGGTCATCAGGCCGATGTCCTGTTTTGGCGTTACCTCGGGGTGCGCAAGGTGGTTCCAGTAAGCCACGCGCCAGGTCTTGATATGCCAGTTCGGCACCACGTAGTGACCCCAGAGCAGTACGCGATCCAGAGCGCGGGTATGGGTAACCAGCTCCTTGCGTGAGTCTGCACCGATCAGTCCTTCCACGAGGCTGTCGATCGCCGGATCCTTGAGGCCAATGAAGTTGCGGCTGCCCGGGTTGTCCGCACTCGCCGAATGCCAGTATTCGCGTTGCTCGTTGCCGGGCGAATTGGATTGGCCGAAGCCGCTGACGATCATGTCGTAGTCACGCGAACGGAGGCGGTTGATGTACTGCGACACGTCAACCCGACGGATCTCCAGCTCGATGCCGAGATCGGCCAGGTTGCGCTTGTAGGGCAGCAGAACCCGTTCGAACTCTGCCTGCACGAGCAGGAATTCTAGCTTTACCGGCTTGCCCTGGGCATCCAGCATCCGGTCGTTCTCGACCTTCCAGCCCGCTTCGGTCAGCAGCCGGTACGCCTGGCGCTGCTGTTCACGGATCACCCCGTTGCCCTCGGTACGCGGCAGCTCGAATGCCTTGTCGAACACCTCGTCCGGAATCTTGCCGCGCAGTGGCTCGAGTACCTTCAGCTCGTCCTCATCCGGCAAGCCGGATGAGGCCAGCTCGGAGTTGTCGAAATAGCTGCGGGTGCGGGTATAGGCACCGTTGAATAGCTGCCGATTGGTCCATTCGTAATCGAACAGCAATCCGAGGGCCTCACGTACGCGGCGGTCCTCCAGTTGCGGGCGGCGGATATTGAAGATGAAGCCCTGCATCCCGGTCGGGTTGTAGTTGCGGATCTCGTCCTTGACGATGCGTCCGTCCCGGACCGCGGCGATGTCATAGGCGGTGGCCCAGTTCTTTGCGCTGGTTTCGAACCAGTAGTCGAAATGGCCGGCCTTGAAGGCTTGCAGTGCAACGGTGTTGTCGCGGTAGTAATCGAAGTTGATGCGGTCGAAGTTGTAGAACCCGCGATTGACCGGCAGATCCTTGCCCCAGTAGTCCTCGACCCGGGCGTAGCGGATCGAACGTCCGGCCTGGATTTTATCGACCCGGTAGGGACCGCTTCCCAGCGGGACTTCCAGACTGCCGGAGCTGAAATCACGATCCTCCCACCAGTGTTTGGGTAATACCGGCAGTTGTCCGAGGATCATCGGCAGCTCGCGATTGCCGGCGTGCTTGAAATCAAAGCGAACCCGTCGAGGGCTTTCGGCGACGACCTTCTCCACATCGGCGTAATAGCCCCGGTAGTGCGGTGCGCCCTTGCTCATCAGTGTTTCGAAAGTGAACACCACATCTTCGGCCTTCACCGGCTCGCCATCGTGAAAACGGGCTTCCGGCCTTAGATGGAAACGCACCCAGCTGTTGTTCGGGCCTTTTTCGATCTTCTCGGCCAGCAGGCCGTAGACGGTGAAGGGCTCGTCCAGGCTGTTGGTGGTCAGGGTGTCATAGACCAGGCTGATGTCGTCGGCGGCGACACCCTTGTTGATGAAGGGATTGAGTGAGTCGAAGCTGCCGAAACCGGCCTGTCGCAGCGTGCCGCCTTTAGGCGCGTCGGGATTGACGTACTCGAAATGCTTGAAGTCGGCCGGGTACTTGGGCTTCTCGTCATACAACGTCAGGGCATGCCGGGGCGCAGCCTCGGCCAGGGTCGCCATGCAGAGCAGGCTCAGCAGGCCGGCGCGAAGCAGCGGAAAGCGCACGCGATTGTTCATTGTTTCTTCTCCAGGCTCTTCAGCCACCACGCGCGCAGACCCAGGGTATAGGGCGGCGTGGTGACATGGGCGAACCGATTGCGGTACGCCAGGCGGTGGTTACTGATGAACCAGTTCGGAATGGTGTAGTGGTTCCACAGCAGTACCCGGTCGATGGCGCGGGCGGCTGCGACCTGCTCGTCGCGTGTTTGCGCGGCGAGCAGTTTGGCAATCAGGTCGTCGACGATCGGGTTGGCGACACCGGCATAATTGCGGCCGCCTTTGACGTCGACCTGACTGGAATGAAAGTACAGGTGCTGCTCGATGCCTGGGCTGAGACTCTGCACCAGGGTCATCAGGATCATGTCGTAGTCGTAGTGATCGAGCCGTTGCTTGTACTGTGCGCTGTCGACCGTGCGCAGGTTGGCCTGGATGCCGATGCGCGCGAGATTCTCGATGTAGGGCTGAAGGACTCGCTCGAGCCGCGGATTGACCAGCAGGATTTCAAAGCGCAGTGGCTGCCCAGCGCTATTGAGCAGGCCCGCATCCGAGGCTTTCCAGCCCGCTTCGGCGAGCAAACCCAGCGCGCGACGCAGCGTTTCCCGCGGGATGCCACGACCGTCGGTTCGTGGTAGTTCGAATGGCTCGGTAAACAGCCTGGCCGGGAGCTGTTTGCGATAGGGGGATAGCAGCAGCCACTCGCCACCCTCAGGCTTGCCGGTCGCGGTGAAGTCGCTGTTGGGGTAGTAGCTTTCGCTGCGGCGGTAGGCGCCATAGAACAGCGCGCGGTTGGTCCACTCGAAATCGAACATCAGCCCCAGGGCCTCGCGCACGCGCTGGTCGGCGAACGTCGTGCGGCGGCCGTTCATGAACAACGCCTGGGTCTGGGTGGGAATCTGGTGGGGAATCTCGGCACGGATGATGTCGCCACGCATCATGGCGGGAAACTGGTATCCGTTGGCCCAGTTCTTCGCCTGGTGCTCGATATAGAAATCGAATTCACCGACTTTGAAGGCTTCGAATGCCACGACGCTGTCGCGATAGAACTCGACGTCGACACGGTTGAAATTGTACTTGCCCTGGTTGACCGGAAGCTTGGCGCCCCACCAGTTGCGTACCCGCTCGAACACCACCTGACGCCCAGGTTGTACATGAGTGATGCGATAGGGGCCGCTGCCCAGCGGCGGTTCGAAGGTAGTGGCCTTGAAGTCGCGGTTCTTCCAGTAATGCTGTGGCAGTACCGGCAATTCGCCGAGGCGCATGACCAGCAAAGGGTTGTTCGGCTGCTCGAAGACGAAGCGGATGCGATGGCGATTGAGGATGTCGACGCGCTTCACGCCTTGCAGATTGGTGCGGTACTGAGGGTGACCGTCCTTGATCAGCAGGCGGTAGGAAAAGGCGACATCGTAGGCGGTGATCGGCTTGCCGTCATGAAAGCGGGCTTCCTTGCGCAGGTTGAAGACCACCCAGCTGTTGTTGTCGCTGTACTCAACGGATTCGGCGATCAGCCCGTAACTGGAAGCGGGCTCGTCTCCGGACGGATCGTAGATGCCGGTGCCGACCATCAGCGGCTCGTTCAGCTCACTGATGCCGTACTGGAGGAAGCCCGGTGTGGCGCTGGGACTGGTGCCCTTGAAGGTATAGGGATTGAGCGTGTCGAAGGTGCCCGACGCCATCAGTTTGATCTGGCCGCCCTTGGGCGCGCGCGGGTTCACCCAATCGAAGTGGGTGAACGAGGCTGGGTACTTAAGAGTGCCGAACTGCGCATAACCATGGCTTTCGCTGATGGTAGCGAGGGCGGGAAAGCTCAAGGCCAGGCAGGTCAGTAACAGTAGCAGGGCTCGCATCAGACGGGGGATCCGATCCTTGGCGCTTACGGGCTTCTCGGGCCGGTACAGTAACAGCTTGTATGCGCTGGAAAAAGGCCGGGCAACTCGGGCAAACTGCGGGTCATTTCCCGTAATGGCATTGTGGAGCGGTGACCTCTTGGATGTACGTGCCCAGGGTCTGCAGGCGTGGGTCGACCGCCTCAATCAATCGGAACTGCCGGCGCTGGCGTCCGTGGTCAAGGATCTGCAACGCCTGGCCGTGCATGAGCACGCCTCGGTACAGCAGCTCGCCGACGTTCTTCTGCGTGATGCTGCGCTGACTTCCAAAGTGCTCAGGGTCGGCAACAGTAGCTACTACAACCCCTCGCAGGAAACCATCAAGACGATTTCCCGGGCGATCGTGATGATCGGCTTCGAGAATGTGCGTCTGATCAGCCTGTCGGTGACGCTGATCGACAGCCTGCTCGAGCGCGCCCCGCGGGAGCAGCTGCTGGAGCTGCTTGCGCGCTCGTTTCACGCGGCAGTACAGGCACGAAACATCGCCGGCTACGTACTGTCCCGCCACGATGAAGAAGTGTTCATCGCTGCGCTGCTCTACAACATTGGCGAATTGGCGTTCTGGGGCTGCGGGGGCGAGCAGGTCGACGACCTGGCAGCTCAGCTGGCGCAGCCGGGTGTCAAGGCTGATGAGGCGGTTCAGGCGGTCCTGGGTACGAGTTTTCGGCAGCTCAGTCTTGGCCTGGTTCGGAGTTGGAGTCTGGGCGAGCTGACCAGCCTCGCGCATAGCCAGGCGGCCAGCAGCGATCCGGCGGCGCGTGCGGTAGCGTTGGGCGTGCAGATCAGCGAAGCCGCGCTGGGCGGTTGGGAGTGCGAGCGGATGGCAGCGTTGACCAGGGCCGTCGCGGAGTTCACCGGGGTGGAGGAGGCTGACGCGCTGCAGCAGATTCTCGCCAGCGCCGATGAAACCGTTGAAGTCGCCACGACCTTCGGAGCTAGCCGTCTGGGCAGGCTCATACCCAGCACCGACCCGGAGCAGATTCGCTTGCAGCAGGCTCAGCGCCAGGCAGCCTTGTTGCAGCCGAATCTGCTATTGCTGCAACAATCACTGCAGGATCTTGGCCTGATGGCGACGGGCGGAGGCGATGCCGGGATAATTCTGGATACGCTGCTCGGAGGCTTGCACCACGGGGTCGGTCTGGAGCGAGTCATGGTGGCCGTGCTGGCAGATCAGCAGACGCGTTTCAAGGCTCGCTGTGCCATAGGCGAAGGCACTGAGGCCTGGTTGCAGGAGTTCGTGATGCCAGCTGAACAGCTCGAGCAGCCGCATATATTCAGCTATGCATTGCGCCATCGGCAGGCGCTGTGGATGGGGGTTCCGGCCAGTTACAACCTGGCAGATCTGGTGACCCAGCCGCTGCGTCAGTGCTTTGGCAGCGGCATGTTCTTCATCGCGCCATTGGTGGCCGGGGCTCGCGAAATCGGCGTGATCTATGGGGACTGCAGGCTCTCCGGACGAGCGCTCAAACACGAGCAGTTCGTTGCGTTCCAGCGCTTTACGCAGTTGACCGGCCGTTGTCTGGAGTCACTTAGCAAACGGCCGGTCAGTTGAGTGTCGTGGCTCAGTTCGGAAGATAGAGAGTCAGCAGCTGGCCAGGCCGCAGCACTTCGGTGCCTTTGGGGTTCCAGGTCTTCAGGTTGGTGAGCTGCACGTTGAAGCGCTTGGCGATCTGGTAAAGCGAATCGCCTTTCTGGACCTTGTAATAGGTAGGCGAGTTGTCTTTCTTCGTCGGCGTACTGGTCGCCGGGCCTTGCAGAAACAACGCCTGGCCAACCTTCAGCTGACTCCCGGAAAGCTTGTTCCAGCGCTGCAGGTCGCGTACCGAGACCCGCTGGGCCTTGGCGATGTCCCAGAGATTGTCACCCGTCTTGACCCGGTAGGTGCGCGGTGTCGACGCGGGCTGTCGCGCGACGGCATGCAGCAGCTCACGCGAGGCTTTCGCATCGCTGCTGGTTGGAAGGCTGAGAACCTGGCCGACGCGCAGCGTATCGCTCTTCAAGCGGTTGACGTCGCGAATGATGTTGACGGTCAGGTGATGCCGGTTGGCGATGACACCCAGCGTGTCCCCTGCACGCACCTGGTACTGCTGCCAGTCGACCAGGTCCTGCGGTTTCATCAGTGCCAAGTTGGCTGCCAGCATCTCGGCCTTTTCCATCGGCACCAGAAGCTGTTGCGGACCGTCTAGCGTGATTCGCCGGGTAAAGGCCGGATTCAGTTGATACAGCTCGTCCTCATCAAGGTCGGCGAGCTTGGCGACCCGCGCCAGATCCATGCGCTGCTTGAGGGCGATCACCTCGAAGTAGGGTTCGTTGGCGATCGGATTGAGGTTGATGCCGTAAGCCTCCGGCGCCTGGATCAACTGCGACAGCGCCAGCAACTTGGGCACGTAGTCGCGGGTCTCGCGTGGTAGCGGGAGGTTCCAGTAATCGGTTGGCAGGCCCAGCTTCTGATTGCGTTCGATCGCTCGGCTGACCGTGCCTTCCCCAGCGTTATAAGCCGCAAGGGCTAGCAGCCAGTCGCCGTTGAACAGGCCGTGCAGGTAGCTCAGGTAGCGCAGCGCCGCATTGGTCGAAGCAGTGATATCCCGGCGGCCGTCATACCAGCTGGTCTGACGAAGGTTGAAATGCCGACCTGTCGAGGGGATGAACTGCCAGAGCCCGACAGCATGGGCTGGGGAGTAGGCGAAGGGATCATAGGAGCTTTCGATGATTGGCAGCAGCGCCAGCTCCAGTGGCATGTCGCGCTCTTCTAGACGCTCGACGATGTAGTGGATAAATGGACTGCTGCGCTCGCTGACAATTTCGATGGACTTCGGGCGGCTGGAGAGCAGCAGGCGCTGTTGCTCGATACGCGGGTTGCTGTCCAGGTGCTCCTGCAGCTTGTAGCCCTCGCGGATTCGCTCCCAGATATCTTCGTGTTCGGTGATGGCGGTGGTGTCGTTCAGCCAGATGGGCTCTTGTGCCACAGGCGTAGTGGCGCGCCTTGTCTGCTCGCGGGTGTCGTCGCGCGTGGCATTGCTCTGACAGCCCGCTAGGGCGACGCATATGGCGAGAGCCAACGCACGACCAGAGGCTGCCAAGGCGTCCGTTTCGTGGCGTTTCTTGGGAGCTGGCGGCATTGGCTGGAATCTTCCCCGGAAACAAAATTCGGGGGATTCTAGGAACGCACCCTGGTGGGGTCAAGTTTGCAGGCTCCGTTTCGGGAACCTGTCGAGCTTGTCAGAAATGGTCTTTCCACGCGCGCAAGGCCGCGAAAACCGCGACGTCATCCTCTAGTCTGCGGCCGCAATGCCCGCTCGCGGCCTGCCGCACAGCCTCGACACTGCTGCGCAAAAAGGGGTTGGTAGCGCGTTCGATATTCATTCGAGTGGGCAGGCTGAAGTGGTTCCCTTCACGCAGCGCGGTTACCTCGCGCACGCGCTGCTCAATTTCCTGGTTATACGGCTCCACTGCTTGGGCGAAACGCAGATTGCTCAGGGTGTATTCGTGGGTGCAATAGATAAGTGTGCCGTCCGGCAAGGCCGCCAGACGTTGCAGTGACGCGAACATCTGCTCGGGTGTGCCTTCGAAAAGTCGGCCGCATCCCGCTGCGAACAGCGTGTCGCCACTCAGCAGCCAGGGCTGCTCGGCATCGCTGTGAAAGTAAGCGATATGCCCGAGGGTGTGCCCCGGAACCGCGATCACCTGCAAGTCCCTATCCAGCACACGGATGCATTGGCCATCGCTCAGCGCTTCGTCGCGTGCGGGAATGTTCTCGGCTGCCGGCCCATGAACACGGGCGCCTGTCTGCGCCTTGAGCCGTTCGACACCGCCAACATGGTCGTGATGGTGGTGGGTAATCAGAATATCGCTGAGTCGCCAGTCCGGGTGATCCTGCAGCCAGCTCAGTACCGGCGCGGCGTCACCGGGGTCTACAGCGACACATTGCTGGGTTGCATCGTCCTGTAGCAACCAGATGTAGTTGTCGGTGAAGGCGGGGAGTGCTTCGATCTTCAACATGGGGCGGGTCGCCAAGCGAGGGACAAAGGCGCATCCTAGCAGTCCCAAGAAAAAGTTGAACCCGAGCGAACCCAGCGCCGCGCAGATCCGCGCCGTGAACGGAGCCGAGCGATGAACGATCAACCGTCCCCCCAGGCCAGCGACCATTGGCTGTCCATGATCAATCAGGCATCCGACTGGTTCGCAGGGCCGCTTGGCCAGCAGCTGCTGGTTCAGGAAAAGCATGTACTCACCGAAGAGCTCGCGCGTTGTTTCGGCAGTTATCTGGTGCATAACGGCCCATTCAGCGGGGAGCCGGTGCAGCCGCAGAACATCAAACGCAGCGTCCGCCTGGGTGCGCCGTTACCCGGAGTGGAAATTCACTGTGAGGAGCAGGCCTGGCCCCTGGGTGAGCACGCCGCCGATGTCGTGGTGTTGCAGCATGCTCTGGATTTCAGCCTTTCTCCCCACGGCCTGCTGCGCGAGGCTGCACGCGGAGTGCGCCCAGGCGGGCACCTGTTGATCGTCGGGATCAATCCCTGGAGCGCCTGGGGCGTCCGCCACCTGTTATCACGCGAGGTATTTCGCGAGGCTCGTTGTATTCGCCCGTCTCGGGTTGGTGACTGGCTGAACCTGCTGGGATTCGCGCTGGAGAAACGTCGCTTCGGGTGCTATTGTCCGCCGCTTTCTTCGACCGACTGGCAGGCGCGTTTGTCGCGGCTGGAGTCGGTTGGGCAGCAGTTGCAGGCGCCCACTGGTGGCTTCTATTTGCTGGTGGCGCGCAAGCTGATGATCGGCCTGCGACCCTTGCGTCAGGAGCGACGCGAGCGGATGGGCAAATTGTTGCCGATGCCCGTGGCGAAGATCAGTCGCCGCGACGCTGAACAGCACCGGCTGCCTTGAAGACCAGACTCTGCCGGCAAACCGAGTAAGCGATCGAAAATGAGTGACGACTGGGTCGAGATCTATACCGACGGCGCCTGCAAGGGCAATCCTGGCCCGGGCGGTTGGGGCGCGCTGCTTATCTATAAAGGCGTCAAGCGTGAGCTCTGGGGCGGCGAACCGGAAACTACCAACAATCGCATGGAACTCATGGCCGCGATTCGGGCGCTCGCCGAGCTGAAGCGGTCGTGCAAGGTGCGCCTGGTGACCGACTCGCAGTACGTGATGCAGGGCATCAATGACTGGATGCCCAACTGGAAGAAGCGCGGCTGGAAAACGGCAAGCAAGCAACCAGTCAAGAATGCCGATCTCTGGCAGCAGCTCGACGAGCAGGTCAACCGCCATCAGGTGAGCTGGGAATGGGTCCGCGGTCATACCGGGCACCCTGGCAACGAGCATGCCGACCTGCTGGCCAACCGTGGTGTAGTGCAGGCAAAACGTCAACCGATTGTGTAAGTGAGCGAAGCAACATGCGCAGCGTAGTGCTGGATACCGAAACGACCGGCATGCCAGTGGCCGATGGCCACCGGATCATTGAGATTGGTTGTGTCGAAGTAATCGGCCGCCGTCTGACTGGACGGCATTACCACGTCTATCTGCAGCCTGACCGCGAAGTGGACGAGGGGGCGATCGCCGTTCACGGTATCACCAACGAGTTCCTCGTCGACAAACCGCGTTTCCGTGATGTCGCTGATGAATTCTTCGATTTCATCAAGGGTGCGCAGCTGGTTATCCATAACGCCGCGTTCGACCTTGGCTTCATCAACAACGAGTTCGCTCTGCTCGGTCAGCAGGAGCGCGCCGAGATCGCCGATCACTGCTCGGTCCTCGATACCCTGCTGATGGCGCGCGAGCGCCACCCTGGCCAGCGCAACAGCCTCGATGCGCTGTGCAAGCGCTACGGCGTGGACAACTCCGGTCGGGATCTGCACGGCGCTCTGCTCGATGCCGAGATCCTGGCCGACGTCTGGCTGACCATGACCGGTGGGCAGACGAATCTGTCGCTTGCCGGTGATGGCGAAAGCTCCGATGGTGGACGGCAACAGCCCACACCGATTCGTCGGCTGCCGGCTGATCGGCCGCGCACCACGGTGCTGCGTGCCAGCGAGGAGGAGCTTGCCGCGCACGCTGCGCGCATGGCTGCCATCGAAAAAGCTGCGGGTGCAGCCCCGCTGTGGGCTCAGCTCGAAGGCTGATCGAGAAGACTGTCGTCTTTATGCGCTGTTGCTTTGCTGCGGACCCTTCTACCCTGTAGATGGATCGTCCGCAGAGAGTGCGCATGTACAAAGACCTGAAATTCCCCATCCTTATCGTTCACCGTGACATAAAGGCTGACACCGTTGCCGGTGAGCGAGTACGTGGTATCGCTTCCGAGCTGGAGCGCGACGGCTTCAATATCCTGCCCACAGCCAGCTCGAACGAGGGGCGCATCGTCGCCTCGACTCATCACGGGCTGGCCTGCATTCTGGTAGCGGCGGAGGGCGCCGGGGACAACCAGCGTCTGCTGCAAGATGTGGTGGAGCTGATCCGCGTCGCCCGTCGCCGTGCCCCGCGTCTGCCGATCTTCGCGCTGGGCGAGCAGATCACCATCGAAAACGCGCCGGCCGAGGCGATGGCCGATCTCAACGAATTGCGCGGTCTGCTGTATCTGTATGAAGACACCGTGCCGTTCCTCGCGCGCCAGGTCGCGCGCGCCGCGCGCAGTTACCTGGAGGATCTGCTGCCGCCGTTCTTCAGCGCGTTGGTCCGGCACACCGGTGAGTCGAACTACTCCTGGCATACGCCCGGTCACGGTGGCGGTGTTGCCTACCGCAAGAGTCCGGTCGGCCAGGCCTTCCATCAGTTTTTCGGGGAAAACACGCTGCGCTCGGACCTGTCGGTTTCGGTGCCCGAGCTCGGTTCGTTGCTTGATCACACCGGGCCGGTGGCGGCGGCGGAAGCCCGTGCAGCGCGCAATTTTGGCGCTGACCACACTTTCTTCGTGATCAACGGCACCTCGACCGCGAACAAGATCGTCTGGCATTCGATGGTCGCCCGCGACGATCTGGTATTGGTCGATCGCAACTGTCACAAGTCGATCCTCCACGCGATCATCATGACCGGCGCGATACCGCTGTACATGAGCCCAACGCGCAACGAGCTGGGCATCATCGGGCCGATTCCGCTGGAAGAGTTCACCCGCGAGTCGATCCAGGCCAAGATTGCCGCCAACCCGCTGGCCCGCGGCCGCCCGCCGAAGGTCAAGCTGGCAGTGGTGACGAACTCCACCTATGACGGGCTTTGCTACAACGCGAATCTGATCAAGCGCACCCTGGCCGACAATGTCGAAGTGCTGCATTTCGACGAAGCCTGGTACGCCTACGCGGCGTTCCACGAGTTCTACGATGGTCGTTACGGCATGGATACCCGCGAACAGGGCCCGCTGGTGTTCACCACCCATTCAACGCACAAACTGCTGGCGGCATTCAGCCAGGCATCGATGATCCATGTGCTCGACAGCCAGACACGGCAGCTCGATCGCGACCGCTTCAACGAAGCCTTCATGATGCACATCTCCACGTCGCCGCAGTACGGCATCCTGGCATCGCTCGACGTGGCTTCGGCGATGATGGAAGGACCGGCCGGTCGCTCGTTGATTCAGGAGACGTTCGATGAGGCGCTGAGCTTCCGCCGTGCTCTGGCCAACCTGCGCCAGCACATCGACGCGGACGATTGGTGGTTCAGTATCTGGCAACCGCCACTGGTCGATGGTGCTGAGGCGTTGGTGACTCCGGATTGGCTGCTGGAGCCGACGGCCGACTGGCACGGTTTCGGCGAAATCGCCGACGATTACGTGCTGCTCGATCCAATCAAGGTCACGCTCGTCACACCGGGTCTTACCGCATCCGGCGCGCTGGGCAAGAGTGGCATTCCGGCTGCGGTAGTCAGCAAGTTTCTCTGGGAGCGTGGTCTGGTGGTGGAGAAGACCGGGCTGTACTCGATGCTCGTGCTGTTCTCCATGGGCATCACCAAAGGTAAATGGAGCACGTTGCTTACCGAACTGCTGGAGTTCAAGCGTCACTATGATGCGAACATCCCACTGGTAGAAGCGCTGCCTTCGATCACCCGGAGTGGCGTGGCTGCCTACGCCGGGATGGGCCTGCGCGACCTCTGCGATGCCCTGCATGCCTGCTACTGCGAAAACGCCACAGCGCGCGCCATGCGCAGGATGTATACAGCGCTGCCAGAGCCCGCGATGACCCCGGCACAGGCCTACGACAAGTTGGTTCGCGGCGAGGTGGAGGCGGTGCCGATCGAAGCGCTGGAAGGGCGCATAGCAGCGGTCATGCTGGTGCCGTATCCGCCGGGTATCCCGCTGATCATGCCGGGTGAGCGCTTTACCGGAGAGACTCGTTCGATTCTCGATTACCTTCGCTTTGCCCGTGATTTTGCCGAACGCTTTCCTGGATTCGATGCCGATGTGCACGGTCTGCAACATGAGGTCGGGGCAGCTGGTGGCTCGTACACCGTGGATTGCATCCGTGAATGATCGTCGGGCCAGCAACGCGGCCCTCTACCGCGGCACGAACAGGTCGGCTGGCGGCGTGGTCTGTATCACATCGTCTGCATCGACATTCACTCGTGCTGGTGCCAGTTGTTATAGTTGCCCACCGTCGTGCGGCTTGGCCGTCATGACGCCCCCCATGCGCCCTTGCTGTCGAGGATGATAGCGTGACCGAATACAAAGCCTTCCGTGTAGAGTTGGCAGACAAGATTGCCCGCGTCGTGATCAACCGGCCCGAGAAGATCAATGCGATGGACGCCGCGTTCTGGTCGGAAATCATCGATATCTTCAACTGGGTCGATGCCACCAACGAGGTGCGCGTCGTGGTCCTCAGCGGGGCCGGTGAGCATTTCTCTTCTGGCATCGACCTCCAATTGCTGGCTTCGGTCGGCAGCCAGTTGGGCAGCGATGTCGGGCGCAACGCCGAGCGGCTGCGGCGCAAGATCCTTTCTCTCCAAGCCTCGTTCAATGCTGTCGATCACTGCCGAAAGCCGGTCATCGCGGCCATCCAGGGCTACTGCCTGGGCGGCGCGATCGATCTGATCTCGGCATGCGACATGCGCTACAGCACGGTGGGCGCGAAATTCTCGATCAAGGAAATCGACATGGGCATGGCCGCCGATGTCGGGACCTTGCAGCGTCTGCCGCGCATCATTGGCGATGGGATGATGCGTGAGCTGGCATTTACCGGCCGTACAATTGACGGTGAAGAAGCACGCAGCATCGGTCTGGTCAATCGCACCTATGCCGACCAGCAGACGCTGATGGATGGCGTTCTGGAACTGGCCCACGACATCGCTCGCAAATCACCTGTCGCCATTCGCGGCACCAAGGAAATGATCCGCTATATGCGTGATCATCGCGTCCACGACGGGCTTGAGTACATCGCCACCTGGAACGCGGCCATGCTGCAGTCGGCCGATATCAAGGTCGCAATCGCCGCTCATATGAGCAAACAAAAGCCGGACTTTGCCGACTGATGCGCCATCACACGTTTGCGCGGGAGGCGCACTAGGCATGGTTACTGGAGCTACTTCACTCGGTCTGGTACGTGACGAACTGTTCGCCACCATGGAAGAGGCCGAGCAGAGCCTTGAACACTTCATCATCGATCGCAACAACGGCGGCCTGCTGCAGCAGGCCGTGGAAAACCTCAAGCAGGTGCGCGGCACGCTCAACCTCATCGAATTGACCGGAGCCGAGTTGCTGGCGCAGGAGATTCTGCAGCTGGCGACCGATATCCCCGTCGGTGCTGGGGAAGACCGCGACGTGCAGCTAGCCGCGCTGAGCAACGCGCTCTATGTCCTGCGCCGTTATCTGGAAAGCGTCGACGCGAGCCGCCAGGAAATTCCCGAACTGCTGCTTCCAGCCATCAACGCGCTGCGACAGGCGTGTGCACAGCCCGCCTTGCCGGAAAGCTTCTTCTTCAGTGTTCGTCTCGATCATGCTCGTCCTGCTGTGGATGTGCCGGCCAGGTCCGGTGCCGCACCAGTTGCCGAAGCAAGGCGCTTGCGTCAGATGTACCAGGTTGGATTGCTGGGCTTCATTCGTGAAGACAATCTGCCTGCCAGCCTGAAGCTGATGGGGCGTGCACTGACGCGCCTGGATCACCTGTTCATCGAATCACCGGCAAGCCGGCTGTGCTGGATCGGCAGCGCTGCTCTCGAGTCCCAGCTCGACGGCCAGCTGCTGCCGCGCAAGTCGCGCAAGCAGCTGTTTTCGCGGCTCGACCGCGAACTCAAGCAGGTGCTTGGCAATCCTGCATACGAAGCCCCGCGCAGTCTGCTCAAAGAGCTTCTCTATGTTGTCGCTTTGGCGGATACCCAAGGGCCGATCGCCAGCCAGGTTCGCCAGGTCTTCTCGTTAAGCCCGCTGCCATTCACCGACCACCTGCTCGAAGAGGAATCCCAGCGTCTGGCTGGTCCTGGTCAGGCAGTCATGCGTTCGCTGTCTTCGGCAATCCGCGAAGAGCTGGCTAGCCTGAAGGACCTCCTGGATCTGATCGAGCGTGGTACTGCGCAGGCGGAAGCCTACTCGAACCTGCATAACCTGCTCGGAAAGATGGCCAAAACCCTTGGCATGGTTGGTCTTTCGTCTGCGGCCAGCACCTTGCAGGCGCAGCTGGGCGATGTGTCCGGCTGGAGCCTGGAGCATGCGCCCGAGCCGCAGGTTATCCAGCGTCTTGCTGACGCGGTGCTCTACGTCGAGAGCATGGTAGCCAGCCTCGAGCGTGGCGATCGACGTGACAGCAAGCCTCAGGTTGCTCGTCCCGGAATGGAGGCGGAAGCCTTCGCCAATCACCAGCTGACCGAGGCGCGCATCGTGGTGATCGACGAGGCGACCGCCGGGCTGGCCCTGGCCAAGCGGGCGATTACTGCCTATCTGGAATCAAACGGTGAAAAGCTGCACCTGGCGAACGTGCCGTTCAGCCTGCAGGCCGTGCGAGGGGGATTACGGTTCCTCGAACAGGAGCGTGCGGCGGAGCTGATTGGCGCCTGCGCTGATTTCATTCAGAAACAGATGCTCGAATCGAATCAGATGCCGCCCGAGCAGCTGTTGGAAACCCTCGCCGACGCCCTGACCAGCCTGGAGTACTACCTCGAAGGCGGGGCGGTATTGCGGCGCGACGATTCGCGCGTGAGCGTGCTTGATCTGGCCAGCGACAGCGTGCGCGCGCTGGGCATGCCGGTAGCGGCCTGATGAGCCTGCGCTGGCAGGCGGCGCTGCTCGACCCCAGTCTGCCCGGGGGCTGGGTGGTGGTGCACTGCCGGCAGCAGTTCCTGCTCGACGACAACGGCGCGCTGTTTCCACGGGACTGGCTCAAGCGCCTGGAGCTTCCCGTACTGAGCGAGCAGGGTCTGGGGCATTTTGACGGGCAGCCGGTTTTTCTGTTCGAGCTTGAATTCCCAGCCGATGTGCCCGGCGCACGCTGGCAGGGCCTGCGCCAGTTCATGCAGGGGGACGATCGGGACCTGTTTCAGCTCCTTGGTTACGCGACGCAGATAGGCACCTGGGCGAGCCAGCATCGTTTTTGTGGCAGCTGCGGTTCGCCAATGCAGGCGCGAGTAGGCGAGCGCGCGATGTACTGCCCGGCCTGCGGCGTACAACACTATCCAAGACTGTCGCCGAGCATGATCGTACTGGTCACGCGCGGCGATGAACTGCTGCTGGCCCGCTCGCCGCGCTTCGCTCCTGGGGTCTACAGCACACTGGCGGGTTACGTGGAGCCTGGCGAGTCGGTGGAGAAGTGCGTCGCGCGCGAGGTGCGCGAGGAAGTCGGTGTCTCCATTCACGCGCCACAGTACGTCGCGAGCCAGGGCTGGCCGTTTCCGCATTCGCTGATGCTGGGGTTCCATGCCGAATATGCCGGCGGCGAGATCGTGCCTCAGCCGGAGGAGATCGAAGATGCGCGCTGGTTTCCCATCGACAATCTCCCGGCATTACCCGCTCGCCAGTCCATCGCCCGCTACCTGATAGAACTGTATCTGGCTCGTCGGTTAGGCCGTCCCGAACCAGTGCTGCCAGGCTAGACGCAGGCTCATCGCCAGAACCACCAGAATGAATATCGGGCGGATGAACCGAGAGCCGCCACGGATCGCTGTGCGCGCGCCGAAATAGGCGCCGGCCATCAGCGCCAGGCCCATACCGATGCCAAGCACCCATGCCACGTGCCCACCGATCACGAACACACTCAGAGCCACTGCATTGCTGACGAAGTTCATCGTCCGTGCAACGCCGCTGGCCCTGAGCAGGTCGAGCGGGTAGAGCAGCATGCTGCTAACGGTCCAGAAGGCGCCAGTCCCAGGTCCCGCTACTCCATCGTAGAAGCCTAGCGAGAGACTCTGCGGCCACTGACGCTTGCGTCCGATCACCACGGCATCGCTGCCGGGCTTTGCGGGCAGGTGGCTGAAGAGCAGATAGATACCGCAGGCAGAAACCACCAAGGGCAACAGCTGGTTGAGCCAACTAGCGGGCATGAACTGGGCGAGTGCAGCGCCTAACGCCGCTCCGATTGCAGTGCCCACAAGCGCCCTGCGCCATATCTCAGGCTCGAATAGGCGGCGTCGATAGAACGTATAGCTGGCGGTGGCCGAACCGAATGTGGCGCACAGCTTGTTGGTACCCAGCACAAGATGCGGGGGCAGTCCGGCAGTCAGCAAGGCAGGAATGGTCAGCAACCCGCCACCACCGGCAATGGCATCGATGAATCCCGCAGTGAAGGCTACGGCGCACAGAATCACCAGGGTGGACGGGTCGAGCGCGAGCTCAAGCGCGAAGGGCATGCGGGTCTCGGTGGGCTGAGTGACAGCGGAGGATAATGCGGCTGTCACGCCGGCGGAAGGGAAGATTGAACGACTGGCAGCCTGCTCGGTGCGAAGAACAACACCAACCCGTGACCCCCGTCCCACGCAGGAGCTGGTTGTGCTGGCGGCAGCTGCGGATAATGTCGCACCCAATGAAAAGGATGCTTGGCTATGCAATATCTCGGGCTCGCGATCGTGATCGCGTTACTGGCTGTGATCGTCCTGCTGGTGGCGCTGCGCTTGCTGCTAGGGGGAAGCTGGCTGATGGGCTGGTTGCGCGGCACCTGTGGCTTCGTGGTCCTTGCGCTTGCCGGACTGATCGGGCTGATTGGCTACGACATCAGTACCTACGCCTCGCTACCGGGTGAGCAGCCGTTGGTAACGCTGACGTTCCAGGCCCAGGGGCCGCAGCGCTATGAGGTCCGGTTGGATCAGGGCAAGGAGACGCGTACGGCGATGCTGGAAGGTGACCTCTGGCAGCTCGACCTGCATATGTTGCGCTGGAAAAGCCTGGCCGAACTGATCGGGCTTGAGTCAGGCTATCGACTGGAGCGGCTATCCGGCCGGTATCTCGCGGTCGAGCAGCAGAATCTCGCACGTTATGGTCGCGTGGAGCTGAGCGAGAAGCCCCTGGGCGTGGATATCTGGCAATCGCTGGAACTCGGACAGCGTGACATGCATCTGGTCGATGCGCAGATGCTGCGCGTGGATTACATGCCGATTGCCGATGGCGCCGTTTACACTGTGGAGCTCGCGCCGACCGGGCTGATTGCGAAGCCGGCAAATGCAGCGGCAACCGAGGCGCTGAAGAACTGGTAAACAAGAAGGGAGCCTTACGGCTCCCTTTCGCTACAGGTTCTCGTCACAGAAGCTGTCAGGCCAGATAACCGCCATCGACGTTGAGCGATACTCCCGTCGTATAGCTGGACGCATCGCTGGCCAGATAGAGCACTGCGCCGGCCATTTCGCTCGGTTGGGCGACACGGTTCAGCGGAATATGCTGAAGTGCCATTTGCAGAATCGAGTCGTTCTTGACCAGTGCCGAGGCGAACTTGGTATCCGTCAGGCCCGGTAGAAGCGCATTGCAGCGAATGCCAAATTGCGCGCATTCCTTGGCGAAAGCCTTGGTCATGTTGATCACAGCGCCCTTGGTGATCGAGTAGATGCCCTGGAAGTTGCCCGGCGTGACGCCATTGATGGAGGCGACATTGATGATGCTGCCGCCGCCGTGCTCGCGCATCAGCTTGCCGGCCTCGATGGACATATAGAAGTAGCCGCGGATATTCACATCGACGGTCTTCTGGAAGGCCGAGACGTCGGTATCCAGGACGTGGCAGAACTGCGGATTGGTGGCCGCGTTGTTGACCAGAATGTCGAGGCGGCCGAACTGTTCGCGGATTTGCGCGAAAACCGCTTGGATCTGCTCCATCTCGCCAATATGGCAGGCCACCGGAGTGGCCTTGCCGCCTTCGGCAACAATCGCATCTGCGACGGCCTGGCATCCCTCGATCTTGCGGCTGGATACGATCACGTGGGCCCCTTGCTGCGCGAGCAGCTTGGCGATGGCCTCGCCGATACCGCGGCTGGCGCCGGAAACGAAGGCGATCTTGCCGTCTAGGTCGAACAGGGTGGTCTTGGACATGGTCGTTCCTCTTTTCTTGTTCGTTCCCGTGGTGGGCCACGGGGCTTGGGTTGGCTTCAGAGCTTCGATTGCCCGATCACTTGCAGTGCCTTTTGCTCGAGCAACTTGTTCATGTGGATGAACTGGGCGAAACGCTTGTCTTGCGTCTGGCCATGATAAAAGCGGTAGTAAATCTGCTGGACGATTCCGGCCAGGCGAAACAGGCCGTAGGTGTAGTAGAAGTCGATGCAGGGAATTTCGATCCCGGCACGCTGGGCGTAGTAATCGACGAAGCCCTGGCGGGTGTGCATGCCGGGCAGATGGCTCGGCTGCCGACGCATCGCCTGCATTGGCTGTGGATCATCGGCCTCGATCCAGTAGGCGAGGGTGTTGCCCAGATCCATCAGCGGATCACCAATCGTGGTCATTTCCCAGTCCAGTACGCCAATGATTTCCATCGGGTTGTCCGGGTTCAGGATCACGTTGTCGAAACGGTAATCGTTGTGAATGATTCCGGGCTTGGGGTGATCAGCCGGCATCTTGTCCTTCAGCCAGGCCTTGACCGGCTCCCATGCGGGCGCATCGGGCGTCATGGCGCGCTCGTAGCGCTCGCTCCAGCCTTCTATCTGGCGCTTCACATAGCCTTCCGGCTTGCCCAGATCGCCGAGCCCGCAGGCCTGGTAATCGACGTTGTGCAGTTCGACGAACTTGTCGATGAAGCTCTCGCACAGGGCACGGGTCTGCGCCTCGTCGAAATTCAGCTCCGCAGGTAGCTCCGAGCGCAGGATGATGCCGTTGACCCGCTCCATGACGTAGAACTCGGCGCCTATCACCGACTCGTCGGTGCAGTACACATAGGCCTTCGGGCAATAGGGAAAACCGTCGTTGAGCTGGTTGAGGATGCGAAATTCACGGCCCATGTCGTGGGCGGATTTCGCCTTGTGGCCGAAGGGCGGGCGGCGCAGAACCAGATCCAGCGCGGGGTACTTCAGCAGATAAGTCAGATTGGAGGCGCCGCCGGGAAACTGCGAAATCTGCGGCGTACCCTCCAGATCAGGGATGTGCGCCTTGAGGTACCTGTCGATCACATCGACCGGCAATTCTTCGCCTTCTCGGACTCGGGTGGTTTGATCTGTAAGCGCCATTGTTATCCCTTCTGCTTATGTTCGGTGCCCAAGATGATTCAGTAATCTAATGCTCGCAGTTCCTCAGACCAAGCGGCGCTCGCCGTTATTGGCCTGAGTGTTGCCGGTCAATCAAAGTGCCTGATTCGCTGGCGGAAAGTTCGTCTGCATAAAAAAACCGAAGTCTGAGACTTCGGTTTCTTGTGTCACCTGGCAGGCTCGCCTGCGGCTCAGGCCGGGAACAGTTCGCTGAGCTTCAGGGCCAGCATCATGTCGCCTTCAGCGCGCAGCTTGCCGCCCATGAAGGCCTGCATGCCATCGGTTTCACCGCTGACGATGCCCTGCATGGTTTCGCTGTCCATGATCAGGGTGACGTTGGCGTCGCTGGATTCGCCCTGCTGCAGATCGCAAGTGCCATCCTTGACTACCAGGTAGTAGTTCTCGGCATCGGTGATGTTGAACTGAAACACCAGGTCCAGGCCGGCAGCGGCACTGGGGTTGAACTTCGACTGCATGCCTTTGAAAGTCTCGGCGACGTTGCTCATGAGGGTTTCCTTTTCTGGTCGTTATGGGTGCGCAGCTCAAGGCCGCTTGGGGCTGGGCTCATCTATGGGTGACGAGCTCCGGATTCTTCAGAAGTTGCAGGTGCGCATGACTATTGAAGGACGCGAGTGCGACATCGCGATCACGAAACTTCAACAGACTGAGTGAAGTGTTGACGATCTGCCAGTTCATCTCGAATGCCTTGACCGGCGGTACGCCGATGATCAGCTGTAGCAGCGCGGTGATGGTTCCGCCGGATGTGAAGATGGCAATGCGATCCCGCTTGCCGGCGTGCTCCAGTACCCGTTCCAGGCCGCCGCGCACGCGGTCGAGAAAGTGCTGCCAGCTCTCGAGTTCGTCCTTTTCATGTTCACCGGAAATCCAGCGATGTACGACATAGGTGAACAACCGCTGGAAGTCGGCCCGATGGTCTGCGGCGTTACGCAGAATATGCATCGCGTTCGGCTCGACTTTGAGCAGGTCGGGCAGGTGGGCGCGGATAACCGCATCGGCATGAAATTCGTTAAAGGCCGCGTCGATTTCGAGTTCCGGCTGGGTGCTCAGTCTGGCAATCGTGGTGCGTGCGGTGTCCTGTTGACGATCAAGTTCGCCACTCAGGCAGCGATCAAAGGTCACATCAAGTTGCGCCAGATAGTCGCCAAGCGCTTCGGACTGGCGATAACCGAGAGGAGAGAGCACGTCGTAGTTTTCTGCGCCGAATGACGCCTGACCATGTCTGATCAGGTAGATACTGCCCATGCATGCTGCTCCGGCCGGCACTGTTTTTCGCGAGGGTAGGGACATCGTTCCGGAGTGTCAACGATAATTCGAACGTTTGTTTGAATTGCATGCGCTAGCCCAGCCCAAGGCCCATCGGTATGCTGGCGGCTTGCTGCCGAAGGGTGCTTGTCGGCAACCGGAACACACCGAGGGGTAATACGTGGAATTTCTTGTCGATTACGCCAGCTTCCTGGCCAAGACCGTCACGCTGGTGGTCGCAATCGTGATCGTGCTGATCGCGCTCGCTTCGATGCGTCGGGGGCGCAGCAAGCAGGGCGGTGGCCATCTTGAGGTGCACAAGCTCAACGACTTCTACAAATCAATGCGCGAGCGCCTGGAGCAGGCCGTGCTGGAGAAGGATGCGTTCAAGGCATTGCGCAAACGCGAAGCCAAGGCCGCCAAGCAGAACAAGAAGCCTGAAACGCCCGCGCGGGTATTCGTCCTCGATTTCGATGGCGACATCCGCGCATCGGCCGTCGACAACCTGCGCCACGAGATCACCGCCCTGCTGACGATGGCAACACCGCAGGACGAAGTGGTTCTGCGCCTGGAGAGTGGTGGCGGTATGGTGCATGGCTATGGCCTGGCCGCGTCGCAGCTGGTACGCATCCGCGACGCTGGCATACCGCTGACGGTCTGTGTCGACAAGGTGGCGGCGAGCGGTGGCTACATGATGGCGTGTATCGGCAACCGGATTCTTACTGCCCCCTTTGCGATCCTCGGCTCCATCGGTGTGGTGGCCCAGTTGCCGAACGTGCATCGGCTGCTGAAGAAGCATGATGTGGATTTCGAAGTGCTCACCGCGGGTGAGTACAAGCGGACCTTGACCGTTTTCGGTGAGAACACCGAAAAGGGGCGGGAGAAGTTCCAGGAGGATCTGGAAACCACCCATGAGCTGTTCAAGAACTTCGTCGCCCGCTATCGGCAGAACCTCTCGATAGACGATGTTGCAACCGGGGAGGTCTGGCTGGGCATCGCTGCGCTGGGCAAGCACCTGGCGGACGAGCTGAAGACCAGTGATCAGTACCTCGCCGAGCGCGCCCAGGAAGCGGAACTGTTCCAGCTGCATTACATCCAGAAGAAGAGCCTGCCGGAGCGTTTCGGCATGGCGGCCAGTACGGTCATGGAGCACGGCTTGCTGAAAGGCTGGAGCCGGCTGAACGAACAACGTTTTTGGCAATGACAAGGGGACCGCGATGAGCAGCTTCAAGGCACTACAAGTCAGTGAGGTGGCCGACGGCCGCTTCGAATCCAGACTCGTCGAGCGGGGTATCGACGAGCTGCCAGCCGGTGAGGTGCTCATCCGGGTGCGTTATTCCTCGCTGAACTTCAAGGACGCTCTATCCGCGAGCGGCAACCGCGGCGTGACCCGGTCCTACCCGCATACGCCGGGAATCGACGCGGCGGGCGTCGTGGCTTCGTCGAGTGTGGGCGAGTTCGCCGAAGGTGACGAGGTGATCGTCACCGGCTACGACCTGGGCATGAATACCTCTGGTGGTTTCGCTCAGTACATCCGCGTTCCGGCAGCTTGGGTGATCAAGCGGCCACAGGGCCTGTCACTGCGCGATGCGATGGTGCTCGGCACAGCTGGGCTGACTGCCGCGCTCTGTGTCGACAAGCTCGAACAGGCCGGCCTGGAGCCGGGCGAAGCACCCTTGCTCGTGACCGGAGCCACGGGCGGCGTTGGCAGCATTGCGGTCGCGCTGCTGGCCAGTCTCGGTTACAAGGTCGCGGCGGTAACCGGCAAGGCTGATCAGGCAGCGTTCCTCACTCGCCTTGGTGCCAGTCAGATCGTTGAGCGTTCGGCATTGCAGGCTGGCGTGGAGAAGGCCTTGCTCAAGGAGCAATGGGGCGGGGCGGTGGATACTGTCGGTGGAGACATCCTGTTCAACGTGGTCAAGTCGTTGCAGCGTGGCGCCAGCGTAGCCTGTTGCGGACTCACCGCGGGCACTCACTTCCAGGCAAGCGTCCTGCCTTTCATCTTGCGTGGGGTCAATCTGCTGGGCGTGGACTCGGTGGAAATCCCCCTGGTGGTCAAGGCCTCCATGTGGGACAAGCTGTCATTGCAATGGAAGCTGGCCAACCTCGACGATCTGACTCACGAAATCAGCCTTGAGCAACTGCCTCAGGCCATCGAGCGTATCCTGGCCGGAGGCCAAGTGGGGCGCATATTGGTGCGCATCGATTGAATCGCTTCTACTGAGCGGTTTATCGGCGCGATAGCTGTAATGAATTTCCTCGCAAGCAGCGATTGACGGACTCTAGCGCCACTCCTGACCGCAACCGAGGAAATCGTTCATGAAGAAGCTTGCCGAGAAAATCAAACAGATCGCTGCCGGAAAAAAGGCCGTAGAGGTTACCGCTCCGGTCGACCATCCGAATTTCTGGATGTACCAGTGAAGCAATGAAAAGCCCGCCAATAGGCGGGCTTTTCATTTGCTGGGTACGGCTGAGTTGGTATCAGCCCTGACGCCGGCGGAACAGCGGGCGCTCATCATCGGCCGCTGCCTGATAGGTAACCGAAAAATCCTTCAAACCTTCCAGCGCGTCGACTGGGTCACGATCGGCGCGAATGGCAAAAGCATCGAAGCCGCAGCGACGCATGTAGAACAGCTGGTCACGCAGCACGTCACCGATAGCACGAATTTCGCCTTTATAGCCATAGCGTTCACGCAGCAGGCGGGCACTGGAGTAGTGACGACCATCGGTGAAGCTCGGGAAATTCAGCGCGATGACCTGAAAATACTCCAGATCGTCGGCGATCTCTTCGATCTGTTCGTGCGCGTCGAGCCATACACCGAGGCCGCCATCACGGGCTTTCAACGCATGGGCGTGATCGAGCCAGAGATGCAGCGGCACGATCAGGTCGTCACTGTTGCACAGGTCGTCGAGCGTCTGTTCCTTGGGCAGCAGGTGCCAGGTTTCATCGACCAGCTGATCGTTCTTAATGATTCGCTGCATAGACGCGCTCCTTGAAGGGATCAATGCCGATGCGGCGGAAAGTATCGATGAACTGTTCATCCTCGGTACGCTGCTCCACGTAAACGTTGATGATCTTTTCGATCACATCCGGCATCGAATCCTGGGCGAAGGATGGACCGAGAATCTGCCCCAGGCTCGCATCACGGCCGGAACTGCCGCCCAGCGAGACCTGGTAGAACTCCGCGCCTTTCTTATCCACGCCCAGAATGCCTATGTGGCCGACATGGTGATGACCGCAGGCGTTCATGCAGCCAGAGATGTTCAGATCGATGTTGCCCAGGTCGAACAGGTAATCGAGGTTATCGAAGCGACGCTGGATGGATTCGGCGATCGGAATGGACTTGGCATTGGCCAGCGAGCAGAAGTCGCCGCCAGGGCAGCAGATGATGTCGGTCAGCAGGCCGATGTTCGGCGTAGCCAGGCCCAGCTCGCGCAGTTCGTGCCACAGTTCGAACAGCTTGGCCTGCTCGACATCGGCCAGGATCATGTTCTGTTCGTGGGAGTTGCGCACCTCGCCGAAGCTGTAGCGATCGGCCAGATCGGCGATGGCGTCGAGCTGCTTGTCGGTGACGTCGCCGGGTGCCACGCCAGTGCTCTTCAGCGACAGGGTGACAGCGGCGTAGCCGGGCTTCTTGTGTGCGACCACGTTGCGCTGGCGCCAGCGGGCAAAGCCCGGATGCTCGGCGTCCAGCTGGGCTAGCGCCGCGTCCTGGTCTTCCAGCGCCTTGTATGCCGGATCGACGAAGAACTTGCTGACACGCTGAACTTCAGCTTCGGTCAGCGTCGTCGGGCCGTCTTTCAGGTGCGCCCACTCGGAATCCACGCGCTCGGCGAACACTTCAGGCGTGAGCGCCTTGACCAGGATCTTGATGCGTGCCTTGAACTTGTTGTCACGACGGCCATAGCGGTTGTAGACCCGCAGGATAGCGTCGAGATAGCTCAGCAGATGCTGCCAGGGCAGGAATTCGTTGATGAAGCTGCCGACGATCGGGGTCCGGCCGAGGCCGCCACCGACCGAAACGCGGAAGCCCAACTCGCCGGCGTCGTTCTTCACTGCTTCCAGGCCAATATCGTGTACTTCGATGGCGGCGCGGTCGCTGACTGCGCCGTTGACGGCGATCTTGAACTTGCGCGGCAGGAAGGCGAATTCGGGGTGGAAGGTCGACCACTGGCGAATGATCTCGCACCACGGCCGTGGATCGATCAGCTCGTCCTTGGCGACACCGGCGAACTGGTCGGTGGTGGTGTTGCGGATGCAGTTGCCGCTGGTCTGGATGGCGTGCATCTGCACGGTTGCCAGCTCGGCGAGAATCTCCGGTACGTCTTCCAGCTCGGGCCAGTTGAACTGCACGTTGGTCCGGGTACTGATGTGTGCGTAGCCCTTGTCGTAATGTCGCGCGATCTCGGCCAGCTTGCGCACCTGGGTGGAAGAGAGCAGGCCATAGGGCACAGCCACCCGTAGCATGGGCGCGTAGCGCTGGATGTACAGGCCATTCTGCAGACGCAGCGGGCGGAATTCTTCATCAGCGAGTTCGCCAGCCAGGAAGCGGCGAGTCTGGTCGCGGAACTGCCGGACCCGATCCTCGATGATGTGTTGGTCGTACTGATCGTAAACGTACATAAATGTCCTGTTTTCAGGCTGTCTACAGCATTCGCGCGCACGGCCGCGCACCCATTCAGGGAGGGCGGCACGATACCAGCTACCGGTTATACGCAAAAGTGATGTTTGGGAATATGTTTAGAACTAAACCAGCCGAAATTGGCTTATAGCCATGTGCCCTTGAGCAACAGCGATACGTGGTCTTAACTCGGTAAATGCAGGCTTTCGATGTCATCGAACTGTCAGAGGAGACGTCCCGTGAGAAACGACCAGCGCGACAGTGTAGTGGACGCTGCGGCGATCTTCAGCTTGATCATGCTTGCGGTAGGTACGGCGATATTCTGGGTCAGCCATCAGTAGCGGCTATCAGCTGACCAGATACAGCACCAGTTTGACCAATCCCAGGATCATCAGCACGAACAGCACGGTGAAGCCCACGCCAAGAATGATGAAGTGGCTGGGTTTACCGTGGCTGAAATCGCGAGCTCTGTTCTTGCCGCTCTGCACGCCCAATGCGGCCGCCAATACGCTGCCAAGCATCTCACGTAGGGTCAGGCGTTTTTCCTGCTCATCTTTCATGGTTGCCTCGGGTCTGGGCTTTTCCGGAGTCTAGCCGAGCGTGGCAAAGGTGATCGGGCGGGAAAGAGAAGCGGGCGCGTGGAGTCGTACTTGACGGAAAGCGGGGACCGGCCCGTCGGTCGGTCCCGGCTATCGTTACTCGGCCTTGACGGCGATGGTTTTCGCACCATCGGCAGAGCCCGGCAGCTTGGGCAACGAAAGGCGCAACACGCCCTTGCCGAATTTCGCATCGATCTTGTCGCGGTCTACGCCTTCGGGCAGCGCAAAGCTGCGCTGGAAGCTGCCATAGGATCGCTCGGACAGGTGATATCCGTCCTTTTCTTCCTTGTGTTCCTGACGCTTCTCGCCCTTGATGACCAGGCTGTTGCCGACGAGCTTTACCTCGACGTCCTTCTCATCCAGCCCGGGAAGTTCCGCGGTGATCTCGAAGGCGTTTTCCTTCTCGACAACGTCCACCACCGGCATCCGGCTGGGACCGCCCTGCCACAGTGGCGTGGTCTCCATGGCGTGGCGGCTGAATGGCAGATGCCAGGGCCGTTCGAAGTCGTCGAAGAGACGGTCTACCTGTCGGCGCAGGGAGTCAAAGGGGCGCCATGGCTCCTGAGGCGTAGATGTGATCTTCTTTTCGTCCGCTGATACGGATGGTTTGTTCGAAGCGTCATTCATTTCGCAAACTCCTGAGAAGCTCGTGAAGTTAACAGCGCATTCAGTTTTTACCCGCCGTACAGATTCCGGTTTGATTCTGATCAACGGCGGACCAACTATCGTGGCGATATCAAAGCGTAGTGCCTGCCTGGCAAGTGGCAAGGACTCCTGAGCACCGTTTGCTCAGAGGCTCTGTTTGAACCAGTCCCACAGCCCCAGCGAGAAGCCTGGGAACAGATTGATGCCCAGCGCGGACTTGAGCAGATAAAGAATCACCAGGCCGACCAGACCAGAGAACAGCAGGAACACGGTGGCCAACGCAGCCTTTGCGATCAGCGAGAGGTTTTGTTGCGGGCGTATCAGGTTTCGCTTGTTGCGGCCGGCAACGATCGCGAAGTAGTAGCGATCGCTCCACAACCGTATCGTGCCGCGTAGATCGATCCGATGCTTGACCCAGGAGCGTGCGCCAAATACACCGCGCAACGCTTCGAGCTGCTCGTCGCTGAAAGACTCACGCAAATCCTGCGGCAGGCGCTGTTTCAGCCCCCGAATGAATGGGTCCTGATCGATGGGCAGATCCGAATAGGGCTTGGGGTAGGGCGTGTGTTCTTCATCTATGGGTGATGGCATTGCATGGGTCGCTCCGGTAAGGCGCGTCAGAGCGCGGCGAGTGTGGTGGCCAACTGGCTGAGAAGGGGGCGGTGCTCCGGCTGCTCGCTCATGCATCGATCTTGCATCTCGAGCAGGGCGCGAAGACGCGGGTCGTCATCGAAGCCAGCGCAGCGTTGCAGCAATTCCTCGAGCAGGCAACCGAAGGCACGGGATTCGATCCGCTGCAATGCACGTCCGGTAGCGCTCTGCGGCTCGAAGAAGGATGCCGCACCGAAATCGCTGAGCAGGCATTCGCCCGTTGGGTCGACCAGCAGATTATGCGCGTATAGATCGCCATGCAGGATGCCGCGCTCATGCAGGTGAGCGACTGCCGAGGCGGTGCCGCGGGCAATGCACAGCACCTGCTCGAGCGCAAAGGATCGATCCTCGGCGTAGCAATCGCGTGTGCAACTGACCAGCGACGGCGGACCAGCCAGTGGCTGGAAGGCCGGCTCGACCAGATTCATCAGCAGACCCGGCGTTTGACCCGGCTGATCGGCCAGCGGCCCGGCAACATCGATCAGGTTCGGATGGGCGCCAGCGGACACGCAGGCGGCCATCTCGCTGTGGGGCAGGCCGTCGCTGGTGACATGGCCCTTGAACAGCTTGGCGGCCATTTGCTTCGGCGCTTGCCCGGTTGGCTGCCACCCGGCACGGTAAATGATGCCGGATGCACCCTGGCCCAGCTGCTCGTGCAGTATGACCTGTTCGCGCGGGATCGCCGGTAGCGAATGACGCGCGAGGCTCATCGCTTCGTTGGTATCGCTGAAGGGGTTGCCGGCGGCGGCCAGCCAGCTGAGGCGCGGCAGCGTCAGCAACCAGTCTGGCAACGCCGGCAGGTGGTTCGCAGCGATGCGCAGCAGTTCGAGGTTGGTGCAATTGGCCAGCGAATCCGGCAGCGAAGACAGCTGGTTGCCAGCGAGCATCAGTTTCTGCAGCCGCCGGCAGTTGCCGATCTCGTCAGGCAATGCCTGCAGCTGGTTGTCGGTGAGGATCAGCCAGCGCAACGCCGGCGGCAACGCGGCGGCGGGCAGATAGCGAATCTGGTTGGCCTTGAAGCCGATCATCTCCAACTGCTCGCAGTCGCCGAGGCAGTCCGGCACCTCGGCGAAGAGGTTGTCGGAGCAGAACAGAATGCGCAGCTTGCGCAGGCGGGACAGGTCGGACGGCAGGCTGTCGAGTCGGTTGCCGGAGAGATTCAGTACTTCCAGCGTATCGGCGAGAGCGAAGATCGTTTCGGGAAAATGCTGCAGGTCGGCCGAGAGATCGAGACGGCGGATTCCTGTCAGTTCACCACTTTCCAGTTGTTCCAGTGTGTGCATGCGGCTTGCGCTTTCCTTGCTGTATGAGGCCAGGCGGGCCATCAATCGTATTGCGCTGGGACAGTGACTGCGGCTTGCGGGTTCAGGCCCCGCGATCAACGCGTCGCTTGCGATCGAGCACCTGCTCGGCCCGGGCGCGGAGCTGGCCGCAACCGCCATCGATGTCCTGGCCGGCCGAGTTGCGTACCTTGGTCAACACGCCGCGGCTGTGCAGGTAACGCACGATCTGCACGATGCGCTCGCCATCGGGACGCTGATATTCGTCATCTTCCAGACTGTTGTAGGGGATCAGGTTCATCACCGCGTACTTGCCCTTGAGCAGGCGCAGGATGCCATCCATCTCATCCTGGTTGTCGTTGATGCCCTTGAGCAGGGTCCACTGGTACTGGATCGGGAATCCGGTCGCGCGGGCGTAGGCTTCGCCGAGGTCGACCAGTTCGTCGGGTGTGATCTGCGGCGCTCGCGGCAGCAGGGCCTGACGCAGCGCCGCATCGGTACTGTGCAGGGACAGGGCCAGCGCCGGCTTGACCCGCTGCTGCGGCAGGCGCTCGAACACGCGCATGTCGCCGACGGTGGAGAACACCAGATTCTTGTGGCCGATGCCGCCGTCCGTGCCGAGCAGGTCGATGGCTTCGAGCACGTTGTCGAGATTGTGTGCGGGCTCGCCCATGCCCATGAACACCACCTTCTTTACCGGGCGGAAGCGTCGGGCGAGGGCGACCTGGGCGACGATTTCGGCACTGCCCAGCTGACGCAGCAGTCCGCTCTTGCCGGTCATGCAGAACACGCAACCTACGGCGCAGCCGACCTGACTGGACACGCACAGGCCGTCGCGCGGCAGCAGGACACTTTCCACCATCTGCCCATCGGTCAGCTCCACTAGTAGACGCGCCGAACCGTCGGCCGCCGGGTGTTCGGAACGCAGCCGCGCCAGTCCGTCGATCTCGGCGCTCAGCGTCGACAGCCCTTCGCGCACGCTCAGCGGCAGGAAGTCCTCGGCCTGTTGCTGGCGCCGGCCGACATCGAGCGGCAGGCCCTTGAGCCAGGCACGGGTCATTCGCCCGATATGACGGGGCTTGGCGCCGATATCGGCGAGGCGTTGCTGCAGGTCTGGGATTCGCATAGGGCGCGCATTCTATCCGGGGTCACGCGGTGAAGCGACGGCAGAACGGCACGATGCCGACCAGCAGGACGGCGAGCAGCGCGAAGGCCATGCCCAGCGAGCTGAAATGCGCGACCACGCCCATCATGGCCGGGCCGGCGAGGACTCCGGCGAAACCGATGGTGGTCGCCACGGTAACGGCCAGCTGCACCGGCATGCCGTCCTGCCGGCTCAGGGACGAAATCAGCACCGGCGAGACGTTGGCGCAGCCCAGCCCGCATAATCCGTAGCCGATCAGCGCCACGGCCCAATGCTCGGCGGCCAGGCTCAGGCCGATGCCGAATGCCGCGAGCAACCCGCCGAAGGCAATGACGCGGGCCGTGCCGAGCGCATTGACCAGCGGGCCGCCAGCAAAGCGCGCGATGGTCACCATGAGGGCGAAGGCTGCGTAACCCAGGCCGCCCTTGGCCACTTCGAGGCCTTTCTCTCCGGTCAGGTAAAGCGCGCTCCAGTCCAGCACGGCGCCTTCGGCCAGATAGACGACAAAGCACATCAGGCCTACGAGCAGCACCACGCCTGTGGGCCGCACGAAGGCGATGCCGCCGCCCGGCGCACGATTGGGCAGAAAGCCGCGAGCCAGGCCGAGATTCGCCGCAACGATCAGCCCGATCATCAGAAAGCTGCCGATCTCCGGCGCCAGACCGAGGGTCAGCAAACCCGTGAGCATCAGTGCGCCGCTGATGGCGCCGAGGCTGTACATGCCGTGGAAGTTCGACATCAGCCGGCGGCCGACCGCGGTCTCCACCAGCACCGCCTGAATGTTCATGATCACGTCGATGACGCCCAGGCTGCCGCCGAAGCAGAACAGTGCCAGGGCCAGCAACAGCATCGAGTCGGTCAGGGCCATGCCGGCCAGGGCCAACGCCAACAGCACGACGCTGCACAGCTGCACCGGGCGGATACCCCAGCGGCTAACCAGTACGCCGGACAGTGGCATCCAGGTCAGCGAGCCGACGCCAATGCAGAGCAGCAAAAGGCCGAACACTGCATCGGTCATCTCGATGCGTTCGCGTACATAGGGCACCAGCGGCGCCCAGACGGACAGGCCGAAGCCGGCCATGAAAAAACCGCAGCGGGTTGCGTTGCGCACGATGGGGGCGTCGATCTGAACGGTGTTACGGACCGCAAGCATGGGCGGCATTCCTCGATGAACTGGGTTGGCGATGGGTTGAGTGCGCGGCGAGCCGCGTTTCACCACAGGGCCAGCAGTCCGGTATCGAAGAGAAACAGCAGTCGGCTTCCCGCGGGCAGGCTTGAAGAGCAGGGGCGTGACGTGCTGGGCATGGAAGGAGGGTAGCTGTTGGATAGGTGCACAGAGGATACACAACCCGGGCTACTGAACAACCCGCGCGCAGGCCTGACACCACTGTGCACCTCCCTCGAGGCTGACAACCGGTCCGATTCGGTGGGTGTGCATGCTATCGTTGGCCGCTTTGCCGCCATGTGCGCTGTCGGAGCAGTCGATGAAGTTCATACACCAGCGCGAGCACCTCAACGAAGACGACATCGTTGTCATCGAATGCTCGCAGACCTGCAACATCCGCCTGATGAACGATGCCAATTTCCGCAGTTTCAAGAACGGCGGTCGGCACACCTATCATGGCGGGGCATTCGATAAGTTCCCGGCGAAAATCGTGGTGCCGAGTACCGGCTTCTGGAACATCACCATTGATACGGTCACCCGGCGCCCGATCAGCGTGACGCGCAAACCGAACCTCAGCCACTCGATCAGGGTCATTCGACGGTCCCCCTCGCGTCTGTAATCGCCCAATGGGCTGCGAGGCAACTCACAGGGAGCGAGCTTTGAACCGCAGCCACCATCCGCATGCCATCAACACCAGCCTTGGCAACCACACGCCGGAGACGCGCATGGGCGATAGCCGTGGCGGAACCACCCGTGCGCATCTGGGCATGCTGCTCTGGGCGCTATTTGTCGGATTGTCCTTTCCCGCGGTGGGTTTGCTCACTGACGGTTTGCCGCCACTGCTGCTGACCGCCATGCGTTTCAGCATTGCGGCATTGGTCCTGGCGCCGCTGGCCTGGAGCCAGAGCGAAGGGCTGCCGGGGTGGCGCACGCTGCTGCTGTACGCCGCCATGGGGCTATGCCTGGCGGGCTTTTTCGGCACCATGTTCTGGGCGGCCCATCGGGTCAGTGCATTGTCGATGGCGACGCTGTTCGTCAGCGTGCCGCTGCTGGCTTACTGCCTGGGCCGCGGGCTTGGTGTCGAGCAGCCAGCCGGTCGCCTGCTGGCTATCCTGGCGCTTGGTGCGAGCGGGGCGCTTGGGCTGGCATGGGCCGAGAACGGCGGCGATTTCTCCGGCATGCAGTTTGGCCTGGGCGAGCTGGGTTTCTTCTTTGGCTGCGTCGCTTCGGCGTTGTATCCGGTGCTCAGCAAATGGGGACTGGCGAACGGCACGTTGCCCCGGCAGGCGGGTTTGCGCACCTTCTGGAGCCTGATCGCCGGCGCACTGCTGATCGGCCTGATGGGCTTTATCTGGGAGCGACCGGCGTCGCTGCTTCGCATGAACCTGCTGGATCTGCTGCTGGTGACCTACCTCGGCGTTTTTTCCAGCGCCATGACCTTTTTTCTGCAACAGCGAGCGACGTCCGTTCTCACGCCCGGTGCGGTCACGGCCTACAGCTACCTGGTGCCCTTCGTCTCGATGCTGCTGCTGTTCTTCGATCAGCCGGCACGCATGGGTGTGCACTGGTTGCCGGGTAGCCTGCTGGTCGTGCTTGCCATCGGCCTGTTGCTCCGTCGCGACCGTCAGCCCTAGGGCTTGCAGCCAGTCATTCGCCTAGCAGAGCACGGGTGTGTGCGATCGCCTGCCGCTCGCGGTCGGTCCAGCTGCCACCGAGCTCGACGAAGGGCCGATCCCGCTGCACCAGCCAGCTGCGGCATGCCTCGAAGAACTCCAGTCTTTCGCTGATATCCGGCTGGCAGCGCTGGCCGTCGGCATGCCATTCGATACCCTCGGGCGAGAGCAGCAGGTGCTGGTGGTAATCCCGCGCCAGCAGCTCGTCCTCGAGCCAGGCGGGGCAATCGCCGAACAGCGCATGACTCCAGAGCATGTTGCTCAGCAGATGGGTATCGAGAATCAGCAGAGGCGGTGCCTGAATTCTCGCGGCGTCTTCCCAGTCCAGCTGGCCACGGGCAATCGCAGGAATGTCGGCAAGCGTCGTGTCGCGTTGCGTCTGCTCAATGTAATGGCGAACGTATTCGCCCACCATCACTCCGCCGAATGTGCGCAGCAGCCGCTGTGCAAGCCAGCTTTTGCCGGTGGACTCCGGACCGGTGAGCACCAGCACCTTCATCGCGTCGCCACCCGTGCCATGCGCCATTCCCGCAGCCCCATGACCGCAAGTCCTGTGAACAGCGCGTAGAGGCCGGCGGTTAGCCAGTAGCCTTGATAGCTGAAGAAGGCAACGAACAGCACATCCACGACGATCCATAAAACCCAGCACTGCAGGCGCTTGAGGGCCATCCACAGCTGTGCGAGCAGGCTGAATGCAGTGAGGTTGGCGTCGACCCAGGGAAAGGCGGCCTCGGTGAAGCTCGCCATGGCGCTGCCGAGCAACAGGCTGCCGAGCACTGCGCAGGCAATGCCTATAGCTACCTCGCGCGGGCTGGCGAGGGTCACGGGCCTACCGTGTTCGCCTGCGGCACCTCGCGTCCAGGCCCACCAGCCGTAGAGCTGCATCGCGGCGAAAACGCTATGCAGCAATACTTGTGAATACAGCCTGGCGTCGAAGAAGAACCAGGCATACAGCGATACCATGCCCAGCCCGATCGGCCAGCACCACGGGTTCTGACGCACCGTCAGCCATACGGCGATCACGCCGAGTAGCGAGGCGATCAGTTCGAGTGAAGACATGGCGTAAGACCGGCTTTGTGAAAGAGGGGCGCGATCATAGCGGACGTCGCTGCCGAAGACTGCACGTCTTGCGCCCCGCGGTGATTGAACGCCGCCCGTATCCACTGGTCATGGTTGAGGCAAGGGCGAAGCGGGAGGCTCGCCGAAGTTGAACCAAGCCTCCGAGGAAAGGGAGATGATCCTGAGTGACCCTGGCAAAGGCTGGTAGTCGCGGCGGCTTGCGAATATCGGACTGCTTATGAGTGATGCCGGAGCGATGCACGGCAAGAATCGCAATATTCAATTTCTCCGTGGCGTGGCAATCGTGATGGTGCTGCTGGCCCATGCCTCGGTGATGCTGGTCGGCGCGGAGGCCGACTGGTGGGACGGCCTGCTGCAGCGCTTCCTGCCAGGCGTCGGGGTCGATCTGTTCTTTCTTATTTCGGGCTACCTGATGGGCGCGACCTTCTTGCGCAAGCAGCAGGTCTTCGAAGCCGAGGCGGTGTATGTCTTCTACAAGAAGCGAATTCGCCGGGTGCTGCTGCCGACATGGTTCTGGGCGGCCGTAGTATTGCTGTTCAGCGTCATCGAGCCGCCGCGTGGGGCGCCGGCTTACTCGCTGGATACGCTGCTCGGCGTGACAGCGAGCGCCGCGTTCTTCTTCGCCAATGTCTTTAACGGGTTGCACGAGACGGATTTCGGCTATTTCTGGTCGATCGCCTTGGAAGTGCAGTTCTACCTGTTGTTCCCGCTGCTGCTCCTGCTGCGCCGGGCGTTCTGGCCGGCGGTGATCGGCATCGTGCTCTGGTTCAGCTTCGCCAATCCGTTCGCGCCCGAGTGGCTGTTCCGGGCGAACGGCCTGTTCATGGGGCTGCTGCTGTGGAAGCTGTCGTCGCTGGGTCAGTTCCGTGTCGTTGAGCGCGACATCGAGGCGATGACCGCCAGCAGCAAAGTGCTGGTGATCGGTCTGGCGGTGGTCTCGGCGAGCATTCTGGCCATCGCCCTGGAGCCGTACGCGTCGTTTCGCTGGGCGGCGACGACGCTGGTGCTGGCCGTGCCCTTCATGCTCGCGGTCTGTTCCAGCGAGGCGGTATTCGGCGCGTTGTCGCGACCGTTCGAGGCGATCGGCCAGATATCGTTTTCGCTGTATCTTTGCCATATCCCGGTCTGGCTGCTGTGCATAGGCTGGCTCGACGGCCAGCCGCTGCTGCCGCGCGTGACGGTTTGCGTAACGATGTCGCTGATCGTCGCCGGTCTGAGCTATCGCTATATCGAACGGCCGTTGATGGAGGGTCGCAAGTCAGCGGCACCCGCCGGAGACGGGACAGCCGCGAGTTCAATAGCCGTCGCCCGCGCGGGGCGAAGCGGCTAGGAACAGGCGTTACTCGTTCTCGTCCTCGCCGCCGATGGCGCTGAGGCACTGCAGGCGATGCGGGCCTTCCAGTAGCCAGCTCTCGCCGTCGGGCTGGCGCTGGGCTTCCATGATCTGGTTGTAGCTGAACTGCCACTGGCGACGCGTGCGGCCGTCGACCAGATCGATGGTCAGCAGGATGTCTTCGCTCGCGAATGGCTGATTGGCTTCAGCCGCGGCGTCGGCATCGTCGAGCAGCGTCTCGTTCAGCGCGAACTGCCAGGCATGCAGGTCGTCGATGATCAGCATGTCGGCGGTTTCAAGTTCGTCGATCAGCAGCGGTGTTTCGGATGACATGGTGCAAGCTCCATTGAGCGGAACGACGGCGGGCGCTCACCAGCGCCCGCCGCGGGATCAGTTGTCGTAGCCCAGGTTCGGCATCAGCCAGCGTTCGCTGACGGCGATGTCTTCGCCCTTGCGCTGGCTGTAGCTTTCCACCTGATCCTTGTCGATCTTGCCGACGGCGAAATACTGCGCTTCGGGATGGGCGAAGTACCAGCCGCTGACGGCCGCGGTTGGCAGCATGGCGTAGTGCTCGGTGAGCGTTACCTGGCTGATGCCGTCGGCATCCAGCAGCTGGAACAGCGTGCCTTTCTCGGTATGGTCCGGGCAGGCAGGATAGCCCGGGGCAGGGCGGATGCCCTTGTACTGCTCGCGGATCAGCTCCTCGTTGCTCAGCTGTTCATCCTTGGCGTAGCCCCAGTACTGCTTGCGCACCTGTTCGTGCAGCCATTCGGCGCAGGCCTCGGCGAGGCGGTCGGCGAGCGCCTTGACCATGATCGAGTTGTAATCGTCGCCCTTGTCCTGATAGGCCTTGGCCAGCTCCTCGGCGCCGATGCCGGCGGTACAGATGAAGCCGCCTACATAGTCGGTGATGCCACTGTCCTTTGGTGCGACGAAATCGGCCAGGGACAGGTTCGGCTTGGCATCCGGCTTGATGATCTGTTGGCGCAGGTGATGCAAGGTGGCCAGCTTCTCGCCATTGTCGCCGTACACTTCCAGGTCATCGTCCTGCACCTGGTTGGCCGGCCAGAAGCCGAACACCGCACGGGCGCGGATCAGCTTCTCGTCGATCAGCTTGTTCAGCATGGCCTGGGCATCGCTGAACAGTGCGGTGGCCGCTTCGCCGACCACTTCGTCCTCGAGAATGCGCGGGTACTTGCCGGCCAGGTCCCAGGCGATGAAGAACGGCGTCCAGTCGATGTACTCGGCCAGCGTGCGCAGGTCGATGTCTTCCAGCAGCTGGCGGCCGGTAAAGCTCGGCTTGACCGGCGTGTAGCTGGCCCAGTCGAACTGCGGCTTGTTGGCGACGGCCTGGGCATAGCTCAGGCGCTCGGTGCGTGCACTGCGGTTGGCGGTGCGCTCGCGGATCATCGCGTACTCTTCGCGGGTCTTCTCGACGAAGGCCGGCTTGAGCTCCTTGGAGAGCAGGGTAGTAGCGACACCCACCGCGCGCGAGGCATCGGTGACGTAGACCACGGCATCATTGTGGTACTGCGGGTCGATCTTCACCGCCGTATGCGCCTTGGAGGTGGTGGCGCCACCGATCATCAACGGCAGGCTGAAGCCCTGGCGCTGCATTTCCTTGGCGACGTGGACCATCTCGTCCAGTGACGGCGTGATCAGGCCGGAGAGGCCGATGATGTCGCACTTCTCGGCGATGGCGGTCTGCAGGATCTTCTCCGCCGGCACCATCACGCCCATGTCCACCACGTCGTAACCGTTGCAGCCCAGCACCACGCCGACGATGTTCTTGCCGATGTCATGCACGTCGCCTTTCACCGTCGCCATGAGGATCTTGCCCTTGGCTTCCGGCTTGTCGCCTTTCTCCGCCTCGATGAACGGGATCAGGTGGGCCACGGCCTGCTTCATGACGCGCGCCGACTTGACCACCTGCGGCAGGAACATCTTGCCAGCGCCGAACAGGTCGCCAACCACGTTCATGCCGCTCATCAGCGGGCCTTCGATGACCTCGATCGGCCGCGCGCACTGCTGCCGGCACTCCTCGGTGTCTTCGACAATGAAGGCGGTGATGCCCTTGACCAGCGCATGCTCCAGGCGCTTGTCCACGGGCAGGCCGCGCCATTCCTCGGTTTCGGCTTCCTTGACCGAGCCGTCACCCTTGTACTTGTCGGCAATGTCCAGCAGCGCCTCGGTGCCGCCGGCGCTGCGGTTGAGCACCACATCCTCGACCGCGTCGCGCAGCTCCTTGGGGATCTCGTCGTAGATCTCCAGCTGGCCGGCGTTGACGATGCCCATGGTCAGGCCCGCCTTGATCGCATGGAAGAGGAACACCGAGTGGATCGCTTCGCGCACCGGGTTGTTGCCGCGGAAGGAGAACGACACGTTGGACACGCCGCCCGAGGTCAGGGCATAGGGCAGGTTGTCGCGAATGAAGGCGCAGGCTTCGATGAAGTCGACCGCGTAGTTGTTGTGTTCCTCGATGCCGGTGGCGATGGCGAAGATGTTCGGGTCGAAGATGATGTCTTCCGGCGGGAAGCCGACTTCGTTGACCAGAATGTCGTAGCTGCGCTGGCAGATCTCGCGCTTGCGTGCAGCGGTGTCGGCCTGGCCGGCTTCATCGAAGGCCATCACCACCACGGCGGCGCCGTAGCGCTTGCACAGGTGGGCCTGCTGCTTGAACTGCTCGACACCTTCCTTCATGGAGATCGAGTTGACGATGCCCTTGCCCTGGATGCACTTGAGGCCCGCCTCGATCACTTCCCACTTCGACGAGTCGATCATGATCGGCACGCGGGAGATATCCGGCTCGCCGGCGATCAGGTTGAGGAAGGTGACCATGGCCGCCTTCGAATCCAACATGCCCTCGTCCATGTTGATGTCGATCACCTGGGCGCCGGCTTCCACCTGCTGCAGGGCGACTTCCAGCGCCTCGGTGTAGTTCTCCTCGCGGATCAGGCGGGCAAACTTGGCAGAACCGGTGATATTGGTACGTTCACCTACGTTGACGAACAGCGAGCTGCGATCGATGGTGAACGGCTCCAGGCCCGACAGCCGACAGGCTTTGGGAATGTCTGGAATCACGCGCGGCGGGTATTTGCTGACGGCCTCGGCAATTGCCTGGATGTGCGCCGGCGTGGTGCCGCAGCAGCCGCCGATGATGTTGAGAAAGCCGGAGGCGGCGAATTCTTCGACCACCGCAGCCATTTCCGCCGGGCTTTCGTCGTACTCGCCGAAGGCGTTGGGCAGGCCGGCGTTGGGATGCGCGGAAACGAAGGTGTCGGCCTTGCTGGAAAGCTCTTCCAGGTACGGACGCAGATCCTTGGCGCCCAGCGCGCAGTTCAGGCCGACGGAAATGGGCTTGGCGTGGCGCACCGAGTTCCAGAACGCTTCGGTGGTCTGGCCGGACAGCGTGCGGCCGGAGGCATCGGTGATGGTGCCGGAGATCATGATCGGCAGTTCGACGCCTTCGTCTTCGAACACCTGCTGTACGGCGAAGATGGCCGCCTTGGCATTGAGCGTGTCGAAGATCGTTTCGATCAGGATCAGGTCGGCGCCGCCCTCGATCAGGCCGCGGGTGGCCTCGACGTAGTTTTCCACCAGCAGGTCGAAGGTGACGTTGCGATAGCCGGGGTTGTTGACGTCCGGGGAGATCGAGCAGGTGCGGCTGGTCGGGCCGAGTACGCCGGCGACGAAGCGCGGACGGTCCGGTGTTTCGGCAGTCTTGGCGTCCGCCACTTCACGGGCCAGGCGCGCGCCTTCGACGTTCAGCTCGTAGACCAGCTCTTCCATGCCGTAGTCGGCCTGGGAAACGCGAGTGGCGTTGAAGGTGTTGGTCTCGAGAATGTCAGCGCCGGCATCGAGATAGGCTTTCTCGATGGCCTGGATCACGTCCGGGCGGCTGAGCAGCAGCAGGTCATTGTTGCCTTTGACATCCTGTGGCCAATCGGCGAAGCGTGCGCCGCGGTAGTCCTCTTCCTCCAGTTTGTAGCTCTGGATCATCGTGCCCATGCCACCATCCAGAATCAGAATGCGCTCGTTGAGCGCTTGCTGGAGGGCCTGAAGACGTGAGCTGCGAGTGGACATGGGAACTACCTGAAAAAGCTGAGACAAAAGAGCGCGAATGATAGCAAAGCTGCATGCTTTTTTAGCTTCCGCGCTTTTGCATGAAGATTATTCAGGTTCAACGCGCAAGCGGCTGCCGCCTGAGACGAATAGAATGCAGACTCACTCCCAGGCGTTCGTTTCATGTCCATCCGTGTATGGCTCGGCTGTCTGCTGCTACTGATTGGCAGCGCTGTGCAGGCCGAAGCTGTTTCGTACCAGCGCGATATCCAGCCAATCTTTACCGCCAAGTGTGTCGCCTGCCATGCCTGTTATGACTCGCCTTGTCAGCTCAATCTGGGCAGCGGCGAGGGAGCGTCCCGTGGTGGCCACAAACTGCCGGTTTACAATGGCGTTCGGGTTAAGGCGCAACAGCCGACCCGACTGTTTCTCGATGCCGATGGCGATGCAGCATGGCGGCGCAAGGGCTTTCACTCGGTTCTGAAGGCTGAAGGCAATCAGGCGGCGCTGATGGCGCGCATGCTGGAGCTGGGGCGCAGTCAACCGCTGGTGCCGAACGCCAAGCTGCCGGCGGGGCTGGATATCAGCATTGACCGGGAAAATAGCTGCCCCCTCCCGGGTGAGTTCGATAGCTATGCGCGCAAGAACGCCCACGGTGGCATGCCGTTCGCCGTCACCGGCCTTGGTGACGAGGAATACGCCACCATTCAGCGTTGGCTAGAACAAGGCGCACCGGTCGAGCATCGGCAGCTTGCGCCGACGCCTGCAGAAGTCTCTCAGATCGCCGAGTGGGAGGGTCTGCTCAACACGCCTGGCGCTCGCGGTAACCTTGTTGGTCGCTGGCTGTATGAGCACCTCTTCATTGCGCACCTTTACTTCGAAGGGGGAGAGGGCGGTCGCTTCTATCAGCTGGTGCGCTCGCGCACGTCCAGTGGCGAGCCGATCGACCCCATCGCGACGCGACGACCCAATGACGATCCGGGAAACCACTTCAGCTATCGTCTGCGGCCCATTACCGACGTGATCGTGCACAAAACGCACATCACCTATCCGTTGAGCGCGGCAAAGCTGGCTCGAGTCAGATCGCTGTTCTTCGAAAGCGACTGGTCGGTAGATGCGATTCCCGGTTACGGCGCTGATCACCGCGCCAATCCGTTCAAGACCTTCCAGGCAATACCCGCCGAGGCGCGCTACCAGTTCATGCTGGATAACGCAGAGTATTTCGTCCGCACTTTCATTCGTGGGCCGGTGTGCCGCGGACAGATTGCGACCGACGTGATTCGCGATAATTTCTGGGTGTTTTTCCAGCATCCAGAGCACGACCTGTACGTAACCGACCGTCGCTACCGCCAGCAGACAACACCGCTACTGGCGATTCCGGGACAGTTCGACGAGATGGGTAACCTGCTGGCGTTCTGGAAGACCTACCGTGTGAAACGCAATCAGTACGAGCAGTTGCGGACGCAGGCTTATGCCAACAAGCCCGCTGACTGGGAGCAGATCTGGTCCGACAATGACAACGCGCTGCTGAGCATCTTCCGCCAGCATCACAGTGCCTCGGTGCGCAAGGGTCTGATAGGGGAAATTCCGCAGACGCTCTGGTGGATGGACTATCCGCTGCTCGAGCGCACCTATTACCAGCTTGTGGTCAACTTCGACGTCTTCGGAAATGTCTCCCATCAGGGCCAGACGCGGCTGTACTTCGACCTGATTCGCAATGGTGCGGAGCTGAATTTCCTCCGCTTGCTGCCCGCCGCGTCCCGGCAGTCGATCCTCAACGGTTGGTACGAGCAAGGCGGGCAGCTGAAGCTGCTGCTGGCCTATACGTCGATCGACAGTACAACGCCTTCGCGGATCGATCTGGGCAAGGCCGACGCCAAGCGAGCGTTTGCCCGCCAACTGCTTGCGCGCTATGCCGGCATCAATGCGACGCCCGATCCGATCAACCGTTGCCAGGGTAGCCATTGCTACCGCGCGGATCAGCCAGCGTCGCTGCAGCGCGCCGACCAGGCGCTCAGCCGCCTTACCAACCGGCTGGCAGCCGGGTTGCCCGTTATTCAGTACCTGCCTGAAGCCACGCTGCTGCGCGTCGAGTCTGGTGATGGCCGGCGGGAGCTCTACAGCCTGTTGCGCAATCGCGCCCACAGCAATGTAGCCTTCATGTACGGCGAATCACTGCGTTGGCAGCCCAGGCTGGACACCCTGACGGTGTATCCCGGCATCCTCAGCAGTTACCCGAACTTCCTGTTCAACATGCCCGCAGCGGATGTGCCGGCCTTTGTCTCCGCGCTCGAGCAGGTCCGGGAAGACCGTGACTTCGAGCGCCTGGTCGAGCGCTGGGGCGTGCGCCGCAGCCATCCGCGCTTCTGGGACTACTTCACCGATCTGACTCGTTACCTTGAGGAAACCGATCCGGTTGAGGCCGGCGTGCTCGACATGAACCGCTACGAGAATCTGTGACCCCCGCACTGCGGAGCGTTCGGATGATTCAGGGAACTTGAAAATCGATAGTCCGACTAAAATACTAGGACTTAACCGCGGCAGTGGTTTGGCGTACACTGCGGCGCATGTCTGCGAGGAGTTCTCATGAGCGCGATCACTATTACCGAAGCTGCACACGATTATCTGGCTGACCTGCTCGAGAAGCAGAACACCACGGGCATCGGCATTCGCATCTTTATCACCCAGCCAGGCACTCCCTATGCCGAAACCTGCATTGCCTACTGCAAGCCGGGCGAGGAGAAGCCGGACGACACGGCGTTGGCTCTGAAGAGCTTCACTGCCTGGATCGACGGCACCAGCGAGCCGTTTCTGGAAGATGCACTGGTCGACTATGCGACCGATCGCATGGGTGGCCAGCTGACGATCAAGGCGCCTAATGCCAAGGTACCGATGGTCAATGAAGACAGCCCGCTGAACGAGCGCATCAACTACTACCTGCAGACGGAAATCAATCCTGGCCTGGCCAGCCATGGCGGGCAGGTCACCCTGATCGATGTGGTTGACGAGGGCATCGCGGTACTGCAGTTCGGCGGTGGTTGCCAGGGCTGCGGCCAGGCCGACGTCACGCTCAGGGAAGGCATCGAGAAGACCCTGCTGGCCCGTATCCCGGAGCTCAAGGGTGTGCGCGACGTGACCGATCACACCAATCGCGAAAACGCCTATTACTGATCCCTGGCATTTCCGGTGAGCCCCGCTCACCGGGCCGTCCGGCAGTTTTTCGGACCAAATGCCACTATTTTGCCTTCATGGTGCACACAGCAGGTCAGTCCTGCGATAAGCTCTCGCGCTTAGGTTGATCGGGCAACGAGAGCTCGCACCAGATGTCTGCCATTTCCCTGCTGATCTGTGATGACTCCAGCCTGGCGCGCAAGCAGCTACTGCATGCGCTGCCCGCTGGCTGGCCGGTTACGGTCAGCCAAGCGGCTACTGGCGTCGAGGCATTGGACCGGATTCGCCAAGGCGACATCGATGTCCTGCTGCTTGATCTCACCATGCCGGAAATGGATGGGTATCAGGTTCTCGCACAGCTGCGCGAAGAGCAGCTCGAATGCAAGACCATCGTGATTTCCGCCGATATCCAGGAAGAGGCCGTGCGCCGCGTCCTGGCGCTCGGCGCACGCGCCTTCATCAAGAAGCCGGCCGATCCGGTTCACCTGCGGCAGACCCTAGCCAGCCTCGGGCTGCTGGACGATGTATCCGCATTGATCACCCGGGTCGACGGGGAGCGTATCAGCTTTCGCGACACCTTCCGCGAAGTCGTCAATATCGCCATGGGGCGCGCCGCCGCCCTGCTGGCGAGAGTGCTCGGCGTGTTCATCCAGTTGCCGATTCCCAACGTGAACATCCTCGAGGTCGGCGAGCTGCACATGGCACTGGCCGATGCCGCGCGGGGCGAAAAGCTTACCGCTGTCTGCCAGGGCTACATTGGCGGCGGCATCGCCGGTGAAGCACTGCTACTGTTCCATGATTCGGAAGTAGCCGACATGGCGCGACTCATGCGGCGGCAGGATTACCTCGAGATGGAAATGCTGCTGGATCTCTCGAGCCTGCTGATCAGCGCCTGCCTGAGCGGCATCGCCGAGCAGATCGAGGTGGTCTTTTCCCAGGGGCACCCACAGGTACTCGGTCAGCACGCCTCGATCGAAGAGCTGATCAGGATCAACAGCGGTCGGTGGAAGAAGACGCTGGCGGTGGAGATCAGCTACAGCCTGGAAGGTCACGATATCCATTTCGACCTGCTGCTGTTGTTCACGGAAGATTCGGTCGAGCTGCTGACCCGCAAGCTCGCCCACCTGATGGATTGAGCATGAGCGATACCCACGAGTTGAACGAGCTTCACTGGTTACTGGCGATCGTCCAGAGCATTGATGTGGGCGTGGTGGTGCTGGACCGCGACTACCGCGTCGAAGTCTGGAACACCTTCATGGAAAACCGCTCCGGTCTGCAGCCGGAGACTGCGCGCAACCAGTGTTTCTTTTCGCTCTTTCCAGAGGTGGATGAGGACTGGTTCCGCCGCAAGGTCGAGAGTGTGATGACCCTGGGCACGCCGTCGTTCACCATCTGGGAGCAGCGGCCGTATCTGCTGCGCTTCAAGAACTACCAGCCAATCACCGGGCTGGAAGACTTCATGTATCAGAACACCACGCTGCTGCCGCTCAAGGGCATCAACGGCAGCATCGATCAGGTATGCCTGATCATCTACGACGTCACCGACGTAGCCGTGAACCGACGCCAGTTGCAGGCGGCCAATGCCGAATTACAGCGCCTGTCCAGCACCGATCGGCTGACGGGCCTGTACAACCGCGGACACTGGGAAGAAATGCTGCGTCTGGATTACGCCCGCCACCGGCGTTACGACAGCCAGGCGGCGCTCGTCATGTTCGATATCGACCATTTCAAGGCAATCAATGACAGCTATGGCCATCAGGTCGGCGACAGCGTCATTCAACAGGTTGCGGATCTGATCCGGGAAAATCTGCGCGACTCGGATGTGGCCGGGCGTTACGGCGGTGAAGAGTTCGTGGTGCTGTTGCCGGATACCGACAAGCAAGGTGCGCTGATCTTTGCCGAGCGACTACGGCAGGCGGTCGAGGCCCGCGAAATTCGCCATGAGCAGTACCGCATTCGCTTCACCATCAGTCTGGGTGTGGCCGATCTCAGCATGCCAACCACCAGCCACGCCCAATTGATCGAATGGGCCGATTCAGCGCTGTATGTCTCGAAAGCCTCTGGGCGCAATCGGGTTACGCTGCACGAGCATTAATGCCGTTGCGGGTTTGCGCGCCGCGCTTAAGCGATTCGTTGTAGCTGCAGAAAGTTGAGCAGGGCAACTTCTTCCGCGCTGAGCCATTTGCGCTTGCGCGCAGTCCTTAGTCTGGTCAGATCGCCTGCGCTGAAGGCGTCGATGATTGCCGGATGGATATAGCACTGACGGCAGACTGCAGGGGTATTTCCCAGCTGACTGGCGACCCGCTTGACCGTTTCCACAAGGTTTTGCTTGGCAACACTCTCTGGGGTGCTATCGAGTTTGCGCAGCCTTTCCAGCGCCAGGGCACTACCAGCCCAGGTGCGGTAGTCCTTGGCGGTAAAGTCGCTGCCGGTCATCTCGCGAAGATAGAGGTTCACATCGTTGGAACTGACGGCACGCCGCTGGCCGTCTTCATCCAGGTATTGAAACAGCTGCTGACCTGGCAGCTCCATGCAGCGACGCATCAGTCTGGCCAGGCGGCGGTCGCGCAGAGTCACTTCGTGTTCAACGCCGCTCTTGCCGCGAAAATGAAAACGGATCGAGGTGCCGCTGATATCGACATGCCGCGTGCGCAAGGTCGTCAGCCCATAGGACCGGTTGTCCCGGGCATAGCGGGAATTGCCGATTCGGATCAGTGTGGATTCGAGCAGCGTCACTACCAATGCCATGACCTTCTCGCGCGAGAGCCCCGGAGCCAACAGGTGGTTTTCCAGTCTCTGGCGCAGTTTCGGTAGCGCTTCGCCGAACTGGAGCATGCGGTCATATTTGTTGCCGTCACGGATTTCCCGCCAGCGGCTGTGGTAGCGATACTGCTTGCGACCACGCGCGTCACGTCCGGTGGCCTGCAGATGCCCTTGCGGGTCAGGACAGATCCATACGTCACGATAGGCAGGTGGTATTACCAGCTTGTTGATCCGCTGTATCTCCGACTCGTCGCGGATGCGCTCGCCGTCTGGCCCGAAGTAAACGAACTTGCCGCGCAGCAATTTGCGACTGATGCCAGGCTGTGAGTCATCGACGTAATGCAGATCATCGGGCAGGGCGGGGCACAGCAGGGTACCGGTATCGCTGGTTTCGTCGGCGGGAACAGGGCGGGTACCTTCGGCCAGTCGCGGAGGCTCGTCCAGCACGGTGTCATTACGCATGTCTGCGATTCCCGCTATGGCCGCGCCGACGGTGCGCCGGCACGACTATCGGATGGGCTCAGTTATCTTTTTCGTCGCTGTTGCGCATCAGCAAGCGGATGGCTGCAACCAGCTCATCCACGGCTTCACGATAAAGCTCCGGTTTGGCTTCGGTTTCCGCCTGGTCGGCGTGCTTGCGCGCTGTTTCGAGGTGGTCGTTGATCGATGAATAGTCGCCAAGCATGGTTTGCTCCTGCTGCTGGATCGGAAGGACGGGGTGTCGAAACGTTTGTTTCGGCAGCCTGTAAAGAACTGACCGGCGACAGTCGTGGCGGTTCGTACCGTGTATCAGCGCGACCTAAGCGTAGAAAGTGCTTTCGACCAGGTCGGGTTGGAGCAGCGTGGGCATGGTTGTGCTTGCTGGCTTTCGAGTGCCTGAGGAAAGCCGCAGCGGCTACAGGCATACATACCGGCTGCCGGCACCTGACGGAAAACCGGGCGGTACTCCGGTGGCAGCACGGAAAGCCCTGGGCGCACCGCTTCGGGCTCATGGAAAAACAGGCTGACATTGCCATCGTTCTCGAGAATGCCGAGCCTGACCTGCCCGAGGTGTTCGACCCCTTGCTGGCGCAGCTCCATGAAGAACTCGTCGGCGGATATGTTCAGGCCGTCCAGGCTGCGCAGTTCATAGATGCCGTCGCGAATGATGGTGACCGGCTTGCCTTCCAGCCAGACGCCGAAACGCGGACTGCGGTTCATGAAGAACACGGTCAGGCGATACAGCGCCAGTAACGTGGCGAACACTGCCGCGACCGGCAGCAGGGGTACATCGTCGTAAAAGGAAACATCGCCCGCAGCCGAACCGAGGGTCAGGATGATCACCAGTTCGAACACCGACAGCTGGCGAATCCCGCGCCGTCCGCTGACTTTCAGGAAGACGAAAACCGCGATGAACGCCAACAGCGCCCTCAGCGCGACCTCCGCGACGAACATCAGCGGAAATTCGTGCAGTAGCATGCGCTGCAGGTCAAAGGGAGTCATTACGGTCCATCCTTCCGATAGAGCGGGCACAGACGCAGCTGAGCGCCTCTTCCCGGCTCATTCTAGAGCGCTTCGCTACACAAGGGCAGGTTGCCAGCCAGTTCAGCTTGCTGGCGCTACGTCGAACTCCAGGTTGATTCCGTCGCCGCTGCCGTCGCCTACCACCGAGCCGACCACGGGCTTGTGTGTGACGGTACGGCCTTCATAGAACTCGTTCAGATGTCGCTGTGCCACTTCGTTGATGTGTTCGATCAGGCCGGGCATCTGAGCGTCGCGCGGCACAACGAAGTGCAGCTTAACGGCATGGGCTTCAGGTCCCTGTGGGAGGTCTGCGAGCCCACAGCTGTGCCATTGGTCGTTGACGTATGCTTCTGCGCCTTTCATGAACTTCTCCTGTTTCGTTTGTTGATGTTGTGACCTTCAAACAGGCGATTGGATCAGTCAGCGTCTGGCTGCATACAGAACGTCAAGCAAGAAAAAAGGCCTGGAGCGCGCCGCTGCAGGCCTTGATTCGAGCAACTCATGCTTACTCGGGCATGTGCCACGGCGAGAAGTGAGCACCGTTGCGGCTTAGTTGTTCACGGGTTTGTTCCAGGGTTTCGCCAAGCTTCACCGGGTCGGTGAAGACACTGCTGGACATCTTGCAGCGGCCGAGCAGGCGGGCTTCGTCGCGATCGACGACGGTGATGCTGACTTCACCGTTTCCTTCGGGCAGCGTCCAGGCAACGCACTGGAAAGGCTTGAAGGCGCGGTCGGTGATCAAAAGGGCTTCGTTGATACGCAGCGGGGTGTGCATGGGGCATGTCTCTCTGTGTGATACCCAAAATACCTGCGGCCAAGCTCGTTGGCGTTGGCCTTACATTGCAGTTGATGTACCCAGAGGACTGGCAAGTCACATGCGAGTTCGAAAAAATTTGAAGGTCTTTGCAATTAGCCAAAAGTATAAGGCTGGCGGTTCTCTGGCAGTGGTTCGGCAGGCCTACTTAAGTCGCTGGAAATAATGGAAAAATCGGTGGCGATCGAACGGGTTAGGCCGCTGGCGTCGAGTCGCGAAAATTTTTCGGTGCGACAACCTGTCGCGAACAGAAACCACCTTTTTCGGAGCGTCGCGGCTTCACCGTGGTGTCGATCAGGAGGGAGGGTGCCTGATAATGGCGCCTTGCGACTCGCCCGCGCCGGGCGAGTCGCAGAGACGATCAAACGCGGAACTGGCTCAGCAGTCGGTTCAGCTGACCGGCAAGCTCGCCAAGTTGCTTGCCGGCTTCGCTGGATTGCTCGGCTGCCAAGGTGCTTTCCTGAGCGAGCCCTGCCGCCTGTGTGACGTTCTGGTTGATGTCTTCAACCACATGGGATTGCTGCAGCGTTGCGCTGGCAATCGAGGCGTTCAAGCCGGAGAGGTTGCGCAAGGCCTGGGCAATTTCACCCAGGCTCTCACCCGCCTGGCTCGCCTGCTCGACAGTCAGCTGCGAAGCGCGGTTGCTCTCCATGATCACGTTTACCGCAGCTCCCGAGTTCTTCTGCAGGCGCTCGATCATGCCGTGGATCTCGGCGGTCGATTGCTGGGTGCGCTGGGCAAGCAGGCGAACTTCATCGGCGACGACGGCGAAACCACGGCCCTGCTCGCCAGCGCGGGCGGCTTCGATCGCGGCGTTGAGCGCCAGCAGGTTCGTCTGTTCCGCGATCGAGCCAATGACCTCAAGTACCGAGCCGATCTTGGTCGTTTCGTCAGCCAGTGACTGGATGACGTCGACTGCCTGGCCGATGGTTGCCGAGAGCTCGTCGATCTGCTGCAGGCTTGTCTCGATGTTGCGCTGGCCCTGGCCCGCCTGATTCTCGGCGCTGCCTACCTCGCTGGAGGCATGTTCCGCGTTTTTTGCCACTTCCTGTACGGCGTAGGTCACTTCGTTGATTGCTGTGGCTACCTGCTCCATCTGCAGCATCTGCTGCTGACTCTGCTCGTGTGCCTGGCCAGACAACTGGCTGAGCGAACGAGAGGATTGGTCCAATGCTCCCGCGGTCTCGAACAGCTGGCCGACAACGGTGCGCAGCTTCTGGGTGAACCGGTTGAAATCACGACCTAGGGTGCTCAGCTCGTCATTGCCGGAAACGTCCAGGGTACGGGTCAGGTCGGCTTCACCGCTGGCGATATTGGCCATGGCCGCCATCGTGTGACGAAGCGGACGGACAATGCTGCGGATCAGAATCGCCACCAGGACAGCCATGATTGCCGAGATCAGCAGGCCGATCAGGGAGAAGCGGGTCAGGTAGTTCCAGAATTCCTGCTCGACGTCATCCACATAGATGCCCGAGCCGATGATCCAGCCCCACGGCTTGAACAGTTGCACATAGGAGATCTTCGGAACGGGGTCTTCTTCGCCCGGCTTGGCCCACATGTAATCGACCAGGCCGGCACCTTCGCGCTGGGCGACCCGGACCATCTCATTGAAGAGTTCCTTGCCTTCCGGATCCTTGATCTTCGACAGATCCTGGCCGTCGAGTTTCGGCTGCATCGGATGCATGATCATGGTCGGGCCGAGATCGTTGATCCAGAAATAGTCCTGGCCGTCGTAGCGCAGCAGTCGGATCTGCTCGATGGCCGCCTGCTGAGCTTCAGCGGTGGTCATGGCACCGCTGGTTTCGAGCTTTCGATAGTGTTCGAAGACACCTGAAGCTGCCTCCACCACGTGCCTCGTGGACTCCTGCTTGCCGCGATACAGATCGGAGCGCACCTGCTGAATCATCAGCAGACCAAGGATGAACAGCATGACCACGGCGACCACGGGGATCAGCCAGAGGCGCTTGCTTATGGGAACGTTGCGCAGCAGATTCATGAATACGGCTCCTGAGGTTTCTTTTCTTATCGTTCTTCACTGGCTGGTCGGTGGTAAGCGCTTCACCCGACCGCACCGGTCGTGCCGTGGCACTCTGAATAGCTTTTCGGCCGCGCGTGGCTAAAAATGAGCCCCCTCGTCGTCCTGCCGAGGAATTTAATTCTCCGGGGCGAGTCAGAACAGCCGGCCAGATGGCTGTCTGACATATACCTTGGTTGCATTGAGTCGCGATGGACTGCATCGCTTTAGGGGAATAGATGGATCTTTGGGTTGCGATTCAGGCGCTTATTCTGGGCGTGGTAGAGGGTGTAACCGAGTTTCTCCCGGTATCCAGCACGGGCCACCAGATCATCGTGGCGGACCTGATCGGCTTCGGTGGCGAGCGGGCGCTGGCCTTCAACATCATCATCCAGCTGGGTGCGATTCTCGCCGTGATCTGGGAGTACCGCCGCAAGATCATCGATGTGGTTGTAGGCTTGCCCAAGGAACGTCAGGCGCAGAAGTTCACCGCCAATTTGCTGATTGCCTTCCTTCCTGCCGTGGTGCTCGGCGTCGCCTTTGCCGATCTGATTCACGAGTATCTGTTCAACCCGATCACCGTGGCGACCGCGCTTGTCATCGGCGGCATCGTGATGCTCTGGGCCGAGCGCCGCGATCATGCCATTCGCGCCGAGACAGTCGATGACATGAACTGGGCGCTGGCCTTGAAGGTGGGCTTCGCGCAGTGTCTGGCGCTGGTACCCGGCACGTCGCGATCAGGGTCGACCATCATTGGCGGATTGCTTTTCGGCCTGTCACGCAAGGCGGCAACCGAGTTTTCCTTCTTCCTGGCGATGCCGACGATGGTGGGTGCGGCGGTCTACTCGGGCTACAAGTACCGCGACCTGTTTCAGCCTGGTGATTTCGCTGTGTTCGCCATCGGTTTCGTGACTTCATTCATCTTCGCGATGCTCGCAGTGCGGGCGTTGCTCAAGTTCATCGGCAACCACAGCTATGCGGCATTTGCCTGGTACCGGATTGGCTTCGGACTGCTGATTCTGGCTACCTGGCAGCTCGGGCTGATCGACTGGACCAGCGTCCAGGCCTGATCCATCGGCCCGATGTCGTGGCCTTCGTCCCGCTGATACAACACACGCGCGCGTCTGGCTTTGCCATAGTGGGCCTCCCAGTCAGGAGGCCTCATGAACAGTACCACGGACCATTTCCAGCTCGACCTGAACGGTATTTCACTCAGCCTTCATAGCGCCGGCCCCGAAGAGGGCCGGCCGGTGTGGCTGCTGCATGGCTTCCCCGAGTGCTGGTATTCCTGGCGCAATCAGATCGATCCGCTGGTGGCTGCTGGTTATCGCGTGTTCGTTCCCGAGATGCGTGGCTATGGGCGCAGCAGTGCGCCAGCTGAGGTTGCCGCCTACGACGTGCTGACCCTGTGTGGCGATATTCGGGCAGCCATGGATCATTTCGGTCACCGGCAGGTGGCACTGGTTGGGCACGACTGGGGCGCAATGGTCGCCTGGTATTTCGCGTTGCTGGAGCCGGAGCGGGTCACCGCGCTGGTGACCATGTCGGTTCCCTTCGCTGGAAGGCCGCGGCGGCCCGCGATCGAAATCATGCGTGAAACCAGTGGAGATCGATTCAACTACATCCTCTATTTCCAGGAGCCAGGACGCGCCGAGCGTGAGCTGGACGCCGATATCGATCGCACCCTGCGCCTACTCATGTACTACCAGGAGCGAAACCTGCTGCTGCAAGACAAGCCTGCCGACGGCACGCTGTTCGAAGATGACATGCAGCCGGGGCCGTTGCCCGATTGGTGCTCGGAAGGGGACTTGGCAGTGTATCGACAGACATTCGCCGAGCACGGTTTTCGCGGTGCGCTGAACTGGTATCGCAACTTCGAACGCAACTGGCAGGTCACCGAGTCACTGCAGGGGCGCAAGATCACCCAGCCGACCATGTTCCTGATCGGCGACCACGATCCGGTAGGCGAGCTCGAGGCCTATACGCTGCAGAAGATGCCGGAATGGGTACCGGATCTGGAACGACACGAACTGGCGCCGTGCGGCCATTGGATTCAGAACGAACAGGCGGGGAGGGTGAATGCGCTGCTGCTGGACTTTCTTGCTCGCCGCTTTGCCAGCTGATGCGCGGCAAGACGCACTGCTGAGGCGTTGCCTATGAGTCTGCAGCGCCCTCTCCGAAGAAAAAGGCGCTGCGATAGGGGCGGGTGAGGCTCAGACCAGCACGCCCTGGCTGCGCAGATAATCGTCGTAGCTGCCGCTGAAGTCGGTCACGCCGTTCTCCGACAGCTCGATGATGCGGGTGGCCAGCGAGCTTACGAACTCGCGGTCATGGCTGACGAAGATCAGCGTGCCCGGGTAGTTCTCCAGCGCCAGGTTGAGCGCCTCGATGGATTCCATGTCGAGGTGGTTGGTCGGTTCGTCCATCACCAGCACGTTGGGCTTTTGCAGGATCAGCTTGCCGAACAGCATGCGACCCTGCTCGCCACCGGAGATGACCTTGACCGATTTGAGAATCTCGTCGTTGGAGAACAGCATGCGGCCGAGGGTGCCACGCACCAGCTGCTCGCCGCCCTGAGTCCACTGGCTCATCCAGTCGAACAGACTGACGTCATCCTCGAAATCATGGGCATGGTCCTGGGCGTAATAGCCGTAGTCGGCGCTTTCGGTCCATTTGACGCTGCCGCTGTCCGGGGTCAGTTCACCAACCAGGGTGCGCAGCAGGGTGGTCTTGCCGATACCGTTCGGTCCGATGATCGCCACACGCTCGCCGGCCTCGACGGTAAAGCTGAAGTTCTTGAACAGTTCCTTGTCGTCGAAGCCCTTGGACAGGCGCTCCACCGTCACTGCCTGGCGGTGCAGCTTTTTCGTCTGTTCGAAACGGATGAACGGACTGATACGACTGGACGGCTTCACCTCGGCCAGCTGGATCTTGTCGATCTGCTTGGCGCGGCTGGTGGCTTGCTTGGCCTTGGAGGCGTTGGCCGAGAAGCGGCTGACAAAGGTCTGCAACTCGGCGATCTGCGCCTTCTTCTTGGCGTTGTCCGACAGCAGCTGCTCGCGCGACTGCGTGGCGGCAGTCATGTACTCGTCATAGTTGCCCGGGAACAGGCGCAGCTCGCCGTAATCGAGGTCGGCCATGTGGGTGCAGACCGAGTTCAGGAAGTGGCGGTCGTGGGAAATGATGATCATGGTGCTGTTACGCGCTGTCAGAATCGTTTCCAGCCAGCGGATGGTGTTGATGTCCAGGTGGTTGGTCGGTTCGTCCAGCAGCAGCACATCCGGATCGGAAAACAGCGCCTGGGCCAGCAACACACGCAGCTTCCAGCCCGGAGCGACTTCGCTCATCGGGCCGAAGTGCTGTTCCAGCGGGATGCCCAGGCCAAGCAGCAGTTCGCCGGCGCGAGATTCGGCGGTGTAACCGTCCATTTCGGCGAATTCACCTTCTAGTTCACCGACTTTCATTCCATCCTCTTCGCTCATTTCCGGCAGCGAATAGATGCGGTCGCGCTCAGCCTTGACCTTCCACAGTTCCTCGTGGCCCATGATCACCGTGTCGATCACGTTGAATTCTTCGTAGGCGAACTGATCCTGGCGCAGCTTGCCCAGCCGTACGTTCGGCTCAAGCATCACCTGGCCGGCGGACGGTTCCAGATCGCCACCGAGGATCTTCATGAAGGTCGACTTGCCGCAGCCATTGGCGCCGATCAGGCCGTAGCGGTTGCCACCGCCGAATTTGACGGAAACGTTTTCGAACAGCGGCTTGGCACCGAACTGCATGGTGATGTTGGCGGTGGAGATCAAGGGCTTACCTATCAATGACGTGTGGCTGCGTGAATCAGGCTGATACCGATCCGATACCAATACTCAGCGGTCCAGCTCGCTCCGACAGCGAGCTGGTCGATCCAGCGATTCTTGAGGTGAATGACAACGGTGGGCGTTTGCGCCTGCTGCCGGATGAATGCGGGGTGGCTACCGAAGTTCAGCCGCGCATTGTCGCATAGCTGCGCCGGCCGGCGTAAGGACGGGCTGACAAGGCAACCAAGAATCGCCCGGTAGCGGTCTTGGAGTGCGCGCGGATGCGAATCGTTTCATTGACACTCGAGCGCCAAACAGACAGCATTGTTACGATATAACATCGGCGTCTGAGTTAAAGCATGAATAACGCAAGTGCGGTAGTAAAATGGGTGGGTTGCGGAGCGGCGGTGATCCTGGCTGGTGCGCCGCTGGCCATGGCAGAGGAGGCGGCGGTACTGGATTCGGTCGTGATCACGGCCGACCAGGAGCGCGCCGATGGACCGGTTCAGGGCTACCGCGCCAAACGCACGCGCAGCGCGACGAAAACCGACACACCCATCGAGGAAATACCCCAATCAATCAGCGTCGTTCCGGCATCCGTGCTGCAGGATCTGGACAGCCCGCGCGTTGAGAAGGCGCTGGACTTCGCCGGCGGTGTCGCCAGGCAGAACGACTTCGGTGGCCTGACCATGTACGAGTACAGCGTGCGCGGGCTGACTACCGGGGAGTTCTACAAGGACGGTTTCAGCGTCAACCGCGGCTTCATGAACCCACCGGACGCTTCCAATATCGAGCGGGTCGAAGTGCTCAAGGGGCCTTCGGCCAGCCTTTACGGACGCGGTGATCCGGGCGGCACCATCAATATCGTCAGCAAGCGGCCGCAGCTGGACAGCTTTGCCCGTCTCGATCTCAGCGCCGGTCGCTGGGATCGCTATCGCACTGCGCTGGACGTGAACACGCCGCTCGATGAAGACGGCAACATGCTCTATCGCATGAACATCGCCATCGAAGACGGCAATAGCTTCCGCGATCATCGCGAGGCTGAGCGGCAGTTCGTCGCGCCGTCCTTCAGCTGGGAGCTGAGCCCTGATACGCGGCTGCTGGTGCAGGCAGAGGTGGTGCGCAACCGCCAGACCTTCGATCGCGGCGTGGTCGCGCCCGGTGGCGACCTGGGCAAGGTGTCCCGTTCAGCGTTCTATGGCGAACCCTCGGATGGGCCGATCAGCAACGACAACGAAATGCTGCAGGCCGAACTCGAACACGACCTCAACGAGGTCTGGACGCTGCGCCTGGCCAGCCACTACAAGCAGGGCCGGATGGATGGCTACGCCACCGAGGCGGCAGAGGTCGCAGCAGACGGCCGCACGCTGACCCGCAACCTGCGTTATCGCGACTACGACTGGCAGGACGCGATCACCCAACTGGAGCTGCGTGGGCGCTTCGATACCGGTTCGATCGAGCATCAGCTTTTGATCGGCACCGAGTACGAACGTTACGCCCTGAGCGAATTCATGCTGCGCTCCAACAACCTGCGCACCATCGATCTCTACAACCCGGTCTACGGTGCACCGCGTCCGGCGTTCAACCCGGCGCGTACGGTTGACCGTAACGAGCTGGTGCATAGCCGGGCGCTGAACCTGCAGGACCAGATGCGCTTTACCGACAAGCTCTTCGGGGTCATCGGCGCCCGCTATGACCACTACGAGCAACGTCTGGACAATGAGGTTGCTGGCCGGCGCACCGAGCAGACTCATGAAAAGGTCACGCCTCGTGTCGGTGTGCTCTATCAGCTGATGCCGGAGGTCGGGCTGTTCGCCAACGCCTCGCAGTCGTTCAAGCCGAACAATGGCGCGGACTTCAGCGGCGCCACGTTCGATCCGGAAGAAGGCGTGGGTTATGAGGCAGGGGTCAAACTCGACCTGTTCGACGGCCGTTTGGGGCTCACCGCCGCAGCGTTCCATCTGACCAAGGAAAACGTGCTGACCAGCGATCCGGCGAACAGCGGCTTTCAGATCGCCGCTGGTGAGGTGCGCAGCCGCGGGATTGACCTGCAGCTGGCAGGACAGCTGACCGACGCGATTCGCGTGATCGGTGGCTATGCCTATGTGGATGCCGAGGTGACTCGCGACAACACCCTGGCCAGCGGCAGCCGGCTGCTCAACGTGCCACGCCACAGCGGCAGCCTGCTGACCACCTACGAATTCCTCGATGGCGATCTCAGCGGGCTCTCCCTTGGCGGCGCGGTGAACTACGTGGGTGATCGGGCAGGGCAGGCCGATAGCGACTTCGAATTGCCGTCGTACACGACCGTGGACCTGCTGGCGCGCTACAAGGCGACGCAAAAGCTGACCCTCGGCGTGAATCTGAACAACGCCTTCGACCGGACCTACTACGAGCGTTCCTACAGCAATGTCTGGGTCATGCCGGGTGAGCCGCGCAACCTGAGCGTTAGCCTGTCCATGGAGCTCTGAGTCTGTGCATCAGCGGGCGGTGACGCCCGCTGATTTCGCCGGCTTACAGCCAGCCCTTCTCCTTGTAATAACGCTCGGCGCCCTCGTGCAGCGGCACAGTCAGCCCGACGCGAATCATGTCTTCGGCTTTGAGATCGGCAAAGGCCGGATGCAGGCGCTTGAACCTGTCGAGGTTGTCGAATACCGACTTGACCAGCTGATAGACCACCTCCGGGTCGGTCTTGCTGGTGGTCGCCAGCACGGCCTTACCGCCGATCGACGGAATGGCACCTTCCACGCCCGGGTAGAGCCCGGCGGAGATTTCCACGGCACTGTAGTAATCGGCCTTGGCCAGCAGGCTGTCGATCTCGGCGCCCTGCACCGGAATGATCCTGCCCTTCACATTGGTCAAGGCTTCCTGGATCGCACCGCTCGGATGGCCGACCACATAGGTGATGGCGTCAAGGTTGTTGTCACCCAAGGCGGAAGCCATTTCCGCCGGTTTGAGTTCCGCGGCCAGGGCGAAGCTGGCGTTCGTCCAGCCCTTGGCCTGCATGACCTCCTCGAAAGTGTCGCGACTGCCCGAGCCGGGCACGCCGATGTTCACCCGCTTGCCTTCGAGTCCGGCCAGATCGGTGATGCCGCTGTCGTTGCGAACGACCACGGTGAGAATCTCCGACTGCAATGAGAACACCGCGCGCAGTTCGACGGCGCCCTCCTTGTCGAAGGGCGCCAGGCCTTGTAGCGCCTTGTGCTGATGGTCGGACTGGATGAAGCCGAAGTCGTACTCGCCTTTGTGCAACGACACGATGTTGGTCACGCTACCCGCGGTCGAGGGTGCGTTGCATTTGATGGCGGGCTTCACCTCGGCACGATTGAGGAAGCGGCACACCGACTGGCCGGCGGTGTAATACACGCCGGTCTGCCCTCCGGTGCCGATGGTGACGAAGCGCTCCTGTGCCAGCACGCTGGTGCTCGCCAAGGCGCTGGCGAGCACGCCGGCCAGGGTGATGCCGAACAGGCCGTTACGGATCTGGTGGTTCATTGCGGTTCCCTCTTGTTTGTATTGTGGGTGATTGCAACTGTGGTTGGCCGGCGCAGGAACGATAGACCGCTGTGGTCAGGCGCGCGCGGCGCTCACCATGATCTCGACCAGCACCTCGGGCGAGGCCAGACGCGCCTGTACCGTCGCCCGTGCCGGTGCGCAGCCTGCTGGCAGCCAGTCGCTCCAGACCTCGTTCATGGCAGCGAAGTCGGCGTCGATGTCCTTCAGCCAGATCTGCGCGCTGAGCAGGTGCTCGCGACTGGAGCCGGCGGCGGCCAGCAGCCGGTCGATCTTCGCCAGCACCTCGCGGGTCTGTCCTGCGGCATCCAGGCCGCGGTCGTCCGGCACCTGGCCGGCGAGGAACACAAGGTCTGCATGAATGACCGCGGCGGACATGCGCGGATTGCTCTCGATGCGTTGAACGGGCATATCGGTTTCCTCTTTGAGTGGTCAGGCGGGCAGACTCAAGCCGTCCAGGGAGACAGCGGGTGGCGATCCGTCGATTACGCTGGCGAGCAGGTCGGCGCTGCCACAGGCCAGGGTGAAGCCGAGGCTGCCGTGGCCGACGTTGAGCCAGAGATTGTCGAATCTGGTGCGGCCGATCAGCGGTGTACCTTGGGGCGTCGCCGGGCGCAGGCCAGCCCACTGCCGCGCGCGTTGGTAGTCGCCGGCACCGGGGAAGGTCGCACCAGCCAGACGTTGCAGGGTGGCGATGCGTTGCTGGTCGAGCCCGGCATCCCAGCCGGCGATATCCACCATCGCCGCGACGCGCAGCTGGTCATCGAGGCGGGCGTAGACGACCTTGTTGTCGTAGTCGGTGACGTTGGTCTGCGGCACGCGGTCTTGGTCGGCCAGCCCAACGGTCAGGCTGTAGCCCTTGAGCGGGTAGATCGGCAGGTCGATACCCAATGGCCGAAGCAGCCCGACGCTGCCGGTGCCGGCCGCGACTACCAGATGGTCGATGGCGATGTCATCGCGCCCGAGCACGACCGCGCGGACGCGCTTGCCTTCGGTGCGCAATGCGCTCACCGATTGGCCGGTATGCAGATGAAACGCAGGCGATGCCCGCAGTCGCCGCAGCAGTTCGGTGCAGAACAGATGGCAGTCGGCAACCTCGTCGCCGGGCGAATAGATGCCGCCGTGCAGCGATGACGCCAACGTCGTCAGCGCCGGCTCGACGTCGACGCATTGCGCGGCGTCCAGCAGCCGCTGCCCTGATTCGTCGTCGATGGCCGCTGCGCCCTTGTGCAGGCTGTGTTGATCGCGATAGATCACCAGTTTGCCGTTGGCGCGCCAGGCGAAGCCGTCCAGCTGGTCCTGCTCGCGCCAGCTGCGCAGGATCTGCTGGCTGTGCAGGGCGAGCCGCAGCAAGTGAGCCGCGTTGCGCCGGTTGACCGAACGCCGGCACGCCAGCAGGAACTGCAGGCACCAGCGCCACTGATGCAGGCTCGCCTGCGGTCGGAAACGCAACGGGGCATCGGCTCCGCGCAGCATCCAGCCAATCGCCTGCAGCGGCACGCCGGTATCGGCCAGGGGCGAAACGTAGCGATAGCTGAGCTGCCCGCCATTGGCGAAGCTGGTTTCCAAGGCGACATCGTCGCGCCCTTCGATCAGCTCGACACAGTGCCCCTGGCGCACCAGTGAATAGGCTGTGGCAAGCCCGATAACGCCTGCGCCGATGACTGCTACCCGCATGCAACTGCTCCTGCGACTCGATCAGCGCAGCCTAGGCCGCGTGCCAGCGAGGCGGCCAATGAAAGGATGGAGCGTTCCCATAACCTGCGGTTATGCTCGATTGACTGAAGGGGGACATGCATGCGGCTGCGTCATATCGAACTGTTCCAGGCGATCCTGCAAACCGGCAGCCTGACGGCCGCGGCCGAGCTGCTGCATATCTCCCAGCCGGCGGCGAGCAAGATTCTCAAGCATGCCGAGCAGCAACTTGGCTTTGCGCTGTTCGACCGGGTGCGCGGCAAGCTGCAGCCCACCGCCGAGGCGCGCGTGTTGCAGCAGCAGACCGAACGCCTGGCTATCGACCTGCAGAATCTGCGGCGGCTAGCTGACAGCCTCGGCCGGGGCGAGGAGTGCGCCCTGCGCCTGATCTGTACGCCGGCCTTGGCTCAGGCGCTGCTGCCGCAGACGTTGCGCACCTGGCGCGAGCGATTTCCACGTACGGTCTGTCAGCTCGCCACGCAGCACACGGCGGAAATTGTCGAGGCCCTGCTACTGCGCGAAGCCGATCTCGGGCTGACTTCACAGGCGGTGGAGCATCCGGGACTGAGCAGCCGGCTATTGGCCGAGGGACGCATGCACGTGATCGCGCCGCCTGGCTGGTGGCCGCCGGATGAACTGCACAGGCCGCTGCGGCTGCAGGCCTTGGTGGGTGAAACGCTGATCGGCATCGACGCCCGCGATGCGCTGGGCAGCCTGTTGCGCGGCCACATCGAGGAGCTCGATCCGCCGCCGCGCGTCGTTACCTGGGTGCAGACCTATCAGCTGGCGCGACAGCTGGTGTCCGCGGGGCAGGGCGTGGCGCTGGTCGACCCGTTCACCGCGCTGGCGACCACTGGCGGCGCGGTGCAGGCCCGTCTGCTCGAACCGGCCATCAGCGTGCCAGTCTATGCGTTGACCCGTGTTCACGAGCAACTGTTGCCAGCGCAGGCGATGCTGCTGGAGCAGCTCGGCGCCCAGGCCGAGCGACTGCTGCAGGATGGGCACAACTGAGCGGTCGCGCGCTACCATGGCGGCTTTTGCGCCGGACGATCATGCACGTCGACTCGCCCCTTGAACGTTATCAGCAGGCCATTACGCAAGACGGTTTCGTACCCGATGCGGCTCAACAGCGCGCCGTTGCACGGCTTCAGGCCTGTCATGAGGCGCTTGTTTCAGGTGCGGACCTGCCGCTCGGCGTCTACCTATGGGGACCGGTCGGGCGTGGCAAGACCTGGCTGATGGACCTGTTTCACGCAAGCCTGACGGTTGCTTCGCGGCGGCAGCATTTCCACCATTTCATGCGCTGGGTGCATATCCGGCTGTTCCAGCTCAACGGCACGGCCGATCCGTTGCAGACCCTGGCCAGAGAGCTTTCACAAGAGATTCGCGTGCTCTGCTTCGACGAGCTTTTCGTCGGTGATATCGGCGACGCAATCATCCTGGGACGCCTGTTCCAGGTGCTCTTCGAGCATGACGTGGTGATCGTCGCCACCTCCAACCAGCCGCCGGAGCAGCTGTACGCCGACGGCTTCAATCGCGAGCGTTTTCTGCCGGCCATCGATGCCATCGTGCAGCACATGCATGTGGTGGATGTGGATGGGGGCGCCGATCACCGCCTGCGTCCCGGCGCTGCGCTGCAGCGCTACTGGATCGCCCCGTTCGACGGCGCCAGTGCGTTAGCCGCGACGTTCGAGGCGCTGGCCGATGGTGCGTTCAGCACCGAGCCACTCGCCCTCAGCCGTCGCCAGCTCGACGTCGTGCGGCGTAGCGAATCGGTGCTCTGGTGCCGCTTCGCCGATCTCTGCGAGCAGCCGTTTTCGGCGCTGGACTTCATCGAACTGTGCGACCGTTTCACGGCGATCCTGATTGGTGCTGTGCCCAGGCTCGGCGGCACGCAGCGCGATGGGCGCATTGCCCGCGGCACCGAGGATGGAGCCGCGCGGGTGGCGGCGGGTGATCGCCAGTTGCCCAGGCTCGCCGCGCGGGATGATGCCGTGCGCCGCTTTATCGCGCTGGTGGACGAGTGCTATGACCGGCGGATTCCGCTCTATATCGAAGCCGAAGTGGCCCTGGACGAGCTGTATACCGAGGGCTATCTGGCATTCCCGTTCCGCCGCACGCTCAGTCGCCTGCGGGAAATGCAGCTGCAACGCTTTGGCTAAGCGCCAGCTCAGTCGCGGTAGAACACCTGCACCAGGTGGTAGCCGAACTGGCTCTTTACCGGGCCGTGCACTTCGCGCAGCGGCTTCTTGAAAATCACCTGATCGATGCTGCGCACCATCTGCCCGGGGCGCACTTCACCGAGATCGCCACCTTTCTTGCCGGACGGGCACGTCGAGTACTTGCGCGCCAGCACGTCAAATGCTTCGCCATTGGCGATGCGCTTTTTCAGCTGCGCAGCTTCGGCCTCGGTCTTGACCAGAATGTGGCGGCACATGGCTTTGGGCATGCTTGGTGTCCTCGATTACAAGGGACGCGATTGTAGTCGTGCCGACGCGAAAGTCGATCGCAATGCCGTGCGAGAACAGCCGTTTCGTGACCGTATGGTCGACGAGCGGTAGTTCTATCGTGATGCGTGATAGCGCTAACATCAGGCCAAACAAGCAAAACAATGGATTCCTCGCATGCCTTCAGTGCATACCTCAAAGGCTTCCGCGCTTCCGGTTCTGGTCGTCATGGGCGTCAGCGGTTCCGGCAAGACGGACACCAGCCACGCCGTAGCCGATGCGCTCGGCCTGCCGCATATCGAAGCGGACAACTTTCACCCGGCAGAGAACGTGGCGCGCATGCGTGCCGGCACGCCGCTGTCCGACGCCGACCGCGTGGAGTGGCTACATGCGCTGATCGCTGAAATGCAGCGCACTTTAGCGGCAGGCAGCGGCTTCGTGCTGGCGTGCTCGGCGCTCAAGCGCAGCTATCGGGAGTTGCTGCGCAGTGCGGTTCCGGAGCTGCGTTTCGCCCATCTGGCCATCGATTACGAAACCGCCATACAGCGAGTCGGTGGCAGGGCGGGGCATTTCATGCCGATTTCCCTGGTCGACAGCCAATTCGCCACCCTCGAATCACCCGAGGGCGAACCCGGCGTATTGACCGTGGATGCCAGCCAGCCCCGCGAAGTCGTTCTGCGCCACATCGTCGATTGGATGCAGGGCGCCGGTCTGGATGAGCTTATTGAAACCCGGGTCGATCTTTCTTCGCGTCCGTTTGATAGCGCTACCACGGCGCCGCCTTTGACCAACGAGCCGATCTACAGCGGCACGGTCGCGCAACACTTCGACCGTCTGACCGACTGGCTGATGGCCGCGCTGATGGCCTTCATGGTCATCGTTGTGTTCTCCAGCGTGGTGCTGCGTTACGCCTTCGGCACCGGTTGGACGGGCGCCGAGGAGCTGTCGCGGCTGGCGTTCGTCTGGCTGGTATTTGTTGGCGTCGCCTCGAGCATGCGCCGCGGCGAGCTGATGAGCTTTTCCATGCTGCGCGACCGCTTCCCGCGGCTGTCCCGCCGCGTCGTCGACTCCCTCAGCTGGCTGCTGGTGGCAGCTGCGAGCGGCCTGGCGGCCTGGGGTGGCTGGAACCAGATGCAGTTCGGCTGGACCATCAACAGCCCGGTAGTCGGTTATCCGCTGGGCCTGGCGATGTTGCCCGTGGCCGCCAGCATGGTCGCGCTGGCGGTACTGGCGCTGCTGCAGCTGGTCAACGTCTGGCGGCGTGATCAGCCATCGACCGTTGCTGCTGCGAATGTCACCGCGGACTGAAGCGACGCCGCATTCAGAACAATACGGGCACTGCCCAACCGAGGACCTTGTATGACCGTCGTCGTCTTCCTTTCATCGCTGCTGGGCTTCATGACCCTTGGCATGCCCATCGCCTTCGCGCTGCTGCTCACCGGCTCGGTGCTGATGTGGTACCTGGATTTCTGGGACGTGCAGCTGCTGGCTCAGAATCTTCAGGCCGGCGCTGACAGCTTCCCGCTGCTGGCGGTGCCGTTCTTCATCCTGGCCGGCGAGCTGATGAATGCCGGCGGCATCTCGCGTCGCATCATCGCCATGGCGCAGGCCTATTTCGGCCACAAGCGCGGCGGCCTGGGTTACGTGGCGATTGCCGCCTCGGTGCTGCTGGCCAGCATGTCCGGCTCGGCATTGGCCGATACCGCCGCGCTGGCGACGCTGCTGCTGCCAATGATGCGTGAGCGCGGCTACCCGTTGAGTTCGTCATCGGGCCTGGTGGCGGCGGGTGGAATCATCGCGCCGATCATTCCGCCGTCGATGCCGTTCGTGATCTACGGCGTGGTCACCGGTACGTCGATCAGCCAGCTGTTTCTCGCCGGCATGGTGCCGGGGCTGATCATGGGCATGGGTCTGATCGTGGCCTGGACGCTGATCGCTCGGCGGATCGACGAACCGAAACAGGAAAAGGCCAGCGCTGCAGAGCGCCGCCGCGTGCTGGTCGACGGTGCTGCCGCGCTGATGCTGCCGGTGATCATCGTCGGCGGGCTGCGTGGCGGTCTGTTCACCCCGACCGAAGCGGCGGTGGTCGCCGCCGTATACGCCCTGGCCGTTTCGACCCTGCTGTATCGCGAGCTGAACTGGGCCGGGCTGGTCGAGGTGCTGACCCGTGCCAGCCGCACCACGGCCTCGGTGATGTTCCTCTGCGCCGCCGCAACCGTGTCGGCGTACATGATCACCCTGGCGCAGCTGCCCGACGAGATCGCGGCGATGCTCGGCCCGCTGGCGCAGGACCCGAAACTGCTGATGGTCGCCATCATGCTGCTGATGATCGCCGTCGGCATGGTGCTGGACCTGACGCCGACCATCCTGATCCTCGGCCCGGTGCTTGCGCCGATCGCGATCAAGGCCGGCATCGACCCGGTGTACTTCGGCGTGATGTTCGTGCTGATCGGTTCCATCGGACTGATCACACCGCCGGTGGGCACCGTGCTCAACGTGGTCGGCGGTATCGGCCGATTGCGCATGGAAACCCTGGTGCGCGGCGTGATGCCGTTCTTCCTTATCTATCTGGTGATCGTCGGGCTGCTCATCGCCGTGCCTTCGATCATCACCGTGCCCCTGGCCTGGCTGCGGTAGCGCCGGTCTTGCAATTCAAGCGCTTTACAACCCAACGTCCAACAACAAGAAGGTAACGCGACATGAAACGACTTCTCATCAGCACCCTGGCTGCCGCCTTGCTCGGCAGCACACTCAGCCTCGGTTACGCGCAGGCCGCGGACGACATCCGCCCGCGCATGATCCGCTTCGGCTACGGGCTCAACGAAGACAGCAACCAGGGCAGGGCAGCCAAGCTGCTGGCCGAGGAAGTGGCCAAGGCCTCGGGCGGCAAGCTGAAGGTGCGTACCTTCGCCTCCGCCAGCCTCGGTTCGGACGACCAGATGCAGAACGCCCTTATCGGCGGCGCGCAGGAAATGATGGTTGGCTCGACCGCGACGCTGGTCGGCATCAGCAAGGAGATGGCGGTGTGGGATACGCCGTTCCTGTTCACCGATCCGCGCCAGGCCGATCAGGTACTGGACGGCTCGGTAGGCAGGCAGGTGATGGACAAACTCGAGGAAAAGGGGCTGGTCGGACTGGTGTACTGGGAGAACGGTTTTCGCAACGTGACCAATAGCGCCCGGCCGATCGAAAAGTACGAAGACTTCAATGGCATCAAGCTGCGCGTGATGCCCAACCCGGTGTTCATCGACACCTTCAAGCGCATGGGCGCCAACGCGGTGCCGCTGCCGTTCTCCGAGCTGTTCACGGCGCTGGAAACCAAGGCGGTGGACGGCCAGGAAAACCCGTTCAATACCATCCTCTCGTCCAAGTTCTATGAGGTGCAGAAGTACCTGAGCGTGACCAACCACGTCTACAGCCCCTGGATCGTCACGGTTTCCAAGCGCTGGTGGGATGGGCTGTCCGCGACCGAGCAGGACATCCTCATGAAAGCCGCGGAAAAGGCGCGCGATGCCGAGCGTGAAGACACCCGCCGCGAGGCCAGCCAGGCATTGGCGACGTTGAAAGAGCGTGGCATGCAGATCAACGAGGTCAGTGCCGACGAGATCCAGCGCATGCGCGAGAGGGCGCAGCCCGCGATCCAGACGGTGATCGACGCGGTTGGCCAGGAGCTGTTCGACCAGGTGCAGGCCGAAGTGGAGAAAGCGTCCCAGTAGGGCGCTGCTTTCCATACCGCTGATAGAATTCGCCGCCTTCAGATGCTGGATTGATCATGACCACACGCCGTCGCCGCTCTGCCGAGCGGATAACCCTCTCGGATGTCGCACGTAGCGCCGGCTGCTCGCTGATGTCGGCATCCCGCGCGCTGTCGCAACCGGATCTGGTTTCCGATGCATTGCGTGAGCGTGTCGAGCAGGCGGTCAAGGCGCTCGGCTACGTGCCGCATCCGGCGGCGCGCAGCCTGGCGAGTTCGCGTTCCAATCTGGTCGCGGTGATCATTCCTTCGCTGTCCAACGCGGTGTTCGTCGACACGGTCGAGGCCATCCAGCGCGTGCTGATGCCGGCGGGCTACGAGATGATGATCGGCGTCAGCCACTATCGCCCCGAAGAGGACGAGCGATTGCTGCGCGCCTACCTGGCCCATCAGCCGGCCGGGCTGCTGATCACCGGCTTCGAGCGCAGCGAGGCCGCGCGTGCGGTGTTGGCCAGCTACACAGCACCGATGGTCACCCTGATGGAGCTGAGCGAGCGGCCGGATGACTACTGCGTAGGCTTCTCGCAGCTGGAAGCCGGCGTGGCCATGACCCGCACCCTGCTTGAGCGCGGCTACCGTCACGTCGCCTTCGCCGCGGCGCAGCTCGACCCTCGGACCCTGCAACGCGCCGAAGGCTACCGTCAGGCCATGCGCGACGCCGGTCGCTATGAGCCGACGCTGGAGCTGCTGACGCCGCAGCTGTCGTCCATCGGGCTTGGCGCGGAGCTACTGGATCGGCTGCTGGCGCAGCATCCGCAGATCGACGCGGTGTTCTTCAACAACGACGACCTGGCCCTCGGGGCGCTGTTTCGCGCCCATCAGCTGGGACTCGAAGTGCCGGGGCGGCTGGCAATCGCCGGTTTCAACGACCTGCCGGCTGCGGCATGGATGCGGCCGGCGCTGAGCACGGTGCGCACCCGGCGTGGCGAGATCGGCGAGCTGGCGGCGCAGATGCTGCTGAGCCTGATGCGGGGTCAGCAGCCGGCCGAGCGTTGTATCGATGTGGGCTTCGAAGTGGTGATGCGCGACAGCGCCTGAGGCGGGCTTTCACCCGCCAGCGCGTCAGAGGTCCTGCTGCGCGGTGACCTGCTGGGCGATCTCGATCATCTGCTCGCGCATCCAGCGGTTGGCTGGATCCTGATCGGTGCTTTCATGCCAGTAGATGTGGGTTTCCAGCGGCATGATGTCCACCGGCAGGTCGACCTGGTGCAGGTTGTGGCGCCGGGCGAAACGCTCGGGAACGGTCACCGCCATGTCGGTCTGGTCGATCACCTGAGTCGCCATCAGGTAGTGCTGCGAGCGCAGGGCGATCTTGCGCTGCAGACCCATCTTGCCCAACGCCAGATCCACCAGACCCAGCCCGCTGCGGCGGCTGGAAATGTGGATGTGCGACAGCGACAGGTACTGCTCCAGGGTGAGCTTGTCCTTGGCCAGCGGGTGGCCGCGGCGCATGGCGCAGATGTAGCGATCTTCCAGCAACTTGACGTGGCGAACCTGAGGGTCGGTGTTGAGCGGTGCATCCATGGCGAAATCCAGGCGGCCGGCGGCCAGTTCCTTGGTCGTCTCGCGGCGTTTGGCCAGCATGCTCTCGATCTTCACGTTCGGTGCCAGGCGGCGCAGGCGCTGGAACAGCGGCGGCAGCATCACCGCCTCGGTGAGGTCGGTCATGCTGATGCGGAAGGTCTTGTTCGCCTGCGCCGGGCTAAAGGTCCGGCTTTCCTGCACCGACACCCGCAGCAGCTGCAGCGCATTGCGTACCGGGCCGATGATGTTCTGCGCCATTGGCGTCGGCACCATGCCCTGGGCAGTGCGCACGAACAGCGGATCGTTGAAGGTTTCGCGTAGGCGGGCGAGGGCGTTGGAAACCGCGGGCTGGGTGATGCCGACGATCTGCCCGGCGCGTGTCAGATTCGCTTCGGTGTAGATGGCGTCGAAGACGATGAATAGATTCAGATCGACCTTGTTCAGGTTCATTGTTGTGCTCTCCGGCGTGTATCGGAATTCGCCGATCATATATCGGTGATGAATGTTTATACACGAGGAAAATAGCTTAGATAAATCACCAGGCCTCCTCTAGCATTCAAAACTACAAAACATTACCTGCCAGAAGGTTGTCGCCCATGAATTTCGCCTACTCCCCGAAGGTTCAAGAGCTGAGAGAGCGCGTGCAAGCGTTCATGGATGCTCACGTCTATCCCGCCGAAAAGGTGTTCTACCAGCAGGTCGCCGAAGGTGACCGCTGGCAGCCGACCGCTATCGTCGAGGAGCTCAAGGCCAAGGCCAAGGCAGAAGGGCTGTGGAACCTGTTTCTGCCGGAATCGGAACTGGGCGCCGGCCTGACCAACACCGAATACGCACCGCTGGCGGAAATCATGGGCAGCTCGGGCCTCGGCCCGGAAGCGTTCAACTGCTCGGCGCCGGACACCGGCAACATGGAAGTGCTTGTGCGCTACGGCAGCGAGGCGCAGAAGCGCGAGTGGCTGGAACCGCTGCTGCGCGGCGAAATCCGTTCGGCCTTCGGCATGACCGAGCCGGGTGTGGCCTCGTCCGACGCCACCAACATGGAAGCCCGCGCGGTGCGCGAGGGCGACGAGTGGGTCATTAACGGTCGCAAGTGGTGGACCTCCGGTGCCTGCGATCCGCGCTGCAAGATCATGATCTTCATGGGCCTGACCAACCCGGATGCGCCGCGCCATGCCCAGCACTCGATGATCCTGGTGCCGATGGATACCCCCGGCGTGAAGGTGCTGCGCCCGCTGCCGGTGTTTGGCTACGACGACGCGCCGCACGGCCACGCGGAAGTGCTGCTGGAAAACGTGCGCGTGCCTTACGAGAACGTCCTGCTCGGCGAAGGCCGCGGCTTCGAGATCGCTCAAGGCCGGCTTGGCCCGGGCCGCATTCACCACTGCATGCGCTCGATTGGTGTCGCCGAGCGCGCCCTCAAGCTGATGTGCGAACGCGCCGTCAGCCGCACCGCCTTCGGCAAGCCGCTGGCCCGGCTGGGTGCCAACTTTGATTACATCGCCGAGTGCCGCATCGAGATCAACATGGCGCGCCTGCTGACGCTGAACGCGGCGTACATGATGGATACCGTAGGCAACAAGATCGCCGCCAGCGAGATCGCACAGATCAAGGTGGTCGCACCCAACGTCGCGCTGAAGGTCATCGACCGCGCCATTCAGATCCACGGTGGCGCCGGGGTTTCCGAGGACTTCCCGCTGGCGCACTGGTGGGCGATGCAGCGTACCCTGCGCCTGGCCGATGGCCCGGACGAGGTGCATCGGGTGGCCATTGCCCGTCACGAGCTGGGCAAGTACGTGCCGCGCGAGGCGCTGCGCAGCCGCTGAGGCGTCGCCCGTCGCGCAGGCAGGACCAAAGGCAAAGCCACGAACGGTGGCTTTGCCTTTTTTAACGCATCGCTTTAGTACACCCAGACTTCCACGCGGCGGTTCTTTACCCGGCCGCTGCCGGCGTCATTAGAAGCAACTGGAAGTTCTGAACCCATTCCGTTGATTTCCTTGAGAAACACGCCGCGTTTATTGAGCTCGCGACGGACCGTCATGGCGCGCAGCTTGGAGAGCAGTGCCGCGCGCGCCGGATCGCCCGTTGCGTCTCCGAAGCCCACCAGTGCTGCGCTGTCGGTGAGCTTGCCGTTCTCGCGCAGATAATCGGTGACCCGCTCGAGGTCGCGCTGGGCCTTGTTGTCCAGCTGGGCGCTGCCTTCCTCGAAGCGAAAGTTGACCGTCAGGCGCTGGGCTTCGCTCGCCAGTTGCTGATAGAAGGCTGGCATGTCGGCGAGTGCAGTTTGCCGAATCGCTTCGACATGCTGGGCGACGTAGCCGGATCGCTCGACGATATTCTGGCCGGCCTTGCTATGGATGAACTCGATGTAGGCCGCGGTCCAGGGCGTCTGCTGGCGCGGATGGGCATAGAGGAACAGCCGGCGCGACAGCGGATAGTCTTCGGTCGCGACCAGGGCGCGGGAGGGCAGCATCGGCTGCGAGTCGCCATCGGCGATGGCCAGCGCCTTGGCCTTGCCCAGCGAGGCCAGGCCGGTGAAGCCGATGGCGCCTGCATCCAGGGTGACCGCGCGGGACAGTTCGTCGTTGGATTCATAGCGGCGGGCATCGCTCCAGAGCGACTTGCCCTGACGCGCCAATACCAGCTCGTTGAAGGTGTCGTAGGTACCGGAACGGTCATCGCGCGCGTGCAGCCGCACCGGCAGGTCCTGTCCGCCGAGCTCGCGCCAGTTGCGGATTTCGCCGGCGAACAGCCCGGCCAGTTGCGTGGTGGTCAACGAATCGATGGGGTTGCCTGGGTGCACGATGATGGCCAGACCATCGATGGCAATGACCTGTTCCGCCTTGACGCTGCGCATCTCGCCCAGTTCGGCCAGCTCGGCACGCTCGCTGGTTTTGATCGGCCTGGACGCTGCTGCGAGATCACCCTGACCATTCTTAAGCCCGGCGAAGCCAGTACCGGTGCCATGCGCGGCCACCGTGGCGATTACCGCTTTGCCCTGGCGCGTGCGGGCGCTGACCCGCTGCTCGTTCTCCACCTCGGTCGGCTGAATGCTGATGTCCTGAAAGCCCTCGGCCTCGAACAACCCGGCGATGAGCATCGGTGCGAGCTTGGCGCCCACGGTGTTGGAACCCTGTACGAGCAATACGGCAGAACCGTCTGCGGGCACCGGCAGCGCGGCGAAACTGCCATTCGCCGCGGCGAGCAGCAGCAGGGGCAGCGCCCGTTTCCTCAACCGTCCAATCAAGCCTGGCTTCATCTTGCGACCTCCTTGTAGAAGGCCGCGAGATTAAGACGATCCGGTTACCGAAAGATGACAGACGAAACGCCGGAGGGGCAGGGTAGACGCCTTCAGCGCAGCTCGATCCAGACCGGGCAGTGGTCGGATGGCTTTTCCATCGCGCGGATGTCGTAATCCACGCCGCAACCGGTCACGCGCTCATGCAGCGCATGGGTGGTGAGTATGTAGTCGATGCGCAGCCCGCGGCGCGGCTCGTCCTCGAAGCCGCGGCTGCGGTAGTCGAACCAGCTGAAGCGGTCGACGACTTCCGGATTCAGGGTGCGGAAGCTGTCCTGCAGGCCCCAGCCTTTAAGGCGTCCCAGCCACTCGCGCTCCTCCGGCAGGAAGCTGCACTTGCCGGTGCGCAGCCAGCGCTTGGCATTCACCTCGCCGATGCCGATGTCGCAATCCTGCGGCGAGATATTGAAGTCACCCATCAGCGCCAGCGATTCGTCCGGGCTGAAACGCTGTTCGAGCAGGGCCTGCAGATCGGCATAGAACTTGGTCTTGGCGGGAAACTTCACCGGATGAGCGCGGCTTTCGCCCTGGGGGAAGTAGCCGTTCATGACGGTGACCGGTAGGCCACTGGCATCGGCAAATCGGCCCCAGATGAAGCGCTTCTGCGAGTCCTCGCCATCGCCGGGAAAGCCCTTGTGAATCTCCAGCGGTGCCTGGCGCGAAAGCAGGGCCACTCCGTAGTGACCTTTCTGCCCGTGGTAGTGGACGTGGTAGCCGAGCGCCTCGATCTCCGCCTGTGGGAACTGTTCGTCAGAAACCTTGGTTTCCTGCAGGCCGATGACGTCCGGCTGGTGCTTTTCAATAATCGCAGAAAGTTGATGAGGTCTTGCGCGCAATCCATTGATATTGAAAGAAACGATTTTCATGAGAATCCGTGAAGGCTGTAAGTGGCTGCAGCTCGCGGCAGGCAGGCGCTGCTGACAAGCCAGTCTGTCGTGAGCAGAAAGCACTGATTCTAGAGAGGTGCCGTCAGGCTTACCAACTGCTAAACGTCCGCGGCGTGGCGGGGCGGCCGAAGCGCTGCTAAGTTGCAATCACTCCTCCTGAAAAAAAGCCGAGAAGTTGCCATGCCGATGTCTGCCGAGGTTCGCACGCTCGATAGTGGTTATGACCGCGAAACACGCTCGCTGCTGTATCACGCCTACCGTCACGAACCGACCTTCGCCTACCTGTTCGAAGCCGACCGTCCCGGCTACCAGCAGCGAGTGCGCGCGACAGTGCGGGAACTGGTGAACCAGCATTTTCTACAGCAACAGCCAGCCTTGGGCCTGCTGCTGGACGACCGGTTGATCGCCGTCGCGCTGATCGCACCACCGCAACGCCGGCTGGATATCACCGAAAGCTGGGCCTGGCGCGCACGTATGCTGCTGACCGCGGGGTTCCGTTGTACGCGCCGCTATCTGGATTATCACGCAGCGGTGCTGGCCTGCCTGCCCTCTGGCGCGGTGCATCTGCTGCCGCTGCTCGGTGTACATCCGCAGTTTCAGGGGCAGCATTACGGCGAGCAGCTGCTCCAGGCCGTCCATGAGTGGTGCGCCGAAGATGAAACCTCACAGGGGCTGGTGATCGATACCGGCAACCCGCGTTACCTGAACTTCTACCAGCGACAGGGCTACGAGGAAATCGGCCAGATTGCCGTCGGGCCGGTGGTGGAACATATCTTTTTCCATCCTGCGCCAAGGCGGATGGAAGCGGCGCGTTAGGTGTGGGCGAATTTTATCCGGGCGGGTCAGTCTGACTGGTCTGAAGCCACGCGATGTCAGCCGATGCCCGTCCCCCCGCAAAGCCACCTTACATACCGTCTAACCAGCGGGTTCTGGCATCCCCGCGAGCCCGTGTTAGCATTGCGCGCCATGTGCAAATCGAACCGAATCGGCCCGCTGGTAGCCGCAGTCCTGATGTTGAGCGGCATTTCTGCCAGCGCCGCCGAACTGGACGTTCGTATCGAGCCACAGAACCGGGCGCTTCGCGAGAACATCGAGAACTACATTGGCGAGCTGGGCGATCGCGATGCCAACGAGCTGTTGCGCTACAGCCGGGTAGCGCAGCGCCAAGCGGAAAAGGCACTGCAAGCGCTGGGCTACTATCGCAGCCGAATCCGAACCGATGTACGTGAAGGCGATGAGCCGACTCTGGTAGTGCGCGTCCAGACCGGTGAGCCGGTGCGCCTGCGCAACATCACGGTCCGCCTGGACGGGCCGGCAGCGGAGTTCTCAGGCTTTCGGGTCGCACAGCGCAGCCTGCGCCAGGGCGATGTGCTCAATCACGGCCGTTACGAGGACGTGAAACAGCAATTTCTCAACCAGGCTTCGCGCTATGGCTATTTCGATGGCCGCTTCACTCGCCAGCGGCTCGCCGTCGACCCACGGGAGAATACCGCGGATGTCGAGCTGGTCTTCGACAGCGGGCCACGCTACCGCCTGGGTGACGTGCGATTCGAAGGCGATGCGCCGTTCGATGACGACCTGCTCAGGCGCATGGTGCCGTTCGATGCCGATACCCCCTACGACTCCGAGCTGATCGCGGAGCTTAGCCAGGCACTGCAGTCGAGTGGCTACTTCGAAGGTGTGCGCGTCGATGCCAACCCAACCAGCGCCAGCGATCAGCGTATTCCCGTCGCGGTGGCACTCACCACACGCAAGCCGCGCACGTTCGGCCTTGGTCTGGGCTATTCCACCGATGTCGGCCCACGCATTCGGCTGAACTGGACCCGCCACTGGGTGAACCCCCAGGGCCACAGCTATGGCGCTGAAACCGAACTGTCTGCGCCGCGGCAGAACGTCGGTTTGTGGTACGACATTCCGCTCGATCCACCGCTGACCGACAAGCTGCGTTTCGTTGGCGGCTACCAGTACGAGGAAATTGCCGGTACCGATACGCTGAGCCGTCTGCTCAAGGTCGGCCCGGAATGGCACAGCCGGTTGCCCAGCGGCTGGCTGCGCGTGGTTTCGCTGAAGTGGCAGCATGAGGAATACAAGCTTGGCGATGACTCGGGGATCAGCACCTTGCTGATGCCTGGCATCGCTTACAGCTATCTGCGCAGTGACAATCGCATCGACCCAAGCAATGGCTATCGCCTGCAGTTCGAAGTGGCGGCGGCCAAATCCGGCGTGCTGTCCGATGCAGATCTGGTTCACGCCAACGTCCTGCTGCGCGGACTTACTACGCTCGGCCAGCGCCATCGTTTTCTCGGCAGGGTGCAGCTTGGTGGCAACTGGACCGATGAATACGTCAACGTGCCGCCGTCGCTGCGCTATTTCGCCGGCGGCGATCAGAGCGTGCGTGGCTACGACTATCAGAGCCTGTCGCCAACCAACTCCGACGGCGACAAGATCGGCGGCCGCTACCAGTTTGCGGTGAGCGCGGAATACCAGTATTCGATTGCCGAAAAATGGCGCGTCGCGACCTTCGTCGACCAGGGCAACGCCTTCAACTCGCTGGAGATCCCCACCCTCAAAAGCGCAGTCGGTGTTGGTGTGCGCTGGGTGTCACCGGTCGGTCCGATTCGCGTCGACCTCGCTCATCCGCTGGACAGCGAAGGCGGTGTCCGCCTGCACTTTTCCATGGGGCCTGAGCTGTGAGGCGGTTGTTGCGCGGCATAGGCTGGACGTTGCTTGGACTTGTCCTGTTGCTGGCCATCGCGCTCGGCACGCTGCTTGGTACGTCAGCCGGCAGCCGCTGGCTGCTGGCGCAGGTACCCGGTCTGACGGTCGAGGCGTTCGAAGGGCGCCTCGGCCAACGCTGGCAGGCTGATCGACTGATCTGGGAACAGGATGGCAGCCGCGTGGAGGTTCAGCAGCCCCGGCTCGCCTGGTCGCCGGCTTGCCTGCTCAAACGAACCCTGTGTATCGATGAGCTGGTGACGGGGGATATCGATCTCAACTTTCCTCCGAGCGAACCGGACCCCAACGCCGAGCCTTTCAGCCTGCCGGATATCAACCTGCCGTTGGCTTTGCAGGTAGAGCGCATCGAGATCGGGCAGGTGACGCTCAATGACGCCGAGCAACTGCGGCGCCTGCAGCTGCAGGCGAGCTGGCGTGCTGACGGCCTGGATATCCAGCGTCTGGACGTGCGCCGGGATGATCTCGATCTGTCGCTGACCGGCCGCCTGCAACCCAGCGGCAACTGGCCGCTGCAATTGCAAGGGCAGGCTGCGTTGCAGTCCCCGGACGAACAACCCTGGGCGCTGATGATCGCCATCGAAGGGGATCTGCGCGAACAGCTGCAGTTGCAGGTCGAAAGTCAGGGCTATCTGCAGGGCAGCCTCAGCGGTCATGTGCGTGCGCTGGACGAGCAGCTGCCTGCGACCGTCAGGCTGAATGCTGACGGTTTCAAGGCGTTGCCTGACCTGCCGGAGACCTTGCGCCTGGATGATCTGGAGCTGACGGCGAGCGGCAACATGCAGGATGGCTATCGTCTGCTCGGCACCACCCGTTTACCGGGAGATGGCGGCGCCGTGCGGGTCGCGCTCGAAGGTGTCGTCAGCACCACCGGCGCGCAGATCGCCATGCTGGAGCTGGACGCCGGTCAGCAGCGTCACGTACGGCTGAGTGGTGACGTCGACTGGCAGGACGGTTTGGCTGCGAACGCCGATCTGCTCTGGCGTGATTTTCCCTGGCGGCGGCTGTATCCAGAGATCGAAGAGCCACCGGTGACGCTGCGCGACCTCAAGGCGCAAATTCAGTACGAGGATGGCAACTACCTCGGCAACTTCGAATCGGCCATGGCCGGTCCGGCTGGGGACTTCACGCTGAACAGCCCGGTCAGCGGCAATCTCGAGGCCGTCCACCTGCCGCAACTGGAGCTGCGAGCCGGGCAGGGTAGTGCCACGGGGTCGGTCAGTGTCGGCTTCGCCGACGGCATCGACTGGAAAGCCGATCTGGCCCTGAGCGATCTCGACCCGGCGTACTGGCTGGCAGAATTGCCGGGCAACCTCGGCGGCACCTTGCAAAGCCAGGGCGCCTTGCGCGATGAGCGCCTGCAGGCCGAGGCCAGCCTGGACATCAATGGACGGTTGCGTGGCCAGAACACCAGCCTTCGGTTGCAGGCCAGCGGGGAGGGCGAGCGCTGGAACCTGCCTGTCATTGACCTGCGCATGGGTGACAACCGGGTGCATGGCGAGGGCGCCTGGGCGCAAACACTGGACGGCCGCGTGCAGCTGGAACTGCGTCGCCTGGCGCAGCTTTGGCCGGATCTTCGCGGGCAACTCAATGGTCAGGTGACGTTGGGCGGCACCGCTGCGGCGCCGAGCGGAAAGATCGAGCTCAGCGGGCGTAATCTCGCCTACCAGGACAATCGATTGCGCCGGCTCAGCCTCCAGGGACAGCTATCCGACGGCGAGCGCGGCCGACTGGTGCTCAACGCCGACGATATTCGAGCAGGTGAAACCGATCTCGGCGCGCTACAGGTCAATGCAGAAGGCACTGCAGACAAGCATCAGGCAGACCTGCGGCTGCAGGGCCCATTGCTTGACCTGGCGCTGGCCGTCGACGGCGGGCTACGTGGCGAGGACTGGCTGGGGCGGCTGACACGCGGCGAACTCAGTGCCGAACAGCAGAACTGGGCATTGCAGCGGCCAGCCTCATTGCAGCGCTTCGCCGACGGCCGGCTGGAGCTCGGCGCGCATTGCTGGCGCTCCGGTCCTGCCAGTCTTTGCGCCGAAGATCAGCGCATCATGCCGGAGCCACGGATTCGTTACCGGCTGCGCGACTTCGCCTTGCAGTCCCTTGCCGAGTACCTGCCCGAGGACTTTCGCTGGCAAGGCGAACTGAACGCCGATATCGAGCTCGACCTACCCGCCAGTGGCCCCAATGGGCGGGTCCAGGTCGATGCCGGCCCGGGCGTGCTGCGTATCCGTGATGCGGATGAATGGCACGACTTCCCATACCAGATCCTGGCCCTTAACAGCCGACTGTTGCCCGAGCGGATCGACAGCGAGCTGCGCTTCCAGGGCGGGGAGCTTGGCGAACTCGACGTACAGGTACGCATCGATCCGCGTCCAGAGAACAAGCCAATCGATGGCGAGTTCCGTCTGAGCGGTCTCGATCTTGCCGTGGCGCGTCCGTTCGTGCCCATGGTCGAACGCTTGCGCGGTCAGCTGAACGGCAGTGGCCAGCTCTCCGGCAGCCTTCAGCAACCCACGCTCAATGGCCAACTGCTGCTTAGCGGTGGCGAGATAGCCGGTAGCGAGCTGCCAACCACGTTCGAGGATCTGCGGGTCCGCATGCTGATCGAGGGCGAACGGCTGAACATCGATGGCGACTGGCGTGCCGGCGAACAAGGGCGCGGCAATCTGAGCGGCACGCTGGATTGGCGCGATGCGCTGGACCTGGACCTGGCTATAAAAGGCAATCGCTTGCCGGTAGTGGTCGAGCCCTACGCGGACCTCGAGGTCGAGCCGGATCTGCGTATCGTGCTGAGCGGCCAGGACCTCGCCGTCAGTGGGCGGGTTGCGGTGCCGCGGGGGGCGATCACCGTCCGCGAACTGCCGCCGGCAACCGTCAGGGTTTCCGAAGACACCGTCATCGTCGGCCGCGAGGCCGAAGAGCCGGCGACCCCGCTGGCAGTGAAAATGGATATCGACGTCGAGGTGGGTCAGGACCGCTTGCGGTTCACCGGCTTCGGCCTGACTGCCGATCTCGCCGGGTATCTGCACATCGGCGACAACCTCGATGCACGCGGCGAACTGCAGTTGAAGAACGGACGCTACCGCGCCTATGGCCAACGGCTGACCATCCGCCGTGCCGAGTTGCTGTTCACTGGCCTGATCAGCCAGCCGTTCCTCAATATCGAAGCGATACGTCGAATCGAGGCGGAGAATGTTGTAGCCGGCCTGCGCATTACCGGCAGCGCCGAGCAACCGCGGATAGACGTGTTTTCCGAGCCAGCCATGAGTCAGGAACAGGCCCTGGCCTATCTGGTGCTTGGCAGGCCACTGGGCGCGGACACCGGCGATAGCAACCTGTTGGCGCAGGCCGCGCTGGGCCTCGGCCTGGCTGGCAGTTCATCCATCACCGGTGGGTTGGCGCAACGCCTGGGGATCCAGGATTTTCAGCTGGACACCGAAGGAACCGGCGCCGGTACCAGCGTGGTCGCCACCGGACGCCTGACCGAACGGCTGGCGTTGCGCTATGGCGTCGGCGTATTCGAGCCGACCAATACCATCGCGCTGCGCTACCAACTGACTCGTCGCATTTTCCTCGAAGCAGCCAGCGGTCTGGCCAGCTCGCTGGACGTGTTTTACCGCCGCGATTTCTGATCAGTTACCGCTGCGCATGGATGCACCGCCCGACGCGGGTCACTCCTGCAGCAGCGTAAGTCGCACCAAAGCGCATCAAACACGACTGGCAGGCGCACCAGAGTGGGCTACGCTGATTTTCGCTTTCCGTGCCATTCGTACTCGCTGGACGGCAGCGTGCCGGTCTTGACCGGTCGGTCTGCTTTTGCAGGTCGATTCGATCACCTAATCTGGCGCGATTGCCCCAAGCCCAACGAGCGAATGCAGTGGTAGCATCCACGCTTCCGACCGTCGCGGTCATAACCGCGCGACGCTCTAGCACGAGTCTTGCAAAGCGCCTGCCGCCTCAGCGCTTACAGGCTCCAGAGGCGGACCGGAATCGTCGTTACCTGGTCGCTGAAAAACCACCGCCACAAGCGTCATGTTTTTCAACGGCTCCACGGTAGCGCGACCCTAACGCGAGGGAACTCGCTTATAAGAAATAAGGTGCTCGAATGGAATTTCTGAACAACCTCGTAAATAGCGTCAATGGCCTCGTCTGGGGCCCGCCCATGCTGGTGCTGATCCTTGGTACCGGTCTGTTCCTGATGATCTTCCTCAAGTTCATGCCATTGACACGCATCCCGACCGGTTTTGCGCTGATGTGGGGTGGACGTGCCAAGGGTGACGAAGCCACGGGCGAGATCAGTCCGTTCCAGGCACTGATGACATCGCTGGCGGCAACCGTAGGTACCGGCAATATCGCTGGCGTGGCCACCGCCATCTTCCTCGGCGGCCCAGGTGCGCTGTTCTGGATGTGGTGCACCGCGCTGGTCGGTATGGCCACCAAGTACTGCGAAGTTGTTCTGGCAGTCCACTACCGTGAGAAGGACGACCGAGGCGAGCATGTCGGCGGTCCGATGTATGCCATCAAGAACGGCCTGGGCAAGAAGTGGGTCTGGCTGGGAACAGCCTTCGCCATCTTCGGCGGTCTGGCTGGCTTCGGCATCGGCAACATGGTGCAGGTCAACAGCATGGCCCACGCCCTGGAAACCACCTTCGCGGTACCGTTGTGGGCAACCGGCCTGGTCACCATGGTGATCGTCGGCCTGGTGATCCTTGGTGGCATTCGCCGCATCGGGGTGGTGGCTGCATCGCTCGTGCCGTTCATGTGCCTGGCCTACCTGATCGCCGCTGCAGTGGTACTGGTAGTGAATGTCTCGGCGATTCCGGCAGCATTCGATCTGATCTTCACCCATGCCTTCACCCCGATCGCCGCCACCGGTGGCTTTGCCGGCGCTGCGGTCATGGCGGCAATTCGCTTTGGTGTCGCCCGCGGCATCTTCTCCAACGAGGCGGGCCTCGGCACGGCGGGTATCGCCCAGGCAGCCGGCACCACTACCAGCTCGGTACGCTCGGGCATGATCGGCATGCTGGGGACGTTCATCGACACCATCATCGTCTGCTCGATGACCGGTCTGGCGATCATCTGCACGGGCGTCTGGACCAGCGGCGAAAGCGGGGCGGCGCTGTCCGCAGCAGCGTTCGAATCAGCCATGCCAGGTATCGGCGGCATCATCCTGACCATCGCGCTGGTGGTCTTCGCCTTCACTACCATCCTCGGCTGGAGCTATTTCGGCGAGAAGTGCTGGGAGTTCCTGGTCGGCACCCGTGCCATCTGGCCGTTCCGGGTGATCTGGGTGCTGGCCGTGCCGTTCGGTGCGATCGCCCAGCTCGACTTCGCCTGGCTGCTGGCCGATACGCTCAACGGTCTGATGGCGATCCCCAACCTGATCTCGCTGCTGCTGCTGAGTCCGGTCGTGGTCAAACTGACCAAGGAATATTTCGCACGTAGTTGATGTCCGATGTCGGCCATCTTTCAAAGCCGTGGGGCTGACTGAGGTTCCACGGCTTTTTTCTGCCTCTGTGCATCAAGGAGCCACGCAATGTCTGAAATCACTCTGAAAGGCGCGCCAGTCCAGGTAGCCGGTGAGTTCCCGCAAGTCGGTCAGCAGGCCAAGCCATTCAGCCTGGTTGGCGCGGATCTCGCCGACGTCGAACTCTCGGCGTTCGCCGGCAAGCGCAAGATCCTCAATATTTTCCCGAGCGTCGATACCCCGACCTGCGCCACTTCGGTGCGCAAGTTCAATACCCAGGCCAATGCGCTGGCGAACACCGTGGTGCTGTGTATCTCCGCCGACCTGCCGTTCGCGCAGAAGCGCTTCTGCGGCGCTGAGGGGCTGGAAAATGTGGTCAACCTGTCGACCATGCGCGGCGCCGAGTTTCTCGTGAACTATGGCGTGGCCATTGCCAGCGGCCCGCTGGCCGGCGTTGCAGCGCGGGCAGTCGTCGTGCTGGACGAACAGGATCGCGTGCTGCATAGCGAACTGGTCGGCGAGATCGGCAGCGAGCCGAACTACGATGCGGCAATCGCTTCACTCAGCTGACGTTCACCCGCTGGCAACATTCAACGGCGAGGCGCTTTAACAGGCCTCGCCGTTTCGTTTTTCTGGCGACAGAAAACCATCGGCAGGCGGGCAACCGCTTGTCGTCGTCAATTAGCGTAATTTCGTCCCGGCAACTAATTTCAGTGACGCCACCCGCCTCAGGAATTCCGGGTGTGGAGAAGTCTGCAAAAGTGGCAAATAGGCAGCTTTTCAAAAATCTTTTCGCTCGGCTGCTGTCATAGCGCTGATGCCCATTGAATGGATTCATTTATGCCTACTTCAGAGATCAAGAGAATCGGTGTTTCCGGAACCGGAATGATCGCCCGCGGCTTTGTACGGTTGATCAGAAATCACTATCCGGACATGGAAATATCCCGCGTTCTGACACGCCGCCCGCTTTCCTCGATGGCTGACTTTCCGCTCGCGGATGTGCTCACCAATTCACTGGACGAGCTGATCGACCATTCCGATCTTATTGTCGAGTGCAGCGGTGACGTGTTCCACGGCACGTCGGTCATCGAGCGTGCATTCGAGGCCGGGCTTAAAGTGGTTACCGTCAATGCCGAGCTGCAGGTAACCACCGGTTCGTATCTGGCAGGCAAAGGCTTCCTGACCGAAGCGGAGGGCGACCAGCCGGGCTCTCTTGCTGCGTTGCGCGAAGATGCTCTGCAGATGGGTTTCGAGCCGCTGGTCTACGGCAATATGAAAGGCTACCTGAACCATGATCCTTCGCCGGAGGACATGGCTTACTGGGCCAATCGCCAGGGAATCAGCATCGACCAAACCACCTCGTTTACCGACGGCACCAAGGTGCAGATCGAGCAGGTGATCATCGGGAACGGTCTCGGCGCGACCATCACCCGTCAGGGTATGGAAGGATTGGCTTCGACCAATCTGGACGATAGCGCCAGTCTCCTCGGCATGATGGCCGAGCGGGCAGGGCAGCCGATCGTGGATTATGTGATCCCTTCGGGCTATCCGGCGGGCGGCGTATTTCTGGTCGGCAAGCACGACGAGGACCAGGCGCAGGCCATCGAATACTTCAAGCTGGGCCGCGGACCGTTCTACACCCTGGTGCGTCCGTTCCACCTGTGCTCTCTGGAAGTGGGCAAGACCGTACGCCGCGTACTCAGCGGCGGTGGCGTGCTGCTCAATAACTCCACCGAGCCGACCCTGGGTGTTGCGGCGATCGCCAAGCGTGCGATGAAACCGGGCGAGCTGATCGAACGCGGCATCGGTGGGTTCCAGTTCCGCGGTGAGGCGATCAAGCTGGCCCAGCATCCGGACCACGTACCGATCGGCCTGCTGCGCAAGACGGCGCTCAAGCGCGCCGTCGAGCCGGGCCAGATCATCACCTTCGACGACATCGACATCCTGCCGAGCCGCGCGCTGGATATCGTCATGGAGCAGCGCAAACCGCGTCTGGTCCAAGTCGAGAGCAAGACCGAAACCTGGACTACACCGAGCATCAACACGATGGGTATGCTGGCCTTCGGCGGCTGAGCGCTACCCTTTCGAGAAAAAGGCCGCTGTCATCGACAGCGGCCTTTTTGTTTCTGCGCGACTCCTCTGCGTGAGCTCGATGCAACGATTGGCTTGGGCGCAGGGGTAGTCAGGCCTTTCGCATGGACCAGTAGCGAAGCCGGAACAGGTCACGCTCGCCAAGCAGTGTCACGCCGGCGGCAAATGCTGCGAGTACCAGCCCGATATACAGGCTTAGCTCGATCAGCCCATGTGGCTGGGGCACGAAATGCAGCGCAACGGCCACCACGACTGCCGTCCCTAGCCAGCGGGCCAGCACCGCGATGCCGGCCCCTTTGGGTGAGGCCCGATAGACGAACAATCCCATGAACGTCGCCTGCAGTGTCGCGCCACTGGAGAAGGCCAATGCCAGGCCGGCGGCGCCGTAATGTCGGTAAAGCGCAGCATCCAGACCGATCGTCATGGCTGAGCTGATCAGCGTGATCACCAGGAACAGGCGGACCTGATGCTGTGCGAGCAGCGCGCGCCCCCAGAGTAGCGCAAGGCCCATCGCTGGCAGGCCGAGCGCGTAGATGACCATCAGCGAGGCCGTCGCCCGGGTCTGCTCGGCACCGAACTCGCCGCGCTCCAGCAGCACCGACACCACCGCCTCCGGGAAGGAGCAGAGCACCACGGTCGCCGGGACCAGGAAGAGAAGCGTGGCCAGCAGCCCCTTGCGGATCACGGCGGCATGGCCGGTGTGATCCCGGTCGTTCCAGCTCGCCGAGAACTGCGGGAACAGCACGGACAGCACCGACATCGCATACAGCGTCAGGGGTATGGTGACGATGCGGAAGGCGAACGAGAGCATGGTGATGCTGCCCTCTTCGAGAAACGAGGCGAACATCCGCTCCGCCAGTATGCAGGCCTGCTGGGCTCCCGCGGCCATCAGCACCGGGGCGAAGGCCAGGCCGAACTGACTGCCATGGCCTTTCTCAAGCGGCATCGTCTCGCCGCGCAGGTAATGGATGCGGCGATGCTGCAGGACGATCAGCACCACCTGGGGCAGCAGCATGCCGAGAAAGATGACCATGCCGCTGGGTTCGAACAGGAGGATGCCGACGATCGCGCCGGCATTGAGCAGCAGGGTGCGGGTCATCGGCAGAATGAACACGTTATCCATGTTCAACAAGGCGCCCTGGCAGTACAGCGCTGCCTGCACGCCGATCAGCAGTGCACCGACGCAGAAGACCAGCTGGCCGTTGGCGACCTGCTCGGGCGTCCAGCCCGGCGCGAGTGCATTGAGTACCCAATAGCTGGTCAGCAGTATCAAGAGGCAGGCTGCGCCGCCGAGCAGCATGATGCGCCAGTAAAGCCACCGCGCCACCGCCTCGAACAGCGATTGCGACTGGCTGCGCAGCTTTTGCAGATACGGGATCAGGGCATCGCGCAACGCCAGGCCAAGGAAGTTCTCGAAGAAAAGCGGAAGTATCAGCGCTACGAAGATGAGGTCCGCTTCCCAGCTGAGGCCGAATGAGCGGGCGATGAACAGATCACGCAGGAAGCCGAGAAGAAAACTGGCGACGGTGAGCGCCAGGATGACCAGCGATACATTCATTCCTTGATCCTTTGCGGCCATCGATGCGATAGCCCGTTAACGACACGACAATGTCCGATTCGGCGTGCTGACAGACGCATGGCCTGCCCACAGCTTTCTTCACGTGCAAACCCGGTGCAGCGAGAAGAACGGTAAATAGACTTAAGACCTGCTGCATGGTTCCGGGACGGGAGGGTCAAAGCGGGCCGACATACATGTCGATACGTAAAAATGCCGTAAAGGCACTTTGCGAGCGGTTCGCGACTGCTTATGGTTCACGCTCCTTTTCAAGCGAACTCCGTTCATGTCCGAGACGCATCCCACTCCCGCGCGCTCCAGCCTCCGCTGGGTGCTCCTGATCCTCGTTGTCCTTGCCATCGCAGCGCTGCTCTGGTGGCTATGGCCTGCTCCCAGCAAGGAGGAGCCGCAGCGCCCGGGCGGCCGTCCGGGCTTCGGTGCGTTCGGCGGGGCGGTTCCCGTGCGCGTCGCCAAGGTGGAGCAGGGTGAGTTCGAGGTATTCAACAAGGCGCTGGGCAGCGTCACACCGCTCAATACGGTGAATCTGCGCAGCCGCGTGGCGGGTGAGCTGGTCGAGCTGCGCTTCGAGGAGGGGCAGCGCGTCAAGAAGGGTGATCTGCTCGCCGTGATCGATCCGCGGCCCTACAAGGTGGCCTTGCAGCAGGCGGAAGGCACCTTGCAGCAGAACCGCGCGCAGCTGAAGAACGCCCAGGTCGACTTCGAGCGTTATCGCGGGCTGTACGCCGACGACAGCATTGCCAAGCAGACGCTGGATACCCAGGAAGCGCTGGTCAGCCAGTACCAGGGCACGCTGGCGGCCAATCAGGCATCGGTCAACGAGGCACGGCTGAACCTGGAGTTCACCCAGATTCGCTCGCCCATCGACGGGCGGGTTGGCTTGCGCCAGCTCGATGTCGGCAATCTGGTCGCCGCCAATGACACCACGCCGCTGGTGGTGATCACCCAGACGCAACCGATGTCGATCAGCTTCACGCTGCCGGAAGGCGATCTGTTGCCGGTGCTGACCCGCTACCGTCAGGGCGACAAGCTGGCCGTGCAGATCTGGGATCGTGGTGAAAAGGTCATGTTCGGCGAAGGCGTGCTGGAGAGCATCGACAATCAGATCGACGCCACCACCGGCACCTTGCGACTGAAGGCGCGTTTCGACAATGAGCAGGAACTGCTCATCCCCAACCAGTTCGTCAATGTTCGCCTGCGGGTGGAAACCCTGCGCGATGCGGTGCTGATTCCCTCGGCTGCGTTGCAGTTTGGTTCGCGCGGCACCTTCGCCTACGTCGTTGGCGAGGACGACAAGGTGCAGCTGCGTCTGCTCAAGGCCGGGCCGAGCAACGGCGAGACGACCGTGGTGCTCGAGGGGCTCGAGGTGGGTGAGCGGGTAGTGATGGAAGGGACCGACCGACTGCGTGACGGTGCCGAGGTGGAAGTGGTCGGCAGTCGCCGCATGGCCGAAGAGGCCGCCGAGAACCCGGTGCTCGGTGGCGGCGAGGCCGCGGAGCGCGAGGCGCAATGAACATCTCCCGTCTGTTCATCCTGCGCCCGGTCGCGACCACGCTGAGCATGGTCGCGATCCTGCTGGCCGGCTTGATCGCCTACAAGCTGCTGCCAGTGGCTGCGCTGCCGCAGGTGGATTACCCGACCATCCGCGTGATGACGCTATATCCGGGCGCCAGCCCGGAGGTGATGACCAGCGCCGTGACCGCGCCGCTGGAGCGCCAGTTCGGCCAGATGCCGGGGCTGGCACAGATGTCGTCGACCAGTTCCGGCGGCGCCTCGGTGATCACCCTGCGCTTTTCGCTGGATGTCGCACTGGATGTGGCCGAGCAGGAGGTGCAGGCGGCGATCAACGGGGCGAACAACCTGTTGCCCAACGACCTGCCGGCACCGCCGGTTTACAACAAGGTCAACCCGGCCGACACGCCGGTACTGACGCTGGCGGTGACCTCCGAGTCGCTGCCGCTGCCCAAGCTGCACGATCTGGTCGATACGCGCATGGCGCAGAAGCTGGCGCAGATCAGCGGAGTGGGGATGGTCAGCATCGCCGGCGGTCAGCGCCCGGCGGTACGCATCCGCTCCAACCCCGAGGCGCTGGCGGCCTATGGGCTGTCGCTGGCAGACGTGCGTTCGCTGATCACCAGCTCCAACGTCAACCAGCCCAAGGGCAACTTCGACGGGCCGACCCGGGTGTCGATGCTCGATGCCAACGACCAGTTGAAGACGCCGGAGGAATACGCCGAGCTCATCCTCACCTATAAGGACGGCGCCGCCCTGCGCCTGAAGGACGTCGCCGATATCGTCGACGGTGCCGAGAACGAGCGCCTGGCCGCCTGGGCCAACGACAACCAGGCGGTGCTGCTCAACATCCAGCGCCAGCCGGGCGCCAACGTCATCGAGGTGGTCGAGCGCATCCAGGCGCTGTTGCCGGAAGTGAAGGCCAGCATGCCGGCCGGGCTGGACGTGGTGGTACTCACCGACCGCACCCAGACCATCCGCGCCGCAGTGCGGGACGTGCAGCACGAGCTGATGCTCGCCACCTTCCTGGTGGTGATGGTGACCTTTGTCTTCCTCAAGAAGCTCTCGGCCACGGTGATCCCGTCGATCGCGGTGCCGCTGTCGCTGGTCGGCACCTTCGCCGTGATGTACCTGTGCGGCTTCTCGTTGAACAACCTGACGTTGATGGCGCTGACCATCGCCACCGGCTTCGTGGTGGACGATGCCATCGTCATGCTGGAGAACATCGCGCGGCACCTGGAAGAGGGCGAGACACCGCTCAACGCCGCGCTCAAGGGTGCCAGGCAGATCGGCTTCACGCTGATTTCGCTGACCTTCTCGCTGATCGCCGTGCTGATCCCGCTGCTGTTCATGCAGGACGTGGTGGGCCGGTTGTTCCGCGAGTTCGCCATCACCCTGGCGGTGGCCATCCTCATCTCGCTGGTGGTCTCGCTGACCCTGACGCCGATGATGTGCGCCAAGCTGCTCAAGCCGCACAGTGTCGCCGAGGCCAAGCCGGACTGGGTCGAGCGGCTGATCGGCGGCTACTCGCGCTGGCTGACCTGGGTGCTGCGCCACCAGACCCTGACCCTGCTGGTGGCGGTGGCCACGCTGGGGCTGACGGTGGTGCTCTACCTCGCCGTGCCCAAGGGTTTCTTCCCGGTGCAGGACACCGGCGTCATCCAGGGCATCAGCGAGGCGCCACAGTCGATTTCCTTCCGCGCCATGAGCGAGCGCCAGCAGGCACTGGCCCGGGTGATCCTCGCCGACCCGGCGGTGGACAGTCTGTCGTCCTATATCGGTGTGGATGGCGACAACGTCACGCTCAACAGCGGCCGCCTGCTGATCAACCTCAAGCCCCACGGCGAGCGCGCCCAGACCGCCAGCCAGGTGATCGATCGCCTGCGGCCGGAGCTGGCCAAGGTGCCGGGTATCGAGCTGTATCTGCAGCCGGTACAGGACCTGTCCATCGAGGATCGGGTCAGCCGCACGCAGTTCCAGTTCAGCCTGGAAACGCCGGACAGCGAGTTGCTGCAGGAGTGGACGCCGCGCCTGGTCGAGGCCCTGCGTGCACGGCCGGAACTGACCGACGTGGCCAGCGACCTGCAGAGCAATGGCTTGCAGATCTACCTGGACATCGATCGCGACGCGGCGGCGCGTCTGGGTATCCAGGTCGCGGACATCACCGATGCGCTGTACGACGCCTTCGGCCAGCGGCAGATTTCCACCATCTTCACCCAGGCCAGCCAGTACCGCGTGGTGCTGGAAGCGGAGGCGGGCAACCGTCTTGGTCCGCAGGCGCTGGAACAGTTGTTCGTGCAAAGCGAAGGTGGCACGCCGGTACGGCTGTCCAGCCTGGCAACCTTTGAGCAGCGCAACGCGCCACTGCTGATCAACCATATCGGCCAGTTCCCGGCGGTGACGCTCTCGTTCAACCTGGCCAGTGGCGTGTCGCTGGGCAAGGCGGTGCAGGTGATCGAGGCGGTGGAGCAGGAAATCGGCCTGCCGGCCGGCATCCAGACGCGCTTCCAGGGCGCGGCGGAGGCGTTCCGCGCCTCGCTGTCGAGCACGCTGCTGCTGATCCTTGCCGCGGTGGTGACGATGTACATCGTGCTCGGCGTGCTCTACGAGAGCTACATCCACCCGATCACCATCCTCTCGACGCTGCCCTCGGCAGCGGTCGGCGCCTTGCTCGCCTTGCTGCTGACCGGCAACGACCTGGGGCTGATCGCGATCATCGGCATCATCCTCTTGATCGGCATCGTCAAGAAGAACGCGATCATGATGATCGACTTCGCCCTGGAGGCCGAACGACAGCAGGGCATGAGCCCGCAGGATGCGATCTACCGCGCGGCACTGCTGCGCTTCCGGCCGATCCTGATGACCACCCTGGCGGCGCTGTTCGGTGCGATTCCGCTGATGCTGGCATCCGGCTCCGGTGCCGAACTGCGCCAGCCGCTCGGCCTGGTGCTGGTGGGCGGCCTGCTGCTCAGCCAGCTGCTGACGCTGTTCACCACACCGGTGATCTACCTGTTCTTCGACCGCCTCGGCCAGCGCTTCGGGCGCCGTCGCGAGCCGCTGGCGGAGGCGCAAGCGTGAGCCGGACTGCAATCGCGCGGGGGCAGGCATGAACCTTTCCGCCCCGTTCATCGCCCGCCCGGTGGCGACCATGCTGCTCAGCCTGGCAATCCTGCTGCTGGGTGGGGTCAGCTTCGGCCTGCTACCGGTGTCGCCGCTGCCGAACATGGATTTCCCGGTGATCACCGTGCAGGCCAGCCTGCCCGGCGCCAGCCCGGAAATCATGGCCTCCAGCGTGGCCACGCCACTGGAGCGCTCGCTGGGCAGCATCGCCGGCGTCAGCCAGATGACCAGTCGCAGCAGCCAGGGCTCGACCCGGATCATCATCCAGTTTGATCTGGATCGGGATATCAACGGCGCTGCCCGCGACGTGCAGGCGGCCATCAACGCCTCGCGCAACCTGTTGCCCAGCGGCATGCGCAGCATGCCCACCTACCGCAAGATCAATCCGTCCCAGGCACCGATCATGGTGCTTTCGCTGACGTCAGAGGTGCTGGACAAGGCCGAGCTGTACGACATCGGCTCCACCATCCTGGCGCAGAAGCTGTCGCAGGTGTCCGGCGTCGGCGAAATCCAGGTCGGCGGCAGCTCGCTGCCCGCGGTACGGGTGGAACTGCAGCCGCAGCAGCTGGAGCAGTACGGTGTGTCGCTGGACGAGGTGCGCCAGACCATCGCCAACGGCAACGTGCGCCGGCCCAAGGGCATGGTGGAGGACGCCGATCAGCACTGGCAGGTGCGCGCCAATGACCAGCTGCACCAGGCGGCCGACTACACGCCGCTGATCATCCGCTACCAGGATGGCGCCGCGCTGCGTCTCGGCGACGTGGCACGGGTGCGGGATTCGGTGGAGGACCGCTACAACAGCGGCTTCTTCAACAACGAGCAGGCGGTGTTGCTGATCGTCAACCGCCAGGCCGGTGCCAACATCATCGAGACCATCGAAGGCATCCGCCGCGAGCTGCCGGCCCTGCAGGCGATCATGCCGGGCAGCGTCGACCTGAACATCGCCATGGATCGCTCGCCGGTGATTCGCGCGACGCTGCACGAGGCCGAGCGCACGCTGCTGATCGCGGTGGGCCTGGTCATCGTGCTGGTGTTCCTGTTCCTCGGCCGCCTGCGCACCGCACTGATCCCGGCGCTGGCGGTGCCTGTGTCGCTGGTGGGCACCTTTGCCGTCATGTACCTGTTCGGGTTCTCGCTCAACGTGCTGTCGCTGATGGCATTGATCCTGGCTGCTGGCCTGGTGGTGGACGACGCCATCGTGGTGCTGGAAAACATCGCACGGCATATCGACGACGGCATGCCACCGCTGAAGGCGGCCTACGTCGGCACCCGCGAGGTGGGTTTCACGCTGTTGTCGATGAACCTGTCGCTGGTGGTGGTGTTCGTTTCCATCCTTTACATGGGCGGCATCGTCGAGCGGCTGTTCCGCGAGTTCTCCATCACCCTGGCCGCGGCGATCCTGGTGTCGCTGCTGGTTTCGCTGACCCTGACGCCGATGCTCTGCGCCCGTTGGCTCAAGCCGCACGAACCGGAGAAGGAAGGGCGTCTGCAGCGCTGGAGCCACGATGCCCATCAATGGCTGCTGCGCTACTACGATCGCTCGCTGAGCTGGGCGCTGCGTCATCGGCGCATCACCTTGCTGAGCCTGCTGGCGACCATCGCGCTGAACGTGGTGCTCTATGTGCAGGTGCCCAAGACCTTTCTGCCGCAGCAGGACACCGGACAGATCACCGGTTTCATCCGCGGTGACGACGGCATGTCGTTCCAGGTCATGCAGCCGAAGATGGAAATCTTCCGCAAGGCGGTCCTCGCCGATCCGGCGGTGGAAAGCGTGGCCGGCTTCATCGGCGGGCAGGGCGGCATCAATAACGCGTTCATGATCGTGCGGCTGAAACCGCTTGGCGAGCGCAAGATTTCGGCGCAAAAGGTCATCGAGCGCATCCGCAAGAACCAGCCGAAGGTGCCCGGTGGACGCATGTTCCTCATGGCCGACCAGGACCTGCAGTTCGGCGGCGGCCGGCAGAGCAGCTCGGCCTATGCCTATACGCTGTTGGCGAGCGACCTCAACGACCTGCGTACCTGGGTGCCACAGGTGACCCGGGCGCTATCGGAACTGCCGGAGCTCACCAGCATCGACGCCAATGACGGCGAGGGCGCGCAGCAGATCAGCCTGAAGATCGACCGTGACGCGGCCAAGCGCCTGGGCATCGACATGAGCACCGTGACCACGCTGCTCAACAATGCTTTCAGCCAGCGGCAGATCTCGACCATCTACGAGTCGCTCAACCAGTATCAGGTGGTGATGGAGATCGATCCGAGCTACGCACAGTACCCGGAGGTGCTGGAGCAGATTCATGTCGTCACCAGTGATGGCCGCCGCGTGCCGCTGGCGGCGTTTGCCCGCTACGAGCGCAGCCTGGAGGAAGATCGGGTCAGCCACGATGGGCAGTTCGCCGCCGAAAATATCGACTTCGACCTGGCCCCCGGCGTCAGCCTCGATCAGGCGACGCTCGCCATCGAGCGCGCGGTGGCGGCCATCGGCATGCCCAGCGAGGTACAGGGACGCATTGGCGGAACGGGCAGCGCCTTCCAGACCACTCAGGAAGGCCAGCCGCTGATGATTCTCGGCGCCTTGCTGCTGGTCTACATCGTGCTGGGCATCCTCTACGAGAGCTACATCCATCCGCTGACCATCCTCTCCACCTTGCCCTCGGCGGGGGTGGGCGCCTTGCTGGCGATCATCCTCACCGGCGACCAGTTCAGCCTGATCTCGTTGCTCGGGCTGTTTTTGCTGATCGGGGTGGTGAAGAAGAACGCCATCCTGATGATCGACCTGGCGTTGCAGTTCGAGCGCCAGGACAAGCTGTCGCCCGCCGATTCGATCCATCGCGCCTGCCTGCTGCGGTTCCGGCCGATCCTGATGACCACCATGGCGGCGATCCTCGGTGCGTTGCCGCTGCTGCTCGGCGGTGCGGAAGGGGCCGAGATGCGCCAGCCGCTGGGTCTGACCATCATCGGCGGTCTGCTGCTGAGCCAGATCCTCACGCTCTACACCACGCCGGTGGTCTATCTGTACCTGGATCGTCTGCGCCATCGTTTCAACAGCTGGCGCGGTGTACGCACCGATGCCGCCCTGGAAAACTCGCTATGAACTCGTCGTCGTTGCACCCCTCATCGCTGAACCATGTTCTGCGCCCCCTGGCGGTAGCCATGCTCACGCTGTCGTTGGCAGCCTGTACGCTCGGCCCCGACTACCAGCGACCGGACCTGCCTGTGGCCAGCGAATTCAAGCAGGCCGAAGGCTGGAAACCCGCCACGCCGGCCGATGCGCTGCAACGGGGCGAGTGGTGGCGGCTGTACGGCGATGCCGAACTGGATGCGCTGGTGGCGCGGTTGAATGTCTCGAACCAGAACCTCGCCGCGGCCGAGGCGCAGTTCCGCCAGGCACGGGCGCTGGTTCGTGGCGCGCGCTCGCAGCTGTTTCCAATCCTCTCCGGCAACGCGGGCGTCACGCGCTCGGCGCAGGGTGGCAGCCGCTCGGATTCCACCAGCGGAAGTCTTGCCAGTGGTGTCGGCGAAACCTACGAAGCGGGCCTGAGCGCATCCTGGGAGGCCGACATCTGGGGCCGGCTGCGGCGCAACCTGGAAGCCAATCGGGCGAACATGCAGGCCAGCGCGGCGGACCTTGCGGCGGCTCGCCTGAGCCTGCAGGCCGAGCTGGTGCAGACCTATCTGCAGCTGCGGGTGATCGACGAACACCAGCGGTTGCTCGACCAGACCGTTGAAGCCTATGCGCGCTCGCTGCGGCTGACGGAGAACCAGTACCGCGCCGGCATCGTGCCCCGGTCCGATGTCAGCCAGGCGCAGACGCAGCTCAAGAGTACCCAGGCGCAAGCCATCGACCTCAAGTGGCAGCGGGCGCAGATGGAGCATGCCATCGCGGTGCTGGTGGGCGTCGCGCCGTCGGAGCTGGAGATCGCCGAACGCGCGCACATCCCGGCACTGCCGGCTGTACCGCTGGCGGTGCCGTCCCAGTTGCTGGAGCGGCGCCCCGACATTGCCTCGGCCGAGCGTCAGGTGATGGCCGCCAATGCCAACATCGGCGTGGCGGAAGCCGCCTGGTATCCGGACCTGACACTGTCGGCCAGCGGTGGCTATCGCAACAGCAGCTTCAGCGACCTGTTCAGCGTGCCGAACCGTTTCTGGTCGCTGGGGCCGCAACTGGCGCTGACCCTGCTCGACTTCGGTGGCCGTCGTGCGGAACTGGAACGGGCCGAGGCCAGCTACGACCAGACGGTCGCCAACTACCGCCAGACCGTGCTCGACAGCTTCCGCGAGGTGGAAAACTACCTGGTGCAGTTGCGCGTGCTGGAAGAGGAGGCGGTGGTGCAGCGCGAGGCGCTGGAGGCCGCACAGGAGTCCCTGCGCCTGATCGAAAACCAGTACCGCGCAGGTACCGTCGACTTCCTCAGCGTGGCCACCGTGCAGACCACCGCGTTGAACAACCAGCGCACCAACCTGACGTTGCTGGGGGATCGACTGACCGCCAGTGTGCTGCTGATCGCCGCGTTGGGTGGTGGCTGGGATGCTCAGCAGCTGGAACAGGCGCCGGTGCTTTCGACCACCGCGCCCTGACTGCACGGGCATAAAAAAGCCCCGCCAATCAGCGGGGCTTTTTGCACTGCAGGTCCGGTCAGTTGCGCTGCTTGCGGTTGACCGTTTCGGCTGCCTTGATGATGTCCGCGCCGATCACCGGCTCGAACTGCTGCCACACCGGGCGCATCGCTTCCCGCCAGCGTTCGCGCTCTTCCGGGGTCAGGGCGACGATTTCCGATGTGCCGGCCTGGCGAATCCGCTCGCGGTCGGCCCGGTTCAGCTCTTCGGCCTCGCGATTGACCATGAAGCTGACCTCATCGAGGATCGCTTCGAGTTCGAAACGGATCTTGTGCGGCATCCCCATCCAGAAGCGCGTGTTGCTCACCACCATGTAATCGAGCACGCCATGATCGGTCTCGATGATATAGGGCTGCACGGTGTGCATTTTCTTGCTGTAGATGTTCGACCAGGGATTTTCGGCGCCTTGTACGGTACCGGCGCGCAGCGCGTCGTAGACGTCGGCGAACGGAATCTTCTGGGTAGATGCGCCCACGGTGCCGAACTGCGCTTCCAGAACGGCGGACGGCTGGATGCGGAAGCTCAGGCCCGAAGCATCGCTCGGCTGGCGCAGCATGCGGGTTGCCGACAGCTGCTTCATGCCGTTGTGCCAATAGGCCAGACCGGTGATGTTCTTGTCTTCCATCGAGCGCAGCAGTTGCTTGCCCTTGGCGCGTTTCTGAAAGCGATTGACCGCTTCGATGTCGTCGAACAGGAAGGGCAGGTCGAATACCTGCAGCTGCTTGGTGTACTGCTCGAACTTGGCCAGTGATGGCGCGAGCAGCTGGACTTCGTCGTTGCGCAGCGCTTCCAGCTCGGTGGCATCACCGAACAGTGTCGAGTTGGGATAGACCTCGACGCGTACCTGACCGGGCAAGCGCTCTTCGGCAAGGCGCTTGAACATCAACGCACCCTTGCCCTTGGGCGTGTCGTCGGCCACTACGTGGGAGAACTTGATGACGATTGGCTCTGCCTGGGCGCAAACGCTGGCGACCGCCAGCAAAAGCCCGGCAAGAGTGATGATCGGCTTCATGAAAGACTCTTTATTCTGGTTGGTTGGCAGTGCATCCATGCGGACCGACCGCTAGGACGCGTCTAGGCTTTCAGCCGCCCCTTATGCCAAAGATAGGTGACGACTGAAAGCGCTTTCCCCAACCAACCCGACGGGAGTGGCACCACGTCACATTTTGCCGGTGGCCCAGCGACCGTGGTCTAGCAGCCACGGGTACACCGTCTGGCCTGGCAGGCCTGAAGCGCCGAGGGCAGGGGAGGTCCGGCGAAAGCCGCTGCAGTGACTCGATATCGCTTGCGTGCCATGGCCGTCGGTTCGTTGCGACTGATCCATCCAGCGCTGACTCAATCCAGATCCAGTAACAGCCCTGGTTGCAGGCGCTTTGGCAGCCTGCGTACCACCAGCTGGTGCGCGCGGGTCAGCAGGTCGCGCAGCTCGTCGTCACCCATGGGGATCTGCCGACTGCTCATGCTGATCCAGTGCGCCCGTGCCAGGTAAGGAGCAGGGCGGATGCCGGGACGGTCCACGAAGCCCAGGAAGAGGTCGCTGTGGACCTTGAATACCAGGTTCTCGCCAAGGAAATCGAGAACGGCGAACATCTTGTTGCCCGCCACGGAAAACACCCGATTGCTGCCCCACTTGAGATCTTCACGGGTGCCGGGCAGAGCCAGGCAGAAGGCGGCGATCTGGTCTGTGGTCATCATCGCTCTGCTCCTGTTGGTTGCGACGGCTGCAACTGCGTTTGCGCATGCCGGATGAACGCCTCCACCGCCTGTGGGCTCAGGGCAGGCTTTTCGATCGCTTCGCCCAGATAGGCCTGGCTGGCTTTCTCCAGCACGGCACGGTGCTCATCCGGCAGACGCTCGAGCAGCCAGACCGCTGCGACGTGCTTCGGTGCGATGGCGTCCGTGGTCAGGGTGAGCCAGATGCGCGCTACGGCCAGCACCACGTTGCACTCGTCTCCCTGCCAGTCGGCGGGCTCGCGCCATTGCGCCAGCGTGTCGCGCAAGGCTTGGCGCATGTCTTCCTCGGGCACCGGGTCGAACAACTCGGCCGCGTCAGGGCCGATCAGACTGACGCCGTTCTTGCGCGCCTGGTGCAGAAGAATGGCCAGATCATGGTCCTCCTGGGGCGGCTCGATGCGGTCGGCTTCGATATCGACGCGCAGCCATTCGCCGAACTGCAGTTCGCGCATTGCCGGATAACGCCAAGGCCGTACCGAGTGGTGTACCACCCAGGTGACTTCCAGCGGGCGCATTCGCTCGTTGGCCGGCCAGGCGGAAATCATCAGCAGCTCGCGCATCAGCGTGTGGCGCGTGTCCTTCGGCAAGGGGACGGCGACGGTAACGAGCAGGTCGATATCGCTGCCGGGTTTCAGACCACCGACAACGGCCGAGCCGAACAGATGCACGGCCAGCAGGTTCCCGCCCAGGTGACGCTGCAGCAGCGCAAGTACCTGCTGGAGCTGGCTGGACACGGATGGGTTCATGAACGCTTCGAGGGGCATCTGGGGCAGTCCGGATTGTTGTCTGCCTCCGACAATACAAACGGGACGAAGCTGGCGCCAGCCGGTGCATTCATCGGCAGCCTAAGCTGCTGAGGCGTCCAGGCACGGCGTGCTTCGCTCAAGAGCGAGGCGGACGAAAGAGTGGTGCTGCCGAGCGGCAAAAAAATGCCCCGCGGCGTTGCAGCACCCGGGGCAGGAGTGATCGACCAGAGGCGATCCAACGAGAGAGCCGGTATCAGGCGCTCGGCCTCCAGCCGCCACCAAGTGCCTTGTACAGCGCGACCACGCCGCGATAGAGCTCGACCTCGGCCTGCGCCTGGGCGTCTTCGGCCGTCAGGCGCTCGCGTTCGGCATCCAACAACACGAGAAAGTCGGCTGTGCCTTCGCGATAGCGGATCTCCGCCTGCTGTGCGGCGGCACGGCTGGCGGTGGACTGGCGCAGCAACGAGAGCAGGCGCTGCTGGGCGTTGGCGTAGTCGCTGAAGGCGTTCTCCGACTCCTCCAAGGCGAGCAGGACCTGCTGTTCATAGCTGGCCAGCGCTGCATCGGCATCCGCTTCGGCACCGCGCAAACGCGCACGCACGCTACCCAGATCGAACGCCGCCCAGCTGATGCTCGGCGCCACGCCCCAGGCCCGCGCCGCGCTGGAGCCGATCTGCGAGCCGCGCCCGGCAACGAAGCCGAGAAAGCCCGACAGACTCACCCGCGGAAACAGATCGGCTGTCGCTACGCCGACATCGGCAGTGGCCGCGGCCAGCTGGCGCTCGGCTGCACGAATGTCCGGGCGCCGGCGCAGCAGCTCGCCGGGATCGCCAATCGGTAGCGCCTTGGCGATTGCCGGCAGCTCGCGCGGCGAGAGGTCGACGCTGAGCTGATCGGCGCGCTGGCCGAGCAGGGTAGCGATGCGGTTGCGTGCACGCGCCTGCTGCGCCCGGAGCTGCGGCAGGCTGGCTTCGGTGGCCGCCAGGCGGGCATCGGCGCGCAGCACGTCGAGTTCGCTGCCGACGCCCGCTTCGCGCAGCTGTTCGGTCAATTCATGGGAATTGCGCTGGTTGGCCAGGTTGTCGCGGGCGATCCGCTCACGCAGCTGGGCACCGCGCAGCAGACCGTAGGCGTCCACGAGTTCGGCGATCAGGCTGACTTGTAGTTGGTATAGGTCAGCCTCGACGGCTTCGGCCTGCGCTTCGCTGGCCTCCAGGCGGCGCTGGATGCGGCCGAACAGGTCCAGCTCCCAGGCCATGTCCAGCCCCAGGTCATAGCGTTCGGCATTCACGCGCTGTTCGGTCACGCCCGGTTGCTGGGCCTTGCCGATATCGGCGCTGGCGCCCGCCGTGACGGTGGGTAGGCGATCATTGCTGACGTCGTCGCGAATCGCGCGCGCCGCACGCAGACGGGCATAGGCGATACGCAGCTCGCGGTTCTCGGCCAGCGCTTCGCCGACCAGGGCGTCCAGCGTCGGGTCTTCGAACTGCTGCCACCAGGCCGCCTCGAAGCGCGAGCGGTCGTAGTCGGCAGCCGAAGCGCCGCCGATACGCGCCGCTTCCGGCTGCGGCGCCCGATAATCCGGGCCGACCGCACAGGCGCTCAGTGCCAGAGTGAGCAGGGAAAGGGCGAAGAACTTCATGCGCGGGCCTCCTTGTAAACCGCTTTGCGGGCTTCGCGTTTCTCGACGAAGGCACGAATCACCAGATAGAACACCGGGGTCAGCAGCAGACCGAAGAAGGTCACCCCGAGCATGCCGCTGAACACCGCGACGCCCATGGCATGACGCATCTCGGCACCGGCCCCGCTGGAAAGCACCAGCGGCACCACGCCCATGATGAAGGCGAAGCTGGTCATCAGGATCGGCCGCAGACGCAGGCGGCACGCTTCGAGGATCGCGGCCAGGCGGTCCATGCCTTCTTCCTGCTTGTCCTTGGCGAACTCGACGATGAGGATCGCGTTCTTGCACGCCAGACCCACCAGCACGATCAGGCCGATCTGGGTGAACACGTTGTTGTCGCTGCCGGCCAGGATCACTCCGGTGATGGCGGACAACAGCGTCATCGGCACGATCAGGATCACCGCCAGCGGCAGGCTCCAGCTCTCGTATTGCGCGGCCAGCACCAGGAAGGCCAGCAGCACGCAGAGCGGGAAGACGAAGATTGCGGTGTTGCCGGCAAGGATCTGCTGGTAGGTCAGCTCGGTCCATTCGTAGCTCATGCCATTGGGCAACTCAGCCTTGAGCAGACGCTCCATGGCCGCCTCGGCCTGACCTGAGCTGTAGCCCGCTGCAGCGGCGCCGTTGATCTCGGCGGTGAGGAAGGCGTTGTAGTGCATCACCCGATCCGGACCGGCGCTGTCCGTGACGTTGACGAAGGTCGACAGCGGGACCATCTCGCCGCGGTTGTTGCGCACCTTCAGCTGGCCGATCTGCTCCGGTGCCAGGCGGAACTTCTGGTCCGCCTGGACGTTGACCTGATAGGTACGGCCGAAGCGGTTGAAGTCGTTGGCATACAGCGAGCCCAGGTAGACCTGCATGGTGTCGAAGATCTCGTCGATCGGCACACCGTGGGTCTTGGCCTTCTCGCGGTCGATGTCGGCATCCACCTGCGGCACGTTGACCTGATAGCTGGTGAACAGGCCGGCCAGCTCCGGATAGTCGGCGCTCTTGGCGATGACGTTCTGCACCTGGGTGTAGAGCTCCTCGTAGCCGAGGTTGCCGCGGTCCTGCACCTGCACGCGGAAGCCGCCGATGGTGCCCAGGCCCTGTACGGGCGGCGGCGGGAAGATGGCGATAAAGGCGTCCTGGATCTGCGCAAACTGGCCGTTCAGGTCCGCCGCGATGGCGTTGGCCGAGAGTGACGGATCCTTGCGCTCATCGAAGGGCTTGAGCGGAGTGAAGACGATGCCGCTGTTCGGGCTGTTGGTGAAACCGTTGATCGACAGCCCCGGGAAGGCCACGGTGTTTTCCACGCCGGGGTGTTTTCCGGCGATTTCCGACATGCGCTTGATCACGTCCTCGGTGCGGTCCAGGGTGGCGGCGTCCGGCAGCTGGGCGAAGGCGACCAGGTACTGCTTGTCCTGCGGCGGCACGAAACCGGTCGGCGTGCTGGCGAAGCCCATGTAGCCGAGGCCGACCAGTCCGACATAGACCACCAGCGCAATGCCGCTGCCGCGCAGGATGCGCCGCACCAGGCCGACGTAACCGTGGCTGGCGCGGTCGAACATGCGGTTGAACGGCGCGAACAGCCAGCCACCGAACAGGCGGTCGAGCAGCCGCGAGAAGCCGTCCTTCGGCGCGTCGTGGGCCTTGAGCAGGCTGGCAGCCAGTGCCGGCGACAGGGTCAGCGAGTTGAAGGCCGAGATCACCGTGGAAATGGCGATGGTCAGCGCGAACTGCTGGTAGAACTGACCGGTGAGGCCGGAAATGAATGCGGTCGGGATGAACACCGCGCACAGCACCAGCGCCGTGGCGATGATCGGCCCGGTCACTTCCTTCATGGCCTGACGGGTCGCTTCCTCCGGCGATTTGCCGAGGCCGATGTTGCGCTCGACGTTTTCCACCACGACGATGGCGTCGTCCACCACGATGCCGATGGCCAGCACCAGGCCGAACAGCGACAGCGCGTTGAGCGAGAAACCGAGCAGGTGCATGACCGCGAAGGTGCCGATCAGCGACACCGGCACGGCGGCCAGCGGAATGATCGAGGCGCGCCAGGTCTGCAGGAACAGGATCACCACCAGCACCACCAGCACGATGGCCTCGAGCAGGGTGTGCACCACCGCCTCGATCGAGCCGCGCACGAAGATGGTGGGGTCGTAGACGATCTCGTAGTCCACGCCTTCCGGGAAGTCGCGTTTCAGTTCGGCCATGCGTGCGCGCACCGAGTCGGAGATCTCGATGGCGTTCGACCCCGGGCGCTGGAATACCGGAATCGCCACCGCGGGCTGGTTGTTCAGCAGCGAACGCAGCGCGTACTGGCTGGAGCCCAGCTCGACCCGGGCGATGTCCCGCAGGCGGGTGATCGAGCCGTCTTCGCTGGCCCGAATGATGATGTTTTCGAATTCTTCCTCGGTGACCAGACGGCCCTGGGTGTTGATCGACAGCTGGAAGTCTGTCGCGCCCGGTGCCGGCGGCGCGCCCAGAGAACCTGCGGCGACCTGGCGGTTCTGTTCGCGAATCGCGTTGACCACGTCCGATGCGGTGAGGTTGCGCGAGGCGACCTTCTCCGGGTCGAGCCAGACGCGCAACGAGTAATCGCCCATGCCGAACAGCTGCACATCGCCGATGCCATCCAGCCGCGCCAGCTCGTCCTTGACGTTGAGTGCGGCGTAGTTGGACAGGTAGAGCATGTCGTAGCGCTGATCCGGCGAGGTCAGGTGCACCACCATGGTCAGGTCCGGGGAGGCCTTGTCCACGGTCACGCCGAGGCGCTGCACCTCGGTGGGCAAGGTCGGCATGGTGCGCGTGACGCGGTTCTGTACCTGCACCTGGGCATTGTCCAGGTCAGTGCCCAGGCCAAAGGTGATGGTCAGGGTCAGCTTGCCGTCGGCGGTCGCCTGGGACGACATGTAGAGCATGCCCTCGACGCCGGTGATGGCCTGCTCCAGCGGGGAGGCGACGGTTTCGCCGATCACCTTGGGGTTGGCGCCGGGGAAGTTGGCGCGTACCACCACGGTGGGCGGGACGACTTCGGGGTATTCGCTGATCGGCAGCTGGAACAGCGAGATGGCCCCGCCGATGAGGATCACCAGCGACAGCACGGCGGCGAAAATCGGCCGTTTGATGAAGAACTGCGAGAAATTCATGGCGCACTCCGGGGTAGGGCGCGCGTCTGGCGCCCTGGCGGATCGATCGGATTGGCGCGGCAGGCGCGCCGAAGTTCAGGTCAGTTGAGAGACCGTGTTCAGCTGCTTGGGCGCTGAGCCAGGCTGCGCTCGACGATCTGTGGCTTCATCGCTTCGCTGATCGCGCGGTTCTGCTGGCGCAGGGTGGCGAGCGTTTCGGCGTCGGCCATGGGCACCGACTCCGCCTGCACCGGGCTGCCCGGGCGAACGCGCTGCAGGCCATTGACGACGATGCGCTCGCCCTTGGCCAGGCCGCTGCGGACGATGCGCAGGCCTTCGAGCTTGGGGCCCAGTTCGACCGGCCGGTAGGCGACGGTGCCGTCCTCGGCCAGGACCAGAACGAACTTCTTGCCCAGATCCGTGCCGACCGCCACGTCCTTGATCAGCACGGCGTCGTAGGTGGCGCTGCCGACCAGCTTCAGGCGCGCGTACAGACCGGGGGTAAAGCTGCCGTCGCGGTTGTCGAACACCGCGCGGCCGCGAATGGTGCCGGTGCGCGGGTCGACCTGGTTGTCGATGAAGTTCATGTGGCCCAGGTGCGGATGGCCATCCTCGTCGGACAGGCCGAGGTAGACCGGCGTGGTTTCGCCGCGGTCGCCGTTGCGCGCCAGCTCGCGGTACTTGAGGTAGGTACGCTCGTCCGCTTCGAAGTAGGCATAGACCTTGTCGGTGGAAACCAGCGTGGTCAGCAGCGCCTCGCCGGCATTGACCAGGTTGCCGGCGGTGATCAGCGCCCGGCCGACGCGGCCTTCGATGGGCGCGGTCACGCGGGTGAAGGAGAGGTCGAGCTGAGCGCGGTCCAGTTGCGCCTGAATCGCGGCGGTTGCCGAGCGAGCTTCGCTGGCAGCACTGACGCGGGCATCGGCGAGCTCTGCCGAGATGGCATTCTTCTGCCGCAACCGTTCACCGCGTTCGGCCTCGGCGACGGTGCGCTGCTGCGTTGCGCGCGCCTGTTGCAGCTGTGCCTGCAGGCGCTTGACCTCGGCCTGGAACGGGCGAGGGTCGATCTGGAACAGGAGATCGCCTTTCTTCACCAGCGCACCTTCCTCGAAGGCCACCTTGTCGATGAAACCCGACACCCGCGGGCGAATCTCCACCGACTCCGGCGCTTCCAGGCGGCCAGTGAGTTCATCCCACTCGGTAACCTGCTGTTCGATGACTTCCGCGACGCTGACGGCGGGTGGCGGCATGCCCGACTGGGTGGCCTCCGGTGCCTTGCCACAAGCGGCGGTGATCAGCACCGTCAGGGCGATAAGGGGAAAACGCAAGGCGTTGAACGAACGTTCCATGCTTGACTCCGCAAGTCGGATTTGTTGATGACAGGAGTCTGCGTGGTCAAGGCGTTCAGCAAAAATCGAACGAGGCGAAGGTGAATATCATTGGCGGTGATGGTTAGGCATCGAGTATCAGGCCCACGTGATATCCGCAGGGTGGATAACGGCCGCCAGGTCTTTCCACCAATCGAGGGCTATCCCGGTTGGTAAAAGGAGCCGCCAGGGCAGGGCACTGGAATCACGAGGCAGTGTGCGTGGGTATGGATACGCGTGGAAAAGGCTGCGCCGTTTTCCACCCTACAGACTATCCGGATCGCCGACGAACATCTGGATACGCGAGCGCAGCCAGCGCTCGGCGGGGTCATTGTCCTGGGCGCCGCGCCAGGCCATGGACAGCTCGAAGTCCTGGCTGGTCTGGAAGGGCAGGGGCTCGGCGCGCACGCCGCCGTTCGCCGCCAGCGCGGCCGCGGCGTAATCCGGGACGGTGGCGATGATGTCGGTGCCGGCAAGCAGGCTGGCCAGGCCGTTGAACTGCGGTACCGCCAGCACCACCTTGCGCTTGCAGCCGTGCAGGGCCAGCTCCTCGTCGATATAGCCGTTGAGGTCGCCGGCAAAGGAAACCATGGCATGCGGACGGCTGCAGTAGTCCTCCATGCTCAGCCGGCCGGGAATGCTGTCGGCCCGCAGCAGCATCGGTTTGGGCCGGCGCAGTACCTTGCGCTTGGCATTGGCCGGCAGCTCCTCGGTGTAGCAGACACCCACCGAGATCTCCCCGGAGGCCAGCAGGCCGGGCATCAGCAGGTAGTTGGCGCGGCGCACCACCAGCACCACGTCCGGCGCTTCGGCGCGCAGGCGGCGCAGCAGCGGCGGCAGCAGGGCGAACTCGACCTCATCGGTCAGGCCGATGCGAAACACCTGGGTGCTGGTGGCCGGGTCGAAGGTGGAGGCGCGGCTGACGGCGGTGGAGATCGAGTCCAGCGCCGGCGACAACAGCTGGGCGATGTCCAGCGCGCGGGCAGTGGGTTCCATGCTGCGCCCGGTGCGCACGAACAGCGGGTCGTCGAACAGCGCGCGCAGGCGGGCCAGCGCGGCGCTGATCGCCGGCTGGCCGAGAAAGAGCTTCTCGGCGGCACGGGTCACGCTGCGCTCGTGCATCAGCGTTTCGAAGACGATCAGCAGATTGAGGTCAACACGGCGAAGGTCGTTGCGATTCATGTCTGGTTCACGTCGAGCCTGGTGGCCGGACCACGGTCCGTTTCGGTGGGTCGCTGCATTCTAGACAGCTTGCGCAGGCGAGCGCATGCCCGATCCCGCTTTCAAAATGCACAAACCTGCGATGTGCCGCGCGAGGATACATACGCAAACCCATCATTGCCGTGCATGGCAACTATCGATGGGAATCCGCGTCGTTCGCTGGAGTTGTGACGATACTGACGATAGAGTCCGTTTGCACAGTAGTAAGCGAGGGGTCGCAATGTCCCGCATCATCCGTTTTCATCAGTTCGGCCCGGCCGACGTGTTGCGTCAGGAAGAGCGCGCGGTGCCGGTTGCCGGCCCGGGCGAAGTCCTGATTGCCGTGCGCGCCATCGGCGTGAGCTGGAACGACGTGCTCTGGCGGCAGGACCTGGCGCCACGACACGCACGTCTGCCCGCCGGGCTCGGCAGTGAAGTGGCGGGCGAGGTGCTGGCGGTGGGTGAGGGCGTTCAGGGCTTCAGCGTCGGCGATCATGTTGCCGGCTTCCCGGCCCACGATCTCAATCAGTATCCGCTCTACGCCGAGCACGCGCTGCTGCCGCAGCAGGCACTGGTGCGCTACCCGGACATGCTCAGCGCCAGCGAGGCGGCAATCCACTACACACCGATGCTGGTGAGTTATTTCGCCCTGGTCGAACTGGCTCAGCTGGAGCCGGGCCAGTACGTGCTGATCAATCAGGCCGCGCATTGCACCGGCCCGGCTGCCGTGCAGCTGGCCAAGGCGCTGGGCGGACGGGTGATCGCCACCTGCGACACCAGCGAGGACCGTGACTACCTGCGCGAACTGGGTGCCGAGACGGTGATCGTCACCGAGGAAGAAGACCTGGTCGGTCGCCTGCAGAAGCTGACCGAAGGGCGCGGTGTCGAGGTGGTGCTGGATGCCTGTGGCGGCTCGCAGATGAAGCTGCTCGGCGATGTCATGGCGCCGCTGGGCAAGCTGATCCTCTATGGCATGAACGGCGGCAACGAGACCGCGCTGCCGGTCTGCGCGGCCTTCAAGAAGAACTTCAAGTTCTTCCTGCATTGCCTGTGCGACTTCACCGGGCAGCCGGAACTCGGGATCGAGCAGAAACGCGAGGCCGTCGAGCGCGCGCTGCAACACATCAACCAACTGACCGTCGACCGCCTGGTGCGTCCGCAGGTCGATCGGCAGTTTCCCTTCGAGCAGGCCATCGAGGCCCATCGTTACGTCGAAAGCGGCATCCCGCGTGGTCGTGTCGTCCTGACGCTTTCCTGATCCGCGAGGGCCTGAGTCCGGGCCCTCTCATCGCCCCGTAGAAACTTTTCTCGCGCCGTTCCAGTCCTCCGAAGACAGGCTCACTACCTTGACGGAGGATTTTCCATGGCCGAAGACAATCAGACCCTACCGCCGCAGGAGCAGCCCGAGCCCGGCAAGGAAGGGCTGATGAACCCTCGCCCGGAATACCGCGGCGAAGACTACAAGGCGGCGGGCAAGCTCGAGGGCAAGGTCGCGATCATCACCGGCGGTGACAGCGGCATCGGGCGCTCGGTGGCCGTGCTGTACGCCCGCGAAGGCGCCGATGTGGCGATTCTGTACCTCGACCAGCATCAGGACGCCGAAGAAACCCGCACCGTGGTCGAACAGTACGGGCGTCGCTGCCTGACCTTCGCCGGTGACGTGGCCGATCGCGGCGTCTGCCGCAATGTCATCGACGAAACCCTCGCCGCGTTCGGCAAGCTCGACATCCTGGTCAACAACGCCGCCGAGCAGCACCCGCAGGAAAAGCTCGAGGACATCAGCGAAGAGCAGTGGGAGAAGACCTTCCGCACGAACATCTTCGGCATGTTCCAGATGACCAAGGCCGCGCTGCCGCACCTGGGCAAGGGGGCCTCGATCATCAATACCACTTCGGTGACCGCCTACAAGGGCAGCCCGCAGTTGCTGGATTATTCGGCGACCAAGGGCGCGATCACGGCCTTCACCCGTTCGCTGTCGATGAACCTCGTCGAGCGCGGCATTCGCGTCAACGGCGTCGCGCCGGGACCGATCTGGACGCCGCTGATTCCCTCGACCTTCGATGCCGACGAGGTCGCCGAATTCGGTTCCAACACGCCGATGAAGCGCCCAGGCCAGCCCGATGAGGTGGCGCCAGCGTACGTCTACCTGGCGAGCAGCGATGCAGCCTACGTCAGCGGTCAGGTCATCCACGTCAACGGCGGCACCGTGGTCAACGGCTGACCCATTGCCGGGCCAACGAATGGCTCGGCCACATCAACGCTTGGAGAACGACCATGCCACGCACGATCTGGAAAGGCGCAGTCAGCTTCGGACTGGTACACATCCCGGTGGCGCTGGTACCGGCCACCACCCGCCAGGGGATCGATTTCGACTGGCTGGACAAACGCAGCATGGACCGGGTCGGCTACAAGCGCATCAACAAGACCACCGGCGAAGACATCGACAGCGAGAACATCGTCAAGGGCGTGGAGTACGAGAAGGGTCACTACGTCGTGATCAGCGATGACGAGATCAAAGGCGCCCACCCCAAGGCGACCCAGACCGTGGACATCGTCGCCTTCGTCGATGCCAAGGACATCTCCTTTCTCTACATCGACACGCCGTATTACCTGACGCCTGACCGCCGCGGGGAAAAGGTCTACGCCTTGCTGCGCGAGACGCTGATCCAGACCGGCAAGGTCGGCATCGCCAACGTGGTGCTGCGCAACAAGCAGCACCTGGCGGTGGTGATGCCGCTGGGCAAGGCGCTGGTGATGAACACCCTGCGCTGGGCCGACGAGGTGCGCGGCGTCGAGTACCTCGAGCTCAAGGACGAAGCGCTCGATCCGGACCTGGCCGAGCGCGAACTGGACATGGCCAAGCGTCTGGTCGAGGACATGACCGAGAAATGGAAGCCGGACCAGTACAAGGACACTTTCCAGGACCAGATCATGGACCTGGTGGAGAAGAAGGCGCGCGAAGGCAAGCTGGAAGCCGTCGGCGGGCCCGAAGAAGCGGTGGATCGCCGTTCGGCGGATGTCATCGACCTCACCGAGCTGCTCAAGCGCAGCCTCGCCGCCAAGCCGGGCAAGGCCCGCGCAGCCAGCGAGGAGGACGAGGCGGACGACGCACCGAAAAAGGCGCCGGCCAAACCGAAAGCCACGAGCAAGGCCAAAACAACCAAATCGACTGCATCCACATCGCCGCGAGCACGCAAGGCGCCGGCCGCCGATAGCAAATCCAGCAAGAAGGCCAGTTGACCGGGATCGCCATGCCAGCAAAGCGCAAAAGCACCGAACGGCCGCTGGTAGGCGGTGTGGGCATCAGCAGCCATCAGCGGGTGATCGACGAGGCCAGCGGCACCACCAAGCTGGCGCTGGCCGAGTACTACCTGTCGGTGGCGGACCGGCTGGTGCCACAGCTCGCAGGACGACCGCTTTCCATCGTCCGCGCGCCGGAAGGTATCGCCGGTGAGAGCTTCTTCCAGCGTCATTGCGGCCGGTTGAAGATGCCGCACATGCGCGCACTGCCGAAAAACCTCGATCCCGAGCATGCCCGCTTGATCCAGGCCGACAACATCACCGCCGTCATCGAGGCGGTGCAGATGGGAAGCGTCGAATTCCATACCTGGAACGCCCGCAGCGATCGCATCGAGCGACCGGACCGGGTGATCTTCGATCTGGATCCGGACCCGGCACTGCCCTGGGCGAGCATGGTCGAGGCTACCGAGCTGACCCTGGCGCTGCTTGACGAGCTGGGGCTGCGCGCCTTCCTCAAGACCAGCGGCGGGCGCGGCATGCATGTGGTGGTGCCGATCGAGCGGCGCCACGACTGGGATTGCGCGCGCAGCTTCGCGCGCTCGGTGACGGAGCGGCTGGCGCGGGAGTCGCCGCAGCTGATCGTCGACAAGATGGGCCCGCAGAACCGTGTCGAGCGCATTTTCGTCGACTACCTGCGCAACCAGAAGGGCGCCAGTACCGTCGCCGCCTACTCGGTGCGGGCGCGCCCCGGCCTTGGTGTTTCGCTGCCGGTGAGCCTGGAACAAATGCGCCATCTGGAAGGCGCCGATCAGTGGCGGCTGGGCAACGTCCGCGACTACCTGAGTACGCGCAGCGACGATCCCTGGACCGACTACGGCAACACCCGCCAGCGGCTGGGACGGGAGCTGCTCGAGCGGTTGCGCGCGGACCGCTAAGCGGCCCTCTGTGCCTCCTCGCAGTCACGCTTCCGACGGGGACGCAACGCATTCCGACCACCTTGCACCCCCGGCGGTAGAGCCGCCCGTCATCCCGCCTGAACCTCTGCCAGCCGTACCCAGTCGACCCTTCTAGCAGTTGAGCCGAGCATTCATGACAGGAGATACCGATGACGGCACGAGTATCCCGGCGGCAGTTTCTCAAGTTCGGCGCAGCCGGATTGGGCGCTTCCAGCATGGCGATGATGGGGTTCGCCCCGCAGGAGGCGCTGGCCTCGGTGCGGCATTTCAAGCTCTCTGGTGCCAAGGTCACTCGCAACATCTGCACCTATTGTTCGGTGGGCTGCGGCATGCTGCTGTACGCGCGCGGCGACGGCGCGATCAACAGCCATGACCATATCTTCCATGTCGAGGGCGACCCGGATCATCCGGTCAGCCGCGGTTCGCTCTGCCCACGGGGCGCCGGGGTGCTCGATTTCATCAAGAGCGATTCGCGGGTGCGCTACCCGCAGGTCCGCGAGCCAGGTACCGACGAGTGGAAGCGCATCAGCTGGGACGAGGCGCTCGACCGCATCGCCCGCCTGATGAAGGACGACCGCGACCGCAACTTCGAGACCCACGATGACCAGGGGCAGCTGGTCAACCGCTGGATGACCACCTCCATGGTGGCGGCCTCGGCGTGCACCAACGAGACGGCCTACCTCACGCAGAAGATCTCCCGGGCGCTGGGTATTCTCAAACTCGACAACCAGGCGCGCGTCTGACACGGACCGACGGTGGCAGGTCTTGCCCCTTCATTCGGTCGCGGTGCCATGACCAACAGCTGGGTCGACATCCGCAATGCCAACATCATCCTGTCCATGGGCGGGAATTCGGCCGAGGCGCATCCGGTGGGCTTCCGCTGGGTCATGCAGGCCAAGGAGCGCAGCGACGCGATCCTGATCTCCATCGACCCGCGCTACAACCGCACCACTGCGGTGGCGGACTATCACGCCTGGATCCGCACCGGGACCGATATCGTCTTCCTCGGCGGGCTGATCAGCTACCTGATCGAGAACGACCGCTACGCCCACGAATACGTGCTGCACTACACCGATGCAGCGCACCTGGTGCGTGAAGGCTTCGAGTTCAACGACGGGCTGTTCACCGGCTACGACGAGGAGCGCCACCAGTACGACAAGGCCACCTGGAACTTCGACCTGGACGAGCAGGGCTTCGTCCGTCGCGACGAAACGCTGCAACACCCGCGCTGCGTGTTCCAGATGATGCGCAAGCATTACAGCCGTTACACGGTGGAGATGGTCGAGCGCGTCTGTGGCATGCCGCAGGCCAAGGTCCTGCAGCTCTGGGAGCTGCTGGCACAGAGCGCGGCGCCGGACAAGACCATGACCATCCTCTACGCCCTGGGCTGGACCCAGCATTCCATCGGCGCGCAGATGATCCGCACCGGCGCCATGGTCCAGCTGCTGCTGGGCAACATGGGCATGCCGGGAGGCGGGGTCAACGCGCTGCGCGGGCACTCCAACATCCAGGGGCTGACCGATATCGGCCTGCTCTCCAACCTGCTGACCGGCTACATGACGCTGCCGGCGGCCAGCGCCCAGCGCTACGAGGACTACATCCGGCAGAAAGTGCGCCAGCCGCTGTTGCCCAACCAGGTGTCGTACTGGAAGCACTACGAGCGCTTCTTCGTCAGCATGATGAAGGCGTTCTACGGTGATGCCGCCAGCGCCGAGAACGACTGGTGCTACGAGTGGTTGCCGAAGCTGTCCGAGCCGCTGTACGACGTGCTCTACGCGGTCAACGACATGACCAAGGGCAAGATGACCGGCGCCTTCTGCCAGGGCTTCAACATCCTCGCGGCCTTCCCGAACAAGGCGAAGGTGCTGGATGGGCTGTCGAAGCTCAAGTGGCTGGTGATCATGGATCCATTGGCCACCGAGACCGGCGAGTTCTGGAAAAACCACGGCGAGTTCAACGACGTCGACCCGAGCCAGATCCAGACCGCGGTGTTCCGCCTGCCGACCACCACCTTCGCCGAGGATGACGGATCGATCACCAACAGCTCGCGCTGGCTGCAGTGGCACCACCAGGCGGCACCGCCACCCGGCGAGGCGAAGACCGATACGGCGATTCTCGCCGGGCTGTTCCATCGCCTGCAGAAACTCTATCGGGACGAGGGCGGCGCCTTCCCCGAGCCGATCCTCAACCTGACCTGGAACTACAGCGACCCGGCGCATCCCGCCGCGTCGGAGCTGGCCAAGGAATACAACGGCCGCGCGCTGGCGGACATCGAGGACCAGGGGCGGATCATCCGTCGCAAGGGCGAGCTGCTCAACGACTTCGGCGAGCTGCGCGCCGACGGTTCGACGTCCTGCGGCTGCTGAATCTATTCGGGCGCCTGGACCGAGCAGGGCAACATGATGGACCGGCGCGACAACTCGGACCCTTACGACATCGGTGTCACCCTCGGCTGGGCCTGGGCCTGGCCACTGAACCGGCGGATTCTCTACAACCGCGCGTCGGCCCGCCCCGACGGCACGCCGTGGGACCCGAACCGTGCGCTGGTCTGGTGGAACGGTGAACGCTGGGTCGGTGCCGACGTACCGGACTACCCCGTGGCCGCGCCGCCGGAAGATGACGTCAAGCCGTTCATCCTCACCGAGAGCGGCACCGGGCACTTCTTCGCCAGCGAGTGGCTGGGCGAGGGGCCATTCCCCGAGCACTACGAGCCGCTGGAATCGCCGATCCCCAACAATCCGCTGCATCCGGACAATCCGCTGGCCTACCACAACCCGGTAGCGCGGATATTCCCCGAGGATCGCGACACCTTCGGCACGTTCGAGGAGTTTCCATATGCGGCGACCACCTACCGCCTCACCGAACACTTCCACTACTGGACGACCCACGTGCTGCTCAATGTCATCGTCCAGCCGGAGANACTTCCACTACTGGACGACCCACGTGCTGCTCAATGTCATCGTCCAGCCGGAGAAGTTCGTCGAGATCGGCGAGGTGCTGGCTGGCGAGCTGGGCATCGCCGCGGGGGAAAAGGTGCGGGTGCGCTCCAAGCGCGGGCATATCGATGCGGTGGCGGTGGTGACCAAGCGCCTGCGTCCGCTGCAGGTGGACGGGCGCACCGTGCATCAGGTCGGTATCCCGATCCACTGGGGCTTCACCGGCGTGGCGAAGAAAGCCCACCTGACCAACACGCTGACCCCCTTCGTGGGCGACGGCAACACCCAGACCCCGGAATTCAAGTCGTTCCTGGTGAACGTCGAGAAGCCATAGGAGACGTCTGATGCGAGGTGACCAGATCAACCTGCAGAACATCATCGCGCGTTCGGCGACCACCGAGCCTTCGCCGCAGATCCGCTCCGGCGGCGTGGAGAAGGTGACCAAGCTGATCGACGTGTCGGTGTGCATCGGCTGCAAGGCCTGCC
>NZ_RFFN01000007.1 GCF_003696315.1 Pseudomonas songnenensis | reverse complement strand
TTGTTCCTCTACTGCTGCATCATGGGCGTATGGGCGGAGAGGTCGGCGTTGGGTTTGGTCATCGGTTGCGGCGCGGCTCGTTGTAGGGCGAGGGAACCCAAATCATGCGTCCCCGTGGTGGCGTTGCGTTACCACACGGTTGGGAAAGGGTTCCCGCGGAAAGCCGGCAAGGTTACCACGGGCTGCATTGCCCGGCAGGGGATGGAGCGGTCAGCGTCCTGATCGATGTCGCCAAAGCATGTCATCTGTCGGGCCGCGGGAGGAAAGCGTTGACAGGTCAGTCGCCGCTGCCGATAACTCTGCCCCGTCGATCGGTTGTCGGTGCGCCACGTGCGCGACCTGCGTCATACCTTTCGATGCCTTCCGATCTTGCGACTATTCAGGCCCTCGGCGCCTGTTGCGGTAGCCTGCCTGATCGTCGTTTCTGCCTCGTATCGTTCGAATTCCGGCAACCGCCCGGCGAACAGCGAGTGCTTGCGTGCATGACCCCCTCGCGTCAGTCCCTGCAGTAACTCTGGCAACTCTCCACCAGGTCCAAAATGAGCAGCAGACATGTCCCGACTACTCGGACTCGATGCCCTGCGCGGCGTTGCGGCATTGTGCGTCGCCTATTCCCATCTGATTGCAAAAATGAAGCGTGACGGCCAATTCGACGAGATGACCGGCCTGCTGTTTCTTCTCAGCAAGGCGGTGCTGGATGTCGGCAAGACCAGCGTGCTGGTGTTGTTCGCGCTGAGCGGCTACTTCGTCGTGGCAGCGCTGTACAAGAGCCGAGGTCGATACCAGCGGCCTGTCGTGGCATTCGTCTACCAGCGCTTCTTCAGGCTGTTCCCGTTGTACTGGTTGTCGCTGTTTCTCGGCGTCATGTTCCCCTGGGACGATCCGGCCAAGGTGTTCAGTCCGGCCGTCATCGCCATCAATGCGACGATGCTGCAAGGCTTCGTGCTCGTCGAGAATGTGATCGGCCTGTACTGGACGCTGCAGATCGAGCTCACCTTCTATGTTCTCTGCATCCTGATCTTCGCGCTGCGCCTCGGTGGTTCGGCAAAACGGGACCTGCTGTTTCTGCTGGTGCAGTATCTGTTCACGCTGTCACTGGCCTTTATGCGCTACAAGTTGGAGATCAAACTGCCGGTGGCCCTGCCGCTGATGCTGAGCGTGTGTTTTCTCGGTGCACTGTGGAAGGCGACGGACAACGGCCGGGCGACCGATACCGGGCGCTACGCGCGTATCGCGGTCGGATTGTTCTATCTGTTCCTGCTGCCGATTTGCGTGCTCGCTTATTCCCGCGATACGGGGTTCGGTGAAACCTGGTACCGCTACTTCATCAGCTACGGCGTGGGGGTTGCGCTCTTTCTTGGCGCCACGCGCATCAGTGGCAATCGGCTGCGCTGGCTGGCGCCGCTTGGTGGCATCGGATACATCATCTTTCTCTCGCATCCATCGGTGTTCGCCATCGTCGAGCTGCTGGGCTTTGGCGCTGGCGATCTGGCGATTCCGGGCCCGCTTTATATCGCGGCGATGCTGATTCTGCTGACGTTGTTCGGGTTCTTCGTCAAGCGAACCCTCGCCGATCCCATTCAGCGTTATGGCGACGCGGTGGTGAGTCGGCGCGGACGGCGGGTGGATGAGAGCATCGCACTGCCGGTTCGCCAGGACGCCTGAGCCGGCCGTGGACCGCCCGGCCAGTCATGGTCTGGGCGGTCTGGACTCCACGTTCTGCTGGTGTAGGGTATGGGCCACTTTCAGGATTTTGCGAGGCGCCGATGAATCTCACTGAACTGGCTGCACGCCTGGGCGAAGCGCTGCAGCGCCTCGGCGCCCAGGTCACCACGGCGGAGTCCTGCACCGGTGGCGGCATCGCCGAGGCCATCACCCGTATCGCCGGCAGCTCGGCCTGGTTCGAGGCGGGCTACATCACCTATTCCAATGCGCAGAAGACCCGTCAACTTGGCGTGCCCGCGGAGCTGTTCGAGCAGGTCGGTGCCGTCAGCGCCGAGGTCGTTCAGGCCATGGTGCATGGGGCCCGGCAGAACAGCGGCGCGCGCTTTGCCGTGGCGGTCAGCGGCGTTGCCGGACCGGGCGGCGGTACGGCCGAGAAGCCGGTGGGCACCGTCTGGATCGCCTGGGCCGATGGCAGCCAGGTGCATGCACAGCGGCATCTGTTCAGCGGTGATCGTCAGGCCGTGCGCGAGCAGACGGTAGCAGCCGCGCTGCAAGGGTTGATCGCGCTGGCGGTCGGAGAAAAACCGGTTCGGGGCTAGGCGAGTAAAATTGCCTATGTTCTAATACTGTCTACTTATACAGTTGTTGTGGCCTCCGGCCCTCTTGATCAAGTGAGGATTTGATGGACGAGAACAAGAAGCGCGCCTTGGCTGCAGCCCTGGGCCAGATCGAAAAGCAGTTCGGCAAGGGCGCAGTGATGCGCATGGGCGATCACGATCGCCAGGCCATTCCGGCCATCTCTACCGGCTCGCTGGGCCTGGACATCGCGCTTGGCATTGGCGGCCTGCCGAAGGGCCGTATCGTCGAAATCTACGGTCCGGAATCGTCCGGTAAGACCACCCTGACCCTGTCGGTGATCGCCGAAGCGCAGAAGATGGGCGCTACCTGTGCCTTCGTCGATGCCGAACACGCGCTGGACCCGGACTATGCCGGCAAGCTGGGCGTGAATGTCGATGACCTGCTCGTATCGCAGCCGGACACCGGTGAGCAGGCGCTGGAGATCACCGACATGCTGGTGCGCTCCAACGCGGTCGACGTGATCATCGTCGACTCCGTGGCGGCGCTGGTGCCCAAGGCCGAAATCGAAGGCGAGATGGGCGATACGCACGTCGGCCTGCAGGCTCGTCTGATGTCCCAGGCGCTGCGCAAGATCACCGGCAACATCAAGAATGCCAACTGCCTGGTCATCTTCATCAACCAGATCCGCATGAAGATCGGCGTGATGTTCGGCAGCCCGGAAACCACCACCGGTGGTAACGCACTCAAGTTCTACGCCTCGGTGCGTCTGGATATTCGTCGTACCGGCGCGGTGAAGGAAGGCGACGAAGTGGTCGGTAGTGAAACCCGCGTCAAGGTCGTGAAGAACAAGGTTGCGCCACCGTTCCGCCAGGCCGAGTTCCAGATTCTCTACGGCAAGGGCATCTACCGCAGTGGCGAAGTCATCGACCTTGGCGTGCAGCAGGGCCTGGTCGAGAAGTCCGGTGCCTGGTACGCCTACAAGGGCAACAAGATCGGCCAGGGCAAGGCCAACGCCGCCAAGTTCCTGGAAGACAACCCGGAAATCGGCCGCGAGATCGAGCAGCAGATTCGCGACAAGCTGCTCGTGGTCTCGGGCGGTAGCAAGGCGAACCTGGTCAGCGAAGATCTGGCTGACGCCGACCTCTGATCCATGCCAGCCGTGCTCGATACTCCTGTCGCGGTGCGGCGGGTAGCCATGGATCTACTGGCTCGACGTGAACATGGACGCGTCGAGCTGGCCCGCAAGTTGCGCCAACGTGGCGCCCCGCCTGATCTGATCGAACAGGCCCTGGATCGCCTCTGCGAACAGGGCCTGTTATCCGAATCCCGATACCTAGAAAGCTTTGTCAGAAGCCGGGCCAATGCCGGCTATGGGCCGTTGCGCATCCGTGAGGAGTTGTCCCAGCGCGGACTGCCCCGGGCGGATATCGAGCAGGCTCTGCGCGATAGTGGCTTCGACTGGAACGAGCAGCTGCATGAGCTCTGGCAGCGCAAGTTCGGTCAGTTGCCAGCCGATGCGAAGGAGCGGGCCAAGCAAGGGCGCTTTCTCAGCTATCGCGGTTATCCGCTGGAGCTGATCAGCCGATTGTTACGCGGTGGTAGTTCGGCTGATTGAAGTGGCGCAAGCGGGCCGCCTGATTGCTTGAGCTGTTCCGGCTGCCTAGGCATTTATGTGCCGGGCTGTCGTTCCCTTGGCTCGTCGCTGCGCTGGCTGCGTCAATCTTCGGTTGCCAGCGGTGCTGCCCAGTTGGCCGGCTCGTTGACGAAATCGGTCAGCTCGCGCAAACGCCCGTGATTGCGGCCGTTGAAGACGAAGCTCAAGCGCGGCAGGCGCTGCAGTTCCGGCTCGTCGAGTTCCGATTCGCAGCAGTTCTGTTGCTCGAACGCGCCTTTCACGCAGAGATCGGTGAACTCGTCGTTCAGGTATTCCATCGCCTGCGGGTTGAGCGGGTGGTTCATGCGCAGGACGAAGCGATCCTTCAGCCAGCGGCTCGAGTGGAAGTTGCGATAGAAGTTGGCGATCTCCCTTGCCGCTTCGTCCGCATCGTCGACCAGGCGCATCAAACGCATATCGCTGGGCAGAATGTAGCGGTTTTCCTCCAGCTGGCCGCGCATGAACTGCAGCGCGTCCTTCCAGTAGGTGCCGCCGGGTTCGTCGAGCAGTACGACAGGAACCAAGGGGCTCTTGCCGGTCTGGATCAGCGTCAGCACTTCCAGCGCTTCGTCCAGCGTGCCGAAGCCGCCGGGGCAGAGCACCAGCGCGTCCGCCTCCTTGATGAAGAACAGCTTGCGCACGAAGAAAAAGTGGAATGACAGCAGATTGTCGGTACCGCCGACGGTCGGGTTCGGGTGTTGCTCGAACGGAAGCGTGATGTTCAGGCCGAGGCTGTTGTCACGCCCGGCGCCTTCATGTGCGGCGGCCATGATTCCGCCACCGGCGCCGGTAATGACCATGAAATTGTAGTGGGCCAGGGTGGCGCCCAGCTGTCTGGCCAGCGCATACAGCGGGTGCTCGACCGGTGTGCGGGCGGAGCCGAACACGGTGACCTTGCGCCGACGCTTGAACTGGTCGAGGCGGCTGAAGGCATGCTCCATTTCGCGCATGGTCTGCAGCAGGATCTTGGCGTCCCAGCGACTGCGGTCGGCTTGCGCCATGCGGGTGACGGTCACCAGCATTTCCCGGTAAAGCGGCAGATTGGGGCTGGTTTCGGAAACCACCATGGCGACCAGTTCGTCGATCTTGCTTTCCAGTTCGGCGCCGCTGGTCTTGAAATGTCGCGACAGGTAGTCGTCCGTATCGAAAGACATACAACTTCTCCATGTATGGGCTTCGCGCTCAGGCTATAGGCTACCGCCGGCGGGCTCAAGCCGGGCCGCTGCTGGGCCGAAACCGCAGAGGCTTCGGCCCGCTCGCTCAGAGTGCGATTCGATCACCCGGCTCGGGTATCCGTGCTTCCCAGTTCAGACGATCACGTATGGCCTGCTGCAGCACCTGCATCTTCTCCAGTTCACCGTGGACCAGGTAGAGCTCCGGGCGGTTCTCGAAGTTGCTGACCCAGTCGATCAACTGCGATTGCCCGGCATGGGCGGAGAAGCCACCAAGCGTATGGATCTTCGCGTTCACGGCGATGCGCTGGTGCAGCAGCTTGACGCTGCCGGCGCCGTCAACGATGGCACGGCCGAGTGTGCCACGCGCCTGGAAGCCCGGGATCACCAAGTGGCATTCCTCGCGCCAGAGGTTGTGCTTGAAGTGGTGCAGAATGCGCCCGCCGGTACACATGCCACTGCCAGCGATGATGATCACACCGCTCTTGAAGCGGTTGATGGCCATCGACTCTTCAGGGGTCGGTGTGGGCTTGAGGATTGGCAGCCAGCGTTCGGCGTACAGCTTGCCGCTGGTCCCGCTAAGGGCGGCGTCGATGCCGTTGAGGTCCAGCTGGTCTTTGTAGTGCGAATAGATGGCGTTGGCACCAATGGCCATCGGACTGTCGAGGAACACCGCCTGCTGCGGCAGGCGGCCTTCGCGATAGAAGCGCCCGAGGTAGTAGATCAGGTCCTGGGTGCGTCCGACGGCGAAGGACGGCATCAGCACATTACCGCCATCGCGGTGCGCTTGCTGCAGGATGCCGGCCAGCTCTTCGATGGTGTCTTCGTGGCTGCGGTGATCGCGATCACCGTAGGTGGACTCCATCAGCACGACGTCGGCTTCCTTGAGCACGGTTGGCGAATGCATCAGTGGCGAGCAGGCGTTGCCGAGGTCGCCGGAGAACACCAGACGACGTGTTCTGCCGTGGTCGCGGACGTCCATCTGCACAATGGACGAGCCGAGGATATGGCCTGCGTCATGGAAGGTCACGACGACGCCCTGGGCAACCTCGAAGGCCTCGCCATAGGCATGCGGCGCGCGCTGGCTCAGCATGCGTTCGGCATCGACACGGGTATACAGCGGCTGGATCATCGGTTTGCCGATGCGCGCGCGCCACTTGTTTTCCCATTCGGCATCCTTTTCCTGGATATTCGCCGAGTCCAGCAGCATCAGCTCCAGCAGCTCGGCGGTGGCCTCGGTGCAATGCACCGGACCGCGGTAGCCGAGCGCAACCAGGCGTGGCAGCAGGCCGCTGTGGTCGATGTGGGCGTGGGACAGTACGACCGCATCGAGCGTTTTGGGGTCGAAGGCGAATGCCGCGCGATTGTCGCTTTCTTCTTCTCGGCGACCTTGATGCATGCCGCATTCAAGCAGAACCCTGATGCCGTCATGGGTCTCAATGAGATAGCAGGAGCCGGTTACCTGCTGAATGGCGCCGAGAAAACTGAGCAAAGCCATGTTGCCTTCCTGTCTGTACGATGATGTCCACATTGCCTGCTCGGCCGCCCTGGTGACTTGATACATATCAGAGATAGCGAAACGAGCCCTGCCTAGACTACAGCACAACCCGCTTACCAACGGAGTGATCCCATGAGTCAGCTACTGCCCAGCCTTGTCGAGCTGGATCAACACGCACAAGCCGAACCGGAATTTGCCGCCTGGCGCGGCGGTTTTGGCCCGTTCGAGCATGGGCTGGAGACCCAGGCGGCGGTCTTTCGTCTGGCCCATCAGCTGGTGCAGGCGGGACACCAACCGGATCTGGGCAGCGTCTATCGCCTGTTGCAGGCGGTCGATCGCGTCGCCAGTGCCGGCCTCTGGCTGGTGGTGCACATGACCTACGCGCAGCACGTGCATCTGGATGGCACGCCGCTAGCCGTCGACGATTTCAAACGTAGCCCCGAGGGGCATACCGGCGGAGCACTCAACATGGTGCCGGCCTATGCGGGCTACCTGGCGCTGAATGCACTGACCGGCCGGACCCGAGCTTGGCTGATGGGGCAGGGCCACTGCGTGGCCGCCGTCGATGCCCTCAATCTGCTGACTGGCAACCTGCACCCGGAGCAGGCGCAGGCCTATGGCGGCGGCGAAGCGGGCATGAATCGCCTGCTGCAGGATTTCTACGGCTACCGCCAGGCGGCCGATGGCAGTCCGCTCGCGCCACTGGGTAGCCACGTCAACCCGCATACCGCTGGCGGGATTGCCGAGGGTGGCTATCTGGGCTTTGCCGAGCTGCAATATGCGCATATGCCCCTGCCTGGCGAGACGCTGGTGGCCTTCCTTTCCGATGGTGCGGCGGAAGAGCAGCGCGGCAGCGACTGGATACCGCGCTGGTGGCGCGCCGAAGATTGTGGCGTGGCGTTGCCGGTCATGATCGCCAATGGGCGACGCATCGAACAACGCACCGCACTGGGCACCGAGCAGGGCCTCGCCGATTTCCGCCAGCATCTGAGCCAGTGCGGTTTCGATCCGATGCCGTTCGATGGGCGCGACCCCGCGGCATTCGTTGCGACCCTTTGGGAGATGGAGCTGCGCCTGGAACGTCGGGTGGAGGAAAAGGCCCGCGGCATTCTCAATTACCCACTGCCGATGCCCTACGGTATCGCCGAAACGGTCAAGGGTTTCGGCTTCTACGGTGCCGGCAGCAATGCCGCACACAACCTGCCGCTGCCCGGCAATCCGAGCCAGGATGAAGTATCGCGTGATCTGTTCAACGAGCATGCGGCACGGTTGTTCGTTCCGCAGTCGGAGCTCGCGACCGCAGTGGAGTTATTCGAACGCAACCGCCAGGGGCGAGTGCTGGAACGCGACAACCCACTCGCGTTGCGTCGGCCACCGGCACCGGTCATTCCAAAGCTGAATTACCGCGACGACACCTGTTCGCCGATGGCCGCGGTGGACCGTTTCTTCGTCGAGCTGACTGCGGCCAATCCGTCATTGCGGCCGCGCGTCGGCAATCCGGACGAGCTGGCTAGCAACCGTCTGGGTGGTGTGCTGAAGGCGCTCAAGCATCGGGTGATAGAGCCGGAAAGCGAACTCGAAGCGATCGACGGCGCCATCATCACCGCGCTCAACGAGGAGGCTGTGGTTTCGGCCTGTCTGGGCAATCAGGGCGGATTGAATCTGGTTGCCAGCTACGAAGCCTTCTGCGTGAAGATGCTGGGGGTGGTACGACAGAGCATCATCTTCTCCCGTCAGCAGAAAGAAATCGGCCGGCCGGCGGGCTGGCTCGGTTGGCCACTTATCGCGACATCGCATACCTGGGAGAACGGCAAGAATCAGCAGTCCCACCAGGACACCACGTTCTGCGAGGCGCTGCTCGGTGAGATGAGCGATATGGTCCGGGTGCTGTTTCCTGCCGACCACAACAGCGCCCTGGCATTGCTGCCGGCGATCTATCAGGCGCGTGGCGAACTGGCTTGCCTGGTCATGCCCAAGCGTGATCGGCCGTGCTACTTCGATCGTGCGCAGGCCGAACAGCTGGCACGTGACGGTGCCATCGTGGTCGAGGAACAGCCGGGCAGTGAGCCGTTGCTCTTGATCGCCAACGGCAGTTATCAGCTGGGTGAAATGCTTCGTGCCGCCAAGCGTCTGAAGGAGGCCGAATGTGCCTATCGCCTGGTTTATCTGCAGGAGCCGGGTCGGTTCCGCGGGCCTCGTGACCACTGGGAAGTCGAGGCGCGAGCCAGCGATGGAGTAGCTGAGCGTCTGTTCCCCGACGAAATGGAGATGCGTGTGCTGCTGACCCATATGCGCCCGGAAGTGGCCCGCGGTCATCTGTGGCCGATCCTGCCCGATGCACGCAAATGCTCGGCGCTTGGCTATCGCAACCGTGGCGGTACGCTGGATGAGTTCGGTATGCAGTTCGCCAACCGTGCCAGCTGGGCCAATGTGCTGGCTGCCTGCGCGCGGTTGCGTAATGTCCCACGCACAGCGCTGCTTACGCGGGATGAGGCTGCGGCGGTGGCCGGCAAGGGTGATCCGCAGATATTGCGCGGCGATGCCTGACAGAAGGGGCGCAGCGGGAGTGCGGTCAGGTCGTACTCCCGCGGGCCTTTGCGGTACTACAGACCGCAGTCGGACGCCTTGTAGCTCTCGCTGGCAATCGGCTTGTTGCTCTGGTACTCGCTGAAGTCATAGCGCAGCACGGCGCCCTGGCTCATCAGCTTGCGCAACCCCTCATTGCCGCAGACGCTGACCGCAAGCTGGCTGCGCACGTCGGCCGGGTTATCCCTCATCTGCGCTGCATGCCGCGGCTGGACACTGAGGTGATTGACCAGCTGGTTGTTTTCCACGGTGTAACCCTGGTCGAGGATGTCTTCGTTGATCGCACGGGGCGTGCCGACGCTGCTTTCACGGGCAACCTGGTCGAGCAACTGGCTGAGCTGCTGTTCTTGCAGTGAGGCAGCGTGGGCAACGGGTAAGGCGAGGCTCAGAGCGAGCAGGGTAGTCAGACGGTACATGGCGGTCTCCTTATGACTGCGCTATTTCGACCGGCTGGCTGTGGTGCGGTTCATTTACCGGTATCGCCCGGCGAAGGCGTGGCCGCTGGTAGACTGCCGCGCTTCATCGTCCGTCTTCGAGCCCAACCCATGCCCCATGCCGTAGCCCGTCTGCGAGACGAGCGCCTGGCCAAAAGCCTCAAACCTTTCGTTGCGCGTGGCTCGCGTGCTCCGCGTTGCGTGCGTTGCCGTGTGCCGTTCAGCCACTGTGTCTGTTCGTGGCTGCCGAAAATCCATAGCGATTGCGGCGTCTGCCTGTTGATGCACGATATCGAACCGCTGAAACCGAGCAACACGGGTTGGTTGATCGCGGATGTCGTTCCCGACACTTTCGCCTTCACCTGGCAACGTAAGGGGGTCGACCCGCGACTGCTGGCTCTGCTGGCCGATCCGCAATGGCAGCCGCTGGTGATCTTTCCTGGGGAATACGCCGAGGCGCATCGGGTTGTGGGCGAGGTCGAGCGACAGTCGGACAAGCGCCCGCTGTTCATCCTGCTCGATGCGACCTGGACCGAGGCGCGCAAGATGTTCCGCAAGAGTCCGTACCTGGATGGCTTGCCGGTTCTGAGCCTGCAGCCCGAGGCGTTATCACGCTACCGGCTGCGCCGTTCGACCCGCAGTGACCACCTGTGCACCGCGGAGGTCGCCGCTCTCTGCCTGGACCTCGCCGGCGACTCGGTCGCGGCGAATACCCTGGATGCCTGGCTCGATGTGTTTACCGAGCACTATCTGGGGGCCAAGTATCATCGCCAGCCGGATCTGCAGAATCCGGCACATCTGACTTTGAAACCCGCCCCCTGATGCGCTTGCCCCTCAGACCTTGACGGCTGTGCTGGGCGTAGACGCTTCCGGCTTGCGTGGCCAGAGTTGCGCGGCCAGCATGCCGATGAACATCAGTACGCAGCCCATGTACCCGCGCAGCGTCAGGCTTTCCTCAAGGAACAGTGCGCCGGCGATGGCAGCGAACACGGCCTCCAGCGACAGAATGATTGCGGCGTGGGATGCAATGGCATGCTTCTGCGCCACGACCTGCAGCGTATAGCCGACCGCAACCGCAAACAGACCGCCGTAGATGAGCGCTGGTCCGGCGAGCCAGATGCTGGACGGATTGATTTCCTCGAAGACCAGGGCCAGCAGCAGACTCACCACTGCGCAGGTGGCGAACTGCAGAAAGGCCAGGCGGATGGCGTCGTGGCGGCTGACGAAAAAACTCACCAGCAGTACGTGCACGCCCCAGACGAAGGCGCCGGCTAGCTGAATCCAGTCGCCTGAGGCTACGGTGAAATCTTCGCCGATGCTCAGCATTGCCATGCCCGCGACGGCGAGGAATGCACCGAGCCAGGTGCCGAGGCCCGTCTTGTGGCCGATGGCGAGCCCCAGCAAAGGCACCACGATTACATAAAGGCCGGTAATGAAGCCGGAGTTTGTCACGCTGGTGAAAAGCAGGCCGACCTGTTGAAGGTTTATGCCCAACGTCAGCGCAAGCCCCATGCTCAAGCCCCCAAGAAGCAGGCCTCGCTGCAGGAACGGTTCGTGGCGCGCCTTGGTGCGGCCCTGATAGATCACCAGTGGCAGCAGCGCCAGGGCACCGAGCGCGAAACGCAGCCCGGTAAAAAGAAACGGACCGATGTTGTCCATGCCGATGCGCTGGGCCACGAAGGCAGTACCCCAGATCATGGCGGTGATCAGCATCAGGAAGTCGGCGCGGAGGGCTTGGCTGCGCATGTTTCGGCTCGTTCGGGAAAAGTCGCAAACTTTGCTATAAAGCGCCGCGCTTGACCACTTATTCATCGGTGGGCATGCTTGCGCCGCTTGATTTGTTGTAGCGGGCGACCGATATTCGGTTCGACCGGCTGAAATATCCACATCGGACCATCCCCGAAGCAATTTCTTGGGGTTCTGCCGTCATCATGTCGGCATCGGCTGCTCAAGCCGATGAAAAGCGCCAATAAAAACTACAGGTCTGCCAATGGCTGCTTACGAAATAATCATCGCCGATGATCATCCGCTGTTCCGCAGTGCGCTTCAGCAGGCGCTGACCATGGGGCTGGGGGAAAATGTACGTCTGGTGGAGGCGGCCAGCATCGCCGAACTGGAAACCTTTCTGAACCAGGGCGCCGACTGGGATCTGGTCCTGTTGGATCTGAACATGCCGGGGGCTTATGGCTTTTCAGGTCTGGTGCTGCTACGCGGGCAGTATCCGCATCTGCCAGTGGTGATGATCTCGGCGCAGGAGGACGCGGCGGTTGTGGCGCGCTCCCGCGAGTTCGGGGCCAGCGGCTTCATTCCCAAGTCGAGCTCTCTGGAAACCATTCAGGAGGCGGTGCGCGCGGTGCTGGATGGCGACGTCTGGTGGCCGAGCAACATCCAGGACGTGGCGAATGTCAGCGATGAGGCCAAGGCAGCCAGCGCGGGGCTTGCCAGCCTGACGCCGCAGCAGTTCCGTGTGTTGACGATGGTCTGTGATGGCCTGCTGAACAAGCAGATCGCTTACGAACTCAATGTGTCCGAGGCTACCATCAAGGCTCACGTAACCGCCATTTTTCGCAAGCTTGGCGTGCGCACACGAACCCAGGCCGCCTTGCTGCTACAGCAGATGGGGTCCATTCCTACCAGTTGATGCCGGCCGCGTCTGCTGCAGCTTTCAGGCGATCGGCGGTAGGTTGATCTCATCGCTGCGGCGGACACCCGAAGTCATCGCGCGGCACTGCTCGACGAATTCGAGCATGGCTGCGGTCTGGTATTTCTGCGAGTGCCAGATGAAATAGAACTGGCGTCGCAGGTCCAGCTCTGGAGTCGCCACCGGCACCAGGCTCCCGCGGCGGAACGCATCGCGCAGGGCCAGGCGAGAAATGCAGCCGATACCAAGCCCCGATTCCACGGCGCGCTTGATCGCTTCGGTGTGCTCCAGCTCAAGTCGCACATTCAGTTTGCCCGGACGATGACGCACGGCCTGCTCGAACGTCATGCGGGTGCCTGAGCCCTTCTCGCGGAGTATCCAGGCTTCGGACGTCAATTCCTCCAGACTCACCAGATCTCGTCCGGCCAACGGATGCTGGGGCGCACAGAACACCACCAGTTCGTCCTCGATCCACGGCTGGACTTCCAGATCCGGATGCTGACACTCACCCTCGATCAAACCCAGATCAAGTTCGTGTTGCGCGATCTGGTGCACGATGTGCGCGGTGTTCTGAACGTGCAGTTTCACCCGGCATTCCGGATGACGCTGCATGAAGCTGCCGATCAGCAGGGTCGCTAGATAGTTGCCGATGGTCAGCGTTGCACCCACTGCCAGTGAGCCAAAGCCGCTCTTGCCGTTCAGCAGATCCTCGATGGCACGGGCCTGATCAAGCAGGGCGACTGCCTGCGGCAGCAGCTGTTGCCCGAGTGCATTCAGGCAGAGCCGCTTGCCGGCCCGGTCGAACAGTTGACAGCCGGACTGCCGTTCCAGCTCGGCCAACGAGGTGCTGGTTGCCGACTGCGACAAGGAAAGGCTTTCAGCGGCACGAGACACGCTTTCCTGTCTGGCTACGGCGGCGAAAACTTCGATCTGACGGAGCGTGAAATGCATATCTATATAACCGATAACCGATATCTTTATTATCCATTTAACGGATATTAAAGCTATCGCTAGACTGACCCCAGGTAACGACGCCCGTCGCGACACCACGAGGAATTCGCAACATGAGCAATCTGAACGTTGAGCGTGTTCTCAGTGTGCATCACTGGAACGACACGCTGTTCAGCTTCAAGACTACCCGTAATGCAGGGCTGCGCTTCGAGAATGGCCAGTTCGTCATGATCGGCCTGGAAGTCGAAGGCCGCCCGCTGATGCGCGCCTACAGTATCGCCAGTCCGAATTACGAAGAATACCTGGAGTTCTTCAGTATCAAGGTGCAGAACGGTCCGCTGACTTCACGGCTGCAGCATCTGCAGGAAGGCGACCAGATCATGGTCAGCCGCAAGCCGACCGGAACTCTGGTGCTCGACGATCTGCTGCCTGGTAAGCACCTCTATCTGCTAAGCACGGGCACTGGGTTGGCGCCGTTCATGAGTGTCATCCAGGACCCGGAGACCTATGAGCGGTTCGAGAAAGTCGTGCTGGTGCATGGGGTCCGCTACGTCAATGAAGTTGCCTATCGCGAGTTCATCACCGAGCACCTGCCGCAGAACGAATTCTTCGGTGAGGCGGTAAAGGAAAAGCTGATCTATTACCCCACGGTTACCCGTGAGCCATTCGACAATCAGGGGCGCCTGACCGAACTGATGCGAAGCGGCAAGCTGTTCAGTGACATCGGGCTGCCACCGATCAATCCGCAGGATGATCGGGCAATGATCTGCGGAAGTCCCAGCATGCTGGACGAAACCAGCCAGGTGCTGAACAGTTTCGGCCTGAGCGTCTCGCCGCGCATGGGCGATCCAGGCCATTACCTGATCGAGCGCGCCTTCGTCGAGAAGTGATGCACCTCGGGGGCCGTGGCGTTAAGTCGCGGCGACCCGGTAGGCATCAGACATAAGCGGCGCAGCACTTCTTGAACTTCGCACCGCTGCCGCAGGGGCAGGGGTCGTTGCGTCCCGCCTTCAGCGGTACCGTGGGATCGATGAAGTACCATTTCCCGCTGCTTTGAACGAAAGCCGAGCGTTCCTGGTGGGCATGTTCGCCGCTCTGATCGTGCCAGCGCGCCGTAAAGGTGACCAGCGCATGCTCGGGCTTGCCTCCGAGTACCACGCTGTCGTTCACCTCCAGCCCCAGCCACGTGCTGTTCAGGCTCCAGCGCCTTATCCCCTCGAGATCCAGCGCGGCCTGCTGTGCCGGCAGCGTGGTCGCCTGCAGATAATCAACCCGCCCCAGCACATAGGCGCTGTAACGGGAGCGCATCAGCAACTCGGCGCTGGGCGCGGGGGTGCCTGCATGATAATGACCGCAGCATTGATTAAACGCATTGCCGCTGCCGCACGGGCAGTTAGAGTCGAGTTGTTGCTGGTCGCTCATGTCACCACCAGTATTTGCCGAACATTTCTGGGTTCGCCCAGAACCTGGCGTTCAGCCAGTCTGGAACCTGCTTGTATTGGAGCAGGTCGTAGGTGAAGAGCGTCAAGGTCTGTCCGTCGCGCTGGAAGTGGTCGCTGACCTGCAGTGCCAAGGCATAGAAATCGGTGGTCTGCCATTCGCAGGCCTGCAGATCGACGAGTACGGCCATGCGGCTGGCGTTCAGGTTGCGGACACTGCCCAGCAGCTCCAGGCCGCTGCGTTTTGGCAGATGTTCAAGGCAATCGGCGAACAACGCCAGGTCATAGCGCTGCTTTGCCAGCTCCTCGGGCAGCGGAGCACCATCGGCGCGCTCGAGTTGACACTCCGGATGACATTCGGCGTAGGCAGCCAGGGCGGGTTGATCGCTGCGCCCCACGTGCAGCAGGCGCGACGGGGCATAGTGATCAAGCATTGCCGCGAGCGCTTGCTGTGGCGTATGCGATACAGGGTTTTCAGTCAATCGAGAATCCTCGTTTCAAAGGTGAAGACTAGCGCGGTGCCGTTTGTCGGCCTAGTCTGAAAGTAACCGGAGCCACCCGGACTCCCGTACGCGGCGGTTCTGGCTGAATGTCCACACTGGAGGTTTTGATCGATGAGTACATTACGGACAGCAGTACCCGTTATTGTCATGACCACGTTCCTGGCCGGTTGTGCAGGCGTGCAGAAACAGGACTGGCCGACATGTGCGGCCGTAGGTGGCGTGACCGGTGCCGCGCTTGGGGCTATCGAGAGCAGCTCCTATGCCGGTTGGGGTGCGCTGATCGGTGGTGGCGTCGCAGCGGCCTATTGTTGGGCCAATGGCATGGAGGAGGAAACCGTTGCCGTTGTCGAAACGGTCGAGCCGATGCCTCAGTCTCAGCCGGAACCAGAGCCTGCGTCCGAGCCGGTGCGCGTCGAGCTGGACGTCAAGTTCGACTTCGACCGCGACGTGGTCAAGCAGGACAGCTACGGCGACATCCAGAACCTGGCCGATTTCATGAAGGAATACCGCCAGACCACCACCGTGCTTGAAGGTCACACCGACTCGGTGGGTACCGATGCCTACAACCAGCGTCTTTCCGAGCGGCGCGCCAATGCCGTGCGTGAAGTGCTGGTCAATCAGTACGGTGTCGAAGGTAGTCGTGTGAATTCGGTTGGCTACGGCGAATCGCGTCCGGTGGCCGATAACGCTACCGAAGAGGGTCGTGCCATCAACCGTCGCGTAGAGGCCGAAGTCGAAGCGCGCCCTTGATTAGGCTGAGGTGGTAATCCAGCCGGGCCTCGCGCCCGGCTGTTTTGTTTAGCGTCCGTTAAAACAGCGGTCTGGCACTGGCCAGCGCAATCACCAGCAGGCCCAGCACCAGGTTGATGCCGACCAGTCGGCGAATCTGGCCGAGCACAGCGCCTCCTTCGGGCCATTGCTCGCCCGCGACTGCGCGTTTGAGTGCTGGCAACTGCAGCAGCTGGATTCGCAGGAACAGCGCCAGCATCACCAGATACAGTCCCGCCATGATGTGTACATAGCGCGGCGCACTTTCCAGCGCACCGAAACGCATGTGCCACATGCCAATTCCGCTGACCGGTAGTACCAGCACCGCGACCCAGACCCAGACGAAAAAACGCCGGAACACATCAGCCCACAACTTCAGTCGTTCCGGCGCCTGCAACACCGACACGGCCGCCGGACGCAACACCATCCAGGCGAAGAACATGCCGCCCACCCACACCGTTGCGGCAAGTACGTGTAGTGCGTAGAGCAAGGCGAAGGGCGTCATGGGCAAATCTCCGGTGGCGGTTGGGCGAACGCGCGTTATCATAGCCGCCCGATTGAAATACTGAAAATATATACAGCTCCGCGCCCATGCTCAGCACCGAACTCAAGTCCCAGATCCAGGGCGCCTACACTCGCTTTCTCGAAGCCAAGGGGCTCAAGGCCCGCTATGGCCAGCGGCTGATGATCGCCGAAGTGGCCAAGGTGCTCGGTACCATCAAGACCGACGGTGAAGGGCGCCGCGAGAGCGAGCCGGCGGTGGTCGCGGTCGAGGCGGGTACCGGTACCGGCAAGACGGTTGCCTATAGCCTTGCGGCGATTCCGACAGCGAAGGCAGCAGGCAAGCGCCTGGTAATCGCCACTGCGACCGTCGCCCTGCAAGAGCAGATCGTGCACAAGGACCTGCCGGACCTGATGCGCAACAGTGGGCTGAACTTCAGCTTCGCCCTGGCCAAAGGGCGCGGGCGTTATCTCTGCCTGTCCAAGCTTGACCTGTTGCTGCAGGAGGGTCAGGCGCAGAGCGCGACCGCCCAGTTGTTCGAGGAAGAGGGTTTTCGTATCGAGGTCGACGAGCGTAGCCAGAAGCTCTTCACCAGCATGATCGAGAAGCTCGCCGGCAATCGCTGGGATGGTGATCGCGACAGCTGGCCCGAGGAGCTGGGTGATGCTGACTGGTCGCAGCTGACGACCGATCACAGTCAGTGCACGGGCCGGCATTGTCCCAATTTCCAGCAGTGCGCGTTCTATAAGGCGCGGGAAGGCATGACCAAGGTCGACGTGATCGTCACCAACCACGACATGGTGCTTGCCGATCTCGCGCTTGGCGGGGGCGCAGTACTGCCCGATCCGCGTGAGACGATCTATGTATTCGATGAAGGTCATCACCTGCCGGACAAGGCAATTGGTCACTTCGCACATTTCACCCGGCTGCGCTCGACCGCGGACTGGTTGGGGCAGGTAGAAAAGAATCTGACCAAGCTACTTGCGCAGCATCCTCTTCCGGGCGAACTCGGTCGACTGGTCGAGGGCATTCCCGAACTGGCGCGCGAACTGCGTACCCAGCAGCAGTTCATGTTCAGCGCCTGCGAGCAGCTCGCCGACTTCAAGGCTGGTGAGGACATGGAAGGTCGTGAGCGGCCACGGCATCGCTTTGTCGGTGGCGTAGTGCCGGAGCATCTCGTCGAGCTGGGTACTGAGCTGAAGAAAGGTTTCGCCAAGCTGACCGATCTGTTCACTCGCATCGCCGAGCTGCTCAAGGAGGCGATGGATGGCGAAACCGGCAGCGGGATCGCCAGTCATCAGGCCGAGGAATGGTATCCACTGTTTGGCAGCTTGCTGACGCGCTCGCAGGGTAACTGGGAGCTGTGGACTGCATTCACTGTCGAGGATCCGGAAGACAGTCCGCCGATGGCGCGCTGGCTGACGTTGGCGGACGGTGGTGCGCTGTTCGATATCGAGGTCAATGCCAGCCCGATCCTCGCTGCGGAGACGTTGCGGCGTAACCTCTGGAATGTCGCTTTCGGTGCGCTGGTGACGTCTGCGACGCTGACCGCCCTCAACAGCTTCGATCGTTACCGCATGCGTGCTGGCCTGCCAAAGGGCGCCGTCACTGCCGTGGTACCGAGTCCCTTTCACCATGCCGACGCCGGCGTGCTCCGAGTGCCTGACCTCAAGGCCGATCCGCGCGACGCCGCTGCACACACAGCCGCGATCATCCGTGAGCTGCCGGCATTGGTCGAGGGCGCCCGGGGCACGTTGGTACTGTTTTCCTCGCGCAAGCAGATGCAGGACGTGTTCGATGGGCTGGAGCGTGAATGGCGTCGCCGGGTTCTGATCCAGGGCAACCTGTCCAAGCAGGAAACCCTGAACAAGCACAAGGCGCGGGTGGACGATGGCGAGTCCAGTGTGCTGTTCGGCCTGGCCAGTTTCGCCGAAGGCGTGGATCTGCCCGGTGCCTACTGTGAGCATGTGGTCATTGCCAAGATTCCGTTCGCTGTGCCGGATGACCCGGTCGAGGCCGCACTAGCGGAGTGGATCGAAGCGCGTGGAGGCAACCCGTTCATGGAGATTGCAGTGCCGGATGCCTCGCTGCGGCTGGTGCAGGCTTGTGGGCGTCTGTTGCGTACGGAGGCGGATCGCGGAACCATCACGCTGCTCGACCGGAGGGTGGTAACGCAGCGCTACGGCAAGGCGATTCTCAATGCGCTGCCGCCGTTTCGCCGCGAGATCGGTTGAACAGGCTGCGATAACCGGGCGCGATGCTCGTCCATCACCGCGCCGCCTGGCGGTTCCATTGCCTGGCGCTGGTTGCAAGAATGCAGGGCACAGACTTCGAGAGGGTGGCAACGTGCAGGTGCAAGGCTATTTCGATCTTCGTTTCGAAGCAGTTCGCGATGCGTTCGGCTCACTGTTCGAAGGCACTCAGCAACGTGGCGCGGCACTCTGCGTGCAGATTGGTGGCGAGACGGTCGTCGATCTATGGGCGGGCGTTGCCGACAACCAGGGCGAGCAGGTCTGGCACAGCGATACGTTGGTCAACCTGTTTTCCTGTACCAAGACGTTCACTGCAGTCGCTGCGCTGCAGCTTGTCGGGGAGGGCAAGCTGGAACTGGACGAACCCGTCGCCGGCGTATGGCCGGAGTTCGCCGCCAATGGCAAGGCCGCCATCACCCTGCGTCAGCTGCTCTGCCACCGGGCGGGTTTGCCGGCGATACGCAGGCCGTTGCCCGCAGAAGCACTGTACGACTGGGATGTCATGACCGCCGCGCTGGCTGCCGAAGAGCCATGGTGGACGCCTGGCGCTGATCAGGGCTACGCCGCGATGACCTATGGCTGGCTGGTGGGCGAGCTGCTCCGTCGTGTCGATGGCTGCGGTCCGGGCCAGTCGATCACGCGTCGCACGGCTGCGCCACTTGGACTGGATTTTCATGTCGGCCTGGCTGATGCCGACGCCGATCGTGTCGCCTATCTGACTCGCATCAAGAACGATTTCGGCGATGCTTCTGCACAGCGGCTGTTCAAGACACTAATGAGCCAGCCGGACTCGATCAGCACCAAAGCATTCAATAACCCGCCGTCGATCATGAGCAGCGGCAACAAGCCGGAATGGCGTCGCATGGCGCAGCCGGCCGCCAACGGTCATGGCAACGCGCGTTCGCTGGCGGGGTTCTATACCGGTCTGCTGCAAGGCAAGTTGCTCGACGAGGCGCTGCTGCGCGAGATGACACGCCAGCACAGCGCCGGGGAGGATCGCACCCTTCTGGCTGCCACACGCTTCGGTCTGGGCTGCTGGCTGGATCAGCCGGACGTGTCCAATGCCACATTCGGCATGGGCGCGCAGGCCTTCGGTCACCCGGGCGCAGGCGGCAGCATCGGTTTTGCTGACCCGGATCGGCAGCTGGCGTTCGGCTTTGCGACCAACACTCTTGGGCCTTACGTTCTGATGGATCCGCGTGCACAAGCATTGGCGCGTTGCGTCGCGGGATGCATGCGATGAACCACTCGTCACTTCTGGTTAGGCAGGCTTTTCAAAAGAAGGACTTGCGTCCACAATTTCAACTCGAACTCACCAGTGGCCTCGCCTCGACAGGTCGCCCCTCCCAGAACGCTCGTGGTTGACGGAAACTTGCTCATGAACCTGCTGAAAAGCGTCTCCCTGATCTTCTGCATGATCGTCGTGGCGGGCTGTAGCTCGAAGAGCGAAAAGCCCAGCGAAGTTGCTGCTCCGGTCGCGGCCAAGGTCGATTATGCCTGGCTCGACGAGTATGAGCCGAAACTGCGTGACGCTCTGGTGGGTACAGGTTTTGAGGTGGAGCGGCGCGAGAGTGTGCTGGTGGTTACCGCTCCGGTGGACTCCTCGTTCAACCCTGACCGTCCAGGCATGCTTCTGCCGGTTACCCTCGGGCCAATCACCCGGGTGGCAAAACTGGTAGAGAAGGACGACAAGACAGCGGTCGTTGTGCTCGGCCATGCCGACAGTACCGGCGCCGATGAAATCAATCGCACCATCAGTCGTGAACGGGCCGGTGCGGTAGCGGCCATCTTCCGGCTGAGTGGGCTCAAGCATGACCGTCTGCGTATTCGCGGTCTGGGCTCCGACATGCCGCGTGCTGCCAACGACAGCAAGGAAGGTCGAGCGCTGAATCGTCGGGTTGAGATGGTTCTGGCGCCGCAAACAACGATGCTGGCGCTGATTGCCCAATATGAGCAGCCCGCACAGCCTGCAACCCAGGTGGCTCAAGCCGAGGTGGCAAAGTAACGCTACCCAGATGGTGTGATGTCGAACAGGCCCGCTTGCGGGCCTGTTTTCGTTGGGCATGGTTGCCTTGAATCAAGCGCGGCACGCGGGAAGGCGGCTAACCTTTACTTCGCAGGCCGGCTCGGTAATCGACCGTCGCCCGGCTACCACTCGCTTGGTACGCTGAAGCCTGCTTATTCGAGAACAAGGAGCCATGCGATGATCCAGACCCTGGCCGATATGCGCCGTGATTACACCCGTGACGGACTCAGCGAAGCCAATGCCCCCGCAGAGCCTTTCGGTCTGTTCCATCAGTGGTTTACCGAGGCGATGAAGACGGAGCAGGCTCCGGTAGAGCCAAATGCAATGTCGCTGGCAACGGTCGACGCTGACGGTCGTCCGCACTGCCGCATCCTTCTGCTCAAGGCGCTGGATGAGCGCGGCTTCACCTTCTTCACCAACTACGACAGTGCCAAAGGGCAACAGCTTCAGGCGACACCTTATGCCGCCATGACATTCTTCTGGCCCACGCTCGAGCGGCAGGTGCGGATCGAGGGGCGGGTGGAGAAGGTCAGCCAAGATGAGTCGGATGCCTATTTCCATGTGCGTCCGTTGGGTAGCCGGCTGGGAGCCTGGGCCTCGCCGCAAAGTCAGGTCATTCCGGACCGGGCGGCGCTGGAGCGTCTGCTGGCCGAGACCGAGCAGCGCTTCCTCGACAAGGCTCCACATTGCCCTCCGCATTGGGGCGGCTACCGCCTCCTACCGGAACGCATGGAGTTTTGGCAGGGGCGTGCGAGCCGCTTGCATGACCGACTCGACTACCGCCTGGTCGCCAACAGCTGGCAGCGGGAGCGTCTGGCGCCTTGATCTAAGGCGCGACGGCAGCCGCACAAGCCTTGCCTTGTCCTGAATTGCAGGGTGTCACAAGGCGGGCCGAGCACTGGCGTCGTCGTTACCCTGTGGCCGGTAATCTGTCGTAACGCAAAGGACGCACCCTCGCTTAGAGGAAGCGCCTGTTCTGCGGTCTGATGATTCAGTTCGAAGGCGCTATCGCTGCTGCGACCAGTCTGCGAAATTTCATTGTGCCGCGGGGTAACGTTGGGCCTGTTGCTTGAGCCAGCTCTCCAGGTCCCGCCGTTTGATCTTTTCGGTCTTTGCGTCGGCGAGCCGTTGTAACATCCAGCTGCGCTTGGCCGGGTCATCGCCGGCCATGGACAGCGCCAGATCGCGATCAGCCCAGCGGCGGAAGCGGACTATGAGCCAGGCATGAAAAGCCAGGCCGGCCACCGTGGTGATAGCTATGATGAAGTAATCCATGGGTCGTCTCTTGGGAAGGAACCCGGCGCACCAGGTTCGACTCGCATATGTATGCCTCGAAGGTGGCAAATGCTGAGTCAGGATGGTGAAGTTGCCAAGCGCTTTTTCATCGCTGTCACGCCAGGCCACACCCGGAACGAAACAGCTGCTTGCAGGAGAATCACAATGCGTAAATCTATTTTTGCCGCTTCCTTCACTGCCTTGGCTTTGGCCATGGGTGGCTGCGCCTCCAGTCTTACCGGAGATACCTATTCCCGAGACGAGGCCCGTGCCGTTCAGACAGTGCGCTATGGAACCATCGAATCCCTGCGTCCGGTCAAGATCGAAGGCACCAAGACACCCATTGGTTCGGGCGCGGGCGCGGTCGTTGGTGGGGTTGCCGGCAGCGGCGTCGGCGGCGGTCGTGGCAGTGCAGTCGCTGCTGTGATCGGTGCGGTGGCGGGTGGCATGCTCGGCGCGGCCGCGGAGGAGGGTATCACCCGCACGCAGGGCGTCGAGATCACTGTTCGTGAGGATGATGGCAACATGCGCGCCTACGTCCAGGCTGTCGAGCCGAATCAGGTTTTCCGGGTCGGGCAGCGGGTGCGCATCATGACTGTCAGTGGCACCAGTCGCGTCGCGCCTTGACTGCTTCACTGTTGTCCTGAGCTGAACTCAGGCGCTGCCATCCGTTCCGAAAAACGGGACGGAGGTGGCGCCTTTTGTTTTTCGTAATACATGAATCCATGACGCCGGCATCATCCGTATGGATAATCGGGCGCACATTTGTGTGCTGTTTCAGGCATTTGCTGTGCCTGCAAGGATAAGAACGCCTCCGAAACGGTGGCTTAAGGGGTCTCGTTCATGGCGCTTGCGCTGATTATCGCTTTGCCATTTCTGGGCATCTTTTTGCCCCTTTTCCTGGAGCGTTTTGGTCGCTCCGCCTGTGCCTTCGGTGCCGGGATTGCGCCGCTGGCCGCGCTGATCCTGTTGCTGTCCAAGCGTGCCGATGTGTTCGCCGGCCAAACCGAGATCATTCACTACGACTGGCTGCCCCAGCTGGGCCTGAACCTCAGCCTGCGCCTGGATGGGCTGGGTTTTCTGTTTGCCCTGTTGATTCTCGGCATCGGTTTGCTGGTGATTCTCTATGCGCGCTACTACCTGTCGAAGAAGGATCCGATGGGGCGCTTTTACGGGTTCTTCCTGCTGTTCATGGGCGCGATGCTCGGGGTGGTGCTGTCCGAGAACCTGTTGCTGATGCTTATGTTCTGGGAGCTGACGAGCCTTTCGTCGTTCCTTCTGATCGGCTACTGGAACTACCGTGCCGATGCTCGCCAGGGTGCGCGTATGGCGCTTGCGGTAACGGGGGGAGGAGGGCTGGCGCTGCTCGCTGGCATTCTGCTCATCGGTTATATCGTCGGCAGCTTCGAGCTGACGACGGTGCTGGCCTCGGGTGACCTGATACGTGCCAATGCTCTTTACCCTGTCGCGTTGATCCTGGTCTTGCTTGGGGTGTTCACCAAGTCGGCGCAGTTTCCCTTTCATTTCTGGTTGCCGCAGGCGATGGCCGCGCCGACGCCGGTGTCCGCTTTTCTGCACTCGGCGACGATGGTCAAGGCTGGCGTATTTCTCCTCGCACGGCTTTATCCCGCGTTGGCCGAGTCGGAATGGTGGTTCTATCTGGTCAGCATCACTGGCTTGACGACCTTGCTGCTGGGCGCTGTGATGGCACTGTTCCAGCACGATCTCAAGGGGCTGCTGGCCTATTCCACCATCAGCCATCTGGGCCTGATCACGCTGCTGTTCGGTCTGGATTCCCGTCTGGCAGCCGTGGCGGCGATCTTCCACATCATCAACCACGCCACGTTCAAGGCCTCGCTGTTCATGGCCGCAGGGATCATCGACCACGAGACCGGGACGCGTGACATGCGGCGCATCAACGGCATGTGGAAGTACATGCCTCATACGGCTGCGCTGGCCATGGTCGCGTCCCTGGCCATGGCCGGTGTGCCACTGCTCAACGGCTTCCTGAGCAAGGAGATGTTCTTCGCCGAGACGCTCGATCAGCATCTGCTCGGAAGCTTCTATTGGACCATTCCTGCGGCTGCGACCCTCGCCGGTGCGTTCTCGGTCGCCTATTCGCTGCGCTTCGTGCACGACGTGTTCTTTAATGGCGAGCCTGTCGACCTGCCGAAGTACCCACCGCATGAGCCTGCGCGCTACATGAAGATACCGGTGGAGATTCTGGTACTGCTTTGTCTGCTGGTGGGCATGCTGCCGGCATTTACCGTCGGCCCGCTACTGGCCGCTGCGGTGTCGGGTACCCTGAACGGAAACGTACCGGAGTACAGCCTGTCGATCTGGCATGGTTTCAATCTGCCGCTGGCGATGAGCTTCGCGGCGTTGATCGGGGGCATCCTGATCTACTCGCTGCGCAAGTGGGCGTTCCGCTGGTACGAGGGGCTGCCTACTGTCGATTCGCTGGAAGTCTTCGAACGCGTGATGGGCGGATTGACGCTTGGCGCACGTTACATCACCAGCCTGCTGGAGAATGGCTCGCTGCAACGGTACATCGCGCTCATGCTGATCAGTACGTTGGTGCTGGTTGTCTTCGCGTTGACGCCCCTGCAGAAGCTCCACGGCACGGTCGCGCTGACCCCGCTGGACGGCATTACCGTGGCGGGGATGGTGATCCTGGCGCTGACTTCATTGCTCACTGTGCTGTTCCATCGCCGGCGTCTGGTGGCGTTGATTGTGCTCAGCGTCGTTGGCCTGATGGTCGCCCTGGGCTTCGCTCGCTACTCGGCTCCGGATCTGGCGCTGACGCAGCTGTCGGTTGAGGTCGTGACGATAATCCTGCTCATTCTGGCGCTGTTTTTCATGCCTGACCGCACACCTGCCGAATCGAGCAGCCTGCGCGCGTTTCGTGATTTCATTCTCGCCGGTGGCTGCGGCACGATGGTGGCGCTGCTTGCCTATACGGTGCTAACGCGTCCTTACGACAGCATTGCGTCGTTCTTCCTCAAGAACAGTGTCTCGGGCGGCGGCGGCACCAACGTCGTTAACGTGATTCTGGTGGACTTCCGCGGTTTCGATACGTTGGGTGAGATTGCCGTACTGGCGGTCGCTGGCGTCGGCATCTATAGCCTGCTCTATGGCCTGCGTCTGCCTCATCCGATTCGGGACGCTGGTGGGCGGCTCTGGTCGCTGGACAAGCATCCAATGATGCTCGATGCGCTGGCGCGTGCGCTGTTGCCGATGGCTTTGCTGATCTCGGCCTTTATCTTTCTGCGCGGGCATAACCTGCCGGGTGGCGGATTCATCGCCGGTCTCATCACGGCCGTCGCGTTGATTCTGCAGTACATCGCCCATGGCGTGGCCTGGGCTCAAGCGCGCCAGCCGTTCAGTTATCACGCCATGTGCGGCGCTGGCCTGCTCATTGCTGGCGCAACCGGCTTAGGCAGTTTGCTGTTCGGGCACTCGTTCCTCACGTCCGCGTTCGATCATTTCCATCTGCCGCTCATCGGTGAGTTCGAGCTGGCTACCGCAATGCTGTTCGATCTGGGGGTTTATCTGGTGGTTGTCGGGGCGACATTGCTGATCCTTTCCAATATCGGCCAAGTCAGGCAGGACGAGACAAGCAGGGAGGTGCTCTGATGGAAGCGGTGTTCGCGATAACGCTTGGAATCATGACCGCCAGCGGTGTCTATCTGCTGTTGCGTGCGCGGATCTTCCCGGTGGTGATGGGGCTGACGCTGATTTCCTACGCGGTCAATCTGTTCATTTTCTCCATGGGCCGCCTGGCTACCGGCGTTCCGGCAGTCATCGGAAAGAGCGCTGAGTACGGTGATCCGTTGCCTCAGGCGCTGGTTCTTACTGCAATTGTCATCGGCTTTGCCATGACGGCGTTCGTAGTGGTGCTGGCGCTGCGCAGCATCGGCGAGTTGCGCACCGACCATGTCGATGGGCAGGAGCCCCGCTGATGAATCATGCGTTGATCCTTCCATTGTTGGTGCCCTTGTTCGTGGGCGCGGTACTGCTGTTTGCTCACCGGATGGGCAAGCCAGCCAAACGCCTGCTCTCGCTGGCTGCGACCTGGGCGCTCGTGCCGATAGCACTCTGGCTGGTGCTGCTCTCCGATGATGGCCAGCTGCGCATCTATGCCCTCGGCAGTTGGCAGCCTCCGTTCGGCATCATCCTCATGCTCGATCGCCTGAGCGCGCTCATGTTGCTGGTAACCGCTGTTCTGGCAGGCTTCGCCGTGCTGTATGCCAGTCGCGGTGACGATGAGCGTGGCCCGAACTTCCATGCGCTCTATCAGTTCCAGCTGCTCGGCATCAACGGTGCCTTTCTCACCGGCGATCTGTTCAATCTGTTCGTCTTCTTCGAGATCCTGCTGATCTCCTCATATGCCTTGCTGTTGCACGGCCATGGGCAGAGACGGGTGCGTGCCGGCATGCATTACGTGGTGCTGAATCTGCTCGGTTCATCGCTGTTCCTGATCGGTGTCAGCATGCTTTACGGTCTGCTGGGCACGCTGAACATGGCCGATATGGCGGGCCGCGTGAGCGCCGCCGATCCGTCCGATGCGCCGTTGCTTGCCGCTGCAGGTTATCTGTTGCTGGTGGTTTTCGCGCTGAAGGGCGCCATCCTGCCGCTCTATTTCTGGCTGCCCCGTGCCTATGCCTCGGCTACTGCCCCGGTCGCTGCCCTGTTCGCCATCATGACCAAGGTCGGGCTGTATGCGATCGTTCGCGTCTTTACCCTGGTGTTTGGCAGCGAGGCGGGCGAGCTCGGCAATATGGTCGAAGTCTGGCTCTGGCCATTGGCGCTGCTGACCCTCGGTGCTGCGGTGATAGGTGCATTGGCTGCACGGAACCTACAGGTGCTGCTTGCGTACCTGGTGGTGGTATCGGTAGGAACGCTTCTCGCCGGCATCGCCCTGGGTACCGATGTGGGCCTCGCTGCTGCGCTGTATTACCTGGTGCACAGCACGCTAGTTGCCGGTGGGCTGTTCCTGCTTGCCGACCTGATCGCTCGCCAGCGCGGCGACCTGGGCACCGACCTGGTTTCTGCGCCGGCCCTGCGCCAACCATTGCTGTTTGGCTCGCTGTTCTTCATGGGGGCGATTTCGGTTGCCGGACTACCGCCTTTTTCCGGTTTTCTCGGCAAAGTGATGCTGCTGCGTGCCGTCGAGGTCGGCCCGGACGCCATAGCCCTATGGGCTGTCGTGCTGGTAGGTGGGCTGGGCATGCTGATAGCGCTCAGTCGCGCTGGTAGCCTGATCTTCTGGCGTCATGCTTCGGAGGCGGTGGGGCAGGTGGCTGATCCGATCCGGGTGGTCGCGACTGCGGGGCTGCTCTTTGGCAGCGTGGTTCTGGTGGCTGCGGCCGGACCGCTACAGGCGTTCATGCAGGCTACCGCTGCGCAGCTGCTCGACGTCGCGCCCTATTTGCAGATCGTTCCGGGAGGTGCGGCATGAGGTCCCGCTGGTTACCGAGTCCTGCCCTGACCGTGCTGCTGGCTCTGCTCTGGTTGCTGCTGCATAACACGCTGAGCTTTGGCCATCTTCTGCTTGGGCTGTTTCTCGGCTGGGGTATTCCGCTTCTGGTTCGCGGCTTCCTCATTGAGGTGCCAACCATCCGCAAGCCGCTGAAGTTGTGCCTTTTCACGCTCAAGGTTCTCTATGACATCGTGATTGCCAATATGCAGGTCGCCAAGCTGGTGCTGGGGCCGAAGAAGAATCTGCGCCCGGCGTTCATCGAGGTGCCCATGGCGATCGAGAATGAGTTTGCTCTCGCTACCCTGGCCAGCATCATCTCGTTGACGCCGGGTACGGTGTCGGCGTGCCTGAGTCCGGACCGCCGTATGCTGATGGTGCATGCGCTGGACGTACCGGATATCGATGCGCTGATCGCCGACGTCAAACGCAACTATGAAGCGCCGCTGCTGGAGATCTTCGAATGCTCGCCTACGTAATTCCGCTCTGCATGGCCGTGCTGGGTGTGGCGGCTGTGCTGAACGTGGTCCGCCTTGTTCAGGGCCCAGACATGCCCGACCGGGTTCTTGCGCTCGACACGCTCTACATCAACGCCCTTGCGCTGATCGTGCTGTTCGGTATCTGGCTCGCCTCGGACCTGTTTTTCGAGGCGGCGCTGTTGATCGCCGTGATGGGGTTCGTCAGTACCGTGGCAGTCGGCAAGCACCTGTTGCACGGCGATATCATTGACTAAGGGGGCGACATGCCATTCTGGATTGAAGTGCTGGTTAGCGTTTTCCTGATCATCGGAAGCCTGTTCGCCCTGATCGGTGCGATCGGCTTGTATCGCCTGCCGGATTTCTACACGCGCCTGCATGGCCCTACCAAGGCAACGACGCTCGGGGTAGGAGGTGTCGTCATCGCATCGATGATCTTTTTCAGCAACCAGAATGACAGCTTGAGTCTGCACGAGCTGCTGATCACGCTGTTTCTCTTCCTTACCGCGCCTGTCAGCGCGCATATCCTCGCCAAGGCTGCGATGCAGCAAAAACTGCCAGCCGTCGAGCAGACCCGCGGAAAACCCTGGGATTGAGCCGATCAACCCTCCTGCCGCCGCGGGCGTGCAGCAAGGTGACGGGATTTGCTCAGATCACGATGCTGCTAGGGGAAGGTTGCTGCTCGTTCTCTTGCTGCAGTTCCTTGATCAGTGCCTGTTGCAGGCGCACGCAGAACTGCGGATCGGACAGCGGCTGATTGTCCGCGTCGGTAACGAAGAACACGTCCTCCACGCGTTCGCCCAACGTGGCGATCTTGGCGTTCTGCACCGATAGGTCGAAATCGAGGAACAGCTGGCCTACCCGTGCCAGCAGGCCGGGCCGGTCTGGCGCAATGATCTCCAGAATCGTCTGTGGCCGCTGCGTGTCGTTATGGATGGTGACCTGCGGCGGAAAGGCAAAGTGCTTGAGTTGACGTGGTACGCGGCGCTGGATGATCGTCAGGTAATCGTCCGGGTTGCGTAGCGCGGCGATCAGGCCCTTGCGGATTTCATCGATGCGTTCCGGATTGTTGCCGATGGGGCTGCCGTCGGCATCCAGCACGATGTAGGTATCGAGCGTGAACTGGCTGCTCGACGTCAGAATACGTGCGTCATGAATGTTCAGGTTGAGCTGATCCATGGCCGCTACGGTCACGGCGAAGAAGTCATGCTGGTCCGGTGCGTAGATGAATATCTGCGTGCCGCCTTCGAATTCGCGCTGTGTAGTTTCCTTGATCAGAACCAACGGTCCGCCGTTGGCCGGGTGCTCGATAATCGCGTCGGTATGCCAGGCCACATCGGTGGCGGTGTGCCGGAGGAAATAGTCGTCGCCCAGTTGCGCCCAGAGCTGTTCGGCATCGTCCGGGTCGGTGCCATGCCGCACCAGGTCGTCCAGAGCGGCGCGCTGAGTCTGACGGATCTGCTCCTCGCGACCCAGCGGATTTTCCAGGCCGCGCTTGAGTGCGCGTTTGGTTTCGGTGTAGAGCTGACGCAGCAGGCTTGCGCGCCAGGAATTCCACAGCGTGGGGTTGGTGGCGTTGATATCCGCCACGGTCAGCACGTAAAGGTAGTCCAGGTGCGTCTCGTCGCCGACCAGTTGGGCGAAATCGTTGATCACCTGCGGGTCGGAAAGGTCCTTGCGCTGCGCCGTGGTGGACATGACCAGATGGTTTTCCACCAGCCACACCACCAGACGTGTGTCCCATGCCGGCAGCTTGTGGCGGCTGCAGAACTGTTCGGCATCTACCGCGCCAAGTTCCGAATGATCGCCGCCACGACCCTTGGCGATGTCGTGGTAGAGCCCGGCGATATAGATCAACTCTGGCTTGGGCAGCTTTTCGACCAGTTTGCTGGCCAGGGGATACTTCTCGGCGACGCCCGGCTTGGTCAGCTTGCGCAGGTACTTGATGACATTGAGCGTGTGCGCGTCGACGGTGTAGATGTGGAACAGGTCGTGCTGCATCTGCCCGACGATATGGCCGAACTCCGGCAGGTAGCGGCCCAGGATGCCGTAGCGGTTCATGCGCCTGAGGTTGCGGTGAATGCCTTCCTTGCACTTGAACAATTCGATGAACAGGCTGGTGTTGCGCAGATCCTGGCGGAAGACATCATCGATCAGGTAGCGATGGTCGCGGAGCAGGCGAATGGTGTCGGAGCGCACCCCCTGAATGTCCGGATGCTGGGCCAGCAGCACGAAGGTTTCCAGAATGGCGAAGGGCGTGCGCTTGAAGATGGCTGGGTTGCTGACTTCAAGGTAGCCGTCGCGAACCTGAAAGCGGCTGTTGAGCGGCACGATCGGACCCGATTCACCTTCCCAGAGAATCACTTCGGCGAAATGCTGGCCAACCAGATCGCTGAGCTCGGCAATGCTCATGACGACCCGGTAGTACTTCTGCATGAAGCGCTCGATGGCCAGCTTGGCGTCGTTGTCTTCATAGCCCAGCAGCGCGGCGAGACTGCGCTGGTGGTCGAACAGCAACCGATCCTCGGCGCGGCCGGCAAGCATGTGCAGGCCGTAACGGACCTTCCAGAGAAATTCCTGGGCCGCGGTGAGCAGGCTGTGCTCGCCTTCGGTAAGAAAGCCCTGGTCGACCATGGCTTGCAGGTTGAGGGTGCCGAATTCGCGACGAGCAATCCAGAGGATGGTCTGGATGTCGCGCAGGCCCCCTGGGGAACCCTTCACGTTGGGCTCCAGGTTGTACTCGGTGTTGTTGTACTTGGCGTGCCGCGCGCGCTGTTCGTTGCGCTTGGCGAGGAAGAACTCCTTGCTCGGCCACATCTGCTGGGCGCTGGTGACCCGCAGCATAGCCTGGCGCAGGCGCTCCGGGCCGGCGATCGTCCGGCTTTCCATGAGGTTGGTGATGACGGTGAGATCGGCGCGCGCCTCGTCGGCGCATTCGGCGACGGAGCGGACGGCCTGTCCGACTTCCAGGCCGATATCCCAGAGCAGAGTCAGAAAGCCCTCGATCGAGTCGCGAAAGATCTCCTGGTCGTTGGCGTCGAGCAGGATGAGCAGGTCGATATCGGAGTAGGGGTGCAGTTCGCCTCGGCCGTAGCCGCCCACGGCGACGAGCGCAATATCGGCACCCTTGTTCCAGTCGAAGCGATCCCAGGCCGATCGTAGGATCTGATCGACGAACCAGGCACGATCCTGGATCAGGCGACGTATGTCCCGTCCGGCTTTGAAGCGCTCGTCAAGCACCTGCCGCGCCTGGCGTATTGCCTTCTTGTACGCGGCGATAGGACTGGCCTTCAGCGCCAGCTCTGCCTGAAACTGGCTGCGATCAAACAGCTCCGGGTCAACCTGGGGCATGCGGACGTCCTCCCATGGGTACTGCGACTGGGGAATTCTCAGGCAGAGGTGCGGGCGATGGTGTCGTCGCTGCGCAAGGTGAAAATCTCGTAGCCGTCTGCGGTGACCAGTATGGTGTGCTCCCATTGCGCCGACAGCTTGCGGTCCTTGGTTATCGCGGTCCAGCCATCGCCGAGCAGGCGGGTTTCCGAACGGCCCTGGTTGATCATCGGCTCGATGGTGAAGGTCATTCCTTCCTTGAGCTCCATCCCGGTGCCGGCTCGTCCGTAGTGCAACACTTGCGGCTCCTCGTGGAAGACCTTGCCGATGCCGTGGCCGCAGTATTCACGGACCACGGAAAAGCCATTCTTTTCGGCATGCTTCTGGATCACCTCGCCAATGTCGCCAAGACGGGCGCCGGGGCGGACCAGCTCGATACCTTTATAGAGGCATTCCTGAGTGACCTGGCAGAGTCGTTCGGCCCACTCGGGGACCTTGCCGACCATGAACATCTTGCTGGTATCGCCGTGATAGCCGTCCTTGATCACGGTGATGTCGATGTTCAGGATATCGCCATCCTTGAGTGGCTTGTCGTTGGGAATGCCATGGCAGACGACGTGGTTGATCGATGTGCAGATCGACTTGGGAAAGCCTTTGTAATTCAGCGGCGCAGGGATGGCCTGCTGCACATTGACGATATGCTCGTGGCAGAGGCGGTCGAGCTCCTCGGTGGTGACGCCTGGCTTGACGTGCTCGCCGATCATCTCGAGAACCTCGGCGGCGAGACGCCCGGCTACGCGCATCTTCTCGATATCTTCGGGCGTCTTGATGGTGACTGTCATGCAAACCTCTGATAGCGCCCGCAGGCGAAGGCAATAAAAAGGAAAGCCGCGATGATAAACCAAAGCACCCATGCCCTGCAGGCGAGGGATGGTCGACTGCCGAACGCGCGCGGGTGGTCAAAGCAGTAGCCTGTCGATGGCCTTTGTGCTATAAAACGCGCCGCTCAGCGGGGTAGACCCGGTGAGCCTAACCCCACACACGTGTCGACACGGTATCCTGGGTGCTCGCAAGAGTTGGATATCGGGACGCGTGGAGGCCTAACCCGACTTATTCGAGGACTGATCATGTCTCAAGTCACTATGCGCGATATGCTGAAGGCCGGTGTGCACTTCGGCCACCAGACCCGTTACTGGAACCCGAAAATGGACAAGTACATTTTCGGCGCGCGCAACAAGATCCATATCATCAACCTGGAAAAAACCCTGCCGATGTTCAACGACGCCCTGCGTTTCGTTGAAAAGCTGGCTGCAGGCAAGAACAAGATTCTGTTCGTTGGCACCAAGCGTTCCGCTGGCAAGATCGTTCGCGAAGAAGCTGCTCGTTGCAACTCTCCGTATGTCGATCACCGCTGGTTGGGTGGCATGCTGACCAACTACAAAACCATCCGCGCCTCCATCAAGCGTCTGCGTGAGCTGGAAGTTCAGTCCCAGGACGGTACTTTCGAGAAGCTGACCAAGAAAGAAGCACTGATGCGCACCCGCGACCTCGAGAAGCTCGAGCGCAGCCTGGGTGGTATCAAGGATATGGGCGGCCTGCCAGACGCCATGTTCGTCGTTGACGTCGATCACGAGCGCATCGCCATCTCCGAAGCCAACAAGCTGGGTATCCCGGTCATCGGCATCGTCGATACCAACAGCAGCCCGGAAGGCGTTGACTACATCATTCCTGGTAATGATGACGCCATCCGTGCCGTGCAACTCTACCTCGGCTCCATGGCTGATGCTGTTCTGCGCGGCCGTCAGAACGGTGCCGGCGGTGCTGACGAGTTCGTCGAGGAAGTTGCTTCCGAAGCGGCTCAGGGCTGAGTGCGGCGCACTGCAGCGTGACACCCGATGAACAAAAAGGGGGCTAGGCCCCCTTTTTGTCTCTTGCGAATTGATCACCCGCGTCATGGGTGAGTGGTTTAGAAACCAAATCGAGAGGATTCCCAACATGGCAGAAATCACTGCAGCCTTGGTCAAAGAACTGCGCGAGCGTACCGGTCAGGGCATGATGGAGTGCAAGAAGGCTCTGGTTGCCGCCGGTGGCGACATCGAAAAAGCGATCGACGACATGCGTGCTTCCGGCGCCATCAAGGCAGCCAAGAAGTCGGGCAACATCGCTGCCGAAGGTTCGATCGCCGTTCGCGTCGAGGGTGGCCGTGGGCTGATCATCGAAGTCAACTCGCAGACTGACTTCCTGGCTCTGCAGGACGACTTCAAAGCGTTCGTCAAGGATAGCCTGGACGAAGCATTCGAGCAGAAGCTCACCGAAGTGGCTCCGCTGATCGCTTCCCGTGAATCCGCTCGCGAGGCGCTGGTCGCCAAGTGTGGTGAGAACGTCAATATTCGTCGCCTGACCGCCGTTGAAGGCGAAGTTGTTGGTGCCTACCTGCACGGTCACCGTATCGGCGTACTGGTCACTCTGAAAGGTGGCGATGCCGAGCTGGCCAAAGATATCGCCATGCACGTGGCTGCCAGCAATCCGGCTGTTCTGAGCCCGGCTGACGTTTCCGAGGAGCTGGTCGCCAAGGAAAAGGAAATCTTCCTGCAGCTCAATGCTGACAAGATTGCCGGCAAGCCGGAAAACATCGTCGAAAACATGATCAAGGGTCGTATCAACAAGTTCCTGGCCGAAGCCAGCCTGGTTGAGCAACCGTTCGTCAAGGATCCGGAAGTCAAGGTCGGTGAGCTGGCCAAGAAAGCCGGTGCCGAAATCGTATCCTTCGTTCGCTACGAAGTAGGCGAGGGTATCGAGAAGGCTGAGGTCGACTTCGCTGCCGAGGTGGCTGCCCAGGTAGCTGCGACCAAGAAGTAAGATCGCTTCGCGGTATGACAAGAGGCTGCCCGCTTACGCGTGCGGCCTCTTTGTCGAATTGGGCAGCGGATTTGTTTTTTTGTCACGATATAGTCATCGCTTGGCACCAACCCCAGGTTGCGCTGTCAAAGCGCAGATATTTTTGGTCTGGGTCATACAGACTTGGTCATAGCACGCCGCAGGAGATAACACGCCAATGGCTCAGCAGATGAGTGCACGCAATCCTCGCTATAAACGCATTCTGCTCAAATTGAGCGGCGAGGCCCTGATGGGCTCCGAAGACTTCGGTATCGACCCGAAGGTCCTCGATCGCATGGCTCTGGAAGTCGGCCAGCTGGTGGGGATCGGCGTTGAAGTCGGCCTGGTTATCGGTGGTGGCAACCTGTTCCGTGGTGCGGCGCTTTCCGCGGCCGGTATGGATCGTGTAACTGGCGACCATATGGGGATGCTGGCCACAGTGATGAATGCACTGGCCATGCGCGATGCGCTCGAGCGCTCAAATATTCCGGCGCTGGTCATGTCTGCCATTTCCATGGTGGGTGTGACCGATCACTATGATCGCCGCAAAGCGATGCGCCATCTGAAGACTGGCGAAGTGGTCATCTTCTCGGCGGGTACGGGTAATCCGTTCTTCACCACCGACTCGGCGGCCTGCCTGCGTGCCATCGAGATCCAGGCGGATGTCGTGCTCAAGGCAACCAAGGTTGACGGTGTCTACACCGCAGATCCGTTCAAGGATCCCAATGCCGAGAAGTTTGCCGAACTTACCTACGATGAAGTGCTTGACCGCAAGCTCGGTGTGATGGACCTGACGGCCATCTGTCTGTGTCGTGACCACAATATGCCGCTGCGGGTCTTCAACATGAACAAGCCTGGTGCCCTGCTCAACATTGTGCTTGGTGGCGCCGAAGGAACACTGATCGAGGAATCGAAAGAATGATCAATGAGATCAAGCAAGACGCGCAGGAGCGCATGAAGAAAACCCTGGAATCGCTGGATCATGCGTTCGCCAAGATCCGTACCGGTCGTGCACACCCCAGTATCCTCGACAGCGTGATGGTGTCCTACTACGGTTCCGACACGCCGCTGCGCCAGGTAGCCAACGTGATCGCCGAGGACTCTCGGACGCTGGCGCTGACCGTGTTCGACAAGAGCATGATCCAGGCGGTAGAGAAAGCGATCATGACTTCGGATCTGGGTTTGAATCCGGCGACCGCTGGCACCACCATCCGCGTGCCGATGCCGGCCCTGACCGAGGAAACCCGCAAGGGTTACACCAAGCAGGCGCGCGCAGAGGCTGAAAATGCTCGCGTCGCGGTGCGTAACATCCGTCGCGATGCAATCGCGCAGCTGAAGGACCTGGTCAAGGAAAAGGAAATCAGCGAGGACGATGAACGTCGTGGCCAGGATGACGTCCAGAAGCTAACCGATAAATATGTTGCCGAGATCGACAAGGCTCTTGAGGCCAAAGAAGGCGACCTGATGGCGGTGTAAGGCCGGCATCGAAACGCTGTCGCGTCACGGATTCGCTAGACCTTCCGTGGCGCGGTGGCGTGGATGCCACCGAGCTGTTGCTTGCAGCTTTTTCTTTTGGTTCGCAGCGTGTTTTAGCGCAAGTAGAGTTGTTCATGGAAAAGGTCAGGCAGATCGCCGGGCGGAATGTACCCCGTCACGTGGCGATCATCATGGATGGCAACAACCGCTGGGCGAAGAGACGTTTGCTGCCTGGCGTGGCCGGACACAAGGCCGGTGTCGATGCGGTTCGTGCGGTGATTGAGGTCTGTGCCGATTCCGGTGTCGAGGTGCTCACGCTGTTCGCGTTTTCCAGTGAGAACTGGCAGCGCCCGGCGGACGAAGTAGGTGCGCTGATGGAGTTGTTTCTATCGGCGCTCCGGCGCGAAGCGCGCAAGCTGGATGAAAACGGTATCCGGCTGCGCATCATCGGCGATCGTGCGCGTTTCCATCCAGAGCTCCAGGCGGCAATGTTGGAGGTCGAGGAGATCACTGCCGGCAACCATCGCTTCGTCCTCCAGGTCGCGGCCAACTACGGCGGCCAATGGGACATCCTTCAAGCGGCTCAGCACCTGGCTACCGAGGCGCAGGCCGGGCGGTTGAATCCGGCTGAAATAACTCCGGCTCTCTTCCAGAGCTATCTGGCGACCGGCGACATGCCGTTACCGGATCTGTGCATCCGAACCGGCGGTGAGCGGCGTATCAGTAACTTTCTGCTTTGGCAGCTTGCCTATGCGGAGTTGTACTTTTCCGACCTTTATTGGCCGGATTTCAAGCATGTCGCGATGCGCAAGGCGCTCGCCGACTTCTCCACTCGCCAGCGGCGTTTCGGCAAGACTGGCGAGCAGGTTGAAAGCGAGGTTAAGGTCGAATGCTGAAGCAGCGAATCATCACGGCCGCCATCCTTCTCCCTGTCGCGATCATCGGATTTTTCTTCCTGCATGGGCTTGCGTTTGCGCTTTTCATTGGCCTGGTTGTCGCGCTAGGTGCATGGGAGTGGGCGCGCTTGGCCGGTTTCGCCAGCCAGCCGGCCCGCGTGGGTTATGCCGTTTTGGTCGTAGCGCTCCTGGTGGCGCTGTATCAGCTTCCTGGGTTGACGCCCTGGCTGTTGGCGCTGGCCATCTTCTGGTGGCTCGCTGCGACCTATCTGGTGCTGACGTATCCCGAAAGCAGTCGTCTCTGGGGTGGTTCCGTTGGCAGCTTGCTGATCGGGCTGGCGATTCTGTTGCCGGCATGGCAAGCCCTGGTTGTGCTCAAACAGTGGCCGCTCGGCAACTGGTTGATTCTGGCGGTAATGGTGCTGGTTTGGGTTGCCGACATTGGCGCGTATTTTTCTGGCAAGGCATTCGGAAAGCGCAAGCTTGCGCCTCAGGTAAGTCCTGGCAAGAGCTGGGAGGGACTGGTAGGCGGTCTGCTGACCAGTCTTTTGGTTACGCTCGCCGTAGGTGTCTATCGTGGCTGGGCACCGCGCGAACTGATTCTCGCGTTGCTGGGCGCTGCAGTGGTGGTCTTGATCTCGGTGATCGGTGACCTGACTGAAAGCATGTTCAAGCGCAGTTCCGGCATCAAGGACAGCAGTCAGTTGCTCCCTGGGCATGGCGGTGTCATGGACCGTATCGATAGTCTGACTGCCGCTGTGCCCGTATTTGCAGTGCTGTTGTGGCTTGCTGGCTGGGGCGCGCTGTGACTCGACCTTTGCAGATCACTGTACTGGGTGCGACCGGATCGATTGGGCTGAGCACACTGGATGTTATTGCGCGTCACCCTGATCGCTATCGCGTTTTCGCCTTGAGCGGCTTCAGTCGACTCGCCGACCTGCGTTCCCTGTGCGTCAAGCATCGGCCTGCCTATGCGGTCGCCGGCGATCAAGTGCAGGCTGCGACCTTGCAGGAGCAGCTGCAGTCCGATGGCGTTCTGACGCGGGTTTTGGGCGGCGAGGGCGGCTTGAGCGAGGTGGCTGCTCACCCGGAGGCAGACGTGGTCATGGCTGCCATCGTCGGTGCCGCCGGGCTGAAACCAACGCTCGCGGCGGTTCAGGCCGGCAAGCGGGTTCTGCTGGCAAACAAGGAAGCGCTGGTAATGTCCGGTGCGCTGTTCATGCAGGCGCTGCGCGACAGCAAGGCAGTGCTGCTGCCGATCGATAGCGAACACAACGCGATCTTCCAGTGTCTTCCATCCAACTACGCTCAGGGGCTGGCTGCTGTAGGTGTTCGACGAATATTGCTCACTGCGTCCGGTGGCCCCTTTCGTGATATCGCACCGCAGCTCCTGGCGGACGTAACGCCTGAGCAGGCCTGTGCACATCCCAACTGGTCGATGGGCCGCAAGATATCGGTAGATTCGGCGAGCATGATGAACAAGGGGCTTGAACTGATCGAGGCCTGCTGGCTGTTCGATGCGCGACCGCAGCAGGTCGAGGTGGTGATTCATCCGCAAAGCGTCATCCACTCGATGGTGGATTACGTGGACGGTTCGGTGCTGGCGCAGCTCGGCAATCCCGACATGCGCACACCAATTGCTCATGCGTTGGCGTGGCCCGAGCGGATTGATTCCGGCGTCTCGGCGCTCGATCTGCTGCAGGTCGGTCGGTTGGACTTTCAAACGCCCGACGATCTGCGCTTCCCTTGTTTGCGACTCGCTCGGCAAGCAGCGGAAACTGGCGGTACGGCGCCAGCCATGCTCAATGCCGCGAACGAGGTGGCGGTCGATGCCTTTCTCAATCGGCGCATTCGTTTCACCGAGATCGCGAGTATCATCGACGACGTATTGAATCGTGAGGCAGCGGTCGCGACCGCCTGCCTTGAAGATGTGTTGGCGGCGGACAGGCAGGCGCGCAAAGGTGCCGAAACCTGGTTGAGCCGCCACGGGCGATAGGGTCTGCGGGCCTCGAGGCTTGCAGCGAAACGTCTACAGACCCAATCCCGGAGGGAAGTATGGGCGCGCTCTACATGATCGTTGGTACCCTTGTTGCGCTCGGGGTGCTGGTGACATTCCACGAATTCGGTCATTTCTGGGTCGCACGTCGTTGCGGGGTCAGGGTGCTGCGGTTCTCCGTGGGCTTTGGCAGTCCGCTCGTTCGCTGGCACGACCGGCACGGCACCGAGTTCGTCATCGCAGCCATACCATTGGGTGGCTACGTCAAGATGCTCGACGAGCGGGAAGGTGACGTGCCGGCGGCTATGCTTGACAGCGCCTTCAACCGCAAGACTGTGCGTCAACGCTTCGCCATCGTGTCGGCTGGTCCGCTGGCCAACTTTCTCCTCGCTCTGGTGTTCTTCTGGCTCCTGGCAATGCTTGGCAGCGAGCAGGTGCGCCCCGTAGTTGGCGCTGTCGAGCCTGGCAGTCTTGCAGCGCAGGCTGGCCTGGCCGTCGATCAGGAGATCGTTGCGGTCAATGGCAAACCCGTCAGCGGCTGGGGCGAGGTCAATCTGCAGTTGGTCCGTCGCTTGGGCGAAAGCGGTCAGCTCGATCTGACGGTTCGCGACATAGGGAGCAGTGCCGAGCGACATCTGCAGGTTCCGCTGCAGAACTGGCTAAAGGGGGTCGAAGAGCCGGATCCGATCACCTCGCTTGGTATCAGGCCTTGGCGCCCGCAAATTGCGCCGGTCATCGCCCAGTTGGACCCCGAGGGGCCGGCGCAGGCGGCTGGCATCCGTCTCGGTGACCGTTTGCTGAGTCTGGATCAGCGGCCGCTCGATGACTGGCAGCAGGTAATAGACGCGGTCAGGGTATTGCCCGGTGAGCCGGTTTCACTGCAGGTTGAGCGTGACGGTCAGCGTCTGGATGTGCCGCTGACGTTGGCTGCTCGAGGCGATGGGGATGCGCGACGCGGTTATCTTGGTGCAGGGGTTGAAGGCGGAGAATGGCCGGCAGAGATGCTGCGCGAGGTCAGGTTCGGTCCTCTCGACGCGCTGGTAGAAGGTGCAAAGCGTACCTGGACCATGAGCCTGCTGACCCTCGATTCGCTGAAGAAAATGCTCTTCGGGGAGCTCTCGGTAAAAAACTTGAGCGGCCCGATAACCATTGCTAAAGTGGCGGGCGCTTCTGCCCAGTCGGGGTTGGGGGATTTCCTCAATTTTCTGGCCTATCTGAGCATTAGTCTGGGGGTTCTCAATCTATTGCCTATCCCGGTGCTCGATGGTGGTCATCTGCTCTTCTATCTCGTCGAGTGGGTCCGTGGGCGTCCTCTGTCGGAGCGGGTGCAGGGATGGGGGGTACAGATCGGTATCAGCCTTGTGGTAGGGGTGATGCTGCTAGCACTGGTCAATGACCTTGGCCGTCTGTAACGCCGAATCCGTAGTGTCGCCGTGCCGAATCGCCGGTTCATTTATCAGGTTTGAATAAGAAAGGACTTCATGAAACGTCTGCTGCTACCTGCGGTTATTTCCGCATTGATGATTGCCGAAGTTCACGCTGAGTCCTTCACTATCTCCGATATCCGGGTCAACGGCCTGCAGCGGGTTTCCGCTGGCAGCGTATTCGGCGCATTGCCTTTGAACGTGGGTGAGGCTGCTGACGATACCCGCCTCGTCGATGCAACTCGTGCGCTTTTTCGCACCGGCTTCTTTCAAGATATCCAGCTCGGGCGCGAAGGCGATGTGCTGGTCATCAGTGTAGTCGAACGGCCGTCCATTTCGGGCATCGAAATCGAAGGTAACAAGGCGATCAAGACTGAGGATCTGCTTTCGGGTCTGCAGCAGTCCGGACTGGCTGAAGGCGAGATTTTCCAGCGTGCCACGCTCGAAGGCGTGCGCAACGAGTTGCAACGCCAGTACGTCGCTCAGGGCCGCTACTCGGCAACCATCGAGACCGAAGTCGTGGCCCAGCCGCGCAATCGTGTTGCGCTGAAGATCAAGATCAACGAAGGCTCGGTTGCGGCCATCAAGCACGTCAACATCGTTGGTAACTCTGTCTTTGCCGACGAAGATCTGGTCGATCTTTTTGAATTGAAAACGACCAATTGGCTCTCTTTCTTCCGCAACGACGACAAATACGCGCGTGAAAAGCTGTCCGGTGACTTGGAGCGGCTGCGTTCCTACTATCTGGATCGCGGCTACATCAACATGGATATCACCTCGACCCAGGTATCCATCACCCCTGACAAGAAACATGTCTATGTCACTGTGAATATCGACGAAGGCGAGCGCTATACGGTTCGCGACGTCAAACTCAGTGGTGACCTCAAGGTGCCGCAAGAAGAGATCGAGGCGCTGCTACTGGCCAAGGAAGGACAGGTCTTCTCGCGCAAGGTGATGACCACTACTTCCGAATTGATCACCCGGCGGTTGGGTAACGAAGGTTATACCTTTGCCAACGTCAACGGCGTTCCAGAGGCGCATGACGAAGACAATACGGTGTCCATTACCTTCGTCGTCGATCCGGGCAAGCGTGCGTACGTCAACCGCATCAATTTCCGTGGCAATACCAAGACCGAAGACGAAGTGCTGCGCCGCGAGATGCGCCAGATGGAAGGTGGCTGGGCTTCGACCTATCTGATCGACCAATCCAAGACTCGCCTCGAGCGTCTCGGTTTCTTCAAGGAAGTTAACGTTGAAACGCCCCAGGTCCCGGGCACGGATGATCAGATCGACGTTAACTACAGTGTCGAGGAACAGCCGTCCGGTTCGATCATGGCCAGTATCGGCTTTGCGCAGAATGCTGGTCTGATCCTCGGTGGCTCCATCAGCCAGAACAACTTCCTCGGTACAGGTAACCGCGTATCGCTGGGCTTGACGCGCAGCGAGTACCAGTCGCGTTACAACTTCGGTTTCGTGGACCCCTACTGGACCGAAGATGGCGTCAGTCTTGGCTACAACGCCTTCTATCGCACCACCGATTACGATGAACTGGACTATGACGTCTCCAGTTACTCGGTGGACAGCTTGGGTGGTGGCGTCAATATTGGATACCCGATCAGCGAAACCTCCCGTCTGTCCTTCGGCTTGACTGTACAGCAGGACGATCTGGATACCGGCCGCTACACCGTGGATGAGATCTTCGATTTCATGGAAGAAGAGGGTGACAGCTTCCTCAACTTCAAGGCGTCGGTGGGGTGGTCGGAGTCGACGCTCAACCGCGGCGTGCTTGCGACACGTGGTCATTCTCAGAGCCTGGTCTTCGAAACCACGATTCCGGGCAGCGATCTGTCGTTTTACAAGCTCGATTACAACGGCCAGCTGTTCGTGCCGATGAGCAAGGACTACACCCTGCGCATGCATACCCGCCTGGGTTACGGCGACGCCTACGGGTCGACGTCAAGCTTGCCGTTCTACGAGCATTACTACGCAGGTGGTTTCAATTCCGTGCGCGGTTTTGAAGACAGCAGTCTTGGCCCACGTAGCACGCCGAGTGATGGTTCGCGTCCGGGAACTATTGCAGATCCGGATCAGGACCCGTTGCCGTTCGGTGGTAACGTGCTGATTCAGGGTGGCCTGGAAGTGCTGTTCCCGATGCCGTTCGTCAAGGATCAGCGCTCTCTGCGAACCTCCGTATTCTGGGACGTGGGTAACGTGTTCAATACGAATTGCCCATCGGGTGCGGCCAATTGCAGCGATATCGATTTCGGCGACATGGCCAGTTCGGTCGGCGTTGGTTTGACCTGGATTACCGCCATGGGCCCGCTGAGCTTCAGTCTGGCCATGCCGGTGGTCAAGCCCGATGACGCCGATACCCAGGTATTCCAGTTCTCGCTGGGACAAACGTTCTAATATTGCGGCGTTGATGCTGCCGTGTTTTCTTTCAGGAGTGGTGTTTACCGTGCGTAAGTTGACTCAACTGTTTCTCGTCGTTGCCGCGCTGGTAGCGACCCCCGCGTTTGCTGAAATGAAAATTGCGGTCATGAACTATCAGATGGCGCTGCTCGAGTCCGATGCTGCCAAGCGTTACGCGGTCGATGCGGAGAAGAAGTTCGGTCCCCAGTTGAGCAAGCTCAAGACACTGGAAAGCGACGCCAAGCGCATCCAGGACCGTCTGATGAAGGATGGCGACAAGATGCAGCAGGCCGAGCGTGAGCGTCTGGAACTCGAGTTCAAGCAGAAGGCTCGCGATTTCCAGTTCCAATCCAAGGAGCTGAATGAATCCAAGGCGGTGGCTGATCGCGACATGCTCAAGCAGCTGAAGCCGAAGCTGGACCAGGCTGTCGAAGAAGTCATCAAAAAAGGCAACTACGATCTGGTGTTCGAGCGCGGTGCCGTGGTGGATGTCAAGCCTCAGTTCGACATCACCCGCCAGGTCATCGAGCGCATGAATCAGCTGCGCTGACATGGCAGGCGCAGTTTTCACACTCGGTCAGCTGGCCGGGGAGCTGGGTGGCAGCCTGCGTGGTGACGCTGCCCTGATCGTAAATGGGCTCGCGACCTTGCAGGAAGCGGGTCCATCGCAGCTGAGCTTCCTGGCCAATGCCCAGTACCGCAAGTACCTGGCGGCTACCCAGGCCGCTGCAGTGTTGCTGTCTCCGGCGGATGCCGAGGCTTATGAACGCCCGGCTATCATCGTCAGCGACCCCTATCTTGCCTATGCTCGGGCCTCGCACCTGTTCGAGACCCGCCCGCAGACGGCCAGTGGCATCCATCCCACCGCATTGGTAGCGGCCGACGCGCACGTTCATCCATCGGCCAGTATCGGGCCCTATGTGGTGATCGAGGCAGGTGCCTCCATCGACGCGGATGTGGTGATTGGTGCGCAGTCGTTCATCGGGGCGCGCAGCCGGATCGGCGAAGGCGGGCGACTGGCTCCGCGGGTCACGCTTTATCACGATGTGCTGATAGGCAAGCGCGTGGTGATCCAGTCGGGTGCGGTGATCGGTGGTGAGGGGTTCGGTTTCGCCAAGGAGAAGGGCGCTTGGCAAAAGATTGCACAGATCGGCGGCGTGCGTATCGGCGATGATGTCGAAATAGGCTCCAATACCACCATTGATCGCGGTGCCCTTTCCGACACGCTGATCGGTAACGGTGTGAAGCTGGACAATCAGATCATGATTGCGCACAACGTGCAGGTGGGGGACAACACCGCGATGGCGGGTTGCGCCGGCATCTCCGGCAGCACCAAGATCGGGCGTAACTGCATGATCGCCGGCGGGGTCGGCATGGTTGGACACATCGAGGTCTGTGACAACGTGTTCGTGACAGGGATGACCATGGTCACTCGTTCCATTACTGAGCCTGGCAGCTATTCCTCCGGTACGGCGATGCAGAATGCTGCCGATTGGAGAAAGAGCGCGGCGCGGATCCGTCAGCTGGACGACATGGCCCGCCGGCTGCAACAGTTGGAGAAAAGCCTGGCCGCCGTGACTCAGGCTCAGAATCCGGCTTCTGATGCCTGAGCTTACCGTCTGATCCGACTTTTTCGGGGTTAATGCACTGTCAGTGCTGGCGCGAGCTTTCAGCGCAGGCTGCCCTATACTTTTTTACAGGCTCTTTCCTGACATGATGGATATCAACGAAATTCGCGAATACTTGCCTCACCGCTACCCGTTCCTGCTGGTGGATCGTGTGACGGAGATGGACCTCGAGGCCAAGCGCGTTCGTGCGTACAAGAACGTCACCATCAATGAGCCGTTCTTCAACGGGCATTTTCCACAGCATCCGATCATGCCGGGTGTGCTGATCATCGAGGCCATGGCGCAGGCTGCCGGCTTGCTGGGCTTCAAGATGATGGGTGTCAAGCCATCCGATGGCACGCTTTACTATTTCGTTGGCTCTGACAAGCTGCGTTTTCGCCAGCCGGTCGTTCCTGGCGATCAGTTGGTCCTGGAGGCTTCTTTCATCAGCGCCAAGCGTGGCATCTGGAAGTTCGATTGCCGTGCCAGCGTCGATGGCAAGCCGGTCTGCTCGGCCGAAATCATCTGCGCGGAACAGAAGATATGAGTTTGATCGACCCTCGCGCCATCATCGACCCTGCGGCCCGGCTGGCGGATGACGTCCAGGTCGGGCCTTGGTCGATCATTGGCGCGGATGTCGAGATTGGCGAAGGTACTGTGATTGCGTCGCACGTGGTCATAAAAGGACCGACTCGCATCGGGCGTCACAATCGCATTTATCAGTTCTCCTCGGTCGGTGAAGACACGCCGGACCTGAAGTACAAAGGCGAGCCTACGCGCCTGGTGATTGGAGATCACAACGTGATTCGCGAGGGTGTGACCATCCATCGCGGCACTGTTCAGGATCGCTCCGAAACCACCATTGGTAATCACAACCTGATCATGGCCTATGCACACATTGGCCACGACAGCGTGATCGCCAATCATTGCATTCTGGTCAACAACACCGCGTTGGCCGGTCACGTCCATGTAGGCGACTGGGCCATTCTTTCCGGTTACACCTTGGTGCACCAGTTCTGCCACATCGGCGCCCATAGCTTCTCCGGGATGGGAACCGCGATCGGCAAGGATGTACCCGCATTCGTCACCGTATTCGGCAACCCGGCGGAGGCGCGCAGCATGAACTTCGAAGGCATGCGTCGTCGTGGCTTCAGCGCCGAAGCCGTTCACGCCCTGCGCAACGCTTACAAGGTCGTCTACCGCAAGGGCTTGACCGTGGAGGCCGCCCTCAGCGAGCTGGCTGAGAGTGCGGCGGCATTCCCTGAGGTCGCGATCTTCCGTGACTCGATCCAGGCTTCAACTCGTGGCATCACCCGCTGAAATGAGCCGGCCGCTCAGGGTTGCCCTGGTGGCCGGAGAATCCTCCGGTGACATCCTTGGTTCGGGTCTGATGCAGGCACTGAAGGCTCAGCACGCCGATGTCGAGTTCATCGGCGTCGGCGGCTCGCGCATGCAGGCCGAAGGGTTGCAGTCGTACTTTCCGCTCGAGCGCCTGGCGGTGATGGGGCTGGTCGAAGTGCTTGGCCGTTTGCCGGAATTGCTGGCCCGCCGCAAACGCCTGGTGGATACACTGATCCAGCAGCGGCCGGACGTCTTCATCGGTATCGACGCGCCCGATTTCAATCTCGGGCTTGAGCTCAAGCTGCGCCGCGCCGGGATCAAGACCGTGCACTATGTCAGTCCATCGGTCTGGGCCTGGCGGCAGAAGCGGGTGCTGAAGATACGTGACGCCTGCGATCTGATGCTCACGCTGTTTCCGTTCGAGGCCAAGTTCTACGACGCCCACCAAGTACCGGTGCGCTTCGTCGGTCATCCCCTCGCCGATGCCATTCCGCTTTGCGCCGATCGGGCTGCGGCACGGCAAACGCTCGGGTTGCCGGCGGATGGCCTGGTTGTCGCGCTGATGCCGGGCAGCAGGGGCGGCGAGGTGGCTCGGCTGGGGGATCTGTTTCTTTCCGCGGCCGAACGGTTGCGTGCCATGCGACCGGGCATTCGCTTCGTCATGCCTTGCGCCAGCCCGGAACGTCGGACCCAGCTTGAACAGATGCTGGTCACCCGCGATCTGCCGCTGACTCTGCTCGATGGTCGCTCCCATGAGGCTCTGGCCGCCTGCAACGCGGTACTGATTGCCTCCGGCACGGCAACACTCGAGGCGCTGCTGTTCAAGCGGCCAATGGTGGTCGCCTACAGTGTCGCGCCAATGACCTATCGCATTCTCCGGCGACTGGTTAAGAGTCCCTACGTCGCGCTTCCCAATCTGCTGGCCCAGCGCCTGCTGGTTCCGGAACTGTTGCAGGATGCGGCGACTCCCGAGGCGCTTGCCCAGGCGCTGTCGCCGTTGCTTGACGATGGCGACGTGCAGACAGAAGGCTTCGACAGCATCCACCGCACGCTGCGTTGTGATGCCTCGAGTCAGGCAGCCGACGCTGTGCTGCGGCTGGTTGGGGGGCGCTGATGCAGTTCGGGCTCGATTTCAACCTGGTCGAAGAACTGGTCGTCGGCGTCGATGAGGTAGGGCGCGGGCCCCTTTGTGGTCCGGTGGTAACAGCCGCCGTGATCCTCGATCCGGCGCGTCCGATCGAAGGCCTCAACGACTCAAAAAAGCTGAGCGAGGCTCGTCGCGAGGCATTGTTCGACGAGATCTGCGAAAAAGCGGTGGCTTGGTGCATTGCCCGAGCCGAAGTCGAAGAGATCGATCAGCTGAACATTCTTCACGCCACGATGCTCGCCATGCAGCGTGCGGTAGACGGGTTGAGCGTCACGCCGCGGCTGGCCCTCATCGATGGCAATCGTTGCCCTCAGCTGAACGTTCCCAGCGCACCGGTGATCCAGGGCGACGGTCAGGTGCCGGCTATCGCTGCGGCATCCATTCTTGCCAAGGTCAGTCGGGATCGTGAAATGCAGGCACTTGACCTCTGTTATCCGGGCTACGGGCTTGCCGGGCACAAGGGGTATCCGACTCCCAGTCATCTGGAAGCGCTTCGTCGGCTGGGGCCGACACCCATCCATCGTCGCTCCTTCGCTCCCGTCCGGGCGTTGCTGGAGCAGGCCGTCGTCGACACCCAGGTTCCGGTCAGCGTTCTGTTGGTCTAGCCCGCGACAAGCGATGATCTGCTGCGTGCAGGCCGCGTGTTTTGCGTTTCCCGCTCTTCGCTGGCATCCCCGCTGACCGCATGATGCCGCGCCCCCAGTCCCCAGCCGATCCATGCTTTCCGGTACAATCCCGCGCCTGTCGTTTTACCAGCTCAAGGTCTGTACATGCCTGTTTCCTTCGTCCATCTCCGTCTGCATACCGAGTACTCGCTGGTCGATGGCCTGGTGCGGGTCAAGCCGCTGATCAAGGCGGTGGCGGCGGGCGGCATGCCGGCTGTGGCCGTGACCGACATGAGCAACATGTGCTCGCTGGTGAAGTTCTACAAGACGGCACAGGGCGCCGGAGTCAAACCGATCTGTGGCGCGGATATCTGGCTGGCTGGCTGTGATGAGGATGGTCCGCTCAGCCGGTTGACCCTGTTGGCGATGAACCCCAAGGGTTACCGCAATCTCACCGAGCTGATCTCTCGCGGCTGGACCGAAGGCCAGCGCAATGACCTTGTGATCATCGAACGCGACTGGGTCAAGCAAGCCGCGGAAGGCCTGATTGCGTTGTCCGGGGCCAAAGAAGGCGAGGTCGGCCAGGCGTTGCTCAACGGTGACGAAGCGTTGGCGGAAGCGCGTTTGGCCGAATGGCGCGACGTGTTTGCTGATCGCTTATACCTGGAGATCCAGCGCACCAGCCGGGTCAATGATGAAGAACATCTGCACGCCGCGGTCGCGCTCGCCGACCGTACCGGCACCCCGTTGGTGGCGACCAACGACGTACGCTTCCTCAAACAAGAGGATTTCGAGGCGCACGAAACCCGCGTGTGCATCGGCGAAGGCCGCACGCTGGATGATCCGCGACGGCCGCGTACCTACTCTGATCAGCAGTATCTGAAGACTCCGGCAGAGATGGCTGAACTGTTCAGCGATCTCCCTGAGGCCCTGGAAAACACCGTCGAGATCGCAAAGCGCTGCAACATCGAAGTGCAGCTGGGCACCTACTTCCTGCCGAACTTCCCGGTGCCCGAGGGCATGACCATCGACGACTACCTGCGCCAGGTGTCGTTCGAGGGGTTGGAGGAACGGCTGGAGGTGCTGCTGCCCAAGGACACGCCCGACTACGAGGCGAAGAAGCAGGTCTACATCGATCGTCTCGAGTTCGAGCTGGGCACCATCATCCAGATGGGCTTCCCCGGTTACTTCCTGATCGTTATGGACTTCATCAAGTGGGCGAAGAACAACGGCGTGCCGGTAGGCCCGGGCCGTGGCTCGGGTGCCGGCTCGCTGGTCGCCTACGTGCTGAAGATCACCGACCTCGATCCGCTGGCCTATGACCTGCTGTTCGAGCGCTTCCTCAACCCCGAACGTATTTCCATGCCCGACTTCGACGTCGACTTCTGCATGGATGGTCGCGACCGGGTCATCGATTACGTGGCCGAGGCATATGGCCGTAATGCGGTCAGCCAGATCATCACCTTCGGCACCATGGCGGCCAAGGCCGTGGTGCGCGATGTGGCGCGGGTGCAGGGCAAGTCGTACGGCCTGGCTGACCGCCTGTCGAAGATGATTCCCTTCGAAGTCGGCATGACGCTGGAAAAAGCCTACGAGATGGAGGAGCCCCTGCGTGACTTCCTCGCCGTGGACGAGGACGCCCGGGAAATCTGGGAGATGGCGCTCAAGCTCGAGGGCATCACCCGCGGTACCGGCAAGCACGCCGGTGGCGTGGTGATCGCGCCGACCAAGCTGACCGACTTCGCGCCGATCGCCTGTGACGAAGAGGGCGGCGGTCTGGTGACTCAGTTCGACAAGGACGACGTCGAGCAGGCAGGCCTGGTGAAGTTCGACTTCCTCGGTCTGCGCACGCTGACCATCATCAAGTGGGCGCTGGAAACAATCAATCGGGAGCAGGCCAAGAAAGGTCTGGAGCCGATCAACATCGACTTCATTCCGCTGGATGACAAGCCGACCTACCAGTTGCTGCAGAAGGCCGAAACCACTGCGGTATTCCAGCTGGAATCGCGCGGCATGAAGGAGCTCATCAAGAAGCTCAAACCCGACTGCCTGGAAGACCTGATCGCACTGGTGGCGCTGTTCCGTCCCGGTCCGCTGCAGTCGGGCATGGTCGACGACTTCATCAACCGCAAGCACGGTCGTGCCGAGGTTTCCTATCCGCACCCGGACTATCAATACGCAGGTCTGGAGCCAGTGCTCAAGCCCACCTACGGCATCATCCTGTATCAGGAACAGGTCATGCAGATCGCCCAGGTGATGGCCGGCTACACCCTCGGCGGCGCGGACATGCTGCGCCGTGCGATGGGCAAGAAAAAGCCCGAGGAGATGGCCAAGCAGCGTGGCGGCTTCATCGAAGGTTGCGCCAATAACGGCATCGATGGCGAGCTGGCAGGTAACATTTTCGACCTGGTGGAGAAGTTCGCTGGTTACGGCTTCAACAAGTCGCACTCGGCTGCCTATGGCCTGGTGTCCTACCAGACCGCCTGGCTCAAGGCGCATTACCCGTCGCCGTTCATGGCTGCCGTGCTTTCTGCGGATATGCACAACACCGACAAGGTGGTGATCCTCATCGAGGAATGCCGCAGCATGAAGCTGCGCATCGATCCGCCGGATGTGAACGTTTCCGAGTTCAAGTTCACGGTCAATGACGACGGACGGATCGTCTACGGGCTCGGCGCGGTCAAGGGCGTCGGTGAGGGGCCCGTGGAGGCCATCGCCGAATGCCGAGCGGAAGGCGGGCCGTTCAAGGATCTGTTCGATTTCTGTGCACGCATCGATCTCAAACGCATCAACAAGCGTACTCTCGAGGCGCTGATCCGCTCCGGTGCATTGGATCGTCTCGGACCGTATTTCTTCGAGGAGGCGAAGGCCTACCAAGCCAACATCGATCGCAATCGAGCGGTGTTGCTGGCGGCCATGGAAGAAGCTGTCCAGTCTGCCGAGCAGACGGCGCGCAGCGCGGAAAGTGGGCACATGGACCTGTTCGGCGGCCTGTTCGCCGAGCCGGAGGCCGATGTCTATGCCAATCACCGCAACGCCCGCGAGCTGTCGCTCAAGGAGCGCCTGAAGGGCGAGAAGGATACCCTCGGTCTGTACCTCACCGGTCATCCGATCGACGAGTACGAAGGCGAGGTGCGGCGCTTTGCCCGCCAGCGCATCATCGATCTGCGTCCGGCGAGAGGTGAGCAGACCATCGCTGGTCTGATCGTCAACCTGCGCGTGATGAAGAACAAGAAGGGCGACAAGATGGGCTTCATCACGCTGGACGATCGCTCCGGGCGCATTGAGGCTTCGCTGTTTGCCGAGGCGTTCAACAGCGCCCAGGCCCTGCTGCAGACCGATGCGCTGGTTGTGGTGGAGGGGGAAGTCAGCAATGACGACTTCTCCGGCGGCCTGCGCCTGCGGGCCAAGCGCGTGATGAGCCTGGAAGAGGCGCGTACCGGGCTCGCCGAGAGCTTGCGCGTGAAGGTCGCCGGCGAGGCGCTCAAGGGTGAGCGCATGCGCTGGTTGGCCGATGTCTGTGGCCGTCACCGTGGTGCCTGCCCGATTACCTTGGAATACACGGGGCGCGATGCGCGCGCCTTGCTGCAGTTCGGTGAGGAGTGGCGGATCGACCCCGCTGACAACTTGATTCAGGCATTGCGTGACCAGTTCGGACGCGACAACGTCTTTCTGCAATACCGATAGAGGGCGGACGCCTGGAAAGCAGCGCAAGCGCGCTTTTCGAGCCAAGGCCCGAACGGCCCGGTGATGACCGGGTCATGGTTCAGAACAATTTTTGTTCGACCTGAATGCGCCTCTCCCGTAAGGTAAGGCGCAAAAAACGGAACAGCCTCCCGGCCGCCTGGCCGTCGACGCATGACGGATGCCTATGAACCCGAATTTCCTGGATTTCGAACAGCCGATCGCCGACCTGCAAGCCAAGATCGAAGAATTGCGCCTGGTTGGTAACGACAACTCGCTGAACATTGGCGATGAGATTGCCCGCCTGCAGGACAAGAGCGAATCGCTCACCGAAAGCATCTTCGGCAACCTGACCAGCTGGCAGATCGCTCGCCTGGCTCGCCACCCGCAGCGGCCCTATACCCTCGACTACATCAATCACCTGTTCACCGAGTTCGAAGAGCTGCACGGTGATCGCCACTTCTCCGATGACGCCGCTATCGTTGGCGGGACCGCACGTCTGGATGGCCAGCCGGTGATGGTGATCGGGCATCAGAAGGGCCGTGAGGTACGTGAGAAGGTGCGCCGCAACTTCGGCATGCCGCGCCCCGAGGGCTACCGCAAAGCCTGCCGTCTGATGGAGATGGCCGAACGCTTCAAGATGCCGATCCTGACCTTCATCGACACCCCGGGCGCCTATCCGGGTATCGATGCCGAAGAGCGCAACCAGAGCGAGGCCATTGCCTGGAACCTGCGCGTGATGGCGCGTCTGAAGACGCCGATCATCGCCACCGTGATTGGTGAAGGTGGTTCAGGCGGTGCGCTGGCCATTGGTGTCTGCGACCAACTGAACATGCTGCAATACTCCACCTACGCGGTGATTTCGCCGGAAGGCTGCGCCTCTATTCTCTGGCGCACTGCCGAGAAGGCGCCGGAAGCCGCCGAGGCCATGGGTGTCACCGCCGAGCGCCTGAAGGATCTGGGCATCGTCGACAAAGTGATCCCCGAGCCGCTGGGCGGCGCTCACCGCAATCCCGCCGTCATGGCCGCGGCCATGCGCGAGCAGCTCAATAGCCAGCTGCACATGCTCAAGTCGCTGGATACCGATGCGCTGCTCGCGCGTCGTTATGAGCGCCTTATGAGCTACGGCATCGCCTGATCCATTGCGCCAGCCAAGCGTCTCGATTCGGTTGGTCCGAATCGAGACGCTTGGTTGTATGTCGTGGTTGCTGCTTCCCCTCGCTGCTTGCCCCGCTGAGCTTTATGCTTGCCGACAACGTCGGTTCTCGAAGCGCTTGCATGTCCCTCGATTCCCTCCTGCTTTCCGCGCTTGCGCCTTGGCGTAGCTCACCGATCTGGTGGGTGGCGTTCTCTGGCGGTCTCGATTCAACCGTTCTCCTGCATTTGTTGGCTCGGCTCGCTGATCGGTATGAGCTGCCGGTCATTCGCGCGATTCATGTGCACCATGGCCTGCAGGTTGCTGCCGATGATTGGTCGGCCCACTGCCAGCTGGTCTGCGATGAGCTTGGCGTCGCGCTAAGCGTCATCCGGGTGCGTGTCGGGTCTGGTGCCAGTGTCGAGCAGGCTGCCCGCATTGCCCGCTATCAGGCCTTTGGCGAGTGCTTGGGTGAAGGTGAACTGCTGTTGACCGGCCAGCATCGCGATGATCAGGCCGAAACGGTGCTATTCCGTCTGCTACGCGGTGCCGGTGTGCGTGGGCTGGCGGCGATGCCGGCGGTGCGATCGCTGGGGCGCGGTAGTCTGGTTCGGCCGTTGCTGGAGGTGTCGCGGGCCGATCTCGAGGCTTATGCGCGCGCCAACGGCCTCGCGTGGGTAGAGGATCCCAGCAACCAGCAGCTGGAATATTCGCGCAATTTTCTGCGCCGTCAGGTTTTGCCGCTGCTGCAGCAGCGCTGGCCGCGGACGGTATCCAGTCTGGCGCGTACCGCCGGCCATATGGCCGAGGCGCAGCAATTGCTCGACGAGCTGGCGCAGCAGGATCTCGCCGCCGCGCAGGGCATTGGCGATTGCCAATGGTCGAACCTGCCGAACCTGGCGCTAGCGCCGCTGCGTGGGCTGACATCGGCGCGACAGCGTAATGCGCTGCGTTATTGGTTGGCAGGGCTGACCCTGGCGCCGGATGAGAATCACTGGGCCGGCTGGGAGTGTCTGCGGGACGCCAGGCCAGATGCCACGCCTCGCTGGCGCTTGGCTGGCGGCGAACTGCAGCGCGGTGGAGATCGAATCTGGTGGTTGCCGGATGCCTGGCTGGAGCCCGTTGGCGGGCCAGTCAGCTGGTCCGGCCCGGATACAAGCCTGGCACTGCCGGGTAACGGCACCTTGCGAATCGAAGGGGAACTGCCCTCGGGCAGGCTGCAGGTCCGCTATCGACAGGGCGGCGAAACAATGCTGGTGCCAACGCGCGGTCGGCGCGACCTCAAGCGCCTGTTGAGCGAAGCCGGGGTGCCGACATTCGTGCGCGCCCGCCTGCCGTTGCTGTATTGCGATGAGGAGCTGGTCGCGGTGGCCAACCTGCCGCAGCTCAGTAGAGGGGGTGTTGCACTTAATTGGTGCGCGCCTGAATTCTAAGTGGTTTGAGCTGATAAGGCCTTTCCGGTAGACTACGCTCCCGTCTCAATACAGCTTCTGCGGTTTCTTCGAATCCGTGGCAGTTGCGCTATTGCCGCACGCGAGCAATGGCACCTTCGCTTTCCCCCGGCGGCGCCAGCCGCTTAACGCAGACTTCTAGGGTTTTTCATGACGCGCTACATCTTCGTCACGGGTGGTGTTGTTTCTTCATTGGGGAAAGGCATCGCCTCGGCTTCATTGGCGGCCATCCTGGAGGCGCGGGGCCTGAAGGTCACGATGCTCAAGCTTGACCCTTACATCAACGTCGATCCGGGCACCATGAGCCCGTTCCAGCACGGTGAGGTGTTCGTCACTCATGACGGCGCCGAGACCGATCTCGACCTGGGACACTACGAGCGGTTCATCCGCACCCGCATGACCCAGAACAACAACTTCACCACCGGTCGCGTCTACGAAGACGTGCTGCGCCGCGAGCGCCGTGGTGATTACCTGGGCGCGACCATCCAGGTCATTCCGCACATCACCGACGAGATCAAGCGCCGCATCATCAAGGGCGCCGGCGATGCCGACGTGGCTCTGGTGGAAGTCGGTGGCACCGTTGGCGACATCGAGTCGCAGCCGTTCCTCGAAGCAATCCGCCAGCTGCGCGTCGAAGTGGGTGCCAAGCGCGCCATGCTGATGCACCTGACGCTTGTGCCCTACATCGCCACCGCCGGTGAGACCAAGACCAAGCCGACGCAGCACTCGGTCAAGGAGCTGCGCTCCATCGGCCTGCAGCCGGACGTGCTGGTCTGCCGCTCCGATCGCGCCATCGATGTTTCTTCGCGCCGCAAGATCGCGCTGTTCACCAACGTCGAAGAGCGTGCGGTGATCAGCCTGCCGGACGCCGACACCATCTACAAGATTCCGGGCATCCTGCATGCTCAGGGCCTCGATGACTACGTGGTCGAGCGCTTTGGCCTGGAGTGCCGTGGTGCCGATCTCTCCGAGTGGGATCGTGTCGTCGATGCCAAGCTGCACCCGGAGAAGGAAGTCACCATCGCCATGGTCGGCAAGTACATGGAACTTCTGGATGCCTACAAATCTCTGATCGAGGCGATGAGCCACGCTGGCATCCAGAGCCGTACCAAAGTGAACCTGCGCTATATCGACTCCGAAGACATCGAGAATCAGGGCACCGGTCTGCTGGAAGATGTCGACGCCATTCTGGTGCCCGGCGGCTTCGGCCTGCGCGGCGTCGAGGGCAAGATCGCTACGGTGCGCTACGCCCGCGAGAACAAGATCCCGTATCTGGGCATCTGCCTGGGTATGCAGGTCGCGGTCATCGAGTTCGCCCGTGATGTGCTGGGCTGGTCCGACGCGAACTCCACTGAGTTCGACAAGGACAGCAGCCATCCGGTCGTCGGCTTGATCACCGAGTGGGAAGACGCCAGTGGCGCCGTGGAAACCCGCAGTGATAACTCGGATCTGGGCGGCACCATGCGTCTTGGCGCTCAGGAGTGCGGCCTCGAAGCCGGCTCCAAGGTATTCGAGTGCTACGGTCAGGAGCGTATCGTCGAGCGCCATCGCCATCGTTACGAAGTGAACAACAACCTGTTGCCGCAATTGCAGGCAGCGGGCCTGAAGATTACCGGGCGCTCCGGCGACGGCGCGCTGGTGGAAGTGGTCGAGGCTCCGGATCATCCCTGGTTCGTCGCTTGCCAGTTCCACCCTGAATTCACCTCCACGCCGCGTGACGGCCATCCGCTGTTCAGCGGTTTCGTCAAGGCGGCGCTGGAACACAAGGCTAAGAAGGCATGAGCCAGAAGACCATCCGCGTAGGCAACATCGAGATCGCCAACGACAAGCCGTTCGTGCTGTTCGGCGGCATCAACGTGCTGGAATCCCGCGATCTGGCCATGCAAGCCTGCGAAGAGTACGTGCGGGTGACCGAGAAGCTCGGCATTCCCTACGTGTTCAAGGCCAGCTTCGACAAGGCCAATCGCTCCTCGATCACCTCGTTCCGCGGTCCGGGCCTGGAAGAGGGGATGAAGATCTTCGAGGAAGTGAAGAAGACCTTCGGCGTGCCGGTCATCACCGATGTGCATGAGCCCTGGCAGGCGCAGCCGGTTGCCGAAGTCTGCGACATCATCCAGCTGCCGGCCTTTCTCTCCCGGCAGACCGACCTGGTGGTGGCGATGGCCAAGACCGGCGCGGTGATCAATATCAAGAAGGCCCAGTTTCTCGCGCCGCAGGAGATGAAGCACATCCTCAAGAAGTGCGAGGAAGCCGGCAACGATCAGCTGATCCTTTGCGAACGCGGCTCGTCCTTCGGCTACAACAATCTGGTCGTCGACATGCTCGGCTTCGGCATCATGAAGCAGTTCGAATACCCGGTGTTCTTCGACGTCACCCACGCGTTGCAGATGCCGGGTGGTCGTTCGGATTCCGCCGGTGGCCGTCGCGCCCAGGTCACCGATCTGGCCAAGGCCGGTCTGTCCCAGGGACTGGCCGGTCTGTTCCTCGAGGCGCATCCGGATCCGGACAACGCCAAGTGCGACGGCCCGTGCGCGCTGCGCCTGAACAAGCTCGAAGCTTTCCTCACCCAGCTCAAGCAGCTGGATGATCTGGTCAAGAATTTCCCGCCAATCGAAACTGCTTGAAAGCCTTGCAGCTATCTATGGAGTGTTAACAACAATGGCAAAGATCGTCGACATCAAGGGGCGTGAAGTTCTCGACTCCCGCGGCAACCCCACCGTGGAAGCCGATGTGATCCTCGATAACGGCATCATCGGCAGCGCCTGTGCGCCGTCCGGTGCATCCACCGGCTCCCGCGAGGCTCTGGAACTGCGCGATGGCGACAAGAGCCGTTACCTGGGCAAGGGCGTACTGACCGCCGTTGCCAACGTAAACGGCCCGATCCGTGAGCTGCTTCTGGGCAAGGATCCGCTCGATCAGAAGTCGCTGGACCAGGCGATGATCGAACTCGACGGTACCGAGAACAAGGGCAAGCTGGGTGCGAACGCTATCCTCGCCGTGTCCCTGGCTGCTGCGAAGGCTGCTGCCCAGGCCAAGGGCGTGCCGCTGTACGCCCACATTGCCGATCTGAACGGCACTCCGGGCGTCTACTCCATGCCGGTGCCGATGATGAACATCATCAACGGCGGTGAGCATGCCGACAACAACGTCGACATCCAGGAGTTCATGGTCCAGCCGGTCGGTGCCAAGACGTTTGCCGATGCTCTGCGCATGGGCGCGGAGATCTTCCACCACCTCAAAGCCGTGCTGAAGGCTCGTGGTCTGAGCACGTCCGTAGGTGACGAGGGTGGCTTCGCGCCCAACCTCGCCTCCAACGAGGACGCCCTGGCGGCAATCGCCGAGGCCGTGGCCAATGCCGGCTACAATCTGGGTGATGACGTCACCCTGGCTCTGGACTGCGCTTCCTCCGAGTTCTTCAAGGACGGCAAGTACGACCTGGCCGGCGAAGGCAAGGTGTTCGACGCCGCTGGATTTGCCGACTACCTGGCCGGTCTGAGCCAGCGCTATCCGATCATCTCCATCGAAGATGGCATGGACGAGTCCGACTGGTCTGGCTGGAAGGTGTTGACCGACAAGATCGGCGACAAGGTGCAGCTGGTCGGTGACGACCTGTTCGTGACCAACACCAAGATTCTCAAGCGCGGCATCGACGAGAAGATCGGTAACTCGATCCTGATCAAGTTCAACCAGATCGGCTCGCTGACCGAAACCCTGGAAGCCATCCAGATGGCCAAGGCCGCTGGTTACACCGCGGTGATTTCGCACCGTTCCGGCGAAACCGAAGACAGCACCATTGCCGACCTGGCTGTGGGTACCGCCGCTGGTCAGATCAAGACCGGTTCGCTGTGCCGCTCGGACCGCGTGTCCAAGTACAACCAGCTGCTGCGTATCGAGGAGCAGTTGGCCGGCAAGGCGCCTTACAAAGGTCGTGCCGAATTCCGCGGCTGATCCGCGGCACTTAAAAAAGGGCGGCGCGAGTCGCCCTTTTTTGTTTCAATCGGCGTCGTGTCGGCGCAATCGTTATTGCACCGCTCAAGCCACTCGCATTCCGATACACGAACCACAGCCGAAGTCGTTTCATGCCTTCTAAGCGTCGCCCCTACTGGTTGTTCGTCGTCCTGCTCCTGCTTCTTGGCGGGCTGCAGTACCGTCTCTGGGTGGGCGAGGGCAGCCTGGCGCAGGTCAACAGTCTGAATAAGCAGATCGCCGAGCAACAGGGTGAGAACGAACGGTTGCTGGAGCGCAATCGAATCCTCGAGGCGGAAGTCCGGGAGCTGAAGCAGGGCATGGAAACCGTCGAGGAGCGCGCCCGTCAGGAGCTTGGCATGGTCAAAGAGGGTGAGACCCTCTTTCAGCTGATCGAATGACCCGGCGCCCGTTGCCCTCGTTCTGGGTAGTCATTCCTGCTGCCGGCGTTGGCAGCCGCATGCGCGCCGACCGTCCGAAACAGTACCTGCAGCTGGGCGGCCGGAGCATCATCGAACACACCCTCGATTGTTTTCTCGATCATCCGACGCTTGCCGGCGTGACGGTCTGTATTGCGCCAAACGATCCCTATTGGCCAAATCTGCCCTGTGCCGGCGATCCGCGTGTCCAGCGCGCGCCAGGTGGCCGCGAGCGTTGTGATTCGGTGCTCAACGGGCTGCGGCGTCTCAGCGAGCTGGGCGCGAACGGGCATGACTGGGTGCTGGTGCATGATGCGGCACGCCCCAATCTTGCACGCGAGGATCTGGACAGGCTTTTGCTTGAGCTGGCGGACGATTCGGTCGGCGGGCTGCTGGCAGTGCCCGCTCGGGATACGCTTAAGCGGGTAGGGCTGGACGGTCGGGTAGTCGAAACGGTTGATCGCAGCGTCATCTGGCAGGCTTTTACACCGCAGATGTTTCGCTTGGGTATGTTGCGCGACGCGCTCGTGGGAGCGCTTGACGCAGCTGTGCGGGTTACCGACGAAGCCTCGGCGCTGGAATGGGCCGGTCACGCGCCGAAGGTCGTCGAAGGTCGCGCGGATAACCTGAAGGTGACGCGGCCCGAGGATCTCGACTGGCTGGAGCAGCGCTGGGGCGGCGGTCGCGTCGAGTGAAGCGGGCAGGGTTGCCTGCCCGCCTGACGCCATCAGAACCGATAGATCGCTGCCGCGCCCGTGCCGGTCGGCATGCGTTCGGTCGGCACCACGACCACCTCGCCGCCTTGTTCCAGCGTCCAGATCGTCAGTTCATCGAGCAAGTCCGGGGTATTGACGTCGTCCTCGGATGCAGGCGTTGCCGTCCCGTCATTCTTATCGACGTGTCCCGGAATCTGCCGCTCGGCCTCTACCAGGAGGGTGGCAACCCGACCCTGGCGAGTGGCCTGGCCGATGTCCTCCAAATGGTCGGATGCCAGCCCTTGCCCGTGGGACGCGCCAAACTGGTTGAGCAAGCCTTCAAGGCGCTTGAGATAGCGTGGCTGCATCACCATCCAGCTTTTGCTGCGCAGTTCTTCGATGCTCAATGCGTGCAGGCCCATCTCGATGCCTTCCGGTAGCAGGTTAGGGTTATGACTGAGGCGGCGGAAATGCGGCTGCTGCTCGGGTAGGGCAGCGAGGATCAGCGGTAGACCTGACGGTTTGGAGTGATGCTCCAGGATGGTCCGGTCGACCTCGCGGAAGTAGCGATCACGGTCGCGGTCTATCTCCGCCTGCTTGCCGCTGCCGCCGGCCTCTACCTGCATCGGATCGCCACGTTCGCTGGCACGACTGTACCCCTGTGGGAAACCGCTCTGGCCCTTTTCGGTAAGGTCGCTGCCAAGGGCGTCGGCGAGCGTCTTCGGTACGGCTTCATGCAGCCTTACCTCATCGAGCGCATCACGGTTGCCCTCGAACAGGCGTACCGAGTCGCGCGAGAGGCAGAGGATCTGGAAGCGATCAGCCGATTGGGCGATGCGCATCAGCGGCTTGAGGTGCATGCGCGAGTTGGCGACCGCCATCTCCGGCACACTGCGTTGCAGTCGATAGATCTGGAAGTAATCTTTCGCGCCAAAGGCTGCAAGCCCATCGAGGTTGTGGTTCCAGAAGTCGTTGTTGTCGATAAGCGCGTAAAAAGGTTCGAGCAGCGCTGAAGCCTGTTCGGCGTACCCTTGTTGCTTGAGTGTGTCTTCCAGTTGGCGGACCAGATGCCTGAAGCGGATCGGGTCCTGCTGGCGCTCGGGGAAGCTGCGATGAGTGGGCTGATAGACGGAAAGGCAGGGCCCGTCACGTCGTGCCAGCAGGTTGGTCAGGGTTTCGCGATCGAGCAGTCGGTTCATGCGTGGCCTCCAGTAGCTGTGGTTCGGTCCCTCGCAGAAAGGTCGATGGCTCACTCAATGGCCATCGTGGGCCAGGTCAATGGCGGTTGAGCTTGTCCAGTGCGTGACCCAGCGCGTGGTTCAGCTTTTCCGCTGCCCCGTTGATTGCCATGTCGAGCGTTTCGGCCTTGTGCGTGGCCGAAATGGGGTCGTGACCCTTGACTCGCGCTTCCATCTGGCAGCGTTTGTCCTGGGGGCCACTCTTGTTGCTGTTTTCGTCGTTGAGATGAACTTCGACGCGGGTCAGATGATCATCGAAGCGTTCCAGCTCGGTCTCCACCGTTGCCTTGATCCGATCTTCAAGATCACTGGTAACACTGATGCTGTGGTTGCTGTTCACCAGAACCTGCATGGCTTCCTCCTGATTGCAGCGCTGCACCCTTCGCAGCACAGGCGGCCCGAAGAGCTGCAGCTACACAAGGTACGACGTGGTGGAGTCGGGCGGGTTCCGCCACCGTCCTGGCCTCGGACGCGCGGTTCAAGTTCTGTTCAGCTTGGGCTGGCGGCATACTCGTGGCGCCGGCCAAGCCCGACCTTGAGCGCTTCGACGAGCAGGCGCACCTTCGGCAGCGGATAGCGGCGTTGCGGATAGACCGCCCAGACAGCGGTATCTGGTGGCTGGTTACCTTCCAGTAGGGAAACCAGCTCGCCGCGCTGCAGCGGGCCTTGCACGTAGTAATCCGGCAGCTGACACAGACCAAAGCCACGCAGGGCAGCGTCGAGCACCGCCTCGCCGCTGTTGCAGCGCCAGTTGCCGCTGGGCTTGAAATGCTGCTCGCGGCCCTCGATCTGGAACGTCCAGATGTCGCTCGTGCCGATCAGGCAGTTGTGCCGCGCCAGTTCCGACAGCGTGTGTGGCCGACCATAGCGCTCGAGATAGTCGGGTGCTGCGCACAGATACATCGCGCGTGGGGCAATTCGTGTGGCGACCAGTCGTGACTCGCCGAGTTTGCCTAGGCGAATCGCCAGGTCGTAGCCTTCCTGCACCAGATCGAGCGTACGGTTGGTCAGCTCGATATCGACCCGCAGCTGCGGGTGCCTTGCCATGAATTCGTTGACCAGCGGCACGATGAAGCGCTCGCCATAAGCCACCGCCGCGGTCATGCGCAGCAACCCGGTGGGGGCGCTATGCAGATCGCTGATGGCAAGGAACGCCTCGTCGCGCTCCTCGATCAATCGCTGGCAGCGGGCGAAGAAGGTATGACCGGCTTCGGTGAGCGACACGCGGCGCGTGGTGCGGTACAGCAGGCGGGCCTGCAGGCGCTCTTCGAGGCGGGCGATCTGTCGACTGACATGGGATGACGAGACGCGCAACCGCTCAGCGGCGCGCATAAAGCTGCCGCATTCAGCGACAGCCACGAATTCATCGAGGCCTTCCCAGCGATTCATGGTCACACATCCTGATGTAGGGGAGCGACGTCGCTTGATTGCGCAGTCGGGGAGATTATCCCTGTATGGCAATAATGTTTTCCAGAATCCTCCATCAATCCCTGATTGGTCGTGAATTACACTCCGTGTTTTCCAGACAGTCGAGTGATGTTCATGACCATCAAATCGCGCGCCGCCGTTGCCTTCGGTCCCAACCAGCCCCTGCAGATCGTGGAAGTGGATGTCGCTCCGCCCAAGGCCGGCGAGGTCCTGATCCGCATCGTCGCCACCGGTGTTTGCCATACCGACGCCTACACCCTCTCCGGTGAGGATTCGGAAGGCGTCTTTCCCTGCATTCTCGGCCACGAAGGTGGCGGCATCGTCGAGGCGGTAGGCGAGGGCGTCACTTCGGTGGCGGTCGGCGATCATGTGATTCCGCTCTATACCGCCGAATGCCGGGAGTGCAAGTTCTGCAAGTCCGGCAAGACCAACCTCTGCAGCTCGGTTCGCGCCACCCAGGGCAAGGGCCTGATGCCCGATGGCACCACGCGCTTCAGCTACAACGGCGAGCCGATCTACCACTACATGGGCTGCTCGACCTTCTCCGAGTACACCGTGCTGCCGGAAGTCTCGGTGGCGAAGATCCCGAAAGAGGCGCCGCTGGAAAAGGTCTGCCTGCTCGGTTGCGGCGTGACCACCGGTATCGGTGCCGTGCTCAACACCGCGAAGGTTGAAGAAGGCGCTACCGTGGCCATCTTCGGTCTCGGCGGCATCGGCCTGGCGGCGATCATCGGCGCGAAGATGGCCAAGGCCAGCCGGATCATTGCCATCGACATCAACCCGGGCAAGTTCGCCATTGCCGAAGAGCTGGGCGCCACCGATTTCGTCAATCCGAAGGACCACGACAAGCCGATTCAAGAGGTGATCGTCGAGATGACCGATGGCGGTGTCGACTATTCCTTCGAATGCGTTGGTAACGTGCAACTGATGCGCGCAGCGCTCGAGTGCTGTCACAAGGGCTGGGGCGAGTCGACCATCATCGGCGTTGCTGGCGCGGGGCAGGAGATCAGCACGCGTCCGTTCCAGCTGGTCACCGGGCGCGTCTGGCGCGGTTCGGCGTTCGGTGGCGTAAAGGGCCGTACCGAGCTACCGAGCTATGTGGAGAAGGCGCAGAGCGGCGAGATTCCGCTGGACACCTTCATCACCCACAACATGCCGCTGGACCAGATCAACGAAGCGTTCGACCTGATGCACGAAGGCAAGAGCATCCGGACCGTCATCCACTTCTGATCCCCTGGGTGGATAACGCCGTCGTTTGGCGGCTTGTCCACCTCGACCGGTGGAGGCCCGCGCGGTTTCCACCTTGCGCGAGGCCCGTTCATGACCCTTGAAATCGTTTCCAGCAACAAGAGCTTCGGTGGCTGGCACAAGCGCTACCGCCACCGTTCCAGCAGCCTGAACTGCGACATGGTATTTGCCGTGTTCCTGCCGCCGCAGGCCGAGCAGGGTGAAAAACTGCCGGTGCTGTACTGGCTGTCCGGCTTGACCTGCACCGACGAAAATTTCATGCAGAAGGCGGGAGCGCTGCGCATGGCGGCCGAGCTCGGACTGATCATCGTCGCGCCGGATACCAGCCCGCGCGGAGCAGGCGTGCCGGATGATCCCGACGGCGCCTGGGATTTCGGCCTGGGCGCGGGCTTCTATCTCAATGCGACGCAAGAACCCTGGGCCCAGCATTACCGGATGTACGACTACGTCGTCGAGGAACTGCCGGCACTGGTCGAGGCCAATTTTCCCGTTTCCAACCGCCGCGGCATCAGCGGGCACTCGATGGGCGGACACGGCGCGCTGATCTGCGCGTTGAAGAATCCCGGGCGGTATCAGTCGCTCTCGGCTTTCGCGCCCATCAGCAATCCGCTCAACTGCCCGTGGGGTGAAAAGGCGTTCAGCCGCTACCTGGGCGCCGACCGTTCGCGCTGGCGCGAGTGGGATGCCTGCGCGCTCATTGCCGATGCCAGCGAGAAGCTGCCGATGCTGGTCGACCAGGGCGATCGCGATGACTTCATGGAGGGTCAGCTCAAACCGCACTCGCTGCGTGCCGCTGCGGACGCTGCTGGGCACCCGCTGACGCTGCGCATCCAGCCGGGTTACGACCATAGCTACTACTTCATCGCCAGCTTTATCGATGATCACCTGCGTCATCATGCCGAGGCGCTGAAGGCGTAGGGTGGGTAACGGCGCTCGCGTCTACTGCCAGTACGTCAGCCACAAAAAAGGCCCGTCCGGACATGCCGGTCGGGCCTTTCCATCGCCAGGAGCTTAGAGCGACGGATAATCGGTATAGCCAATCGGGCCCTGGGCATAGAACAGCTCAGGCTTCGGCTCGTTCAGCGGCGCATCCCGGCGCAGGCGCTCGACCAGATCCGGATTGGCGATATACGGAATGCCGAAGGCCACCGCATCGGCCTTGCCTTCCGCCAGCCAGGCGTTGGCCTGCTCCTTGGTGAAGCGTTCGTTGGCGATGTAGACGCCACCGAAGAGCTGCTTGAGCTGCGGACCGAGGCTGTCTTCACCGGCCTTCTCGCGGGTGCAGATGAACGCGATACCGCGCTTGCCCAGCTCCCGAGCGACATAGCCGAAGGTTTCCGCACGGTTGGAATCGCCCATGTCATGGGAGTCGGCACGCGGTGCCAGATGCACGCCGACACGACCGGCGCCCCACACCGAGACCGCGGCATCGGTCACTTCCAGCATCAGTCGGGCGCGGTTCTCCAGCGAACCACCGTAGGCGTCGGTGCGCTTGTTGGTGCTGTCCTGCAGGAACTGGTCGAGCAGGTAGCCGTTGGCGCCATGGATTTCCACACCGTCGAAACCAGCCTCCTTGGCATTCTCTGCCCCCTTGCGGTAGGCCTCGACGATGCCCGGGATTTCATCGGTCTCCAAGGCGCGAGGCGTCTCGTAGTCCTTCATCGGGCGCACCAGGCTGACATGGCCGGCCGGCTTCAGTGCACTGGGCGCGACCGGTAGCTGGCCATCGAGATAGATCGGGTCGGAGATGCGGCCGACGTGCCAGAGCTGCAAGACGATCTTGCCGCCCTTGGCGTGCACCGCGTCGGTGACCTTCTTCCAGCCCTGAACCTGCTCGGCGGACCAGATGCCCGGGGTGTCCGGATAACCGACGCCCATCGGCGTGACCGAAGTGGCTTCGCTGATGATCAGGCCTGCGTCGGCGCGCTGGGCGTAGTACTCGGCGATCAGATCGCCGGGGACGCGGCCGGGCTCGGCGCGGCAGCGCGTCAGCGGTGCCATGATGATGCGGTTGTTCAGTTCCAGATCGCCGATCTTGATCGGGTCGAAAAGCGTGGGCATAGCGATACCGCTCCTTTACTGATGGTGCGAGAAGGGGCTCAGAGTTCCTGGCCGATGCGCTCGATGAAGGTCTGGATGACCGCGTCGTTGCGCTTGAAGAAATGCCACTGGCCGACCTTCTGGCTGGTGATCAGCCCGGCTTTCTGCAGCGTTGCCAGATGGGCCGATACGGTTGATTGCGACAGGCCGGCGCGCTGGTCGATCTGGCCGGCGCACACACCGTTCTCCAGCGAGTGGTGCTGCTCGGCGAAATAGCGCTGCGGCTCCTTGAGCCAGCGCAGAATGTCGCGGCGCAGCGGATGGGCGAGGGCCTTGATGATGTCATCGAAGTCGTCCGGCATGTGTTGGCCTGGCTGTGTATATCGGAATGAGGCGAACTATATATCGGTAAAGCCCGATATAAGATCGATTCGGCTGATGGTCGTTATCGCCGATGTCGATGGTTGCGCGGACTGGCAATGCCCTCAGGCTGCCGCCGTGTCCTGTAGAATCGCCGCCTCGAGATTTTCCAGGGTGTTTCATCTATGCGTATCGGCCACGGTTACGACGTGCACCGCTTCGGCGAGGGCGACCACATCACGCTAGGTGGCGTGCGAATTCCCCACAGGTTCGGGCTGCTGGCGCATTCCGATGGTGACGTGCTGCTGCATGCCTTGAGCGATGCGCTGCTGGGCGCCGCGGCGCTGGGCGATATCGGCAAGCATTTCCCGGATACCGATCCGCAGTTCAAGGGTGCCGACAGCCGTGTGCTGCTGCGCCATGTGTGGAAGCAGGTGCAGGCCAAGGGCTACGTGGTCGGCAACGTCGACGCCACAATCATTGCCCAGGCGCCCAAGATGGCACCGCATATCGATGACATGCGTGCGCTGATCGCTGCGGATCTGCAAGTCGAGCTGGATCAGGTCAATGTAAAGGCCACCACTACCGAAAAGCTCGGCTTCACCGGGCGTGAGGAGGGGATCGCCGTTCACGCGGTTGCCTTGCTGGTCCGCGCATGACCGAAGACCAGTTGCTCGGGCCGCGCGCCCATGGCGAACCTTGCGGCAGAGCGGTACTGAAGGCGGTCGCGGAGGATTTCCAGGTAGACGAAGTGCTCGACATCCCGCTGTCGGGAGAGGGCGAGCACCTCTGGTTGTGGGTGGAAAAGCGCAACCTGAATACCGAGGAAGCTGCCAAACGCATCGCCCGCGCCGCCGGCGTGCCGTTGAAGATGATCAGCTACGCCGGGTTGAAAGACCGACAAGCGCTGACCCGCCAGTGGTTCAGCCTGCATCTGCCGGGCAAGGCCGACCCGGATCTTGCCGCCGCCGAGAGCGATGGCCTGACGATCCTCAAGGGCACCCGGCATCAGCGCAAGCTGCAGCGAGGCGCGCACTCGGCCAACGGCTTCTGCCTGCGCCTGACAGAGCTAAGCGGTGAGCATGGCGCTCTGGATGAGCGGATGGAGCGAATCAAGGCCTTCGGCGTGCCGAATTACTTCGGTCTGCAGCGTTTCGGCTATGAGGGCAGCAACCTGCACGGGGCACGGCACTTCGCGGCGAAAGCAGAGCTTCCGGAGCAGCGCAACATGCGTTCGCGCCTGCTTTCGGCTGGCCGTAGTTATCTGTTCAATCGCGTACTTGCCGAACGGGTCGCCGATGGCAGTTGGAATCAGGCGCGCGTTGGCGATCTGCTGGCTTTCACCGACAGCCGCAGCTTTTTCCCGGCAGGGCCGGCGGAATGCAACGATCCGCGCCTAGCCATTCTGGACCTGCATCCCACGGGTCCGTTATGGGGAGTGGACGGCTCGCCGGCTGGCGACGAAATACAGGCGCTCGAAAACGCTGTCGCTGCAACTGACTCGGCGCTCGTCAAATGGTTGGCGCAAGCTGGAATGAAGCACGAACGGCGCATTCTTCGCCTCCCCATCGGCGGTTTGTCGTGGCATTATCCCGAGCCTGACATTCTGCAACTGGAATTCGTCCTGCCGACCGGATGCTTCGCCACCGCCGTGGTGCGTGAGCTGGTCAGCCTGGCAGGGCAGACGGACATCTGATGCGTATTCTGATCGCCAACGACGACGGGGTGTATGCACCCGGGCTCGCCGCGCTTTATGACGCGCTGGCCGACTATGCCGAGTGCAAGGTGGTAGCCCCGATTCAGGACATGAGCGGCGCCAGCAGCGCGCTTACCCTGGACCGCCCGCTTCACCCGGTAAGCATGCCGAACGGCTTCATAGGGCTGAACGGTTCGCCCACCGATTGCGTGCACCTGGGCCTCAACGGCCTGCTCGAGGATGCGCCGGACATGGTGGTGTCCGGCATCAATCTGGGCGCCAACCTCGGCGACGATGTGCTCTATTCGGGAACGGTTGCTGCGGCCATTGAAGGACGCTTCACCGGGCGTCCGGCTTTCGCCTTCTCGCTGGTATCACGCTCGACGGAAAACCTGCCGACTGCCGCGCATATCGCGCGCATGCTGGTCGAAAAGCACGATCAGCTGGAGCTGCCGCCACGTACGGTGCTCAGCGTCAACGTGCCGAACCTGCCTCTCGACCACATCCGCGGTATTCGCCTGACTCGGCTGGGGCATCGCAGTCGCGCCAAGCCGCCGGTAAAGCAAGCCAACCCGCGCGGCAAGGAAGGCTACTGGATCTCGGTGGCCGGTGACGTCGAAGACGGCGGGCCGGGTACCGATTTCCATGCGGTGATGCAGGGCTACGTATCGATCACGCCACTGCAGCTGGATCGAACCTTTCATGAGGCCTTCGGTGGTCTCGAGAGCTGGCTGGAGAGTGTGCTGTGAGGAATCGCGGACAAGACAGCCTGCTGCATGGCTCAGGGATGACCTCTCAGCGTACCCGTGACCGCCTCATACAGCGCCTCTACGAGGAAGGGCTGTCGAACCCTCAGGTCCTAGAGGTGATCCGTCGCACTCCGCGCCATCTGTTCGTCGACGAAGCACTGGCGCACCGCGCCTATGAAGATACGGCACTGCCCATCGGCCACAACCAGACCATTTCCCAGCCATTCATGGTCGCGCGCATGAGCGAGCTGCTGCTGGCCGACGGCCCGCTGGACAAGGTGCTGGAGATCGGCACCGGTTCGGGCTACCAGACTGCGGTGCTGGCGCAACTGGTCGAGCGGGTGTTCTCGGTCGAGCGCATTCAGGCCTTGCAGGACCGGGCCAAGGAGCGTCTGGTCGAACTCAAGCTGCGCAATGTGGTCTTTCGCTGGGGCGATGGTTGGGAGGGCTGGCCTGCGCTGGCGCCTTACAACGGCATCATCGTCACCGCGGCGGCAGCCGATGTGCCGCAGGCCTTGCTCGGTCAGCTGGCGCCCGGTGGGCGTCTTGTGATTCCAGTGGGTGCCGGCGAGGTCCAGCAACTCATGCTGATCATTCGAGAGGAGAACGGCTTTTCACGCCATCTTCTGGATACCGTACGTTTCGTGCCGCTGCTCAATGGACCCGTGATTTGATCATTCAGCGGAAGGAAGTATGAAAAACGCTTTATTGTTGTACGCCAAGGGCATGGCCATGGGCGCGGCGGATGTGGTGCCCGGTGTCTCGGGCGGTACCGTGGCGTTTATCACCGGTATCTACGATGAGCTGCTGCGCTCCATCAGTGCGGTGCCTTACGCGGTTGGCCCGTTGCTGCGTGGGCGTTTCGCCGAAGCCTGGAAAACCGCTAACGCTGGCTTCCTGCTGGTACTGTTTGCCGGCGTCCTGACCAGCATCCTCAGCCTGGCCAGGTTGATCACCTATCTTCTTGACGAGCACCCGATTCCCGTCTGGTCCTTCTTCTTCGGTCTGATTCTGGTTTCGGTGCATCTCGTAGGTAAGGAAATCCAGCGGCGTAACCTTTCGCGTCTGGTGAGTTTCTGCCTCGGCATCGGTTTCGCCTACTGGATTACCGTTGCCGCTCCGGTGCAGTGGGGCAGCAGCAGCCTGAGTCTGTTCTTCGCAGGTGCCATCGCGATCTGCGCGATGATCCTGCCAGGTATTTCGGGCAGCTTCATTCTCGTGCTTCTGGGCCTGTACCCGGTGGTGCTTGGTGCGGTGAGAAGCTTCGATGTCGCAGTCATGGGCATTTTTGCCGCGGGATGCGTGGTGGGCCTGTTGAGCTTCGCCAAGTTTCTCAGCTGGTTGCTCAAGCGTTGGCGTGACCTGACCCTGGCGTTTCTCACCGGCTTGATGCTCGGCTCGCTGAACAAGGTCTGGCCGTGGAAGGAGACGCTGACCTGGCGTACCAATTCCAGCGGCGAGAACGTTCCGGTCCTGCAGCAGAACCTGCTGCCCGGCGCCTATGGCGATCTGACCGGTCAGGACCCGCAGCTGCTGCTTGCGGTGCTGCTCGCCGTGGGCGGTATCGTGCTGGTCCTGGGGCTTGAGTGGTTTGCCGGTCGACGTCAGCCGATGACCGAAGGCGTCTGACGTACTTGTCTATGAAAGGGAGCGGGCATTGAGGCTCACAGCAGTACCGCAGTGGATTCGCGACCCCATGGTCCGTTCGTTACTCGGCGTTCTGGTGATAACCGGAACGCTGGGCGGGTGTGCGTCGTCGCCTCAGGGTGGCGGTGTGCAGGTCGTCGATCGCAACCAGCGCGACCGCGTCACCAGCGGCCAATACATTGTCCGTCGAGGTGACACTCTCTGGTCCATCGCCTTCCGCTTTGGTTGGGACTGGCGCGAGCTGGCTCGGGTCAATGGTATCCAGCCGCCGCATGTCATCTATCCCGGGCAGAAGATCCGCTTCGATGGCGGTTCGTCGCGCGTTGCATCCGCTGCGCCACGGCCAGCACCTCAGCCTGCACCGGCGCCTGCTCCTTCGAGTCCTGTGGTCGTCACCACGCCGGTACCGCGTCAACCGGCCATTACCACGCCTTCAAGCCAGCCTCCAGCTGCTCCGCCGGCGAGCACTCAAGTGACGCCGGTCGCCCGCTCGGCAAGCGGTTGGGCATGGCCGGCGAACGGCGCAATCATCGGTCGATTCTCGTCAAACGGTAGTTTGAATAAAGGAATTGATATCGCTGGGGAATTAGGACAGCCTGTCCTGGCTGCTTCTGATGGAACTGTTGTGTACGCCGGTAGTGGATTACGGGGTTACGGCGAACTTGTGATCATCAAGCACAGCGATACCTATGTAAGCGCCTACGGACACAACCGCAGGCTGCTGGTGCGGGAGGGCCAACAAGTCAAGGCTGGGCAAAGTATTGCCGAGATGGGATCGACGGGAACCGACCGGGTGAAGCTGCATTTCGAAATTCGCCGCCAGGGCAAGCCTGTAGACCCGCTGCAATATCTGCCAAGACGTTGACCTGTCGCCTGCCTGTTCCAGCACTAGGTTGGGCTTGAGCGTAGCCAGGGACCCGCGTCGCTTGGGCCTGTTGTCGAACTCGGAACAGGACAAGAATAAAATGGCACTTAAAGACCAAGCGCTGGAGTTTGACGTCGACGATGCGGTTCTGTTTATGGAAACGCCCATCCACCTCGACCAGAAAAGCAACGTGACCAGGGCTGCCACGGCAGGTAGACCCAAGGCTGCATCCAGCAAACAGCACAAGTTCATCGATTACAACCGGGCCCTGGATGCAACCCAGTTGTATCTCAACGAAATCGGTTTCTCCCCCCTCCTGACACCCGAAGAAGAAGTGCACTTCGCGCGCCTCGCTCAAAAAGGCGATCCGGCGGGGCGCAAGCGCATGATCGAAAGCAACCTGCGCTTGGTGGTGAAGATCGCTCGACGATACGTCAACCGTGGCCTTTCGCTGCTCGATCTGGTCGAGGAAGGCAATCTCGGTCTGATCCGCGCCGTCGAGAAGTTCGATCCCGAGCGTGGCTTCCGTTTCTCCACCTATGCCACCTGGTGGATACGGCAGACCATCGAGCGGGCCATCATGAATCAGACCCGCACGATTCGGCTGCCGATCCACGTGGTCAAGGAGCTGAACGTCTATCTGCGCGCAGCCCGCGAGCTGACCCAGAAGCTCGATCACGAGCCCAGCCCGGAAGAGATTGCCAATCTGCTGGAGAAGCCGGTCGGTGAGGTCAAGCGCATGCTGGGGCTCAACGAGCGGGTCACTTCTGTAGATGTCTCGCTTGGTCCGGACACTGACAAGACACTGCTCGATACGCTGACCGACGATCGGCCGACCGATCCTTGCGAGCTGCTGCTGGACGACGATCTGTCCAACAGCATCGATCAGTGGCTGTCGGACCTTTCCGAGAAGCAGCGAGAAGTGGTGATTCGCCGCTTCGGCCTGCGTGGCCATGAAGCCTCGACGCTGGAGGAGGTAGGCCAGGAAATCGGCCTGACCCGCGAGCGTGTCCGCCAGATTCAGGTCGAGGCGCTGCGTCGTCTTCGCGAGATTCTGGAGCGTAACGGTCTATCGAGCGACGCGCTGTTTCAATGAAGTACCGTCGGGCTTGGTGCTGCCAGGCCCGACACCTCCGCTCCACAGTAGAGAATTACTGTCGCGCCTGCCCCAATGGTCGATCCATTGAATTAATCCGTTTTTGCCCATTCTCCGTATTCGCCTCTTCGGCTGTAAGCATTTACTTACAAGCACTGTAAGCAAAGCTCTCAAACTAGCCGCGGCGCTGGGCGATCTCTGTTTTTTCCCTATCTAAGTGACTGATAAAAAAGAACTTTAAATTTTTCCTGCGGTAGGCTGCACAGTCCAGTGCGGATAGGCGCCAGTTGCTGGTCAGCGGCCAATCATTAATATCGCACCCGTGCTCAGGGATTAGCACGGCCTTCAGGACGAAGGTCAGGGACCATCGCAGGAAGCGGTGTCATCCAGGACGATGAGAAGGGATACAGGGAACAAGGACGGAGGCGGGCGGGGTCAAACCCGCCCCTTTTTTTGCCTGTAAAAAAGTCTCGCTGAACCGAGTGGTCGGGGCACGGCCTAAGGAATGGAATCCATCAGCGGAGAACGAAAAAATGAATGGCGACCAGCATAACGACCCGTCACCCGAAGATCGCGATGACGTGGCCCGTCGGCCGGACGAGGCTGATGAAGATCAGCTCGATGAGGCTATCGAAGAAACCTTCCCGGCCAGCGATCCTATCTCGCCTTGATCTGATGTCGCAGCGCAGCAGGCCACGCGTTCGGCTTGCGCCATGCGTGCCAGGAGGGCTGGCATGACATGGCCGCGCAATAGCGGCGCGATGTCATCCCGCTCGCACGGCGCTGCTTCCAACCAGGCCATTTCTTCCAGCTCGGCTTGCACCGTCACTGCGCGGGGCAGCCGTGCAATGAATACGTCCGCTTCCACCTGATGATCCGGTTCGTTGGCGGCTTGCGCCTGAAAGTGGCCCAGTGGATCGAGGTCGTCGTCTTCTAGCTGCAGATCCAGTTCCTCTCGCAGCTCGCGTCGGAGCGTTTGCAGCGGTGTTTCGCCAAGTTCGGCCTTGCCGCCCGGAAGCATGAAGAAGCGGGTCCCGCGTTTCCGTACCACCAAAATGCGCCCGCAGTCGTCCAGCAGGCATGCGATGGCGATATTCAGGGTGGCGTTGGGCATTGGCATCATCCTTTGGTCGTTCTGCAAGGCGATCAGCGTTTTGCTGCTTCGATAACGCGTAAGCCGGTCTGCAAGGGTGGCAGGCAGGCAGTTCGCAACCGAAAAGCCGAGGCGTGAATAGAACTCCACAAGCTCGGGTTTGCAGAACAGCCAGACCGGTCCTGCGCTGGATGCTACCGCGTTGCGCACCAGCTGCGCGCCGATTCCGCGGTTTCGCTCCGGCGGAGTTACCAGCAGACCCGTCAGAAAATGGCCCTGTGCCACAGGTGTAAGGCACAGCCCTCCTACGATATCGCCACGCCGCGCTACCCAACATATGGCTTCGGAGCGTATGCGGTTACGGCTGTTGTGCGCACGATAGAACTTCGCCAGCAAGGGCTGCAGGTGGTTCGGAAGCTGCGAATAGGCAAGAGCGGACATGGCCATCCCGGCTGTTTTCGAAGCCGCCAGTCTAGCGCTTGTGCCCGGGGGGGACGAACCTCTGCTGCGTGAGTAATGCCGTTCATCCGTTCAGTGCATCTTTTCTTCCGTCTGGGCGCTCTCACCTGTAGCGCTTCCAACGACAGGAATAACAAGATGTTGGATCTACTGATCGTGCTTGCATTCATCGTTTACGGCCTTTCGGCGGGGATGCGTGCGCGCACCAAGGCATCACAAAGCCTCGACGAGTACTTTCTGGCCGGACGCACCATCAAGGGTTGGCGTGCCGGCGTTTCGATGTCCGCCACACAGTTCGCCGCCGACACGCCGCTGCTGGTCAGCGGTCTCGTTGCGACTGCCGGTGTGTTTGCGCTCTGGAGGCTGTGGATCTACGGGCTGGCGTTTCTGCTGCTGGCCTGGGTATTCGCTTCGGGTTGGCGACGCGCCGGGGTGCTCACCGACGCGGAGCTCACGCGTGTGCGCTACAGCGGCCCTGCCGTGGTCCCGCTGCGCTTGTTCAAGGCCATCTACTACGGCACGGTGATCAACTGCGTCGTGCTGGCCATGGTGCTGGTGGCAGCCATTCGCATCGCCGAAGTATTCCTGCCTTGGCACGAGTGGCTGCCGGGCGGGGTCTACGCGGTGATCCTGGGGGCGGTCGAATCCAGCGGGATCCGCCTGGGCGAGAGCATCAGCGGGCTCGATCAACTGACGACCAGCACCAACAATCTGATTTCGATACTGCTGATCCTGGCCTTCACCGCCATGTATTCCATCACCGGGGGCCTGCGTGCGGTGGTACAGACCGACGTAATGCAGTTCAGCGTGGCCATGCTCGGTACGCTGGCATACGCCTGGTTCGTAGTCGATGCCGCGGGTGGCCTTGGAGGGTTGACGGACCGCATCGTCGAGCTCTACGGCAGTGAGCAGGCGGCCAAGATGCTGTCGTTTGCGCCGCCGAGCAACGCAGGCGAGGCGCTGATGCCGTTCCTGGTGATTGTCGGGCTGCAGTGGCTGTTCCAGATGAACTCCGATGGCACCGGCTACCTGGCGCAGCGCAGCATGGCGTGTCCGACGGATCGCGAAGCGCGTATCGCGGGCCTGGTGTTCACCTGGTTGCAGATTTTCCTGCGCAGCCTGTTCTGGCTGGCCATCGCCATCGGTTTGCTGGTGCTCTATCCGTTCAGCCCTGAAGAAATGAACGGGGAGGGCTTCACCGCTGCCCGCGAGGCGCTGTTCGTCACTGGCATCGATGAGCTGCTGCCGCCGGGATTCCGCGGGCTGATGCTGGTGGGCCTGTTGGCCGCGTTGGCGTCGACGGTCGATACACACCTGAACTGGGGCGCTTCCTACTGGAGCAATGATGTGTACGGTGGCGTCGTCGCGCCAAAGCTGCTCAAGCGCAAGCCAAAGGACAAGGAGCTGGTGCTTGTGGCCCGTTTGTCCAACGTGCTGATACTGCTGATTGCGATGGTCATCATGGCGAACCTTGGTTCGATCCAGACCGCATGGTTCATCTCACTGCTATTTGGCGCAGGCATGGGCTCGGTGCTGGTACTGCGCTGGCTGTGGGAGCGCATCAACCTCTACTCGGAGCTGACCGCAATGGTCACGTCCCTGATCACGGCGCCGCTGCTGCTCTACTTTCTCGGTACGGATCCGGAAAGAGAGTGGATTCGTCTGGGCATCATGTCGCTGGTGACCTGCAGCGCCGCGATTCTGGTCAGCTACATCACACCGCCGACTGATGAGCAAACCCTCGACCGCTTCTACCGCAGGGTTCGCCCGTTCGGCTTCTGGGGAAAGACCGCAACACGCTGCGGTGTAACGCGTCGTGACTCGATCAAGGCACTGGGCGCACGCCTGTTTGCGGTTGCGGTGACTGCCTTGTCCGTCTTCACGCTATTGATTGGTGTAGGGCGGCTGCTATTCCCGCAACCGGGCGGGAGTGCGCTTCTGGCGTGGATATGCATCGCAGTTGGCCTGGCTTTGATGCCGGTCTGGATGTATCTGGCGTTCAGCCGTTATTTCGATGACCAGCACGAAGAAGATAAAGCTGAGTTGCAACCAGGGCGCGCCGAAGTTGTTAGTTGATATCGGGTGCGAAGGAATTCCGTACTTACATCTCACCCAGATTAATGGCAAATTAATATCACGGGCATGCGAAAAATGATGTCATGACGATATTGTATGTATACATAAAATGATAAGAATCATCGGATTAGAACATTTTTCTCCTGTTTTTCATGAAATATGGGTCATTCGTCGATTCTTCGGGCAACCATTGCTTTTACATGCTTGTCTCAGGACTACGCATTGTTATGCGTATACCGACAAGCATAAATAGAGGTGCCGTCATGAACCGACTCTTCAAAACTACATTGATGATCGCTGCGATGCTGCCGGCTATTGCCGGAGCAGCTCCAATGACGGGTGACAAGGAAATTACCCTGGGTGGCGCGGGCAGCAGTGATAAAGACTTCGACGATACCATCTTCTCTGTACAGGGAAGTTGGGGCCAGTATCTGAGCGAGTCTTCTTTATGGGGTGTTCGGCAGACCGTCAATGCCCGTGATACCGAAGGCGAAAGCGTCAAGTTCGACGGGTCAACCCGGGTGTTCTACGACTACCACTTCGGTACCGGCAAGGCGCGGCCCTTCATTGGCGCGAGCATCGGCGGCGTTTACGGCGATCGCGTAGATGAGACATTCATGGCGGGACCGGAGATCGGCTTTAAATATTGGGTTCAGGACAAGACCTTCATTACCGCGATGGCGGAATATCAGTTCCTCTTCAAGAGCGGCAGCGATGCGCAGGATCGTTATGATGATGGCGTGTTCCTCTACAGCATCGGTATTGGTTTCAATTACTGATCGAAGCGTGCGCGGTGCCCATTGTGGCATCGCGCCTGCTCAGTAACCGCCATAAGCGTTTTGCTTGTTTCCGGTCAACGGCTCAGCCCTCGACCAGTTGCTGGAGAAAGTTCTTCAGCGCGACGCCGGGTTCATCGTCTTCGGATGCAATCATGCGAATGCCCCATTGCCGTAAGACTTCTTCCTGTACCGGATTGGGTTTGTGGGAAAAGACGTAGGAAATGGGCCTTACGCCCAGTGCTTCATGTTCGTTCCATATCTTTGACAACTTGTGGAAGAGCAAGCGGATATTGGTGTCCGACAGGCTGTAGCCAATAAACAGAACGGCCTTGCTTAGCGTGTCAGCACGCAATTTGATATCCAGCGGCGTTTCGAATTGCAGGCGCTGGTAGTAGCTCGTTTCGTCGAGCACGATCGATGCGTCATCATCGAAGTCCCCATGAAACTTCACGATCTGTCTGACCCCGTCGCGCGCCTTGGTCAGGTCGCTGGCATTGGCGATCTTCACATAATCGACCGCATGCGCCTCGTGGGCATATTCCAGCCAGCGGTCATAGTTGGTCGTGTAGATCGCGGGAAAACGCCCACGGACAATCAGCCGATGGATGTCCGAATCTCGTATTTCGATGTTGCGGTGCCATTCGCGATCCATCCAGCTGCGCAGCGGGCCGATACTGCCTTTCTTGATCCGGTAGTACTCCGCCAGTGCAAGGAAATTGCCATAGGTGTTGAACACCTCGGGATCGTAATCGAGCTGCACGGCGATTTCGTCTATCAGGTCCTTCCAGGGTGGGAGGCCGATGTTGGCGGAAACGCCTGAGCCGACGAACAGAATCAGGCGATTGTTTCGATACGCCTCGCGAAGCTGGTCCATGGCTACTCAGGACTCCCGCAGAAAGGTGACGAAGGCGTCCAGTGCGCGCCGGCGCATGGACAGCCCGTTCTTCTGCTTGCCCAGTTGCGCGAACGTCTCGTTGTGCCCATCGGGGATGAAGACATCGTCCCATTCGAAGCCCCCGTGACCTGCAGGGGACGATGAAATACGCCCGGCAACGATGCCCTCGAAGAAGTGTCGCTTGCGGCCGTCGCAATAGCCGATCAGGGTCCGTGCTTCTGCCGCAGGATCGTCGAGTCGCCCGATCAGCTCCGAGAATCGCTCGGCTTGCAGGCGATCCCAGAATATCTGCGTCAGGCCACCGGGGAAGCCATTGAGGCTTTTGACGAACAGCCCGGTATGCTCGACGAAGACCGGCTTGCCGATCAGTTTGAAAGCCGTCAGGAGCTTGTCGCTCACCAGTTGCTGGAGGTCCTCGGTGCGCAGCTCCTCGATACGCAGTGGGAAGGGTTTCACCTCGATCCCGCTCGGCTCGAGGATCTCGCAGACCTCGCGGATCTTCTGCTGGTTGATGGACGCAAAGCGGATTTTCATACGACGAGCCAACTCCGGGTGATCGGCGGGCTGGCGCTGCCGCGACAGCAGCTGCCATGTCTGTATGACGCGGGGCGGGTGGCTCGGTTCGCCTTTGACCGGATGACTGGAACGAGCCAGTGCGTTCATGCGCCCGTGTTTGGCGCAATCGGCATGACCTGTTCGAAGGGTGGCCAGCGCCAGGCCTAATCGGTGGTTTCAGCCGGCACGTTGCTGCTCAGCTATGGCCGGACCTCGCCGGGCAGGCCGCTTGCACCTGACGGATACGCTCGGCCGGGACGCGCAACTGACGCAACAGGTATTCGGCGAACGCCGGTGTGTAGGGCTGACGGGCAATCGCCTGCTCCATGCAGAACAGCCACGCGTCCCGCTCGGCTTCGCCCACCTGCCAGCGGGTGTGGAACTGCGGAATGCTGATGCCACCGTACTTTTCCGCGTAGCGCTTCGGGCCGCCCAGCCAGCCGCTGAGGAAGCTCGCGAGGCGATCTTGCGCTTCGCTCAGGTCATCCGGATACATGGCGCGAACCGTCGTCGCCTGGGGCGATTCGTCCATTACCCGATAGAAGTCGGCGACCAGCCGTTGCAGTCCGGGCTCGCCGCCGGCGGCCTGGAAAGAAGCGTCACCGACGCCGAACACCGGTTCTTGATCGGAGGTCATCAGGCTTACCCTGGCTTGTTGAAAGAGGCGCGCGATGATGCGCGTTTGCGCCAGATCAAGACAAGTGCAACCAGTGCCGACAGCTCAGCGGCAGCTGGTCTAAGCTGAGAATCCACACAACAGCGGAGACAGCAACATGCGCAGGCTTCTGGTTGCATACGATGGTTCGGACAACGCCAAGCGGGCTCTGCAGTACGTTGTCGATCTGGCGCGGGATACAGGGATGACGCTGCAGGTGCATTTGGTCAACGTCCAGCACGAGCCGGTCATCTATGGCGAATATTTCACTGCGGCCATGTACGACGAACTGAACAACAGCCTGATTGCCAAGGCTCGTACCGTTCTCGACGAGGCGGCTGCCGTACTGCAGGCCGCGGGTCTGACTTGTGAGACCCATGCGCTCATGGGCAACGTCGCTGAACAGATCGCCGATGCTGTAAAGCGGCTGGGTTGTGACACGGTGGTGATGGGCACCCGCGGCCTGGGCAGCTTCACCGGGCTGGTGCTGGGGTCGGTGGCGAACCGGGTGATCCATGAGGTATCGGTCCCGGTTCTGCTGGTCAAATAAGCTGAAACGCCAGCGCTGGCCGATCAGCCCTGTTTGCCCTTGAGCAGGTCGGCCAGGTTGGCGAAGGCCTTGAAGGTTTCCTTCGGACCAAGGTCGCTGCCGGGGCGGGCTTCGGCCTGGTACTGGTTATCCGTGTAACGGGAATGCTCATTGTCGTGGCAGTACAGGCAGAGCAGCTCCCAGTTCGAGCCATCCTCCGGGTTGTTGTCGTGATTGTGGTCCTTGTGATGGACCGTCAGTTCACTCAGGCGCTTGCCGGAAAACTCCCGGGCGCAACGCCCGCAGACCCACGGATACATCTTCAGTGCTTTTTCCCGGTAGCCCTGCTCGCGCTGGCTGTAGGGCGTGGTGGGTTTGCTGGTACTCATCGTCAATCCTCGCCGGATCACGTTGTTCTTCAGAGGCCGTTCCCGTTTGCCCGTCACAACGAGTGGGGCAGGAACAGCCTCAGTTAAGCCGATGGCGGTCAGCCAGCCAGGCCGACATAGACGTTCTGCACGTCGTCGTGGGCATCGATGGCTTCGAGGAAGGCTTCGACTTCTTCGAGCTCCGCGCCGGACAGGCTGACCGGGTTCTTCGGGCGATAACCCAGTTGTGCCGACTGCACCGTAAAGCCGAACTCCGGCAGCGCCTTGCAGACGGCGTCGAGATCGGTCGGTTCGGTGATGAACAGCGTGGCACCGTCATCTGCCGCTTCGAAATCCTGGGCCCCGGCCTCGATGGCGGCCATTTCGGCGTCGGCGTCGCCCTGAGGAGCTGCCTCGATCATGCCGACATGGTCGAAGTCCCAGCTCACCGAGCCGGAGGAGCCCAGCTGGCCCTTGCGGAACAGTACGCGGATCTCGGCGACGGTACGGTTCACGTTGTCGGTCAGGCATTCAACGATCAGCGGCACCTGGTGCGGAGCGAAGCCTTCGTAGAGGGTGCGCTCGTAATGAACCACTTCACCGCTGAGGCCGGCCCCTTTCTTGATGGCGCGCTCGAGGGTGTCCTTGGGCATCGAGGCCTTCTTGGCTTGTTCGACAACCAGGCGCAGACGCGGATTCATGTCGGGGTCGGCACCGCTGCGGGCTGCGATCATGATTTCCTTCGACAGCTTGCCGAAGATCCTGCCCTTGGCGTTCGCCGCCGCTTCCTTATGCTTCGCTTTCCACTGTGCGCCCATGCTCGTCCCCGTCGAAATGTGATGAAACCAGGCGCGGATTCTATAGCGTCCATACGGGTTTCGTCGCCGGGTGGTGGGCAAGCCGGGCAGCGGGTCGCGTTACGGTCCGATCGGCGGTGCGATGGCGACTGTGCCGCTCAATTGGGTTGCGACTGTATGGACTGTTCGATAGCGGTCGAAGCTCTAATGGACCTTTGCGTAACAAGGTGCGTCGCCATGTCGCCTCGGGACCTGCTGCTTGCGTTGGTTGTCATCATCGTCTGGGGCATGAACTTCGTGGTCATCATGATCGGCCTGGATGATGTGCCGCCGATGCTGCTTGGGGCGCTGCGCTTCCTGCTGGCGGCGGTGCCGGCAGTGTTCTTCATCAAACGGCCGCAAGTGCCATTGCGCTGGATGCTGGCGTACGGGCTGACCATTTCGCTGGGGCAGTTCGCCTTCCTGTTCACTGCCATGAAGTACGGCATGCCGGCAGGGCTGGCGTCGCTTGTGCTGCAGTCACAGGCGTTCTTCACGTTGTTCTTCGCCGCAATGCTTCTCGGCGAGCGGATACGCGCAGCCAACCTGCTGGGCCTGGTCATAGCGGCCTGCGGCCTGGCGCTGATCGGCGCGCAAAGCGGGCTGGGCATGACCTTGAGCGGGTTCGTGCTGACTATCTGTGCGGCGTCCATGTGGGCGCTGGGCAACATCGTCACGCGCAAGGTCGGCAAGGTGAATCTCGTCGGTCTTGTGGTCTGGGGCAGTCTGGTGCCGCCATTGCCCTTTCTGGCGCTGTCGCTATGGCTCGAGGGGCCGCAGGTGATCGAGACGGCGCTGCGCGGCATCGGCTGGCAGACGATTCTGGTGCTCGCATACCTGGCCTTCGGTGCGACGATTCTTGGCTATGGCCTGTGGAGTCGCCTGTTGTCGCGCTATCCGGCGAATCAGGTGGCGCCATTTTCGCTGCTGGTGCCGGTAGTCGGGCTGACTTCGGCCAGTGTGCTGCTGGGCGAGCGGCTGGGGACGTGGCAGTTGGGCGGGGCGTTGCTGGTGATGATAGGGCTGGCTGTGAATGTCTGCGGCGGCTGGCTATTGGGCCGGCTGCGCCTTGCCAAGGCCTGAAACGCCCGGCGTCAGACCGGGCGTAGCAGTAACTGGCTTCAATGGGTGGCGGCGTGAGCGCCGAGCAGCGTGGTGGAGCCACCCTTCTTGTCGCGCTTTGCCATACGTTTCTCTTGAGCCGTTTTCATCGGCTTTTTCTTGCCACTCTTTTTCGCGTCCATTCCCTTGCTCATGGTGTTCACCTCTGATTGCGCGGCTGGACAGGTTCCTGATGCTTGCAGACCTGGCTGCCGCTGGTGGAGCGGCGTCTGTTTCGGTCTGGTGTCTTCCGTGACCGCTGCAGTATGGCACTGCTGCGCTGCAATGCACGTAATGCTTTGTCCTGGGCTCAGTCGAACAGGCTGCGCTGGTCTCGCTGGCCGCGGCGAGCGTCGTAGCGCTGGCGGAATATCGTCCGATAGTGCGTGGCAAGGCGTGGCAGCTCGGCCAGTTGCAGCAGTGTTTCATCCGCCAGCATCGGATCGAGAAAGCAATGCCAGACATGCGCGACGCTGATGGCGGGGTATGGCCGTTCTAGCAGTTGCAAGCTGTCGCCCGGGTGCACTGTTCCTTCCTCGAGGGTCCGGTACAGCCAGCCGGTACGACCGCTCGCCGACAGCTGCCGTGCCAGGCCACGCAAGCCGTGCCGGTTGTCCAGCCTGACGCAGGGCGAGCGCGGCTGGCTCAGTTCTATGAGCGCGTCGCCCCAGCGCAGCCGGTCGCCGATGCATACCTGATGCTCATCAAGCTGTTCGCCGCCCAGGTTTTCGCCGAAGGCGCCTAGAGCAAGCCGTGTGCGCAACTGCGGGAAGCGTTGGGCCCAGTAAACGTAATGCTGCGTCGGATAATGACAGAGCGTGCGATCCGGGCCTGCGTGAAAGCGCTGGTCGGCAACCCGATCACCCTGCAAACCGGTCATTCCGAGCCAGAGCGGGCCCGTGCTTGTCCGCTTGTCCATGGCGGTGGCCTTGCTACTGCCGGGTAGTGACGAAAACCGCTCGCACAGCAGCGGACCGCTGACCGCCCAGGAATGCAGCGGGGTGGTCGCAAAGCGCTCGCTCAAGGCTGCTGTGCCTGGTTCAGCCGTTCCAGTTCGCGACGCACCATCGCGGTATATTCCGGCGGGCTGAGCTGATACAGCTCGGTGGCGACCCAGGCCAGCCAGCGCGAGCCAAGGGCCGCTTGCTGGTCCAACAGCCGTTGGGCTTCGGCGCGGGCGCGCTCGGCGTTGTTCTGATGAAAAGCTGCTCGACTCACGAATCGTCTCCGTCGCCGTGCTTGGCGATGAAAGGGGCGGCGATGGTAAACCCGCAACGCTCGCGTTAGGCTCGATGGCTCATATTTTTAGCGCCGCGAGAACGATGCATGCCGGTGTCCGTGAACTTCAAGCACAAAATCTCCCGCCAGCGCCCCTATGGCAAGGGTGAGGCAGGCCAGCGGGCCAGCGACGGCAACCTCGACGCCCTGTTGGACCAACTGGAGAGCGACCGCGGGCGCATCATCAACTCTGCCGCGGTGCGTCGCCTGCAGCAGAAGACCCAGGTCTTCCCGCTGGAGCGCAATGCCGCGGTACGCAGCCGGCTGACGCACTCGCTGGAAGTGCAGCAGACCGGCCGCTTCATCGTCCGCACGCTCTACAAGCAGCTTGGCGACAGGGCTGCCGAGTTTGGCCTGGACGGGCTTGAGCCAGCACTGCAGAGCCTGGTCGAAATGACCTGCCTGATGCACGACATCGGCAATCCGCCGTTCGGCCATTTTGGTGAGTACGCCATCGGCGAGTGGTTCGTGCGTCACCTCGACGCGCTGTTCACTGCCGCTGTGACGCCGGGGCAGGGCGACGCCGAATTGCGCAAACGGATGCTGGTCGACCTCAAGCACTTCGAAGGCAACGCCCAGGCGGTTCGGTTGGTGGTTTCGCTGCAGCGGCTGAACCTGACCTTCACGCAGACCGCCGGCCTGCTCAAATACGTTCGTCCTGCCTATCAGGCCAGGCCGGCGAAGGGGACGCCTGGCGCCTATCTGCTGAAAAAACCCGGTTTCTACCTGTCCGAGGAACCCTTCGTGCGTACCTTGCAGGCCACGCTCGACATGCAGCCGTGCACCCGTCACCCGCTGGCGTACGTGATGGAAGCCGCCGATGACATCGCCTATTGCCTGGCCGATATCGAGGATTCGGTGGAGAAGGGCATTTTCAGCATCGAACAGCTGGCGAAGCTGTTGCTCGACAAGTTCGCCCTGCATGGTTCGGTGGATGCGCCGGTGCCGGGGCCGGAGCGCAGCTTCCGCACCATGGTCAACTACGCGCTTGAGCGGGCGCACAAGGAGCCGATCAACAAGGCTGGCGAGTTCTTCATCTGGCTGCGGGTGAGCCTGGTCCATCCGCTGGTTCAGCATGCTGCGCGGCAATTCGTCGACAACATCGAGGCCGTCTATCACGGCACCCTCGACCGTGCGTTGCTGGAGGACGACAGCCTGGCCAACGCCATCGTGCAGACTTTCAAGGATGTCGCGATGGACAAGGTGTTCTGCCACCGCGAGGTCGAGACGCTGCAGTTGCAGGGCTATCGCATTCTCCAGGGCCTGCTGGAGTTCTATGCGCCGCTGTTGCGCGTGCCGGCAACGGTATTCGATGCTCTTACCCTCGGCACCTGCCGCAGCGAACCCCACCTGCAGATGCTTGCGCGGCGTCTGCCCAACCAGCTGGTCAAGGCCTATCACGAAGCCCTCAAGGACCACGGCGAGCAAGCGGCCGATTGGCCACTGTGGGAGTTCTACTACCGCAACCGGATGCTGCAGGACTACATCAGCGGTATGACCGACCAGCTCGCCCAGGACGAGTACCGCGCACTGTCCGCACTCTGACCGTGCGCTGCACCAGGGCTGTAACCAGGATTGGTACGGGCATTGCTATCGCTTGGTGCAGCAGTCGTCGTGCAAGCCCCGCAATGGCGCACGGCGGGAAACCGGTAAAATCCATAATCTATTGATTACAAAGGATTAACGACGCTCGGGCGGCATGCTCGAAGCGACCGTCGGCTGCAGGTGATGGTAATCAGTCATGGCGCAGTGATGCATCTCGGTGCGTGCGCCGGGTCGTGGTTACCGTTTTGGTGCGTAGTACCCGCTGAGGCTGTAGTCATCCATGGAAAACCTCGACAGTGCCGTGCAAACCCTGGTTCACGGCTCCAATACCCTGTTCATCCTGATTGGCGCTGTGATGGTGCTGGCCATGCACGCCGGCTTTGCCTTTCTCGAAGTCGGCACGGTGCGCCTGAAGAATCAGGTCAATGCCCTGTCGAAAATCATCACCGATTTCGCCGTATCCACCCTGGCGTATTTCTTCATTGGTTACTGGGTCGCCTACGGCGTCACCTTCATGCAGCCAGCGGATCAGCTGGTGCTGGACCATGGCTACGCGCTGGTGAAGTTCTTCTTCCTATTGACGTTCGCCGCGGCCATTCCGGCGATCATTTCCGGTGGCATCGCCGAGCGCGCGCGTTTCGGTCCGCAGCTATGTGCAACGCTGCTGATCGTCGCGTTCGTCTATCCGTTCTTCGAAGGGCTGATCTGGAACGGCAATTTCGGCCTTCAGGCCTGGCTCGAGCACCGGTTCGGTGCATCGTTCCATGACTTCGCCGGCTCCGTGGTGGTGCACGCCATGGGTGGATGGCTGGCCTTCGGTGCGGTGGTCCTGCTGGGGCGGCGCAACGGTCGTTATCGGGACGGCAGACTGGTGGCGTTCGCGCCGTCGAACATTCCGTTCCTCGCGTTGGGCTCGTGGATTCTTATCGTAGGCTGGTTCGGCTTCAACGTGATGAGCGCGCAATCCATCGAAGGCATCAGCGGGCTGGTGGCGGTCAACTCGTTGATGGCGATGGTTGGCGGAACCGCCGCGGCATGGCTGGCCGGGCGCAACGACCCGGGCTTCCTGCACAATGGGCCGCTGGCCGGGCTGGTGGCGGTCTGTGCCGGTTCCGACCTGATGCATCCTGTCGGCGCGTTGGCCACCGGTGCGATCGCAGGCGCGCTGTTCGTCTGGGCGTTCACCGCCACGCAGAACCGCTGGAAGATCGACGATGTGCTGGGTGTATGGCCATTGCATGGCTTGTGCGGGATCTGGGGCGGGGTGGCCTGTGGAATCTTCGGTCAGGCGGCACTGGGCGGGCTGGGTGGGGTGAGCCTGATCAGCCAGGTGATCGGCAGCGGCCTGGGCATGCTGGTGGCGCTGCTGGGCGGCTTCGGCGTCTACGGCTTGCTGAAGGTGACCACAGGCATACGCTTGAGCCAGGAAGAGGAATTCAACGGCGCGGACCTCTCCATTCACCGGATCGGCGCACTGAGCCAGGATTGAAGCACTCGGTCGCGTCTGGCCCCGCAGCCGCGCTTCAATAGCCGCGGCTGCGTTCCACCAGGTCACTCAACGGCTGGGCATCACGTAGCGCTCTCAGGTTCTGCACGACGATCCGTGCGGCGCTGCGCATGTCCGTTGCAGCAGCCACGTGCGGGAGCACGGTTACCTGCGGATGGCTCCAGAAGGGATGGTCCGACGGCAGCGGCTCGTTGCGGAACACGTCCAGCACGGCATGGCTGACCTGGGCGCTGGCCAGTGCCCGCAGCAGATCCGCCTCGACCAGATGCCCGCCGCGTGCCAGGTTGACCAGCCCGGCGCCGGGACGCAGGGCATTGAAGAAGCGTTGATCCAGCAGCTCGCTGGTCTGTGCAGTCAAGGGCAGCAGGTTGATCACGATGTCGCTACGGGCGAGTAGCGGCCAGAGCGCGTCCATGCCGTGTTCGAGTGGCAGCCCCTCAAGCGTACCGCCGCGCAGATTCCAGCCTGTCATCCGGTAGCCCAAGGCGAGCAGGCGCATGGCACAGGCTCGGCCCATCTGCCCCGTGCCGAGCAGCGTCACCTGGATCTCATCGGCACGTCGTTGTGGCAGCTGCTGCCATTCGCGCGCGTGCTGTTGCTGCGCGTAGGCGTAGAAGCGCCGGTGCAGCGAGAGCGTCGCCCACAGCGCGGTTTCAGCCATGGCCGCACTCATGGCGGGATCGACCATGCGTGCCACCGGCACGTCGGGCAGGGTCGGATCGTTCAGCAGGCGGTCCACCCCGGCCCACAACGACTGGATCAGGCGCAGATTGGGCAGCCCTTGCAGCGAGCCCGGCAGGGGATTGGCGACCACCGCCGCTGTGATCAGGCCGGCATTCTCCGGCGTTGCGGTCAGGTGCCAACGGGCCTCGGGCAGGGCGTCCTGCAGTTCGGCGCGCCAGGCGTCACGCTCGGCATCGTCGAAGCTGCCGCTAAGCAGTATGTCCATGCGGTGCATTCCTCGTAGGGCCAGGCGGAACTGTACTGAGCCGGCGGACCTCTGAATAGGCAAGTAGCGGAACGCGCGCGATGCGCCTTTCGGCCGTTTAACGAGCCCCTGGGAGAGCACCATGGAATTACCTAACAAAGATCTTGGCACCCTGTTCGAGCAGCTTGGTCTGGCGTCCGATCCTGCCAGTATCGATGCGTTCATCGGCAAGCACGGGCGCTTGCCGGAAGACGTCCGGCTGGCTGACGCCCCGGTCTGGAACGACTCGCAGCGTGCGCTGCTACGCGACGAGTGGGCCGAGGATGCGGAGTGGGCGCCCATCGTCGACGAGCTGAACGTGCGCATGCACGAGCACTGATGGCCCCCCGGGCTGCGGCAAGCGCCGCAGCCCGAGGCCGATTGCGCGCAGTTCAATCCAGCAGATCGGCCGGGACGTTGCCACCGTTGTCGGCCAGCTTGTTCAGCACTGTCTTGTGCAGCCACATGTTCATCTGTGCCGAGTCGGTCATCTTGTCGGCTGGGCAACCCAGTTCGCTCGCCAGCTCCTTGCGCGCCGTCAGGCTGCTGTCCAGGCCGAGCAATTTCAGCAGATCGACGATGGAGGTGCGCCAGTTGAGTTTTTCGGGGTGGTTGTGCGCCATGCCGTCGAGCTTGGCGGCGACGTCCACCTGATCCACGGCCGGTGTGGCGAGCGCCCCGGCGCCGCCTGTCGAGGCTTCTGGAGGCGTGGTGGGTGCGGTGGAATCCGGCGCGGCGTGCGCCTGGCCGAGGCCGATCTTTTCCAGTATCGAGTTGAACAAGCCCATGGGAATCTCCTGTCTGCGTGGGTGAGCCGTGGCTCGCAGATAGGACCGCCGGCTGCCTGATTCGTCGCGGCTGCAGCGTCTGCTCTGGTGCGGACAACGCTCGTCAGACACGGCAGCATCAGAGCGAACGCGCTCGCCGCCGAGGAACCTAAAGATTTCCAAGGTACCGAAGCGGAGTTGTCATGACCGAAGAACGCCGAACCCTCACGACACGTCAGGGGCATCCCGTCAGCGACAACCAGAGCCTGCGCTGCGTGGGCGAGTGCGGCCCTGCCATGCTGGGAAACTACCCGACCCAGCCCGGCGTCGTTGGCTGAAGCGTGCTGCCGGTGGCGGGAGCGCCCGCTGCCCTCGTGCTGCACGCCACGCCTGTCTAGAATGCCGCTTTTTTGCCTGGGAACCGCACCATGAGCAACCTCGACATCGATGCCCGCTATGCCTGTGCCAAGCGCCTTGCGCTGGAGGCTGCGCAGCTCGGCATGGACTACTACCGCCAGCGCGAGACGCTGGACGTCGAGCACAAGGGCAGCGACCAGCAGGATGTGGTCAGCATTGCTGACAAAGGCATCGAGGATTTCATTCGCGCACGGCTGGCCGAGCAGTTCCCGCAGGACGGCTTCCTCGGCGAGGAGAGCGGTTCGGCCGATCTCAAGGCGCGCTGCGTCTGGGTCATCGACCCCATCGACGGTACGGCCTGCTTCGTCAACGGTTTGCACAACTGGTGCGTCTCCATCGGCCTTCTGATCGACGGCGAGCCCCATATCGGCGCGATTGCCGATCCCAACCATGACGAGCTGTTTCACGGTTGCGTGGGCCGTGGCGCGTACGTCAACCAGACCCGGCTCAAGGCCAGCGCCGCGACCCATGTGCGCGAGGGGCTGACCGGCGCCGGTACCTTCCACCCGCGCGGCAAGGAGCACTTCATTCCGTTTCTGGAAAAACTCCTGGCCGAAGGCGGCATGTTCATCCGCAACGGCTCTGGCGCACTGATGACCGCCTATGTCGCTGCAGGGCGCTTGATCGGCTACTACGAAACCGAACTCAAGAGCTGGGATTGCCTTGCCGGGCTGGTGCTGGTGGCCGAGGCAGGCGGCCTGCGCAACGACTTCTTCCGTAATGATGGCTTGCTCAGGGGCAACCCCTATCTGGTGGCGGCGCCGGGCGTGTATCGGCAGCTGAGCGAACTCATCGGTCCGTCGCTGGACGCCTGAGTCGATCGACGTTCGTCGACCCGCCTGTACCCGTCGGCACAGGCCGCACAGCCTGTGCTATACCGTTCTGACGCATTGGGCCGGCGAAATCGGCCTGTTTACAGGGGGACATCGGCGGCCCATCAGGCCCGAACCACCTGCGTGTTCTGATGGCTGCCCGCACAGAGCGAGGTAACGATCATGACCATGATGCAATGCACCTACCGCGACCACCTCATCACTGCCGAGGTGATGGAGTATCCCGGCACCCCGACCCCCTGGGCGGGCGGCTGCCGGATCACCGACTCCGCCGGCAACGTCACCCGCCGCATGCCACTGCCGCTTGAACATGCGTTCATGGACGAGCTGGGCAAGGCTCAGCGACTGTCCATCGCCCATGGCAAATGGCTGGTTGACCAGCACCTCGACCATGGCCGACAGCTGTTCCAGCACGCCGCGTAGCGCCTGCGATCATCCGCTCCTGCGTCGGGCGTCTGCTGTCCGACGCAGGGGCGATCGTCCTGGCGCCAGCTGCACACAAATAGTTGCACCCCATTGGCTGCCGGCATCTGTCCAGCTTCACGCGAGCAATGGCGGCGATCGCGCTAAGTTTCGGATAGCAAAGCGAAATTTGCGTCAGGCGAGAAAAGCTTTGGCGACATCTTGGCCGTTGCTTATTCAGCGAAACGGTGGCATAGCTATTACCAAGCCACTGGCAACGGTGGTGCTCATAAGCGGAAGTAAGGACGACTTATGCAAATCCAGGTTCACAGCGATAACCACATCGAAGGCAGTGCCCGTCTGGCGGATTGGGTCAGTGCCAGTGTCGCAAGCAAGCTGGACCGGTTCGACGACGAGCTGACTCGCGTCGTCGTCCACCTCAACGATGAAAACGGTGACAAGGCCGGCGCCCACGATAAGCGCTGCCAGATCGAAGCGCGTCCGAAGGGGCTGCAGCCGATTTCCGTTACGCACAAAGCCGAGTCGCTGGAATTGGCGATCGATGGTGCGGTCGACAAGCTGAACAATGCCCTGGCGCACCAGTTCGGCAAATTGCGCAGCAAGCGCGGCGGCAGCCAACCGCAGATGATCGACGGTGCGGTCGCCGAACGCGATGCGCTGCTGGAGGAAGATTTCCTGGCGGACGAGCAGGTCCGCATCTCATAAGTCACCCAGGCAAGGGCCTTCCTCGGAAGGCCCTTCGCACATCCAACCCAGCAGTTAGTGCAGCAGTTCCGGCGGAATGCTGCCGCCGTTCTCAGCCAGCTTCTTCATCACCGCCCGGTGCAGCCACATGTTCATCTGCGCTGAGTCGGCCATCTGCTCCGGCGGGCAGCCGAGTTCGGTTGCCAGTTCACGGCGCGATTCCATGCTGCTATCGAGTCCGAGCAATTTCAGCAGATCCACGATCGAGGTGCGCCAGTTGAGTGCTTCGGGATGCTGCGCCGCCTTGGCTTCCAGCTGCGCCACCACATCGACACCACGGGTCGTGCCCGAGGTCTGATTCAGGTCGTTGTGCGGAGCGATGGTCGCGTTGTCGGTGGTGGTCGGTCTGTCACTCAGGGTAATGCCTTCGGCGCTTGAGTGCGTGGCGTCTGCCGGCGGCACAGCGGCCTTGGTCTGTGCCTCGTTGGAGACATCGCCCAGGCCGAGCTTCGCCTTGATCGTATCGAAAAGTCCCATGTCCGTTCTCCGTGCTGTTGATGTCCGCATTCGACAGCCAGGCAGGGCGGGGCATTCGCTTCCACAGGTCGGGTCGTTGCGTTAACCCGGCGTTATCCATGTTCCAGCCAGGCGAGCGCCTCGGCTTCCTGGTGCAGATCGAAGGCCTTGATCGTAAGCCCCGGGATCAATGCGCCTTCGACCTCGCTAGCCTTGCGCAGCCATTCCTTGCCGGCGATCACCGCGCAACGATCGAAGCGGCGGATGAAGCGGAACAATTGCGGCAGGCGCGACAACTCCACCCCGACGGCGCCGAGCGTGGGCAGGTCGAAATCGCCGATGCGATAGAGCATCCGGCCATTGCTGATGCCTTCGGACTTGAACAGCAGGTCGTCCAGCGCGGCGCGCATGGCCTGGCTGTCCAGCTTGCCGGAGAAGTCGATATCGATGCGGTTTTCGCCTCTGCGTGATACCTGAAACATGACTTGGCCCTCGGTCGAAATCCATAACTTCTGCGAGTCATCTCGCGTTATCTGACCATAGTCGCTGTGCCATGGTCGGGCCAAAAAGATCAGCCCTGCCGCGGGCCGTTTCGTTGACCTGGGTCAGTACGTGACCAGTCGTTCACTGCGTGCCGGCGAATGGGCGGAAGCCGCGTGGTGTCTGGCCTCAAGATGCCTGACCAGTGGTATCAAGTTGCCCCGTTGGCGGCCGAGAACCGGATGAGTGCAGCGTCATTTCGACGCTGACGACGCAACCTTTTCCGTAGTTGGAACATTCCATGACCAGCACCTTGGCGAACGTCATCCAGGCCCTTTTACGCGGACTGGGTCTGCGTACCATCAACCATCAGTTCTTCTTCTCCTACAGCCTGATCTTCTTTTGCGCGGCATTGACCGCCGGCGTGTTGTTCATGTCCAGCAAGGACGCCAGCCAGATCGATATGGCCGGTGCGCAGCGCATGCTCAGCCAGAAGATGATGAAGGAGGCCCTGCTGGCCGCGCAGGGCATTGGCGGCCCGGCCGACGTGGATAAAACCATCCAGCGTTTCGAGCAGTCGCATCGGCTGCTGCTCAACGGCGACCATGCCCAGGGCATTGCGCCCGTGGAGCTGGCCAGCGCGAAACCGCACCTGCAGCGTGTCGACCAGATCTGGCAACGCTACCGTCCAGCCGTGCAGGCGTTGGCAGCAGGTCAGGGCGCCGATGTGAAGGCCATCGCTACCGACTCCAACGATATTCTCGCCGCGGCCAATGAGGTCGTGTCGCTGATTTCCGCTGACGCCAATCGCAGCGCGTCGCAGCAACTCTGGGTCGCCCTCGGTTCGACGCTGTGCATCCTGCTGCTGGTCATTCTCGGACGGATCGCCGGCATGAACTGGCTGATGCTGCAGATCGACGAGCTGCGCGGGCGTCTGGAGAAGGTCAGCCAGGGCGACTTTTCCGCGCCGCTGCAGGTGCGGCATGCCGATGACGAGATGGGCATGATCACCCTGGCCTACAACCGCCTGCTGGGCCAGGTGGGCGAGATGATCAAGGGCGTGCGGCAGGCCGCTGACGATGCTGACGCGCAGTGCGTGCGCATGGCTGGTCTGGCCGGTGACAGCGCGCGCAACGTGGAAGGGCAGCAGGCCGAGATCGATCAGGTCGCGACCGCCATGAACGAAATGCTGGCGACCTCGCACGAGGTCGCACGTAGCACCGTCGAGGCTGCCAGTGCGGCCGACGTGGCCGAGCAGGAAACCAACGCCGGCAGCGCCGTGATGAATGAATCGGTCGGCGCCATCCGCACCCTCAGCGGCCATGTCGACGGCCTGTCCGACGTGATGCAGCAGCTGGTCCAGGACAGCCACGAGATCGGCAAGGTGCTCAATGTGATCAGCGGAATCGCCGAGCAGACCAACCTGCTGGCGCTCAACGCCGCCATCGAGGCTGCCCGTGCCGGTGAACAGGGCCGCGGTTTCGCAGTGGTTGCCGACGAAGTACGCAGCCTGGCCAGTCGCACGCAGAGCTCGGCCAAGGAGGTTGGCGTACTGGTCGAGCGCCTGCAGAGCCAGGCGACTCGCGCCGGTCAGGCCATGGATGCGTCGCGCCAGAGCAGCGCGACCACACTCACCCAGATCGAGGCAGCCCAGCATGCGTTGGGGCAGATCGTCGGTGCAGTTCAGACCATTCGCGGGATGACCAACCAGATCGCCACGGCCGCCGAGGAGCAGTCGCAGGTTGCAGAAGACATGAATCAGTCGCTGACACGCATCGCCCAGGTTGCCGATCAGGCAGCAGGCGTCACGCAGGATACGGCGGCATCGGGCAATACCATCATGCAGAGCATGAAAGGCCTCAAGGCACTGACCGGGCGCTTCCGTCTGGAGTCGTGACCGGTAGCAGGCGTAGCGGGGAGGTGCTGCTGCGGGGAGGGGCGCCTCTTTCGGCGTGATGCGGGAGGCGTCCCTGCACCTTGTGTGCAGGGACGAGGCGATCAGTCCTGGCGGCTGGTCACTTCCAGCAGGTGATAGCCGAACTGCGTCTTCACCGGGCCCTGCACGACATTGATCGGGGCGCTGAAGACCACAGTATCGAACTCCTTGACCATCTGACCGGGGCCGAACGAGCCCAGATCGCCGCCCTGGCGACTGGATGGGCAGCTGGAATTCTCCTTGGCGACTTCGGCGAAGTCAGCACCCGCTTCGATGGCGGCCTTGAGTTCATTGCACTTGGCTTCGGTGGAAACCAGGATGTGACGGGCGGTTGCACGTGCCATGGGAAAGCTCCTCTTGAAATAGGCCGCCGAGGCTACCGCAAACCGATTCTCTTGGCGACCGGGTCGGCGATGGCACTGCTGACGGCGCAATGAAGGCCCCCGACCGCAGTGCTTTCGGTTACTCTCGCGCGCTTTTTCACCGGACCCGGAAAACGCTCCATGCTTGATACCACCCTCGCGCAACTCGAAACCGTCATCAACGATCTGCTGCAGCGCAACCAGAACCTCAGCCAGCACTGCGCCCTGCTTGAGCAGCAGCTGCTGCAAGCGCGCGAGGAGAATGACAACCTGCAACTGGCTGCGCTGGAGCAGGAAGACAAGCAGGGCGCAACCCTGGCCAGGTTGCAGGCGCTGCTGGAGCGAGCGACCGGCAGCAACGCCGCATGACGGCGGATGGCGTTCAGGTACTCAAGGTGTTCGGTCGCGAGTACTCGTTTAGAGCCCCGCCCAGCCAGGACACCTTGTTGCAGGAAGCTGCAGCCATGCTGCAGCAGCGTCTGGCGGACAGTCAGCGGCAGTTCCCCAATGCCACGGGCGACAAGTTGCTGGTGCTGACCGCTCTGAACCTCTGCGTTCCGCTCCTGCAACAGCAGGAGCAGATGCAGGATGTCGAGCAACGCATCGCCGCCAGCGTCGCGCGGATCAGCCAGCAGCTCGAGGCGCAAGGCTGAGCGGCTGCCTCAGGCAGCGTCGCTGCTGCGCGAGGCTTCGCTGACTGGCCGCTCTGTCAGGTAGCGCGCCAGGCGAGCCTTTTCCGGCTCGCTGAAGGCCAGTCCGAGCTTGGTGCGGCGCCAGAGGATATCGTCAACCTGGGTTGCCCACTCCTCGCGGCGAAGGTACTCGACTTCCTGCGCGTACAGCTGCTGGCCGAGATCCTCGCCCAGTGCATCGAGCGAGCGCGCTTCGCCCAGCATGCGCCATACCCGATTGCCGTAGAGGGTTGCCCAGCGCTTGGCCAGCGGCAGTTTCAGCCCCTGCACCTTGGCCACCAGCTCTTCGGTGAGTGCTTCTGCCGTGCTCATGCCTTCGCCGCCAGGCAGTGCCGCCTGCGCCGTCCAGCTTTCACCCATGGCCGGGAAGAATGGCTTGAGCTGCGCCATCGCTGACTCGGCGAGCTTGCGGTAGGTGGTCAGCTTGCCGCCGAACACCGAAAGCAGCGGTGCCTGCTTGTCTTCCGCCGCCAGCGACAGGGTGTAATCGCGGGTAACCGCGGACGGATTATCCGACTCGTCGTCGCATAGCGGCCTGACGCCGGCGAAGGTATGCACGACGTCCCTGGATTCCAGCTGCTGGCGAAAGTGCGTGTTGGCCACGCCCAGTACGTAGGCGATCTCTTCCTCGCTGATGCTCACTTTGGCCGGGTCGCCGTGATATTCGCGGTCCGTGGTGCCGATCATGGTGTAGCGATCGAGGTAAGGAATGGCGAAGACGATGCGCCGATCCTCGTTCTGCATGATGTAGGCCTGCTCGCCTTCATACAGCTTGGGCACGATGATGTGACTGCCCTGAATCAGGCGGATGCCGTACGGCGAGCGCTGCTGCAGATGCTCGCCAATGAACTGTGCGACCCAGGGACCGGCCGCATTGACCAGTGCCTTGGCGCGCAAGGAAAAGCGACTGCCATCCTCGCGCTGCAGCTCGACATCCCAGATGCCACCGGCACGCTTGGCGCTCAGGCACTGCGTGCGGGTATGGATATGCGCACCTTTTTCCCGCGCGGCCATGGCGTTGAGCACCACCAGGCGTGCGTCGTCGACCCAGCAGTCGGAGTATTCGAAGCCGCGGGTGATCGCCGGCTTGAGCGGGCTATCGCTGCCGAAACGCAAACCCCGCGATGCCGGCAGCTTCTTGCGCATGCCCAGGTTGTCGTAGAGGAACAGCCCGGCGCGGATCATCCAGGCCGGGCGCAGGTGAGGGCGGTGCGGCAGCACGAAGCGCATCGGTTTGACGATGTGCGGTGCCTTGGCCAGCAACACCTCTCGCTCGGCCAGTGCCTCACGGACGAGTCGGAATTCGTAGTGTTCCAGATAGCGCAGCCCGCCGTGGATGAGCTTGCTGCTCGCCGATGACGTATGGCTGGCCAGGTCGTCGCGTTCGCAAAGGAACACCGACAGCCCTCGGCCGGCGGCATCGGCCGCGATGCCGACACCATTGATACCGCCGCCGATCACGGCGACGTCATAGAGCTCGGAGACGGGCTGAACGGGATGTGGCACGGGCTTCTCCTCGGAAACGAAAGTTCATGTTCGGTTTTGAACATGCTATTCGCAAAAGAATCCACGCGAAAGCATAAAATGTTCGAAATCGATAAAAAGGAAAATATTCGAAAGTCGAGGGTCGTGTAGTCTGCCAACGCGAACGTGCGGAGCCGCGTGCTTACGTCGGCGACTCCGGTTGATCTTGCGGAGGTTTTCCGACCTTGAGGACACCGAGCCAGCTGGCTACACAGCGGCGCGGAGGGTCGAGAGACAGCGCTTGCATGGGGACCGGAGCAGCGCCCATTCAGCGGATGCTGCGTGTCCGTTGTAACGGTAGGCTGGCTGCAATACGCGGTCGAGATCGCAGCTACAGGTTCAACGTCACCTGATCGGTGGGTTGGCCAGGCCGGGAATGCAGGCGGTCCAGCCTACTCGGCGATTTCCAGCTGTACCTTGTGGCGGGCCAGCAGCTCGGCGAACACCTCGGAAGGTGCCGTGTCGGTGAACAGGCAATCGATCTGTTCCAGCGAACCCAGACGCGTCATGGCACTGCGGCCGAACTTGCTGGAGTCCGCGGCGAGGAAGACCTTGCGTGCGTTGTGGATGATCGCCTGGGAGACGCGGACCTCCTGGTAGTCGAAGTCGAGCAGGGTGCCGTCCTCGTCGATGCCGCTGATGCCGATCAGGGCGAAATCGACCTTGAACTGGCTGATGAAGTCCGCGGTAGCCTGGCCCACCACGCCGCCGTCGCTGCGCACGTTGCCGCCGGCGATCAGCACGTCGAAGTCTTCCTTGGTGCTGAGAATGCTCGCCACGTGCAGATCATTGGTGATGATCTTCAGGTCGCGGTGGTTGAGCAGGGCGCGGGCGATGGCTTCGGTGGTGGTGCCGATATTGATGAACAGCGAAGCCTGGTCGGGGATGCGCGCGGCCATGGCGGCGGCGATGCGCAACTTCTCGTCGCGCATCTGGTGCGCGCGCTGGCTGTAGGCGGTGTTCTGTACGCTGGAGTCGTAGGCCGCGCCACCGTGGTAGCGCCGCAGCAGGCCGGCATCGCCGAGCTGATTGATGTCGCGGCGGATGGTCTGCGGCGTGACGGCGAAATGCCGTGCCAGCTCGTCGATGCTCACGTAGCCGCGCTCGCGCACGAGTTCCAGAATGTTCTGCTGTCGGGGCGCCAGGCTCATGAGGCTTCCTTGTTCGCGGTTGTGCGGGAAGCATGCCGTAGTCTGGCGTTCGATTAAAGCGCCGGCTGTTCGAATTCGCACATCCCAGGCCTGTCTCCGAAACCCTCCAGAGGCAGGTCTGTTGTCCGTCGGATCAGTCTTCGGCCCAGTTGCGCGTACGGTCGACCGCCTTCTGCCAGCCGCGATAGAGCGCTTCGCGCTGTTCACTTCCGCACGCCGGTTCGAACACCCGCTCGATGCTGCTCTTGCTGCGCAACTCGTCGAGATCGCTCCAGAAACCGGTCGCCAGCCCGGCCAGGTAGGCCGCACCAAGGGCGGTGGTTTCCTTCATCTGCGGGCGTTCGACCTGGGTGCCGAGCAGGTCGGCCTGGAACTGCATGAGGAAGTTGTTGGCCACTGCGCCGCCGTCCACGCGCAGGGCGCGCAGGCGCTCGCCGGCATCCTGCTGCATGGCATCGAGTACGTCGCGGGTCTGGTAAGCGATGGACTCCAGCGCCGCACGGATCAGGTGGTCGACCTTGACCCCGCGGGTCAGGCCGAACAGCGCGCCGCGGGCACGCGGGTCCCAGTAGGGCGCGCCAAGGCCGGTGAAGGCTGGCACCAGGTAGATGCCGTTGCTGTCCGGCACCTTGGTGGCGAAGTACTCCGAATCCAGCGATTCGTTGAGTACCTTCAGTTCGTCACGCAGCCACTGCACGGTGGAGCCGCCATTGAAGATGGCGCCTTCCAGCGCGTAATTCACTTCGCCCCGCGGCCCGCAGGCGATGGTCGTCAGCAGACCATGTTCGGACTGCACTGCCTTGGTCCCGGTATTCATCAGCAGGAAGCAGCCGGTGCCGTAGGTGTTCTTGGCCTGCCCGGGTTCGACGCACATCTGGCCGAACAGCGCGGCCTGCTGGTCGCCGGCGATACCCGCGATGGGAATGCCGGTGCTCTGGCCAGAGCCGATGTAGGCGTGGCCGTAGATCTCCGAGGAGGAGCGCACTTCCGGCAGCATTTCGCGCGGGATATCCAGCGCTTCGAGCATCACCGGGTCCCAGTCCAGTTTGTGGATATCGAACAGCAGCGTGCGCGAGGCGTTGGTGTAGTCGGTGACGTGGGCCTTGCCCTGGGTCATCTTCCAGATCAGCCAGCAATCGACGGTGCCGAACAGCAGCTCGCCACGGCGGGCGCGCTCGCGGCTGCCTTCGACGTGATCGAGAATCCACTTGATCTTAGTGCCGGAGAAGTAGGGGTCGATCACCAGGCCGGTGGTCTTGCGGATGTGCTCTTCCATGCCGTCGCGCTTGAGCTGGTCGCAGATCGGCGTGCTCTGGCGGCTCTGCCAGACGATGGCGTTGTAGATAGGCCTGCCGGTGACCTTGTCCCAGACGATGGCGGTCTCGCGCTGGTTGGTGATACCGATGGCCGCCACCTGCTCGTTGGTGATGCCGGCCTGGGCCAGGGCTTCGACGAACACGCCGCTCTGGGTCGCCCAGATTTCCATGGGGTCATGCTCGACCCAGCTCGGCTGCGGGTAGATCTGCGCGAACTCGCGCTGGGCGATGGTCACCACATTGGCGTTGCGGTCCAGCACGATGGCACGGGAGCTGGTGGTGCCCTGGTCGAGGGCGACGATGAATTGCTTGTTCTGGTTGCTCATGGCGTCGTTTCCTTAGCGAACTTTGCTGATATCGGGCTGGGCGGCGCCCATTTCGGCAGAGGCCTTTTCCTTGGGTTTGGGTGCATCGCAGGCGGCAGAGCCAACGCCCGGCAGGTGTCGGCAGATGAGTGCCTTGTAACCGGCAGCGCCGAGGCAGGCGCCGAGAATCGGGGCGAAGATCGGAACCAGGAAGTACGGGATGTCTCGCCCTCCGGTAAAGGCCACATCGCCCCAACCGGCCAGGAAGGTCATCAGTTTAGGCCCGAAATCCCGCGCCGGATTCATCGCAAAACCGGTCAGCGGTCCCATCGCGCCGCCGATCACGGCGATCAGCAGGCCGATCAGCAAAGGTGCGAGCGGGCCGCTGGGCAGGCCATTGCCGTCGTCGGTGATGGCCATGATCATCGCCAGCAGAATGGCCGTGATGACCACTTCCACAAGGAACGCCTGACCGAACGACAACGAGGCGTGCGGGTAGGTGGAGAAGACCGACGCGAGTTCGAGGCTCTCGACACTGCCACGCACCATCTGCTGGGCCTGTTCGAAATCGAAAAACAGGCTGCTGTACAGTCCGTAGACCAGCGCCGCGGAACAGAAGGCGCCGGCCACCTGCGCGAGGATGTAAGCCGGCACCCGGTGCCGTTCGAATGTGCCGAACAGCCACAATGCGATGGTGACAGCCGGGTTCAGATGGGCACCGGAGACGCCGGCGGCAAGGTACACCGCCATCGAAACGCCGATGCCCCAGATGATGCTGATTTCCCACAGCCCCAGGTCGGCGCCGCCGAGCTTGAGCGCGGCGACGCAGCCGGTACCGAAGAAGATGAGAAGGGCAGTGCCGAGAAATTCGGCGATGCATTGTCCCTTTAGCGTCGGGACGATGGGCGTACTCATGCGCGGAGCCTCGTTCATTTGTTTTTGTTTTATTCCGAGCACTGCATTGGTTCGGAATTGTTCGGAAACGAAAACTTAGAGGCAAAGAATGCCGCTGTCAAAGTAAAAATTCGAACATTTTGCGGGTTTTCTGCGGGAACAAATGCTGGCTCTTGCTGTCGGTCTGCACCCCGGAAGGAACGCTGTGACCGATAAAGCCTGTTCATCGGGCGGGAATCGGAAGCCGTCGGTGCCTCAGTGCTTACGCCGCCAGAGCCGCCAGCCGAGCAGCAGATCGTCAGCCATCGGCACCAGAGCCAGTGCCAGCAGCAGAGCGGCCAGCGGGACGGTGGCGAGGAAGCCGAAGTGCTTGAAGCCGATCGCGCCAGTCAACCCGCCGGTGAAGAAACTCATCACCATCAGCAGGTTGATACGCAGGCGCTGTCGGTTGGCCCGGACCGGTGGCATGTCGTCATGACGATTGCGGTTGAAATAGATCAGCCGGCCCAGCTCGATACCGATGTCGGTCACCATTCCGGTGATGTGCGTGGTGCGCACCTCGGCGTTGGAAAGCTTGGTGATGATCGCGTTCTGCAGACCCATGATGAAGCACAGCAGCACCACCGTCAGCGGTACGAAGAAGCCTGGGACCGCCATCAGCCGTGCCCCGAGGATACCGAACAGCAGCAACAGTACGGCTTCCAGCGCCAGCGGTAGCGCGTACTGGCTATGCAGGCGGCGGCGCCGCGAGAAGTTGATCATCAGCGTCGAGCACATGGCGCCGAGGATGAACGAGAGCAGGGCACCAAAACCCGCCAGCGCCAGATCGGTGGCACCGAGGGCCAGGTTGTCGGCCATTGCCGAAACGATACCGGTCATGTGCGAGGTGTACTGCTGGACCGCAATGAACCCGCCGGCGTTGGCGGCGCCCGCGACAAAGGCGAGGCACAGGCCAAGCTGACGATTGCTGTGTGCGGACCGTCGACGATCGGTCAGGCGACGGGCGTACTTGATCGGCATGGCAGGCTCGCGCTCGGCAGCAAAGCGGCGATTATAGGGCTGTTGGCCTGCCTGGATCGCGGTTGGCGGAAATTCTCAGCGTCGCCGTCCGGCCTTGCGGCCGCCGCCGCGTCGTACTGCCCGTGGCTTGCGCTGGCGTGACAGCTCGCGGGTGATGGCATCGTTGAGCAGCTTGCGCGCGTCCTCGCCGTCGTCGTGCTCGGGGAAGTGCTCGGGGAGGCTGCGGGCCAGATGCAGGTAGGTTTCCACCACATGCAGAGTGCTTTCCAGGCTGGCCAGGTCGCTGCCGAGCAGCAGCTTGGGCATCGGAATGGCGTGGCCTTCGGCGACGCGTTTGATCCAGCGCTGGGCATGCTGGCTGGCCGGGCTGTCGAAACCGCCGCGGATCGGCGTGCAGGCGAACGTCCAGCGCAGCCAGAGCGGAATCTTCGGGTCGTCGATCAGCTCGATCCACTCGGCCAGTTCGTCCGGCAGCACCGAAATGAAGGCCTCGCCGTAGTTGATGTTGCGGTTGAAGGTCAGCCAGGCGCGCAGCAGGCTCGGCTCGCCCATCAGTTCGGAAATGGCGGACAGGTGATCGATGGAAGGGCGCACCTGGAACTGACTCAGGTCCACCGGCGCATCCGGGCTGTTGAACAGGCGGCGGATGGACTTGAGCGTCTGCGGATCCAGTGCGGTGATCTCGCCGCTGTCGTGGTGGCCGAAACGCCCCGCGCGCCCACCGATCTGCTTGACCTCCTGCACCTTGAGCTGGCGGTTCTGGATACCGTCGAACTTCTCGTCGGTGTAGAAGCACAGGGTGTGCGCCGGCAGGTTGAGGCCCATGCCGACCGCGTCGGTGGCGACCATGATGTCCGCCTCGCCTTCGCGGAAGCGCCGCGCCTGCTCGCGGCGCACCTCCGGCGACAATGCGCCGTAGACCACCGAGACGCTCTTGCCGGCGCTCTCGAGCATGCCCTTGAGTTCCAGCACCAGCTTGCGGCTGAACGCCACCAGCAGCGAGCCGGGTTCCAGGCGCTCCAGCGTGATGGCGTGCTTGGCCACCTCTACCGGCGACAGGCGTTTGGTGCGCTGCACCTGCAGCTGGTCCTCGCAGAGCTCGCAGAGCGTGCGCAGCGACGGCTCGATCAGTGCCGGACCGGTCATCATCAGCTTCGGCGTATGTGCGCTGACCAGTGCATCGACCCAGGCCCAGCCACGTTGCGGGTCGGCCATCATCTGCACTTCGTCGACCACCACCACGTCCCAGTGCTCATGCCGGAAGCGGGCGAACTCCTCCACGGTGCAGCAGAAGTGCGTGGCGCCTTCGCGAATGATTTCCTCCTCGCCGGTGACCAGCGAGCAGGGCACACCCATCGACTCGATGCGCTCCTGATTCTCCAGCGCCATCAGGCGCAGCGGCGAAAGATAGATGGCGCGCTCGGCGGCGGCCATCGCCTCGATGGAGCGGTGCGTCTTGCCGCTGTTGGTCGGGCCGAGCAGGGCGATCCAGCGTCGCGTCAGCCGGCGCGCCGGATAGAGCTTGTGGTAATGGACGAAGCGCGGGTTGTTTTCCAGCAGCACGGCAAAGGCCATGCGCTCTTCATGCTCGCGGCGGGCGGCACGTATCGCCTTGCGCATGCGTCCGGGTTCGAGCGCGATGAGTTCGGTGAGACGCTTGTGGCCAAGCTGCTGCAGGTCGAAGCCGTCGGCGAGTTCGAGCATACGGTCGAACGTTGCCTGCAGGTCTTCGCGATCCTGTCGCTTCCAGGCCTCGACTTCAGCAGCGCTGAGCAGGTGATCCTGGTCGGCGGGAATGCGCCGCTGCAGTTCCAGCTCGAGCGTGCCGTGACGCAGCGTCACCAGATAGCGCAGCTCGTGGCGAATCTCGTTGACCGTGGCGACGGCGTGCGGCAGGAACTCATCGACTCGCGACAGTTCCGGTCGAATGCGCGCCAGACAGCGCTGACGCTCGTCTTCATCCATCTCGGCGAAGGGCCGTTCGAGCACCTGCAGCCGATTGCGCACATAGCGCTGTACGGCCTGTTTCAGGTTGCCGGCGAAATCGCCGCGCTGCGGACTATCGTCCAGACGCAGCGCCCATTCAGGTTCCAGCAGATGGGGCGGGGAGCCCAGGCTGAAGGTCTTCTCGCTGCCGAACAGATCGATGCTGCAGGCAATTTCGCCGAGGTCTCGGCTGACAACCCGATCGAGCAACTGGTCTGCGACCGGTTCTGCCAGCAGATCATCCACCGCCGGCCCATGCAGCCCCAGCCAGAACGCCTTGGCCGCGCGACCCAGACCGGCGATGGGGTAGCCAACGTAAGGCGTGAACCACTTTTCCTGATGGTGCTTCTTCGCGGTGAAATCCGGATAGCGCGCCGTCGCCCAGTCGAGGAAACGTGCCAGACGCTCGAGTCTGATGGATTTGAACTGCTTACCGCCGGCCTTGGCCATGATCGACACCTTTACTGATCAGTCTTCTTTTCTACGACTCGCGATGCGCTTTTTTGCTCGGCGCGGCGCATGACCGGTCGGCGATTATAGGGGCAGGTGTCGTGTTTTCTCTTGTTGCGTGACGGCAATCAAGAAAGCGAACCGTCCGTCAGGATGGCTGTTGGCCATTATCTGGCCGTGCCCTATAGTGCGCGCCGCAATGGATGGCCAACAGCCCGGGTAGAGCCGGGTGGATGAGAGCTGTCGATTTTCGATGGACACCAAGGAACTTGAACATGAACGCCAAACACCTTCTTGCCGTAGCTGTCAGTGCCGTACTGCTTTCGGCCTGCACCGCCACCACTTCGCTGCGCTCCACCGATCCGGATCTTGCCATCAAGATCAACCAGGACGCGCCGCTGGTGCTGAAGAACCCCGTCAGCAAGACCTACAAGGCCACCAGCTTCGGCCAGTACCGCTTCCGTGCCGAGAAGCCGGGTATGGAGCCGATGTATGGCCTGATTCCGTTGAAGTTCAACAGTGGCTATCTGGTCGCGGACATCCTGTTCTTTGCCCCCGCAGCGTTCTACAACCTGCGTGAGGTCTACCCGTTCTACGAGTTCGACGTAGAGAAAAACGAGGTTCGCTACAAGAAGAATGCCGGTGACCAGTGGACCGTGTACAAGCCGACACCGGCTGAAGTGGCTCGCGCTCAGGCCTACTTCGCCAACTGATTGCACCTCGGTAGCCCTTGCGCCTTCAAGGTGCGGGGGCTTTCAGCTCAACTCCCTCGCTCCACCGTATCGCCATCTTCACGGCGATCGCCACCAAGCTGCAGCTTCAGGCTGCGCACTTCCTCGGTCAGGCATTCCACTTGCAGCAGCAACCGCTGCATGGTTTCTCGATCGGCCAGTTGTTCACGGTTGTCTTCCTCGTGCCGGTCGGCGACGAACAGCGAACCGATGTACGCCGCGAAACTGCCGAACAGCCCGACCCCTGAAACCATCAACAGCACCGCAACGATGCGCCCCTGGGTGGTGACCGGATAGAAGTCGCCATACCCGACCGTGGTCACGGTGACGAATGCCCACCACAGCGCCTCTTCCGGCGTGTTGATCGAACTCTCCGGGTTCGGCGCTTCCACCAGCAGCATGGTCAGTGCGCCGAACGCCACCAGCAGCATGGTTGCCGTGGCTGCGGAGGCGACGATGCCTTCGGCGCGGTTGCGAAACAGGATGCGCCAGATCAGCCGCAGCGACTTGATCGCCCGCAGCACCCGCAGAATCTGGAAGGCACGAAACAGCTTGGCCGCCTGTAGCCCACCGGCCGGTACGCTGGCCAGCAGATCGATCCAGCCCCAGCGCATGAAGCGCAGCTTGTTCTCGGCCTGTTGCAGGCGCATCCAGAAGTCGAGGAAGAAAAAGAAGCAGACGATGTTGTCCAGATACCCGAGCAGGGTCGATATGTCCTCGGGCAGATCGAACACCAGATCGGCCACCAGCGCGCCGATCACATAGATGGACAGCACCAGGATGAGTATCTGAAAGGGCGTGACGGGGCGTTGCTTCATGGATAAACCGTTTGAGCTCGGGCGGGCGGCGCGCAAGTTTAAAGCACATGCCAGTCAACGCTGGCAGCGCGATCAAGAGGATTTTCGATGAAAACCAGCGAAAGCATTCGTCTCGGCTGCGCCGGTTGGAGCCTGCCGCGAGCGTGCTGGCCGGCGTTCCCCAGCGATGGAACGCATCTGCAGCGCTTCGCTCGGCGATTCTCGGCAGTCGAAATCAACAGTTCGTTCTACCGTCCGCATCGACCGGCAACCTACCGCAAATGGGCTGCGAGCGTGCCGGAGGGTTTCAGTTTCTGCGTAAAGGTGCCGCGGCAGATCACCCATGAACAGCGATTGCGCGACTGCGGCGCGGCGCTTGAACGTTTCCTCGAGGAAGTGACCGAGCTTGGCGACAGACTCGGTTGCCTGCTATTGCAGCTGCCGCCATCGCTCGGCTTCGAAAGCGCGGTAGCAGGGGATTTCTTCGAAGCGCTACGCGAGCGTTATGCCGGCCCACTTGCCCTGGAGCCGCGGCATGCCAGTTGGCTGGATGCCGAGGGCTTGCTCGATCGTTGGCGCATCGCCCGGGTAGCGGCGGACCCTTCACCGATTACCGGGGGTGACCAGCCGGGCGGCTGGGCGGGCATGCGCTATTACCGTCTGCACGGCTCGCCACGTATCTACCATTCAGCCTATGCAACCGAGTGGCTGGAGCGCCTGGCTGACGAACTGCGCCGATGCGCGCAGTCGGGTGTGCCCAGCTGGTGCATCTTCGACAACACCGCCAGCGGTGCTGCTGTAGACAATGCGCTGGCGTTGCAGTCGATGCTGCGGGCTAGCGGGTTCAGCGAGGAATGATGCGCACGCGGCCTGCGGTGTTGTCACGCCGCCCGGCTTTTTCGTTCTCCGCACGGCCCGGGATCGAACCGGAGTCCTGGCCTCGGTCGGGGGTTGCGCTGCCGTCGAGTTCGCGCTGGTCGACGCTGATCGACGCGGCATCCGGATAGCCGGTGGTCAGCGTCTCGGTGCTGGCGGTCACCGGGGTCGCGTCGGCATCGCCCCAGTTGGCGCTGCGCTCGTCGATATCGATGGCACCGTTGCGCTCCATGACCTGCTCGACCATCGATACCGGGCCCTCGTCATCCAGCGAAACGGTGACTACCGTAGAACCTCGACGTGCTGCTTCGGGATAGCGGCCCGCGTGCTTGTCGGCACTGTCGCCGAAGAGCTTGCTGAAAAAGCTGCCGATCTTGTCCGCGGCGGTGGCATCCTCATCCGGCTCCTCGCCAACCACCTCCACACGGCTGCCATCGACCTGTTCCGGGTTCATCGCCGCAGACAGCTGAATGTCGTCATCGGCGATGCCCTGCTGCACCAGCTCCTGCTTGACCTGCTGCGCTTGTTCGTAGCGATCGAATGCTGCGATCAGAATCTGTTTCATGGATCACCTTCGTGTGCGTGCAGCCGGGGCTGCGATTCATGGGTGGTTCGGTACCTGTCATGAGTCTTTGGCGCAACGTAGCGGGTGATGGTTCCGGCGGATTTGTGTGCGGACGTGAGCCAGTCGGCTGTGGGCGTAGCCGACTGGCGTGACCGCGGCCAATCAGGCTTGCGGTGAGCGGCGAATGGTCTTCATCAGATCGTCCGGGCTGATCTGCCCGACCACGCTGCTGGCACTGCCCGGCAGCGGCAGGTCGAGGATATGGCCCTTCATCTTGCCGATCACGTGCATCTCGCAGGGCTTGCAGTCGAACTTCAGCGTCAGCACCTCGTCGCCGTGCACCAGCTGCATCGGCGCCACCTTCGTGCGCACGCCGGTGACGCCCTTGGCCTGCTTCGGGCAGAGGTTGAAGGAGAAACGCAGGCAGTGCTTGGTGATCATCACCGGCACTTCGCCGGTTTCCTCATGGGCCTCGTAGGCCGCGTCGATCAGCTGCACGCCATAGCGGTGATAGAAGGCGCGCGCCTTCTCGTTGTAGACGTTGTAGAGAAACGACAGGTGCGACTCCGGGTAGACCGGCGGCGGCACGCTGACCGGCTTGCGCCCGCCGCGCGGACGGATCGCTTCGCGCGCTTCGCCCAGCGCCTCGATGGCTTCGCGGCGCAGCGCCTTGAGTTGCGAGTTGGGGATGAAGAAGGCCTGCGGTGCATCCACTTCGACTTCTTCGGCGTGGTAGATGGTGGTGCCGAGCTGGCTCAGCAGGTCGGCGATCTGGCCGGGCACCTGCTCGGGCTTCTTCGCTTCGCCGAACGGGCCGGGCAGGGTGGCCGTGGCATAGGCGCCTTCCTCGCTGGTGACGTGCAGCTCCAGCTCATCGGCGCGCAATTTTGCCAGCCAACGTACACCGATGCGGCGCTCGGCGGAGGTCTTCTGCAGCGCGTTCTGCCAGTTGTGGTCCAGGTTGCGATTGAGCGGATGGTTCGGGCGCACCTGGCGCATCGCGGCGGGCATTTCGTTGGGTTCGACGCGGTACTCATAGCGCGACTGACCGTCTTCCTCGAACTGCTTCAGCGGCTCGACCACGCTGGCGCGGAAGCCCACCACCTCGCGTTTGATCAACACGTTGAGGCCGTCGCCGTTTGAGAGCGGCTCGCGGGTCTGCACGGTCAGGTCATGCTTGCCGACCTTGAGCACTTCACCGACCGCAAGGCCGGTGAAGGTCGGCGAATCGAAGGCGCCGATGTCGATCTTGCGGTCGGTGACGAAGTAGTCGGTGCTGCCGCGGTGGAAGGTCTTGTCCGGGTCCGGGATGAAGAAATGATCGGTGCGGCCGCTGGAGGCGCGGGCGAGGTCAGGGCGTTCGGCGAGGATGCCGTCGAGGCGTTGGCGGTAGTAAGCGGTGATGTTCTTCACGTAGCTCACGTCCTTGTAGCGCCCCTCGATCTTGAACGAACGCACGCCGGCGTCGACCAGGGCGCTCAGGTTGGCGCTCTGGTTGTTGTCCTTCATCGACAGCAGGTGCTTCTCGAAGGCCACCACGCGGCCCTGATCGTCCTTCAGCGTGTAGGGCAGGCGGCAGGCCTGGGAACAGTCGCCGCGGTTGGCGCTGCGCCCGGTCTGCGCGTGGCTGATGTTGCACTGCCCGGAAAACGCCACGCACAGCGCGCCGTGGATGAAGAACTCCAGGGTCGAATCCACTTCGTCGTAGATCGCACGGATTTCCTGCAGGTTCAGCTCGCGGGCGAGGACCAGCTGCGAGAAACCGGCCTTGTCGAGGAACTTGGCCCGTTCCAGCGTGCGGATGTCGGTCTGGGTGCTGGCGTGGATCTCGATGGGCGGAATATCCAGCTCCATGATGCCCATGTCCTGCACGATCAGCGCGTCAACGCCGATCTCGTACAGCTGGTGGATCAGCGTGCGCGCGGCTTCCAGCTCGTCGTCATGCAGGATGGTGTTGATGGTGACAAACACACGCGCATGAAACAGATGGGCGAATTTCACCAGCTCGGCAATGTCCGCCACGCTGTTCTCGGCGTTGTGTCGCGCACCGAAGCTCGGGCCGCCGATATACACCGCATCGGCGCCATGCAGGATGGCCTCGCGGGCGATGCTGGCGTCACGGGCAGGGGCGAGCAGTTCGAGATGGTGCTTGGGCAGGGACATTGGCGCGGACCGGACTTGAATCGAAAGTCGCGCATTGTAATGGCTTGCGGCCGGTTTGGGACTGGCCGCCGGGCGAGTCGGCTGCGATGACCCGCGACCGGGGCTATGACCGCCGGCTCACGAGTGCGTCGGTGGTTCCGTTCCCACGCGTGTGCGAGGGAACGGCTGCGGTTTCGTTTACAACCTCAACATCACCTGATGGTCCCCCCCATCCAGCGCAAGCTGCACGTACCCGTTTGAACAATCGAGTGCGCGCCCATCCAGTTGTGCGTACTGGATACCGCGGTTGGCCTGGCCTGGGTTTTCCACGCGGATGGCGTAGCGCGTTTCGCCCAGCGTGATCGTGGCTTCGAACGACGGCCATTGACTGCTGATGCACGGGTCGACGATCAGCCATTCGCCTTCGCGGCGGATGCCGAGGATGCCCTCGACGCCGGCGCGATACATCCAGCCGGCAGCGCCGGTGTACCAGGTCCAGCCGCCGCGGCCGTTGTGTGGTGCGACGCCGTAGACGTCCGCCGCCACTACGTAGGGCTCGACCTTGTAGCGTCGGCTTTCTTTCGGTGTCAGGGCATGGTTGATGGGGTTCAGCAGCTTGAACATCCCACACGCCGCATCGCCATCGCCCAGCCTGGCAAAGGCGAGCATGGCCCACATCGCGGCGTGGCTGTATTGCCCGCCGTTCTCCCGCAGGCCAGGTGGATAACCCTTGATGTAGCCGGGCTCCTTTGGCGTCTTGTCGAACGGCGGGGTGAACAGCAGGGCCAGACCGTCCTGCTCGCGAATCAGGTGCTGCTGCACCGAAGCCATGGCCTGTTTTGCGCGCCCGGGGTCCGCTGCACCGGACAACACTGCCCAGGACTGGGCGATGGAGTCGATGCGGCACTCGTCGCTGTCCTTGGAGCCGAGCCAGGTGCCGTCGTCGAAGGTCGCGCGGCGATACCACTCGCCGTCCCAGGCGTTTTCTTCAAGCGAATCAGCCAGTGCCTGAGCATGCTTGCGCCAGCGCTCTGCGCGTTGGGCGTCAGCCAGCGTGCCGCGCTGGTCCGCCAGCGGCGCGAAGAGTTCGATGGTGCGCAGCAGCAGCCAGCCAAGCCAGACGCTTTCGCCCTTGCCGTGTTCGCCGACGCGGTTCATGCCGTCGTTCCAGTCACCGCCGCCAATCAGCGGCAGGCCGAGTTCGCCGGTCAGTTCCAGACACTGATCCAGGCCGCGCGCGCAGTGCTCGAACAGCGGCGCGGCGTCGCCGGCCATCATCGGCTGGAAGAAGGCGTCGTGTTCGCCGGGCTTGAGCAGAGGGCCTTCGAGGAAGGTCACCGGCTCATCGAGGATCGCCGCATCGCCGGCAACCTGAATGTAGGTCGCGGTGGCGAACGCCAGCCAGACACGGTCATCGGAGATGCGCGTGCGTACACCCTGACCGGAGTGCGGCAGCCACCAGTGCTGCACGTCGCCTTCGGGAAACTGGCGACTGGCGGCGCGCAGGATATGGCTGCGGGTGGCCTCGGGCTGGGAGAAGGTCAGCGCCATGCCGTCCTGCAGCTGATCGCGGAAGCCATAGGCGCCGCTGGCCTGGTAGAAAGCCGAGCGCGCCCAGATGCGGCAGGCCAGGGTCTGATACAGCAGCCAGCCGTTGAGCATGATGTCCATCGCCCGGTCCGGGGTTTTCACCTGCACGGCGCCCAGCACGCTGCGCCAGTGCTCGGTGACTTCCAGCAGCACGGCGTCCAGGTCCGCCTGGCGATAACGTTCGACCAGTGCCCGCGCGGCGTCTGCCGACGGGCATTGGCCGATGAAGGCGACGATTTCGATGCTCTCGCCGGCTGCCAGTTCGATGCCGGTCTGCAACGCGGCGCACGGGTCCATGCCGGCCCCGGTGATGCCGGATAGCGGCGCACCCGCGAGAAGCGCCGCTGGGGTAGTAGGCCCGCTGTTGCGACCGAGAAGCTCGCGGCGATCGGCCGTCCAGGCGGTCTGTCGGCCGCCAAGGTCGGCAAAGGCCACGCGCCCAGGGAAGGCGCTGCTCCAGGGGTTGCGTGCCAGCAGCATGCCGCAGTGTTCGTCGCGCTCGGTGATGATGAAAGGCGCATTGGCGCCCCGCGCGGTGCCGAGCACCCATTCGCTGTAGCGGGTCACCGACAACCGGCGCGGCACTGCCGACAGGTTGCGCAGGGTCAGGCGGGAAATCTTGATGGGGTCGGCCAGCGGCACGTATTCCAGCAGGTCCATGGCGATGCCGTCGGCCTGGTGTTCGAGGCGGCTGTAGCCGTGGCCGTGCCGCGCCACGTAGAGCCCCGCATCCCGGATCGGTTGGGCGGTGGGGCTGAACAGTGCGCCGCTGTCTTCATCGCGCACATAGAAGGCTTCGCCGCAGGGATCGGTAACCGGGTCGTTGGACCAGGGCGTGAGCTGGTTCTCCCGGCTGTTTTCCGCCCAGGTGTAGCCGCTGCCCTGTGCCGAAACCTGGAAGCCGAACTGCGGATTGGCGATCACGTTGATCCAGGGCGCGGGCGTGTTCGCGCCTGCGTCCAGCAGCGTCACGTACTCGCGGCCATCCTTGTCGAAACCACCCAGGCCGTTGAAGCACTCGAGGTGGGGCGAAATGTCGATAGCGGACGGCTGTGCGATGGCTGTCGAGGGTCTGGCGGAAAGGCGTGGTGCCATGAGCGGCACCTGCGAGGCGAGCAACTGATTGGCCAGTTGATTGGCGATCGGACCGCGGCGAGCGATCAGCGAAACCCGGGCCACGCTGCGCAGCAGTGCGCGCGCCTCGGTGCTCAGCAGATCGGCGCGCAGCATGTACACCGAACCCTGGGCGAGCTCGGCGCCGAAGCGCGGGCGCGACTGGCTGCTACGCACGGCGGTTTCGATGGCGATCTGCAGGTCCTGCAGGTAGGAGCTGGCGTGTTCGTTGAGAATCACCAGGTCCACCGCCAGACGCTTCATGCGCCAGTATTCGTGGGCACGCAGCAGCTGGCGAACCTGGGCAATGTCCTGCACGTCGTCGATGCGCAGCAGCACAATGGGCAGGTCGCCGGAGATCGAATGGGGCCAGAGCCCGGACTGCGCTCCGGCGCCTTCGATGATCGCCGCCGAGGGCGCGCGGAACTGCGGATCGGCATAGAGGATGGGAGCGGCCAGGCGCTGGAAGTCCGCCGCTTCCGCCGGCTTGACGTCCAGGTGACGCAGTTGCACCTGCGCCTGGGTCCAGGCCAGGGTCTTGGCGCGGTCGTAGGCGCTGCGGTCGTGGTGTTTCTCGATCAGATTGAGCAGCTCGTCCCGCGACCCGGCGACGAAGGTCCAGAACGCCACGCGGGCGACCTTGCCCGGGGCGACCCTGACGCGATACTTGAGCGCGAAGATCGGGTCGAGCACCGTGCCCACCGTATTCGAGAGCGCCAGCCCTTCGGTGATCACCGCCGCGGTGGCGACGTTCGGCCGCTGGGCGATGAAGCGGGCGCGGTCGGTTTCATACTGCGGATCGGCCACGACCTCGCCTTCCACCACTGCGAAATGCGCCGCCCACATCGGCCGTTCGCCCTCGCTGCGCAGGCGCCGGGTGGCGAGCAGTGCGCCGAAGTCGGGCAGGTATTCGGTGACCACGAACAGCTTGGCGAAGGCCGGGTGGGCGTTGTCCGTGGACGGGGTGGTCAGCACCACTTCGCTGTAGGACGTCAGTTCGATTTCGCGGGGGTTGGCGCCGCAGTTGACCAGTGATACGCGACGCACTTCGCCGTCGTCTTCGCCGGACACCAGCACGTCGAGGGTGGTGGTCAGGTCGAGATCGTGGCGAATGAACTCGGCGCGATCCTCGGCAAAGATCACCTCCTGGCTCACGGCATCGCTGTCGCCGGGCTGACCGCCGGCGGGCCAGACTCGGCCGTCGGCGGTGTCGCGCAGGAAGATGAACGAGCCGTAATCATCACGGCTGGCATCCTCGCGCCAGCGGGTCACGGCAATGTCGCGCCAGCGGCTGTAGCCGGCCCCGGCGGCGGTGAGCATCACCGCATAGCGGCCATTGCTGAGCAGATGGGTAACCGGTGCGGCACCGGCCGCGCAGGTGTTGAGGCGGCGCAGCGCCTGTGGATCACCACTGGCCTCGACCGCGCGGATCTTCACCTCTTCGGCACGCGGATGGGCAATGGCCACATCACGTGGCATGCGCTCCTGCAGCAGCAGTTCGCAGGCCTGGATCATCGGTTCGCGATGGAAGCGGGCGCGCATCTGCCCGTCCTGCAGGGTGTTGGCGATGGCGACGATGCTCATGCCCTGGTGGTGGGCCATGTAATTGCGCACGATGGCGAAGGACTGGCCGTCCGGCAGCCGCGACGGGGTGAAGTCCAGCGCTTCGTAGAAGCCGTAGCTGCCAACTGCACCCATCTGCGCCAGGCGGCGATAGTTCGCCAGCGCGCCGGGCGCATCGACCATGGTCGCCAGGCCGGTGGCATAGGGCGCGATGACCAGGTTTTCCGCCAGACCACGCTTGAGGCCCAGGCCCGGCACGCCGAAGTTGGAATACTGGTAGGTGAATTCCATGTCACGGGCATGATAGGCCGACTCGGACACCCCCCATGGGACGTTGCGGTCGTTGCCGTAGCCCTGCTGTCGTTGCACCACCAGGTTGTTGGTCTGCTCCAGCAGGCTGCCGGCCGGTGCACGCATGACCAGCGAGGGCATCAGGTACTCGAACATCGAGCCCGACCATGAAATCAGCGCCGAGCCGTTGCCCAGCGGGGTCGCGGTGCGGCCCAGACGGAACCAGTGGCGGGTGGTCACGTCGCCCTTGGCGATGGCGAACAGGCTGGCCAGCCTCGCTTCGGAGGCCAGCAGGTCGTAGCAGCTCGGGTCGAGGCTGTTTTCCGCCAGCCCGTAGCCGATCGAGAGCAGCTTGCGCTCGGGGTCGAGCAGGAAGGCGAAGTCCATCTCCAGCGCCATCTGCCTCGTCGTGCGGGAAAGCTCGCGCAGCTGTGCCTGCGTCTGGTTCAGCGTACCGCCTTGCAACTGACGGTCACGGGTGTGCTCGGCCAGGGTCCGGCCCAGGGCGTCGACCCAGAAGTGCAGGTCGGCCGACTGGTCATCCGCACTCGGCGGGGCGATTTCCAGGCTCAGGCGCGAGGCCTTTTCGGCCAGCTGGTGGAGGGTCGCGCAAAGGGTGTCGAGCGCTTGCTCTTCACCCAGCTGCGCGGCGATCTGATCGAGCAGCTCGGAGAGCGGACGCCCACGCTCGCCGCTTGTGCTCGGCAGTGCGGCCATTGCCTGACGGATCAATAGCAGGACGTCGTGCAGGCCTGCGCGGGCATTTGGCGCAGCGGGTGCGTCGAGCCATTCTTCGCAGGCGTTGGCGATGGCGATCAGATGACCGGCAAGGTTGCCGCTGTCGACGGCCGATACGTAGGCCGGCTCCAGCGCTCGCATGTCTTCGGTGGCGTACCAGTTGAAGAAATGCCCGCGATGGCGCTGCAGGCGGCTCATGCTTTCCAGGGTCGCTTCCAGACGTTCGAGGGTCTGCAGCGTGCCGGCCCAACCGAAATCACGCGCGGCAACGGCCGACAGCAGGTAGAGGCCCATGTTGGTGGGCGAGGTGCGGCGAGCGACAACCGGCTTGGGGTCTTCCTGGAAATTGTCCGGCGGCAGCATGTTGTCGGCCGGCGTGACGAAGGTTTCGAAGAAACGCCAGGTGCGCCGGGCGATCAGGCGCAGCTCCTCGGCATCCGGCTCGGCGAGTTGCTGGCCAGCAGCGGTGCGCGGTGAGCGGCTGGCCCACAAGGCAATTGCGGGGGCACAGAGCCAGAGCAGCGCGAAGGGCAGCACGACGGGCCAGGAGCCCGGCGCGATCAGCAAGGCGAAGACGGCGGTGCCGACACCCAGCGCGATGCCGCCGGCCATGCCGCGATAGAAACCGCTGAGCTTCAAACGCGGGCTGATGGCCGACTGAGCGGCGGTGGTCCATTCCAGCAGGTGATGCCGGGACGACAGCCGCGACAGCGTGCGCACGATGGCATCGCCCATGCGCCAGGCCTGGTCCGGCAGAAAGGCGAGATTCAGCCCGGTTTGCGAGGCGGCCAGGCGCAGGTCGCCGAGCAGCCGGCGCAGATGGCTCTGCGCGCAGATGCCGCTACGCGCGGGCAGCAGCGCGAAACAGATCGGCAGGAACGCCGGAATCGCCATGGTCACGAGGATCAGCGCGCTGCCGGTCAGCGCGGCGGGCAGTGGCAGCAGCCAGCACAGCGTCAGCGCCAGCAGCGTGATCGGGGCGACCAGCGAGCGCCTGAGGTTGTCGAGCATCTTGAAACGGCCGACTTCCGGCAGTGCCTGTTTGCCATGGCGGGGGCCGAAGATCCACGGCAGCAGCTGCCAGTCGCCGCGGGTCCAGCGGTGCTGGCGCTTGCCGGATACGTCATAGCGCGAGGGAAATTCCTCGACCACCTCGACGTCGGTCGCCAGGCCCGCACGGGCGAAGACGCCCTCGAACAGGTCGTGGCTAAGCATGCTGTTTTCCGGCACGCGGCCGGCGAGTGCCGCCTCGAACGCATCGATGTCATAGATGCCCTTGCCGGTGTAGGAGCCTTCGCCAAAGAGGTCCTGATAGACGTCGGACACCGCCGCGGCGTAAGGGTCCATGCCGCCAGGACTGGAGAACACCCGCTGGTAGAGCGAGCCTTCGCGGCCCACCGGCAGCGACGGGGTGACCCGCGGCTGGAGGATCGCGTAGCCGTTGATCACGCGCTGCTCGGCCTCGCTGAAACGCGGACGGTTGAGCGGGTGCGCCATCTTGCCGATCAGGCGCATCGCGGCATCGCGCGGCAGGCGGGTATCGGCGTCCAGCGTGATGACGTAGCGCACATCGGCAGGCACCTGCTGCGCGCAGCCGGCCAGCGGCATGAAGCTGGTATCGCTGGCGCCACGCAGCAGCCGGTTGAGTTCGTGCAGCTTGCCGCGCTTGCGCTCCCAACCCATCCAGCAGCCTTCGCTGGGGTTGTACTGGCGACGTCGATGCAGGATCAGAAAGCGACTGCCGCCGGGTGCCGGGCCATAGCGCCGGTTCAGATCGGCAATGGCGGCAACGGCGACGGCGAGCAGAGGGGCATCGCCGGGCAGGGTTTCCTGGTCGGCATCCAGCCCATCGGTCAGCAGCGCGAAGGCGAGATCGCCTCCGGCGCCGGCCAGGTGATGCACCTCGATGCGTTCGATCTGCTCCAGCAGGTCCGCTTCGCTGGTCAGCAGCGTCGGCACCGCGACCAGGGTGCGCAGCGACTGCGGCACGCCGGCGGTCAGGTCCAGCGCGGGCAGCGCCATGGCGCCGAAACGCCAGGTGACCAGGCGATTGACCAGCGTGGTGGCGACGTCGGTGACCGGCAGGAACGCGACCACCGCCAGCAGCGCAAGCCAGCCGGCGGTTACGCCGACCCCAGCCAGCGCCTGCAGCCCGACAGATAGCAGCAGTGCGGTCACCAGCAGGATGGAGCCGACATAGCCGACGATGCCGAGCTGCACGTTGAAGCGGCTCAGGCGCAGGCCGAGCGGCGCACTGAACCCGATGGCGCGCTCCAGTGCGAGGCGGCCTTCGCCAATCAGGTGGTAGCCCGGGTCGCCGACGCGCTCGTCCTGGGCAAGGTCCGCGGTTGGCGCGGCGTGAGCTGCGCTGAGTGCGGCTTCGGCCACCTCCAGCTCGGTCGCGCTCGAGCCGCGTGCCAGCTGTTCGATGGCGCTGCGATAGAGGTTGCGGGTGGGGAAATCCATGCTGGCGAAGGCGCTGCCGCCACGCAGTCGTGCGTCCACCAGGCTGATGCTTTCGAACAGCTCGGTCCAGTCGATATCCGATATCAGGCGCATGCTGGTGATGACATTGCGCACGCTGACGTTCGAGGCGCCCTGGCGTTGTTGCGAGTGCTGCACCACCTCGTCGATGGTGCTGCCCTGGCGCCCCAGCTCGTCCTCCAGCCAGCCCAATGCCGGGGTGGTGCGGGGGTCCTGATCGCGCAGACGCTTGGCCAGTTCCGCAGCGAAGACGACCGACATGCTTTCGCTGCCACGCGTGGCGATCTCATCCTCCAGCGTTCGCTTCGCAGAGGCAGCGGAGAGCAGGCGGCTGGCCAGCGCATCGGCGTCGGCGCGGGTGGCGCGGCCTTCGGTGATCTGGTCGCTCAGCCGGCGCAGATTCTCGATCAGCACAATGCGCAGGGTGATCGCCACGGCCCACAGCTCGCCAATGGTCAGTGGCTGAACCTGCTGATAAGCGACGATGAAGCGCCGCAGCGTTTCGGGATCGAAATGGCTGTCGCTATGGGCCACGAAGGCCCAGGCCAGGCCGAACACCCGCGGATAGCCGGCGAAAGGGCCTTCGGCCAGTTTCGGCAGCTGGCGGTAGAAGCCTGGCGGCAGATCGTCGCGAATCTCGCGAATCTGTGCTTCGACCAGGTGGTAGTTATCCAGCAACCATTCGGCAGCCGGCACTACGCTACGGCCGGCCTCCAGCTCACTGGCGCTGGAACGGTAGGCGGCAAGCAGCACCGCCGCGTTCTCGTTCAGGCGGGCATGCAGCGACGATACGACCGGCGGCCGCGTGGTGACCGGTTGAGCCGCGGCAAGGCTGCGCGCGTGGTGCTCCAGCCGTTCGGTACCGAACAGCTCTTCACGCACGGGTGCGAGGTCGCTCCATACGGGCGAGCGCTGCTGACGGCCGAGGATGTGACGGAAAACTGAGGTCATGAGCGCCTGTCCGACTAGCGGAAATAGGGGAACAGGCGTTAGTGCGCCGGCTCCTGTCGGGAGGAACCACGGCGGCAAGCTTTCGGAACAACGGGAAACCGATTGCCGGTTTCTGCCAAATCGCCGTACGGCCTCGTGCATGCACCAGACCGCGGGCGGTCTGGTAGAGGCTTCAAGAATCGGCGAGCCATGAAAGCGGAGGGCCATTGGGCCACTCCGTTTGCAGGAAGAATGCTGTCGCAGCAATTGCTCCACGATACAGCATAGGCACTTTTATTGTCGGGGCTTCGTGGTCCGGCCCTCAGACCTGATCGGCTCGCGCCAGATGCCCGACTCTGGCGCTGCACAGGTGGAGCGAGGCTTGCGTCGCCCTGGTCAGAGGCCGCCCAGCAGATCGTGCGCGTCGAGCAGGCGCCAGGCGATTTCCGGGTGCTTTTCCAGCCCGCGGCGCACGGCAGCGGCGATGGCCGGGCGGGTCTTGCGGCAGAGGCCGGGCTGTTCGGCGAATTCGACGGCGATGCCGCGCATGCTGCGCACCTCGTTGTGCCCAGGGGCGACGGTCATGCGGATGCCGAGCTGATCGCGCATGCGTTGCTGCACGCGCTCGAGATCGTCCAGGCTCTGCACGTTTTCCAGGCGTTCGAGCAGGCGGCGTTCCTCATGCCGGGTCAGCAGGAGAATGCGCACGTCGGCGCCGGACGTTTCCAGCAGCTCGTCACGCCGGCAGGTACAGGTGCCGGGCGGGCAGGATTGGCGGAGCGGTGGCGGGCTGTTCATGGTCTTCGATCATAGCCAAGCCTGCGCGACGCGCACAGCCGGTGGCCAGATGCTGGCCTGCTGATGACAAGCGCGGCGGCCTCGCGCACCATGGCGCTTCTGTTTGCGCCGGGTGCGCTTCGTTCCGTCAGGGATATTGCTGGAGAACTGTCATGCGTGTTCTGTCATCCATCCTGCTGATCGCAACGTGGTTCGTTGCCGGTGTCGCAGCCGCCGAGGAGGCCCGTTTGGTCGAAGCGATCAACGCCTACCGTGGCGACGTGCAGCGCTGCGGCAACAAGGCGAGCGAAGAACTCCCGCCGCTGACGGCCGATTCACGGCTGAACCTGCCGGTCGGCGCCGTCGGTGACCTGCAGGATGCCTTGTCCCGCGTCGGCTATCCGATGGTCACGGTGCAGGCGATCACCTTGTCCGGCCCGCGGGATGCCCAGGCTGCGATGCAGGCGCTGCGCGAAAGCTTCTGCCGGGTGATCCTCGATCCCCAGTTCACTGATGTTGGCGTCAGCCGCGAAGGTCGCGATTGGCGCATTGTGGTGGCGCGGCCATTGCTCGATGGCCGCCTGGGGGACTGGAAGGCCGAAGGGCAGAAGCTGCTGGAACAGATCAACGCCGCCCGTGCCTCCGCCCGGCGTTGCGGTACGCAGGAGTTTGCCGCTGCCGGGCCGCTCGCCTGGAACGAGACGCTGGGCGGCACCGCCGAAGCCCACAGCCGGGCCATGGCCAATGGCAACTTCTTCAGCCATCTGAGCGAAGACGGCCGCACGCCGGGCGACCGCGCCGAGCTGGCCGGTTACGCCGGCAGGCAGGTTGGCGAAAATATCGCTGCGGCATTGCCGACCGCGCGCAAGGTGCTGGACGGCTGGCTGGCCAGCCCCGGCCATTGCGCGAACCTGATGAACCCTCAGTTCAGCGAGCTTGGCGCCGCCTATGCGGTCGATCCGCAGAGCGACGCGGCCATCTACTGGACGGCGATGTTCGGCGCGCCCTGATTCGCCCGCGTGGCTGGCTCGCTTGGTGAGCGATCCTGCCAGCGCGCTGTCAGACAAACCTGTTCCCATCTTCAGGGTTGCCCTTGACCGATATCCCTACCCCTGAGCAACTGCCCGCCGTGCTGGCGGGCCCGCTATTGCGGCGTACCGAACCTGGCCTTGTGACGCTCTGGCTGGTTGGCTCGCGGCCGCTCGAGCTGTCGCTGATTCTCGAAAGCCCGGCGTTTGGACTGCAACAACGCGTTTCGCTCGACGAGCTGAGCTGCCAGCGCCTGCCGATCGGCAGGCACGCGGTACTGCACCTGATCGAGTTCGTGCCGGACGCACCGCTGCCCACCGACTGCCTGATCGAGTACGACCTGCGCATCCACGATGGTGCAGTGGAGCAGGGCATCGCCGACTGGGCACCGCATCTGCTCTACGACGGCGCGACGCGACCGAGCTTCGTCATCAAGTCGCGGCTTGATCGTGTGCTGCATGGTTCCTGCCGCAAGCCGCACCACGCCGCGGCAGATGGCCTGCTGTGCGTCGATGAATTGCTGGGTGACGCGCTGAACAAGCCGGCCGAGCGCCCGGCCGTGTTGCTGATGACGGGCGACCAGGTCTATGCCGATGATGTCGCGGGGCCGATGCTGGTGGCGATCCATGCGTTGGTGCGCCGGCTGGGGCTCTATGGTGAACAGCTCGAAGGCGCGGTGGTAAGCGACAGCGATGAGCTGATGACCCATCCGGCGAGCTATTACCGTCGCGAGCAGCTGTTGCCCGCATTCAAGTCAAACGAGGCGCTGCGCGAGCGCTTCTTCGGCGGCGTGGAAAAGCCGGTGTTCACCACCGCCAACGGGCAGAACCATCTGATCAGCCTGGGCGAGGTCATGGCGATGTACCTGCTCGTCTGGTCGCCGACGCCCTGGTCGCTGATCGCCCCGCAGGTGCCGCCGCTCGAACCGGACCAGGCCAGACGCTATCGCGCCGAAAACGCCTGCCTCGACGCCTTCCGCGAAGGCCTGCCGCGTGCGGCCCGGGCGCTGGCTCATGTGCCGTCGCTGATGATCTTCGATGACCACGACATCACCGATGACTGGAATCTCTCCGCGCGTTGGGAAGAGACCGCCTACGGCCATCCGCTGTCGCGGCGCATCATCGGCAACGCTTTGCTCGCCTACCTGCTGTGCCAGGCCTGGGGCAACGATCCGACGCGTTTCGCCGAGTTGCTGGGGCCGCTCGGTGAACTGCTGGCGACGGCAGACGACGGCTGGCTGGATTGCGCGGCGCAGGATCAGCTGATCGATGCGCTGTTCAGGCTCGACGGCTGGGGCTACGAGCTGCCCACCGATCCGCCGCTGGTGGTGCTCGACACGCGCACCCGGCGCTGGCGCAGCGAGCGCAACCTCAGTCGCCCGTCCGGCCTGATGGACTGGGAGGCGCTGAGCGAATTCCAGCAGAACATTCTCGACAAGCCATCGGTGCTGATCGTCTCGCCGGCACCGATGTTCGGCGTCAAGCTGATCGAGGCGGTACAACGGGTGTTCAGTTGGGCTGGCCAGCCGCTGCTGGTGGATGCGGAGAACTGGATGGCCCATCGCGGTGCGGCCCACGTGATGATGAATATCTTCCGCCACACACGAACGCCGGGTAACTACGTGGTGCTGTCCGGCGATGTGCATTACTCCTTCGTCTACGAAGTGCACATTCGCGGTCGCAATACGGCGCCTCAGCTATGGCAGATCACCAGCAGCGGTGTGAAGAACGAGTTCCCGCGGCGCCTGCTGGACTGGTTCGACCGCCTCAACCGCTGGCTCTACGCGCCCTGGTCGCCACTGAACTGGCTGACCAAGCGCCGCAGGCTGGAAGTCGTGCCGCGCGTGCCGGACCGCAGCAACGCCGGCGAACGGCTATGGAACGGCTCGGGCATCGGCCTGCTGGTGCTGGACGAGCAGGGCAGGCCGCGCGAGATCTACCAGCTGAATGCCGACGGCACGGCACCGGTGGCTTTTCTCGGTGAGCGATCCAAGCCCTGTGGCGAGAGGCCTGCTCCCGCGTAACCTTGCGGTCACGCGCGTCGCTCCGCATCGCTGACCAGCATCCGTTCGGATCGCAGCTCTTCCAGGGCTTGGCGGGTGATCTGCACCGCCGCGCTGATCGAGAGCAACGCCATGATCGTCGCCACGATCAGGTCGGGCCAGCCGGCACCGGTGCCGAATACCCCGAGCGCTGCGAGCATGACGGCAAGATTGCCCAGCGCATCGTTACGGCTGCACAGCCACACGCTGCGCATGTTGCTGTCGCCTTCGCGGTAGGCATAGAGCATGAGCGCCACGGCGACGTTGGCCAGCAGCGCGATGGTGCCGACGACACCCATGGTCGACGCATGCGGCACGCTGCCATCGATGAAATTGCCGATGGCGACCACCAGGATGAATACACCGAACAGACCCATGGTCAGCGCCTTGGCCAACGATGCCCGCGCTCGCATCGCCACCCCGAGGCCCAGCACGAACAGGCTGACGCCGTAGTTGGCCGCATCGCCGAAAAAATCCAGCGAGTCGGCCAGCAGCGAGACCGATCCGGAGCGCACACCCGCGCCGATCTCGACGCCGAACATCACCAGATTGATCAGTAGCGCAAGCCAGAGAATGCGCCGATAGCGTCCGCGTGCCGCCGTGGTGGTGCAAACGCCGCTGCAACAGTTTCCCGCCATGACATCGCCTCCCGTTGTCGATGGCGCTACGCTAAACCCTGTAGCCACTACAGGGTCAAGCGATGCCACTTACCATCGGCAAACTCAGCAAGGCCACGGCAGTGAACGTGGAGACCATCCGCTATTACGAACGCATCGGGCTGCTGGCGGCACCGTCGCGCACCGAGTCCGGCTATCGCACCTTCAGCGAGCAGGACGGCGCGCGGCTGCGCTTCATCAAGCGTGGGCGGGAACTCGGGTTCACCCTCGACGAGATTCGTACCCTGGTCGAACTGGCGGATCAGCCGGAGCATGCCTGCACCGATGTCGATCGCCTGGTGCAGACGCATCTGGTCGAAGTGCGGCAGCGCATCGCCGATCTGCAGCGGCTCGAAGCGGAACTGCAGCGCCTGGCGGGTTGCAGCGAATCCTCGGTTCGCGAGTGCCGCATCATCGAGACCCTGACGGGCACGCGGCAGCCCTAGTGCCGCTGTGCTGCCGACTCGGGGCGCAGGCACCGCACATCGAGATGTACGGCGCTGACGAAACGCCCGGTCTGCCCTCGGGTTCCAAGGCAATGTCACCAAAGCCCATTGTTGCCAGAGGAACACTGCCATGATCGATCCAGACGACCCACTCAAGGATGGTCTGACCCCGCCGGATTACGACGAGTACGGCGACGTGCCGGACTCGGGCGAAAACGATGCCGATTCAGGCACCGATTCGAACGACCAACCGGAAGCCGACCAGAGCCCGCTCGGTTAGGCCCCTGCGCCAGGGGCTCTACCCGACGTCGTGCAAACGCTGCATCTGCTGGACAATTCGAGCCGCCCGGCCTAAAAAGGCGCGCTGCGCCGCGAGGCGTAGGCGCCAACCGGCAGCAGTGTCCAGAAGCAGGTGAATCGTGAGAAAGAAAAAGCCCGTAGACCCCGTCCGCCAGGCCGAAAAGAATCGTGCCCACCGCATCGGCTGGCTGATCGCCCTGGCCGGCATCGTGGTGGGTTTCGCGCTGGTGATGGGCAAGTAGGCACATCTCACCGCGGCCAGCCAGGCGGCAGCCGCGGTGCCGGTGGACATGCGAGGCGTTGTCCACCTGCGAAGATGCGGACGTGGGTGGTGTCAGGTGTACGTGGCGCCTCTGGCATTCACGTACAGCGCGTAGATGCCGTGGCTGCTGGCCATGAACAGGCGATTGCCCTGCGTGCCGCCGAAGCACAGATTAGCGCAGCGCTCCGGCAGGTGAATGTGGCCGATCGCCTCGCCTGCTGGGTTGAACACGCGCACACCATCCAGTCCTTCCGGGCTCGCCTCGGGTGAGCCGGAGCTTCCCCAGCCGCACCACAGGTTGCCGCCCTCATCGCATTTGATGCCATCCAGCGCGCCATGGGCGGTGGCTTCGATGTGCTTGCTGCGCTCGCCCAGCGTGCCGTCGGCGTTCACCTTGTAGGCCCAGACCAGCCGGTTCGGCTTGGCGCGCCCCTCCACCACATAGAGCGTCGTTTCGTCCGGCGAGAAACACAGGTCGTTGGGGCCGGCGATGCCGTCGATCACCCGCGTGACCTCCAGGGTCTCGCCGCGAGAATCCTGCCCGCATACCCGTCGTTGAATTCGCGGCCGGGATAAGGGAAGGACTTGCGCGGTGATGACGGCGGCGATCAAGCAGCCAGATTGATGGCATCTAGCTATACCCTGATAAGCATTTGCATATACGAACGATTCTGTCTCCTTCTATAATCCGCCACCTTTTTCTCCGAGGCGGCCACGCATGGGCGTTTTCGAGTCTCTCCAGCAGTTCCTGATCGGCCCGATCCTGCATCAGCTCACCAGCTTTTTCGACGTCAACGGCCGCCTCGGCGTGCTGTTTCTTTCGGTCTCCTACGCGGTGGCCTATGCCTTGTTCCGCCATCGAAAACGGCACGGGCTGACGGAGGCCGGCTCGTTCTGGCAGTTTATCGGCGGCTGGCGAGTGCACTGGCATCCATCGGCGCGCCTGGACTATCGCTACTACTTCGTTCGCGGTGTGCTGAAAGTCGTGCTGGTGGTGCCGATCGTCGCGCTCGTCGACCCGTACATCCTCCGCTCGGGCGACTATCTCGCTTTCTTCACCAACCTGTGGGGCGCGCGCCCGCAGATCGGGCAGAACCTGTCGTTGTCGTTGCTCTACGGTCTCGGTGTGTTCGTCATCAGCGACTTTGCCGGCTACTGGGTGCACCGGGCCTTCCACAGTCGCTGGTTGTGGGAGTTTCACAAGGTGCATCATTCGGCACCCGTGATGGTGCCGCTGACTGCCAGTCGCGTGCATTTCCTGGAAAAGGTGGTCGGCCGGCTTGTCGACCTCGTGTTGCTGAGCGTCTATGCCGGGCTCTTCTGGTACGCCTGCGGCGGTGAAGTCAGCCGCTACACGCTGTTCGGGGTGACCTATCTCGTGTTCATCTTCAATGGCCTGGCATCGAATCTGCGGCACAGTCACGTCTGGCTTTCGTTCGGGCTGCGCATCGAGCACATCCTCAATAGCCCGGCGCAGCACCAGATTCACCACAGCGATGCACCTCGGCATTTTCACAAGAACTTCGCCACCAACCTGTCCATATGGGACTGGATGTTCGGCACGCTGTACGTCACCAGCGCCAAACCGGAAGACATCCGCTTCGGCACGGCCGAGCAGGATTCGCACCGCTACCTGACGCTCTACAGCCTCATCGTCATGCCGTTCGTGGATACCGCGCGCAAGCTGATACCGGTCAGCACGCCGCGGCGGGCAGATTACTGAGCCAGCGCGTGCGGCCAGCGTGTCGGGGGCTGGCGCGTTTCAACAGCGCTCGTACAATCGCGCTCCATACGCAGCGGACAGCCTGTGGCTGTCCTGCGCGGGTTGCCGACACTGAACGATCTTGAGAGGAATACCATGCCGACCTACGACTACCGCTGCGAAGCCAACGGTCAGGTGTATGAAGTTCGCCACGCCATGGCACTGCGGCCGAAGACCTGGGGCGAACTACGCGCCGCCGGTGCGCTGGCCGAAGATGCGACCATTGCGGACAACACGCCGGTGACCAAACTGATGACCGCCGCTGGAGTGGTCAACAGCCGCGTGTTGAAGAATCCGGAAGCGCCGGCATGCGCCCGCGGCGGCTGTGCCGGCAATTGCCGCTGAGTCAGCTCGCGGATCCTGATGTGCCGCCGGTAGGGTGTAAAACGGCGAAGCCTTTTCCACGCCGCTTCGCTAGTAGCGCATCTGCAGCGTAATCCTGGTGGGCTCGCCGGCAGTGATGTCGAAGGCGCTGTCCTCGAACGACGGCGGGCCCATCACCTTGGGATTGTTCGACAACCCGTAGCCTTCCGTTGGGATCATGCCGAAGCGGCGATCCATCTCGCCGTTGTCATTCTCGTCATGATAGGCCAGTACCGCGTAGCGCCCCGGAGGCACGTCCTGGAATACCAGCGTCACGGCTCCCTGCTCGGCCTTGGCCTTCTGCGCGGCGAACGCCTGGTCGTCCTTGCGGAAGGTCTTCGCGCTGGAATAAACCGCTACGGCCACCTGGCCGTTGTCGTGCTGGATGCCGTCGAGGGTGACGTGCAGTTCTTCGGCATAAGCCGTGGGGATCAAGAGGGCGAGGGCAACGCCCATAATCGGAAGTGCTTTCATGCTGTGCTCTTGAAGTCGAGGATGCGGAAGTCGCTGGATTCAACGGTGGCCGGCGACGCTCGGGTCGATCGCTGTCATCTTCAGCGAACTAGCGAAGCGTTGTCCACGCGTGGCGCATCCATCGTTCGGTCAGAACTGCGGCCCGGAGCGGGTGTTGTTGCCCTTGGCCAGGCGGTCGTAGAGCACCACGTTCACCGTCGCGGCGAGGTTCATGCAGCCGTTGGTGGGGATGTACACCACGTCCTCGCACCAGTCGCGGATTTCCTTGCTCAGCGAGCCGTCCTCAGCACCGAAGATGTACAGCGCGCGGTCCGGGTGCGTGTACTCGGGCAGGGCGCGGGCGCCGTCGACCAGCTCCACCGCAACCGGCACGCAGCCGAGTGGGAGAATCTTGCGCAGGTCGTCGATGTTGATCAGCGGAATGTCCTGGTGGACCTTCTTGGTGTCGGTGACGAAGTCCTTGGCGCGGTCGTAGCGGGTGCCGGTGTAGAACACCGAAGCGGCGCCATAGCAGCCTGCGGCACGCATGATCGCCCCCACGTTGGACGGCGATTTCGGGTTGCTCAGGCCGATGCAGGCATAGCGTTTGTTGCTCACGGAAGGGACTCGCGCGGAAAACGCGCGAGTATACGGGACGGTTTGGTCGGCAAAAGGTTTTTCACGCGGCGCGACCGGGTCAGGGAATGAGCTTGCGCGCCCGCAGCCTGGCGAAGACATCGAAGAACGCCTCGTCGCTGGCCTGGTAATCCAGAAAGCCGAGCCTGCGACTCTTCGACATGTCCGTCACCACCTCGATCGGGCGGCCAAGATCGGCATCGGTGTGCCACGGCGAGATGAGCGTGCTTATATCCGCCTCGGCGAGGCCGAAGTGCTTGGCCATGTCGCTCCAGATTGCCGCGTCGCCCGCCATCTGCTGTTCCAGCGGGGCCGGGCCGTCGAACGGCGCAGCGTCGATGCCGAACCACTCGGCAATGCGCGACCACATCCATTTCCAGCGAAACACGTCGCCATTGACGACGTTGAAGGCCTGGTTGGCGGCTGCCGGCGTGCTGGCGGCCCAGCGCAGGTGCCTGGCGAGCTGGCCGGCGTCGGTCATGTCGGTCAGGCTGTTCCACTGCACGTCCGAGCCCGGAAAGCGGAAAGGCCGCCCCGTGTGGCGGCAGATGGAGGCGTACACGGCCAGCGTGGTGGCCATGTTCATCGCATTGCCGACCGCGATGCCGGTGATGGTGTGCGGCCGGTGCACGCTCCAGCTGAAGCCATCGCGTTGCGCTGCGGCAAACAGCTCATCCTCCTGGGCGTAATAGAAGTTCTCGACATCCAGCCGCCCCTGTTCCTCGCGGAACGGCGTCTGCGGCAGCGCACCCTTGCCGTAGGCTTCGAACGGGCCGAGGTAATGCTTGAGGCCGGTGACCAGGGCCACATGGCGAACCGTGCCTGTCGGCCGGACGGCTTCGAGCACGTTGCGTACCATCTGCGCGTTGACGCGGATATTCTCCGCCTCGCTGGCCTGGCGCGCCCAGGTGGTGAGGAAGACGTGAGTAGGCGAAACGCCGGCCAGTGCCGAGGCGAGGGCCGTCGGGTCCAGCAGATCGGCGCTGATCGGCGTGACATCCGCGTCGGTGTTCGGCCGGCGAGCCAACCCGGCAACGTTCCAGCCTTCATCGGCCAGCAGGCGCGACAGCGCGCTGCCGACGATACCGCTCGCGCCGACCACCAGTGCTTGATTTGTCATGTGCAGACCCCCACAAAGCGAAACAGGCCTGCACCTTATCCACTCGAAAACGCCGATCCAAGTCGGCACCAAATGGTGACCATCCCCCATGCAACCGGGCTCTGACGAAGAACAATGGCGTGAAGACTGCGCGCCGAGGCGCGTGCTCGAACTCTTCGCCACCAAGTGGACCAGCATGATTCTGCACACGCTGCATGCCCGGCATGGAGGCACTTCACGCAGCGGCGCCTTGCACCGCAGCCTGCCTGGCATCTCCAAGAAAATGCTGATCCAGACGCTTCGTGAACTGGAGCAAAGCGGCCTGATCGAGCGCCACACGCTCGATTCGGTGCCGCCGGCGGTGAGCTATGCGCTCTCGCCGCTGGGCCAGCTGATGGTTGAACCCATCGAACTGATCTACGACTGGGCAAGGCAGAACTCCCGAGCGCTGGATCAGCTGCAGCCAAGAAGCACCTCGCGCAGGCGGGGCTAGATCGCGTTGGCGATCTGCTCGCGCAGCCATTGGTGTGCCGGGTCGCGATGGGCGCGTTCATGCCAGAGCATGGCCATTTCGTAGCCGGGAATCTCCAGCGGCGCCTCAACGACCTGCAGTGCGGCGCCCTGCACCAGCCGTTCGGGCAACATGGCCACCAGATCCGTGCTTTCCAGCACCGAGCGCAAGAACAGGAAATGCGGCACCGACAGCACCACAGGTCGTTGCAGGCCGTGCGCGGCCAGCACGTCATCGGTGGCACCGTGAAAGCCGCCGCCATCCGGCGAGACGATCACCTGATCCAGCGCGCAGAACTGCTTCAGCGTCGGCCGTCGCCGCAGGCGCGGATGCCCGGCGCGGCCGGCCAGCACGTAACGCTCGGTGAACAGAACGCGGCGGCGCAGGTTGGACGGCGATCCGTCGACGGTGTGCAAGGCGAGGTCGATATCACCCTGTTCTGCCTGGCGGGCGATGCGTGAAGGTTGCATCTCGACCACGGCGATGCGTGTGCCCGGTGCGGCGCAACGCAGGCCGGCCAGAGCGGGCAGCACAATGGCCGACTCGCCATAGTCGCTGGCTGCGATACGCCAGACGTTCTGCGCAGCGCCAGGGTCGAACGGGCTGGCTGGCGCGACGGCTTGCTCCAGCGCTTGCAGTGCCAGGCGCAAGGGCTCGCGCAGTTCTTCTGCGCGTGGGGTCGGGCGCATGCCCCGCGGCCCAGGTATCAGTAGAGGATCGTCGAAAATGTCCCGCAGCTTGGCCAGGTGCACGCTCACCGAGGGCTGGGAAAAATTCAGCCGCTCTGCGGCGCGGGTGACATTGTGCTCGGCCAGCAACACATCCAGGGTCACCAGCAGATTCAGATCGAGACGTCTGAGATTATTCATGGCAATACCTGAGATATGGCTTATTCATTTCAAACATACCTGGGCAAGCCACATTCTGCAGCCGTCCCGCTACGGAGGTTTCCCATGAATGTTCTGCTTGTTTATGCCCATCCCGAACCGCGCTCGTTGAATGGCGCGCTGAAGGAATTCACCGTCCACCGCTTGCAGGCGGCTGGCCATCAGGTCCAGGTTTCCGACCTGTATGCCATGGGCTGGAAGGCCGCGATCGATGCCGGCGACAGTCTAGATCGCGACCCCGAAGCGCGTTTCGATGCTTCCGAGGATTCCCGACGCGCGTTTGCCAGTGGCCGGCAGAGTTCTGACATTGCGGCTGAGCAGGACAAGCTGCGCTGGGCGGATGCGCTGATCCTGCAATTCCCGCTCTGGTGGTTCTCGATGCCGGCGATCCTCAAGGGCTGGGTCGACCGGGTATATGCCTACGGTTTCGCTTATGGCGTTGGCGAGCACTCGGATGCGCGCTGGGGCGATCGCTACGGCGAGGGCTCGATGGTCGGCAAGCGGGCGATGCTGATCGTGACTACCGGCGGCTGGGAATCACACTACAGCCCGCGGGGGATCAACGGGCCCATCGAGGACCTGCTGTTCCCCATCCATCACGGCATCCTGCATTACCCGGGTTTCGATGTGCTGCCACCGGTTGTGGTGCACCGCACCAGCCGTATCGATCCGGCGCGATTCGACACACTCCGCGACGAGCTGGGTGAGCGTCTGGACCACCTCTGGCACACGAAGCCTATCGCCTATCGCAAACAGAACGGCGGCGACTACGACATACCGGCGCTCACGCTCAAAGCCGACGTAGCACCAGGGCAGGTCGGCTTTGCCGCGCACGTCGAACAGCCGTAACAGCGCATGGGCAGAGGCGATCACTGGACGCCTCCGTCTTGCACCGCCTGTGTGCGACTGGGAAGCACGTTGCGCACGGCCTTGTCGGCCAGAGCCAGGTTCTGTTGCGCCACAGAGCCGGTTTCGTCGGTGCCTGCGCTCGTTCACGCGGCGAGGTGTGGGCCAATTCCATAATCAGACTGGCAACTTGCTCGATACACGCCAGGCGCATCCGTCGGCCGCGCTGGCTGTGATTATCTGTTTGGGCACCGCTACGAGGTCAGTCAAGCACCACTGCATGGCCCGCCAGCGGATTGATGTCGCCTTTGATCAAGGATTCGGCCAGCGCCTGTGCCGCTTCGAGGCCGGCGTGCTCGTTCACCTGCATCCAGGGCTGCTGCGCATCGCTCACCCGGGCGATAAAGGCGAGCTGCGCCTCGTTGAAGCGGCGGGTCACCTCGGCGGGGCCCCAGTCGGCGTTGCGTTTCTTGATCTGATAAGGCGCGAAGTAGGGCTGAGGCTGCGGACCGGCCAGCGTTGCGTCCGTCTGTCTGTATTCGTGGTTCTGGGCTGACCCGGCGAAGCAGTCGTACACCAGGGCATCCTTGAAATGGCTGTGGATCTGCCGGCGTAGATCGGCGCTGCCGGAGAAGTCGACGTACAGCGTGGGTACGCTCGGGGCCAGCGAGGCGAGCTGGTCGTAGCCCAACGCCTGGTGGTAGCAACCCAGGCCTTTTACGAAGTCCGTGTTGCCGGCGGAAGTCAGGCCGATCAGCTGCACCGCCGGGTTGTCCTGCAGGCAGAACGCCGTGCCGTACGCGGTCTTGCTCGAGGCGCTCGACATCAGGATCTGTCGCGCGCCGAAGAAGGCGTTGTCGTCGAGGAAGTCGGCCAGCATGAACGAAGTGATGAACAGCGGGCGCAGCAGCATCTGATAGTTTTCGCTCTCGGCGCGATAGGCGGCGTCGCTGCTGATGCGCTGGTACTGGTTGTAGGCGGATGTGAGTTCAAGTCGATGTTCGGCGCCGTCGTAGAAACCGCGCTCGGAGACGCGCACCGGCTGCATCACGACATGGCTGGCGATCGGCCAGAAGCCGTAGAAGCGTTCGCCCTTCGCCAGGCCATCGACGGTGCTCTCCACGACTTCGGCGAAGCCCCACGCCGGCATGTGGAACCACTCGCCATCGCCGGTCGGGTAGAAGTCCCAATAGCGCAGGTGAGGTGTCTCGCCGAATGCGGCGTAGGTGACATTGTTGGTGGTCAGTGCCAGCCGGCTGATACGCAGCAGGGCTTCGCCGGGTTGCAGCTCCGGCATTGCCTGGGTCTGAATGCGGGTCTGCTGCATGTCTTTCTTGTTGTTCTGCAACTGGCGGATGACGCTCATCGATGGCACCTTGGGTTCGTAAATGGACGGCTTCGACTCTATCCCTTTCGTTTCACCGCCGGGTTCGGATTTCATGAGCACACGATTGCCGAGCGCCAAGCCGCTCAAACGGCCGACTCAGCAGCGCGCCAAGGCCACCGTTCAGGCGATTTTCGACACCTATGTTCGGATATGGCAGCGCGACGGCTGGGCTCGATTGACGACCCGTGCGGTTGCCCTCGAAGCCGGCGTGGCGATCGGCACCCTGTACGACTATTTCCCCAGTAAACATGCGCTGCACTCGGGCTACGTGCGCTATTGCGTCGAGCAGCTGCTGGAGGCCATCGACGCGCAAGCGGTAGCGCCCACTGAGCTTGCCTGGCCCGAGCGCATCCGGCGACTGGTACGCACCCTTGCCGGGGTCGAGTCACGGCTGCCCTGGTTCCACCCGGATATGCTCGAACTGGAAACGCTGGTGGCCGAGCCCAAGCACCAGCGTCGGGCCTACGAGGATCTGTTGAGCGCCTGGCATCGAGTCATCGATGCAGCGACCGACCTTCCGGTGCGTCCCTCGCCGGCAACTTTGGAAGCGCTGCATCTTTCGGTATGGGGCGGGCGCCGCTACGCCATGCTGGTGCAACTCGAAGCGGATCGCATGCAGGCCTGGGCCGCCAGCATGGAGCACCTGTGTCTGCTTACGCTCAGGGGCGCGAACGAGCCAGCTTGACCTCGATCGCCCAGGGCAGACACTCGCGATGCTGCTTGGGCGGACAATTCAAGCATTGCGTCGAATTCGTTGTTCTTCGTTCGACTATCAAGGCCATCAAGGCAGATTCGATACCAGAGGAGAGCAGCCATGCCCAGCACCATCCACCTTCACCGCGTCCTGCGAGCGACACCCGAGCGCATCTATCGCGCCTTTCTGGACCCAGACGCCAAGGCCAAATGGCTGCCGCCGAACGGCTTCACCGGCAAGGTGCACGAGATCGACGCGCGGGTAGGCGGCCGCTACAGAATGTCCTTCACGAATTTCTCCACGGGTACCAGCCACAGCTTCGCCGGACAATTCCTGGAGCTGCTGGAAAACCAGCGAATCCGTTACGAAGACACATTCGATGATCCCGGCTTGCCGGGCACGATAGAGGTGACGGTGACGCTCACCCAGGTTTCCTGTGGCACCGAACTTAACATCACCCAGGCAGGCATTCCGGACGCGATCCCGGCCGAGGCCTGCTACCTCGGCTGGCAGGAGTCGCTGACGCATCTGGCGAAGCTGGTCGAAGTGGAGATTCCGGACGCGTGATCCGCGCTATCCAAACCATGGTGGTGGAGCGTCAGGGCACCGTTAGGGGCCAGGCGGTCCGCCACCGTCCGGTGAATCTCCCGCATTGCACCTGGCCACTACACAGAGGTGTGGTTGAGATATGATGCGCGCCCGCTGAAGCCCCCTCACACATCAGGTCATCATGCCCGGCGATGCTCTCTATACCGACTTGTCGGGTCACTACGACCTCATGTGCGCGGACATCGACTACCGGGCGCAAAGCCACTGTGTCCAGCGACTGCAGCAGCTGTTCGGCAACGGCGGGACGAGGCATCTGGACCTCGCCTGCGGCACCGGCCCGCACGTCCGTCATTTCATCGATGCCGGCTATACCAGCGGCGGGCTCGACATCAATCAGCCGATGCTGGACAGAGCCGCCGCGCGCTGTCCGGAAGCGCAATTTTCCCTGCAGGACATGTGCGGCTTTGCGGTCGAGCAGCCGGCCGATCTGATCACCTGCTTTCTTTACTCCATCCATTACAGCGCCGCGCTGGCCAGGCTCGAAGCCTGCATCGCCAGCGTGCATGCCGCGCTGGCCCCGGGCGGGCTGTTCTGCTTCAACGCCGTGGACAAGCGCCGGATCGATAACACCTCATTCGTCTCGCACACGGCCCGGCATGCGGACGGCCTGTTCACCTTCAGCTCCGGTTGGCACTACCCGGGTGAAGGGGAGCAGCAACTGCTGAAGTTGCGCATTGGCAGAACCGCCGCGGATCAAAGCCAGGTCTGGCACGACGAACACGCGATGGTGGCGGTGAGTTTTGCCGAGCTGAGCGAGCTGCTGCAGCGGTACTTCGAGGTGCATGTGCTCGAGCATGACTACGAAAAAATCGTGCCCTGGGACCAGGCATCCGGGAACGCGATATTCGTCTGCGTGAAGATCTAGCGGGGCCGCAGGCTGCGATTGGCCACCAAGGTTAGCGGGCCTGCTGCAACTGCTCTCGCGACGCCGTGGTGAGCTGCAACGCGAGGCCCATCAACAGCACGATGCCGACGGCCATCAGCAGCCAGGCGTCCGCCAGACTCGCCAGCCGGTCGCGCAACAGGCCCGCTCCCAGCGGTGCCAGGCTGGCAATCAGATAGCCGCCGCCCTGAACGAACCCCAGCAGCGAGCCGGCGTCGGCCGAGTCCCGCGCATGGTCCATGGCCAGGATCAACGAGAGCGGGAACAGGGCGCCGATTCCCACACCCAGCAATATCGCCGTCGGGATTGCCAGCATCAGCGGTGCCAGCGCGAGGCACAACAAACCGGCCAGCACCACAGCCAGCACGCCCAGCACCAGCGGCCGCCGCTGCCGGATTCGTCCGATCAGCGCGGAGAGCAGCAATCCGGCGCCGACTTCCGCCAGGCTGATGCCGCCGAGCAACAGGCCGCTGTCCGCAGCGCTCCAGCCAAGGCCGGTGTAATAGGGCGGCAGCCAGGCCAGCACCAGGGTATAGGCCGCCGTACCGATGCCGAAGAACAGCAACAGCCGCCAGGCGTGTGGCGATTTCAACGGCAACGGCCGGGAGGCGGTTCGCCCTGTCGCGACCGGCGGGCGCGCCAGGCTCCACCAGATCCACAGGGTCAGTAGGGCCGGAATCGCCCACAATGCCAGGCCATTCGACCAACCGAAGCGTTCTGCCAGCGGCGCGGCACTGGCCGCGGCGAGGGCAGCGCCGCCCATGATGCCGGTGGTATAGAGCCCCATCAGCGCGCTGGTCCGCTGCGGATGGCAGCGGTGGATGTATGCGGGTATCAGCGCCTGCACCAGGGCAATCCCGACGCCGCCGAGTGCGGCGGTGAGGATCAGGCCGATGCCGCCTGGCGAGCCCCAGCGCAGGGCACTGGCCAGTGCCACCAGCGTGAGCCCGAGCGCTACGCCGCGACGTTCGCCGAGCTTCGCCTGCAACCTGGCGCCGCCCAGTGCGCAGAATCCCATGGCAGCGATGGGCAGGGTGGTAAGCGCGCCTGCACCGGCACTGCCCAGGCCGGTCGCGGCCTGGATTTCGTCGAGTAATGGGCCGATGGCCGCTAGGATAGGCCGCAGATTGAGGCCTACCAACAGAACGAGCATGACCCCCAGCAGCGCTTCGCCGACCCGCGACAGTGAAGTTGACGCGGGTGATCGAACGGAAAGCATGGCAATCTCCAAGTGGGCAGCTAATGTCTTTGCGATAAGTATCTTAACATCAAGACAAATAGACGAGGTATCCGGTGATCGATAGAGCTCAACTCGCCGTTGAACAATGGCAACAGCAACGGCCGGACCTGGACACCTTGCCCATGCGGCTGATCGGTCGGCTGGGCGAGGCGGTGCAGGTGCTCAACCGAGACGTGCTGCAACCCTTCTTCGATGAGCACCGTTTGCACTACGGCGAATTCGATGTGCTGGCGACCTTGCGTCGCGCCGGCGAGCCGCATGCCTTGAGCCCGACCGCGCTGTATGAAGCGGCGATGATTTCTTCAGGCGGCATGACCAACCGGCTCGACCGTCTCGAACGTGCCGGACTGATCGAACGCAAGCCCAACCCCGAGGACCGTCGTGGCACTCTGGTTGCGCTGACCGAAGCCGGCTTCACCCTGATCGACGGCCTGATGACCTCTCATGTCGAGAACGAAAAAAGGGCCCTTGCCTCGCTCAGTCGCGACGAACAGGAACAGCTCGACAGGCTGCTGGGCAAGTGGCTGGCAGGACGCTAGCGCTACGCCTGGCGTAAGCCGCGATAAGGACCACGCGGCTCGATAGGGCGCGGCGTATATCCGCGCGGGATGGTGTGGTCGTGCATGGCGCAGCTGCGCGGCTCGGTATCACCCGAGCCTGGTGACGCCGCGCTCGATCAATGCAAACGCCGAACGCTCGATTGCACGACTTCCTGCGCCTGGCGCGCCAGTTGATCGAGCAGGCGGTCGCGCTGTTTCTCCGCCTCGCTCATCGCCTTGCGACCGTTCTGCTGCACCAGGTAGCTGTAGATCTGCCGGACTTCCTTGGACTGGAAGATCGGCTCCAGATCCTGCACCGCCACCGCACCGTTCGAAGCCTCGTTTCGCGTATTCATCACCACCTGCGGGCCGCGCGCCACTAGCGGCTGAAAGCCCAGCGCGCCGAAATACGGCACCTTGCCTGCAACGCAGGCCACCTCGGCATGGGGATAGCGCGTCACCATTGCCTCGACCATCGCCCGGCCAATGCCCTGGCGGCGACGGCCGGCGTCGACCGCCAGATAGACCAGCGCGCAGGCTTCGGGGTCATCCACAAAGGGCAAATACAGCGCGAAGCCGAGCAGGACCGCCGGGTCCTCAGCATCCAGCGCGAGGATCAGCTCCGGCTTGCCGGCCTGCGCGCCGTCCATGCTGTCCAGATAGCGATGCACCTCGAAACCCACCACGTACTGGTACAGCTGATACAGCGGGTTGCTGGGCTGCAGCGAGACCGGGCTGATGTCGCCGAGATAATCCACCACCATCTGCAGCACCTGGCTTTTCAGCGATTCCGGCGGCGGGGTGTCGAGGTGGGTGAGGGTGAACATGGCGGCGCTCCGGGGCGGTACGGCAAAGCCGACATTGTAAAGGCCGCGGCAGGATAGGCGGGAAGCGGCGATGCGTTTTCAGTTCACCACAGCGAGCGGGTTCCAGCAGTGGTTTGATGGCTTTCATGCTGCCGCGCCTACCGATCGTCCGCGCTCCGCGTCGCTTCATACCATCACTCCGCCTGGTGGACGCCCCAGGGTGCTGGAGCGTCGATAGCTGCATGCCACGCACGCATTGGGACGATTTGTCCTACGCCGTCCGACGCGGCTGGATTGCCGGAAATATCGCAGAACAGTAGTGTGGCGACCGGCCACTATCGATGGCCGGATCATGCCCGGCATCCGAGCGCTACAGCCGAAAACGCGACGGATGCCCACCACACAAGGACTGGTAAATGAAATCTGCTTTTCTCTCTTCCCTGAAATCGTCGCTGCTGGTTGTGCTGGCGGTGAGCATGGTGGGTTGCGCCACCAGCCGCTCTGTTGTCGATGTCACCGTTCCGGTACTTACGGGAACGACAGGGCAGAAGGTCGTCATCACGACGATCGACGAACGGGCCTTCGAGGCCAAGCCCCGTAGCGCCGACATCCCTTCCCTGAAAGGCGGCGAGATCAATGACAGAGCGATCACCGGGCGCGCCTATGCACGCAAACGCAACGGATACGGCATGGCGCTGGGTGACGTGGTGTTGCCTTCAGGCCGCACGGTCAGCCAGCTGGTGGGCTCTGCCGTTGCCAACGCCTACACGCAGTCCGGCTATCAAGTGGTGGAAGGGCCGGGTACGGATGCCCGCCAGGTCACGGTGCACGTCAAGGAATTCTGGACCTGGTTCTCGCCCGGTTTCGCGTCGGTGTCCGTCAACAACAAAGCGAACCTGACCATCGAAACTGACGGCCAGGCGCCAATGGCCATCGCCACTGAAGTCAACGACGGTATGCAGTTCGTGACGGACAGCGACTGGGCGAACGTAACCAGCCAAGGCCTGCAGGAAGTGACGGCTGCGGTTGGCAAGAAACTGGAAGCGAGTCGCGCTCAGTAACCTACCCTGATGGCGTCTTCACACCCGCTTGGCGGGCGCGACGACGCCAACGATCGGCTCCGCAATTACTAGACAGGCTCGACCTGTCGTTGGTAGTCCAGCTGAGGTGCCTGCTCGACGGCCGCCTGCAGCTCCGTCACCAGGGCATCCACCTGGCGCAGCGCCTCGGCCACCGAGGCGGCCAGTACCTCGCCACCGGTTTCCTGACCCTCAATGGCAATCTGGTGAATGCGGGTGATGCCGATAAAGCCCAGCGCGGTCACCAGGTTCGGCTCCAGGTGATTCATGTGCGCCATCGCCCCACCGGGACCAAAGCCGATGCCGCCCCGGGCGGTGAGGATGATCGCGTGCCGCTCCCGATCCGCCAACATGGGCACGTAGGGATCAAGCGGGTTGCTCTCGTCCAGCCCGACCGTGCGATTCAGGCGCACCACCTGATCGATCCAGGCCTTGAGCGCCGCCGGCATGCCGAAGTTGTAGAGCGGCGTGCCGATGACCAGCACGTCGGCGGCCAGCAGTTCGTCCACCAGCCTGTCGCTTTCGGCCAGGGCATCCTTCATCCAGGGTTGCTGATGCTCCTCTGGCGTGAAGGCCGACGCAATCCAGTCGTGGCTGACGAAAGAGGGCGGGTTCTGGCCGATGTCCCGGTAGGTCACGCCATCCTGCGGACGACGCTCCAACCATTGACTGACGAAGCGCTGGCTGAGGTTGCGGCTGTGGGAACCGTGTTCGTCCTTGCCGGCAAGGCCGGGGCGGGCGCTGGCGTCGAGGTGCAGAAGGTGTGTCATGGCGAATCTCCTCTGTGATTGAATTCATCTGTCGTTCGCGGTAAACCCAGCCTAGGGCTAGGCTGTACGAGCGACAAACGACCATTTCTTCGAACTACAGATGAGAGAAACTCAGCCATGGCGCACCGCCGGTTACCTTCGCTTTCTGCGCTGCGGGCCTTCGAAGCCGCCGCTCGCCACGAGAGCGCCAAGCAGGCTGCGGAGGAGCTGTCCGTCACGGCCACGGCGATCAGCCACCAGATTCGTTCGCTGGAGGAATCCCTCGGCGTGGCGCTGTTCCTGCGTAAACCGCGAAAGCTGGAATTGACCGATCCGGGGCGCGAGCTGCAACAGACGCTGGAAACGGCCTTCGACAGCATCAGCGCCACGGTCGAACGCCTGAGCGCAAAACCCTGCCGCCAGGCGATCACCCTCAGCACCACACCGGCCATCGCGGTGCGCTGGCTGGTGCCCTGGGTCTGCCTGCTGCGCGATTCCCATCCGGATATCGATCTGCGCTTTCACACCTCCCATGAACCGGTGGCGCTGGATGGCGTCACGGCGGACATCGCCATCCGCTACGGCGACGGCCGCTGGCCGGGGCTGGTGGCGGAGAAGCTGTTCGACAACACCTTCGTCCCGGTCTGCAGCCCGCACCTCGGCTTGCGCAATGTTGCCGATCTGCCCAAACACCCGTTGATTCATTTCCGTGCGCAAGCCGCCTTGTCCGCCCCGATTCATTGGGCGTCGTGGCAAAAGCTCGCCAACGTGCCGGGGCTGGATGTGAGCGCCGGGCTGGTCTTCTCCGACGAGACCCACGCCATCTCGGCCGCCATCGGCGCGCAGGGCGTGGCGCTGATGAGTCGGCAGTTGATCGAGGATGAACTGAGGGAAGGGCGGCTGGTGCAGCCGTTCGGGCCGGAGATGGAGGGCAAGCCGTTTCATCTCGTATACCCGGAGAGCCGCCGGGACGACCCAACGGTTCGGGCGGTGAGGGAGTGGGTGATGGCTGTGCCGGGTGGGTTGTGTGAGGTGGCGGGTTGATACATTGATGCCGTGAGCCAGTCGCGCTTTATGAGAATGTCGAATACCGGTTTATTTGGCGCAGCCGATTGGCGTATTCCTCTTCGCTCCACGCAGAATCTTCTCTTTTCCGCGCGCGGTCGGCTGGCGGACTGGGTAAGCGCTATTCATGACTCCGTGATATGCCAGCCAGCATTGCGGAATTTAAAAAAGTTCTAGTTGTTTTGGGCTTTGAACGTGGGTTCGTTTTCTTATTTCGTCGGCCATTCTAGCTTTCGAGTAGCTGGCATAGATTGCCGTAAGTGTGATTACAGTAAAGATTAAAAAAATGAGACCAAAAATTCGCTGTTCTAAAATTGTCTCCGATATATAACCATTCTCGGGTTTCGCTAATAGATCGCAGATAACTTCTTTGTCTCGCTTTGATGGGAGAACTCGCTCGCTCTGACAGGCTTCCGAATTAAGCTTCCACTCAAAGAGGTTCCATGAGTAAGCGGATTTGCCATTGGTCCAAAATGTAGTTTTGGTTTCCTTAACTGTTAGCAGGGCCTGGCTGGGTATGCCTAGTAATATAATTGGAGTGGAGACTAATAGTAGAAAAGTTGCCATTACCAGAATTTCGATTTTCTTTCCTTTTAAATTTGGATCGCGAATTTCGCACGTCTTGACATTAAAGTAGTTCCTAATTGGAATTATTTGCTCTAATCCGATGCCGTGTTTGTCAAGGAAATCAATGGATTGGGTGACGTTGGAGTTGCTGGAGAATTTAATACCGGTTCTGAGTCTTATGCTGTAGAAATCATAAACCTTTTGCCAAGCATTATCGATGCGTTTATCTGAAACGCTTTTGCTTCCCCCTACAATGAAAAGAAGGCGCTGTAGTATGAAAAAACCTGAGCCTGCTCTCTTCCATGCCCATAGGTAAGCTGCCACAAGTAAAGCAGGGAATATTATGGGGGCCGCAGCCTTGGAGAGTTCGATAAGCTGCGAAGCAATAGAAAAAAATTCTTTCGATTCCATACAATTCCTCTTGAGCGGATTCTGGACTCCAAGCTTTCCCTAAAGTGGCAGCTTGGCCGGCTGGGTTAAATGATAGTTACGTTAACTCATCAGGATCATAGGTTAATGCTGCTACATGGGCGATGCCAGGGCGATGCCAGGGCGATGAAAGTGGCGAATATTTACGCGTCCCACCTATGGGCGTGGGCGGTTGAGACTCTCCGTACGGTTCACTGAGAACGCAGTACTGGGCTCGCTGGGCTAGCAGACGACTCGGACAGCCCGAGCGAGGAACGAAAGGGCTCCAAGAGCAACTCCGGTGAGGAAGTCTGGCGGTAGCCATACCCGCGCGCCGGGGGCCTTCTCTTTGGTACTTTCTCTTGGCCTGACAAGAGAAAATGACTCGCCGTGCAAGGCGAAACCTGTCGGTGAGGCCGCGGAACGCGCGGCGAGTATGCAAGATGGCGAGCCAGCGGCCAGACAATGTCTTCTTTGTTTTCTTGTTGCCTTGTTTCCTTGTTTCCTTGTTTCTTAGTAGCTCATTCGTCAGTGTACACATGCTGACTAAGCAATCTGTCACATGCTTGGAGAATCATGCTCGGCTTCGGAATGGGATGATCGTTACTAACGTGATGCGCCCATATGGTGTCGGCACAATATAGGACCACATCCTCCCTATTCTCTTGGATGGCGCGCTCTTTTAACGTGCTGATGAGAAGTTTATGTCTCATTTCAGCCTCTTCCAGCGCCTCGGAAAGTACGTTTTGAAGCGTCATGTCTGCATCGCTGGCTGTCACTGGCGCCGCTAGTGCCATGCTCAAAATAATTAACTCTAATTTGATTCTCATAGGGATGCCTAAAGCCTTCAAAAGCGCTATTTGGTTGCTTTCTCGGCCAGACAAGGGAAAGTGACTTGCCGTACAAGGCGAAACCGGTCGGCGGGACCGAGGAAAACATGACGTAAAGCGGATGGGTAGGGCAGCAAAATAAATCTGTTTCCTTTTCTTGTTCCTTTTCTTGTTATATGGAAGGGCTGGCGTAAGCGTGTGGCTCGCACCGCATCGACGTTGCCGGAGGTAGGGTGGAAAACGGCGAAGCCTTTTCCACGCGTCACTTCCAGGCTACCTCGCTCTTTGGTTACTTTCTGTTGGCCAGACAAGAGAAAGTGACTCGCCGTGCAAGGCGAAACCTGTCGATTGGGCCGAGGAAAGCGTGGCGAGGGATACCGAGCGGCGAGCCGGCAGGTCAAAATTAAATCTGTGCCCTTTTCCTGGTTTATTATTTTATAAATACACCGATGAAGTCTCTAAATATGACGACTCCATCAGCGTCTTTTATGATGGCTTCCATTGTATGTAGGCCTCTGTAAGCTGTTGAGTCATGGTGCGTATGGCTATCCCCGGCAAAGAAGGGTGAGCTGAAGTTAGTATCTCTGAAAACAATTTTCTTGGGGTAACGATAAATGCCCATGTTTTTAAATAGCTGGGCTTCTTTGCCATGGTTGGTTTTTATAAGTTGTAGCTCAAGAGGAAAATTGTGGTTTTGATAAACTTCTCTGCTAAGAGTTGTTTTGAACGTAAGGCTTTCTTTCTTATTGAGGGCGGATGATACAGATGGGTATTCGATCAGATGCCCATTAATTGACCTGTAGCACTTGAAAAGCACGCCGCTGCAGTTCACGCAACGTGAAGTTAGGAATGATTGCTTAAGCTCAGGTCCGAAAGGCAGAAGATCGCGGTATTTTTCATGAGAAAGCTCTCGAACCTTATATCTATGCTGCTTGCCAGCTTTGTCAGTGTATGTGCGAGGCAGTGTGGGAGTCTCAATAGTCTCGCACTCACCCTTTGCGTTGATTTGAGTGCGAGATCTAACTCGGGTGAAGTCATCAGGAAAGTCAACTTCGCTAAGTATGCTGTCACCTAGCATTGCCTTGTTCTTTCCTGCGATGCCTTGAAGCTTAGAGGCTACATCAACATAAAAAGAGGTAGGGGTGACCTCGGAAACTCCTCTTAATCCATAAGATGACCACAGTACCTTATCATTAGGGCCGTAGTCCAAACCGATACGAAAACCCAAGTAGTCAGCTTTGGGATCTTGGTAGTATGTCTGTTCTAAAACAGGAATAATTGTGCCTGTCATAAGTGCTTCTAGAACAGATGTGCAATTTATCGCATTGACAATGCTTTCTTCTTTGGACTGTTGTTTTCCACCAAAGAAAGCCAGCAAGGCATCTCCCATGAACCGGTGAACATGGCCGTCCATTGCTCGAACTGTATCAACTGCCGCTTTCAATATGGTGTTTTTGATTGCGACAACTTCGTGCAAGTCATAGATAAAAGTTAGGCGGGTCGAATTTTTTATATCTAGAAAAAGCGAGCAAATGTAATGGTGTTCTTGGTTGTCGGTATCGGCTAGCTCTCTAAAGTCAGGGTGGGTGCCAATCGTGCCGTTATTTGTCCCAGGCTTGCCAAATGCAGATCTAATGTCGGATTGAATAGTTTCTTGGTTGAATTCGGTGGGGGTGGATGAGTCTGAGGTAATGACGGTGCGGCTATGAAATGATTGATCCGAAAAGCTCTCGCTTGCGTAGACGGATTTAGTAAAAGTCTTTTTTCTCTCGTTGTTTAGCATGCGTGAAAACGTGTCGCGAGATATGCTTTTTATCATGGTCTCTTATCCGGTCGAGCCAAAAAAACACAGTGCCAAAAAGATGAAAATGACCGCGAAATGAACGATAAGTATTGATGTTATTATCTGGATTTTCTGAAATTTCTTTGAGGCTATTGTCGAGAGAGTGTAAACTTGCGTTGTTAGATCTTTTAAATAGTCAGTTTCGTCAGTATTCAGGAAGTCGGTTGAAAACCCTGCTTCTCCATTGCGGTGATTAGCAATGTCCCCGAAGAAAATTAGAGAGTTTCCGTGGTATGCGTCTTTTTTACTATATGTTATTGGGAAAATTACCGTGCATGCGAGAACCATGCATAAAGCGGCTAGTGTCACGCTGATGCCTGAAGCTAAGGAAGTAGCGACGATGTACTGAGTGCTAAAAATCTCGAAGTTGAGCTTGCCTAGAAGCGTAAATATAAGCGCAATGGCTGCTGCGCAGTATGACATTATAATTGTGCACTTAGTATTAGTAGAGCCTATATAGGTATCTATTCGCTTAAGCACTTCGAACTGATTTTTTAATTTAAGCTCAATTGCCTTTGTATCATTGAGGGATTCAGTTTGCACTACGACACCTTGATTTTGTTCGATGTGGAATGCTTTTCGAAATGTTATTTGATGGTCTTCTGGTTTTGAATGTGGCTGCGTTGATTTGCGCAGCCACCTTAGTATTGCAAGGTCTAGTTCAATCCCAGCTCAACGCCCCACCTGTCTGATACTCAATAACCCGCGTCTCGAAGAAGTTCTTCTCCTTCTTCAGGTCCATAATCTCGCTCATCCACGGGAACGGGTTGGTGGTGCCTGGATACTCTTCCTTCAGGCCGATCTGCGTCAGACGACGGTTGGCGATGAACTTGAGGTAGTCCTCCATCATTGCGGCGTTCATGCCGAGGACGCCACGGGGCATGGTGTCGCGGGCGTATTCGATTTCCAGTTGGGTGCCCTGGAGGATCATCTGGGTCGCTTCGTCCTTCATGTCGGCGTCCCACAGGTGCGGGTTCTCGATCTTGATCTGGTTGATCATGTCGATGCCGAAGTTCAGGTGCATGGATTCGTCACGCAGGATGTACTGGAACTGCTCGGCGGTGCCGGTCATCTTGTTGCGGCGGCCCATGGAGAGGATCTGGGTGAAGCCGCAGTAGAAGAAGATGCCTTCGAGTACGCAGTAGTAGGCGATGAGGTTGCGCAGGAACTGCTTGTCGGTCTCCGGGGTGCCGGTCTGGAAGGTCGGGTCGGAGATAGAACGGGTGTACTTGAGGCCCCAGCTGGCCTTTTTCGCGACGCTCGGGATCTCGTGGTACATGTTGAAGATCTCGCCTTCATCCATGCCCAGCGATTCGATGCAGTACTGGTAGGCGTGGGTGTGGATCGCCTCTTCGAAGGCCTGGCGCAGGATGTACTGGCGGCACTCGGGGTTGGTGATCAGGCGGTAGGTGGCCAGCACGAGGTTGTTGGCGACCAGGCTGTCGGCGGTGGAGAAGAAGCCGAGGTTGCGCTTGACGATGCGGCGCTCGTCTTCGCTGAGGCCGTCCTTGCTCTTCCACAGGGCAATGTCGGCGTTCATGTTCACTTCCTGCGGCATCCAGTGGTTGGCGCAACCATCCAGATACTTCTGCCAGGCCCAGTCGTACTTGAAGGGTACGAGCTGGTTGAGGTCGGCGCGGGCGTTGATCATGCGCTTCTCGTCGACGCGTACGCGGGCCGATTCGCCTTCCAGTTCGTTGAGGCCTTCCTGGATGTCCAGGTCGTCCAGCGCGCGCTTGGCGCGGGCGATGGCGTCGGAGTCACTGGCGGCAACGGCGCGGGCTTCTTCCACGGAGCCGGCGGCTTCGTTGTCCAGCTTGGCGGCGGTCTGGCCTGCCGGCTGCGCGGCAGCGGGGGCCGGCGCGGTGGTGGTGTCTTCTTCGTTGAATTCGTCCCAGCTCAGCATGTGCGATAGCTCCTGATCGGGGACCGGGGCTTGGCCGGTCGGATATGTTTGGAGTGGCTTTTGGTTTGCACGCAAAAGCGCGGAATCTGGTTTGGTGTTGCGCGCCATCGAGTGGGGTAACGGTGGATGTGGAAAGCGACATCCACCCTACGAATCAGCCCACTCGGTGCGAGGGCGGAGCTGGGCGAGTGAGCGCAAGGCGCCTGTCGAGTCGGAACCCCTGGGCGTACAGCTGTACGTGATGGGGTCCGGCTCGGCAGGCAGCGCGGCGATCGCCGTCCAGATGCGTCCGCCTCCCTTTGTTACTGGCAGGCTTCGCAGTCGGGGTTATCGATACTGCATGCCAGCGGCACCGGAGCCGGCTTCGGCTCTGCAGCCGGCGCGGCGCTGGCGGAGTTCGCCGCCTCGCTGCCACCACTGGACACGGCGTTCAGCTTGCCGGTGTTGATGGTGGACTTCTCGGTGCTGGTCGCGGCCAGGGCACGGAGGTAGTAGGTGGTTTTCAGGCCACGGTACCAGGCCATGCGGTAGGTCACGTCGAGCTTCTTGCCCGAGGCGCCGGCGATGTACAGGTTCAGCGACTGCGCCTGGTCGATCCACTTCTGGCGGCGGCTGGCGGCGTCGACGATCCACTTGGTTTCCACTTCGAAGGCGGTGGCGTACATGTCCTTCAGATCCTGCGGGATGCGCTCGATCTGCTGTACGGAGCCGTCGTAGTACTTGAGGTCGTTGACCATCACCGGGTCCCACAGGCCGCGGGCCTTGAGGTCGTGGACCAGGTACGGGTTGATCACGGTGAACTCGCCGGACAGGTTCGATTTGACGTACAGGTTCTGGTACGTCGGCTCGATGGACTGCGACACGCCAACGATGTTGGAGATGGTCGCGGTCGGGGCGATGGCCATGATGTTGGAGTTGCGGATGCCTTTCTTGACGCGCTCGCGGATCGGCGCCCAGTCCAGGGATTCGGTCAGGTCGACGTCGATGTACTTCTGGCCACGGGCCTCGATGAGGATCTGCTGGGAATCCAGCGGCAGGATGCCCTGCGACCACAGCGAGCCCTGGAAGCTGGAGTAGGCGCCACGCTCGTCGGCCAGGTCACAGGAGGCCTGGATGGCGAAGTAGCTGATGGCTTCCATGGACTTGTCGGCGAAGTCGATGGCGGCATCGGAGCCGTAGGCGATGTGCTGCAGGTACAGCGCGTCCTGGAAGCCCATGATGCCCAGGCCCACCGGGCGATGCTTGAAGTTGGCGTTCTGCGCCTGCGGCACGCTGTAGTAGTTGATGTCGATGACGTTATCGAGCATGCGCACAGCGGTGCGCACGGTGCGCTCCAGCTTGGCGGCGTCGAGCTTGCCGTCCTTGATGTGGTTGACCAGGTTGATCGAGCCCAGGTTGCAGACGGCGATCTCGTCCTTGTTGGTGTTCAGCGTGATCTCGGTGCAGAGGTTGGAGCTGTGCACCACGCCGACGTGCTGCTGCGGGCTGCGCAGGTTGCACGGGTCCTTGAAGGTCAGCCACGGGTGGCCGGTCTCGAACAGCATCGAGAGCATCTTGCGCCACAGGTCCTTGGCCGGCAGGGTCTTGAACAGCTTGATCTTGCCGTACTTGGTCAGCTCCTCGTAGTACTCGTAACGCTCCTCGAAGGCGCGGCCGGTGAGGTCGTGCAGGTCGGGAACGTCGGACGGGGAGAACAGGGTCCAGGGGCCGTCGTCGAAGACGCGCTTCATGAACAGGTCCGGAATCCAGTTGGCGGTGTTCATGTCGTGGGTACGGCGACGGTCGTCACCGGTGTTCTTGCGCAGCTCGAGGAATTCCTCGATGTCCAGGTGCCAGGTTTCCAGGTAGGCGCACACGGCGCCCTTGCGCTTGCCGCCCTGGTTGACCGCGACGGCGGTGTCGTTGACCACTTTGAGGAAGGGCACGACGCCCTGGGATTTGCCGTTGGTGCCCTTGATGTAGGCGCCCAGGGCGCGCACCGGGGTCCAGTCGTTGCCCAGGCCGCCGGCGAACTTGGAGAGCAGGGCGTTATCGCGGATGGCGTCGTAGATGCCGCCCAGGTCGTCCGGCACGGTGGTCAGGTAGCACGAGGACAGCTGCGGACGCAGGGTGCCGGCGTTGAACAGGGTCGGGGTCGAGGCCATGTAGTCGAAGGACGACAACAGGTTGTAGAACTCGATGGCGCGGGCTTCTTTCTGCTCTTCCTCGATGGCCAGGCCCATGGCGACGCGCATGAAGAAGATCTGCGGCAGCTCGAAGCGGACATTGTCCTTGTGGATGAAGTAGCGGTCGTACAGGGTCTGCAGGCCGAGGTAGGTGAACTGCTGGTCGCGCTCGTGGTTGAGCGCAGCGCCGAGCTTGGCCAGGTCGTAGCCCTTGAGCTTGGAGTCGAGCAGTTCGAACTCGACGCCTTTCTCGATGTAGGCCGGCAGGGCCTTGGCGTACAGGTCGGCCATCTCGTGATGGGTGGCGGCTTCGGCTACGCCGAGGAAGCCCAGGGCTTCGGCACGCAGGGTGTCCATCAGCAGGCGCGCGGTGACCTGGCTGTAGTTCGGCTCACGCTCGACCAGGGTGCGGGCAGTCATCACCAGGGCGGTGTTGACGTCCTTCTCGGCCACGCCGTCGTAGAGGTTCTTCAGGGTTTCACGCTCGATCAGCGCGCCATCGACCTCGGCCAGGCCTTCACAGGCCTCGGTGATGATGGTCTGCAGGCGACCCATGTCCAGCGGCTGCTGGCTGCCATCGGCGCGGGTCACGCGGATGCTCGGGTGCGGCTGGGCGATGTCGCTGCTGCCGCTGGCGCTCTTGCGCTTGACGGCCTGGGCTTCGCGGTAGATCACGTAGTCACGCGCGACCTTCTGCTCACCGGCACGCATCAGGGCCAGTTCGACCTGGTCCTGGATTTCTTCGATATGGATGGTGCCACCGGAGGGCATACGACGACGGAAGGTGGCGGTGACCTGCTCGGTCAGGCGCGCGACAGTGTCGTGGATGCGCGAGGAGGCGGCAGCGTTACCGCCTTCCACTGCGAGAAAGGCCTTGGTGATGGCGACGGTGATCTTGTCGTCGGTGTAGGGGACGACGGTACCGTTGCGCTTGATCACGCGCAGCTGGCCCGGGGCGGTAGCCGCCAGATCCGGTGCATCGGCTGACAGCGGGTTCTCGCGAGTGGAAGGGTTCTGCATGGGGGCTCCGGATTCTCTCTTTTAGTCGCGGTTCGGATTCTGTCTGCGCGGGCGTGGTCGCCCGGGCGTCGTTACTGCATGAACCATGCCCCGCATTGCAGCGCATGGTGGTATCGCAAGGAATAGTCCTGACTCGGCCGCTCACGAGCTAAGTCGTTGCCGGAAGGATAGTCAGGCTGGAAAAACTGTCAACACAATATGTTGTGTTTTGTCTTGGCTCCAAGCACAGCTGCTAGTTCCGCGCTTGGAGTCAGGGAGACGACTGTCGAAGGCTTGCATGAATGCTTGACCTGGGGCTGCCGGCGGTGTTGCAGAGCAATGAGACGCGGGACGGTAGCCCTGCGCTCGAATATGTCTCGATTGTGTCACTTGGTACGCATAGGCCCAACATCTAGGGGCTACGACGCGCAGGGGCGACAAGATAATGCTGGCTCGAGGCCAATGCAAGGCGGCTGGCCGGGATAACCTGTGGATAAGGTGTGTGCGGTTTGTGGGTGAAAGCGCGGCGTCCGGCCGCAGGCCGCATGGCTTCGGCGCTCGGCCGAATGCCGACGAAATACGCGCCGCCGGGCATATTTTGATGATGGTCAATGACACAACATGTTGTGTTTGCCGTTGCCCGCTTTTTGTGCATCGTTCGGGCCCGGGCGTTGGGTACAATGCGCGCTTGTTCGTTTGTGGCCTGACGGTTCGGCAGGGGGCGGGGGATGGAGCAAGAGACGTGGCGGATTCTCATTGTCGAGGATGATCGACGGCTGGCTGAGCTGACGCAGGAGTACCTGCAGGGCAACGGCGGCTTCGAGGTGTCGATCGAGTCGGATGGCGCCTGCGCTGTCGAGCGCATCATCGAGGAACGACCCGATCTGGTGGTGCTCGATCTGATGCTGCCCGGCGAGGATGGCCTGTCGATCTGTCGACGGGTACGTGATCGCTACGATGGTCCGATCCTGATGCTCACCGCTCGGGCCGACGATCTGGATCAGGTGCTGGGGCTGGAAACCGGTGCGGACGACTATGTCTGCAAACCGGTGCGTCCACGTCTGCTATTGGCGCGCATCCGTGCGCTGCTGCGCCGCCAGCCGCCGGAGGCATCGGCCAATGCCAAGCGCCTGCAATTCGGCCCGCTGGTAATAGACAGCGCCCTGCGCGAAGCCTGGCTGCGCGAGCAGCAGATCGAACTGACCGGCGCCGAGTTCGACTTGCTCTGGCTGCTGACCTCCAACCCCGGGCGCATCCTTTCCCGTGAAGAAATCTTCGCCGAGCTGCGCGGCATCGAATACGACGGCCAGGACCGCTCCATCGATGTGCGTATCTCGCGCATCCGCCCCAAGATCGGTGACGACCCCGATCACCCGCGATTGATCAAGACGGTACGCGGCAAGGGCTATCTGTTCGTTTCCGAAGCTGCCGTGGCGATGGTGTAGCGCTGCCGCCCATGAACTCGATCTTCCTGCGCATCTATGGCGGCATGCTGGGGGTGCTGGTGCTGGTCGCGCTGCTCGGCGCCGGCGGCCTGCACCTGCTCAACCAGTACCGCGCGGACGATCACCGCGAGCGCCTGGCCAGCGGCACCTTCCGCCTGATGGCGCACAACATGAGCAGCATGACGCCGATCGAACGGCGCCAGGCGGCGAACCTCTGGGGCCGGCTGCTGGGCATTCCGCTGCGGGTGCGCACGCTGGATGACGTGCGCCTGGAAAGCCGCCTGGAGGCGCGCCTGCTGCGCGGGCAGGTGCTGGTCGAACAGATCCGACCGCAGAGCACCACGGTCTTCAGCCTGGTCAGTGCGCGGGATCGGCTGGTGCTTACCGGTGAAGTCGAGCAGCTCAGCGAACAGCTGGCGCGCGCCACCATTTACCTGCTGATCGACGAACTGATCCGCTATCCCGAAGCCGAACAGCCGCAGCGCCTGGCCGAGCTCAAGCAGGCGCGGGGGTTCGGCTTCGATCTGGAGTTGCTCACGCGCGACAGCGCCAACCTCGACGATGACCAGCGTCGGCGCCTGGACGAGGGCGACACGGTGATGGCGCTCGCCCAGGGCGGCGATGCAGTCCGCGTATTCGCCGCCATTGCCGGCACCGGCTGGATCATGCAGCTTGGCCCGTTGTACCAGATGAATCCCTACCCACCGCAGCTGCTGATCTTGATCGGCCTGCTCGGCCTGTCGCTGATCGGTCTTACCGTGTACCTGCTGGTGCGCCAGCTGGAGCAGCGCCTGAGCGTGCTGGAAGGCGCCGCGACCCGTATCGCCGCGGGCAATCTGGAAACCCGCGTGCCGGATGTCGGTACCGATTCGGTCGGGCGCCTGGCCGCGGCCTTCAATGGCATGGCCAGGCATCTGCAACGCCTGCTGGCCGTGCAGCGGGAGATGGTCAGCGCGGTCGCCCACGAACTGCGCACGCCGGTCGCGCGCCTGCGTTTCGGCCTGGAGATGAGCGCCGAAGCGCAGACGGACGAGGCCCGGCGCAAGTACCTGCAAGGCATGGATGGCGATATCGACGACCTCGATGCGCTGGTGGACGAGATGCTGGTGTATTCGCGGCTCGAGCGCGGCTCGCCGACGCTGAATTTCCAGCAGGTCGACCTGCGGGCACTGGTCGATCAGGTGATCGGTGAGCTGGCGCCGTTACGCCCCGATGTCAGCGTCAGCCGTGGAGAGTGCACAACGGCCGCCGATGGCAGCTGCTGGGCAGAGGCGGAGCCGCAGTACCTGCGCCGCGCCCTGAGCAACCTGATCAACAATGCCATGCGCCATGCCGAGCGTCGGGTGCAGGTAAGCTTCGCCATCGATGGGCAAACGGTGCGGCTGGATGTGGACGACGACGGTCCCGGTGTGCCGGAAGCGGACTGGGAAAAGGTCTTCACCCCGTTCCTGCGTCTGGATGACAGCCGCACCCGCGCCTCGGGTGGGCACGGGCTGGGTCTGTCCATCGTGCGGCGGATCATCTACTGGCACAGCGGCCGCTCGCAGTTGAGTCACAGCGAGCTGGGTGGTGCGCGCTTCAGTCTGGTGTGGCCGCGGCGCCGGCCGGACTGAGCGTTGCCGCGCGGGGTGAACCTGCAAGGCTCACCCTGCGCTGCAGTCGCGTCCGTGCTGTCAGCGGATACGGCCTTGTTGCAACTCGAGCTCATCCTTGGAGAAGTCGTCAACATCGATGACCTTGCGTCGAGCGAGCTCCGCCGTCCGCAACTGCTCGGCTTCGACGGCGTCGATCACACCGGCCGTCAATGCTGCGTCGACCAGGCTCTCGCCGGGGGCGGGTTGTACGGTGCCGGCCTTCACTGCCTTGGCCAGTTTCTTCGCCGTGCCCTGACTGCTGGCAATGGATTCGAACGCGTGCTTCAGCGAACCGAGGGGCTGCTCTGGATCATGCGGGCGATACATGCCGTCGAGAATACTTTCCAGGGCTGGATCGCCTTCCGGACGGCCAAGCAGGGCGGCGACTTCGGCGTCCAGTGCATCCGATGGCCCTTTGTGGCGTGCGCCGAACGGGAAGACCAGGGCATGCAGCAGGTGGCCGAGGATGCGGTTGGGGAAATTGGCCAACACGTCCTGTAGCGCGCTTTCGGCTTTCTCCAGGCAATCTTCCAGCGCCCAGCGCAGCAGCGGTTCCTGCGCGGTCGGGTGGCCGAGGTCATGGAACTGCTTGAGCGCTGCGGAGGCAAGGTAGAGATGGCTGAGTGTATCGCCCAGCCGTGCCGAAAGCCGTTCGCGGCGCTTGAGTTCGCCGCCAAGGAGCATCATCGACAGGTCCGCCAGCATGGCGAACGCCGCGGCGATGCGGTTGAGCGCGCGGAAGTAGGGCTGCGTGATGCTCGTCCCCGGTACGCGCCCCATCAGGCCGAAGCTCAGGCCCAGCAGCAGGGTGCTGGCGGTGTTGCTGACGGCGAAGCCGATATGCTGCATCAGCAGCTCATCGAATTTCACGACAGCGGCTTCGCGATCGGGCTCGTGGACCAGCTCCATTTCCCGCAGCACGAACGGATGGCAGCGGATTGCGCCCTGGCCGAAGATCATCAGGTTGCGCGAGAGGATGTTCGCGCCTTCGACGGTGATGGAGATCGGCGCCGACAGCCACAACCGTCCGAGGTAGTTGTTCGGCCCGAGAATGATGCCTTTGCCGCCATGGATATCCATGGCATCGGTGATGCAGGCGCGGCCGCGCTCGGTGAGGTGGTACTTGAGAATCGCCGAGAGCACCGAGGGCTTCTCGCCCAGGTCGACGGCGTTGGCGGTGAGGATTCGTGCCGCGTCCATCAGCCAGGCGTTGCCGCCGATGCGTGCCAGCGGCTCCTGGATGCCTTCGAAGGCGGCCAGCGGCACGTTGAACTGCTCGCGGACCTGCGCATAGCGGCCGCTCACGTAGCTGCAGACCTTGGCCGCGCTGGTGCCGGTCGCCGGCAGGGAGATGGAGCGCCCGACTGACAGGCAGTTCATCAGCATCATCCAGCCTTTGCCGATCATGTCGCGGCCGCCGATGATGGCTTCCAAGGGCACGAAGACGTCCTTGCCCCAGTTCGGCCCGTTCATGAATGCCGCGCCCAGCGGCAGATGACGACGGCCTATGTCGACACCGGGGGTGTCGGTGGGGATCAGCGCGAGGCTGATACCGAGTTCTTCCTCATCGCCCAGCAAGTGGTCCGGATCGTAGGTCTTGAACGCCACGCCCAGCAGCGTCGCGACCGGGCCGAGGGTGATGTAGCGCTTCTCCCAGTTCAGCCGCAGGCCGAGCACTTCTTCGCCCTGCCACTGGCCGCGGCAGATCACTCCGCTGTCGTTCATCGCGCCCGCGTCGGAGCCGGCGTAGGGGCCGGTCAGGGCGAAGCAGGGAATGTCGGTGCCGTTGGCCAGACGCGGCAGGTAGTGGTTGCGTTGCTCATCGGTGCCGTAATGCATCAGCAGCTCGGCCGGGCCGAGGGAGTTGGGCACCATCACGGTGCTGGCCAGATCGCCGCTGCGGGTCGCCAGCTTCATGACGATCTGCGAGTGGGCGTAGGCGGAGAAGCCCTTGCCGCCATATTCCTTGGGGATGATCAGCGCAAAGAAGCCTTCGGCCTTGATGTAGTCCCAGGCAGCAGGTGGCAGGTCCATCCGTTGCGCGATGTCCCATTCGCTGACCAGTGCGCAGAGGGTTTCGGTTGGGCCGTCGAGGAAGGCCTGTTCCTCCGCCGTCAGGCGCGCCTTCGGATAGCCGAGCAGGGTGTCCCAGTTCGGCCGGCCGCTGAACAGCTCGCCGTCCCACCAGACGGTGCCAGCATCGATGGCATCGCGCTCGGTCGCGGAAATCGGCGGTAGCACCTTCTTGAACCAGTCGAACATCGGGCCGCTGAAATACTTGCGGCGCACATCCGCGACCAGCAGCGGCACAGCGACGGCGATCAGTGTCAGCCAGAGCAGCAATACCACCACGCCGGACGTATCGGCGGCGGTCATGAAGATCAGGTAGGTGGCGACGATCACCAGGGCCGGCACCGGCGACACTCGCAGATGGGCGAGTACGGCGATGCCGAGCAGCAGGACCAGCAACCAGAGCAGTGTCATGAGTCTTATCCTTTTAGATTCGAACAGCTTCCATCGTCAGCATAGGCGCTTGCGCCGCTACAGCGAAGGGACGAGGTGCCGCCGGGCATGCGGTGGCACCGGGAATGGTTCAGGCCCGCGGTTGGGCTTCGCGGGGTTGGCGCCCGGCGTCTCCCTCGTTCTGGTTGGCGGCCGGCTTTTCCTGTGCAACGCCGGCCACGGTGATTTCCGGCAGACTGCCGCCGATGAATTCCACGCTGCGGGTCGGGAAGGCGAACTGCACGCCCATTTCGCGGATGCCCTCGAGCAGTGCCAGGTTGATCTCCTGCTGGGTATCCATGTACCGGTTGTAGTCCGAGACCTGCATGATGTAGACGACCTCGAAGGTCAGCTGGCTGTCGTCGAAGCCGAGGAAATGCGCGCGGTCGAACTTCGCCACCTCGATGCCGTCGATGATGCGCTTCACCAGTGCTGCCACCTCTTTCACCTTTTCGGTAGGGGTGTTGTAGGTGATGCCGAACTTGAAAACGATCCGCCGGGTATTCATGCGCTTGTAGTTGTGCACGATCTGTCTGAGCAGGTCGGCGTTGGCGACGACCACCTGTTCGCCGCTGAGCGCGCGGATGCGCGTGGTCTTCAGGCCGATGTGCTCGATGTTGCCGGCGACTTCACCGAAGACCACGAAGTCGCCGATCTCGAAGGGCTTGTCCACGCCGATGGACAAGGAGGCGAAGATGTCGCTCAGCAGCGTCTGTACGGCCAGGGCAATGGCGATACCGCCGACCCCCAGGCTGGCGACCATGGCGGTGATGTCGACGCCCAGGTTGGCGAGGATCGACAGCAGCATCATGGTCCAGACCACGATGCGGATCATGATGCCGATGATGGTGGTGGTAACCGGATTGCGCGCCTTGCCGTCGCGGGTCAGGCTTTCCATCCACAGGCGCACGCCGGTGTCCATCCACAGGGCGAACTGGAACGCCAGGGCGATGAACCAGCCGTGGGACATGGTCGATTCCCAGCGTGGCGACAATTCGACCGTCTTCAGGGCAATGAGTAGTGAGAAGGCCAGGATCAGCAGGTTGCTGGTGCGCGAAAGCAGTTCGGCGGCGATGCCGAGAAACTTGGTCTTCGCTCCGGTCGCCAGCTTGCTCAGGCGCCGGGTCACGATGCCGAGAATGGTGCGCAGGACCAGAAAGGTGACGATGGTGATGCCCAGCACGATGGCCAGGTTGATCCAGAATGTCTCGTTGAGCAGGGCGTCCCAGTTCATCCATATCCTCCGGCAAGGGTGCGCTTGATGCGGCGAAGACCACGTTTTTCAGTGGTCCTTGCTGCGCATAAGTTCCCTTGTCGTGCCCGGCAGGACGGGTGTGGCAGGCGCTATCGACCGGTGCGCGCTTCAGTTGCGCTGCAGGAGGGCGGCAAGCTGATCGTAGCCGCCGGCGTTGATGACCTGGCTGTAGCCGAGATCTTCCAGCACCTCCTGTGCGGCCGACGAGCGCCGGCCGCTGCGGCAGTAGAGCACCACGGGCGTGTCCTTGTCGGGCGCGATAGTGCCGATGCGCCGGGCAAGATCTGGTGTCTCGATTCGTCTGGCGCCCGGTAGCGCGCCTTCGGCGAATTCTTCGGCGGTCCTGACATCGATCACAACGGCGTCCGGGCGCTGCATGACCTGCAGCGCGGTGGTTTGGTCGATCTCGCCGGCCATGGCGCCGAGGCTCAGGGCAAGTAGTACGAACAGGGCGGGCGTGCGCATCAGGGCTTCCTCATGGGCGCGCCTGAGGCGCGCGCTCAGCTGAATATACGGGTCAGATTGGGCAGGATAAGAATCACTGCCGTGGCGATGACGATCAGGGTCGCCTGCCGGAACTTCTTCTGGTTGAGCATGACATGGCCTTTTATTCTTGTGTGCAGCGAATTGTCGCCTTGCCGGAAGGACCGAGACGGTACGCTGTTTGTGATTTCCACGAGTCGTGCGACGGAAACGAGACGTACCGGACGTTCGCCTGGCTATAAATAAGCAAGCAAGTTCCACACCAGCAAATTGACGGAGCGATGAAGTTGCGCCGGGCTTTTGGTTGTCTTCCTTGAGTGATTCATTCGGAGGGCAAGCCATGAACACGTCAAAGCTATCGCTGATAGTGCTGCTCGCTGCCGTCTCGACGGCTGTCTCTGCCCAGCAGGAGGATATGACCCTGCAGCAGGAGCGCGAGCAGATGGGGGCCGATTTGGAGGAGAATCGCCAGCAGATCGGCCGTGATATCAACCGTATCCGTGAACCTGCAGCTACCGGGAACGATACGCAGGGCCTCAATCGCGGCGGCGTGCAGAGCGATGCCATCAATCCCCGGCCCAATGTGCCTGGCACCGCAAACCCGCCTGCAGGGACCGGTTTACCGAGTGCCCAGGACAATGTTCAGCAACCGAATCGTGGCTTGGGGACGACTCCCGCTCCGGGCACTACGTCGCCGCAAGCGACTCCGGGTGGTGCCAATCGAAACGCGGGCCAGGGTGGCGTCACCCCTCCGGGTGGAATCGGAACAGGTGGCGGTAACGACGCCGGTGGGGCGGACAGCGGAGGCGCTGCCACTGGCGGTGCCACAGGTGGCGCTGCCGGCCAGCGTTAATTGTCTGGCATGGCTGTGCAGCGCTGAGGCTGATCAGTCGTTCAGCCGCTCCAGGCTAGCCGGATCCGGTTCGCTGTTGAAAAAGACCTGTAACGCTTCTGCGAATGGCGCTGGGTCCGTTGCCGCCTGGGCAAATAGCGTCATGCTGGAATGAAATTTCAGGTCATCCGGGCTGCCGAGGATCTGTCGAGCGCTGCGGGTGCCGTGTTCGAGCATCGCCTCGGTGCACGCCCGCAGCCTCGCTCCCAGTAATGGGTGCTGCAGGTACGCGATTGCTTCATCGCGACCCGAGATGGCGTAGCGCTGTGCCATGGCGCTACGGCCCAGGCCCTGAAGTTGCGGAAAGATGAACCACATCCAGTGCGAATGCTTGCGGCCGCTGCGCAGTTCCTTGAGCGCTTGCTCGTAGTGACCCTGCTGGGCATCGACGAAACGCTGCAGATCATAAGGGTCGCCCATGGGCTTCGTCTCGGCGCAGGAGGGAAGGGCGAATCTGCTACAGCTTGGTCACGCCGGCAACCGGCGGCGGATGTATGGCAGGCGAGCGTCGGACCTCAAACGCAAAAACCCCTGACTTCGTGTGAAGTCAGGGGTTTGCTTGAATCGAATATGGCGGTGAGGAAGGGATTCGAACCCTTGATACGATTTCTCGTATACACACTTTCCAGGCGTGCTCCTTCAACCGCTCGGACACCTCACCGGATCGACGGAGGTTCATGTCCGTCGAGGCGCGCTAATGTAATCGAACACACCGCCTTTGGCAAAAACTTTTTTAGCTTATTCATGCGCTTAACAAATCCGGCATCACACAGGTGACGGGCAGCATGTTCCGCTAGACTGCTGTTGCAACCCGGGTCACTGCCTGGGTTATTTTGGAAAGAAGCCGAGCGGAGCGCACCTGTCCCATGCGACGGACAAGCCAGTCAGACAACCATACCGATACCTTGTTGGTGCCGACCCGTCGCCGGGTGGCTGTCGCCAGCCTGGAATTGGGTATGTACGTCTGCGAACTGGACCGACCATGGAACGAAACGAACTTCGCATTCCAGGGCTTTCCGCTGCTGACGCCCGGTGAGATACGTGCGGTTCGCAGCTGCTGTGACTATGTCTATGTCGACGACACGCGGCGAGTCCGCCTGCAACACGGCGCCCCTGTCGCAACCGGGACGCCACGCGTGCGCAAGCCGCAGGAGCGTACCTATCACGCGCTCTCGACTGAAGTGGAAGAGGCTCGTGCCGCCTACCAGGATGGCTCCCAGCTGATCGAGCAGGTGCTAGCCGATGTTCAGCATGGCCGGGTCATCGACACCCGGGCGTGCCACGGCGCGGTCAAGCGCAATCTGGAAAGCATGTTGCGCAACGAGAGCGCGATGCTCTGGCTGATCCGGCTGAAGAACAAGGATCTGTACACCAGCCTGCACTGCCTGTCCGTTTCGATCATGGCGATGGGGTTCGGCAACCATCTCGGCCTGCAGGATGACAAGCTGCAGTTGCTGGGGATGGCTGGTCTGCTGCACGACGTCGGCAAGATGCGCATCGATCCGCAGATTCTCAACAAGCCCGGCAAGCTGACGCCGCAGGAGTTCGAAGTCATCAAGCGGCATCCGGTCTTCGGTCTGGAAGCGCTTCGCGCCCAGCCCGGAGTTCCGGAGGCGGCACTGCATGCGGCGTACGGTCACCATGAGCGGCTCGATGGTACTGGCTACCCGTTAGGCTCGGGACCCGGACAGATTTCCTATATGACGCGCATCATCACCATCGTGGATGCGTTCGATGCGATCACCAGCCATCGGGCCTACGATTGCGCGCGACCGGTCCAGGCAGCGTTCGAGATTCTGCGCAGTGGCAGTGGCAGGCAGTTCGACGAGGACCTGGTGCTCGAGTTCATCCGCTGGCTGGGCGCCTTCCCGGTCGGCACACTGGTTGAACTGCATACCGGTGAAGTCGCCGTGGTGGTGGAGAAACACAAGCAGTTCCAGCTCCGGCCGCGCGTCGTGGTCCTGCGCGATGCCGCCAAGCAGCGGTGCGCCCCGCGTTATCTGGATCTGGCTCAGGTCACGGTAGACGCGGAGGGCACTCCCTATCGCATTTCCATTGGTTTGCCCGACGGCTCCTTCGGGCTGCATATCGCCGATCCCGAACTGCAGTCCATCCTGCATCCACGGACTCTGGCCGACTTCGAGCAGGCCACCTGAGCGCCAGTAACCGTGACTCTCGACTGCTTTTGAGGTCGCGGGCGTGACTGATCGGTCGGTCATCGTGCTTTACCTGAACCGGAGCGCTGGGTAACGTCTGCGCACTTCAAAAACAAGGAATCTCGTCATGAGTGAGCTGGTCTCTTACCAATTCGAAGACGGCGTCGCCACGCTGACGCTGTGCAATGGCAAGGTCAATGCGCTCTCGCCTGCGGTGTTCGAGGCGCTCAACGCTGCGCTGGATCGTGCCGAGCAGGACCGCGCCATCGTGATTCTCACCGGCCAGCCGGGCATTCTTTCCGGTGGCTATGACCTCAAGGTCATGACCTCGAGTCCACAGAACGCCATGGCCCTGGTTGCCACCGGCTCGACCTTTGCGCGGCGGATGCTGGCGCACCCGTTCCCGATCATCGTCGCCTGCCCAGGGCATGCGATTGCCAAGGGCGCTTTCCTGCTGCTGTCTTCGGACTACCGCATCGGTGTCGAAGGGCCGTTCCATATCGGCCTCAATGAAGTGCAGATCGGCATGACGATGCACCATGCCGGTATCGAACTGGCGCGCGACCGCCTGCGCAAATCCGCATTCCACCGCTCGGTGATCAACGGCGAGATGTTCGATCCGGTGAGTGCGGTCGACGCTGGTTTCCTTGACAGGGTGGTGCCAGCCGGTGAGCTGTTGGCGGTGGCCAAAGCCACAGCGGAGCAGCTGAAGAAAATCAACATGGTGGCGCACAAGAACACCAAGCTGAAAGTGCGCAAGGCGTTGCTGGAGAGCCTCGATCAGGCGATTGCCCTGGACCAGCAGCACTTCGGCTGATCACCAGGCCGGCTGCACAAGAGAATTTCTGATCGAGTGCGCACGAGGGCCGGCCCTGCGTTTACACTGCGCGAGTGACGCCCCGCCGACGGCGGGGCGTTTTCATTTCTCATTCAGTGTCGCCTCGCAGGAGAGCCCCGATGTCCGCCCCGCACACCCCGGTAGAACGCGCCGATTTCGACCAGGTCATTGTTCCCACCTTCGCCCCAGCAGCCTTCGTACCGGTACGCGGCCTGGGTTCGCGAGTATGGGATCAGAGCGGACGAGAACTGGTGGACTTCGCTGGCGGCATCGCGGTCAACGCGTTGGGTCATGCGCATCCGGCGATGGTGGCGGCGCTGACAGAGCAGGCCGGCAAGCTCTGGCACATCTCCAACATCTATACCAACGAACCGGCGCTGCGCCTGGCTAAAAAGCTGGTCGCGGCGACCTTCGCCGATCGCGCCTTCTTCTGCAATTCTGGTGCTGAAGCCAACGAGGCGGCGTTCAAGCTGGCCCGTCGTTATGCGCATGATGTCTACGGTTCGCAGAAATTCGAGATCATTTCGGCGCTGAACAGCTTTCACGGCCGGACCCTGTTTACCGTAACGGTGGGCGGGCAGTCGAAGTACTCCGACGGCTTCGGGCCGAAGATCGAAGGCATTACCCACGTACCCTACAACGATCTCGAAGCCCTCAAGGCAGCGATTTCCGACAAGACCTGCGCCGTGGTGCTCGAACCTATCCAGGGCGAGAGCGGCATTCTGCCGGGCGAACAGGCCTACCTGGAAGGTGCGCGGCAGCTGTGCAACGAGCACAACGCATTGTTGATCTTCGATGAAGTGCAGACCGGCATGGGGCGCACCGGTGAGCTGTTTGCCTACATGCATTACGGCATCACGCCGGACATCCTGACCAACGCGAAGAGCCTCGGCGGCGGCTTCCCCATCGGCGCGATGCTGACCACCAACGAGATCGCTGCGCATCTGAGCGTCGGCACCCACGGCACCACCTACGGCGGCAACCCGCTGGCTTGCGCGGTGGCTGAGGCGGTAGTGGATATCGTCAACACCCCGGAAGTGCTCGAGGGCGTCAAGGCGAAGCATGAGCGCTTCAAGGCCCGTCTGACGCAGATCGGCGAGCGCTATGGCGTGTTCAGTCTGGTGCGTGGTCGTGGCCTGCTGATCGGCTGCGTGCTGAGTGATGCCTGGAAGGGCAAGGCCGGTGCCTTCTGCGCCGCCGCCGAAAAGGAAGCGTTGATGGTCCTGCAGGCGGGGCCGGACGTGGTACGCCTGGCGCCGAGCCTGGTGATCGACCAAGCTGACATCGACGAAGGGCTGGATCGTCTCGAGCGCGCCGTCGCTACGCTGACCCAGGCCTGATCATCCCAAGCGCGGCGCTGCTGGCGCCGCGCGTTCTACTAGCGAGAGCAATTCAATGAGCGATAGCCTGCAACTGGTTCTGGAAGATGTCGACGGAACCCAACTGGAAACCTCCTGCACCCGTTTTGCCGTGATCTGGCAGGGTCGCGAGGTATGGATTCAGCAGGTTGGCAATGGTCAGCTGATGATCGGTGTGGACGTCGAGGACGGCGACACCGAGTACGCCAATCTGGTGCTGCGTCCGCTGGCGACCAATCTGGTCAGCCTGCAGCTGGAAATGGAACCGGCCGAAGCCGATGACGACGAACACGTCCACGGCCCTGACTGCAACCACTGACGATTTCCCGGCATGCTCGCCCTTGGCAAGCTGCTGGAACTGACCCTCGCCGGGCGCGAGCCCTGCGAGAAGGTCCAGCTCACCCCGCGCGGGGTGAAGCTGCACTGGCTGGCCGACGGCGCATTGCTGGTGTCGCCGCCACCCGGCCAGGATTATGGCCTCGACCTGCTGCTTTCTGCAGGCATTCATGGCAACGAACTCATCCCCATACATGTTCTGGATCGTCTGGTCCGCGCGCTCGCGCGGGGCGATGTGCAGCCGCGTGGGCGGCTGTTGCTGCTGTTCGCCAATCCGGCAGCGATGCGCCGAATGGTGCGGCAGGTCGAACACGATCTGAACCGCCTGTTTCGCGGCGAGCATGCGGATGTGTGGGGTGGTGAAGCCATTCGTGCGGCGGAACTCGAAGCGCTGGTTGGCGGCTTTTTCAGCGGGGCCGGACGCCAGCGGCGTCACTATGACCTGCACTCGGCGATGCGCCCGTCACGCCTTGCCCAGTTCGCGATCTGCCCCTGGCGAGAATGTGAGCAGGTGTCGGCCGAGTCGTTGGCTCGTCTGAACAGGCTGGCGATCGAGGGTGTGCTGCTGCAGCGCCAGGCCACCTCGACCTTCAGCGCGATGACCGCCACCCGCTACGGCGCCGAGGCGTTCACGCTGGAGCTTGCCGAGGGTTCGGGCGAGAGCCTGCCTCTGGCCGTCACGCAGTTCGAGCAGGGCCTGTACCTCATGATCGAGGGACGCGAGGCACCGGTGGCTACACATGCGCTGCCGCAGCTGCTGCAGATTTCTCGCGAAGTCATCAAGCGCAGCCCGCGATTTCGTTTGTGTGTGCCCACCGATATCGAAAATTTCTCACCACTTCCGCTCGGCAGCGTGCTGGCCGAGGATGATGGCATGCGCTGGGTGGTCGACGAGCCGGGCGCCCGCATCCTGTTTCCCATGCCCGATGTTGCCGAAGGCCAGCGTGCGGCGCTGATCGTCGTGCCGCTGGAGCGCCCCGAAGCGGGGCTGTGAGACGCGTGCCGGGAAACGCGCGGTTGCAATTGGCTGCTCGCGCCCTTATCTAGCTTCACTCCTCCTGCGTTGTGTGCACCTTCTTATGAGTACTGCTCTGTCCATCCGGCAGTTGACCAAGACCTACGGCAACGGCTTCCAGGCCCTCAAGGGTATCGATCTGGACGTGGCCGAAGGCGACTTCTTCGCCTTGCTCGGCCCCAATGGCGCCGGCAAGTCCACGACCATCGGCATCCTCTCCACGCTGGTGAACAAGAGCGGCGGCACGGTCAACGTGTTCGGCCATGACCTGGATCGCGACCCGTCCGGGCTCAAGCGCTGCCTGGGCGTGGTGCCGCAGGAATTCAACTTCAACCAGTTCGAGAAGGCCTTCGACATCCTGGTCACCCAGGCCGGTTACTACGGCATTCCGGCGAAGGTCGCCAAGGAGCGCGCCGAGCGCTACCTCAACCAGCTGGGGTTGTGGGACAAGCGTGACGTGTCCTCGCGGATGCTCTCCGGCGGCATGAAGCGTCGCCTGATGATTGCCCGTGCGCTGATCCATCAACCACGCCTGTTGATCCTCGACGAACCAACGGCGGGTGTGGATATCGAGCTGCGCCGTTCGATGTGGTCGTTCCTCACCGAGCTCAACCGTGAAGGCATCACCATCATCCTCACCACCCACTATCTGGAGGAGGCCGAGCAGCTGTGCCGCAACATCGGCATCATCGATCACGGCCAGATCGTCAAGAACACCAGCATGCGCGAACTGCTCACGCAGCTGCACGTGGAAACCTTTCTGCTTGACCTCAAGGAGTCGCAACTGGTGGCGCCGGAGCTGGGCAGCTATCGGGCGCAGTTGATCGATCACCACACCCTCGAAGTGCAGGTGGAGAAGAGTCAGGGCGTGACTGAACTGTTCCGTCTGCTCAGCGCCCAGGGCATCGAGGTGCTGAGCCTGCGCAACAAGACCAACCGACTGGAGGAGCTGTTCGTGTCGCTGGTGGAGAACAATCTGAAGGTGAAGTCATGAGCGGCGAACTGCGTCCTAACCTGGTCGCGCTGCAGACCATCGTCCAGCGCGAGATCCGTCGTTATACGCGCATCTGGCCGCAGACCCTGCTGCCCCCGGCGATCACCATGGTGCTGTACTTCGTCATCTTCGGCAGCCTGATCGGCGCGCGGATCGGCGACATGGACGGCTTCAGCTACATGGACTACATCGTGCCGGGGCTGATCATGATGTCGGTGATCACCAACTCCTACAGCAACGTCGTGTCGAGCTTCTTCAGCACCAAGTTCCAGCGTTCCATCGAGGAACTGCTGGTCTCGCCGGTGTCGCCGCATGTGATCGTCATCGGATTTGCCCTGGGCGGCATCACCCGCGGGCTGGCGGTCGCGGTGATCGTCACGCTGCTGTCGATGTTCTTCACCGATCTGCAGGTGCACCACCTGGGCGTGACCGTGCTGGTGATCACCCTGACGGCGAGCATCTTCGCCCTGGGCGGCTTCATCAACGCGGTATTCGCGCGCAACTTCGACGATATCTCGATCATCCCGACCTTCGTGCTGACGCCGCTGACCTACCTCGGCGGGGTGTTCTACTCGATCAACCTGCTGTCGCCGTTCTGGCAGACGCTGTCGCTGGCCAATCCGGTGTTGCACATGGTCAATGCGTTTCGCTACGGGATTCTCGGTGTCTCGGATATCCGCATCGGTGTGGCGATCAGCTTCATGCTGGTAGCGGTGGCGGCGCTCTATCTGGTCTCCGTCGGGCTGCTCAAGAGTGGGCGCGGGATGCGCCAGTAGCTGGCACTTGATTTCGGCCGCTGCGCCGATGGCGCTGAAAAGAACGTCGCGAAGCGCTAAACTTCGCGGCGTTTTTCGTTCAGGTCCATTCCGATGCAGCATCCCGCCGAACATTCCCCGCTGGGCAAGTCCAGTGACTACGTCGCCACCTACAGTCCGCACCTGCTGTTTCCGATTCCGCGCGCGCCAAAGTGGGCCGAACTCGGACTGACCGCCGAGACGCTGCCCTATCAGGGCGTGGATCTGTGGAATTGCTACGAGCTGTCCTGGCTGTTGCCGTCGGGCAAGCCGGTGGTGGCGATCGGCGAGTTCGAGATTCCGGCCGATTCGCCGAGCATCATCGAATCCAAGTCGTTCAAGCTCTATCTGAACTCGCTGAACCAGTCTGTGTTCGAGTCGCGTGAGGCGCTGGTCGAGGTGATGATCGCCGATCTATCCGCGGCGGCCGGCAAAGCCGTAAAGGTGCGCCTGCGTACGCTGGATGAGGTGGCGAGCGAGGGCGTTGCAACGCTGTCGGGTCGCTGTATCGACGATCTGGACGTTGCCATCGAGCACTATGACCATCCGCAGCCGGAGCTGTTGGTCTGTGATGCGGGACGTGTGGTCGAGGAGTCGCTGCACAGCCACTTGCTCAAGTCCAATTGCCCGGTGACGGGCCAGCCTGACTGGGGCAGCGTGGTCGTGGAGTACCGCGGCGCGGCATTGCAGGCGGAGAGTCTGCTGGCCTATCTGGTGAGCTTTCGCCAGCACGCCGACTTTCACGAGCAGTGCGTGGAGCGCATCTTCCTCGATCTGCAGCGCCTGCTGCAGCCCGAGAAGCTGACCGTCTATGCCCGTTACGTGCGCCGCGGCGGGCTGGATATCAATCCCTATCGCAGTACCGAGGCGATGGCCGTCGACAATCGCCGGCTGGTACGTCAGTGACGCAACGGGTCGCGCCCGCAGCGCGACCCGCCACCCTGCTTCAGATGCCCATGTTGGCCAGAGTCTGCATGATGTTGCGCAGGGTCATGGCCATATTCGGGTGACTGACTTCAAAACGCTCTACCGCCAGGTTGACGCCATCCACCAGCGAGTCGTTGGATTCGCCGGTGTCTTGAGTCGCCAGTCTGGACTCGATGTCCTGAGCGATGGCGTGCAGCGAAGCCCGTTCCTCGTCAGTCAGCGGTGTGTCCTGGGCCAGTTGATTACGCAGTTCTTCGAGCTGCGACTGCAGATCATGTTCCGGCATTTTGCTTCCCTCTCATGGGTTTACGGGCGACTTGGTATGAACCTCGATGATCAAAGGTTAAACCAGCGGCCGCACCTTGTCTGTGCCTTTGCCAAAGGCGGCGTTGACTGAGCGCGGAGAGATGAAAGCCAAACGTCCGGCTGACTGCCGAAAATCAGGCGTTCGCTCTATACTGCGCGGTCTGCGTCGGTGCGCCGCATGCACCAGTACCTATGGAGAAAAAGCAATGCCCAAGATCGCTACGGCCTGGATCGCCGTGCTCAAGGCCGGTTTCGTCGCCACTATCGCCATGCTTGGCGCGGCGCCTGCACTGGCAGAAGAAGATCCGTGGGAAGGTGTCAACCGTGCGGTGTTCCGTTTCAACGACACTGTCGACACCTACACGCTCAAGCCGTTGGCCAAGGGCTACCAGAAGGTGACCCCGGAGTTCGTCGAAGACGGTATCGGTAACGTGTTCAGCAATCTCGGCGACGTGATCGTGCTGACCAACGATCTGCTGCAGGGCAAGGTTCGCGATGCTGGCATCGACACCAGCCGTATCCTGTTCAACACCACCTTCGGTGTGCTCGGCTTCTTTGATGTCGCCACCCGCATGGGCCTGCACAAGAACGATGAGGATTTTGGCCAGACCCTCGGTGCCTGGGGCCTGGGAAGCGGGCCTTACGTCGTGCTGCCGCTGTTGGGGCCGAGTACTGTGCGTGACGCCTTTGGCCGTGTGCCGGACTCGTTCCTCGAGCCTTATCCGCACATGGGGCACGTCCCGACGCGCAATGTCACGCGTGGCGTCGATCTGGTGGATACCCGCGCCGGGCTGCTGTCCGCTGAGAAGATGATTCGCGGCGATCGCTACATTTTCGTACGCAACGCCTATCTGCAGAACCGTGAGTTCCGCGTCAAGGATGGCGAGGTCGAGGACGACTTCTGACTCATGGCCGCGTGATCGCGGCCATCTGCAGCGCCAGTTCAGGACATGGACAGGATGGCGAGACCCAGGCTCTGCCGGCCATCGTCAAGCTGGGTGATGCGAACGACTTCGGTCTGTGCGTCGAGGCCTTTCAGCTCACTGTGTTCGGAAGGGATCAGTACGCGAACCTTGTCGCCCATGCGCAGGTCCGTACTGGCCAGTACCTGCATGCCGGTGCTGGATAGATCGGTGCAGATGCCGCTGAGTTTTGTATCGCCATGTTCCAGTGCAACGGTGGTTTCGATCTGCATGCGGATAAAATCGCGTTTTTCGCTGTAATCCCGGTCTTTCTGGCTCATGGTCTCAACCTTTTATATATGGTTCGCTGCGTTCTTATAGCTCCCCTCAATTCGACCTGTAAAGGCGCCGGCCGGTCGGCTTGAAACCCCGAACGTATGGGAGTACCGTCTGCGCCTTGAAACGTACCCAACCCGACGTTACGCGGGGCCAATGTTTTCGCCAATCATCCTGGCGATACCGCCTGGTAGGAACATGCTTAAACCAAGCGCGACGCTGCTGATCATAGATGACGACGATGTGGTTCGAGCCAGTCTGGCTGCCTATCTGGATGACAGCGGTTTCCGTGTCCTGCAGGCAGCCAATGGCCCGCAGGGTATGGAGCTGTTCGATTCGGAACAGCCTGATCTGGTGATCTGCGACCTGCGCATGCCACAGATGGATGGCCTGGAACTGATCCGCCAGATCAGCGAGCGTCAGATCGACCTTCCGGTGATCGTGGTTTCCGGTGCCGGCGTGATGAGCGATGCCGTCGAGGCGTTGCGCCTGGGCGCCGCCGATTATCTGATCAAGCCACTCGAAGACCTGGCGATGCTCGAACACTCGGTACGCCGTGCGTTGGACCGTTCCCGTCTGCGCCTGGAGAACCGTCGCTACCGCGAGCAGCTCGAAACGGCCAACCGCGACCTGCAAGCCAGCCTGCATCTGTTGCAGGAAGATCAGGACGCTGGTCGCCAGGTGCAGATGAACATGCTGCCGGTGACCCCTTGGAGCGTCGATGGCTTCGACTTCGCCCACCAGATCATCCCCTCGCTGTACCTGTCCGGTGACTTCGTCGACTATTTTCGCGTGGACGAGCGGCGCATCGGCTTTTACCTCGCCGACGTGTCCGGCCATGGTGCTTCATCGGCATTCGTCACCGTGCTGCTCAAGTTCATGACCACCCGCCTGCTGTACGAATCGCGCCGCGGTGGGATGCTGCGCGAGTTCAAACCGTCGGAAGTGCTCGACCACATCAACCGCGGTCTGATCAATTGCAAGCTGGGCAAGCACGTGACCATGCTTGGCGGGGTGATCGATCAGGAACATGACGTGCTGCATTACAGCATCGGTGGTCATCTGCCGATGCCGGTACTTTATACCGGCGAAGGTGCCCACTATCTGGAAGGGCGTGGTCTGCCGGTCGGGTTGTTCGTCGAGGCCACCTACCAGAATTTCGAGCTGAAGCTGCCGGAGACCTTCAGTCTGACATTGCTCTCCGATGGCATTCTGGACCTTTTGCCCGGTGAGACACTCAAAGAAAAAGAGTCCGCGCTGCCCGGCCTGATAACCCAGGCTGGTGGCACGCTGGATGGATTACGTCGAGTCTTCGGGTTGGCCGAACTGGCTGACATGCCCGACGATATCGCCTTGCTGGTGTTGAGCAGGAACCTTGCATGAGTACTGGAAGAATCCAGTTCGCCGAGATGGATGGCACCTTTGTTCTGAAGTTCATTGGTGAGATTCGTCTGACGCTCTGTTCGGCGCTGGATGCAACGATCGAGAAGATCTTCTCGTCGCTCAATTTTTCGTCCATCGTCATAGATCTGACTGAGAGCCGTAGCATCGACAGCACCACCCTGGGCCTGCTGGCCAAGCTGTCGATCCTGTCGCGGCAGAAGGTCGGCATGTTGCCGACGCTGGTCACTACCCACCCGGATATCACTCGACTCTTGCAGTCGATGGGCTTCGATCAGGTATTCAATATCGTCGACACTCCGCTCCCTTGCCCCGAGTGCCTGGCTGATCTGCCATCGCAGGATCAGTCGGAAGAGGTGGTGAAAGCGAAGGTGTTGGAGGCTCACCGGATTCTGATGAGCCTCAACGAGTCCAATCGCGAGGCCTTCCATGACCTCGTCACCGCTTTGGAGCGGTCCTGATCAGGCCAGTTTGGCCAGCAGCGCTTCTAATTTTTCCTGATCGCGCGCGAACTGACGGATGCCTTCGGCGAGCTTTTCGGTCGCCATTGCATCCTCATTCAGGCCCCAGCGGAAACTCTTCTCATCCAGGCTGATACGCGCTTCTGATTCGCGACCGGGCTGCAGTTGGCGCTCCAGCGTGCCGCTGGCTTCGACCAGCTCGCCGAGCAGTTCCGGGCTGATGGTCAGCCGGTCGCAACCGGCCAGTGCCTCGATCTGTCCGACATTGCGGAAGCTCGCGCCCATTACCACCGTCTTGTAGCCGTGCGCCTTGTAGTAATCGTAGATGCGGCTGACCGATTGTACGCCCGGATCTTCCGCGCCCTGGTAGTCACGACCCTCATGCTTCTTGTACCAGTCATAGATGCGGCCAACGAACGGGGAGATCAGGAACACGCCGGCCTCGGCGCAGGCCACGGCCTGGGTGAAGGAGAACAGCAGCGTGAGGTTGGTCTGGATGCCGGCCTTTTCCAGTTGCTCGGCGGCGCGGATGCCTTCCCAGGTGGAGGCGATCTTGATCAATACGCGATCGCGGCTGATGCCAGCCTGCTCGTAGAGGCCTATCAGGCGCTCGCCGCGCTGAACCATGGCCTGGGTATCGAAGGAAAGGCGTGCGTCGACCTCGGTGGAGATGCGCCCGGGGATCAGCTCCAGAATCTGCTTGCCAACGGCTACGGCGAAGAGATCGCAGGCCAGGCCGATATCGCCCTGGCACTGCTTCATGGCATTGCCGAGGTGCTCCGCGTAACGCGGCATGGCTGCTGCCTTGAGCAGTAGCGACGGATTGGTGGTGGCGTCCACCGGCTTCAGGCGGGCAATGGCGTCGATGTCACCGGTATCGGCGACCACCGTGGTGAACTGCTTGAGTTGTTCCAGCTTGGAAGTCATGTAAGAGGGGCTCCGTCCTGTGAGTGGCATGACCTTACCCGAGCCAGACGGCCCGCTCAACGAGCGTGTGGACCCGGATGCGCCTGGCTTTGATTCAATTGCGCAGACTGCGTTCCTTGCATGCGGACGGTCAGTGCCCTTCGAGCAGCGTTACCGCCTGATCGAGCAGTGCAAGAGGCTGGCTGGTCTTGTGAATGTCCACCGAAAGCAGCTGGCGAAAGCGTCGTGCGCCGGGGAAGCCCTGTCCCAGGCCAAGTACATGCCGAGTGATGTGGTGCATTGCACCGCCTTGCGCCAGATGCTGCTCGATATACGGCCGCATGTTGCGCAGTGCCTTCGCCCGGCTGATCACCGGCGTATCGCTGCCGAACAGCTCCTGATCTACCCGCGCCAGCAGATAGGGATTGTGGTAGGCCTCTCGGCCGAGCATCACGCCATCGAAGATCTGCAGATGCGCCCGGCATTCTTCCAGCGTCTTGATACCACCGTTGAGGATAATCTCTAGGTCCGGGAAGTCCTGCTTGAGCTGGGCGGCGACGTCGTAGCGCAGCGGTGGCACTTCGCGGTTCTGCTTGGGCGACAGGCCTTCGAGGATAGCGATGCGCGCATGCACGGTGAAGCTGCGGCAGCCGGCTTCGCGCACCTGACCGATGAAGTCGCAGAGCTCGGCATAACTGTCGCGTCCATTGATGCCGATGCGGTGCTTGACCGTTACCTCGACGCCCACCGCATCGCGCATGGCCTTAACGCAATCGGCGACCAGTTGCGGATGGCCCATCAGGCAGGCGCCGATCATGTTGTTCTGCACCCGATCGCTGGGGCAGCCGACGTTGAGATTCACCTCATCGTACCCCGTAGCTTCGGCGAGCCTCGCGCACGCCGCCAGATCGCCGGGCACGCTGCCACCCAGTTGGAGTGCCAGCGGGTGTTCGCTCTCGTCATGCTGCAAAAACCGCTGCGCATCACCATGCAGCAGCGCACCGGTGGTGACCATCTCGGTGTAGAGCAGGGCATGCTTGGAAAGCTGGCGCAGGAAGTACCGGCAATGGCGATCCGTCCAGTCCATCATCGGTGCGACGGAGAAGCGGCGGGTAAGTACAGGGCGCGGCGTGTCGGCTAGGGCGGATTCGTACATAGGGTTCCAGCAGTGTTGCTGCAGCATTTCCTGAGGGAGCGTTCTCACGCCACGCCGAGGGGACGACAAGGCGTTTGGCTGATCACGGCGCATGCCCTGTATGGTGGGTTGCGCCACAGCCCTGTGAAAAACAGTGCGCAAGTTTACACGCAGTAGCTCGTGTGCGCGCGACTGAGGGGCAGGCAAGCTGGGCGAGGCTGACCGGATGATGAGGCAATCGGTCAGGTCTTATGTGCTGCAGAGAAATGTCGCCTGGCTGGTTTAGCCAGGCTCATTCGAGACGGAAACTTAACGGCAGCCAAAAGTTGATCGGTTTGCTTTTTTTGGCAGTGTCAGTTGTGACTTGCGAGGCTACGGTTTTTCCGTGTTCCTAAAGTGTTCCAATTATGGAATTAGATGAAAGTCCATATCGGAAATTGATATTGGCTAAACGGGAATGTTAAGTCGCTCACATAATTGCAAGCAGGAGCTGGGCTCTGTCATAGTGCCATTAGTACGCCTCGGTTTATGTAATGTATGAAAACAGTCCTGATCGTTGATGATCATCCATTCATATGTCTGGCAGTGCGCATGCTGCTCGAGCGTGATGGTTATAGCGTAGTGGGAGAGGCCGACAACGGCGTCGATGCCATACAGCAGGCCAAGGCACTTGAGCCTGACCTGGTCATTGTCGATATCGGTATTCCGAAGCTGGACGGCTTGTCGGTGATCATGCGGTTACGGCTGTTGAATGATGCGCTCAAGGTGCTGGTGCTGAGCTCGCAGCCGGCAGGCCTGTTCTCTACGCGGTGCCGCCAGGCAGGGGCGGCGGGCTATGTTTGCAAGACCGGAGATCTTGGCGAGCTGAGCAGCGCGATCCAGGCGATAAGATCTGGCTACGATTATTTTCCGAGCCTGACTGCCGGTTCCTTCAGCCATCGCGACGCTTCGGGGTCGGAGATCGAGCGGTTGAACTCACTCTCGGACCGGGAAATCACGGTGCTGCGTCTTTTGGCTCTGGGTCACTCGAACAAGCAGATTGGTGAGGATCTGGCGCTCAGCAACAAGACCATCAGCTGCTACAAGACACGCATCATGGAGAAGCTCAGGGTCCGTACCTTGGTCGATCTGGCGGAAATCGCCAAGCGTAATTCCTTCACCTGAGCACGGCATCAACGAGCCGGGGCGAGCGTGCCGCCTGGCATATTGCGGTGCTTCCTCACTTACCGAGTCGAGCTAATGGTTACCAGCCTTTATCCAGCAGATAGGCCGTCTGGTGATGAATCCGCGAACCCGCCGCAACTGGGATTGCTCGTTGTCGATGACTATCCGCCTGGATTGATGCTGCTTCAGCAGCAGTTCAGCTTTCTTGGCTATCGGGTCGTCGCCGCATCTGATGGTGAGGCAGCGCTTGCCCAATGGCTTTCCGGTGATGTTGACGTTGTGATCACCGACTCTCGAATGCCGGTGATGGATGGTTGTGCCTTGACCCTGGCAATCCGCAAAGAGGAACAGGCAGCGTCGGCGCAACCCTGTCTGATCATCGGCTTTACGGCCAATGCCGTTGCGGAGGAGCGTGAGCGATGCCTGTCGGCAGGAATGGATGAGTGCTTTTTCAAGCCAATGGATCTGGTCGATATCGACCACTATATAAAGGCGCATATGCAAGGCGTGTCGTCAGATGCGCAGAACGCTCCAGGCGGTGAACTGGGTTCGCAAGCGCTGCGGGAACGACTGAGGCGTTTGCCCGCGGCGGATCCGAATGCGATGCAGTTGCTGATAAGCACCTTGCATCGGACCACCCAGGCAGATATTCGCAAGCTTGAGCAGTTGATATTGGCGCCCGACATCGAGGAGCTGGCCAGTTTCGCCCACCGGATCAGGGGGGCGGTCGGTCTGATTGGCGCACAGGATGTGGTTCGTAGTTGCCAGGCGTTGGAAGCTGTCTGTATCGAACAATCGTCTTTCGGTGGCGTGCGCCGTGAGGCGGAGTCGCTGCTGAACGCATTACGAAATCTGGACGCCGCTCTCCAGGAACTGCAGCTCGGCGCTTGTTGACTGCCGTTCGCAGCACTCGAGTCAGGACGCCAGGCGCTCCAGCGCGGGATTGAGCAGGTTGTCTCCAAAAAACTCCAGATGCGCGCGGGGATAGACCGGCAGCGGCCATTCATCGACCTTCTTTGCCAGCTTTTGATACGCCATGGCGCATTTCGACTTCGGGTAGGCTTCGAATACCGCACGGCGCTTCTGCGCTGCCGCGCGGACGCTTTCATCGAATGGCACGTCGCCGAGGTAGTCCAGTACGACGCTCAGGAAGCGATCGGTGATCTGGACCAGCCTGGAGAACAGCGCGCGACCTTCATGGGGCGTGCGGGTCATGTTCGCCAGCACATGGAAGTGATTGATCCCGTAATTGCGGTTGAGCAATTTGATGAGGTTGTAGGCGCCATTCAACGATGCCGGCTCGTCGGTGATGACCACCAGTACCTGCCGCGAGGCACGAATGAAATTCATCGTCGAATCGGAAATCCCTGACGCCGTGTCGATAATCAGAGCGTCGGGCGTGTCGCGGATATCGCTGACAGCATGAATCAGGCCTGCTTGCTGGGTGGCGGTCAAATTCGCCATCGACAGATCGCCGCATGTCCCTGGCAGAAGCCGGACATTTCCCTTGAAGGTCAGCATCGCCTGTTCCGCTGAGCAGGTGCCGCGTAGCACGTCGGCGACGGTCTGCTTGCTGGTTAGCCCAAGCAGGACATGGGCATTAGCCAGCGCCAGGTCCGCGTCGAGAATCATGACCCGGCGCCCCAGGGAAGCCAGGCCCAGCGCAAGATTCACGGTAACGTTCGTCTTGCCGCAGCCCCCTCTACCTCCAGTAACAGCGATAACCTGGACAGGGTTCACTGTGTTTCTCCTTTGCTCGGGAATGATTCACCCGGTTTCCGTGAGCGGATTGCTTGGCGACACCGGGCCAGGGGCAGATTCCTTGCTGCTCGGTCAGGTTCCTGCCTGTCTGTCGAAATGATCCCAGAGTTTTTTTCCGGCTTAACGGCGAAACGTCGGATGCCGCTGTAGGAAATTTCTTATTAGCTGGCGCCGCCTTGAATTAACGTGCACGTCTCCGCAGAATTTCCTCAGCAAATGTGCGTGTGCTGCGCTCTTCGGGCACATATCTCTGGTGGCGCAGGTTTTCGCGCCCCTGCAAACCGAATGGTCACGCACTTAGGTCAGCCAGCCATACGGCTGTTCGGGCTGACCTTCTTCTTTGCAACCTGGGCTTTTTCATTCGCCGTTTGGCTACCTGTATCAGGCCCATGCTCAATCATTCGAACTGCCCGCAACTCTTGCGCATCTCTAAGTAATCTGGGAATTACCTTCATGCGGTCGAAAACTTTTCTCGGGCTGCGTAAATGGATCTGGCGCGCGTTCGTCCAGAGTGCGCTGATTCCACTGGTTCTAGTGGAAATGGTGCTTATCGCGGTGTATCTGCTGAGTAACAACGCGATTCGCGATGCTCAGATCGAGTACCTGAGGCAAAGCGCCGTCGAGGACCTCGAAGCCTCGGCGAATCAGGAGGCCCGCGTGGTGGTCGAGCAGCTTGTGCAGGTTCGGGCGCAGGCCGAGACCTATCGCAATCTCACCACTCGGGCGCTGCTCGACGAGAGCACGCCAGCGCTGCCAAAGCTCGCGCTCAGCGACAGCGGTGTGCGCTATACGCCAGTAGATGACGGGGGCGCCGCGGTTTTCTACGCGAACTCCACGGCGGCCGAGCAGCAGGACCTACAAAAGGTCGCGAAGCTGTCGGTTCTGGAGCCGCTGATGAAAGAGATCGAGCGCAACAACCGGCTCGTGGACAGCGTTTACTTCAACAGCTGGGACAGTCTCAACCACATCTATCCCTGGTTTCTGACGCCGGATCAGTATCCGCATGACATGGTGATCCCCAACTACAACTTCTACTACCTGGCCGATGCCACGCATAACCCCGAGCGCAAAGTGGTGTGGACCGATGTTTATGTCGATCCGGCCGGGCACGGCTGGATGATGTCGGCGATCGCACCGGTATACCGTGGCGACTTCCTCGAAGGTGTGGTCGGGGTCGATATCACGGTTGGCGGCATTCTTGAGCAGATTGGCCAGTTGCAGGTGCCATGGAATGGCTATGCGATGCTGGTCGGGGCTGACCTGAACATTCTTGCGCTGCCCGAGCCCGGTGAAGCCGATTTCGGCCTGGACGAGCTGACCGAGCACTCCTACGACGATGCCGTGCGCCGCGAAATCTTCAAGCCGGAGGACTTCAGGCTGGACAGGAACCCGCAGACGGTGGCGCTGGCGAAGGCCATCGATGCAAGGTCCAGCGGTGTCGAATCAGTCGTACTCAATGGGCGTACCCACCTTGTGGCGTGGTCGGTCATCGAGCCTACCGGCTGGCGCCTGCTGACGGTCGTCGATGAGGCGGACGTGTTCAGCCGGACCAACGCGCTGGCCAGTCGCTACCAGCAGATCGGCTATCTGTTGATTGGTGGTCTGGTGCTGTTCTATCTCGCCTTCTTCGCTTACATGTGGACGCGCGCACGCAGGCTCAGCCAGCAGCTCCTGGCCCCGATTGCCGGTATTTCGCAGATGATGGATCAGATCGGGCAGGGCAACTGGCTGCCTGCCCGGGTGACCTCCGACATACGCGAACTCGACCAGATGGCCGGGCACGCCTCGCTGGTCGGCATGCAGCTGGAAAACAGCGAAGCGCAGCGCCTGCGTACCCATCAGCGCCTTGAATTGGTCCTGGAGAGTGCTACCGAAAGCCTCTGGGAAATCAATTACCGAACCGGGATGACCCGACTTCGCGGGCGTTTCTGTCAGCGCTTCGGTCTTTCCAGCGAAGTCATCGCGCTTGAAGACTTTTTCCTTCGGGTGCACCCGGATGATGTCGAGCGGGTTCGTCAGGCTCACGTGGATATGGCCAATGGCACGGATGACAGCTATTCGGGCGAATTCCGTTTCGCCGGCCGCGACGGTGAATATCACTGGCTGCTGAGCCGCGGCAGGGTGCTGGAGCGAGACCCGGTCAGCCGGAAGGCCACGCTGGTCGCCGGAACCCATGTGGACATCGATGGGCTCAAGCGTATCGAGGCGGAGTTGCGGCAGGCGAGCCTGGATGCTCAGGTGGCCAACCAGGCGAAGTCTCGCTTCATCTCCAGCATGAGCCACGAATTGCGTACACCTCTGAATGCCATCCAGGGGTTCGCCCAGCTCATGCGCATGAAGCAGGACGTGCGGCCCGATGGCAACGCCGACTTCCTCGATGAGATTCTCAGGGCCAGCCGTCATCTCAATCAGCTGGTTGGCGACATCCTCGACTGGTCAGGCACCCAGCTGCAGTCAACCTCGGTAGAGCTGCAGATGGTCAACGTCAGCAAGCTGATGCAGGAGAGTGCCGAGCTGGTACGTGCGGAGGTGGCCGAGCGCGGGCTGCAACTGAACGTCGATCTTCCCGAAAGCACACTGCAGGTTCGCGCCGACCCGCGGCGGCTGCGCCAGGTCCTGCTCAACCTGCTTTCCAATGCGATCAAGTACAACAAGCCGGCCGGCCAGGTGACGCTCAGCTATCAGGTGGCGACCGGATATATCCGGCTGCTGGTGGAGGACACCGGGTTGGGTATCGCAGGCGACCAGCAGAACCGGGTATTCGAGCCGTTCCAGCGCCTCGGACGCGAGAACACCATGATCCAGGGAACCGGTATCGGCCTGGCGCTCTGCCAGGAGCTGGCAACGCTCATGCGGGGTCGCATGGGTTTGCACAGCGAACCGGGCATTGGCAGCAGCTTCTGGATCGAGCTGCCGCTGCTGGGGAACGAAGCGTCACTGGAACCCGTGGTGCGCCAGGAATTACCCCGTGTCTTTTACGTGGAGGACAACCCTGCCAGCCAGTTTCTGGTGCGCACTGCGCTTGCGGACATTGCGAGCGTCGAGGTGGCGAGCAATGGCGTCAGCGCGCTGCAGCAGATTCTTGCAGCGCCGCCTGATCTGGTGTTGCTCGACCTCAAATTGCCGGAGATGAATGGCGAGGAGCTGTTGAGTCGCTTGCGCCGCGATGTGCGCTGCCAGGGCGTGCCCGTCGTGGTGCTGAGTGCCGTCACTGGCGCCGAAGCCTTGCGAGCGGCAAGCCTGGACTGCCAGGGGCTGTTGCGCAAACCGCTGGATATGCAGGAGTTGCGCGGGTTGATCGAGGCGCTGTTGGCGGAGGTGGCGCAAGGTGTTGTCTGATGAAATTCGCCACTCCACCGTAGTCGTCATCGACGACATCACTGCCAGCCTGCGTCTGCTTGAGTCCAGCGTTCGGGCAATCGGCGTGCAACGGATAATGGCTTTCAACGACTCTGCTGCGGGGCTTGCGTGGCTGCAGCAGAACGATTGGGACCTGCTGTTGCTCGATGTGGACATGCCGACTCCCAACGGCTTCGACATTCTCCGCAGCCTTTCCGACCGCGAACACAACCGCATGGTAGTCATGGTCAGCGCGCTCAGTGACAGGGAAAGTCGTTGCACAAGTCTCAAGCTGGGCGCCAATGATTTCATCAGCAAGCCGCTGGACCTGCCGGAGCTGCTGCTGCGAGTACGCAACCAGTTGCAGCTGAGCTGGGCCAGCAAGCAGCTGAAGACCGAACGGGAAACACTGGAACGCAAGGTCCTGGAGCGTACCGAGCAGCTGAACGCGAGCTACCAGTCGGTCATCTGCAGTCTGTCGCGCGCCGCGCAATACAAGGATGACGAGACAGGTCAGCACATTATCCGTATCGGTGAGTCGGCAGCGTTGATCGCGGCGGCGCTCGGCCAGCCTGCCGAGTGGGTGGAGCGCATACGCCTGGCTGCTCCGATGCATGATGTTGGCAAGATCGGCATCCCTGACCACATTCTGCTCAAGCCCGGCACGCTCACCGACCTCGAGCGCAAGATCATGCAGCGGCACACCCAGATCGGCCACGCGATCTTGCGTGACGGGGAAGAGTCTCCGTTGCTGGAAATGGCGGCCGAGATTGCCCTGTACCACCATGAGCGCTGGGACGGCACCGGCTATCCCCAGGGCCTCAAGGGTGAGCAGATCCCGCTCTCGGCGCGGGTGGTAGCGCTATGCGACGTATACGACGCGCTGCGCTCCCCGCGGCCGTACAAGGAACCCTGGTCGAAGGAGAGGGCGCAGGCCTATATCCGTGAGCAGGCGGGGTTGTACTTCGACCCGGCGCTGGTCGATGTATTGAGCGGTATGTTTCAGCAGATCGAGGACATGCAGGGCAGTCTGGCGGACCCGCTGCCTCAGACGGCATCGGTTGCTGCCGCGCAGGATCACGCGGGATCGGTCGTCGATGCGTTGTCTCAGCGTCGTCGTGCCCGATTCTGACCGCTTCGAAGTCATGCATCGCGGCCGATAGCAAGGCTTCGTCGCGGTGCGCAATCTCTGGCGGCGAAGGTTTGCGAGGGCGGCGGAGCTGTACAAAAACTGTGCGGTCACCGAACGAACATGTGTTGTCCGTTGGTCGAATCTCCTATGCTTGGATCAACCTATATTCTTGACATGGATCAAGCCCGAGCACTTGCAGTGTGCAGGTGTAATGGCGCTGGTGCGTGAGCGCCGCGAACTATAAAAACAATCTGAGTGCCTGGTGATGGACAGACTGCTGAGCGATAAAAGCAGGATCTTCGAGCATGCCGACCCGCATGCCGTCTCGGAATACGTCAATCAGCACGTGGGGTCACATTGCATTCGTCTGCCGCGCACGGGCAGCCCGCAGGCGAGCCTGAGCCACTGCAAGTTCGGCAAACTCGATCTCTGCCAGATCAGCTATGGCGGGAGCGTGCATGTCACCTCGCCGGCGCTGGAAACAATCTTTCACCTGCAGCTGTTGCAGCGCGGCCACTGCCTGTGGCGCGGGCGTGGCCAGGAACACTATTTCACTCCCGGCGAGCTGTTGCTGATCAACCCCGATGACCCGGTCGACCTGACTTATTCGGATGATTGCGAAAAGCTCATCGTCAAGTTGCCGGCATCCTTTCTGGAAAAAGCCTGCAGCGAGAACCAATGGCAGGCACCTGCTGACGGTATTCGCTTCAGCGCCAATCGCCATGCGCTCAAGGATCTGGATGGCTTCGACAGTCTGGTCAGCCTGATCTGCCGCGAGGCTGGGTCCGAGCAGAGCATCCCGCAAGTCCAGGAGCAGTACAGTCGGATCATCGCCAGCAAGCTGCTTTTCAGCCTGGCCAGCAATATCCGGCGCGATCCTTTCGTTGACAGTTGCCCTTCGTTTGGGCGGCTGACCGACTACATCGACGAGCATCTGAAAAAGGACATCTCCGTCGAGCAGCTGGCCGCACTGGCCAACATGAGCCTGCGCTCGCTTTACCTGCTGTTCGAACGCAAGGTCGGCACCACGCCCAAATCCTATATCCGTCAGCGCAAGCTGGAGCAGATCCACGGTCGGTTGAGCGACCCGTCGGCAAAGGTGCGCAACATCACCGAGATCGCCATGGACTACGGCTTCATGCACTTGGGGCGCTTCTCGGAAAGCTACAAGAGCACCTTCGGCGAGCTGCCTTCGGACACGCTGCGCCGCCATCACTGAGTCCCCTTGAGTCGCTGCCATTCCGACGGCAGCGGCTCCTTTTCTTCACTACCACCCTCGCTGTCGACCTGTATCGCCCCTTGCGGGCGGTGTGGTCGGCGGCTGCCTGCGGGTGCGTCAATTTGCCTTCTTGTGTTGTGCAGAAAACGGATAAAGGTCCTGCAGGAAACGGATATTGATGCCGCTCCCAGCGCCGTAGCCTTCATCACGTAGAAACAATAACAACGGAGGCCCCGGCCATGTCCCTGGGAATCGACTACCTTGATTCGCTGCTTGAAGAAGACAAAGAGAAAGGCATCTTTCGCTGCAAGCGCGAGATTTTCACCGACCCGGAGCTGTTCGAGCTGGAGATGAAACACATCTTCGAGGGCAACTGGATCTACCTTGCCCACGAGAGCCAGATTCCGGAAAACAACGATTACTACACCACCACCATGGGGCGGCAGCCGATCTTCATCGCCCGCAGCAAGGATGGTGATCTCAACGCCTTCATCAATGCCTGCAGCCATCGTGGCGCGACCCTTTGCCGTTACAAGCGCGGCAACAAGGCGACCTACACCTGTCCGTTCCATGGCTGGACGTTCAGCAACACCGGCAAGCTGCTGAAAGTGAAGGACCCCAAGGAAGCCGGTTATCCCGACAGCTTCAACTGCGACGGCTCCCATGACCTGAAGAAGGTCGCGCGCTTCGAGTCCTATCGTGGCTTTCTGTTCGGCAGCCTGAACGCCGACGTTTCCTCGCTGGAAGACTTCCTCGGCGAGTCGCGCAAGATCATCGACATGATCGTCGACCAGTCGCCGGAAGGCCTGGAAGTGCTGCGCGGCTCCTCCACCTACGTCTTCGACGGCAACTGGAAGCTGCAGGCCGAGAACGGCGCGGACGGCTACCACGTCACCGCCGTGCACTGGAACTACGCCGCCACCCAGCAGCAGCGCAAGCTGAAGGAAGCCGGCGACGACATCCGCGCCATGAGCGCCGGCGGCTGGGGCAAGAAAGGGGGTGGTTTCTACTCCTTCGAGAACGGCCACATGCTGCTCTGGACCCGCTGGGACAACCCGGAAGACCGTCCGCTGTTCTCGCAGCGTGATCGTCTGGTCGAAGAGTTCGGCGAGGCCCGTGCCGACTGGATGATCGGTCACTCGCGCAACCTCTGCCTGTACCCGAACCTGTATCTGATGGACCAGTTCGGTTCGCAGCTGCGTATCGCCCGCCCGCTCGCCGTCGACAAGACAGAAGTCACCATCTACTGCATCGCGCCCAAGGGCGAGAGCGCCGAGGCCCGCGCCCGCCGCATCCGTCAGTACGAAGACTTCTTCAACGTCTCGGGCATGGCCACCCCGGACGACCTGGAAGAGTTCCGCGCCTGCCAGGAAGGCTTCATGGGCCGCGCGCTGCAGTGGAACGACATGTCCCGCGGCGCCGCCCACTGGATCGAAGGGGCCGATGAAAGCGCCCAGCAGATCGATCTGCATCCGCTGCTCAGCGGTGTGCGCACCGAAGACGAAGGCCTGTACGTGGTGCAGCACGGCTACTGGCGCGACCAGATGGTCCAGGCCGTGAAGAAAGAGCAGGGCCAGCTGATCCATGTGGAGGCGCGTAAATGACCATTTCCTACGAAGCGGTACGTGACTTCCTCTATCGCGAAGCGCGCTACCTGGATGACAAGGACTGGGACGCCTGGCTGGAGCTGTACGCGCCGGACGCTTCCTTCTGGATGCCGGCCTGGGACGACAACGACGAGCTGGTGGAAAACCCGCAGACCGAAATCTCGCTGATCTGGTACGGCAACCGCGGTGGTCTCGAAGACCGCGTGTTCCGCATCCGCACCGAGCGCTCCAGCGCGACGATCCCGGACACCCGTACCTCGCACAACATCACCAACCTGGAAATCGTCGAGCAGGGCGAAGGCTTCTGCAAGGTGCGCTTCAACTGGCACACCCTGAGCTTCCGCTACAAGACCGTCGACCACTTCTACGGCACCAGCTTCTACACCCTCGATACGCGCGGCGAGAACCCGCTGATCAAGGCGAAGAAGGTCGTGCTGAAGAACGACTACGTGCGGCAGGTCATCGACGTGTACCACATCTGAGTCGCCGGTCGGGGAGCGGATCCGCTTCCCGTCCACCTTACGTGTGCGCATGGCCAGACCATGCGCTGAAAACAAGAAACGCCTGAGCGAGGTGCGCCATGAGCCACAAGATCGCACTGAATTTCGAAGACGGGGTCACCCGCTTCATCGACGCCAAGATCGGCGAAACCGTCGCCGATGCCGCCTATCGTCAGGGCATCAACATCCCCCTCGATTGCCGTGACGGCGCCTGCGGCGCCTGCAAGTGCTTCGCCGAAGCGGGTCAGTACGACCTCGGCGAGGAATACATCGAAGACGCGCTGAGCGAAGACGAAGCCGCGCTGGGCTACGTGCTGACCTGCCAGATGCGCGCCGAGAGCGACTGCGTGGTCCGCGTGCCGGCTTCCTCGCAGGTCTGCAAGACCGCCCAGGCCAGCTTCGAAGCGACCATCAGCAACGTGCGCCAGCTGTCGCAGAGCACCATCGTACTGTCGATCAAGGGCGAGTCGCTGACCCAGCTGGCCTTCCTGCCGGGACAGTACGTCAACCTCAAGGTGCCGGGCACCGACCAGACCCGCGCCTATTCCTTCAGCTCGCTGCAGAAGGATGGCGAAGTCAGCTTTCTGATCCGCAACGTTCCCGGCGGCCTGATGAGCAGCTTCCTCAGCGGCATGGCCAAGGCCGGCGACAGCCTGACCCTCGCCGGTCCGCTGGGCAGCTTCTACCTGCGCGAGATCAAGCGTCCTCTGCTGCTGCTGGCGGGCGGCACTGGTCTGGCGCCGTTCACCGCGATGCTGGAGAAGATCGCCGAGCAGGGCAGCGAGCATCCGCTGCACCTGATCTACGGTGTCTCCAACGACTTCGACCTGGTGGAAATGGATCGCCTGGCGGACTTCGCCGCGCGCATCCCCAACTTCACCTACAGCGCCTGCGTGTCGAGCAGCGACAGCCAGTATCCGCAGAAGGGCTACGTCACCCAGCACATCGAACCCAAGCACCTCAACGACGGCGAAGTCGACATCTACCTGTGCGGCCCGCCGCCGATGGTCGAGTCGGTCAACCAGTTCATTCGTGAACAGGGCCTGCAGCCGGCCAATTTCTACTACGAGAAGTTCGCCGCCAGCGCCTGATCGGCCGGTCGCAGGGTGGGTATCCGCGCCGCGATACCCACCGCAACCCTCGCATACAAGAGGTTGGGTAGATGAGCACACGTTTCCACAACAAAGTCGCGGTGATCACCGGTGCCGCTCAGGGCATCGGTCGCCGCGTGGCCGAGCGCATGGGCGAGGAGGGTGGCCGGCTGCTGCTGGTCGACCGTTCCGAGCTGGTCCATGAGCTGGCCGATGAGCTCGGTGCCAAGGGCGTCGAGGTGCTGACCATGACGGCCGACCTCGAGCAGTTCGCCGATTGCCACCGCGTCATGGATGCCGCCAGGGAGCGCTTCGGGCGCCTCGACATTCTCGTCAACAACGTCGGCGGCACCATCTGGGCCAAACCGTTCGAGCATTACCAGGCGCACGAGATCGAGGCCGAAGTGCGTCGCTCGCTGTTCCCGACGCTGTGGTGCTGCCACGCCGCGCTGCCGCACATGCTGGAGCAGGGCGCCGGCGCCATCGTCAACGTCTCCTCCATTGCCACCCGCAGCCTGAACCGCGTGCCTTACGGCGCGGCCAAGGGTGGCGTCAACGCGCTGACCGCCTGCCTGGCGTTCGAGAACGCCCAGCGCGGCATCCGCGTCAACGCCACCGCACCGGGTGGCACCGAGGCGCCGCCACGCCGGATTCCACGCAACAGTGCCGAGCAAAGCGAGCAGGAGAAGATCTGGTACCAGCAGATCGTCGATCAGACCGTCGATTCTTCATTGATGAAGCGTTACGGAACCATCGACGAGCAAGCCGGCGCCATTCTCTTCCTGGCCTCTGATGACGCGTCCTATATCACCGGGGTGACGTTGCCGGTGGGAGGCGGCGACCTCGGTTGAGTGATCGATACACCGGCCTTGGCCGGGGAAACGCCAGGGCACGCTACCGGTGGTTACGCCGGCAGTGACCCGCCCGCGACTAACAAAAACAATAGAGAGTCTCGCCATGCGAAAAGTAGACGTACACGAGGTCATCGATAACGCCCGCTTCAACGGGTTCCACTGGCTGGTCGTGTGCCTGTGCGCACTGCTGCTGATCTTCGACGGTTATGACCTGTTCATCTACGGTGTGGTATTGCCGGTGATCATGAAGGAGTGGGGGCTGACCCCGCTGGAAGCCGGAGCTCTCGGCAGCTACGCGCTGTTCGGCATGATGTTCGGCGCCCTGGTGTTCGGCACCCTGGCCGACCGCATCGGCCGCAAGATGGGCATCGCCATCTGCTTCGTGCTGTTCAGCTCGGCCACCGTGCTCAACGGCTTCGCCAGCACACCGACCGAATTCGGCATCTTCCGCTTCCTCGCCGGACTCGGCTGCGGCGGCCTGATGCCCAACGTGGTCGCACTGATGAACGAGTACGCGCCCAAGCGGCTGCGCAGCACGCTGGTCGCGATCATGTTCAGCGGCTATTCGCTGGGCGGCATGCTCTCCGCCGGTCTTGGCATCTACATGCTGCCGCGTTTCGGCTGGGAAGCGATGTTCTTCGCTGCCGCCGTGCCGCTGCTGTTGCTGCCGGTGATCATCTGGTACCTGCCTGAATCCGTCGGCTTCCTGGTTCGCCAGGGGCGTACCGAACAGGCCCGTGCGCTGCTCAACAAGGTCGACCCGACTCGCCAGCTCGGCGCCAACGATGAACTGGTGATGACCGACATCAAGGGCAAGAGCGCCTCGGTACTGGAACTGTTCCGCGACGGTCGTGGTGTGCGCACCGTGTCGATCTGGGTCGCCTTCTTCTGCTGCCTGCTGATGGTCTACGCACTGGGCTCCTGGCTGCCGAAACTGATGGCCAACGCCGGCTACAGCCTGGGTTCGAGCCTGTCCTTCCTGCTCGCGCTGAACTTCGGCGGCATGGCCGGCGCGATTCTCGGCGGCTGGCTGGGTGACCGCTTCAACCTGTCCAAGGTGGTGGTGGCGTTCTTCGCGATCTCCGTCGTGTCGATCAGCCTGCTGGGCTTCAAGACGCCGATGCCGGTGCTTTACACCCTGATCTTCCTCGCCGGTGCCACCGTGATCGGCACCCAGATCCTGCTGTACGCAACCGCCGCGCAGTTCTATGGCCTGTCGATCCGCTCCACCGGTCTGGGCTGGGCCTCGGGTATCGGCCGCAACGGCGCCATCGTCGGCCCGCTGCTGGGTGGTGCGCTGCTGGGCATCAACCTGCCGCTGCAACTGAACTTCATGGCCTTCGCCGTACCCGGCGTTATCGCTGCCATCGCGATGTCGGTCTACGCCATCTCCGCCAAGCGCAGCACTGCTTCCGCGCCGGTAATGATGAGCGCAGCGAAAGCCTGATCACTGAACTGATACTGGAAATCGGAAACCGATATGAGCCCCATCCTGATTGAAAGCATCCAGGCGATCGTCGTCGACCTGCCGACCATCCGCCCGCACAAGCTGGCCATGCACACCATGCAGCGGCAGACGCTGGTGGTGATCCGCGTGACGTGCAGCGACGGCATCGAAGGCATCGGCGAGGCGACCACCATCGGTGGCCTGGCCTACGGCAACGAAAGCCCGGAAAGCATCAAACAGAACATCGACAGCCACCTCGGCCCACTGCTGGTGGGGCAGGATGCGGCGAATATCAACGCAGCCATGCTGCGTCTGGACAAGGCGGCGAAGGGCAACACCTTCGCCAAGTCTGGCCTCGAAAGCGCGCTGCTGGACGCCCAGGGCAAGCGCCTCGGGCTGCCGGTCAGCGAGCTGCTTGGCGGTCGCGTTCGCGACAGCCTGGAAGTGGCCTGGACCCTGGCCAGCGGCAACACCACCAAGGACATCGAGGAAGCCGAGCACATGCTCGACATCCGCCGCCACCGCATCTTCAAGCTGAAGATCGGCGCCGGGGAGGTGGACGCCGATCTCAAGCACGTGATCGCCATCAAGCAGGCCCTCGGCGAGCGCGCCAGCGTGCGTGTCGACGTCAACCAGGCCTGGGACGAGTCGGTCGCGCTGCGCGCCTGCCGCATCCTCGGCGACAACGGCATCGACCTGATCGAACAGCCGATCTCGCGGATCAACCGCGGCGGCCAGATCCGCCTGAACCAGCGCAGCCCGGCGCCGATCATGGCCGACGAGTCGATCGAGAGCGTCGAGGACGCCTTCAGCCTGGCCGCCGACGGCGCCGCCAGCATCTTCGCCCTGAAGATCGCCAAGAACGGTGGCCCGCGTGCCGTGCTGCGCACCGCGCAGATCGCCGAAGCCGCCGGCATCGCACTCTACGGCGGCACCATGCTCGAGGGCGCCATCGGCACCCTGGCCTCGGCGCACGCCTTCGTCACCCTCAACAGGTTGACCTGGGCCACCGAGCTGTTCGGCCCGCTGCTGCTCACCGAAGAAATCGTCACCGAGGCGCCGGTCTACCGCGACTTCCAGCTGGAAGTACCGCGCACGCCGGGCCTGGGCCTGACCCTGGATGAAGAGCGCCTGGCGTTCTTCGCCCGCCAGTAACCGGAGGCTGAACCGATGCTGTTCCACGTAAAGATGATCGTAAAACTGCCGGTCGACATGGACCCGGCAAAGGCCGCCAAGCTCAAGGCCGACGAGAAGGAACTGGCCCAGGGCCTGATGCGCGAGGGCAAGTGGCGCCACCTGTGGCGCATCGCCGGCCAGTACGCCAACTACAGCGTGTTCGACGTTGCCAGCGTGCAGGAACTGCACGACACCCTGATGCAACTGCCGCTGTTCCCCTACATGGAGATCGAGGTCAACGCCCTTTGCCGGCATCCCTCGTCGATCCGCGACGACGACCGCTGATTTCTGTTCGAAGCCGGGGTTCGCCCCGGTCAGTTAAACCGTGACCACAATTACAAGATGAGGCCTGAGCCATGACTGTAAAAATCTCCCAAGCCAGCGACGTACAGAACTTCTTCAAGGAAGCCAGCGGCTTCAACAACGACGCCGGCAGCAGCCGCATGAAGACCGTGATCAACCGCATCCTGGTCGACACCGCGAAGATCGTCGAAGACCTGGAAATCACCCAGGACGAATTCTGGAAGGCAGTGGACTACCTCAACCGCCTGGGCGGTCGCCACGAAGCCGGCCTGCTGGTTGCGGGCCTGGGTCTGGAGCACTTCCTCGACCTGCTGGAAGACGCCAAGGACGCGCAGCTCGGCCTGACCGGCGGCACCCCGCGCACCATCGAAGGCCCGCTGTACGTGGCCGGCGCGCCGATCAGCCAGGGCGAAACCCGCATGGACGACGGCAGCGAGCTGGATATCGCCACCGTGATGTTCCTGCAGGGCAAGGTCACCGGTCCGGACGGCCAGCCGGTCGCCAATGCCGTGGTCGACCTGTGGCACGCCAACACCAAGGGCAACTACTCCTACTTCGACAAGAGCCAGTCGGAATACAACCTGCGTCGCCGCATCGTCACCGACGAGAACGGCAACTATCGCGCGCGCAGCATCGTGCCGTCCGGCTACGGTTGCTCGCTCGACGGCCCGACCCAGGAAGTGCTGGACATGCTCGGTCGTCACGGTCGTCGCCCGGCGCACATCCACTTCTTCATCTCGGCACCGGGTCACCGTCACCTGACCACCCAGATCAACCTGGCTGGCGACGAGTACCTGTGGGACGACTTCGCCTACGCCACTCGCGACGGCCTGGTCGGTGACATCCGCTTCGTCGAAGACGCCGAAGCCGCCCGCGCCCGTGGCATCGAAGGCAGCCGCTTCGCCGAACTGAACTTCGACTTCCAGCTGCAGAAGGCCCCGGCACCGGAAGCCGAACAGCGCAGCGCCCGTCCGCGCGCTCTGCAGAACGCCTGATAGCACCTCCGGGTGTGGCCGGATGAAACCATCCGCACCCGGAGGTGGTGGTGCCAGTGGCAGCGCTGTGCGTTTCCAACCCTGCGCACCGCAACGCGGGGCTGCGACACAAGCGATGCGGCTTGCCGGCCGCATCACATAAAACAAGAGTGCTCCGGACACTGTCACGGACACCCAAGCCTTACCTTGCGAGGCGACATGAAAGCTCTACTCAAAGACTTCTCGCTCTCCGCCGTGGTCGCCGGTTTTATTGCGACCGTGATTTCCTACGCCGGCCCGCTGGTGATCATTTTCCAGGCGGCCAAAGCCGGCAACATGCCGCACGACGTACTGTCTTCCTGGGTCTGGACGATCTCCATCGGTAGCGGTGTGCTGGGCATCCTGCTCAGCCTTCGCTACAAGGTGCCGATCATCATCGCCTGGTCCGCACCGGGCTCGGCATTGCTGGTGACGATGTTGCCTGACATCACGCTGAACGAGGCCGTCGGTGCCTATATCGTCACGAGCGTGGTGGTGTTGCTGGTCGGCCTGTCCGGCGCGTTCGATCGCATCATCAATCGTCTGCCGCCCGCGATTGCTGCAGGCATGCTCGCGGGCATCCTGTTCCGCTTCGGTACCGGGCTGTTCGTCTCCATCAAGGAGCAGCCCTGGCTGGTGCTGGCGATGTTCTGCGCCTACCTGATTTTCAAGCGCGCCATGCCGCGTTACGCGGTGCTCGCGGTGTTGGTGGTCGGCGTGACGATCACGATCGCATCAGGAGAACTGCGCAGCGAAGCCTTGGTGATCGGGTTGGCAACGCCGGTCTGGATCAACCCTGATTTCAGCTGGCAGGTCATGTTGAACATCGCCTTCCCACTGATAATGGTTGCGCTGACCGGGCAGTTCGTTCCAGGCATGGCCGTACTACGCAACGCGGGTTACAGCACGCCAGCCAGTCCGTTGATCAGCAGCAGTGCCTTGGGTTCGCTGTTGCTGGCGCCCTTCGGCTGTCACGGCCTGAATCTAGCTGCAATCACCGCGGCGATCTGCACCGGACGAGAAGCGCACGAAAACCCGGCGAAACGCTACGTGGCCGGGGTATCCGGCGGCGTCTTCTATCTAGTGCTGGGCGTCTTTGGCGCGACGCTGGTTTCCATTTTTACGGCCTTCCCCGCAGCCCTGATAGCCGCGCTAGCAGGTCTCGCCCTGCTTGCGGCCATTGGCGGGGCGCTGAGCGCAGCGATGGCCGTGCCCGATGACCGTGAGGCAGCGCTGATTACATTCCTGGTTACCGCATCCGGCATGTCATTCCTTGGCCTGTCTGCGGCGTTCTGGGGGCTGATCTTCGGCATCGCTGCCCATCTTCTACTGCGCTTGCACCCAGCCTGGGCAACAGCGGCGAAGGGGCAACAGACAGTGCGCTGATTTCGCGACACCAACGCCACACCCGAACAACCCAAAGCTGCCGTTACCGCCGACGCCATGTCGGAGGGTGGCCGCGCGCACCCGCAAACAACAACAAGAGACGCCAACCATGCAAAAACCAATGATCTCTCGACTCGCCTTGACCGTTGCCGCGGCTTCCGCCTTTCCCGCTGTGCAGGCGGCCGAAGGTGGCTTCATCGAGGATTCCACTGCCACGTTGCAAGCACGGAATTACTACTTCAGCCGGGACTTCTCCGACATCGTAGGCAAAAGCCAGCAATCGAAGGCAGAGGAGTGGGGCCAGGGTTTCATCCTGAACTTCAAGTCCGGTTACACCCAGGGAACGGTCGGCATGGGTATCGATGCAATCGGGCAGCTCGGACTCAAGCTGGACAGTAGCCGCGATAGCGCGGGGACCGGTCTTTTGCCAGTCGGAGACGATGGCCGCGCAGTGGATGACTACAGCCGACTGGGTGCTGCGCTCAAGGTGAGACTGTCCAATACCGAGCTGAAGATTGGCGAGCTGCAGCCGAACCTCCCAGTCCTTACCTTCAGCGACATTCGCCTCTTGCCTCCCACCTATCAGGGCGCAAGCATCGTTTCAAACGAGATCGATGGCCTGACCTTGCAGGGAGGCCGTCTGCGTTCGACCAGCTTGCGCAACGAAGCGGGGGACGACCGGATGCGGGCAATGTTGGGGCGTACGCCGCAGACCGGGCTGAGCGATGGCTTCAACTATGCTGGTGGCGACTATGCGTTCAATGCCAAGCGTACGTCGCTGAGTGCCTGGTACGCGCAACTGGAGGACATCTATAACCAGCGCTTCATCGGTCTTAAGCACAGTGAGCCGCTGGGCAACTGGACGCTTGGCGCCAACCTCGGTTTCTATGACTCGCAGGAGGATGGCAGCAAGCTCGCCGGTAGCATCGACAACCAGGCTTTCTATTCGCTGTTGTCAGCCAAGCGGGGCGGCCACACGTTCTATGTCGGCTATCAGGCGATTTACGGTGATAACGCGTTTCCTCGGGTCTTCGCCAACGTAACGCCCCTGGGTAACGAGGTGCCGACCTACGAGTTCGCCGAAAAAGACGAGCGCTCCTGGCAGGCACGCTACGACTATGACTTCGCCGCTCTCGGCGCTCCGGGCCTGGTCGCAACGGTGCGCTACATCACCAGTGATAACGTCGATACGGATAATGGCTTCGAAGGCAATGCACGCGAGCGCGATCTGGACCTCGGTTATACCGTCCAAAGCGGTCCGCTGAAAAACGTAGGTGTTCGTATCCGCAATGTGGCGGCACGTTCTAATTATCGCAGTGACATTGACGAGAACCGTCTGATCCTGAGCTATACGCTGACGTTGTTCTAAGGCGTCACCTCGCCGCACGGCTATAGCTATAGGAGCCCGGCAACGAATTCGGTCAATGTGGAAATAAACGGTTGACGGCAGTTTTCAGGCTCCTATAATGCGCACCACTTCCGATGCAGTCCTTAAGCAAAACGTCTTGTAAATCAAAAGGTTAGCT
>NZ_RFFN01000006.1 GCF_003696315.1 Pseudomonas songnenensis | reverse complement strand
GGCGGCGTCGGCGGATGCTTGGGATGTACTGGCAGAGTCGCGAACAGTCGCAATAAACGACGCATGCGCTCGCAAATAATCGTCAGTTGTGGTGGGCGACTCACTCCCGGCCGGCGAGTTGTTGCCCGCGGTCGTGGAAAGGTCGTTTATACTGGCCGGTACTGGCATGGAAGACTCCAAATTTCGGAAACAGGGGCGCGCGCGTGGACTTCGCGAATTTCACTTACGTTGACTGGATGTTGTTGAAGGGCGCGGTTTTATGCGTCGGCGCCGCCATTTACGGCGCCATTCAAGGATGGACTGATTAGTCTGCGCCGATGACCGGAGCAGCCTTGCTGACACCGAGCAGGCCCTTGCGGCCAGCCTCCAGCAACGCCGGATTTGCAGTGTCACGAAGCAGCATCAAGCGCGCAGCCTCTGCGGGATCCAGCATTGTGTTGGCGAGCAGCCCAGCAATCTCCTGATTGGCCTTGCCGTAGACAACATCGCCCGCACGCGCCCCTAGATTGCCAAGCACCTCGCCGCCCGCGAAGTTGCGCAGGAAGGTCGGAATTCCAAGCTGGTTCATCATGTTGTTGTAAGCGAGGTTTTGCGCAGTATTGGAGCCAACGCCACGCCCTGCCGTCTGCGCGAACTCAGCTCGAGCAAGATCATCTTTGATGGCGTTCAAGCTAGCCAACTGCTCTGGCGTCAGCGTTCCGGCCAATGTTGCCTGTTTAAACCCAGTAGCCTGTCTTGCGGTGTCGTCGCTTAGCTTACGAGCAAACTGAGACGCACGAATCCGGCCGGTAAGCGGGTCGATGACGTTCTTCAGTTCATCACCAATGTCCATCTGATTTATGGGCTTCGACGCTTCCTGATAGGCTCTGCGCGACTCGCCGTATGCCGGCGACACCTTGTCCATCTCGGCAATTAGCCGATCCTTGATATCCATCACGGCGGCTTTCTGGTTGCGCGCCAGGGCATTACTCGGTGAGCCAGCTAAGGCATCATCAACCGCGAGCTTCACATAGTGCAGGCCGTCGATCGACTCCAGCGGGTTGTCAATCTTCTGGCCCTTGTCAGCCGCGAGACGTTTTGCTGAAGCAATGAACTTCTTCATTGCCGGCCGCTCTGCCAGCTCCATCAGCTCTTGGCTTGGCTTGATACCACCAGCTGCCTGCGCTCTGGCAGAACCATAAGCAGCTGCCGCCGCTTGCTCTCGCGCCTCTTCCGCCGCGCGGCGCGCAGCCGGAGATCCGGCCAGCGTTTCAAGCGCTTCGATTCGGGCCTGATTGTTCTCGGCAAATCGGCCATGCAGAGCGTTGGCCGCGTCAGACGACCCACTGAATGTGGAGCGCTGCAATGCCGCAAGGCTGGGCACCTGCGCTGCCTCTCCAACGGTTGGCTTGGATCCTGGGACCAATTCGCGCGCCGACTGCAGGTTGCGGATAGCGTCATCTACTTGATCGCCAGAGAACTCCCGTAGCGCGCGGCTGATGATCTTCTCGCGACCACGCTCGTACAGGGGTTCCACCAGGCTTTTTACTCCGCCAGACGCTGCGCGAGATGTGTGGGCAACGCCCTTCATGACCAGTGGCAGGCCCCCGCCAATCAGCGCACCGGTTCCCGCCTCTTCCGGATTGACCATGCCAGCAGCTAGGCCGCCAGTTGCCGCCCCTCCGACTGCGCGGGTAGCAAGCCCGGTAATGCCGGTTTTACCTGCCGCGTTGATTCCGCCAGTCTGCAGCGCGCTAATGATCGATGGCGTTGCCCCGGCGACGCGGGCGCCACCAGCCAGCATAGACCCCGCGCCTGCAGTGCCTGCAATCTCGCCAGCCAGTTTGCCGCCTTTATAGCCGAACGAATCAGGCTTGGCTCCAAGGTCGGAGAGGCCCGCGTCCATAGCAGCGCGACGGGCTGCGTTCTCCTCTGCAGTATCGCCGCCAAGGGCATTTGGCAAGATACGCATTGCGGTAGCACCGATGGAGCCTGCCCCGCGAATTAAACCGCCCGTCACGTCGCTAATCTGCTGTGCATTGGTCGGGATGCCGAGCGCCAGAGCGATTGGGCCAAGGCCAGACACGGCAGCGAGCGGCGACATACCATCCAGCATGCCGGGTTTCTGTGCCTGCGGAGCGGCGGCATCTACGGCCGGGACCGGCACAGCAGATACAGGCGCAGCCGCTTGCTCTTGCTCAAGGCGCAGCCGGAACTCGAATTCCTCTTGCTCGGTCATCACTGCATCCCCTGGCTACGCTTCCACGCTTGGTAGCGAGCCTCTTTGTCTGGATCGAATTGCATTGGTGCGCCTTGCGGAGCCTGAGCCTGCGGCATACGTCCACCGTTGAGCCGCTCTTGCCCCTTCTGCATGACTTTCCGTAGATCCATAAGCGAGCGCTGGAACTCTTCGTCACTCTGCGCACGATTCAGGCGTGCAATGGCCTCGGTGGCCTTCTTGCCTTCCACTTCGGTGATCTGGCCGCCGCCTTTGAGCGATTCGAACGCCTGCAGGAACGCGGTGCCGTTGATCTGGTCGAGCACGACTTGGAAGTCACGCGGGGTTGTGCCTGGTATGTAGTTGCGCGGGTCGAGCACGCCAGACAGGCCCGTAGCAGCTTCGCGGCCAGGATGCTGCAGTGCCTTGTCGATGACGCCAAGCTGAGCAGCGATAGACGCTTGCTGTGCCTCCTTCGACCGGTTGCGCTCCTCGCGCTTGCCCTGCAGCTCCTCGAGCTTCAGCTCTTTCTCCTGGATGTTCAGGCCCTGCATGATCTGGTTGGCTTCGCGGGCAATGTCGTTCTGCTCGGAACGAATGCCAACGCCAGCCCAGCCGCGGCGGCTTGCGTCGCGCTCGGACGGCGACATGCCGACGCTGAACGACTGCCCGGCAGAAGGCTTCACGAACTGCTTCATGTCCCCAGTGTCGACCAGCTGCGGCGCGACATAGCCGTTGAGGCCGGAGCCGACAAGACCGCCGTATTCGTCGAGCTGGACGATCTGCTTGCCGCCGTCCGGACCTTCGATTTCCTGCGTGCGCGCAACCTTGGCGCGGCCTGCATTCGGAGCATTGGCGTAGTCCGCGACGTCTTTCGGGCTGATGCCGAGCTGCAAGGCGGCCATGGTGTCGAACTTCATGGTTCCGTCCGGCCCCTGGGCGTACAGCGTCGGGATAGCCTTCTTGACGCGCTCAGCCTCCTGTCGCTTCAGGTTCTGTTCCTGCAGAGCGGAGGCAGCGCTGTAGCCGGTAAGGCCGGCCAACCCAGCGCGACCGATGTTGTTGACCGGAGTATTGCGGTTGGCGCCGGCCAGGCCGGCAAAGCCGGCAGCCAGCAGACCCTGCCCCATGGGGGACTTGGCGAAATCGAGCAAACCGTTCATTTACACCATCCCGCGACGCGCTAGGCGCCGTTGTTGACGCGCTTGCTCAGCGCTCTGCAGCTGCGCCATCTGTGCTTGCTGCCCCTGTGAGGCCAAAGCCTGAAGCGCCTGCGGTCCGCCTTGCGCCTGCATCACCTCGGCGGCCTGGATGGGCTGCGGCTGATTGGCTTGCTGCATCTGGTTGTTTATCGACATTCCAGTCTGCGCGGCGTCCATATAGGGCTTTGCGGCATCCATGTACTGTTTCCCGGTCTGCAGGAAGCCGCCACCAGTTCCAGCAGTTGAGCCGAGCAGCCCGCCACCCTGAGAGCCGGCAATTGAGGCATTGCCAACCGTGCCGGACGCCAGTGGCTGCCCCAGGCCAAAGCCAGTCGTTCCTGCGGTCGTGCCAGTCGATCCAAGCAGGCCGCCAGAGCCGCCAGCTGTGCCAGCTCCGCTTGCTGCTCCTGCGCCGCCGCCCATTGCACCAGCCGCAGCGCCGCCCGTATAGAAGGAGGCGATGGCCCTGGCAATGCCGTGACCCGTCTTCCCGGCGCCGGTGTTGATTCCAGCGTCTTCCGCCTCCTCGTACCGGTGATCCGCCGCACCGCCCCACTGGTCGATCAGCGGCTTGTCGTCGCGCCCTAGAATCTTGTTCCAGACTTTCGTCGAGAACGGGTCGGCTGAGCCGTAGAGCAGGCGCGCAGGATTATCCTTGACCTGATTGGCCATGCCCTTGAGGTTGAACACCTCGAAATTGCCGAGATCACCAAACCAGCTCATTTACCACCCCCGCCCTTCTGTGTAGTCGTCGCCGATCCGCCAAGATTGGAGCCGAACACGCCAGACATGGCTGCCAGCTGCTTGTAGGGCAGGTCCTGCCGCTCTTGATATTTCTGATATTGAAAGTCGCGGTTTTGCTGCGCCTGATCCTGCTCGATCTGGCCAGCATTGAGCAGCTGACTTGCATCGGTGTAAGCCTGGTTGCCGAACTGCTGCGCCATGCCAATGCTCTGCATCTGGCGGTTGCGGTCGGTCTCGTAGGCGTTGCCGTACATCTGCGTCGCCACGTCGCCTAGGTTGTTGGCGAACTGCTCCTGCAGGCCGGAGTTGCCAAACGAGCCAGAGCTGACGGCGCCTGTGTTGAATTGCGAGCGTACCGAGTCTTGGGCCTTGCCTACCATCTGATCAAGGTAGGGATTCGTCTGCCCGCCCTGAATGTTGGCGTTCAGGGCCGCCTCGGCGTTATCCATAGTCTGCGAGCCGTTCAGCGCACGCTGTTCGATCATGTCCAAGCCTTGCTGTTGGGTCTGGTTCAGATCTTCAAAGCGCTTCCCGGTGTACGGGTTGTATGCCCGCTTACTAAGGCCAATAGCCTTGCTGGCATATGCGCTAGCCAGCGGTTTCAGTTCGTTTGGCAGCTCCTGCTTTGATGTGGAGGTTTGCTTGCTGCCTCCACCGCCTCCGTGCGGTCGAATACGCTCGCCGGGGCGGGTCGGCCACCCGCCGATAGCCGGGCCTCCAAAATCGGCGCTCAATTCTTCATTGAGCTTGTCGAGGGTCATCACAACTTCACCTCCAGGGTTTCATATACCGGCGAGAACCCGCAGCGCGAGCGATACAGGCGGGCTTGAGCAGGCCTGGCAGCGCACCGAAGAGCGGAACAGCCGTGGGCCTCTGCCAGCGCCTTGGTTTCATCAAAAAAGCGCTCAAAGTGGCCGTTTGGAGCCCACATCTCGTAGATGTACAGCGCGCGGAGATTTGGCAGCTGCTCAATGCTCAGAACCGCCCACCCTACAATCTGATCACCTTCATCCATGCGAACCAGAAAGCGCTCGCCGCGAGCCAGCATCATCTTCAGCTGATCGCCAGTAATCTCCCCGCCAGATGTCGCGCAGGCATCGCCCAAATGATGGGCACCCTCTTTCCATGCCCGGTCGATATGGCTCGCCGGGACAACGATCAGTTTGTTCATCAGTTACCCGTCAGATAGCGGCATTGAACCCAAGTGCCAGGCGTACCGCCCGCCACGCAACGCCAGCCGTCGATGATGTATTTGTTGGGTGAGGTGCCAAGCTCGGAGGGCGCAGAGTTCTTGACGAAGTCGCCTAGCGCCCACGTTCCGCCTGTCGGCGGCGCTGTCAGCGCGTTGTAAGCAGCCGCCATACGCCCTTCTGCCAATGCGTTGATCAGCAGCGCGTGCTCGCGCAGGACGCGCTCCAGTACCGGGTCGTTCTTGGCAACCCGTGGCGTCGTGTTGATCTTGTTCATCGCCTGCCCGCCGCTTTAAATGTGGCGTTGATGTGCGTCACACGAACAGGCCCGGCAAAATTGACGACCGCCTTGTGCCAGCGCGCGGCGCGCAACACGTCAAACTTGCCGTCATTCATCGTTCCGGATGCGCCGACCGCGAACGTGCCGCCGCTGTTCTGCGAATGCAGCGTTTGAACCGTAGCTGACGATGGCGCCTTGCCGTACCGCAGCCGGATCTGCTGCAGCTTGGTGACCGCATCGTCGTCGCCTACCTCGCCAGTGGTTAGGCTGCTGCTTGTGGACAGGCCGGTGTAGCTCTTGAGCTGGTTGCTTGAGTCAAAAACCGACAGAACGCGCGCGCCGGCCGACCAGAACGGCGAGTCAAACCCGACGCTTGGTAGCGCATCGATTGACGCACCAAAACTGTCCCACGTATCAAACGTGACGCCCGGCGTAACATGCATCAGCGCGGCTTGCACTGAGCGATCAGCTCGCCCCCACTGCTTGGTTTGCACGTGATAGACCAGAACACCATCGCATTCCTTGCTGCCTGCCTTCGGGTAAAACACCCAAACGCGGTTATTCTCGCGATCGAAGACGCATGTCGTTTTATAGAGGTAGTCGGAACTGGCTTTTTCAACGAACCAGCGTCGCACTGTCCCATCGCCAAGCGGCACAGGCCTCGTCCCGTCAAACAGCCAGAAATTATCGGGCCCAACGAAGAAGTGAACTCCGCCAATGTCGCAAATGGCGTGCTTACCCACGCACCCAGCATCTCCGCCTGCAACCTGCGTCCAATCCCAGATCGCCGGAGGGCCGACGTACTGCCCGAGGAACATGGAACGCTCCTTGTAGGCAATGGCGTACTCGCCTAAGCGGGCGCCTGCAGTAAGGTGCCCGGGAGCCGCAACCAAGCGACCCGATGCGGCCTGCGTGGTCAGTGACGGCGTCCAATCGGTGTCATCGAACACCGCGCAACAATGCCATTGATCGGTGCTGGCGCCGGTATTAAGCGCCATAACAAACGAACCGACCGAAAAGATGATGTCCGCCACTGGCGCAGTTGCGATATCAGCAAACGCGCCAGACGTTGAGCGCTGGATCGGCTGCGCACCGTTCGCCATCAGCGTGGCATCGCCAAACTGGGCAAACGACCAGCGAGAGTCTGCGCTGCCCGAATAGCCTCCGACGCGGCTTTGGTCGACCCATGCGCCGGCCACCAGTTCGTAAATACCAGCCGTGGTCGCAGCGAAGATCCGGCGCGTGTTATTCAGCTTGTAGACGACAGCGGTGCCGCGGCAGGAAGCTGGCAGCGCAGGAATGCCAGCCGGCGCAACCGGCTCCGGCGCGCCTTCCATGCCGATCAGCGCCGGGATGAGGTTCTGGCAGTCGGACAACAGCCCGGGCGTGGTTTGGTCGGCGTCCGGGGCAAACCCAATAAGCGGAGTCATCAGCGCGGCCTCGCTACCAATGGACCAGGCCGGCGCTGGTCGTTGCCTTGCACTTCGGCCAGGGCCTGATCGAAGCGCGACTGCCAGATTGAAGGGTCGTCGCCGACGTACAGCGCAGCCTCAACCAGCGCGCCGAACAGATACAGGCTCCAAGGCCCCTCGCTGACCCAATTGGTCGTAGCCGTAGCCAAGGCAGGGATGCGCACATAAAGCACGCCCTGCACGTCTCCAGCGCCGTCAAAGCGGAGATTGGCGCCGTCCCATGCGTACATGGTCGGAATGCCGTCGCCACCCGCTGAAACGACAGACTCGAGCGACTGCGCCACCAGCGGATTGCGTTCGTGACTGGGCACCCACAGCGCCTTGGCATCGATCGCGTCGACGGCCGGGGTGATGAGGTTGTCGACGATCGCAGTCACGGCCAGAGTCGATTCCATCTGGCGAACACGAAGGTGACGATTTAAGCGCTCCTCAGTCAGCTCAATAAAGTCTGGAATGCGGGCCGTGAGGTCGTCGCGGTTCATCCACTGGGCGACTTTTGCGCTGATCTGGGCGTAGTTCATTACTTGAGCGCTCGATTGAATGTGCAAAGGAGCGGATTAGCCTTAAGGAAGGCCCTGACCCGCTTCTGATCGATCGTTCCGTCCTGGCGCAGCATCGTGGCCAGCTCGGCATTGGGAATGAAGCCGACGTGGCGCATCTCGCCCCACTTCTCGCCGGCTGTTGCCTCGCGCATGGCGGCGGCGACGGCCTTGAACGGCTCGGCGTCGTAGGTCTTCTCGAACACGATCCGGTCGCCCAGGTCGTGAACAGTGGTCGTGACGCCTGTTTCAGCGTCGTGTTCCTTGAATACAGGCATGAAAAACCCGCCCCAGTTGCCTAGGGCGGGCCTCAGTCAAGCGACCGTTAGGCGGTCAGGTTGGCGATCTTGCCGTGCGCGGTTTCCGCGGTAACGACCAGGCACGCTTCGACGGAGACCAGCTCCTTCTCGGTGTGACCGGTCTTCGCCAGCGCCTCGGACTTGAAGCCGCCCAGGTAGGCGATGCCCGCGTGCTCCGGGTTCAGAATGAACACGGTGTTGGCGTTGGCGGTGGCCTGCACGTAGTTCGGCACGACGGCCAGTTCACCGAAGTCGGAGACGTACACGTCAGCGCCACCAACGATGGTCGCCTGCTGACCCTTCTTCACTTGGTTGCGGTTCGCCGCGATACCAGCAAAGCCGGAGAAGGTCGCCTTATGGCTCGGGGTCATCGAAATGATCGATGGCATCTCGCCGGAGTTGGTGTAAATCTTTTGCATCACCGACTTCAGCTGCGCTTCAGCGAACGCGCGGTTGGTGCCCGCGGTCTGTGCAGTGGTCGCCAGGCCGGAGGTGTGAGCCGGGGTGGCACCCGCGCCGCCGTGATCGGTGTTGCTGTACAGCATGGCACCAAGGCCGGCCGACTTGCGGGCCGTCGAGCTGTTGCCCTGCACGGCTACGTTATCGGACAGCACCATTGCCTCTAGATCGCGCTTGAGCTCAACCATGCGCTTGCTGATCTGATACTTCATCTCGGACGAGCGACCGGCCGACTTGGTCTTTTCCTGGGTGCTGGACACCACGGCGACCTTGTCGAACAGCTGCACGGTGTTAGCCACGCGCTGGGTCGGCGTTGCGGCGGTCCCGGTGCGGTCATCGCCTTCAACGACGGCGTTGTCCTTGTTCGGGGTCGCCAGGCTATCGCGCTGCCATTCGTGCAGGCGCTGAGTGGCCTTGAAGCGGCGGATGGCCGAGACGACCGGAGTTTTCTCCGGGCTGACCATGTAAATCTTGTCTTGCAGGTCTTCGCGGTTACCTACGGCGGCGTAGGAGTCGAAGGTATTGGTAGGCTGTGCCATGTGTGAAACTCCTTACAGGAATGAGGCCAGATCCTCGGGACGGCCGTTCTTCTTCAGGCGGTCGAGGGCGGCTTGGTTCTGTCGTTTGGGCTGCGCGGCCATCGGCTTGATTGCCGGGGCTGCGGTGGCTACGCGCTGCATAGCCGTAGGTTTCTGCGCCTGCAGGGCTCGCCACTTCATGGCGTCATGCAGGATGTGGACGTGGCGGGCATCGGTGAGGTTGTCCAGTTCCTCGGGCTTGATGCCGTACTCCAAAGCTGTCTTGGTGATCTGCTCAGCGACCTGCGGTCCAAAGTCAGGCAGTCGTGCGCGCAGTTCCTTTTCCGCCTCGGCGAGCATTTGCTGACGCTGGTATTCCGTCAGTTGCTGGACCTGGCTCTGAGACTGCTGCAGTTCTGCGTACTTGGCTTGCGCTTCACGCTGCAGCTGCTGATACGCAATGGTCAGCTTCTGCGCCTGGGCTGGGTCGGCATCAACGAGCGCATTCCAGTCCAGCGCCTCGAATTTGGCCAGTTTGTTCTGCACTTCGCGGAACTCGACGGCCTTTTCGAACGAGTCACCGAGGAGCCGTTCGCGTTGTTCCAGAGCGTGCGCGCGCTCCTCAACGACTCGGCGTTGCTCGGCAACTGCTTGGGTCTTCTGGGTGTAGTCCTTGTGCATGAGGACCATGTCCTTCAGTTCCTTCGGAACCCTGTAGGACTTGCCCTCGATTTCGATCAGTTCGCCGTCGTCCTCTTCCTCCTCGGCGTCCGGTTGCTGCTCCTCTTCGGGCAGGCCTTCTTCCTCAGGCGCGTCGAGCACTTCGTCTTGCTGTTCGTCTTCGTCCAGAAGGTCGGACACATCGTCCAGCGACACTCCGTCTAGGTTGGTGTCAGTCATCACACACTCCAGATCGCCCGATTGGGCATAAAAAAGCCCGCACATGGCGGGCTAGATGGGTTATCGGTGGGTTAGCCGACGACGCGGCGAATGAATCCTGGCTTCTCGAAGCGATTCAGCTCAGCCGTGGCCAGCTTTCCTGTTTCGATGAAGCCGGTGAGGATGTCGCGGAACTTGCGGCTGGTCTTGATCAGCTGCCAGAGGGCCTCTTTGCCCTCCTTATCGCGCGCCGGGCAGGCAATCCACTGCTCCATCACCTCACGGTCAATGGCTGCCAGCGCTTCCTGCAGCAACTCGTTTTCCAACAGACTCATCGCGTACTGGCCGCGGGTCTGCTGCTCTAGCAGCTCTGAATCAGTCACAGGAAGCGCTCCCCTTCGTTGTTGTGCATCGCAGTGCCGGCGCGGTGGATAGAGTCGCCGTGCGCCAGGCGCAGCTGCTCCATCTGCAGGCGGAATTGACGGTCTAGCTCGGCCTGTTCAGCCTTGAACGCCAATTCCTTGTCCTGCTTCTGCATCTCGAGCTGCATCTCGGCTTGAGCCTTCTGCTGGCTGTCCTGCAGCTTGGCCTTTTCGATCTCAACCTTAGGGTCAGGCGGCGGCGGGCTGTCGTCCTCCGGCACCGTGTCGGGATCAACCCAGAACTCCTCGGGATTCTTGAAGCCGGCGTTCTCTGCCAGGCGGGCCTGCACGTTGAACACCTGTTTCGGGCTGAGCAGCTGCTTGGCATACGGCGAACCGGCCACCGCAGCCTGGCTTTGCGCGATCTGCATCAGGAACTGGCTCTGCTGCTCCACGTCGCCAGTACCGATACCGACGTTGATGGACATGTCGTACTGGTCGCGCCACCCTTGCGGGTCGTACTGCACGAACTTGCCATTCAAGCGATAGCTCAGCTGCTCCATGCCGTTGTCCGATAGCGTCTTGAAGATGCCGCGGAACATCGGCGCGACCAAGCATTCGGCCGCGATGCGCGCCATCAGCTTCATGCGCTTCTGGCTGGCGTTCATGATCATCCGCGCGCCGGTCGCGGTCTTGTTCAGGGAATCCCCGTCCAAGCCTTGCGAATAGCGCGTCCAGCCGGTGCGGTTTTCCTTGCTCGACTGCAGTTGCTCGAGCATCGGCATGGCTTCGATGCCCTGCCAGCGCTCCATGTAGGGCCGGACAGCACCTTGGATTTTCTCGCGGATCACGCCACCCGGGCGGCGGTTCAACAGGTCGTCAATGTTGGCCTGCGGGTTGCCCTGCGAGTCGGTGAGAACCACCGTCTCCTGGTTGTTGGCCAAGTACAGGTTGTCGATCTGCTGCCGCAGAATCGTGGTGTGGATGCGCTGGAAGTCCTCGACTAGATCAGCCACCGACACACCGGAGAAGGCGTGCGTCATCAGGTACGGCGACCACGCGGCAATCGGCACATGGCCGCATTCCTCGTTGCGCAGGATGCGATTACCAAGGCGGATGATGTGGCGGCGCTCGGCAATACCGTCACCGTCGTAGTCGCACATCACGTACTCGTCACGCAGGTAGCCGCGCACCATCGTGGCATCGGCGGTGTCTTCGTCTTCCCAGTCATCGAACCGACCGCCGTTGTTCTCGCGGTAGTCGGTGACGTTCTCGTAGACCGCGGCGCGAACATCGGAGGCGTCCACGTCAAAACCCATCTCACGCAGATCGGAGACGCTGCGGCGGGTCACGTGGCAAACGTAGGGGCATTCATCCAGCAGAGGCGAGTCGTGCCGGCGTGATACCTGCAGCTCCTCGGGCGGAATGGCGACAATCGAACACTTGCCCTTCTCTTCCACCGTCTTGATCTTGACCGTGAAGCGTCTGGACAGTGGCAGCCCGCTCATTAGCGCTTGGGCGATCTCTTCCTCGCCCGGCTCGACCTCTTCCTGCTCAACTACCTCGGCGTTCGGGTTGCCAGCCAGGAACTCAGCCAACTGCATCTCGTCGACGGCGCGGTATGTGTTGAAGGTCGGCGTGCGCTTCTTCTCCCAGAACCACTTAACGGCACCGGTTTTAAGCAGCAGCGCGTCCTTCAGAGCGGTGTAGAGGATCAGGAAGCCGTTGTTCTGCTTGTAGAAGACGTAGTTGCAGGCGTTGGTCACCTGCTCGGCGCTCTCCTCGTCTTCCGGGCCAACCGGCTCGAAGACGACGGCCTTGTCGGAGCTGGTGAACACCTCGATCAGGTCGGGCAGCATCCCCTCGACCGCATCGAACACGTCAGACGAGACGACAGCAGAACGGCCTTCCTCCTCGTTGCCGTAGGGTTCGCGCGTATAGGCACGCATCGCCCGGGTACGTTCTTCCTGCAGCTCGCCGTCATTGAACAGATGGGCCTGGCGCGCCTCGTCATCGAGGAACGACAACAGGTCGGCGTCGGTCATCTTGGTCATGAAATCATCCGGTTTCGGTAGTTGAGCGGCTGAGCCGGTCGATTTGCAGGGAGTTCGTAGGCGACGCACATCAGGCCGAAGGCATCAGCAGAGTGCGATGCCCAGTCGTGGGCAGGGCCAAGGCCGATGCCGCGGATCTCGTCGCGCTTTTCGTGATACCAGCCCAGCGCCTCGCGGCCAGCCTGGGTCGGCTCCTCGTTAAACCACATCGACGGGAACAGCCTGCGGGCCGCTTCCACGCGCAGCATCGCCGCACCCTTGCCCTGATTAGGGACAACGGTCACAACGTAGCCTGCAGCCTCGAATGCGGAGCGATAGGACACGTCATGGACCTTGTCCTGTGTGTCGCCGTCGTGCGGGAGCCAGATTTGCGCGCGGTCAGGCGTGTAGCCACGAGAGCGCAGCCAGTTCAGGTGCGCCTCAATCGGCTGGCCTTGAACCTCGTAGTGATCGAGAACGCGAATCTCACGCCCGATGAACTGCACAGCCCAGAACACGAAGGCATCAGCCTTGGCTCCAGTGCCGCCAATGTCAGCAAACAGGCGAATGGTCATCAGCGGGTCAGCAGCGACGCGGCCAATCCGGTTCTCTGCCTTGGCCTGAGTCAGCGGCTGGGCGAAGTAGGCGCCGGCGATGGTCGTGGCGTACTCACCTTCCCATACATGGCCGTACTGGTCAGGACGCTCCTGCGCGTCACGCAGGCGTTCGCGCTCAAGCTTGCCGGGGAACTTGGGGTTATCCCGCCAGTTCAGCTCAATGACCTTGACCAGCGGGTCGTTGGCGAACCTGAACCGCGACTCAACCGGCGCACTCTTGCGCTTCGGGTTCCAGGTGATCCACAGCTCGGCGTTCCAGTCGCTGCCCTCTTCACGCAGCGTCGGAATCAGCGTCAGCCAGGCCTCATCTGTGACTGGCTCAGCCTCATCTACCCAGCAGATCAGCAGGCGGCCTTTCGACTTGATCGATGCAATGTTGCGGTCAAGGCCGGCGAACGCAAACTGAATGCGCCCGTCGCGGCTCTTGATGTACTTGTCGCCCACGTCGTAGTAGGCAGCAAGGAATGGTTCTTCTTCGATTGCCCGCTTGCACTCCTCCAGCGAGGAATCGTCCAGCGAGTTCATGAACTGGCGGCCACACAGGATGATGCCGGACTCGCCGCTCATCCCGTACATGTAGCCACGCACAGCGGCCATCTTGGCAAAGGAGCGAGTCTTGCCCGATCCCCGGCCACCATATGCACCGCGAACGTCAGCGCGCCCCTGGAACACAGGCAGCAGCTTAGGCGGCAGTGCTATCTGTACTGTCGTCACCTAAGGCCACCAGTTCAATGCGGGTCACGGTTTCAACCGGACCTCCATTGGCGCCGGTCAGCTCTACGTCTTGCTTCGCCTTGCCATAGCCGCGGTCGAGGATCTCCTTCACCGCAGCCACACGAGCAGCGGGCGGGGCATCGCCATTGCGCGCTATCTCGACCAGGTGCGTAATCGCTTCCTCGCCGAACGACTGGGCAATCTCTTTGATGTCCGCCGTGATCTTGTTTGGTGTGCCTTTTTGCCGCCCACCCGACTTGGGCAGGCCCTTCGGTCTGCCGGCCATATCTAAACCTTTCTAGTTTTGGAATGTTGACGCCAATATCTCCACGCCTCCATCCCCACCATCAGGCATACGCATGCTGTGAGGTAGAGGATGATCAGGATGGCGAGGGGGCGTTTCATGCGGGCTCGTATGTCGCCGCGAAGGTGTCGGGCCTGCACGGGTATAGCTCACCCTGCACGCCACGAATGATCCAATCGCCGGGATAGGCAAAGTCGCACCTTTCAAGCGACCCCTTCACTATGGCGGATATCGCCACGCGATTAGCTTCAATTCGGAATCTGACCCCGCGCGGAAGTCTTTCGCCGAGGAAGAGAGCCACCGCTTCCTGGTTGTCTCCAGTCCATTGAATGGCATCGATAACGGCCGGCTTCTTCCTGAATTTCATACGCTCGCCTTCTTCTCCCCGAACCGGATGAACCAGTCGCGGAGCTTCTCTACACCGACAAAGCCAGCGCAGGCGCCAAGGAAGATCGCCATATCCACCGGCAGGCCAGCCCACAGCAGAGCGGGCTTAAGCGCGAGGGTCATTCCCCCACACAAGCCACCTTCGAGGATCATCTGCCGGCGAGTGCCGCCACCGTAGACCACACGAAGGATTGCAATGAACGCGGCAAGCGCAGGGGCATACATCGTCGGTGCGACTGCTTCCAGCCATGCGAAGAACGCTGCCCATAGGTCAGGACTTTTCTCGGGCATCTTGGGCATCTCGGTTATCCCGCATGGGGCAGTTGGTGTTTGGTCCGGCCTCACATGCGCGTGCGATCCGCTCGGGGCAAGGAGGCAGGCATGGGGCCGGAAACTAGAAAGCCCCGACACATGGCCGAGGCTTGTAATGGGTGCGCTGGGTGGTGAGCCCTCATCAACCGTTTGCGCATAAAAAAAGCCCCGACCGAAGTCAGGGCTCTTGGATTGGTGCAGGTGGCCGGCGCTGATTTCCGGCTTACGTCACTCGACCTCGGATTTTCCGGCAGGACACGAGACGCTGGTTTCCTGTTTCACGCGCATCAGCCTGCGCATTCACCTGCTGACTAACGCCCGGAGATCATCCCGGGCGGCCTTGCCGGAGCGAGGTCTTCAAATCACTGTCAATCCTTAATGCGCAAGATCGACAGGATGGGCATATAGTGGCTCACTGGCTCACTAGATGCAATACCTTATTTGCCCTGATTCGGGCTTTTTTGGGCAAATCTGCCGCTTATGCTGCTTTCTCAGCAATCAGCCCCTCGCTTTCGAGTATCTCGTGCGCCTCGACCAAAGCCCTGTCAACTTGCTGCTCCAGATCGCGGCGAATGTCACGGCGCCACCGCTCCAGAGTTTTCTGCGGGCGACCGTCAGTGTCCCAGTTGTTGATGTCGTACCATCCTGCAGCCATCACAACGGTCGAGCGCTTCCCTTCCACGCCAGGAAGCTTCGGGAATGCCCATGTGGCCACCGCGCACTGTACGAAGCGCTCCGGTGCCGGCGACTTGATGGATCCAGCCAGCGCTTGCATGGCGTCGTGCTTGCGCTCCAGGTGCGTCGAATACTTGGCCACGAGAGCCAGCCAAAGGCCGACCGGCAGCGCCTTATGCAGGCGGCCATGCACCCAGCAGTCGGTTAAGAACGCCTCCTCCTTGCCGCAGATCGCCCCAGGCACGCGAGCAGCCTGCACCTTCGGCTCAAAGTCACACCCACCAGCCGAATTGATCACTTCGCTCGCCAGGGCGCGCACTACTGCGGAAACCACGTTCTGATAATGCATGATCGCTCTCCCCTTAGACCGAATACACAGCGCGGCGCTTGAGTGCTTCAGCACCCGGCATCGCCTTGTCGATGATGTCTTTCACTTCTTCAGCGCTGATCGTGATTCGGCCTTTCTCGCCGTAGGTCTTCGAGCGCAGAACGCAGGTCAGGCAGGCACGGGACCGCCAGCCGCCGTCATGCGCATACTTGTCACCGGGGGCAATCTGGTTCCACGACTCGACGGTTACGCCAGGGTGTTCCTTGCTCTGCATCTTGTGGTGGATGTGCCCGATATCGATGTAGCGATAGGTCGCCTCGCCCCAGTCCTTCGCAAAGTCGGTTGCCATGACATGCGCTAGGCGGTCCGGCTTGCACTTGTCGGAGTGGTGGCACAGCACGAAGACATTGCCCATCCGGTACGGGATGAAGACGCTGGAGTTGTCCAGCACATGCAGGCGATCGTTGCTGTGGTAGACGTGGCGCAGAAAGACGCGCATCCACACGTCATTGGAGCGAGAGTGGTTGCCCTGGTTGACGATGACGTCGACAAACTTGAACTTGGAGAGGGCCTTGTCGACGATGGATCGCATGATGCGCGCCGCGGTGTCGATCATCTTCGGATAGCGCGAGTCATAGTCGAAATCGTGGCCAGACTCACTCTTGGCGGTGAAGTCTTGGTAATGGGTCAGGTCGCCCATGTCCTGGATTACACAACGCTCACAGCTCGGCGCGCGATCAATCAGGCGGTGCATTGCCGTGACCAGCTCGCGCTCGGCAATCTTCAGGTCGAAGTTGTGGCCTACCTCGTCGGCATGAGCGAGCATCCCGACGTGGCCGTCACCGATCTGGAACCACGGGATCACGTCAGTATCGAGGTCGACGGCCGGCGCAGGGATCACAGGTACAGGCGCAGCTTCGAGGAACGACGACACGTAGCGCTCTATCGTCTGAGCCAGCATCGCCTGGTCTACGGTCGTCTTGTGCCATTCCAGCACCGGCTGATCCTCGCCGCGCTTAAACAGCATGGACGTGCCGCGCAGGCGTAGCGGCTCCGGGACCGGACGCGCCAGATTGTGCTCTGGGTTGTATCCCTGCAACGTGGCCTTAGCCCGAACTGCCTTGATGCCCTTCTGCACGGCATTGAAGTGGATGCCGAGCGAGCTGGCAGCCTTGCGGATGCTCCCCTCGCGCCAGTAGTGCTCCAGATACTCCGCCTGCCGGTCTGTTGCGTAAGCCAATAGTCTCTCGTCGCGTGCGGCCATTAGGCGGCTCTCCCCTGCTGCATCAGAATTTGGATTGTCTCGATCGCGCGCCCGCTCTTGATCATGGCGGGGTCGCAGCGGTAGATGCGCCACCCGAGGCGGGCAGCGGCGTCGTATTTCTTGAGGTCGGCAGCGAAGCCGGCGCCGGTGTTATGCCGGCCATGAACCCAGCCACCACCCTCAACCTCGATCAGCAATCCTTGCTCCGGCAGCGCGAAGTCAGCGCGCCAGTCCTGCAGCCCAGCCTTGGCCAGACGATCACGCAGGCCCTTTCCAGGCCCTCCACATGCTTCAGCAGCGAAGCGGTACTCTCGGATGGCCTCGATTCCTTCCGCGCGCAGGTGAAGCGCGAGCGCGTCCTCAGCCTGGCTCGCCGTGGATTTTCCCGATCCCGCACTTTTCGCCGGCTTGACCGTTGTTTGGGCTGAGGCATTACGGATCGGGAAAGTCATCTACTCCCCCTCGCCTTCGCTTCCAGCGCCGCACGAACCATCGACCGGAGCAGCGGGCTCATCCGCGACAGCTCGGCCGATACCCACTGGCGCCACTTCGGCAGACCCATTGGCTTGCAGCGTTCCCGCATCTTGTCCGCGATTGCGAGGGCAAGATGCTCCGCATTGGCCTTGGCAGTCAGGCCTTCCGCTGTTAATCCACGCCTCGCCGCAGATGATCTGGTCGTAGTGCTCGCCGTCATTGCCGTTCTGTCCTATCACGTCGATTCGAGAGAGCTTCATGCCAGTTCCGCCTTCTCGGCATCGGTGCGGCAGTCGATTGTGTTCTGCTGGCCGAATGCCTCGGGCATGTCCGCGATGGTGAAGTGCTTCGGCGACTTGTCCGCGTGCATCTCTTTGAGCCGGCCGACGTACCCTGTCAGTTCGTTGATCAGCGCGCGATAGCCGCCCTTGTGCTGGCGGTCGTCGTTCAGCTTTCCGGCAGCCTGTGCATCGACAATGATCGCGAGGCAGGCCAGCGCATGGGCCAGGTGAGGCACGCCGCTGTCCGGGTCGTTCTCTTCGCCCTCAAACCAGGCGTTCAGGTGGCGATTCGCAGCATCGAAGTAGATCGAGGCGCGCACACCGGAAGCACGCCAGTTGGCGCGCCCGTACTTCAGCATCCCGTCTAGCAGGCCGATGGAGCCCATCGCGCTTGCGGTAGTCGGCCACAGATGGATCGGCAGCTTGCTCGAGCCGATTGCGTCCTTCGGGTTCGTTGCTTTCAGCTCACTCATGCTGCGGCTCCCTTGCGGTGGAATTTGCGGTCGTACCAGCGGTAGAAGTACTGGGCGAAGGTGATGCCCAGCGAGCCGCCCAGGCCAGAGATCAGCAGGAACGGAACGGTATTGATCTGCGAGTGGGCGACCGACCAGATGTAGGCGAACTGAGCCAACGTGATCAGCCACGACACGACGAAGCCGGCCGGGATCTTGTCGTCGCGCAGGAGCTTGCTGTTGAGCCCCAACAGGAAGACCTGGAAGAAGGCAGAGGTGAAGACCATCACGGCCTGTAGTTCTGGAGTCATGCTTGCGGCTTCCTTGTGGCTCTGTTGTTTGCGATCAGGGGTATCTGGCCGGGCTTTAGCGGCCATGGGTGTTCCTTGCGGCAGTCGTGGCACCAGACGATCTGGCGGCTACTGAAAGCCGTGGTGTCGTGGTTGGCGTTGGTGGGGCATGGGACTTTCATGCGGCGACGACTCCCTCACGAACCAGAATGTCGATCGTCCGCATAACGCCCTCGGCGTGAGCCAGGCGGATGTCCTCGCGGGTCATGCCTTCCGGCGCCTTGATCCGGCCGTCACAGACGCTGTGGCAGTAGTCACAACACCATGCGCCCTGCAGGTTGTTCGGTTTGATGCCTACGCCGCAGGTGCCGGCCAGGCGGTAATGCGCAAGGACGGTCGTTTCGGTGTTGTTCGGGCAGCCGGGGATGCGGACGGTGCAATCGCGACCGCGCGCGGCCTTGGTGAGCTTGGTTTGCTTGCTCATGCCACCTCCCGGAACGTCTCAAACTCGGCCATCTCGGTCAGGCGCTCTTCGGTGAGGGTCGGCCAATCGGTCTTGACCAGATACGCGCAGCAACCGCGCCAGAAGTCTTGGAATGCCTCCTCGCCCATCGAGTCGTAAGACAGACTCTGCGGAACGGCGCGCGTCAGTCGGCCAAGCCCTGGAATGTCGAACTCCTCCCGGTCGCAGCAGACGCCCGACTCGCACTGCAGCGCCTTGATGGCAGCGTGCGCGGTCATGCCGGCGAATCGGTCGATGTTCTGGACCAGCACCTTTCCGAGGCCATGAACCAGGTTGTTGAATCGCTGATTGCGCGGCTGCTTGAGGTCGGCGCGCACCTTGGCGTTGAGCTTGAAGCCGCGCTCGGTCATCAGCGAGGCATCGGCATCGGAAGCGGCCACGAATGCGGCGCGCTCCTTTCCGGTTGCTGGATCAATCATCTTGCGAAGGGTCAGGTAGACCGGCATCGCCTTGGGGGCTTTAGCCATTTACGCGGCCTCCCACAGATGCAGCTGCCGGCGCAGGTGCGGGGCGTTGGCCTCAAACACGGCCCGGGCGAAACCCTTCGGCGTAGCGCTGCGGAAGTTGGCGCGCTCGGGGCCTGGCGGCGCGGCGTGAATGCGGTTGTCAGGGGAACCAAGGTCGATAGCCTTGAACTCGTCCGGCATCACGAATCCACCCCCAACCCACAGGCAGGTCTGCTTGGTGTAGTTGTCGTCGGCGCAGTAGCCGGTGAACTCGTGCGGATGGAAGGTGTGATCTGGCGCGCCGAAGATGCTCGAGAACACCGACACCGGGTTTTCGAAGAACCATGGTGCGCCGCTGATCTGGCCAACCATGCGGCACTGCTCAGCCACCAGCGCAGCCTTGGTCTGGAAGTGCTTGTCGGCCTCTGCCTTGGCAGCGAACCAGCGAGCGCCGGAGACGGCCACGTCAGTGCAAGGCGGGAAGCCGGCCACAAACACTACGCGGCGACCGCGGATGATCTCACCGAGACGGCAGGCGGCCTCAAGCACGGTGCAGGGCAGGCGTTCGATACGACCGTCGTTGCTGTACTTGCCGTGCTGCGGATCGACCAGCACAGCGTCATAGCCAGCCTCAACCCACGGGGCAACCATGGCGCCGGTCAGGTCGCAGAGGGAGATGATGACTCCGTTCATGAGCGGCGCTCCCGCAGAGTCTGGTACTCAACGCAGCACACCGCCGACGGGTATGCCTTGCGGCGAGCCTCGGAAATATCGATACCGCAGTCCTCGCATTCAGATAGCCCGCTGCCAGACATGAGAGCGCGCACCGTGGCTACAGCGATCATCGATGCTATCGACTCATAAGCCGTGGCCTTGTCGGCTGGATCGGGAGCCGTGCGGACTTGTTCCAGGGCTTCGGCCATCTCTGCAAAATCACTCATCGCTTCGCCCCCAATGCGCGCTTCACCGCGCCGTCCATCTGCACCAGTCGGTAGTCGTTGCCGCGCTTCATGCGGACGACGGTGTTTTCTTCCTGATCCACGGAGAAGCCATCGGCCTTGAGCTGGTCGACGATTACTCGCTGGGGAAGGGTCATTGAGCGGGAGCGGTTCATGCCTGCTCACCCCGCACGGCCTTGCGCAGGCTTTCCAGTGCCGAACGGGCCACCTCTGGCGTGCGGACAGATACGGTCTCCGGCAGGGCCAGCGGGATTTCACGAAGCGGCTGGCCAGTCATAACCATGCGGACGGTGATCGCGTAGTTCCGGTCGAACAGCTTGCGGCTGCGCTCCTCCGGCATGTTGGCCAGCTCGTAGAACCCGGTTTCGCAGGCGGCGTGATGGACTGCCGGGTGCGACCAGTTACGCTCAGCGGCCGGATGGGCATTGGCGCAGGCTTCTCGGTATGCCTTGGCAGCGTCCGGCAGGCCCATCATTTCCGGTGTCGGCTCACACCAGCGGATGAAGCGGCCAACGCTCGGGGCGAAGTCGCCGCCGGACTTGCGGCACTGCTCAATGCCGAAGCGGATCTGCTCGATGGTGTTGATGCCAGCAGCCATGAAGCCCTTGATCCAGGACTTCTTCGCAGCCTTAAGCGCGTCATCGTTCGGCCATGCCTGCCGCCAGGCCGGGAAGATGCACTGCAGCTCAACGAAGAGCTTGTTGACGACGCTGGCCGTGCCTTGGTCGATAGCGCGTGGAGCAGTGACCGGCTCGGCAAGCGCGACGTGGTTTCCGCTGGTGGCGGACGGGATGAGATCCTTGACGTTGCGCATCACAGGTCCCCCAGATCGTTCGCCCAGCTGGTGTCGCCGGAGTGGAAGTCAGGGGCGGTCGTGTTGCGCGCCGGCATGCGGCCTTCAGTGGTCAAGCGGTTAACAACCCAATCGACCTTGAAGCCCTGCCAGCCGGCTACCAGCGCCTCAGTCATTGCGGTCTCAGCGGAGATGCCAGCAGCTACGCACTTGTCCAGCTCAGCGTTCAGGGCGGTCCAGACGGTTGCGCTCAGCGCGGCGCGCTTCTTGTTGCGCAGGGCAATCCAGTCTTGAAGCAGTTGATCAGGGATAGCGTGGGGGTTGTCAGCCAGCATGTGAGTCAGGCCGAACCCTGCCGAGGATGGCTTGCGGCTCTTCGCCTGGGCTGCAGGCTTGGCCTTCACGGGCGGCGTTACAATCTCTTCCGAAGGAAGAGTTGTTTTCTTTGTATAAAGGAAGCAAGTTGCCGTTTTGGTCTCACTCGCGTCATGTCTCAGTGAGACGATTTGGGCTGAGTGAGACGTTTTGGTCTCACTGAGACTTTCATTCTTTTCGTCGTAGAAGGCCCATTCGGAGACAGGCGAAACGCCAAGATCACCGCGGCTACCACCGACACGGAAGATGACCCGACGCTCAAGCAAATGACTGATCGCCTTCGATACGACATCGCGGCGCATGTTGGTCAGCTTGCCGATCTCGTCAGCAGAGAGACGCTTACTCTCGACGTTGTAGCCGATGGTCTGGCGGGCGATAGCCATCACGACGCGGAACTCACGAGCTGGCAGATCAACTGCAGCCAGAGCCTCCATGATGCTGTTGTCCATCCGGGTGAACCCCCGTTGGGTGTTGCCAATCTGAATAACGTTTGTCATGATTCGTCCTGTCTGTTGTTGCTGTTGAAGAAGCCACCCTTGCCCGGTGGCTTTTTTGTTTCCGCTTTATGGGTACTGGATGAAAAAACAGCATCCATTCCCCGATTTCACTTCTTTACCGCTTGGCCTAATCTGGAACCCATGGAAATCACTGACATGGACGTTCAAATGACTAGGCCGGGAATCTCTGAATCAGGAAGCCTCTTGCCAGGGGAAGTCGGGGCAGAGGTCGCGGCGGTTAACAGCGCCACCGGTAGCGCGCTCGATCTGGATGGCGCGCTCTGCAGTGATGCCGCGCTGGCCGGAGATCAAACGGGAGAGATAGGTGGGCTTGACGCCGAGAAGAGCAGCGAGCTTTTGTTTCTCGCCGCGGGGCAGACTCTTGGTGTAAGTGGCGAGGTCCATTCGGGTTTACCTTGTGGTACATGTACCACGCAGTTTACCTCACCGGACCAACAGGTCAAGGTAATTTCCCGCAAGGAAAATGCCGGTTTTAATAGCGGCATGGACATCTCAGAAATTCGCAAACATCGGGTCGCCCAGCTCATTGATCAGCGCTTCAATGGGGTTGCTGCCGACTTCGCTGCAGCCATCAGCCGGCCGCCTTCTTACGTATCCCGCATGCTGTCCTCGAACAGGCACAGCAGGGGCATTGGCGAGACCATGGCGCGCTGGATTGAGCAGGAGCTCGACCTAGAGCCAGGCTTTGTAGATCGCCCGCTAGACGCAGCCGAGCGCCTTCCCGTTAAGCAGGCTGAGCTGCCTTATGAGCTGGAGCCGGTAGGCGTATGGGATGACGAAACCCCGCTTGAGGATGGCGAGGTTGAGCTACCCTTCCTGAAAGAGGTTGAGCTGTCCGCAGGAAGCGGCAGAACGGTCATCCATGAGGCAGGCTCACGGAAGATGCGCTTTGGTGCCAGGACGATGCGTGCGCGCGGCGTAGAGCCAGCCAACGCGGTTTGCGTGACAGTTACCGGAAACTCTATGGAGCCGGTATTGCGCGCCGGCGCCACCGTCAGCATTGACCGCGGTACGACCCGCATTCACGACGGCGACATGTACGCGATCGACCACGACGGCCAGCTGCGCGTGAAGCAGCTTTACCGCCTGCCAGGCGGCGGTATTCGCCTGCGCAGCTTCAATCGCGACGAGCATCCCGACGAGGAATACAGCCTCGAGCAAATCGAGCGCCACAAGATCCGAGTTCTCGGCCGAGTCTGGTGGGGCGCCATGTTTTTTTGAGGGCCTCCTTGGGGCCTTCCATCTCGCGTCAACCATGCCATCATCGACGAACGGTCGACCTATCTAATCTTTGGTTCAATTCTGGGGCGGTGCCATCATCAGGCACCCTGCTCCCGCGCCGATATAGAAAACAAATCGATGCGTAGATTGATTCATAGATTTAATTGTGCGCCCTGATAGCCGAATGCCACTACCCTGTAGCGATTTGTAAAGGACGCTAGGGAAAGGAGTTTTGATGGATTGTTCGACGTGCACCAATCGGTGCGAAAGCATGTTGTCCCGCAAGGAACTGGATAGAAGCGGAGTTGACCAGGCGAACGTCAGGAAACTTAGACTGCCTCGCGCAGTGCCAGCGCCGACCATGCCCTTCGATGCGGAGGTGCTGCTTGATTGCGAGGATAAGGAGGTGCGTCCTGGTGAAGCCTTCATCTTCGATATTGATGGCTCCATACGCTTTTCATATGCCTCCAAGCTGGCGGATGGCGGCCTGAAGCTCCAATCGACCTACGACCTGACCGGCTCGGAGGTAATTCACGCCAGTGATATCGGTAAAGTAAAGATCCTGGGGCGCGCCTTCCGAGTCGACTGGCTCACAGGATGACGCCCCAGATCAAAAAGAACCCGCTTCGGCGGGTTTTTTTGTGCCTGATTTTTGACTTTTGCGACAAGGAGTTACCTCTATGGAAGGTAAACTTTTCCATAAATATTTACCTCAACCGCTTGACGCATGTTTTCCGTGTGGTAAATTTACCTCAGCGCAACAAACAACGCCGGACACGCCGGCTAGGACGGGGAAGCCGAAGCTTTCTCCCAGCCCCCGCAAGGGGATCGACTGGCGACTGGACAGGAAGTCCGACGAGTTCTTTAGCAACGGATGAATCACTGAAGCGCCTTCGCATGAGGGCGCTTTGGGATGGCACCCCGATAAAGGAGATTCACATGGACACGATCCAAGTAGAAGGCTGGCAAGGTCGCCTTGGTCAAGGCCTGGCTCCTCGGCAGCTACTGGCAACGATGCTTTCGATGCTGGACCTGAAGGTGAACGAAATTGCCGAGCGCATGAACTGTGCGCCTTCCACGGCAGAGAAAACGCTAGACCGGGCGCGCTTCAAGATGGGCGCCAAGACAAACCGCGGCCTTATAGCAGAAGCCATGCGCCGGGGAATCATCGCCCCGCTCGTGCTGGCGTTATTGGTAGGCGGCGGGCAGTCGACACCGATGCAGCCCATGCGCCGTCCTGAAGCGCCAAGGACGCAGACGCTTACCCGAGTGCAGCGACTGGATGAGGCGCAGTTGGCGGCTTGATGAATCACAAACGACGAGGAAAGCGAAATGACTGACAGGCCCGTGAAGTTCCCGATCGAGGCTGAAATGAAGGTCGTCATCACCAATGGCGAAACCTTCGGGGTTGCAACCATAGGCCTTGGTTTTGGCAGCCTCCCAACTGAGCAGGATGTGGCGGAGCGCATTGCCAAGTTTGAGCGCGAAGAGCTTGCAGGCCTGACCGGTTACCGGCTCGCCACGGCGCCTGAGCTTTGGGACTACGCCTGTCTTGAGCGAACAGGTGAGACGTTCGCTACGCCGGCCAACTTCCGCGAGTTCGCACCGATCGCCTAACCCCACCCCCGCAGCTTGGCGACAGGCTGCAGCGGGGATTAACAGAATGGAGAGAGTGATGAACATCATCCATGAGTCAGCCATGACGATTGCGCGGTCGGCTGGCGGAAACCCGGTAACCGCGACCTTCGTCGTGATCCTGTTTGTCCTCGGCATTCAGATGGTCAGCGTGACCGTCGAGCGCCTGATCTGGGGCGAGCGTTTCGAGCACTGGCTGGACGTGGTGATCTTGGTCGCCTCGATGGCCTACGCCGCATACGTCGTCTACGCCTGCGCACTGCACAACTCTGGGCGCTGATCATGCTAACCCTCCTCCTCATCTGCGTACTAGCTGCGCTGTGGGGGTGGGAGTGGTGGCAGCGCAATAAGCCATCCTGATACCCATCGCATCCCCCCTTCCATCGCCCATCCGGGCAACCGAGGTATCCACCATGACAACTGACGAGCTGATCGAAGCTCTGGAGCCGTTCGCCCGCGAATCGGACCTATGGCACGGGACCATCAAGGATAGCCACGAGATTTGCACGGCTGGCTGCCCGGATGACCTAGACAACCCAGAGCGATTCATAACTGTCGGCGACCTGCGCCGGCTTAAGCAAATCCACGACGCGCTGCTCGCTGAGCAGGAGAGGAAGGCAGCATGAATAACGACATCCGCAACGCACTGCTTGACCTGTTCAGCGTGTGCCTGGAAGTGAACGGCGCAGGCCAATACCACGCGCACATGAGCTACTCGGCCCACATCAACGGCGTGCACGTATACGTCGTGCCAGCCGCGACTGACTACGGCGACCACAGCTACACGTACACGATGGAAGGCCGGGCCTATCTAGACGACGAGCTCGGCGGCACGCCAGATGAAGTCGTAGCGAACCTGAAAGCCCTATCCGATCGGGTCAGCGAGTTCCTGCTACCAGCACAGGAGGAGGCGGCATGAGCAAGGAAGTGAAGCGGTTCTATGCGCCGGACTATGAGACCGAGTACGCCAATGGTAAACGCGGCCAGATCCTTGCGGTTGCAGCCTCCGACTACGACGCCCTTCTCGCTGAGAGGGATGCGCTGCGGGAGGCGCTGAATTTCTCCTGCAAGTCACTTTGCAACGTGACCAGCTCGGATGGTAGCGGACATGCAGACATAGCTTTGGGCGTGCTGCGCTTGGCTGGGGTTGGCGCCGACGAGCGTGAGGCTTTGGTCGATGGCTGGAAAGCCAACGTGCAATGGCGCATGGACCACGCCGCCCTGCAAGGAGCCCAGCCATGACCGCCTACGTCCTCAAGGAGCTGGCCGGCGCCCTAGGCATCACCGTAGCCGGATCGCTTATCGGAACTCTCGCCTACGTGGCGCTATTGGGGGGTGTGTGATGGATGACCGCGAACTGTTGGAGCTGGCGGCTAAGGCCGTGGATTTGCAGTGGATGTCTTTCGGGGACAACGGCGCATGGATTGCTGGGCGCGAGACGCTGTGGAACCCGCTCACCGACGACGGCGATGCGCTGCGGTTGGCGAACAAGCTGCGCATGCGCATCGAGCACCACGTTCGCCATCCGTTCGTGGCTGTTTTCGCAGGAAAGGATTTTGACGCCGTGAAGGCTGAAGAGCCGCACGAGGTGGATGTGGACGCCGCCACCCGCCGCGCCATCGTCCGCGCCGCTGCCGAGATCGGGAGGGCCATGTGATGGCTAGCCAAAGACAACGAGCCCTGCGCTACGCATGGTGGCGGGGCTTAGCTGTCGCCCTGCTCGTTTTCACAGGATGGATATACGTCAGCGCACTGGCGGGGAGCATCACTCAATGACCAAGCACACACCAGGACCTTGGTTCATCGGCAGAAGCGGCCACGGGCAGCCATATCAGATTGAAACGGCTGATGGACTGTGCGTTACCAAGTGGGGCGGGATATCTCGGCCGGCTAGCCAAGAAGGTGAAGCCAACGCCCGATTAATCTCCGCGGCGCCCGATCTGCTAGATGCGCTGACCCAATGCCGAGCTGAGCTACTTTCGATGATCGACAAGCACAACAAGCAAGACGCGGACGACGGATCATGGCTCTACGACTATCAGACCGTTGTTGAGGCTGACGCCGCCCTCGCCAAAGCGCGAGGTGAGGCATGAACCGCACCCAATCCCTCCCCTACGACGACACCCCCACAGGCCACTCATTCGCAGCGGCGTGGTGGACCCTTACCGGGTTCGGCGTGCTGGCTGGACTGCTGCTGATCGGCCTGGCTGGCGAGGCGGCGATCTACACACTTTTCGGGTAACACCAACTAACGACAGGCTGCGCGAGACGCGGCCAGGGAGCCCATGTGTCTACAGAAACCCAAATAGCCATCGTGCCGCCGAAAGAAACCGCCCTGCAGGTCTTCCAGGCTGCGAACGGGCTTGACCCGTACCTGCAGCAGATTCGCGCCGAGATCGACGCCTTCGTGCCGGACGTGTCGACGAAGAAAGGACGCGACGCCATCGCATCGATTGCCCACAAGGTCGCCCGCTCTAAGACGGCGCTCGACAACGTGGGCAAGGAACTGGTCGCCGAGCTGAAGGAAATCCCGAAGAAGATCGACGCCGAGCGCAAGCGTATGCGCGACACGCTGGATGCCTGGAAGGACGAGGTGCGGGCGCCGCTGAATGCTTGGGAGCAGGCCGAAGCGGATCGGGTGGCAAGGCATGAAGAGCGAGTGCAACAACTGCGCGACTTTGCTATGTGCGACAACCTTCAGGCATCCGGCATCCGCGTTCAGATCGAAAACCTTGAGGCGATCGCAGTAGATGCAGGCTTCGAGGAATTCGAGGCAGAAGCGCACCGCGTGAAGACTGCGGCGCTGGTGATGCTCCGCAATGAGCTAGTGAAGCGCGAGCAGTACGAAGCCGAGCAGGCCGAACTCGAACGTCTCCGCGCAGAAGCCGCCCAACGCGAGCAGAAGGAGCGCGAGGAGCGAATCGCCCGGGAAGCAGCCGAGCAGGCCCATCGCGAAGCCGAGCAACGCGCACAGGCCGAGCGTGACGCAGCAGCCAAGCGCGAAGCCGACGCCAAGGCAGCAGCCGAGCGCCGCGAGCTGGAACTGAAGCTGCAGGCCGAACAAGCAGAGCGCGAGAAGCTGGAAGCCCAGCAGCGCGCCGAGCAGGCAGAGCGTGACGCCGCCGAACGCGCCGACCGCGCAGCAGCAGCCGAACGCCAGCGCCAAGCCTACGAGCAGGCCCGCCAAGAAGCCGAGGCCAAGGCCCGCGAGGCGGACAAAGCGCACAAGGCCGCAATCAACCGCGCAGCACTGGAAGCGTTCGTTGCTGGCGGAATGACCGAAGAGTGCGCCAAGCAGGCCGTTACGCTGATCGCCAAGCGCCAGATTCCGAACATCCAGATCACTTACTGAGGTAGATCCGATGAGCACAGCACTGACACCGCTACTGAACAAATTCGCCCAGCGCTACGAGATGGGCGCCACCCCGGCAGAGGTCGCCAACACCCTTAAGCAGACCTGCTTTAAGGGCCAGGTCAGCGACGCGCAGATGGTCGCCCTGCTGATTGTCGCGGATCAGTACAAGCTGAACCCGTTCACGAAAGAGCTGTACGCCTTCCCGGACAAGAACAACGGGATTGTGCCGGTTGTTGGCTTGGATGGTTGGTCGCGCATCATCAACGAGCATCCGCAGTTTGACGGGATGGACTTCGAGATGCCGGCCGACGGCAGCGAGTACACATGCCGGATTTACCGGAAGGACCGCAAGCACCCGACCAGCATCACCGAGTACATGTCCGAGTGTAAGCGCAACACTCAGCCGTGGCAGTCGCACCCTAAGCGGATGCTGCGTCACAAGGCCATGATCCAGTGCGCCCGCCTTGCGTTCGGATTTGCCGGCATCTACGACCAGGATGAAGCCGAGCGCATCGTGGAGCGCGACGTGACGCCCGGCGAGACGATCGAGGACGTTACCGAAGCTCTATCAATGATCAACGCAGCGCCGACGATGGAAGACCTGCAAGCCGCTTTCGGCGATGCCTGGAAAGCCCACAAGTCGAAAGGCGCACGCGACCAACTGACAACCGCCAAGGACGCACGCAAGAAGTTCCTTATGGAGCAGCCAGTCGACGCCGAGTACGAGGAGGTGAAAGATGGATCAGCGCAGTGATGAATGGTTCGCAGCCAGGCTTGGCAAGGTCACGGCAAGCAAGGTCAAAGACGTAATGGCAAAGGGGCGCGGAGGCGCCCCTTCTGCTACCCGCCAGAACTACATGATGCAGTTGCTTTGCGAGCGGTTGACTGGAATGCCCGGTGGGGAAGACCTGTCGCGCAAGCCGGCCGTTCAGCGCGGCAATGAGTTGGAGCCTATCGCACGCTCCGCTTATGAGGTCGACAAAGGCCTGATGATCGTCGAGGCGGGCTTGCTTCTGCACCCGAAGATCGAAAGCTTCGGTGCCTCGCCAGACGGCTTGATCCTGCTGCCCAAGGGTCGCGGCGGCCTAGAAATCAAATGCCCGAACACAGCCACCCACGTCGCCACTATCCAATCCGGCAAGCATGACCCGCAGTACGAATGGCAGATGTTCGCGCAGATGGCCTGCGCCGAACTGGAATGGGTCGACTTCGTGACCTTCGATGACCGCCTGCCAGATGAACTGCAGTACGCCTGCTTCCGCCTGGAGCGAGACGAGGCACGCATTCGGCAGATGGAAACAGAAATTAAGCTCTTCCTCGAAGAGCTGGCAGAACTTGAACACGAAATGCGAGAGCGCATGAGGAGTAAGGCGGCATGAATGTCTTTTCGTTTACCGGGAACCTCGGCAAGGACTGCCGCGTAGGAACGGGCCAGACGGCCATGGTCAGCTTCGGCGTAGGCGTCAAATCGGGCTGGGGCGACAAGGCTCAAACGATCTGGATCGACTGTACCCTTTGGGGCAAGCAAGCCGAGTCTCGGCTCAGCGAGTTTCTGGTGAAGGGCCAGCAGGTCGCGGTCAGCGGCGAGCTGGGCACCCGCGAGCATGAAGGCAAAACGTACCTGACCTGCCGCGTGAACACGATTGATCTGGTCGGCGGCAAGCGCGAAGAAGCATCGCAGGAACAGGCGGCGCGGCAGCCAGCGCCGCGGCAGCAGTCGAGCCAGTCTGCACCTCCGGAGGATGAATTCATCGATGACATCCCCTTTGCCGACCCATACCGCGGCGCCCGCTCGCTGCTGATCTGATCCACCCCGGGCGCCCCGCGCGCCCTCCTCCCGGTACATCCCAATGCTCATAGACAACCATGCCATAGCGCAGGGCGAGGCTCTGCGCGCTGAATTAGACCTGTCCGCGAAGATAGCGGCATATGAGGCCGAGTTCGGGCCAGTCCAGACCCTGCCGATTCGCACAGACGACAAGCGCGTCCCGTATCGGATCAGCTGCCCAGAGAAGAAGAAGGCGGACAAGGACAAGGCCCGCTCGAAGCTCGTCGAGCAGCGCTCCCGCGAACGTCAGCGCAGCTCAGAACGCATCAGCGCCATGCTGAAGATCGGCGTCTCGCCGCGGATCATTGCCGAGCGCATCGGCATAGCTGAGCGCTCCGTGCGCCGGATCATGGCAGAGGACGGGATCACGCCATGAAGACCTTCGACCTGCACTCGCAGAAGTTCGAGCCGGCGTGGCGCCAAGGATGGAACGCCAAGCCAGATGCTGTTTGCCCCTACGGAATTTCGCGCATCGGCCATCGCTGTGCCTGGCTGGCGGCTCACCGTGATCGACACGGGGCGCTGGCGGCATAACAACCGGAGGCCACATGCGACCCAAGACCCAAATCTGGCTGCACAAGCCGACCAACACCCGCCACTACATCGCCGGATCGAACGGTGCCGCGTTCCTGATGCAGGCGCTGAGCCGTAACCCGCGCTACGCCACCGAGGCGGAACTGAACAACGCTGCCATATGGAGCAAGGTATGAACGACACACTGAAGGTAGCCGGGCGAATCGGCGCTGAGCTGGGGGCTGCGAAGGCTGAGGTGGAGAGGTTGCGCGGGTTGTTGCGTGACGTGAGTGATGTTTTTGAAGGCCAGCATCCCGCTCCAGGCCTGGTAATCGCCCGCGTTCGAAATACGCTATCCCAGCAGGCCGAGCCGAAGTGCGTCACCTGCAACGATGTCGGCATTGTCGGTCACAGCATGCTTTGCCCTGAATGCGCAGATACATGGCAGCAGGCCAAGCCAGCCCCGGCGCAGGATGAGCGGAGCGATGAGCTTGAGGCCATCCATCAATATGCGTTCGAAGTCGGCGGCACGGAGGGCGGCGAATACATACTCGAGCCGGAAGAGCTGGACGAAGTGGTGCGGCGCGCTAATGAGCCGCTGGAAGATGTTCTGCGCTCGCTGGCGTGCTCCCTTGGTGCTGGCGGTTACAACGCTCCGACAGTTGATCCAGCTGTATTCGAACAGAAGATTCGATGGGGTATCGACCAGCTAACCCGCCCCGCGCAGACCGAGCAGCAGCCGGTGACCTGGCAGTTCTATCAGGACGGAAAATGGTGGAACGGCGACGACCGAATTAAGGATCACCGGAAGAACACCGAGGCCGCTGGCATACCGGTACGCGATCTGTACGCCGCCCCCATCGCGCAGACCGCCCCGCAGCCGGAGCAGAGCGGGCTGGTGACGCTGCCGCGAGAACTTGTGTTGCGAGCAGTTGCGGCGCCGACAAAGAACTCCGTGCGGGAAAACCACAGCCTGATTATCGACCGCGGACGCGCCCAAGCCGAAATCCGCGCCGCCCTGTCAGCCGTGACAGCCGAGCGGGATAGGCTGCTGGAGGCAAAAACTGCAGCCGCTCTGCATGCAGCAGTCAGTGCCATCTACTTCGACGACAACAGCGACTTTTGCTCTGCGCTTTGGGAGGTTGTCCGCAGCCTAGCGCCGGAGCTTGTCGACGAGCTCGAATCGAACCCATCAGCTGTCTGGCACAAAACCGAGTCCATGGCTGCGAAGGAGGCGTGAATGCGGAAGTTTCATTCAGCTCTCGCACTTGCATTAAGCGCTGCTGTGGCTTGCGCATGGTCACCGCCAGATTTGATCCAGCGCACCGACGACCCATACGCCCGCTCACCGCGCAGCAAGGGCGAAAAGGCACGGAACAAGCGGCACCGCCGCCACTAACCCCACCCCATCAAACAGCCTGCCGGCGAGAGTCGGCGGGGAGGTAGACCTATGTCCGTGAGAGACGAAACGATTGGAGACCTGAAGGAAGTTCTGGCTGAGCTAGAGGGCTCCGACCTCCAAAACTCCTGCTACTGCATCGTGGTTACAGGCAACAGCGCCTGCCACTCGGATTCAATCTTCGGCTTTGCATCTGACCCGGAAGACCCTGAAGCCATACGCCGATTCATTGGCGCCTTGGAGCAGATCAAGGCGCACGCAATTAAAGACCTGATGGCAGAGCACGGCAATGAGTGACGATAACCCGACGCTCGACTACCGCATGACGTTTCAGTCAGCGATGTACGTCGTGAAGTCCAAGGACGCCGTGATCCGCGCAATGGAAGCGATCAACGAAGGCCGTCCGCAAGCGGCCTACATGGCATTGCACGAGCTGATCATGCTGCCAGGCATAGACGAGATTGACGGCGCCGTAATGACGCTAGTCAAGGGGGAGTAGACATGCACACAGACACGGCGATAGCAGAGTTCGAGGCGTGGTGGCAGCAGCAGCTCGGGCACACCCGTTTCGAGGACGTGAAGGATCAGATGCGGAATGTGTGGGTGGCTTCGCGGGCGGAGTTGGTGATTGAACTGCCTGACGGTGAATTGATGGACGACGGGGTCGACGAGTGGGGAGGCAGAGCATCAATCCTGATGCTGCACCCTGATGAATGCCGCGCCGCCATCGAAGCAGCCGGCGTAACGGTGAGGGGGTGAGGGATGTTCATGACACCGCAGGAAGTGGCGGACCTGACCGGCTACCAGAAGCCAAGCAAGCAAATTGCCTGGCTGACGGCTGAGAAGTTCGGGTTCGTGGTAGGCGGCGACGGACATCCCAAGGTGCTGCGCGACGTTGTATTGTCGCGCCTTGGAGCCGTCAAAACATCGAAGAAGGAGCCGCAGCTGAGGCTGACGGGCTGAGGACACGAGCATGCGCCCGAGGAAGAAGGACCGGCATCTGCCGGCGTGCATGTACCAGAAGCACGGAGCGTACTACCTGGTTCGCAATGGGAAGTGGGAGCGGCTTGGCACGGATCTGCAGGAGGTGCTGATGATCTACGCCAAGCGGATGGCTGCAGGGACGCAGGGCGGCATGCCTGATCTGATTGACCGTGCATTCAAGCACCACTGCAAGCTCAAGAAGTTGAGCCAGAACACGGTGGCGCAGTATGAAATCGCGGCCGAGCGACTGAAGACGATCTTTGCGGAGTTCGAGCCGCGCCAGGTGCTACCGAAGCACGTGGCCGCGGTGAAGATGGAGTTGGCTGGCACCCCGAACATGTGCAACCGGATTCTGTCATTCCTGCGCGTCGTGTTCGGCTATGCGCTTGAGTGGCAAGAGGTCGACTCAAATCCGTGCACCGGAATCAGCCGGCACGCAGAGGGCCGACGCGATCGCTACATCACCGACGCAGAGTTCGGCGCCCTGCTCAACGCGGCAAGCCCCTACATTCGGGCAATCCTTGAAATGTGCTACCTGACCGGCCAGCGCATAGGAGACGTGATCGCTATCCGCCTGGCGGACATCAGCGACGAGGGAGTTTCGTTTGTGCAGGAGAAGACAGGCGCAAAGCTGATCGTGGCCATGACGCCAGACCTGCAGGCCGTCATCGATCGTGCCAAGGCGCTACCGCGAAAGGTCCGGACGCTCACTCTGTTCTGCTCACGCACCGGGAAGCCAGTCAGCTACGAGACGGTCAAGGAAGCGTTTCAAGCGCTGCGCGAGAAGACCGGCATCCATGACGTGAAGATCCACGACATCCGTGCCAAATCGCTCACCGATGCCGACAGGGAAGGCAAAAACGCACAGACACTCGGAGGCCACGCCGACGCCAGAATGACCGCTCGCTACCTGCGCGGCCGGTTGCCGAAGATCGCCCAGGCGCCGACAATGCCGTCCCGGATCGGCTGAAGTATTAGACAGAATCGATGAGTATTAGACAGAAAGCCTCAGAGGCCAGCAATGACGGGCTTTCTAGCCACACTCCGATGATGCAGCAGTACTGGAAGCTCAAGCGCGAGCATCCGGATCAGCTGATGTTCTACCGCATGGGTGATTTCTACGAGCTGTTCTACGACGATGCCAAGAAGGCCGCTGCGCTGCTCGACATCACCCTGACTGCGCGCGGTCAGTCGGCGGGCACGGCGATACCCATGGCCGGCATTCCGTTCCACTCCGCCGAGGGCTATCTGGCGCGCCTGGTCAAGCTTGGCGAATCGGTGGTGATCTGCGAGCAGATCGGCGACCCGGCCACCAGCAAGGGGCCAGTGGAACGCCAGGTGGTGCGCATCATCACGCCGGGCACGGTAAGCGACGAGGCGCTGCTCGACGAGCGCCGCGACAACCTGCTGGCCGCCGTAGTCGGCGATGAGCGCCTGTTCGGTCTGTCGGTGCTGGACATCGCCAGCGGACGTTTCAGCGTGCAGGAACTCAAGGGCTGGGAAACCCTGCTCGCCGAACTGGAGCGCCTGAGCCCGGCGGAACTGTTGATTCCGGACGACTGGCCGCAGGGCCTGCCGCTGGAAAAGCGCCGCGGTGTGCGCCGCCGCGCGCCCTGGGATTTCGATCGCGATTCGGCGTTCAAGAGCCTCTGCCAGCAGTTCTCCACCCAGGACCTCAAGGGCTTCGGCTGCGAGAGCCTGACGTTGGCCATCGGTGCCGCCGGCTGCCTGCTGGCCTATGCCAAGGACACCCAGCGCACTGCCCTGCCCCACCTGCGCAGCTTGCGCCACGAGCGCCTCGACGACACGGTGATCCTCGACGGTGCCAGCCGGCGCAATCTGGAGCTGGATGTCAATCTTTCTGGCGGCCGCGACAACACGCTGCAATCGGTCATGGACCGCTGCCAGACCGCCATGGGTTCGCGCCTGTTGACCCGCTGGCTGAACCGCCCCCTGCGCAACCGCGAGATCCTCGAAGCGCGCCAGGACTCGATCACCTGCCTGCTGGAGCACTACCGCTTCGAACAGCTGCAGCCGCAGCTCAAGGACATCGGTGACCTGGAACGCATCCTCGCCCGTATCGGCCTGCGCAACGCCCGCCCGCGCGATCTGGCGCGCCTGCGCGATGCGCTTGCGGCGCTGCCGCAGCTGCAGGCGGGCATGCAGGATCTGGTGGCGCCGCATCTGCTCGAACTGGCAAAAAGCATCAGCACCTACCCGGAGCTGGCCGAACTGCTGGCCCGCGCCATCATCGACAACCCGCCGGCGGTGATCCGCGACGGTGGCGTGCTGAAGACCGGTTATGACGCCGAGCTGGACGAGCTGCAGTCGCTCTCCGAGAACGCCGGCCAGTACCTGATGGATCTGGAGACCCGCGAGAAGGCCCGCACTGGCCTGGCCAACCTCAAGGTCGGCTACAACCGCGTGCACGGCTACTTCATCGAGCTGCCGAGCAAGCAGGCCGAATCCGCGCCGGCCGACTACATCCGCCGGCAGACGCTCAAGGGCGCCGAGCGCTTCATCACCCCTGAGCTGAAGGAGTTCGAGGACAAGGCGCTGTCGGCCAAGAGCCGCGCCCTCGCCCGCGAGAAGCTGCTCTATGACGAGCTGCTGGAAATGCTCATCGGCCACCTGGCACCGCTGCAGGAGAGTGCCGCCGCCCTGGCCGAGCTGGACGTGCTGAGCAACCTCGCCGAGCGCGCGCTCAATCTCGACCTGAATCGCCCACGCTTCATCGAGCAGCCGTGCATGCGCATCGAGCAAGGCCGCCATCCGGTGGTCGAGCAGGTGTTGGAGACGCCCTTCGTGGCCAATGATCTCGCCCTCGACGATGCCACCCGCATGCTGGTGATCACCGGGCCGAACATGGGCGGTAAATCGACCTATATGCGCCAGACCGCGCTGATCGTCCTGCTGGCGCAGATCGGCAGCTTCGTCCCCGCCGCGGCTTGCGAGCTGTCGCTGGTGGACCGCATCTTCACCCGTATCGGCTCCTCGGACGACCTTGCCGGTGGCCGCTCCACCTTCATGGTGGAGATGAGCGAAACCGCCAACATCCTGCACAACGCCAGCGATCGCAGCCTGGTGCTGATGGACGAAGTGGGCCGCGGCACAAGCACCTTCGATGGCCTTTCGCTGGCCTGGGCTGCCGCCGAGCACCTGGCCAAGCTGCGTGCGTTTACCCTGTTCGCCACCCATTACTTCGAGCTGACCGTATTGCCCGAAAGCGAGCCGGTCGTGGCCAACGTCCATCTATCCGCTACCGAGCACAACGAGCGCATCGTCTTTCTGCACCACGTACTGCCGGGGCCGGCGAGCCAGAGCTACGGCCTGGCGGTGGCGCAGCTGGCCGGCGTGCCGGGTGAAGTCATCCAGCGCGCGCGCGACCATCTGTCGCGCCTGGAAACCACCAGCCTGGCTCACGAAGCACCGAGAATAGCGCCCGGCCAGCCGGCACCGCCGATGCAGAGCGACTTGTTCGCCAGCCTGCCGCATCCGGTGCTCGAGGAATTGGGACGGATCAATCCCGATGATGTAACGCCGCGCCAGGCGCTGGACCTGCTATACAGCTTGAAAACTCGCATTTGATACGCCGCGAAAGCTGCTAGAATCGCGCGCATTTTTTTGATAAGCGGCATTTGCCTGTGCCGCCTACTCGCAGGGGCGTCACCGTAACGCCTACCTGACACGCCTGAGGAGATAGCTAGACATGACCTTCGTCGTCACCGACAACTGCATCAAGTGCAAATACACCGATTGCGTGGAAGTCTGCCCGGTGGACTGCTTCTACGAAGGCCCGAACTTTCTGGTGATTCACCCGGACGAGTGCATCGACTGCGCACTGTGCGAGCCGGAGTGCCCGGCTCAGGCGATCTTCTCCGAGGACGAGGTACCGGAAGATCAGCAGGAGTTCATCGAGCTCAACGCTGATCTGGCGGAAGTCTGGCCGAACATCACCGAGAAGAAAGACGCCCTGGCCGATGCCGAAGAGTGGGACGGCGTGAAGGACAAACTGCAGTATCTGGAGCGCTGATCGCCAGCCGATTCCAGACACAAAAAAAATGCCCGCAGCGATGCGGGCATTTTCATTTGTGCTGCCGCCGGGCAGCGACAGGTCAGGCCTTGTCGATGCCTTTCTTCAGCGTGTCTTTGACATCACCCTTGACCTGCTGGGCCTCGCCCTTGATTTCCTGGCGCTGGCCTTCGCCTTTCATGCGCTCGTTGTCGGTCGCTTCGCCCACACCCTGCTTGATCTTGCCCACGGCTTCGTTGGTGTTGCCCTTGATCTTGTCTTCAGTACTGCTCATGGCGTGACCCTCGCTTCTTCATTGATGACATAAGGGTGGACCGCCCGAGCGAAGCGTTAGTTTCTCCCGGCCATCGGGCTAGAGCCGCTCAGGCATGCCGCGATGGCATCAGCCGGCGCAACAGCGGCCGGCCGGCCAGGTGGAGGAACACCGGTGCGCCGGCGATGAGATAGAAGTAATAGGTCACGAAGCGCCAGATGACGATCGCCGCCGCGGTCGTCGACTTGCCGACCATCGGCGTCAGCAGCGCGGCCGACGCCAGTTCGGCGCTGCCGGCCCCACCCGGCAGCAGACTCAGCTGGCCGGCGGTCAGCGCCAGTAGCTGGACGAGAAAGGTCCAGGCCCAGGCCAGTTCGCTGCCCAGCCCCTGCAGAGTCAGGTAGAGCACGCTAAAGCGCAGCAGCCAGTGCAGCGTGGTCAGCCCGAACACGGCGAGCAGCACACGGCGTGGCAAGCGAAAGCAGTCGATCAGTGCGTTGCGAAAGCTCAGTACCTTTCGCGCCCAGCGCCGCTTGCGCGCCTGCTTCATGCCCAGCCGGGTCACCAGCCAGCCGTTGAGCAGGAACACCTGCCGATGAAAGCGCCCGAGCAGCGCCAGCAGCACCATTACCCCGATCAGCAACGCCACGCTGAAGCCCAGCAGGTTGGCGATGTGTGCACTGAGCGCGTGGGTCAGCGCATAGATCAGCACACCGACCAGGGCGCAGGCGAAGAACAGCAGATCGGTCAGCTGCTCGACCGCGTAGGTCGCCGTACCCTTCGCTGGCGCAACGCCCTGGCGCATCAGCAGCGCCATCAGCGTCAGCGGACCGCCCGCGCCCCCTGGCGTTGCGCAAATGGCGAATTCGGTCGCCACCACGATGCCGAAGGCACGCCGCTGTCCCAGTTGCCGACGTCCCAGCAGCAGGCGCAGACGCAGCGCATTGAGGTTCCAGCCCAGCACCACCATACCCAGCATTATCGCCAGCAGGCTGCCGGGAAAACTGCGCAGACGCTCGAACAGTCCGGTGCCCCCCAGCAGCAGCGGCACCAGCGCCGCGCCGAGCAGAGCGCCAGCCAGTATCCACCAGCGGCCCGTCATGCCACGGCGCTCGATGACCGGTACTGTCGCAGCCAGTCGATCTTGGTCAGCGGGACCCTGCCGTCCCGCAGCAGCCGCTCCAGCACCTGGAGCCAATAGCGCCGGGAAAACTCATGGCGCATATCCACCGGATGCAGTCCCAGCCGTAGCAACGGCGCCTGCCGGCTGTGCCGCAGCTGCCGTTCACTGACCAGCCAGGACACACCGCGACGCCAGGAGCTGCGGGCACTCCAGACCAGCCCCGGCGCCCTGATCGGAAGAAAGTCGGGCAGCAAGTAAAGATGGCTCGGGTCGCTGGTATAGGTCAGCCCGCTACTCGCCAGTGCGCGCCGCGTGCCCTTGCTCATCAGCCAGGCCGGCGCGACGAAGCCGTGCAACGGCCAGCCATGATGGCTGAACAGCTCCCGCCCCCGCGCCAGCCGTTCGCCGGCCGCCTGTTGGTCGAGGGCATAGAATTCGCCCTCATGGGTGTAGACCCGGCGCATGAACCAGTCCTTCGGCGTTTTCGGCGCGGGTTCGAGATCGGCGTGGTAGCAACCGTGCAGCACCAGTTCGTCACCGCGCTGCACGCGCTCGTCCAGCACCCGGCGAAAAGCCGGCTGCTGCGCCAGCGGATTGCGCTGGTGAAAGTCCGGTACCACCAGCCAGGTGATCGGCACGCCGCCGATGGCATCGACCGCCTCGACGAAAGGCTGGTAATCGGGCCAGGTTTCTGCAGCCACATCATGCAGCACCAGCGTCAGAGCAGCTTCAGCCATGTACGGCGACCGGCAGGTCCGCGGTGCCGAGCACTGCATGGTAGTGGGCGAGCAAGCCTGCCACGACGGCATCCCAGGCATGATGCGCCTCGACATGCTGGCGCGCCTGCAGCCCGAGCAGCCGCGGATCATCTTCGAACAGCTCGCGTACGGTATGCGCCATGGCCCTTGGGTCCAGCGGCCGGCACAGACGCCCACTGTAGAACGGCACCAGTTCCGGTAACGCACCGGCCCGCGCTGCCACCACCGGGATGCCGCAGGCCATGGCTTCCAGCGCCACCAGACCGAAGGTTTCCTGATTGCCGGCGTGCAGCAGCACATCGCTACTGGCCATGTACCGCGCCACCTCACTGGAGCAACAGAAGCGGTCGATTACCGTGACATTGTCCGGCACCCGCTGCGGCATGCTCGAACCCACCAGCAACAGGTGGTAGGGTTTGCCGAGCTGGCGCGCGGTCTCCAGCAGGATATGCAGGTTCTTTTCCCGCGAACCGCGCCCGGCAAAAATCATCAGCCGGGTGTCGTCGGCCAGGCCCAGCTCGCGGCGCAAGTCGGGGTCCCGTCGCTCGGGGCAGAAGGTATCCAGATCAACCCCCAAGGGCTGCACGAAGACGTTCTTCACGCCGAGGTGCATGAGCTTGTCGGCCATCACTTCACTGGGAGCCAATACCCGATCGAAGCTGCCGTACAGCCTTGAGACGTAGCCATTGAGGTTGGTGCCCAGCCAGCTGCCGATACGGTTGCTGACCAGCAGCGGAAGGTCGGAATGATAGAAGCCGATGACCGGGACATTCAGCCGGCGCCCGGCATCCAGCGCCGCCCAGGCGGTCATGTAGGGATCGCCGACCTCGATCAGGTCGGGGCGCAGCGAACGCAGCAGATTGCGCCAGGGCGCGCGGCGGATCGGAAAGCGGTAGCCCTTGCCAAAGGGCAGGATGGGAGCGGGCACTTCGTAAAGCCCGTCGTTGTGGCTGTAATCGCCACCCGGCACCAGGATGCTGTGCCGTACCCCCGAGTACAGCTGCAGCCTGCGATGCTTCGCCTCGAGGTAGGTGCGCACGCCACCACTGGCGGGCGCGTAGAACATGGTCATATCCGCGATATGCAAGGTACTTCTCCGTCCGGTCCCGTAGCAGAACACCGGTCTTCGCCGGGCATGCCCGCGTTACGCGGCATGCTCCGCAGTCCCTGCGGAATAATTCTGTAATGAAATAGATGACCGTTACGTAGAAGGGTTGTTCGCAGCCAAGCGCCAGACGGCACCTCAGCTGTCCAGCCGTTTATCACCCTCGTCCTTGCCCTCGACCGAGGCGTGCTCGATCACCGCATTGAGCTCGGCGCCGAACAACAGCACCGCAGCAGAAATGTACAGGTACAACAGCAGCACGATGATGGCGCCGATGCTGCCGTAGGTCGCGTTGTAATCGGCGAAGTTCTGTACGTAGATGCCAAACGCGATCGAGGCGAGTATCCATACCAGCACCGCCAGCACGGAGCCCGGCGTGATGAAGCGGAAATCCTGCTCCACGTCGGGCGTCACGTAGTACAGCAATGCCACCACCAGCATCAGCGTCAGTACGACCACCGGCCAGCGGGCCCAGGTCCACAGCACCACCACCATATCGCGCATGCCCACCTGCCCGGCCAGCCACTCGATGGCCTGCGGCCCGACGATCATCAGCCCTGCCGTCATCAGCAGCAGGACCGCTATGCCGACCGTGTAGGCCAGTGAAAGCATGATCAGCTTCCAGCTCGGGCGGCCCTCCTCCACGTCGTAGGCCCGGTTCATCGCATTCATCAGCGAACGGAAACCGATGGAGGCCGTCCACAACGCCACGAGAATACCGAAGGACAACAAGCCGGCCTGCTGCTCCTGCAGCTGCTCGATGACCGGGTCGATCTGCTCCATCGCCATCGGCGGCAATGCCAGCGACGCTTGCATGCGCAACCAGTCGAAGAAGTTCTGCAGGTCGAGGAAACCCAGCAGCGCTATGAGAAACACCAGAAACGGGAACATCGCGAACAGGCCGCGATAAGCCAGCGCCGAAGCATAGGTGGACATATCGTCGTTGCTGAATTCCTTGAAGGTACGCTTGAGCAAGGTGAAGGCCCCGATACCGCGGGTGTCCAGCATGGCCATTGATAGTCCCCCAATCAGTTAAGTGCGCCGTCTAGAAAATGGGACGACCGCTCTGCGGGAGAGTTCGGCACCACACCCATGACGGGACCGGAGGCGGCGGAACATTTTCAATGTGCACCCTGTCACATAACGGCAGATTGGCATCAGCCCAATCCGGCCTAAGCCGCTCGACGAGCAAGGCCGCCATCAGCCGCAGAGGACGACAGGATGTTTTCCAGCTATCTCTATGAAGCCGCACTCATTTATGGCCTGGTCTTCACTTCGGTGGGGTTCGTGCTGGGCATGTTCTACAACAACCGCAAGGTCTTCCAACTGGAAGACAAGGTTCAGCGCCTCAAGCGCACGGTCAGACATCTGCAGAACAAGAACGAGCCGCCAAGCGCAAGGCCGGTATCGGCCCAGCGCACGCGCAGCAGCGTGGGGTTGAGTACTGTTCGCTGATCGTTCGAGAGCAATCAGCAGGCCGACTGGCAGACGGAACGCATCCGTCGCAGTCGGCCTTTTTTATTGTCATGGCGATGGCCTGGCTCGCGCTTCCCGGAAGGCAAGGGAACTTTCCCGACCGACGGAAACGGGCTGCAGGCCGCGCCAGTCGTGAGCTTTATCACCTGCGACAATTAAGCGCTCGGTGGCGCAACAAACCTTGAAACTTTTTTTTACACCTTCACGTCCGAGCCATAGGAGCTCAGGGGAAGGCGGCCAAGGTGGCCGTAACCCGAGCGAGCACCCACTGATGGACCAAGGATGTCGCAACGCCGACCAGAATGGATCGGTCGCGTGGCGCTAGGACTTTATGGATGACTCGCCCCGCCTTGCCGGCGGCCTGGGCAGCGATGTACGTACGCTGAGCAGGGATAGGGAAGATGCTTTTCAATTCAGTGGAATTCATCGCCGGCTTTCTGCCGGTGGTGTTGATTGGATTCTTCGTGCTGACCGGATCGGGCCGACAGCGGCTCGCGGTGATCTGGCTGACCGTCGTCTCGTTGGTGTTCTACGGCTGGTGGAACCCGGTCTACGTACCGCTGCTGGTCGGCAGCATGCTGGTCAACTATCTGCTCGGTGGCTACCTGCGCCGGCACCCCTCACGTCTGGTTCTCGGGCTGGCGGTCGCGGCCAACGTGTTGCTGCTGGTCTACTACAAGTACACCGGCTTTCTGCTCGGCACGCTGGATGCGGCGCTGGATCTCGGATGGCGCGTCGAAGACATCATCCTGCCGCTGGCGATCTCCTTCTTCACCTTCCAGCAGATCGCCTACCTGGTCGATGCCCATGATGGCGTGGTGGAAGAACACGACTTCGCCAACTATTGCCTGTTCATCAGCTTCTTCCCGCAGCTGATCGCCGGGCCGATCACCCACCACGGCGAGATGCTCGCGCAGTTCAACGACCGCGACAGCTTCCGCGCGCGCATCGACAACCTGTCGCTGGGCGCCACGGTGTTTCTGCTCGGTCTGTTCAAGAAGGTGGTGATCGCCGACACCCTCGCGCTGAAAGCCACGCCGGTCTTCAGCCTGGCCGCCGACGGCACCATCCCGGCGTTCTTCGATGCCTGGACCGGCGCGCTGACCTACACACTGCAGATCTATTTCGACTTCTCCGGCTACAGCGACATGGCCATCGGCCTCGCGCTGCTGTTCGGCATCAGCCTGCCGGCCAACTTCAACAGCCCGTTCAAGGCGCGCAACGTCATCGACTACTGGTCGCGCTGGCACATGACGCTGACGCGTTTTCTCACCGCCTACATCTACAACCCCATCGTGCTGCGCGTGACCCGCGCGCGCATGGCGGCCGGCAAGCCGCAGCCGCGACGGGGCAAGATGACCGCCGGCACCTTCTTCGCCCTGGTCGCCTACCCCACCGTGTTCACCATGTTCATCTCCGGCATCTGGCACGGCGCCGGCTGGCACTTCGTTGCCTTCGGCCTGCTGCATGGCTTCTATCTGGTGGTCGCCCACGGCTGGCGTGCCTGGAAGGCACGTCAGGGCTGGAAGCTGGACAGCGACATCTGGTGGCACAAGGCGGCGGCCGTCGCGCTGACCTTTGGCTGCGTGGTGGTGGCGATGGTGTTCTTCCGCGCCAGTGACGTACCGACTGCCTTGGCGATCCTCGCCGGCATGCTCGGCCTGAGCCCGACCAGCACGGCGATGGATCGCTCCGACTTCCTATATATCGCCGCATTGCTGGTGTTCGTCTGGGGCATGCCGAACGTGCAGCAGTGGATGGGCCACTTCCGTACCGCACTCAACTTCCAGGCCCAGCCGCACTGGACCGAACGGCTATTGCCGGTCAGCGCCTGGCGCCCGACCGCAATCCACGGCATGGCGGTAGGTGTGCTCGGTTTCTTCGCCCTGGCGATCGCCTTTTCCATGGCGCCGACCGAATTCCTCTACTTCCAGTTCTGAGCACGACAAGGAGTCACAGGCATGCAACAACTCTCCTGGCTGCCGGCGCATCCGGATCTGTCCGGCGCAATCGGCCAAGCCAAACGTATCGATGACCCGTTGCCGCGCCTGCACGAAGCCGCGCGACTGGCGACCTTTCAACGGGATTTCACCCTGACCGCTCGGCTGGACAAGCTGGTCGCCGCCGGCATCGAACAGCATACCGCGGCAGCACGACTGACGCCGCTGCGGGTGGCGCTGCTGTCCTCGCACACGGTGGATCACCTGCTGCCGGCTATCCGTGTTGCAGGATTGCAGCGGCGGCTGGCGCTGTCGCTGCACGTAGCGCCCTACGGCATGTACCGCCAGGCGCTGCTGGCTGATGACCCGGCGCTGAACGCCTTCGCCCCCCAGCTGGTGCTGCTGGCGCTGGACGCCCATGACGCCCCACTGCAACTGCCCTTGCAGGCAGGCCAGGCGGAGGTGGATGCCGCGGTGGCGGAGCGCGTCGATGAACTGCGCCTGCTCTGGCGTCGGGCTCGCGAGCGATACGCCGCACAGGTGGTGCAGCAAACCCTGGTGCCGGTCGCGCCGCCACTGTTCGGCTCTTACGAAGCTCTGGTGCCAGCATCTCCGCGGGCAGTCATCGAACGCTTGAATGCGGCGATCCGCGCCGCTGCCCGCGAGGATGGCGTGCTGCTGCTCGATCTGGTCTGGCACGCAGCCGCTTATGGCGACGGCCTGGCCGAGCCGGTGCGCTGGCATCAGGCCAAGCAGCTGGTCAGCCCGACCCTGGCACCGCTTTATGGCGAACATCTGGCGCGGATCGCGGCGGCCACTGCCGGGCTGTCGCGCAAGTGCCTGGTACTCGATCTGGACAACACCCTCTGGGGCGGCGTGATCGGTGATGACGGCATCGACGGTATCCAGCTCGGCCAGGGCAGCCCCAGCGGCGAGGCGTTTCTCGCCTTCCAGCGTTACGCCGCCCAGCTGGCGCGCCGCGGGGTGATCCTCGCGGTGTGCAGCAAGAACGACCTGCACGTCGCCGAGGCGGCGTTCGCGCATCCGGAAATGGCGCTCAAGCGCAGCGATATCGCGGCATTCGTCGCCAACTGGGAAGACAAGGCGGGCAACCTGCGGCGCATTGCGAGCATGCTCGATATCGGTCTGGACAGCCTGGTGTTCGTCGACGACAACCCCGCAGAGCGCGACATCGTGCGCCGCGAGCTGCCGGAAGTCGCCGTACCGGAGCTGCCCGACGATGTCGCCAATTACCCTGCCCGCATCGCCGCGGCGGGCTATTTCGAGGCTGTGTCCTTTACCTCCGATGACGCCGAGCGCGGCCGCAGCTATGCGCTGAATGCCGAACGCAAGGCCGCGCAGAGCCAGGCGACTGACATGGACGGCTACCTGCGCGGGCTGCAGATGGTGCTGCGCGTCAACCGCATCGGCGCCGCCGAGCTGGCGCGCACCACCCAGCTGATCAACAAGACCAACCAGTTCAACCTGACCACCCGCCGCTATACCGAAGCCGAAGTCGAGCGCATGGCCAGCAATCCGCAAGCCATCGCCCTGGCCCTGCGGCTGGAAGACAAGTTCGGCGACAACGGCCTGATCAGCGTGGTGCTGGCAAGACCCGATGCAGCTCTCGGAGCCGATGAGCTGCTGATCGACAGCTGGCTGATGAGCTGCCGCGTGCTGGGCCGCCAGGTCGAGGCGGCAGTGCTGGAGGTCATGGCCGAGGCGGCCGCGGCTGCCGGCTGGCGTGCCCTGGTTGGCGAATACCGCCCCAGCGAACGCAACGGCATGGTCGCCGAGCACTACCCGCGGCTGGGCTTCGAGCAGCGCCCCACCGCTGCCAACGCCCCCGCCGATGCAAGTTTCTGGCGCTACGAGCTGGCCTCGCGCGCTTCCATCAACCACCACATCCAGGTGCAAGCATGAACGAAAGGGAAATTCTCCAGGCGCTGACCCAGGTCTTCCACGACGTGTTCGACGATGACGATATCGTCCTCATCTCCGAAACCACCGCCGACGACATCGATGGCTGGGACAGCCAGACCCATGTCCTGCTGATCGTGGCCGCCGAGCAACGCTTCGGCATCAAGTTCCGCACCGCCGAACTGGAATCGCTGAAGAACGTCGGCCACTTCGCGCAACTGATCCAGACCAAACTCGGAGGGCGTTGAGTCATGGCCAGATCCGTCGATACATGCCCGGGCGGCGATGCCGCCCGGGCCGAGGCAGACCGGCGGCCGTTCCGTGCCGGCTACCTGCTGGGCATGTTCGCCGGGCTGTTCGGGATGCTCGGCGGCTTTGCCGCCCTGCTCGCCTGGCTCAATCACACCGACAACCTGCCGCCACCGGCCTTCTCCAACAGCCTGTGTGTGGACGAAAAGCTGCACTTTCTGCGGCACAACCCCATCGCCGATCCGAACCTGCTGATCGTCGGTTCCTCGGTCGCCTGGCGCCATGTCGATGGTGACGTGCTGATCGAGCAGACGCCCGGCCTGCGCCCGCTCAACGGTGCGTTCTGCGGCCTGCACGCCAACCAGTCGACCTATGTCGCCAACTGGCTGCTCGACCGTGAACCCAGCGTCCGTCAGGTGGTGATGATCGTCGATCCGCTGGACTTCGCCGGCTGCTGGAAAGTGCCGGATGCGGTGTTCGACCGCGAGGATGCCGATCACTACGTTTATCAGCAGGCCTCACGCTGGGGTTACTACATGCGCTACTTCTCGCCACGTTCGCTGTTGCGCAACGCGCAGACGGTCAAGGCGCAACGGGCCAACGAGATCGAATGGGACCCGCTGGTGTTCACCCGTCACGGCGACGGGCCGCTCGAGCCCCGGGGTGATCGGGGCCTGTTCTATGGCAAGCCTGACGCGCTGGATAACAGCTGCTTCGCTGCGCTGGGCACGCTGTCCGCGCGTTTGCAGGCGGAGCAACGCCAGCTGCTCGTCGTATCCACACCGCTGCATCCGCAGTGGAAGGCCAAGGTCGATGCCGATGGCAGCTTCCTCACCCGTTTCGACGAAAAGCTGACGGCCGCCATCGCCGGCAATGCCGGCGCGCAATACTGGAACGCCGATCGCGAATGGGTCGCTCCGCCCGCTGCCTTCGTCGACGCCATCCATCTGCGCTGGTCCGCGGTAGAAGGCTTTTCCAATGCGCTTGCCGAGCAACTGCGTGAGTCGGAACAGGCTAGGCTTGGCGAATCGGTACTGGCCGGAAGCAGCAGATTCGGTGCGCCATAGGGTTCAAGCGAACCGCCCCGCGAGGTCAAGGTCCGAGAAAGAACATACAAACAAGAACGTAAGCCAGGAGTCTGACCATGCATTCTCGTTCTTTGCTGTGCTCGTGCCTGCTCGCTGCAACCATCGCCGCCCCTGCCATCGGCCAGGCCGACATCCTGTCGCTGAAGGTGGAGAACGACATCATCGCCAGGGGCAGCGATGGTCATTACAGCAATGGGCTGGAAGTGATCTGGGGCTTCGAGCCGGACGACCAGAGCTGGACGCGGCGCTTCGCCGATCTGCTGCCCGGCTGGTCGGGCGCGGCAGTCGACAACGTCGCCTATCGCTTCGGTCATCAGATTTACACGCCGGAGGAAATCGAAACCCGAGCGCTGATCGATGACGACCGTCCTTATGCCGGCCTGCTGTTCGCCGGCATGTCGATGTTCTCCGACACCCAGCACGACGGCTGGCGGGGCGCGCAGAGCCTGCATCTGGATGTCGGCATCGTCGGCCCGGCCGCCGGAGGCAAGCGCCTGCAACGCGCCGTGCACAAGGCCACCAACAGCGACGAACCCAATGGTTGGGACAACCAGCTGGAAAACGAACCCTTCGTCAACCTGGGTTATCAACACCGCTGGTGGTTGCAGGAACGCTTCGCCGGGCTGGAGCTGGAATATGGCCCGAGCGTGGGCTTCGCCCTCGGCAACCTCTATCGCTATGGCTCTGCCGGGCTGGGCCTGCGCCTGGGGCAGAACCTGCAGCGCAGCTTCAGCATTCCGGCAGTGACGCCGGCGCAGAGCGGCAGCCAGTTCTTCCGGCCGGGTGGGGATTTCGCCTGGTACGGCTTCGCCAATCTTGAAGGCCGCTACATGGCGCACAACATGCTGCTCGACGGCAACACCTTCGAGGACAGCCATTCGGTTGACCGCCGCGAGTGGGTCGGGGATGCCAAGGTCGGCGTGGCACTGACCTGGAGCCGCTGGCAACTGGCATTCGCCAACGTCTGGCGCACCCGTGAATTCCAGAGCCAGCGGGAACACGACCAGTTCGGTTCGATCACCCTGTCCACCGCGCTCTGACACCGTGACGGCGGGCGTTCGCGCCCGCCTTTCAGTTGCGCGAGATGCCGTGCTTGCGCAGCTTGCGATAGAGCGTGTTGCGGCTGATCCCGAGCTGTTCGGCAACCCGGCTGACCTGCCAGTGCCGCTCGCGCAGCACGCTCAGCAAAGCCTCGCGCTCGGCCGACTGCAACGGATCGCGCATTGCATCCACCTCGCCGATCTCGGCCGGCAGCACAGCCAGTACCTCATCGACGGCGATGCGGCCCTGCTCGCTCAGCGCTACCAATGTGCGCAGCAGGTTGCGCATCTGCCGAACGTTGCCCGGCCACCTGTAAGCGAGCAACGCCTGCCGCGCGGCCGGGTCGAGGCAGATCGATTCGCCCTGGGCTTCTTCGCTCAGCAGATGGTCGAGCAGTTGCGCCTTGTCGCTGCGCTCGCGCAGTGGCGGCAACGCGATCATCAGCCCGCCGAGCCGGTAATACAGGTCTTCACGGAACGCGCCGCTGGCGACCAGTGTGCGCAGGTCGTGATGACTGGCGCTGATCAGGCGGATGTTCAATTCGGTCGGTGCGGCTGCCCCCAGTGGCGTGACCTTGCGCTCCTCCAGCACCCGCAGCAAGCGCGTCTGTAGCGCCAGCGGCATGTCGCCAATCTCGTCGAGAAAGAGAATGCCGCCGTTGGCCTGCTCCAGCTTGCCGACCATGCCCTCGCGCCGCGCGCCGGTGAAACTGCCACCGCGATAGCCGAACAGTTCGCTTTCGATCAGCGTCTCGGGAATCGCCGCGCAGTTGAGCGCCACGAACGGCCGGCCGGCGCGGCGGCTGGCGCGATGCAGCGCGCTGGCGAACGCCTCCTTGCCGGTGCCGGTTTCGCCTTGCAGCAGCACCGGCACGTCCCGCTCGAGAACCTTCAGCGCGCGGCCGAAATCTGCGCGCATTGACGGGTCGAGCAGGCACAGACCACCCACCTGCGCTGCCGCTTCTTTCGGCGGCGCGGCCACCACGCGCATCTGCGGTCCGCGCAACTGGCAGTACAACCGCTGACCGTTGTGGGTATGCAGCGGCCAGCAGGTGCCGGGCTGCGGTCTGGCGCGCTGCAGCAATTGCTCCAGACGCACATCCAGAACAGTTTCCAGCGGTTGGCCCAGTAGTGCTTCGCGGTTGCTCGCCAGCAGGTTCAGCGCGGTTTCGTTGATGGTCGTGATGCGCCCGTCGCCATCGAACGCCAGCAGGCCTTCGCTGAGCAGGCCGATGTATTCGGGCTGGGCATGGAAGCGCAGCAGGTAGTCGCCCTCGCAATGCTGCAGGAAGAAGCAGCTCTCGATGAGTTTGGCCGAGAGATTGGTCAGCGCCATGGTGTGAAAACGCCGCTGGCGCGACAGGTCTTCGCGCGCCGACGACACATTGAGCACGGCGAGCAGGCCACCCTCGGCATCGAACACCGGGCTCGCCGAACAGGTCAGCGCCGCATGCCGGCCGCGGAAATGCTCGTCACGCCGGATGGTCAGCGCCTGGCGTTCCAGCAGGCACAGGCCGACGCCATTGGTGCCCTCGGTCGCCTCGTTCCACACCGCCCCGAGCCAGAGCCCGGCGCGCTGGAATTCCGCGCGCTCGGCCTGATCGGCCACGCTGTCGATCACCACACCGCTGGCGTCGGTCAGCAACACCGCATGGCCGCTGCTGCCCAGCTGTTGATGGAGGCTGTTCATCTGCCAGTGGGCGACGGCAATGACCCGATCGAGGCGCTCGCGGTGCTCATTCAGTCGCGGACGCTCGATCACGCAGGGCGCACGCGGGCTGGTCGGGTCGAGCTGATGCTGTTCCAGGCAACGGCGCCAGGAACGCGCAATGGCGGGATCGGCAGCGGGGCCCTGGCTGGCTGCGGTGCCTTCACCGAAGCTGAGGACCTGGTGCGCATGCTGACTGAGGCGAGAGGTCATTCTTGTTGTTCTCCGCAGTGTTTCGAGGCGGTTTCGCGCCCAGCATAGGCCAATCGCCCGGCCACCGCATGCTGTGCCACGGCTGGTACAGAGTGTCACCCCCGCCGCGCCAGGGATGGCGCAGCGCAGTCTCGACCGGCCAGTCCCGATACGACTCCAGGCCAGCCACGACGCGGTGCGCCGCTTGCTGGCCCGCCGCTTGCTCTGCTGCAAGCACGGTATCCCCGTGAATAACAACAATGACCAGGAGAACCACCATGCGTCCCAGCAACGACGTTCCCTTCGATCTGAAAACCGATTACGGCAGCGACCTCGGCGGCGACAGCCAGGCCAGCGTCACCCGCACACCTACCGAACAACTGGCCGCCTGGGTCGAACGCCTCGGCCAGCGACTGGCGCAGCGCGACATCGACGGCACGCTTGAGCTGTTCGCCGACGACTGCCACTGGCGTGACCTGGTGCTGTTCAGCTGGAACCTGGTCACCCTCGAAGGCAAGGCCGACATTCGCGACATGCTGGAAAGCCGTCTGCAAGCCACCCAGCCGGACAACTGGAAGCTCGAAGGCGAGGCGAGCCTGGCTGACGGCGTGCTCGAAGGGTGGATCAGCCTGGAAACCGATGTCGCCCGCGGCAAGGGTTATGTGCGGCTGAAGGACGGCCTGTGCTGGACGCTGCTGACCACCATGCGTGAACTCAAGGGGCACGAGGAACCGCTCGGACGCCGTCGCCCACTGGGCGCCGCACACGGCCACGGCCTGGCCGACAAGCGCAACTGGCTGGAAAAGCGCCGCGACGAGGAAGCCGCGCTGGGCATCACCGAACAGCCCTACTGCCTGGTCATCGGCGGAGGCCAGGGCGGCCTCGGCCTCGGTGCGCGGCTCAAGCGCCTCGGCGTGCCGACGCTGATCGTCGACAAGGCCGAGCGCCCCGGCGACCAGTGGCGCGGCCGTTACAAATCGCTGTGCCTGCACGACCCGGTCTGGTACGACCACATGCCCTACCTGCCCTTCCCCGACCACTGGCCGATCTTCACACCCAAGGACCAGATCGGTGACTGGCTGGAGATGTACGCCAAGGTCATGGAGCTGAACTACTGGGCGAAAACCGAATGCGTGAAGGCGAGCTTCGACGAAGCCGAGGGCCGCTGGACGGTCGAGGTGCTGCGCGACGGCAAACCAATGACGCTCAAGCCCGCGCAGCTGATCCTTGCCACCGGCATGTCCGGCGTGCCCAACGTGCCGGTCTATCCGGGTGCGGAAACCTTCGCCGGCCAGCAGCACCATTCCAGCCAGCATCCCGGCGGCGACGTTTGGCGTGGCAAGCGCGCGGTGGTCATCGGTGCCAACAATTCGGCTCATGACATTTGCGCAGACCTGGTGGAGAACGGCGCGGACGTCACCATGGTGCAGCGCTCCAGCACCCATATCGTGCGCTCCGATACGTTGATGGACGTGGTCTTCGGCCCGCTCTATTCGGAGGATGCGGTCGAGAGCGGACTGACCACCGACAAGGCCGACATGCTGTTCGCCTCGATCCCCTACAAGGTGCTGCCGCAGTTCCATCGCCAGGCCTTCGAGCAGGTCAAGGAGCGCGACAAGGCCTTCTACGATCGCCTGGCTGCAGCGGGCTTCATGCTCGACTTCGGCGATGACGAATCCGGCCTGTTCCTCAAGTACGTGCGCCGCGGATCGGGCTACTACATCGACGTCGGCGCCTGCGAGCTGATCGCCGACGGCACCATCAAGCTGAAAAGCGGGCCTGGCCTCGGCGTCGATCACATCGAGCCGGATGCCGTGGTACTCAACGATGGCAGCCGCCTGCCGGCCGATCTGATCGTCTATGCCACCGGCTACGGCTCGATGAACGGCTGGGCGGCGCGGCTGATCTCCCAGGATGTCGCCGACAAGGTCGGCCGCTGCTGGGGACTGGGTTCCGGCACCACCAAGGACCCGGGCCCGTATGAAGGTGAACTGCGCAACATGTGGAAGCCCACCCAGCAGCAGAACCTGTGGTTCCACGGCGGTAACCTGCACCAGTCACGGCACTACTCGCTGTACCTGGCACTGCAGCTGAAGGCGCGCTTCGAGGGGCTGGATACCTCGGTCTACAAGCTCGCGCCGAGCTATCACCAGGGCTGACAACTCACCCGCCGGACACAACAGGCCCGCGATTGCGGGCCTGTTTGTGCAAGCCGCTAAACGCCCCAGATCCGCACGCACCAGCCGGAGAGGCATGCATCACAGCCGCCGCGCGCAGGCTTCAGCCATGTATGATTCGATCCAGCAGCGCCTGGCTCGCACGATCGACTGGCATTTTCAGCCGGCCGATGCCACGCATGCCTTTCAGAGTACCGGACGCGTTCATGTACAAGCTGGACCTACAGAAACTCACGCTGTTGCTGGCTTTGCTTGCCGGCTTCCTGACGTTCGGCAACAGTTTCTTCGCCGGCTATTTCACCCAGCGTGATCAGCTGTTCGAGCAGACCCTGGAGGCCAACCGCGCCTACGCACGCAAGCTGGCCGACATCACCGACCGCTTTTTCCTCAACAGCCGCCGTGAGCTGGCCTACGCGGCGGAATCGCTGTCGACGCGTTTCGACGACAAGGACTGGCGCGACGCACAAACCGCGCGCCTCAAGCTCAAGGGCGACCAGTTCAGCAGGGCCGTCATCATCAGCGCCAACGGGCAAATCGTTTCGGCATCGCCCGAGAGCGCCTCGCTGGTCGGCATCACGGTCAACAGCGTGGGTGCGACGCAAGCGCTTACCCTGCGCGCTCCGTTGATAACCGACCCCTACGTAGCCACGGATGGCACCTACCTGCTCGCCGTGACGCACCCGATCTTCGCACCGGACGGCAGCTACCTCGGTTACATCAGCGCCTCGCTGTTCCTGCGCGAACGCAACGTACTGCATGAGCTGCTTGGCGTGCATTACCACCGCGATGGCTCGTACCTCTATGTCGTCGATACCCAGGGCAACCTGATCTTCCATGAAGATGGGCAGCGGGTCGGGCAGAACGTGTCGAGCAACGCCGTGGTGCAACGCGTGCTGCTGGGTCACGAAGGGGGTCAGCGCGTCATCAATACGCTGGGAGTGGATATGCTCGCCGGCTATGCGCCAATCCAGAGCACCGGCTGGGGCATCGTCGCGCAGCGACCGACCGCGGCCATCACAGCAAAGCTCGCAGAGCTGGCACGCACGACCCTGCTCAACGCCGTGCCCTTTGCCCTGTTCTCGCTCGCGGTGTTCTGGTGGCTGTCCAGACTCATTTCCGCACCGATCCGCGCACTGGCCGATACCGCCGAACATTGGGGCGCACCGGAGGCAGCAAGCCGGATATCAACCGTCAACTCCTGGTACTTCGAGGTATCGCGATTGAAGGTCGCGATGCTTGCAGGCGTCTCCCTGCTGCAGCAGAAGATGGTCGCGCTGGAGGCTGCATCCATGACCGATCCACTGACCGGCCTGCGTAACCGTCGGGGCATGGCGTTCGCGCTCAAGCAGTTCGATCTGCTCGACCAGCGCTACGCGGCCGTGACGCTGGATATCGATCACTTCAAGCAGGTGAACGATCAGCACGGCCATGACGTGGGCGACGCGGTGCTGCGCTTTCTTGCCGAAATCATGAGGGAATGTTCGCGCCCCACCGACGTGCTGTGCCGAATGGGCGGCGAGGAATTTCTCATGCTGCTGCCCGAAACCGACGCCAGCGGCGCCAGCATCGCAGCAGAACGTCTGCTTGCCCGACTGCGACAGACCGTCAGCCCGACCGGAACCCCGGTAACGGCATCCATCGGCATCGCCTGCAGCGGCAACCATGCATCGCCCGAGGCGACCTTCAAGGCCGCGGACGAAGCGCTCTATCGGGCGAAAAGAGCCGGGCGCGATCGTATCGTCATCGCCGCCACCTGAACACCGGGCAGACGCCGGATCGGACGCCCGAGCCGCTGGGCAGCAGCCTCGAACCCGGTGTGCCTGCGGACCTGAGCTCGCGCTGATCGGCGCCCACCGTGCCCTGCCGCAACCCGCCAAACAGGCGACCAGTTGAGATCACCTTCTATTTGATAATCGTTTTCGTTGCGATTAGGATGCCCGCCCTCGCTCCCTCCGTTCAAGGATCATTCGATGCGGCGCCTTCTCGTCCCGATGCTCGCGGTTCCCGCCCTCACCTGCCATATCACCGCTTCTGCCAGCGACGAGGCGACGACGCCCCTGGCGCTGGAGGAGATGCAAGTCACCGCATCCGCCGAGCGCGCCGACGGGCCTGTGCAGGGTTACCGGGCAACTCGCTCGGCCAGCGCCACCCGCACCGACACCGCCATCCATGAAACGCCGCAATCGATCAGCGTCGTGCCGGCGCAGGTCGTCGAAGACATCGGCGCAACGCGCCTGGAAGACGCGCTCGATTACGCTGGCGGAGTGGAACGCGGCAACAACTTCGGTGGCCAGGGCCTGACCGAGTTCCTGGTGCGCGGCTTCAGCACCCAGGAGTTCTACCGAAACGGTTTTGCGGTGAACCGCGGCTATCCCAACATGCCCGACGCCAGCACGCTGGAACGCATCGAAGTGCTGCGCGGCCCGGCCTCTATGCTCTACGGGCGCGGCGATCCGGGTGGCACCTTCAACATCGTCAGCAAGCAGCCGCAGGCGGAGCGGCGCACGGTACTCGGCAGCCAGGTGAACACCGACGGCCTGCGCCGCGGCACACTGGACACCACCGGGGCACTGGACGAAAGCGCAGCCTTTACCTATCGCCTCAACCTGGTCGCCGAAGGCAGCGACAGCTTCCGCGACCACGTCGAAAGCGAGCGCTACAACATTGCGCCAGTGCTGCGCTGGCAGCTCAGCGACGACACCGCGCTGATCCTCGAAGGCGATTATCTGCACAACCGCCATCCGCTGGACCGCGGTCTGACCCGTTACCCCAACCAGGCCGGCGACCTGTCGCGCGATCGCTTCCTCGGGGAGGAAAGTGCCGGCAAGCTGACCAACCAGAACGCCACCACCCAACTGCGCCTGGAACACCAACTGGATAGCCAATGGATGTTGCGCGGCGGCATCCAGTACCTCGACGGCAGCCTGGACGGCGGTGCAGTGGAGAACAACGGTCTGGCCAGCGATGGTCGAACGGTAGGCCGCAACTACAGCGAGCGCTGGCTGAACTGGAATGACCTGGCGCTGCAGGCCAATCTGGAAGGGCATTTCGACGCCGCCGGTCTGGCGCACACGCTGCTGCTCGGGGTGGAGTTCGATGAATACAACTACGACTCGCTGATCCGTCGCTCCGGCGGCTTGACCAGCGACTTCCCCATCGACCTTTATGACCCGGTCTATGGCCAGCCGCTGCCGGCGCTGACCCGCACTACCACCTACGATGACGAGAACCTGAAGTCCTACGCATTCTTCGTGCAGGATCAGATCGCCCTCACCGAGCGCCTGAAAGCGCAGATCGGAGCGCGTCTGGAGCGCTTCGAGCAACGCTACGACAACAAGCTCACCCCCGCCGGCAGCTGGGATCAGGCGCACAACGCCGTCTCCCCGCGTTTCGGGCTGATCTACGACCTGACCGAGGAGCTGGCCGTGTACGCCAACACCTCGCGCTCGTTCAAGCCCAACCGCGGCGCTGACCGCAGCAGCCAGGCGTTCGACCCGGAAAAAGGCATCGCCCACGAAGTCGGCATCAAGTACGAGCTACCGGAGCATGACCTCAGTGTCACCGCGGCGCTGTTCCATATCACCAAGGAAAACGTGCTGACCAGCGACCCGCTCGACAGCAATTACCAGGTCGCCGCCGGCGAAGCACGTAGCCGTGGCTTCGATATCAGCGTGGCAGGCAACATCACCCCGCAGTGGCGCGTGATCGGCGGCTACGCCTATGTCGATGCCGAGGTTACCGAAAGCTCGAGCGCATCGATGCCGGTCGGCACCCGCCTGGCCAACGTGCCACGCCACAGCTTCAACCTGCTGGACACCTACGAATTCGCCGATGGTCCGCTGGCAGGGCTCGGTGTGGGCATGGGCGTCAAATACGTCGGCGACCGCAAGGGCAGCGCCTCCACTACGGCCTTCGACATGGATGCCTACACCACCGTCGATCTGCTCGCTTACTACCCACTGACCGAACGGGTTCGCCTGAACCTGAACTTGAACAACGTGTTCGACGAAGAGTACGAAGAGCGCGCCTGGGGCAACATCTGGGCCTACCCAGGCGCACCCCGCACGCTGCAGGCAGGCATCTCGGTCACTCTGTAAAAAAGATCGGGGCGCAGCCAGTGCGGCTGTGCCCCGGTCAGGTGTGCCGGTTCCGGCATCCGATTCTCTCCTGCATCGCAGGTAGGCCAGCAACTCACTGCGTCGTGGTCGGTGCTCGGCTCACGCCTCGGACCTGCCAGGCACCCGCGCGCTTCTTCCGTATCGCCCGCTGCCGATCAGGCGGTCAGCTGTCCGGGCGGACCAGCGCGGCAATGTCGCTCATGACATCCGCCCATTCCTCCTCGCCTATATCCATCAGGCGAAAAAAGCGCAGCGTGAAAATCCCTTCCGTAGCGAAAAAGGCGAGCCGGGCACGGCGACCTTCTTCGGTGGAGGTATCGAGCCCCGCAAGACGTTCCTGATACCACGCCTGAGTCGATACCAGGTGCTCGGGGGTCTGCAGTAACGCAGCCATCAGACTCGCCGCCTTGGCGTGCGATCCGGAGTCAGAAGCACGTGTCGCCTCCACGTGAGCACGCACTGCTGTCAGCGCATCGGGCGCATCCCCGGCGATGCGCTGGAACTGCTCGGTGTAACCCTTGCCCCACCGCTCGAACATGGCGTTGATCAAGTCGTCCTTGCTGCCGAAGCTGTACTGCACGCCGCCTTTGGTAATACCCGCCGCCTTGGCGACAGCATCGATGGTCAAGGCTGCAGCGCCCTGGCGATTGACGATGCCTTCGGCCACATCCAGCAGTGCCTCGCGATCGATCGTTTTCTTTCTACCCACGCGCGCCCCTTTCAATTCAATACGTATGTATTTATATTATGCCGCAACGTGTTCCTTCCGCCAATCGAGCTTGTAGCACCAAACCGAGGATTGCACCGTGAACTCCCCTCTTCGCTGGCTGGTCCTGGGCATCCTGTCCAGCGCGCTGCTGCTGATCGTCATCGACATGACGGTAATCTACCTGGCCCTCCCCAGCCTGACCTACGAGCTGCAAGCATCAGCCAATGAAAAGCTGTGGATCGTCAACGCCTACGCCCTCACCGTTGCCGGCCTGCTACCCGGGATGGGGGCACTGGGTGACCGCTTCGGCCACAAACGCATGTTCATCGCCGGCCTGGTGGTATTCGGCTGCGCCTCGCTCGGCGCCGCCTTCTCCCCGACGCCCGAGTTGCTGATCGGCGCCCGTGTCGCGCTAGCCGTAGGTGCAGCGATGATGATGCCAGCAACCCTGGCAATCATCCGCCATGTTTTCGTAGACGCCCGCGAGCGCGCCCTGGCCTTCGGAATCTGGGCGGCCATCGCGTCGGGCGGAGCAGCTTTCGGCCCAGTAGTTGGGGGTGTATTGCTGGAACATTTCTGGTGGGGCTCGGTGTTCATCATCAACGTGCCCATCGTCCTGCTGGCGCTGGTGCTTGCCGTGATCTGGGTGCCGGCCCGTCCCGGTAATCCCGGGCGACCGTTCGATCTTCTGGCCTCCTTGTGGGTCATGGGCGCACTGGTCGGGCTGACGCTGGCCATCAAGGAAGCCGGCAAGGCCGACCCTTCCGCACTGCAAGCCGGCATCGCGGCGATCACCGCTGTCGTTTGCGCCCTGGCCTTTCTGCGCCGCCAGCGCCAGACCGCCGTGCCGATGATCGATTTCGCGCTGTTCCGCGACCGCAGCTTCTCGGCTGGCGTAGTCGCCGCTTCGGTTGCTTCGGCAGCGCTGATGGGCATGGAGCTTGTCGTCAGCCAGCGGCTGCAGCTGGTGGTCGGTCTGTCGCCCCTGCAAGCTGGTCTGACCATACTGCCAATCCCACTCGGCGCCTTCATCGCTGGCCCACTCGCCGGCCTGGCGTTACCGCGCATCGGTGCCGAACGGATTCTGAGCGCGTCCCTCGCACTGTCCGCCGCTGGCGCCCTGCTCTACCTGCTGGGCTATGGGGCTCAGCAATGGGTACAGATACTGTCGTTCAGCCTGCTCGGCTTTGGCGTCGGCGCCGCAATGACTGCTGCCTCCAGCGCCATGCTGCTGCATGCCCCACCCGACCGTGCCGGCATGGCTGCATCGATCGAAGAAGTGTCGTACGAGCTGGGTGGTGCGCTAGGTATTGCCATTCTCGGCAGTCTGATGTCCGCGGTTTACACAGCAGCCATCGTTACGCCGAAGGCGATGGCACTCCCCGATCTGGCACGCGACAGCCTCGACGGCGCACTGATCGCCGCCGAATCCCTCCCCGACGCCATCGCCGCCCCGCTGATCAGCCTGGCGCAAGGCGCGTTCGACAACGCCTTTGTCGCAGTGATGATTGCAGTGGTCGCCCTGCTCGGCATCACCTCGGGCGGCATCGCCCTGTGCACTCGCAGGCCGCGCTAGCGCGCCTGACCACCGGAAACAAAAAAGGCCCGCAGCGATGCGGGCCTTTCAATTTCATTGGTGCCGGAGACAGGAGTCGAACCTGCGACCTTCGCATTACGAATGCGCTGCTCTACCTACTGAGCTACACCGGCGCCGGTGGCGGATTATCGGGGGTTATGCGGTTGGACTCAAGCCCGTGCGCCAGCCTCCCGAAACGGCAATCCGCCTCTCATGCCCTATGCCCTTAGTGCGGCCGCGAAGCCGGTTGGCCGTGGTCGCGCTCGAGGTCGTGCTTGACCTGACTGGCCAGCTGTTCACCCTCGGCAGTGGCCATTTCATAGCCTTCGCGGGCCTTGGCCTTGAGCTTGCCGGTAAGCTCGTCGCTTTTCTGCCCCATGAGTTCGTCTTCGCGACGGGTTGGCGGGACTGATGCGGCGAGCAGAGCGCCCAAGGCGATGCCCATGGCTCCCAGGGCCAGCGGTTGCTCATTGAGCAGCTGCGAAAAGCCGCCACGGGCTCGGTCGGCGGTGTGCCGCAGGCTTTCGGCGGCATGCCGACTGGAGTCACTGACCCGATGACGGGCATTGCCCAGCGTGCTGGAGGCATCGTGGCTCATCTGCGCTGCCTTGTCCTTGAGCCCGGTGCCCTGCTGCTTGAGGCCCGACGCCTTGGCGGACAGCTTGTCGGTCATGGACGGGCCGGTGGACGTGATGCTGGCGCTCTGTTCCGGACGACGGTTCTGCCCGGCCATCAGCCAGACCAGTCCGATGGAGGTCAGCAGAGTCGGCACCGGATTGGCCTTCACCGTATCGGTGAGGTTGTGCAGAAACTCGCCACCGCCGCCTTTGGCATAGCCCAGCGCGGTATCAATCATCTGCCCGGGCGACAACTTGCTTTCCAGTGCATGGACGATGTTGCCGATCTCGGCACGCTGCTGGTCGATCTCCCGCTCCAGGGTGCTCGGGTCTTTCTGCGCTTCTAGGTCTACCTGATTATGTGTACTCATGCGTGCCCCCTGACGGCTTCTTTATCCTTCTGCAGCGAATGGATGGTGCGGTCGGGCTTGAACGAAGAAGCTTCGAACTTCTTCTTGCCGGCCGAAACCATGATCATTCCGATGACCACCACGACGACGCCGACAATCAAGGCGGCGAGCCACAGCTCCATCATCGTGGCGAGGAAGTAAACGGCCGACATAAGCAGAACGATGAAACCCGCCAACAGCACAGCACCGCCTGTGGCGACGCTCGCCGCACCTGTTTTGGTAGCGCGCAGCGATTCGCTCAGTTCGGCTTTGGCCAACGCCAGTTCTTTGGTGAAAAGAGACGGGACTTCCCGGGTCAGCTGCCGCAGCAGCCCGCCGATGGAGCTGTCCTGCTCGGGGTTTACCGGCTCGTAAGGCGTGTTGAGGTTACGTTGCTCGTTCATCGATTTAGCCCTCCGGTTGTGCCCTTGCCATTGGCGCCGATGCCGTTGGTGCTGCCAGTGGTCGACGTCATGTTCGCGTTGCTGACACTGCCGACCGTGCTGCCAGGCGTGCCGCCGGAAACACGCGAATCGATATCAGCCTGGCTAGGCAGGGTCTCGGCAGTGACATCAGCCGGGACGCCCAGTGGCGAAGTGGGATGTGGTCGACTGGCGTCGGAATGGCCGTAGTCGGTCGTGGGCTCGCGAGCGCCGGCGGTGTCTGCGCGATGGCTCGACGCACGGGCGAATCGGGTCAGCCCGAAGCCGAGCGCCACGCTGCCGGCAATGAACAGCGCGGGATTGTTGCGGGCAAGGCGATTGACCTCGCCTACCAGCTCATCGACGCTTTTGCCGCGCAGATTGTCAGCCAGGTTCACCATGCTCTGCGCGACGTCGGAGACGTAGCTGGAAAGTCCGGTACTGTCCTGGTTCTCCAGCTCTGCTGCTGCAGCCTTCGCGCTCTGGGCAACTTTCTCGAGCTCGTCGGCTGCGGTACCGCGGTAGCTGTCCAGCTGCGCCTTGCCCTGGTTCTTGACCTGTTCACCGGCGTCGCGCGCCTTGGCTTTGATGTCTTCGGTGCTGGGCGCGGAGCCGGAAGTGGCGGTACCGGTGGTGTTCGTCTGGGTGGATGGCTGGCCGGACGGAGAGCCCGTCAGCGGGGAATCGGTTCTGGCTTGGCCGCCGTAACCTGTGATCTCTTCATCGGGTGTCGTCATTTTGTCCACCTTTATAGGTTCATAGGATTTGGCCGGATGACCACGGTCCGTGAAGCACAGCAATGCGGGGTTGCCGCGGCCGTGCAGTTTCAGTGCGCACACTAATGGTGACCGGACCCCCAAAATCGAGTTCCGTGATTCTGGCCAGGTGGTCGTGGGCGTTGACGCCAGGTTTACGTGACTGCTTCGAGCGAGACGAAACACCGGGTCTCAGTAGCGGTTGATAGCCATGTGCCTGCGATCAGCGTGCAACCTGCACGCCGCGCGGGTTGCGGGCCGGGCGACTTTCAACAAGCGAAACGGCGAAGGTGACAGGCTGATTGACCGTTCAGTCAGCAGGAGAGCAAAAGCGCCTCATCGGCCAGCCGACGAGCTGCACTGCGCTTGGCAGGCAGAACGCAAAAACGGGCCCGAAGGCCCGTTCCTGTTTTGCTGGGTAGTCCTTACAGCGGACCGATGCTGGTGCAGTTATGTGCAGTCTTGGCGTGCTTCTGCAGTACCGGCAGCTGCGGGCGGTGCTTGCCACTGGTGACGTCCAACGACAGTGCGTACTCACCCCACCAGGGACCAGCAGCCCAATAGGTGCTGGGGATGCAGTTCTGACGCAGGTAGCTCATCAGGTTGTCAGTTGCGACGATGGCCGACGGGGAGAAGTCTGGTACGCCGTGCTCACCGATGTAACCGCGCAGCTTGTTCTGCTTCAGCCATTCAACGAAGGGCTTGACGCGATTGACACCAATCATCGGATCGAACTGCTCGGTCTTGTCGAAGTAGTTACCCGAGAAGTCCTTGTCGACATACATGTGCGCTTCGTACACCAGGTTGTTCTTCGGATCGCGCATCCACGGATTGGTGATCAGCTGAGTGTTGTAGTGCGGCCAGTGGAAGGCACTCGACCAGCGATCACCCGCCACGTAGATCCAGCGCTTGGCGTCGACCGTGCGGATCGCCTGAGCAGCAGCCAGGGCGGCCTGCGGCCAGAGTCCATTGGTGGAGTGCGGCTCGTTCATCAGGCCGTAGCCTTCGACCGCCGGATGGTTGACCACTTCCTGCGCGATCTGCTTCCACACTGCGGCGAAGGAGCTGATGGGTACCTCATTGGAGCCGATCAACTTGCCAAAGTAACGGTAGTAGTTGTGCAGGTCCAGAATCACCTTGACGTTGTGCTTCTGGGCAAAGTCCAGCGACTGCTTCAGGCGCCCCAGCTCTACGGTGTTGAGCGGAGTACCCAGCTTGGGCTGGATGCGCTCCCAGAGGAAGGGCAGGCGAACCAGCGGCATGCCCAGGTCGGCGTACTTCTTGTAGTAGGACTCGGCCGGATAGGTGTAGTTGGTGCCGTGCGTACCCGGAACTACCGACGGACCAAAGCCTGCACCGGAGAGGTTGACGCCGACCAGCAGCGGTTTGCCATTGGTAGTGTCCGGAGCAGAAGGCGCCGGAGCCGGCGTTACAGCAGCGGGCGGCGTGGTGACCGCGGGTGCCGAAGGCGTGGCGGAGGCGCTGACCACGGAGACGGTCTTCGGATAACCGACGGCCGCGCCATTGATGGCCGAACCCTCCAGGAACACGCTCATGTTGCTGCCGACCTGCTGGGCACGAAGGATCTTGCGCACCTGACCGTCAGCGAGTTTTACCGAAGCACCCGCCTTGAACGCTGCGATGTTGGCGCTGGTAGCCTGAATCGAGAAACCCGCAGAAGCGCGGTACACGCCGTTCAGCCACTCGGTGTTGGTAAAGCTGTTCAGATTGCTGGTAGCGACAACTGAAGGCGCTGGAGCAGTGGGTGCAGGAGCGGTCGCAGTAGTAGTAGCCAGCGACAACTTGTTCGGTGCCCCGACCACACTTCCATTCACCGCAGCGCCATCGAGATAGACACTCATATTGGCGCCGGCAACTTGTACTTGAGTAACTTTGCGAACCTGGCCATCGGCCAGTTTTACCGAAGCGCCCACTTTGAATGCATTTTTGTTGGCGTCATTGGCTGGAATGGAGAAACCGGGCGACTTGCGCCATACACCATTGAGCCAATCGGTGTTGGTGAACGCATTAATACTGGTGGAGTGGGAAGCGACCGTGGACGGTGCAGTAAGCGTAGGCGCGGAAGTAGCCGGCGCGGAAGCCGTGGTGCCAACAGTGCTGACCATCTGCGGCGCACCAACCTTGTTGCCGTCCAGCTTGGCGCCTTCCAGGAAGACGCTCATGTTGCTGCCGACGATCTGCTGACGGCTGATCTTGCGAACCTGACCATCCGCCAGCTTCACCGAAGCACCTGCCTTGAATGCCGCCTGGTTGGCAGCGCTGGCCGGAATGGAGAACCCGGCGCCGGTGCGCCATACACCATTAAGCCAATCGGTATTGGTAAAGGCGTTGACCTTGGTGGAGACGGAGGCGGCTGCGACAGCGGTCGAAGCAGCGGCATAAGGAGCCGTTACAACGGTGACGCCACCCATCAGGGCAGCCATGGCGATGGAAGCAACGAGTGCCTTGCGGGCACCGGAAAACAGGTTGGTGGACATTGAGTCTCTCCGGAACTTACTACTTCAAAGGCGGAGCCTTTAAAAAGTGACGGGAGGTCGATAAGTCGTGGGCGATGCTTGAAAGGAAGCCGCGGTGTCACAACAAACGAACCGTTCTACAAGAAAATTCCCGCCGTCCACCCCCTGAACAAACCGGTCAATCGTCTTGCGTGGCGGATTTATAATAGGTTCGAAAAAATAATGGAAATTTTTCTGCCGTTATTAGATCGCCAGAAAATCGGCACTAACGTGCAAATAACATTAGCTTGCCACTATGCAAACAGGGGTAGCTGTCGATCTGATATTACGCTCAGCCCCCCTAGTTTGTATTTTGGCGATATGAAAGCGCCGTTATTTTGAACTTCTGGATCCGGATCCAGCGTTAAGTCCTATGAATTTATCCCGACGAACGGTACATATAAAACCCGGTATTAATCCCCACCTATCCATGCCGTGACGCAAACCGCAGCGCGTCGATCTTCGGAGGCCTGTCGAGGTCCAATTCCGTGAACCCGACACAACGGAGGCCACCATGAGCCAGCGCTATAAAGTGGGCGATCACGTCAGCTGGAATTCCGAAGCGGGACGAGTGAGCGGAACGATCACTCGCGTGCACACGGCAGATACCGAGTACAAGGGTCATCGCCGCCGGGCCAGCCCGGAGGATCCGCAGTACGAGATCAAGAGCGACAAGACCGACCATGTGGCGATGCATAAAGAGTCGGCACTGAAGAAGCTGGGCTGATCCATGAATCAGCCACTGACGATCTGGAGCATCGGTCACTCGACGCGCTCGATCGGTGAGCTCATCGAAGTGCTACACCACCATCAGATCGAAGCCATCGCCGATGTCCGGCGCTTTCCTGGCTCGCGGCGGTTGCCACAGTTCGGCGAGGACTCACTGCGCGAGGCATTAGCCGCCGATGGGCTTGATTACCGCTGGATCGAGGAGCTCGGCGGCCGCCGGCGACCGATCAAGGATTCGCCCAACCTCGCATGGCGCAACAGCTCCTTTCGCGGCTACGCCGATCACCTGCAAAGCGCCGAGTTCGACCGAGGGCTGCATTGCCTGCTGGAGATGGCGGCACGAAGGCGTACGGCGATGATGTGCGCCGAGGTGCTCTGGTGGCGCTGTCATCGCTCGCTGGTATCCGACGTATTGAAAACGCGCGGCATCGAAGTGCTGCACATCCAGGATGACAAGCCGCCCGTGGCCCACCCATTCACCGCGCCCGCCAGACTGCTGGATGGTCAGCTGAGCTATGCGGCGGGTAAGGGCGAGTCGCTGCGCAAGGACGCTGGAAGCCGGCAGATCGATCTCGACCTGTAACAGCGTGTGCTGCATGCGGGGCGGCCATTGCAGCCGCCCCGCTTAAGTTCAGCTGCGCTCGATACGATCCGGATGGATGACGATACGGCCCTGTTTGTACAGGCCGCCGATGGCCTTCTTGAAGTTGCCCTTGCTGACGCCGAAACGGCGTGCGATTTCCTCGGCCGGGCTCTTGTCGCTGACATCCAGTGAACCCTGATTCTCCTCCAGCTTCTGCAGGATCAGCGCCTGCAGGGCGTCGGTCGCCTCGCTGCCGACCGGCTGCAGGCTCAGACTGATCTTGCCGTCGGCACGCAGCTCCTTGATGTAGCCACGCTCGCGCATGCCGCCGCGAAGGAACTTGAAGGCCTCGTTCTTGTGAATCAGGCCCCAATGCTGGCCGTTGATGATGGCCTTGAAGCCCAGATCGGTCGCCTCGACGATCAGCAGGTCCACCGCCTCGCCGACCTTATAGTTGGTCGGAGTCTTGTCCAGATAGCGATCCAGGCGTGCGGTGGCGGTGATGCGCCGGGTGCGCTTGTCGATGTAGACGTAGACCACACAGTAATCGCCGACCTGCAGCGGCCGCTTCTCTTCCGAGTGCGGCAGCAGCAGATCCTTGGGCAGCCCCCAGTCGAGGAACAGTCCCACGCGATTGATCTCGGCGACCTTGAGACTGGCGAACTCGCCAACCTGCACCTTGGGTTTCTCCGTGGTGGCGATCAGCTTGTCCTCGCTGTCGAGGTAGATGAAGACGTTCAGCCAGTCATCCACCTCGGTCGGCGTGTCCTTGGGGATGTAGCGGTTGGGCAGCAGGATCTCGCCGTCCGGACCACCGTCGAGATAGAGGCCGAAACCGGTGTGCTTGACGATTTGCAGGCTGTTGTAGCGTCCGATTGCGGCCATGTGGGCGGTCCCGAATATAAAGGCGGCGATTCTAGCGCCAGTCAGCGTGGCAATGCATAGGCGATCACCGAATCACCGGCCTTGGTCCCCAACGATCCGTGTCCGCCGGCGACCACCACGACCATTTGCCGGCCGGAGCGGCTCTGGTAGGTCATCGGCGTGGCCTGCCCCCCTGCCGGCAGACGCGCCTTCCACAGTTCGCGTCCGGTCATCACGTCGTAGGCGCGCAGGTAGTAATCCAGCGTGCCACTCAGGAACGCGACACCACCAGCGGTCAGCATCGGCCCGCCGAGGTTGGGCACGCCCATCTTGAAAGGCAGCGGAATCGGCGCGCGATCACGCACGGTGCCGTTCTTGCGCAGCCAATGGGTCTTGCCGGTGCGCAGATCGGCCCCGGCCACATAGCCCCACGGCGGCGCGGTGCATGGCAGGCCGAGGGGCGAGACGAAGGCCTTCAGCTCCACCGCAAAGGGCGAACCGAAATTCTCGTTGAGGAATGGCTCCTCCTCGGACACGTAGGTCGTCTCAGCGTCCTCGCGGGGGATCAGTTTCGAGGTGAAGGCCAGATAGGCCGGGGTGCTGAAGACCATCTGCCGCACCGGGTCGACGGCCACGCCCCCCCAGTTGAACACGCCGAAGTTGCCAGGATGCACCAACGTGCCCTGGGTTGAAGGGGGCGTGTAGCGGCCCTCATAGCGCAGGGAGTGGAACTGGATATGGCACATCATCTGGTCGATCAGCGTGGCGCCCCACAGGTCCTTGCCCTGCAGCTTCGGCGGCTCGTAGGACAGCGCCGAGGCCGGCTGCGTCTTGGCAACCCAGTCGCCTTCGGCCGCCCCCTGCGGCGCAGGCACCTCGCGCACCGGCAGGATCGGCTCGCCGGTGCGACGGTCCAGCACATAGATGTCACCCTGCTTGGTGGGCGCCACCACGGCGGGAACCGGGCCGTTCTCGGTCTGGATATCGACCAGGCTCGGCTGTGCCGGCACGTCCATGTCCCAGAGGTCATGACGCACGGTCTGGAACACCCAGCGCAACTGGCCGCTGTCCAGATCCAGCGCGACGATGGAGGAGGAAAAGCGCTCACTGTTCTCGCTGCGTCGACCGCCCCACTGGTCCGGCACCTGATTGCCCAGCGGCACGTAGACCATGCCCAAGGCCTCATCGGCGCTGGAGATGCTCCAGCTGTTCGGGCTGCTGGGGCTGTAGGTCTGCCCGGCGGCAATGGGCTCGGTGGCTTCTGGATTGCCCGGGTCCCAGTTCCATTTCAGTTCGCCGGTATAGACGTCATAGGCACGGATGACGCCTGACGGCTCCTGCGCCCGCACGTTGTCGTTCACCGCGCCGCCAATGATGACCAGATCTCGCGCCACCACCGGCGGCGAGGTGGAGTAATAGAAGCCTTCTTTGGCGTGCGGCATGTTTGCCCACAGGTCGATCTCGCCGTTGTCAGCGAAACCGGGGCAGATCTCGCCGGTCTTGGCATCCAGGGCGATCAGCCTGGCATCGGCGGTCGGCATGAACAGCCGCTGCCGGCAGGCCTGGACATCGCTGCCCTGCGGCGCAGCGTGGTAGGACAGGCCACGGCAGGTCAGGTGCTGGCGGTTGACCGAGTGCGGCACCTTGGGATCGAAGCGCCAGCGCTCCTGCCCGGTTTCGGCATCCAGGGCGATCACCAGATTGTGCGGCGTGCACAGATAAAGGCTGTCGTCGACCTTCAGCGGCGTGACTTCGTAGGTGGTTTCATCCGGATCATCCGGGCCCCGCAGATCACCGGTCTGGTAATGCCAGACCGGTTCGAGGCGCTCGACATTCTGCGGCGTGATCTGCGCCAGCGGCGAATAACGCTGGCCCTGCTGACTGCGCCCATAGGCATGCCAGTCGCCTGCCGGCACGCTATCGTCCGCAGCAGGGGCTTGGGCCAGCGGAGCCGGCAGCATGCCCTTGATGTCGTGGCTGTCGTGTCCCACCGCGTAAACCGCTGCCGCGCCCCAGAGCACGACCGCCAGCATCAGCGGCAGCGCCGCACCACCCCAGGCACGAAAGCCGAAATGCTGCCAGCCGAGACGCCGTGCGATCCACGGCGTCAGCAGCCACAGCCCGAACGGCGCGATGATGCTGCCGCGCGGCGCCAGCTGCCACCAGTCCAGCCCCACCTCGTAAACAGCCCAACCCAGCGCACCCAGCATGAGCAATGCGTAGACCCACAAGGCGGTGCGACGTCGCATCAGCAACAAGGCACCGGTCAGCAGAAATCCCGCCGCCACGATGGCGAAATACCAGGTACCGCCCAGGCTGATGACCTTCGCGCCACCGACGCCGAGCGCAATGCCGACGATGATGCAGAACAATCCGCTGATAACCACAGCCACGGCCCATCTCCCTCGATCTTGTTATCGAACCCGCCAGACTCCGATGGCCAGCAGGAGTGGCCATCAATGAGAGTGGGACAGGCGATGGGCGGGAATGCTCCGTGGGAAACGAAGATTGGCGCGACGCAGTTGGCCGACGGCAGCACCGAAAGCGCCGCCGTGCCTGCAGATCAGTCGGCCTGCAAGCCCACCTGCAGCAGCTTGCCGTCGCCGGCATCGGTCAGCAGATAGACGTAGCCGTCCGGGCCAACCCGGACATCGCGGATGCGCGCGCCGAGATCCTTGAGCAACCGCTCTTCACCGACGACGCGATCGCCATCGAGCTGCAGACGGATCAGCGACTGATCCACCAGCGCACCGATGAACAGGCTGTGTTGCCAGGCCGCAAAGCGCTCGCCATCGTAGAACGCCATGCCGCTGACGCCCGGCGATTTCTCCCATACATGATGCGGCTGCTCGGTCCCCTCGACCGTCTTACCCTTGGCCTCGGGGATCGGCAGCATGCTGTAGTTGATGCCGTGAGTCGCCAGCGGCCAGCCGTAGTTCTTGCCGGCCTGGGGAATGTTCACCTCGTCGCCACCACGCGGGCCATGCTCGTGCGTCCAGAGCACACCGCTCCACGGGTTGAGTGCCGCGCCCTGCTGATTGCGGTGGCCGTAAGACCAGATTTCCGGCCGCACGCCGTCACGCCCCACGAAGGGATTGTCGTCCGGCACGCTGCCGTCCAAGCCGATGCGCACCACCTTGCCCTGGTGCTTGTCGAGGTCCTGCGAGGTCGGTCGCTGATTGTTCTCACCGAGCGCGACGAACAGATGTCCGTCGTTATCGAACACCAGCCGCGAACCGAAGTGGATGCCGGTGGACAGCTTTGGCAGCTGGCGGAAGATCACCTCGAAGTTCTCGAGCTTCGAGTGATCATCGCTCAGCCGTCCACGCCCCACTGCGGTCCCGGCCTTGCCTTGCTCCCCCGCTTCGGCATAGGTCAGATAAACCAGGCGATCATTATCGAACGACGGCGACAGCCGCACATCGAGGAGCCCGCCCTGGGCCTGGGCGAATACCTCAGGTACGCCTTCAAGCGGCTTGGAGCGGCTGCCATCCAGTCCAACCAGCCGCAAACGACCGGGCCGTTCGGTCACCAGCATGTGCTCGCCGTCCGGCAGAAATGCCAGGGCCCAGGGATTCTCGAAGCCCGACGCGATCTCGCGGACCGTGACTTCGCCGGCCTCACTGGGATAGCGCTGCCCCTCGGCGATAACTTGGAACGAAGCGGCAATGGCAAAACCGCAGAGCGTGGTGCGAAAGGCATGACGCAGCATGATGGTCCTCCGGATTGTTCAACGTCGCGAAACCCACGTTCGCGGCTTCATTGAAGACCAGACCGCCGCCTGGGTGGTTGCCAAAAACGCATCAAGAAATGACCGACCACAAATAACTGAACAAAATTTGATCAAATCTGTATAATGCCCGGTTCGACTGATTAAAGGACAAGCGACCCATGGCAACGAAAACCACCAGCGCCAAGCGCAAACCGGAACCCGCCTCTGAAACCAGCCAGTCCCTTGCTGCGCAGATGGCCGCCTTTATCAAGGCCGGCGGCGAAGTTCAAACCATCCCCAACGGCGTCAGTGGCCAGACCAATGGGCCGTCCCGCCAGATCACCATCAGCAAGAAGTGATCATCTGAACCGCTTTCGGCGAGCCTGCAGTTTGGCTCGCCGCGTTCAACCCCTCCTTTCTCGTCTTCGAGCGCACCATGACTGACCCCGTACGCCTTGCCAAACGCCTCGCCGAGCAACTCGGCTGTTCCCGGCGCGAGGCCGAGCTGTATATCGAGGGCGGCTGGGTAACGGTCGACGGCGAACTCGTCGAAGCGCCTTTTCTGAAGGTCAGCCCCAGCCAGCGTGTCGAACTGCGCGACGGCGCTACAGCGCGGGAGATCGCGCCTGTCACCCTGCTGCTGCACAAACCTGCCGGCCTGGCGATCGAGGCCGATCCCGACAGCGTGCGCCGCGCCCTGCTGGCGAGCGAACACTGGGGCGACGACCCCAGCCGCATCGAGCCCCTGCAGCGCCATCTGCTCCAGCAGAACATCCTGTTGCCGCTAGACCCCGAGGCGAGCGGCCTTACGGTATTCAGCCAGCAGCGTGAAGTGATCCGCCTGCTGACCAGCACGCGCGACAAGCTGGAACAGGAGTACGTCGTCGAGGTCAGCGGCGAAGCCGAAGATAACGGCTTCGCGCTGCTTGCCAAGGGCATCGGCCATCGCGGCAAGATCCTGCCCAAGGCCAAGGTCAGCTGGCAGAGCGAGAACCGCCTGCGCCTGGTGATCAAGGAACCTGCGCCCGGCGAAGTCCGCCTCCTCTGCGAAGCCATCGGCCTGCGCGTACTGGGCTGCAAGCGCATCCGCATCGGACGCCTGTCCATGGCCAAGCTGCCGGTCGGGCATTGGCGAATCGTAGGCGAACACGAGCGTTTCTGACGCCTCTGACCACGCCTGCAGCAACACCGATTGGCGGAGCGCACTTGCGTTACAGGCCGCGCTGAATCAGTCTTGAGCGGCTCGTTGCGGCAGATCGCCACGACGGTTCATTCGCCGAACACAGGATCGCGATGCCGAAACTGCTGCTCTTGCTGCTGTCCCTGTTTCCACTGCACATCCTGGCGGCAAAGCCTGTTGCGGTGTGGGCCTATCAGCCTTCACCGCCCTTCGCATCCGAGCACAACCGGGGGCTTTCCGAATCCCTGGTGCAGTTGCTCAACGAGCATCCGACGAACCAGGGCCTCTACGACTTCAAGCTGACCCAGCTGCCGCGCAAACGCCTCGATAGCCGACTCGCCGCCAACGAGCCTGGCGTGCTGCTGTGGGCCACGCCCGAGTTCTTTCCCGAGCGCCTGACCGCCAATGCCAGCTGGACCCGCCCGCTGCTGTGCGACATTCAGGATTTCGTCTCCCGCAGCGACGCGCCTTTCGACTACAAGGGGCCGCGCTCGCTGCACGGCATGCGCCTTGGTGGCGTTCTCGGCCACCGTTACCGGGAATTGCAGAACGACATCGACCGCGGCCTGATCCAGCGCGAGGACGTCCACAGCGATCTGCAAAACCTGAAAAAACTGCTGTCCAGGCGCATCGACGTCGCGCTGATGCCACGCTCTTCCAGGCTCTTCTATGGCCTGACCGAAGTGCCGGAAGCGCAGTTGTACGTATCGCCCAGCCCACTCTACGTTTTCGATCGACATGTGCTGATGACGGCCAGCCTGCCGGCCGAAACCACGCAGTTCGTCCAGCAGCTCATCGCCGACCTGCCGCACAGCGCACGCTGGCAGACGCTGCTCAGGCGCTACGGCCTGCAGCAGATGAACGCGCCCTGCTCCACCTACTGAGCGAACGTAAGCGGCGCTGGCGAATCGAAGCTGGCACGGCCCATACTGGCCAAAAGAAAACGGAGAACGATTCCGCCATGAAAAAGGCAATGCTGTTCGGCCTGCTGCTGACCCTTGGAGGCTGTGCCAGCCAACCCTGTGATGAGTCCCGCAGCGACAGCTGCCGTGCCGAACGCCTGCTCTATCAGAACGATCTGATGCAGGCGAAGATCCTGATTTCCATCGCTGATGAAGACAGCTACGAGCTCGCCCAGGCCCTGCTCGACCGCAGTGCGAAACTGGATCGGCGCGGCGAGATCGAGTTCTACCAGGCCTTGCTGCTGATTCGCCAAGGGCCGGAGACTTCGGAAGTGCTGGAGCTGCTGGAGAAAGCCAAGCGCAAGGGGCATCCCCATGCGGTAGCGCTGCTCTACAAGATCTATCAGGAGCCCTACCTGCTCAACGAAGCCGACCATGCTCGCGCCGAGCGCTACAAGCAGGCCTACGGCGAACTGGATGTCGCCCGCAGCGGGTATCCGTCATTCGACAAATCGCTGGAACTGGTCAACCAGCTGGTCGCGCCGCCGCCTCCATCGGTGCCGTATCAGGCGCCGTGCCCGCAGCACTGCCTGGATCAGTCGCGCTAGCTGCGGGCTGCGGCTTGTGGTGCGGTCAGGGTGCCGGGGTTTGCGAGATGCGTGGTTCTTCCTTGCCCTCGGCCACGGCGCGGGCTTCCTCTTCGGTGGCGTAGGGGCCGCCGACGATGGTGCCGTTCAGCTCCACCACCCAGCACACGGCCCAGGTCGGGCGCCAGGCTTTGGGTACGTCTTCGCCGCTGAGGTGCTTGATCTGAGAGGTCATGGCATTTCTCCATCGTTGCAGGGATAAGACGGCCGCCTCGCCGCGACAAGGCTGGCCCCATGCAATGCAGACCACGGAGCGGCCGTCTTTGCTCGTCCGGTACGACGAAACGGCCCGGCGAACGAACCCCTGGCAGCGTCACTGCTCTACAGAACAGGCGCCGCACAGCGAGGAAAGACGATGCGCACCACCACCCGACTGCTACTGCTGACGCTGCTCACCGCACTGCTGATCTCCGGTTGCAGCCGCGCGACTCTGGTCTATCGCAACCTCGACATGCTGGTGCCCTGGTCGCTCAACGATTACCTCGACCTGGATCGCAGCCAGCAGCGCGAACTGCGCGAACGCTTGCGCCAGCATCTGGCCTGGCATTGCAGCACGCAGCTGCCGGAGCTTCTCTCCAGCCTCCAGCAACTGGAACGCGAAAGCACCAGCGGCCAGCTCGAGCGCGAGGATCTGGAGCCGCACTACCACGGCGTTCGCGAAGCCATGCACAGCATCGCCGTGGAGGTCACGCCCACTGCCACCGACTTGCTGCGTGCACTCAGCGATGCTCAGGTCGACGAGTTGCGCCGCTCTCTCGAAGAAAATCGCCGCGAGCACCGGGAGAAATACCTGGAGCCGCCGCTGGAACAGCAGATTCGTGAGCGCGCCGAGCGCATGCAGGAGCGCCTGCAGTACTGGTTCGGGCCGCTGAACGCGGAGCAACGCCAGCGCGTACTGCTCTGGGCGCACACCCTGGGCGAACAGAACAGGCGTTGGCTGGACAACCGTGAGCGCTGGCAGCAGATGCTGCTCGCTGCCGTCGAGGAGCGTCACGCTGACGACTTCGACGCTCGCATTGCGCGGCTTCTGCAGGAGCGCGAAGCGCTGATGAACGAAAGCGACCGAACGACCCTGCAACGCGCCGAACGGGCCGGTCTGGACCTGGTTGCAGACTTGCATGCGCTCGCCGACGATGGACAACGTGCCCACCTGACCAACCGACTCGCACAGTTGCAGACGGACTTCGGCAGCCTCAAGTGCCTGCCGCCGACGGCCTGACAGCCGTGCTCGGCGCCCTAGCGTCTGGCCGATAGCAGCAGGCGACGCGCCTCCAGCTGCCCGGCTTCGTCCAGCTCGACCAGCCATTGCGGCTTGCCGGCGATCAGCACTGCCAACGGCATTCCGTCACGGTAGAGAATCCGATTGGCCGCGAGCGCTGGCACCTTGCTCCCAGGCAACAAGGTACCGAGCTGATTCAGCGGGTCCACCGCCGATACCGCCAGCATTTCTCCCATCAGCGGCCGCTTGCGCACTTCGCGCAGCAGGCCGACCGCCTCGGGCAGGGCGAACTGCTCACCGGCCACACCGGCGACGAAACGCCCGCCGCGGATCTCTCCCCGTGCCTCCAGCCGGTGGTAGACCCGCAACAGTTCGCGCCAGGGCGGCAGCCAGTCGGCCTCACGCGCCAGCAGGCGCCAGAACACCACGCCGTAGCGGCGCAGTAAGACGCGGGCGATATGCTCCAGCGCCTCGGCATCGACCGCGGCCGGTTGCGATGTATCGTTTGCCGCGCCCGCCTTACGCACCAGCGCCCAGCGGCCGGCATCGTCCATGCCGCCGATGAAGGCGCCGCCACGGCTGCGCCGGGCGGTTCGCGAGCGTTTGCTGGCCGGGGCCAAAAGACTGCGCAGACCGGCAAAGCTGTCCGCATTTACCAGCCCTACCGCCACCAGTTCACCAAGGGCGTCTTCCAGCTCGCTGCGCAGCAGGTGCGCGTCTTGCTGCAGCTCATCGAAGAACAGCGCGCCATGGGTCTGCAGGCAGTCGAACACCCGCTGCGCCCGCGATGACAGTTCCGGCATCGGCGCGTCGCCTGCCAGCGCGTACCAGGTCGACAGCTGACGGCGCGGCAGCAGCACCACCGGCGTGCCCCGCACCGGTCCGCCGCTGGCCTTGAGCCGCCCGGCCAAGCGCGTCCAGACGATACGCCCGGAACGGCACAGCTCGTCCAGCCAGGTGCCGCCATAGTCTTTCAGGCGTGCTGGCAACAGGTCGGCCTCCCAGGCCGCAGCCGCCGCCTGGTAGCCCTCGAGCTGCTCCACCACGCTGACCAGCGCCTCGCGCCCCTGCATCCGCGTGGCGCTGGAAAGATGCTGCCAGTCGGCCAGAAAGCGCATGAAATCGGCACGCTCGACCGGCTCGATCTCCCTGCGCAAACGCTTGACCGTGTAACGATGGATGCGCGCCAGCAGATGGCGTTCGCACCACTCATCCTCCACCGCGCCAGCGCTGAAACGCCCGCGCATCACATAGCCCTGGCCTTCCAGGCGGACCAGCGCCAGCGCAACGGCAGAGGCCGGCAGGGCCAGCGGTCGTGCGATCAACGACACAGGTAGAGGGCCAAAGCCGCTCAACCGGGCGCGAATCAACTCCACCAGCGCATCCTCTTCCGCCAGCAACCCGTCGTACCCGGCAGGTGCCTGCAGATGTGGCTCGATCGGCGCTTGCGGATAAACCGAGCGCAACAGCGCCAGCCGCTCGAGCGGCAACCACAGGACGCGGTCGTGGGCGATCTGCATGCGGGTCGCACGCCGGCCCTGCGCAAGCTCGTCCAGCCACCCGCGCCACTGCGGCTGCACGATAACCTCGGATTCGGCAATGCAGCCCAGCGCCGTCAACGCTTCGTGCAGTTCGTCGGTGTTACGCGCCTCGGGCCAGGCTTGCTCACGCACCGCTGCAATCGCCTCGGGGTCCAGCGCACCAAGATCATCACTGGATTGCGGGTCGCTCCAGCGCCGCGCAAGCACGGCCTGCGTACGTCGCTCTTCCAGCGGCGCGTCGTCAAGAAAGGCATAGGGGCGTGCGCCGAGAATCTCCATTGCCAGCGGCGACGGCGCCGGCAGGTCCCGCGCCAGCAGTTCGACCTCACCGCGTTCCATGCGGCGCAGCAGCGCCAGCCAGCCTTCGCTGTCCATCGCCTCGTGCAGGCAGTCATCCAGGGTCTGGCGCACCAGTGGATGGTCGGGAATTTCGCGCTCCCCGACGATGTTTTCCAGGCAGGCCACCTGATCGGGGAATACCGTCGCCAGCAGGTCCTCGCTTTTCATGCGCTGCAGCTGCGGCGCCACCTTGCGCCCACCTGCCATGCGCGGCAGGGCCAGCGCGGTGGTGGCGATCCAGCGCCAGCGCACACCGAACAGCGGGGCATCCAGCAGTGCCTGGATCAACACCTGCTCCGCGGTGGCGGAGTTCAGGTAGCGCCAGACATCGCCCAGCGGGAAGCTGTGACTGGTGGACAGCGAAAGGATGATGGCGTCTTCGGTGGCCGCCGCCTGCAGTTCGAAGTTGAAGGTGCGGCAGAAGCGCTTGCGCAGCGCCAGCCCCCAGGCGCGGTTGATGCGGCTGCCGTAGGGCGAATGGATGACCAGTTGGGTGCCGCCGGACTCGTCGAAGAAGCGCTCCATGACCAGCCGCTGCTGGGTCGGCAAGGCGCCCAGCGCCGCGCGGGCACGGGCCAGGTAGTCGACGATCTGCCGCGCGGCTTCGTCCGCCAGGCCGAGAGTGCCGGTCAGCCAGTCGACGGCGGGCGAGAGGTCCACGCTGCCCTGCGCCGCCCCCTCAGCCAACCGCCGATCGATCTCGTCACGCAATCGCGCCACGGCAAAGGACAGCTCGTCGCTGCGCCCCGGCGCCTCGCCCAGCCAGAACGGAATGCTCGGCGGCATGCCCTGGGCGTCCTCGACCCGCACCCGCCCGGACTCGATCTTGAGGATGCGATAGGACGTATTGCCCAGCTGAAACACATCGCCGGCCAGGCTCTCCACCGCGAAGTCCTCGTTCACCGTGCCGATGTTCAGTCCCTGCGGTTCCAGCAGCACGGCATAGTCGGCGTTGTCGGCGATGGTGCCGCCGGAGGTCAGTGCAGTCAGCCGGCCACCGCGGCGGCCACGCAGGCTGCGTGTCGCGAGATCACGGTGCAGATAGGCGCCGCGTGTCCCGTGGCGGGTCGTATAGCCCTCGGCAAGCATCCGCAGCAGCGCCTGGAAGGTCGCCTCGTCCAGCGCCGCATAGGGTGCCGCGCGGCGGAACAGCTGGAGCAACGCGGCCTCCTCCCATTCCCGACAGGCCACCTCGGCGACGATCTGCTGGGCCAGCACATCCAGCGGCATCTGCGGAATCTTCAGCGTGTCCAGCTCACCGCGGCGCACGGCGTCGAGCAGCGCGGCGCACTCGATCAGGTCGTCGCGGGAACTGGGGAACAGGCGCCCCTTGGACACCCCAGCCACCTGGTGCCCAGCGCGTCCGACCCGCTGCAGGAAAGCCGAAATCGAGCGTGGCGACCCCAGCTGGCAGACCAGCTCCACGTCGCCGATGTCGATGCCCAGCTCCAGCGAGGCAGTCGCGACCAGTACCCGCAAATCACCACGTTTGAGCTTCTGCTCGGCCAGCAGCCGCTGCTCGCGGGCCAGGCTGCCATGGTGTGCGGCGACCACCTCCGCACCCAGCCGCTCGGCCAGATGCCGGGTGGTGCGCTCGGCCATGCGCCGCGTGTTGACGAACACCAGCGTGGTGCGATGTTCGCCAGCCAAGGCTGCAAGGCGGTCATACACCAGCGCCCAGGCATCGTTGCTCATCACCGCTTCCAGCGGCACCGGCGGCACTTCCAGCGCCAGGTCGCGGGCGCGGCCATGGCCGATGTCGACGATCTCGCACGGCCGCTCGCCGCCGACCAGAAAGCGCGCCACCGCATCGATCGGCTTCTGTGTCGCTGACAACCCGACGCGCACCAGCGGCCGATTGCAGAGCGCTTCGAGCCGCTCCAGCGACAGCACCAGATGACTGCCGCGCTTGTTGCCGGCGATCGCATGAATCTCGTCGACGATCACGCTCTGCACGTCGGCGAGCATTTCGCGCCCCGATGCCGAGCCGAGCAGCACGTAAAGCGATTCCGGCGTGGTTACCAGGATATGCGGCACGCGCTTGCGCATGGCGTTGCGCTCGGCCTGCGGCGTGTCGCCGGTTCGCACTGCGGTGCGGATTTGCAGCGGCGGCAGGCCCAGACGCGCCAGCTCGGCGGTGATCCCGGCGAGCGGCTCCTCCAGGTTGATATGGATGTCATTGGACAAGGCCTTCAACGGCGAGACATAGAGCACGCGCGTCGCGTCGGCCAGGCCACCCTCGGCCAGCCCCTGCTGCACCAGTCCATCGATCGCGGCAAGAAAGGCCGTCAACGTTTTGCCCGACCCCGTAGGCGCGGCCACCAGCGTCGAAAGCCCCGCCCGTATTCGCGGCCACGCCGCCGTCTGGGCTGGAGTGGGTGCGGGAAAGCTGCGGCAAAACCACTCAGCCACGGCGGGATGAAATTGACTCAGCGGATCGGGATAAGAGGCAGTCATGAAACTGAATATGGTGGTGCGTCTGCCGTTGCACAAGCGACAGCCGGTCGGCGACGGGGAAACGGCCGCCAGATATGACGGTCAACTTCAGACATCTGCAACGAAATGGAGATAAACATGACCACTACCCCGCTCAGTCTGGACAACGCCATGCAACTGGCCTCCGAAGCCTTCCTGCCCTGCGGTTGCGTGACCAGCGCCAACGCCGAGGACGACAGCTTCGGCTTCACCGTGATGAACGGCAACGGCGAAGAAATCACCCGCGTGGCACAGGTGCGCGACTACGCCGACCCGATGCGCATGGCACAGGTGATCGAGCAGACCCGCCAGGAGCTGATCGACAAAGGCTGCACGCTGGAACCCTGGAGCATGCCGTTCATCACCGACGACAGCGCCATTCCGGAAACCACACCGAACTACTGAGGAACGACCATGGGTGATCCCGTGCTGCTGATCACCGGCGCTTCGTCAGGTATCGGCGCCGCAAGCGCTCGCCTGGCAGCCGCGGCCGGCTACCGGCTGGCGCTCGCTGCGCGCTCGGCGGACAAGCTGCAGCAGCTGGTCGATGAAATCGGCCCGCAGCGCGCCCTCGCCATTCCCTGCGACGTGACCGATTACGCCGCGCAGCAGGCCATGGTGCAACAGGTGCTGGATCACTATGGCCAGCTCGATGCCGTCTACGCCAACGCCGGCATTCCCGGCAGCGACGGCGGCTTCAGCGGCGCCGATCCAGAAGTGTGGAAAACCATGCTGCTGACCAACATCTACGGCGTCGGCCTGACCCTGCGCTGCACGCTGGCCGCGTTGAAGGCCAGCCGCGGTCATCTGCTGCTCACCGGCTCGGCGGCAGGGCGCTTCGTCATCCCCGGCTCGATGTACAGCGCCAGCAAATGGGCGGTGACCGGCATGGGCCTTAGCGTGCGCGAAGAACTGCGCGGCACGGGCGTACGGGTCACCTTGATCGAACCGGGCATGGTCGACACGCCACTGTTCGACGAGCCGCCGGCCTACGCCCTGCAACCGGAGGACATCGGCCGTGCGGTGGTTTATGCGCTATCGCAGCCGGCACATGTCGACGTCAACGAGATTCTCGTCAGGCCGACGCCGCCCCTCGACCGAAACCACTGATCTCAGCGCTCGCTGCTGCGCTGTTGCTGCTGCAGGCGTCCCGACTCGATGATTTCCGCTCGCCCGGCTCCCTCGCCGTGGCGGTGCTCGCCGGCCCCTCGGACCCGCTGCAGCTGAATGACGTCGCCTTTCTCCCAGGCATTGGCCGCCGGATCGACGCCGGGCTGCGGGATCGACTCACGACTGCGGCGGATCGCCTGGGTATCCACGCCGAGGCGCTGGTCACGGGCCTTTTCCAGCGCCGGGTCCAGCTGGCCATCCGCGGTAAAGCCCATCATCAGCGCCGGGATTCCGTACGGCAGCTCCTTGTCGCGGTCGGTATGCCAGGTGTGCCAGGTCTTGCCGTAAGTGCTGACCACCTGCTCCATCAACTGCTTCTCCGCCACCTGTGGCAGGCCAGGTGCGACCAGCGAGCCGGATTTCACCTCGTAATCGTGGCTGTGCCAAAGCTTTTTCTCGTCCTCGGGCAGCGTCGCGAACAGGCGGGCGCTGATGATGTATTCGACGCCCATGAGCTTGGCATCGCTGCCGTTGCCATCGTAGATCAGCGCCTGCATCACGTCCTCGTTCACCCGCGTGACGTAGTGGTGGGCCTCCATCTGCCCGTTCATGTCGCCGTTGTAGAAGTGAAAGCCGTTGAGATAGGCGCTCACCGCATTCAGCGGCGCCTTGCCCTGCAGCAGCTTTGCACCGGCCTCCAGGGTGCGCGTCTCGGCGCTTTTCGGCGCGCCAGCAGCCTCGGTGTAGGACGCCGTATTGTGTTGCCCGCAGGCAGCCAACAGCACCGTTGAACTCAGAACTAACAACTGTCGCATGGCTCGATCCCCTGCTTTGCTCATAGAGAGTGACCAGGGCGCAGCGACTTCTTCTCCAACTTTGCCGGCCCGGCCGGCAGAAACTTTTGCCCGGCGCACCGGGTCGCTATGGGAGGCCGTTTCGGTCGTCAAACCGTAGGGGGACAGCCATGGGCAACCTGGCAGAGCAGCCACATCCGCATCCGGCACTGGCAGAGCTCGATCTGTTGCTGCAGCGCTACCGACAGATACGCGCGACCAGCGAGGCCATCTGCAGGCCGCTGCAGGTGGAGGACTACGTCATCCAGAGCACGCCGGAAGTCAGCCCGCCGAAGTGGCACCTGGCGCACGTCAGCTGGTTCTTCGAAACCTTTCTGCTGCTGCCCTACCTGCCCGGCTACCGGCGCCTGAACGAGGCCTACGACTACCTGTTCAATTCCTATTACCAGACCCATGGCCTGCCCTTTGCGCGGGCGCGGCGCGGTGTGCTGTCGCGTCCGGGGGTGGACGAGATCTATCGCTACCGCCGGTACGTCGACCAGGCCATGGGCGAGCTGCTGAGCAATCCGCCGCGCGAGCAGGCTGGCGAAATCGTCCGCCGCGTCGGCCTGGGCCTGCAGCACGAGCAGCAGCACCAGGAGCTGCTGCTGATGGACATCAAGCACATCCTCGCGCAGAACCCGCTGCATCCGGTCTATCGCCACGACCTCGCCAAGGCGCAGCCGAGCGGGCCGGAGCGCCCGCGCTGGCACGAATTCGCCGGCGGCGTGCAGCACATCGGGCATGCCGGCAACGATTTCGCCTTCGATTGCGAAACCCCGCGGCATCGTCAGTTCGTCGAGGATTTCCAGCTAGCCGAACGCCTGGTGAGCAACCGCGAATACCTGTCGTTCATCACTGACGGCGGCTACGCCCGTCCGGAGCTGTGGCTGTCCGATGGCTGGGACCTGATCCAGCAGTCCGGCTGGAACGCTCCGCTGTACTGGCTGCGCGAAGAGGCCAGCTGGTACGAAATGACCCTCGGTGGCCTGCGCCCGCTGGACCTGGAAGCGCCTGTCTGCCACATCAGCTATTACGAGGCCGATGCCTATGCCCGCTGGGCCGGGGCACGCCTGCCGAGCGAAGCGGAATGGGAAGTCGCCGCCGCCGACCAGCCGCTGCGCGGCAACTTCCTCGAAAGCGACTACCTGCAGCCGGTCGCCGCCCTGCCCGGTCACGACGGCCCCAGGCAGCTGTTCGGTGATGTCTGGGAATGGACAGCCAGCGCCTACCTGCCCTACCCCGGCTTTCGTCCGCTGGAGGGCAGCCTGGGTGAATACAACGGCAAGTTCATGTCCGGGCAGATGGTGCTGCGCGGCGGCTGCTGCGCCACGCCGGAATCCCACGTGCGCGTCACCTACCGCAACTTCTTCCAGCCGGCGATGCGCTGGCAGTTCGCCGGGCTGCGCCTGGCCAGGGGGCTCTGAACATGGCGCTGGCAATTCACTTTCACGATCAGCTGCAACAGCCACACGACGCCTCGCTGCGCGACGAAACCCTTGCCGGGTTTGCCGCGACGCCGAAATGGGCTTCGCCAAAGTTCTTCTACGATCGGCGCGGTTCCGAGCTGTTCGAGCAGATCTGCCGGCAGCCGGAGTACTACATCACCCGCACCGAGGAGCAGATCCTCGCCGATGCGGCCAACGACATTCTCGACATCGCCGGCCCGCACAGCGACCTGATCGAACTGGGCAGCGGCGCGAGCCGCAAGGTCCGCCTGCTGCTGGAGGCGCTGCACCCGACCAGCTACCTGGGCATCGACATCTCCGAGGACTTTCTGCTCAGCAGCACCCAGCGCCTGGCCGCCGACTATCCCTGGCTGGAGGTGCACGCAGCCTGCACCGATTTTTCCCATGAGCTGAACCTGCCGGATGATTTCACCAGCGAGCACCCGCTGATGTTCTTCCCGGGCTCGAGCATCGGCAACTTCACCCCGGGCGAGGCCGCAGCCTTTCTGCAGCGCCTGCACGATGTGCTACCGGTCGGCGGCGGCCTGGTGATCGGCGTCGATCTGGTCAAGGATCGTGCAGTGCTGGAGGCGGCCTACAACGACCGCGCCCATGTCACCGCTGCGTTCAACCTCAACCTGCTGCAGCGCATCCGCAACGAGCTGGACAGCGACGTCGACCCGTCGCGCTTCGTGCATCGCGCCTTCTTCAACGAGGCCGAATCGCGCATCGAGATGCACCTGATCAGTCCCGATCCCCAGGACGTGACCATCGAAGGCCGGCGCTTCCACTTCGACGCCGGCGAAAGCCTGCACACGGAAAACTCCTACAAGTACACGCTGGAATCCTTCGCCGCCCTGGCCGATACCGCCGGTTTCGACTGCCGCGGTCAGTGGACCGACCCGCGCGGGCTGTTCAGCGTCAACTACCTCGAGCGACGTTGAACCATGCCTGCACGCGTTTGCACCCTGTTCACCCTTGGCCTCGGGCTATTGACCACCCTCATCATCCTTCCGGCAGCTGCTGAAGACCCGATCCGCATCACCCAGCTCAAGCGCTGCGGCGACCTCTTTGCCGAGGATTCGCAGAGTTGGTGTCTGCAGGCAAAAGGCCTGCCCCGCGCCGATGTGCAGCTGTACCTCAACGGCCAGCGCTTGGATGCCGATACGCTCCAGCGCGACGGCGAGCAGCTGCGCCTGACCCTCGCACCGGACGCGGTTCGCAGCGGCCCGCTGTGGCTGGAACACGCCGGCAAACGGAGCAATCCGGTCTGGCTGTCGGCCGGACGCAGCCAGGTACTCGCCGCCAAGCCCGATGAGGTGGCGCGCAACATGGATGACCTGACTACGTATGTCGATCTGGTCAGTCTGATCATCGAGGAGGATCACGAAGGCCTGGAGAAGGCGCGGCAACTCGCCGAGAAATACGGCGCCAAGGTGGTCGGCGCCATCCCGCCGTTGAACACCTATCAGCTGCGCCTGCCGGTGAAGGATCTGACCGAGCGGGACGCCATGGTGCTGCGCCTGGGCAGCGAGGTAGGCGTGGATGCCGTGGTGATCGAGGAATCGGCCGCCGAGAACGACGAGCAGGAGACCGGCAAGCGCGCGGATCAGAAGCGCCCGCAGAACCGCGAATGGGCCGCCAACCGCTTCCTCGATGCAGTGGACTATTACCGCGAACGCATTCCCGCCGGCCAGCGCAGCGGAGAAAAACAGCCGGTGCGTATCGGCATCATCGAGCGCGCAGTGGATTTCGATGCACCGCATTTCACCGAGTACCTCCACCCCTGCGATCCAAGCCAGCAACGCACCTGTCTCTACGCCCGCGATGCCGATCGGCCGGACAACCACGGCAGCAGCGTGGCCGGCATTCTCGCCGCCCACGCCAGCGATGCCCGCGATCAGGGCTTTCTCAGTGCACTGGACGGCACCGGGCCGGGCTTCGAGGTCATCGTCGAGCGCAACTCGGATGCCGGCATCACGGCCAACGTCGCGGCCTCGGTGAATCTGGTCGAGGACGGCGCGCGCATCCTCAACTGGAGCTGGGGCATCCATCGCATCGGCACGGTCGACGTTGCAGGCGAGCCGGTGGATTCGCTGCTGCGCAGCGGCATCGCCATGAGTGGCTACGAGGAGCTGCTGGAAGAGTTCTTCCTCTGGCTGCGCCGCGAGCATCCTGACGTGCTGGTGATCAACTCGGCGGGCAATGGTTCGGCCCACTCTGGCCGCGACGACTATCGACTGCCCTCCTCATTCATCACCGAGCAGCTGCTGGTGGTCGGTGGCCATGAGCGCGACGACCGGAAAAAGGTCTCGGTGGAGCACCCCGACTACGTGCGCAAGCGCAAGTCGTCCAACGTCGATATGCGTGTGGATATCACCGCAGCCGCCTGCACCCGCGCCGCCACGCTCGACCCCGAACAGCGCGGAGACGTGCACTGCGGCACCTCCTACGCCACGCCGCTGGTCGCCGGCGCGGTGGGCGCGATGCTGTCGGTCAATCCCGAGCTGGCACCCGACCAGGTGCGTGAACTGCTACGCCGCAGCGCCATGACCATCGGCCGCGACTCGGATTTCGAACCCGCCGAGGCGGACGACCTGACCGCGCCGATTCTGCCGTCGGAACGCGGCTATCGGCTGGATGATCGCGATGTCGGTCGCTCGGCACGGCTGGACATGCGCAAGGCGCTGGAGCTGACCGTGGAAAGCCTTAAGAACTCGCGCTAGCGGCGCTCACTCCATGTCGCCGCACAATTCGGCGGCACGCAGCAGCGCGGCCGTCAGCGCGTGGCGCTCCCATTGCGGCAGGGCAGCGAAACGCGCGCGGAATTCCGGAGGCAACAGCGCAGGCGCCTGTTGCAACAAGGCGCGGCCGCCATCGCTGAGCAGCAGCCACTGGCGGCGACGGTCCTGATCGTCGCGCTGACGCTGCAAAAGCCCGCGCTCCTCCAGCCGGTCGATCTGACCGGAAAGCGTCGCTGCGGTAAGGCTGACGCGCCGACTCAGGTCACTTGCGGTCAACTGCCCTTCGCCGGCCAGCACCTGCAGGATCATCAGCTGCACAGGGCTCAGCCCGCCGTAACGCGCCAGCCGTTTGGCATGCACTTCGGCGTCCTGCTGCAACCGGCGCATGGCCTGAAACAGCGGCATTTCGAACGCGTCCAGCATTGCATTATTGGTTTCTTCTGAAACTGTCTTTTCGGTCATCCTAAAGCCTTCAGCCGACCAGTAACTTTGACATCAAATCATTTTTTTGCTTTGGTGTAAAAAGCCGACTGAGCCGAACCAGGCCGGAGCGACGCCGCTGCGCTGATCCGAAAAGCTGAACTTCGCCCGTGACGGGTCAGTCACACTCCCCAACGGCTAAACCGGTAAGGATCTTATGTGTGGCATAGCTGGAGAACTTCGTTTCGATAACCGCCCGGCCGATCTGGCTGCGGTTGAACGCATCACCCAACACCTGACTGCACGCGGCCCCGATGCGTGCGGTTTCCACAGCCAGGGCCCGCTCGCCCTCGGCCATCGACGCCTGAAAATCATGGATCTGTGCGAGGCCTCCGGCCAGCCGATGATCGACTCGGCCCTCGGCCTGTCGATGGTCTTCAATGGCGCCATCTACAATTACCCGGAACTGCGCGCAGAGTTGGAAGGCCTGGGTTATCGCTTCTTCTCCGAAGGCGATACCGAGGTGCTGCTCAAGGGCTTCCATGCCTGGGGCGAAGCGCTGCTGCCGCGACTGAACGGCATGTTCGCCTTTGCCATCTGGGAGCGCGATACGCAGCAGCTGTTCATCGCCCGCGACCGTCTCGGCGTCAAGCCGCTGTACCTGTCGCGTACCGGCCAGCGCCTGCGCTTCGCCTCGTCGCTGCCGGCGCTGCTCAAGGGTGGCGATATCGCCGGTGTACTGAATCCGGTGGCGCTGAATCACTACATGAGCTTCCACGCCGTGGTGCCAGCGCCGGACACCCTGATCGCCGGCATCGAGAAATTGCCGCCGGCCAGCTGGATGCGCGTCGACGCCAATGGTGCGACCACCACCCAGCGCTGGTGGGAGCTGCAGTTCGGCGCCCGTGAAGAGGAGCGCAACTACAGCTTCGAAGACTGGAAGCAGCGCACCCTGGACACCATGCGCGAGGCAGTGGCGATTCGTCAGCGCGCCGCGGTAGATGTCGGCGTGCTGCTCTCCGGTGGGGTCGACTCCAGCCTGCTGGTCGGCCTGCTGCGCGAAGCCGGCGTGGCGGACAACCTGCTGACCTTTTCCATCGGCTTCGAAGATGCCGGCGGCGAGCGTGGCGACGAGTTCAAGTATTCGGATCTGATCGCCAAGCACTACAACACGCGCCACCACCAGCTGCGCATCCAGGAAAAGGAAATCCTCGAACAGCTGCCGGCCGCCTTCCAGGCGATGAGCGAGCCGATGGTCAGCCATGACTGCATCGCCTTCTACCTGCTCTCGCGGGAAGTGGCCAAGCACTGCAAGGTGGTGCAGAGCGGCCAGGGCGCCGACGAACTGTTCGCCGGCTACCACTGGTATCCGCTGGTGGACGGCGCCGAAGACCCGGTGGCGGCCTACCTCGCCGCGTTCCGCGATCGCACGTACGAGGAATATGCCGAGACCGTGCAGCAGCAGTGGGTCCAGGGCGACTTCTCGGGCGACTTCGTGCGCCAGCACTTCGCCCAGCCCGGCGCCGATGCGGCGGTGGACAAGGCGCTGCGCATCGACAGCACGGTGATGCTGGTCGATGACCCGGTCAAACGCGTCGACAACATGACCATGGCCTGGGGGCTGGAGGCGCGCACGCCGTTCCTCGACTACCGCGTGGCCGAGCTGTCGGCGCGGATCCCGGCGAAGTTCAAGCTGCCCGACGGCGGCAAGTACGTGCTCAAGGAAGCCGCACGCCAGGTGATCCCCGCCGAGGTGATCGACCGGCCGAAGGGCTATTTCCCGGTGCCGGGCCTCAAGCATTTGCAGGGTGCGACGCTGAACTGGGTGCGCGAGATGCTGCTCGACCCCAGTCAGGAGCGTGGCCTCTACAACCCGCAGGCACTGGAGAAGCTGCTCGCCGATCCGGATGGCCAGCTCACGCCGCTGCGCGGCTCAAAACTCTGGCAGCTGGCGGCGGTCAACCTATGGCTGAGCGAACAAGGCCTTTGACGGTGGCCGATGCAGGCGCCAGGCCACGACGGCCCCGATAACCCGCTCACGAACGGCTGCGGTTGCCAAGCGCCACGGGGGCGAACACATCGCCCCACCGCGTGCCGGTTCGTGACTTAGTATCAAGGAACGCACCATGCAGAAGTCCCAAGCCTACGGCCAGCGTCTGTTGCGCGGACAGGCTCCGACCTACCAGAGGCTGCAGGCACGCTTCGCCGAGGATGGTCAGGAAGAACCCTGCGGCCCGGTGGTCCTGCACTGCGGCTGGGGCCGCATCCTGGTCGGCCACACCTATTCCGACCCTGCACAGCTCGCCGCCGAACTGCTCAACGAGCAGGCTGGCGAGCGCGACATCGCGCTGTATGTCGCCGCTCCGCATCAGGTGTTGTCCTATGCCCCTCAGCAGCTCTTTCTCGATCCCTCCGACACGCTGCGTATCTGGTTCACCGACTATCGCCCTTCGCAGAAGCGCTTCCGCGGTTTCTGCGTCCGCCGTGCCCAGAGCGATGCCGACTGGCACGCCATCAACGGCCTGTACCAGTCGCGCGGGATGATGCCGGTCGATCCGGAGCGCTGCACCCCGCGCGAACAGGGCGGCCCGGTGTACTGGCTGGCCGAGGACGAAACCTCCGGGCAGATCATCGGCAGCGTGATGGGTATCGATCATCACCGCGCCTTCAATGATCCGGAAAACGGTTCGAGCCTCTGGTGTCTGGCGGTTTCGCCAAGCTGCCCGCGACCGGGCGTCGGCGAGGCGTTGGTGCGTCATCTGATCGAACACTATATGGGCCGCGGCCTGGCTTACCTCGACCTGTCGGTGCTGCATGACAACCAGCAGGCCAAGGCGCTCTACGCCAAGCTCGGCTTCCGCGACCTGCAAACTTTCACCGTCAAGCGCAAGAACAGCTTCAACCAGCCGCTGTTCCTCGGCCCGGGGCCGGAAGCCAAGCTCAATCCCTACGCCAAGATCATCGTCGACGAAGCCCGCCGCCGCGGCATCGAGATCGAGGTCAACGATGCCGAGGCCGGACTGTTCACCCTGACCCAGGGCGGGCGGCGCGTGCGCTGCCGGGAATCGCTGTCGGACCTGACATCAGCCGTCAGCATGACGCTCTGCCAGGACAAGCGCCTGACCCACCGCACGCTGGCGCAGGCAGGTATCTGCCTGCCGGCGCAGCAGCTGGCGGGCAGTGCCGCCGAGAATGCCGCCTTCCTCGCCGAGCACGCCAGCGTAGTGGTCAAGCCTGTGGACGGCGAACAGGGCCTGGGCGTTGCCGTGGACCTGCGCGATGCCACCGAAATAGAGGAAGCCATCCTGCGGGCCCGGCAGTTCGACAGTCGGGTGCTGCTGGAGAGTTTTCATCCGGGGCTCGACCTGCGCATCGTGGTAATCGGCTTTGACGTGGTCGCTGCAGCGATACGTCGCCCGGCGGAAGTCATCGGCGATGGCCGCACCAGCATCGGTTCGCTAATCGAGAAGCAGAGCCGTCGTCGCCAGGCGGCGACCGGCGGCGAAAGCTCCATTCCGCTGGACGAGGAAACCCAGCGCTGCCTGCGCGATGCCGGCTTCGACTTCGAAAGCGTATTGCCGGACGGACAGCGTCTGGCCGTGCGGCGCACTGCGAACCTGCACACTGGCGGCACATTGGAGGACGTCACGGCGCAGCTGCATCCCGAGCTGATCGACGCGGCCGTACGGGCCGCCCGGGCGCTCGACATTCCGGTGGTTGGCCTGGACCTGCTGGTGCCGTCCCCGGATCAACCGGAGTACGTCTTCATCGAAGCCAACGAGCGCGTCGGCCTGGCCAATCACCAGCCGCAACCGACCGCCGAACGCTTCATCGACCTGCTCTTTCCGCTCAGCACCGCCGGCTGATCACCATGCGGCCCGGCGGCGAGCCGGGTCGCATGCGCTGCGCGCCGCACCAGCAGGTCGCTGTCCCACATTCACTCCATTCGGTGGCTGAGAAAAGTCGCCGCTCAAGGGAGCTCCCATGACCGCACAACTACCCGAACCCGATCTGAACTACATGCAACGGGTGCTGCTGGAGATGCTCGCCATCCCCAGCCCCACCGGCTTCACCGATACCATCGTGCGCTATGTTGCCGAGCGCCTGACCGAACTGGGCATCCCCTTCGAGCTGACCCGCCGCGGCACCATCCGCGCCACGCTCAAGGGCCGGCGCTACAGCCCGGACCGTGCCGTCGCCGCGCACCTGGACACCATCGGCGCCATCGTCCGCGAGATTCACGATACCGGCCGCCTCGGCCTGGCACCCGTAGGTTGCTGGTCGAGCCGCTTCGCCGAGGGCAGCCGCGTCAGCGTCTTCACCGATACCGGGGTGATCCGCGGCAGCGTCTTGCCGCTGCTGGCGTCGGGGCATGCCTTCAACACTGCAGTGGACGAAGCGCCGGTCAGCTGGGACCACGTCGAACTGCGCCTGGACGCCTACACCTACAGCCGCAATGAAACCTGCGCACTGGGCGTCAATGTCGGTGACTTCGTCGCTTTCGATCCGATGCCCGAATTCACCGAAAGCGGTTATATCAGCGCTCGCCACCTGGACGACAAGGCCGGCGTCGCGGCCCTGCTCGCCGCACTGAAAGCTATCGTCGAAAGTGGCCGCGAACCGCCGATCGACGTGCATCCGCTGTTCACCATCACCGAGGAAACCGGCTCCGGTGCCGCCGGCGCCCTGCCCTGGGATGTCAGCGAGTTCGTCGGCATCGACATCGCCCCCGCCGCCAAGGGCCAGGCATCCAGCGAGCACGCGGTCACCGTGGCGATGCAGGATTCCGGTGGCCCATACGACTTTCATCTGTCACGTCACCTGCTCAAATTGGCTGGCGAACACGAGATCCCGGTACGCCGCGATCTGTTCCGCTATTACCACAGCGATGCACAGTCCGCTGTCGAGGCGGGCCATGACATCCGCACGGCGCTGGTGGCGTTCGGCTGCGACGCAACCCACGGCTATGAGCGCACCCATATCGACAGCCTTGCCGCCATGAGCCGCCTGCTCTGCGGCTACATGCTCAGCCAGCCGGTGTTCGCCAGCGATTCGCAGCATTCGAAGGACTCGCTGGAGCGCTTCAGCCATCAGCTGGAGCACGACGCGCAGATGGAAAACGATACCCGCGTACCGCCGGTGGATACTCTGGTTGGCCGCCAGGCCGACCCGCTCGACCGCAACGGGTGAGCGGCCGGCTTGCGTGACAGATAGCCTGCTTCGGGCAAGCGGTGCTTGCCGCATCACGGGTAACTCGGCAAAGATAACCGGACAAGGACGTGCGGCACTCTGAAGGCGCCATGTAGAGCCCGAAGGAATCGGTACCGTCACATCGCTCTACTAATATGTGTCGCCCCGCCGCGGGGCACACACCCTTCCGGATCGAAACATGTTGCCGCGTTCATGCCTGGCTCTGCTGCTGTTTTGCCTGTCGCTTCAAGTCTGGGCATTCACGCCTGTGGTGGTCGATTCCATCGATTCCCGCCAGTCACTGGGCAGCGGTACCCGCTATCTGGAGGACCCGAATGGCGAGCTGAGCGTCGACGAGGTCATGACGCTGCCATCGGAGCGCTTTCGGCCAGTCATGGGCGGGCACGTCAACGAAGGCAAGAACAGCTCGACCTGGTGGTTGCGCGCCGATCTGAAAAACCGCCTTGCCAGTCCCGTCGGCGGCTTCATCGAAATCAACTATCCCCTGCTCGACCATATCGAGTTGTTCCTGCGCTACCCCGACGGCAGCATCAGTCGCCAGCTCACCGGCGATATCTACCCGTTCGCGGAACGGCCGGTAAAAGTCAGCAATTTCTGGTTTCCGGTCGAGCTGCCACCGGGCGACACCACGCTACTGCTGCGGATAAAGACGACCAGTACGCTCTACGTACCGCTGTACTTCAGCACCTACAACGCCAGCGCCGCCGAAGAGCAGGAGCTGAGTGGTCTGAGTGGTGCGTTCTATGGCGTGCTGTTCGCGATGTTCTGCTACAACCTGTTCCTCTTCGCCTCCCTGCGCGAACCGGCGTACTTCTGGTATCTGGTCTACACCCTCAACGTCGGGCTGTTCGCCCTTTCCTTCGATGGTCTGCTGGTCAAGTGGCTGGCTGACGATGGCGGGCTGGTGGCGCTTGGCATCTATGCCCTGATGTTCAGCCACTGCCTGATCGCCATCCAGTTCAGCCGGCATTTCCTGCACACCCGCGAGCTGTTCCCGCGGCTCGACCTGCTCCTGCGCTGCACCCTGTTGGCTGCATTCGGCAGCATGCTTTCCGGCCTCGTGCTGGACGTGCAGAGCTGGAGCATCCTGGCCAGCGTGACGGTGATCGTCGTGTCTGCCGGGCTGCTGCTGGCCGGCGCCTTCGTCTGGCGCCGTGGCGTGCGCTACGGCGTCTACTACACGCTGGCCTGGGGCGTGCTGCTGGCCTCCTTCATCCTGGTTACCGCCGGCTCGCTGGGGGTCGAACTGTTCGGCCTGTACGGCGCGGCAGTGGTCAAGGCCAGTGTCGCCTTCGAGCTGATCACCCTTTCCATCGGCCTGGCCGACCGCATCAACCTGCTCAAGGAAGAGGGTTACCGTTCGCGTGAGGCTGCCGAGCGGGCCGCCAGCGAGAACGAGGCGAAGAGCCGTTTCCTGGCCAAGATGAGCCACGAAATCCGCACGCCGTTGAATGGCGTGCTCGGCATGCTGCAGTTGCTCCGTGAAACGCCGCTGGACCGCAGCCAGCAGTTCTACCTGGACACCATTTCCAGCTCCGGCAATTCGCTGATGGCGGTGATCAACGACATCCTCGACTACGCACGGATCGGCTCCGGCAAGCTGAGCCTGGAGGACATCGACTTCGACCTGGAAATCCTGATTTCCGAAACCATCAGACTGTTCACCGCTCAGGCGCTGGAAAAGCAGCTGAGTCTGCACGTCGGACTGGAGCCCGGCGTGCCGCGACGCATTCGCGGCGACCCGACGCGCCTCAAGCAGATCCTGATGAACCTGCTGAGCAATGCACTGAAGTTCACCGAGCACGGTCATGTGCTGCTCGAGGTGTCCTGTCGCGAGACACCGGATGGTGCTCCGCGACTGGTGTTCTGCGTGAGCGACAGCGGCATCGGCATGCGCCAGGAGGTGCTGGCGCAGCTCTTCGAATCCTTCTCCCAGGGCGACTCGAGTACCACCCGGCGTTACGGTGGCAGCGGGCTCGGCCTGGCGATCAGCAAGGAGCTGGTGGAAATGATGAACGGCCATATCGAGGTGCAGAGCGCCCCGGGCCGCGGCAGCCGCTTCTGCTTCGAAATTCCCCTGCAGACCGCTACCGACGTTGAGGACCCGCTGACGGGTTTGCTGGCGGGCCGGCCCGCGCTGCTCGCCTCGCAGGACGCTCAGGGACTGGAGGCGCTCAGCCATCTGCTGCGGCGCTGGGGCATGCGCACCGAGCGCTGTCTGACGCCGGATCGCCTGCCGGACTACCTCACCGATTTCACCGCCCCGCCACTGCTGGTGCTGCTGGCGCCATGGCCGGGTAGTCCGAGCCAGTGGCTGGAGCGCCTGCGGCCGCAGCTGGAGCCGAATCAGCGGGTGCTCATGCTCTACTCCCCGATTCACGAGCCGCCGCCCCTGACGCCCGATCTGCGCCTGATTAGTCTGGCGCTCCCGCTGCAGAGCGGACCGCTACGCGAGGCATTGCAGGCACTCTACGAACACGAACCCGCGGCCCTGGCCGAAACCGAGCAGGCTCCGATTGCAACGCCTAGAAGCGAACCCTGCATCCTCGTGGCCGAGGACAATCCGGTGAATCAAATGGTCGTTCGTGGCCTACTGAAGAAGCGCGGCTATGCCGTGCAGCTTGCCGACAATGGACGCCAGGCCGTGGATCTCTACCGTCGCAACCCGAACGCGGTGCAACTGATTCTGATGGACTGCGAGATGCCGGAGCTGGACGGCTTCGAGGCCAGCCGGCAGATACGCAAGCTGGAGGCGGACCAGCAACTGCAGGCCGTACCGATCATCGCGGTGACGGCCCATGTGCTGGCCGAACATCGCCAGCGTGGCCTCGACGCGGGAATGGACGAGTTCATCGGCAAACCGCTGGAGAGCCGGCAGCTGTATGCTTGCCTGGACAGCTACCTGCAGAGCAGCGCGACCTAGGTCGTCCCTGCGCTTATCGAAGAAGTCCCATGCTCATACCCCACGATCAGCTCGAACCGGACACCCTGACCCGCCTCATCGAAGACTTCGTCACCCGCGACGGCACCGACAACGGCGACGAAACCCCGCTGGAAACCCGTGTCGCACGGGTGCGCCGGGCGCTGGACAAGGGAGAAGCGGTGATCGTCTTTGACGCCGACAGTCAGCAATGCCAGCTGGCACTCAGGCGCGACGTGCCACGCGAGTGGCTGGACTGAGCACCCGATTTACCCGAACAGACCGCTTTCCCGTTCCCAGGCGCAGCGCATGCGCAGGTCGCTCTGTTGCGGGCTGTGACTCCCCGCCTCGGTCTGCCAGCGAAAGGTGTGCGTGCCGTTGAGCTCGGTTTCCAGATGCACCACGGCGCTGGTCCAGTACAGCTGCCTGAGCAGCTCTTCGAAGCGCTGCACCCAGAGCGTCCACTCGTATTCCACCGCTCGGTAGCTGGCGCCGAAGTGAATGACCTGGGTCTGATAGAGACCCAGCTCCTCGTTACGGCAGAGGGAAAACATCTCACGCCCGATGAAGGGCCAGGCTTCGCCCTGCGGCAGCGCTTGCACAGCAGCCAGATTGTTTGCCCGGCGTTGGCGGCTTTGCTCGGGGTCGGCGGAAGGCCAATCACGGATGCAGCCATAAACGATGGACTCAGACTCCACTCGAAACTCCGGGAACGCAGGGACAGGACGGCGAGCTTTCTAGCACAGCGTGGCTGGCGGGTCATCCGCGGCTTGGGAAGTGGTGAAACAGGCCACAGCCCTGAATGCCTTCAGCCGCTTGCGTGCCTCGGCCGCAGGCGCATCGCCAGTATCGACATGCACGCGGCCATGCCCGTCAGGACCAGGAATGGCATGCGGTAGTCACCCGCCAGATCTCGCCCGAGCCCGGCCAGTACCGGCGTCAGGCAGGCCAGGCAATAGCCGGTGCAGAGCATCATCGCGGTAAGCCGGCTGACCGCCAGCGGAGTATTGGCTTCGTACATCGGCGAGATCAGCGCCAGGGAAAAGGTACCGTTGAGCGCAACGCCCAGCAGCATGCAGACCAGCAGCGGCTGCCAGCCCGGCCGCAGCGCGATCAGTGCCAGGCACAGGGTCGCCAAGACACCACAGGCCGCCATGATCCGGTGCCGGTTGCCCAGGCGCTGCGCCAACCAGGGCATGGCGAAGGCGCTGGGTAGGCCGATGAGCATGAAGCCACTGAAGAACGCATTGCTTTGCAGCAGGCTGTAGCCCACCTCGTGATAGCGAGCCACCAGCCAGGTGGCCAAGGCATAGAACAGTCCGGCCTGCAGGGCGAAATAGATGCTCAGCAGCCAGGCCCGCGGCTCCTTCCAAGGCAAACCGGCACGACTGTCGCTGGCAGTTTCCGGCTGGTTGGGCAGGCGCAGCCAGATCAGCACTGCCGCCAATGCCGGCAGTGCCCAGAGCGCGAGGCCGCGCGTCCACTCCTGCCCCATCGCCTCGGTGGCCGGTGCTGTCACCACTACCCCGAGAGTGCCGCCAACCGCCATGCTCAGCGAATACCAGGCAGCCGTCTGGCCCATGCGCTCGAGGAAGTAGCGTTTGATGAAACCGGACAACAGCGGCCCGGCAACGGCAATCCCGGCGCCAACCAGCCCGGCGGAGCCGATCAGCAGAACGGCATTGTGCCCGAACAGCCGCAACAGCAATGCCGCAGCGATCAGACCGAGGCACAGCGCGATGCTGCGCTCCAGGCCAAAACGCACGGCGAGCCGCGGCGCCAGTGGCGCCAGCAGGCCCATCAGCAGAACCGGCAAGGCGGTAGTGAGGCTGATCAGGCCGCGGGAAAGCGCCAGTTCCTCGGCGATGCGTTCGATCAGCGGAGCGAAGGAGGTAATGCCGGGGCGGAGGTTGATGGCAGCCAGGACCAGCGCCAACATCAGCAGCCCGCGAGAGGGAAAATTCACAAGCGATCCATAGGGTTACGGCGAACAAAGCCGGACCGCCAACCCTACTCCCCACCCTTGTCGGAGGCAACCGCAGCGGCCGCCGAAGCGGCCGGCCGTTGTCAGAGTGCCCGGCTCTTGGCGCGCTTCTTTTCCGCCAGCATTGCCATCTCGTCGTAGATCGCCTGCGGGTTCTGCTGCTTGACCTTCCAGGCCATGCGCCCTTCTTCGTGCGGCAGGATCATGAATTCGCCCTTGGCGACCTGCTGGTGGATGTAGTCGGCGATGTCCGCCGCGGTGATCGGCGAGGACTCCAGCAGCTTGCCGATCTGCGCCTTCACGTTCGGCGTCGGACCACGGAAGGAGTCCAGCAGGTTGGTCTGGAAGAACGACGGGCAGACCACATGCACACCGACTTCGGCCTGGCGCAGCTCCACCAGCAGACTCTCCGACAGCGCCACCACGCCGGCCTTGGCCACGTTGTAGTTGCTCATGCCCGGCGCCTGCATCAGCGCTGCCATCGAGGCGATGTTGATGATCTTGCCCTTGCTCTTCTGCACCAGCGGCAGGAAGGCCTTGCAGCCCTTGACCACGCCCATCAGGTTGATCGCGATCTGCCATTCCCAGTCTTCCAGCGACAGTTCGTCGAAGAAGCCTCCGGACGCCACGCCGGCATTATTGACGACGATGTCGATGCCGCCGAGCTTCTCCTCGCAGGCCTGGGCGAAGGCGATCAGCTGGCTGTAATCACGCACGTCGCAGCGCATGGTGAAGCCATCACCGCCCGCTTCGCGGACCATCTTAAGGGTTTCCGCCAGGCCGCCTTCGTTGACATCGGAAAGCGCCAGCTGCCAGCCGTCACGGGCCCAGCGCAGGGCAATCTCGCGACCGAGTCCGGAGCCAGCACCGGTGATCATCATGCGGTTATGCATTGTTCTGCTGCCTTTTGTTGTTCGGGTAGTGGCAACGAGTCTAGCGAATGCCGGGACGCGCACCGGCATCCATCAGATTGCTGAATGCCCTTGGCAAACCCGCGGCTCATGGGGCTGACCGCGCGGTTCCGGGCAGGCAATATGAGTGCAGGATGGGGCTGCTGCAGCCAGATGACAGCCCTCCTTGCAGGCATGAAAAAGGGCAGCCCGCAGGCTGCCCTCTTGTGTGCCCGGCTGGACGTCAGTGCGCGACAGCGCCAGTAGCCCCCAGGCCGGTCTGCGAACGGACGAACTGGGCGAAGAAGCGCTCACGCTCTTCCCCGGCACGCTTGGACTTGTCGGTGACCGAGAAGAACCAGATGCCGGCGAATGCCGCAGCCATCGAGAACAGCGCCGGGTACTTGTAGGGGAAGATCGCTTCGGCGAAGCCGAATACGTCGACCCACACGGTCGGGCTGATGATGGTCAGCAGCAACGCGGTGAACAGCCCCAGCGAGCCGCCGAACAGCGCACCACGGGTGCTCAGGCCCTTCCAATACATGGAAAGGAACAGCACCGGGAAGTTGCAGCTGGCGGCGATGGAGAACGCCAGGCCTACCATGAAGGCGATGTTCTGCTTCTCGAAGATGATGCCGAGCAGAATCGCCACCACGCCCAGCGTCAGGGTGGTCAGCTTGGTCACGCGCATCTCGTCCTCTTCCCGCGCCTTGCCCTGCTTGATCACGCAGGCATAGAGGTCATGGGAAACCGCCGAGGCACCGGCCAGGGTCAGACCCGCCACAACGGCGAGAATGGTGGCGAAGGCGACTGCGGAGATGAAGCCGAGGAACAGGTTGCCGCCCACGGCGCTGGCCAGGTGGATAGCGACCATGTTGGTGCCGCCGACGATGGCGCCGGTCACGTCCTTGAAGTCCGGGTTGGTGCTGACCAGCAGGATCGCGCCGAAGCCGATGATGAAGGTCAGGATGTAGAAGTAGCCGATGAAGCCGGTGGCGTAGAACACGCTCTTGCGCGCTTCCTTGGCGTCGGACACGGTGAAGAAGCGCATCAGGATATGCGGCAGGCCAGCGGTACCGAACATCAGCGCGAGGCCGAGGGAGATCGCCGAGATCGGGTCGGAAACCAGGCCGCCCGGGCTCATGATCTGCGCGCCCTTCTCGTGGATCTTCACCGCTTCGGCGAACAGGCTGCCGAAATCGAAGCCCACGCTCTTCATCACCATGATGGCCATGAAGCTCGCGCCGGACAGCAGCAGGACCGCCTTGATGATCTGCACCCAGGTGGTCGCCAGCATGCCGCCGAACAGCACGTACATGACCATCAGCACACCGACCAGTACGACCGCGACGTAGTAGTCCAGGCCGAACAGCAACTGGATCAGCTTGCCCGCACCGACCATCTGCGCGATCAGGTAGAAAGCCACCACGATCAGCGAACCGAAGGCCGAGAGCAGACGGATCTGGGTTTGGCCGAGGCGATAGGACGCCACGTCGGAAAAGGTGAACTTGCCCAGGTTGCGCAGGCGTTCAGCCATCAGGAACAGGATGATCGGCCAGCCGACGAGGAAGCCGATGGAGTAGATCAGACCGTCATAGCCACTGGTGTAGACCAGCGCTGAAATGCCGAGGAAGGACGCCGCCGACATGAAGTCACCGGCAATCGCCAGGCCGTTCTGGAAGCCGGTGATGCTGCCGCCGGCAGTGTAGTAGTCAGCGGTCGAGGTGTTGCGCTTGGCCGCCCACTTGGTGATGCCCATGGTGAAGACGATGAACACCACGAACATGATGATGGCGGTGTAGTTGGTGGCCTGCTTCTCGACCTCGCCGGTAATGGCATCGGCGAGCAGCGCGGGCGAGACTGCCAACAGCAGGGCAGTCATCAGGAAACGCAGGATCATTATTTCTGTGCCTCGTTGAGGATTTCCTGGTTGATGCGATCGAACTCACCGTTGGCACGCTGCACATAGACACCGGTCAGGATGAAGGCCATGAAGATCACGCCGACGCCCACCGGAATGCCCCAGGTGGTCACGGTGTCGGCAGAAAGCGGAACGCCGAGGATCTGCGGTTCGAAAGCGATCAGCAGGATGAACGCCAGGTAAGCACCAAGCATCACGGCCGACAGCAGCCAGGCGAAGCGCCCGCGCTTGGCGACCAGCTCTTGGAAACGCGGGTTGGCATAGATCTGCCGGTAAACATTTTCATTGTTCATTGGAATCTGTCTCCACGGTCACTACCCCCTGGTGGGAGCAGGGCGGCTACTTTAGGGCCGGGCAATGCGAACACCACCCGACTTTGGTCTGAAGACCACCCTCCAGAACGCCCGCACTAGAGCCTTCAGGCCACGCAATCCGGGGCCCTGCAACAATTCCAAATACAAATAGTGTGGCGCTATGCCGCAGATGCAGAACGTTGATTTCAGACATTGCTGGCGCGCAACCACACTGTGCGAAACACGAGAACAATTCTCGATCGCACAAGGAGACAGGCCATGCTCAAGACCGTGACGTTCACCCTGATGCACTTCTGCATCGCCTTTTCGGTCACCTACGCGCTGACCGGTAGCATCGCCATCGGTGGCCTGGTCGCGGCCGTCGAACCGCTGTGCAACTCCGTGGCGTTCTACTTCCATGAAAAGGTCTGGCAGCGCTTCGAGCGCAATCCCGGCGGCGTACGCAGAGTTCCCAAGCACGCCTGGCTGCATCACCAGGCATAAGATGCCGGCCAACACCACTAGCGGCTCGACAACCCATGTCGAGCCGTTCGCATTTCCGCGCCGACCCACGGATCGAATTGCACGCGATGCTGCCAAAGCGATGTTGGCTTGCATGTGAAAGCCGATGCAGTTCTGATTGGAACGGGTGGCAGGCGAAGCACTGTCACCTCGCTACAGGCCGCGAACGGCCTGCAATGGAGAAGTACATGCAGCTGTTGTTGCGCCTGACCGCCCTGCTCGCCCTGATCGTTACGCCGCTGCATGCCGCCGATCTCGGCGTTGAGGAATACGGCTACCCACTGGCCAACCCGTTCGAAGCCACCATCGCAGGTACGCCGGCCGACCTGCGCGCAGAAGTGCCGAGCGACGACGCCATCGATCAGGCCGACTACAGCCTGCGCCTTCGCCCGGAGCGGGAATTCACCCTGCCGGACAACTTCTGGCCGGTGAAACAGTTGCGCTATCGTCTGGCCCGCCAGCGCGGCCCGGCACCGTTGATGTTCATCATCTCCGGGACCGGCGCGCACTACTCTGCCGGCAAGACCGAGGCCCTGAAACGGCTGTTCTACGGCGCCGGCTATCACGTGGTGCAGTTGTCTTCGCCAACCAGCTACGACTTCATGTCCGCCGCCTCGCGCTACGCAACGCCGGGCATCAGCGCCGACGATGCCAAGGACCTGTACCGGGTCATGCAGGCTGTGCGCGCGCAACAGCACAAACTGCAGGTCACCGAGTTCCACCTCACCGGCTACAGTCTGGGTGCCTTGAATGCTGCCTTCGTCAGCCAGCTGGACGAGACGCGGCGCAGTTTCAATTTCAAACGGGTCCTGTTGCTGAACCCTCCGGTGAACCTCTACACCTCGGTCGCCAATCTCGACAAGCTGGTACAGACCAGGGTCGACGGGATCAATGACCACACCACCTTCTATGAAGTGGTGCTGGAAAAGCTCACCCGCTATTACCAGCGCAGAGGCTACATCGATCTCGACGAGGCGATGCTCTACGACTTCCAGCAATCGACGTTGAAGCTCAGCGACGAGCAGATGGCGATGCTGATCGGCTCGGTATTCCGCTTTTCCGCGGCGGACATCATCTTCACTTCCGACCTGATCAACCGCCGCGGGCTGATCGTCCCGCAGGACTACCCCATCAACCAGAGCACCAGCCTCGAGCCCTTCTTCAAGCGTGCCCTGCTATGCGACTTCGATTGCTACATCACCGAGCAGCTGATTCCCATGTGGCGCGCACAGTACGACGGCGGCAGCCTGACTCAGCTGGTACAGCAGGTCAGCCTTTACGCCCTTGAGGACTACTTGCGTCAGAGTCCGAAGATCGCAGTCATGCACAACGCCGATGACGTCATTCTCGGCGCCGGTGATATCGGCTTCCTGCGCCGTACCTTCGGTGATCGCCTGACGCTCTACCCGCGAGGAGGCCATTGCGGCAACCTCAATTACCGGGTCAACGCTCAACATATGCTGGAGTTCTTCCGTGGCTAAAGGAATGCTGCTGCCGTTGCTCCTGGCCAGTGGCCTGGCCTTTGCTGAATCACCGACGGCTGATGAGGATGGCTTCACCCATCCGCTACGCAACCTGGAGTTCAATCCCGGGCTGGACCAACGCGAATTCGAGCGAGCCACGTTCCAGGCGCTGGACGTGTACGACCCGTTCGAATCGATGAACCGACGCATCTACCATTTCAACTACCGGCTCGATCAGTGGGTCATGCTGCCGGTGGTACGCGGCTATCGCTATGTCACACCGCAGCCGGTGCGCACCGGCGTGAGCAACTTCTTCGCCAACCTCGGGGAGATTCCGACGCTGTTCAACAGCGTCGCACAGCTCAAGGGCCAGCGCGCCGCGAATGCCACGGCACGCTTTCTGTTCAACACCATTCTCGGCGTCGGCGGCGTCTGGGATCCGGCCACGCGCATGGGTCTGGTACGCCAGAGTGAGGACTTCGGTCAGACGCTTGGCTATTGGGGAGTGCCGCAGGGGCCCTATCTGATCATTCCGGCCCTGGGGCCATCGAATCTACGCGATGCCACCGGGCGCGTGGCCGACTTTGCCGTCGAACGACAGATGGACTTCTTGCAGTATTCCGAAACCACCGGTGGCGAGATGAGCCTGACAGCGCTGCGCGCCGTCAACGCCCGCCACGTCACCAGCTTCCGTTACGGCCAGCTCAACTCACCGTTCGAGTACGAGAAGGTACGGTATGTCTACAGCCGTGCACGCGACCTGCTGGTCGAGGAATGATCTATTGCTTCGATTCGATATAGCGAAAATCAGCAACCATTGATCGAACGCAGCTACCTATCCTTGGCGTAACAACCAGGAGGCAAGCGATCATGTCCCGAAGGGAAATTCTATCCATCACGACCGGCCGGCCCACCTCCGATGGCGCCGGCGTCAGCCTGACACGTGTTTTTGGCGGCGCAGCACCGGAGCGGTTCGACCCTTTTCTGATGCTCGACGAGTTCGGCTCGAACGATCCGGACGAATACATCGCCGGTTTCCCACCGCACCCGCATAGGGGTTTCGAAACCATCACCTATATGCTCGAAGGACGCATGCGTCACGAGGATCACATGGGCAACGTCGGGCGGCTGGAAAGCGGCGGCGTGCAGTGGATGACCGCGGCACGCGGCGTGATCCACAGCGAAATGCCGGAGCAGGAGGAAGGTCTCATGCGCGGCTTCCAGCTGTGGCTGAACCTGCCGGCCCACGCCAAGCTCGGCGAGCCGGGTTACCGCGACTTCGCACCCGCAGAGATCCCCCAGGTGCGCCTCGAAAACGGCGTACAGGCCAAGGTCATCGCCGGAACATTGAAGACGGAAGGCATCGAGCACCAAGGCGTCGTGCAGCGGCCCGATACCGAGCCCCAGCTATTCGATCTGCACTTGCCCGCCGGTAGCACGTTCTCGCCGCAGATCCCGGACGGCCACCTGTTACTGCTTTATGTATACGAGGGCGCACTGCAGGTCGGCGATCAGCCGGTCGGCAAGGGCCAGCTGGTGCGCCTGTCCGAACAGGGTGAGCTGCAATTACACAGCGAGACCGGCGCACGACTGATGCTGCTGGCCGGCCGACCGCTGCGAGAACCCATCGTGCAGTACGGTCCGTTCGTGATGAACAGCCGCGAGGAGATCGAGCAAGCGCTGCGGGATTTTCGCGATGGGACACTGGCCTGACCGGAGCAGATCGGCGCGCGCCACAAGCGTAGCCTGCTGACCGGCCTATCGCTTCCTGCGTTTCTTATAAAGACCAGGCTCACCGACCGGGCGGGTCTTGAAGCGGCGATGTGCCCAGAGATACTGCTCCGGCAATGCGCTCACAGCCTCCTCGACCCACTGATTGATCCGCAGGCAATCGGCTTCTTCACTCTCGCCGGGAAAATCCTCAAGCGACGGATGAATCACCAACCGATAGCCCGAGCCATCCGCCAGGCGCTCCTGGGTGAACGGCACGACCTTGGCCCTGCCCAGTCGAGCGAACTTAGTGGTGGCGGTCACCGTAGCTGCCTGGATGCCGAACAGCGGTACGAACAAGCTCTGCTTGCGCCCATAGTCCTGATCCGGCGCATACCAGATGGCGCGACCAGCCCGCAGAACCTTGAGCATGGCACGTACGTCCTCGCGCTCGATTGCACTCGCGTCGGGGTTGTGCCGTTCGCGCCCGCGGCGCTGGACGAAGTCGAACACCGGATTCTTGTGCTGGCGGTACATGCCGTCGATGGTGTGCCGTTGGCCTAGCAGCGCCGCACCGATTTCCAGGGTGGTGAAATGCAGCGCCATCAGGATTACGCCCTGCCCCGCCGCCTGGGCCTGTTGCAGATGCTCCAGCCCTTCGATCCGGGCCAGACGCTGCAGGCGCGCCTGCGGCCACCACCAACTCATCGCCATCTCGAAGAAGGCAATGCCGTTGGAAGCGAAATTCTCATGCAGCAACCGTTCGCGCTGCTCCTGGCTGAGTTCTGGAAAACACAGCTCCAGATTGCGCCGGGCGATGTAACGCCGCGAACCGGCGAAACGGAACATCAGTGCGCCGAGACCACGCCCCAGTTTCAGCAGCAGCGGATAAGGCAACTGAACCAGCAGCCATAGCAATCCCAGGCCCAGCCACAGCGGCCAGAAGCGCGGATGCAGGAAGTACGCACGAAACTGAGGACGGTCCATGAATAGCTCAACAGCCGATGAAGCGGCGCATTCTACCGGCAAAAACTCCCATTGACCGAACCCAGGCGCACCAGTGATCGCTCCGCAGGCCGTCGGCGGGTTGCAGGCGGCGGCACACCCCGCTATAAGTCCTCGCCATTTACCGCAGCAGACAGACCATGAGCCAAGCCGACCTCACCGATCAGACCCCAGCCTTCCAGCTCAAGGGCAGCATGCTCGCCATCACCGTGCTGGAACTCGCCAGCAACGATATCGAGCGTCTCGACGAGCAACTTGCGGCCAAGGTCGAGCAGGCGCCGGACTTTTTCAACAATACCCCGCTGGTACTGGCCCTGGACAAGCTGCCGGAGTCGGCCCGCGAGATCGATATCGCCGCGCTGGTCAGCCTGTGCCGCAAGCACCGCCTGCGCACCCTGGCGCTGCGAGCCAGCGAACCGGTGCATCTGGAAGCGGCGGCGGCGCTTGATCTGCCCGTGCTGCCACCTTCCGGCGCGCGTGAACGCAAGGTTGACCTGGGTTCGAAAACCCCACCGAAACCTGCCGAGCCGGCCTACCGCCCGACCCGCGTCGTCACCACGCCCATTCGCGGTGGTCAGCAGGTGTACGCCCAGGGCGGAGACCTGATCGTTCTCGCTCCGGTCAGCCCCGGTGCGGAACTTCTCGCCGATGGCAACATCCATGTCTACGGTCCGCTTCGCGGTCGCGCTCTGGCGGGTATCAAGGGCGATACCAGCGCGCGGATCTTCTGTCAGCAGCTCGCCGCGGAAATGGTCTCCATCGCCGGCCAGTACAAGGTCGCCGAGGACCTGCGACGCGAACCTCTCTGGGCTGAAGCCGTGCAGATCAGCCTCTCTGGCGACGTGTTGAACATCACCCGCCTTTAACGGATACTGCCGCGAATTTTCAAGGACCAAACGGGCAATCCTGACGCTGAAATCAGCGGAAGGTCCCGATTTTTTAATTTTTAGGGTGAATCACCTTGGCCAAGATCATCGTAGTCACTTCCGGCAAAGGTGGCGTTGGTAAAACCACCACCAGCGCCGCCATCGGCACCGGCCTCGCTCTGCGTGGCCACAAGACCGTCATCGTCGACTTCGACGTGGGTCTGCGGAATCTCGACTTGATCATGGGCTGCGAGCGTCGGGTGGTTTATGACTTCGTCAACGTCATCAATGGCGATGCGTCCCTGACCCAGGCCCTGATCAAGGACAAGCGTCTGGAGAACCTGTTCGTGCTGGCGGCCAGCCAGACCCGTGACAAGGATGCGCTGACTCAGGAAGGCGTCGGCAAGGTCATTGACGAACTGAGCAAGAATTTCGAATACGTCATCTGCGATTCACCGGCCGGTATCGAGAAGGGCGCGCACCTGGCCATGTATTTCGCCGACGAGGCCATCGTCGTAACCAACCCGGAAGTATCGTCGGTCCGTGACTCCGACCGCATGCTCGGCCTGCTGGCGAGCAAGTCGCGCCGCGCCGAAAGCGGCGAAGAGCCGATCAAGGAACACCTGCTACTGACCCGCTACAACCCCGAGCGCGTTACCAAGGGCGAAATGCTCGGCGTCGAGGACGTCGAGGAGATCCTTTCCATCCGCCTGCTTGGCGTGATCCCCGAGTCTCAGGCTGTGCTCAAGGCGTCCAACCAGGGTATTCCAGTGATTCTCGATGACCAGAGCGATGCTGGTCAGGCCTATAGCGACGCCGTCGACCGCCTGCTCGGCAAAGAGGTCGCCCACCGCTTCCTCGACGTCAAGAAGCCGGGCTTCCTGCAACGACTTTTCGGAGGCCGCGAATGAACCTCTTCGACTTCTTCCGTGAACGCAAGAAGAAGGAAACCCCAGCCGCGATCGCCAAAGAGCGTCTGCAGATCATCGTTGCCCATGAGCGCGGCCAGCGCACCGAGCCGGACTATCTGCCGGCCCTGCAGAAAGAGCTGGTCGAAGTGATCCGCAAGTACGTCAATATCGACAGCGATCAGGTCCAGGTAGCACTCGAGGATCAGGGCAGCTGCTCGATTCTCGAACTGAACATCACCCTGCCGGATCGCTGAGCGACACCGGCGCACAGAAACGGCGGCCCACGGGTCGCCGTCTTCGTTTGTGGAAAAGCGAATGCCTCTAAGCGCTATCGAGATCGTCCACCAGGACGCCGCCCTGCTGGTCATCAACAAGCCGACCCTGCTGCTGTCCGTACCGGGCCGCGCCGAAGACAACCGTGACTGCCTGGTGACCCGCCTGCAGGAAAACGGCTATCCCGAAGCCCGTATCGTGCACCGACTGGATTGGGAAACCTCCGGGCTTATCGTGCTCGCCCGTGACGCCGATACGCACCGTGAGCTGTCCCGCCAGTTCCATGATCGTGAAACGGAGAAAGCCTACACAGCACTGTGCTGGGGCGAGCCGGAACAGGACAGCGGCAGCATCGACCTGCCGCTACGCTATGACCCTCCAACCAAACCACGGCACGTTGTCGATCACGAACTGGGCAAGCATGCACTGACCTTCTGGCGCGTGCTTGAACGCTGCGGCGACTACAGCCGCGTCGAGCTGACACCCATCACCGGCCGCTCCCATCAGTTGCGAGTCCATATGTTGTCGATCGGGCATCCACTGCTCGGTGATCGCCTGTATGCGCACGAGCAGGCCCTGCAGGCCCATGAGCGCCTGTGTCTGCACGCCAGCATGCTGACCCTGACCCACCCGCAAACCGGCGAGCGACTGCGCTTCGAGTGCCCGGCCCCGTTTTAGTAGTGGCCACCTCTGCCCGCCTGCATCCTGCTCACCCGAAGCGCGAAGCAGTTGCCGGTGCGCTTATTCGCCGGTGGCGAATGCTATAGACTTCGTGGCCTGGCAGTCCGGAGTCCGAAATGCGCAAAGCTCTCAATCAAGGCCTGATCGATTATCTGCAGGCGTCGCCTACCCCTTTCCATGCCACCGAGAACCTCGTCCAGGCACTGCAAGCTGCCGGCTACCGTGCGCTGGATGAACGCGAGGTCTGGCATACCGAGGTCGGCGGGCGCTACTACGTCACCCGTAACGACTCGGCCATCATTGCCTTCCAACTGGGCAGCAAGCCGCTCGTCGAGCACGGTCTGCGCCTGGTCGGCGCGCACACCGATAGCCCTTGTCTACGAGTCAAGCCGCAACCGGAGCTGCAACGTCAGGGCTTCTGGCAACTCGGTGTGGAGGTGTATGGCGGCGCCCTGCTCGCCCCCTGGTTCGACCGCGATCTGTCACTGGCCGGGCGCGTCACCTACAGCCGGGATGGCCGCATCGAAAGCCAGCTCATCAACTTCAAGGTGCCCATCGCGACGATTCCGAACCTGGCGATCCACCTGAACCGGGAGGCCAATCAGGGTTGGGCGATCAACGCCCAGAACGAGCTACCGCCAATCCTTGCGCAGATCGCCAGCCAGGAAAGCCCGGATTTCCGCGCACTGCTGGCCGATCAGCTGGGGCGCGAGCATGGGCTGGTCGCCGATGTGATCCTGGACTTCGAACTGAGCTTTTACGATACCCAGCCTGCAGCGGTCATCGGCCTGCATGGTGACTTCATCGCCGGCGCCCGCCTGGACAACCTGCTCTCCTGCTTCGCCGGGTTGCAGGCGTTGCTGAACGCTGAGCCCGAACACAGCTGCGTGCTGGTCTGCACCGACCATGAAGAGGTGGGTTCCACCTCGCTCTGCGGCGCGGACGGGCCCTTCCTCGAACAGGTGCTGCGCCGCCTGCTGCCGGAAGAAGATGACTTCCAGCGCACGATCAGCCACTCCCTGCTGATCTCGGCCGACAATGCCCATGCGGTGCACCCCAACTACGCCGACAAGCACGACGGCAACCACGGGCCGAAGCTCAATGCCGGCCCGGTGATCAAGGTCAACAACAATCAGCGCTACGCCACCAACAGCGAAACCGCAGGGTATTTCCGCCATCTCTGCCTGGAAAACGAAGTGCCGGTGCAGAGCTTCGTCACCCGTAGTGATATGGGTTGCGGCTCGACCATCGGCCCTATTACGGCGAGCCAGCTGGGCGTGCGCACCGTCGACATCGGTCTGCCGACCTTCGCCATGCATTCAATTCGCGAACTCGCTGGCAGCCAGGACCTGGCACATCTGGTGAAGGTACTCACCGCCTTCTACAACAGCAGCCAGCTGCCCTGAACGGAGCCGCGATGAGCGGGCCCGCCTGCTCATCGCGGTGCAGTGATCCGTCTGGATCAGTACATGGTCGCGTCAGGAAAGTGCGCTATCGATCACCAGCGCCACCTTCCCGGAAACGGTGTTGCTGGCGAGCGCGGCGAATGCCGCCTCTGCGTCTCCAATGGCGAAGGTTTGCTCCAGACGCGGCGAAAGCTTGCCCTGGGCAAACAGCGGCCAGACTTTCTCCTCCATTTCTGCCAGCAGCCCCGCTTTGTAGTCGGCATCCCGGCTGCGCAACGTCGAGCCAATCAACTGGATGCGCTTGGCCAGCAGCCCGGCAAGATCCATCTCGGCCTTGCGTCCACCCATAAGGCCGATCATCACCCAGCGCCCGTCCATCCCCAACAGCTGCATGTTAAGCGCGGCGTACTTGGCGCCCACGGGATCGAGGATCATGTCGAACGGGCCGAAATCGCGCAGCGCTTCAAGCGAGTCGCCACGCAGCACGCCACCCTGAGCACCCAGCGATTCGCAGTACGCCAGACGCTCAGCCGAGCCGACACTGACCCAGCACGGATTGCCGAACGCCTTGCACAGCTGGATCGCCGCCGAACCGACGCCACTCGCGCCAGCATGCAAGAGCACCTTGTCACCGGCCAGCAGCGCGCCAAGCCGATAGAGATTCAGCCAGGCCGTGGCGTATACCTCGGGAATCACCGCCGCTTCGTGCAGCGTCATGCCATCGGGAACCGGCAGTGCGTGGCGCGCATCGACTACCACCTCTTCAGCCATGCCACCGCCAGCCAGCAGCGTGCACACACGATCGCCGACCTTCCAGCGGCTGCGCCCGTTTACTTCAGCAATCACACCCGCACACTCCAGGCCCAGGATGTCGGTAACACCTGCTGGCGGCGGATAATGCCCAGCGCGTTGCAGCAGGTCCGCGCGGTTCAGCCCAGCGGCAGCGACGCGGATACGGACTTCGCCTTCGCCGCACGCCGGAGCCGGTCGTTCGGCCCACTCCAGATGCCCCTCGATACCTTGCAATGCCTTCATGCTGCCTCCATAGTGGTTCATATCTATGCCCACCCAACTGATCGCTCGCTGGCCTTCTTTGACCACCTTTACCATCGGGCTTGTGCTTTCCACCGCCGGACGGAAACCGAACCGGCGCCTACTTTAGATGGCCTAATATGCGTTATTCCCTAGCCTTACGTCGCCCCCAAGCCATGAAACGTACGCTGACCTGCACCGTTCTCGCCGTTCTTTTCGGCCTCCATGCCTCCCTGGCGATGGCCAAAGCCGTCAGCACGCCGGAGAACTGGGACTACCTGCAACCTGATCGTGACCAGGTGATCGCCAGCCTGAACGTCGTCGAGCTGCTCAAGCGTCATCACTACAACAAACCACCGCTGAACGATGCGCGCTCGGCGAAGATCTTCGACAGCTATATTCAGATGCTCGACCCGTCGCGCAGCTACTTCCTGGCATCCGACCTCGAAGAGTTCGGCAAGTGGCGCAACCAGTTCGATGATTTCCTTAAAGGCGGAAATCTCGAGCCAGGCTTTGCCATCTACAAGCGCCACTTGGAGCGGTTGCAGAATCGCCTCAATTACGCGCTAGGCCTGCTCGACAAAGGCGTCGGCAGCTTTGATTTCACCAAGGATGAAGAGCTGCTGATCGATCGCGAGAAAGCCGCATGGGCCAAGAACATGGCCGAGCTCGACGACCTTTGGCGTAAGCGTGTCAAGGACGAGGTTCTGCGTTTGAAGCTGGCCGGCAAGGAGCCCAAGGCCATCGAGGAGCTGCTGACCAAGCGTTACAAGAACCAGCTGGCGCGCCTGAACCAGACGCGCGGCGAGGACGTGTTCCAGACCTACATCAACGCGTTCGCCCAGTCCTACGATCCGCATACTCAGTACCTGTCTCCGGATAATGCGGAGAACTTCGACATCAATATGAGCCTGTCGCTGGAAGGCATCGGTGCGGTGCTGCAGAGTGACAACGAGCACGTCAAGATCGTGCGCCTGGTTCCGGCCGGCCCAGCCGAGAAGAGCAAGCAGCTGGCGCCAGCGGACAAGATCGTCGGGGTTGGTCAGGCCAACGACGAAATGGTCGATGTGATCGGCTGGCGCCTGGACGAGGTGGTCAAGCTCATCCGCGGCCCGAAAGGCTCGGTCGTTCGCCTGGAAGTCATCCCGGCGAGCAATGCGCCGAATGATCAGAGCAGCAAGGTGGTCGCCATTACCCGCGAAGCCGTGAAGCTCGAGGAACAGGCCGCGAAGAAGTCGGTGCTGAACCTTGAGCATCAGGGCCAGAGCTTCAAGCTTGGCGTTATCGAGATCCCAGCGTTCTACCTGGACTTCAAGGCCCTGCGTGCCGGTGACCAGAACTACAAGAGCACCACTCGCGATGTGAAGAAACTGCTCTCGGAACTCGAAGCCGAAAAGGTCGATGGCGTGGTCATCGACCTGCGCAACAATGGCGGCGGCTCGCTGCAAGAGGCCACCGAGCTTACTGGCTTGTTCATCGATCAAGGCCCAACCGTATTGGTGCGCAACAGCGATGGTCGCGTGGACGTGCTCGCCGACGAACAAACCGGCGCCTATTACAAGGGGCCGCTGGCCGTTCTGGTCAATCGCCTCTCTGCATCCGCATCGGAGATCTTCGCCGGCGCCATGCAGGACTATCACCGTGCGCTGATTCTCGGTGGCCAGACCTTCGGCAAGGGCACGGTACAGACCATCCAGCCCCTTAACCACGGCGAACTGAAGCTTACCCTGGCCAAGTTCTACCGTGTCTCCGGGCAGAGCACACAGCATCAGGGCGTGATCCCGGATATCACCTACCCTGCCGATGTCGACACCAAGGAAATCGGTGAGAGTGCGCTGCCGGAAGCGCTGCCGTGGGACAGCATCCGCGCGGCAATCAACCCGGACATGAACCCGTTCAAGCCGTTCCTTGCCGAGCTAAAGGCGCGCCATGAGGCACGCACAGGCGAGAACCCGGACTTCGTCTTCACCCGTGATCGCTTGGCGCTTGCTCAGGAGCTGATGCACGACACCACGGTCAGCCTCAATGAAGATAAACGCCGCGCTCAGCAGGCGGATATCGAGAAGCGCCAGCTGGCGTTGGAGAACGCGCTGCGCCTGGCCAAAGGCGAGCAGCCATTGGCCAAACTGGAGAAGGAAGACGAAACCACGCCGCATAAGGAAACGGACAAACCCAAGCCCGAAGACGATGCGTACCTTTCCGAAAGTGGACGAATCCTTCTGGACTACCTCGGTCTCAGCTCGGCAATGGCCAAGCACTGACAGCAGACAGGGCGTTCAGCTTTACCAAAGCGGCATCGCTCCAGCGCGGGAAAATCTAGGGCCACAGTCGTGGCCCTTTCTCTTTAACGGCAGAGAGCCCCATGAGGGTCACCAAACCGTTGAGCACGCTGAGACCGTTCGATCAATGCAGGCGCGCCGTAGCGCGATATTTACAGCCCCAGCTGAGCCGCCTTCGCCTTGTAACTGTCGGCCTTCTGGGAGTCAGCAGCCAGACCGTGACCTCCGGCGCGATATAACTGCTCGAGTCGAACGGCCGCCAGAGGATGTCCCGCTTCGGCGGCCTGGGACCACCAGCGAGCCGCCTCGCTGCCATCCGGCCCATGTGACGCATCTTCGCTCAGGCTGACAACCCCCATCTGGTAGGCAGCTTTCACGTCGCCCGCCTTGGCCGCAAGGCGCAACAAGCGAACACCCTCCTGCTTGGCGCCATGACCTCGGCCGCGAAAATACAGAATATGCCCGTAGAAGCTTTGCGCACCGACGTCTCCCAGAGCCGCCATACGCGCAAACTGACCCTCCATCCAGCTCCAGAGTTTCGGTTGCTGGACGGCATAACGGGAAGTCATCAACTTGCGAGCGGTGAAGTAACCGAGCCTCGCACGCAGTTTCCACAGCATCAGTCTTCCTCCGGATATTCGAACTCGAACACCCGCGCCACTTCGCCTGCATGCCAGGACGCAGCAGCAGTACCGTCGATGGCTCCGGAGAAGCGCCCCAGGCTCGCGGCGCACTCGAAAAAGCCCGGACGTGGTAAACGGCTAGCGCCCTGACTGATGACCAGCGCGCTACGCAGCGGGCGCCCACTACGGGCATCAAGTGCGGCAAGATGCTCCAGCGCTGCGGTCAGTGTCTGCATTGCGGGAGTTGGCAACTGAAGGCGCTCGACTAGCGCCCGGTAGGTCACCAGATGCCGCTGGCGACGTGCGGCATCAAGCTCACCGAGTAAAGCCTGCCAGTGCTGGCGGCTGATGGATACTGACGTCAAGCGTCCCCCTCCCAACCGGTGATTTCCAATGCGCGGGCCAATGCGCGGCGAATCGCCGTATCGGGCTCGCGCTCGCCTGCCTCGATTAACGCCAGGTAAGCCGGGCTGATGCCTACCGCACGCGCCAGTACTTCCATGGTGAGCCCCTTGGCGTCGCGCAGCATCGGCAATTGGCTCAGCGAAGGACGCGGCTGTGCACCCGGGGAAGCAGGAGCTGCTGCAGGCGGTCGCGCTCCGACAGCGTTGAGGAGTGCCTGGTACTCGTCCCATGGCAGAACGGCGTATTCCGGCGAGCCGTCACGCATGATGACCTGTACATTCATCCGAATTTCCCTTGGCGTCTTCGATAAGAGGGCGGAATCTTAACAGCCCACGCCGCTCCTTGAAGCTACCAAGCTGCCGCACGCATAGCGAATCGGGAATGGTGCCGCAAATGTCCGACGAGCGCCGACCAACGGATGGCCAATGATGTGCTCTGTTTAGACTTGTGGCGAGTTATCACTTTGGGGCTCATCGAGCTTGGGCAACCTGAGCAACCCAGCTTGGCGCTCGGCTGACTGCGCCTGCCTCCATGCTTTGAACGCTTCCATCTCTCCCGACCATTTGCGCATTACCCAGCCCAATACGGCCAGATCGTCAACAAATCCGAGACCAGGCAACCAGTCGGGAATGGCATCGAGGGGCGACAGGAAATACAGCAGGCCAGCCACTACCGCTATCAACGCATTCGGACTAATGGCCCGATACTCACCGCGCCACCACGCCACGCAAAGCGCTTGTAGCAACGCCAGATCCTCTCGAAGGCCCTTCAGCAACCCCCGCTTCGACGATGACTTGCGTGCCACTGCAAGCAACAATGCAGGAATTTTTCCGCGCTTGATAAGGCGCTGTGCCAGCGGCATATATCTCAGGAAATTCCACGGAGCTTTCATCGACTCACCTTCAGCCAGCGTCATCCGTGACCTCGAGGACGTTATCCACCGAACCTGTGGATAACCTTGTGAACAGATTATGGATGACCGCCGCAAAAGCCCTGCCCACGGGGCTGCTCAACAGATCGGCGCTTTTTTATCCAACCCAGTAAGACCTTTCAAATCAATCACTTACGAAAAGGAAAAAACACACACCAAGAGTCAAGGCAGAACATCTATTTTGCTATTCCGAATGTGCATAACCGAGGAATGTCAATGGCTTCACAAGCACTTTGACTGGTGGTTGCACAGGGCGTTCGGCGTTACGGATGGACAAGAGGCCGGTCCTTGCGACCGGCCCTGCGCTGCACGCTTACTGCACGCTGAGCTGGCTACGGATCTTTTCCAGGGTTGCCGAGCCGATCCCTTTCACTTCAAGCAGTTCGTCTACCGAACTGAACGGGCCATGCTCTTCGCGGTAATCGACGATCGCCTTGGCTTTGGTAGCACCGATGCCTTTGAGCTCACGGGTAAGTGTGGCGGCATCAGCGGTATTGAGGTTCACCGACGCCTGGGTGGCGGCGGCAACTGGTGCAGGTGCGGGCTGAGATTGAGTGGCGGCATGAGCGCCAAAGGAAACACTGGCAAGCACGGCAAACGCCGCAGCGGCAAGAAAAGCCTTGTTCATGGAGATGTCCTTATCCGAGAAATGTCTATGCGGGACTTCCTGCTCCGCGTCAGCCAATCTAGCCGCCTGTTTGCCGATGTCAAAAACGAGGCTGCATTTTTGCCAACCTCGTCAAACTTCTCAGCGCATGGCGTTGAACAGGTTCAGACCACTGATTTTGACGTAGCTCTGCTGCGCTGCCTCGAGAATGATGGTCTGGAATGACAATCTGGAAAGGGCTTCGGCGTAATCGAGTTCGCGCAGCTCGGCCTGAACAGACTTGTTCACCAATGTCACATCCTCGTTATCGGTCTGCGTAGTCTCGATTACGTTGAGCCGTGCGCCGATGTTACCGCGCGCCGCGTCGACGCTGATCATGCCGTGATCGAGGTTGGTAAGCGCTACGGCAACGGCGTCGCGAACGCCATTGCCGTTAGTATTAGGATTCTCGAGTGCAGAACGAAGATTTGCAATGGTGTCGAGAATCCCCTGCTTGTTCTGCATCGGATTAATGTCGGGATCGCGAGTAATATTTCCATCGGCATCTATGCCGGAGATCCTGCCGGGCACTATCGCAACCCTGTCTCCGTCAGCTGGTGTCCCGTCAAGGTGTACCGTAACGCCTCGGAACACTAATTTGTCGCTTTTCTGAGGATCACTATCCATCGACAGATTAGTGGCTAAAACGGTGTCAGTCGCGGGAGCAACTGCCCTTGGCAGCTGATAAATGGCATATGTTCCATCTCCTTGGAATTCAAGCTCAATGCCCTCTGCCGGAAACGGCTCCGCTCCCGAAAAAGCCACCTCATCGCTTACTAGCGGCGCTGAGACAGCCAAGGTGCTTGTTACTGGCGCGTTCGCGTTAAAGACTGGAGCGGTTGTCAAACGACCAGCATTGGTAATGTTCTGGAAAATTGCCTTACCGTTGTCGCTGATCGGGATATTGAGCGAACTGGCAATCTGCAGCTTCCGCTGTCCCTCGTCTCCCTGGTAACTATAACTACCAGCACCATCGCGCACAAACGGCTGGGTCTTTCCCTGAAAACCCGAAAACAGATACTCGCCACGGGCGTTACGGGTGTTCATCAGTGAAAGCAGTTCGTCCTCGCGCTCAGTAAGCTCCGCTGCTATCGACTTGCGATCGTCAGCGCTCAAGCCTCCATTACCCGCCTGCACCGCCAGCTCTCGCACTCGCTGCAAAACGGTATTCACCGAATTGAGGGTAACTTCCTCCTGCGTGAGGCTGTTCTTCGCGGCGGTCAGATTGGAGTTGTACTGGCTCAATACGTTCTGTTGCTGCTCCAGCTGCAGCAGGCGTACCGAAGCGACCGGATCGTCTGCCGGCGTGAGAATGCGGTTACCAGTACTGATCTGCTCCTGCGTACGAGTCGCGTTGGCATAGTTACGCTGCAACCCGGCGACGCCGTTATTGAACGCTTGCACGGTAGAAATGCGCATAGGACAGGCCTGTTACCTAAAAGAGCTGATCAATGTATCGAATAGAGAGCGGGCAACTTGAATGATTTGAGCCGAGGCGTTGTAGTACTGCTCGAACTTGATCAGGTTTGCCGCTTCCTCGTCCAGGTTTACCGCAGAGAGCGAATCACGGTTGTCGGTCGCCTGCTTGAGAATTGCCCCAGTCGCTTCGCTGTCCATCCGGGCCTGCGCCGTCAGCGTACCGACACGCTCGACCAGCTCGCCATAACCATCGGTGAAGCTAAAGCCGGAACCAGCGACACCAGGGGTCACGCCTACGGTCTGCTTGGTCTGCAGGTCCACTAGTTTCAAGGCATTGCGGTTGTCCGAGACGCCGTTCTGGTTGAAGCTGAACGAGAAGGTATCGCCCGTCACGGGCCTGCCGCTTACGGTGAACTCGAAACTGTATTGCTGCACATTGGGCGCCGTACCCGTAGTAAGAGTCAGGTTTAGCGTATTGGTCTGTCCGGCGGTGATGTTCGAAGGCGACAGCGTGAGCCCTGCCGGCGCTGGTGTCGGAAGTGCCAGCCCGTTGCCGTCGTAGCTCAGAGTCAGCCCTTCAAACGCCGCCGATAGCGCAGCCGCATCGATGGGCGATGGACCAGATAGCAGATTCGGCTGGCCGATCACTCCTGTCCCGCTGTTCTGCAAGGTGCTCTGGGCACGCACCGGTGCTGCAAACGCCAGCTGGTCGGCCTGATCCAGCGTCGCCTTGATATCAGAAGCGCCACGCCGGGTCGGCTGCAGGCTGAACTTGTCGCCAGGCGCCGGCGGCGGATTGCCCAGCACGATCTGAAAGCCCTGGTCGCGGCCATTCTTGTCAGTGATCGACAACGTACCGACCGGATTCTCCGTAGCCGTCATCAGCTGGTTATCGCTCAGCCGCCGTATCTTGTAGCTGCTACCGTCATACTCCATCAGGTAGTCGCTGGTGCTGAGCTGACTGGTATTGGTGATGTTCAGGACCGGTTGTGCATTGCTGTTGCCAGCAAACGCATTGACACGCAACCTGGCCAGCGCCGGGTCGTTGTAGTTACCAAACAGCGCCGAACCGACCTGCCCCTTGAGATCCAGCCCCTGCCCCAGTTGCGTATTGACCTGGTCGCTCACGGCGAGCGCCAGACGGCCCAAGGAGTTCATGGTGGAATCCAGCACTTCCTCGCGATAGCGAATCAGCCCGCCCAGCTCGCCGCCGGTGATCTGCGACGTGATGCCCTGCCGCGAGCCGCCGCTGATGAACTGCACTTCATGCCGGTTGGGGTCGCCCTGCCCTGGCACGACTTCGAGACGCGCCACCGTGCTGCCGACAACCAGCGGCTGGCCGCTGCCGATGAAGATGTTGAAGCTCTTGTCATCTTGCGGAACGACAGTCACGCCGATGTAGCCCGACAACTGGCGAACCGCCTCGTCGCGAGCGTCGAGCAGATCGTTCGGCTGCTTGCCATTGGCCGCAGCGATGGCGATCGCCTCGTTCAGGCTGCCGATGCTGCCTGCCAGCCGGTTCACCTGATCGGTGACAGCGGACATCTGCTTGTTGGTGAAATTGTTCTGCTCGGAGAGCCGGTCATAGACCGTATTGAAGCGCCGCGCCAGCCCCTCGGCCTCGGCCAGAACCAATTGGCGTGCCGGGATATTCGCCGGGTCCTCGGCGGCAGTCTGCAAGGCCGAGAAGAACTTCTGCAGCGAGGGCGTGATGCCGGTGGTAGTGCCGGCCAGCAACGAATCGAGCTGATTGATCTGGCTCTTGTAAGCCTCCACATCCGCACTCAGCGAAGTACTACTACGCAGCTGGCTGGTGAGGAATTCGCTATAGCTGCGGCGAACTTCCACCAGCGTGGTCCCCGAGCCGATATAGCCGGCACCACTGAACTGTGGTGAGCGGGTGGCCTGGGTCGCATCCTGGCGGCTATAGCCAGGGGTATTGACGTTGGTGATGTTGTGGCCGGTGATCGACAACTGGGTCTTGCTGGCAGCCAGGCCGGAAAGGCCAATGCTCAATAGGTCAGCCATGGTTTAGCCTCTGGTCCGCATCGCGGGCACCGAATTCGCGTCGGCAACGGTCTGATAGGTCTGCATCTTGCGCGCGATCTGGCTGATCTTGCGGGCGTACTGCGGATCGGTGGCATAGCCGGCTTTCTGTAGTTCCTTGACGAAGCGCTCCGAATCGCCGGTGTTGCTCGCAACCTGGATTGCGGTCCGGTAGCGATCATTGTTCTCCAGCAGGCTGACGAAATCGTCGAAGCTCTGCTCGAATGAATCGTAGGCGCGAAAGCCCGCCTTCTCGCGGGTGGCCTTGCCGTTGACGTATTCGGTCGTCGTGACGGTCGCGGACGCACCTTTCCAGCCGGTCGCCTTGATGCCGAACAGGTTGTGGCTGTTGCTGCCGTCCTTCTGGCGAATCATGGATTTTCCCCAGCCGGTTTCCAACGCGGCTTGTGCGACCAGAAAACGTGGCTCGATCCCGAGGCGCTCGGCTGCCTTCTCTGCCATTGGCAGCATGGTGGCGATGAACTCCTGCGAGGAGCTGAAACGCGTCTTGCTGGGCGCGTTCGGAGCACTCTTCTCTACGCCGTTTACGGTCAGCGGCTTGTCCACGGGCGGCACGAACGCGGTGGCCGGCTTCCAGTCGACGTTGACCAACGGCTGCACCGCATCGCCGCCCGGCGGAACCGCTGTGGCTGACACGTTGGCAATCTGGCGATCGCTAAGCTTCCCAGGCAAGGCGAGCCTGCGCTGGTTGAGCAGCCGTGAATCATCTCGAGCAGATTCGACGCCAGCTGCCGGCTTGCTCGGCCAGGCTGCGCCCTCGGTCTGCGCAACCTGGGCGAATGGATTGTTGCGCGTCACCGTTTCTGTCTGTTTGCTCAATTGGCGGACCAGCACATCCGCCAGGCCGATGCCGCCACCTTCCTTGGACAGACTCACCGATAGCTGCTGGTCGTACATGTCCTGATACTGCTTGCTGGCCTGGCTATTCAGAGGATTGTCCTTGGCCAGGACCTCGGTAGCCGCACGCATCGACTTGAGCATCTCGTTGAGGAACAACGACTCGAATTCCTGCGCAACCTTGCGCACGTTCTCCTCGCCATCGCGGTCTTTGCCGACCTTGAGCTGGCTGAGACGATTGAGGTCGGTATAGCTGCCGCTATCGAGACCGCGTGCTCCGCTACCGAGACGATTTTCCATATCGCTACCCTTAGATCACGATCAGGTCGGCTTGCAGCGCGCCGGCCTGCTTCAACGCTTCGAGAATGGCCATCAGGTCGCTGGGCGCAGCGCCCACCTGATTCACCGCCCGGACGATTTCATCCAGCGTGGTGCCCGGGCCGAACTTGAACATCGGCTTGGCTTCCTGCTCGGCTTTGACCTTCGAGTTGGGCACGACCACTGTCTGCCCGTCCGAGAAGGGTTCCGGCTGGCTGACCTGCGGCTCCTCGGTGATGGTCACGGTCAGACTGCCATGGGTGACGGCGGCAGGCTGAACCCGCACGTTCTGGCCGATCACGATGGTGCCGGTACGCGAGTTGATGATGACCTTGGCCACGGCCTGGCCGACTTCGACTTCGAGATTTTCCAGGATCGACAGGTAATCAACGCGCTGGCTCGGGTCGAGCGGTGCGGTCACACTGATCGACCCCCCGTCCAACGCCTGCGCCACGCCAGGGCCGAGCAGGTCATTGATCTGGTCGACGATATTCTTGGCCGTAGTGAAGTCCGGACGATTGAGGTTTAGGGTCAGTGTGTTGCCCTGATTGAAACCACTCGGAACCGGGCGCTCGACGGTCGCGCCACCGGGAATGCGGCCGGCCGACGGAGAATTGACAGTAATCCGCGAGCCATCCGCGCCACCTGCATCGAAACCGCCCACCACCAGATTGCCTTGGGCGATCGCATAGACGTTGCCGTCGATACCCTTCAGCGGGGCCATCAACAGGCTACCGCCGCGCAGACTCTTGGCGTTGCCGATGGACGAGACAGTGATATCGATGGTCTGACCGGGCTTGGCGAACGGCGGCAGTTCGGCATGGATCGACACTGCCGCGACGTTCTTCAGCTGGATATTGCCACCGGCGGGCACCTTGATGCCAAACTGGGCCAGCATGTTGTTGAAGGTCTGCACGGTGAACGGCGTCTGGGTGGTCTGGTCACCGCTACCGTTCAAGCCTACGACCAGGCCATAACCGATCAGCTGGTTGCTCCGTACACCATGGATGGTCGCGACGTCCTTCAGACGCTCGGCCTGTGCGCCAGCGCAGAGCGTGAGCATGCCCGCGAGCAGAAGCAGTTTTTTCCACATGACATCAGCTCCGGTCAGAAGGGCCACATCGGGCTCATGAAGAATCGGTCGAGCCAGCCCGGCTGGCTTGCATCGGCAAAAGCGCCGGTGCCCGAATAAGTGATACGTGCATCGGCGATACGGGTGGACGGAACGGTGTTGTCGGTGGAGATATCGTCCGCGCGAACCAGACCTGCGATACGCACCAGTTCGTCACCGGTATTGAGCGTCATCCACTTCTCGCCGCGCACGGCGAGGATGCCGTTAGGCAGCACTTCGGAAACGGTGACAGTAATGGAACCGGACAGGCTGTTGCTCTGCCCTGCCTGGCCAGAACCGGAGGTGTCGCGCGACGCCTCGTACTCGGCACCCAGGTTCATCGAGTTGCCCGTCAGAGGGTTGGCCATGGATACCGCACCGCCAAACAGCGAGCCGAGACCTATGTTCGCGCTGCTGTCCTTCGACAGTTTCGACGTCGCGTTCTTGCTGGCCTGGGTCCGCTCGTTGAGGGTGATGGTGATGATGTCACCAACCCGATGAGCCTTGCGGTCGTCGTAGAGATTGGTCTCGAAGCCTGCCTGGTAGATCGCGCCATTGTTCTGCGCAGCCGGCAAGGGCGTGCGTGGCAGCACCGGCGCGTAGTACGGGTCGTTCGGTTTCGGCGCGGGAGCAACACATCCGACCAGCGCCAGGGCAGAAGACATCGACACAACAATCAACAAACGGCTCATAAACACCTCAAGCCATGACAGGCCATCGAAACTACTGCGAGCAGCACGAGGCGTGCCTGCCCGTATACAACGGCGCATACGCGATCAGAGCTGCTGCGTGACGAACGACAGCATCTGGTCGGCGGTGGAAATGACCTTGGAATTCATCTCGTAGGCGCGCTGGGTGGTGATCATGTTCACCAGTTCCTCGACGACGCTGACGTTGGAGTTTTCCAGGGTGTTCTGCAGCACCGTACCCAGGCCGTTGAGCCCCGGCGTGCTGACCTGAGGTGCGCCACTGGCAGCGGTCTCGAGGAACAGGTTGCTGCCCATGGCCTGAAGACCTGCCGGGTTGATGAAGTCGGCCGTCTGCAAATTGCCGATGATCTGCGGCTGCGGGTTGCCCACGGTGGTGACCGAAACGGTGCCGTCTTCGCCCACGGTGAATGTCTGGGTTTCCGGCGGAACCACGATGGCCGGCTCCAAGGCGTAACCGTTAGAAGTCACCAACTGGCCATCGGAGCTCAGGTGAAAGCTACCGTCGCGGGTGTATGACACCGTACCGTCCGGCAGTAGCACCTGGAAGAAACCACGGCCATTGATCGCCATGTCCAACGGCTGCTCGGTGGTCTGCAAGCTACCGGCGGTGAAGATCTTCTGGGTTCCGGTCACACGCACACCCGTACCCAGCTGCAGACCGGACGGCAGTTCACTGTCCTGGCTGGATTGTCCGCCAGGCTGCCGGCGAATCTGGTAAAGCAAATCCTGAAATTCGGCACGGTCACGCTTGAAGCCGGTCGTGGAAACGTTGGCCAGGTTGTTGGAAATGGTCGTCAGGTTCATGTCTTGGGCGGACAGACCCGTCTTGCTGACCCAAAGTGCTGGAAGCATGAGCTTTCTCCTCGTGCGCCGCGGGCGCCACGCTATTAGCTGAGTTGCAGTACGCGCGCCATGGCAGCCGCATCATCTTCGGCGGTGCGCATCATCTTTACGTGCAGTTCGAACTGGCGGGACAGCGCCAGGATGGAAGTCATTTCGGAGACCGCATTGACGTTGCTCGCCTCGAGAAACCCCGACACGACTCGTACGTTTGCGTCTGGTTCGATGGGCTGGCCATCTTTCAGGCGAATCAGGCCATCGGTACCCTTTTCCAGCTGCTTCGGATCGGGATTCACCAGCTTGATCCGGTCAACCGTAACCACGATGTTGGGGTTTTCACCCAGCGCCCGGATGCTGATGGTGCCGTCGTGGCCGACATCGACTTTCTCTTCTGGCGGAATGGCGATCGGCCCACCGTTACCCATTACAGGCATGCCATCGGCGGTGCGCAACATGCCCAGCACGTCAATATTCAGGCTGCCGGTGCGCACGTAGGCTTCGCTGCCGTCTGGCGCCTGCACGGCGATCCAGCCCTCACCTTCAATGGCGATATCCAGATCGCGACCCGTTTCCTGCAGTGTGCCGGAGGTGAAGTCAGTGGCGGGACGCTCGGACATGGCATACACCCGAGCCGGATGACTGTCGCCAAAGACCTGCATGGAGCGGGCCTGTTCGAAATCCCGGCGAAAACCCGTAGTGGATATGTTCGCCAGATTGTTGGCATGGGCCTGTTGTGCCCGCGCATTCTGGCTGGCACCGGTCATGGCCACGTAAAGCATCTTGTCCATCGACATCTCCGAGACGCGAGTTTGACACTTGCTGATCTGTTGGAGATGAAAAATGCAAGGCCCGTGCCATAGCCGATCAGATAGACAACAGATTGATTTATAAGAGCTTTATAAAGACAAAGAAGGCCCGAATGGGCCTTCTTTCAGAGGAGTGGCGGAATACTGCCGCCAGCGGCAATCACCCCTGCCGCGCCATTACCGCAGATTTATGATCGTCTGGGTGATCGCACTCTCGGTCTCGATGGTCTTGGCGTTGGCCTGGTAGTTACGCTGCGCAACGATCAGATTGACCAGCTGGTCCGACAACTCGACGTTGGAGTCTTCCAGCGCTCCAGCCTGGAGCGCACCGAGCGTCCCGGAGCCAGGTGTACCCACTACCGGTTCGCCTGATTCGAACGACTGCACCCACTGGGTCTTGCCCACCGGAGTCAGGCCCTGGACGTTGGCGAAGTTGGCCAGGATGATCTGCCCCTGAACCTTGGATTGGCCGTTGGTGTAACGCGCGAAGATCACACCGGTATCGTCGATCTCCAGGCCGGCCAGCTCACCAGTGGTATAGCCATCCTGCGCAACGCTGTTCACGGCGAAAGCACTGGCGTACTGCGACGACTTGGAAAAGTCCAGCACGATGCCGCCCGGATTCGCTAGCGCACCGTTTGGCGACCAGCTAGCAGGCGTAGCACCGTTAGAGATAGCCGGGATCCAACCGCCAGTAGGCGGATTGCCCGTAGCGGAGTTCAGCGTAACTTTCCGATCAGGCGAAACGCTGAAAAGTCCAGAGCCACCATTATCGATAGCTGTCAGCGCACCGGAAGCATCGAAGGACAGCCCCATGACGTAAGGCTGAGGCGGCTCCTGTGCTGGATTGGCCGGATTGCGACCGTCGATGAGCACCTTCATGTCCCAAGTATTGGCACTGGTCTTGACGAAGTACTGCGTCATGACGTGCGCATTGCCCTGGGAGTCGTAGATATTCAGCGAAGTGGAGCTATTGTAGGTCGTGGGGTCGGCAGGGTTAAACGTGCCGTTGGCGGCAGTAAGAGCTGCTGCCTGATTGACAGGCAACGCCCTCGCAGCGTTTCCGGCGGCCTGCGCATTGGAAATATTTGTTGCGTTGACGAGCGCAGCAGCGCGTGCAGCCTCAGCAAGCACTGGGTCGCTGCTCACCGCAAATTCCGCGTCATATGCAGTCTGCCCGGCGGTGGTGAGCGAGGTGTTATAAGCCGCGTCATACGCTGGCTGCAATGAAGCGTCATAGGCAGACTGCCAAGTAACTGGAGGCTTCTGCGTCGAGTTCAGATTGAACGCCGTATCGATCTTGCTGGTCGCTTTCGGTGCCTGATTGGTAGTTTGAATTTGCAGATCACCAACCACACCATTCTGCAGATTGCCATTCCCGTCCACTGGGAACCCTTGCAGCTTATAGCCGAAGTTGTCGACCAGGAAACCGCTGCGATCCGTACCGAAATAACCGGCACGGGTATAACTTACCGCACCGTTGTTGCTGACCTGGAAAAAGCCGTTGCCGTTGATGGCCAGGTCCAGCGCGTTCTGGGTGTAGTTGATATTGCCCTGGTTGAACTGCTGGGAAATGTTGGACATCAACACGCCGCTACCCTGCGGGTTCTTGCCCGTGCCGAGCACGGAAGCCGCATACACATCGGAAAACTCCGCGCGCGACTGCTTGAAGCCCACGGTGCCAGCGTTGGCGATGTTGTTACCGGTGACGTTGAGATCCTTGCTCGCGGCACGCAGGCCGCTCAGACCGATATTGAAGGACATGGAATTACTCCTTTGCCGAGGTGCCGGCGGTTATTGTCCGATGATCTGGACCTGGGAGAGGCCGATGCTGCCGATGCCGGCAAGGTTGAGCATCAGCTCCCCGCCGTTCTGCCCAAGCGTGACGCTGTCGACGTTCGCCGGCAGCAAGGTGTAAAGCCCTTTGGTTTCGCCCTGATAGGTAGCCTGCGCCTCGAAGCGATAGGTACCGGGCGGCAAGACATTGCCGCTGGAATCCTTGCCGTCCCACATGAAGGAAATGTTGCCAGCTTGCTGCTGGCCCATGTTCACACGCCCGACCGAAGCACCCGTACTGTCGTAAATATTGACGAATACGTTGCTGCTGGAAGTCGGCAATACCAGGCTTGCCTTGAAAGTTTCGCTGGTATCGACCACAGCCTTGTCGGTCGGCACGATGACCTTGCGCCCTACCAGCGACGAGGCCTGCAGCGCCTGGGACGACTGGTAGCCGGACAGGATCGTCTGCATGCTCGAGTTGAGCTTCTCGACGCCTTCCACGGTGCTGAACTGCGCCAGCTGACCGATGAATTCGCCGTTTTCCTGCGGCTCCAGGGGGTTCTGGTTGTTCAGCTGGGCCACCAGCAGTTCGAGAAACTCGTTCTTGCCGAGGTCGTTACCCTTTGCTTCGCGCTTTTCGCCGAACTGGTACTGATCCAGTATCGAGCCGGTTCCGCCGACGCCGTTCGTAGTGCTCATAAGTGCGCTCTCGTAACTATCACTGACCCAGCGTCAGCACTTTCTGCAACATGGTCTTGGCCGTGTTCATCAGCTCGGCGTTGGTCTGGAAGGCGCGACTGGCCGAAATCATGTCGGCCATCTCTTCCACCACGTTGACGTTCGGGTAATAGACGTAACCGGCCTCGTCGGCAGCCGGATGATTGGGCTCGTAGCGGGCCTGCAGCTCGCTCTGGTCCTCGACTACACCCAGCACCTGAACACCAACCCCGGCCTGGTCCTGACCGGCGAACAGTGACTGGTCGGGCTGGCCGTTGGCCTGCTGGAAGACCGTGGCGAATACCGGATGGCGCGCCCGGTAGGTCTGATCGACGCTTGACGATACAGTCTCGGCGTTGGCGATGTTGCTGGAAATGGTGTTCAGGCGGGTGCTTTGGGCACTCATGCCGCTGCCGGCAATATTGAATACGCTGCTAAGGGACATGGGCTACTCCTTCATTCGCCGCGCAGGGCGCTCATAAGCCCCCTGAACTTGCTGTTGAGCAGGGTGAAGCTCGCCTGGAAGTCCACGGCGTTCTTCGCATAGTTGGATTGTTCGATCTGCAGATCGACGGTGTTCTGATCAAGCGAGGGGTGTGCGGGCGTTCGAAAGCGCAGGGATGCATCAGCGATTTCCAGCCCTTCGGCTGCGATATGGCGGTCGCTGGTCCGCGTCACGCCGAATCCACCCTGGCTGCGCGCCGACTGCTCCGCCAGCACACTGCCGAAATCCAGATCCCGTGCCTTGTAGTTAGGCGTATCGGCATTGGCGATGTTGTTGGCCAGCACCTCGGCGCGCTGCGAGCGAAAGCCAAGCGCCTTTTCATGGATACCCAATGCCTTGTCGAAACTGATGCTCATGATCTGGACCTCTGCCGGATACAAGTCTGCTTGCGCAAACTCCAGCAAAGCCCATGCCATTACACGCAACCTCTTGATTTACAAGGCTTGGCGTCGCGACAACGAACGTCAGGGTGTCAAAAGCGGCAAGGCTTTACCGCTTGGTTGCCACAACCGCCACCTTGCATGACGGTTTTCTGCCGCGAGGAACAGCAGTCATCTCGCCTTGTAGATGATGCCCGGGCTGCATTGAACCATCTGGTACAGCTCGGGAAGCCCATTAAGGGCTTCCGAAGCCCCCAGAAAGAGATATCCGCCAGGGCGCAGCGTTGCATGAATACGCTTGAGAATGTCTTTCTTCACATCTGCGGAGAAATAGATCAGCACATTCCGGCAGAACACAATGTCGAATTTGCCCAGCGCGGCGTAGCTGTCCAGAAGATTCTGGACCCTGAACTCAACCCGCGAGCGAATCGCCGGCTTTACCGCCCAACGCCCCGGCGCCTTAACGTCAAAATAGCGTTGCAGACGGTCGCTGGACAGACCACGCGCAATAGCCAGACTGTCGTATTCAGCCGCTTTGCACGCGGCGAGCATGGTCCCGGAAAGCTCCGTGGCAACGATCTGCACCCCGGTCTTCGCCTGGCTGGGGTTGCTGCGCTCGTACTCATCGATCGCCATGGATAGCGAATACGGCTCCTGCCCCGAAGAGCAGGCTGCCGACCAGATTCGCAGACGCTGGCCGGAGCCGGTCTTGAGCATTTCAGGCAGAACTCGGCTTTTGAGTACCTCGAACGGGTACGTATCGCGAAACCAGAGGGTTTCGTTGGTCGTCATCGCATCGACGACCAGTTCCCGCAACCCTCCGCGCGGCTGTGCCTGGATTTTCCGCACCAAGTCGCCGAGCGTCTTGATGCCCTGCTGCTCCATCAGCTTGTTCAGCCGGCTGGACACCAAATACTGCTTGTTGCTGCCCAGCAGAATGCCGCACGTTTTCTCAAGAAATACCCGGAACTGCTCGAAATCCAGATCGACTGACACCAATAAAGCCTCACCATCATGAGAGGAGCTAGCCTCAGTTTGCATCCGCCTGCCTGATCCGCTCGGCCACGCGGGCAGCGAGATCGTCAGGCTGGAACTTGGCGAGGAAATCATCCGCGCCCGCCCGCTTAACCATGTTCTGGTTGAACACACCGGAAAGGGAAGTATGCAGGAGTATATGCATACCCTGCATGCGCGGATCGTGTCGCACCTCGGTAGTCAGGGTATAGCCATCCATTTCCGGCATTTCAATATCGGAAATCATCATCAGGAATTCTTCTGCCGGCTTCTTGCCTTCGTCCGCCATCCGCTTGAGATAGTTCAGCGCTTCTCGCCCGTCGTTCAATTTGATCACCTCGATGCCGATATTTTCCAGACAGCGAGTGATCTGCTTGCGCGCTACCGATGAGTCGTCGACGATCAGTACGCGGCAGGAGAGCGCCTTGGCCCGGGTGTCCGCATCAACCACCTCAGGGGAGACTTCCTCCGAGGTAGGCGCCACTTCCGCCAGCACTTTTTCCACGTCGATGATCTCGACCAGCTTGTTGTCGATGTGGGTGACCGCCGTCAGATAATGATCGCGCCCCGCGCCTCTTGGCGGTGGCAGTATCGCCTCCCAGTTGAGGTTGACGATCCGTTCGACTGAGCTCACCAGAAAACCAAGTGTTCGATTGTTGTATTCCGTGATGACTGCAAAGGAGTTCTGCAGGTCCATCAGCGCCGACTTGCCTGTTGCCAGCGAGAGATCGAGGATCGGCAGCGTAGTGCCGCGAATGCTCGCGACCCCGCGCACCACCCGTCCACATTTCGGCATGATGGTCAGACGCGGGCACTGCAAAACTTCGCGCACCTTGAACACGTTGATCCCATAAAGCTGCTCGCCCTCGAGACGAAACAGCAACAACTCCAGACGGTTCTGCCCCACCAATTGGGTACGCTGGTTAACCGAATCCAGTACACCGGCCATGCCAGTATTCCTCTCTGCTTGCAGATAATTGGGGCCAGACGAATATTAGACGCGGCACGCCCCTTGCTTTGGTTGGGATATGAACGTCCATATGACCATTTTCCGGCGCAGTCGCCAGATGCTGTGCGGCTACTTGCTACTCACAGCGCTGTGCGCGATGAGTCAATTCGCGCACGCATCAACCATGTCACACCCTGATCAGCTTATCGACGTGACTGAGCAGTTTCTTGAGCGCGCAGTGGTGGACTATTTAAGTCGCAGCAGCATCGACGCGCGCCACGAAATCGCGGTCAGCCGCCTGGACCCCAGACTACGCCTGAATCAATGCGACCAGCCGCTCGCAGCGAGCTTCGCCAACTCTGCGCCCCCCATAGGACGAGTCACGATACGGGTAAGCTGCGAAGGGAATAGCCCCTGGTCAGTGTTCGTCCCGGCGCAGGTCCGACTCTACCGCGAGGTGGTCGTCGCCAATCGATCATTACTGCGTGACACGGTATTGGCCGACGCGGACGTGAGTCTCGCCGAGCGCGACGTGTCGAACCTCAGCCAGGGCTATCTGACGCGCCTGGATGAAGTGCTGGGCAACAAGCTCACCCGCCCCGTACAGCCGGATCAGGTGATCGCACCCAATCTGATGGAACTGGCGAAGGTAGTACGAAAGGGCGATCAGGTCGTCATTACAGCCAGGAGCGGATCCATCAGCGTCCGAATGCCTGGCGAGGCCATGACGGATGGCGTACCGGGCAAGCAGATCCCCGTTAAAAACCAGCGCTCTGGTCGAATCATCAAAGCCCGCGTCACTGGCCCCGGCCAGGTTGAAGTCGCAATGTAGCTGCAACGTGCCTGACGCACTTTTTCGGTGTGCCATCCGGAAAAAAAAGCTAAAGTTTGCTCCATTGTTGCCGAACACATGGCAAGCGTCCTGATTCCTTCGAGGTTTGCATCATGGTCATCGACTTCAATCGACCGAACAGCCCATTGAACGCCCCCAGCGGGCGCAGCAGTGTGCAAGGTAACGAGCGTACCACCGGCACCCCAGCAGAGCCTGCTGGCAACACGCCAAAAACCGGCAACGCGAGTGCCAGCATTGGTGACACCGTACAACTGAGCCCTGAAGCCCAGCGCCTGCAACAGGCGACCGACAAGCTCAACGAGCAACCTGCGGTCGATCAGGAGCGGGTTTCCAAGCTTAAGCAGGCCATTGCTGACGGTTCCTATCAGGTCGACAGCAAGCGTGTTGCAGCCAAGCTATTGGCTTTCGAAACGCAGCGCTGAGCCTGTCACACTCGCGAAGATGCCCAGAGCCTGAAATGAACGAAACCACCCTGCTTGAGCAGCTGACCGATGATATCGGCATAGCCCGCGAACTCCTTGAGCTGATCGACCAGGAATTCAAGGCGCTGAGCGACCGCAACCTGGCCGAGCTGGAAGTGCTGCTCACCAAGAAGCAGCCGTTGCTTGCCCTGCTCGGCCAGCACGGAGCCCAACGCAGCCAGTGGCTGATAGATCAGCAGCTGAGCGCTGATCGTGCGGGGCTGGAAAACGCCGCCAGCAGATCTCGAGAAGGCACCAGCATTCTGGAGAAAGCCCAGCTGCTCGAAGCTGAGCTCGAGAACTGTCGCAGCGCCAACGAGCGCAACGGCCGATTGATCCGCGCGAATCAGGGGGCACTTGGAAGCATGCTAGGCATCCTCCAAGGCAAGGACGACACGCCCAGCCTGTATGACAATCGCGGCGGAGCCTCCAGAAACAAGCAGCAGCGGCCCCTGAGCCAAGCCTGAATCAACGCCACCAGGACGTAACGTGATGGTTATGAATATGCGCCAGGGATCCTCGGACCGTGTCTAGCCTATTTCTGGATGAAGAGGGTCCGCAGCCGCCTAAACTTCTTACGGCCCCCCTGGAGATATACGCCAACCTGCGGCCTCTCATCGATAACAACACCCCCCTCACCCTCCGGTTTCACGAGCGAAGCCAGCGCTACCAGACCTTCCTTGTGGAAATGAACCGCGAGACCGGCTGGATCGCGCTCGACGAATTGATTCCGAACGACGGCGAGCGCTTCTTGCTGCAGGGCGAAACCTTTCATATCGAAGGCTTCTATGAGGGGGCACGGGTTTCCTGGACAAATGATGAGAAGGCGCACTTAGGCGAAATAGATGGCGCTCGCTGTTACTGGATACCCACCCCAGCGGAACTGACCTACCATCAGCGCCGCAACGCCTATCGCGCGCAGCTGAAAGAGCCAGCCGTTACCGCGCAACTTGGTGGCGCCGCTTTACGCAAAGCACTGGAAGGCAGGCTGCTCGACATCTCAGCTACTGGCTGCAAGCTCAGCATCAAAGGCAATCAACAAGCCAGCCTCCAAACCGGACAGGTGTACGAGCTGTCAGCCAGATTATCGATAGGGACCATCCAGACAGCAGTCGAGCTGCGACATCTGGTAATTGATGAGAAGCTCGATGCTTCCCTATGCGGACTGCGCTTTCACCGCCTCAGCGGCCTCACACAGCGCCAGATCGAGCGACTGGTGTATCAACTGCAGCGCGACGCACGTCGCGAGACGGCCGAAAGTCCTTTCGGCTAACACATCAGCAGATCCTACCGCGCGAGCGCGGCGCCCCTGCCCTGCCCAGACTAAAGCAATTCGCCTGAGCCGACGCCACGAACGAGGAGAAAATGGCGTCCCAGAGAGGGGTCGAACCTCCAACCTTCCCCTTAGGAGGGGGATGCTCTATCCGATTGAGCTACTGGGACGTAACTGCGCGCCGAATGTTAGCGAGCCGAGCACCGTTTGTCATGCCAAAGGCCGCTAATTGCTGAGCATTTGATAGCACCCACCCCAGCTCAGCGACGCCATGCTTGCATATTGCACGACGCGACGACGCCTGCCGTGCAAAGCGCACGTCAAACGCATCCAGCATCCAACATATGTGATTGATTTTAAACGATTTTTTTTATAATCATTCTTGGCATATCTGCTGCAAAGGAGAAGCAACCTAAACGTGACGCGAAGGATGACGCCTCATGAAAAAGCCGGTTTATCTCCTCACCGCAGGCTTCGCACTCGCTGCCTTAACCGTCTTGCAATTGCCAGCTGCAGAAACCGCATCGCCACGGCTCGAGCTGAATGCGCACCCGACCCTGCAGCGCACCAGTGCAAATGAAGGGGTTCGGATTATTACCCTCAGCGGCAGTGAAACCAGCGCACTCTCGCAACCTCAACGCTGGGTTTTTTAACGCCCCCCCCGAAACGCAATCGTTCCAAAAAGGAGAGAGGTTCGATGTCCAAATACGCACTATCCTGCTTAGTCCTGACTGTCGGATGCGTGTACGGTGCCTTCCTGGCCCCCGAGCTTACGACCAGCCTCGTCCAGGCAAGCCGGGCCGGAATAGGTGTCTTTGGCACGCTATTCATTGTGGCCATGCTTATCGGGCGCAGGATCAAATTCGATCCAGTGCTTCGCTAGGTGACGGAAGGTCCGCATCCGCACAGGGCACTGCATCACAATAGAGGCACATTGACAGCACAACAGCTTTACTAATTACTCATACGACGTACAATTGGCGCCATCAAGCCGTCTAGAGATTTTTCGGTGAAGAGACGGAACAGCAAGTACTGTTGGTTGTCAGACCGGTGACTACCCCGGCAATACGCCAGCACGCCCACCTGACTAACCGGTTAATTATGCGCCCTATGAAACAGGCAGTTTATTCCAGCCGCACGGCTGACAAGTTTGTCGTTCGCCTTCCCGATGGCATGCGCGAGCGCATCGCTGAAGTCGCACGCAATCACCATCGAAGCATGAACTCAGAGATCATTGCGAGGTTGGAACAGAGTCTTTTGCAGGAAGGTGCACTCGACGATGATCTCAGCATGCGCCTGGACAGCCCTGAACTTTCTCTGCATGAGCGAGAGCTTTTGCAGCGCTTCAGACAGCTAGCGCACCGCCAGCAGAACGCGTTGATCGCCCTGATTGCGCAAGATACCGAGCTGAACAAAGAAGACGATTGAACGCATGGCGTGAGAGGCAATTGCCTCCTCACGCCGCCTGCTTTGCCGCTCGAAGAACGTAGCCCCCTCACCCTCGCCACGCCCAAAACGACCCAGCCTCATCACGGCGCCGACCGATGCCGTCGCCTACCGTGCCGACTAAGGCAGCGGCCGCATTCACCGCACCCAATTGTCGAACACAGCAATGTGCCGTGCACGCCGCCAGCTGCGGTCATGCGCCCACCGAATGAGTGGTATCTGAGGACTGATAATTCACTCCAAGCGAGCCCGCTGAGCCGCCTGGATGTGATTGAGCAAGTTCAACCGACGAAGTTGAGCAGAACGCCCGCCGCAACGGCAGAGCCGATGACACCCGCCACATTTGGCCCCATGGCATGCATCAGCAGGAAATTTTGAGGGTTCGCCTCCAAACCTACCTTGTTAGAGACGCGGGCTGCCATCGGAACCGCCGAAACTCCCGCAGAACCAATCAGCGGATTGATCTTGTTGTGGCTAAAGCGGTTCATGATCTTGGCCATGAATATCCCAGCCGCGGTACCACCACAGAACGCGACCATTCCCAGAACGAGAATGCCCAGGGTTTTAATCTGCAAAAACGCCTCAGCAGAAAGTTTCGACCCCACCGTCAGACCAAGCGCGATGGTGACGATGTTGATCAGCGCATTGCGTGACGTGTCGGCCAGACGGTCTACCACACCGCATTCGCGCAACAAGTTGCCAAACGCGAACATACCTACCAGTGGAGCCGCATCCGGAAGTAACAGACCCACCAGAAGGCAGAGCACCAACGGAAAGACGATTTTCTCGACCTGACTGACATGACGCAGCTGCGTCATGACGATCGCGCGTTCTTCCTTGGTGGTAAGTGCGCGCATGATGGGCGGCTGGATCAAGGGCACCAGCGCCATATAGGAGTAGGCAGCCACTGCGATCGGACCGAGAAGCTCCGGCGCCAGCTTGGACGTCACGAAGATGGACGTAGGGCCATCCGCACCGCCAATGATGGCTATCGATGCCGCTTCACGCAGGGTGAACTCCATACCCGGAATCCCAGCAGCTGTGAGAGCCAGAGCACCGAGCAGCGTAGCAAAGATACCGAACTGCGCAGCCGCGCCGAGCAACAGGGTCTTAGGATTGGCAAGCATCGGACCGAAGTCCGTCATGGCGCCGACGCCCATGAAAATCAGCAGTGGAAAGACGCTGGTCGGCAATCCCACTTCATAAAACAGATGAAGGATTCCCGCGCCCTCTCCCATGTTAGCCACTGGAATATTGGCCAGAATGCCGCCGAAACCGATCGGTATCAGCAGCAGAGGCTCGAATCCTTTGCGGATGGCCAGATAGATCAGACCAAGGCAGACCAGGATCATCAGCGCCTGCCCTGGCTCCAGATGATAGAGACCGGTCCCCTGCCACAGCTTGAGCAACTTATCCATGCAACTCCCCTTAAGCGATGCTCAATAAGCTGTCGCCGACCGAAACCGCGTCGCCAACCTTTACATTGACCGAGGCAACCGTGCCGGCCTTGAAGGCCCGGATTTCGGTTTCCATCTTCATGGCCTCGAGGATGATCACCAGGTCGCCTTCCTGAACCAACTGTCCCGGCTGCACAAGCACCTTGAAGATATTTCCAGCCAACGGCGCCGCCTGAGGCTCGCCACTGGTTGGCGCAATCGCAGCGGTGCTGGCGGCACTCGCCGCAGCGCCACCAAGGGGTTTGATACCCTCGATATCACCGCCGTCCGAAACCTGCACAACGAACGACTTGCCATTGACGTCTACGGTGTACACCTCCGGCTTGCCAGGTTCGCGCGCCGGCAAATCACTACCATTTGGCGCGGGTTCGAACGCAGCGGGGTTACCTCGGTTCTCAAGGAACTTCAGACCGATCTGAGGAAACAACGCATAGGTCAGAACATCATCAATCGAGTCCGCAGCCAGGGTAATGTTCTTTTCTTGCGCCAGCCCTTTGAGCTCGATGGTCAAGCGCTCCATCTCTGGCTGCAGCAAGTCGGCAGGACGGCAGGTGATCACCTCGGCACCGTCCAGTACGCGCGCCTGCAGCGCCGAATTGAACGGAGCCGGTGCCGCTCCGTACTCTCCCTTGAGTACGCCAGCCGTCTCCTTGGTAATCGACTTGTAGCGCTCACCGGTCAGGACGTTGATGACGGCCTGCGTGCCGACAATCTGCGAGGTCGGAGTCACCAGCGGAATGAAGCCCAAGTCCTCACGGACTCGCGGTATCTCGGCGAGGACGTCATCGAACTTGTCCAGCGCGCCCTGCTCCTTGAGCTGGCCTTCCATATTAGTCAGCATGCCGCCTGGGACCTGAGCCACCAGGATCCGGGAATCGACACCTCGCAGCGTCCCTTCGAACTTTGCGTACTTCTTGCGCACCTCACGGAAGTACGCTGCGATTTCTTCGAGCAGCTCCAGATCCAGACCGGTATCGCGGTCCGTCCCTTGAAAAATCGCCACAACCGACTCGGTCGGCGAGTGGCCATACGTCATCGAAAGCGACGAAATAGCGGTATCGACATTGTCGATACCGGCCTCGACGGCCTTCAGAATCGCGGCTGTGGACAGGCCTGCGGTGGCGTGGCACTGCATATGGATCGGGATGGAAAGACTGGCCTTCAAACGCGAGACAAGCTCGAATGCCATATACGGCGTGAGGATGCCGGCCATGTCCTTGATCGCGACAGAATCTGCCCCCATGTCTTCGATCTGCTTGGCCAGGTCAACCCACATTTCCAGGGTATGCACCGGACTGGTGGTATAGGAAATGGTGCCCTGGGCATGCTTGCCTTGCTGCTTGACAGCGCGCAGAGCGGTTTCCAGGTTACGCGGATCGTTCATCGCATCAAAAACACGGAACACGTCGACGCCGTTGACAGCGGCTCGCTCGACGAACTTCTCCACCACATCGTCGGCGTAGTGGCGGTAGCCCAGTAGGTTCTGTCCACGCAGCAGCATTTGCTGGCGGGTGTTGGGCATGGCTTTCTTGAGTTCTCGGATACGCTCCCAGGGGTCTTCTCCCAGGTAACGGATACATGCATCAAAGGTCGCCCCACCCCAGCTCTCGACCGACCAGAAACCGACCTGATCGAGCTTGGCAGCGATCGGCAGCATGTCTTCCAGGCGAACACGGGTGGCGAGTATGGATTGGTGCGCATCACGCAGCACCACGTCGGTAATACCGAGCGGCTTTTTAGCAACAGTCATGGAAGGAACTCCCTGTCCAGAGTCAACCGCGTCGCGCGCGGTGTTGATGAATCGCGGCCTGGATGGCTGCAATAGTATCCGCATCTGTTTCAGCACTCGCAGCCTGGGCAGCCGCTACCTTAAGCGGCTGCTCGCTTACGAAGCGACCGGTCAGATAGGACATCAGGCGAATGCAAAGGATCAACAGTACGAGGAAGGCGAAGACAAAACCGATGCCGAACAGCATAAGTTCGACGCCTTCGAGCAGGAGTTGGCTGGGGGTCATCGGGAGTTCCCTTGTCAGCAGCTCAAGCTGCTTGTTATTCGCTGCGTTAGTTCGGACACGTTTCGCGACACACGAAACGGCCGAACCTTAGCCCGAAACAGCGAAACAAGGCAAACCCCAATAAAGCGCGAAAACGCCAGTTACAGCAGAAAAATTGTCGCCAATCCGAGGAAAATGAAGAACCCGCCACTATCGGTCATGGCAGTGATCATCACGCTGGCCCCCATCGCCGGGTCGCGCCCCAGCCGTGCCAGTGTCATCGGAATCAGCACGCCCATCAACGCCGCGAGCAGCAGATTCAACGTCATCGCCGCCGTCATGACCACGCCTAGAGACCAGCTACCGTAAAGCCACCAGGCCACCGCCCCTATCACGCCCCCCCACACCAGACCATTGACCAGACCCACCCCAACTTCCTTGCGCAGCAGCCTGGCGGTATTACCCGTACCCACCTGATCAAGAGCCATGGCCCTTACGATCATGGTGATCGTCTGGTTACCTGAGTTGCCGCCGATGCCTGCGACAATTGGCATCAGGGCTGCCAGGGCCACCAGCTTCTCGATAGAGCCATCGAAAAGGCCGATCACCCGCGACGCGATGAAAGCGGTAACCAGATTGACTGCCAGCCAGGCCCAACGGTTACGGACGGATTTCCAGACCGAGGCAAAGATATCTTCCTCCTCGCGCAGACCCGCCATGTTGAGCACTTCGGTTTCGCTCTCTTCACGGATCAGGTCGACCATCTCGTCGATAGTCAGACGGCCGATGAGCTTGCCACTCTTGTCGACCACCGGAGTCGATACCAAGTCATAGCGTTCGAATGCCTGGGCGGCGTCATAGGCATCTTCATCCGGATGGAATGTCACCGGATCACTGGCCATGACCTCCGCGACCTGTTTTTCCGGATCATTCACCAGCAGCCGCTTGATGGGCAGCACACCCTTGAGCACGCCGTCGTAATCGACCACGAACAACTTATCGGTGTGGCCGGGTAGCTCCTTGAGCCGCCGAAGATAACGAAGCACAACTTCCAGGCTGACATCCTCCCGGATCGTCACCATCTCGAAGTCCATCAGCGCCCCAACCTGATCCTCTTCGTAAGAGAGAGCCGAGCGGACTCGCTCACGCTGCTGAGCATCGAGGGTTTCCATCAGCTCATGGACGACATCACGCGGCAGCTCAGGCGCCAGGTCAGCCAGCTCGTCCGCGTCCATTTCCTTAGCAGCGGCAAGCAGCTCGTGATCGTCCATATCGGCGATCAGCGTTTCCCGAACAGCATCGGACACCTCGAGCAGGATGTCGCCGTCGCGCTCGGCCTTGACGAGCTGCCAGACGGTCAGTCGCTCTTCAAGCGGTAGCGCCTCGAGGATATGTGCGACGTCTGCAGGGTGTAGCTCGTCGAGCTTGCGCTGCAGCTCAACGAGTATCTGTCCCGGGTCTTCGCCAGGCTCGCTCTGCAGGCCGTCTTGGCGATATTCGAGGCCCTCACCAAGGCGGTAGCGCTGGAGCAGTTCGACCACCTGCGCCAGGCGGTCTTGCAACGTCTCTTGAGGTTTTTTTGCTTCTACTTCTGTCATGGCGCACTCCACCCCCGGCCGGGGAATGCGCCAGGGGAATCAATCAATCAGTACGTGATTGGCAAACTGGAAACTTGAGCGACTACTGGGTAAGTCCATAAGGGAAGGTTGTTCCACAGACCCTAGGGGGCAGATGCGGCAATCATAACATTGCGCTCGCCGGCACGACGCGCTCAAGCACAGCCATTGCAGAAGGCATGGGTTGAACAGCGAAAAAAACCGCCGGTGGCAAAGCCGACATTCTGTCGACGCCTTCACGCCGCGGCGAGACACGAATGAACGGGCAGCTTTTATTGAGTAGCCTGAGCGACCAGCCGTTCAGTCAGGGAGGACGAACATGAAAGCACTGATCATTGGCGCAAGCCTTTTACTAATCGCCACCCCGGCATTTCCAGCGAGCGTGTTCCGCTGTATTGACCAATCGGGGCACGTCACCTTCAGCCAGCAGGGATGCCCGGAAACACAACACCAACAGCGACAACACACAGCAAACCCAACACCCGGGTCCGGCAAAGCCGTGCAGATGGCACACCCTCGGAGCAAAAGCGATGCGGGTCGCAGCACGAACGCCGGCTTGGCCATCGTCGCAGAGAAAGATGACGGATGCGGCAACCGGGTGAGCGGCAGCGAACGACGCAGCGCGATCATCAGCAAACAGATCCGGACTGGCATGACGCGCCGGGACGTCGAAAGCGCCTTGGGTCGACCGGAGAATATAACCAGCAGCAACGGCCGGGACCGCCTGCGCTTTCGCGATAGCAGCGGCCAGGTGCGCACGGTCAGTTTCGACGAGCACGGCTGCGTGCAGGGCAAGCGCTGACCCGGAAACGAAAAAGGGCCTGCATCGCTGCAGGCCCTTCTCGTTATTGGCGCACTCAGGAGGATTCGAACCTCCGACCGCTCGGTTCGTAGCCGAGTACTCTATCCAGCTGAGCTATGAGTGCGCTGAGCGTGCGCATTATAGGGAGTAAACATTGAGGGTCAAGCACTTTGCCGTAACGCTTTCTCAGTGAAAACAGGCTGCCGCGAGAATCAAAAAACCCTAGAACGCAAAATGGCGGAGAAGGGGGGATTCGAACCCCCGACACCCTTTTGAGGTGTACTCCCTTAGCAGGGGAGCGCCTTCGGCCACTCGGCCACCTCTCCGCAACACGGGGCGCATAATACCCATCTTTACCCCGTTTGCAAAGCCAAAAATTACAGAAAAATTAGTGGCTTGGTTCCTGATCCTTCTCTTTCTGGATCCGCTGGTAAATCTCCTCGCGATGCACCGCCACCTCCTTGGGCGCATTGACGCCGATACGTACTTGGTTTCCTTTCACACCCAACACGGTGACAGTCACGTCGTCACCCACCATGAGGGTTTCTCCAACCCGGCGAGTCAGAATCAGCATTCCTTTCTCCTTAAACGGATTCAGTTCAGTAAACAGTCTGCAAAGAAAAATACGGAAAATATCCGTAAAACATTGAAGCTAGAGCCTTTCACCAGTTATTGACCCGCACGGGTGAACCTAAAGTTCCTTTTCGCACGGCCCAATACGACAGAAGGCGCGGACTAGCGCGCCTTCTGCGAATCATTCCGCAGTATTGCCGGCCGGAGCGTCCAATTCAAATGCGGTATGCAACGCACGCACGGCAAGTTCGAGGTATTTCTCCTCGATTACAACGGACACTTTGATCTCCGACGTCGAAATCATCTGGATGTTGATGTTTTCCTTGGCCAACGCCTCGAACATCCGACTGGCAACGCCGGCATGTGAGCGCATCCCGACCCCCACAATGGACACCTTGGCAATGTCCGTGTCACCGATGACCTCGCGAGCGCCCATTTCCGCCGCGATGCCCTGCAGCACCTGGAGGGCGTTGTTGTAATCGTTGCGATGCACAGTGAAGGTGAAATCGGTGGTGTTATCGTGCGCCACGTTCTGCACGATCATATCCACTTCGACGTTCGCCGCACTGATCGGCCCGAGGATCTTGAAGGCGACGCCGGGTGTATCTGGCACACCACGGATGGTCAGCTTGGCCTCGTCACGATTGAAGGCGATGCCGGAAATGATGGGCTGTTCCATGGATTCCTCTTCATCAAGGGTAATGAGGGTACCCGGACCCTCCTGAAAGCTGTGCAGTACACGCAGCGGGACACTGTACTTGCCGGCGAACTCAACCGCGCGGATTTGCAGCACCTTGGAGCCAAGGCTGGCCATTTCCAGCATTTCCTCGAAGGTGATCTTGTCTAGTCGCTGAGCTTTGGCAACCACGCGGGGATCGGTGGTGTAGACACCGTCCACATCGGTGTAGATCTGACACTCATCAGCCTTCAACGCTGCGGCCAGCGCCACGCCAGTAGTGTCGGAGCCACCGCGGCCCAGTGTGGTGATATTGCCCTTCTCATCCACACCCTGGAACCCTGCAACCACAACCACGCGACCGGCCTTGATATCACGCTGGATGCGCTGCCCATCTATCTGCAGGATTCGTGCTTTGGTGTGCGCGCTGTCGGTGAGGATCCGGACCTGATTGCCAGTGTAGGAAACAGCCGGAACGCCGCGCTTGATCAGCGCCATTGCCAGCAGGGCGATCGTCACCTGCTCGCCCGTGGACACCATGACGTCCAGCTCGCGCGGAACCGGCTGCTCGCTGATCTGCTTGGCCAGATCGATCAGACGGTTGGTTTCGCCGCTCATTGCCGAGACGACCACGACAATGTCATCGCCACCCTCGCGGAATTTCTTGACCTTTTCGGCCACCTGCTCGATTCGCTCGACGGTGCCGACCGAGGTGCCTCCAAACTTCTGTACGATCAAAGCCATTGTTAGCCGCCTAGAGCCCGCAAAGGGCATTCATTAAACAAACAACCTGCAGATACCGGAGGCGCCTCCGGTAGCGTAATTACAGGGCCTGCTGAGCGAACGACAGAGCCAGGGCCAGCGCCTCGTCCAGCTTGGCCGCATCGTTACCGCCACCCTGGGCCATGTCCGGACGACCACCGCCCTTGCCTCCCACCGCCGCAGCGGCCTGTTTCATCAGATCCCCCGCCTTCAGGCGCGAGGTCAGGTCCTGCGTCACGCCGGCAACCAGGACGACCTTATCGTCCTGAACTCCGCCCAACAGAATGACCGCACTGCCCAATTTGTTCTTAAGCTGGTCGACCAGTGCCAGCAATGCCTTGCCATCAAGCCCATCCTGACGCGCAGCCAGCACGCGGATGCTGTTCACCTCAACCGCCGACGCCGCCAGATCATTACCCGCTGCGCTGGCCGCCTTGGCCTTGAGCTGCTCGAGCTCCTTCTCCAGCTGACGATTGCGTTCCAGGATGCCACCGAGCCTGTCCAGCAGATTATCGCGACTGCCCTTGACCAGGCTGGCCGCCTCTTTCAGCTGCTCCTCGGCGTCATTGAGGTACGCCAGCGCCTGCGCGCCAGTCACCGCTTCGATCCGCCGCACACCGGCCGCCACGCCGCCTTCACTGGTGATCTTGAACAGACCAATGTCACCTGTGCGGCTCACATGGGTGCCGCCGCACAGCTCCACCGAGAAACCACCGCCCATGGTCAGCACCCGCACGGAGTCGCCGTACTTTTCGCCGAACAGCGCCATCGCGCCCTTGGCCTTGGCGGTATCGATATCGGTTTCCTCGATCTCCACCGCGGAATTGCGGCGAATCTCGGCGTTTACGCGATCTTCCAGCACGCGCAGCTGCTCGGGCTTGATCGCCTCGAAATGGCTGAAGTCGAAGCGCAGGCGCTGACTGTCCACCAACGAGCCCTTCTGGCTCACGTGCTCGCCGAGAATTTCCCGCAGCGCCGCATGCAGCAGATGCGTTGCCGAATGGTTGAGCGCGGTAGCCTGGCGTACCGTCGCGTCGACCGTGGCCTGAACATCCGCACCCACGCGCAGCGTGCCGCTGTCGACGACGCCGTGATGCAGGAACGCGCTGCCAGCCTTGCTCGTGTCGCGAACATCGAAACGCAGCCCTTGCGCCTCGAGGTAACCGCAGTCACCGATCTGACCACCGGATTCGGCATAGAACGGCGTCTGGTCGAGCACCACAACGCCCTCCTCTCCGGCGCTCAGGCTGTCGACCACCATGCCCTCCTTGAACAGGGCCAGGACCTTGCCGGCGCCCGATGTGCCCTGATAGCCGATAAAGCGCGTTTCGCCCTCGACCTTGACCAAGCTGTTGTAGTCCATGCCGAAGGCGCTGGCCGAACGCGCACGCTCGCGCTGGGCCTGCATCTCGCGCTCAAAGCCTTCTTCATCAAGAGTCAGATTGCGCTCACGCGCGATGTCGCCGGTGAGATCGACCGGAAAGCCGTAGGTGTCATACAGCTTGAACACCACATCGCCCGGAATGACGGTGCCGGTCAAGCCTGCCAGATCCTGCTCGAGAATCTTCAGGCCCTGCTCCAGGGTCTTGGCGAACTGCTCTTCCTCATTTTTCAGCACACGCTCGATATGCGCCTGCTGTTGCTTGAGTTCGGGGAAGGCATCACCCATCTCAGCCACCAAAGCGGCGACGATCCGATGGAAGAAGCTGCCCTTGGCGCCGAGCTTGTTGCCGTGACGGCAGGCGCGGCGAACGATGCGGCGCAACACGTAGCCACGGCCTTCGTTGGACGGCGTCACGCCATCGGCGATGAGGAAGCCGCAGGAACGGATATGGTCGGCAACGACCTTCAGCGAAGCCTGGCCTTCGTTGGCGCAGCCGATGGCGTCCGCCGCCGCGTTCAGCAGGCTCTGGAACAGGTCGATTTCATAGTTCGAGTTGACGTGCTGGAGCACGGCGCTGATGCGCTCCAGGCCCATGCCGGTGTCAACGCTCGGCGCCGGCAGCGGGTGCAGTACCCCGTCCGCGGTGCGGTTGAACTGCATGAACACGTTGTTCCAGATCTCGATGTAGCGGTCGCCGTCTTCCTCCGGCGAACCGGGCGGGCCGCCCCAGATATGTTCGCCGTGATCGAAGAAGATCTCGGTGCAGGGACCGCAAGGGCCGGTATCGCCCATCGCCCAGAAGTTGTCCGAAGCGTAAGGGGCGCCCTTGTTGTCACCGATGCGCACCATGCGCTCGGCCGGCACGCCAACTTCCTTGGTCCAGATGTCGTAGGCCTCGTCATCGGTGGCATAGACCGTGACCCAGAGTTTCTCCTTGGGCAGGTTCAGCCACTTGTCGCTGGTCAGAAACTCCCAGGCGTAGTGAATCGCGTCGCGCTTGAAGTAGTCGCCGAAGCTGAAGTTGCCCAGCATCTCGAAGAAGGTGTGGTGACGCGCGGTGTAGCCGACGTTCTCCAGGTCGTTGTGCTTGCCGCCGGCACGTACGCACTTCTGGCTGGTGGTGGCACGGGTATAGGCGCGCTTCTCCAGGCCGAGGAAGCAGTCCTTGAACTGGTTCATGCCGGCGTTGGTGAACAGCAGGGTCGGATCGTTCGCCGGAATCAGCGAACTGGAGGCCACGCGAGTGTGGCCCTTCTCTTCGAAGAAGCGGAGGAAGGCTTCACGGATTTCTGCGCTTTTCATAGATTTCTTCCAGAGGACTGCGGCCGAACGGCTGCAAAACGACACGGCGAGGCGGGACCACCGAAAGCCGGTTCGCAACTATCCAAACGGATAGCCGGCAAAGGGCCGCATTATATCGGGCCTGCGCGCCGGGTATAGGGGATAAAGGCGATTGAATCAAGCAATTCGACGTCAGTTGCGGCCCATGTTTTCGGCAAATTCAGCAAAAGCGCTGACTACCTGAGGGACATGCTCGTCGTGCACATCCATATGGGTGACCAGCCGCAGCCGCGCCGCAGGCGTCAGTCGAATACCCCGCTGCGCGCAAAAGGCCGTCAGCGCCGTCGCATGCGTACCCATCTCGACGTAGACCATGTTGGTCTGCACGGGCTCCACCGCAAAGCCCAGCGCCGCCAGCTCGTTGCCCAACCATTCTGCGCGCCGATGATCGTCGGCTAGCCGATCGATATTGTGCTCCAGCGCGTACAGCCCAGCCGCCGCGAGAACCCCGGCCTGGCGCATGCCACCGCCGACCATCTTGCGCAAGCGCCTGGCCCTGGCGATGAAGGCGTCATCGCCGCACAACACCGAGCCGACTGGAGCGCCCAGCCCCTTGGACAGGCAAACCGACACCGTATCGAAATGCCGGGTGATCTCCCGCGCATCGCAACCGAGCTTCACCGCGGCGTTGAATAGCCGCGCGCCATCCAGATGCAACGCCAGATCGCGCTGGCGGGTGAAATCGCGTGCCGCAGCCAGATAGTCCAGCGGCAGCACCTTGCCGTGCATGGTGTTTTCCAGCGCGAGCAGGCGGCTGCGGGCGAAGTGGAAGTTGTCGGGCTTGATCGCAGCCTCGATACGCCGGAGATCCAGCGTGCCGTCGGCCTCCATTTCAATGGGCTGAGGCTGGATCGAGCCGAGCACAGCCGCACCGCCACCCTCGTATTTGTAGGTATGCGCCTGCTGCCCGACAATGTACTCGTCGCCACGCTCGCAGTGCGCCATCAATGCCAGCAGATTGCTCATGGTTCCGGACGGCACGAACAGCGCTGCGCTGAATCCGAGATCGCCCGCCAACTGGCGTTCCAGGCGGCTTACCGTCGGGTCTTCTCCGTAGACATCATCGCCGGTTTCGGCACGAAACATCGCCTCGCGCATCTCGGCGGAGGGCTGCGTTACGGTGTCGCTGCGTAGATCGATGTCGCTCATGAGCTCACCTCTGTAAGGGATCAGACCAACGGTGACATCCGCGAAGCAATCAGCGCAGCAGGCGCGTGTTGAGCACTTTCGAGCCACCGCCCAGCAGCGTTTCGGTCATAGCGATGAAGTCGTCGGTGCTGACGGCATCCATGCGCATCAATCCACGACTGACATCGTCGAGAGAATGACGGCTCTTGCTGCGCTGACGGATCTCCTTGTCCAGATCCTGCAACAACAGGACCGCACGGGCAGTCACTGGCCCAGTGGAATTTTCGGTGCGCAGACTGTCGACCTTGCGGCTCCATTTGGTCAGGTGCTCGCGCACCGCCTGGTAGCGATCCTCACTCATGCCGCCGGCACGTCGCACCAGTTCAATGGCGTAATACTCCGCCAACCCTTCGCTGATCCAGTCACTGCGATCGGTGTCCTTGATGCGGCTGAATACATGCACCAGCTCATGCACCAGCGAACTGGTACCGTTCTCGCTTACCAGTGGACGATCGGCATGCATGTACAGGGAATTCGGCCCGGACAAGCCGCCCCGCCACATGGGGTCGCCAGCGCCAACGATCAGCAGCTTTGCCGGGTCGCGGGGGAATACGCTCTGCACCTGCGGCCAGACGAACGTCAGCATCGTCAGGATATCCATGCGCCGCACGCCCTCGCCCACCGGGGCAGCGACGGTGACCTCCGTTTCGCCAAGCCTGGCGCGACGGGTGCCAAGCTTGCCGGCGAGCATCCAACCGGTCGGGCGGTCGAACAATCGCTCGCGGTTCTCCACACGGAAACGGTTCTTGCCGATACGCGGCCAGCCGGTTTCGATACTTTTCCAGCCCTCGGGTAGCTCGAACGTGATTCGCGATACCAGCTTCACGCCATCCAGCTGATCGAGCCGCGCCGGCGGCACCAGATCATCGCCACGGAACAACGCCCAGTCGCTGGTCATCCGCGCATCGAAGCGCCCGTTGTCACGAGGGTGACTGATGCGTACGCGATAGCTGAGGCGAGCCTTGCCAGGAGCAGGCAACCACGTGCCCTGCTCCGGCGCCTCCTGCTGCCACTCGCCGTCTGCCTGAAAGTCGCTGTAGTAGCCCTCGTCGCCCAGATTGAACTGCAGTCGACGAACCACCTCGCCCTTTTCCAGGATCAACTGCACCACAGCCTGATCTTCCTCGGGAAGAAAGCGCACGTGGTAGTCCAGATCCACCGACTTGGCAGCCTGCGCGTGCGCGCCGGCAAAAAGAACGAGAGCGAACAGCGACAGCAGTCGAGCGAGCATCGAAGAGAACTCCAAGGATCGGTAAACGCGGGGTATTGGTCTTGAGACGATGCAAACGAGGCTTAGATTCAACCGGCGCGGAAAATCAGATGGTCTTCCCAGTTTTCCTCGGCAATGCTGCCCTCGGCGAGCATCCGGCCCGCCTGGGAGATTCGCTCGACATGAACGGCTTCTCGGTCACCACAGACCAGATGATGCCAAAGCGGCAGATCCTTACGCTCGGCCACCAGGCGATAGGCGCAAGTCGGCGGCAGCCACTTGAATTGAGCGGCATCGGAAGCGTTCAGCTGAATGCAGTCCGGCACACTGGCACGCCGGTTCGGATAATCGCTGCACTGGCAGGTCTTCAGGTCGAGCAGCTTGCAGGCGATGCGCGTGTAATACACTGCGCCATCGTCCTCGTCCTCGAGCTTCTGCAGGCAGCAGAGGCCGCATCCATCGCACAGCGACTCCCATTCGACCGGGTCGAGCTCGGCAAGAGTTTTACGCTTCCAGAAAGGTTCGACTTTGGCCGCCATGAGGGATGTCACTACCGATAAAACTGGCAAGTCTAGCCATTGGCGGATATCCGGCCAATAGCCGGCAGGCGGATGCCTGCGGCCGTCCGCCATGGGAGGACGGCCGCGCCCGGATTATTGCTTGTCGAGCATCTGTCGATGGCTACGCATTTGCTCGAGCATCTGCTCCATGTGCTGAATGCGCATGTCCAGCATCTCCTTGGAGGGGTTGCCCATCATGCGACCACCGCCCATTGCGCCGGGCATCTTGCCGCCCTGCTTGCCCATACCGGGTCCGGGGCCACCCATAGGGCAGCCGCCCATCGCGCCCATTCCGGACTGCATGCTCTGCCAGTGCTCTTCACGCAGCTTCTGCCGCTCCTCCGGCGTCTTGGCAGACTGCCAGGCCTGCCGATATTCCTGCATTTGCTGCCAATGCTGCTGCCAGGCTGCATTGTCATCGGCGGGTGTTTGCTGAGCACTGGCCGACATCGCCAGACCTACCAGCATCGAACCGACAATCAAAGAACGCGCTTTCATGAACCGTCTCCTTATGCATGTGCAGTCAGAGGAGAATAGTCCCGCCCCGCTCCTTAAACCTTGTCTTTAATCAGTCCAGCAGTGGCGGATTTACATCGGGTCGTTCATACGCAGCAACTCTTCGGGGAGATGCTCGATGTAATCGTCTTCGGCCGGCGGCATCTGCAGGTGGTACCCCTGCTCCTTGATATTGGCGAGCACCTTGGTGATGTCCTCGCGCGCCAGCTGGCGCTCGGGCGTAAGCACCATTTCGAACGCCAGCTGTGGCGCACCGAAAGCGGCAATCAGCCCCTCGGGGACACGCTTGAGCGCATCGCGCTTTTCCACGTAGAGGTACATGCCGTCCTTGCGTGGACTTTTGTAGATGGAACAGATCAGCTTCATGGTCATTCTTCCAGAACTTCAAGCAGGGCCTGCCCCATCCGCTCGCGGCGCCAGCCTCGGAGCGAATCGGGCAGTTGATAGGGACCATCGGGGTATCCGCTTTTCAGCAACGCCTCGAGGGTTTTCTTGCGCAGCATCAGCTCCGGAGCAATATCCAGTGCCTTTGCTTCGCGCTGGCCGACCGCACGCAGCTTTTTCAGTAGGGTGGAGACTTCCAATGGCAATGGCTCCGGCAGTGGCGCGGGCCAGTCCTGCTCGGGCGCAGCGGCCGCCTGGCCGATCATCTGCAGCAGCACCTCACCATCCTGGCGAACCGTACGCGGATGCATGTCTTCGATGCGCGCAAGAGTCACCAGATCTCGTGGCTGGGTGCGCGCCAGCGGCCACAGGCTGGCCTCGCGCAACACACGATTGCGCGGCTGATTACGGGCCCGCGCCTGTCGCTCGCGCCATGCCGTGAGCGCTTTCAGCACGGCCAGTTGCTGAGGTTTCAACCTCCAGGCCTGCTTCACCTCACGATAGGCCTCCTCGGGGTCGGACTCGCGTTGCAGATTGGCGACCAGTTCCGCCCCATCCTCCAGAACCCAGGCGCGCTTGTCGTCGGAGAGTTTCGGCAGCAGCGCCTCGTAGAGTTCGGCCAGATGTTGCGCATCCTCGGCGGCGTACTGCACCTGCATGTCGCTCAGGGGCCGCTGCAGCCAGTCCGAGCGCGTTTCGCCCTTGGGCAGCTCGATACCAAGCACGGCCTGTACCAAGCGCGAATAGCCCATGGAAAAGCCGATATTCAGGTACCCGGCCGCCAACTGGGTATCGAACAGCGGCTGGGGCAGGCTGCCGGTGAGGCGCAGCAGCACTTCGAGATCCTCGCTGCAGGCGTGCAGCACCTTCACCACCGCAGTGTCTTGCAGCAATGCGGCGAACGCGCTCCAGTCACGTACCGCCAGCGGATCGATCAGGTAGGCGCGCCGACCATCGCCGACCTGCACCAGCCCGGCGATGGGGTAGAAGGTATCGACCCTCATGAATTCGGTGTCCACCGCCACATAGGGCAGTTGGCGCCACTCGGCGCACAGGCGGGTCAGATGCTCATCATCCAGAACCCATTGAGTTTCGATGGCCACACGGCCCTCCTTTTCGGCTGACGACCGGCGCGCGGCCGAACGAGGCGCGCAGTATATATCGAGCATCCGACCAGCCGGGGCATTCATGGCCGGCGTGCACGCTGGTAGTGTTCGCCAACAACCTCTGCGGAGTCGTCCGATGCCACTCGCCCAACTCATCACCACCAAACAGCTTGCCAAGCGCCTGCATGAGCCCGATCTATTGATTCTCGACTGTCGCTTTGCGCTGGAAGATCCGACCTATGGCGAAGGCAGTTACCAGCAAGGTCACATCCCAGGTGCTCACTTCGCCGATCTGGAAACGGACCTGTCCGATACGGTGGTTCCCGGCGTGACTGGCAGACATCCACTACCCGACCCACAGCGGTTGCTGGCACGCCTGCAGCAGTGGGGCCTCGAAGAGCACAGCGACGTGGTGCTCTACGACGACGGGCCCGGCGCATTTGCTGCGCGGGCATGGTGGCTGCTGGTTTGGCTGGGTAAACGCGACGGCATCCACCTGCTCGATGGCGGATTGAAAGCCTGGCGGGAAGCCGGACTGCCGCTGGACGACGCCATCCCGACCAACGAGCCCGGCAGTTTTTCCGGAATGCCCGATAGCAGCATGACTGTGGACGCAACCTGGCTGCAGGATCGCCTGGAAAGCACAACGCTGACGATGCTCGATGCCCGTGCCCTACCGCGATTCCTCGGCGAGGTAGAGCCCATCGACCCGGTTGCCGGGCATATTCCCGGCGCGATCTGTGCACCGTTTACCGAGAACCTGGACCACACTGGCCGCTTCCTCTCGCCAGAACAGCTACGGCAGAGGTTCGCTCTGCTATTCGGCAACAGGTCGCCTGAAGCCGCTGTGGCCTATTGCGGCTCAGGCGTCACGGCCTGCCACAACCTCTTCGCGCTGTGCCTGGCCGGATACCCGCTGGCGAAGCTGTATCCAGGGTCCTGGAGCGAATGGATTACTGATCCGACCCGACCGCGCGGCTGATATACGTACCACGCTGCGCGTGATGCGCAGCGTGGCTAATCAGTCAGAAAGCGCCCAGACAGTTTTCTCCGAAGTTACATTTGTTTTCACAACCGTTAGTCGCCATCTTTACGAAAAATTGCAATTCATTGTCTTGCTACCTGTCCGAGAAAGTTGCTAGGTTCCGACCCGCTTTTATCCCGGAGTAGTAGAACAATGAAAACAACATGGTTGAAGACCGCTCTCGCGGTAGCCGTAGGCGCCCTGTCCAGCCAGGCCATGGCCGCCGGTTTCGCCCTTAACGAGCAAAGCATCAGCGGCATGGGCACCTCTTTCGCGGGCCGCTCATCTTCCGCCGACGACGCCACCACCCTGTTCGGCAACCCGGCCGGCATGTCCCGTCTGAAGCGCGAAGAAGTCAGCTTCGGCATGGCCGCGATTCATGCGAAGACGGAGATCAAGAACGCTTCCGCTGCGACTCCGCAAATAGACGCTCTCGGCGGTGCGCGCCTGCCGCTAGATGGCAGCAACGACGGCGATATGGTCCCGTTTACTGCCGTGCCGATGGGTTACTACGTCAAGCCAATCGATGAAAAGTGGGCCGTCGGTGTCGGCCTTTATGTACCGTTCGGCATGATCACTGACTACGAAAACGGCTTCCAAGGCCGCTATCACGGCGACTACAGCGAAGTACGGGTGATTACCGTACAACCCACGGTCAGCTATCGCTTCAATGAGCAGCTATCGATTGGCTTTGGCCCAACGATCAACCGCATCGACGGCCAACTGGAGAGCGCAGCACTTAACCGCGCTTCGCCAGGCGTAGGTGACGGCCGCGTCAAAGTGAAAGGCGACGACACCGCGCTCGGCTTCAACGCGGGCCTGCTCTACGAGTTTTCCCCGCAGACACGCGCCGGAATCACCTATCACTCGAAAGTCAAATACACCCTTGAGGGTGATACCAAGCTGTCCGGAGCCGGATTTGCAGGTGCTACCGGCAAGTACGACGCCTCTCTTGACTTGGATACCCCGGAGTCTGTGGACGTCTCCTTGACGCACGAACTCAATGATCAGTGGACGCTTTATGCAGGCGCCATGTGGACTCGCTGGAGCCGTTTCGAGGCCATCATCATCGAAAATGACGGTATCCCGGGGCCGCTACAAGGCAGCCTCTCTCCCATCATCGAAGACCAAGAATGGCATGACACCTGGTCCTACGCGATTGGAGCAGCCTACAAGCTGAACCGCCAATGGACCCTGCGTACAGGCCTGGCTTTCGACCAAAGCCCGACCAACAATGTTGATCGTTCGCCGCGCATTCCGACCGGAGACCGTACCGCGGTGAGCTTCGGTTTGGGCTGGAACCCGACCGACGACATCACCGTCGATCTCGCCTACTCCTACCTTTGGGAAGAAGATACCAAGGTGCGCCGCGAACACCCCACCAAGGGTGTTTACAGCGCGGATTACGAAAACAGCGCCCACGGTTTCGGCGCTGCGCTCAGCTACCGCTTCTGATGTAAGCGACACAAAAACGCCCCGGTTCTCCGGGGCTTTTTCTTTTCTACCTTGCCAGCGCTTTTTCCACCGCAGCGATCACCCGCGGGTCATCGGGCTTCACCTTGCTGGAAAAATGCGCAACGACGCGCCCTTCCCGATCGACCACATACTTGTAGAAATTCCAGCGCGGCGCTGCCCCGGCCTGCTCTGCCAGCTCGCGAAACAGTGGCGTAGCGTCACGCCCGCGCACCGGCTGGGTCTGGGTCATGGTGAACGTCACGCCATAGTTCACGTAACAGACCTCGGCCGTCTCGGCCTCGTCGTCTGACTCCTGAAAAAAATCGTCTGACGGCACGCCAAGCACCTCCAGGCCTTCCTCCTTGTAACGCTGGTAGAGCGCTTCAAGCCCCTTGAACTGCGGCGTGAATCCGCAATGGCTGGCCGTGTTGACCACTACCAGTGCCTTGCCCTGGAACTGGCTGCACAGATCGACGGTGTCCTTGGAGCGCAGCTTGGGTAGCTCGTGTTGCAACAGTGCCGGACATTCGGCGGCAACCACCGAGGCGCTGGCGAAGGCCAACATCAGAACTACCAGTGGGCGGGTGATATTCATGGTCAGCTCTCCGATCACTGATTCAACACGCTACTCCCCCGGCGTGCTCGCGACAATGCCGGTGAGCGTCGAAGCGTGCCCGGTCAATCACAGCCTGGCCAAACTGCAATATGATGCGGCCAGCCGCTTTGCACCGAACGAGGCCGTATGACGCTATCTCGACTGTTCCACTCTGCCATGGCACTGCTTCTGCTACACGGCAGCACTGCCTTTGCCGCCCAGGTACAGGTTGCCGTCGCCTCCAATTTCACCGCGCCGATGCAGGAGATTGCAGCACGCTTCGAGCGCGACACAGGCCACCAGGCGCGCCTTGCCTTCGGCGCCAGCGGGAAGTTCTACGCTCAGATTCGCAATGGCGCGCCATTCGAGGTGCTGCTTTCAGCGGATGACACCACGCCGCAACGGCTTGAGCAGGAAGGCGCGGCCGTACGCGGCAGCCGCTTCACCTATGCCGTGGGTCGGCTGGTGCTGTGGTCGCCGATCACCGGGTGGGTCGAGGATGGCCCTGCGCAGCTGAAGGCCGGCGATTTCCGTCACCTCGCCGTGGCCAATCCGAAGACCGCGCCCTATGGCGCTGCCGCCGTGGCCACACTGGAGCAGCTCGGCCTTGCCGAAACCCTCCGCGGTCGACTGGTGCAGGGTGAAAACATCGCCCAGACCTACCAGTTCGTCGCCAGCGGCAATGCACAACTGGGGTTCGTTGCGCTGTCTCAGGTGGCGAAGGATGGCGAGATCACCACCGGCTCGGGCTGGATCGTGCCCACCGACTATCACGCGCCGATTCGTCAGGACGCCGTGCTGCTGACCAAGGGCAAGGACAATCCGGCTGCCAAGGCTTTGATGGTTTACCTGGCCCAGCCGCAGATCCGCGAGCTGATCCAGTCCTACGGCTACGGGCTGGAGTAGCCGCATGCCGCTGGACAGCGTCGACCTGGCAGCAATCTGGCTGACCTTCAAACTGGCCAGCGTGACCACGCTGATCCTGCTGCTGATCGGCACGCCCATCGCCTGGTGGCTGGCACGCACCCCTTCGCGCATGAAAGGGCCGATCGGGGCCGTGGTCGCTCTGCCGCTGGTGCTGCCGCCGACGGTGCTCGGCTTCTACCTGCTGGTGGCCATGGGGCCCAATGGCTTCATCGGCCAGTTCACCCAGAGTCTTGGCCTGGGCACCCTGCCCTTTACCTTTGCCGGGTTGGTGGTCGGTTCGGTGTTCTACTCACTGCCGTTCGTGGTGCAACCCTTGCAGAACGCCTTCGAAGCCATTGGCGAGCGCCCACTGGAAGCCGCCGCTACGCTGCGCGCCGGCCCCTGGGACACTTTCTTCAGTGTGGTTCTGCCACTCGCCCGTCCCGGCTTTATCACCGCCAGCATCCTCGGTTTCGCCCATACCGTCGGCGAGTTCGGCGTGGTGCTGATGATCGGCGGCAACATTCCCGGCCAGACGCGCGTGGTGTCAGTGCAGATCTACGATCATGTCGAAGCCATGGAGTATGCCCAGGCGCACTGGCTGGCCGGCGGCATGCTGCTGTTCTCATTTCTGGTGCTGTTGGTGCTTTATGGCAGCCGGTTGAAGCAAGGATGGCGCGGATGAGCGACGCTGCAAGCAACAGCGGAATTCAGGCACGTTTTCGCCTCGACTATGCCGACTTCAGCCTGGATGTCGATCTGCAGCTGCCCGGCCGCGGGGTGACCGCGCTGTTCGGTCACTCCGGCTCGGGCAAGACCACCCTGCTGCGCTGCGTGGCGGGCCTGGAGCGCTCAGGTCGGGGCGAGCTGACCGTCAATGGCGAACGCTGGCAGGACAGCATGCAGAATCTGTTCGTGCAACCGCATCGCCGTTCCATCGGTTACGTGTTTCAGGAAGCCAACCTGTTCGCCCACCTGTCGGTAAGGCGCAATCTCGAATTCGGCATGCGCCGCGTGGCGGCAGCGCAGCGCCGTGTAGCGCTGGAACAAGCAGTGGAACTGCTGGGCATCGATCACCTGCTCGAGCGCATGCCGGATCGGCTTTCCGGCGGCGAGCGCCAGCGTGTCGGCATCGCCCGCGCGCTGCTGACCAGCCCGCGCCTGCTGCTGATGGACGAACCGCTGGCTGCGCTCGACCTCAAGCGCAAGAGCGAGATCCTGCCTTTTCTGGAACGCCTGCACGACGAGCTGGATATTCCCGTGCTCTACGTCAGCCACTCGCCGGACGAAGTGGCGCGGCTGGCCGATCACGTGGTGCTGCTGGAACAGGGCCGGGCCATCGCTCAGGGCGAACTGCGCGAGACCCTGGCGCGACTTGACCTGCCAACCGCCTTCAGCGATGACGCCGGCATCGTGGTGGAAGGCGAGATCGCCAGCCACGACGCCCACTACCACCTCACCCGGCTGACCTTCCCCGGCGGAGAAGTGCTGGTCTCGCAGCGCCCGGAAGCCCTGGGCCAGCGTCTGCGCTTTCGTGTGCATGCTCGCGACGTGAGCCTGGCGCTGCAGCGCGCCGAAGGCAGCAGCATCACCAATCTCCTGCCGGCGCGGGTCGAGGCCATGGTCGCAGCCGATACACCGGCGCACGTGCTGGTCCGCCTCGATGCCGGCGGCACGCCGCTGCTGGCGCGGATCACCCGGCGTTCCGCGGATCAGTTGGCGATCACCCCGGGCCAGCAGCTGTGGGCGCAGATCAAGACGGTGGCGCTGCTGGGCTGAGGCGGATCAAGCCTCGGCCGGTTCCGGCAGCTTGGCGATCACCTTGATCTCGAACTGGAAGCCATAAAGCCAGGTAACCCCGACCGCGGTCAGCGTCGGATGCGGCGCAGCGCCCCAGTAGTCGGGCACGACGCTCCAGACCCGCTCGAAGATCGCTTGCGGATCGACCATGAACACGGTGACGTCGATGACGTCGTCGAAGGTGCAGCCTGCAGCCCCGAGAATCGCATTCAGGTTATCGAATGCGCGCCGGACCTGCGCCTCCAGCTCCGGTTCGGGTGAGCCGTCCTCGCGGCTGCCGACCTGGCCGGAGACGAACAGCAAGCCATTGGCACGGATGGCCGGGGAATAACGATTGCGCTCGTAGAGCGCCTGGCGGCCAGGCGGAAAAACAACGTCACGCGGTGTCATGTGCAACCTCCAGCAAGGGTCGGAGCGACCCGTTGAATAGAGGCCTCACTGTAGAAGTCGCAAGGCGCTGGATAAACGCGCCGGGTCGCTCAACACTATTTGCATAATCCAAACAATCCGCGGGAGTTCAGATGGACCGTTTCGATGCGATGCAGGCCTTCGTTCGCGTGGTGGAGACCGGCAGCTTCACCAAGGCCGCCGAGACCCTGCGCATCAGCAAGACCAGCGTCACCCAGCAGGTCCAGCAACTCGAGGCGCGGCTTCGCGTCAGGCTGCTCAACCGCACCACGCGCAAGGTCAACGTGACCGCCGACGGTGCCGCCTATTACGAACGGGCGCTGCGGCTGCTGGCGGATCTGGACGACGCCGAAACCAGTCTGTCCGCCGCTGCGGCAGTACCGCGAGGACGCTTGCGCGTGGACGTCCCCAGCCCACTGGCGCGGATGATCCTGATTCCGGCATTGCCGGCCTTTTATGCGAAGTATCCGGACATCCAGCTGGACATGGGTGTCAGCGACCGGCGGGTGGACCTGATCGGGGAGAACGTGGACTGCGTCGTGCGTGGTGGGGAGATCACCGACCAGTCACTGATAGCCCGCCACGTCGGCGACCTGCGCCTGGGCGTCTATGCGGCGCCCGGCTACCTCGAACGCGCCGGCGTGCCGACACACCCGAGCGAGCTGGAAAACAGCCACCACCGTGTCGTCGGCTTTCTCTGGGCGCGCGCCGGCAAACCGACGGCGTACGTCATGCAGCGACAGGGCGAGCAGGTTCAGGTGCACGGCCGCTACGCGCTTGCCGTAGACGATGGCAACGCCTGCCTGGCCGCGGGGCTGGCCGGGCTGGGCATCATCTGGCTGCCGGAGTACATGGTCAGAACGCACCTGGCCAACGGCGAGCTGTTGCCACTGCTGGAAGACTGGCGGCTCGACGAAATGCCGCTGTATCTGGCATTCCCACCGAATCGCCACGTCAGCGCCAAGCTGCGCGTGTTCATCGATTGGGTCATCGAACTGATGGCGCAGCATGCGCCCGTGCTCGACCGTCGACCGCTGGCCGACCGCTAGAGCTGCAGCGCCAGCCCTACCAATACCGTGCACTCCACCAGCTCCAGCAGCGCGCCGGCGGTATCGCCGGTGGTGCCGCCGAGTCGGCGCAGCATGGCGCGACGCGCCAGCAGGAAGATCACGGCAGCCAACGACAGGGCGATCAGCCCGCTGCTGCCGGACAGCACACAACCCATCGCGACCAGCGCCAGTACGCCACGCGCCCCGCCATGCGGCAGATTCGCTGCCAGCGCATGACCAAGGCCGTTGGGCCGCACATATGGCGTCAAGAGAAACAGCGCCGGCAGCGCGGCCCGCCCCAGCACCGGCGCCAGCAACAGTGCGGAGTACTGTTGCGCCTGGAGCAACGCCAACAGCGCGCTGAATTTAAGCAACAGCAAAAGCACCAGAACCACCACGGCGACCGGGCCGCTGCGCGGGTCCTTCATGATTTGCAGCGTGCGCTCGCGGTCGCCGAAGCCACCCAGCCAGGCGTCGGCACTGTCGGCCAGCCCATCGAGGTGCAAGGCGCCGGTCAGCGCAACCCAGAGGGTGAGGAGCAAGGCCGCCTGTAACAGCCGCGGCGTCCCATCCAGTACAAATGCGGCCAGACAGAGCAACGCGCCGAGCAACAGACCGACCACGGGGTAATACAGTAACGAACGACCCTGCTGCTCGGGCTCCGGCATTGCCGGCAAGCGGATCGGCAAGCTGGTGAGAAATTGCAGGGCGATCAATAGCGGCAGCATCGGCAGGTCCTATTCCTCGACGGCGACCGGTTCGCCCGCCGGATGAGCGTCGAGCGGCAGCAGTTCGCCGTGGGCCACCACCACCTCCAGCAGCTGCTCCCTTGGCAAGCCCCGCGCGTGCGTCAGCAGCAGGCGCATCACGCCGGCATGACAGATGACCAACAGTCGCTGGCCGGCAAAGCGCTGCCTAAGACAGTCGATGGCAGCCAGCACGCGCGCCTCGAACTGCACCAGCGGTTCGCCACCGGGTGGCGTAAAACCGTAGGGATCGGCCCAGAACAGGCCGAGCGCCTCGGCACTGTCCTGCATCAGATCGGCGGCGCTACGGCCTTCCCAGTCGCCGAAATGCAACTCGCGCAGGTCCGGCTCCAGCTGCAGCGGCAAACCCTGCTGCGCGGCCAGCTCCCGCGCGAAGGCGGCACAGCGCTGCAGCGGCGAGCTGACCAGCACGTCCCAAGGGCCGGCAAGTGCCACCGCATCGCGCATCTGCTGCCAGCCATGAGCGGTCAGGGCATCGTCGAGACTGCCGCGAAAGCCGCCGCCCTGCTCGGTCTCGCCATGGCGCAGCAGATCGATGCGCGTGATCATGCAGTTCGGTCCGACACTGCGGCTTCAGCGAACGTCGCCATGTCGTTGTGCAGCGCGCAGGCCTGCTGCAACAACGGCACCGCCAACGCCGCCCCGCTGCCTTCACCCAGGCGCAAGCCGAGATCGAGCAACGGCACGGCACCGAGCGCTTCCAGGACGGCCAGATGACCAGGCTCGGCAGAACGATGGGCGAAAATCAGCCACGGCCGGCAGGCCGGATTCAGCCGCACCGCACAGAGTGCGGCAGCGCTGCAAATAAAGCCGTCGACCAGCACCGGAACACCCAGCTGCGCGCAGCACAGGTAAGCACCCGCCAAGGCCGCGATTTCGAATCCGCCTAGACGGCGCAAGGCTTCCAGCGGCTCGCCACAGTACGCAGCATGCAATCGGACCGCGCTCTGGATCACCTGAATCTTGTGGCGAACGCCAGCCAGATCGAGGCCGGTGCCCGGCCCGACCAGGGTCAACGGCGAGCGCGGCAGCAGCACGGCAGCCAACGCGCTGGCGCTGGTGGTATTGCCGATGCCCATTTCGCCACCGATGAACAGCTGGGCAGAACCTTCCGCAGCACGCTGCGCACTGTCGCGGCCGGCTGCAAGGGCCAGACGCAATTGTTCGCCGCTCATTGCCGCTTCGCGAATGAAGTTCGCCGTGCCAGGGCCAAGGCGCAGGTGATTTACGCCCTCCAACTGCAGCGGCTCCACGGTGCCCAGATCGGTTACCTCCAATGGCGCACCCAGGCGTCGCGACAGCACGCTAAGCGCAGCGCCACCACCGACGAAGTTGCGCAGCATCTGTCCAGTCACTGATTGCGGATACGCCGAAACCCCCTCTTCCACCACCCCGTGGTCGCCGGCGAACACACTGACATGCACACGCTCGACTTGTGGGCGCTCACTGCCCTGCATGGCCGCCAGCAGCACCGCCAGACTTTCGAGCTGACCAAGCGCGCCGCGTGGTTTGGTCAGCTGGTCCTGGCGCGCCAATGCCTGGCCGCGAACGGTTTCGTCCAACGCTCGACAAGTCTCGTTCCACCAATCGTGCATCATTGCGCTCCTTTCAATGTCATCGGCAGCCCGGCGACCATGAAGGTCACCCGCTGCGCCCGTTCCGCCACGGCCTGGTGCAGCCAGCCGGCCTCGTCCACATAGCGGCGGGTCAGCTCGCCCAGCGGCACCACCCCGAGGCCGGTCTCGTTGCTGACCAGCAGGACTCGCCCCGGCAACCCATCCAGGCATTCGAGCAGGGCATCACGCTCCTCGGTGAGGCGCGCCGGGTCGTCCAGCATCAGCAGGTTGGTCAGCCAGAGGGTCAGGCAGTCGACCAGCAGGCAGCGATTCGCGGCAGCCTGCTCGCGAAGCACCCGAGCGAGTTGCAGGGGTTCTTCGACCAGTGTCCAGTGCGCCGGGCGCCGCTCACGGTGATGGGCGATGCGCTCAGTCATCTCGCCGTCCAGCGCCTGGCTTGTGGCGATATAGGTAACTGACAGGCCGCTTTCGGCAGCCAGCCGCTCGGCAAAGCGGCTCTTGCCTGAGCGGGCACCGCCAAGGATCAGTTCCAGCATGTTCAGCCTCCCAGCCCGCAGAGTCGGCGCAGGTGCGCGGTATCCAGATGCGTCTCGACCAGGTCGGCGAGGCGCTCGATGTCACGCTCGCGCAACCCGTGGTAATCGACGGTTTGTACCGCCTCAAGCCCAGCCCAGCGCAGCAGCGCGGCACAGGCCTCGGGGCCTTCGAACAGGCCGTGCAGGTAGGTGCCGAGAATCTGGCCATCGGTGCTGATGGCGCCATCGCAGCGTCCGTCGTCGAGCCGCACGGCTGGCTGCTCAAGGGCCGGGCCATTGCTGACGCCGGCATGGATCTCGTAGCCGCTGACCGGCACGCCGCCCGGTAGCAACCGGCCGGTGACGTTGCGCAACTGCTTGTCGGTCTCAAGAACCGTGTCGAAATCCAGCAGCCCAAGCGCCTCGCTCTCCCCCGCCGGACCTTCCAGCCCGAGCGGATCGGCAATGCGCGTGCCGAGCATCTGCAGGCCGCCGCAGATGCCCAGCAATTTGCCGCCGTAGCGCAGGTGCTTGCGGATCGCCCCTTCCCAGCCGTTGGCGCGCAGCCAGGCAAGGTCGGCGCGCACGCTTTTCGAACCGGGCAGGATGATCAGATCGGCAGCCGGGATCGCCTGTCCGGGACCGACGAATTGCAGATCGACCTGCGGGTGCAGGCGCAACGGATCGAAATCGGTGTGATTACTGATGCGCGGCAGCACGGGCACCACCACCTTCAGCGTCTCGCCGGCCCTGCCGGACTGGCGCACGTCGATGGCGTCCTCGGCTTCCAGATGGAAATCCATCAGATACGGCAGCACGCCCAGCACCGGCTTGCCGGTGCGTTGTTCCAGCCAGTCGAGGCCGGGCTGCAACAGCGCGATATCGCCGCGGAAACGGTTGATGACGAAGCCCTGCACCCGCGCCTGCTCGCTTTCGGAAAGCAACGCCAGGGTGCCGACCAGATGGGCGAACACGCCCCCCTTGTCGATATCGGCGATCAGTATCACCGGGCAGTCCGCCGCCTCGGCGAAGCCCATGTTGGCGATATCACCGGCGCGCAGATTGATCTCCGCAGGCGAGCCTGCGCCCTCGACCATCACCACGCGATAAGCCGCTGACAGCCGCCGGTACGAATCGAGCACCGCCTGCATCGCCACGCGCTTGTAGTCGTGGTAGGCAACGGCATCCATGCTGGTTACCGCGCGGCCGTGGATGATCACCTGGGCACCGATGTCGCTGTTGGGCTTCAGGAGCACCGGGTTCATGTCGGTGTGCGGCGCAAGGTTCGCCGCCTGCGCCTGTACGGCCTGAGCCCTGCCGATTTCACCGCCATCTGCAGTCACCGCGCTGTTGAGCGCCATGTTCTGCGGTTTGAACGGCACGACGGCAACGCCCTGGCGTGCCAGCCAGCGGCACAGCGCAGTCACCAGCGTGCTCTTGCCGGCATCCGAGGTGGTGCCCTGCACCATCAGCGTGGTCATGGATGTTGCTCCCTGAAGGATTGCAGTGCCTGCTCCAGGCGCGCCCAGCCGACATCGGTCGGCAGGCCGAAGCGAACGCTGGAAGGCTGCGCGAAAAGCCGGGTGAGAATGCCGCGACGGGCGAGAAAGTCATGCAAGAGCGCGGCGTCGGCGCTGACCCGCCACTGGAACAGTGCGCAGCCACCGAGCGGCGCCAGCTCGTGGCGCCGCAGCAGATCAACCAGGCGCTGGCCGTCGCAGTGCAGGCATTCGCGCTGGCGCTGTTGAGCGGACTGATCGGCCAGCAGCTCGGCAGCGAGCTGCCGGGTCGGGCCATTCACCGTCCAGGGGCCGAGCAGCCTGGCGAGGGAACGCAACAGGCCGGCATGAGCCAGCACGAAGCCCAGTCGCGCGCCAGCCAGGCCGAAGAACTTGCCGAACGAGCGCAGCACGACCAGTCCCGGCAGGTGGCTGTGCGCGGCCAGGCTGTGCTCGGGCGTGCAGTCCATGAACGCCTCATCCACCACCAGCCAACCGCCGTACGCCGCCAGATCGCTGCGCCATTCCAGCAGACGCTGCGGCGCGATCATCTGGCCGGTGGGATTGTTCGGGTTGACCACCACCAGCACGTCGAGCTGATCCAGCGCGCGCGGCACGCTGGCCTCGCAGAGCTCGACGACCCGATGGCCGAGGCGGCGCCAGGCCTCGGCGTGCTCGGCATAACAGGGCGACACGATGCCGACCCGCGCCTGCCCGCGCAGGCGCGGCAAGGCCTGAATGGCACTCTGCGAACCGGCCACCGGCAACACCGCACGCGCGCCGTAGTACTGCCGCGCCGCCTCCTCCAGGCCATCGTCAGGCTCTGGCAGACGTGTCCAGGCGCAGCTGGAAATGCTCGGCAACGGCGGGTGATAAGGGGCGATACCGGTGGAAAGGTCGAGCCAATCCGAAAGCGGAATGCCGTAGCGCTGTGCGGCTGCGCGCAGTCGTCCACCGTGCTCAAGCATAGAGCCAGCCACCGAACAGCAGCGCCAGCAGCCAGACACCGACGCCCCCCCAGACCAGGTCCAGCGCATGTTCGATATGCCGCGCCTGCGGGGCGCTGCCCCGGCCCAGCTCGGGCCGTGCATGCACTTCGCCGTGATAAATGGCAGAGCCGCCCAACACCACACCCAGCGCCCCAGCTCCGGACGCCATTACCGGACCGGCGTTGGGGCTGTCCCACAGCGGTGCCTGGGTGCGCCAGCAACGCAGCGCGCGGCGGGTGCGCCCGAGCAGTGCGTAGGTCAGCGCGACCAGCCGTGCCGGCACGTAATTGAGCACGTCGTCGATGCGCGCCGCGGCCCAGCCAAAGCGCTCGAAGCGCGCGTTGCGATAGCCCCACATGGCGTCCAGCGTGTTGCTCAGGCGATACAGCACCACACCCGGCGCGCCCGCGACGGCGAACCAGAACAGCGCGGCGAACACCGCATCGCTGCCGTTCTCCAGTACCGACTCGGTGGCCGCGCGGGCCACGCCCTCCTCATCCAGCTGCGTGGTGTCGCGGCTGACGATCCAACCGACGCGGCGGCGTGCCTCGGGCAGATCATGCCGCCACAGCGCCTGCGCCACCGGCAGTGCATGCTCGCCGAGGCTGCGCAGGCCCAGGGCCAGATAGAGCAGCACGATCTCCACCAGCCAGCCGATGCCCGGCAACAGGCTGAGCAGCCAGGCCAGCACGGTCAGTGGCAACACCGCCAGGCACCAGGCGGTCACCCCGTGGCTGCGCCAGCCGCGCGCCGCAGCCCCGTTGAAATGCTGTTCCAGGCGATCGGCCAGGCGACCGAAGGCCACCAGTGGATGTGCCCGCTTCGGCTCGCCTAGCAACGCATCCAGCAGCAGCGCCGCGCCAACGGTGAGGAACAGACTCACTCGGCCCTCTGCGCGCAGGCACTGATCAGCGCATGCAGCTGGCGTACGCCGTCGGTCAGCACCGCCGGGCCGGGGTTGAGGATGTCCGGCGACTTGATCTCGTACAGCTGGCCCGTGCGCACCGCCGGAATCGCCTGCCAGCCTGGCCGGGCCGCCACCTGTTCCGGCCGGAAACGGCGGCCACACCAGGAGCCGACGATCAGCTCCGGCGCGCGGCGCACCACGTCCTGCGGGTCCTCGATGATGCGTTGCTTGGCGCGCTTGAATGGCGCGAGCTCGGCGAAGCAGTCCTCGCCACCGGCCAGTTCGATCAGCTCGCTGACCCAGGCGATGCCGGATATCAGCGGCTCATTCCACTCCTCGAAATACACCCGCGGCCGGCGCGGCAAAGTTGCCGCGCTGGCGCGGATGGCATCCAGCCCCGCCTGCAGCTCGGCGATCAGCGCCCGCGCACGCTCGCCGGCATGCACCAGCGCACCGAGGGTCTCGATCATGCGCAGGATGCCGGCGATATCGCGCTGGTTGAACAGGTGCACTTCCAGCCCTTCACGCGCCAGCTCGGCGAGCATGTCGCCCTGCAGGTCGCTGTAGCCGAGCACCAGGTCCGGCTCCAGGGCGAGAATCTGCTCATGCTTGACGCTGGTGAAGCCGCTGACCTTGGGCTTCTCCTTGCGGGCCTGCGGCGGACGCACGGTGAAGCCGGAAATGCCGACGATGCGCGCCTGCTCGCCCAGCAGGTAAAGCGTTTCGCAGGTCTCGGTGGACAGGCAGACGATGCGCTGCGGCCCCTTGCTCATTTCGCCTCCCAGGCATTCTCGAAAACCAGTTCGTGCAGCGGTCGCGGCGTGGTCCAGCCCTCCAGTGCCAGCATCGGCACCGGGTAGAACTCCTGCACCGGCCCGAGACAGAGTATCGCCACCGGCTTGGCACCTTCCGGCATACCGAGCAAGGCGGCCAGCGCAGCGGGATCGAACAGTGACACCCAGCCCAGCCCCAGGCCTTCCGCCCGCGCCGCGAGCCAGAGATTCTGGATCGCGCAGGCCAGCGAGGCGAGGTCCATCTCCGGCAGCGTGCGGCGGCCGAAGATATGTTGCTCGCGGCCATCCATCAACGCGGCAACCAGCAGCTCGGCACAATCCTCGATGCCCTCGACCTTGAGCCGCATGAACTCGGCGGAACGCTCGCCGAGCGCCTGGGCCGTGCGTTGACGCTCCTCGCCGACCAGATCGGCGATGGCCGTGCGCAACTCGGCGCGGGTGATGCGGATAAAGCGCCACGGTTGCATCAGGCCGACACTGGGTGCCTGATGCGCCGCGTTGAGCAGCCTCGACAGCAGCTCCGGTGCCACCTCGCCGCCGGCGAAATGGCGCATGTCGCGACGCTCGCCGATGGCGCGATAGACCGCCGCGCGCTCCTGCGGGCTGAAGGCATGCGCGCTCATGGCCGGAACAGCGCCGCGGCGGCTGCCGGATCGGACGGTAGGTAGAGGTGGATGTAGGACGCCGTCAGCCGGCCCCGGCGATAGACCGCTTCGGCAGTGCGCTTGTAGTTCGGGCACTCGCCGCGAGCTAACGGCTCGAGTGGCGACTCCAGCGCGGAATGGTGGAAGGTGTGCCCGCGCAGCCGCCCTTCCGGCAGCTCCACTTCCTGCAGCGCCAATGCCGTCAGGCGCTTGTGCATGCGCGCCTCGCCGGGCAGCAGGCCGAGCATCTGCGCGCGCTCGTCGCCGCGGTCGGTCAGCCCGTCGAGCAGGTAGAGCATGCCGCCGCACTCGGCCAGGATCGGCTTGCCCGCCTCATGATGCGCGCGGATCGCCTCGGCCATCGGTCCGTTGCGCGACAGTGCACGCAGGTGCAGTTCGGGGTAACCCCCCGGCAGGTACAGGCTGTCCACGGCCGGCAAGCGGGCGAAGCGCAGCGGCGAGAAAAACAGCAACTCGGCGCCCAACGCCTGCAGCAGGTCGAGATTGGCCTGGTAGAGAAAGGCAAAGGCCGCATCGCGCGCGACACCGATGCGTACACCCGCCAGCAGGGGTTCGAGCGGCGCGCTGGCCGGCGCGGCGAAGGTGACCGGTGCAGGCAACTCGGTGTCGGCACTGATTGCCAGGGCATCGGCCGCGGCATCCAGGCGGGCGTCCAGATCAGCCAGCTCCTCGGCCTGCACCAGCCCGAGGTGCCGACTGGGCAGCTCCACCTCGACACTGCGCGGCAGGGCGCCGTACCAGCGGATCGATTCCGGCAGGCTGTCGCGCAGAATCTCGCCATGCCGGGCGCTGCCGACCCGATTGGCCAACACGCCGTCGAACGGCAGGTCCGGCTGGAAGCTGCTCAGCCCGTGCGCCATGGCGCCGAAGGTCTGCGCCATGGCCGAGCCATCGATGACCGCCAGCACCGGCACGCCGAAGCGCCGCGCCAGATCGGCCGCCGAGGGCGCACCATCGAACAGGCCCATCACCCCTTCGATCAGGATCAGGTCGGCCTCGCCCGCCGCTTCCCAGAGCAGGCGCCGCGACTCCTCTTCGCCGACCATCCACAGGTCGAGCTGATAGACCGGCTTGCCGCTGGCACGCGCGAGGATCATCGGGTCGAGAAAGTCCGGCCCGCACTTGAACACCCGCACGCGCTTGCCCTGCCGCGCATGCAACCGCGCCAGCGCCGCGGTGACGGTGGTCTTGCCCTGGCCGGAAGCAGGTGCGGCGATCAACAGTGCCGGGCAGTTTCTACTGGTCATCGCGGTCTCCCGTTCACCATTTCACGCAGGCAGGTGCCGTAGGGTGGATGACGCTTCACCCATCCACCGTCACTGGTCGCAACGATCATCAGAACTCCACGCCTTTCTGCGCCTTAACACCCGCCTTGAACGCGTGCTTGATCAGGCCCATTTCGGTGACGGTATCCGCCGCCTCGATCAGCCCGTCCGGCGCGCCGCGGCCGGTGACCACCACGTGCTGCAGCAGCGGCCGCGACTCGACGTCGGCAAGCACCGGCGCGAGCTCCAGGTAGCCGTACTTCAATGCGATGTTCAGCTCATCGAGCACCACCAGGCCAATCTCTGGATCGGCCAGCAGCTCGGCCGCCACCGCCCAGGCTTCGCGGGCCTTGGCGATGTCACGCTGGCGATCCTGGGTTTCCCAGGTGAAGCCCTCGCCCATGACGTGGTAGCGCACCTCATCCGGAAAGCGCCGAAAGAACGCCTCCTCGCCGGTGCTGGCCGCGCCCTTGATGAACTGCACCACGCCGACCTTCATGCCATGGCCCAGCGCACGCGCCAGCATGCCGAAGGCCGAGCTGCTCTTGCCCTTGCCGTTGCCGGTATGCACCAGCAGCAGGCCGTACTCGTCCTGCGCCTCGGCGATCTTCTCGTCCATCAGCGCCTTCTTGCGCTGCATGCGCGCCTTGTGGCGTTCGTCGCGTTCGCTCGACTCGCTCATGCCCGCGCCTCGCCGCGCTGGGCGCTCCATGCGCGCAGGCCGATGAACAACAGCGCCGCAACGCCAACGTACAGCGCCAGGGATGACAGGTAACGCGGGTAGTAGGTGGCGATTCGGTCGACCAGCAGCATCAGGCTCGGCTCGGGGTAGCGCCCGGAGAAATAGAGGAAGCCGCCGCCGGAGAACAGGTAGCAGACGAAGGCGCTGACCATCACGCACAGCGCCAAGGTCGCCAGACTGCTGAATTGGTCACGATGCCAGCGGGCATACAGGCGCCCGCCCAACCACAGCGAACCGTAGGCCGGCACCAGCATCCAGTAGGCCGGCGACATGCACCAGTCGCTCACACCCGCCCACTGGATGGCGGCGAAATCGAGCAGCGAAGCCTCGAGAAACAGCGCCGGAAACACCCACTTCGGCCGTACGAGCACACCGGCGAGAAAGAACACCGCCCAGGACGCGCTGGGCAGGTTGACGCTGGCGAAGTGCTGTCCGCGGGTCATGGCCAGCAGCGCAGCGAGCGCAAGGCCCACCAGCAGCTGGTATCTCGGGGCAAGCTTGATCATTGCAGTCTCCTTTGTTGGGCGCGGGCGACATGCCCGCGCCGCAGTCTTACAAGGCCTGGTAGCGCACCGTCAGGTAGGCCGCCTGGCCGGGCTGGTTGTAACCCTCCGCGGTCTCGTAGTCGGCATCCAGCAGGTTGGCGACGCGCGCCTGCAGGCGCCACTCGGGGGTAATGCGGTATTCGCCGCGCAGATCGAGGGTGGCGTAGCCGGACAGCTCGCGGGTGTTGGCCAGATCGTCGTAGCGCTGTCCCTCGGCATGCAGGCTGGCACCGACGCTGAAGGCGCCGAGCCGGCGATCGAGGTCGAGGTTGAACAGCTGCTTGGCGCGACGCGCCAGTTCGTTGCCCCGGTTGGCGCCGGCGGAGCGGTTCTCCGGTTCCAGCAGGCTGTAGTTGGCATTCCAGTCCCAGCCGAGCAGTTGGCTGCCGAGCACCAGCTCGACCCCGCGGATGCGCGCTTGCTGCACGTTGGCCGGAGCGGAGATGCTGGCGTCATAGGCGATGAGCTCATCGACCACGGTGCGATAGGTATTCACTGCCCACTGCCCCCAACGATGCTGCCCGGCAAGGCCGACCTCAAGGCTCCTGGAGGTTTCCGCATCCAGTTCGGGATTGCCGTAGCCGGGGAAATACAGCTCGTTGAAGGTCGGCGCCTTGAATGCCGTGCCGTAGCTAATGGTTCCGCGCAACCAGTCGGTCAGCGCATAGCCGTAGCCGATGTTGCCGGTGTCGTGCTGGCCGAACTGCTCGTTGTCATCACGACGCAGCGAAAGCTGCCAGTCATGGCGGCCGACCTCGCCAAGGTATTGAGCGAAGTAGCCGTCGTTGTCCCGAGAATCCTCGGCGTACACCGTCGTGCCATTGACCTCGTCGCGCTGGTGGTCTGCGCCCAGCGTTAGGGTATGGCCGGTGGCGAGCTCGATATCGTTCTGCCAGCTGAGCGTGTCGCGACGGCTGTCGAAACGCGAGTTGAACCGCCCGTCCTGATAGGCATCGGACTTGTCTTCGCTGCGTCCGGCCTGCAGCGTCACCCGCCAGGGCTCCAGTGGACTGAAGCGCGCGCGCGTGCCGAATACTTTCGACTCGCCATCGGCGTTTGCGCCGAAGCCAGATGTGCGCTTGCTGTTCACGCTGTCGTAATCGTTGTGCGCCTTGGCCTGCAGCAGGTTGGCGTCCAGCTCCAGGCCATTGTCGAAGCGGTAGCCGGCGGCAAGCGTGGCAGACAGGTTGCGATAACCATCGGCATCACTTTCGTAACCGCTGGTGCCCGCCGACTTGACGTTGATGCCATCGGTGTCCGAGCCGCTGACGCCCAGGCTGTACCAGCCACGACCGTCACCGCCGGATACGCCGGCGCTGCCCGTGTAGGTGTCATGAGTGCCGTAGCCGGCGGAGAAGAACGGCTTGACGCCCTGCCCCTGGCCCTTGCGGGTGAAGATCTGGATCACGCCGCCAATGGCTTCCGAGCCGTACAGGCTGGAACGCGGGCCGCGCACCACCTCGATGCGCTCGATCAGCTCCAGCGGCAGATCCTGCAGCGCGGCACCGCCGGCCGTTACCGAGCCGATCTTGATGCCATCGATCATTACCAACACATGGTCGGACTCGGTACCGCGCATGAACAGCGAGGTGGACTTGCCAGGCCCGCCGTTGTTGGCCAGCGAAACGCCAGGCACCTGCTTGAGCAGCTCCGGTAACGAACTCGCCTGGCTGCGCTCGATGCGCTCGCGATCCAGCACGGTGACTGCGGCCAGGCTCTGCTGGGCAGTTTGCGCGGTACGGGTGGCGGTCACCACCTGCTGTTCGAGGTCCAGCGGGGCTGCAGCCAGTTGGCCGATGGAAAAGGGGAAACTGCCGAGCAGCACACAGGCCGCTGGCTTGAAACGGGGCTTGCCAGTCAAGGTTCAGGTCTCCGTCGTGCCCACCCGCACGACTGAAAGTCGACGAAGACAGACGGAGGAACTGCAGAAGAGAAGTGAATACCACGAGGGATACGCACCCGCCCAGCGCCCGCCGCACTGTCAGTGAAATGCGACAGGCCGGTCTCCGGGCTTGCGAGCGTACGCCTTGCGGCGTCCCGAAACCGCGCCTTCCCATGCGTTGAGCACAGTGGCTGTTAGGGTTTCTCGACTCGCCTACCGTTGCGGGGGCAGCGCCGGAATCTTCGTGAGAATGGACCGGCTTCCCTGTTTCACCCCCTCGCTGAAGAGGGGGCACCTGAGGCGTCGCGGAGGTTAGTCCAAGGCCGGGCTTGGTGCAACCGCGGGGTTGTCGCAGCGCCCTGCAATTTCCGCTTGCATCTCGGTGCTCGGAACGGCGGACGCCAAAAGGCTTCGAATGCAACAATGCCCCGATCAGCCAGGACCCATATCCGACGCCATGACCAGCATCGTGCAGATTTCCGATACCCATTTCGGCACCGAACAAGCCAGCGTGGTTCAAGCACTGGAAGATCACATACGCGAACACAGCGCCGACCTGCTGGTGTTCTCCGGCGACATCACCCAGCGCGCCCGCCGCGAGCAGTTCGCCAGTGCCGCCGCCTTCGTGCAACGCGTGGAAGCCAATGGGGTGCGCGACACGCTGGTGATTCCGGGCAACCACGACATTCCGCTGTACAACGTGTTCGCGCGCCTGTTCACGCCCTACGGCAATTACCGCCGGCATTTCGGCGACGAACTGGAACCGGTTTTCGAGAACGAGCAGATGCTGGTGATCGGGCTCAATACCACCCATCCGCGCCGGCACAAGGACGGCGTGGTGACGGCGCGACAAGTCGAGGACGTGGCTCGACGTCTGGGGGAAAGCGACCCGCGCAAGATTCGCATCGTGGTGGCCCACCAGCCATTCGGCGCGATGGTACCGAGCGACCTGAGCAACCTGCAGCACGGCGCCGAACCCGCGCTGCAGCGCTGGGCCGAACACGGGCTGGATCTGGTCATGGGCGGGCATATCCATCTGCCCTATGTGCTGCCGCTGTCCAGGCAGTACAGCGGCCTCGCGCGCGAGATCTGGATGGTGCAGGCCGGCACCACGCTCTCGACCCGCCTGCGTGGCACCTCACCGAACTCCTTCAACCGCCTCAAGCTGCACCCGGGCGCCGAAAAGAAGGTCTGCGTGGAGCGCTGGGATCTTTCCGGCGGCCGCTTCGTGCTGGGTTCGCACTTCAACCTGAGCTGGTGACTCCGGCGCTCGCGCGTGGTGATCAGCCTATCGACAGACCGATCAGGTAGACACCGGCGAAACCGATGTTGAAGGCGACGAACAGATAGAGCATGTGCCGCAGGTAGCTGCCGAAGGTCAGCCCCGGCACCTTGCTCATCGCGACGATACCGGCGGCCGAACCGATCACCAGCAGCGAACCACCGACGCCGACCGCATAGGTCAGAACCATCCATTCGGCAACGCCCATTTCCAGCCCGGACTTGAGCAACGCGGCGGTCAGCGGCACGTTGTCGATCGCCGCCGACATCACCCCCATCAGGTAGTTGGCCATCACCGCCGGCACCTGGTCATAGATGTGCACCAGCCCGTCAAGCACGCGGATCTCCTTGAGCATGCCCACCAGCAGCAGGATGCCGAGGAAGAAGAACAGCGTCTCGAACTCCACCTGACGCACGTACTCGAGGATCGGGTCGGAATCGTTGTCGTCACTGAAGAAGCGCGCCACCAGGAACATCACCGACAGCCCGGCGAGGAAGGTCAGCACTGGCGGAATCTGGAACAGGAAGTTGCCGATGATGGTGCTCAGAATGGTGCACAGGAAGATCAGCGCAATCGCCACATCGACGCCACGCACATCGTTGCGCTGGCCTTGCACCATCACCTCGCCTTTCATGCCGATCGACAGCATCGCTGCCAGCACCATCACCGCGATAAACGCCGGCACGGCCAGCACCAGCAGCTGGAGTATTGCCACCTTGCCAGCCAGGAAGATCATCAGCGTGGTGACGTCACCGGTGATCAGCGCGACGCCACCGGAGTTGACGGCAAACACCACCAGCGTGGCGAACTTGATGGTCTTCGCCCGATCCAGCTGCAGCGAGAGGATCAGGGTGATGGAGACCAGCGTCGCGGTAATGTTGTCGGCCAGCGACGAGAACACGAAGCAGAAGGTGGCGGTGAGAAACAGCAGCGCGCGCTCGCTGATTCTTTTCGGCAACACGAGATAGATCAGGTTCTCGATCATCCCCTTCTTGTTCAGATAGGCGACGAAGGTCATGGCCGCCACCAGGAAAATCCACAGCCCGGCAATTTCGGCGATGTTTTCGTTGAGGCTCTCCAGCACGGTTTCCCGCGCCTCGCCGGCCGGAGCGAAGATGAAAAGCAGCAGCCAGGCCAGCGTGCCGAAGAACAGCGTCACCTTGGCCTTGTTTACATGGGTTATTTCTTCAAGCACGACACCAAGCAGTGCCGCCACCGCCAGTGCAATCAGCACGTACGTCAGCAATACAGGCATAACTCACCTAATGGGAAAGCAGGGAAAGGGGCTTGTGCACAGCGGGCTGCGCACGGAAGGAAAATTGGGCAGCGCATGGTAGCCAAACGCCGAGACGAGCGAAATCACCGCATGTCAAACGGAGACTGTTTCAGGATGTGATATCAGCAGAGGCAACGCATGGGCTGCCAAGAGGGGAACAGCGACTCAGGGGTTGCGTGCCAGCTGTTCGTGATCGAGCACACGCTTGGCACCCAGGTAGTTTTTCTGCCAGTAGCTGGCGCCAAGACTGTCCAGGCGTACCGTGCCACCGGACGAAGGCGCATGGACGAAACGGTCCTGACCGACATAGATACCGGCGTGGCTGACGCGCCGGCCTCCGCTGGTAGCGAAAAACACCAGATCACCGGGTTGCAGCGCATGGCGCCGCACGGCCGGCCCGCGCAGATTGCTCATTTCCTGCGTGGTACGAGGCAGGCTGATGCCGGCCGCGCCGCGATAGACGTAGCCGATCAGCCCGCTGCAGTCGAAGCCGCTGTCCGGCGTATTGCCGCCCCAGCGATAGGGCGTGCCGACCAGCCCGAGCGCGCTGAACAGCACATCTTCGGCAACACCGGGCACCGGATGAGTGACATTGGGTTCCTGAACGACTGGCGGCGCCGGCGGCTGACCGGCACAGGCGGCCAGCAGCGCAAAGAGAACGACAAGCGTAAGACGGGCCGGGTAGTGCATCGCAGAGCGGTCCAGGCAAATGAGCCATCACTCTGCCGGCATGCGGGGCCAGACGCAACCCCCGCAAGTCGCCAAATCAGCGTTGAGCCGTATGCGGCTCCAGATCGGTAGCCAGCGCCAGGACGCGCTTGGCTTCCATGTAGCTGGCACGCCAGTACTTGTCATCGAGGCTGTCGACGCGTACGCCGCCGCTGCGGCTGCTGGAAGCATGGATGAACTGGTCATCGCCGATGTAGATGCCGGCGTGGCTGACGCGACCGCGGCCGCGGTTGTTGAAGAACACCACGTCACCCGGCTCCAGCTCGTTGCGCTTGACCACCGGCGCGTCGAGGTTGATCAGCTCGCGGGTGGAGCGTGGCAGCTCGAGCCCTGCTTCCTTGCGGAACAGGAAGCCGACGAAGCCGCTGCAGTCGAAGCCGGTCTTCACCGAACTGCCGCCGAAGCGATAAGGCGTACCGACCAAGGTAAAGCCACGTTCGAGGATGCTGTCAGCCAGTTCCGGCAGCTGGTATTCGTGCTCGTCGGTGAGCTCGGCCAGCGACTCTTCTTCGCTCTTGTCGAGGGCCGCGAAGTCGAAGCCAGCCAGGGGATGGTTTTGCGACAGCCGAGGCGATTCGATCTGCTGCTCGGTCTGTACAGGCTGACCGGCACAGGCCGTCAGCAGGGCGATAAGTGCGAGAGGCACGAGGGGTGCGAAGCGTTTGCGCATGGGCACGACCGTGTCGGTGATTTCAAAGTGCCGGCGACTATGCCTTCTATCGCTTCGATGATCAAATTTAATCGGACGAAATGTGACGGATTAAATGCGACAAAACGTCTACGGCCCTTCCTTCCAGCCGCACGTCGGCAAACGGGCTGATATCGGTCGGTTGTAGATTCACCTCGACGACGAAGCCACCGCTCTGTCGGGCTCGCCAGACGGGTTCGAGGATGTAGCCGAAGCTCGCCGTCGTGCCCACTACCAGCACGGCGTCAAAGCCGATACGCGATTGTTCCTGCAACGTAGCCAGGGCTGTCGCAGGCAGCATTTCCTCGAATAGCACCACGGCGGGACGCAGCACCCCGTCGCAAGTCAGGCAACGTGGCGGCAATGGCTGATCCAGCAGCGAAGGCAGTGGACGTTCGTCGACCTTGCCGCAGCCCATGCACGACAGCGGCGCCAGCTGACCGTGAATCTCGATCAAGCGATCCGGCGGACTGCCGGCGCGGCGGTGAAAGCCATCGATGTTCTGGGTCAGCACCCAGGTGCCCGGCTTGCGCCGCTGCAGCTCGGCGATGGCGAAGTGACCCGCGTTGGGTTCGGCCGCCAGGCAGGCCCGCCCGATCTCGGCGAGATACTTCCAGCACAACGCCGGATCACGCCGCAGCGTCGGCCCGGATAGCGCCACCTCGATCGGCAGGCCGTCTTCGGTTTCGCCGTTATAGAGCCCGCCGAGGCCACGATAGGTGGGCAGCCCGGAATCGGCCGACAGCCCTGCCCCGGTGATGATCAGAATGCGTTCGGCGCCGCTCAGCGCCTGGGCGGCCTTGTCGATATCCATGAATGTCGCGAACCCGTTTCGGTGGCACTCCCCCGATCATGCGGGGAACCGATGGCCGCGTCGCGACCACGGCCATCAGCCTACGAATCGCCGCGCCTGACTGCAAAGGCATTCGCCCCTGCTCAGCCCAGCTGGGCCTGGAACAGCACCGCGTAGCCCAAAGCACACAACAGCCAGGCCGGCAGCGGGCCGAGCAGCCAGCGCCAGCCCCACCATTGCGGCACGAAGCCGACGCCGTGCACGAAGCCTGCAGAAATACCCCACATCACCAGCATCAGCTGCGGGTGACTGTAGCCGCCCTGCCCGTCCAGCATCGCCGCTGGATGGATCAGCAGCACCAGCGCCAGCGGCGAAGCCAGCAGCAGGGAAAGTACGCGGCCGGCCGGCCCATAACTGAGCCGGTGCAGGACGCCGCTCACGGCTCGGCGTCCAGATCCTGTGTGGCTTCCAGCCACAGCGCGTTGATGATGCCGAAGCTGCAGGCCAGCAGCACACCGAGAATCCAGGTGAAGTACCACATAGTCATTGCTCCTTGGCGGGCGGGCGCGGCGGCCCACCCGCTCGGTCAGTACAGCCCGTGGGGGTTGGCTTCAATGGTTTTCTGGGTGAGCCGGCCCCACATGCGCACGTAGCTCCACAGCGTGTAGCAGAGGATCAGCGGCACGAAGAGGCAGGCCACGACGAACATGATGCCCAGGGTCTTCTGGCTCGACACCGCGTCCCAGATAGTCAGGCTCGACGCCGGATCGAGGCTCGACGGAAAGACGAAGGGAAACAGGGCGAAACCGGCGGTGCAGATGCTACCAACGATCATCAGGCTGGTTCCGACGAAGCTCACTCCACCGCTGTTGCGACTGCAACCGAGCAGCGCCAGCAACGCCCCGAGAATGCCCGCGACCGGCGCGATAACGGTGATCGGATAGCGTCCATAGTTGCCCAGCCAACCCGCATTGTCCTGCACCACCTGCTTATCCAGCAGCGGATTGAGCGCTGCCCCCGGATCGGTAACTGACAGTTGGGTGAAGCCCTGGACGCCCAGCATCAGCCACAACCCGGCGGCAACAAAGCCGAACAGGAACACCAGCACGCACAGGCGCGTGGCCTGCCGCGAGCGCTCGGCTAACGCGCCGTCAGTGCGCAGCATCAGCCAGGCGCCGCCGTGAGCGCTGAGCATGCTCAGGCTGACGATGCCGCAGAGCAGCGCGAACGGGTTGAGCAGCGCGAAGAACGAGCCCTGGTAGGTCGAGCGCATCAGCTCGTCGAGCTGGAACGGCAGGCCAAGGAACAGGTTGCCGAAGGCCACGCCGAACACCAACGCTGGCACCGCACCGCCGACGAACAAGGCCCAGTCCCAGGCGCTGCGCCAGCGCGGATCTTCCACCTTGCTGCGGTAGTCGAAGCCCACCGGCCGGCAGAACAGCGCGAACAGCACCAGCAGCATCGCCCAGTACAAGCCGGAGAAAGCGACCGCATAGACCATCGGCCAGGCGGCGAACAGCGCGCCGCCAGCGGTGATGAACCACACCTGATTGCCATCCCAGTGCGGCGCAATGGTGTTGATCGCCACGCGTCGCTCGTTGTCGGTCTTGCCGACGAAGGGCATCAGTGCCATAGCGCCCATGTCGAAGCCATCGGTCAGGGCGAAGCCGATCAGCAACACACCGATCAGCACCCACCAGACAAGTTTGAGTACTTCGTAATCGAACATTTCGTATCCCCCTCAGACGCTGCCGGGCTGGGAAGTCAGGCCACTCGGCTGCGCCGGTGCCACCAGTGCTTCACGCACGTTCCGCTCGAAGTGATAACGACCGGTGTGCAGGCTGCTCGGCCCAAGCCGTGCGAAGCGGATCATCAGGAACATCTCGATCACCAGCAGCAGGCTGTAGAAGGCCACCAGGGCGATCAACGAGCCCCAGATATCACCGGCCGCCAGCGTCGAGGTGGACAGATGGGTCGGCAGTACCTCGGCGATCGACCACGGCTGGCGGCCATGCTCGGCGACATACCAGCCGGTCTGCGCCGCGATCCACGGCAGCGGCAGGCTGAACAGCGCAAACCTGAGCAGCCAGGGTTTGGTCTCGGCATTGCGCTTGATCGAGGCCCAGCTCGCCAGGGCGAACAGCACCAGCATCAGAAAGCCGGCAGCGACCATCACGCGGAAGGTCCAGAACAGGCTGAACACGTCGGGAATGGTGTCCAGTGCAGCGAGCTTGATCTGTTCTTCGCTGGCGTCCACCACATCGGCGGTGTACTTCTTCAGCAGCAGCCCGTAACCCAGGTCCTGCTTGACCTCGTTGAACGCGGCGATGGCTTCGGCTGACTTGTCGCCGCTACGCAGCACCTGTAGCCGCTCGTAGGCGAGCATGCCGTTGCGGATGCGCAGCTCGTGCTCGGCGACCAGCTGCCTGATGCCCCTGACCTCCTCGTCCACCGAGCGCGTAGCGATCAGGCCTAGTGCATAAGGGATCTTCACTTCGTAATCGGTGCGCATCTCCTGCTGATTGGGCAGGCCGAACAGGGTGAAGCCGGCCGGCGCCGGGTGGGTATCCCACTCGGCTTCGATGGCCGCCAGCTTGACCTTCTGCACGTCACCGATCTCATAGCCGGATTCGTCGCCAAGAATGATCACCGAGATCGTCGACGCCAGGCCGAACACCGCCGCGATGGCGAACGAGCGGCGGGCAAAGCCCAGGTCGCGCTTCTTCAATAGATAGAAGGACGAGATTGCCAGCACAAAGATCGCCCCGGTGACGTAGCCAGCCGACACCGTGTGGACGAACTTGACCTGCGCCACCGGGTTGAACAGCAGCGCACCGAAGTCCACCAGTTCCATGCGCATGGTCTCGAAGTTGAATTCCGAGCCCACCGGGTTCTGCATCCAGCCGTTGGCAATGAGGATCCATAGCGCCGAGAGGTTCGAGCCCAGCGCCACCAGCCAGGTTACGGCCAGGTGCTGCACCTTGCTGAGCCGATCCCAGCCGAAGAAGAACAGGCCGATGAAGGTCGATTCGAGAAAGAACGCCATCAGCCCTTCGATGGCCAGCGGTGCACCGAAGATGTCGCCGACGTAGTGGCTGTAGTAGGCCCAGTTGGTGCCGAACTGGAACTCCATGGTCAGGCCGGTGGTGACGCCCAGGGCGAAGTTGATGCCGAACAGCTTGCCCCAGAACTGGGTCATGTCCTTGTAGACCTGCTTGCCGGTCATGACATAGACCGACTCCATGATCGCCAGCAGGAACGCCAGCCCCAGGGTCAGCGGCACGAAGAGAAAGTGATACATAGCCGTCATGGCGAACTGCAGACGCGATAAATCGACAACGCTTTCCGAGATCATCTCGGCCCTCCCTCGGGGTTTGAGCCCCGCGAATCAAGCAAATGGTCGGCAACGCGCACCGAACCGTTCTCGGGAATGCTGGGTGCATCGAACCAGACGTTTTTTATGGTTATGAGGATTGCGACCTTGACCAGCACTACCAGCACGACGTCTCGCCGGAGCGATGACTTGAACATGCCTACCTCCTTGCGTGACCGCCCGAGCGCCTGGCGCTCCGGCAGCATGTTGCGATTGAAGGCCCCCTTGGGGTGGGGGCCGGCATCCAGGCGCGACGCCTGGACTCAATCGCGAAGCCCCGAACCACCCGTGGAAGCTGCTCTGGTTCGAGGCAGACAAAGTGTCCGGCGCACCCTGCAAGCCGACAACTGCGACAGCCTGCCCCACCCGCCCGGGCCGCCCCGTGCCGATGCGGCGCTGCGCTCGTAGCACCCGGCGACACTGGCAAGCGACGGCGGGGCAGATACAACGAGATCGCCAGACTGTGGCGCCCTGTCGCAGTCATGGCACACGCAACCAGCGGCGAAATCCGTTGCCGGCCGTACTCGACAGCGGGCTCCAGGCGAAGTCCCAGGGCGCTGGCGGCAGCTCTTCCGCCTCGGCGGCGAGCGGGCGTGCACCCTGGCGAATCCGCGGCTTCCAGTCGAATACATGCTCGCTGCTGCCGCGCCAGCCGAGCACGACGCCGATTGCCGGGCTGTCATCGCTGGCGACCCAACGCGCCGCGGCGGCAAGCATCATGGCCTCGATCTGCTCCGGCTCGACCAGCTCGCGGTAGTCGGAGGCCAGCAACCAGCGGCAGACACCAAGGTGGAAGGTCCAGTCCAGCGCCAGCTGGCAGCCGTAGGCCCAGGTCATGAACTGGCGAAAGATCTCCAGTCCCTCTGGCGGGTCGAGCTTGAGCAGCCGCGGGCAGACATCGAACAGCGCATGCCAGTACGGCAGCAACTTGGCATCCAGATGCACGAAGCTGCGGGCGTTGCTGGGGTAATCGGGAAAAGGCAGCCGATAGCTCACGCGGCTATCGGCGCGGGTGAATCGTTCCATCATGGTCATGTGAAATCCCCTGAATTGACTGGGCCGTCGGAAGGCTCCGACAGGTAGCCGTCTGGTCCGCCACTGCTGGACAGAAGGACGGCGAATCACGTCAATCAGGAAATCTCAGGGTGCGCGCGGATTCAGTGCCGGCCAGTGGTGGCGCGGGCCGTGACGCTCAATCGGTGGTAGCGGGGTTGCACCTGTCGCGCGACGCCCCAGCCAGGCCAAGGCGAACAGTGCGACGATGGCGAGGAAAACCGAACTGCACAGCGGGCAGTCGAGGGCATGCTGCGACAAGTCATGTAAATCGGAGGGGAGCGCGCCGAGGCCGGTGCCGCCATCGTCGCCGGTGATGCAGAAGGCGTCCTGCCCCATGGCCAGTCCGAAGCCCACATGGGTGGCGTGGTTCAGACTGCAGACAAAGGCATTGAGCAGGATGCAGGTGAAGAGCACCCATACGATCTGCGCACGCTTGTCTTTGACGATGGTCATGTTTCGACTTTACACCGCGCGCCTGGGCACGGCGCTGCGCTAAAGCGTCGCAGCCTCGTCAGTGGTTGACGGTGAACGCCAGCATCGCCGAGAGCTGACACAGCGGACGGCCGCTTTCCGCCTGCCACAGGTTGAATGCGGCCTGCACCGCGGCCTGATCGCGCTGACTGCTCGGCACCTTGTCGACAATTTCCTGCGCCTTGAGCGCGGCTACCACGTCATTGCTGGGCACAAAGGTGTCCTTGCCGGCCATGCGCAACAGGCGCGGCGCCGACAGGCCACCGAGCTGGCTGCCGTGCCTGGTCAGGTAACGCCACAGGCCGACGATGTCGCTGCTCGGCCAATCGGCCAGCAGGTTGCCGAAGCTGCCCCTTTCCCTGGCGACATCGAGCACGAACTGCGCGTTGCGCGGCACGCTCTTGAGCTTGCCGAGATGACGGATCAGTCGGGTGTCCTGCATCAGTCGCTCGATGTGCTCGCCGCCCATCAGCACGACTTTCTCCGGGTCGAAACCGAAGAACGCCTGCTCGAAGGCCGGCCACTTGGCATCCACCAAACTGTGCTTGAGGCCGGCGCGGAAGATGCGCAGGCTGATCAGCGACAGGTAGCGGTCGTCCGGGACGGCTCGCAGCTCATCGGTGCTGCGCGGCTGCGGCAACCGTGCTTCCAGCGCCGCCGCGGAGCCAAAGCGATTGAGGCAGTATTCGTGCAGCCATTTGTAGTCATGCATAGTTCAGATCCGATGGTGACGGCAGCGGCACAGGGTGCCGATGACGAGCCGACCTCGCAAGTCCGCCGCCGACGCAGCTGGGCAGCAGCGGTCAGGTGGCGTTCGCGCAGGCGGGTCTGAACGAATGTTCGCGGGCAAGCCCGCTTCCACTGTGAAGCCGGCGCAAGCCGGGTGACACCGCGTGGTACGCGTCCCATTGCCCTGACACCAGGCGCGCAGACGGTGGACAAGCTTCGCGTTGTCCACCCTACGAGCAGAACGTCGCTCGCTTGCGAGCCGGCTCAGACGTGCAACAGGCTCCCGGTATCAACCACGCAGCCGCTGCGCCGCCTGACGCAGCATTTCCTCGGTCGCCGTCCAGCCCAGGCAGCCGTCGGTGATCGACACGCCGTAGCGCAATTCACTGGAGAGCGGCTGGCAGCCATCGAACAGGTGGCTCTCCAGCATTACGCCACGCAGGCTCATGTCGCCGGCCAGGCGCTGCTCGATCACCGACTCCAGCACCGCGGGCTGGCGCAGTGGGTTCTTGCCGCTGTTGGCGTGACTGCAATCCACCATGATGCGCGGAGCAATGCCCTGCTTTTCCAGCGTGCGACGAGCAGCAGCGACACTGGTCGCGTCGTAGTTGGGTGCGCCGTGACCGCCACGCAGCACCAGATGGGTATCCGGATTGCCGCGGGTCTGCAGCAGGGCGGGATGGCCGAGATCGTCGATGCCGAAGTGCTGATGCGGATGTTCCGCTGAGCGCATGGCATCGCAGGCGATGCCCAGACTGCCATCGGTGCCATTCTTGAAGCCCACCGGCAGGTCCAGCCCACTGACCAGCTCGCGATGGATCTGCGACTCGCTGGTGCGTGCACCGATCGCGGCCCAACCGAGCAGATCGTCGAAGTACCCCGCAGCCAGCGGCTGCAGCAGTTCGGTGGCGATCGGCAGACCGGTTTCGAGAATATCCAGCATCAGCCGCCGCGACAGGTGCAACCCTTCAGCCATATTGCCGCTGCCATCGAGGTGCGGATCGTAGACCAGCCCTTTCCAGCCGACGGTGGTGCGCGGCTTTTCCACATAGGCGCGCATCACCAGCAGCAGCTGGTCGCTGACTTCGTGCACGAGCGCGGCCAGACGCTCGGCGTATTCGAGCGCGGCGACAGGATCGTGCAGGGAACAGGGTCCGACGACCACCAGCAGGCGCGGGTCGTGGCCGTCGAGCACCGCGCGGATGGCGTTGCGGTCGCTGTGGATGCGTGCAGCAAGGGCGCCGCTCAAGGGGAGACGCTGGCGCAGTACCGCGGGGCTTGGCAGCGGCTGCGCGCTACGGCGAGCGACGCTGGCTTCGGCGGTGGCGGCGGATTGGGTGGCAAGTACAGTGGCGGATGCATTCATGATCTGGCGGTTCCTTCTGCCGGCGCGGGTGGTCCGCGGCGGCGCTAGTCGGGTGTTCGTTCGCGTGAGGGCTGTTTGGCGTCGAAGCGGCTAAATCGCCAGTCATAGCGGTAATAACGATCGGTGCGGTAGGTGGTCATGGCGTGTTCCTCGTTGCGTTATGGCCGTCAGGTGGCCGAAAAAACAAAACCCCCGGTCGGGTGGCCGACCGGGGGTTCGAAAACTGCTCTGGTGGCGACCCTGCTTTGCTAGGGCGCCTGTGGGGTATCAGGCGCGCCTGTGGCTAAACCAATACCCGAAGTAATAACCAGCGGCGGCAACCTGCTGCCCACGAACGACCACAGTGCGAATGGCACAGGCATCGACAACGTTGAGGGCTACAGGGTTCAGGGACATGCTGATCTCCAGAAGATGGCCGAACCATACTCCGCCAGACGTGCGGCTTTCAACCCGCATGGCGAAAAAGCTCGTCGGGTGGGCTTCCGCCCACCGAGGCGATGCGGTGGATGACGATGGCGGACTGAACAAGCCCGCCCTGCGGAAACCGCGAGCGCGACTTACAGGCTCATCACATCGACGAAGCGCGGCGTGGCGCTGTCGTCGATACGCAGGCTCTTGAAGTCGAACAGGTTGCGATCGGCCAGCTGCGAGGGCACCACGTTCTGCAGCGCGCGGAACATGATCTCGGTGCGCCCCGGCGACTTGCGCTCCCACTCCTGCAGCATTTCCTTGACCACCTGGCGCTGCAGGTTCTCCTGCGAGCCGCAGAGGTTGCACGGGATGATGGGGAACTCCTTCATCTTCGAGTACGCCTCGATGTCCGCCTCGCTGCAGTAGGCCAGCGGGCGAATCACCACATTGCGTCCATCGTCGGAGAGCAGCTTGGGCGGCATGGCCTTCAGCGTGCCGCCGTAGAACATGTTGAGGAAGAAGGTTTCCAGGATGTCGTCGCGATGGTGACCGAGCGCCATCTTGGTCGCGCCGATCTCGTCGGCGAAGGTGTACAGCGTGCCCCGGCGCAGGCGTGAGCACAGCGAACAGGTGGTCTTGCCTTCCGGAATCTTCTCCTTCACCACCGAGTAGGTGTCCTTCTCGATGATGTGGTACTCGACACCGATGGACTTCAGGTATTCGGGAAGGACGTGCTCGGGAAAGCCGGGCTGCTTCTGGTCCATGTTCACGGCAACGATCTCGAACCTGATCGGCGCGACCTTCTGTAGATAGAGCAGCACGTCGAGCATGGTGTAGCTGTCCTTGCCGCCAGACAGGCAGACCATGACCTTGTCGCCATCCTCGATCATGTTGAAGTCGGTGACGGCCTCGCCGGCGAGGCGGCGCAGGCGCTTCTGCAGTTTGTTCTGGTTGACCGAGAGGTTGCCCATGTCAGGTGTCCGGTTGAGATGCGAAAGGCGCGCATTTTACGCGTAAACAGTCACTGGCCCCAGCCCGTTCGCCGTTTGCCCGTTGTGAACCAGCCCCGTTCGGGCGCCTTGGATGCTGTGCTAGGCTCGCCCGATGGACGACCTCTCCCCCGCACTGGATCTGCCAGACCACCTGCTCGTACTGCTGCAGGAAAACCCCGAAGGCTGCAGCGAATACGCGCTGATCCAACAGCTCAAACGTCGGCACAGCACGCACATCCCCAATTTGCCGCTGACCGACAAGCTGGTGCTGTTTCGCACGCACTTCCTGGTCTTCAACGCACTGTATCTGCTGCGCGACCGGCTCTGGGCCGAAGCCAGCGGCCATTTGCAGATCAGTCCGCTGCATGTTCAGTTGCTGCCTTATGCGAGTGCCACCGCCGGACTCTGCGAGCAGGACGCACTGCGCGAGTACTATCTGGATCTCTCCAATCTGAAAGACACCGGCGAAGACGATGTCGAGCGCCTGCTCGCGAGCTTCTGGACGCGCATGCAGGGCAGCGATGAGAAGCGCGCGGCACTCGAACTGTTCGAACTGGATCGCTCCGTGCAGCCCCTCACGCTGGAGCTGATCAAGCGTCGCTACCGCCAGCTGGTGGGCCTGCATCATCCTGATCGAGGCGGCAGCACGCAGCGCCTGCAGTCGATCAACCTGGCCATGGAAATACTCCAGCGCTATTACCGATGACGCGATAGCTTCGAAACGCTCTAACCCCGCTGATGCATCGCCGATTGGCGTTCCTATACTGCGACATAAGGTCGCACGCGCCGTCCTCGATGACGACCGCCAGGCGAAGCGACCCTCCATAAACAGAGGAGACGCTGGCATGATCAATCACGTTTGGGGTTTGTTCACTCACCCTGGCCAGGAGTGGACTGAAATCCGCGGTGAAGAAGAAACCGTCAGCCACATGTACCTGACTCATGTGTTGCTGCTCGCTGCGATTCCGGCGGTATCGGCATATATCGGAGCCACGCAGGTCGGCTGGAGCATCGGCGGTGGAGAGCCGGTCAAGCTGACACAGGCCAGTTGCATGCAGTTGGCGATACTTTCCTACTTCGCCATGCTGGCTGGCGTAGCCGTAATGGGCGGCTTCATCCACTGGATGGCGCGCACCTATGACGCTAATCCGACACTTACCCAGTGCATCGTCTTCGCCGCTTACACCGCGACTCCACTATTCATTGGCGGGCTTGCCGGGCTCTACCCTCACCTGTGGCTCGGCATGCTGGTCGGTACGGCGGCGGTCTGCTACACGGCTTACCTGCTCTATGTAGGGTTGCCGAAGTTCATGAACATTCCGGAGGACGAGGGGTTCATGTTCTCCAGCTCCGTGCTTGCCGTGGGGCTGGTGGTGCTGGTGGCGATCATCGCGTTGTCGGTGATTACCTGGGGCATGGGCATCGGCCCGGTGTACGTACGCTGACAACCGCAATCCTCAACCAGGCCGCCCTCGGGCGGCCTTTTCGTTTGCCAAGAATGTGCCCGCATCATGTCCAGCGACGAAACACCCGAGCGGCCGAGGGAAACCCTCACCGCATCTGCCGATCTAAAGCGATAACGCCGCTGTCGACTTCGTGTCCGCAGCGGCCCTCAAGGCAGACGGAGACTCGGTATGATCCCGCACTTAGTAACTTTGCTGACCCGCCCCGATCAGGCGTGGGCCGACATTCGCCGCGACGAAGAAAATAACAGCTCCAACTACCTTGTCCACTTGCTGCTCTGGGCCCTGCTGCCGGCGATCTGCATGTTCATCGGTACGCGCTACGTCGGCTGGAGTCTGGTAGAGGACGAGCGAATCTGGCTCGACACCCGCAGCGCCTTTCTGCTGAGCGCCCTTATCTACATCACCATCATTGTCGGCACCTTCATCATGGGGTTCTTCCTGCGCTGGATGTCGCGGACCTTCGACGCTCGGCCGACGTTCAATCAGTGCGTGGGCTTCATTGCCTATGTCATCACCCCGTTCTTCCTGGCCGGCCTTGGCGCGCTGTACCCGACGCGCTGGATTGCTATCCTCGTGCTGGTAGCCGCCGGCGCCTACTCGACCTACCTGCTCTTTGTCGGCCTGCCGAAGTTCATGCGCATCGACAACCGCAACACCTTCCTCTACGGCGCCTGCACCTGGGGCGTTGGCTTGCTGGTACTGGTCAACCTGAAAGTGCCGATGATCCTGTTCTGGATGCTCGCCCTGGACCCGACCTACGAGCGTGATATCCCGCAGAATCAGAGCTATGGCTTCGAGGAGAACCGCCCGCAAGAGGAGCCGGGCGGCGTCGATAACGAACGTCGTTTCAATGAGCGTCCCAACGAGTGACGAGCGATACTGCTCGGCCCGGCAATGGTTTGGCATAATGCGGCGCTCTCAGGAGTTGCCCAATGCCCGAGCGTCTCAATGCCCGTGTCGAAGCCTGCTATGCGCTGGCCGAGCAGTTTTTCAACCGACGCTTTCCGCGTCCCGAAGTGAGCTTCAAGCTCCGCGGCCAGAAGGCAGGCGTCGCTCACCTTCAGCAGAACCTGCTGCGCTTCAACGAACAGTTGTACAGGGAAAACACCGAGCACTTCCTGCGCCAGACCGTCGCCCATGAGGTGGCGCATCTTGTTGCCCACCAGATGTTCGGTTCGCGCATTCAGCCCCATGGTGAGGAGTGGCAATTGATCATGCGCGGCGTGTACGAATTGCCGCCTGATCGTTGCCATACCTACGCCGTCCGCCGTCGCGCCGGCACCCGCTATGTCTACCGCTGCAGTTGCGTGGATCAGGATTTCGATTTCACTGCCCAACGCCATGCGCTCGTGGCAAAAGGCCGTCGCTATTACTGTCGACGCTGCAAGACAACGCTGACCTTCACTGGCGAGCAGCGCCGCGAATAAACCCGTCTCGGCCTTGCTACAGTGCTCTGGCCTGCCAGCCGGCGATGACGAACAACGCCGCCAGCAACGCCATCAGCGGCAGCCAGCCGGCGTGATCCCAGACGTAGCCTGCGCCATAGCCGACCACACTCGATCCCAGGTAATAGGCGCACAGATACAGCGCCGATGCTTGCGCACGCGCCTCCTTCGCCTGGCTGCCGACCTGCCCGCTGGCTACCGCATGTGCAGCGAAAAAACCGAGGGTGAACAGCCCAAGCCCAAGCACGATGGCCGCCAGCCAGGGCGTAGCGCACAAACCGACACCCAGCAGCATCAACACCACGCCACCGCGAAGCACCTGTCGCGCGCCAAAACGAGGCACCAGCCGTCCGGCCCAACCGGCGCTGAAGATACCGCCCAGATAGACCACAAACAGCATGCCGATCAGTGTCGAGGACAGGCCAAACGGCTCGCCAGCCAGACGAAAGCCGATGTAGTTGAACAACGCGACGAAGCCGCCCATCAGCAGGAAGCCCTGCAGGAACAGCCTGCGCAGCGTGGGATTGCGCAGATGCAGGCGGAAATTCGCCAACAGAGTACGTAGCAAGAGTGGCTGCGCCTTGAAATGCCGCGACGCCGGCAGCAGCCAGACGAACAACGCCAGCGCCAGCAGACCCAGCGACGCGATACCGCCAAGCGCCAGTTGCCAGCCACCCAAGTCGCTCAGCAGCCCGGACAGCAGGCGCCCAAGCATTCCGCCCAGGGCGGTGCCGCCGATATACAGCCCCATCGCAGCCGGCAGCGACTGCGGCTCGAACTCCTCGCCGACGTACGCCATTGCCAGCGCCGGCAATCCACTCAGCGCCAGCCCCAGCAACGCGCGCAGCGTTAGCAACAGCTGCCAGGAATCGACCAGTACGCTAGCCAACCCGAGCAGGCTGGCCAAGCCGAGCGCAGCAGCCATCACCGGTTTGCGCCCCCAGCTTTCAGCAAGCGCGCCCGAAATCAGCAAACAGAGCGCGAGCGACAGCGTCGTCAGCGACAGCGCCAGGCTGCTGCTGGCAGCAGACACGGAAAAGTGTGCAGCCAGCCTGGGCAGCAACGGCTGAACGCAATACAGCAAGGCGAAAGTGGCGAACCCGGCACAGAAAAGTGCCAACGTGGCACGCCGATAGGCAGGCGTACCGCGTCTGAGGTGAACGCTATCGTCAATCATCCGAACCTCATCGCGAGCGCCGTCGCCCGCAAAAAAACCGCGCAGGCTAGCACAACCTGGCGCAATAGCGCATGCCAGAGCGTCCGAAGCGAGCCGCTGATCGCCAATAGCGGGCAAATCCGTGTCAACGGTCGAAACGAGCTTTGCCCTCCACGGGTCTCTGACTAGACTCCCTATATGCCAGTCGGAGTAAAACAATGACAGTAGCGCCGAATGACACCCGCCCCACCCCTACTTCGATCAAGCGGGATGAAACCCGCCTCTTCGTTTTTCTGATCGTCTTCCTGTTTCCCATCCTCAGTGTCGTGCTGGTCAGTGGCTACGGCTTCATCGTCTGGATCGTGCAGATGATCTTCGGACCGCCAGGTCCGGCGTAAAGCCAATCGCTGCCAATAGAACCGGTCATCACCCTGTCACAACAAAAACGGAATAACTGATGGGTACCCCCCTGCATATCGCCAGCCTGCTGGTGCATTGCCGCCCCGAATGGCTGGCCGCGGTAAAGGCCAACCTGCAGGTGCTGCCCGGCCTCGAGCTGCACCAGGAGAACACCAACGGCAAGTTGGTAGTGGTTCTGGAAGCCGAACACGAGTCACGCATCCTTGCCGCGATCGACCACATCCAGCAATTGCCTGGCGTGCTTAATGCCGCATTGATCTATCACGAAGAACTCCTCGAAGGAGACGCCTGATGAGCCTTACCCGACGCCAATTCGCCAAGGCCAACGCTGCAGCTATCGCTGCAACGGTAGCCGGCATGCCCATTGCCTCGACCGCGAGCAATCTCGTAACCGAAGCGGACGCCACCAACCTCAAGTGGGACAAGGCCCCCTGTCGCTTCTGCGGTACCGGCTGCGGCGTCATGGTGGCTACCCGCGAGAATCGCGTTGTCGCGACCCATGGCGACGTCAAGGCCGAAGTGAACCGCGGCATCAACTGCGTCAAGGGCTACTTCCTGTCGAAGATCATGTACGGCTCGGATCGCCTGACGCAGCCGTTGCTACGCATGAAGGACGGCAAGTTCGACAAGCAGGGCGAGTTCCAGCCGGTTACCTGGGACCAAGCCTTCGACATCATGGAGGAGAAGTACAAGGCGGCGCTCAAGCAAGGTGGTCCGGAAGCGATCGGCATGTTCGGCTCCGGCCAGTGGACGATCTGGGAAGGCTACGCCGCCAACAAGCTGATGAAGGCCGGCTTTCGCTCGAACAACATCGACCCCAACGCGCGCCACTGCATGGCCTCGGCGGCGTTCGGCTTCATGCGCACCTTCGGCATGGACGAGCCCATGGGCTGCTACGAGGACATCGAAGCGGCAGACGCTTTCGTGCTCTGGGGCTCGAACATGGCGGAGATGCACCCGGTGCTCTGGACCCGCGTGACGGATCGCCGCCTCAGCGCGCCGAACGTCAAGGTGGCGGTCATGTCGACCTTCGAGCATCGCAGCTTCGAGCTGGCCGACATCCCGATGATCTTCAACCCGCAGACCGACCTGGTGATCCTCAACTACATCGCCAACCACATCATCCAGAGCGGCGCGGTAAACAAGGACTTCGTCGAGAAGCACACCAAGTTCGCCAAAGGCGCTACGAACATCGGCTATGGCTTGCGTCCGACCGACCCGCTTGAACTCAAAGCCGAGAACGCTGCGGTGGCCAACACCTGGACCGACATCAGCTTCGAGGATTACGCCGAGTTCCTGAAAACCTACACCCTGGAATACGCTGCGAAGGAATCCGGCGTGCCGGCCGAGCGGCTCCAGGCGCTAGCCGAGCTCTATGCCGACCCGAAGGTCAAGGTCATGTCGTTCTGGACCATGGGCTTCAACCAGCACACCCGCGGTGTCTGGGCGAACAACATGATCTACAACATCCACCTGCTCACCGGAAAAATCAGCGAGCCGGGCAACAGCCCCTTCTCGCTCACCGGCCAGCCTTCGGCGTGCGGCACCGCGCGCGAGGTCGGTACTTTCTCCCATCGCCTGCCTGCGGACATGGCGGTCGCCAACCCGAAGCACCGCGCCATCGCAGAGAAGATCTGGAAACTGCCGGAAGGCACCATCCAGGAGAAGCCCGGCTTCCACGCAGTGGAGCAAAGCCGCAAGCTCAAGGACGGCGTACTGAAGGTCTACTGGACCCAGGTGACCAACAACATGCAGGCCGGTCCCAACGTCATGCAGGAAATCCTGCCTGGCTGGCGTAACCCGGAAACCTTCATCATCGTCTCGGATGTCTACCCTACCGTCTCCGCGCAGGCCGCGGACCTCATCCTGCCTAGCGCGATGTGGGTAGAGAAGGAAGGCGCCTACGGCAATGCCGAGCGCCGCACACAGTTCTGGCACCAGCTGGTCACCGCGCCCGGCGAAGCGCGCTCCGATCTTTGGCAGCTGGTCGAATTCTCCAAGCGCTTCAACGTCGACGAGGTATGGCCGGCCGAACTGCTCAGCAAAGCACCCGACCTCAAGGGCAAAACCCTCTACGACGTACTGTTCAAGAATGGCCAGGTCGACAAGTTCTCCAGCGACGAAATCACTGAGGGTTACGCGAACCATGAGGCCGAAGCCTTTGGTTTCTACCTGCAGAAAGGTCTGTTCGAGGAATACGCCGAATTCGGCCGCGGCCATGCCCACGATCTGGCGTCGTTCGAGACCTACCACGAGACCCGCGGTTTGCGTTGGCCTGTGGTCGACGGCAAGGAAACCCAGTGGCGCTACCGTGAAGGCTACGACCCCTATGTCGAGGCCGGCAGCGAGGTGCAGTTCTACGGCTATGGCGACAAGAAGGCGATCATCTTCGCCCTGCCCTATGACGTGCCGGCCGAAGTACCGGATAAGGACTACCCCTTCTGGCTCAGCACCGGACGGGTGCTCGAGCATTGGCACACCGGCAGCATGACCCAGCGGGTCGACGAACTGCATCAGGCGGTTCCCGATGCTCTCGTCTATATGCACCCGGAGGATGCGCGCAAGCTCAATGCCCGGCGAGGCAGTGTGGTGAAGGTCATCAGCAGGCGTGGGGAAATGCAGGCACGGGTGGAGACCCGCGGTCGTAACAAGCCACCGATGGGTTTGATCTTCGTGCCGTTCTTCGACGCCAACAAGCTGATCAACAAAGTCACCCTCGACGCCACCGACCCGATCTCCAAGCAGACCGATTACAAGAAATGCGCCGTGAAGATCGAAGTGGTCAGCATCGCCTGAGAGGAGAGTCGCCATGAAATTTCGTTTACTGCCGCTGACTCTGCTTGCGGTGTTCGGCTTGGCCATCGCTGCCGAAACCAACTATCCGCTGGACGCTCCGGCTCCGGACGGACGCCGCCCAGGCGGGACCATCACCCAGGAGTTCACCCCACCGAAGCTGCATGACGAGGAAAACAAGGACATCAGGCGCGAGCGTAACTATCCGGAGCAACCGCCGACCATCCCGCACAGCATCCGCGGCTACCACGTCGACAAGAATGCCAACAAATGCCTGAGCTGCCACAGCAGGGCCAACAGCGCACGCGCGCAGGCGCCGATGATCAGCATCACCCACTACACCGACCGCGATCACCAGACCCTGGCCGCGGTCGCACCGCGCCGCTATTTCTGCACGCAGTGTCACGTGCCACAGCACGATGTGAAGCCGCTGGTGGAAAACCGCTTCAAGAACATCGACGAGCTGCTGTACCGGGAAACCTCACCATCCACCAGCGGAAACTGAGGGGGCCTGGATGAAGTCGATCAAGTCGTTTTTCAAACGCTACTGGGGCGTTCTGCGCCGACCCAGCGTCCATTACAGCCTGGGCGCGCTGACGCTCGGTGGTTTCATCGCCGGGATCATCTTCTGGGGCGGTTTCAACACGGCGCTGGAAGCCACCAACACGGAGGCGTTCTGCATTTCATGTCATGAGATGGAAGACAACGTGTACATGGAGATCAAGGACACCATTCATTACAGCAACCGCTCGGGCGTGCGGGCAACCTGTCCGGACTGCCACGTACCGCACAAGTGGACCGACAAGATCGCGCGCAAGATGCAGGCCTCCAAGGAGGTCTGGGGCACCATTTTCGGCACCATCAACACGCGCGAGAAATTCCTCGACAAACGCCGGGAGCTCGCAGAGCACGAGTGGGCGCGCCTGAAGGCCAACGATTCGCTTGAATGTCGCAACTGCCATGACTTCGGCTTCATGGATTTCACCCGGCAAGGCAAACGAGCATCGGAGTTCCACTCCACCGCCCTGGCCAATGGCGAAGCGACCTGCATCGATTGCCACAAAGGCATCGCGCACAAGCTGCCCGACATGCGGGGAGTACCGGGCTGGTGATGGCGAGAGAACGGCGCCTGGCCACCTAGCGGCGTGGTGTCGCTTCCTTTTCCATAGTAACAACAAAAAAGCCCTGGCCGATGCCAGGGCTTTTTTTCATGCGCAGCGTGATCAGGCCTTGGGCAACGTCACACCGCGCTGGCCCTGGTACTTGCCGCCGCGGTCGCGGTAGGAAACCTCGCACTCCTCGTCGGATTCGAGGAACAGCATCTGCGCCACGCCTTCGTTCGCATAGATCTTTGCCGGCAGCGTGGTGGTGTTGGAAAACTCCAGGGTCACATGCCCTTCCCATTCCGGCTCCAGCGGCGTGACGTTGACGATGATGCCACAGCGCGCGTAGGTGCTCTTGCCCAGGCAGATGGTCAGCACGTTGCGCGGAATGCGGAAATACTCGACGGTACGCGCCAGCGCGAAGGAGTTCGGCGGGATGATGCAAACGTCGCTCTTGATGTCGACGAAGCTCTTCTCGTCGAAGTTCTTCGGATCGACCGTCGCCGAGTTGATGTTGGTGAACACCTTGAATTCGTCGGCACAGCGCACATCGTAGCCGTAGCTCGAGACACCGTAGGAAATCAGCCGATCATTGCCTTCGGTGCGCACCTGGCGCTCGACGAAGGGCTCGATCATGCCGTGTTCCTGGGCCATGCGGCGAATCCACTTGTCCGATTTGATGCTCATGGCTGGCGTCCTGAATAGTTGAAGATGGGCGTGCGAAGACGCGCATCTTACCGAGCCTCGTGCGCGTGTTAAAGCATGGCCACCATGCGTGGCGCAGAGCTCGTCACACCAGGGCAACGCCGCTTGGCGAAGAAATCCAAAATAAAGCTCGCTTTGCTCCAGAAAAAAGGTATTGTTACTGGGCTGCTGCTGCATGTGTCACCGTGAATCGCTACATGTTTAGATTTCGATCCAAATATCGATACGACTCCTATCTCCTTGCACACAGTGATGTTCGGACCCTTTCAGTCCGCACTTTATTTTCAAAAACTTGGTTCAAGGAGACATCAAATGTCCAATCGCCAAACCGGTACCGTTAAGTGGTTCAACGATGAGAAAGGCTTCGGCTTCATCACTCCGCAATCCGGTGACGACCTCTTCGTACACTTCCGCGCCATCCAGGGCGACGGTTTCAAGAGCCTGAAAGAAGGCCAGCAAGTTTCCTTCGTCGCTACCCGCGGCCAGAAGGGCATGCAAGCTGAGGAAGTTCAGGTTATCTAACCTGAGTCTTCTCTGAAAAAGCCCCGCTTCGGCGGGGCTTTTTTATGCCTGCGATTATCGCCCGGACGCAGGCGGCGACGCTTGGCGCCACCGCCGCTACGGCTCAGTCCTCGGAGATCACGATCTTCGGCATCGACTGGGCGATGATCTGCCCGCTCTGCGCAATCCGAGCACCGACGGTACGGGCCACCTCCTGGTAGATCATCGCGATCTGGCTTTCCGGATCGGCAATCACAGTTGGCTTGCCCGCGTCCGCCTGGCTGCGGATCGCCATCGACAAAGGCAGCGACGCCAGCAGATCGACGTTGTATTGCGCCGCCAGCTTCTCACCACCACCCTCGCCGAACAGATGCTCGGCATGGCCGCAATTCGAGCAGATATGGATGGCCATGTTCTCCACCACACCGAGCACCGGGATGTTCACCTTGCGGAACATCTCCACGCCCTTCTTCGCATCGAGCAACGCCAGATCCTGCGGCGTGGTCACGATCACCGCGCCCGTTACCGGAACCTTCTGCGCCAGGGTCAGCTGGATATCACCAGTGCCAGGCGGCATGTCCACCACCAGATAATCGAGATCGTTCCAGGCAGTCTGGGTAATCAACTGCAGCAGCGCGCCGGACACCATCGGGCCGCGCCAGACCATCGGAGTCTTGTCGTCGGATAGAAACGCCATGGACATGACCTGCACGCCGTGGGCCTCAAGCGGGATGAACGCCTTGCCGTCGCGAATTTCCGGGCGGGTCCCCTCGGCGATGCCGAACATGATGCCCTGGCTCGGGCCGTAAATATCGGCGTCCAGCACGCCCACCCGTGCACCTTCCCGCGCCAGCGCCAAAGCAAGATTGGCCGCCGTGGTGGATTTGCCGACGCCGCCCTTGCCCGATGCCACAGCGATGATGTTCTTCACATTCGCCAAAGCGGGCACCTGATCCTGAGCCTTGTGCGCGCGGACTACGCAATCGACCTGCACATCCGCGCGGCTTACGCCTCCCAGCTGCTCGATTGCCATTGCCAGCAGCTGCGCCCAGCCACTGCGAAACAACCCGGCGGCGTAACCCAGCTCCAGCTGCACGCTGACCCGATCACCCTGCACCTCGATCGAACGCACGCAACCGGCGCTCACCGGATCCTGATTCAAATGGGGATCGGTGTACTGACGCAGTACGGTTTCCACAGCTTCACGGGTGACGGACATGGTTACTCCTAGAAAGACCGAGCAAATCAGACAGGCATCTTACCCCGCCCGCGAGTTCCGAGCCCACCGACGACCGGGCGACATTCACTACAACCGGGCGATCGGGCATCGCGGGTGAAAAATGCGCGCCGGACCTTTATAGTTGCAGACTTTCTTTCGCAATTCCGACTGCAGATTCCTCATGTCCGAAGCTCGCCAGATTCTCGTTACCAGCGCCCTGCCCTACGCCAACGGTTCGATCCACCTCGGCCACATGCTCGAGTACATCCAGACCGACATGTGGGTGCGCTTCCAGAAGCTGCGCGGCAACCAGTGCATCTATGTCTGCGCCGACGACGCCCATGGCTCGGCGATCATGCTGCGGGCGGAAAAGGAAGGCATAACGCCCGAACAGCTGATCGCCAACGTGCAGGCCGAACACAGCGGCGACTTTGTCGACTTCCTGGTGGATTTCGACAACTTCCACTCCACCCACTCGGAAGAAAACCGCGAGCTGGCCGAGCTGATCTATACCCGTCTGCGCGACGCCGGCCACATCGCCACCCGCTCGGTAACCCAGTATTTCGACCCCGAGAAAGGCATGTTCCTCGCCGACCGCTTCATCAAGGGCACCTGCCCGAAGTGCGCTGCCGAAGACCAGTACGGCGACAACTGCGAAAAATGCGGTGCCACCTACGAGCCGACTGAGCTGAAAGATCCGCGCTCGGCAATCTCCGGCGCTACGCCGGTGCTCAAGGACTCCAAGCACTTCTTCTTCAAGCTGCCGGACTTCGAGGCCATGCTCAAGCAATGGACCCGCGGCGGCGCACTGCAGGAGTCGGTAGCCAACAAGATCGCCGAATGGCTCGACGGCGGGCTGCAGGAGTGGGACATCTCCCGCGATGCACCGTACTTTGGCTTCGAGATTCCCGATGAGCCGGGCAAGTACTTCTATGTCTGGCTGGACGCGCCAATCGGCTACATGGCCAGCTTCGAGAACCTGTGCAAGCGCCGCCCGGAACTCGACTTCGATACCTTCTGGAGCAAGGATTCCACCGCCGAGCTGTACCACTTCATCGGCAAGGACATCATCAACTTCCACACCCTGTTCTGGCCGGCCATGCTCGAAGGTGCCGGCTTCCGCAAGCCTACCGCGGTCAACGTGCACGGCTACCTGACCGTGAACGGGCAGAAGATGTCGAAGTCGCGTGGCACCTTCGTCAAAGCGCGCACCTACCTCGACCATCTCAATCCCGAGTACCTGCGCTACTACTATGCGTCCAAGCTCGGCCGTGGCGTCGACGATCTCGACCTGAACCTCGAGGACTTCGTACAAAAGGTCAATTCCGACCTGGTCGGCAAGGTGGTCAACATTGCCAGTCGCTGCGCGGGTTTCATCCACAAGGGCAATGCCGGAGTGATGGTCGATGCCAACCCTGAGCCCGAACTCTGGACCGCCTTCCAGGAAGCTGCGCCGAGTATCGCCGAGGCCTACGAGGCCCGCGACTTCGCCCGCGCCATGCGCGAGATCATGCACCTGGCCGACCGCGCCAACGCCTGGATCGCCGACAAGGCGCCCTGGGCGCTGAACAAGGTTGAAGGCAAGCAGGCCGAGGTACAGGAGATCTGCGCGTTCGGCGTCAACCTGTTCCGCCAGCTGGTTATCTTCCTCAAGCCGGTACTGCCGAACCTTGCCGCCGCTGCCGAACAGTTCCTCAATGTTGAACCGCTGCGCTGGAACGATCACGCAACGCTGCTGGCCAACCACCAGCTCAACGCCTTCACCCCGCTGATGACCCGCATCGAGCCGGCAAAGATCGAAGCCATGATCGAGGCTTCCAAGGAAGACCTCGCCTCCAGCGAAGCCGCAGCTGCCCCCGCAGGCAACGGAGAACTGGTCAAAGCACCGCTGGCCGCGGAAATCAACTTCGATGCCTTTGCTGCGGTCGATCTGCGCATTGCGCTGATCGAGAAAGCCGAGTTCGTCGAAGGCGCCGACAAGCTGCTACGCCTGACGCTGGACATCGGTGATGCCAAGCGCAACGTGTTCTCTGGCATCAAGAGCGCCTATCCGGACCCGAGCAAACTGGAAGGTCGCCTGACTCTCTACGTTGCCAATCTGGCGCCACGCAAGATGAAGTTCGGCATGTCCGAAGGCATGGTACTGGCGGCGGGCCCTGGCGGCAGCGAGATCTACCTGCTGAGCCCCGATAACGGTGCCAAGCCCGGCCAACGCGTCATGTAAACGACTTTTGCGTGCCGGCCTCTCGACCGGCACGCAAACGCCCGACGCTAAACGGAAACGCCATGAGCGAGCCTGTAGATTCTTCCCGCTGCCCGCTTTGCGGCCAGCCCAACCAATGCGCCGAGTGCGATCCTGCCGCGGACCAGCCATGCTGGTGCTTCACTGCAACCATTCCCCAAGACGCAATTGAGCGGATTCCTGCAGCCTTGCGCAAACGAGCCTGCATCTGCCCCCGCTGCGCCCGCGGCGCATCCGCAAACCCCGATGCGCCTTGATCGCTACCTCGCCAACCGCGCGCGCGTTAGCCGTCAGGATGTCCGGCGCCTGGTGGCCGAAGGCCGAGTAATGGTGAACGGCGAAGTCAACCGGACCCTGGACCGGGAAATTCGTGTCTTTGATCGCATCGAGCTGGATGGAGAATCGCTGCAGGTCGGAAAGGCTGCCCGTTACCTGATGCTGCATAAGCCGGCAGGCTGCGTCAGCGCCACCCAGGATACGGCGCATCGCACCGTGCTGGACCTGATCGACGAGCCGGACAAGCAAGACCTGCACATCGCCGGCCGCCTCGACTTCAACACCACCGGCCTGATGCTGCTGACCAACGACGGTCAGTGGTCACGCCGCCTGACCCAGCCGACCAGCCTGCAAGGCAAGGTCTACCTGGTTGAAACCGAAGACGAAATCGACCCCGCCTGTGTCGAAGCGTTTGCTCGAGGCATGTACTTTCGCTTCGAGAACCTCACTACCCTTCCCGCCAAACTCGTAATACTCGGTTCAACCAAGGCCCGCCTCACCCTGCACGAGGGTCGCTACCACCAGGTCAAGCGCATGTTCGGTCGCTTCAACAACAAGGTCACCGCCCTGCACCGCGAAAGCATGGGTCCCCTGACGCTGGACGGATTGCTGGAACCCGGCGGCTATCGGCCGCTAACCGCACACGAGATCGGACAAATCTAAGCCCTTGTCGCCCGCGCACCAGAAAAACTCCGCACTGCCCTTCATTTCATCCAGGCCTTCTGGTACAAAGGCACCCCAAAGCGGGCGTCGTATAATGGCATTACCTGAGCTTCCCAAGCTCATGACGAGGGTTCGATTCCCTTCGCCCGCTCCAGACACCTAACGTTAAGGCCCTGTTTTTACAGGGCTTTTTCGTTTTTGGCTTTTGGTGGTGTCGAAGAAGTGTCGAAAAGGTCCAGCCGTACAGGCCGAGATCAGACCGAAGAAAGCGCCTGGATGACGTGCTTCGGATCGTTATGGATGGCGCGCAGCAGCGCTTTTGCGGGTCCGGTCGGTTCGCGTCGGCCTTGTTCCCAGTTACGCAGCGTACCCAGTTGAACGTCGATCATCGCCGCGAACTTGGCCTGGGTCAGACCGGTTGCTTTGCGGATCTCTTTCACCTGCAGCGAGTCGACGACGAATTCCCGCGAGGGTTGACGTTCGCCACGGTGAATCTCGTCCATCTGCTGGACGCTTTCTAGAAGGTCTTCGAAGAATTTGCTCATGGTGATTACCTCCACCGCTCGATGATTTGCTTGAGCACCTTGCGCTCATCTGCCGTCAGGTCGTCCTTCTCGTTCTTCGGATAGATCAGCAGTAATGCGATCTGCGAAGCCGCCGTGAAGTGGTAGTAGATGACCCTGGACCCGCCTCGCTTGCCGTGACCACTAGACGCAACGCGAACCTTGCGAATGCCGCCAGTACCTTCAATCACATCGCCCATGTCCGGCCGGTCAGCCAGTTGCCGCTGAAACTCTGCGTAGCTGTCATCGCTAAGCAGATCCCGCAGACGCTTGGTGAAGATCGGTGTCTCGATAAAGATCATAACGAATAGTACGCCAGTGGCGCACCCCCTTCAATTGATTCGATTACTGGCAGGCGAGCGGTAACGTGATGCCGGCCAACGGTCCTAACCTGATCGCATCGTTCAAATGCTCAGGCGCGAGGTGGGCATACCTCATCGTCATGTTCAGCGACGCATGGCCCAAGATCTCTTTCAGCGTCACGATATGCCCACCGCCCATGATGAAGTGAGCTGCGAACGTGTGGCGCAGGATGTGGCTTGCCTGTCCGCGTGGTGGCTTGATCGAGGTCGAGAGCAGGACCAACCGAAACACGCCAATGCAGTTGGTGAACGGCCCGTAGGTTTGCCAGTGCTTCTTGATCGCGGCCACCAGCTCGGGCGTTACCGGGACCATCCGCACCCGCTTCGACTTGGTATTGGCAAACACCAGGGCATTGCCTCGAATCCGCTCCGGTCGAAGCGCTTGAGCCTCACCCCACCTCGCCCCAGTCGCCAGACAGATCCGCGCCACCATCGCCGGATGTGGAGACGTGGTCCGCGCCTGGAGCGCATCGAGCAGCTCGGAAATCTGCGGCTTGGTCAGGTAGGCCAAGGGGCGCTCCTGCAACCGAACCGGACGGATACGGGTGAACGGACAGGGATAGTCGATCACATCGAGTTTATGCAGCTCGTTGTAAACGGCTTTCAGGTAGCCGAGGCGATTGTTCGCCGTCTTGCCGGTGACGCCAGCTGACATCCAACGCGCGCGTGTGGCGGCGATCTTCGCGCCATCGACCATACGAGCTATCGGATCGCCCATCGCCTTTGCACACGCCCGCAGGATCGCCACACGACGAACGCCATCGGAGAGCGAGACGCCGTGAAGGTCGAACCATAGCTCGACCAGCTCTGACAGCCTGCGCTTGTCCTTTGGCCGCGGTGCCCAATCGTTAGATTCGCTGCACTTGGCTCGACAGGTCGCCTCGAAGCGCATTGCCTCAGCCTTGGTCTTCAGCGTCTTGCGGAACCGCTTGCCTTTGACCGGCTCAACGTCGACCCGCCAGCGACCGTCAGAGAGCTGCTGAATCGCCATCAGACCGCTCTGCCCCATCGAACGTGACGCTCCTGAAGCAACGTTTTGATGTGCTTGTACAGATCACGCTCGCTCATGTCCTTGGCGGCGTAGTGGTCACGAATGACCGGCCAGCATTCCCAATCCTTCAGTCGATCAAATGCGGTTTTAGCGCCCACTCGCTCCCGTGCCAGCAGGCTTACGAAGTTTCCCAGGAACAGTTCCACGTTCTTGCCCGAGAAGCCCCTTGAGGTCTTGTAGTAGCGCTTGTATTCCGTTTCATCGACCAGGGAATCGACCGCCACGTCGACCCGCACGTCATCACGCATCAGCGTCCAGATCGGTTCGTATTGCCCTGGGCGGTGCAGCAACTTGAACTGGCACAGCCCGTAGCGCCACAGGCCGTCCAAATGGGCGGAGAACGCCGCAAACGAATCCGTTTCAATGGCCTCGCCAGTCTTGGCACTGATCGACCCGCTGGCGAACTGCTGGATGACCGAATGGTGGTAGCGCAGCTCGACCCGCCACACGTCCGCCTCGGGATCGTAGTTATCAGGATCGGCCGGATCGAACGAATCCCGGCGACGCCAGACGCTTTCCCAGAAGTCGAGCTTATCGGTCGCGCGGGCCTGTTCGGTTTTGTTGTAGATGCAGAGCTGAACGCCACCAGCTGAGCCAAACATGGATGTTTCGCCACGACCGTAGACGCTGGACTTGGTCGCCCAGTTGATCTCGTTGATACCCGAGATATCCCGGTGCGTCCGCGCGCGACAGTGCAGGCGTGCCACCAGATCCACCGGAGGCTTCCAGCCCTGGAGATCCAACGCCAGATGGACAGCGCACTGGTTGCGTTCGCGGTGTGTCATTACGGCTGCGGCGTAGTAGTCCATCCGCTCTTGCAGGCGCTCAGGCGACAGCGCGTCGATGGCGTGCGGTGACACTTCGATTTTCAGATGCGGGCCGATGTTCTCGAGCTTGGCGTTGAAGTTCTTGATGAGCAGGATGAACCCGAGGTCAGCATTCTGGAGCTTGTACTGGTAACCCGAGTCCCGCCCTACCCGACCGGCGTGCCAGAACTCCCCGGCGAACTCGACCATGACGCCCGGCTTCTCGAACAGCGCCATGATTTCCGGGCGGATCAGTCCGCGGTACAGCTGGCGGACCGTATCGACGCCGCAACGCAGCAAGCGAACGCCCGACAGGTCGGTCAGCTTGGCCGAATGGCTATCGAAAAACAGTCGCCCGGTTGGGGTTTCCTGAAAGTTCTGATCAACACGAATCTGGTCTTTAACGCTCATTCTCTTGTGCTCCAAATTGCAACGAATTGACACTGTTCAGTTGGGTTTATCTGACGTGTTACAGGGACGTCAGCGCGCGCGTTTGCACGCCGGCTCGTGCCTCGCCGCGCGTGCAAAGAGCGCGGAGCGCACGCGCGCTGACGGTCATCACCACAGGAATTGCCCTTTCTGGTACGGCACGACAGTCATGTTCGTGCCACTGGCTGGCTGCGCTGCTCCAGGGCGTGCCCCCTGCATTGCCGGAGACTGGTTGTTCTGGACTTGCTGCGTTCGCTCGCCGGTGGAGCGATCAGGAAGGGTCGGATCGAAGAACCCGTTTTCGACCACGCGCATGCAGAAGGCGAAGTCGGTCTCTACGCGGGTGCTCTGCTGCGTGTAGCACTGGCAGACAGTGGGTGTGCCGTTGACTACGGCATGTGCCATTCGCCCGAACTCGCGGGCATAGGTCGCGGGGTCGGTGCTGGACATGCAGTAGAGCCGGGGAAACGACACGGGCCGCGTCAGCTCGTCGTAGATCGGCGCCGACGATGGGACCTGTGGTATTCGAGGCACGCGCCGCCCGATGTAGCTGGCGACGTTCTCAGGCGTATCGGACTTAGCCTCGCCTACCGGCTTGATGAACGCCCCGACCGTATCTCGCACCTGATCGACCATGCTCCCGGCCGGCGCGCTGGTAGCCGTCGCGGCTTGCGCTTTCTCGGCGGCGTAGCGCTCATAGGCGCGATAGACGAGGATGCCGGCACCGAGGATCACGCACAGCGCCAGGATGAACTTGGTCGGCACCTTGGCCTGAAAGTGGTGCTTGGCGTTGCTACTGGTGTAGGCACCGAAGTAGCGCTTATCCAGGCGCAACGACTTTTTGTCGGCATCCTTGAAGCTGGTCTTCAGCTCGACCTTTTCCACCACCACTTCCGACTCGAAGCGCAGCAGCTGGGCGGACTTAAAGACGCGCCAGTAGTGAATGTGCGTGTTGCACAGCCGACGCAGGTGCACATCGAGATAGCGCGGGTCCTGGGTGACGAGGTGCACTTCGTGGCCCTGGTGGCGCATGGTCTCGAAGCGGGTGATGTGCTCCGGTGGCCGCGCCCGTGGATCGCGTGCGCCGAACCAGCCCTGCGCTTCGTCTACGACGATGATCGAATCGTTGGGCAGCTCGAACCACTTTTCGGGATCTTCGAACTCGAACCACTGCGCTTGCAGCTGATCCGGCTTGAGGCCGTTGATGTTGTGGAAGTAGACGACCCGGCCTTCGGCGTGGGCCTTCTGATCGACTTCGCGGATGGTGTTGAGGGTCTTGCCGTGACCGGGCTTGCCAGTGCGGATAACGAGCATGACGGCGCCTCCTTAGGCTTCGATGGAGGTGCCGCCCGGCTTATGCCAGACCTGATTACGTTTGCGGTCGGTGGCCTTGTCGATGCCGGCGAGGATGAAGCGCGTGGAGATGGCGGCGAAATACAGGTTCACCACCACATCGAACTTGGCCAGCCCGAGAATCCCCTGGATCACCGGCCCGACATCGCCCATCAGCCCGAACAGGTAGTCCTGCGCCTGGCCAATGATGAGGTTGAAGCCCATGTACGAGACGAAGCCGAAACCGATCATTTTCAGCACCATCTTTACCAGCGGGCCGACGATGATCACGAGCATCTGCACGATGAATAGAAACTGCATCACTGACCTCCTACGGCGCGGCCCACATACAGGGCGGCAAGAACGGTGGCCACAGCCACGAACAGGCCGCTCAGATCACTGGCGGCGCGGCAAAGCGGTTCGTAGCTGAGCTGGAAAGTGCGACCGCCTGCAGTGGTCAGGCTGAAGCTTTCGGCGGCAGGGCAGGCGGACGGAAGAAAGCGGGTGCCCTGGTTGATGAAGGACGGCACGTCGATGACGCCGGAGCCCTCGTCCAGCTGGAACCGGTCGCCGGTAACAGCCGCTTCAATGGCGGGTTTGTGCTTGGGGAAATCGGTCATCTCCTCAGCGAGGCACAGCTGTTCCTTCTGCTGGCGGAGCACTTCGCAATCAATCGGGTCACCGCTGCAGGAGAACGCGGCATCGCAGGAGCCGGCAGAAGCCAAACGTTCCGGCCCTTCTTCGCCGTCCTCTTCACCCTCCTGGCTTTCCTTACATCCCGACCCTTTGCATTCCTTGCTCTCATCGCCCGGAGTGCCATCAGGGTTGGTGCCAGAGGTGGATTTTTCTTCAGCCGTGGTGGAGGTACAGGGCTTTGTGCCGACGCAGACGGTCTTGTCGGTGGTCGTGTTGGTTTCCGTCTTGGTGGAGCCGTCCGGATTGGTGGTCTTGGTGGTGTCCTCGGTTTTCGCGGTGTCTTCAAAGCGCGGCGCGGGCTTGCCGGAGGTGCAGTGCAGGTAATCCGCGGCGTTGCTGCAATTGAGCTGGCCCGGCTCTTTCAATTTTTCGCTACTGGTGCAATTGCGCGATTGGGAGCCGTCAGCGTTGGTGACCCAGTCACCGCATAGACTCTCGCTGGTGAACTGAGGTGTGCTGTCGGCCGGCGGCTTGGACGGTGGCTGATCGAAGACGCTGCCGGGAGGTGGGTTGTTTGACGTGCATTGCGAGGCCGCGCCCTTGTAAACCACCTTGCAATAGACGGAGTTCAGGTCCTTGCCTGTGGTGTCCTCCAAGAAGCGGTTGCAGCCTTTGACCGTGGCGGTGCGGTTGTAGAGGCAGCCACTTTCACAGATCGAGGATGGGGGTAGCGAAGGCGGCACCGATGGGTCAAGCGATCCGGCGTTGTACTCATGGACGAACTCGCCTGTTACGGACTCGCATTGATCCGGTTCCGGCGCGATGCATTCGCCGGTCTGAGCGTTGTAGTTTTCTCCAGCAGGGCATTCATTGCCGTACCGAATAACATCGTCGCCTCGCGTTCCCCCGTGAGTGGCGTTGTAGATGTAGTAACACGCCTGACGGGGAGTGCCGTTCACTTCAAAGATCGCGCCTCGAACTTCACCTCTATACGTGCTTTTGGTTTTGACCGCAGCGTCGTGACAGGCGGCCTGTGGCGTCGAAAAACCGGGATTCAAATTGGACTTGTAGTGCCAAGTATAAACCTTAGCCTGGGCGGCGGAAGAAAAACCGGCAATCAGCAGAGTGGCCAGATAGAAGAAGTGTTTGTTCATCCCTACACCCGCCCAAAAAACACGAGATAGAACGCCAGGGTGGTGAGGATCAGGACGTACAGTTCGTAGCTCATGGCGTTTCCCTGGAAGAGAAAACCCCGCCGGAGCGGGGTTTGTTTGCTTCGGCACATGCAGTGCGCGGTTCCCGGTTACAGGGCGCGGCGCATGTACTTGAACGCCATCGCGGCGATGATGACGGCGAAGACGGCCCAGCCGATGGTCCCGACGTCGGTGCCCGCGGTGTCGAGGGCTTCGGTGGCTTCGGCCGGGACGGCCGCGTAGACGGAGCCGGCTACAGCCGAGAGGGCAACGGCAGCGCCGAGGCCGATTTTTTTCACGAAGTGCTTGTTCAGTTGCATGGGTGATACCTCACTGTTTCAGGGCTTTTTTCAGGACCAGGAAGCCGAACACGGTGGCGAACAGAACAATCGCTTCGCCTTGCAGCTCGGAGACTTGGTCCCAGGTCAGTGCAGAGCCGTAGAGGCTTTGCATTTCCTCGACCGTGAGGGCGACCAGCGAGCCGGAGCAGATGGGCGAACCATCGGCGCCTTGCAGCCAGTCACCGTCACAGGCGAGGAAATTCATTCGCCGGCCTGCTCGAGGTCGGCGGTTTGTTCGGAGGGTTCGCAGTCAGGGCAGACGGCGAAATGAGGCGGCAGGCTGAGGTCGGGCAGCAGGTCGCTTTGCGGCGCGGGCAGCGCCATGAGCTTGCCCATGTCGTTGCCGCAGCAGTCGCAATACACCCGGTCATCGATCAGCATGGCCGCCCCTCCCGGTTAGTTGGCCTTGGCCGGGTCGCCGGCTTTGGCCTGGGGTTGAGCTGGGGTGCGCGGGGTTTCGGCAGCGGCGCGGGTCTGGACGGCTTCGAGCTGGAGCGCCAGATTCTTGCCCTTGTTCTGGCCACCACGGGCAATCTCGAAGTGGATGCGCACCAGTTGCAGCGGCTCGAACTTGGCGCCGGCTGCGAAGATCTCGTCGGCTACTTCGTCCGCTGCTGCCATGCCGATGATCGACAGGCCGTGTTCGGTCTTGCCGTCCGGCTCATCGCCGTAGAAGACCTTGATGTACTTCTGGCCCGCTTCACCGTCGAAGCGTTGAGTGCCGAGAAATGCAACTTCCATAGTCGAACGTGCCATCTTGTGTTTCCTCTCTCTAGTTGCGCTTTATTGCGCTGCTTTGCTTTCTGCAGGCCAAGCGATCCCGAGCGAGTGAAAAAGCAATTTCACTGCGACCGGCTTGTTACTTGGCTTGCGGGTTAAATCTGTAGCTCTAGTTATACGCTCTTGAAACGGTCTTTTTTCATACCCAAGGAATTATCAAGTTGCGTGGTTTATTGGCATGAATAGCGACGAATCGACACTTACCAACTACGCTCAAAACAAAATTAATTAATAAAACTCACTCTCTAAACACCAAGGGCTTCGCCCTTGTCATCCCACTCTCGCCGCCGAGGGCTCGGGAGCGCGGGAGGGAAAAGCGCTCCCGCACTCACGAGCGAAGGCTGTTTCGGTTCGTGCGGGGTCAAGGGTGCGCTCCGCCCGTGCTTCCGTTCGCCGGATCGGTGAAGCGTGATCCGACGAGCCGGGAGCGCGGCCCTGGACCTGGACAGGTCGCGCGGGGCTGGCGAGCTGGCTCAACACGTAGCCGCCCCACTGCTTGGCTATCGCGTCCGCAATACCCTGGTAGGTACGCGAACGGTTCTTCCAGCGGTCCGGCCCCGGTGCCATGTGATGCACAGTCGGCTCGCGACCGTCGACGATTTCGGTCGGCACCAGGAGCGGCAGGTTCTGGAGCCAGAAATGCGTTTCCTTGCGTTCGCCATGCCCAAACATCCACGGCTGGATGATCTGGTCTGGTTTGCGGATCTGGCTAGAGATAACGGACTTCGGGTTTTCGAGCGCCTTGAAAGGGATCGGCGCAGCAAGCAGCTCGCGCACAAAATCCAGGGCGCGCTCTTGGCGACCATCAGCGATCTTCTCGGGAAACCAGCGGGCACCTGAGGTAGCGAGGTCGGTGCAGGGCGGATGGGCAATCAGCAGATCCCAGCCCCAGTCGAGTACTTCCAGCACATCGCCCTGGATGTGCTCGCCATCGGTTTCGGATGGCAGCAGGTCGCAGCTGACGGCATAGAACCCGGCGCGGGTCAGAGCATCACGAACGCGGCCAGAGAACTCGCAGGCAACGAGAGCAGTTGGCTGTCTCATGCCATCACCCCACAAGCTCGAACGGTTCGTGAATCGGTACGTAGGGCGTGGGCTTGCCCGAGTCGTAGATAACGCTCCACCACTTCCCGGGCCGGTCGGGTGGCGTGTGCTTCTCGCAGATAAAGGCCGGTTCCACCTTCCAGTCCGAGAGCAGAGGCTTCCAGATTCCACCGACGCAGCCCATTTGCAGCGTGCGAATCGGCCGCGCAGAGGCGGGGCGGCATTGGGCGCAGGGTGTGTACCGGGAGGGAGCGGTTGTCGCCACTTCGCGTCCGGACCAGCAGACAGAGCAGTCGCAGTCCTGGGCGTGCGGAAGGCGTTGATAGCTGGCCGGCTTCTGCATAGGTCATCCCCTCCCCTGGCTTCCCGTAGGCGGTGCGGATCATGCGGTCCACTCCTGTTCCAGCAGCCAGTGACGGAGCATTGCGCTGTTGACCATGCGCCGCTTGCCGAGCTTTACGGTCGGTATCACCCCGCGCGTCGCCCAGGCACGGGCCATACCGGCACTGATGCCATTACGGTCGGCCCAGCATTCGACGGTTTCCACGTCCTGCTGTGGGCCGATCAGCTTTGAAGGTTCTAGCTCTTCCAGTTCCATGGATTACTCCAGCCAGTCAATGTGGACCACGGTGGTCCAATGACAATATGGAACCACGGTGGTCCCATTGCTGTCAAGACCACGGTGGTCCATCATTAACCGATGAGCAGAGAAGACCCCCAATTCAAGCTACGTATGCCGCCAGAGCTACGAAACCAGGCCGAACAAGCAGCTAAAGCAGCCGGCCGGTCTCTGAACGCAGAGCTGGTTGCCCGCATAGAGGCAAGCTTCATATCCGATTCGGAAATGGAGAGACTGCTGCCGGCCAAGCGCGCACGTGAGTTGTCTCTAATGGCACGAGCTGAAATCCCGAACGAGATACGTAAACGGGCAATTTCTGCTATTGGACGGGCTATAAGGCTGGGCCATAGTGAAGCGGTAGCGAGTTTTGGAGACCTGAATTTAGAATTTGGAATTCCAGACAGCGCACTTGAAGATCTCACGTCGAAAGTTATCGAGGAGCTTGAAGAAAGCGGCTATAAAGCCAAATGGGATGACATCGCAACGCTCTGGATTGAGTTTTAGACGAGACTCAGCCCAACAGAGCAAATGAAGCTGCACAGGCAACTTTAAATCAGATTGTAGTGTCGGAAGTAGCGCAGAACTTATATGCTCACAGCGAGCGCATGACCTGCAGTGATGAAATGAAGACGCTATTGTTCTGTGGCGAGCAGCTTTAATAGAGTGACCGGAACTGCCGTTAATCAGCAGCCCGGATTATCTGCAAAGTGTATTTACGCATATGGGATGAATTTCTTGAAGTCATTAGGCAGCATGTCTGCTAAAACTTCCCATCCTAGCTCCTCGATATCGTAAGTCAGCCCGAGCTGGTCCAGAACGGTAGTAAGCCTCCTGGGAGCTCCTGCATCCTTTCCGCCGCTGCCTCTTTTCAAGGCGCTCTTTTCTTCATCGAAATAGAGCTTTGTCACCAAGGTCATGATCCCGGGGCTAAGAACAACCCACTTGCGCGCCATCATCTGTTCGAAGACTTCGCCTGTCTTGTTTACAGGAATTCCTAGAACGGCCTTGAGGCAATCGGGGTTATCTCGATGCGCGCGATAGGCAAGCCATAATGGGGCCATTTTCTGGCGATAAACCTTTCGCCAGTTTCCGGGCTCATATACCCATAGCGCGGACTCTCCAATCTGGCCTTTGCTGCCAAAAAAATTACGAGCAAACTTCAGCGTGAGCCAACTCCAGAAACCCTTATCATTCTCCAAGGACTCTTCGTCTAGTTCACTGGTGATGACGGCTTGGTCAATGGCTTTTGCAAGCGTGAGCTTCGTTTTAAATGCTTCCTGACCAAAGGTTTCCGCGGGAATGGGGCGGCCTACTGCTTTAGTAAAAGCTGCCCCCTCCAGTAATTCAAGGGGAATAGGAGTCGATGAGTTCTCTCTGACCTGCCCAAGCCAGATATGCATCTGTTCTATCCCGGCCGGATTAAAGGCACGCATCTGCATCATTTCCATTTTCAGCTCTCCTGAGTCATTTCCATGGCCATGGCGAGACTGCCGCGCAGCTTTTTCTCTTTACAAAAGCCGGTAACAGCATTCTGAGCCCACTCGTCTATATCGCTGTGTTCGCCTGTCCTTGGATAGGAGCAGCCAGCCCATTTTTCTCCTTGAACCAGCCACATGCTTATGGTGTTACCGTCAGCTATATCACCTTCGTCGTCTGGTCCTTCACCCTGTTGGTCATGTGCGAGATACGTGAGAATCGCCCTGATTACGCCCGGAAGGAGTGACAGCAGGACAGGGCTGGACTTGATCTCCTGTTTGGTACCCAGTCCGCTATCGAGAACCAGGGTCGGGCTCTCCTCCATGTTCTCAAGCTCCCACACACCCCCATGCAGATCGCGCATGACAATCGGAAGCAGGGATCGCTGGGGTGTTTCTCCGTCTTGCGTGCTATGGGCCTCCAAGCCTTCAGCCGTTGCGAGCAAGCGGCAAGACTCTTGCTCTACAACGAGCACCCGGTAACGAACATCTTCAGGGTCTCCCATGGCGGAGATATCAAACTGTGAGCTGGCACCGTCTGAGGTGAACGCCTTCCCTGCACGCCCCCAATCATGCCGGATGCGTAGTACCCTTCCTCGCTCGGCCTCTATCACGACCATTGCGTCAGCTCTGAGGTTATAGCCCTCAAGCCGGAGTTGGACGTTACAGATCAACTTGTTGTCATGACTCTCAATAATGATTTTTACATCTTCCTTGAGGATCTTGACGCGACCAGTAAAGTTGAATCGACGGCTCATTCTTCTGCCTCCTCATCTTCTTCGGAGGACTCACCGAATGGGGTAGAGCCGACCTTCATGATCAAATCGCGCTTCAGGTCCTCTGGCAAAAAAGTGATTTCAAAGTCAGGCGAGGTTACGTGAAGCGACAGGCTGCAGTAGTCGCCCTTGAGGATAGTGACCGCATCATTCTTCGCAACCCGGAAGCCGCTCTTTTCATCAACGCCTTTGGACGCAGCCATGTACAAGTCGAAATCGAATTTCGAGTGGGCTTTGAAAGGATTACGACCACGCAGGTCATAGGCAGCTCTCAGGTGAAGTACGTAACCGTCGGCTCTGATGAAGCCTGCGGGGTTCCCCGAGAGATGTATTTCTCCTGCCGATTGTCTCAACCTCCAGCATCGCGGGATTGGTGCAGGAATATTGGGAAGCTCAGTATGTGGTGTCTTCTGAGGCTCTTTCTCTCGCTCCACCAGATCTTTGTCCTTTGATGGCTGTGGCGGTGCGTCGATGTGGGGAAGAGGAAGAATAGCTGCCAACAGACTATGGTCTGGTTTGCCCTCTTCAGTCATCAGCTTGCCAAGCAACTTCTGAGCACTTTCCCGCACAAACGGGATCAGCCTGTTTGCCGCGCTGTACTTCTGCTCCTGAAACTTGTCCCGCGTGCTTTTCCAGTCGGTATGAGCAGGGCACTCAGCACGACGCAGCGCGTCTGCAATTGCACTATTGGATGCATGGATCAAGGCGAAGCAGTCCGGAGTCTTGGTGCGGCTAGCCAGATTAGGAATTATCAGCTCGTCACGAATATAGAGAGGAAAGTGACGGCCCGGCTTTCGTTTTATCAGAACGTCGAAGTGCCCTGACTCTGCCGCGCTCTTGGCTGGCGTGATCACCATCGGAACCTTGAAATGTACGATCTTCCCATGCTCAAGCGCTGACTCTATTTCTTGAGATGACATGGTGGTTTTGTAGTCTGACCAGTCGTAATTCAGGCCCTGCAAGCCTGACTCCTGTACGACATCCACCATCACACAGGGGGACTTTTCGAGTTTTAACAGGCTGCCTGCAAGCTGGATGGCATCCTGGAAATACTCATTTTCAGCGTTAGCCTGCTTGAGTCCCTCGTAGCTGCTGTCGTCGAAGCATTGACGCCTACCCGTGCCGTGGTCCACCAACTCAATAACGAGATTGCCGGCCAGAATTGGAATGAAATACTCGCGAGCAATAGCAGAGGCCAGGCGGGGCAGCGTTACGTATTCTTCGTAGATCCATGGAATTACTAAGCCAAGGCCGGGTTCGTCCTGACGGGTAAGGCAGAAATCGGCATTCAGTTTTTGAGTTACCTCATCACTGGTAAATGGAATCTGAAGGCCATCCTCATCTAGGCTGAACCAGCCATCAGGCGTGTACTGAATTCCATCAATGGTGTGATGCCGCAGAATGGCCTGCCCCATAAGATGGGACTTCGAATCACTTGCCCGGGTGGTAATTGCGAAGAACGAACGAGCACGACTTGTGCGAGGAATGACTACCTTGCCAACCCCCCAACTGCCACGCTTGCCATCACCCTTATTGGATAAGCCTTCCGCTCTGAAAAAATGATAGAAATTGCCGCCTGTGACCGGGTCCGTTGTATTGGTTTGACCCTCCAGACCCTTTGTGCCGAAGTCCTCAATGGTCAGGTATGAGCAGGCTTCGTCGCTCCAATGCGGTAGCGAGGCTAGACGTATTTCTTTCGCGGAGAAGTGAGCCTGCACCTCCTTGGGAAACCAGAAGCTTGCCTTTTCAGACGGTAGTTTTCCAAGCGAGAAAACGATCCTGACAGGATCGCTACCTGCACGCGCATCGAGAGAGTTCTGAACAGTCTCACGTATTAAGGCGTGCTCTATATCCCCGATGGACTGATCTTGGAAGAACTCATCCTGCATTGGATCCCTTGCTTTGGCACCTTTCGATAACGGCACGAAACGCCACTGAGGTTGCGCGATCATTCTGAGCCCTCCAAGGCCATTTTTTGATCAGCTTTGCTTACAGTTTGAAGTCACCTGAGGACCCACCATCCGCTTCAGAGAAGCGAGATTTGGCTTGATCCAGCTCTTTCTGAAGCGTCTTGAAGATCTTTTTCACATCATCATCTGTAAATGTGTAAGCGTTTCTGTTCGAAAGGTTTCCGATCAGCCTCAGGTCATTCAACGCTCTGTTGACGCGCTGCTCTGCAAGACGGACGAATTTTTCTCTTTTCTCTTCCATAAAATCCTCGAAATTTTGAGAGCCAGCCTCACAATGTTTCGTAAATATTTATGAAATGTTTAAACCTGTCAAGCTTCAGGTGGCGTGATGCCACCGGACTAGCCATGAGAAATAGCCGGTTTCTGACATGCTGCAATGCGGCCGTAAGGCGCAGGCCAGAGGACTCACGCCTTGGATGACAGAGCCTGTGCTTGAAGATCGGGCCAGGAGAGGTTTTTTTGATTACAATCCCGCACTGCATCTGGGAGCCAGTCCATACCGGACTCGGGCCCTCGAATGCCGCACTCCCACAGCTCAATGACGCGCCACCCAAGGGCTAGCAGCTCCTGCTTTATCCTGGTGTCGCGGGAAACGTTCTGTTCAAATTTGTCCTGCCAGAAATCGTGGCGGGTACGTGGAGTAGTGGCATAGCGGCACCCGGGATGCCTGTGCCAGAAGCAACCATGAACAAAAATGCAGAGCCGATAGCGAGGAAGCACCAGATCAGGCTTTCCTGGAAGATCTTTCTGGTGAAGGCGGTATCTGAACCCCTGCCGATGGAGCATGCGTCGTACCTTCATTTCCGGTGACGTGTTGCTGCCCCGGATGCCCGCCATCATGCGAGACCTGACTTCCTTACTGACTATGTCCATGAATCAAGACCAGAAGACCCTTTTTCCGGAGGATACGCCTGTTGATCCTCTCGATGAGCTTGACCACCCCATTCAGGTGGTCGACCTGTTCGCTGGCCCCGGTGGCCTTGGAGAGGGATTCACTTCGTTCGGTGACGGCAAGCGCTTCGAGATAGTCGTTTCTGCTGAGAAAGATCCCAAGGCTTGGCAAACGCTTCGCTTGCGGGCGTTTTATCGACTGCTCAAAAAAAACAAAGACCCGCATCTCTCTGAGTACTACAAGTACTGCAACGATCCCGACGCATCGGGCGAATTTGTGTCATCTGACGAAACCCGTCAGCTATGGGATCAGGCAGGCAGGGAAGCAAGGTGCATAACCCTGGGGAGCGAAGAGGGAAACCAGGAACTGGACGAAGCGCTGGCCGACCCGTTACATGGTCTGGATCACAGCCGCCCTTGGGTACTGATAGGCGGACCGCCGTGCCAGGCATACTCCGTCGTCGGACGCGCTCGAAATCAGGCCAAAGCGGACTACAAGGCCGAAGAGGATCATCGCCACTTCCTGTACAAGGAATACCTCCGCATCATCAGGGAGAAACAGCCGACCGTCTTCGTCATGGAGAATGTGAAAGGCATTCTCTCTTCGAAGGTGAACAACGAGCGAATCTTCTCCCATATTCTCAGGGACCTCTCGAACCCGCATCAGGCGCTCGATGGAGAAGGCGCCGGCAAGCGCTATCACCTGTATTCGCTTGTCACCGGAACCCACTTCGCACCGGGAGACGACGTCGACAAGATTGATCCACGGGCCTTCATTATTCGAGCAGAGAACTACGGCATTCCCCAGGCGCGTCACCGGGTGATCCTCCTGGGTATCGCCGAAGATTGTCTGCCACCCGATCCAAATCAGGTAAAACTCGATACAGCCAACGATCGCGTCACTGTCGGACAGATCCTGAACAATCTACCCAGACTGCGCAGCAGCCTCACCAAGATGCCGGACAGTCACGAAAGCTGGGCATTCGTCGTCAGGGACCAAGTGGAATACCTTCGCGCCCAGATAGACGTCGCAGACAATATGTGGCGTGCCCTTAGTGACGTATTACGAGATTTCGACGCGCCTACAGGCCCTGGCGGAAGGCGCGTGAGACGGTCGCCCGATAATGAGGATGGCGGCACCGATAACGCTCAGCTCGATGAGTGGTACCTTGACCCGGATTTGAACTACTGGCTGAACCACGAGGTGCGTGGCCACATGCCCACGGATCTGCGTCGCTACGTGTTCGCCGCTACCTACGCGAAGCTTTACGGTGTCTCTCCAAAAGGCCACAAAGGCTTCAATCTCGAAGGGCTGGCCCCTGATCACAAGAACTGGAAAAGTGGTGTGTTCAGTGATCGCTTCCGGGTTCAGGCAGAGGGCCTACCGGCGACTACAATCACCAGCCATATATCGAAAGACGGTCACTACTTCATCCACTACGACCCTACCCAGTGCCGGAGCCTCTCAGTACGCGAAGCGGCCCGCCTTCAGACCTTTCCGGATAACTACTTCTTCCAGGGCAACCGGACGGAGCAGTTCCACCAGGTGGGTAACGCTGTGCCGCCCTTGCTCGCATCAAAGATTGCCCGTGTCGTGTATCGAATTCTGTTCGACAAGGTCCGCGCATTCGATGAGCCAGAGGCGGCAGAAGTAGAAGCAGAGGCAGCAGCAGTAATTGACTGACTGTCGATAAAGTGTCGAAAACACTGTGCCGAATAGCGACGAAACGAGCAGACCGCTCAGCCCGGAAACCGCATAACGACACGCTTTGCGACGGAACGACACACTAAGCAAAAGGGTTCGATTCCCTTCGCCCGCTCCAGTCTTCGAAGGCCCTGCTTATACGCAGGGCCTTTTCGTTTGTGGCGGCGACATGCGTTGAGCCCTGACTACGATTGCGCTCGATGGTCGGTTTTCTAGCCCATCACAGTCCTCAGCCGCGCAAAAACGTCAGCACTCGCTGTGTGAAGGCGTCGCCGGCTTCGACGTTGGATAGATGCGCAGCCTCGAAGGCGACCAGTTCGGCGCCTGGGATGTTTGCCTGGATGAACTCGCCGTGTTCGACGGTCGTAACCGGATCCTTGGCGCCGCAAACGATCAATGTCGGTGCCTTGACCGCGGCAAGCTGCCCACGATAGTCGGCGTCGCGCACCGCCGCGCAGTTGGCAGCGTAGCCGTCCGGCGAGGTACTGCCGATCATGTCGGTGATGCGTGCCGCAACTGCCGGGTTGGCTTGGGCGAACTCGGCGGTGAACCAGCGCGCAATGGATGCATCACGCATGTCGCGCATGGTCTGTTCGCGGCCGGCCAGGACGCTGTCTATACGGGTATTCCACACCTCGTCAGTGCCAATCTTTGCTCCGGTGTTGCAGAGCACCAGTCGCTGTAGACGCTCGCCCGCATGTATGCCCAACCACTGGCCGATCAGCCCGCCCATGGACAGACCGCAGAACGCAAAGCGCTCTATACCAAACGCATCCAGCATGCCTAGCACATCCTGGCCCAGCTGTTCGATGCTATAGGGACCAGGCGTCACGCTGGAGCCGCCGTGTCCCCGAGTGTCGTAGCGCAGGACGCGAAAGTGCTCGGCGAACGCCGCAACCTGGTCGTCCCACATGTGCAGGTCGGTGCCCAGTGAATTGGAGAGCACCAGTACAGGAGCATTTTCCGCACCATCGAATCGGTAGTTCAGGCTGACATCGGCCAGTTTCACGCTCGGCATTGTTGTTCTCTCTTTCGTTTGTTCGATCAGGCCGCCCACCTCCAGGTGTTGGCCAATCACGCAGGCAGCTTTGTAGGTATCCGCTCGCATGGCGCAGAGATGGGATCGTGTGAATCAGCCACCCTCATAGGCTTCGCGGCAGACGACTGCCGCCGCGACCAACCTATCAGGCATCAGCTGTCAGACCCGCTCCACGGCCAGTGCCAGGCCCTGCCCTACGCCGACGCACATGGTCGCCAGACCGAGACGGCCGCCGGTTTTCTCCAGCTGATGGACTGCAGTCAGCACCAGCCTTGCGCCGCTCATGCCCAGTGGATGGCCAAGGGCGATGGCACCGCCGTTGGGATTCACCTTCGGGCTGTCGTCCGGCAGGCCGAGGTCGCGGGTCACGGCCAGCCCTTGCGCCGCAAAGGCTTCGTTGAGCTCGATCACGTCGAAATCACTCACGGCGATGTTCAGCCGTTCACACAGCTTGCGTACTGCCGGCACCGGGCCGTAGCCCATGATGCGCGGCGCAACGCCGGCGCTGGCCATACCGAGCACCTTGGCGCGCGGCTTGAGTCCGTACTTCTGCACGGCTTCGGCGCTGGCGAGAATCATTGCCGCAGCACCATCGTTGACGCCCGAGGCGTTGCCCGCAGTGACAGTCTTGTCCGGGCCGTTGACCGGCTTGAGCTTGGCCAGCGCGTCGGCGGTAGTGTCAGCGCGCGGATGCTCGTCGCTGTCGAAGACCGTTTCGCCCTTCTTGCCCCTGATCACCACCGGGACGATTTCCTCGGCAAAGAACCCGGCCTGCTGGGCCGCAGTGGCACGCTGCTGGCTGCGCAGGGCAAAGGCATCCTGATCCGCGCGGCTGACCTGCCACTCATCAGCGACGTTGTCGGCCGTCTGCGGCATGGCGTCGACGCCATACAACTCCTTCATCTTCGGGTTGATAAAGCGCCAGCCAATGGTGGTGTCCTCGATCTTCTGGGTGCGACCGAAGGCCGTATCAGCCTTGCCCATCACGTAGGGCGCACGGGACATCGACTCGACGCCTCCGGCGATCGCCAGCTCCAGCTCGCCGCTGGCGATGGCACGAAAGGCCGTACCGACCGCGTCCATGCCCGAGGCGCAGAGGCGGTTGAGCGTCACGCCCGGCACCGTCTCCGGCAGACCGGCGAGCAGCAAAGCCATGCGCGCGACGTTTCGGTTGTCCTCGCCGGCCTGGTTGGCGCTGCCCATGAAGACCTCATCGACCGCTGCCGGGTCAAGGCCCGGGTTGCGTTCGAGCAACGCCTTGAGCGGAATCGCCGCCAGATCGTCGGCGCGCACCGCAGCCAGCGCACCGCCAAAGCGGCCGATGGGCGTGCGCACGGCATCACAGATAAATACGTCGCGACTCATTCCTCACCTCCCAACTGACCATGAGCAGCAGCCGTGCGTGCTTCCAGGGCGCGCAACGCTTCCAGCTCCTCGGCACGCGGCGGCTCGGTGACGGCCACAGTGTCGGCGAAGCGGATCTGCCAACCGGTGTTCTCGATCACCTGCTCGCGCGCCACGCCAGGGTGCAGCGAGGTGACCACGAATTCATTGGTACCTTCTTCCGGCTCCATGATGCACAGATCGGTGATGATCGCCACCGGGCCGGCCCCCGGCAGACCGAGCTGCTTGCGGTGCTCACCGCCCTCGCCATGACCGACCGAGGTGATGAAGGCGAGCTTGTCGACAAAGGTGCGGTGGGACTGCTTGAGGATGATCAGCACCTTCTTCGCGCTGCCAGCGATTTCCGGCGCGCCACCAGCGCCCGGCAGACGCACCTTGGGCTTGTGATAGTCACCGATCACCGTGGTGTTGATGTTGCCGTACTTGTCCACCTGCGCAGCCCCGAGAAAGCCGACGTCGATGCGTCCGCCCTGCAGCCAGTAGCGAAAGATTTCGCCAGTCGGCACCACGGTGTCGGCGGTTTCGGCCAGTTCGCCATCGCCGATGGACAAGGGCAGCACCGACGGCTTGGCGCCGATCGGGCCCGATTCGTAGATCAGCACCACTTCCGGTGCGTGGGTCAGGCGGGCCAGATTGGCGGCCTTGGACGGCAGGCCGATGCCGACGAAACAGACGCTGCCGTTACCCAGATTGCGCGCCGCGGCTACGGTCATCATTTCATTGGTGCTGTAGTCATTGCCGAGATGAGCGCTCATCAGTTGGCCTCCTGCTGCTGGGCAATCTTCGCGCGGTAGGCGGCAGAATCGGCGGTACCGCGAATGTAGGTATCAATCCAGGCGGTGAACGCGTCGCGGTCACGGGCGATCGGGTCCCAGGACTGGTAGAAACGGTTGTCGCGCTCGTAGTAGCCATGGGCGTAGGACGGGTGGGCGCCGCCTGGCACCAGGCACACGGCGGTCAGCGCCCAGGTTGGCAGCACGCAGGCATTCATCGGTGCTTCGAGGTCGTCGACGATCTCCTCGACGGTGACGATGCAACGCTTCGCCGCCAATGCCGCTTCCTTCTGCACGCCGAGGATGCCACGAATCAGCACGTTGCCCTTGCGATCGGCCCTCTGCGCATGGATGACGGTGACATCCGGACGTACGCTCGGCACGGCCGCCAGCACCTCACCGGTGAAAGGACAGGTAACCGACTTGATCAGCGGGTTGACCTTCGGCAGATCGGAACCGGCGTAGGCACGCAGCACCGCAAACGGCAGACCGGACGCTCCGGCGACATAGGCGTTGGCGAGATCCGCATGGCTGTGTTCCTCGATTTCCAGAGCCTGTGGCCAGCCCTTCTCCACCGCATCGCGCAGGCGATGCAGCGAACCGACGCCAGGATTGCCGCCCCAGGAGAAGATCAGCTTCTTCGCACAGCCGGCGCCGATCAGCAGGTCATAAACCAGGTCAGGTGTCATGCGCACCAGTGTCAGATCCTGCTTGTTCTGGCGGACGATCTCATGGGCGGCAGCCGTGGGGATCAGGTGAGTAAAACCTTCCAGCGCGACGGTGTCGCCGTTCTGGACGAAGCGCTCGACGGCGTCGCGGAGCGAGAGGAATTCAGCCATGAGTCGAATCTCGTGTTGTTTTCGGTACGCTGAGTGCGTTCGGGAAAACGTTAACGGTCCGACCACCGCGCCACAATCCGATAATCGACATAGGGTTCGATTATCGAACGGATACCTATCTGGCTTCGAACACCTGCAATGAGGCTGGGTTGGTGTATCAGCGCCCCTGTCGTGGGCGCGCCGTCAGTCCGAGAAGGACTTGAAGCTCGCCCTAGCCACCTTCGCGGTCAATGGAACAACCGGGTGCTGAGCTCACGACTGGCCTCCAGCAACACCGGTAGAAAGCGGGTTTCCAGCTCCTGGCGCGAAACGCGTCCGGCATGGGTACCAACGTTGAGCGCAGCCAGCACCTGGCCGGCGGAGTCCTTGAGCGGCACCGCCAGCGAGCGCAATCCCACTTCCAGCTCCTGGTCGACGATGACCCAGCCCTGACGACGGATATCGTCGATGCTGCTGCGCAACGCTTCCGGTGTATGCAGAGTGCGACTGGTCTTGATCTGCAGGTCGGCACGGGCGAGGTAGTCGTCCAGCGCCGCGTCATCCAGCGCCGCGAGGAGGATGCGACCCATGGACGTGCAGTAGGCCGGCAGCCGGCTGCCCACCGAAAGATCAACGGAAATCAGCCGCTGCGGAGTCGCCGAGCGCGCCACGTAGAGCACCTCGTCGCCCTCCAGTGTCGCCATCGAGCAGGCCTCGTGCAGCTGCTCGCTGAGCCGGTCGAGGATCGGTTGCGCGGTCACCGCCAATGGGGTCGACGACAGATAGGCGTGACCGAGCGTCAGCACCTTCGGCAGCAGCGAGTAGGTACGTCCATCGGTGGTGACGTAACCCAGTTTCATCAGCGTGTGCAGGCAGCGGCGCACGGCTGCCCGCGGAATCTCGGTGCGATGGCTGATCTGGGCGATGGTGAGGAGGCGCTTGCGCTCCTGAAACGCGTGAATCACCGCCAGGCCACGCGCCAAGGACGTCATGAAGTTGGGATCACCCGTCAGCGCGTCGATACGCTTGGCCGGCGAGGCGATGATGGGTGGTGCCATCGGCGGAAAATGGACGCGATGGTCGTCGGTCATGGCGGTAATCCTCAACTTGGCAGTTCGGGCGATTATCGGCACAGCGGTCGATAATCGCCAGCCCGTCATCAGCATAGTGGCCAAAGCGAGCGCCAGCATTCCGGGCCTATACGGCTATAACGGACGAATCCATCTCCGAACCGAGCGGCAAGCCGGACGTCTACTGAACAGGTGGCCGCAACGGCGCCTCTCTCTCACGGCACAACGGAGGATGGTGGATGAACGTAACCCGCGGGGTGATCTGGCTGGCACGCAGTGGCTATGCGGCACGAGGCGTGGTGTACGTGATCATTGGATTTTTCGCCATCATGGCCGCGATTGGAGCAGGAAAGACGGTAGATACCAAAGGCGCAGTCCAGCAACTGCTCGGGCAACCCTTCGGAAGCATGCTGCTCTGGCTGGTAGTGATCGGTCTGCTTGCGCATGTGGCCTGGCGACTGACCCAGGGCATCGGCGATACCGACAGGCACGGCCACGATATCAAGGGCCTGCTGATCCGCACGGGGCTGGTAAGCAGCGGTGTGGTCAACCTGCTGCTCGCACTGTTCACCCTGAGCCTGCTGGTGAGCGGGCTGGATCGTTTCTCCGAGGGAGGCGGCGGTTCGGGCAGTGACAAGACCGACAGCCTGATGCGCCTGTTGGGCCTTGAGCATTCCCACTGGCTGATCTGGGCGATCGCGCTGATCCCGCTTGGGGTCGGCATTGCGCACCTGATCAAGGCCTGGCGCGCGCATTTCGAACGCTACTTCCTGTGCGATGAACGCACCATGCAGCTGGTCCGCCCGGTTTCCCGGGTCGGTCTGGCTGCCCGTGGCTGTTCCTTTCTGATCATCGCCGGCCTGCTGTTCATGGGTGGCAGCCGCTATGAGCCCACCGATCCACCGGGCCTCAAGGAAGCACTGCAAGCGCTGCAGGGCATGCCCGCAGGCGGCGTGCTGCTGCTGGCGATCGGTGTCGGCATGCTCGCCTTCGCGGTATACAGCTTCGCGGAAGCGCGCTGGCGGCGGATCGATCTGTCGGAAGTGACGAATTGAAGCCTGGTCGGATACACAGGATGCGCTAAGCGTACAGCTGCATGCGACGTCGCAGCGCAGGTCGAGCGTGGCTGCTCGACCTGCGCTGCCGACTCAACCGGCGTGGTAATCCGCGTCGGCTTCCTCGAAGCGCTTGACGATGCTCGGGGCCGGCTCGGCGCCCAGCTTGCTTACCACGACGATGGCGATGCTGGCGAGGATGAAGCCCGGGATGATCTCGTACAGGCCCAGCCCGATAAACTCCTTCCACACCACCACAGTGACGGCGCCAACCAGCATGCCGACCAGTGCGCCATTGCGGGTCATGCGCTTCCACAGCAGCGAGATCAGCACCACCGGCCCGAATGCCGCGCCGAAGCCGGCCCAGGCGTAGGACACCAGGCCCAGCACCTTGCTCTCCGGGTTGGAAGCGATGCCGATGGCGATCAGGGCGATCAACAAGACCATGCCGCGGCCGACCCAGACCAGTTCGGTCTGCGAGGCATTCTTGCGCAGCATCGCCTTGTAGAAGTCCTGCGTCAGCGCGCTGGAGCTGACCAAGAGCTGGGCACTGAGGGTACTCATCACCGCTGCCAGCACGCCGGAAAGGATGATGCCGGCCACCCACGGGTTGAACAGGATCTTCACCAGCTCCATGAACACCCGCTCGCCGTTCTGGCTGACCGCACCGGCCTGCTCCGGATGGTCGGCGAAGTAGGCGATGCCGAGAAAGCCCACCGCGACCGCGCCGGCCAGGGTCAGAATCATCCAGGTCATGCCGATGCGGCGGGCGTTGGGGATGGTCTT
>NZ_RFFN01000005.1 GCF_003696315.1 Pseudomonas songnenensis | reverse complement strand
GTGACGAAGCTGCCGAGGCTGCGGCCGCCGAGGATGTAGTCGGAGAAGTTCTTGGTGGCGCGGTAGGCGATGAAGCCGATCAGAATCATCGCCGCAATGTAGATCACGAAGGTGATCAGAGTGGGAGTGCTGACGTTCATGGGACTTGTTTTCCTTGTTGGTCCTGACGTTCCGCCACAGCCCGGGATGCGACCGGCACCCGCAACGGAGCAATCGAGGGGCGCAAGAATAGCGCGTCGCTGACATCCGCGCCCGTGACTGCGAAGTTCTCCCTCGCAGGGTCTGGCCTCTGCAAACGAAAAAGGGCCGGCAACCGGTGCCGACCCTTGCGCCGTGGCAATCAGCCGGATCAGAACGCCAGGCGCATGCCTACGGTCAGGTTGCGCCCGGGCAGCAGCACGTCGTCCTTGATGAAGGACGTGTGCTGGCGGGCCTTCTCGTCCAGCAGGTTGTTAGCCTTGAGGTAGAGCAGGTAATCGGTCTGGTTCAGCGAGCCGCTGTAACCCAGGCTGGCACCGAGCATGTTGTAGCCGCCGGTCTCGCTTTCGTAATCGGCCAGCTCGTCCTGACGCTGCACGCGATAGAACTCCAGCTGGCCGTTGAGCGCTGGGGTGAAGCTCTGATCCAGCCGCACACCCAGGCGATCGGCCGGGATGCGTGGCAGGTCGCCGCCACCGTCGCGCAACTTGCCGCGCACGTGATCGCCGAACAGGGTGAAGGCGGTGGCGTCGGTCGCCTGGAAGCGCACCTCCCCTTCGGCGCCGGTGAGCACGGCGTCCTGCTGGCGGTACTCGATCTCGCGGTAGCCACCACCGATGTCGTTGCCGGTATCGGCGGCATAGATGAAGTCGTCCACCTCGTTGCGGAAAACGCTGAGGCTGAAGGTCGTGCGGCCGGCGAACTTGCGCAGGGTGATCTCGGCGTTGTGCGAGGTTTCCTCCTCCAGGTCGACATTACCCAGCTCGACGGTGCGGGTCGCGGCATGCGGGCCGTTGGCGTACAGCTCTTCGGCGCTGGGCAGGCGTTGCGAGCGCGTGAGCGAGAAGCCCAGCGAGTACTGCGGAGCGAAGGTCCAGACCGCACCGGCGGACATCGAGGTGCCGCTGTGATCGGTATCCGGGCGGCCATCGGCATCGATGTCCTGCCATTCGTGGCGCAGGCCAAGTTCATAGCGCCAGGCGCCGGCGGTGTATTCCTCGAGCAGGAACAGGCCGTGATTGCGCGTCAGCGTCTGCGGCACGTAGGCCTCCTCGCCGAGGGCTTCGAAGTCACGCCGCAGGGTCTGTGCGCCGAGTACGCCGCGCCAGCCGAACAGCGGCTGATGGGTCAGTTCAAGGCGGGCGTCGGTGGCGTCATTGTTGAAGCGGGTGCCCACTTCACCGCCTTCGATTTCCTTGTGCTGATAGTCGCTGTGGCCGATGCGCAGCCGCGCCAGCTCGAAGCCCGGCAGCGGATCGCTCAGCTCGCCACGCAGATCCCAGCGTTTCTGGCGCATGTCGACATAAGGCACGCTGCCATGCTCGTCATGATCATGGTCGTCGTCATCGTCGTGATCATCATGGCCACCGCAGTGCCAGTCGCTGCCGTGGGTGTGGCAATCGGCGTGCTCATGGGCCAGCAGCCCGTAGCGGTTGTTCTGCTCACCATAGGCCATGCCGATGTAGCCACGCTCGCCGATGAAACTGGCGCCCAGGTTGAAGCTGTCGGTGTCGTTGTAGGAGCCTTCCTGCTTGCTCGGCGAGCCGGGGATTTCATAGGGATCGGCCTGGCGCTTGGTGCCTTCGGCACGTACGGCGAAGTTGCCGCTCCCGGCGGTGATGCCGAACACCCCTGCCCCTTCGTTGGCAACGCTGTTGGCGCGCAGTTCCAGCTCGCCTTCGTAGCCTTTCTCTGGCACGCGGGTGGGAATCTTCTTGTCGATGACGTTGACCACACCGCCGATGGCGCCGCCACCGTAGAGCAGGGTTGCCGGGCCCTTGAGCACCTCGATGCGCTCAGCCAGTAGCGGTTCGCTGGTCACCGCATGGTCGGGGCTTATGGTCGAAGCATCGAGCAACTCCACGCCATCGCTCAGCACCTTGACCCGGGCGCCGTCCAGTCCACGAATCACCGGACGCGCCGCACCGGCACCGAAGCTGCTGGAGCGTACACCCGGCAGGCTTTCCAGCGTTTCACCCAGCGTCGCCTCACGACGCAGCACCAGCTCGTCTCCCTCCATCACGGCAGCCGGCGTGGTCATCTCATGGCTCTGCTTGGCCAGGCCGCTGGCGCTGACCACGACCGATTGCAGTTCGACCGGCTCGGCGGCCCAGGCAGCCGGTACCAGGGCCAGGCTGATCGCCCAGGCCAGGGGGTGACGCTTCAGTTTCATGTGATTCTCCAGACAGTGGCGGTTGCCTTGCGAGGCAACCGAAGACGGCTGTGCGCCGGCAACCGGTAGCGGTGCCAGCTTCGCCGGACGAGAACTTAACATGTTATATCGTAACGTTTAACACTGTTTTTCTGGCGACGAGCACAACGGAAGGGCCTTCGATGTGGTCGAAATGGAAACGCCGTGCGACCCGCGCCCGGCTTTTGCACCGCTTCGGGAGACAGATCATGACCGTAGACATCGATACCACCACCGGCACCTGCGCCGTGGTTATCAACGGCAATACGCACCGCAGCGCCTTGATGGACGTCCGCATCACCACCGATCCCCAGGCACGTATGTCGGTGATGAATATCGACGGCACCAGCATCCACGTGCCGGAAGACGAAGCCGAACACCTGATCGCAGCAGGTGCCGTGGACGACCGTTCCAATCTGGTAGCGGACGACTGACACCAGGACCGGAAACGCAGAACCCCGGCTAGCCGGGGTTCTGCTGCGCAAGTACCGGCCGATGACCGAAACCGGCCACCTGCCTATGGTGGGCCTAGGCGCTCATACCACCTGCGCTGGTCAACCGGCGTGGTAATCCGCATCGGCTTCTNCGCTCATACCACCTGCGCTGGTCAACCGGCGTGGTAATCCGCATCGGCTTCTTCGAAGCGCTTGACGATGCTCGGGGCCGGCGCAGCGCCCAGCGTGCTCACGACATAGATGGCGATGCTGGCGAGGATGAAGCCCGGGATGATTTCGTACAGGCCCAGGCCGATGAACTCCTTCCACACCACCACGGTGACGGCACCGACCAGCATGCCGGCCAGCGCGCCATTGCGGGTCATGCGCTTCCACAGCAGCGAGATCAGCACCACCGGGCCGAACGCCGCACCGAAGCCGGCCCAGGCGTAGGACACCAGCCCCAGCACCTTGCTCTCCGGGTTGGAGGCGATGCCGATGGCGATCAGGGCGATCAGCAGCACCATCGCCCGGCCGACCCAGACCAGCTCGGTCTGCGACGCGCTTTTGCGCAGCATCGCCTTGTAGAAGTCCTGGGTTAGCGCGCTGGAGCTGACCAAGAGCTGCGCACTGAGGGTGCTCATCACCGCCGCCAGTACGCCGGAGAGGATGATGCCGGCAACCCACGGGTTGAACAGGATCTTCACCAGCTCCATGAACACGCGCTCACCGTTCTGGGTTACAGGGCCCGCCTGTTCCGGATGGCCGGCGAAATAAGCGATACCGAAAAAGCCCACCGCCACGGCGCCAGCCAGGGTGAGGATCATCCACGCCATGCCGATACGGCGGGCGTTGGGGATGGTCTTGATCGAGTCCGCCGCCATGAAGCGCACCAGGATGTGCGGCTGGCCGAAGTAACCCAGGCCCCAGGCCAGCAACGAGATGATCGCGACGAAGGAGAGCCCGCTGAACATGTCGAAGGCAGCCGGGTTCTGGGTGGCGATCGTATCCATCGCAGCGCCCATGTCACCCAGGGCGAGAATGACGAACACCGGGGTGATCAGCAGCGCGAAGATCATCAGCGTCGCCTGCACGGTGTCAGTCCAGCTCACCGCGAGAAAGCCACCGATGAACACATAGAGGATGGTCGCCGCCGCGCCGATCCACAGTGCGTATTCGTATGGCACGCCGAAGCTGCTCTCGAACAGCCGCGCACCGGCGACCACGCCCGAGGCGCAATAGATGGTGAAGAACACCAGAATCACCAGCGCAGAGAAGATCCGCAGCATGCGGCTCTCGTCCTCGAAGCGGTGCGAGAAGTAATCCGGCAGCGTCAGGGCGTTGTGGTTGTGCTCGGTGTGCACGCGCAGGCGACCGGCGACGAACAGCCAGTTGAGCCAGGCGCCGACGATCAGGCCGATGGCGATCCAGCTTTCAGACAGACCGGCGACGAAGATCGCACCGGGCAGGCCCATCAGCAGCCAGCCGCTCATGTCCGAGGCACCGGCCGACAGCGCGGTGACGAAGCTGCCGAGGCTGCGACCGCCGAGGATGTAGTCGTCGAAGTTCTTGGTGGCGCGGTAAGCGACGAATCCGATCAGGATCATCGCCGCGATGTAGATCAGAAAGGTGATCAGCGTGGGTGTACTGATGCTCATGTGTGTCCCTCGTTAGTTGTTGTTCGGCGCAACGCGAGCGGACCCGCACCGCACCTTGGCAGAGGGCGATGGCGAAAAGGCCATCACCTGTGACAGGCCCAACGGGGCCCGTCAGTGGCGGAAGAGCGTCCGCCAACTGTCCAATTGTTGTTGTGATCCGGCCGCGTGTGCGGCCGGTGACTGATGCATGGGCGAGTGTTCAGTCGTCGCCCAGAGACAGCAGCGAGGCGTTGCCGCCCACCGCCGTGGTATTGGTGGAGGTGGTGCGCTCGTTGGCGAAGCGCAGCAGGTAGCTGGGGCCGCCCGCCTTCGGACCGGTGCCGGACAGGCCACAGCCGCCGAACGGCTGCACGCCGACTACGGCACCAATCTGGTTGCGATTGACATAGAGGTTGCCGACCCGCGCCAGTTGCTCGATGCGTTCGGCGGTTTCCTCGTTGCGGCTGTGTACGCCGAGGGTGAGGCCGTAGCCGGTGCCGTTGATTGCCGCGACGACCTTTTCCAGGTCCGCCGCGTCGTAACGCACCACGTGCAGCACCGGGCCGAACTGTTCCTTCTTCAGCTGGTGAATGCCGTCGATCTCGAAGGCCACCGGTGCCACGAAGTGACCGTTCAGGCCAGCCGGTAATGACGCCTCGGCGATCAGGCGCCCTTCGCTCTTGAGCTGCTGGATATGCGCCAGCAGGCCTTCGCGGGCTTCCTGGTCGATCACCGGGCCGATGTCGTTCTCGCGCAGATGGGTCGGGCCGATCTTCAGCTCGGCCATGGCGCCCTTGAGCAGCTCGATCACGCGGTCGGCGATATCACGCTGCACGTAGAGCACGCGCAAGGCCGAACAACGCTGGCCGGCACTGGTGAAGGCGGAGCCGACGGCATCCTTGATCACCTGCTCGGGCAGCGCCGTGGAGTCGACGATCATCGCGTTCTGCCCGCCGGTCTCGGCGATCAGTGTGGCGATCGGGCCTTCCTTCTCGGCCAGCTGGCGATTGATGATGCGCGCCGTGTCGGTCGAACCGGTGAAGCACACACCGACCACCCGCGGATCGCGACAGAACACGCCGCCCAGGGTGGCGCCGTCGCCCGGCAGGAAGGCGATCGCCTCCTTCGGCAGGCCGGCTTCGAACATCAGTTCAAGCGCACGCGCAGCGATCAGGCTGGTCTGCTCGGCCGGCTTGGCCAGCACGGTGTTGCCGGCCACCAGTGCCGCGCTGATCTGGCCGAGGTAGATCGCCAGCGGGAAATTCCACGGGCTGACGCAGACGAACACGCCGCGGCCTTCATGGAACAGCTCGTTGCGCTCGCCGGTCGGGCCTTTCAGCTCTTCGCGGCCGAGTTTCTGCCGCGCCTGCTGCGCGTAGTAACGGCAGAAATCCACCGCCTCGCGCACCTCGTCGATACCGTCCTGCAGCGACTTGCCGGCTTCCACGGTACACAGCGCCATCAGCTCGGCGCGGTGCTGCTCCAGCAGATCACCCAGACGCTCCAGCACGGCGGCACGGGCTTCCACCGGCGTGGCATTCCAGGTCGGCCAGTAAGCTGCCAGGCGATCAACGGCCTGGCGCGCCTGCTCGGCGCTGGCGAACTGGGCCTGGCCGACAACCTTGTTCAGGTCATAGGGGCAATGCACCTCGGACGGCGTACCGGCCAGGGTCCGCCCGGCGATGACCGGTGCGGCCTGCCACTGGCGCTCGAGGAAAGGTTGGTAGGCGCTGGCCAGGTCGTTCCATTGGTTCTGGATATTCATGTTGATCCCTTGGGAGTTCTTGCGATTGCCGAACAGCGCCGGCGGCAGCGGAATGCGCGGGTTGCCAGGTGCGGCGAATCTGCGTAGCTGGGTTACCGGGTGATCGATCAGCGATTCGACCGGCACGCGCGGGTCGACCAGCTGGTGGACGAACGACGAGTTGGCGCCGTTCTCCAGCAGGCGACGCACCAGATAGGGCAGCAGGTCCTTGTGCGCACCGACCGGCGCATAGATGCGCACGTTCTTGCGGTACTTCTCGATCACCGTGTCGTACAGCGCATCGCCCATGCCGTGCAGGCGCTGGAACTCGAACTCGCGCGGCTGTGAGGTTTCCTCGGCCATGGCCAGGATGCAGCTGACGGTGTGCGCGTTGTGGCTGGCGAACTGCGGGTAGATCACCCCACGGGTGTGCTCGGACAACAGGTAGCGCGCGCAGGCCAGGTAGGAGGTGTCGGTACCTTCCTTGCGGGTATAGACGGGGTAGCCATCCAGGCCCTGGACCTGGCACTGCTTGATCTCGCTGTCCCAGTAGGCGCCCTTTACCAGTCGCAGCGGAATGCGCTCGCCAAGCTCGCGACCGAGCAAGGTCAACCAGACCAGCACCGGCAGGCAGCGCTTGGAATAGGCCTGGATGACCAGGCCGAACTCACCCCAGCCGGCGATGGCCGGGTCGCGCAGGAGTTTTTCGTACAGCTCCAGCGACAGCTCGAGGCGATCGGCCTCTTCGGCATCGATGGTGATCCCGACGTTCAGCCGTCGCGCGAGGACGGCCAGTTCACGGACGCTGGCGAACAACTCGCTCAGCACGCGTTCGCGTTGGGCGACTTCATAGCGCGGATGCAGCGCCGACAACTTGATCGATACCGACGGCCGCGGGCCCTTGCCGACCTGCGGCTCGGCGCCCACGGTTTCCACGGCCTGACGGTAGTCGGCCATGTACTTGGCGGCGTCTTCGGCGGTCAGCGCCGCCTCACCGAGCATGTCGAACGAATAGGTGTAGCCCTTCTCGCGCTCGGGACGACCGTTCTTCAAGGCTTCGGAAATGGTGCGGCCAAGCACGAACTGCTTGCCCATCAGCTTCATCGCCTGGTTCATTGCGCTGCGGATCACCGGCTCACCGGAGCGCTTGAGCAAACGACCGATGACGTTCTTCGGCCGGCCATCGGCGGTTTCCGGATCGACCACCTTACCGGTCATCACCAGCCCCCAGGCGGCGAAGTTGACCAGCACGTTGTCGCTCTGGCCGAGGTGGCGTTCCCACTCGGCGGCGTTGAGCTTGTCGCGGATCAGCGCGTCAGCCGTGGCGGCATCCGGCACGCGCAGCAGCGCTTCGGCCAGGCACATCAGCATCAGCCCTTCCTGGGTGTCCAGGCTGTACTGGCGCAGCAGCGCGTCGAGGGTGTCGACGGCATTGTCGCGTCCGCGCACGGCTTCGATCAGGCTGCGGGCACGCTCGCGAATGGCGGCGATGCCTGCCTCGCCGGGATCGGCAAGCTGCAGCAGTTCGGTGAGATATTGCGCCTCGTCAACGGCGTAGTTGGCGCTGATGGCGGGAAAGAATTCCGCGGCTTTCTGGTTGGCAAAGGCGCCATCCAGCACGTGACCGGCCTTGAACATGCGCCGCTCCTCTTGTGATTGTGTCTGCTTATAGGTCTAGTCCACGGCCAGGCTGTTGGTGCAGCACAAGACAATGAGCCAGGTCGGGAGACGGAATGTAGGGGCAGCGTGAGGCGTCGTTCTTGCGCAAAACTACGGAAGTTTTACGAAAAACTACGAAAGCCGGACGCCGAAATACGGCGGCAATGAAAGCGCACCAGGATGGCGCAGGAATATGCGCCTGATAGCTGAAGAGCCCGGAAACAGGGCGATCAGGAGAACGCTCAGGAATCGGACTTGCGCAATCCGCGAGGGGTCAGACCGAGGTAGCGGCGGGTCGCCGTGGTCAGTGCGCTCTGACTGGAGAAGCCGCACTCCTCGGCAATCCGCACCAGTGGCAGCGGCGTTTCGCGCAGCAGGCGGGCGGCGCGATCGAGGCGGGTCTTGAGCAGGTACTGGTGCGGCGTAAGGCCGACGCAATCCTTGAACTGGGCGTGGAAGTGGCTTGGGCTGAGGCAGACCACCTGGGCCAACTCGGCGACGGTGATGCGCCGCGCCAGATTGTCCTGGATATGGTTGTCGAGGCGCTGCAGATCGAGCGGACCGGCCGGTCGCTGCTGGGACTCGCCGAACAACCGCAGATGCAGTGCCCGCAACAGCACACCACCCAGCGCGCGGGCCAGCAGCGGATCGCTGCCGTAGCGCGCCAGCTCGGCACCGGCGTAGGCCAGCAGGTTCTGGAAATCAGCATCCAGCGCCGGGTAGCGTGGCGCCTCGAACAGGCGGGCCAACAGCGCAGGGTCGTCGGTGACGACATCCTGCTCGTCCAGATCGATGATCAGCATGCGGTTGTCGCCCATGCCGGCGAAGCCATGATCGGCATCGCCCGGCACCAGACAGGCGCGCATCCGGCAGACTTCGCCACCCGAGCCATTGACCTCGAATTCCGCGCGCCCAGAGAGCGACATCACCAGCTGGTGATAGTCGTGGGCGTGCTGGTGAGTCTGGTCATCCAGGCGAAGCAGACGGGCGTTGAGCATGATGGGCACCTGTGCGTGCAAGCACTGTACCGAAGCCGGCATGAAGTGCCCACCCCCAAGCGACGGGATTGAAATCATCTGCGCCACCACCCATCTAAGGTGCACGTATTCGCAACGGGTGCCGCATGAACGACGACGTCAATCAGGATCATATCGAGCAGGAAATCATCTCCTCCAACGGTCTCGTACTGCCCGATCAACAGCAGCCGGACAAGCTCTACATCATCCCGGTGCACAACCGGCCGTTCTTCCCGGCGCAGGTGTTGCCGGTGATCGTCAACGAAGACCCCTGGGCCGAAACCCTGGATCGCGTGGCGAAGACGCCGCATCAGCGAGTGGCCCTGTTCTTCGTCGATTCGCCAGTGCTGGACATGGCCACGTTCGACCCGGACAGCCTGCCCGAACACGGCACCATGGTTCGCGTGCACCACGCCTCACAGGAGGGTGGCAAGCTGCAGTTCGTCGCCCAGGGCCTGGCGCGGGTGCGCATCCGCGGCTGGCTGCGGCGCAAGCCGCCGTATCTGGTAGAAGTCGATTACCCGAAGAGCGATGACGACCCGCGTGACGAGGTGAAGGCCTACGGCATGGCGCTGATCAACGCGATCAAGGAGCTGCTTCCGCTCAACCCGCTGTACAGCGAGGAGCTGAAGAACTACCTGAACCGCTTCAGCCCCAACGACCCGTCGCCGCTTTCGGACTTCGCTGCCGCGCTGACCACCGCGCCTGGCGTGGAGTTGCAGGAAGTGCTGGATACCGTGCCAGTGCTCAAGCGCATGGAGAAGGTGCTGCCGCTACTGCGCAAGGAAGTGGAAGTCGCCAGGCTGCAGAAGGAGCTGACCGGTGAGGTGAATCGCAAGATCGGCGAGCGTCAGCGCGAGTTCTTTCTCAAGGAACAGCTGAAGATCATCCAGCGCGAGCTGGGTATCACCAAGGACGACAAGAGTGCCGACGCCGACGAGTTCCGCGCGCGCCTGGAAGGCAAGGTGGTGCCACCGGCCGCGCAGAAGCGCATCGACGAGGAACTGAACAAGCTGTCGATCCTCGAGACCGGCTCGCCGGAATATGCCGTCACCCGCAACTACCTCGACTGGGCCACCGCCCTGCCCTGGGGTGTGTACGGCCAGGACAAGCTCGACCTCAAGCGTGCGCGCAAGGTACTGGACAAGCACCACGCCGGGCTCGATGACATCAAGAACCGCATTCTCGAGTTTCTCGCCGTCGGTGCTTTCAAGGGCGAGATCGCCGGCTCCATCGTGCTGCTGGTCGGCCCGCCGGGCGTGGGCAAGACCAGTATCGGCAAGTCCATTGCCGAATCACTCGGCCGGCCGTTCTATCGTTTCAGCGTCGGCGGGATGCGCGACGAGGCGGAGATCAAGGGTCACCGTCGTACCTACATCGGTGCCCTGCCCGGCAAGCTGGTGCAGGCGCTCAAGGATGTCGAGGTGATGAACCCGGTGATCATGCTCGACGAGATCGACAAGCTCAGCAGCAGCTACCAGGGCGATCCGGCCTCGGCGCTGCTGGAGACGCTGGACCCGGAACAGAACGTCGAATTCCTCGACCATTACCTGGACCTGCGCCTGGACCTGTCCAAGGTGCTGTTCGTCTGCACGGCCAACACGCTGGATTCGATCCCTGGTCCGCTGCTCGACCGCATGGAGGTGATCCGCCTGTCCGGCTACATCGCCGAGGAGAAGCTGGCCATTGCCAAGCGCCACCTGTGGCCGAAGCTGCTGGACAAGACCGGCGTGCCCAAGCAACGCCTCGCCATCAGCGACAGCGCCATGAAAGCGGTGATCGAAGGCTATGCCCGCGAGGCGGGTGTGCGTCAGCTGGAGAAGCAGCTGGGCAAGCTGGTGCGCAAGGCGGTGGTCAAGCTGCTGGAAGACCCGCAAGCGGAGCTGAAGATCACGCCGAAGGACCTGGAAAGCTACCTCGGCAAACCGGTGTTCCGCAGCGAACAGGTGCTCTCCGGCGTCGGCGTGATCACCGGTCTGGCCTGGACCAGCATGGGCGGCGCGACTCTGCCGATCGAGGCCACGCGCATCCACACGCTCAACCGCGGCTTCAAGCTCACCGGTAAGCTCGGTGACGTGATGAAAGAGTCGGCAGAGATTGCCTACAGCTACGTCAGCTCGAACCTGAAAACCTTCAAGGGCGACCCGCAGTTCTTCGACCAGGCCTTCGTGCACCTGCACGTGCCGGAGGGCGCCACACCGAAGGACGGCCCCAGCGCCGGCATCACCATGGCCAGCGCGCTGCTGTCGCTGGCACGCAACCAGCCGCCGAAGAAGGGCGTGGCCATGACCGGCGAGCTGACGCTGACCGGCCACGTATTGCCGATCGGCGGGGTACGCGAGAAGGTCATCGCCGCGCGGCGGCAGAAGATCTTCGAGCTGATCCTGCCGGACGCCAACCACGGTGACTTCGAAGAACTGCCGGACTACCTGAAGGAAGGTCTGACGGTGCACTTCGCCAAGCGCTTCGCCGACGTGGCCAAGGTGCTCTTCTGAAGGTAACGCCAGGCAAGCGGTACGCCTGCCTGGCGGCAACCGCCATCAGTGCTCGAGCGTTCGGAGCCCGGCCACTGGGAGTCAAGGCTTGGGCTGAGACACCGGGGCGGCTATCCTCTTGGCAAACCATCCGACTGGTGCCGCTCCATGCCCTTCGTCCGTCGCGCGTTATTGCCTGCCGCCGCGCTTCTGCTCAGCGCTTGCGCACAGCAGGCGCCCAATACCCTCACGCTGGATAATCAGGCCCGCAGCTGCCAGCCCATGCAGCTGAGCCAGGGTCAGGAATTCAACCTGCGCCTGCCGAGCAACCCGACCACGGGCTTTCGCTGGTCGCTGCGCTCCGACGGCGCGCCGCAGCTTAAACTGCTCGGCCCCGAGGTCTATACCGTTCCCGAAAAAGCCGGAGTCGTCGGTGGTGCCGGGGTGTCCACCTGGCGTTTCCGCGCGGCCACCAGCGGCGAGGCGAACCTGGCGCTCGAGTACGCAAGGCCATGGGAGCGCGACGTCGCCCCGGCTCAGCGCTTTGACTGCCGTATCCGCGTGAAATAATCGATACCAGCGGTGCCGTTCCCCTGCGCCACAGCCGAAAATCGCCTATACCGATTACAGGGACAACGTAGTCGGGGGGACATGTCATGGACGGCTTCAGATTGTGCCTGCTCTGCTGTGCGCTGCCGTTGCTTGCCGGCTGCGGCAACCTGCTACCCAGTGAACGCGCCGAGGTCAGCTCCGGTTTCCGCGACTATCTCGACGCCGAGACCAGCTTCGCCCGTGCCACTCCGGGCAGTACGACCCGCGCCGAATTGTTCAAGCTGGGTTTCGACCCGCAGCATGGCGGCAACGGCCGCATCCTCTCGTTTCTGGATGTCAGGCAGCTGTTCGTGCAACCGAACATTCCGATCGAATACCTGCCTGACAGCCTGGTGACCTGTCTACAGGCCAAGGACCGCTGCACCGGCTACGCCTTCGAATATACCCAGACCGACAGCCAGCGCGTCGGCAGCTTCTGGGCGGACGTGCTGAACTTCCGCAAGAACCGTCAGGTACAGGGCTGGAACCTGCGAGCGGTGTTCGTGCTGGTGGACGACACGCTGGTGCACAAGGTCAGTAATGGCGAGCCGCAGATCCGGCGCTATCAGGTTCAGCGCAACCCGCTCGGACCACTGCAGGGTGCCGGCGAGTTTCTTTCCGACCAGCTGAAATAAGCGAACCTGGCGCGCACTTGGGCTAAAATGCGCGCCTTTTTTGCTTCGCCGGAACACAGCTGTGACGCAACTTCCCGACCGAATCTATGCCACCCCGCAGGCGCAGATCGCCGACTTCGTATTCAACGAGGACGTGGTGCGCGTGTTTCCCGACATGATCAAGCGCTCCGTCCCCGGCTATCCAACGATTGTCGAAAACATCGGCGTGATCGCCGCGCAGTTCGCGCAGCCGAATACCCACCTGTACGACCTCGGCTGCTCGCTGGGTGCGGTCACCCAGGCCCTGCGTCGCCACGTGAAGGTCGACAACTGCCAGGTGATCGCCGTGGACAACTCTGCGGCGATGGTCGAGCGCTGCCGCGAGTACCTGCACGGGCAGGATTCGATGTTCCAGGAGCTGCTGCCGGTCGAGGTTATCGAGGGCGACATCCTGGCTTTGCAGTTCCGGCCGAGCTCACTGGTGGCGTTGAACTTCACGCTGCAATTCATTGCGCCGGAACATCGCCCGGCGCTGCTCGGCCGCATTCGCCAGGCGCTGGTGCCTGGCGGGGCGTTGATCCTGTCGGAGAAACTGCGCTTCGAGGACGACAGCGAACAACAACTACTGACCGACCTGCACGTCGCCTTCAAGCGTGCCAATGGCTACAGCGAACTGGAAATCGCGCAGAAACGCAGCGCCATCGAGAACGTGATGAAGCCGGACAGTCTGCAAACCCATCGCCAACGACTGCTGGACGCCGGCTTCTCCCAGGTTGTGCCCTGGTTCCAGTGCCTGAACTTCGCTTCACTGATCGCTCTGCCATGAATCTCGACCTGACTCCCCTCGCCTGGCGCCTGGCCGGCACACCTCTCGCCGCCTGGGCCAACGACGTTCAACAGCAACTGGACGCCAAACTCGCCATCGGTCATGGCGATCTGCCGCGCTGGCGGCGTGCCGTCGATGCGCTGCCAGCCCTGGCCCCCGTGCAGGTCGAGCTGCGTGATGGCTTCCGCCTCGACGCAACCTGTGACGAGGCCACGCGCGAAGCCACCCGCGAGGCCTTGATGGGCCTGTCGCCATGGCGCAAGGGCCCATTCGATGTGTTCGGCGTGCACGTCGATACCGAATGGCGTTCGGACTGGAAATGGGACCGCGTTGCACCGCACCTGGATCTCGTCGGCAAGCGCATCCTCGATGTCGGTTGCGGCAACGGCTACTACATGTGGCGCATGCTCGGCGCCGGCGCCGACAGCGTGGTCGGGGTGGACCCGAACTGGCTGTTCTTCTGCCAGTTCCATGCAATGAAGCGCTACCTGCAGGAGCTGCCGGTCTGGCATCTGCCCTTCGCCCTGGAAGAGCTGCCGGCCAGGCTGGAAGGCTTCGAGACGGTCTTTTCCATGGGCGTGCTCTATCACCGCCGCTCACCGGTCGACCACCTGCTCGACCTCAAGGATTGTCTGGTACGCGGCGGTGAGCTGGTTCTGGAGACGCTGGTGGTCGAAGGCGACGAGAACACTGCACTGGTGCCGGAAGACCGCTATGCACAGATGCGCAACGTCTGGTTCCTGCCCTCGGTAAAAGCGCTGGAATGCTGGCTGCGCCGCGCTGGCTTCGTCGACGTGCGCTGCGTGGACGTCAGCGTGACCAGCATTGAGGAACAGCGCAGCACCGAGTGGATGCGCTATCAGTCACTACCCGACTTCCTTGATCCAGAAGACCACGGCAAAACCGTCGAAGGTCTGCCGGCGCCCATGCGCGCCGTACTCCTCGCCCGCAAGCCTTAGCCGGCTAACCGCTCAGCGTCGGCGCCTCGATGCACGGCGCTGCGCTACGAGTTGCTGCAAGGGCACGTCAGCCATCGCACTGATGCGTTGCCGATCCAGATCGCGCGCGGCCAGCTCGCGATCATCCAGTAGCAGCAATTGCCGATACAGCCGCCGTTGCCGCCAGGCGCAGAACCAATCGTGCACGCTGCGCTGCAGATCCAGTGGCCACATGGCTGGCATATAGAAGTCCGGCACCTGGGGTTCGGCCTGTTGCCGAGCGGCGTTCTTGCGTTGTTCGACCATCATGCTCACCTCCGCTTCGCTCGGGTGACAGCTCACTGGTTGTGGCGCCACCGGTTGCCGACAGGATGAGCGGGAGTTGATCGTTCAAACAAACGACTAATATGAAACTCTTCGTTCAGAAAAACTGAAGCATGGACACATGACAGAGCCACTCGAGCAAACGCCTGCCACCGCTACGCCGCTGCTGGAAAGCGATGTACTGCGCACCTTCGTCGCGATCGCGGAAAGCGGCAGCTTCACCCGTGCCGCCGGACAGATCTATCGCAGCACTTCCGCCGCCAGCATGCAGATCAAACGTCTTGAAGAAACCCTCGGGCACTCTTTGTTCGTACGCGAAGCCAGGCAGGTACGCCTGACACCGGCCGGCGAGACGCTGCTCGGCTATGCGCGGCGCCTGCTCAAGCTCAACGAAGAAGCGGTCGCCCAGTTCCGGCAGCCGACGCTGCAGGGGCGGGTACGCTTCGGCACCCCGGCGGATGTCGGTACGCGTATCCTGCCCGGTCTGCTGGCCCTATTCGCGCGCAGTCATCCTGGCGTCGAGGTGGACGTCTCGGTAGCCCGCAGCATCGACATGATCGAACGCATCGACACCGGCGAACTGGACCTGGCCTTGGTCACCATCGGCAACCTCGGCCAGGATGATTCGCGGGGCGAGCCGGTGCATAGCGAACCACTGGTGTGGGCCGGACGCAGCGGTGGCATTGCGGCGCTGCACTCACCGCTTCCACTGGCGCTGGCCAGCCCCGACTGCGCCTGGCGTCGGCAGGCGCTGGATGCGCTCGATCGGATCGGCCGCCACTACCGTATCGCCTATTCGAGCGAGCAGACCTCCGGCCAGGAAGCGGCGATGATCGCCGATCTCGCCATCGCGCCCTACCCCGCGAGCCTGCTCCGCCCTCCCCTGCAACGCCTGGATGGGCAGTACGGACTACCGCCGCTGGGTGACTATCGAATCAACTTGCTGCGTGGCAGCAATCGGAGCGAAGCGGTCGACATCCTGGCAGAACAGGTGATCGCCGCCTTCGTCGAATATCGAAACCCGCGCAGCGGCCGTCGGGCCGAGCCAAGCGAGGAAATGAAATGGCACGCTGGATGATCATCGCAGGCGCGGCCCTACTTCTGCTTGGCGTTGCCTGGCACTACTTTCCCTGGTTGCTGAACTGGTTCGGCCGGTTGCCCGGCGACATTCGCATCGAGTCCGAGCGCAGCCGGGTATTCATTCCGATCACCTCAATGGTGATTCTGAGCGTTGTGCTGACCGTACTGATCAACCTGTTCCGCCGCTGAGGCCTCGCCGTATTCGCTGAGGAGCAGCTTGCCCGCGAATCACGCTGTCTACGCAGCGGCTCCGGGGACGTCACCGTACCTCAAGTACCCTAGCTCGCTCAGCCCCGTGCCGCCGCGCTCAGGATCAGGTGCTTCATTTCCTTGACCGCCTGCTTGAAGCCAACGAACAGCGCATGGGCGACGATGGCGTGGCCAATGTTCAGTTCATTTACGCCACGAATGGCGGCAATGGCCTCGGCATTGTGGTAATGCAGGCCATGCCCGGCATTGACGATCAGCCCGTGGCTTAGCCCGGCTTCGACGCCATCGCGAATGCGCGCCAGCTCGCAGGCACGCTCCGCCACGCTGTGTGCATCGGCATAGCGGCCGGTGTGCAGTTCGATGGCCGGCGCACCGACCCGCGCCGCCGCCTCGATCTGCCGCGGATCGGCATCGATGAACAGCGACACTTCCGCGCCACAGGCACGCAAGCGCTCCACCGCCTCGCGAATGCGCACCTCCTGGCCGGCAACATCCAGCCCGCCCTCGGTAGTCAGTTCCTGGCGGGTTTCCGGAACCAGGCAGACGTGCTCCGGGCGCAGCTGCTCGGCAAAGGCCAGCATCGCCTCGGTGACGCCCATTTCGAAGTTCATTCGTGTCTGCAGCGCGTCCTTCATCATCAGCACATCGCGTTCCTGGACATGCCGGCGATCTTCACGCAGGTGCACGGTGATGCCGTCCGCGCCGGCTTCTTCAGCGTCCAGCGCGGCCTTGACCGGGTCCGGATAGCGGGTACCGCGAGCCTGACGCAGGGTGGCGACATGGTCGACGTTGACGCCGAGCAGGATTCGATTGGCTTCAGTCACGCGGGGCCTCCTTCAGATTCATGAACAGTTCGCGGCTGACCAGCGGTCGACCGCCCAGATGAGGTGCGAGGGCTTGGCGCATCAGCCGCTTGGCCGCCGCGAGCGCGCCGGGAACCTGCCAGTCGGCCTCGGCCATAGCGAGGAGTTCAGCGCCATTGAACAGCCCCGGCTGAAACCCGGCGACCACTTCCAGGCCGGCATCGGGCAGCAGGCGGTACTGCCGTCGCGGGTCGATCGGCTCCCCGGCAATATCCACATCAAGGGCAAAACCATAGCCCAACTCGTCAAGCAGCCGCCATTCGAAGGAACGCAGCAGCGGCTCGAGGGGGCGGTGTGCGGCCAGGGCTGGCAGGGTGGCGACGTAATGCTCGAACAGTGCGGGGTGTGCGTCTTCCATGGGCAGCAGGCGTATCAGCAGCTCGTTGAGGTACATGCCGCTGAACAACGCCTGACCATCGAGCCAGTGCGATGGCCCAGCACTTTCGAGACGAGCAACCGTCTTCAGCTCCGATTTGCCGCGCAACTCCACTTCGAGGGTCACGAACGGACGGATCAAGCTACCGGCCTTGCCTCGCGCCGCACGCATGACCGCACGCAGCCGACCCTGTGGCGTGAACAGGTCGACCAGCGCGCTGCTTTCCTTGTAGGGGCGACTGTGCAGAACGAAAGCAGGCTGGTGCATGTCAGGCCAGAAGGTGCGCGATGCGCACGGGTGATTGCCGTTCGGCGCTTACTGGTAGCCCAGCGAATGCAGCGCACGCTCGTCGTCGGACCAGCCGCCCTTCACCTTGACCCACAGGTGGAGCATGACCTTGGAGTCGAACAGCACCTCCATGTCCTTGCGCGCTTCCTGGCCGATGCGTTTGATGCGCTCGCCCTTGTCACCAATGATGATCTTCTTCTGCCCGTCACGCTCGACCAGAATCAGCGCGTGGATGTGCAGCACGCGGCCTTCCTGCTTGAAGTCCTCGATCTCCACGGTGATCTGGTAAGGCACCTCGGCGCCAAGCTGACGCATGATCTTCTCGCGCACCAGCTCGGCGGCGAGGAAGCGGCTGCTGCGGTCGGTGATCTGGTCTTCCGGGAAGAAATGTTCGCTCTCGGGCAAACGGTCGGCGACCAGCTTTTCCAGCGTTTCGAGATTCTGTCCATGCTGCGCCGATATCGGCACGATCTCGGCATTCGGCAGTTGTTCGGCGAGCCAGCGCAGGTGCGGCAGCAACTCCGCCTTGTCTTCGACACGGTCGGTCTTGTTGACGGCGACGATCAGCGGCCCGGTAACGTATTGCACGCGCTCCAGCACGGCCTGGTCTTCATCGGTCCAGCGGGTGCGGTCGACAACGAAGATGACCACGTCTACGTCCTTCAACGCCGATGCCGCCGTGCGGTTCATATAACGGTTCAGCGCGGTTTCACCGTTCTTGTGCAGCCCTGGCGTATCGACATAAACCGCCTGCACACTGCCTTCGGTCTTGATGCCGAGCATGTTGTGGCGGGTGGTTTGCGGTTTGCGCGAGGTGATCGCAAGCTTCTGCCCGAGGATATGGTTGAGCAGCGTCGACTTGCCGACGTTCGGCCGGCCGACGATCGCGACATAACCGCAACGGCTGACGTCTTCGGGTTGTAGCTGTTCGTCAGTCATGTCCGTTCTCCACGCCGAGGGCGATCAGTGCGGCTGCCGCGGCAACCTGTTCGGCAATGCGGCGACTGGCGCCCTGCCCATGCGTTTTTTCGTTCAGCAAAGCCACCTGACACTCGACGAAGAAGGTGCGGCAATGCGGTTCGCCCTGGATGTCCACCACCTCGTAACGCGGCAGCTCGCAGGCACGCGACTGCAGAAATTCCTGCAGTCGTGTCTTCGGATCCTTGTTGGTATCGACCAGGGTCAGCCCCTGCAGCTCGTTAGCCAGCCAGGCAACGACCCGCTCGCGAGCCACGTCCATCCCGGCGTCAAGGTAGATGGCCCCGATCAGTGCCTCGAGCGTGTCGGCCAGAATCGATTCGCGACGGTAGCCACCGCTCTTGAGTTCACCGGAGCCCAGGCGCAGGTATTCGCCAAGCTCGAAACCACGCGCCAGCACTGCAAGCGTCTCACCCTTGACCAGCCGCGCGCGCAGCCGCGACAGCTGCCCTTCACGGGCCTGCGGGAAGTGATTGAACAGAGCCTCGCCGGCGACGAAGTTGAGGATGGCGTCGCCAAGGAACTCCAGACGCTCGTTGTTGCGTCCGGCGTAGCTACGATGGGTCAGAGCCAGGAGCATCAGCTCCTGGTCCTTGAATTGATAACCGAGCCTGCGCTCGAGACGGGCTAACGAAGTGCTCACGGCATCCTTAGGCGATATTCTTTGTCGAAGTTCGCCACCAGATCGAGATTGCGGATCAGCGGCTCGCGTTTTTCGTATTTCAGGTGCGCCCTGAACTCGTTGTTCTGGATCTCGACCTTCAGTGCATCCCTGAGATCAATGTTCTGGATGCCGTTGACCTGCATCCCCTTGCTGACATGACTATAGAACTCCCCAACGCTGCGAATCTCAAGCGCTTCGTCGGTTTCCACGGACTGGATGATCTTGTCCATGGACATGTAGTCAAAATAATGCGGGAACATCTTGAACCCGGTGCTGGCCACAAACGCCACAACCGCCAGGACCATGATCCAGCTCAGCATGGACAGCCCTTTTTGCGAACGCGCAAAACTCATGTCGACCTCTATGTCGTTGCGATACCCACCGATCGGGGCAGGACAAATATAGCGAGCCCGGCTCGCCCAGCGAGGGCCCCAATTCACAGCTTCAGTGAATCAGGCCCACGCGGGAGAAATTCGGCAGGTTGCTGAGCTTTGGATCAGGCCAGCTCATCCAGACCGCAAAAGCCTTGCCGACGATATTGCGATCCGGGACCATGCCGGCGAGCTCGGCGGGAATCGACTCGTCCTGCCAATAACGGCTGTCGTTCGAATTATCGCGGTTGTCGCCCATCATGAAGTAATGCTCGGCCGGAACGGTCCATTGCCGGCTCGGCTCGATGCGGTAACGCCCCATTTCCTTGCGAATCAGGTGCTCGACCTCACCCAGCCTCTCGCGATACAGGACGGCGCTGCCGAGGCTACCCGGCTCTTCGCCGACCAGGGTCTCGGCGACCGGCTGGTCGTTGACGAACAGACGGCGATCACTGCTGTAGCGCACAACGTCGCCAGGCACGCCGACAACCCGCTTGATGTAGTTGATGCTCGGTTCGTTGGGATAGCGGAACACCATGACGTCGCCGCGTTTCGGATCACTGACCTCGATGACCTTGGTATCCGCCACCGGCAGGCGAATACCGTAGGCGAATTTGTTCACCAGGATGAAATCGCCAACTTCCAACGTCGGGATCATCGAACCGGACGGAATCTGGAAAGGTTCGACAAGAAACGAACGCAGCACCAGCACGATAGCCAGTACCGGGAAGAACGATTTGCCGTACTCGATCAGTACCGGTTCCTTGTTCAACGCTTCGAGCGTCGATGGATCGATTTCCCCGGTGCGCCCTTCATAGTTGGCGATCGCAGCCCGGCGGCGAGGTGCGAAGAACAACAAATCGCTCAACGCCAACAGGCCACACACGGCCACCGCAATAACCAGCAACAACGGGAAGTTGATCGACATGTCAGCTATCCACCTTCAGCACGGCGAGGAAGGCCTCTTGCGGGATTTCGACGTTGCCGACCTGCTTCATGCGCTTCTTGCCCGCCTTCTGCTTCTCAAGCAGCTTGCGCTTACGGCTGACGTCACCGCCATAGCACTTGGCCAAAACGTTCTTACGCAGCGCCTTGACCGTGCTGCGCGCGACAATCTGGCCGCCGAGCGCCGCCTGAATCGCCACGTCGAACATCTGCCGCGGAATCAGCTCTTTCATCTTCTCTACGAGGATGCGGCCTTTGTAATGGGCGTTGTCGCGATGAACGATCAGCGCCAGCGCGTCGACCTTGTCACCGTTGATGAGGATGTCCAGCCGCGTCAGGTTGGCCGACTGGAAGCACTCGAAGCTGTAATCCAGCGAGGCGTAACCGCGACTGCAGGACTTCAGGCGATCGAAGAAGTCCAGCACCACCTCGCTCATCGGCAGGTCGTAGCGTACCTGCACCTGAGTCCCGAGGAACTGCAGGTCGCGCTGCACCCCGCGCTTCTCGATGCACAGCGTGATGACGTTACCCAGATGCTCTTGCGGCACGAGGATGTTGGCGCGCACGATCGGCTCGCGCATATCCTCGATGGACGACATATCCGGCAGCTTGGAAGGGCTGTCGACATAGATGGTGTCGCCGTTCTTCAGCAGAATCTCGTAGACCACGGTGGGCGCGGTGGTAATCAGATCCAGGTCGTATTCGCGCTCCAGGCGCTCCTGGATGATTTCCATGTGCAGCATGCCGAGAAAGCCGATACGGAAGCCGAAGCCCAGCGCATCGGAGCTTTCCGGCTCGTACTGCAGCGCGGCGTCGTTCAGGGTCAGCTTTTGCAGCGCTTCGCGGAAATCCTCGAAATCGTCCGAGCTGACCGGGAACAGGCCGGCATAGACCTGCGGCTTGACGCGCTTAAAGCCGGGCAGCATTTCCACATCGGGTGTGCTTGACAGCGTCAGGGTGTCGCCCACGGGGGCGCCGTGGATATCCTTGATGCCGGCGATGATGAAGCCGACTTCACCGGCCTTCAGATCAGCCGTGGCGGTGTGCTTGGGATTGAATACGCCGACGCTGTCGACCTGGTGGACCTTCCCGGTGGACTTCACCAGCACCTTGTCGCCCTTCTTGATACGACCGTGACGTACCCGCACCAGCGAGACGACGCCCAGGTAGTTGTCGAACCAGGAATCGATGATCAGCGCCTGCAAGGGCGCCTCGATATCACCGGTTGGCGGAGGAATCACTGCGACCAGACGCTCGAGTACTTCATCGACGCCCATACCGCTCTTGGCACTGCAGGCAACCGCGTCGGTGGCATCGATACCGATGATGTGCTCGATCTCGTCCTTGACCTTCTCCGGGTCGGCCTGCGGCAGATCCATCTTGTTCAGCACAGGCATCACTTCCAGGCCCTGCTCGATCGCTGTGTAGCAGTTGGCGACCGACTGCGCCTCGACGCCCTGGCCGGCGTCAACCACCAGCAACGCACCCTCGCAGGCGGCCAGCGAACGGCTGACTTCATAGGTGAAGTCGACGTGGCCGGGCGTGTCGATGAAGTTCAGCTGGTAGGTTTTGCCATCGCGAGCAGGGTAGTAAAGCGTGACGCTGTGGGCCTTGATGGTAATGCCGCGCTCGCGCTCGAGATCCATCGAGTCCAGCACCTGGGCTTCCATTTCACGCTCGGTCAGACCACCGCACATCTGGATGAAACGGTCTGCCAAGGTCGACTTACCGTGATCGATATGGGCGATGATGGAAAAATTGCGGATATGACTCAGGTCACTCACAGCTCAACACTCGGAAAAGACGCGGACCGATTGCCCGCCGAAAATAGCCGCGAAGTGTAACTGATCAGCCCCGGCAGTGCCACGCACAAGCCATCCGTGCGCCGACCGACAGTGCTGACGCTCGTTTCAAGTACGCCAGAAACAACAAAGGGCGGTTCGAGGACCGCCCTTTTGTTTTCCTTCACCGATCTTATTCGGCCAGCTTGAAGGTGATGAAACTGGCACGCCCCTGCCGCAGAACGCGCATCGAAACCGAGCGGTTCTTCGGCAGTTGCTCGGCCACCCGGCCGAAGGTCGCTGCGGAGTTGATCGCCTGATTGTTGAGGTGGGTGATCACATCGCCGGGACGCAGACCAATCATCGCCGCCGGTCCATTAAGGATCTCGGTGATCACTACGCCGCCGGGCAGATCGAGGCTTTTCTTCTGCTCCTCAGTCAACTCGGTCACCTTGACGCCCAGGCGATTGTCGCTACGCTCCTGGCCGCCACCCGATGCCGCAACCGGCTCACCCTCTTCCGGCATGGCACCGATACTGACATCCAGCATCTTGCGATCACCGTCACGCACGACTTCCATTCGCGCTTTGCTGCCCGGCTTGAGCGCGCCAACCAGATGCGGCAGGTCTGCGGACATGACGATCGGCTTGCCGTTGAGGCTGAGGATCACATCACCGACGCGCAGCCCACTGCGCGCGGCCGGCCCACCATCCATGACCTGCGCAACCAGAGCACCCGCCGGTCGCTCGAGCCCGAAGGACTCGGCCAGATCCTTGTTCACTTCCTGTATCACCACGCCAAGCCAGCCTCGGTTGACCTTGCCGTCCGTGCGCAACTGGTTGGCCACATCCATCGCCACATCGATCGGAATGGCGAAGGACAGGCCCATGAAGCCGCCTGAGCGGGTGAAGATCTGCGAATTGATACCAACCACTTCGCCCTTCAGATTGAACAGCGGCCCCCCCGAATTACCGGGATTGATCGCAACGTCCGTCTGAATGAATGGAACATAGCTTTCATTGGGCAGGCTACGGCCAGTGGCACTGACGATACCGGCTGTCACGGTGTGATCGAAACCAAACGGCGAGCCTATGGCGAGTACCCACTCGCCTGCCTTCAGCTCGTCGGAGCGCCCGATCTTAACGGTCGGCAGCCCCTTGCCCTCGACTTTAAGTACCGCCACGTCGGAGCGCGGATCAGCACCTATCAACTTTGCCTCGAGCTCGCTGCGATCTGGCAGGCGCACGATGATCTCGTCGGCGCCAGCGACCACATGATTGTTGGTCAACACGTAGCCGTCGTCAGAAATGATGAAACCCGAGCCCAGGGATTGCGCCTCACGCTGCTGCCCGCGGCCAGGCGCGCCTGGCATCTGCGGGATGCTGTGCTCGAAGAATTCGCGAAAGATTGGCGGCAGACCTTCCAGCTCTGGAATCTGGGCCGTTGCGCCCCGCGCCGGGACCTTTTGCTTGGTGCTGATATTGACTACTGCCGGCGAGGCACTTTCCACCAGCGGCGTGAAGTCAGGCAAATTCGCCTGCGCCAGCGCGGCCTGCCCCAGCAATGCCAGCCCCGCCACGAAAGCGAAGCAGCCGTTTCGATTGAACATGACTACAAGTCTCCCCACTTACAAAACAAGAAGCTCAGGGACTCGCTGGCCCCGCGAGCATGGCGCGTAGAACCACTGCCTGCAGCTTCGGATCGCCTGCTGTATGCCGGCTCCGCATGCGCACGAAAAGCCAGGATATGCAGAATCCTCCGAGCCCGGCCAGAATGACGACAGGCTCACGCGCCGAAAACTGGGCCGCAGTCGCGGCCGCAGCCATCAGCATGATCAAGGGCAGAAGATAGACAAGGACAGCACCGCGCAGCAATACATCCTCGCGAATGCCAACAATCACAGCGTCACCGACCTGCAGGTGAAGGTCGCTCAGCGCTCGAATCAAACCTCGGCGCTCGCGGACACCGAGGCTATCCATCAGCCCTTGGCCGCAACCGCTTTTGGCCGAGCAACCGGAACAGGTGCTTTTACGCCGCGTCTCGACCCAAACCGCGCCACGATCCAGCGCAACCACCCGCCCCGGCTCTTCGATCATCGCTGCGCCTGTTCTGCACCGGTCCGCATGGAGAGTGCTACTCGCTCAGCCGTGCCGAGCGGTATTTCACCGACCACCGTGACCATCACATCGCCATCGGCAGTGCTGATACGTTTGGAGACGGCGACCGTCGGCCCCATCTGGCTACGCGCATCTTCAACCAACGCACCCCGCAGAGGCTCCATAAATACGGAGAACTTCGCCAGACCATCGCCATAAGAAAGCCATGACACAGTCTCAGAAGATGCAGGGCTTGGTCGCTGGTTGGCGTCCAGCAGCTTGAACCCTGCGGGCAACCAATCGGATCTCCACCCGGAAGACAGATTGGCCTCTCGCTTGCTGATGGAAACAGTCTTGCAGCCGGAACTAGCGGTCAGCTGCTGCTTATCGATGTCAGTGGAGAAATGCGTGAACTGGAAGCGTTCGAGCAATTGCCCCTTTTCATTGAGCATCAGCGACTTGAGCGGCAAGGCGGTGTCGCGATCAAGGTGCAGCTCGAACCCGTAACGATGCTGGTCTCGCGGAACGACAGCGAGCGCGACAGCTGGGCGACCCGCGACTCGTGAATCGCCAATCTGGCGAAACTCGTACCATTCGGAGAGCGCTTTCGGATCGAGACGCTGCCCGTGCCATGCCTGGGCTTCACGCACTTGAGCAGCCAGTTCATCGGTTGCGCATTGCATTTGCCCATCAACCAGCACGACTTCAGCAGGCGCACCGTCAAGCTGCAGCAACCGCTCCTGCACGCGACCTGCCTCGACCTGCTGCCACACAGCATGGCTGGAAAAGCTACCGTTGCGTTCGTAAACGAACGTACCCTCATAACTCTGCTTCTGCTCCGCCATTGCGAGGCGGCCCATCCAGGATTCAGCATCAGCAGCAAGGGCCGGCATCGATAGCCAGCCCCCAATCACCACATACAGCGGTAATACGCGCATGTTTCTCCCTAACGTTCTTCCATGCTGGCCGCGCGAGCGTACGGCAGCGCGCTCTCCGATCCGTTACTAAAGGCAGCTTGCTGGGCATGCTGGCGCACATAGGACGGCAGACGCTCTTCATGCCAGCGCTCAACCGGGGCGCTATCCGCGGCAGCCTGAGCAGGAGCTTCCGCCTGCTCACTGTAACCCGCGAGCACCGTCGGGCCCTGGCTGGTCTGCGGAACAGCGATGCTCGGCTGCGGTGCCTGCTGAGCGAGCTGCGGCCCCGCCACCTCGTTCTGATTGTACAGACGCACACCGGCCAGAACAGCTACGGTAACCGAAGCTGCGACTGCCAGACGACCCAGGCTCTTCCAGCCATTGCGCTGTGTCTTGACTGGAGCTGCCTCATCGGCCAGCGCAGCAGACACTGCTGCCGCGATGTCCAGGCGTGGCTCGATCAACTCCTTGTGCATGGCGGCACGGGCAAGTTGATAACGCGACCAGGTAGCACGCAGCTCCGGGTTGTCGCCTGCGAGCATGCGACGTAATTCCAACTCGTCCGCTTCGTTATCCATCACCGCGGACAGCGATTCATGCAGGGCTTCACGACTCATGGCGGTTCCTCTCTTGGCTGTCGCCGCTGTCTCAGGATTCATGCAACAAGGGTTGCAACGCTTTATCTATGGCTTCACGTGCCCGGAAGATCCGAGAACGTACTGTGCCCACCGGACATTGCATGACGCTCGCAATGTCTTCATAACTAAGACCATCAAATTCGCGCAGTGTTAGAGCAGTACGCAAATCTTCCGGCAAAAGTTGAATGGTTCGATGAACGGTGTCTTCAATCTCATCCCTGAGCAGCGAGCGCTCCGGTGACTCGATATCCTTGAGGGCATGATCACCTTCATAGAACTCGGCATCCTCGGAACTCACATCACTGTCTGGCGGCCGCCTTCCACGCGCCACCAGATGATTCTTCGCCGTATTGATGGCGATGCGGTACAGCCACGTATAAAAAGCGCTGTCGCCGCGAAAATTTGCAAGTGCACGATAGGCTTTGATAAACGCCTCTTGAGCAACATCCTGAGCTTCATGGGAGTCATGCACGAATCGCACAATCAACCCAAGGATCTTGTGCTGGTATTTCATTACCAGCAGATCAAACGCCCGCTTGTCCCCACGCTGCACTCGTTCAACCAGTTGCTGGTCCTGCTCCTGAGTCAACATGAGCGCACCTCCCCAGTAACGGAGTGGCGTCGCTCACACCAGTGAACCGACCTGCCAGAATAGACCCGGGCTTTACGCAAAAGTTCTCCCCCTCCTAGCAAGCTATCCTGCAATACCTGACGGCGATTGCACCACAGCGTTGCGCCAGCCCTGCTGACGACGCCGTCCTGGTGTCCATAGCAAACTCGCACCGCCCATACACGATGGCCAGCTGGTTTGCATTCATAACTGCCTATTGAGCGGCCTGATAACGAAAAGTTCCGTCTCGTTAGAAGACAACTACACAGTCGGCTATTTTGGCGCTACATCCCGTCTATATACTAGGGCTCGTTTTTCCGCGGAATTGGACATGAACCAGGTTCTACGATACGACGTGTTGGTTATCGGAAGCGGCGCCGCCGGCTTGACTCTCGCACTCAACCTGCCAGCCGATCTGCGCATCGCGGTGCTGAGCAAAGGTGATCTATCCAACGGCTCGACCTACTGGGCCCAGGGTGGCGTGGCTGCGGTCCTCGACACGACCGACACCGTGGAATCACACGTCGCGGACACGCTGATCGCTGGCGGCGGCCTGTGCCATGAAGATGCCGTTCGCTTCACCGTCGAGCACAGCAACGAAGCGATCCAGTGGCTGATCGAGCAAGGCGTGCCATTTACGCGGGACGATGCACCGGATCGCGAGGATGGCAGTTTCGAATTCCATCTGACCCGCGAAGGCGGTCATAGCCATCGGCGCATCATTCACGCCGCCGACGCCACTGGCGCGGCGATATTCAACACGCTGCTCGGTCAAGCCAGGCAAAAGGACAATATCGAACTGTTGCAACAGCGTGTCGCGGTTGACCTGATCACCGAGCACAAGCTTGGCCTGCCCGGCAGGCGCTGCCTGGGCGCATATGTGCTCGATCGCAACACCGGCGAAGTGGAAACCTTCCAGTCACGCTTTGTGGTATTGGCCACTGGTGGAGCCGCAAAGGTCTACCTGTACACCAGCAACCCTGACAGTGCCTGCGGCGACGGCATTGCCATGGCCTGGCGTGCAGGCTGCCGCGTGGGCAATCTGGAGTTCAACCAGTTTCATCCGACCTGCCTCTACCATCCGCAGGCAAAGAGTTTCCTGGTCACCGAAGCCCTGCGCGGAGAAGGCGCACTGCTCAAGCTGCCGAATGGCGAACGCTTCATGCCGCGCTTCGATACCCGTGAGGAGCTGGCGCCGCGCGACATCGTCGCACGCGCCATCGACCACGAGATGAAGCGATTGGGCATTGACTGCGTCTATCTGGATATCAGCCACAAGCCGGCCGACTTCATCAAGAGCCACTTCCCCACCGTCTACGAACGCTGCCTGGAATATGGCATCGACATCACCAGCCAGCCGATCCCGGTGGTTCCGGCAGCCCATTACACCTGTGGCGGCGTGGTCGTCGACCAGGCCGGACGAACCGACATTCCGGGCCTGTACGCCATTGGCGAAACCAGCTTCACTGGGCTGCACGGCGCGAACCGCATGGCCAGCAACTCACTGCTGGAGTGCTTCGTCTATGGTCGTGCCGCCGCCCAGGACATCCTCCGCGAGCTGCCCCATATCACCCACAGCGCGACGTTACCCGCCTGGGATGCCAGTCAGGTCACCGATTCCGATGAAGACGTCATCATCGCGCACAACTGGGACGAGCTGCGGCGCTTCATGTGGGACTACGTCGGCATTGTTCGCACCAACAAACGTCTGATGCGCGCCCAGCACCGGGTACGCCTGCTGCTCAGTGAGATTGACGAGTTCTACAGCAACTACAAGGTCAGCCGGGATCTGCTCGAGTTGCGAAATCTCGCCCTCGTGGCCGATCTGATGATCCGCTCAGCCATGGAGCGCAAGGAAAGCCGTGGCCTGCACTACACGCTCGACTATCCGCAGCTACTACCCCAAGCGCTTGACACTATCCTGGCGCCGCCCACCTTCGCCGACTGAACTTGAGCCGCACCCGCAAACGGCGATGCTGCTCGCGCGGCAGCGCGTCACGCGGGATGCAGATACTGTCAGCGCAGCGCCGGCCAGGTAAACGAAAGCGCAGGACCACCACCTGAGGCAGGGCGAGGCTGTCAGGCAACAGCTGGATCGGCTGCCAGCCCTGCTGCTGGCTCCACAGATGCCAACCATCCTCATCGTGACGCAGACCGCGCCACGAGCCGCGACTGGACAGCAGGACGCTGCGCGGCACCACATAACCCGCATGGGCAAGGCATGAAAGCAGGCAAATGAGCTGCAGCCAGACCGGCGCAGCCGACGTGAGGATTGCCGCCAGCGCAAGCACCTGAGCGGCAATGTAGAACGTCAACAGCAGACCTGACGGCTGCCATTGGCATTCGAAGGGCGAATTACTCGGGCTGGACACGATCCAGAATCATGCGGACCATGCGCCGCAGATCCTCGTCCTCCGGCTCACCGCGCTGCATGAACCACCCGAACATGTCCTGATCCTCACAGCTCAGCAGCTTGCGGTAGCGGCGCTGATCTTCCTCATCGAGGCCTGGATAGACCTCCTTGACGAAAGGCACCAGCAAAACATCCAGCTCCAACATGCCACGACGGCTCTGCCAGAACAGGCGATTGAGTTCGGATTGCTCAGCCATACATCGGCTCCTTTTGAGAAGGCGCGCATTATAGCGACTGCGCCGAGCTCATCAGTTGCTTTTTTCATCGCACGGCAAACCGGCCACCACGCAACCGTTTTCATCGGCCTGCTATGATGCCCACCCCGGATTCTGACGACGACCGATCATGACCGACACTGCTTATTTCTGCGTTCTGTCGCATGAAGGCGTCCTTGCCGTGCGCGGCCCGGATGCCAGCAAATTTCTTCAAGGTCAGCTGACCTGCAACCTCAACTACCTCAATGCCGAAACCTCCAGCCTCGGCGCACGCTGCACACCCAAGGGGCGCATGCAGTCGAGCTTCCGCATCGTACTGGACGGGGATGGCTACCTGCTCGCGATGGCCAGCGATCTGCTGCAACCGCAACAGGCCGACCTGAGCAAGTACGCAGTGTTCTCCAAGTCTCGCCTGAGCGATGAAAGCGGCGCATGGTGCCGATTCGGTCTTGCCGGTGGCGATGGCTCGCTGGTCAGCCTTGGTCTGGACCTGCCACAGACCGCGGATAGCGTCGTGCGCAACAACGGCATGATCGCCATCCGCCTGGCAGACGGTCGCTCAGAGCTCTGGGTATCAAGCGGCGAAGCGAACCAGGCTCGCATGCGCCTGGCCGCGCAACTACAGGAAGCGCCGGTGGACCGCTGGCTGCTCGATCAGATCCGTGCAGGCATCGGCCAGGTGTTCGGAAGCACACGTGAGCTGTTCATTCCTCAGATGATCAACCTTCAGGCACTCGGCGGGGTGAGTTTCAAGAAAGGCTGCTACACCGGACAGGAGATCGTGGCGCGCATGCAGTACCTGGGCAAACTCAAACGCCGCCTGCATCGCCTGGCCATCGACGGCGCCCAGGAAGATTTGCCGGCGCCGGGCGTGGAGCTTTTCTCTCCGGTGCACGGCTCAAGCGTTGGCGAGGTGGTCCTGGCGGCGGCCTGTCCCGAGGGAATCGAACTGCTCGCAGTGGTACAGGAGGATGCCGCAGCAGATGGCCGCCTTTACCTCGGCTCGCCCGACGGTCTGCCCTTGAGTCTGCTGGATATCCCCTACAGTCTGAATCCGGACCAGGAAATCCAGCGCTAGTGCGAACCGGAGCCAGAAAGCAAATCCCTAGAGGCGCACCATAGGCGGATGCCAAAAACCGGCTGGCCAGAAGCGCCCGAGCGACACTGACCGACACCATAAAGGAATGACATGAGCACCCTTGCCGAGAAAGTCCAGCGTGAACTGACCCTGGCGATCGAGAATGATGAGCTGGTTCTGCCCACCCTGCCCGAAGTCGCCCTGCGGGTGCGCGAGGCAGCTGAAGATCCGGACATCAGCATTCCGGCGCTGAGTAAAGTGATCGGTAACGATGCGGCGGTTACTGCCCGCATCATCAAGGTGGTCAACAGTCCGCTGCTGCGCAGCAGCCGTGAGATCGATGACCTGCAGATGGCAATCAGCCGTCTGGGCATCAACTACACCTGCAACCTGGCCACCGGTCTGGCAATGGAGCAGATGTTTCAGGCCACCACAGACGTCGTCGACCGCAAGATGCGCGAGGTATGGAACAAGAGCACCGAGGTTGCCGCGATCAGCCACGTGCTCTGCCGACACTACACGCGACTGATGCCGGATCAAGCGACACTTGCGGGCCTGGTTCACCAGATCGGGATACTGCCGATCCTGACGTACGCCGAAGAACACAGCGCCTTGCTTGCAGACTCGTTCAGCCTCAACCATGTCATCGATAAGATCCACCCCATGGTGGGGGAGAAGATCCTGCGCGCCTGGGACTTCCCGGATGCCATTGCGTCGGTCGCCGGCCAGTACACCAATTTCCAGCGCGACTCGGCCAAGGTCGACTACGTCGACATCGTGCAGGTCGCGACGCTACAGAGCTACATGGGTACCCAGCATCCCTATGCGCAACTGGACTGGAGCGCAGTTCCGGCTTTCGCCAAGCTTGGGCTCGACCCCAGTGAGCTGATGCAGGAAGACGAGGATTTGTCCGCAGCCATGGACGCGGCGATGACCATGCTTCAGTAAGCGCCCCTGCACCACCGTTCGCCCGAAAGCGAGGAACCGTCCCTCATGACGCCTAGTCACAAAAGGGACGGCAATTTCGCCGCATCGCGCCTTGTGTCGAGCCTGCCGGTCGGCACGAGCCTGGTGAAGTAAGGAGAACGCAATGACCAAAACAACCAAGACAATCTTCTCGGGCGCCTTCGCCTTACTGGTCGGCCTGGCCGCCAACATGGCGGTTGCTGCCGAAGGCGATAATTTCGTCGACGAGGCGTCGGCCAAGGGCATCGCGGAAATCGAAACCGCCCGGATGGCGCTGGACAAAGGTACGTCCGAGGACGTGAAACAATTTGCCCAAAAGATGATCGACGACCACACCAAGGCCAATCAGCAGCTAGCTCAGCTAGCCCAGCAGAAGAACCTGGAAATGTCCGACGAGGCAACGCTGATGGACAAGGCCAAGGCCATGATCCTGAAGCTGCGCGATGGCGAGAACTTCGATCAGGCCTATGCCAACAACCAGGTCGTGGCGCACGAACAGACCATCGAGCTGTATCAGGATTATGTGAACGATGGCGAAAATGCGGATCTGAAACAGTTTGCCCAACAGGCGCTACCGAAGCTGGAAGAGCATCTGAAACACGCCAAGGACCTGCAAGCCAAGCATGGCAACAAGAACTGAACCGAAGGCCCGATGTCCCCCGGCAGGCATCGGGTCACACCTCCGCCGGCAGTCGCCAGTCGATCGGCTGAATCCCTTGCTGGATCAGAAACTGATTGGCTCGGCTGAAGTGCCCATTGCCGATAAATCCACGATGCGCCGACAACGGCGACGGATGTACCGACTTCAGCATCAGATGCCGTGTCGCATCGATGAGCTTCGCCTTGGACTGCGCATGCGCACCCCATAGCATGAACACCAGGTGCGGGCGGCGCTCGCCAACCACCTCGATGATGCGGTCTGTGAACCGCTGCCAGCCCGCCTTGGCGTGCGACCCCGCAATTCCCTGCTCGACGGTAAGGGACGTGTTCAGCATCAGCACCCCCTGCTCCGCCCAGGACTGCAGATAACCGTGGCGCGGAATCTCCAGATTCAGATCGCGCTTCAGTTCCTTGAAGATGTTCTGTAGTGATGGCGGTGGCGTTACGCCGGGTTGCACCGAGAAGCACAGGCCGTGAGCCTGACCGGGACCGTGGTAGGGGTCCTGCCCGAGAATGACAATCTTGACCTGCTCCAACGGAGTCGAGTTGAGTGCGTTGAAAATCATAGGCCCCGGCGGATAGATCGTCTTGCCTGCCGCCTTCTCGTTCCGAAGAAACGCGCCGAGCTCGCGCATGTACGGCTTGTCGAACTCATCGCGCAATGCGTCCTTCCATCCTGCTTCGAGCCTGATGCGGTCGTCCTGGGTCATGAGCTATTTCCGGGTGGCCAAGCCGCCGAACCCTAAAAAACCCGGCCATCGATGTCAACGGCTAAACGGCGCCGTCGTTGCGCTACCGCAATATCAACCCCCCTCCTTTAGTCATAATCGCACCTGGCTCACGTACTGATGCGGACGCGGCTTCCAGAGCTCACATAAAGAGTGACGCAAGCCCCGGCCGCAGGTTAAAAAAGCCCACTGCCAATAAACCAATAACAAAAGCGATAACAAGGAACATGCAATGAACCGGATTACCCTTTTGGCGCTAGGGCTGGGGTTCTGTCTTACGGCTCAGGCTGCCGACCCCATCACGCTCGGCCTCAACTATCCCCGTACTGGCAGCTACAAGGAAGAAGGTCTGGCGCAGATGCGCGGCGCCCTGATGGCCATCGACGAGATCAACGAGGCTGGTGGCGTTCTGGGCCGCCCTCTGCAGCTGATCAGCCGTAATACCGCCTCGCGCCCGGACAAGGCCATCGCCAACGTCGACAAGATGGCTGACGAAGGTGTGGCGATGCTCTTCGGCGGCGTTTCCAGCGCCGTGGCGATTGCCGCGAGCAAGCGGGCCAAGGAACGCGGCCTGCTTTACTTCGGCACGCTGACGTATTCCAACGACACCACGGGCAAAGACGGACACCGCTACATGTTCCGTGAATGCAACAACGCCTGGATGAGCGCCCGGGTGCTGGGGCAGTACCTGAACGAGAACATGCCCGGCAAGACCTACTTCTACATCACGTCCGATTACACCTGGGGCCATACCAGCGAAAGCTCGCTGCGCCAGGCCACGGGCACGGTCGACCAGAACAGGCATCAGGGCGTCAAGACCGCGTTCCCCGGCGCACGCCTGTCCGACTACCGTGCGGCTTTGGAGAAAGCCTCCAACAGTGGTGCCGAGGTATTGGTGCTGGTTCTGTTCGGCGAAGACATGGTGCGTGCCATGCGCATCGCCGATGAGCTTGGTCTGAACAAGAAGATGCAGATCGCAATCCCCAACCTGACGCTTTCCATGGTCGAGCTGGCCGGCCCTGACATCATGCGTGGCGTGCTTGGAACGGAGCCCTGGACCTGGCGGGTTCCCGAGCTGGAAGGTTCCGAGCGCGGCAAAGCGTTCGTGCGCAACTTTGGCGAGCGTTATCAGACCCACCCCTCCAGTTCCGCCGCATCGGCCTACAGCATCGTCTACCAATGGGCGGATGCCGCCACCCGTGCCAAGAGCATCGGCAGCGAGCAGGTCATCAGCGCACTGGAGAACCACAGCTATAGCCTGCTCAAGGGGCAGCAGCAGTGGCGCGGGTTCGACCACCAGAACGTGCAGACCGTCTATGCAGTTCGCGTGAAACCCCGCGAGGAAGTGCTCAAGGACCGCTTCAAGCAGGACTATTTCGAAATCGTCCACCGCCTCTCCGGCGAACAGGCCGCGCCGACCTTGGCCGAGTGGCAGGAAGAGCGTCGCGCCGGCGGCCAGCCGACTAGACTACAGTGATCGATGCGGTGCGCCTGAGAGAGGCTCAGGCGCACCGCCCGGCTCTGCTGATGGATCGAAACGCTGCAACCTCCGCAGCGCAGAGGGACTCTGAAGAGCAGCGGCGCTAGCGCGTCGCACATCGGCCGAGCCTGACACGCCACGAGGATTTCGACATGAGCACTGCTGTAGAGCCCTATCAAGCCGGTGTCTTCGATCTGACACACAAACTGACCGTGGAAAAACACGGCCACACCGCCCTCATCACCATCAATCATCCGCCCGCCAACACTTGGGACCGTGAGTCGCTGATCGGCCTCAAGCAGGTCGTCGAGCACCTTAACCACGATGACGATATCTATGCGCTGGTAATCAGCGGCCAGGGCGAGAAGTTCTTCAGCGCAGGCGCGGATCTCAAGCTGTTTGCCGATGGCGATCGAAATCGTGCCCGCGAGATGGCCCGCCGCTTCGGCGAAGCGTTCGAGGCGCTACGGGATTTTCGCGGCGTATCCATTGCCGCCATCAACGGCTTTGCCTTGGGTGGCGGGCTTGAGTGTGCGCTAGCTTGCGACCTGCGTATCGCCGAGCAGCAGGCGCAGATGGGACTGCCTGAAGCCTCCGTCGGACTGTTGCCCTGCGCAGGTGGCACACAGGCGCTGGCATGGCTCGTTGGCGAAGGCTGGGCCAAGCGCATGATTCTCTGTGGCGAGCGCATCACCGCCGAAACCGCGCTGCGCATCGGCTTGGTGGAGCAGGTGGTGGAGCCGGGCCAGTCACGCGGGCACGCCCTGCTGCTGGCCTCCCGTGTCGCACGGCAGAGTCCCGTGGCGGTAAGGGCAATCAAACCTTTGATCGACGGCGCTCGGCAGCGCTTGCCGCATACCTTTGGAGCAGCTGAGCGCGAGGCCTTCGTCGAGCTGTTCGAGGCTGAGGATACCCTTGAGGGTGTCAACGCCTTCCTGGAAAAACGGGACCCACGCTGGCGCAACCGATGACCGCCTGAGCGGGCATCAGACCGCAAGCTCCCGGCGATGAGGCTGCCCATGAAAGTCATTTTCGAAGAACGCCCTGCACTACATGACGCGCGGATCGCCATAGCCACCCTGGACGCGGAGCAGCAGCTCAACGCGCTAAGCCTGCCGATGATTGAAGCATTGCTCGATCGGTTCGCTCGTTGGGCCGCCGACCCGGATGTCGTCTGCGTACTGTTGCGTGGAAACGGCATGAAGGCATTCTGCGCCGGCGGCGACGTTCGCCGCCTGGCCGAGGCGTGCCGAGCGGCACCTGGTGTCGTGCCAGCACTGGCCGAACGCTTCTTTGCCGATGAATATCGTCTCGTCCACCTGATGCACCACTATCCCAAACCACTGCTGTGCTGGGGCCACGGCTATGTCATGGGCGGTGGCATGGGGCTGCTGCAGGGCGCAACGATCCGTATCGTCACACCGGACAGCCGTTTGGCGATGCCGGAAGTGGCCATCGGCCTGCATACCGATGTCGGCGCGAGTTGGTTCCTGCCACGCCTGCCCGGCAGACTGGGCTTGTTTGCCGGCCTCACCGGCACCCAGATCAATGCCCGCGACGCGCTGGATGTTGGCCTGGCCGACCGCTGCCTGACAAATGAACAGCAGTCCGACCTGATCGAGGGATTGGTGCAGATCAATTGGCAGGAGTACGCCGCCGGACAGCTCCACAGCTTGCTGCGCGCCCTGGGCAAGCAGGCGGCTGACAAACTGCCCGAGGGGCGCCTGCTCAAGCGGCGCGGGCGGATAGATGAGCTGCTGGATGTGGCCGAGCTGGCACACGCCTGGCACGCACTGCTCGCCCTGCACAGCGACCCGGACGACGTTTTTGCCGGGGCTGCTCACGCCGTGAGCAACGCCTGCCCGCTCAGTGCCCACCTGATATGGCGTCAGCAGGCGCACGGACGCAAGCAATCGCTGACGCAGGCGCTGCAGACGGAATACGCGCTGAGCCTCAATTGCTGTCGTCACCCCGAATTCGCCGAAGGGGTGCGGGCCCGCCTGATCGATAAGGACAACCAGCCAAGCTGGCACTGGCCGGACGTATTCAACATCCCGCAAGCGGTGATCGACGCCCATTTCCAGGCGACATGGGCGGGGGCGCACCCACTGGCTGAGCTCTAGTTCTCAGCGCCGATAGTACTGGTGCCGCCCGCCTCGCTCGTAGTGTGGCCGCAGTCGATGGTCGCGCCCATCCCTGACTACCGGCGGGCGCTGATGGCGATGCTCCTGCCGCCAGTGGTCTCGGCGCTCGAAACCGCGATGACGGTCGTAGTACTGCGGCGGCAGCTGGCTCTGATAGCGCGGCGGCAGGTTCCGTGGATACTGCGGGTAATGAGAATAAGGGCTGCGCGGATCGTACTGCTGCGGACGGCTGTCATGCCGGTACCCACGGTTGTAGCCCTGGCCGTAGTAACGCGAACTCTGGCTGTTGTAGTAGCGAGGGTTTTCGGCCTGGAAAATCCATACGCCATCTCGGCGGTCCGCCTGTGCCGGCAGGCTCGTGCCCAGCCCGAGACAGAGCAGGACGAATAGCGAACGAATGCTCATGGCTACCACCTCCGATGGTTTCACAGGCTTCGAATCATCAGACCACAACCGCGCCTTGACTGCTGAAACAGCAGACAACCGGCGCTTGCAGCATTTCTTCAGCCTTGTCCGGACGTCGCTCAATCGACGCGACGGACTGCCGCAGCTTGTATGGCTGCGACGGCTTCCCGATAATAGCGGCCCTTTAGCCCCACAGCTCTCGCAAAGCGCGACGGAACGGGACAAATCCTAGATGACCGAACTCGCCCTGATCATGGTTAGCGCCATCCTGGTCAACAATTTCGTGCTGGTGCAGTTCCTCGGTCTGTGCCCGTTCATGGGCGTTTCGAAGAAGATCGAAACAGCCATCGGCCTGTCGCTGGCGACCACCTTCGTGCTGACGCTTGCGGCCATGTGCAGCTACCTGGTTCAGCAGTACGTGCTCAAACCGCTGGACCTGGAATTCCTGCGCACCATCAGCTTCATTCTGGTGATTGCCGTAACCGTTCAGTTCACCGAGATGGTGGTAAACAAGACCAGTCCGCTGCTCTACCGTGTACTCGGCATCTTCCTGCCGCTGATCACCACCAACTGCATCGTCCTAGGTGTGGCGCTGCTCAATGCCAACAAGGCCGAATTCACCTTCCTGACCGCCACCGTCAACGGCTTCGCCGCGGGGCTGGGCTTTTCCCTGGTGCTGGTGCTGTTCGCCGCCATGCGTGAGCGCATCGCCATCGCCGATGTGCCGAAGTCGTTCCAGGGCGCGGCGATCGGCATGGTCACCGCCGGGCTGATGTCCCTGGCCTTCATGGGCTTTACCGGGTTGATCAAGCTATGAGTGCGGTTCTCATCGCAGTGCTTGCACTGCTCGCCCTGTGCCTGCTTGGCGGTGCCATCCTCGGTTTCGCCGCCGTGCGCTTTCGCGTCGAAGGCGACCCCATCGCCGAACAGATCAATGCCCTGCTGCCCCAGACCCAATGTGGCCAGTGCGGCTATCCGGGCTGCAAGCCCTACGCCGAGGCCATCGCCGGCGGCGACAAGATCAACAAGTGCCCGCCGGGCGGCGAGGCAACCATCCAGGCGCTGGCTGACCTGCTCGACGTCGAGGCAGAGCCGCTGGATGCCGAAGGTGGAGAAAAGCCGCAGATGGTCGCCTACATCCGCGAAGCGGAATGCATCGGCTGTACCAAGTGCATCCAGGCCTGCCCGGTGGATGCCATCGTCGGCGCGGCGCGACAGATGCACACCGTGATCATTTCCGAATGCACCGGCTGCGACCTCTGTGTCGAGCCCTGCCCGGTGGACTGCATCGACATGATCGAAGTCGGCAGCAACCTGCAGAGCTGGAAGTGGAACCGGCCGTTGGCGCCCGGCCAGCTGATCGCGACTGACCGGGAGCAGGCCGCATGACCTCATTGAAGATATGGGACATCCACGGTGGCATCCATCCACCGGAGCACAAGGAGCTGTCCAACCGCACGCCGATCCAGCCGGCACCGCTGCCCCAACGCCTGATTCTGCCGCTGGCGCAGCACCTGGGCGCCCCGGCGGAGCCTTGTGTCACGCCCGGCGAGCGGGTGCTCAAAGGCCAACAGATCGCGACCGCCAGCGGCTTCGTCAGCGCACCTCTGCACGCCCCCACGTCCGGCGTGGTCAGCCTTATCGGCCCACAACCCTTTCCTCACGTATCGGGCATGCTCGCCAATGCGATCGTCATCGACAGCGATGGCGAGGACAAATGGATTGATCTGCATCCGCAGCCCGATTACCAGAAGCTCGAGCGCAGCGCGCTGCTCGAATTGATTCGCCAGGCCGGTATCAATGGTCTGGGTGGCGCGGGTTTCCCCACCGCAGTAAAGCTCAGCCCCCCGCCGACCCAGACGATCCGCACGCTGATCATCAACGGCACCGAGTGCGAGCCGTACATCACCGCCGACGATCTGCTGATGCGTGAAAAAGCCGCCCAGTTGGTAGCAGGTATCGAGATCCTCGCGCACCTGATCCAACCGCAGGACGTGCTGATCGGCATCGAGGACAACAAGCCCGAAGCCATCGCCGCGGTGCGCGCGGCCATCGGTGAGCGCCCCTTCGTGCTCAAGGTCTTTCCGACCAAGTACCCCTCCGGCGGCGAAAAGCAGCTGATCCAGATCCTCACTGGCGAAGAGGTGCCCAGCGGTGGTCTGCCAGCGGATATCGGCATGCTCTGCCAGAACGTCGGCACCTGCGTTGCCATCCATGACGCCGTGCTGCTCGGCAAGCCGCTGATCTCGCGCATCACCACCCTCACTGGCGAAGCACTGGCGCGGCCGATGAACGTCGAGGCACTGATCGGCACGCCGGTCGGTGAACTGCTGGCGTTCGCCGGACTCGAGCAGAACAGGCTCAACCGTCTGATCATGGGCGGCCCGATGATGGGCTTCACCCTGCCGTCCCTCGAGGTACCGGTGGTCAAGACCACCAACTGCCTGCTGGCCAGCACGCTTGAAGAACTGCCGCCGCCACCACCAGCGCTGCCCTGTATTCGCTGTGGTGAATGCGCCGAAGCCTGTCCGGTCAGCCTGCTGCCACAGCAACTGCACTTCTTCGCTCTCGGCCAGGAACACGAACAGCTCAAGGCACATCACCTGTTCGACTGTATCGAATGCGGCGCCTGCGCCTACGTCTGCCCATCGAGCATCCCGCTGGTGCAGTACTACCGCGCCGCCAAGGGCGAGATCCGCGAGCTGGAGCAGAAGCAGCAGAAGGCCGAGCACTCCAAGCAGCGCTTCGAACTGCGCCAGGAGCGTCTGCGCCGTGCCGAGGAACAGAAGGAGGCCGAGCGCAAGGCCCGCGCCGAACGCGCCGCACGTGCCAAGGCGGCGCAAGGCGAAAGCGCGCAGGTGGCCTCTGATACCGCCGCTGCAACCCCCAGCGCAACGCCCAAGTCGGGGCTCTCGGAAACTCAGAAGAAGCTGAAGATCGACGCCAGCATGGCCCAGGTCGCGCTGAAGAAAGCCGAAAAGCAACTCGCCTCTCACGACACGCCCGAACTGCAAGCCCAGGTCGCCGATCTGCGCAAAGCCGCCGAAGCGGCGCAGCAGGCGCTCGATGCCGCCATCCAGCAGAGCGCCAGCGCCGCGCCTACCGCCAAGCCAGCAGACGACGAGGCGCTGAAGAAGGCCAAGATCGAAGCGGCCATGCTCAAGGCGCAGATCCGCAAGCTGGAGAAGCTCGAAGTACCGGACGACGACCAGCAGGCCGAGCTCGCTCGTCTGCGTCAGCAGCTGCACGAAGCCGAACAGGCGCTGGCCGCCGCACAGAGCGCCGCGCCTGCCTCCACCGCCAAGCCGGCCGATGACGAGGCGCTGAAGAAAGCCAAGATCGAAGCGGCCATGCTCAAGGCACAGATCCGCAAGCTGGAGAAGCTCGAAGTACCGGACGATGACCAGCAGGCCGAACTTGCTCGCCTGCGCCAGCAACTGCACGACGCCGAACAGGCGCTGGCCGCCGCGCAGAGCGCTTCGCCTGCCCCCACCGCCAAGCCGGCCGATGACGAGGCGCTGAAGAAGGCCAAGATCGAAGCCGCCATGCTCAAGGCGCAGATCCGCAAGCTGGAGAAGGTCGAGTCACCGGACGACGACCAGCAGGCCGAACTTGCTCGTCTGCGTCAGCAGCTGCACGACGCCGAACAGGCGCTGGCCGCCGCACAGAGCGCCGCGCCTGCCTCCACCGCCAAGCCGGCCGATGACGAGGCGCTGAAGAAGGCCAAGATCGAAGCGGCCATGCTCAAGGCACAGATCCGCAAGCTGGAGAAGGTCGAGTCACCGGACGACGACCAGCAGGCCGAACTTGCTCGCCTGCGCCAGCAGCTGCACGAAGCCGAACAGGCGCTGGCCGCCGCGCAGAGCGCCGCGCCCGCCCCCACCGCCAAGCCGGCGAACGACGAGGCGCTGAAGAAGGCCAAGATCGAATTGGCGATGAAACGCGCCGAACTAAAGAAAGCTGAGAAGGCCGGTGCAGAAGAGGCGGAGCTCAATCGCCTGCGCGACGCACTGGGCGCAGCCGAGCAAGCCTTGCATGCCGCAGAAGACGCCTCGAAAAAGCCTGCGCCGGAACTGGTACGCACCAGCAAGCCAGGCGTCGATAATCGCCAGCGAGAGCTCAAGACCGAAGTCGCCTTCGCCCGCGCCGATCTGCGCAAGCTGGAGCGCGACGAGAATGCAGAGCCAGCCGAGGTAGAAGCGGCCCGCACACGGTTGAATGAAGCGGAGCGACAGCTCGCGGACTACCAAGACTCATGAGCGCTGCGCAGCATGGAACAGGCGCGTCGCTGCGCCATTAACGGATCTGATTCGTCGGAAGGTTGCTTAGCCTTCCAATGACAACGTTTTAAACCCGGAGAGCCAATGGCCCTGCCCCGCATCACCTCACCCCATGCCAAGGGCCCCAGCCGTACCCAGCGGGTCATGCTGCTGGTGCTTGCAGCCACGCTGCCCGGCGTGGTCGTCCTGACCTGGCTTTACGGTGCCGGCACGCTGATCAACCTGGCCTGGGCCTGCGCCGCGGCGCTGGGTTTCGAAGCCGCAATTCTCCGGCTGCGCCAGCGGCCGGTGGGCTTCTTTTTGCGCGACGGTAGCGTGCTGGTGACCGCGGTGTTGCTGGCACTGGCTTTGCCGCCCTACTCACCCTGGTGGCTGACACTGATTGCCACTGGCTGCGCCGTGGTTTTCGGCAAGCAACTGTATGGCGGACTCGGCCAGAATCCTTTCAACCCGGCGATGATCGGTTACGTGGTGGTGCTGATTTCCTTCCCGGTGGAAATGACCACCTGGCCGGTGCCGCACAGCGTCGGATTTAGCGCCGGCTTGCAGCACATCCTCGGCATCGCCTCGCTTCCCGATGGCTGGACCCAGGCCACAGCCCTTGATGTATTGAAGGTAAACAAAAGCCTGACCATCGACGAACTGTGGAGCAACCCGGCCTTCGGCCACTTCGGCGGCATCGGCTCGGAAGTGGTGAACCTGGCGTTCCTGGCTGGCGGCCTGTTCCTGCTGCACAAAAGGCTGTTCAGCTGGCACGCGCCGGTTGGCATGCTTGGTGCCCTGCTGTTGATGAGCCTGGTGTTCTGGAATGGCTCGGGCTCCGATAGCAATGGGTCGCCACTGTTCCACCTGCTCAGCGGTGCCACCATGCTCGGCGCCTTCTTTATCGTCACCGATCCGGTCAGCAGCGCCACCAGCCCGCGCGGACGCCTTATCTTCGGTGCTGGCGTCGGTATTCTGGTGTATGTCATCCGCGCCTGGGGCGGCTATCCGGACGGCGTGGCCTTCGGCGTGCTCCTGATGAACCTGGCGGCCCCCACCATCGACTACTACACCCGCCCGCGCACCTACGGTCACCGTAAGGCCGAGCGCGGCTTCAAGCTGGGCGAATGATCATGATGCTTCCGGAAATCAGCCGCTCGATGCTGAAGAACGCCGCCGTGCTGGGCTTGTTCGCGATCGTCACGGTAGGAGCGGTCACCTTGCTTCAGCAAGGCACCGCCGAACGCATCCAGGCAGCCGAGCGCGCCGCGCAGGTACGCGCTCTCGGTGAAATCCTGCCCGCCGCCAGCTATGACAATCATCTGCTCGATAACAGCGTGCTGATCCAGGACCGCTTGCTGGGCAACCGAAGCCCTCTGCCGGCCTATATCGCCATCAAGGACGGTCGGCCGACCGCCGTGATACTTCAGGCTATCGCCCCGGATGGCTACAGTGGCGCCATCCATCTACTGGTCGGTATTCGTGCCGACGGCCGTGTCGCCGGAGTCCGGGTCATCGGCCACCGGGAAACGCCAGGCCTGGGTGACAAGATCGACCTGGCCAAGAGCCAGTGGATTCGGGGTTTCGAAGACAAATCGCTGAACAACCCGGAGGCTGAGGGCTGGGCCGTGAAGAAGGATCGCGGCGAGTTCGACCAGTTCGCCGGCGCCACCATCACACCGCGGGCCGTGGTCGGCGCAGTGCACCGCGCGTTGCAGTACTTCGATGCGCACAAGGCCGAACTGCTGAAAAGCGGCGGCGAGACGACCGAGGCCACTGGCGATACCCTGGAAAGCCGCAGCGAACCCGAGGGAACCACCGTACATTCCCGGGCCGGCAGTGCCGCCACGCGCGACGAACTGCGCACCACCGAGCCGGCCGCCGAGCCGCAAGGGGATCAGCCATGAGCACACCCAGCTACCGCGAACTGACCGTCAACGGCCTGTGGAAGAACAACCCTGCACTGGTGCAGCTGCTCGGTCTCTGCCCGCTGCTCGGCGTCAGCAACTCGGCGGTCAACGCTCTCGGCCTCGGCCTGGCGACAATGCTGGTGCTGACCTGTTCGAACATCGGCGTCTCGCTGGTGCGCGGCGTGGTCAACACCGCGGTACGCCTGCCCGCATTCGTGATGATCATCGCCGCGCTGACCACCTGCATCGAACTGCTGATGCAGGCCTTCACCTACGAGCTGTACCAGATTCTCGGCATCTTCATCCCGCTGATCACCACCAACTGCGTGATCCTCGGCCGCGCCGACGGCTTCGCCGCCAAACACAATCCGCTGATTGCGGGCTTCGACGGCCTGGTCATGGGCATCGGTTTCTGCCTGGTGCTGGTAGTGCTCGGCGGCCTGCGCGAGCTGTTCGGCACAGGGGCGCTGTTCGCCAACATGCACCTGCTGTTCGGCCCGATCGCCGCTGACTGGCAGATCACCCTGTTCAGCGACTACAAGGGTTTCCTGCTGGCCATCCTGCCGCCTGGCGCATTCATCGTCCTCGGGCTGCTGATTGCGCTGAAGAACCGGATCGACCACCAACTTGCAGAGCGCGCCCGCGCCGCCCAGCCAGCCACGCCAGCCGCCAGTCGTCGTGTGCGCGTAACCGGCGTGATCGAGTGAGCCTGGCCGGATGAACAGCGAAAAACGCCGGGAGATTTTCCGACGCTTGCATGAAGACAATCCCGAGCCGAAGACCGAGCTGGCCTACACCACGCCCTTCGAACTGCTGATCGCGGTGATCCTCTCGGCTCAGGCCACCGATGTCGGAGTCAACAAGGCCACTGCCAGGCTGTTCCCGGTGGCCAATACCCCAGAGGCTATCTACGCGCTTGGCTACGACGGACTGTGCGAGTACATCCGCACCATCGGCCTGTATCCGAGCAAGGCGAAGAACGTCATCGAGACCTGCCGCATCCTGATCGAGCGGCATGGCAGCCAGGTGCCCGACAACCGCGAAGCTCTGGAAGCCCTTCCCGGGGTAGGCCGCAAAACCGCGAATGTGGTGCTCAATACCGCATTCCGCCAGTTCGCCATGGCCGTGGATACCCATATCTTCAGGGTCAGCAACCGCACAGGCATCGCTCCCGGCAAGAACGTGCTTGAGGTCGAGCGCAAGCTGATCCGCTTCGTGCCCAAGGAATATCTTCTCGATGCGCACCACTGGCTGATCCTGCATGGGCGCTATGTCTGCAAGGCGCGCAAGCCGCAATGTGGCAGCTGCCGGATTGAAGATCTGTGCGAATACAAGCACAAGACTTCCGACGATTGAGCGGGCCAGCAAAAAGCTTGCACCGCGATTGAAAAAAACTTTTTTACCGGCTTCGATTTTGCGGCTATAAGGTGCGCCAAGAGCGCCCCGTAGCCTTGGAGTGAACAAGTGGCCGAGAAAGAAGACATTCAGATCGAAGACGATTTCATCGCCGAAGATGACGACGAGAGCAGCGAAGCGCCCGTCGAGGTCGCCAAGACCAATCTGACCAAGCGCCGTATCATCGACAACCTGCTCGAGGAACGCCGCCTGCAGAAGCAGTTGAACGACTTCGACTTCGATCTGTAAAAGAAAAAGCCCCGAAAGGGGCTTTTTCACATCCGCTTGTTCCATGCCGCCGATCAGTCGGCGCGCTTGGGCGAAAGCAACTCAATCTTGTAACCGTCCGGGTCCTCGACGAACGCCAGGATGCTGGAACCATGCATCATCGGTCCCGGCTCACGGGTGATCTTGCCACCGCGCGCCCGGATATCTTCGCAGGCCTTGTAGACGTCCTCGACCTCCAGGGCGATATGGCCATAGCCGTTGCCCAGTTCGTAGGTCTCGACACCCCAGTTGTGGGTCAGCTCGATGACGCTGTTGTGCGCTTCGTCGCCGTAGCCGACGAAGGCCAGGGTGAACTTACCGTCCGGATAGTCTTTGCGGCGCAGCAGGGTCATGCCCAGCACTTCGGTGTAGAAGGCGATGGACTTTTCCATATCGCCGACACGCAGCATGGTATGCAGCAGTCTCATGATTCAGGTCTCCTCGTTCGGCAGCGCTTGTGGCAATGCAGAAAGTACAACCCCGGCACATGGCCGGGGTCGGTGGGCTCAGGCGCGCCAGCTTATCAGAACTGGGTGCGGCCCTTGCCGGCAGCGATGCGCATGCGCAACGCATTGAGCTTGATGAAGCCGCCAGCGTCCGCCTGGTTGTAGGCGCCGCCGTCTTCTTCGAAGGTTGCGATGTTGGCATCGAACAGCGAGTCGTCCGACTTGCGGCCGACGACGATGACGTTGCCCTTGTACAGCTTCAGACGCACCACGCCATTCACGTTGACCTGAGAGGCATCGATCATCTGCTGCAGCATGCTGCGCTCGGGGCTCCACCAGTAGCCGTTGTAGATCAGGCTGGCGTACTTGGGCATCAGCTCGTCTTTGAGGTGCGCAACTTCACGGTCGAGGGTGATCGACTCGATGGCGCGGTGGGCCTTGAGCATGATGGTGCCGCCCGGGGTCTCGTAGCAGCCGCGGGACTTCATGCCGACGTAGCGGTTTTCGACGATGTCCAGACGACCGATGCCGTTTTCACCGCCGATGCGGTTCAGCTCGGCCAGTACCTGGGCCGGAGACATGTCCTTGCCGTCGATGGCGACGATATCGCCCTTGCGGTAGGTCAGCTCGATGTAGGTCGGGGTGTCCGGCGCCGCTTCCGGCGACTTGGTCCAGCGCCACATGTCCTCTTCGTGCTCGGTCCAGGTGTCTTCCAGCACGCCGCCTTCATAGGAGATGTGCAGCAGGTTGGCGTCCATGGAGTACGGCGACTTCTTCTTGCCGTGGCGCTCGATCGGGATGGCATGCTTCTCGGCATAATCCATCAGCTTCTCGCGCGACAGCAGGTCCCACTCGCGCCACGGAGCGATCACCTTTACGCCGGGCTTGAGTGCATAGGCGCCCAGCTCGAAACGCACCTGGTCGTTGCCCTTGCCGGTGGCGCCGTGGGAGATGGCGTCGGCGCCGGTCTCGTTGGCGATCTCGATCAGGCGCTTGGCGATCAGCGGACGGGCGATGGAGGTACCCAGCAGGTATTCGCCTTCATATACGGTGTTGGCGCGGAACATCGGGAAGACGAAATCGCGGACGAACTCTTCGCGCAGGTCATCGATGTAGATTTCCTTGACGCCCAGAGCCTGCGCCTTGGTGCGCGCCGGCTCGACTTCTTCGCCCTGGCCGAGGTCGGCGGTGAAGGTCACCACTTCACAGTTATAGGTGTCTTGCAGCCACTTGAGGATCACCGAGGTGTCCAGGCCACCGGAATAGGCCAGAACTACCTTCTTAACGTCCGCCATGCCATCAGCTCCACGGGTTTGTACGGAAAGCCTGCGATTCTACCGGTCATGGCCTGGCTTTTACAGGGGCGCGCCGTTGGCAGGCGCCTCGGACGACGGCGCGGCAGCCGTCGCTGGCGCCGGAGGGGTAGCTTCTCGAGCCAGACGCATGGTGACTCGGCGATTCTTGGCGCGGTTTGCCTCGCTGCTGTTGGCCACCAGCGGATAGCGTTCACCATGAAAGCGCAGCGTGATCTGCTCCACCGGGACGCCGTTGGCGACCAGGTATTCCTGCACCGCCAGCGCGCGACGACGTGACAGGTCGCGATTGAGCAAGCGGTTACCGCTGTTGTCGGAGTGACCGTCAAGCTCTATGCGGTTCACGCTGGGGTCGGCACGCATGTACTGCAGGATGATATCGAGCTTGGCGCGACCCAACGGATCGAGCACCACATCGCTACTGGGAAAGCCGATCTGCGACTGGCGGACCTGATCGAAGTTGACCGGCAGCAGCTTGGCCGTACAGGCGCGATAATCTTCGTAGGCCTTGCCGAAGCGCGCCGGCAACAGGCGAATCTCCAGCGTGTCGCCGCCATGCAGCGTGCGATGCCTGACGACCGGGCTACGCCCTTCGAGCAGACCGGCCAGCAACCTCCCGGCCTGTAACTGGGTACTGTTGAACGGAATCTCGCCGCCGCCCACCGAAACCACGCCGAGATTGATGTCGCCACGGGCAGGCTGCCAGGGTGCAGCCGCCGCAAGCAGCGTCGCCGACCCGGCACTCAGCCAGCGTTCCGGTGATTGCAGGCGGAAAATCGCCTGCTCGCCGGCCCGCCGGACGAACTCGCCACTGCCAAAACCGGCAATCGGCTGAATCAGCCGGCACTCGAACTGATCCCCTTCCACCTGCCACTGCACACGCTCCAGCCGAGTCTGAAAGGTCAGGGCATTGGCCGGTGAAGCGAGCAGGCACAGCAGGACGAGGGGGCGCAGGCGCACGATGAGCTCCGAGAGGATGCGTATTCCTCCTAGGTATCGGTGCCAGGCCGGCAAACTTGAGCAAGCCCCCGTGGCGCCCCGCGTTTCACAGACGAAGGCAAGATGCCGCGCCCCGGCTTTTCCGGTAGCATTCGCGCACGTTTCACCCGCCTGGAAAGCCCGCATGTCCGACCGACTTACCCTGCTGCGCCCCGACGACTGGCACATTCACCTGCGCGATGGCGCCGTCCTGCCTCACACCGTCGCGGATGCTGCTCGCCAGTTCGCCCGCGCCATCATCATGCCGAATCTGGTGCCCCCGGTGCGCAAAGCCGACGAGGCGGAAGGCTATCGCCAGCGCATCCTTGCGGCCCGCCCCGCAGGCAGTGACTTCGAGCCACTGATGGTGCTGTACCTCACCGACGCTACCAGTCCTGACGATATCCGCCGGGCCAAGGCCAGCGGCTTCGTGCATGCTGCCAAGCTCTATCCGGCCGGAGCGACCACCAACTCGGCATCCGGCGTGACCGCTATCGACAACATCTTCGGTGTGCTGGAAACCATGGCCGAAGTCGGCCTGCCATTGCTGGTCCACGGCGAAGTCACCCGTGGCGAGATCGATATTTTCGATCGTGAGAAATACTTCATCGACGAGCAGCTGAGCCGGGTTACCGCACGCTTCCCGACCCTGAGGGTAGTGTTCGAACACATCACCACCCGCGATGCCGTGCAATTCGTCCAGGCCGCCGACAGCAATGTCGGCGCCACCATCACGGCGCACCACCTGCTCTACAACCGCAACCACATGCTGGTCGGTGGTATTCGCCCGCATCTGTTCTGCCTGCCGGTGCTCAAGCGCAACGTCCACCAGGAAGCGCTGCTGGATGCGGCCACCAGTGGCAGCCCGAAGTTCTTCCTCGGCACCGACTCCGCACCGCATGCGCAACACGCCAAGGAAGCCGCCTGCGGTTGCGCGGGCTGCTATACCGCTCACGCGGCCATCGAACTGTATGCCGAGGCGTTCGAGCAACGCCAGGCGCTGGACAAGCTGGAACCCTTCGCCAGCCACTTCGGTCCTGACTTCTATGGCATGCCGCGCAACACCACACGGATCACCCTGGTGCGCCAGGATTGGGACGTCCCGGCGAGCCTGCCATTCGGCGAACAGGTCGTCGTGCCGCTGCGCGCCGGTGAGCGGCTGCATTGGCGTCTGGAGGCAAGCGCATGAGTGAAGATCACTTCGAAGATGAACTCGAGGAGCATCTGCCCGGCAGAGCGCGCTCGCCCATGGCGCGGCGCTTTCGTGGCTTCCTGCCCGTGGTGATCGACGTGGAATGTGGCGGCTTCAACAGCGCCACGGACGCCCTGCTGGAGATCGCCGCGGTCACCATCGGCATGGACGAACAGGGCCTGCTCTACCCGCAGGACACCCTCTTCTACCGTGTCGAGCCGTTCGCTGGCGCCAACATCGAGCCCGCGGCACTGGAATTCACCGGGATCAAGCTCGATCATCCGTTGCGCATGGCGGTACCGGAGTCCCAGGCTCTGACCGATATCTTTCGCAGTGTACGCAAGGCCGTGAAATCGGCCGGTTGCAAACGCGCCATTCTGGTGGGGCACAACAGCAGCTTCGACCTCGGCTTCCTCAACGCTGCCATCGCTCGCTGCGAGATCAAGCGCAACCCGTTCCATCCCTTCTCCAGCTTCGACACCGCCACTCTCGCCGGCCTCGCCTACGGCCAGACCGTGTTGGCGAAAGCCTGCCAGGCAGCCGGTATCGATTTCGATGGACGCGAGGCGCACTCCGCCCGCTACGACACGGAAAAAACCGCGGAGCTGTTCTGCGGCATCGTCAATCGCTGGCGGGAAATGGGCGGCTGGGAAGAGTTCGACGAGTGACGTCAGACGCACTGTGAGTACGGCCGGCGCGCTACGTAGCGCCGTTACCGTGATCGACACTTGAAACAAAAAAGGCCAGTCGTTGACTGGCCTTTTTTCAACTGCAGCGTTAAAGCGGCTTGCCACGGTTGCCGTGCTGGCCAACAAATGCCTGGACGGCTTTCAGCTCGTTGGGCAGCACCGTGCAGCGCTCGGTGCGCTCGAACAGATCCGCCAGGTGCGCAGGCAGAGCAAGCGCCTGGCCGATACCCGCCTTCTCCACCGCATCCGGGAACTTCACCGGGTGCGCGGTACCCAGTGTCACCATCGGAATACTCAGACTGCGGCGGCATTCGCGCGCAGCGTGAACGCCGATGGCGGTGTGCGGGTCGAGCACTTCGCCCGTCTCCTTGAAGACCTGAGCGATGGTGGTGCAGGTCTGCTCGTCATCCACTGCCAACGAGTCGAACAACTTGCGCGCTTCGGTCCAGCGATCCTCTTCCACCGACAGTTTGCCGCTGGCGCGGAAGCCATCCAGCAACTCGGCTACGGCCTTGCCATTGCGGCCATGCAGGTCGAACAGCAGGCGTTCGAAGTTGGACGACACCATGATGTCCATCGAAGGCGATAGCGAAGCATGCAGCGTGTCCTTGTCGTAGCGATTGCCGGACATGAAGCGATGCAGGATATCGTTGCGGTTGGTGGCAACGATCAGCTGGTTGATCGGCAGCCCCATGTTGCGCGCCAGATAGCCGGCAAAGATATCGCCGAAGTTACCGGTCGGTACCGAGAACGCCACCGAGCGAGCCGGACCGCCGAGCTGCAGCGCAGCGTGGAAGTAGTAAACGATCTGGGCCATGATCCGCGCCCAGTTGATCGAGTTGACCGCGACCAGCCGGGTGCCCTTCAGGAAGCCCTGGTCGGCGAAGCTGGCCTTGACCATTTCCTGGCAGTCATCGAAGTTGCCTTCGATGGCAATGTTGTGGATGTTGTCGCCGGCAATGGTGGTCATCTGCCGCCGCTGCACTTCCGATACCCGCTGGTGCGGGTGCAGGATGAAGATGTCGACGTTCTCGCAACGACGGCAGCCCTCGATGGCGGCCGAACCGGTATCGCCAGAGGTCGCCCCCATGATCACCACACGCTCGCCGCGCTTGGCCAGCACGTAATCGAGCAGGCGACCGAGCAGCTGCAGGGCGAAGTCCTTGAATGCCAGGGTCGGACCGTGGAACAGCTCCAGCACCCACTCGTTGCCGTTCAGCTGGCGCAGCGGGGCGATGGCGCTGTGAGCGAAAACGCCATAGGTCTCTTCCAGGATCTGCTTGAAGTCGGCATCGGGAATGCTGCCGGCAACGAACGGGCGCATGACCCGAAAGGCCAGCTCGTGATAAGGCAGGCCGGCCCAGGAGGCGATCTCCTCCACGGTGAAGCGCGGCAGATTCTCCGGCACGTACAGGCCGCCATCGCTGGCCAGGCCCGCCAGCAGAACGTCTTCGAAATTCAGGGCCGGCGCCTGGCCACGGGTGCTGATGTAACGCATGGTTCAAACCTTCGGTGTTGGCAGCAGCGGCAGGCGGCAGGCAGAAGCCCTGCAGCCAGACACCGCTACCGGAGTTAATTCAGCTGTTCGACGCGAATACGTACGACCTTGTCCACCACATCGTCGAGCTTTTCCAGGGCGGCGATTGAATCATCGATGCGCTGCTCGACCACTCGATGGGTAACGAGAATGACCGGCACCAGACCGTCCTGCTCCTCTGCCTCTTTCTGCATGATCGACTCGATGTTGATCCCACGCTCGGAGAGGATGCTCGCAACCTGGGCCAGCACGCCCGGATGGTCCTTGGCCTGGATGCGCAGGTAATAGGCACTTTCGCAGGCGCTGATCGGCAGGATCGGGTGATCGGACAGGGAGTCCGGCTGGAACGCCAGATGCGGCACGCGATTGTTCGGGTCAGTGGTCAGCGCACGGGTAACATCGACCAGATCCGCCACCACCGCCGAGGCGGTTGGCTCCATGCCAGCACCCGCGCCGTAGTAGAGCGTACTGCCGACGGCATCGCCATTCACCATTACCGCATTCATTACGCCGTTGACGTTGGCGATCAGCCGGTCGGCCGGAATCAGCGTCGGATGTACGCGCAACTCGATGCCGGCATCGGTGCGGCGAGCGACGCCCAGGTGCTTGATGCGGTAACCCAGGGCCTCGGCATAATTCACATCGGTCGTGGTCAGCCGAGCGATGCCCTCGGTGTACGCCTTGTCGAACTGCAACGGAATGCCGAAGGCGATGGAGGCCAGAATGGTCAGCTTGTGCGCGGCATCGATACCCTCGACGTCGAAGGTAGGGTCGGCCTCGGCATAACCGAGCTCCTGCGCTTCCTTGAGCACCTCCTCGAAGGTACGGCCCTTTTCACGCATCTCGGTAAGAATGAAATTGCCGGTGCCGTTGATGATCCCAGCCAGCCAGTTGATGCGGTTGCCAGCCAGACCTTCACGAATCGCCTTGATGACCGGAATACCACCTGCGACCGACGCCTCGAACGCGACGATGACGCCTTTCTCGCGCGCCTTGGCGAAAATCTCGTTGCCGTGCACCGCAATCAGCGCCTTGTTGGCGGTCACGACGTGTTTGCCATTCTCGATGGCCTTGAGCACCAGTTCCTTGGCAAGGGTGTAGCCGCCGATCAGCTCGACAACGATGTCGATCTCGGGATTGTTCACGACATCAAAGATGTCTGCGGTAATGGGTGTAGCACCGGTGTCGCACTTGGCATTCGGATGGCGGGTGGCAATCTGCGCAACCTCGATTCCGCGCCCGGCACGGCGGGCAATCTCCTCGGCGTTGCGTTTGAGCACATTGAAGGTACCGCCACCGACGGTTCCCAGCCCACAGATGCCAACTTTCACCGGTTTCAAGCTGAACTCCCCATTCACAGCGAAACGACCGGACCTGCCGGTCGACAAAAGAGTCGCACATTACGAAGCGAGCAGCTTTTAGTCAATCAGCCGAAGCCCTGCCCGTCGCGATCAGCCACCAAGCCCCAGTCGCTGGTGCCATTGCGCAAGCGACTCGTCCGGGTACTCGGCAAAACAGCGATCACACCCCTGCACCTGAGGTTCCACCCAGCTTGCCTTGGAGTCGAGCATCAAGTGCGTATGTTCGGGCGGCACGGGCAGCTCTGTGTCGATGGCCGATGCGAATGGATGCACAAGGTCGGGCCAGGACGGATCCCAAAGCCACAACGCGCTGGCACAGAGCCTGCAAAAATGTCGACGCGCCTCACTGATGCGAACCTCTTCCGTAGCGGGATCGGCCAGGCGCGCCTGGTAAACGGAGACATGCTCGCGACCTTCGACCCGCAAGGTGCGGTAGTCGCCGCCGAGGTTGATGGCATAACCGCCGCCGCCCGCCGTCTTGCGGCAGATCGAGCAGTAGCAACGCATGAAAGGATAGGGCTGGGCGGATTCAAGACTGAACCGCACGGCCTGACAGTGACAGGAGCCTTCGAGCTTCATCGCGACCTACCTTGTTCAAACCCAGGACTGAACAAGGTAGGTCGCCCGGTGCCACTCGGAGCCATCAGACAAAGGCAATCGGACCAACGGCTCCGGCGACGTCACTCGGCAGCGAGCGCCACCTCAGCGAGCTGTTTTGCCGGCTGATAGCCGGGAATCATCTGGCCATTGGCGAGAACGATGGCCGGAGTGCCCTGAACACCGATCATCTGACCCAACTGATACTGCTTGGCAATCGGCGTCTCACAGCTGGCGGCCGGCAGATCCTCGCGAGCCTTGGCCTTGTTCATCGCATCCTGACGGTCCTTGGCGCACCATACGCTGGTCAGCGTATTGGCTCCATGACTACCCATGCCCTGCCGCGGGAATGCTACATAACGCACTTCCACACCGAGACGGTTGAGCTGCGGTACTTCGCTGTGCAGCTTCTGGCAATAACCACAGTCGGTGTCGGTGAACACCGTGATATGCGTCTTCGGCGTCTTGGGCGCGAACACAACCATTTCGCTCGCCGGGATCGCATTGATCTGCTTGGCAACCGACTTGCTCTGCGCCTGCTCGGTCAGATTGACAGCCTGACCATTCTGGAACTGATACAGATAGCCCTGGATGATGAACTGGCCATCAGCACTGGCGTACAGCTGCCGACCACCTTCCAGTTGAACCTGATAAACGCCTGGCATCGGACTCTCAGCGACCGCCTCGATGGGCATGTCTGGCTGGATTTTCTGCAGGGCCTGACGAATTGCCTGATCCGGATCGGCGGCCATTGCAACGGTGCTGACCAGCCCGACGACGGCGGCAGCGAACAAACGAATCACGCCCATGGAAACTCCTGGCAGCGACGATCAAGGGAAGGCGCAAAGACTACCATAGCCATCCTGCGCAGACTGCTAGCGGCTTCTCCAACAGACGCCACCAACCGCCCCCGAGGATGGGGCTAACCAGCCGGCCCCACTACCCGCGAGGATGATGCTGCGCATGCAGCTCCTGCAGACGCGCACGGGCAATATGGGTGTAGATCTGGGTGGTCGAGAGATCGCTATGACCGAGCAGCATCTGCACAGTACGCAGATCTGCACCGTGGTTGAGCAGATGCGTTGCGAAAGCGTGGCGCAAAGTATGCGGCGATATCGACGTAGCGATACCCGCAACCTTGGCGTGCAGCTTGATTCGATGCCAGAAGGTCTGACGCGTCATCTGGTCGCCACGCAGGCTGGGGAACAGCACATCGCTGGCCTTGCCACCAAGCAAGTGCTCTCGCCCGTCGCGCTGATAACGCTCCAGCCAGTGCAAGGCTTCGTCCCCCAGCGGCACTAACCGCTCCTTGTTACCCTTCCCGAAGGTGCGCAGCACACCCTGACGCATGCTGACCTGCTCCAGCGTCAGGCTGATCAGCTCCGTCACGCGCAAACCACAGGCGTAGAGCACCTCGAGCATGGCTCTATCACGCAACCCCAGCGGGTCGCCGAGATCTGGCGCAGCCAGCAGCGCCTCGACATCAGCTTCGGACAGCGCCTTGGGCAGCGGGCGACCGAGCCGAGGCAGGTCGACGCGCAAGGTTGGGTCGACAGCGATTTCGCCTTCGCGCAGCAGGTAACGATAGAAGCCGCGCAAACCGGAGAGGAAGCGTGCGGTGGAGCGCGCCTTGTAACCATTGTTCAGACGCCATGCGAGGTGGTCGAGAATGACCTCGCGACCCGCGAAGGCAAGCCGGACGCCCCGCTCGCTCAACCAGCCATTGAACAGTGCAAGGTCGCTGCGATAGGCCTCCCGGCTGTTATCGGCCAGTCCTTTTTCCAACCAAAGGGCATCGAGGTAGCGATCGATAACGGAATCGTCGAGTGCAGGCATGACAGCTTCGGTAAAAAGGAAAGGGGCCGTCTTCCATATTGGAAGCGGGCAAGCACACACGCAATATGGGTGAACCCGTCAACACAGTGTCGTCTTGATTTCAGCTGGAGATCAAACGGTCAGCCAGAAACGAAAAAAGCAGCCCGCAGGCTGCTTTCTCGTTCAGAAATGCGGTCTTAGACCAGCTTTTCCTTGATGCGGGCGGCCTTGCCGGACAGCGCGCGGAGGTAGTACAGCTTGGCCTTGCGCACGTCACCGCGGCGCTTGACGCTGATGCTGTCGACCATCGGGCTGTAGCTCTGGAAGGTACGCTCGACGCCAACACCGTTGGAAATCTTGCGAACGGTGAAAGCGCTGTTCAGGCCGCGGTTACGCTTGCCAATCACGACGCCTTCGAAGGCCTGCAGACGCTGACGCTCGCCTTCCTTTACCTTCACCTGAACGATAACAGTATCACCCGGCGCGAACGGCGGGATTTCTTTGGTCATCTGCTCGGCTTCGAGCTGCTGAATGATCTTGTTGGTCATGCTGTGCTCCTAAGGTCAACCCACCGGGTTGCCATCGATACGTTAACTATCGTCCCGCTGACGGATGTATTCCGCCAGCAGCTTCTGTTCTTCTCCAGAAAGCGAGCGGCTATCCAGAAGATCGGCGCGTCGCTCCCAGGTCCTTCCAAGGGACTGCTGCAAGCGCCAGCGTCGGATGTGTTCATGGTTACCGCTGAGCAGCACTTCAGGAACACATTTACCCGCATACACCTCAGGTCGCGTGTAGTGCGGACAGTCGAGCAGGCCGTCGGTAAACGAGTCCTCCTCGGCGGAACCAGCATGACCCAGGGCGCCCGGAAGCAGCCTGGTCACGGCGTCGATCAGCACCATTGCCGGCAGCTCGCCGCCGGACAACACGTAATCACCGATCGACCATTCCTCATCCACGTGCGCCTCAATGAAACGCTCGTCGATGCCCTCATAACGACCGGCGATCAGGATCAGTGCATTCTCCTGCGCCAGTTCGCGGACCGCTGCCTGATTCAGGCGGCGCCCCTGCGGCGACAGGTAGATCACCTTCGCCGTTTCCCCCGCGGCTTGCTTGGCATCAGCCAGGGCAAGCTCAAGCGGCTTGATCTTCATCACCATTCCCGGACCTCCGCCGAATGGGCGGTCATCCACGGTCTGGTGGCGGTCTTCGGTGTAGCTTCGGGGGTTCCAGCAATTCAACTGCAACAACCCTTGCTTCACTGCACGACTGGTAATCCCGAAGTCACATATGGCTGCGAACATATCGGGGAAGAGGCTGATGACCTCAACGCGCAAAGCGGCCATGCCGTTCAGAAATCCGCGTCCCAATCGACCTGCATCTCACCCACGTCCAGATCGATCTTCAACACGCACTGATCGGTATAAGGCAGCAGACGCTCGCGATCATCCAGGCTTCCAGCACAAGGCTTTACAACCAGAACGTCGTTGGCTCCGGTTTCGAGCAGATGATCGATCTTACCGAGCAACTGCGCCGCCTGATTGACGACCTTCAAACCCTGGAGCTGATACCAGTAGTACTCACCGTCGTCCAAGGCGGGCAGTTCGCTGCGCGGGATGCAGATTTCGAAATCGGCGTAGGTACGCGCGATTTCGCGATCATCCAAGCCCTTCAGCGTTGCCACCAGAATCTTCCCCTGGAGGCGCCCCTTGACCAACTCGACCTGCTTCACCTCGTCGCCTCGCCTTAGCGTCCAGCGTCGATAGTCCAGCAGGTTGTCGATCGGATCGGTAAAGGAATAGACCTTTACGTCACCGCGCACGCCATGCACCGAAACGATCTTGCCGATGACAACCAGGTCATCGACCGGAGCAGACGTTGCGTTCATGCGATTCAGGCAGCGGCCTTGGCAGCTTCCTTCAGCAGCTGAGCAACACGCTCAGACGGCTGTGCGCCCTGGCTCAGCCAGTAGGTGACGCGCTCCTGGTTTACAGAAAGCTTCACTTCCGCACCAGTGGCGATCGGGTTGAAGAAACCGATGCGCTCGACGAAGCGACCATCGCGCGGGTTGCGGCTGTTGGTCACGGTCAGGTGGTAGAAAGGGCGCTTCTTGGAGCCGCCACGGGCGAGACGAATAGTTACCATGTGAACATCGTTCCTGTAGTCGGTGCTAACTTAAGGCACACACTTACTTAAAATGGGCCTAGGCCCGAAAGGCCGCACATTTTAAGGAATGCCGGGGATTTTGCAAACTCTTTTACCAAAGCGACAGGGCGGCTCAAAGCTATTGCCGGCGCCGCGCCGTAGACGACCGCGCCGGCGCCCTGCCGCAGTGCCATGATCACTAGAACTTCGGCATGCCTCCACCGGGAAGCATCCCGCCCATGCCGCGCATCATCTTGGCCATGCCACCCTTGCCGGTGACCTTCTTCATCATCTTCTGCATCTGCTTGTGCTGCTTGATCAGCCGGCCTATATCCTGCACCTGAGTACCCGAACCCATGGCGATTCGGCGCTTGCGCGAGCCGCTGATAATATCGGGATTGCGGCGCTCTGCGGGGGTCATCGAGTTGATGATCGCCTCCATCTGCTTGAACTGCTTTTCCGCTGCGCCCTGGGCGTGGCCCATCTGCGACAGATTGACGCCACCAATCGATGGCAGCTTGTCCATCAGCCCGCCCAGCCCCCCCATGTTCTTCATTTGCTGCAACTGATCGCGGAAGTCTTCGAGATCGAAGCCCTTGCCCTTCTTGAGCTTCTTGGTGAGCTTCTCGGCCTTTTCACGATCGAGGGTCTGCTCGGCCTGCTCGATGAGGCTGAGCACATCGCCCATGCCAAGGATGCGCGACGCGATACGATCCGGATGGAAAGGCTCCAGAGCGTCGCTCTTCTCCCCCATACCGAGAAACTTGATCGGCTTGCCGGTCACGTGCCGTACCGACAGCGCCGCACCGCCACGGGCATCACCGTCGACTTTGGTCAGCACTACACCAGTCAGGGGCAACGCCTCGCCGAACGCGCGCGCAGTATTGGCCGCGTCCTGACCAGTCATGGCGTCGACAACGAACAGCGTTTCAGCCGGATTGATCGCTGCGTGAACGGCCTGGATCTCGGCCATCATCTCGGCATCAATCGCCAATCGCCCGGCGGTGTCCACCAGCACGACATCGATAAACTTGAGCTTGGCTTCGCGAATCGCGGCCTGCGCGATATCTACCGGCTTCTGGCTGATATCGGACGGAAAGAAGGTAACGCCGACTTCAGCTGCCAGCGTCTCGAGCTGCTTGATGGCTGCCGGACGATAGACGTCAGCCGAAACGACCAGCACGGTCTTTTTCTTGCGCTCTTTGAGGAAGCGCGCCAGTTTGCCCACGGTGGTGGTCTTACCCGCGCCCTGCAGCCCCGCCATGAGCACGACAGCCGGAGGCGTGACCTGAAGCGCCAGATCCTCGTTGGCTGCCCCCATCAATTCTTCCAGCTCGGCGCGGACGATCTTCACGAACGCCTGCCCAGGCGTCAGGCTCTTCGACACCTCAGTGCCGACGGCGCGCTCCTTCACCCGATTGACGAACTCCTTGACCACCGGCAGCGCGACGTCGGCCTCGAGCAGCGCCATGCGCACTTCACGCAGGGTGTCCTTGATGTTGTCCTCGGTCAGCTTGGCCTTGCCGGTAACATGGCGAAGCGTTTGTGAGAGGCGGTCGGTTAGGTTTTCGAACATGAGCCATTCCACGCTGGATGTGCTGAAGGACGGGATTATAGAAGGTGGAGGTGCCCCGCCGGTACCCCGCCCGCATTGCTTTTCGTTCCAGTTGCTCCCAGGTCACGGATCTGCGAACGCCGTGCGATTAGGAACGGAGAGAATCGAGAGCCAACCCTGCCGCGACGATACGTAACCTTGACGCAGCTTTTGCCCCTCGGGTGTTTGTGCCACACTCACGACCTTTCGAGCCCGTTACCGGAACCTATGCACCCTCTGCTACCCAGCCTTGCCGCCGCCGCTCTTTATGCCGGCGTCACGGGTTATCAAAGTTTGCGTCTGGCACAGCGCGCCGCACCGGACAAGCGTCTTTTGCTCGCCCTCGGCCTGCTTGCCCTGCTTGCCCACGGCATCAGCCTTTTCATTCAGCTGCTCTCCCCCAGCGGCCTGCACCTCGACTTCTTCACCGCATCGAGCCTGATCGCCGCCGCCGTCATTCTCCTGATTCTCCTGGCACTGCATCGAATGCCGGTGGAGAACCTGCTGCTGCTTCTGTTTCCGCTGGGCTGCCTGACCGTGCTGTTCGCCCAGTTCGCGCCGTCCGGCACCACACCGGCGATCGCCGAGGAACCTGGGATTCTTGCGCACATCCTGCTCTCGATCCTCGCCTATGGAATGCTCACGATCGCGGTGTTCCAGGCCTTGCTGCTCTTGCTGCAGGATCATCACCTCAAGCACAAGCACCCCTCGGGCTTGATCCGCAACTTCCCACCACTGCAAACAATGGAGAGCCTGCTGTTCGGCTTTCTCTGGGCGGGCTGGGTACTGCTGTCCGCCTCACTGCTCTCGGGCTGGTTGTTTCTCGACGATCTTTTTGCCCAGCATCTGGTCCACAAGACACTCCTCTCAGTGACCGCCTGGGTCGTGTTCGGGCTACTGCTGTGGGGCCGACAGCAACTCGGCTGGCGCGGTTACAAGGCCATCCGCTGGACGCTGGCTGGCTTCTGCCTGTTGATGCTGGCGTACTTCGGCAGCAAGCTGGTCCGCGAATTCATCCTGCATATCTGACGCGAACAGGTAACCCGTGGAAAATCTCCATCCCGGCTTTCTGGTCGGACTGCTGGTCTTTCTGCTGCTGTGCTCGGCTTTCTTCTCCAGCTCCGAGACCGGCATGCTCAGCCTCAATCGCTACCGCCTCAGGCACCAAGCCAAGGAAGGTCACCGAGGCGCGATACGCGCCAGCGAGCTGCTGGCCCACCCGGACCGCCTGCTGGGCACCATCCTGGTCGGCAACAACTTCGTCAACATCCTCGCCTCCTCCATCGCCACGGTTCTGGCCATGCAGCTCTGGGGCGAAGCGGGCATTGCGATTGCCACCATCGGCCTGACCATCATCCTGCTGATATTTGGTGAGATCACGCCCAAGACCCTGGCCGCGCTGCGCCCGGAAATCGTCGCCTACCCGGTCAGCCTGCCGCTGAAGATGCTGCAGAAGGTGCTTTACCCGTTGGTCGCGATGCTGAGCTGGGTGAGCAACGGCTTGCTCAAGCTGCTCGGCGTCGACCTGTCGAACAAGGGTAACGACAGCCTATCGACCGAGGAACTGCGCAGTGTGGTGCGCGAGTCTGGCAGCGACCTGCCATTGAACCGCCAGAGCATGCTGCTGGGCATTCTCGACCTGGAGCGCGTGACCGTCGACGACATCATGATTCCGCGCAACGAGGTCACCGGCATCGACCTCGACGACGACCTGGAATCGATCGTCAGCCAGCTGCGCACCACACCTCACACCCGTTTGCCGGTGTTTCGCAACGATATCAACCAGATCGAAGGCATCGTCCACATGCGGCAGATTGCACGTCTGCTCAGCCATGATCAGCTGACAAAGGAAAGCTTGCTGGCCGCCTGCAGCGAGCCTTATTTCGTGCCGGAAAACACCCCTCTTTCGACCCAGCTGCTGAATTTCCAGAAGCAGAAGCGACGGATCGGCATCGTGGTAGACGAATACGGTGACGTGCGCGGCGTAGTGACGCTCGAGGACATCCTCGAAGAAATCGTTGGCGAGTTCAGCAATCAGGACACCCTGCGCAGTCCCGATATCCACCCGCAGGACGATGGCACACTGGTCATCGACGGCGCAGCCTACATCCGCGAGGTGAACCGCGCTCTGGACTGGCAGCTGCCTTGTGACGGCCCAAAGACGCTCAACGGCCTGATCACCGAAGCCCTGGAGCACATGCCGGATGCCGGCATCTGCTTGCAGATCGGTAACTACCGACTGGAAATTCTGCAGGCAGCCGACAATCGGGTGAAAAGTGTACGCGCCTGGACAATTGGCGACGCACGGGCGGCCGACCAGCAACCGGAATGATGGAGCCGGCAGGTGCCGACTCCACAACCGTTATAACTCGACCTTTACCGCAGCAGCGGCGCGCAGCGCCTTCTGCCTTGCTGCGTCGATGGAAACGTCGCGCGCCAGCGCCACGCCCATGCGCCGCTGCCCGCTGACGCCTGGCTTACCGAACAGACGTAGCGCCGTATCCGGCTCCGCCAGCACGTCGGCCAGGTTACCGAAGCTCACTTCGGCGGACTCTCCTTCCACCAGAATCACCGCCGACGCTGCTGGGCCGAGCTGACGGATTACCGGAATTGGCAGCCCGAGGATGGCCCGCGCATGCAGGGCGAACTCGGACAAGTCCTGCGACACCAACGTAACCAGCCCGGTATCGTGAGGACGCGGCGATATCTCGCAGAACCAGACCTGATCGCCCTTGACGAACAGTTCGACGCCGAAGATGCCACGTCCACCCAATGCATCGGTGACAGCCAGCGCGATCCGCCGTGCCTCGGCCATTGCCACGGACTCCATCGGCTGAGGCTGCCAGGATTCCTGATAGTCGCCTTTCTCCTGACGATGTCCAACCGGTTCGCAGAAACTCGTCCCACCCGCGTGCCGGACCGTCAGCAAGGTGATTTCGTAATCGAAATCGATGAACCCCTCGACGATGACCCGACCGCGACCTGCGCGACCGCCCGCTTGCGCGTAGTCCCAGGCGGCGTCAATGTCCGCTTCGCTGCGCAGCACCGACTGGCCCTTGCCGGACGAACTCATCACCGGCTTGATCAAGCAGGGGAAGCCCAGCGCGAGGGCGGCGGCGCGGCACTCGTCCAGGGAATCAGCAAAGCGATAGGGTGAGGTCGGCAGGCCGAGCTCTTCGGCGGCGAGGCGGCGAATGCCCTCGCGATTCATTGTCAGCTGCGCAGCCCGTGCGGTGGGGATCACGTTGTAGCCTTCGCGCTCCAGCTCAACCAGTGTGGCCGTGGCGATGGCTTCGATTTCCGGAACAATGTAGTGCGGACGCTCCTGCTCGATCACGGCACGCAATGCGGCGCCGTCGAGCATGTCGATCACATGGCTGCGATGCGCGACCTGCATTGCCGGTGCATTAGCGTAGCGATCCACGGCGATCACCTCGACGCCGAGGCGTTGCAGTTCGATGACCAGTTCCTTTCCCAGCTCGCCGCAACCGCAAAGCAGGACGCGCGTAGCGCTGGGAGACAACGGGGTGCCTATACGTGGCATGGAATTCCCTCAAACGTCGAAAAACGGGCGCGCAACGCGCCTGCTACATCAGCTGGCCGCCAAGACGAGCTCTCTCATCACAACGTTGCAGCACTTCGCGGCGCTCTGCATTGCTCATCAACCCCCAGCGGCGGATCTCATCCGCGCTGCGCTGACAACCAACGCACAGGTCGCCGTCATCCAGGGCGCAAAGGCTGACACACGGCGAGGCTACTGGCTTTTCCTGCGTACTCACTCATCAGGCTCCAGATCGCGTGCGTAGCGCTGGGCGTTATGCACGTAATGGGCTGCGCTGGCCTCGAGCATCTTCTTCTGCTCATCGGTCAGTTCTCGCACCACCTTGCCTGGCGAGCCGACCACCAGCGAACCATCGGGAATCTCCTTGCCTTCCGCGATCAGCGTATTGGCGCCGATGATGCAGTGTTTGCCGATCTTCGCCCCGTTGAGGACCACAGCGTTGATGCCGATCAGGCTGTAATCACCGACCGTGCAACCGTGCAACATGGCGTTGTGGCCAACCGTGACGCCGGTGCCCAGCGTCAACGGGTGCCCCATATCGGTATGCATAACGCTGCCATCCTGGACGTTGCTGTTCTCACCAATATGGATCAGCTCGTTGTCACCGCGTAGCACGGCGCCGAACCACACACTGGCGCCGGCATCCAGCCTGATCTTGCCGACCAGCGTGGCACTGGGCGCAACCCAGCTCTGCGGATGCGCTTGGACGCGCGACTCTCCCAGACGGTATTTCACGACACACCTCTTCTTGTCAGTACGGATGGATCAGCCAAGCGGCGCGGCTCAGGGCTCGCTACGCCCGGACAGATCGATGAATGCCGCTGGCGCACGGCGCATTTCGATCCCAGCGTCGTATATGACGTTGACCAGCTCGACGATCATGATCGCCGTCAGGCCCCATATCTGGTACTCGCCATAGCGGTAGGACGGGATATACCAGCTCTGCCCCTGGTAATCGATGCGATGCGTGACTTCGCGCGGATCCTCACAGAAGAACTCCAGGGGCACCGAGAAGACCGAGGCGATTTCCGCATCATTGGCGCGGTACTCGACATAGTCCGGAACCAGCCCGACATAGGGCGTGACATGGATGCCATGCACCGATACCAGACTGCTGAGCGGGCCGACGACCTCGACCATGCCCGGCGCCAGCCCGACTTCTTCCTCGGCCTCACGCAGCGCGGTGTGCAACAGGTCACGGTCTTCCGGATCGCGGCGCCCGCCCGGAAAGGCCACCTCACCGCCATGGGTGGACAGACCGGCTGCGCGAAGCGTCAACACCAGCTCCGGCGACTCGCTGCGGGTGATCGGCATCAGCACGGCCGCCTCGGGCAGGCGGTCTTCCGGCTCCAGAAGATGCGGAGAATAGGCGCGCACCCGGTGGAGTATTTTGTCCAGCATGAATTTTCTCGTTTCGTCTTTGACCGGCATCATGGCATGAAAGGCGTAACGGCCCAAGGCCCCGAAATGGCCAATCGAGCCGCTCGAACGGATCGCCTGGATGTCCATTGCTACAACTGCAAACCGTAGGTCTGTCAGCCAACAGGAACCCGTACCGTCCTTGCTCAATCGCCCATGACACACCAAGATTTGCCTGAACCAACAGGAATACGCTCATGAAATACTGCAACCAGTGCGGCAATCCGGTGCTGGTCCGTATCCCCGACGGCGACAATCGCCCACGCTTCGTCTGCGACGCCTGCCAGACCGTGCACTACCAGAACCCTCGCATTGTCGCCGGTTGCGTACCCGTCTGGGACGACCGCGTGCTGCTCTGCCGGCGCGCGATTGAGCCACGGCGAGGTTACTGGACCTTGCCGGCAGGCTTCATGGAGAACGGCGAAACCCTGCAACAGGCAGCCGAGCGCGAAACATTCGAGGAAGCCTGTGCCAGGGTTCGTGACCTGCAGCTCTACACCCTGTTCGATCTGCCGCATATCAATCAGGTCTACATGTTCTTCCGCGCTCAGCTGGTCGATCTGGACTTCTGTGCCGGGGATGAGAGCCTGGAAGTGAAGCTGTTTGAGCAGGAGAATATCCCTTGGTCCGAGCTGGCTTTTCCCACCATTGGCCGTACCCTAGAATGCTTCTTCGCCGACCGGGTGCAGCAGACCTTCCCGGTGCGCAATGAAGCCGTGGCCGGCTATCGAAACCGCCAGCAGAACCGGATTACAGACTGAAGCGTCTGTCGGCCACACTGGCACAAACAGGTCTGATGAAGTCTTTCAGGAAATGCCTCGATGCGCTGGCTGTTCGCCCTGCTCTGCCTCACCTTTACCGCGCTGTCCCACGCCAATGCGACCCCCAGCCTCGGCAGCACGCCTATCGACAAGGTTCTGGTAATCAAATCCGAACGCAAGCTGCATCTGGTCAGCGCCGGCCAGACGCTCAAGAGTTATCGAGTGTCGCTGGGCAAGCAGCCAAACGGTGCGAAGCTGCGCGAAGGCGACCTGCGCACGCCCGAAGGCTTCTATTGGATCGACTGGCGCAAGACCAGCGACAAGTACAACCTGTCGATGCACATCTCCTACCCCAATGCTCGCGATCTCGCCCGCGCGCAGCAGGAGGGCGTACCGCCCGGCAACATGATCATGCTGCACGGCACGCCGCTGGATGAGGAGTATCCAGAGTGGTTCTTCCACACCCTAGACTGGACCGAAGGCTGCATCGCATTGAGCAACAGTGACATGCGAGAGATATGGCAACTGGTGAAGGACGGCACGCTGATCGAGATTCGTCCGTAGCAAGCCCGAGGCACCCTGCCAACGCGCCTCAACGACAGCCGTCGAATCTCTTCAGAACTGCATGTCGGACAGCCGCCACACGTCGTAGGCAGGCGTCTCGTAGGGATGGGCCTTTTTCATGGCCTTGACGCTGTCGTGAATGAGTTCATCCGCCACCACCATCTCGACCTTCCACTCGGGTACATGCTGCACCTGACCCGTCTGCCCGATGAATGGCTGGCTGCCCTCCAGCGGCCGATATTGTCCCTGGCCCATGACTTGCCAGCAGCAACTGTCGTAAGCGCCTATACGCCCCGCACCAGCCGCGAACACTGCTTTCTTGACCGCCTCCAGATGACTGTCTGGAACATAGAAACACAGCTTGTACATCGACCTCTCCGTGCAGATGAACCCGGCCTTGTTCGGCAGGTGAAGTGGCATTCTGCCATCCACGCCCGCACCAAATGGTGCGGCGCGTCATAGCTCAGACGACGCTCAGGCTCGGCGGTTCATAGACCATCGTCACAAATGAAAAAGCCCGCCGATATGCTATCGGCGGGCTTTGGGGGTGGGCTCGGCTGACCGAAGCGATCAGTCCACCCAGACCCGAGCATTGCGGAACATGCGCATCCAGCCGCCGTCTTCCTGCCACTCGTCAGGGCGCCAGGAGTTGGTCACGGCGCGGAAAACCCGTTCCGGATGCGGCATCATGATGGTCACACGGCCGTCGCGGCTGCTGAGACCGGTGATGCCACGCGGCGAGCCGTTCGGGTTCGCCGGGTAGCGCTCGGTGACCTTGCCGTGGTTGTCCACATAACGCAGCGCCACAGTGCCGGACAGGTCCGCCTGCAGCATGGCCTCTTCGCTCTCGAACTCCGCATGGCCTTCGCCGTGGGCGATGGCGATCGGCAGGCGGGAGCCGGCCATGCCCTGCAGGAAGATCGATGGCGAATCCTGCACCTGGACCATCGCCACCCGTGCTTCGAACTGCTCCGAGCGGTTGCGCACGAAGTGCGGCCAGTTCTCGGTGCCCGGAATCAGTTCGTGCAGGTTGCTCATCATCTGGCAACCGTTGCACACGCCGAGCGCGAAGCTGTCCTTGCGCTCGAAGAAGGCCTGGAAACCGTCCCGCGCACGCGCGTTGAACAGAATCGACTTGGCCCAGCCTTCACCGGCACCCAGCACATCGCCGTAGGAGAAGCCGCCGCAGGCGACCAGGCCCTTGAACGCCTCGAGGCTGACGCGGCCGGAAAGGATATCGCTCATGTGCACATCGACCGCGGCAAAACCGGCACGATCGAACGCTGCTGCCATCTCCACCTGGCCGTTGACACCCTGCTCGCGCAGCACCGCAATCTGCGGACGAACGCCACGCTTGATGTAGGGCGCCGCGATGTCTTCGTTCACCTCGAAGCTGAGCTTGGCACTGAGACCCGGGTTGTCCTCTTCGAGGAGCGCGTCGAACTCCTGATCGGCACACTCGGCGTTATCGCGCAGGCGCTGGATCTGGTAGCTGGTTTCCGCCCACTGACGCTGCAGCAGACGGCGCTCACCGGCGAAGACTTCCTCCTCGCCGTGCTTGATCGACACATGGCCGTTGTTGACCGGCTGGCCGATGACCGCGACGCAGTCGCCCAGACCGGCTGCGCTGAACTGCGCCAGCACGATCTCGGTGTCATCCTGACGCACCTGGATCACCGCGCCGAGCTCTTCGTTGAAGAGCATGGGTGCGACATCTGCGGCGCTTTCCAGCAGACCATCGAGATTGAGGTTCAGGCCGCAGTGACCAGCAAACGCCATTTCCAGCACGGTGGTCAGCAGACCGCCATCGGAACGGTCGTGGTAGGCCAGCAACAGACCGTCGGCATTCAGTCCCTGGACCACGGCGAAGAACGCCTGCAGGTCTTCGGCATCGTCGACGTCAGGTGCCTGGCGACCAAGCTGCCCGTACACCTGCGCGAGGATCGAAGCGCCCATGCGGTTCTGCCCGCGCCCCAGATCGATCAGGATCAGGTCCGTGGCACCCTTGTCCAGGCGCAACTGCGGGATCAGGGTCTGGCGGATGTCAGTGACCGGGGCAAAGCCGGAAACGATCAGCGACATCGGCGAGGTCACGCTTTTCTCGGCGCCCTCCTCGCTCCAGCGGGTCTTCATCGACATCGAGTCCTTGCCCACCGGAATGGTCAGACCCAGCTGCGGGCACAGCTCCATGCCGACGGCGCGCACGGTGTCGTACAGCCGCGCGTCTTCGCCGGGGTGGCCGGCGGCGGCCATCCAGTTGGCGGACAATTTGATGTCGGAGATCTTCTCGATGCGTGCCGCTGCCAGGTTGGTCAGCGTTTCGCCAATGGCCATGCGGCCCGACGCCGGGGCGTCCAGCAATGCCAGCGGAGTACGCTCGCCCATTGCCATGGCTTCGCCGGTGTAAACATCGTAGCTGGTAGCCGTGACGGCGCAGTCAGCGACCGGCACCTGCCAAGGGCCGACCATCTGATCACGCGCTACCTGGCCGGTGATGCTGCGGTCGCCGATGGTGATCAGGAAGCTCTTGCTGGCGACCGCAGGGTGGCGCAGCACGCGGGTGACCGCCTCGTTCAGATCAACCGCAGCCGCATCGAAGTCATCACCCAGTTCCGCTTCGCGGCTGGCGCTGCGATGCATGCGCGGCGGCTTGCCGAGCAGCACTTCGAGCGGCATGTCCACCGGGGTGTTGCCGAAATGGCTGTCGGTGACGGTCAGTTGTGGCTCTTCGGTCGCCTCGCCGACGACCGCGAACGGGCAGCGCTCTCGTTCGCAGATGGCCTGGAAACGCTCGAAATCGGCGGCACTGACTGCCAGCACGTAGCGCTCCTGGGACTCGTTGCTCCAGATCTCGTGCGGGGCCATGCCCGGCTCGTCGTTGGGCACGTTGCGCAGTTCGAAGCGGCCACCGCGGCCGCCATCGTTGACCAGCTCCGGGAAGGCGTTAGAGATGCCACCGGCGCCAACGTCATGGATGAAGGCGATGGGGTTCTGGTCGCCCAGCTGCCAGCAACGGTCGATGACCTCCTGACAACGGCGTTCCATTTCCGGGTTCTCACGCTGCACCGAGGCGAAATCCAGATCGGCAGAGCTGGCACCGGTCGCGACCGAGGAAGCGGCGCCGCCGCCCAGGCCGATCAGCATGGCCGGGCCGCCAAGCACGATCAGCTTGGCGCCAACGGTAATCTCGGCTTTCTGCACGTGATCTTCACGGATGTTGCCCATGCCACCGGCGAGCATGATCGGCTTGTGATAACCACGCACCTCGTCGCCGCGCGGCGTGCTGACCGACTGCTCGAAGGTACGGAAGTAACCGGTCAGCGCCGGGCGGCCGAACTCGTTGTTGAACGCGGCGCCGCCCAGCGGGCCTTCGATCATGATGTCCAGCGGCGTGACGATGCGTTCCGGCTTGCCATAGGCCTGTTCCCACGGCTGTTCGAAGCCGGGAATGTTCAGGTTGGAGACGGTGAACCCAGTCAGACCGGCCTTGGGCTTGGCTCCGCGGCCGGTGGCGCCCTCGTCGCGAATCTCGCCACCGGAACCGGTGGAAGCACCGGAGAACGGCGAGATGGCGGTCGGGTGGTTGTGGGTTTCCACCTTCATCAGGATGTGCACCGGCTCCTGCACCGCGCCGTACTGGCGGGTTTCAGGATTGGGGAAGAAACGCCCTGCGGTGTGGCCAACGATGACCGACGCGTTGTCCTTGTAAGCGGACAGCACGTTCTCGCTGTGCATCTGGTAGGTGTTCTTGATCATGCCGAACAGCGATTTGTCCTGGCTTTCGCCGTCGATGTCCCAGCTGGCATTGAAGATCTTGTGACGGCAATGCTCGGAATTGGCCTGCGCGAACATCATCAGCTCGATGTCGTGCGGGTTGCGCTTGAGGCCCTGGAATGCACTGACCAGATAATCGATTTCGTCTTCGGCCAGGGCCAGGCCCAGTTCGATATTGGCCTTTTCCAGCGCGGCGCGGCCGCCACCGAGGATGTCCACTGCAGTCAGCGGCTTGGGCTCGGCATGGCTGAACAGGTTGGCGGCTGCTTCGAAGCGATCGAGCACCATTTGCGTCATGCGGTCGTGCAGCGCTGCGGCAATCAGCTGTGCCTCGCTATCGGAAAACTCGCCCTGCACGTAATAGGCGATGCCCCGCTCCAGCCGCTGGACCTTCTCCAGCCCGCAGTTGTGGGCGATATCGCTGGCCTTGCTCGACCACGGCGAAATAGTGCCGAAGCGCGGCACTACCAGGAAAAGCCGCCCGGCAGGTTCCTGCACCGGCACACTGGGGCCGTACTTCAGCAGACGGGTCAGTACGTTCTGCTCATCCGCGCCAAGCGTGCCGGAAACCTCGGCGAAATGGGCGAACTCGGCATACAGCCCGCTGACGGCGGGGACCTTGTCGGTCAGTTGTGCCAGGAGCTTGCCATGACGGAAGGCGGAAAGAGCGGGAGCACCGCGCAGGATCAACATCGTCGGAACAGCCTCGGAGGGGGGAGCAGTCGGGGCGCGTATTCTAGCCCATGACGGCGGCCGAGGCTAAGGCTGAACACAGCCAGGCGCTGGCGGCTCCGACGGCCGCCTGACCTGGCTTGGATCAGTGCAGGATCTGACTGAGGAACAGCTTGGTCCTGTCGTTGACCGGGTTGGTGAAGAACACCTCTGGCTCGGCCTGTTCGACGATCTCGCCCTTGTCCATGAAGATCACCCGATCCGCTACGGTGCGGGCGAAGCCCATCTCATGGGTCACGCAGAGCATGGTCATGCCGCTTTCGGCGAGGCTGACCATGGTGTCCAGCACCTCCTTGACCATTTCCGGATCGAGCGCCGAGGTCGGCTCATCGAACAGCATGATCTTCGGCTTCATGCACAGCGCACGGGCGATCGCCACGCGCTGCTGCTGGCCTCCGGAGAGCTGGCCGGGAAACTTGTTGGCCTGCTCCGGAATGCGTACCCGCTCCAGATAATGCATGGCGACTTCCTCGGCCTGCCGGCGTGGCAGCTTGCGCACCCACATGGGCGCCAGCGTGCAGTTCTGCAACACGGTGAGGTGCGGGAACAGGTTGAAATGCTGGAAGACCATGCCGACTTCGCTGCGGATCGCCTCGATCTGCTTGAGGTCGCTGGTCAGCTCGACGCCATTGATGACGATGCGCCCCTGCTGGTGTTCCTCCAAACGATTGAGGCAGCGAATGGTGGTGGACTTGCCCGACCCGGACGGCCCGCACAACACGATGCGCTCGCCCTGCCGCACGGACAGGTTGATGTCCTTGAGCACATGAAACTGCCCGAACCACTTGTGCACGCCCTGCATGCGGATGACCGGCTCGCTCGCCTGCCCGGCCTGCGCGACTGAATCACTCATATCTCACTCCTAACGCTTGTGGCCGGTGTCCAGCTTGCGCTCCAGGCGCATGGAATAGCGGGACATGCCGAAACAGAACATCCAGTACACCAGCGCGGCGAACACATAGCCTTCGGTTGACATACCCAGCCAGGCCGGGTCCGCCGTAGCGCGCTTGATGCTGTTGAGAAAGTCGAACAGGCCGATGATGATCACCAGGCTGGTGTCCTTGAACAGGGCGATAAAGGTATTGACGATGCCCGGAATCACCAGCTTCAGCGCTTGCGGCAGAATCACCAGCAGCGTGCTGCGCCAGTAGCCCAGACCCATGGCGGCCGCCGCCTCGTATTGCCCTTTGGGGATCGCCTGCAGGCCGCCGCGCACCACTTCGGCGATATAGGCGGCCTCGAAGAACACCACCATCAGCATCGCCCGCAACAGCTTGTCGAGGTTCATGCCTTCGGGCAGAAACAGCGGCAGCATCACTGACGACATGAACAGCACGGTGATCAGCGGTACGCCGCGCCAGAACTCGATGAAGGTCACGCAGAGCACACGGATGGCCGGCATGTCCGAGCGTCGCCCGAGCGCCAGCAGGATGCCCAGCGGCAAGGCACCGGCGATGCCCACGGCGGCGATCACCACCGTCAGCATCAGGCCGCCCCACTGGCTGGTCGGCACCGTCTGCAATCCGAAGAAGCCACCGTGCAGCAACCAGTAGGCCAGCAGCGGATAGACCAGCAGATAGCCCAGTCCGTAGCGAAGCTTGTGCGGCATCTGCCGCAGGAACAGCGGCGCCGCGCCGATGATCGCCAACCATGCTGCCGCATCCACCCGCCAGCGCAGCTCCGTGGGGTAGAAGCCGTACATGAACTGGCCGAACCGCGTTTGAATGAACACCCAGCAGGCGCCTTCGCGGCTGCAATCGGCGCGCGTCTCGCCGGTCCAGTCAGCCTTGAAGATGGCCCACTCGAGCACCGGCGGCACGATCAGCCAGAGCAGATACAGGCCCACCAGGGTCAGCAGCGTGTTGATCCAGCTGGAAAACAGATTCGCCCGCAGCCAGCCGAGCGCACCGATGCTGATCGTTGGTGGCGGCAGGTCGGGCTTGAAGGTATGAATGGTCATGCGCTCACCGCTCGATCAGCGCAATGCGCTTGTTGTACCAGTTCATCAGCAGCGAAATGCTGATGCTGATGGCCAGGTAGACACTCATGGTGATGGCCATGGTTTCGATGGCCTGCCCGGTCTGGTTGAGCACCGTGCCGGCGAACAGCGAGACCATGTCCGGATAGCCGATGGCAGCGGCGAGCGACGAGTTCTTCGCCAGGTTCAGGTACTGGCTGGTCAGCGGCGGCACGATCACCCGCAGTGCCTGCGGCACGATGACCAGCCGCAGCACCTGACCCGGGCGCAGGCCGAGGGATGCCGCAGCCTCGGTCTGGCCGTGGCTGACCGACTGGATGCCCGAGCGCACGGTCTCGCCGATGAACGCAGCGGTATAGACCGACAGCGCCACGACGATCGAAACCAGCTCCGGGATCACCACCCAGCCACCGCGAATGTTGAAGCGCTGCAGCTCCGGCACTTCCCAGGTGAAAGGTGCGCCTGCAATGAAGGTCATCAGCCAGGGGATGGCGAGAAACAGCCCGAGGCTGGTCCAGAACACCGGAAACATCCGCCCGGTCGCGTGTCGCCGCGCGCGAGCCCAGCGGTTGAGCACCACCACCGCCACCAGCGCGACGAGCAGCGCCAGCCAGAACGCCCAGAAGCCATCGACAGCGCTGGGTGCCGGCATCTGCACGCCGCGGTTGTTGACGAATACCACGTCCCACAGGCTCAGGCTGTTGCGCGGTCCTGGCAGCGGGCTGATCACGGCGAAGTAGACGAAGAAGATCAGCAGCAGCGGCGGGATATTGCGGAAAATCTCGATGTAGAGCGTCGCCAGCTGGCGGATCAACCAGTTGCTGGATAGGCGCCCTACGCCGAGGATAAAGCCCATGATGGTGGCCAGAACGATCCCGATTACGCTGACCAGCAGTGTGTTGAGCAAGCCGACCCAGAAGACGCGACCGTAAGTGTCGCTCTCGCTGTAGTCGATCAGATGCTGGGAAATGCCGAAGCCGGCGGCATTGTTAAGGAAGCCGAATCCGGACGTGATGCCGCGATGGGCAAGATTGGTCTGTGTGTTATGAAACAGGTACCAGCCGAACGCCACCACCGCCAACACCGCAAGCACCTGGAACACCCAGGCGCGTATTCGTGGATCGGTGAAAGGCGAACGTCGGGGCACAGTGCCTCTGGCGATCGAACGCATCGAAATTCCTCATGCCGCATGGCCGGTCACCTGGACCGGCCATGCTCATCCGTGAAACGGGCCGGCACGAGGCCGGCCACGCGGGCTCAGCGCACCGGAGGTGCGTATTGCAGGCCACCGTTGTTCCACAAGGCATTGAGGCCGCGCTCGATCTTCAGCTCGCTGCCGGCGCCTACGTTGCGATCGAAGATCTCACCATAGTTACCCACCTGTTTGACGATCTGCACCGCCCAGTCCTTCGGCAGCTTGAGATCCTTGCCGTATTCGCCCTCGGCGCCAAGCAGGCGCGCCACGTCAGGATTCTTGGTGCTCTTGGCCATGTCCTCGACATTCGCCGAAGTGATGCCCAGCTCCTCGGCGTTAAGCATGGCGAAAAGGCTCCAGCGCACGATATCGAACCATTCCTCGTCACCCTGACGCACCGCAGGGCCAAGGGGCTCCTTGGAGATGACCTCGGGCAGCACGACATACTGGTCGGGATTGGCCAGCTTGATGCGCTGCGCATACAGCTGCGACTGATCCGAAGTGAGCACATCGCAGCGGCCGGATTCGAGCGACTTGGCGCTTTCGTCCGACGTGTCATAGGTAATCGGGGTGTATTTAAGGCTGTTGGAGCGGAAGTAGTCGGACAGATTGAGCTCGGTCGTCGTCCCGGCCTGGATGCACACGGTCGCACCATCCAGCTCCTTGGCACTACCGACCCCTAGCTCCTTGTTCACCAGAAAGCCCTGGCCGTCGTAGTAGGTCACGCCGGTGAAATTCAGCCCCATGGCCGCGTCTCGCGAACTGGTCCACGTCGTGTTTCGCGACAGCACGTCCACTTCGCCCGACTGCAGCGCGGTGAAGCGCTCCTTGGCGGTCAGCGGGCTGTACTTGACCTTGCCGGCGTCGCCGAAGACCGCCGCCGCTACTGCGCGGCAGACGTCGACATCGATCCCCTGGTAGTTCCCCTTGGCATCGGCAAAGGAAAAGCCCGGAAGGCCATCGCTGATGCCGCACTGCACGAATCCTTTCTTCTGCACTGCATCGAGGGTCGCCCCCGCCTGCACCAGCCCGCTGATGCCCAGCAGTGACGCAGCACCCAGCACAGCCAGTGTGGATTTCACCCTAATCATCGAAACCTCCAGTTTGCTTTCTTATTCTCGGGTTCGGGCGTTCGGCCCTTCGACGCCAGTGGCAGCAGCGAAGCGGCGGCAGCCTGACCTGAGTCTAGTCGCCCATAGGTGATCGGCAATGTTGATTGCTCACAACGCCGCGACCCGTCGCAACAGGCCATTCCGGCTGGAGCCGGACTGCATAAAGCAAGCCGCATACCAGTTCGCGGCCACGTCGCGGGCCGGCCGCAATTGCGGGTTCTATCGCCGTGCCGGAGCAGGTAACCTCGCGCCACTGCCTCGTCTGCAGCGATCCCCGCTGCCCCAACACGAGGCGACCTGCCCCCAACTGGAGCTGATTCATGAGCGAACCGTTGATCCTGGAACCTACCGGCGCTGCGGACGCCTGTGTCATCTGGCTGCACGGCCTGGGTGCCGATCGATATGACTTCCAGCCCGTCGCCGAAGCGCTGCAGCAGCGCCTGCAGAGCACCCGCTTCGTGCTGCCCCAGGCACCGACACGCCCGGTAACCATCAACGGTGGCTGGAGCATGCCGAGCTGGTACGACATCCTTGCCATGAGCCCGGCGCGCGCCATCAATCGCGAGCAGCTGGAAGCCTCTGCGCAGCAGCTCATCACGCTGATCGAGGCACAACGCGATTGCGGCATTGATCCGGCCCGCATATTCCTCGCGGGGTTTTCCCAGGGTGGCGCGGTGGTCCTGCACACCGCCTTCCTTCGCTGGCGCGGCCCGCTGGGGGGAGTCATTGCCCTTTCGACATATGCGCCGACCTTCGGCGAGTCACCGACCTTCGCCCCGGAGGCGCTGCGTTATCCGGCGCTGTGCCTGCATGGCAGCCGCGACGACGTAGTACCAACGGCGATGGGCCGTGTGGCTTACCAGTGCCTGCACGATGCGGGGGTCAACGCTACCTGGCGCGATTACCCTATGGGGCACGAGGTGCTTGGAGAGGAAATTCAGGACATCGGCGATTGGCTCTCCACGCATCTGGACTGAGCGGCCAGCGCCTGCATAAAAGACTTAATCCCAGCAGGGATATCAGGACTACGCTTGTGCGTGGAGGACCGGACCGTCGCCCGTCCTGCCAACGATAAGCGGGAGGTCGTCATGAATGGCGCGAGGGAGGCAGACTCGTCCGGCCAGTCGCTGCCATGAAGCGAATAACCGGTATGCCGACCGTGGAACAGCTGCAAAGCATTCGACTGTTTCGCGGTGTGGAGCGCCCTGTGCTCTTGGCGCTGCTGGCAAGGCTGGAAACCTGCGAAGTCGACGCAGAGGAACTCCTCCTTTCACCACATACGCTGAACCGCCATCTATATATGCTCGTGCGAGGCCAGCTAAGCGTCCAGCTGGCCTCGCGAGACAACCCGCCCGTACGCTACGTTGAGGTCAACGACTGCGTTGGCGAGGTCAGCTTCTGCGATCATCGACCACCTTCTGCCTATGTCATCGCCAGCGAGCCGAGCCGTATTCTCAGGCTGCACAGCCGGGAACTGCCTTTCCTCACGCAATCGCCCCAGCTGATGCAGAACCTGATCGAACTGCTGTGCGACCGGGTGCGGCTGACCGATCAACTGATCATCAACAGCGAGCACAACGCCAACATCGATGTGCTCACCGGCGTGTTCAACCGACGCTGGCTGGAACACATCTTCGAACGTGAAAGTGCCCGCTGTGCCTTCAACGGGCGCCCCTTGTGCATGCTGATGATCGATGTCGACGAGTTCAAGCCGTACAACGATCGCCATGGGCATATCGCTGGCGATCATGCGCTCTGCCAGGTGGCACGGCTGCTGGGGACGCAACTGCGACCGAAGGACAGCCTGGTGCGTTTCGGTGGCGAAGAGTTCGTCATCCTGCTTCCGGAGCTGGACCTGCGCACCGCACGCCTTATTGCCGAGCGCTTGCGTCAGGGTGTCGCACAGAACGACACCATCGACACGCCGATCGGGTCTTTGCCGGGCGTGACGATCTCGGTAGGCCTGGCGCGCATGCGCGCATCCGACACGCTGGAGGACCTCGTAGGCCGCGCGGACAAGGCGCTGTACCTGGCCAAGGCACGGGGACGAAACCGTGTCTGCGGCTGAACGCCCATGGGCCTGCAAGCGCGATGCTTCGCCGCGCCTGCGTCTTGCATTACACTGGCGCGCGACACTTTCCTAATTCGACGACGAGAAGACCGTGCTCAAAGCACTCAAGAAAATATTCGGCAAGGCCCCCGATGAGCGGGCCGGCACAACCGACAGCAGCCCGGCTGCCGTCAACGCGGCACCGCAGCAAAGCGCCCCCGCAGCGCAGCAAATTGCGACACCTGATGCTCCGTCCAAGCCGCAAGCAGCCGAGCGTACAACCGAGAAACCGCGTCGCCAGCGCAGCAAGCCAGCCAAGCCCGCAGCCCCGACCTGGAAGCTGGAAGACTTCACCGTAGAGCCGGCCGAAGGCAAGACCCGCTTCCATGACTTCAAGCTCGCCCCCGAACTGATGCATGCCATTCACGATCTGGGCTTTCCCTACTGCACCCCGATTCAGGCTCAGGTACTGGGTTACACCCTCGCTGGCCGAGATGCCATTGGCCGCGCCCAGACCGGCACCGGCAAGACTGCCGCCTTCCTTATCTCCACCATCACGCAACTGCTCGACACACCGCCGCCGAAGGACCGCTACATGGGCGAGCCGCGTGCGCTGATCATCGCGCCGACCCGGGAGCTGGTGGTGCAGATCGCCAACGACGCGCTGGATCTGACCAAGTACACCAACCTGAACGTGATGAGCTTCGTCGGCGGCATGGATTTCGACAAGCAGCTCAAGCAGCTGGAATCGCGCTACTGCGACATCCTGGTTGCCACCCCCGGGCGCCTCCTGGACTTCAACCAGCGCGGCGAAGTGCACCTGGACATGGTCGAGGTGATGGTGCTGGACGAAGCCGACCGCATGCTCGACATGGGCTTCATTCCGCAGGTTCGCCAGATCATTCGCCAGACGCCACCCAAGAGCGAGCGCCAGACGCTGCTGTTCTCCGCCACCTTCACCGACGATGTGATGAACCTGGCGCAACAGTGGACAACCAACCCCGCCATCGTCGAGATCGAACCGGAAAACGTGGCCAGCGATACCGTCGAACAGCACGTCTTCGCGGTGGCCGGCAGCGACAAGTACAAGCTGCTATACAACCTGATCACTCAGAACGACTGGACCCGGGTAATGGTTTTCGCCAACCGCAAGGACGAGGTGCGGCGGATCGAAGAGCGCCTGACCCGCGACGGCATCAGCGCCGCGCAGATGTCCGGCGACGTGCCGCAGCACAAACGCATCCGCACGCTGGAAGGCTTCCGAGAAGGCAAGATTCGCGTGCTCGTGGCGACCGATGTCGCTGGTCGCGGCATTCATGTCGATGGCATCAGCCACGTAATCAACTTCACCCTGCCGGAAGACCCGGACGACTACGTGCACCGCATCGGTCGTACCGGACGAGCCGGCACCAGTGGCACTTCGATCAGTTTCGCCGGGGAGGATGATGCGTTCGCGCTCCCACCTATCGAAGCGCTGATCGGCCGCAAGATCCAGTGCGAGATGCCGCCGGCCGAACTGCTTGCGCCGGTTCCACACTCACGCTGAACCTCTAGGACGCGGCATTCGTCGCGTCCTTTCCAGGTTCCGCCTGCCCCATCAATGACCTGAATCAGGCCGCAAACAAGGCAACGCGGCTAGAGTTGTAGCTAGATTCCCAACGCAAGGAAAAAACCAATGGATAGCATGCACTGGCTACTGTCGCTCATCGTCATTGGCTTCGTTCTGCTCTGCGTAGGGTTCAACTACCGGGACAGTAACTGGGGTGTAGGGCTGCTGGCCGTGGGTGTGCTGACCATGTTCTCGACACTGGCCTTCAAGATGTACATAACCTTCTATTGAAGGCTCAGCGTTTTTCGTCCCAGCGCTCAGCGGCTATCTGGTCGCTTGCGCGGCCCTCGACCCAGCGCGCACCAGATGGGGTGCTCTCCTTCTTCCAGAATGGTGCCCGCGTCTTCAGATAATCCATCACGAAGCGACAGGCATCGAAGGCGGCATCGCGATGGGCACTGGCCGCACAGACGAAAACGATGGGCTCACCCGGTTCCAGCGGACCGACCCGGTGCAGCACATCGAGCCGTAGCAACGGCCAGCGCTGCTCGGCCTCGACCACGATCTTCTCCAGGGCTTTTTCGGTCATTCCCGGCGCATGCTCGAGGAACATGCCGGCAACATCCTGGCCATCATTGAAATCACGCACATACCCGACGAAGCCGGCCACCGCGCCGATACCAAGATTGGCTGCGTGCAACGCATTGAGTTCGGCGCCAGGATCGAAGGCGGCCGTCTGTACACGTACAGTCATGCTCAACCTCCGGTCACGGTTGGAAAGAAGGCCACTTCGTCGCCATCTGACACCGGCTCGTCGAGCCCGCAAAGTTCCTGATTGCGCGCGCACATCAGATTCTGTTCAGCAAGCACCTCCCAGGCGCCTCCGCGGGCCAGAAGATGCTGGCGCACGTCGTTCACGCTGGCAAGCGATGCATCCCACTGCAGTCGCTCGCCATCACTGCCGAGCGCTTCTCGATAACGGGCAAAAAACTGGATACTGATCATGCCTGCACCTGCCAGTGACCGCTCTTGCCACCCAGTTTCTCCAGCAGACGCACGCCTTCGATAACCATGCCGCGATCCACTGCCTTGCACATGTCGTAGATGGTCAGCGCCGCGACGCTGGCAGCGGTCAACGCTTCCATCTCGACACCGGTCTGCCCGGCCAGCTTGCAGGTTGCGCGAATCAGCACGCTGTCCTCGCCCTCTGCTGCCAGCTCGACCTTGATGCTGGTGAGCAGCAGCGGATGACACAGCGGGATCAGTTCGTAGGTCTTTTTCGCTGCCTGGATGCCGGCGATGCGCGCCACGGCGAAGACGTCGCCTTTGGGATGGCCACCCTGCTGGATCATCTGCAGAGTCTGCGGCAGCATGCGCACGCGCGCCTCGGCTACCGCTTCACGGGCGGTGACGGCCTTGTCGGTGACATCGACCATGCTGGCCCGGCCTTGGGAATCGAGATGGGTGAGCATTCGGCGCTCCTGATCGGAAAATCACGAGTCTACCGCAGCCGCCGACGATGAACCCGCCCCCGTAAGAGGTACTACCGGGCATCGTCGCGCGCCTCTCCGCTACATGTGCGCTTCGGCGTATTCGGCCAGTACCGAACGCGGCACCCCCTGCAGGGTGATGTGAACGCCGTGGGAGAAGTCCTTGAAGCGTTCGGTCAGGTAGGTAAGTCCCGAACTGGTCGCCGACAGATACGGCGTGTCGATCTGCGCCAGGTTACCCAGACAGACCACCTTCGAGCCGTTGCCCGCACGGGTGATGATGGTTTTCATCTGGTGCGGCGTGAGGTTCTGACATTCGTCGATCAGGATCAGGCTCTGCTGGAAGCTGCGACCGCGGATGTAGTTCAGCGATTTGAACTGCAGCGGCACCTTTTGCAGGATGTAGTCGATGCTGCCGTGGGTGTTCTCGTCCTCCATGTGCAGCGCTTCAAGGTTGTCGGTGATCGCGCCCAGCCAGGGCTCCATCTTCTCGGCCTCGGTGCCGGGCAGGAAACCGATGTCCTCGTCCAGCCCCTGTACGCTGCGGGTGGCGATGATGCGCCGGTAGCGCTTGCTCACCACGGTCTGCTCGATGGCTGCAGCCAGCGCGAGAATGGTCTTGCCGGAACCGGCCGCGCCGGACAGGTTGACCAGATGGATATCCGGATCGAGCAAGGCGAACAGCGCCAACGCCTGATGGATGTCCCGCGGACGCAAGCCCCAGGCTTCCTGATGCAGCAGCGGCTCCTGATGCAGGTCGAGCAGCAGCAGCTCATCGGCCTTGATGCCCTTGATCCAGCCAACGAAGCCCTGCTCGTCGATGATGAACTCGTTGATGTGCACCGCGGGCAGGTTGTCGGTCAGCTGCACGCGGTGCCAGGTGCGCCCATGGCCCTGATGGGTCTCGACCTTGCTCACGCGGTCCCAGAACGAGCCGCTGACGCTGTGATAGCCAGGAGAAAGCTGGCCGACGTCATCGACCAGCTGATCGGTATGGTAGTCCTCCGCCGCTACGCCACAGGCTCGCGCCTTCAGACGCATGTTGATGTCCTTGGTGACCAGCACTACAGGCACGCCGGGACGCTGTTTGCTCAGCTCGACCACCTGGTTGATGATCTTGTTGTCGTTCAGATCTTCCGGCAACGTGTTGGGCTCGCCGCGCTTGCTCATGAGGATCGACAGGCTGCCGGACGGCCCACTCTTGCCACGCTGGATCGGTACGCCGAGTTCGACCTCTTCCGGCGTTGCATCACCGAGCAGCTTGTCGATCAGACGAATCGCCTGCCGGCACTCGGCTGCCACGCTGTGCTTGCCGGCCTTGAGTTGATCGAGCTCCTCCAGCACGGTCATCGGGATGGCGACCTGATGTTCCTGGAAGTTCAGCAAAGCGTTGGGATCGTGGATCAGTACATTCGTGTCGAGGACGTAGAGCGTGGGCTGGGTCGCGCGAGATCTGCCGTAGTCATCCATACCGATCACCTTCTTCTGGGGCCAGAAACGAAGAGCCGAAAGCGCTTCGCTGCAGAGTGACCGCCATGCGATTCAGGTGAGCGGACGAGGGAAGCCGGTGGATTCGGGGCTGCCCAGGAGCCGCCACCTGTGTCGCAGGGTTCGGCGGTCTGAATTCGGTAATACCGTAAAAGTTATGACAGGCAAAAGTCTTTTCAGTTGAATACGGCTTTTTTTCACGAATCGACCAAACGGCCTTGGCCCGCGCCTTTTGGGCGCGTTATTGTCGGGGATCAAGGTGTGCGCTTTCGTCGCAGCGGTTCACCTCGGCGGTCACATGCACCAGCTGGGGAAACGCCTGCAACGCCGCCTTGTACTGGTCCGCGGTATGCGTCTGGTGGGTCACAACGCTCAGGATGCAGCTGTATTGCGCCCGCCCCACTCGCCACAGGTGCAGGTCGGTAACCTCGGTATCGGGTACCTGCTGCAACGCCTCCCGAATCTTGTCTACCAGCGGGTCGTCCATCTCCCGATCCAGCAATGCCTTGCCCGTGTCGCGCAGCAGGCCGCGCGCCCAGATCAGAATGACCAGCGCACCGACGATCCCCATTGCCGGGTCCAGCCAGCCCCAGCCGAAGAACTTGCCACCCAGCAGCGCAACGATCGCGGCCACCGATGTCAGCGCATCGGTCAGCACATGGATGAAGGCGGCGTGCCGATTCAGGTCCTTGCCACCGCAAGCGTGCTCATGCGAATGGGCATGCGGGTGCTCACCGTGACCGTGACCGTGACCGTGACCGTGGTCATGCTGATCGCGTAGTAACCAGGCGGACAGCAGATTCACCAGCAAGCCGATCACGGCGACCATCAGCGCCGCATCGAAACCGATCTCTGCGGGCGACCAGAATCGAATCAACGACTCGCCAATCATGAACAGCGCCACCACGACCAGCAGCAGTGCACTGGTAAAACCGGCCAGCACCTCGATTTTCCAGGTTCCGAATGCGAACCGATGGTCCGCCGCATAGCGCCGAGCCAGCAGATACGCCAGCGCCGCCAGGCCAATGGCGACCATGTGCGAGGCCATATGCCAACCGTCCGCCAGCAACGCCATGGAGTTGAACCAGTACCCGGCGACGATCTCTATCAACATGGTCAAGCCGGTCAGAATGACCACTGCCCAGGTCTGACGCTCGGAGCTGTGCTCCAGCGGACGGTAGTCGTGGGGCGGTTGCCATTGCACGTGATTGCATTCAGCCATACGAACTCCTTGCTTCAACTCCCATCAGCTTGTGCCTTGCCGCGTGAGGAAGGTCAACACCGTTGCCTATGGCGCCTATAGCTGGAGCCATGTCTGCAGTACCCCTACAATCGCGCCACCAGACAGGAGACCCGTACATGCTGATGGTGATTTCCCCCGCCAAGACGCTCGACTACGAAACACCCCCGATTACCGAACGCTTCACCCAGCCTCAATACCTGGAGCACTCGCAGCTGCTGATCGACCAGTTGCGCGATTACTCGCCAGCGCAGATCAGCGAACTCATGCACCTGTCCGACAAGCTGGCCGCCCTGAACGTCGCGCGCTACGGCAGCTGGTCCGCTGACTTCACGCCGGAGAATGCCAAACAGGCCCTGCTCGCCTTCAAGGGCGACGTCTACACCGGACTGAGCGTCGAAGACTTCACCGACAGTGACCTGCTGTTCGCACAGCAGCACCTGCGCATGCTCTCCGGGCTCTACGGTTTGCTGCGACCGCTCGACCTGATGCAGCCGTATCGTCTGGAAATGGGTACCAAGCTGGCGAACCCGCGCGGCAAGGACCTGTATGCGTTCTGGGGTGAGCGAATCAGCGAATGGCTCAACGAAGCACTCGCTGAACAAGGCGATGACGTTCTTCTCAATCTGGCCTCGAATGAGTACTTCAGCGCCGTCAAGCGCAAGGCGCTGAATGCACGGGTCATCAACGTCGACTTCAAGGACATGAAGAACGGTCAGTACAAGATCATTTCCTTCTACGCGAAGAAGGCACGTGGCCTGATGGCACGCTGGGTGATCAAAGAGCGCGTCAGTGCCCCAGCCCAACTGAGCGCATTCGACTACGAAGGTTATCGCTACAGCCCAGACGCATCATCCGAAGACCATCTGGTCTTTCTGCGCGACACGACTCACCAATAACTGCCAGTTCTCGGCGGCGGCCATCGGCTGCCGTCGCCTCCCCTCGATCCCGCGATGGCCGCCCGGCTTGACCAAAAGTGGCACCCGCAGTTCATCACCCTGCCCCTCCTGGATTTTCCGCCGAGTCGTGAAAACTCACCGATCAACGGTTGCCGACTTGGGAACTATCGAGCACGGCTGACAATCATAAGCGCGTACCGGCAATTCCAGGTGGAAAGGGACGTCGCACATGAACGTGCATTGGGTCATCAATCTTGTAATCCGCTCCGCCCCGGGTCGCAAAGCGGCTTCGGCGGTAGCGCAATCTCAGCCAGCGATACGGCTGAACATCCGGCCGATGGCCGAGGCGTCGACCACTGCCAAAGCGGCATCTGGTACGACCAATGCCGAGCAAGGCACGAACAGAGGGTTACGGCCATGCAAACGCACCACCCCTTTTCGACACACCTCAGATGTCGCATTCCATGCGCGACGACGGCGCTCCTCACCTCATCACGAGTCAGCCGCAGGCGTTCGATGCCCGTCGCCCGGATTGGCGCCACGCAATAGGCACATCAAGCCCTTGCCATGACGCCGCGATAACGAACTCAGCACCGATTTCAACCTCGAAGCAACGCTTCGGGCGGGACGATTTCGTTCCAGCTGGCGAGCTCGCCGGCGAACAGAACACGAACATTCAGGCGCTACGACTGGCGCCACGGACAAGTAGAACGACCTTCGAAACGATTCAGGAGAAGCAATATGATCCCGGTTATTCTTTCAGGTGGCAGCGGCTCCCGGCTGTGGCCCCTTTCCCGCAAGTCGTTCCCCAAGCAATTCCTCGCGCTGACCGGCGAACAGACACTGTTCCAGCAGACAGTCGAGCGCCTGGCCTTTGACGGCATGCAGCAGCCACTGCTGGTGTGCAATCAGGAGCACCGTTTCATCGTCAAGGAGCAGCTGGCCGCCCGCAAACTCGGCGTCCAAGGCCTGCTGCTCGAGCCATTCGGCCGCAACACCGCACCAGCGATCGGTATCGCGGCGATGAAGCTGATCGAAGAAGGTCGCGACGAGTTGCTGCTGGTGTTGCCGGCCGACCATGTGATCGAGGATCAGAAAGCGTTCCAGCGCTCTCTGGCGCTGGCGACCAATGCTGCCGAGAACGGCGAGATGGTCCTTTTCGGCGTTCCGCCAACCCGCCCCGAAACCGGCTTCGGCTATATCAAGGCCAGCCAGGATGCCAACGCCGGTCTGCCGGATGGTATCAAGCGGGTCGCCCAGTTCGTCGAGAAGCCGGACGAGGCGCGCGCCCAGAGCTACGTCGAGTCAGGCGACTATTTCTGGAACAGCGGCATGTTTCTGTTCCGTGCCAGCGTTTTCCTGGAGGAGCTTAAAAAGCACGATCCGGATATCTATGACACCTGCTGGCTGGCGCTCGAACGCAGCATCAAGAACGGCGATGAAGTGCTGATCGATCCGGCCACCTTTGCTTGCTGCCCGGACAACTCCATCGACTACGCGGTGATGGAAAAGACTCAGCTGGCCTGCGTGGTTCCGATGTCCGCCGGCTGGAGCGACGTTGGCTCCTGGTCATCGATCTGGGACGTGCACCAGAAGGACGACAACGGCAACGTTCTCAAGGGCGACGTGATCGCCGAGGATTCGCGCAACTGCCTGGTTCACGGCAACGGCAAGCTGGTAACTGTACTGGGGCTGGACGATATCGTTGTGGTTGAAACCAAAGACGCCATGATGGTTGCCCACAAGGACAAGGTGCAGGACGTCAAGAAGCTCGTCAGCAAACTTGACGCCCAGGACCGCAGCGAGACCAAGAACCATTGTGCCGTCTATCGTCCCTGGGGCTGGTACGACTCGGTGGACATGGGTGGCCGCTTCCAGGTCAAGCGCATCTGTGTAAACCCCGGTGCCAGCCTCTCGCTGCAGATGCATCATCATCGTGCCGAGCACTGGATCGTCGTTTCTGGAACCGCGCAGGTCACCTGCAACGACAAGACGTTCCTGCTCACCGAGAATCAGTCGACCTATATCCCGATTACCTCGGTGCACCGTCTGGCCAACCCAGGGAAGATTCCGCTGGAAATCATCGAAGTTCAGTCCGGCAGTTATCTTGGTGAGGATGACATCGAGCGCTTCGATGACGTTTATGGCCGCGCCGAACAGAGCAACGAAGTCAAAGTGGCTCGTTAACAGCCTACAGAGTGAAAAGAAAAACCCGCCGCGGCGGGTTTTTCTAATTCTAAGCCTGGCCCAGTAACGGCATGGAAAGGCATACTTCAATGCCGCGAGACGCTGCGCCGAACTGAACGCGCACTCGCACTCGCTTTTTTTGAACTGCCCCTCGTTTTTCAAGCTTGCTCGTAAACGGAAAAAACCTTTTCAATTGCTTCTCGTCCAAACAGACGAGCAAGTGCGAGAGCGCATAGCAAATTTCCGGTTACAACTGCAGACGCATCTTTCTCAATTCAGTTGCGTCTTACAAGAACTTCCTAAGAAGGGTTGCTTACGTGACGAAAGATCAACTGCGCGCCGAACTTGAGCGCCAGGCCCAGCGCTTTACCAATGTGTACGGTGGTGAAATCACGACTTATGCCGCTGAACGCGAACCCGAGCGCAAACCATGGCGAAAAAAACCCACTGTCCTCGATCAGGTCTTCAAGCAGGAATTGCAGAAGCTCGAGCAGGAAAAGCAATCCAGTTGCGAAAGCGCAGTTACTGAGCAGGCGTAATCACCTCGCCCGCTCAGACGAGTCCTGAAGTATTTTCGAGAGCCGCATTCAATTGGGGCGGTCACACTCGCCAACGATCAGCGCTTGCCACCCAATAACGAGCCGAGTAAGCCTCTGGCCAACTGACGGCCCAACTGGCTGGCTGCCTGGCTCAAGGCACTTTTCACGACACGTCCGGCCAGATCGCCCAAGTCTCCACTTGCAGTGCTCTGCCCTCGCCGACTCTTTTCGGCAACAGCTTTAGACTGCTCGACCGTTTGTGCAGCGCGCGCGGCCAGGATTTCATAGGCGGACTTCCGATCGACCGGCTGGTCATAGCGACCACGCAGCCCGGACCGCGCGATGAGCGTCGCACGCTCGGCTTCGCTGAGTGGCCCGACACGTGACTGTGGCGGGGCGATCGCCACGCGCTGCACCATTGCCGGCGTGCCTTTTTCCTCAAGCCCACCGACCAGGGCCTCGCCGATCCCCAACTGGGTCAGAACATCCAGCGTCGCAAACGCGGGATTGGAACGAAAACCGTCGGCCACGGACCGCAGCGCCTTCTGCTCCCTCACGGTGTAAGCGCGCAAGCCATGCTGAATACGCAGGCCAAGCTGTGCCAACACCTGGTCCGGCAGATCCGCAGGAGACTGGGTGACGAAATAGACGCCTACGCCCTTGGAGCGGATCAATCTCACAACCTGGACCAACCGCTCCTGCAACGCCTTGGGCGTATCGCCAAACAGCAGATGCGCCTCATCGAAGAACAGGGCCAGCACGGGTTTGTCGGCGTCCCCACGCTCCGGAAGCTGTTCGAACAGCTCGGCGAGCAGCCAAAGCAGAAAGGTTGCATAGACCTTAGGTGCCTCATGCACCAGCACACTGGCGTCCAGCAGATGGATAGCGCCCCGGCCGTCCGCTGCCGGACGGAGCAGGTCTTCGAGCTGCAGTGAAGGCTCACCGAACAGCGCTTCGATACCTTGCTGCTCAAGGGTCGCCAGGCGCCGCAGAAGCGCCTGCGACGAGGCGCCGGTAAACAGGGCGCTGTCCTCGCCCAGCAGCTGCGGTTCGGCCTTGAGGTGCGCCAGCAGCGCCTTGAGGTCTTTCAGATCAAGCAGCAACAGGCCTTCACGATCCGCCACTTTGAACGCGGCATACAGTGCAGCCTGCTGACTGTCGGTCAGCTGCAGCAGATTTCCGAGCAGCAATGGCCCCATCTCGCTCAGAGTGGTACGTAACGGATGGCCGGTGCGGCCATGCACATCCCAGAGAGTCACCGGATAGGCCTGCGGCTGATGATTCAGCCAGGGCATGCTGGCAATCCGCTCGGCGATCTTGCCCTGAGGTGTGCCGGCAGCACCCAGACCGCAAAGGTCGCCCTTGATGTCGGCAGCGAACACCGCAACGCCCGCATCACTGAACTGCTCAGCCAGACGCTGCAGGGTCACGGTCTTGCCGGTGCCTGTAGCCCCGGCAATCAGCCCGTGTCGATTGGCCAGCCGCAGAGACTGGGTGTTCGGCTCGCCAGTCGCGTCCGCGCCGAGCATCAAACGATCCACCGCTGCAGTCATTCGCCAGTCTCCTGCCCGTCGAGCGCGCGCGCATGCTGCAGCTCAGCCTGATCCTGCTCGGCCTGCAGACGAGCCCAGAGCGCCGCGGCATCAGCGAACTCGGTGCCCTGATCGGACGACAGGGCCTGTGGATCGTATCGCTGAGTACAACCGCTACCGATGATCGGTGGCGCTTTGGCTACGGCACGCTCGAGAGGATCGGTCACGGCGACTCCGGATTGTCAGTTGAACACCATTGTCTTGTTGCTATGCACCAGCACACGGTCTTCCAAGTGATAGCGCAGGCCGCGCGAAAGCACCATCTTCTCTACGTCCTTTCCGAGACGGACCATGTCTTCGATGCTGTCGCGATGACTGACTCGGACCACGTCCTGCTCGATGATCGGGCCAGCATCGAGCTCCTCGGTAACGTAGTGACAGGTCGCACCGATCAGCTTCACGCCACGCAGTGAGGCCTGATGATAGGGCTTGGCACCGACGAACGACGGCAGAAAGCTGTGATGGATATTGATCACGCGCTGAGCAAACTCGTCGCACAACTCCGACGGCAGAATCTGCATGTAACGCGCCAGCACAATCACATCGGCACGTTGTTCGCGAACCAGACGGGTGACTTCGGCGAAGGCCTCCTGCTTGTTGGCGGGATCGACCGGCACGTGAATGTAAGGAATGCCATGCCATTCGACCATGCTGCGCAGGTCGTCATGGTTGGAGATGACGCACGGTATGTCGCAATCCAGCTCACCGCTATGCCAGCGATGCAGCAGATCGGCGAGACAATGCGATTCACGACTGGCCATCAGCACCACGCGTTTGCGCTGCTCGGAGTCGGTGATGCGCCACTCCATGGAGAACTCGCGCGCAATCGGCGCGAACGCCTGACGAAAACCTTCAAGATCAAAAGGAAGCGAGTCTGCGCGGATTTCATGGCGCATGAAGAACCAGCCACTCTGGTGATCCGAGTGGTGGTTGGCTTCAGTGATCCAACCGTTGTAGGTAGCGAGAAAATTACTGACCTTGGCGACAATGCCAACGCCATCGGGACAGGCAATGACCAGCCTGAAAGTGCGCATTAACGGTTACTCCGGCTCAAAGGAAACGCGGCATTCTAGCCCAGCAGTCAAAAGCGCAGCCATCGCGTTTGACGGCAAACCAGCGAAGGGCAACTAAACGGCGCGTTGGACCGGGCCGTACGCCGGCTGCGCCTCTTTGGGAAACTGCATAAACCCATCGAAAAAACTTGTCCGATAAAACAAGGATTGCGTTTGTTTTAAGGCCCAAACTCACGCATCAGTAGCGCTTGCCGCGCATGAAATATCCCTTCAAAAAAAGGTCCGTCTTTTTAACAAACTCTATATTTACTTGCCCATTACGCAGGACTATGATTGCTGCCACTTGCGTTCAAAACCTATCCCAAGGAAGTCATATGTCACTTATCAACGAGTATCGCGCCACTGAAGAGGCCATCAAGGAACTTCAGGAGCGACTGAAGTCCCTTTCCGAAGATGACAAACTGAAGAAGGAACTGGAGTTCGAAGGCAAGCTGCGCGAACTCATGGGCGAGTATCAGAAGTCGCTGCGCGACATCATCGCACTGCTCGATCCAGAAGCCTCGCGCAACAGCAAAAGCCCGCGCACTGCCAAAGCACCGGCGACCAGCAAGCGTGCTCGCCGCGTTAAGCAATACAAGAACCCGCACAGCGGCGAAGTGATTGAAACCAAAGGCGGCAATCACAAGACATTGAAAGAATGGAAAGCCCAGTGGGGCTCCGAAACCGTGGAAAGCTGGGCCACCCTGCTCGGCTAAGCGATAACGGTTTAAACCGAACGCCAGTTCTCGACATTAATCATTGCTGCGGGAACTGGCGTTTTTTATTGCAGGCCTCTTCCTTTACTCGGCATTACGCGCCGCCACTTCCTCAGCATCCCACCCGCCTTTCAGCGAACTAGCTGGCCAGTCCGTAATGCTCGCGCAGCCCCTGCCCGTATTCATGCCATTGCTGTAACAGTTGTTGCTGCGCCGGCGTGGCGGTAACCAAGAGCTGTTGAATACCCGCCTCGAATTGATCAAGCGTGTTGGGCGCTCCGAAGGCACCGTCGCTCAGCCGCTGCCGACAGAACTGATACCAAAGCGTCTGCTCCTCGGAGGATAGAGCCTCGGGGAAATTACGTGCGCGGTAGCGGAACAACAGCTCCTGCAGGCGGACATCGTCGAACCGGGACGGATGCCTGGCCAGTTCGGCTGGCGCAAGACCACGAATCTCGTCACACAACCGCCGGTCACGCTCGCCAAGAAAGCCGTCATACAGCTGCTGCTCGGGATCGTCGCTACCAGGGAAACCCTCCTCGCGGTAGATCTCGTCCAGCTTCTGGCTCCAGAGCTGGCGTTGCTCGCGCAATGCGGCGGCACGTTCCTGGCAGAGCGGCATATCCAGGCCCAACCGCTGAATATCGCCTTCCCGCAGCACCTTGAGCGGCGTCAGCACCGGGCACTTGTTGACATGTACCAACTTCAAAGGCACAGGCAGTACGCCCTCTGCCAATTGATCTCGCCGGGTATATAGACGCTGCCGCAATGTTTCGGCGCTCTCCTGCAAGAGCGGCTGAGGTTCCGCCTGCAGGTCGCAGACGATCAGCGCGTTGCGGTTGCGTGGATGCCAGCCCAGCGGCAGCACCACCGAAAGAAAATGCCGCGCGGCCGAAAAACGACCAGACACATGCACCAGCGGTTCAAGCAGGGTGATCTGTTCGAGCACTGCCTGTTTACGCCGCAGGTTGTAGAGATAGTCATACAGCCGCGGTTGGCGATCACGGATGAGCCTGGCCAAGCCGATGGTGGCACGCACGTCGGAGAGTGCGTCGTGAGCATTCAGATGCTCCAGTCCGTTGGCGACGCTCAGGCGTTCGAGCTTGAGCGTCACCCGGCCATCCTCCTCCGGCCAGACGATCCCTTCCGGACGCAGCGCATATGCGGTTCGCACCAGGTCGATCAGATCCCAACGACTGTTGCCCCCCTGCCACTCCCGCGCGTAAGGATCGTAGAAATTGCGGTACAAGCTGTAGCGAGTGACCTCATCGTCGAAACGCAGGCTGTTGTAGCCTGCGCCACAGGTCCCCGGGGTGGACAGCTGCTGATGCAGGCGCTGAATGAACTCTGCCTCGCACAACCCTTTCTGTTGCAGGATCGCCGGCGTGATACCCGTAACCAGGCATGCCGCGGGATGCGGAAGGATATCGTCGGAGGGGCGACAGTAGATGTTCAGCGGCTCGCCAATTTCCTCAAGCGCCTCGTTGGTGCGGATGCCCGCCACCTGCAGCGGACGGTCGCGGCTGGGCGAAATGCCTGTGGTTTCGAAGTCGTACCAGAAGATGCTTGGAGTCACGGGAGAATCCTTCTCGATCAGCATGGCAGTCTATCAGCCGGGCCGGCACCTCGCCGACCCGACCCGACCCGCTTCCAGCGTGCCGGTTGCACATGCGTTGTAGCGACGCGCCGCTCTGCGAACGGCATCCTGCAATCGAGCAGGCATTTCGCCATAATCGCGTTCCATCTGCGCGCGGGGCTCAAGTACCAGCCTCAGGCGCATTGCCGCAGCGGCGGATGCCGCATAGCATCGCCCTTTGCCTGATCTCAGACGAACTTGCCTTTGTATTCCACACTCGACCGACAAGACCTGCTCGACACCAGCCTGCGCGTCGAGACGCCGGAGGGCATTGATCTGCTCCTGCGCCCGGCCGGACTGGTGCCCCGCGCCCTCGCCTTCGCTATCGACCTGGTGATTCGCGCCGCCATCCTGCTGGTTCTGTTTTTCACCCTGGGCCTGCTCGGCAAATTCGGCATGGGCCTGGGAACGCTACTGCTGTTCCTCGTTCAGTGGTGGTACATGGTGCTCTTCGAAGTGCTGAATCAAGGCCGCACGCCGGGAAAATACTGGCTGGGGCTACGCGTCGTGCATGACGACGGCACACCGGTCGGCTGGTCTTCCTCGCTCACCCGTAATCTGCTGCGCTTCGTCGACATGCTGCCGTTCGGCTATTTCCTCGGCGCTCTGAGTTGCCTGGGTCACCCTGCCTTCAAGCGCCTCGGCGATCTGGCGGCAGGGACACTGGTGATCTATCAGGAGAAGCCGCAGGCTCGCCCGGCGCTTCCCGACGTCGAGCCGGTAGCCCCTCCCGTCGCGCTGACCCTGGATGAACAACGCGCGCTGATCGGCTTTGCCGAACGTCATGGGGCTCTTTCTGCCGAGCGCCGCCAGGAACTGGCCTCGATTCTGGCCGAGCCGCTGGGGAGCAACGAGGAACATGCCGAGGCCAAAATTCACGGCATTGCCCGCTCCTTGGTGGGCTCGTCATGAAGCAGGCAGTATTCGAGCGGCAACATCAGGCCGACTGGCAGGAGTTCGCCGCTCAACTTGACGCGCTAGAGGGCGGCAAACCGCGCAGCACGCAGCCCGGAACATTTCCCGCCGCCTACCGCCGGCTCTGCCAGCAGCTGGCCTTGGCGGAGTCGCGCGGTTACAGCAGTCAACTGATCGAGCAGTTGCGGCAGCTTGCGCTGCGGGGCCATCAACAACTGTACCGCCATCGCAGTCCACTGCTCGGTCGACTGCTGGGCTTCATCAGCGGCGGTTTCGCCCGCACGGTGCGTGCACAATGGCGCTATGTTCTGGCCGCCAGTGTGCTGTTCTACGGCAGCCTGCTCGGCATGGCCACGCTGGTTTACCTGTTTCCCGATCTGGTCTACAGCGTCCTGCCAGCCGACCAGGTCGCCCAGATGGAACAGATGTACGACCCGGACGCCAGTCGATTGGGGCGTTTTGCCGAGCGAGGCGCAGGCGACGACTGGCTGATGTTCGGCTACTACATCATGAACAATATCGGCATCGCGTTTCAGACGTTCGCCAGCGGCCTGCTGTTTGGCCTCGGCACATTGTTCTTCCTGCTGTTCAATGGCCTGACGATCGGTGCCGTGGCTGGCCACCTGAGCGGCATCGGCTATCACCAGCCGTTCTGGTCGTTCGTCATCGGTCACGGTGCCTTCGAACTGACGGCCATCACCTTCGCGGGTGCGGCTGGGCTGCAGCTTGGCGTCGCGCTGCTCGCCCCAGGCCGACTGACGCGGGGCAATGCGCTCCGTCAGGCGGCCAGACAGGGCATACAGCTGGTCGGTGGTGCCACGCTTTTCCTTCTGATCGCCGCATTCGTCGAAGCCTATTGGTCCTCCATGACCCTCGCCACGCCCGCGATCAAGTACATCGTCGGTGCACTGCTGTGGCTGATCGTGGCCATCTATTTCTGCCTGGCCGGGCGAGGTCAGCATGCAGCTGAGTAATGCCAGCGTCTCGATCCGTCCACGCAGCCCATGGGAAGCACTGGACCTTGGCACCCTGCTGGCCAGACGCCACGGGACGTTGCTGATGGCGACCTGGGCAGCCGTCACGCTGCCGGTTTTCGCGCTGATCAGCGTGCTGCTGTGGCAGCACCCAAGCGTGGCGTTGCTGCTGTTCTGGTGGTTGAAGCCGCTGTATGAACGGTTGCCGCTGCATATCCTGTCCAGAGCGTTGTTCGGCGAAACTCCAAACTTCAGGGAAAGCCTGAAGGCCTTCCCGGGCCTGTTGCGCTCGCAGTGGTTCGCCAGCCTGACCTGGCGCCGCCTGAGCATGACACGCAGCTTCGATCTGCCTGTGCAACAACTCGAGGGGCTCGACGGCAAAGCACGAGCCCAGCGTCTGATCACGCTCAATCTGCGCAATGGGCGCGCGGCAAGCTGGCTGACCGTCGTCGGCGTCCATCTGGAAGGTGCGCTCTGGCTCGGGCTGCTAGGGGTGCTGTATTTTTTCCTGCCGGCACCGCTGGTGCAGCGCTGGAACTGGGAAGATCTGCTGGGGCTTAGCGGGGAGTGGCTCTGGCTCGAACATCTGTCCAACCTGCTCTATGTTCTGGTGCTCATTGTCTGGGAGCCCATCTACGTTGCCTGCGGCTTCAGCCTCTATCTCAACCGGCGTACTCATCTGGAAGCCTGGGATGTCGAACTGGCCTTCCGCCGGCTGCGCCAGCGCCTGCTCGGTGCTCTGCCAGCAATGGCGCTCGCCTGCGGCCTGCTGCTCTGGCCCGCACCCCATGAGGCCTGGGCCGCGCCCACTGCCCAGCCAGAGGCCGGCCCCGAAAGTAAGCGCCTGCTCAATCAGCCATTGACCAGCGAAGCAGCCCACGAACGAATCGATGCCTTGCTCGACCAGCCCCCCTTCCAGCACCGCGAAACAGTGACGCGCTGGCGGCTGGGCGACGCCGATGACCCACAGCAGCCCGGTGCGCTGGCTCGCCTGATCGAACGCCTGCTGCAGGGCGGCTCGTTCTGGCATGGCCTGGAACGTCTGGCACAGGTCCTCGAGGTCCTGCTCTGGGCAGCCGTGGCACTGCTCGTTGCGCTTGTGCTGTGGCGCTACCGCGAATGGTTGCAGACCTTCGGCGGCCGTGTACGGCTGCCGAACCGGCGCCGTACGGAGCCGCCGACGCAGCTGTTCGGCCTTGAGGTCGCCCCGCAAAGCCTGCCGGATGATATCGCTACCGAGGCCGAACGACTCTGGCAGTTCGATCCACGCGCGGCGCTGGCGCTGCTGTATCGCGGCTTGCTCTGCCGCCTGCTGCACGACTTCCAGTTGCCCTTGAAGGCAGCGCATACCGAAGGTGAGGTTCTGCGGCAGGTGCATGAACTGCAGCTGGAACCCCTGGCCCGATTCGCCGAGCAGCTCACCGCTCACTGGCAGCGTCAGGCTTACGGACACGACCCAGCCAACGAACAGGTGCGTGACGCGCTGTGTGCCGATTGGCGGGCGCTGTTCGCCGAGGGGCGGCCGTCATGAATCGCCTGCACGTGCGTCTCCTCGTCGCTGGGGCGGTCCTGCTGCTCGCCCTGCTGACCATCTGGTTGGGCAGCCAGCTGCAGCGCTATGAAGATGTCGTCGAACATGGTCCTGCTCCACAGGCCCGCAGCAATGACTATCTGGCCGCCGAGCTATTCCTGCGTGCTCTCGGCTTGCAGGTCGCCCGCCACGACGGCATCGCCGGTCTGGAGACGCTGCCCAACAGTGGCCAGACGCTGCTTTTGCTCGGTGATCGCCGCAACATGACGCCTCGCCAGACCGAACGCCTGCTCGACTGGGCCGCTGCCGGCGGTCATCTGGTGGTGGTCGCCGAGCGCCTGTGGGACGAGAAAACCGGCAAGAGCGGCGACCTGCTGCTCGATCGGCTCAACTTGCAGCAGTACTCCACCAGGGATCTGGATGAAGAGGCCCAGTCGCCTCAGTCATCCACTGCCGAACAGCATCCGCAATTGACCAAGCTGTACCTGGAGAATGAAAGCGCGCCGGCCTATCTCGCCTTCGATACGGATTTCCATCTCTACGACGCCGACAACCGCGCCCACGCCTGGGCCAACAGCGCAGGCGCGACGCACATGCTGCAACTGCAGCACGGCAACGGGCTGGTCACCGCGCTGACCGACAGCTGGATCTGGCAGAACCGCAATATCGACGAATACGACCATGCCTGGCTGCTCTGGTATCTGACGCAGGACAGCGAAGTCACCCTGGTCCACCGCAGCGAGCACGACGGCCTGCTGGCGCAGCTGCGCAAGCATTTCCCGGAAACGCTCACCGCGCTGGGCCTGCTCATACTGTTTGCGCTGTGGCATGTCGGGCAGCGCTTCGGCCCGTTACTGCCTGCCGCCAGCCCGGCACGTCGCCAGCTCCAGGAGCATCTACGCGGCTCGGCGGAGTTCCTGCTTCGCCATGGGCGCGAGCAAAGCCTCTTGCAGCGACTCCAGCAGGACATTCAGCGCAGAGCCAACGTTCGCCATCCCGGCTTCGAGCAGCTCCCGCTCAGCGGACAGCTGACCCTGCTCGCACAGCTTTCCAGCCTGCCGCCCGCCAGTATCGAGCAGGCCATGCGCCCCACGCCGCAGCAACGCCTGTCGGCCACCGAATTCACCCGACAGGTCGCCTACCTGCAAACCCTCAGGAATGCCTTATGAGCGAACAACCCTCCGAATCGAACAGCGCTGCTTCGAGCACCAACCCAGTGAGCCAGCGTGTGCGCGCCAGCCAGTTGGCCCAGGCCCTGCGCGACGAACTGCACAAGGCAGTGATTGGCCAGGACGAGGTCATCGACGGTGTTCTCACCGCGCTCATCGCCGGTGGCCATGTGCTGATCGAGGGTGTGCCCGGATTGGGCAAGACGTTGCTGGTTCGAGCCCTTGCGCGCTGCTTCGGTGGCGAATTCTCGCGAATCCAGTTCACCCCGGACCTGATGCCCAGCGACGTGACCGGCCACGCGGTCTACGACATGCAGACCGAGCAGTTCAAGCTGCGCAAGGGCCCGGTATTCACCAACCTGCTGCTGGCCGATGAGATCAATCGGGCCCCAGCCAAGACCCAGGCCGCGCTGCTCGAGGTGATGCAGGAGCGCCAGGTCACCCTTGAAGGCAAGGCCCTGGCCGTGCCACAGCCGTTTCTGGTCATGGCGACCCAAAACCCCATCGAGCAGGAGGGCACCTACCCTCTGCCCGAAGCCGAGCTCGACCGCTTCATGCTGATGCTGCGCATGGACTACCCGCAAGCCGATGAGGAGCTGGAGCTGGTACGCCAGGTTACCCGTTCGGCACGGGCTGACATGCTCGATGTCAGCGCCCTGCGCCAACTGGTACAGCCCCGCGATGTGCTGGCCCTGCAGAAGATCGCCAGCGAGCTGCCGCTGGACGAGCAGGTGCTGGACTATGCCGTGCGCCTGACCCGCAGCACACGCAGCTGGCCGGGCCTGGCACTGGGTGCCGGCCCGCGCGCATCGATCGCACTGGTTCGCGGTGGGCGCGCCAGGGCACTGTTGCGCGGCGCCGAGTTCGTCACGCCGGATGACATCAAGGGCTGCGCATTGGCCGTACTGCGCCACCGCGTGCGGCTCTCGGCAGAGCTGGATATCGAAGGGCTGTCGGTAGACCAGGTGCTGCTGCAGGTGCTCGACCAGGTGGCGGCGCCGCGCGCATGACGCCATCCCGTCGCCTGCTCGTTGCGCTGGCAGCACTGGTGTTGCTGGCCATCCCGCTCGGCACGCTCGCTGCACTGGGAATCGAAGCCGAAGGTTGGCGCTCGGCCTGGTGGGGGCTTTTGCTGGCCTTGGGGATGATCGCTGCGCTCGACGCCCGCAACCTGAAACGGTTGCCTTCGCCGGCGTTGCAACGCAGCCTGCCGGGCAATCTGCCCCTGGGGCACTGGAGCCACGTGCAGCTTCTGGCTCGCAACGACGACAGCCATCCGGTCGAACTGGAGCTGTTCGACCACGTGCCGGACGGCATGCTCTTCGAGCAGTTGCCGCAGCGCATACGCCTGCAACCCGGAGAGCATTGCCAGCTCAGCTACCGACTGCGACCGGTTCGCCGTGGACGCTTTTCCTTCCAGCGCTGCGACATGCAGCTTTTCAGCCCTCTGGGGCTGTGGCGCAGCAAACGACAGTTGCAACTGGCCGACGACACGCGGGTTTACCCCGACTTTGCCCAGCTGCACGGCGCTGGCCTGCAGGCGATCGATGTCTGGCTGAACCGTCTCGGCGTGCGCCAACAGCCAAGACGCGGGCTGGGACTGGAGTTTCATCAGCTGCGCGAATTTCGCGAGGGCGATACGCTGCGCCAGATCGACTGGAAAGCCACAGCGCGCTCGCGAACACCCATTGCCCGCGAGTACCAGGATGAGCAAGACCAGCAGATCGTGCTGATGCTCGACTGCGGCCGCCGTATGCGCAGCCAGGATGCGCAACTCACCCACTTCGACCACGCGCTCAACGCAGGCCTGCTGCTCGCCTACGCCGCGCTACGCCAGGGCGATGCGGTCGGCGCCTGCACCTTTGCCGGTGAACAGCCACGGCACATTACGCCGGCCAAGGGCCAACAGCAGCTGCGCATACTGCTGAACGGCCTGTACGACCTGCAGCCCACCCAGCAGCCAGCTGATTACGGCGCAGCGGTCGATCAGCTGCTGGCGCGCCAGCAGCGCCGGGCTCTGGTGATCGTCATGAGCAATCTGCGCGACGAGGACGATGCCGAGCTGCATGCCGCGCTGCGCCGACTTTCGCGACGGCACCGGGTGCTGCTGGTGAGCTTGCGCGAGGAAGTGCTGGACCAGCTACGCCTGCGGCCGGTGCAAAGCCTGGACGACGCGCTCGATTACTGCGGTACGCAGGACTACCTGAATGCACGCCAGCAACTGCATAAACGCCTCACCGCCAATGGTTTGCCGGTGCTTGACGTCCAACCTTGCGATCTGGGGCCGGCGCTGGTCGGGCGCTATCTGGCGTGGAAGAAAACCGGAACGCTGTAGCTGCCTCACAGGCCGTGACAGCAATCCTTGTCGGTGAAGCGATCCGACGCCGCACCGGCGTGATGCGCCAGCGGAATGTGAGGCATCGGCTGAAAGCTGAAGTAGTGATGTAACGCGGCGATCATCTCGCGGATATCGCCGGGTGGCTCGATCAGAGAGAATCCGGTGTCGTAGCTTCCCGGTGTGACGTCCTCGCTGGACCACAGGCTGAACGCGCTGAAGTCCACATGGCGCAGCTGGCCGGTCTGGCCAGGAATCTTCAGGCGCATCTCGAAGCGCACGCCGAGCATCATCGGATAGGGACTGATCAGCATCAGCCCGCCCTCGGAGAGATTGCCGATAAAACCCAGCGGCTTCTCGGTAAACCGGTTGAATACATTGAGGTAGTACGGCAGCTGATGCCGCTGGATACGACGCTGGTTCGCCATGTTCATGTCGTCGGAGCCTTCAACCTTTGCCCTGCAATTCGAATCCCCTCGGCTCAGTTGCATTCCTGGCCGATACGAGCGGCCAGGCGCTGTCGAGCCGCCTCTACTTCACTGTCACTGTAGTAGACGCGCTCTCCCGCCGCATCGTTACGAAAAAAACGTCCGCCGAGCTGCAGCTGTGACAACTGCCTGCGCAGACCTTGGCATTCCTGCTCCCGGGCCGCCTGCGCCTGGCTGGCCTGCTCGCGCGCCGCCTGCTGTTCCTGCCGACGCGCATCGAAGAACCGTTCACTGCGTGCCTCGCGCGCTCGGGTCTGCTCGTCTCGTTCGACCACTTGCGGCCGCACTTCAACCTGCTCGGCGCCGGCCGGTGGGCGCTGACCGAAATGCACGCGACCGTCGGCGTCGGTCCAACGGTAGATCTGCGCGGATGCCAGTGTCGGCAGCAGCATGATGATCAGAAGCAACGCTCGCATGTTCCCTCACATGATTTCACGGCATCAGCGCTTGGCCGGCTGAACCACCGCAGGCGGCTCGACATGATAGTGGCCAAGCTGCCTCAGCGTCTCCAGGCGCGCCCGTGCGCGATAAGCATATTCGCTGGCCGGGTAACGCTCGACGATGAAGCGGTAGGTTTCGCCGGCGTCGACGAACAGCCCCTGCCGTTCCAGGCATTGCCCACGCAGCAGGGAAATCTCCGGCTGCACCTGGCTACGCGGCTTGCTGCGGCGCTCCGCCTGCGACAGCGATTGCATCACCCGATCGCAGTTGTCGGCCTCGTAATGCTGGTAAGCGGCATCCAGGTGGCGATCGGAAGCATGTCGGCTGCTGCAGCCGACGGTCAGAAGACTCAGAAAAATGATGATCAGGGTGCGCATGGGTTCCTCCGTATGCCTCCTGTATCGACCGTATCGGAAAAACCTGCAGACAGCCCGTCAGACGGGCCGAAAGAGTAGTGCCCGCCGGGCGATGACTACATCCGGCGAGCATAGTAGCCTCGGGGCCAGCCAGAAGAAGGAGCTATTGAATGATTCCGCGTCGCACCAAGATCGTCGCCACCCTGGGCCCAGCGAGCAGTTCGCCGGAGGTACTGGAAAAGATGATCGTCGCCGGGCTGGATGTCGCCCGCCTGAACTTCTCCCACGGCAGCCCCGATGAGCACCGTGCCCGGGCCGAACTGGTGCGTGAAATAGCCGCCCGCCATGGCCGCTTCGTCGCGCTGCTCGGTGACCTGCAGGGCCCGAAGATCCGTATCGCCAAGTTCACCGACAAGCGCATCGAGCTGAAGGAAGGTGACCGCTTCCGTTTCTCCGTGACCCATCCGCGCGACGCCGGCAACCAGGAAGTGGTCGGTATCGACTACCCGGATCTGGTCAAGGATTGCGGCGTCGGCGATGAGCTCTTGCTTGACGACGGTCGTGTGGTGATGCGCGTCGACAACGCCACCGCCGACGAACTGCACTGCACCGTACTGATTGGCGGCCCGCTCTCGGACAACAAGGGCATCAACCGCCGCGGTGGCGGCCTGACAGCCCCGGCGCTGACCAACAAGGACAAAGCCGACATCAAGCTGGCCGCCGACCTGCAGCTGGATTACCTGGCCGTTTCCTTCCCGCGCGATGCGGCTGACATGGACCTGGCCCGCCGCCTGCGCGACGAAGCCGGCTCCGATGCCTGGCTGATCGCCAAGATCGAGCGGGCCGAAGCGGTTGCGGACGACGAGGCACTGGACGGCCTGATTCAGGCCAGCGACGGCGTGATGGTGGCGCGCGGTGACCTGGGCGTGGAAATCGGTGATGCCGAGCTGGTCGGTATCCAGAAGAAGATCATTCTGCACGCCCGCCGCCACAACAAGGTGGTGATCACGGCGACGCAGATGATGGAGTCGATGATCCACAGTCCGATGCCAACCCGCGCCGAGGTATCCGATGTAGCCAACGCGGTGCTCGACTACACCGACGCGGTGATGCTTTCGGCCGAGAGCGCCGCTGGCGAATACCCGATCGAAGCCATCAAGGCCATGGCGCGAGTCTGCTGCGGCGCGGAGAAGCATCCGACCAGCACCAAGTCCGGTCATCGTCTCGGCCAGCAGTTCGAGCGCTGCGACGAGAGCGCAGCCCTGGCCGCGATGTACACGGCCAACCACTTCCCGGGCGTCAAGGCGATCATCGCCCTGACCGAGAGTGGTTACACGCCGCTGATCATGTCGCGCATACGTTCTGCGGTTCCAATCTTCGCCTTCTCTCCACACCGCGCAACCCAGGCGCGCGTTGCGCTGTTCCGTGGCGTCCAGACCGTACCTTTCGATCCGGCCGCGATGCCGGCAGACAAGGTCAGCCAGATGGCGGTCGAGGAGCTGCTCAAGCGCAATATCGTGCAACCGGGTGACTGGGTGATCCTGACCAAGGGCGACAGCTACCACGACAGCACTGGCGGCACCAACACCATGAAGATCCTGCGGGTCGGCGATCAGTAAGCTCGACGGGGTTAGACACGAGGCCGGCTTATGCCGGCCTCATGCTTTCCATGTTCAGGAAATGGAGCGCTCAGGGCGGAGGACTTGCGCCAACGAACGCATCGCTGAATATCTGCCCGCGCGGCAAGCCGGCAAGAAACAGCTGGCGCGCGCCCGCTTCGACAAACGCCGAGCCACCACACAGCAAGGCGATCTCCTGACGCGTTACGGGGCGCAGCGCCCTTAACGCACGATCACGCTCACCGGCGTCAATCCACTCCAGACGCAGGTTCGCATGCCTGCTCGCCAGTTCCTGCAGTGGCCCGCTCAGGTAGTGAGCCTCGCTAGCGACATGCAACAGCCTGACAGGCCCGCTATGGCCGTGCCGCAGACTCTCGCGCAGCAGCCCCCAAAATGGCGCCAGCCCGGTTCCGGCCGCCAGTAGCAACAATGGCCGCTCGGACCAGTCCGGCTCGTAGTGCAATGCCCCACCATGCAGTTCGCCCAGCTGCAACATATCGCCCGGGCGCAGCTGCCGGGCGATATCGCAAAAAGCGCCCGGTCGACTGCAGTCGAGGTGGAACTCCAGCCATGGATCATCACCCGGCAGGCTGGCCAGTGAATACGGTCGAGCGATACCGGTTGCCGTCCACAACAGCAGATGCTGCCCTGCGCGATAGCGCAGCGGGCGTTCAGGTACCAGCCGCAGGCGCAGCACGTTGCTACTCAACCACTCCACGCTCTCGACGCGAGCGGCCTGTCCATCGCGGCGAGGATCGAAGACCTGCACGCCAAGGTCGCCGCCGACGCGACATTGGCAGGCCAGTCGCCAGCCCGCCGCGCGCTGTTCGGGCGCCAGCAGGTCCGGCTGAAGATCGTTCGGTTCACCATCGACACAGCGCACCAGACAAGCGTGACAGCTCCCGGCCCGACAGCTGTACGGCACCGGCACACCCGCACCGATCAAGGCATCGAGCAGATTCGTACCCGGCGCGACCGTCCAGCCTTGCCCGGCGCAGCGCAGCTCAGGCATCGCTGGTAATCCATGCCGGCTCGCAGCGATTGCGCCCGGCTCGCTTGGCGCGATAGAGCGCTTCGTCAGCACGCTGCAACGCTGCATCCAGGTCGTCCCCTGCATTCACCAGGGTGAGGCCGATGGACAGGCTGAGGTGTCCGGCAGCGATATCGACCTCCTCCGGTTCCGCCTTGGCAAAGGCTTCACGTAGCCGCTCGCAACAGGCGCTGAACTGCTCGGCATCGGTGTCCGGCAATAGCAGCACGAATTCCTCGCCGCCGTAACGGGCCAGCACGTCACCATCACGCAGGCAGGAACGGGCTACGTTGGCAAAAGTCTGCAGCACCCGGTCTCCAGCGGCGTGGCCGTGAATGTCGTTGACGCGCTTGAAATGGTCCAGATCGATCAGCGCCAGCCCGAACCGGTGGCCCTTGCGCAGCCGGCTCAGCTCCCCTTCTGCGATGCGCAGGAAGCGCCGACGGTTGTACAGGCCGGTCAGCTCGTCGGTGGAGGCCAGATCCTCGAGCTGGCGCATCATGCCGCGCAAGGTGTCCTGGTGCGCCTGCAGGGCAAAGCGCCGCTGGCGCATGCGCTGGCGCAGTCGATAGACATGACCGGCAAACAGACACATCCAGATCAGCGTCACCAGCAGGACGCTGGCCTGAAGCAGGAACACCGTCGAGTCCACCGCGCGCTGCAGGTAGTAGTCCAGCGCGGCCAACCCGACGAAGCTGAGAAAGGCCAGAGCGGCGTAGCGAATGAACACCTTTGGCGGCAGGAATACGGCAAACATCAGCACGAGCAGATAGAGCACCAGCAGCGAACCACGCGCGCTGCCGAGGTTGAAAAGGAAATAGGTCAGCCAGAGCAACGCCACCAGCACCTGCGGCTCGGTAAGGCTGGGGTCCTTGAAACGCAGATTGATGCCGCGGTGAAAAAGCCAGAAAAACAGCAGCTGACTCACCACAATCAATGCCGAGTGAGTGATTGCACTGGCAGTGGACGCCTCGTAAAACCCACCCGCCACCGCTACCCAGGTCAGCATCAGAGCGAGGCCATAGGTCACCGAGGCCATTGCGAATCGCCGAGTGACTAGCTGCTGTATGGCCAGCTCCCCGGTCTCTTCCCGCATCGCGCTCATAGGGATCCGTCCCGCTGTGGCAATTTGCCGCACTTTACGCTTACCGAAAACAAAAACCTAGCTGGCATTCCCATCGCTCCTGGTCCATCCGTGTACCGCGCAGCTCGACGCGTTATACTGCCGCGCATTTTTTCGCGGCGCGTCGACTGCCACTCCCGATGCGCCTCCTACCGCCCCGCCATGAGGACGCGCTGCATGACCGTGATCAAGCAAGACGACCTGATTCAAAGCGTCGCTGACGCTTTGCAGTTCATTTCGTACTACCACCCCGTGGATTTCATTCAGGCAATGCACGAAGCCTACCTGCGTGAAGAATCCCCGGCCGCGCGCGACTCCATGGCGCAGATCCTGATCAACTCGCGCATGTGCGCCACCGGCCACCGTCCGATCTGCCAGGACACCGGCATCGTTACCGTCTTCGTTCGCGTCGGCATGGACGTGCGCTGGGACGGCGCGACCATGAGCCTGGACGACATGATCAACGAGGGCGTCCGCCGCGCCTACAACCTGCCGGAAAACGTCCTGCGTGCTTCGATCCTGGCCGACCCGGCAGGTTCCCGCAAGAACACCAAGGACAATACGCCAGCCGTCATCCATTACTCCATCGTTCCCGGCGACAAGGTTGAAGTGGACGTGGCAGCCAAGGGCGGCGGTTCCGAAAACAAGTCGAAGATGGCCATGCTCAACCCGTCCGACTCCATCGTCGACTGGGTGCTCAAGACCGTGCCGACCATGGGCGCTGGCTGGTGCCCGCCGGGCATGCTCGGTATCGGCATCGGTGGTACCGCCGAAAAGGCCGCGGTCATGGCGAAAGAAGTGCTGATGGATCCGATCGATATCCACGAGCTCAAGGCTCGCGGCCCGCAGAACCGCATCGAAGAAATGCGTCTGGAGCTGTTCGAGAAGGTCAACCAGCTCGGCATCGGCGCTCAGGGCCTGGGCGGCCTGACCACCGTGCTCGACGTCAAGATCATGGACTACCCGACCCACGCGGCCTCGCTGCCGGTGTGCATGATCCCCAACTGCGCAGCCACCCGCCACGCGCACTTCGTGCTCGATGGTTCCGGCCCAGCCGAACTGACCCCGCCGCCGCTGGATGCCTATCCGGAAATCGTCTGGGAAGCCGGTCCGAGCGCCCGTCGCGTGAACCTCGATACCATCACGCCGGAAGAAGTGCAGAGCTGGAAGCCGGGCGAAACCATCCTGCTCAACGGCAAGATGCTGACCGGCCGCGACGCTGCGCACAAGCGCATGGTCGACATGCTGAACAAGGGTGAAGAGCTGCCAGTGGACCTCAAGGGTCGCTTCATCTATTACGTCGGCCCGGTCGATCCGGTTGGCGACGAAGTAGTCGGCCCGGCAGGCCCGACCACGGCGACCCGCATGGACAAGTTCACCCGCCAGATCCTGGAAAGCACAGGCCTCTTGGGCATGATCGGCAAGTCCGAGCGCGGCCCGATCGCCATCGAAGCAATCAAGGACAACAAGGCTGTGTACCTGATGGCTGTTGGCGGCGCCGCCTACCTGGTCGCCCAGGCGATCAAGAAGTCCAAGGTGCTGGCCTTCGCCGAGCTGGGCATGGAAGCGATCTACGAGTTCGAAGTGCAGGACATGCCGGTCACTGTTGCGGTCGACACCAACGGCGAGTCGGTGCACATCACCGGCCCGGCGATCTGGCAGAAGAAGATCGCCGACAGCCTGGCGGTCGAAGTGCAGTAATCGCAGAAGCGAAAAAACGAAAAGCCCGGCCTAGTGCCGGGCTTTTTGCTTTCGCATCGTGCTGACCGATCAGCCGCGGCGACGCAACTGCACGAACAGCGCTTCCACCTTCTGCCGCGCCCAGGGGGTGCGGCGCAGGAAGGTCAGACTCGACTTGATGCTCGGCTCGCTCTTGAAGCAGCGAATATCGATGCGCTGGGCCAGGCCGTCCCAGCCGTAGTGAGCCTGCAGCTCGGTGAGCATCGTTTCAAGGGTGACACCGTGCAACGGATCGTGGGGAGTAGCGGACACAGACAGCGCTCTTGCTGGGGCGGCCAAAGCCGCAGACGTTGATTGGCGCGGCCGCCCCGCTGTTTGCGGGACGGCGCGGCGCGCATCCTACAGTTTAATTTCGGTGCCGAGCAGCTTGAGAAAGCCCGCCAGCCAGGCCGGATGCGCGGGCCACGCCGGCGCGCTGACCAGATTGCCTTCGGTGTGCGCCTGATCCACAGGGATATCCACATAGTCGCCACCGGCCAGCTTCACTTCCGGCGCGCAGGCGGGATAGGCACTGCAGGCGCGGCCCTTGAGCACGCCGGCAGCAGCGAGCAGCTGGGCGCCGTGACAAACAGCGGCGATTGGCTTCTTGGCTTCGTCGAATGCACGCACCAGTGCCAGTACCTGCTCGTTCAGGCGCAGGTACTCCGGCGCGCGGCCACCGGGGATCAGCAGCGCGTCATAGTCCTCGGCACGCACGGCAGCGAAGTCGAAGTTCAGCGCAAAATTGTGGCCCGGCTTCTCGCTGTAGGTCTGGTCGCCTTCGAAATCGTGAATCGCCGTACGCACGCTGTCGCCGGCCTTCTTGTCCGGGCACACGGCATGCACGCGATGACCGACCATCTGCAGCGCCTGGAACGGCACCATGGTCTCGTAGTCTTCGGCGTAGTCGCCGACCAGCATCAGAATGTTCTTTGCCGCCATTGGATCGTCCTCCTTACGCGGTTTTGGAGCTTCGCTCCGATACGCGACAGCTTCAGCCGCCGCGATTGAAAATGTTCACCAGCAACCGGTCCAGCAAGCCCCACATCCGCTGATACAGCCGCAGATGCAGCGGCCGGGCGTACCAGCTGGCCAGGTCGATTTCGATGCTGTCGTGAAAGTCGCGCTCGAAACACGCCTGCACCTGTGCGCTCAGCGAAGCGTCGATCGCCTCGAGATTGGCCTCCAGATTCCAGCGCAGGTTCCAGTGATCGAAGTTGCACGAACCGACGCTGACCCAGTCATCGACCAGCACCATTTTCAGGTGCGAGAAGTGTGGCTGATATTCGTGGATTCGCACGCCGGCACGCAGCAGGCGCGGATAGAAGCGCTGCCCGGCGTAACGCACCGGCGGATGATCGGTATTACGGCTGGTCAGCAGCAGGCGCACATCAACGCCGCGACGCGCTGCGCGGATAAGCGCCCGCCGCACTTTGCCGGTAGGCAGGAAATACGGCGTCGCCAGCCAGATGCGTGTCTGCGCGCGGCGCAGGTTGCGCAGCAGACTGAGGAGGATGTCGCGGTGCTGACGCGCCGCTGCATAGGCGACACGCCCCAGCCCCGAGCCATCAGGCAGCAGCGGTATGCGCGGCGCCCTGCTGGGCAGAGGCAACTGCCAGATCCGCCGCTTCAGGCAATGCACCCACTGGCTGTCGAACAGCTCCTGCCAATCCTGCAGCAAGGGACCGGTCATCTCGACCATCACCTCATGCCAATGCACGGCCGGCTTGCGTGGATTCCAGAATTCGTCGGTGACGCCGGTCCCGCCGACATAACCAATGCAACCATCTACCAGCAACAACTTGCGGTGGTCACGATGCAGATTGCGCAGTTTCAGGCGCAGCGAAAGCGGGTTGTACAAACGCAACTCCACGCCGGCCGCGGTAAGGCGGTCGCGATTGGCCTGGCTCATCTTCAGGCAACCGAAGCCGTCGAACAGGCAACGCACCCGTACGCCACGCGCCGCCGCGCGCAACAGGGGCTCCAGCAGCCGATCGAGGCAATACCCGTCTTCCACCAGATAGAGTTCCAGGTCGATACGGCGCGCGGCGCGCTCGATCGCCTCGAACATGGCCAGGAAGAATTGTGGCCCATCGACCAGCAGCCGGAAGCGATTGTCGCTGCGCCAAGGGAAAACCGATCCGGCCAACATCACAAGGCTTTACCCAGAACGGAGCCGGTCGCAGGCCAAAGAAACGTCGAGCAGGACAAACAGCGAAATGACATGAAATCCCTTTTTCCAGTCGGCACGCGAGGCGCAACGGAGTGATGCCACGGTCATGCATGCAAACAAACAAGCGAACCGCGCGGTAGCTTACCCAGTCCCTTCAGCAAGACAAGGCCGTCGCCGCTGTGGCGTTGCGCGGCAACTCGGCCGTGGCGAGCGCCCTCATAAGGCCAGGCGCGATGGCGCAGAGTTCCCGAGACCTTCGCCGACAAGTCAGCCCGCCTCGCTGAGCCCAAGCGCCTCGACAGCTTGCTGCAGACGCCGCGCCTGGGCTTCACGCGCAAGGCCGAGCACCGCCCGATCACGCTGCCATAGCACAGCACAGGCACCCTCGCTGGCCGATATTGCAGCGTCCAGTTCCGGCTGCAACGTCGCGAACTGCTCGAGTACGGCCGCCAGCAACAAATGGCTCGCCGGTTCGCCCGCCGGCTGTCGCGCCACCTCGGCCGCCCCGCCGAGAACGCCCAGAAGACGCAGCATCAAGCTGCGCGGCCAGCCTTCCTGCAGCGCCACACCATAGAGCCAGGCGGTAAGCGCGGCTAGCACGTGGATATCTTCGTGGGTACGGAAGGGTTTGACGTAATCGCCCCAGCCATCGCCGGGCAAGCGTGTGCCGACGGCGCCCTCCAGGCGCAAGCGCCCATGGGCGATGTCCGGCACGATAGGCAGTTGCGCTGCAGGTATCAGCGATACGCCTGCAGCGGCCGGCTCGACTGCGAACAGCCCGAGCCGCGGCGACTCCCCGGCACCCTCCTCCCTTGCCGATACCAACAACCATTGCACCGCGTCGCCAGCCGTGACGAAATCCTTGCTGCCGCTCAGATAACCGTCATCCCAGCGCGTCGCCATGTCGGCCGGGCGCAACTTGCGCCGTTCGGTCGTGCAAAGCGCGCCGAGCCCTGGCGGGGCGTCGGGCCAGAGCGCGCGCAGCGCAGCCTGATAGCCACCGAGAAAAGCCAACCCCGGCGTGGCCGCCAGCCGGCCACCATAGACCGCCAGGCTGAAGGGGGCGGTTGTGCCGGCGCCCTCGCATACACCCGCAAACCAGGCCGCAAGGCCAGCATTCGCCGCAACCGGCTGCAACGGGCCGATCAGTCGTTTCCACGGCATGTTCATCTCCAAAGTCCCACGCACACAGGCAGCTGGCCCACCGTCATCCAACCATCATCCGATCGTAACAACGGCGACATGCCCTGCTCCTAGCCTGATCAAGCCAAACACTCGAGCCCAACGATAACAACCAGACGCTCGCGTTGCATCGCCAACCCGCCACAGCCACGGCGGCCAAGGAGACAGAGCATGAATGCCATCGTCGACCCCCGCAGCACGCGTCAACTTCGAGCCGAACGCCTGGAAGGCGATGCGGCTCTGCGCGAAGCTCAGGCTTTGCGCTATCGGGTATTCAGCACCGAGTTCGATGCCAAGCTACAGGGTGCGGAACACGGGCTGGACATGGATGACTTCGATGTTCACTGCCGGCACATCGGTGTACGTGATCTGGCCAGTGGAGAGCTGGTCGCCACGACGCGCCTGCTGGACCACCTGACAGCAAGGCGGCTGGGGCGCTTCTATAGCGAAGGAGAGTTTGCCCTGCATGGCCTGGCGGACATCGACGAACCCGTGCTGGAGATTGGGCGCACCTGCGTGACACCAGCCTATCGCACTGGCGCGACCATCGCGGTGCTCTGGAGCGAGCTGGCAGAAGTGCTCAACGAGGGCCGTTATCGTTACCTGATGGGCTGCGCCAGCATCCCCATGCGTGACGGAGGCATACAGGCTCGCGCGATCATGCAGCGGTTGCGCGACAGTCACCTGTGTACCGAGCTGCTGCATGCGGAGCCGCGGACGCCACTTCCCGAGCTGGATCTACCGGACAACGTCACCGCCCAGCTGCCCCCGTTGCTCAAGGCATATATGCGCCTTGGCGCGAAGATTTGCGGCGAACCCTGCTGGGACCCCGACTTCCAGGTCGCCGACGTCTTCATCCTGCTCAAGCGCGAGGAGCTTTGCCCGCGCTATGCCCGCCACTTCAAGGCTGCGGTATAGATGACACGGGTGCGCCTGCACTGGCGCCTGCTGCGGCTGAGCGTTGTGATCCTGCTGGGTTTACTGGTGGCGGCGGCACTGGGGCTCGGCGAGCGCTTCGCACCTCGTGCCTCCCTGCAACGCAGGCAAGGGCTGACGCGCTGGTTCATGGTTCGCCTGGCCGCCGCGCTGCCCTATCGGGTACGCATCATCGGTGAGCTACCACCTCAGCCGATGCTCTGGGTCGCCAACCATGTGTCCTGGTGCGACATCCCGCTGCTGGGCATGCTGCAGCCGCTGTCGTTCCTGGCCAAGGCCGAAGTTGCAAGCTGGCCCGTGCTGGGCTGGCTGGCCCGCCAGGCCGGCACGCTGTTCATCCGTCGTGGCGCCGGCGATGCCGCGCAGATCAATCAGCAACTGGCCAATCATCTCCACCAGGGTCGTCATCTGCTGATCTTCCCCGAGGGCACCTCGACCGATGGCAGCAGCGTACGTACCTTCCACCCCCGGCTGTTCGCCTGCGCGATAGAGGCCGGCTGCGCCGTTCAACCCGTGGCTATCCGTTACCTGCGCGACGGCAAGCCCGACACCGTGGCCCCCTTCGTAGGCGATGACGAACTGTCTGCGCACTTGCGCAGGCTGCTGGCCAGCGACATGGCAGAAGTGGAAATCCATCTGCTGCCACCAATCCCCGTCGCCACACTCAGCCGCAAAGCAATTGCCGAGCGAGCGCAACTGGCGGTCGAGCGCGCACTGTCTTGCCAGTCGCAGGAGGCCGCGAGAGATGCTGCATAGCCACCTCCTGTCGAGGCTGCGCTAAGCTTGAACCATGAATTATCTTGCTCACCTTCATCTCGGCGGCCCTGGCCCGGAGGACATGCTCGGCAGCCTGTACGGCGATTTCGTCAAAGGCTCGCTGCAGGGACGCTGGCCAGCGCGGATCGAGGCCGGCATTCGCCTGCATCGGCAGATCGATGCCTACACCGACAGCCACCCGCTGGTGCTGCAGGCGAAAGCGCGCTTTCCCACTGAACGCCGCCGCTACGCCGGAATCCTGCTCGATCTGTTCTTCGATCATTGCCTGGCGGCGAACTGGGCGGATTACTCCAGCGAGCCGTTGGACCGCTTTACCCGGCGGGCCTACCGGGCGCTGACCGAAGAGCCCGAGCTACCGGGCAAACTCGCCGTCATCGCGCCGCATATGGCCGCGCACGACTGGCTGGGCAGTTATCGCCAGTTCGATGTACTGGAGCGGGTGCTGGCCAACATGAGCCGCCGGCTCAGCCGGCCGGATGGCCTGGCCGGCGGACTGGAAGAGCTGGAGCAGCTGTACGATCCGCTGCTCGAGGATTTTCGTCTTTTCTATCCGCAGCTGCAGCAGTTCGCCAAGGCGGCGATGTAGCGCAGCCGCGTCGCGTCATGCAGCGTAGCCGGGACTCTGCGCATCCAGCTTGCGCAACAGACCCGGCCAGGCCAACGCTCCGCCCATACCTGAACGGCTACGGGTCACACCGGCAGCCATGGCCTTGGCACCCGCGAGAATCTGCTCGGGAATGGCGATGAGCTCTGCGCCACCCCCCTGGGCCATGACCTGGATTTCACAGGCGCGCTGGAAGATGAACATCATCAGAAAGGTGTCGGCGACGCTGCCACCGCAGGTCAGCAGACCATGGTTGTGCAGCACCATGAAGCCGGTCTCTCCCAGATCTGCCTGCAGCCGTGCTTTCTCGTCGTGGTTCAGCGCCACGCCTTCGTAGCCGTGAGTGGAAAGGCTGGCCAGCACGAACAGCGACTGCTGGCTGATTGGCAACACGCCCTGGCGCTGCGCCGAGACCGCCACCCCGGCCGCGGTATGGGTGTGCATGACGCAGGCGACGTCGTGGCGAACTTCATGCACGGCACTGTGGATGGTGTAACCGGCGGGATTGATCTCGTACGGGCTGTCCATCACCTTGTTGCCGGCCAGATCGACCTTGACCAGACTGGACGCGGTGATTTCGTGAAACATCAGCCCGTACGGATTGATCAGGAAGTGATCGGTATCGGGAATCTTGACCGAGATGTGCGTGAAGATCAGGTCATCCCAGCCATGCAGCGCGACCAGCCGGTAACAGGCCGCCAGATCGACCCGTGCCTGCCATTCGGCGGGGCTGACTCGGGTTTCCAGGGAAGGCAAAGCATGCAGCGCAGTCATCGAGGGCACCTCTTCTTATTGTCGTGAAGATGCCCTGGATTCTAGCCAGCCGCTTCCGCCCCGGCAGTTGCCCTTGCAGCCAGGCCGCTGACCTGGCGAGCCACTCAGGCGCGCAAGGCCGCAGCAAAAGTTTCCAGCCAGGGTTCGGCGTCGCTTTCCGGCGTGACCGTCTCGCTGGCGTCGAGGCGCAGCATCTCCACGACTTCCCGCACGCCGAGCTCGGCATAGAGCTCGCGAATCAGCTCGCCACCACCACAGAAGGTGTCGCCGTAGCTGGCATCACCAAGGGCGATGACACCACCGGGCAGGCCGCTCCACGCGGGAAACTGATCACGGATGGTCGAGTACAACGGAATGAAGCTGTCAGGCAGTTCGCCCATGCCAGTGGTCGAGGTCACGACCAGCAGCGCTTCGGGGGCGAAGTCGAGAATCTGCGGCAACTGGGCGCGGGGATCATGCCAGGTTTCGAAACCGGCGGCTTTCAGCTGGCGTTCGGCGTGACGGGCAACATCTTCGGCGGTGCCGTAGACGCTCCCGGAAAGAATGGCGACTTTCATGTGCGCTCCGAGGCATTCAAAGCTGCGCATTATGCCGCATCTAGCCTTGCCGAGTTCTGCCGGGCGGAGCGACCGTACCGTACATCCAGCAAAGGCGCAGAGAAGGAACCAAACTTCAAGGAGAGAGTCCTAGGGGCGATTGCCCCACCGCGTCCAACCGGCGCAGGCGCAACGTGGCCCACGCCACGATGCCAGAACCATGGAGGCACCATCCTCCGAGGGTATCCGCATGGCGGAAGATACGATTCTCAGCAAAGACGAACTGACGTTCATCCGCAAGTTGATGCAGCGCAACGGCGCAACCACCGCGGAGCGCGCTACAGGCTTCCGGATCGATGGCGGCGCGCAATCCAACGAACTGCTGATGCAGCTGGCGGCAAGGGCCAACCTGTCATTACAGGCCGAGTTCGAAGACTTTCGCATGTCGTTCCCGATCCAGCTTCGCGAAGATGAACTGCACAGCCTCGATCTGCAACTGGCGCCACCGGTGATCTACGAGCGCGGGCCGACTACCCGCGCCTGGCGTCTGCACCTGGATGAGCCACTTGCGTTGCTGAAGAACGATGGCGGCGAAAGCTCGCTCAGCGTCCATGAGCTGTCTCCGCACGGTCTCCTGGTAGATGCCGGCAAGGATCGCAAGCCGCCCAAGCACTTCCACTTGCGCCTGGCCCTTCCGGATGACACCCCGCTTGAGATCGACGCCCACCGTGTTCGTGAACTCAAGGGCGGGATGGCTGCCTACGAAGTGGAGTTTCCCCAGGAAAAGGACGCCGAACGCATCCGCTCCTTCCTCTATCGCCAGCACCAACGTCTGCATCCCGATTTGCAGCCTGAGGTGCCCGCCGATCTGGTGTAAGCTGCCACGCCAGTAGTGACCGCCTCCGAGCTCGGCGGACCACCCATTTCCGGCAGTGGACACACATGCACCAGGCCCCGATTCTCATCACCGGTGCCAGCCAGCGGATCGGATTGCATTGCGCCGAACGGCTGCTGGAAGACGGCTTTCCGGTTATCGTCACCTACCGCCGCGAACGCGACAGCATCGAGCGACTGCGCACACTCGGCGCCCACACGCTGAAGGCGGATTTCAGCGATGAAGCAGGCATCACGGGCTTCATCGGCGCACTCCGAGAGCAGACCGACAGCCTGAGAGCGATCGTGCACAACGCCTCCGAATGGCGCCCCGACGCTCCCGGCCAGGAAGCCGAGGCGTTTCGCCAGCTGTTCCAGGTGCATATGCTCGCGCCCTATCTGATCAATCTGCACTGCGCCGACCTGCTGCGTCACGGCGGGCCTGCCGATATCGTGCACATCGGCGACGACGTGACCCGCAAGGGCAGCAAAAAACATATCGCCTACGCGGCAAGCAAGGCGGGACTGGACAACCTCACACTGTCCTTCGCCGCCAGTCTGGCCCCCGCGATCAAGGTCAACGGCATCGCCCCGGCGCTGATCCAGTTCAATCCGGACGACGACGAGGAATACCGGCGCAAGGCACTGGCCAAGTCGGCGCTGGGTATCGAACCCGGTGCCGAGGTGATCTACCAGAGCCTGCGCTACCTGCTCGACAATCCGTATGTCACCGGCACTACACTGACCGTGAACGGCGGCCGCCACCTGATCTGAAGACTGCAAGGAGTCCCCATGCCCAGACTGGAACCTGCTATGGCGCGCATCCGCGTCAAGGACCTGCGGCTGCGCACCTACATTGGCATCAAGGAAGAGGAAATCCTCAACCGCCAGGACGTGCTGATCAACCTGACCATGCTCTACCCGGCCGCCGAGGCGGTGCGCGAAAACGACATCGAACAGGCGCTGAACTACCGCACCATCACCAAGGCGATCATCCAGCACGTCGAAGACAACCGCTTCGCTCTGCTCGAACGCCTGACACAGGAGATTCTGGACCTGGTCATGCGCTATCCGCAGGTGCGCTATGCCGAGGTGGAGGTCGACAAACCCCACGCGCTGCGCTTTGCCGAGTCGGTATCGATCACTCTGGCAGCACACCGGGATTGACCCTGCTCAAGGCTGGCCGGCTCAACGAGGCAAGGTTATGATCCGGCCGACCTCAGCCAACGCCGAGACCCACGAGATGAACGAGCAAGAACGCACCGAACTGGAAGCCGCCGCCTTCCGCCGCCTGGTCCAGCACCTGCGCACCCGCCCCGACGCCCAGAACATCGATCTGATGAACCTGGCTGGCTTCTGCCGCAACTGCCTGTCGAAATGGTACAAGGCGGCCGCGGACGATCTGGAAATCGAAGTCAGCATCGACCAGGCCCGCGAAGAGGTGTACGGCATGCCGTACAGCGAATGGAAGAAACGCTATCAGAAGGAAGCGACAGCCGACCAGCAGGCGGCTTTCGACAAGGCCCAGAAAGAATGAATGACCTGAAAGACTTCCGCGCGAGCCTGCGCAATCGCAACCACGCGTTCAGCGACACGCTCGCCTTTATCGCGAGCGCCTATGACTATCAGCCGAGCCGCTTCGTCAACGGCACCCTGGAAAATGCCGCCGGCGAGAACGAAGGCTCCTGCAAGACGCTAGGCATGGCTGTGCTGGAAGGGTTCAGCACGGAAGAAGCGCTGCTCGCGTTCGGCGAACACTATCAGGCAGTGCTGGCCAACCCGAACGGCAGCGATCACCGCAACATCCGCGCACTGATGGAAACCGGCCTGCCCGGCGTGCGGTTCGACAGCCAACCGCTCAAGCGCAAGTAACCACGCATCCGCTCTGCGAGCCGGCGACGCCCGGCTCAATGGGAATAAAAAGGGTCATCCCAGGCACTTGGGGAAGGCTGATAACGCGGATGACCCGAAAACCGTTGAGCGCTACGTTAGCCATCCGCCGCCGCTGCGGATAATTCAGGCTCTGCATACGTCCCATAGTCATCGACTATCCCTCGCGCCACCTTCCCTCGAATCCGCTGTTTACAGGAGACGCCAATGCCCGTATCCGCCCTCTCCGGCCCGCAATACCTGCGCGAAGGCCTGCGACTGGTGCTCAGCCCGGGGCTGCGTCTGTTCGTGATCCTGCCGCTGACGGTCAACGTGTTGCTGTTCTTCGGCCTGATCTGGTTTGCGGTCGGCCAGTTCAGCGGCTGGGTCGATACCTTCATGCCCAACCTGCCGACCTGGCTCGCGTTTCTCGAGTACATTCTCTGGCCGTTGTTCGTCGCGCTTGTGGTGCTGATGGTGTTCTTCACGTTCACCATGCTGGCCAATATCCTCGCCGCACCGTTCAACGGCTTCCTGGCAGAAAAGGTCGAAGTGGTGGTACGTGGCGAAGATGCTGCGCCGCCGTTCAGCTGGGCCGAACTGCTGGCCATGCTGCCACGCACCATTGGCCGCGAGCTGCGCAAGCTGGCCTATTTCGCGCCGCGCGCCCTGGCGCTGCTGGTGCTCTCGTTCATCCCCGTACTGAACCTGGCTGCCGCGCCCCTTTGGCTGTTGTTCGGCGTGTGGATGATGGCGGTGCAGTACATCGACTATCCGGCGGACAACAACAAGCTGAGCTGGTCTGACATGATGGGCTGGTTGCGCCAGCGTCGCTGGCAGAGCCTGAGCTTTGGTGCGGTGACCTATGCGGCGCTGCTGGTGCCGGTACTGAACCTGCTGATCATGCCGGCGGCGGTCGCGGGAGCGACGCTGTTCTGGGTGCGGGAAGGCGGGCCGAATCGGCAGCTGGATCGGCAGGCGTGAATCTGCATAGCCTGCAGGCATAAGGCAAAGAACTTTCTTTTTGGGAGCCGGCCATTCGGGGCGGTCACATCGTCCACCGCCTGCAGGAAATCGCCCAGGGGGGCGAGACCTGGCCATCTAGCCACTCGCTAGACACCGCACGCCGAAACTCCCGGTGCCTCATCGCACCGCAAGAAGCCGGCAGCCAGATCACCCTGGCTGCCGTCGTCACTCATGCCAGCGTCTTCAACGCCTCACGGCTGAACGGCAGAATCTCTTCCATCCGCCCTTCACGTACCTTAACCGCCCAATCCGGATCGCAGATCAGCGCACGTCCCACCGCCACCAGATCGAACTCCTGCCTGTTCAGACGCTCCAGCAATCCCTCGATATTGGCTGGCTGCGCCACCTTGTCGGTCTTGACCATGAACTGCAGGAACTCACCATCCAGGCCAACGCTACCGACGGTGATGGTTGGCTTACCGGTCAGCTGACGGGTCCAGCCGGCCAGGTTGAGATCGGAGCCTTCGAACTCCGGCTCCCAGAAGCGGCGCGTCGAGCAATGGAAGATATCCACCCCGGCTTGCGACAACGGCGCGAGGAACTCGCCAAGCTCCTCGGGCGACTGCACCAGGCGCGCGGTGTAGTCCTGCTGCTTCCACTGCGAGAAGCGGAAGATGATCGGAAAGTCAGGGCCGACCGCCGCACGCACGGCCTGCACCAACTCGACGGCGAAGCGCGAGCGGTTGGCCAGGCTGCCACCGTACTCGTCGGTACGCTGGTTGCTGCCCTCCCAGAAGAACTGATCGATCAAGTAACCGTGGGCACCGTGGATTTCCACGCCGTCCATGCCGATAGCCTGGGCATCGCGGGCTGCCTGGGCGAACGCCTCGATCACATCCTGGATGTCCTGCTTGGTCATGCCGTGGACGACGACCTGGCCGTCCTTCTGCTTCTCCATCGGGCCGTAACCGACGACCTCCGGCTCGGGCTCGGTGCCCTTGCGGCGCACATTACCGACATGCCAGAGCTGCGGAACGATCTTCCCGCCAGCGGCATGCACCGCATCGACCACAGCCTTCCAGCCAGCCAGGGCATCCTCACCGTAGAAACGTGGCACATGCGGATAGCCATTGGCAGCGGCGTGGCCAACCGTGGTGCCTTCGGTGATGATCAGCCCCACCCCGGACGCGGCACGACGGCGGTAGTACTCGACCACATCGGCAGTGGGTACACCGTTGGGCGAGAACGAACGGGTCATCGGCGCCATGACCACACGGGTCGGCAAACGGAGAGCACCCAACTCGAAGGGCTGAAACAAGGCTTGTACGCTGGCGGTCATCGATCGACTCCTGTGGCATTGGTCAAGGCAGCCGGGCGCTCATGCCCCGGCGAATTTGTTGCAGCCGGCGCCAACTGGCGTTCGAGCTGCTGGAAAAACACCTGCAACGGCGCAACGCTGCCGCTCACTTTCATGCGCAACAGCGCGCCTTCCCAGGCGTTGCTTATGAACTCCGCCAGCACTGCACAATCACTGTCTGCCGCGATCTCGCCAGCGAAACGCGCCTGTTCGAGGCAGGCCGTAAGCAGCTCGACCGATTGCGTCAGTATCGCGCTGAGCCGTCTGGCGATGGGTGGGCACAGCTCGGCCATCTCGAAGCTCAGGCTGCCGATGAAGCAGTGATACTCAGGCCTTTCCTGGCGAGCGAAGTGCGCAACGAGATCGGCGTAGTGATCGAGGATGCGCTGCCGTGGCGCGAGCGCACCGTTACTCAGCGCCGCCCGATAGCGCTCAAGTCGAGGCACATAGATGTGGTCCAGCGCCTGCAGGGCGAAATCTTCCTTGCTGGCGAAGTAGTGATAGAAGGATCCCTTGGGGATACCGGCTGCCTGGACGATTTCCTGGACCCCGGTGCCGTGATAGCCGCGACGGGTCATCACCCGGGCGCCCTTGGACAGGATCAGATCGCGCTTGTCGTTGCGTGCTGTTTGGCTCATGGCCCAAGAATATGACCGGTCGTCTCGCCGGCACAGCATCATCCACGACGCTTATCCAGCGCTAACAGGGCAACGATGTTTTCAGGATGGCAACAACGGGAAAGAAAGCGGCCGCGCAGATGCGGCCGCCAACGGCGATCAGGCCAGTGCGCTTTCGATGGCGTGAATCAAGGCGGGATCGTCGGGTGCGGTGCGTGGCGAGAAGCGCGCCAGTACACGCCCGTCCTTGCCGACCAGGAATTTCTCGAAATTCCAGGTGATGTCGCCCGGAAAGTCGGCTCCCTCCCCAGCCAGCAAGCGATACAGCGGATGCCGCTGCGGACCGTTCACCTCGAGCTTGCCACTCAAGGGAAAGGTGACGCCGTAGTTGAGACTGCAGAACGAGCGGATCTCCTCGTCGCTGCCCGGTTCCTGCGCAGCGAACTGATTGCATGGCACCCCCAGCACGCTGAATCCACGGGACGCGTACTGCTGCTGCAGCCGCTCGAGGCCGGCGTACTGCGGCGTCAGCCCGCACTGCGAGGCGACATTGACCACCAGCGTGATCTGATCGCCGAACTGCGCCAGAGGCAGCTCCTCACCGCCCAGGCCTGGCAACACCAATTGGTGGAATGCGCTCATGTCATCTCTCCTAACGAAAAAAACGCCCCGGCAAACGACCGGAGCGCTCTTCTTTCGATCGGCACAGCAGCCGTTCCTGCCGCTGTGCGTGCGGACGCCTAAACGGCGACCGGATCAGTGGTGGTGACCACCTTCGCCATGAACGTGGCCGTGGGCCACTTCTTCTTCACTGGCGTCGCGCACGTTGACGACCTTGACGTCGAAGTTCAGACGCTGGCCTGCCAGCGGATGATTGCCGTCGACGATCACGTCATCGCCTTCGACGTCGCGGATGGTAACGATCTGCATGCCGCCGTCAGGACCGGAAGCGTGGAACTGCATGCCCACCTCCAGTTCGTCGACGCCTTCGAACATGGCGCGATTGAGGGTAGCAACCAGCTCCGGGCTGTACTCGCCGTAAGCGTCCTGAGGCTCGATGGCGACCTGGATCTGGTCACCGCCCTGCTTGCCCTCGAGGGCCTTCTCCAGACCCGGAATGATGTTGCCTGCGCCGTGCAGGTAGACCAGCGGCGCGCCGCCGGCCGAGCTGTCGATCACCTCACCGGCGTCGTTGGTGAGCGTGTAGTCGATGGAGACAGCCTTGTTAGCGGCAATCAGCATGGGGCAGAACCTTTGCTTTAGAGAATGGATGTCGAAGTTTAACCATCCACCGCGCCGAATGCGAACCGGCCGTGGATGAACGGACCGCTGCCGTTTGTCGCCGGACGCCAAATGTAGTGCCATGGAATATGTGACTACAACCTTTGGATGGCATCGCTTTCACGGCCGATGTGCAAGAATCGGCGAAAAGTATCTTTGGCACCCATTTCAATAACATTAGAGAACCAAGGAGCACCGATGTCGGCTCGTAACATCCTGGTGATTAACTGTGGCAGCTCGTCGATCAAGTTCGCCCTGGTCAACGAAGCGCAAGCGACCTTCCCGCTACAAGGCCTGGCCGAATGCATCGGCAGCCCGGAAGCCGTAATCCACTTCGAGAGCGCCGCTGGCAAGGAAAGCGTCAAGGTGCCCAACGCAGATCATCAGGCTGCCCTCGCCCAGATTCTGCCGCGCGTGGAAGAAGCCGCTGGCGGCCACCTCGACGGCATCGGTCACCGCGTCGTGCACGGCGGTGAGAAATTCTTCGCATCCTCTCTGCTCAACGACGAAACCCTGGCTGGCATCGAAGCCAACATTCAACTGGCTCCGCTGCACAACCCGGCAAACCTCAGCGGCATCCATGCCGCCATCAATCTGTTCCCCGAACTGCCGCAGGTAGGCGTGTTCGATACCGCCTTCCACCAGACCATGCCGGAACACGCTTACCGCTACGCGGTGCCGGATGTGCTCTACAAGGAGCATGGCGTACGCCGCTATGGCTTCCATGGCACCAGTCATCGCTTCGTCAGCAAGCGCGCCGCCGAGCTGGCCGGTGTACCGGTCGAAAACAGCAGCTGGCTGGTCGCGCACCTGGGCAACGGCTGCTCCACCTGTGCGGTGGTCAATGGCGAAAGCCGCGACACCAGCATGGGCCTGACGCCGCTCGAAGGCCTGGTAATGGGCACCCGCAGCGGCGACGTCGACCCGAGCCTGCACAACTTCCTGAACAAGACCCTGGGCTGGGACCTGGCCAAGATCGACAACATGCTCAACAAGGAGAGCGGCCTGAAGGGGCTGTCCGGCCTGTCCAACGACATGCGCACCCTGGCCGATGCCCGCAACGCCGGTCATCCGGGCGCCGTGCTGGCCTTCGAAGTGTTCTGCTACCGCCTGGCCAAGTCGCTGGCCGCCATGTCCTGTGCGCTGCCGCAGCTGGACGGCCTGGTGTTTACCGGTGGTATCGGTGAAAACTCCTCGGCGGTGCGCGAGCGCACCCTGGAACACCTCAAGCTGTTCGGCTTCAAGCTCGACGCCGAAGCCAATGCCCGTTGCACCCGTGGCGTCGCTGGCGAAATCCAGGCCGAAGGCAGCCCGCGCGTCATGGTGGTTCCGACCAACGAGGAGCGTCAGATCGCCCTCGATACGCTGGCCCTGCTGGACGCCTGAGAGCGAACGCAGGCAGCGATTCAGAGACCCGACAGCCTCCGGCCGTCGGGTCTTTGCACATGAGCGCCGCGGCAATCAGGCAGTTCCCGCCCCGGCACAAGTGCCCTAGCCTAGCCGGCGCCCAGCACCGTTATCCCGAGCACCCTGTCCTCAAGGAGATGCCATGCACACAATCTTCCTCGCCCCTACCGGTTTCGGCGGCGGCCTCAACTCCATCAGCCTCGGCCTGATCCGTGCGCTGGAAAGCGCTGGACTGAAAGTCGGCTTCTTCAAGCCGATCGCGCAACCCTTCCCCGTCGACCAGGGCCGCGAACGCTCCTGCATTCTGGTCGAACGCACACTGAAGCTGACCTCCCCCGAGCCGCTGCCGCTGGAACAGGTAGAGCGCCAGCTCGCCGATGGCGAGATCGATCTGCTGCTCGAGGACGTGGTCAGCCGCTACCAACAGGTTGCAGCCGGCAAGGACGTAGTCATCGTCGAAGGCATGGTGCCGACTCGCGAATCGAACTACACCCAGCGCATCAACACCCAACTGGCGAAGAGTCTCGACGCCGAAGTGATCCTGATCGCCGCTCAGGGCAATGACAGCCTCAAGCGTCTGGCCGAGCGCATCGAAATCCAGGCACAGCTGTATGGCGGCGCCAAGGATCCCAAGGTGCTCGGCGTCATCCTCAACAAGGTGAAGACAGAGGAAGGCCTGCCGGCCTTCATCGACAGCCTGAAGCAGCACCTGCCACTGCTGGGCAGTGCCGACTTCCAGCTGCTCGGCGCCATTCCGTTTTCCGAGGAACTCAACGCCCTGCGCACCCGTGACATCGCCGAACTGCTCGGCGCGCAGGTGCTCAATGCCGGCGAAGCCGATCAGCGCCGCGTCAACAAGATCGTGCTGTGTGCACGTGCCGTTCCAAACACCGTGCAGCTGCTGCAATCGGGCGTTCTGGTGGTCACACCCGGCGACCGCGACGACATCATCCTCGCCGCCAGCCTGGCCTCGCTGAATGGCGAGAAGCTCGCCGGCCTGCTGCTGTGCAGCGACTTCGCGCCGGACCCGCGCATCCTCGAACTGTGCAAGGCCGCACTGGACGGCGGCCTGCCGGTGATGACCGTGGAGACCAACTCCTACGACACGGCCAACAACCTGTTCGGCCTGAACAAGGAAACCCCGGCGGACGATATCGAGCGCGCCACCCGCGTGACCGACTTCATCGCCAAGCACCTGCACCCCGAGTTCCTGCACACCCGCTGCAGCGTGCCACGTGGCGAGCTGCGCATGTCGCCGGCCGCGTTCCGCTATCAGCTGGTCAAGCGCGCCCAGGATGCCAACAAGCGCATCGTGCTGCCGGAAGGCAACGAGCCGCGCACCATTCGCGCCGCCGCCATCTGCCAGGAGCGTGGCATTGCCCGCTGCGTGCTGCTGGCCAAGCCGGAGGAAGTCCAGCAGGTCGCCCGCGAACAGGGCATCAGCCTGCCGGCCAGCCTGGAAATCCTCGATCCGGACAGCATTGCCAACCGCTACGTCGAGCCGATGTGCGAGATGCGCAAGGCCAAGGGCCTGACGCCCGACGATGCCCGCGAGCAGCTGAAGGACACTGTGGTGCTCGGCACCATGATGCTGGCGCTGGATGAAGTCGACGGCCTGGTTTCCGGCGCCGTGCACACCACCGCCAACACCATCCGCCCGGCCCTGCAGCTGATCAAGACCGCACCGGGCTATAGCCTGGTGTCCTCGGTGTTCTTCATGCTGCTGCCGGACCAGGTACTGGTCTATGGCGACTGCGCGGTGAACCCGAATCCGAGTGCCACCGAGCTGGCCGAGATCGCCCTGCAGAGCGCCGAGTCCGCCGTGGCACTGGGCGTCAACCCGCGCGTGGCGATGATCAGCTACTCCACCGGCAGTTCCGGCAGCGGTGCGGAAGTCGAAAAGGTCGCCGAAGCCACGCGTATCGCCCAGGAACGTGCACCGCAGCTGCCGATCGACGGCCCGCTGCAGTACGACGCCGCCTCCGTGCTCAGCGTCGGCCGGCAGAAGGCGCCGAACAGCAAGGTGGCCGGCCAGGCCACGGTGTTCATCTTCCCCGACCTGAACACCGGCAACACCACCTACAAGGCCGTTCAGCGCAACGCCAACTGCCTCAGCGTCGGCCCGATGCTGCAGGGCCTGGCCAAGCCGGTGAACGACCTGTCGCGTGGCGCCCTGGTGGACGACATCGTCTTCACCATCGCGCTGACCGCGCTGCAGGCCGCCAACCAGAAGGCCTGATCGGCCATCGACGATTGCTGCCGCCGCGCCTGCGCGCCGGCGGCAGCGATCAACCCTCCCTCTCGATAGTTGCAGTTCAGCGCATAATCGCTACTCTTGGCGCCTCGAATCAGCCGTATCGATGAGAATTTCATGCTGAGCTTCCTCCCCGCCCCGCTGCGCGGCAGCCTCGCCGCCCTGATGCTGGCGCTCAATACCCTGTTCTGGTGCTGGCCGCTGTTCGCCCTGTCACTGCTCAAGCTGGCAGTCCCCATTCCAGCGGTACAACGCAGCCTGCGCTTCGGCATGCACTGGATCGCCGAGTCCTGGATCGCGATGAACAGTTTCTGGATGGACCTGGTTCGCCCGATCCGTTGGGACGTGCAGGGGCTGGATCAGGTCGACATGCATCACTCCTATCTGGTGACCAGCAACCACCAGAGTTGGGCGGATATCCTCGTGCTGCAGTACCAGCTCAACCGGCGCATGCCGTTCCTCAAGTTCTTCCTCAAGCAGGAGCTGATCTGGGTTCCGGTGATCGGCCTGTGCTGGTGGGCGCTGGAGTTTCCCTTCATGAAGCGCTTCAGCAAGGAGTACCTGGCCAAGTACCCGGAGAAACGGGGCGAGGACCTGGCCACGACCCGCAAGGCCTGCGAGCGCTATCGGACCAACCCGGTGTCGGTATTCAACTTCCTCGAAGGCACACGCTTCACCGAAAACAAGCACAGCGAGCAGGCTTCGCCCTACCGTTACCTGCTAAAGCCCCGAGCCGGCGGCATCGCCTTCGTCATCGACGCCATGGGCGAGCAGCTGACAGCGCTGATCAATATCACCATCCACTACCCCGACGGCCGGCCCAGCTTCTGGGATCTGCTTGCCGGCAACATTCATCAGGTGGTGGTGCGGATCACGGCGCAGCAGTTGCCAGCCGAGTTTCTCGGCAGGAACTACGATCAGGACGAAGCGTACCGGCTGGCGTTTCAGCAGTGGGTGAACGAACTCTGGAACCAAAAGGATCTGCACCTGGCGCAGCTGCATGAGCAGTTTCCGGTCCGGCGCTGAGCGACGTCACACCACTCAGCTGGACCTACCAGTTGAGCTGTGAGGGGAACGCGCGGGCCTGCTCGGCCGTTACCGCAGGCGATACCAGAAAGCCCTGCATGACATCGCAACCGTTCGCTATCAGCCAGTCGCGCTGTGCGACGGTTTCGACGCCCTCGGCCACCACTTCCAGCTCAAGGTTGCGCCCGAGGTCGATGATGGTACTGACGACCGCTGCATCGCGCGGGGAATCCATCATGTTGGCGATGAACAGGCGGTCAATCTTCAGCGTATCCAGCTCGAAATGCCGAAGATAAGCCAGCGATGAATAACCGGTGCCAAAGTCGTCGATAGCCACCCGCACGCCGAGCTTGCGCAGCTGACGGAGCTTGTCGCAGCTCTGCTCGAGGTCTTGCATCAGCGTGCCCTCGGTGACTTCCAGTTCCAGCTGCGCCGGATCGAGCTGATATTCGTCGAGCAATCGACGAAGCGAGTCGAACAGTCCGGCACGGCTGAACTGCACCGGACTGACGTTCAGGCTGAGAATCAGATCGCTACCGAACGATGGAAGCCATTGGCCGTACTGGTTCATGCCCTCGCGCAGCACCCAGTCGCCGACCCGCTCGATGAGGCGCGTCTCCTCCAGCAGTGGAATGAACACGCCAGGCTCGTTTTGGCCAACGTCGCCCTGCGGCCAGCGCAGCAAGCCCTCGAACCCCCTGAGCTTGCCGCTGGCGAGCATGACCTGCGGCTGATAGAGCAGCTCGAAATCGTTGCGCTCGGTGGCGCTGCGCAGGTTCTCCTCCATCATCAGGCGGGCATGGGCACGCTCGTTCATGTCGCTGGAGAAGAAACGGTACTGTCGGCGACCAGCACGCTTGGCCTCGTACATGGCCATGTCAGCCGAGCGCAACAGCTGATCGACACTGACGCCGCAATCGGGGAAATGCGCGATGCCGATACTGGCCCCCAGCGTCACCTCGGTGCCGTCGACCTTGTGCCGCACCGAGATCAGCTCGATCAGCTTTTCTGCCACCCGTGCCGCATCTTCGGGGTGATCCAGCGAATCCAGCAGTGCGGTGAACTCATCCCCGCCCATGCGCGCGATGATGTCGTAGGGGCGCATGCAGGTTTCCAGCAGACGCGCCACCTTGCAGAGAATCTCGTCGCCGGCATCATGGCCGAGAGAATCATTGATGCGCTTGAAGCCGTCCAGATCGATATAGAGGATCGCCATGCGCTTGCCATTACGGTCCACCCGCGCCAGCGAGGACTCCAGCGCCTGGTGGAAGCCACGCCGGTTCAGCAGGCCGGTCAGCGAATCGGTGACCGCCTGCGTCTCGAGCTGAACGTGCAGGTTGCGCACCACCGACATATCCAGCGCGATCACTACCATGGAGCGCTGCTGGCGGGGCAGCGGCGAGCTCGACAGCGCCACCGGCAGTGGTGTGCCATTGGCGGTATGCAGCTGCGCCTCGTGAAGACGATAGGTGGAGCCGCTGCGCCAGTAGCGATAGAAATCCGACTCGTGCCAGCTAGCCGGCATTTCCGGGGCTGCGAGGTGCGACAGCAGCGCCGTGCCCTGCAGATCCTCGACGCGACGGTGCAGCATCCCGGCGATGGCAGGGTTGGCAAAGCTGATGTAACCGTCCTCGCCGACCACGAGGATACCCTCGGCTGCATTGCTCAGCACCGAGGCATTGAAGGCGCGGGCGCTATCGAGCTGCTGGGTAAGCAGTTGCAGATCCCGGCGATTGTGCTCATGGGCGAGCAAGGTATTGATCTTGTGCTTGAGCACCTGCGGATCGAATGGCTTGAGGATGAAGTCCACCGCCCCGGTGGCGTAGCCGCGCAGCACGGAGTCACGGGTATGGGCAATCGCCGACACGAAGATGATCGGCGTATAGCGGGTGTGCGGACTGCCGCGCATCAGCCGGGCAACCTCGAAACCGTCCATGCCTGGCATCTGCACATCCAGCAGCACCAGTTCGACATCCAGCTCCAGCAGCGCCTTGAGCGCCGCCTCGCCGGAGTTGACCGTATGCACCTGCCAGTCGCCGTCGCCCAGCAGCGCTTCCATCGCGACCAGATTTGCTTCACGGTCGTCCACCACCAGCAGCGTACGGCTGCGTGACCTGGGCTTAAGCTGCGTTTGCATTATCGCCAACCTCCAAGCCAACTAAGTCAAACCGCCGGCAATGCACACCACTCGTGGCAGTCACGCACCGCACGCACCCCGGGCAGACCAACGCCACGGCACTGTCATGTTCCGCCTGCACCAATCGCTACTCCTTTCCCGACTCGTCCGTACCCGACTCCAGGCCCAGCCGGCGTCGCAACAATTCACGCAGGGCCGTCGCCTCGACCGGCTTGGTGAGCACCTCATCGGCATCGGACGCGATACACCGTTCACGTGCGCCTTCGTCGTTCGCCCCCACCAGCGCAATGATCGGCGCGCGGCAGTCGTGATCCTGCTTAAGCCGCCGCGCCAACTCCGGACCTTCCGCGTCGGGCCGGCTCATGTCCAGCACTACCAGATCGAAGGCATCCTCGTCGAAACGCTCCAGCGCTTCCGCAGCACTGGTGGCAGGCACGACCTGGATGCCCAGCTCGTCCAGCTGGGCGGTCAGCGAGTAGATCAGGCGCACATCCTCGTCGACCAGCAGCACTCGCTGGCCGGGCGCCGCGAGATGCAGCGAAGCAGCGGCAGTCGGGGCAGGCAGAGCAGGCTCCGGGCGTACCAGTGCACCCAGGCGTTCCACCGCTTCCTCTTTGGACAGCACGGTGGCCGCGTAGCCATGCAAACGTTGCAGATCCTTTTCCGAAAGCGGCTCGCGACTGTTCACCAACACCGTCACGCCCTCCAGCGAGCGCAGTCGCTCGAAGGCGTCCAGCAGGTCAAGCCCGCTGCCGTCCGCCAGCTCGCTATCGACCACCACGACAGAGAATGTCTGCTCGGCATAGGCCAGTCGGGCGCTATCGCCACTGGCAGCCAGCGTGACGCTGTAACCGAGCCGCTCGAAGTAATCACGGATCAGTACGCGGCGCCGCGGCTCGGTCTCTACCAGCAGCAGGCGCAGCGGGTTGTGCTCGTGCCGCGCCAGCTCGATGAAGATGCGCTCCAGCTCCGATTGCGCGACCGGCTTGACCAGATAGCGCGAACCATCGTCGTGCCAGTCGTTGGGCTGCGGCACACAGGAGATGATGATCACCGGCATGCCCTGGTGGCGCTCATCGCCACGCAGCTCCCGATGGATCTGCCAGCCGCTGATATCCGGCAGCAGAATGTCGAGGATCACCGCAGCGAAATGCTCGCGTCTCAGAGCTTCCAGCCCCTGCTCGCCGGTATTGCAGATCAGGCTGGTGAAACCATGGCTCTGCCCGACCTCGGCGACCACGGAGGCAAAGTCCGTATCGTCCTCGATGATCAGCAGGCCGGGACCGCGACCGCGCCGCTGCGGCTGAGGTGGCAGCAATGATTGTGTTGGCGCACCCGATGCCGCGGCGATAGGCAACAGCACGGTGAACGTCGCGCCCTGGCCCAGCTCGCTTTCGACGGTCACCTGGCCGCCCAGCACCTCCACCAGCTGGCGGGTGATCGCGAGCCCCAGCCCGGTACCACCGTAGTGCCGGCTGATCGAACCGTCGATTTGCTGGAAAGCCTGGAAGATCCGCTCGTGCTGATCTTTCGCAATGCCAATGCCGCTATCGCGCACCTGCAACTGCAGCGTCTGGCCTGGACCGTCTTCGGCGCAGCGGCAGCTCGCCAGCAGTTCCACCTCACCCTGCTCGGTAAACTTCAGCGCATTGGTGAGCAGGTTGCGCAGGATCTGCTGCAGCCGTGCCCGATCGGAATTCAGCGTGACCGGCACATCGGCGTCGACTTCGATCTTGAGCAGCAACCCTTTCTGCTCGGCCATCGGCCCGAGCGATGCCTGCTGCTCGGCGAGCATTTCCCGCAGGTTCAGCGGCTCCAGCTTGAGCTGCATGTGACCGGACTCGATCTTCGCAAGGTCCAGCACGTCGTTGATCAGTTGCAGCAGTTCATGGCCGGCGCGGTGGATGATGTCGGCATGCCGAACCTGCTTCTCGTTCAGATTGCCAGCCCCGTTCTGCCGCAGCTGATCGCTGAGGATCAGGATGCTGTTCAGCGGCGTGCGCAGCTCATGGGACATGTTGGCAAGGAATTCGGACTTGTAGCGATTGGCGACGGCCAGCTGATCGGCCTGCTCGCGCAAGCGACGCTCGGCGGCCTTGCGATGACTGATGTCGATGATCACTGCCTGCACCAGCTGCTCGTCGCCACTGCGCAAGGGCGACAGGCCGATCTCCACCGGCAGCGCGCTGCCATCACGATGAAGGCCGAACAGCTCGCGATTGCTGCCCATGCGCCGTGGTTCGGGATGCTCGGTGTAGCCTTGGCGCAAGCCGCGATGGGCTTCACGCAACGCTTCGGGCAACAGTCGCTCCACCGGCTGGCCGAGCAGTTCCTGTCTCGTGTAGCCGAACAGCACCTCGGTCTGACGGTTGACCATGACGATATCGCCGTGAACATCCACCAGCACGAACGCGTTGGGAGATGCCTCCACCACATTGCGGAAGCGTTCCTCGTCACGCTTGCGCGCCTGCAGATCGAGCAGGTTCAGCACGTAGTACAACGCATCGTCATGGTTGAAGCTGGTCAGACTGACCGCCACTGGTATGGACCTGCCATCCTCGCGCTGGGCCTGCAGCTCGAGCTGGCTGGTCTCCCGCAGCTGCCGCAGTACCTGCTCGCCGAGCACGCCAGGCACGTAACGGCTCACCCGCTCGCCGGCCAGCAGCTCCGCCGTGCTGCCAAACAGCTGTGCCGCACTCTGATTGGCCAGTTCGATACGGCCGCCAGCGTTGCATAACAATGTCGCTACCGGCAGTTGCTCGATCAACTGGCGGAAACGTGCTTCGCGCTCCTGCAGTTGCAGGCTCAACATCTGGCTGTTGCGTAACGCGCGTTCGCGCAGATACAGATAGCCACCGACCAGCAAGGAAAAGAGCGCCGCCGCGGTAAGCGCCGCCGCGAGGCTGAAGGCCCGGTTATTGTCACGCAGCACCGCCTCGTACTCCGGTGTACTCGCGACCTGCAGCTGCCAGCTACGGCCATACATGTAGATATTACGGATCCGCTGGAACTTGGCATCGGCGCTGACCGGCGCACGCCCCGCCAGCAGCGGAGAGTCCGGATTGGCGGCATCGAACAGCTGCAGCTGCAGCATCCGGCTCCGCGAACCGAGGATGCCCTCCATCAGATCGGTGAGGCGGAACGCGCCGTGCAACGTTCCGACGAAGGCGCGCTGACGCTCTTCCTCGGTGGTCACCGGCGCAGTTGCGGCATAGAGCGGGAAGAACAGCAGCACGCCAACCTGGACGTTCTGTTCGGTTTCCTGCTTGAGACGCAGCGGCCCGGTAAGAACCGGATTACCGCTGTTACGGGTGCTGACGATCGCCTCGCGACGGGTTGCCTCGCTGAACAGATCGAAGCCGAGCACCCTCCGGTTACGCCAATCGGTCGGGTGGATGTAATCGGTCACGACATACTCGTCGCGCACGCCCGACGGGTACATGCGAAAGCGCTCGCGACCCGAGCTGCGGATCTGCTCGATAATGCCGTCAAGGGTGTCTGAAGTCGCATGGCGTGCCAGCGCAACGGCCTGGATACCGGGATAGAAGTCCTGCAGCTGCAACTGGTCCGCGGCACGCGCCCAGTCGTCCACCTTCACTTCATCACTACCCGCCACCACGCCAGCCAGGCCACGCAACACCATCTCGTAGGCGCGCATCCGCTCGCGAAGGGTGTGCTCGATATCATCGACGGCAAAGGTGAAGCGCTGCTCCTGCTCGACCTTGCTGCGCTGCTCCTGGACGTGCCATTGCCAGCCAATCCATCCACCCAGCCCCGCCATCAGGGCCAGTGCGACCAGTAATGGCAACCAGGACCTGCGGGAATGGAGAGCGGGACGATCATCCATTCGACCTCCTCTGTGCCACTACTGGCGTGCTATCGAATGTCAGATTCGAATAGTGCAGAGAGGTTCAATGGCGCGAAGGATTAACGGATTAGTGGCGTCTGTTTTTCGTCAACAGCGAGGCCATTGCAGCCCCGCTGTCTATCAGCGCTTACAGCGGACGCAGATTGATCTCGACGCGACGGTTCTGCGCACGACCGGCCGCGGTGTCGTTACTGGCAATCGGCTGACTCGGGCCGGCACCGTAGGACGAGATACGCGCGGGTGCTACACCATTGGAGATCAGGTACGACGCGACGCTCTGGGCGCGGCGGTTGGACAGATCCTGGTTCAGCTGCAGCGAGCCGGTACTGTCGGTATGGCCGACGATATCGACGCCGTTCTTGTTGAACTCCTTGAAGACCTGCACCAGCGAATTGAGCGTCGGGTAGAAGCTGCTGGAAATGTCAGCGGAGTTGCTGGCAAAGGTGATGTTGCCGGGCATGATCAGCGTCAGGTTGTCGCCGTTGCGCTGAACCTGAACGCCGGTGCCTTGCAGCGTCTGGCGCAGCTTGGCTTCCTGGGTGTCGACATAGTAGCCGTAGCCACCGCCAGCCGCGCCACCGACCGCAGCACCGATCAGTGCACCCTTGGTGCGATCCTTCTTGCTCGAAGTCGCAGCACCGATGACCGCACCGCTGACGGCACCGATACCGCCATATACGCCCGCCTTGCCGGCCTGCTGCTCGCCGGTGTAAGGGTTGGTGGTACAACCGACCAGCAGCGCAACGCCCGCTGCGAGAGCGGTCATGTTCAGCATTTTCATAGGTACTTCCTTCTCTCGTCAGTTACCAGGGCAGCGCGCTTCGTAGACACGAACCCTGAATGCAGCGCTAGATTACCACTGCCCACCAGCAGGGATAGGAACCGTGCAACAGAACCGGTCCAACGGCTCGTCAGGCGCCGGCGCGCACGAAGGGATTGTCACGCATCTCATCGCCCAGACGGGTGTCCGGGCCGTGGCCGGTGACCACTGTGGCCTCCTCGTCGAGCGTATAGAGGCGCTGCTTGATGGAGCGCTCGATACTCGCATAATCGCCGCCCCACAGATCCGTGCGACCGATCCCGCGGCGAAACAGCGTATCGCCGGCGATCAGCAGCTTGGCATCGGCAAACCAGAAGCTCATCGAGCCAGGAGTGTGTCCCGGTGTGTGCAGCGCCACGCCACAGCCGCAGGCCAGCTCCTCATCATCGGCCAGCCATTGGTCCGGCGCCGGGACCGGCGTGTAAGGCACGCCGAACATGCGGCATTGCATCTCCAGGTTATCCCAGAGGAACTGGTCGGCCTTGTGCAGATGCAGCGTGGCGCCGGTCTGCTCCTTCATCCGACCGGAAGCCAGAAAATGATCCAGATGCGCATGGGTATGGATGATGCTCACCACTTTCAGGCCGTGAAAGTCCAGCCGCGCCATGATCTTCTCGGGATCGCCACCCGGGTCGACGACAATGGCCTTCTTGCTCACAGGATCGCCAATGATCGTGCAGTTGCACTGCAACGGGCCGACAGGGAAGGTCTCGCGGATCAACATCGGTTGGGTGACAGCCATGTGGCGTCCTCTGGTTTCTGCATGTTCACTGCGCCGGGGCGCCGGCCAGCAGGATGCCGACTGCTCGCGCTCCCGGCAATGGCGGATGCCTGACCATTGGCGCCGAAGTCACGATTGCTCGCCTGCGCATGTCCCTGTTTGCAGATTACCCATATCGGTCTGCCGGGCTGCATGAACGGCCATCAAGTTGCCGAACATGCACGCCAGCTGCGCCCAGCGCTGAATAGCCTGCTCGTCAGCGGCTAAGCCGAGGACACATTGCAGCTCCGTAGCCGCGACCGACCCGAGCACCAGCTGCACGGCAAACCCTTCACTCTGGGTGCCAAGCCGAGCCGAGTACAAACCTACTCAATGCCGACTGGAGCCTCGGCTCAGCTCGGCGAGGGCTGCGCCGCCACGGCGTCTTCCTGCCAGCGAGCGATCTCGCTGCGGATGCGCTTCTTGTCCAGCTTGCCGACGCTGGTCTTGGGGATTTCCGAAACCACGGCGATCTGCTGCGGAATCGCCCACTTGTTGATATGCCCTTCGGCCACCGCCGGCTCGAGGAACGCCTGCAAGTCGGCAGCGCTCAGTTCACGGCCTTCACACAGCACCACCAGGGCAAAGGGCCGCTCGCCCCAACGCTCGTCCGGCACACCAACCACGGCGACATCACGCACCGCCTCGTGACGGCTGATCAGCCCTTCAAGGGTAAGGGACGACAGCCATTCGCCGCCGGTCTTGATCACGTCCTTGATGCGGTCGCGAATCTCGATATTGGCCATCTCGTCTATGACCGCGACGTCGCCGGTGTGCAGCCAGCCATCGGCCCACAGCTCTTCGCTCTTCTCCGGCTCGTTGTAGTAGCCCTGGGTCAGCCAGGGTGCACGCAGCACCAGCTCGCCCTGAGAGCTTCCATCCGCCGGCAGGAAGCTGCCGTCCGCTGCCTGGATGGCCGCATCGACCAGCACCACGGGAACGCCCGCCTTGAGGTGGAAGGTACTGCGGGTGTCTTCGTCAGCCTCGAGTAGCTCGTCGTTGATGTGCGCGCCGGAAATCAGCGGGCAGGTCTCGGACATGCCGTACGCGGCGATCAGGTTCATACCGGACGCCTTGGCCTGGTCGTAGAGGCCGCGGGTCAGCGCGCTGCCGCCAATGGTGATCTTCCAGCCCTTGAAGTCGGTACCCTGGGCCGCCTTGGCGTTGAGCAGCATCTGCACGATGGTCGGCACGCAATGAGAGAAAGTCACCTGCTCACGGCGCCACAGGTCGATCAGGTACTCAGGGTCGTAGCGGCCCGGATAGACCTGCTTGAGGCCGAGCATGGTGGCGACATAGGGCAACCCCCAGGCATGCACATGGAACATCGGCGTGATCGGCATGTAGACGTCGTCCGAGCCCATCAGCCGCGGATTTTCCCGACAGCCGACGGTCACCGCCGCGGCCAGGGTGTGCAGCACCAGCTGGCGGTGGGTGAAGTACACGCCCTTTGGGTTACCGGTGGTGCCGGTGGTGTAGAAGGTCGTGGCGACCGAGTCCTCGTCGAAATCGGGAAAGTCGTAGCTCGGCGCGGCGGCAGCCAGCAGGCTTTCGTACTCGCCGACGCAGTCCGGCAGGCCAACATCGTGCGCATCGCTGTCGGTGAGCAGCAGGGTCTTCTGCACGGTGGTCAGCTGGCCGGCGATCGCCTGATACAGCGGCACGAACTCGCTGTTGACCAGTACGAAGCGGTCGTCGGCGTGGTTCATGGTGTAGAGGATCTGATCCGGCGACAGCCGCACGTTGATGGTGTGTACCACCGCGCCGATCATGGGGATGGCGAACATGCATTCGAGGTAGCGATGGCTGTCCCAGTCCATCACCGCCACCGTATCGCCCGGCTTGACCCCGGCTTCGGTCAGCACATTGGCCAGCCGCGCCACACGCTGGGTGAGGGTGCGGTAGTCATAACGCAGATGATCGCGGTAGACGATCTCGCGACTGCGCTCGTAACGCACACCGGACAACAGAAGACGCTTGATCAGCAGAGGGTACTGGTAGGCGTTAGCCGCGGGCTTGATCACACGGGTCTGCAGCATGGGGGCATCCTGTTCTTGTTGGAGTTGTAAGCTGCACTCTAGAGCGTCCGGCCCCGTGCAAAATCAGTCCAAAGGATTATTTTCCCCGCACCTCGTTTCAGCGTGTTAACCGATTTCGCTCACCGCCAGGCGTACACCAAGGCCGATCAACACCGCGCCGGTCAGCCTGTCGAACCAGTGGCCCATCCGCGCAAAGCCAGCGCGCACGCGGCCTCGGCTGAACAGCCAGGCCACCAGCAGGAACCACAGCGCGGTTGCACCGGCGAGATAGACGCCGTAACCGGCCTGCACCAACAGCGGTGTATCGGGGCTGATCACGACGGTGAATAGCGAGAGGAAGAACAGCGTGGCCTTGGGATTCAGGCCGTTGGTAACGAAACCGACAGCGAACGCCTGCCAGGCCGAACGCCCCGCACGCGCATGTGTTTCATCGGTCACATCCAGGTTCATCGGCCGCGCGCGAAGCGCACGCCAGCCGAGGTACAGCAGATACCCAGCCGCCAGCCACTTGAAGAGGTTGAACAGCACAATCGACTGCGAGACGATCAGGCCAATGCCGAGCAGGGAATAGGCGACATGGACGAATATCCCGCAGCCGACCCCCAAGGCAGTCCAGCTTCCGACACGCCGGCCCTGGGTCACGCTTTCGCGCACCACCACCGCAAAATCCGGTCCGGGGCTCGCCACCGCGAGTAGATGCACCAGCGCCACGGTCATAAATTCGATCCAGTACACAGTCTATCTCCACGCCATGCCAGCCCACATTGTCGGCCAGCCCCGGTTTCCTCGAAAAGGTACAGTTGATGCCCAATCGCGCCGTTTTTCTCGATCTCTCTCCCCTCGAACAAGGCGATCTCGACCTCGACCCGCTGCGGAACGCTTTCAGCGAACTCGTCTGTCATGAGCAAAGCACAACCGACCAGATCGTCGAGCGCTTGCAGGGCGCCCAGGTCGCAATCGTCAACAAGGTTTCCCTCTCGGCCGAGATCCTGGCCGCCTGCCCCGAACTGAAGCTCGTCCTGGTCTCGGCCACCGGCGTCAACAACATCGACCTGCAGGCCGCCCGCGAGCGAGGCATCGTGGTCAGCAACTGCCAGGCCTACGGCACACCCACCGTCGCCCAGCACACCCTGATGCTGCTGCTGGCGCTGGCCACGCGGCTGCCCGACTACCAGGCCGCCGTCGCCCGCGGACGCTGGCAGGAAAGCGGACAGTTCTGCCTGCTGGACTTCCCCATCGTCGAGCTGGAGGGCAAGACCCTTGGCCTCCTCGGCCACGGCGAACTCGGCAGCGCCGTAGCCCGGCTCGCGGAAGCATTCGGTATGCGCGTGCTGGTCGGCAATCTGCCGGGCCGACCAAAGCGCCCGGAGCGTCTGGATCTGGACGAGCTGCTCCCACAGGTGGACGCACTCACGCTGCACTGCCCCCTGACTGAGCAGACGCGCAACCTCATCGGCGCACGCGAACTGCAGCTGATGAAACCGACCACCTTTCTGATCAACGCCGCACGGGGCGGTCTGGTGGACGAACAGGCATTGGCCGATGCCCTGCGCCGCGGTCACCTGGGTGGTGCTGCCACCGACGTGCTGACCAGCGAGCCGCCACGGGACGATAACCCCCTGCTGGCGCCTGATCTGCCGCGGCTGATCATCACCCCGCACAGCGCCTGGGGCAGCCGCGAAGCGCGTCAGCGTATCGTTGTCCAGCTGACCGAGAATGCCACAGCCTTCTTTGCCGGCACCCCGCTGCGTCAGGTCAACTGACAGAAGTGGCCTGGGGCAGCTGTGCCGCTGCCCCGAGCTTGCGAGTACCGGCCCATAGCACCTAAGCTCGCCGACTTTTCCAGGGAGACGCTCATGGACCCTCGAAGCGAAGTACTGCTGCGTCAGGCCGAGCTGTTCCAAGGCAGCCTGCTGTTGGCCGGACTGCCCGCCGACGACCTGCTGGGCAGGTTGCCCGGCGCCGTCGGCTGGAGCTGGCACGCCGGCGAACAGCAGCTGCTGAACAAACGCTTCAGCGGACGCTGCAGCTTCGGCGTCGCTCCACCGCCCGGCGAATACGTCGCCGCCGTGCTGTTCCTGCCAAAGTCCCGCGAGTTGACTGACTACGTGCTGCAGGCGCTGGCAGCACAGTTGGCAGGCCGCCCGCTTTATCTGGTCGGGGAAAAGCGCGCGGGTGTCGAACGCGCCGCGAAACAGCTCGCCAGTCTCGGCCGAGCCCGCAAACTCGACAGCGCGCGCCACTGCCAGCTCTGGCAGGGCGAGATAGAACAGACACCGGCCGTTCCGGACCTCGATGCACTGGCTCACCAGTTCACGCTGGAGCTGGACGACGGGCCGCTGCAGGTGATCAGCCTGCCCGGGGTATTCAGTCACGGGCGCCTGGACGTCGGCAGCGCCCTGCTACTCGAGCACCTCGACAATCTGCCCAGCGGGCGGGTACTCGATTTCGGCTGCGGCGCCGGTGTTATCGGCGCCACGCTGAAGCGCCGTTATCCGCAAAGCGAGCTGGTGCTGCTGGACGTCGACGCCTTTGCCGTCGAGAGCAGTCGCCGGACGCTCGCCGCCAATGGGCTCGAAGCTGAAGTGATCGCCGGCGATGGCATCGATGCCGCCCCTCGGCAGCTGGCGGCAATCATCAGCAACCCACCGTTCCACCAGGGCGTGCACACCAACTATCACGCCAGCGAAACGCTGATCGAGCGGGCCGCCGAGCATCTGTCGAGCGGCGGCGAGCTACGCTTGGTGGCCAACGCTTTTCTCCGCTATCCGCCACTGATCGAGCAGCATCTCGGTGCCTGCCAGACCGTTGTCGAGCGCAACGGCTTTCGCATCTACCGCGCCATATGCTCCTGACGCCGGCGACAGGCGGTTGCACCGGCCGGCCGCTTGCGGCAAACTCGCCGCCGTCCTTGGGGGAGTAGTCTCCGACGAGCGCCCTGCTCGTCCGGCATGCGTCAACATACTTGGTCCGCAGACCATGGCGCATGCGACCGGCCAGCGCGTAACGATACGCCAGGCCAGGTTTGACAAGACTCATGACATGTACACCTGACCCGGGCGGGCAGGCTGCGCATGTCATGGTGAATCTGTCGACCCGCCCTAAAGGAATGCCGCTTGGAATCGTTTTTCGTTCCCACTCTGATCGTTGCCCTGGCCGAAATCGGCGACAAGACCCAGCTGCTCGCATTGTTGCTGGCCGCGCGCTATCGCCGGCCGTGGCCGATCATCTGGGGCATCGTCGTGGCCACGCTGGCCAATCATGCCGCCGCCGGCGCGGTTGGCAGCTGGGTATCGGGGCTGTTCTCACCCGTGACCCTTAGCTGGATTCTCGCCGCGAGCTTCGCCGCCGTCGCGCTGTGGACGCTGGTGCCGGACAAGCTGGACGACGATGATGCACGCCTGGGGCGCCCCTACGGTCCCTTCGTAGCGACCACGATCGCCTTCTTCATTGCCGAGATGGGTGACAAGACCCAGGTCGCCACGGTGATGCTGGCTGCGCAGTACCCTGAGTTCGTGCTGGTCATTCTCGGCACCACGGTGGGCATGCTGCTGGCCAACGTTCCGGTGGTGCTGGTCAGTCATTTCGCGGCGGACCGACTGCCGCTGACGCTGATTCGCCGAGTCGCGGCGGCTGGCTTCGCGGCCCTGGCGCTCTACGCCGGGTATCAGGCCCTGACCATGAGCACGATTGTCTCAGGCTGATACGCAGCGCAAATCTGCGTCTTCGGGGAGCTGATAGAGTGCGCTACCGCAGCGCACCATCAGCGCCCCGAGGAGATCAGGCTGCATGTCAGCGGATGGACGCAAGAAACGAGTCTGCAACCATATCGATCTGAGCTGGAACAAGGGCCGGCTGGCCCTCTCCGAACAGATGCAGAGCAAGTATTTCGCCTATAAGGGCTCACTCATCGGCCAGCCGCTGAGCAGCGCCGGCTTCGCCGAGCTCGTGCGCAACGTGCGCAACGCCATGCCCGATCTGGAAGTGGTAGTGGACGAGTGCATTTGCGAGGGCCACAAGGTGGTCACCTCAAGCACCGTGATGGGCACGTTGGCCACCCCGCTGTTCGGCCACTCGGTCACCGACAAGATTCTCGCCATTGCCGTCATGAGCGTCTGGACGCTCAATCCGGCCGGAGACATCGAAGAAATCAACACCCTCATCGACCTGGAGAGTGTGCACCAGCAGCTGGGTATCGAAACGCCGCTGGCTGCGCTGCTGTCGCCGGCCTGAACGGCCGGCGACAGGCCAACGGTCAACGACCGCCGCGGGCCTGCTCGTAAAGCGGCATGACTTTCGGAATATTCGCCTTCAGCGCCGCGGTGCGGGTTGTCGACGACGGGTGCGTGCTCATGAACTCGGGCGGTGCCGAACCTCCGGCAGACGCCATCTTCTCCCACAGCGTGATTGCGGCGTTCGGGTTGTAACCGGCGCGAGCGGCCAGTTCCAGGCCAATCAGATCCGCCTCGTTCTCGTTGCCACGACTGTTCGGCAGGGTCATCAGGTACTCGACACCCATGTTCGCCAGCTGCAGGCCGCCGGTGCCGACGCCCATGGCCGAGCCCAGCTGAGTCGCCATCTGCACACCATAAGCCTTGGACATGGCTTCACGTCCGTGCTCACGCAGTGCGTGGGCAATCTCGTGCCCCATCACCGCGGCGATTTCGTCGTCAGTGAGCTTCAGCTTCTCGATCAGGCCGGTGTAGAAGATGATCTTTCCACCAGGGCCGCAGTTGGCATTGAGTTCCGGGCTGTCGATGACATTGACTTCCCAGGCCCATTGGGCAGCGTCAGGACGGAACACCGGCACCTTGGCGATCAGCCGTTGGGCAATCCCATTGACGCGCTTGGCAACCGCGGTGTCCTTCTTCAGCACGCCCTGGCTCGCGGCCTTGCTGAGCGTCTCCTGGTAGGACTGCGCATACATCTGGTTGACCTGGTCGGTCGACAGCATGCTGAACATGTACTGCTTGCGTTCGACACCCACGGCACCGCCGCTGGTGGTGTTGACGGCCTGACAGCCTGCCAGCACGGCAGCGGCGATCAGCATGGACAATCTGTGCGGCTTGAACATCGAGTTTCTCCGGAAAACCTCGGCCGTATCCTAGAGCGGGCCTAACGACCAGGCAACCAGCGGTCCCACTGTAGTTGTCGCAAATCCTGCCGATAGCCTGGTTATCCGCTGCGCAACTGGAGTACGCACATGTTCAGATCCATCCAGACCGCTTTCGCGGCATTGGCCGGCGCCTGCACGCTAGCCATCATTGCGGCGCTGCTGTTGTACGCGATGGTTTCCGGCATGCGCAGTCAGGCGCTGGTCGAGGAGCGGACCCGCACGCTGATCGACGGCATGGTCGAACAGCGCGTCACCGCGTTGGCACAATCGCAGGTCAGTCGCATCCAGGCACAGCTGCAGGCGCCCTTGCAGATCGCTACCGGCCTGGCCCGCGTGCACACCCTCACCGGCCTCAGCGACGACGAGGGTATGCCGATGGCAAACCTGACCCGCGAAGAGCTGATCAACCTGGCGCGCCAGACGCTGATCGAGAACCCCAGCCTGACCAGCACCTATATCGCCTGGGAACCCAACGGCGTGGACGCCAATGACGTGATGTACCGCGGCGATGTCCCGGGCATGCTCGAGGGCCGCTTCGCCAGCTGGATATACCGCGACGCCAGCGGCAAGCTGCTGACCGAGCGACTCACCGATATCGAGGACACAACATTGCTGGAAACGGGCGTCCGTGCCGGCGAGTACTATCTGTGCCCACGTGAACAGCTCAAACCCTGCGTCGGCGACCCTGCGCCGTACGAAATGAACGGGCAGACCCAGCTGCTTTCCTCCTTCAATGCACCGATCATCATCGATGGCACGTTTCACGGCATCGTTGGTGCGGACATCAGCGTCGACTTCATGCAGCAATTGCTGAGCAGCGCCAACAGCGAGCTGTACGGCGGCGTCGGGCAGATCGCGCTGATCTCCAGCAACGGCCGTCTGGCTGCCTACAGCCGCGACCAGAACCTGCTCGGCAAACCCGCAGCACAGCTTCTGGACGCCGACGAGCAGAGGTTGGTCAAGCAGCTGCCTGCCGGCCAGACCCACTACCGAATCGACCACGCTCGCGGCCGCGTCGCACTGTTCCTGCCGTTTTCATTCCCCGGCACTGACGCGCGCTGGGTGCTGATGCTGGAGCTGCCAACCGCAGAAGTGATGAAGGAGCTGGACCAGCTGATGGTCGCGCTCGGCGAGGAAAGCCGCAGCAACCTTGCCACCATGCTCGTCATCGGCATGCTCATCGCCTTCGCCGGGCTGCTCGCGATATGGCTGATCAGCCGCCGTATCACCCGGCCGCTGCGCGACATGGTGGTCATGCTCGACAACATCAGCCAGGGCGAAGGCGACCTCACCCAGCGCCTGAATATCAACAGCCGCAACGAGCTTGGCCAGATCGCGGCCGGGTTCAACGCGTTCCTCGCGCGCCTGCAAGGCATGATCAGCGAAGTGGTCAGCTCGGTGCAGAAGGTCAGCGATGCATCCGAACACACCGCCGACATCGCCATTCGAACCGACAAGGGCGTGCAGACGCAGCTGGCCGAAATCGAACTGGTTGCCACGGCCGTGCACGAGATGACCGCCACTGCCCAGGACGTGGCACGCAATGCGACCCAGGCTGCCGAAGCCGCCAACAATGCCGATCGCGCTGCCAATCAGGGCCGGCACATCGTCCAGGACACCGGCGCGACCATCGCCGAACTGGCCAGCGAGATCGGCCGAGCGGTGGATGTGGTACAGACGCTCGCCCGCGACAGCGAAAACATCGACGCCATCCTGATCACCATCCGCAGCATCGCCGAGCAGACCAACCTGCTCGCCCTGAACGCCGCCATCGAGGCGGCCCGGGCCGGCGAGCAAGGCCGTGGTTTTGCAGTCGTGGCCGATGAAGTCCGCAACCTGGCGCAAAAGACACAGCAGGCGACCGGCGAAATTCAGCAGATGATCCAGCAGCTGCAGGGCGGCACGCGTGACGTCGTACAGGTGATGGAGCAGAGCCAGAACCGCACGCGCCGCAGCGTCGAACAGGCCGATGCCGCCGCAGAAGCGCTACAGGCGATCACCCAGGCGGTCTCGCTGATCAATGACATGAACAATCAGATCGCCAGCGCCGCCGAGGAACAGAGCGCGGTAGCCGAAGACATCAATCGCAACGTCACCAATATCGGGCAGGTCGCCCAGCAGGTCGCAGCCGGTGCCGACGAGGCCAGCCAGGCGAGCGCCGGGCTGACTCGCCTGGCCGAGCAGCAGCGCCGACTGATCAACCAGTTCAGGGTCTGATACGGCCGGCACGTGCCCCTCGATATACTGATCAGGCCGGAGTCAGGCACTCCGGCCCATCGAGGCGTGGATCATTCACCAAGGTCGCCAACGGTCGTTCACGCAACGCCGGCTGCGGCTGAGCCATCAGCGCCTGCAGCGTTTCCAGCGACGTTTCAGGATCGAGCCAGGCAGCCTGCCCGGCCTCATCGAGCATCAACGGCCGGCGCAGCGTCGCCGCCGGCAGGGTTACCACCGCGGCGCTCAGGTAGGTATGGCCCTGCACCGGGTAGGCTTCCCAGAGCGCGGCCATGTACATCAGTGAACCCTCAGTGGTCATCCAGTACGGGCGCTTGCGTGCCGTACCGCGCCACTCGTAGAACCCGTTGGCCGGCAGCAGGCCGCGACGCAGGCGAAAGGCCTCGCGAAACATCGGCTGCTCGGCAATGGTTTCCGCTCGCGCCTGTGCAGGCGTCCGGGTCAGGTCAGTCATCCAGGCCGGGGTCAGCCCCCAGCGCACACGACTGAGCTGCAACTGCTGATCGATCTGGCGCAGCAACAGCACCGAAGCGCCTGGGGCGATACTCCAGTGCGGCTGCTGGTCGGACGGGAAACCGGGCAAGGCGGCGAAGTCCTGGCTCCAACGGAAAAGGGCGTAGCGACCGCACATAAGAAAGGCTCGTCAGCAGATCAGTTCGCCGGGATAACTCTCCGGTTCATCGCCCGGCAACGGCTCGGCGCCATTGTACGCAGCGATCAGCTGACGCGCCCGCTCGGCATCCTCGTCCGGCACCATGAGCCCGAGCAAGCCCGCCGCCGGCAGCTCGCCCATGGCGCCGATCAGGTGACTGCCCGCGAGGAATGCCTCGATGCCTTCCGCAATCAGCATGCCGCTGAGCATCTCGGCTTCAAGCAGGTCGCGCGGCTCATAGACCCGCCGCATCACTCGTCCTCCCGCAACGTTTCCAGTTGCCATTGCTGGCCGTCCGTGCGCAGATCGAACACCACCGGTCGACAGCACACGGCGCAATCCTCGATGTACTGCTGATCCCCTGCGCTGAGATCGAGCACAGCTTCAACCGGCTCGCCGCAGTAAGGGCAACTGAAGACCTGTGTTTCGAGCATCAAACCTCCGCGTGACTTGTCGCTATAATCGCCGTCTTTAAAGGTCGTCGATTCGGACCTTTATCAAAAGACCGACTCGGCGTGCCCGTGATGGGCACCCTGGGCCGCATGCAGGCTTCACTGACGATCAGCCGAACCAGCCGTTTACTCGATGAGTATGAGCCAGCCGGCTCCGGTCCGTTCCGCGAATCGTCGTGCCTCCGCGCTGCCGGCCCGTTCCCCGTTTCCTTTACAGAGAGCATGATGGACGAATTCGAAGCCATCCGACCCTACGCCGACGCCGAAGTACCGACGGTCATGGCACGCCTGTTCGCCGATCGCGAGTTTCTCGACATTCTGGCGCACTTCCGCTTCCCACGCCTGGCCGATAGCCTGGGCTGGCTGATCAAGCCGGTCATCTCGCGCCGGCTGCGCAAGCAGTTCGCCAGCATCCACACCGTGGATGCCCTGCAGCACAAGATCGAAGCCTATATCGACCGGACCATCGAGCGCGCTACCGACGGCGTGACCTTTTCCGGCCTGGAACAATTGCAGCAAGGCCGCGCCTATCTCTTCCTGGCCAATCACCGCGACATCGTCATGGACCCGGCATTCGTCAACTACGCCGTGTACCAGGCCGGCATCCGCACCCCACGCATCGCCATTGGCGACAACCTGTTGCAGCGCCCCTTCGTCAGCGACCTGATGCGATTGAACAAAAGCTTTATCGTGCGCCGCTCCATCACCGGCCGGCGCGAGAAGCTGGCGGCCTACCAGGTACTGTCGGCCTATATCAATCACTCGATTCGCAATGACGGCGAATCGGTGTGGATTGCGCAGGCCGAGGGCCGGGCCAAGGACGGCGATGACCGCACCGATTCGGCGATCCTCAAGATGCTGCACATGAGCCGCAAGGACGAAGCCTTCGCCGAGACGATCGAAGCGCTGCGGCCAGTGCCGGTGGCGATCAGCTACGAATACGATCCCTGCGATCAGGCCAAGGCCCGCGAGCTGTACATCCGCGCCACCACGGGGACCTACAGCAAGGCGCCCGGCGAGGATGACGCCAGCATCGCCTTGGGTATCACCGGCTACAAAGGGCGCGTGCACATTGCTTTCGGCGCGCCGATGGAGAGCGTTCCCGAGGATGCGAAGCAGATGGCGGTACTGGTGGATCGGCAGATCCTTGGCAGCTACCGGCTGTTTCCGGTGCACTACCTCGCCTATCGCTTGTGGGATGACCAGGACCCGGAAATCCAGGTGCCCAGCGCGGCCGAGCTGTTCAGTCGTGAAGAAGTGGAGCGTGCCGAAGCCGAATGGAGCAAGCGTCTGGCTGCCTGCCCGAGCGTACAGCAGCCCTATCTGATTCAGCAGTACGCCACCCCGGTACGTAATCAGTACCGCCTGAACGCTGGGCTCGAGCCCTGAAACGCAGAAGGCCCGCAGTACATCGTGCAGCGGGCCCAGCTCTGCAACCAGCAGCGTTGGCTCAGAGCGACCGTGAAGCCGCCGACAGGCCCAGACCGAGCAGAAGACCAGCCCATCCGAACCGATAAAACACCTGATTGATTCGCTGTGTCGCGGTATCGCCTGCCGTGCTACGCGAAGCCGGAGCCTGGGCGATGACAGCCCGGCGCGAAGCACCTATCTGACGGCAATGGGTGATAACCAGCAACCAGCTACCGCAAAGCGCGCAAATCAGCGCCAATCCGTTGAGAACCAATGCAGGGGTCAGGACGATCCCCAACTGCGCATGTAACGCCATTCCACCTTCCACTTCTGCAAGCCGCTGGGCAGCCGCGCAGTTTACCCGTATGCACGCAGCGCGTGAGATCTACCCGATAAAACGCGACTGAACCCGCACCATCATCAGCTCAACTTATGACGTAGTGTTCACCACTCGGCCTTGACTAACAGGCAGCCTCACCCGCACCCTCGACATACCTCGAAACGGCGTACTAGAGCGTGTGCGGGGACGGCAGCCAAGCACATTTGGCATCGCTCGGGCCAAGCCTGCTTGGCCGGCGGATAGATGTCTTCATGGCGAAGATCGCTGCCGGCACAGATCGCTATGCCGTATCACTTGGCGCCGGTTGCCATCGGCGCCCCGGGGAATCAGCTATTCAGAACGACAGGACGAGATAATGAAAATAACAATGTTCACAACCGGAGCGCTCACGCTTTCACTGCTCGCCAGCAACGTCATGGCGGCGGTTTCCGAATCGGAAGCTGCGCGCCTGGGCAACGAGCTGACGCCCGTCGGCGCGGAGAAAGCCGGCAACGCAGCAGGCACCATTCCGGCATGGACCGGCGGACTGCCGCAGGACGCCGCAGCGGTATCGGCCGACGGTTTCGTTGGCGATCCCTATCCCAACGACAAGCCAAAGTTCACCATCACGGCGAAGAACTTCGAGCAGTACAAGGACAACCTGACGCCTGGCCAGATCGCCATGTTCAAGCGCTACCCGGAGAGCTATCGCCTGCCGGTCTACGAGACCCGGCGCAGCGCAGCCATGCCGCAGCACGTGTATGACGCCGCAGCGCGCAACGCCACGCAGACCAACATGGTCCGTGGCGGCAACGGCCTGGAAAACTTCGACAAGGCCATCGCGTTCCCGATCCCGAAAGACGGCATGGAAGTCATCTGGAACCACATCACCCGCTATCGCGGCGGCTCCGCGCGCCGCGTGATCGCCCAGGCTACGCCCCAGGTGAACGGCAATTTCAGCCTGGTCAAGTTCGTCGACGAAGTGGTCTACACCGACACCCTGACCGACTACAAACCCGAGAAGCATGGCAACGTGCTGTTCTACTTCAAGCAGCAGGTCACCGAGCCATCCCGCCTCGCCGGCAACGTACTGCTGGTACACGAAACTCTGGATCAGGTGAAGGAGCCGCGCATGGCGTGGATCTACAACGCCGGCCAGCGTCGTGTGCGCCGCGCCCCGCAGGTTGCCTATGACGGCCCCGGCACAGCAGCCGACGGCCTGCGCACCTCCGACAACCTGGACATGTTCAACGGTGCGCCGGACCGCTACGACTGGAAGCTGATCGGCAAGAAAGAGCTGTACATCCCGTACAACGCCTATCGCCTGGATTCGCCGCAGCTCAAGTACAGCGACATCATCAAGGCCGGTCACATCAATCAGGACCTGACCCGCTACGAGTTGCACCGCGTATGGGAAGTGGAAGCGACCCTGAAGACTGGCGAGCGCCATATCTATGCCAAGCGCCACTTCTTTATCGACGAGGACACCTGGCAGGCCGCAGTGGTCGACCACTACGACGGTCGCAACCAGCTGTGGCGCGTGGCCGAAGCCCATGGCCTGCATTTCTATAACGTGCAGGTTCCGCTGTACTCCATGGAGACGCTCTACGACCTCATCTCCGGCCGCTACCTGGTCATGGGTATGAAGAACGAAGAGAAGAACCCCTACACCTACAACTACAAGGCCAACTCCAACCAGTACACTCCGGCCGCCCTGCGCAACTCCGGCGTTCGCTGATACTCGTCTGGATGCACCGACGCCCCGCCAATCGCGGGGCGTCTTCGTTTATGCACCGTAAAAAGAAAAACCCTGCCAGGCTGAGCCATGGCAGGGTTCTTCGATCGGCAGCCCGGTCAGACGTGCTTGCCGCTCACGCTTTACTGCGCCAGCAAACGACCGATGTTGTCGTCGCGGAAAACGCGGGTCAGTGCGTCACTCAGCACATCGGTGACCAGCTTGGTGTTGGTCTGCTCGTTTGGCGCCATGCCGAAACGCTGGTTCAGCGAAGCACCATAGCGGCCGTTGTACCGCTTGCCGGCGTTCTGCACTTCGATCTTCAACGTTGCGCCGATATTGGCTTCAGTCACGTAGAGCCCTTCTTTCGGCGACTGATACTTCAGCTCGGCCAGGGTCAGGGTCAGTTGCGGGGCGTTGTATGCGTTGGGCGATGGCGTGAAGCCAAGCAGGCGCACGGCAGCTTCGGTCTGAGCCTGCAGCTTGGGTATGACCTTGGCACTTGGCACGATCACCGCGCTGGTTTCCGGGTAAAGCCCGCCGCGCGTGCCCAGGGTTGGCGAGGGGCGCGCATCGACCACGCGCACGACCACGGGCTGGCCCTGGCCGACAGGGTTGATGGTGCCATTGAGTTTGGGGTTCGGATCGAGCTGCTGCGGGCTATGGGCACAGCCTACGAGGCTCATTCCAAGAACGGTGACAAGACCGAACAACAGGCGTTGCAGCATGCTGCTTTCTCCAGGTTAGGGACGACGAATGCCGCGCAGTATACCCAGCGGCACGAAGTGCCGACAGTGATGAGCTTCTGACCGACGGCGATGCCGCCCCGTTCAGTTCATCGGGCTGTCACAGGCATCTGCGATAAAGATCGAACCCTGTCGCCACGAGTGAGCCCCCATGCGCCAGATCCTTTCACTGCTGCGCCGCCGCAAGCCCCGCCACTTCGCCCTGCTCGACGAGGACGGCCGCTGCCGCATGCTGCTCAGCAGCACCCACAGGCCCGCCGGTGCAGCATGGATCGAAGTCCAGGAGGCTCGCCTGAGCTGGATTGGCCATGAGCTCCCCGCAGAATCCCTGCACGCCGCCTGAGCGCAGCCAGACAGTAACCATCCGCGCACAAAAAAGCCCCGTTCATTCGAACGGGGCTTTCTCGTTCAGGGCGGAACTGGCCGTGTGGCTCAGTACTCCAGGCCCAGGCGCTTGTCGGCCATCTGGCTGATCTCACGATAGGCTGCGGCGTCGTTCTGCAGCGTGGTTTCGCGCGCCGGGAATATCTCCTGCAGCTTGCTCGACCAGGCCTGGGAACGGTACTGCTCGGGGAAGCAGCGCTCGAGCAGGTCGAGCATGATCGATACGGTGACCGAAGCACCCGGCGAGGCGCCGAGCAGCGCGGCGATGGTGCCGTCCTTTGCCGCGACCAGCTCGGTACCGAACTGCAGGATGCCGCCTTTCTTCGGATCCTTCTTGATGATCTGCACGCGCTGCCCTGCGATCTCCAGGCGCCAGTCCTGCGCCTTGGCCTCAGGGTAGAAACCACGCAGGGTCTCCAGGCGATCCTCCATGGACTGCATCACTTCCTTGATCAGGTAGCGCGTCAGGTCCATGTTGTCGCGCGCGACCGCCATCATCGGGCCGATATTGCTCGGGCGTATCGACAGCGGCAGGTCCATGAAGGAACCGCGCTTGAGGAACTTGGTGGTGAAACCGGCATAAGGTCCGAACAGCAGGGACTTCTTGCCATCGACAACGCGAGTATCCAGGTGCGGCACCGACATCGGCGGCGCGCCGACTGCCGCCAGGCTGTAGACCTTGGCCTGGTGCTGCTTGACGATCTCCGGGTTGTCGCAGCGCAGCCACTGGCCGCTGACCGGGAAGCCGCCGAAGCCCTTGCCTTCCTCGATACCGGACATCTGCAGCAGCGGCAACGCCGCGCCACCGGCACCGAGGAAAACGAAGCCGGCCTGCACCTGGCGCGAATCACCGGTGCGAGTGTTCTTGATATCGACCTTCCAGCCGCTGGCCGTGCGATCGAGACCGGTGACCTTCTGGTTGTAGGAGACCTTGACGCCACCGCTACGCGCCAGATAGCCGAGCAGCTGACTGGTCACCGCCCCGAAGTTGACGTCGGTGCCGTTCATGGCGCGGGTCGCGGCGATCGGCTCGTCGGCAGCACGACCCGGCATCATCAGCGGCATCCACTCGCCCAGCGTCGCACGATCCTCGCTGTATTCCATGTCGGCGAAGGCGTGGTGGGTCTTCAGTGCATCGAAGCGGCGCTTGAGGTAGTCGATGTTCTTGCTGCCACGCACGAAGCTCAGGTGCGGCACGGCATTGATGAAATCGCGGGGAGAGCCGAAGCCTTCACGGTCGGCGAGATAGGCCCAGAACTGCTTGGAAACCTCGAACTGGGTGTTGATCAGCACGGCCTTCTTGATGTCGATCGCGCCGTCTTTGCTGTCGGGGGTGTAGTTCAGCTCGCAAAGGCCCGCGTGACCAGTACCGGCATTGTTCCACGGGTTGGAGCTTTCAATGGCTCCGGATTCCTGCAGCTCGACGATTTCCAGCTTGATATTGGGATCGAGTTCCTTGAGCAGTACCGCCAGGGTCGCACTCATGATGCCGGCTCCCACCAGCACCATATCCACTGCTTCGCTATCGTGTTGCGTCATCAACGCGTTCTCCAGAATCACAGCATTAAACTGTCGAGACCGCAGTACGCGGCCCCGTAAAACCCACCAGCCAGACGGTCAGGAACGGAGCATGTGCCTGGACCGCTGCTCGGGAACATGTGCCCGAGAACAGGCCACCAGAGGCGGCCTGCCAGCTGTCGGAAGGGCGGCTTTTGGCCTCCTTCCTCTCGCTACGATCCTTCCGGAGCGGGCCTGGCCCAGAGCTCGACGGTGGTCGCTGCGAGGAAAACGATTGCGAATCATGTTGCCGGGCCTGACCTCGGTGGCGCCGATTCGTGGCACCGAGCCGCAGCGGTGCCCGATGCGTTCGATACGAAACGGTGCCGCTCGGTTCAGCCGCGCATGGCCTCGATCAGTTCGATGTAGGGTCTGGCATGACGCTGGTCGGCGACCAGATCGATAAAGTCCTGCCCCTTGCTGTTCCTGGCTTCGAGGTCGTAGCCAGCAGCCACGAAAAAACCCAGAAAACGCTCGAAATCATCGATGCGAAGGCCTCGATAGGCCTTGATCAGCTTGTGCAGCGAAGGGGGAGTATCGTCAGCCGGCTCAGGCTGAAGAAACAGCTTGATCGACTCGTCTGCGATCTCGTCGCCAATCACCTGCTTCTTGTCTTTACGCATGCCGCCTCCGGTCCACGGGGTCTCACGGGGGCGGCAGTTTACTCCTCGCAGGCGGCTCACTCAACGCGCCAGGACGCCTTGCGACCAAGGTCGTACATCGCCATGCGACCATACCGGGCGATTGTTCGGCACAAATAACAAAAGCGCCCGCGCCTATAATGGCGCCTTCGCGTACAAGGAGCGTTCCGGCATGCAGCTTCCCCCTCTGTTTTCCGCGTGGCGTCAGGCCCTGCGCCTGGGGTACGGAACCCGCGCGCTGCGTGGTGACATCAGTGCCGGACTGACAGTCGGCATCATCGCCATACCCTTGGCGATGGCGCTGGCCATCGCCGTCGGCGTGGCGCCGCAACATGGCCTCTACACCGTACTGGTGGCCGCACCGCTGATCGCGCTGACCGGAGGTTCGCGCTTCAACGTTTCCGGGCCGACGGCGGCCTTCGTGGTGATCCTGTTGCCGATCACCCAGCAGTTCGGCCTTGGCGGCCTGTTGCTTTGCACCATGCTCGCCGGCCTGATCCTGATCACGCTTGGGTTACTACGTGCCGGCCGCCTGATCGCCTTCATCCCCTACCCTGTCACCCTCGGCTTCACGGCAGGCATCGGCATCGTCATCGCCACCTTGCAGATCAAGGACCTGTTCGGCCTGACCCTCTCCGAGCAGCCGCAGCACTACGTCGAGCAAGTCAGCCTTCTGCTGCGCTCGTTGCCGGGCGCGCATCTTGGCGACGCCGTGGTGGCGGCCATCTGCCTGGCGGTGCTGATCGTCTGGCCGCGCTGGGTTCCGAAAGTACCCGGGCATCTGGTAGCGCTTACGGTAGGCGCGTTGGCTGGCCTGCTGTTGGAGTCATCCGGATTATCCGTAGCGACACTGGGTGAACGCTTCAGCTACACGCTGGACGGCGTGACGCACCCGGGTATTCCACCGTTTCTGCCGGACTTCGCCTGGCCCTGGCTGTTGCCAGGCCCGGACGGCGAGCCGCTGCAGCTGAGCTACGAACTGTTCCGCCAGCTGCTCGCCCCGGCGTTTGCCATCGCCATGCTCGGCGCCATCGAATCGCTGCTGTGCGCCGTCGTTGCCGATGGCATGACCGGAAGCAATCACGAGCCCAACGGCGAGCTGATCGGCCAGGGCCTGGGCAACCTGGTCGCGCCGCTGTTCGGCGGCATCACCGCGACCGCCGCCATCGCCCGCAGCGCGACCAATGTCAGGGCCGGCGCGTTTTCGCCGCTGGCCTCGATGATCCATGCCGGTGTGGTGCTGGTGGCGATTCTCTGGCTGGCGCCGCTGTTCAGCTATCTGCCGATGGCGGCACTGGCGGCGCTGCTGGTGATGGTGGCCTGGAACATGAGCGAAGCGCCCCACGTCGTGCACGTACTGCGCATTGCGCCGCGCAGTGACGTACTGGTGCTGCTGACCTGCCTGGTCCTCACCGTGCTGTTCGACATGGTCCTGGCGGTGGGCGTCGGGTTGCTGCTGGCCGCGGGGCTGTTCATCAAGCGCATGAGCGAGCTGACCGACACCACCGCACTGTCGCGCGATCAGCGGCGGCTGCTGCAGGACATGCCCGCGCATGTCGCCACCTACGCGATCCGCGGGCCATTGTTCTTCGGTGCGGCGGAAAAGGCGCTGGGTGCACTGCGGCGCTTCAATCCGGAGGTCAAGGTAGTGATCGTCGACATCAGCGCGGTGCCGATGCTGGACATGACGGCGCTGGCGGCCCTGGAGAACGTCCTGGTGGATTACCGTCGGCTGGGCGTGACGCTGATCCTGAGCGGCAGTAATGCCCGCGTGCGCTTGAAACTGCGCCGCGCGGGCATCCATCGGCTGCAAGGGCATCTGCTCTATGTCCGCGACCTGAGCCAGGCCCGCGAAAAGGCGCTGCGTCTGCTACGCCCGGAGCCCGACGCGGTTGTGGGCTGAGCGCCGCCGGCTCAACCGACAGCGCCAATCAAGCCAGGGGACCGTCAACCAGCATGCTTTTGCAGGTTGGCCATCATTTCCTTCAAGGCGTCCATGTTGTCGGCCGGGTGCGCGGCGTTCTCGAAACTGCAGATCTGCTGCCACTGCGCGGCGACGTCCTCAGCATCGAAACCGGCCTTCGGATCGAAACCGACGCCGAGACTGCGCTCCCAGCGCACCTTGCCCATCCAGCCACCGCCCACTTCGAACAGGCCTGAGGTTTCCTGGCACTGCTCACTGGCCAGATAGACCACCAACGGGCTGACCAACTCCGGCTTGAGCTGCTCGAACACCTGCGGAGGAATCAGCCCCTCGGTCATCCGCGTACCGCCGGTAGGCGCAATGGCGTTGACCAGCACGTTGTTCTTGCGCCCTTCCAGCGCCAGCGTGCGAGTCAACCCGTATAGCCCGAGCTTGGCCATGCCGTAATTGGACTGGCCGAAGTTGCCGTAGATGCCGGAGGTCGACGCGGTGAAGATGACCCGTCCGTAGTTCTGCTCGCGCATATGCGGCCAGGCGGCACGAGTAACCTTGTAGGCGCCTTCGACATGCACGCGGTAAACCAGATCCCAATCGGCGTCTTCCATCTTGTGGAAAGTCTTGTCGCGCAGGATGCCGGCGTTGTTGACCACGACATCAATGCGGCCGTAGGTGTCCAGAGCCTGTTGCACGATTCGGTCGCCATCGGTGACCGAATCATGATTGGCAATAGCCGTGCCACCTGCCTGGCAAATCTCTTCGACCACCCGATCTGCCGCTGAACTGTTGGCGCCCTCCCCCTGGGTGCTGCCGCCCAGATCGTTGACCACGACCTTCGCACCGTGACGAGCGAACAACAGGGCATGCGCCCGGCCAAGCCCACCGCCGGCCCCGGTAACGATCACTACCTTGTCTTCGAAGCGGATGGCATCAGTCATGCGGGATTCCCTCGTTCTTGTTGGATGAAAGTGCCGCGAGTTTCGATCAGGTGACTGCACGTCACAACCAACCGACCAGAAATGAATGCCTGGGCATAAGGGGCGGGGATGCCCTTCGAGGTGAAGTACCGCCTATTGATCGAATTTCGACCAGCTAGAGCGCAGCCGCGCCATCACAAGCACGGAATCGCCTGTACCCAAACAACTCACAGAGTTTTCCACAGCCTTGGTGGATAAAGCTGCAGAGAAAACAGCAAGCCATTGCGCCTTACCGCAGCGCTGGAAGTTTTGCAAACCCTTCTGCAATGCGGCCTGTAGTCGCACGAAGGATATTGCATAAAAAATGAGCACCCGTCGCAAAGCCACGTGCCGCTTCGCTTACAGGCGTCGCTCCAAAGGTTATCCACAAAGGCGCACACAGCTCCCGGGGATAACAACACACCGTCGCGCATAGCCGAGTGCTATTACGGCGATGCCGAGAATCCAAGGGAACGGGATCTGTGCTTGGTCTTAGCATGAGCCATCGCCTTTCAGGAGAATGCCCATGTCCTGCCTCAACCTGATCGAACGCCTGTTCGCCAATTACGCCTGTGCTGCCAGTGGCGCACTCACCGACCGCTAGCGCACCCACCCGCTTGGCCACCGGCGCCGGCCGGCGTACCCTTCCGCGAGCCCTACGAGCGGAGTAAACGATGACCTTGCGTTCCATTTGCGTTTTTTGCGGCGCCAGCCGTGGTGCCAACCCGGTCTACGAACAAGCGGCCCAGGATCTCGGCCGCACGCTGGCAGCCAACGGCATCCGCCTGATCTACGGCGGCGGAGCTGTGGGATTGATGGGTGTGGTCGCAGACGCCACCATGGCTGCAGGCGGTGAGGTAATTGGAATCATCCCGCAGAGCCTGAAAGATGCCGAGGTGGGCCATACTGGCCTCACCCGCCTCGAGGTTGTGGACGGGATGCACGCGCGCAAAGCGCGTATGGCAGAGCTGGCAGACGCCTTTATCGCCTTGCCCGGCGGGCTGGGTACGCTGGAGGAGCTGTTCGAGGTCTGGACCTGGGGTCAGCTCGGCTACCATCCCAAGCCGCTGGGCTTGCTGGATATCAACCATTTCTACAGCAAGCTCAGCCACTTCCTCGACCACCTCGTCGATGAAGGCTTCGTGCGACCTCAACATCGGCAGATGCTGCAGCGCAGCGATCAGCCGCAAGGGCTCATCGAACTGCTCGATGCCTGGCAGCCGCCGGCGCATAGTCGTTGGGATAAAACGGCGCCGCAGTGACCCGAACAGGATTGATCAAATATCATCCAACTCCCTGCAGGCCATATAGGGCATGGCCTGCAGCGTTGCACCCCCATGTTATCCACACCTGAATGCACAGCTGACGTGGATAAGGCCTCGGGGCGCCGGCGAAGCCGCCGCGAAAGCTGGTTCTTTCACCCCTCCCGGCCCCTGCCAGCGCAAAAGCGCAAATTTTGATCAACTGGCTGAAACACTAGTGCCGCACTGCCTGTAGAAAGTCTTACAGCGGTTATCCACAAGTCGACGCACAACTATCGTGGATAAGCACACCAACGAACGAATCAATCGATTCATGCTCACAACCTGTAGGTTTCTTTCACACGGAGGCTTGTACATGCACCAGTTGAAAAGGCTTCGCCACGTCCCGTTACGCCAGAGGGCTGACTCATGAGCTGGCTCGCCCTGACGCTGGTGGCATTCGTCTGCTTCGTGCTGGTTTTCTTCGTCAAGAACCGCCAGCTGAACCATCCCGCGCTGCAGTACCCCTACAGCCTGAAGGTCCCGTTGTTCTCTCCAGCAGAGCGCGAGCTGCTGGAAATGCTGGAGCGGACATTTGCTGAGCGGTACCTCATCCTCGCGAAGGTAAGCGTCGCCGATGTCGTCGAGATCACTGCAGTGCCGCGGCGCGCCTACTGGTACCAAGCCCACAACCGTATCGCTGCGGCGCGCTTTGACTTTCTGCTATGCGAGAAGAACGACCTGACGCCGGTTTGCGTGATCAATCTGGACGATCCGGAAGCCGAGCAGGATTTCCTGGATCGGCTCTGCGAAACCGTCCGGTTGCCGCAGGTGCGCCTGGCGCCACAGGCGGCCCGCTCTTATACCGAGGTCCGCGAGGCCATCGAGTCCGCGCTTGGCCATTGATCGACCACTGGCGGGAATAACCACGGTAGCGGGTGGTCACAAGGCTGCATGACGTATCCACGATGTGCAGTACCGCTGCGGAATGATCCGCAAATCGACCACCGGCTACGAGTGACAGCATGAAATACGCCCTCCCCCTGCTTTTCTCCCTCACCCCGCTCGCCGCACTGGCGGATGACCAAGCCTGCCAGAAGACCGACGAAGCGCAGATCAGCGCCCTGTTCGACCGTTGGAATGCCGATGTGCAATCGGGTGAACCGCAACGGGTCGTGGAAAACTATGCACCTGATTCGATGCTGTTGCCGACTGTGTCCAACACCCCAAGGCAGACGCCGGAAGCCAAGCTGGATTACTTCGAGCATTTCCTGGCGCTGAAACCGAAAGGCGAAATTGTCGAACGGATGATCATGATCGATTGCAACAGCGCGCTCGACACCGGGCTTTACAGCTTCAAGCTGGGCGATGGCAGCACAGTCCCAGCGCGCTACACCTTCACCTACAAGTGGTTCGATGACGCCGGCCAGTGGCTTATCACCAGCCATCACTCTTCGGCGATGCCGCAACAGGTATCATCGCAGCAGCTGCCGCAAGTGGCGCACTGAACGCTCTCCACCCACTGCGCTGCGGTTGGCCGCAGCGCAGTCCTTACCTGACAGCGAATGCATCGGCACCGGCCCTGCGCGCAATCACCACCACAAGCTTGCGCCCGGGCAGGCGTGCTCGATACTGCTAACTGGCACGCCGTATTCGGACTAGACCTATATGTCTCTCAAACCGCTGCTGTCGCGCCTGTTCGAGCTGGTAAGCCGGCTGATCCGCCGCTATCCAGGCACCGTGGCGCTGTTCGGGTTCGCATCCGGCGTCGCCAGCTTCGTTCTGGTGGAACGCCATGCCGGTCTGGCCAAGGTTGTTGCCCTGGTGATGCTGGTCAGCTGGCTCTGGCTGGTTCTCGAATCCAGCCTGCGTCGCGCCCTGCAGCGCTGTTTCGGCTGGCAGATACCACCACCGCTGCTGCGCTATGCGACGCAGATGGTGCACCAGGAAAGCCTGTTCTTCATCATCCCGTTCTTCGCCATCACCACGACCTGGAACAGTGGCCAGGCCGTCTTCACCGGACTACTCGGCATGGCGGCACTGGTGTCGCTGATCGACCCGCTGTACTACCGCTGGCTGGCACCACGACGCTGGGTATACCTGGGTTTTCACACGCTGACGCTGTTCGCCGTACTGCTGACCGCGCTGCCAATCATCCTTCACCTGTCTACCCCGCAGAGCTATCAACTGGCGCTAGGCGTTGCAGTGCTGCTGGCTCTGCCGAGCCTCAGCGGGCTGTTTCCAAGCTGGAGCTGGCGGACCGTGCCGGGCGTCGTGCTGCTGGCTATCGCGCTTGCCGGTGCTGGCTGGCTTGGCCGGACCTGGGTGCCGCCGGCAACACTTTGGCTTACCGATGTCGCGGTGACCATGAGTCTCGACGATCGCCAGCGCAAACCCGGCAAGGGCCTGCGCGAGCTCAGTAGTGCGGAGCTGCAGGCCAACGGCCTGTACGCCTACACGGCGATCAACGCCCCCCGTGGCCTGAAGGAGCGGATCTACCATGAGTGGACGCACAACGGGCGACGCGTCGATCGAATCGCGCTGGACATCAGCGGCGGCCGCGAAGCCGGTTACCGTGCCTGGACCCACAAGCGCAACTTTCCGGCAGAGCCCTCCGGCCGCTGGCGTGTACGTGTCGTCACCGAGGCAGGGCAAATGATCGGGATGCTGCGCTTCCGCGTCACCGACTAGCGAACCCCGGCTGCCCACAACCACTCCAAATCAGGAACCGATCCAGCCTGGAGAACAACATGGAGTGGTGGGCGATCATTTCCAGCACCGTCGCCTCGGAGTTTTCCGACATCACTGATCTGGAAGACGCGACGCGGGTCAGTAGCCGCCTGCTGATCGCAGCGATTCTGGGCGGCTTGCTCGGTTATGAGCGCGAACGCCGCCGCAAGGCAGCTGGCCTGCGTACCCACATGCTGGTGGCACTCGGCGCCGCCCTGTTCGTGCTGGTGCCGGTGCAGGCCGGCATGACCCCGGAAGACATTTCCCGGGTGATTCAAGGCCTGGTGACCGGCATCGGTTTTCTCGGCGCTGGGACTATCCTCAAGGGCAACACCGCGGAGGACGTCAAGGGGCTGACCACTGCCGCCGGCATCTGGCTGACTGCTGCGATCGGTGTGGCCGTCGGCCTTGGGCACGAAACCACCGCAGTACTGAGCACGCTGCTCGCGCTGGCCATCTTCGTCCTGATGCCACGTCTGGAGCGTCACACGGCACTGCGCGCCGCACGCAAGCGCCGCCAGGCCAGCCGCTCGCCATAGCGAACTACGGATCGATCATCTCGGGAGAAAACATGCGCAGCGCTCTGACTCTCTGTTTCGGTTTCGGTTTGCTTGCTCTGACCGGTTGCAGCGAAACCGCAAAGCTCCCGGTGGAATCAGGCTATGGCCCTGCGCCGACACTGCCTGAGCCGAACCGAACCCTGTTGCCGACAGTACACATCGCCCCGGCCAAAGGCTGGCCGCCGGGCGGCAAGCCAAAAGCAGCGCCGGGCCTGCGTGTGGACGCCTTCGCCAGCGGCCTGGATCATCCACGCTGGATTCATGTCCTGCCCAATGGAGATGTGCTGGTCGCCGAAAGCGACGCGCCACCCAAGGAACAGAGCCAGGGCCTGCGCGGCTGGATCGCCAAAAAAATCATGGCTCGCGCCGGCTCAGGCGGCCCCAGCGCCAACCGCATCACCCTGTTGCGTGATAGCGATGGCGACGGCGTACCGGAGCAGCGCAGCGTCTTTCTGGAAAACCTCAACTCCCCTTTCGGCATGGCGCTGGTTGGCAACGATTTCTACGTAGCCAATACCGATGCGCTCCTTCGCTTCCCGTATGAGCAAGGCGCAACCCGCATCACCACCCATGGCGAGAAAGTGGTGGATCTGCCTGCCGGGCCGATCAATCACCACTGGACCAAGAACGTTGTCGCCAGCCCGGACGGTTCGCGGCTGTACGTCACCAGTGGTTCGAACAGCAACGTAGCCGAAAACGGCATGCAGGCCGAAGAAAACCGCGCGGCAATTCTGGAGGTCGACCCGCAACGCAAAACGATGCGTCTGTTCGCATCCGGTCTGCGCAATCCCAACGGCCTGGCCTGGCAACCGGAGAGCGGCTCGCTGTGGACCACCGTCAATGAGCGCGACGAGATCGGCAGCGACCTGGTGCCGGACTACATGACATCGGTCCAGGACGGCGGGTTTTATGGCTGGCCGTACAGCTACTTCGGCCAGCACATCGACACGCGCGTGAGACCTCAGCGTCCGGACCTGGTCGAGCGCGCACTCGTACCGGACTATGCCCTCGGTGCACACACCGCTTCGCTCGGCCTGGCGTTCTATGAGGGTAGCTTGCTACCGCAGCATTACAGAAATGGCGCATTCGTCGGTCAGCATGGCTCCTGGAACCGCAGACCGCGCAGCGGCTACAAGGTGGTCTTCGTCCCCTTCCGCAACGGTATGCCGGACGGTCAGGCAGAAGATGTGCTGACCGGCTTCGTCAACGAAGCGGGCGAGGCACTGGGCAGGCCGGTTGGGGTTGCAGTTGACCGGACAGGCGCATTGTTGATTGCAGACGACGTGGGCAACGTAATCTGGCGCATACGCCCGGCTGAGCAGTGAACTGACGACCCTTTTGCGCCAGCTGGCCGGCCTGATGACGCTCAACCTGTATGGGATTGAACCTTGCCGGCCGCCATGTGGCCATAAATGGTACGTCTATCCGTTTACGAGGGCTTCCAAATGCTCAATCGCACCATCTACGCCATCGTTCCCACGCTGTTGCTCGTCGGCTGCTCCGGCAATGTGCAGAACCCGGTGGACCGGATCACGTTCCGAGATGAACCTCTGGTTCGCGATGTGGAAAACGGCATGTCCCAGGCGCGGGTACTGACCATCGGCGGCGAACCCTCCAGGACCAGTGGACGATCCGTGGTACCCGGCCTGTGCCACGACTACATTCTCAATCGTGACGGCAAGCAACAGCCCTACTACGTCAGCTTCGATGGAACAGGGCGGGTGGACGGCCAGGGGTTCCTGACCTGCAGGCAGCTCGAAGAAAACCAGCGCAATCTTCGCCGCTGACGACCAAGTCGGTGGCACGAGCGAACCAGCGTTCCGCGTCCGCTAAAGAGGAGACCGCCATGCCACGTGGGGACAAAACCAAGTACACCGACAAACAACAGCGCAAGGCCGAGCACATCGAGGAAAGCTACGAGGAACGTGGCGTACCCGAGCAAGAGGCCGAAGCACGCGCCTGGGCCACCGTCAACAAACAATCCGGTGGCGGCGAACGCAAAGGCGGCTCTGGCAAAAGCAAGAGCGAAACCGCCAAACGCGCCGACCGCAGGGACTCGGCTCATCGTGCTGCTGATACGCGCCAGGGAAAGTCGCCCAACAAGAGCTCGGCACGCGGCGCGAAGTCGTCCAGTACAAGCCTTGCCGAGATGACCCGCGACCAGCTGATGGACAAGGCCCGCGAGCGGGACATTCGCGGCCGTTCGAAGATGCGCAAGGACGAACTGCTGAAGGCCCTCAGCTGAGATGCAACCATGACCAATCAACAGCCTCTGCCGCCGTCGCCCAGCAATCCCAAGCGCGAGGACCCGGACAACCCGGTGCCGATCGACGACCCCGCCCCCGACCAATCCGAGCCGGAGCCTCCACCGCCGGAAGACGTCGCCGGCTAAACTTTTTGCCAGCATCCCGATCTCAATTGGCGAACCGTGATGAACCGTGACAGCGGTCAAACCAGACCAGGAGATGGCGATGAGTTATGTACAACTGAGCGACAAACAGAGCCTGCGTGAACGGGCCCGCCAACATGTCGAGAATGGCGCCGTCACCGAGAGCTATTCGGCCGACCGCGAAGTCGTGATCAATCTGCTCAACGAAGCACTGGCGACAGAGCTGGTCTGCTACCTGCGCTACAAGCGCCACTACTACATGGCCACAGGGTTGAAATCCAGCGCAGCTGCCGCCGAATTTCTCGAGCACGCCAACGAGGAGCAGGAACACGCAGACCGGCTCGCCGAGCGTATCGTCCAGCTCGGTGGCGAGCCCGATTTTAATCCCGACAGCCTCACCGAGCGTTCACACGCCCAATACGCCGAAGGCAACGGCCTGCGTGACATGGTTTTCGAGAACCTGGTCGCCGAGCGCATCGCAATCGACAGCTACCGGGAGATCGTGCAGTACATCGGTGATAAGGACCCGACGACCCGGCGCATCTTCGAGGACATCCTCGCTCAGGAAGAAGAGCACGCCGACGATCTGGCAGGCCTGCTGGACGGCATGAACTGACGGAGCCTGAGCAGCCTTCCGACCTGGACGTTACACGCCCCACCAGCAACGGCTCGGCGATTGGAAAAAAAAGGCCACCCGAGGGTGGCCTTAAACTTTAGGAAGAGAGGTACAGCTTAGCCGGCTGCCACCGGACGCATGTAGGAGATCGGTGCGGTCTGCGGGTCATCGAAGGTCACCAGTTCCCACGCATCCTTTTGTTCCATCAGGGTGCGCAGCAAGCGGTTGTTCAACGCGTGGCCGGATTTGTAGCCGCGGAATTCGCCGATCAGGCTGGTTCCCAGCAAGTAAAGATCACCGATGGCATCGAGAATCTTGTGCTTCACGAATTCGTCTTCATAACGCAGACCGTCTTCGTTGAGCACACTGGTTTCGTCCACCACGATGGCGTTCTCAACGCTGCCGCCGAGCGCCAGATTGTGCGAGCGGAGGAACTCGATGTCGCGCATGAACCCGAAGGTACGTGCACGGCTCACTTCCTTGACGAAGGAAGTACTCGAGAAGTCCACACTGGCAGTCTGGGTGCGACCCTTGAAAACCGGGTGATCGAAATCGATCTCGAAGCTCACCTTGAAGCCGTCGAAAGGCAGGAAGGTAGCGCGCTTGTCACCCTCCTCGACCGTTACTTCACGCTTGATGCGGATGAACTTCTTGTGGGCGTCCTGCTCCTGCAGGCCGGCGGATTGAATCAGGAATACGAAAGGCCCAGCGCTGCCGTCCATGATCGGCACTTCCGACGCGGAGAGTTCGACGTAGGCATTGTCGATCCCCAGGCCGGCCATTGCCGACAGCAGATGCTCCACTGTGTCGACCTTGACGTCACCATTGACCAGTGTCGTGGACATGGTGGTTTCGCCAACATTCTCGGCCCGCGCAGGAATCTCCACAGGCGGGTTGAGGTCGGTGCGACAGAACACGATTCCGGTGTCCACCGGTGCCGGTTTCAGGGTGAGATAAACCTTCTCTCCCGAATGCAAGCCGACGCCGGTGGCGCGAATGATGTTCTTCAGGGTGCGTTGTCTGATCATGGCCTTTTGCTTCGCTATAGCACTAGTTGCGAATAGTTTTCAACAATTGAGGGCGATAATAGCAGAAGCCCACTTTGCTGAACACCAATCACACCAATACTCCTGATAACTTCAATCAATCGGCCTGACGACGCAGAAACGCAGGAATATCCAGATAATCCAGATCTTCCTGAGGGTTCAGCTTGGCTGCAGTGGCCGCTGCATGTGCCTGATTACGCATGACGGTCGGGCGCTCGAGGTCCCGATAGTTCACTGCGGCCTGCTCGTGCTGACGCGGAGCCGGAGCGGCGGCGGAAGCAGCAACGGTGGTCTGCACGGTATTGTCGACGACCTTGACCGGCTTCTCGTTGCGCGGACCAAGACCGGTGGCAACGACGGTGACATGCAGCTCATCGGCCATATCCGGATCGATGACAGCACCGACCTTGACGGTGGCTTCATCGGACGCGAAGGCTTCGATGATTTCACCCACTGCAGCGTATTCGCCCAGCGACAGGTCCAGACCAGCCGTGATGTTGACCAGAATGCCACGTGCACCCTGCAGGTTGACGTCTTCCAGCAACGGGTTGCGGATGGCCGCTTCGGTGGCCTCGCGAGCACGGTTCGGGCCGGTGGAGCAGCCGGTGCCCATCATCGCCATGCCCATTTCACCCATGACGGTCTTCACGTCGGCGAAGTCGACGTTCATCAGGCCCGGGCGCTGCATGATGTCGGAGATGCCGCGCACGGCGCCGGCCAGCACGTCGTCCGCCTTGGCAAAGGCGGCCAGCAGGCTGGCATCCTTGCCGAGAATGGTCAGCAGCTTTTCGTTGGGGATCGTGATCAGCGAGTCGACACACTCGGACAGCGCACGGATGCCTTCATCGGCAACCTGCATGCGACGGCGGCCCTCGAAGGGGAACGGACGGGTAACCACGGCCACGGTCAGGATGCCCATTTCCTTGGCGACCGAAGCGATGATCGGAGCAGCGCCGGTACCGGTACCGCCGCCCATGCCGGTGGTGATGAACACCATGTCAGCGCCTTCCAGCACTTCGGCGATGCGCTCACGGTCTTCCATCGCGGCCTGGCGGCCGATGTCAGGGTTGGTACCAGCGCCGAGGCCCTTGGTGATGGCGGAGCCGAGCTGCAGCACGGTGCGTGCTTCGACCTTCTTCAGCGCCTGAGCATCGGTGTTGGCGCAGATGAATTCGACGCCTTCAACATTATTGCGAACCATATGGTTCACGGCATTGCCGCCACCGCCACCGACACCGATGACCTTGATGACTGCACTTTGCGGGGTATGATCTACGAGTTCGAACATTTCCCTCTCTCCTTCCAGCTTTCTAGTTTTGGTTTTACAGCGCACTGCTTAAAAATTGCCCTGGATCCAGCCTTTGAGCCGATCCAGAACAGACGTCTTTGATTCTTCGGCGAAACTGCCGATACCGGGCACGGGAATGCCGTCGGCCTGCTTGTGCAGTCCGTACAGCAACAGGCCCACGCCGGTCGAATAGATTGGATTACGTACTACGTCGCTCAGTCCCTTGACGCTGTGCGGCACGCCAAGGCGCACCGGCATGTGAAAGATTTCCTCGGCCAGGTCGACGGCTCCTTCCATCTTCGCTGTACCGCCTGTGAGAACGATCCCGGCCGGGACCAGATCCTCATAACCACTGCGCCGCAGTTCGGCCTGGATCAGGGTGAAGAGTTCGTCATAACGCGGCTCGACCACCTCTGCCAGAGCCTGCCGCGAGAGTTCGCGCGGCGGGCGATCGCCAACGCTGGGGACCTTGATGGTCTCGCCCGCGCCGGCCAGTTTGGCAAGCGCGCAAGCATAGCGAATCTTGATCTCCTCGGCATACTGCGTCGGTGTACGCAGAGCCATGGCGATGTCATTGGTGACCTGGTCGCCAGCAATCGGGATGACCGCGGTGTGGCGGATCGCGCCTTCGGTGAAGATGCAGATGTCGGTGGTGCCACCGCCGATATCCACCAGGCAGACACCCAGCTCCTTCTCGTCATCGGTCAGCACGGCATGGGCCGAGGCCAACTGTTCGAGGATGATGTCGTCAACCTCGAGACCGCAGCGACGTACGCACTTCTCGACATTCTGCGCGGCATTCACAGCGCAGGTGACCACGTGGACCTTGGCTTCCAGACGCACGCCGGACATGCCAAGAGGCTCACGCACACCTTCCTGATTGTCGATCACATAATCCTGCGGCAACGTGTGCAGCACACGCTGGTCGGCGGGGATTGCCACGGCCTGGGCGGCATCGAGTACGCGCTCCAGGTCGGCGGTGCTGACCTCGCGATCACGGATTGCCACGATGCCGTGGGAGTTCAGGCTGCGGATATGGTTACCGGCCAGACCGACAAAGGCCGAATGGATACGGCAGCCAGCCATGAGCTGGGCTTCTTCGATAGCGCGCTGGATCGACTGGACGGTGGACTCGATATTGACCACCACGCCCTTCTTCAGGCCGCGTGAAGGGTGGGTACCGATACCCACGATCTCCAGCTCGCCGTCCGCGGTCACTTCACCCACCAGCGCCACTACTTTGGAGGTGCCAATGTCCAGGCCGACGATCATCTTGCCGCTTTGCACGCTCGACATGTGTTTCATTCCTCAATTCCTCGCAGCGACGGTCGTATCCGTCGCAGTCGGGACCGGCTCATGCCAGGCGACGGCCAGGCCGTTCGCGTAGCGCAGATCGATCCGTGCGATTTTCTCGCTTTCTTGCTCCAGTGCCTTTTGATAGATGGCAGTGAAACGACGCATTTTTTCTACAACCTGGTCCCGGCCCAACAGCAACTCGATGCCCTGGTTGGTGGTCAGAAACCAGCTCCCGCGCTCACGCAACTCGAGACGGGAGATGGAGAACCCCAGCGGACGCAGCATCTGGCTGAGCATCTGGTACTGCTGCATGACCCGCTGCTGGGCCCGCTTCGGACCATATAAATGTGGCAAGTGTTCATATCGGCTCAGGTCATCCGGCGCGAAAGCCTGTCCTTTATTGTTAAGCAATGCTTCACCGCCCCAACGGGCGATCGGCAATTGCTCGTCCAGACGCACCATTACCTGGTCCGGCCAGACGCGACGCACTTCGACATGGGCGATCCATGGCATCTGTTCGAGTTGGTGACGCATGCCGTTCAGATCAACCTTGAAGAAGCTCTGCTCGACGAAAGGCGCGATGCGCTGCTGCACCGCTTCACGACTGACATAGCCCAGCTCGCCCTGCACGCTGACCTTGGCGATAGGCCGATCGGCGTAGGGCAACAGGCGCTCACCCAGCTCATACAGACCGACCGCCAACCCGACCAACAGTACCGGCCAGACGAAACGCTTCAGTCCGGCCAAGTTCGGCTTCGGCAGGCGCTGCGACAGCGGCTGCGGTTGCACCAGGCGGCTCGCACCCCGTTGCGCGGGCTTGCGTGAAGCTCGGCCGCCTGCGGGTTGCGAATGACGCAGCGTGGCGATCATGGCTTAGCTCCCCGCCTCGAGGCTGTCATCGAGAATGCTCAGAACCAGCTGCTGGAAATCCAGACCAGCAGCGCGTGCCGCCATCGGCACCAGGCTGTGGTCGGTCATGCCCGGCACGGTGTTCACTTCCAGCAGCCAGAAATCTCCGGCCGCGTCCTGCATGACATCGACCCGCGCCCAACCACGGATACCGACGGCCTCACAAGCGCGGGCCGAGAGAAGCTTGAGCTCGTCTTCACGGGCAGCGTCGAGGCCGCAGGGAATCCGGTACTGGGTGTCGGAGGCCAGGTACTTGGCGTCGTAGTCGTAGAAGCTGTGGGGTGTGCCCAGGCCAATCGGCGGCAGCACTTGGCCATGCAACACGGCCACGGTGAACTCCGGCCCCTGAATCCACTGTTCGACCAGCACTTGCGAGTCGTAGCTACTGGCAGCGCGCCACGCATCAATCAGTTCCGCGAGCTCAGCAACCTTGGCCATGCCAATGCTCGAACCTTCATGCGCCGGCTTGACGATCAGCGGAAAGCCCAGCGTTTCGGCCGCTGCCCGGCAATCGTCCTCGCTAGCCAGCACGGCATGTTGCGGCGTCGGCAGGCCGAGGCTCTGCCAGACCTGCTTGGTACGCAGCTTGTCCATGGCCAGCGCCGAGGCCAGGATGCCGCTGCCGGTATAGGGAATGCCGGCACACTCCAGCAGCCCCTGCATGCTGCCGTCCTCACCGCCACGGCCGTGCAGGACGATGAAGGCGCGATCGATCCGTTCGTTGCTCAGGCGCTGCAGCAGGTCGTCGCCCGCATCGATGCCAAAGGCGTCCACGCCTGCTTCCTGCAAGGCGGCAAGCACCGCTGCGCCGGATTTCAGGGACACCTCGCGTTCGGCACTCTTGCCGCCGAAGAGTACGGCGACGCGGCCGAACGTCTTTGGATCACGAGTCGAATGCAGAGCGGTCATTGGGATTTCCTCGTGGAGCCGTCGCCACCGAACAGCGGGCTTCTCAGCAGTTGCGGCGCAAGTCCGCCGATATCGCCGGCGCCTTGGCAGAGCAGGATGTCGCCCGCGCGCAGCAGCGGCTTGACCAGTGGCGCCAGATCGACGCCGCGCTCGACGTAGATCGGATCGAGCTGCCCACGCTGTCGAATGCTGTGGCACAGCTGGCGGCTGTCAGCGCCGGGAATGGGGTCTTCACCGGCCGGGTAGACCTCCATCAGCAGCAGCACGTTGGACTCGCCTAGCACCTGCACGAAGTCGTCGTAGAGGTCACGGGTGCGGCTGTAACGATGTGGCTGGTAGACCATCACCAGACGCCGCTCCGGCCAGCCGCCGCGCACAGCCTTGATTACCGCAGCCACTTCACGCGGATGGTGGCCATAGTCATCGACCAGCATCACGCTGCCATTCTCGACCGGCAGATCGCCATAGACCTGAAAGCGGCGGCCGACGCCCGCGAACTCGGCCAGGCCCTGGATGATGGCCTCGTCTTCGATGCCTTCGTCGGTGGCAATGGCGATCGTCGCCAGGGCGTTGAGGACGTTGTGATTGCCGGGCATGTGTACCGACACGTCCAGCGGTTCGCAGCCGTCACGCAGCACGGTGAAATAGGTACGCATGCCTTCCTGGCGAACATTGATGGCGCGCACGTCGGCATCTTCGCTGAAACCGTAGGTGGTGGTCGGCCGGCCAATCTGCGGAATGATCTCGCGGACCACCGGATCGTCGACACAAAGCACAGCCAGGCCGTAGAACGGCAGGTTGTGCAGGAACTCGACGAAGGTCTTCTTCAGCTTGCCGAAGTCGCCGCCATAGGTGCTCATGTGGTCGGCGTCGATATTAGTCACCACCGCCACCATCGGTTGCAGGTGGAGGAAGCTGGCATCGCTCTCGTCCGCCTCGGCGATCAGGTACCGGCTGCTACCCAGCTGAGCGTTGGTGCCGGCAGCGGTCAGACGGCCGCCGATGACGAAGGTCGGATCGAGCCCACCGGCAGCAAATACCGACGCCAGCAGGCTGGTAGTGGTGGTCTTGCCATGGGTGCCGGCAACAGCGATACCGTGGCGATAGCGCATCAGCTCGGCCAGCATCTCCGCGCGCGGCACGACCGGGATGCGCTGCTCGAGCGCCAGGGCGACTTCCGGGTTCGCCGAGTTGACGGCGCTGGACACCACCAGCACGTCGGCGCCGGCAACGTTGCCGGCCTGATGGCCGATGAAGATCTGCGCACCAAAGCTCTGCAGGCGGTCGGTACTGGCCGACTCCTTGAGATCGGAACCCGAAACCTCGTAGCCGAGATTGAGCAACACCTCGGCGATGCCGCACATACCAACCCCGCCGATACCGACGAAGTGGATGCGGCGAATGCGACGCATGCGACGGACTTCCGCTTTCACCGCGGCGGGAGACTTAGCCATGGGCCACCTCCAGGCAGATATCGACCACGCTGCGGGTGGCGTCGGGCCGGGCCAGGCGGCGCGCAGTGGCCCCCATGGCCTTGAGTTTTTCCGGCTGCATCATTACCTCGGTCAGCTGAGCGGCGAGCGTGGCCGCGTCAGTCTTGGCTTGCGGCAGAAGGACGGCAGCGCCCTCCTTCGCCAGATATTCGGCATTGCGGGTCTGGTGATCGTCGATCGCGTGGGGCAACGGCACCAGGAACGACGGCAGGCCAGCGGCGGCCAGCTCGCACACGGTGAGCGCACCGGCGCGGCAGATCACCAGATCGGCCCAGGCATAGGCGCGCGCCATATCCTTGATGAAAGGTGCGACCTCGGCCTCGACCGCAGCTTCGGCGTAGCGCTGCATGGTCAGTTCGGCATGCTGTTTGCCCGCCTGATGGAACACGTCCGGGCGCAGCTCCAACGGCAGTTGGGCCAAAGCGGCAGGCAACAGCTTGTTCAACGGTTCGGCACCCAGGCTGCCGCCCAGCACCAGCAGACGGGGTCGGCGACCGACAAGGGTGTCGCGCGGGGTTTCCAGGAATAGCTCTTCACGTACAGGGTTGCCGGTGGTGCGGCGCTTGGCACTGGCCTTGAAGGTATCCGGAAAGGCTTCGCAGACGCGACTGGAGAGCGGCGCAAGGCTGCGGTTGGCAGTGCCGGCCACGGCGTTCTGCTCGTGAATCACCAGCGGCACGCCCGCCAGTTTGGCCGCCAGCCCACCCGGACCGGTGACATAGCCGCCCAGGCCCAGCACACACACCGGACGCAGCTCACGGATGATGCGGCGCGCCTGGAACAGCGAACGGACCAGCTGCAGCGGCGCCTTGATCAGCGACGCCAGGCCTTTGCCGCGCAATCCACTGACCTGAATCAGGTGCAACGGCAACCCGGCCGCAGGCACCAGTTCGTTCTCGATGCCACGCGGCGTACCGAGCCAATGCACGGCATAGCCACGCGCCTGGAACTCGCGCGCGCAGGCCAGCGCTGGGAACACGTGCCCACCGGTACCGCCGGCCATGATCAGCACATTAGCGGCCATGAGCGACCTCCTTGGCCGAGGGCTCGGCAAAGTCGGACTCGTCGAACTCGGTGTCCTCGCTGCCCAGTACGGTGCGGCTTTCCCACTCGATGCGCAGCAGCAGCGCCATGCTCGCGCAGGTCACCACCAGCGAGCTGCCGCCATAACTGAGGAACGGCAGCGTCAGGCCCTTGGTCGGCAACAGGCCGACATTCACCCCGACGTTGATCAGGAACTGACCGAGCCAGAGGAACGCCAGGCCCCAGGCGACATAGGCGGCGAAGAACTGCCGAGCCTTCTCTGCCCAGAGGCCGATGTAGAGGGCTCGCACGCCGACGAAGGCAAACAGGGCGATGGTCGCCAGCGCACCGATCATGCCCAGCTCTTCGGCAAGTACCGAGAAGACGAAGTCGGTGTGCGCTTCGGGCAGGTAGAACTGCTTCTGTACGCTGTTGCCGAGGCCGACGCCGAACCATTCGCCACGCCCGAAGGCGATCAGCGCCTGGGTCAGCTGATAGCCGGCACCGTATTGATCGGCCCAGGGGTCGGTGAAAGTAATCAGGCGCTGCAGACGGTATTCCTGGGTCTGCACCAGCACTACCACCGCGCCGACTGCCGCGATCACCAGCAGACTGAAGCGGATCATCCCGACGCCACCAAGAAACAGCATGGCCACCGCAGCGCCCATCATCACCACCGTGGCGCCGAAGTCAGGTTCCATCAGCAGCAGAAAGGCCATCGGCAGGAGTACCAGGAACGGCTTGGCGAAGCCCCACAGGCTTTCACGAACTTCTTCCTGACGACGCACCAGATAACCGGCCAGGTAGATCACCACGAATACCTTGGCCAGCTCCGACGGCTGCACGTTGAATGCGCCGAAGCCGATCCAGCGCATGGAACCATTCACCTCGCGACCGATGCCCGGTAGCAGTACCAGGATCAACAGCCCGAATGCCGCCAGCAACAGCATCCAGTCCAGCCGCTGCCAGACCGAAAGCGGGACGAGCAGCATCGCGGCACCGGCACCAAGGCCGAGCAGCACATAAATGAGGTGACGAATCATGTGGTACAGCGGACTACCGGAATTGACCGCGGCGACCTCGGAGGAAGCCGAGGTGATCATCACCAGCCCCAGACCAAGCAACGCCAGGCACCCGGCAAGCATCGGGAAATCCAGATCCACACCGCGGCGGCCAAACAAAGGTGAGGGTGCGTTGCGCAGGAAGGCGAGCATCAGCTGAGCGCCTCCACCGCAGCGGCAAACAGGCGGCCGCGCTCTTCGAAATTCTTGAACATGTCCAGGCTGGCACAAGCCGGCGAGAGCAATACCGCATCGCCCGCCTCGGCACAGTCGGCGGCACGCCGCACCGCTTCTTCCAGGCTGGCTACATGCAGCAGCGTCGTCGCATCGCCCAACGCTTCAGCCAGACGCTGCGCATCACGGCCGAGCAGCACCACGGCACGACAGTAGCGCGCCACGGGTGCACGCAATCCTGAGAAGTCCGCTCCCTTGCCGTCGCCACCGGCAATCAGCACCAGCTTGCCTTCGATATCGGCGCCCAGGCCTTCGATCGCGGCCAGCGCAGCACCGACGTTGGTTGCCTTGGAGTCGTCGTAATAGCTGACACCTGCACGCTCACCGACCCACTGGCAACGGTGCGGCAAACCAGTGAAACGACGCAGCGTCTCCAGCATGGGGCCGAACGGCAGCCCCACCGCGTGGCCGAGCGCCAGCGCAGCCAGGGCATTGGACTGATTATGCGCACCGCGCATCTTCAGTTCGCGCACCGGCATCAGCGCCTCGAACTGGAACGCCAGGTACTTCTCGCCTTTTTCCTCGAAGAGCCCGAAGCCCTTGAAGTCCGGCTTGCCGAGACCGAAGGTCCAAGTAGGCACATCCTCCCCCACCAGCGGCCGGCTGAGGCGGTCATCCCGACTGACCACCACCTGGCGCGCGCCACGGAAGATGCGGTGTTTGGCCTGGTGATAAGCCGGCAGCCCGCTGTAGCGGTCCATGTGGTCTTCGCTGATATTCAGGCAGGTCGCCACCTCAGCGTTGAGTTGCCCGGTGGTCTCCAGCTGGAAGCTGGACAGCTCCAGGACATAGAGTTCGACATCATCAGCAAGCAGATCGAGCGCCGGCGTACCGAGATTACCGCCGACCGCCACCTTGCGGCCGGCCGCTGCGGCCATCTCGCCGACCAGGGTAGTCACCGTGCTCTTGGCATTGGAGCCAGTGATCGCAACGATCGGGGCCTTGGCTTCCCGGGCGAACAGTTCGATATCGCCTGAAAGCTTGACACCGCGAGCTGCAGCTTCCTGCAGTGCGGGGGTGCTGACCGCGAGCCCCGGGCTCACCAGCAACTCGCTGGCGGTGCAGAGGAACTCAACATCCAGCTCGCCACAGCGCACCTGCACGTCGGGGTACTCGGCCTTGAGCGTCGCCAGTTCCGGCGGGTTCGCACGAGTATCGGCAACGGCGAACGGCAGGCCGCGGCGCGCCAGATGGCGTACCAGGGACATGCCGCTCTTGCCGAGGCCGACAACGATGCGGAACTGGTCGGAAGCGATGAGCACTCTTGATTACCTCAACTTCAGGGTGGCAAGGCCAACGAGCACCAGGATCACGGTAATGATCCAGAAGCGCACGATTACCCGAGGTTCGGGCCAGCCTTTGAGTTCGAAATGGTGATGGATCGGCGCCATGCGGAACACGCGCTTGCCGGTCAGCTTGAAGCTGGCGACCTGGATCATCACCGACAGGGTTTCCATCACGAACACGCCGCCCATGATGAACAGCACCACTTCCTGGCGAACGATCACGGCAATGGTGCCCAGCGCGGCGCCCAGCGCAAGTGCGCCGACATCGCCCATGAAAACCTGCGCCGGATAGGTGTTGAACCAGAGAAAGCCAAGGCCGGCGCCGATCAGCGCGCCGCAGAACACGATCAGTTCGCCAGCGCCCGGGATATACGGGATCAACAGGTACTCGGCGAAATTCACGTTGCCGGACAGATAGCAGAAGATACCCAGGCCGCCGCCGACCATCACCGTCGGCATGATCGCCAGACCATCCAGTCCGTCGGTGAGGTTGACCGCATTGCTCGAACCGACGATGACGAAATAGGTCAGCACCACGAAGCCGATGCCCAGCGGAATCTCGATATTCTTCAGCAGCGGCAGGATCAGCGTGGTTTCGACCGGGGTCTGCGCGGTCATATAAAGGAAGACGGCGGCGCCAAGGCCGAACACCGACTGCCAGAAGTACTTCCAGCGGCTCGGCAGCCCGCGGGAATTCTTCTCGATCACCTTGCGATAGTCATCGACCCAGCCGATGGCGCCGAACAGCAGCGTCACCGCCAGCACGACCCACACGTAGCGGTTGGACAGGTCGGCCCATAACAACGTGCTGATGCCGATGGCGCTGAGGATCAGCGCACCACCCATGGTTGGTGTGCCGGATTTCGACAGGTGAGACTGCGGACCATCGGTACGTACCGACTGCCCGATCTGGCGCAGCTGCAGCGTGCGGATCAGCCAAGGCCCCATCCACAGCGACAGCACGAGCGCAGTGAGTACGCCGAGGATTCCACGCAGCGACAGGTACTGGAAGACCGCGAAGCCCTTGTGGAACTGTTGCAGATACTCGGCGAGCAGCAGGAGCATCAGTGTTTCTCCATGGATGGCCCGGCGAGCGCATCGACGACTTTGTCCATCGCCGCGCTACGCGAGCCCTTGATCAGAATGGTGGTGCCGCTTCCCTGTTCGGCGCGCAGGCTCTCGATGAGGCTGGCCTGGTCGGCAAAATGCCGCGCCCCGGGGCCGAACGCCTGAACCGCATGAGCCATCAGCGGCCCTACCGCATAGAGGGTGTCGACCTTGCCTACCGCGTACGCGCCCACTTCGCGATGGCCCTGTTCAGCCCACTCGCCCAGCTCACCCATGTCGCCCAGTACCAGGATGGTGCGCCCGGCAAAGCTGGCCAGCACGTCGATCGCGGCGCAGATCGACGCCGGATTGGCGTTGTAGCTGTCATCGATCAGTCGCACGCCATTGGCCAGCATCTGTGCCACGGCGCGGCCCTTTACCGGTTGCAGCTGCTGTAGCCCGGCAACCACGGCGTCGGCGTCGACACCGAGCGCATAAGCCGCCGCGGCTGCCGCCAGGGCATTGGCGACGTTGTGCCGGCCGAGCAAATTGAGCTGTATGCGAAGATTGCCCAGCGGGCCAGTCAGCACGAAGCTCGGACAGCCTCGCTGGTCGTAGGCAATCGAACCAGCGGAAAAATCGGCAAGCGGGTTGTCCAGACCAAACGAAACGATTCGCTTGCCGGCGACACGCTCAGCCCAGATCGGATAGGCCTTGTCATCGCGATTCAGCACGGCAATGCCGCTTTCACTCAAGCCGTCGAGAATCTCGCCCTTGGCTTCGACGATCTTGTGCGGGCCGCCGAACTCGCCAACATGGGCGGTCCCGGCATTGGTGATCAGGCTGACATCCGGGCGCACCAGTTTCACGGTGTAGGCGATGTCTCCAGGCCGCGACGCGCCGAGTTCGATGACCGCAGCACGGTGCCCTTCGCTCAGCTCGAGCAGAGTCAGTGGCGCCCCCAGATCGTTATTGAGATTGCCGCGAGTCGCCAGCACGGCATTCTGTCCGTGCTCGCTACGCAGAATGCTGGCGAGCATTTCCTTGACGCTGGTCTTGCCGCTGGAACCGGTGATCGCAGCCACCGGCCCGCTGAACGCGTTGCGATTGCGGGCCCCCAGCAGTCCAAGCGCCAGGCGGGTATCGGCGACAACCAACTGAGGCAGCGCGGAGGTCTCGATTTCGCGCTCGACGAGCGCAGCGACGGCACCCTTCGCGGCGACATCTGCCAGGTAGGCGTGTCCATCGAAACGTGGCCCGGTCAACGCGATGAACAGCTGGCCCGGCTCGATCGCCCGGCTATCGGTACTGACCGCTGCGAAGCGGGTATCCGCCCCGACCAGGCGGCCAGACAACGGCTGCTGCAGCTCGCTCAGGCGCATCGCTTCAAGCATTGGGTTTCTCCCAGATGGAAAGTGCCCTACAGGCTTCTTCTATGTCGGAGAACGGCAGGCGCTCGCCGCGGATCTCCTGATAATCCTCATGGCCTTTGCCAGCGAGAACCACGACATCCTCGGCGCGGGCTGTCGCTATCAGGTCGGCAATCGCCTGAGCACGGCCATGAGCGAACGTCACCGCCGCAGGATTGACGAAACCTGACCGGATATCCTCGACAATGCGTTCCGGCGCCTCGTTGCGCGGATTGTCATCGGTAACCACGACGCCATCGGCCAGGCGCTCGGCCACCTCGGCCATCAGCGACCGCTTGCCGGTATCACGATCGCCGCCGCAACCGAACAGGCAGAGCAGCCGGCCACGCGCATGGGGACGCAGCGCAGTCAGAACTTTTTCCAGGGCATCGGGCGTATGCGCATAGTCGACGACGATAAGCGGATGATCACCGCCGCCGAGGCGCTGCATGCGGCCAGCAGGGCCTTCCAGCTCTGGCAGCACTGCGAGGATTTCATCCAGCGCATAGTCCATCCCGAGCAGGGCGCCAACGGCAGCCAGCACGTTGCTCACATTGAAGCGCCCCAGCAGGGCGCTGCGCATGGAGCGCTCGCCCTGCGGGGTGATCAGACGCGCATGGATGCCGTCATCATCGAGCCGGGCCTCGGGGCAGTAGAGGTACGCCGAGGGGTCCTCCAGGCTGTAGGTGATCAGCCGCGACTCGCGGTCCTCGCCGGCCAGCGCACGACCGAAGCCATCGTCGAGATTCACGACCCGGCAGCGCAGCCCGGGCACGTTGAACAGGCGCGCCTTGGCGGCCCCGTAGGCCTCCATGGTGCCGTGATAATCGAGGTGATCACGCGACAGGTTGGTGAACACGGCGACATCGAAATCCAGTGCAGCGACGCGGCCCTGATCCAGCCCGTGGGAAGACACTTCCATCGCCACCGCACGCGCGCCTTCCTGCTTCAGGTTGGCCAATGTCGCCTGCACACCGATCGCGTCCGGCGTGGTATGCCGTCCCAACTCCAGCTGGCCATGGAAGCCGGTGCCGAGCGTGCCGATGATGCCGCAGGGCTCACCGAGACGGTCGAGCGCCTGGGCGATCAGCTGGCTGACACTGGTCTTGCCGTTAGTCCCGGTGACACCGACCAGGCGCAAATTGCGGCTCGGCTCGCCGTAGAAGCGTCCGGCAATTGCAGACAGCTGGCTTGCCAGATGCTGCACTGGCACCATCACAGCGTCGCCGACCAGCGGCTGAGCGAGCCCTTCCGCCTCATATGCAACCGCGGCAGCACCGCGAGCAATGGCATCCTGCGCGTGATCCCGACCATCGAACTGCAAGCCTGGCACCGCCAGGAACAGATCGCCGCCACGGACCTTGCGACTGTCGAGCGTGAGCTCGCGGATCAGCACATCGCTGCCAGCCTGAGGCAGCAGGTGATTCAGTGACATCGGCATCAGATGCGCCCTCCCTTGCCTTTTGCCGCTTCGGCAGTCTGCAGCTCGGCAGGCGGAGGCAGATTGTCCGGCGCAACGTTCATCAGGCGCAGGGCACGGGCCATGACTTTGCCGAATACCGGCGCCGCAACCAGACCGCCGTAGTACTGCCCCTTGCTTGGCTCATCCACGACGACCACCGCGGCGATCCGCGGATTGGAAAGCGGCGCAACGCCAGCAAAGAACGAGCGATAGGCATCCTTGGTATAGCCGCCGGTGCCGGAGATCTTCTTCGCGGTACCACTCTTGCCGCCTACCTGATAGCCCGGCACCTTGGCACGCGCACCACCGCCGCCTTCCTCTTCGACGACGGCGCGCAGCATCTGCAGGACGATGCCGGAGATCTGCTTGTCGATGACCTGAACGCCATCCTGAGCCCGATCCAGGCGCAACAGAGAAAGCGGAACGTTGGAGCCCTGGTTACCCAGCACGGCATAGGCATGGGCAAGCTGAACCGCAGTCACCGACAGGCCATAGCCATAGGCCAGCGATGCGGTCTCGGCGTCTCGCCATTTGCGGTGGTTGGGCAGGTTGCCGACGCGCTCGCCAGGAAAGCCGAGCCCGGTGTCCTGACCGAAACCTGCCTGCTGCATCACGGCATATACAGGCTCGGCGCCGATATCCAGAGCGATCTTGCTGATACCCACGTTGCTCGACTTCATCAGAATGCCGGTCAACGAAAGCATGCCGCCGCGGGAGACGTCGCGGATGGTGTAACGGCCAATGCGCATCCAGCCGGGCAGCGTGTTGACGACTGAATCCGGCTGATATTTGCCGGTGCCCAGCGCAGCGGCAATGCTGAACGGCTTGACCGTCGAACCCGGCTCGAAGACGTCGATCATGGCCCGATTGCGCATGGCAGCCGGCTGCAGGTTGCGACGATTGTTCGGGTTGTAGGTGGGCTGGTTGGCCATGGCGAGAATTTCGCCGGTCTTGACGTCGACCATCACCAGACTCGCGGCCTTGGCCCCATACTCATGTACGACATTGCGCAGCTCGCTGTGGGCGAGGTACTGCAGTCGCAGGTCGATCGAAAGCGCCATGGCCTTGCCCGCCTTGGCGTTCTTCGTTACCTGGACATCCTTGATCAGGCGTCCGCGGCGGTCCTTGAGCACTTGGCGCTTGCCCGGCACGCCAGCAAGCCACTCGTCATAGGCGAGCTCCATGCCTTCGCGGCCACGATCATCGATGTCGGTGAAGCCCACCACGTGAGCAGCCACTTCGCCAGCCGGATAGAAGCGGCGAAATTCTTCCTGGGCATAGACCCCTGGGATCTTCAGGTCGAGTATGTCCTGCCCCTGCTCCGGGGTCAGGCCGCGTACCAGATAGATGAACTCACGGGACGCCTGCGACTGCAGACGCTCGCTCAGGGTAGCGGCATCCTGGCCCAGCGCTTTGGCCAGCTCAGGCCAGCGTGCGCGGGCCGCCTGCAGCTCCTTCGGATTGCCCCAGAGCGTTGTCACCGGCGTGCTCACCGCGAGAGGCTCGCCGTTACGGTCAGTGATCAGGCCACGGTGCGCCGGAATCGGGATATGCCGAACGCTGCGCGCATCCCCTTGCCCCTTGAGGAAGCCCTGGTCCATTACCTGAAGGTCGACGATGCGCCAGGCGATCGCACCCACGAGCAGCGCCAGCAACGTCAGTACGATGCGAAAACGCCACGGATAGAGCGCGCCCTGAAGACTCATCATGGCTTCACCAGCCTGACGTCTGCAGCCGCAGGGATATGCATGCGCAGCTGATCAGTCGCCAACGTCTCGATGCGGCTGTGCGCGGTCCAGGTGCTCTGTTCGAGGATCAGACGACCCCACTCTGCCTGCGCCTTGTCTCGCACGCTGAGCTCACCATAAAGCTCGTTGAGCAGCTGGCGGTTCCAGTGCGCGCAGTAAGCGACCGCAATCGCCGATAGCAAAACGCCAACGAACAGCACCAGCATCAGCAGGCTGCCGTTGGGCATGGATCGCAACATGCGGCTCACCGTAGCTTCTCCGCCACGCGCATCACGGCGCTGCGAGAACGCGGATTGGCCTTGACCTCGGCGTCCGAAGCGTACTGGGGCTTGCCGAGCAGTTTCAGCCGAGGCTCGAACGCTTTCGGGATGATTGGCAGATCGCGCGGCAACTTGTCCGCTTCCCCTTTGGCATGCCGGCGCATGAACTGCTTGACGATACGATCCTCCAGCGAATGGAAGCTGATGACGACCAGCCGACCGCCAACCTCCAGCGCTTCCAACGCAGCATCGAGGCCGCGCTCCAGATCGCCCAGCTCGTTGTTGATGTAGATACGCAACCCTTGAAAGGCGCGCGTTGCCGGATTCTTGCCCTTCTCCCAGGCGGGATTGGCCTCGGTCAGCACCTTGGCAAGATCAGCCGTACGCTCAAACGGTGCTTCCGCACGGCGCTGCACCACGGCACGCGCCATGCGTTTGGCAAAACGCTCTTCGCCGTACTCCTTGAATACCCGGGCAATTTCTTCTTCGTCGGCCTGGGCGATCCATTCCGCAGCGCTGAGACCACGACTGGGGTCCATACGCATGTCCAGCGGACCATCATTGAGGAAACTGAACCCTCGCTCGGCATCATCCAGCTGAGGCGACGAGACACCAAGATCCAGCAAAACACCACTGACAGTCCCGGCCCAGCCGCGTTGAGCGACTTCTTCACCCAGCTCGGCAAAACTTCTCTGTACAACGACAAAGCGGCCGTCCTCGGCCGCCAGTGCTTGCCCCGTAGCGATGGCTAACGGGTCCTTGTCGAAACCCAGCAATTGGCCATCAGGACCGAGCTGCTGCAGTAGCAAGCGGCTGTGGCCGCCGCGACCGAATGTTCCATCCAGATAGCGCCCATCCGGACGTACGCCCAGCGCCGCGACGGCTTCGTCGAGCAACACGGTGATATGTCGCAGGCTGCTGATCTGGCTCACAGGATAAGGTCACGTAGTTCTTCCGGCAGACCGCCGGGTTGCTTGATGGCCGCCAGGTCCGCGTCAGAAATCGCGTTCCAGTCGTCCTCGTTCCACAGTTGAAACTTGTTCAGTTGCCCGACGAGCATCGCGCGCTTGTCCAGCCGGGCGTATTCGCGAAGACGTGGCGGCACCACCACACGACCGCTGCCGTCCATCTCGAGATCGACCGCGTTGCCTATCAGCAGCCGCTGCAGGCGGCGTGCCTCCTCACGAAGAGAGGGCAACTCGCGAAGTTTCGCTTCGATCAGCTCCCATTCGGGCAAGGGATAGATACAAAGGCAGCGGTCTACGGCATCGATCGTGATGATCAGCTGGCCATCGCCACGGGAATTCAGCTCGTCGCGATACCGGCTGGGCATGGCTAGCCGGCCTTTGGCGTCGAGACTGATGGCGTTAGCTCCGCGAAACACGGCTGCGCTTCCCCTGAATTAGCTATCCATGCCCATATTTACCCACTTTGTGCCACTTCCTACCACTTGTGCGCACTATAGAAACGCAGCCGCCCCACCGTCAAGGCGAGCTGGAAGGGAAAAAGCCTTACGGAGCGGCAATTTAGCGACGCTAATGAGCGATAAGGACAGATCGAGGGGAACTCAGAAAGTTGCCCGGCATGATGCGCAGGGACTTACGAAACAAAGTTAAAGTACTTTGTTAAGAGCAAGAATCTTTCGGAATTAAAAACGGGTCTTACGGAAGGAAGTAAAGAAGGAGAGTCGATCTGTAAGCCGGGTTCTGTCGAGGACAGCCATTCCTCTACGACAGCCATCACTGACTGCCTCTAGCAACCTACCCGGATCCAGCGCGGGCCACGCCAATGGATCCCTATTTGGTCTTGCTCCAAGTGGGGTTTACCTAGCCACGGACTGTTGCCAGCCGTGCGGTGCGCTCTTACCGCACCTTTTCACCCTTACCGGCGCCGAAGCGCTTAGGCGGTTATTTTCTGTGGCACTTTCCGTAGGCTCACGCCTCCCAGGCGTTACCTGGCACTTCGCCCTATGGAGCCCGGACTTTCCTCCCTCCCTTCTTGCCGGAACAAAAAGAGACAGCGACTGTCCGATCGACTCTCCAGGCGTCAGAGTATCGTCGCGAGCCGCTACCTGCAAGCACGCTGCCCGCAAGCACAAGTCCAATCGCGATCTATTTCCGCTCCAGCGCCGCCTGGTAGAGCAGGTTCTTGCGCACACCGGTGATCTCCGCCGCTATGGCTGCCGCCCGCTTGAGCGGCATTTCAGCCAGGAGCAGATCAAGCACCCGAAGTGACTCTGCGCTCACCGCACTTTCATCCTGCGGCGCATGCCAACCCTCAACGAGGACGACGCATTCGCCACGCTGCTGGTTGCTGTCAGCCTCGACCCAGGCACGCAGTTGACCCAGCGGCAGACCCTTAAGCGTTTCGAACGTTTTGGTCAGCTCACGCCCGAGCACAGCGATTCGACCTCCGCCGAATACATCCTCGAAATCGCGGAGCGATTCGAGTATCCGGTGCGGCGCCTCATAGAAAATGAGCGTGCGCGGTTCTTCCTTCAGCGTCTCCAGACGGGCGCGGCGAGCGGCGGCCTTGGCAGGCAGGAAGCCTTCGAAAATGAACCGATCCGATGGCAAGCCAGCCGCCGATAACGCAGCGATCAGCGCGCAAGCGCCCGGCACCGGAACAACGGCAACACCCGCAGCACGTGCCTGACGCACAAGGTGATAGCCCGGATCAGAGATCAAAGGCGTACCCGCATCGGAAATCAGCGCAATGTTCTCCCCGGCCTGTAGCCGACCGAGGAATCGCCCGCCCTCTTCACGCTCGTTGTGCTCGTGACAGGCCGCCAGAGGCGTCTGAATGCCAAAATGCGCAAGCAGACGGGACGAGTGCCGGGTGTCTTCCGCAGCAATCAATGACACCTCTTTCAGTACGCGCAGCGCCCGGGCGCTGATGTCCTCAAGATTGCCAATTGGCGTAGCGACGACATAAAGCGTACCTACCCCGGAATTCGCACCATTGCTGGCAGTCACAAGGGCTTACCTCCGTCACGGAAATGCGCATTGTAGCCCGATTCACCGCCGCAGCATCGCGGCCACTCCAGTGCTTGGGTACAATCCACCGCCAGTGCTTTCAGGAACGAACAACCAATGGCCTGCTTACGCCCACTCCTCCTTCTCTGCCTCGCCGCCATGCTGGCGGCCTGCGCCAGCTCGCCCTCGTCGTCACTTGGCGAACTGCCCCGCACTCCGCAGGCCTCGACTCAGCAATTGCTGCAGAAGGCCGACCAGAGCGACCCCGAACAAGCCGCTCAACTGCGCCTGGCCGCGGCAGACCAGAGTGTCCAACAGGGCAATCACGCTCAGGCCCGCAGCATTCTTGAACAGGTGCAAGTGGAAGCGCTGAAGCCAGCGCAGCAGATTTTTGCACTGACCTTACAGGCCGAGATTGCACTTGCCGATGGTGAAGCCGAGCGAGCCGTGCAGGCACTCCGACACCCATCGTTCGAGCGCCTGGGCGAACTACCCGTGGAGCAGCAGATTCGCAGTCAACTGGTGCGCGCCGAAGCACTGGAGGCAACCAACAAGCCCCTAGCGGCTGCACGCGAACGAGTTTTCACGGCCCCCTTGCTGAGCGGCGAGCAAGCCCGAGCGAACCACGAAAGCATCTGGAAACTCATTTCCGCTCTACCTGAAAAACAGTTGCAGAGCGCAGCGGAGGCAGACCTCGCCGGGTGGCAAGCGCTTGCGCTTTCACTGAAGCGAGCAGGCACGGTCGCTCAGCAGCAACGAGCAATGGACGACTGGATAGCACAGCATCCGCAGCATCCTGCGGCACAGCAGCTGCCAGAGCCCCTGCAGAAGCTACGAGAGCTGGCCGACCAGCCCTTGAATCACGTCGCCCTTCTGCTACCCATGGAGGGTCAGCTGGCGAGCGTAGCCCGCGCATTGCGCGACGGGTTTCTGGCGGCCCATCTGCACGCACAACAAGCTGGGCAGGCACTGAATATCGAGCTTTACGACAGCAGTCGCATGACCTCCATCGATGACTTCTATCGCAAGGCGCAGGCCGCTGGCGTGCAATTAGTGGTAGGCCCCCTGGAGAAGGATCTGGTTCGTCAGCTCGCCGAGCGAGATCAGCTACCTATCACCACATTGGCACTGAACTACAGCGACGCCGGGCAGCACACGCCACCGCAGCTCTTCCAGTTCGGGCTCGCCGCCGAAGACGAAGCCCGCGAGGTCGCCCGCCGCGCCTGGGCGGACGGCCATCGCCGCGCGATCGCGCTGGCGCCCCGGGGCGACTGGGGTGGCCGCATTCTCGATGCGTTCCGCCAGAGCTGGCAGGAGGCCGGCGGAACCCTGGTAGCAGCCGAGCCGTTGGCCGAACCCGTGCAGCTTGCCAATCAGATCGCCGACCTGCTGCAACTTCGCAATAGTGAGAATCGTGCCGGTCGAGTCAGCAGCATTACCGACGCCTCAACCGCCAGCCAACCGACACGCCGCCAGGACGTCGATTTCATCTTTCTTGCCGCCACGCCGCAGCAGGCCCAGCAGGTCAGACCCACCCTGATCTTCCAATATGCGGGCGATCTTCCGGTGTACGGCACCTCACACCTGCACTCGGCCAGCCACGACCGCACCCAGTATCTGGACCTCGAAGGCATACGCTTCGCAGAGACACCCTGGTTGCTGGACGACAGACTACCGCTGCGCCAGGAAGTCGAACAGAAATGGCCGCAGGCGGGCGGGAGCCTTGGACGCCTGTATGCGATGGGCGCTGACGCCTACCTTCTGGCCCCACGCCTGAATCAACTGCTGGCACTTCCCGATACCCAGCTGAACGGACTATCCGGGACCCTTAGCCTGAATCCCCAGCAGCGCATCGAACGCCAGCTTCCCTGGGCGCAGTTTCGTGATGGCGCGGTCGAGCGCCTGGAAGATGCGCAGTAATGAGCGATAGCCAGAGCAGCGGACGCTCTGCCGAAGCCCTTGCGCTGCATCACCTCAGCAGCAAAGGGCTTCGACTGCTCGAGCGCAACTGGTCCTGTCGCAGCGGCGAGCTTGATCTGGTCATGCTCGACGGCGATACAGTAGTATTCGTCGAAGTCCGCTACAGACGCCACGCCGCCTGGGGTGGCGCCCTCGAAAGCGTCGATATGCGCAAGCAGCACAAGCTGATAAAGACCGCGCAATTGTTTCTGCAGAAGGAAAGCCGCTGGGCGCGGAGCCCTTGTCGCTTTGACGTCGTCGCGATCGCAGCAGCCGGACAAACCGAGAACCTGAACTGGATCCGCAACGCATTTGACAGCTGAACGATCATTCCGCAGCGACCGCTGCTGGAGGCCGCCAGCCCTAGCGAACCGCAAGCATAACGCCCGATCGACATCGGACGCGCCTGCCACTTGAAGGTCGATCACCAATGGACATGCAAACCCGAATCCGCCAGCTGTTCCAGGCCAGCATTGAAACCAAGCAACATGCCATGGAAGTGCTAGCGCCAAGTATCGAGCAAGCCGGCCAGGTGATGGTCAACGCACTGCTGAGTGAAGGCAAGATCCTCACTTGCGGTAACGGCGGCTCCGCCGGCGATGCACAGCATTTTTCCTCCGAGCTGCTCAATCGCTTCGAGCGCGAGCGCCCGAGTCTGCCCGCCATTGCCTTGACCACCGATAGCTCAACGATCACCTCGATCGCCAATGACTACAGCTACAACGAAGTATTTTCCAAACAGATTCGCGCACTCGGCCAACCCGGTGACGTGCTGCTGGCCATCTCTACCAGCGGCAACTCCGCCAACGTGATCCAGGCCATCCAGGCGGCTCACGATCGCGAGATGGTGGTGGTCGCGCTAACCGGTCGAGACGGTGGCGGAATGGCTTCCCTGCTACTGCCTGAAGACGTGGAGATCCGCGTGCCTGCCAAAGTCACCGCCCGCATCCAGGAAGTGCACCTGCTGGCGATTCACTGCCTGTGCGACCTGATCGACAACCAACTGTTCGGGAGTGAGGAATGAACGCGTTCCGCTTGGCTTTCACCCTAGGGCTGTGCATCGCTGTCAGCGGCTGCAGCTCCGTGCTGACCGCGACCCGCGACGATCCAATTGCCGACAATCGGGGCACGCGCACCATTGGCAGCAAGATTGATGACTCTCTTATCGAGACCAAGGCCGCAGTCAATATCGCCAAGGCCCATCCGGATCTCGATCAGGGCTCGCACGTGGTGGTCGCCAGTTACAACGGCGTGGTACTTCTTGCCGGACAAACACCACGAGCAGAACTAAAGGAAATGGCCGAGCGGGCGGCGAGCGGCGTGCAGCGGGTCAAGCGCGTTCATAACGAACTGCAGATCCTGCCACCCTCCTCGGCACTGGCACGCAGCAACGATTCCTGGCTAACCACCAAGATCAAGACCCAGATGCTCGCTGACAACAGCGTGCCAGGCTCGAGAATCAAGGTGATCACGGAGAACGGGATTGTCTACCTGCTGGGACTGGTTACTCGCCAGGAAGGCAACCGCGCAACCAATCTCGTTCAGGGCGTTGCCGGCGTGCAACGGATCGTCAAGCTGTTCGAATACATCGACTGAGGCCGCTGCCGACGCCCGGGCAGCAAGTTAGCCACCTGGGCGTCGATCGCTTACTTAACCACCTTCAAGCTCGGACGGCCACCCGGTCGTGGCCCCTCATCATCCGAACCACCGCTATTGGTAGGCGAATCGTCCTCCGGCGGTGTTGGCTCGATCTCGAACACCATACCCTGGCCATTCTCTCTGGCATAAATAGCCATCACCGCCGCAGACGGTACGTTCAGCGAATGCGAAATACCGCCAAAACGGCCCTCGAAGCTAATAGCTTCGTTATCCATGTGCAGGTGGCGAACCGCACTTGGCGCAACGTTCAACACAATCTGGCCGTCACTCGCAAAACCGGCGGGCACCTGCACCCCGGGGTAGTCAACATTGACCAGCAAGTGCGGCGTGCAATCGTTGTCGACGATCCACTCATAGAGCGCTCTGACCAGATACGGGCGACTTGAATTCATGAACACATCCTCTCTCAACGCATGCTGCGCTCGACCGCGGAAAGACTGGCCTGGAAAGCCTCGCGGGCGAAATTGCGCTCCATGTAATCCAGCAGCGGCTTGGCAGCTCGCGGCAACTCGATACCGAGTCTGGGCAAACGCCAGAGGATAGGCAACAGGCAGCAGTCTACGAGGCTCATCTCGTCACTCATGAAGTACGGTTTCTCCGCGAATATCGGCGACACGCCGGTAAGGCTTTCGCGAAGCTCCTTGCGCGCCTGCACACGCCCTGATTCCGCCGTGCGCTGATCGAGAATCCGATCGGCCAGCGAACACCAATCACGCTGAATGCGATGAACCAGCAAACGCGTGTTCGCCCGGGCGACCGGATACACCGGCAGCAACGGAGGATGCGGGTAACGCTCCTCCAGATACTCTAGGATCACGCCCGGCTCGTAGAGCGCCAGATCGCGATCTACCAGCGTCGGAACGGTGGCATATGGATTCACTTCCGCCAGCTTGACTGGACACTGCCCCGCCTCGACATCGAGGATGTCGACGCTGACGCCCTTCTCGGCGAGCACGAGACGAACACGGTGGGAGTAGTGGTCGGCAGGATCGGAATAGCAGCCCAACCGATTGGTTGTAGCCATAGGTCCTTCCTCACTCTTTTATCTGAGGCAGAAAAAACACGCGCGCCCATGGGGCGCGCGCAAGGTACAGCGAATTGAATCGAAGCGCTTAGTGAACGTCTTTCCAATACTCACGCTTGAGCAGGTAAGCGAACACGAAGAACACAGCCAGGAACAGCAGCACATAGGTGCCGATACGCTGACTTTCCAGCTTGACCGGATTAGCCGAATAGGCGAGGAAGGTCACCAGATTCTTGATCTTCTCGTCGTACTCAGCCTCGGACAGTGAACCAGTACCAGGCTCGACCACCATCTGATCACACGCCTCTTGGGTAATTGGCGTGCCAGTCAGCGGATCGAACTGCTTGCGACCGTTTTCGACGACCTGGACCTGCTTGCAACCAACGACACGACGCCCCTGAAGAGGAGCCAGCACGTGCGGCATACCTACGTTCGGGAAAACCGTATTGTTCACGCCGTAGGGACGAGCTGGGTCTTCGTAGAAGCTACGCATATACGAGTACAGCCAGTCATTGCCACGAACGCGAGCAACCAGTGTCAGATCGGGGGGCGCAGCGCCAAACCAGACCTTGGCGTCCTCGGCTTTCATGCCGATCTTCATGTGATCGCCAAACTTGGCATCGGCGAAGACGATGTTATCCATCATGACTTCTTCGGAAATGCCGAGATCAGTGGCAACACGCTCATAACGCTGGTACTGCGCGCTATGACAACCCATGCAGTAGTTGGCGAAAGTCTTCAGGCCATCCTGCTTGGCAGCCTTGTCAGTCAGGTCGATATCAACCTTATCCAACTGCACCGCCGGACCAGCCGCGAAGGTAAAGGCCGGCAAAATTGCAAGAATCAATGCAGCAAGTTGCTTTTTCATCAGCCATCCACCCTTTGCGGAACCACTTTGGTCTTCTCGAGCTTGGTGTAGAACGGCATCAGGATGAAGTATCCGAAGTAGATTGCCGTACAGACCTGCGACAGCAGGGTGCGCCCCGGAGTCGGAGACAGCACGCCCAGTACGCCCAGGATGACGAACGAGATGCAGAACAGCAGCAGCGCAATCTTGCTCATCCAGCCCTTGTACTTCATGGACTTGACCGGGCTACGGTCCAGCCAAGGCAACACGAACAGCACGGCGATGGCAGCACCCATGGCGATCACGCCGAGCAGCTTGTCGGGTACTGCGCGCAGGATCGCGTAGAACGGCGTGAAGTACCAGACGGGCGCAATGTGCTCAGGCGTCTTGAAAGCATTCGCCACTTCGAAGTTTGGCTTCTCGAGGAAGTAGCCGCCCATCTCAGGGAAGAAGAACACCACAGCGCAGAAGACAAACAGGAACACCACGACACCGACGATATCCTTCACGGTGTAGTACGGGTGGAAGGGGATGCCGTCCAGCGGTACGCCGTTTTCGTCTTTGGACTTCTTGATGTCCACGCCCAGCGGGTTGTTCGAGCCAACCTCGTGCAGCGCAAGGATGTGCAGGACGACCAGGCCGAGGATGACGATCGGCAGGGCAACGACATGCAGGGCGAAGAAGCGGTTAAGGGTGATGCCCGAGATCAGGTAGTCACCACGGATCCACTGGGTCAGGTCCGCACCGATAACCGGGATGGCACCGAACAGCGAGATGATCACCTGGGCACCCCAGTAGGACATCTGGCCCCACGGCAGCAGGTAGCCCATGAAGGCCTCGGCCATCAGCGCCAGGTAGATCATCATGCCGAAGATCCACACCAGCTCACGCGGCTTCTGGTAGGAGCCGTAGAGGATGCCGCGGAACATGTGCAGGTAGACCACCACGAAGAATGCCGAGGCACCGGTGGAGTGCAGATAGCGCAGAATCCAGCCGTATTCAACGTCGCGCATGATGTATTCGACGGAGGCGAAAGCACCTTCAGCGGACGGCTCGTAGCTCATGGTCAGCCAGATACCGGTCAGGATCTGGTTGACGAGAACCAGCAGCGCCAGCGAACCGAAGAAGTACAGCACATTGAAGTTCTTGGGCGCGTAATACTTGGAAAGATGGTCTTCCCACATTTTTGTAGCGGGGAAGCGGGCGTCAACCCATTCCATGAACTTGCTCATCAGGCGTTCTCCTGGTCCACACCGATGATGATTACACTATCGGTCTCGTACGAGTGCGGGGGCACCGGCAGGTTCAAGGGAGCTGGCTGTGCCTTGTAGACACGACCGGCCATATCGTATTTGGAACCGTGGCAGGGGCAGAAATAACCACCGAGCCAGTCAGCGCCAAGATCGGCCGCAGCCACTTCAGGACGGAAGGACGGCGCGCAGCCAAGGTGAGTACAGAGGCCAACCACCACCAGAAGCTCCGGCTTAATAGCCCGAGTCTTCGGATCGACATAAGATGGCTGCTCAGAAGCCTTGGACTCTGGATCAGCTACCTGGCCAGCAACTTTCTCCAGATTTCCGAGAATCTCTTCGGTTCGACGCACGATAAATACCGGCTGACCGCGCCATTCGGCGACCATCTGCTGCCCCGGCTCGATCTTGCTGATATTTACCCTTACCGGCGCACCGGCAGCCTTGGCCTTGGCACTCGGGAACCACGATCCCACGAACGGGACCGCGGCACCCACCGCTCCTGCTGCACCCACCACCGAAGTGGCGGCCACAAGGAAGCGACGCCGGCCTGCATTCACGCCGTCATTGCTCATTCAGTCGTCTCCCATCAGCTTCTTATGGCCTGCCCTAAAGCAGGCATGTACTACGTAAAATTGAGCCGCGAAAAATTCGCCAAATGGTAAAGAAAAGACCCTCTTCTGACAAGGTAATAGGCAGTCACAAAGCCTCTAACACCTAGACAGACCAGGCCCTCCAATGCGCGACACACTGTCGCACCACCATAAATCACAGCCCAAAAAAAACGCCCAGCTCCGAACGAAACTGGGCGTTTCTTTTGAAAGCGCGAATTAGCGCTTGGAGTACTGCGGACGCTTGCGTGCTTTACGCAGACCGACCTTCTTACGTTCAACTTCACGAGCATCGCGAGTGACGAATCCGGCCTTGCGCAGCGGGCTACGCAGGGTCTCGTCATACGAGATCAGAGCGCGAGTGATACCGTGACGGATCGCACCAGCCTGACCACTGACACCACCACCCAGAACGGTGACGTAGATATCGAACTTCTCGACAGTCTCGGTCAGCTCCAGCGGCTGACGAACGACCATGCGGGCGGTTTCGCGACCGAAGAAGTTATCCAGCTCACGGTTGTTGATGGAGATCTTGCCAGTACCCGGACGCAGGAAAACGCGCGCGGTTGCAGTCTTGCGACGGCCAGTGCCGTAATTTTGAGTCGCCGACATAATGAACTATTCCGTTAAATCTTCAGTTCTTGGGGCTGCTGAGCGGTGTGCGGGTGATTGGCACCCTTGTACACCTTCAGCTTACGATACATGTCGCGACCCAGCGGATTCTTCGGCAGCATGCCTTTGACCGCAGTCTCGATCACACGCTCGGGCGCCTTGGCAATCAACTTCTCGAAGTTGATCGACTTGATGCCACCCGGGAAACCGGAGTGAGAGTAGTACATCTTGTCGGTGGTCTTGGCACCGGTAACACGCACTTGCTCAGCATTGATCACAACGATGTAATCGCCGGTATCTACGTGAGGGGTGTATTCGGGCTTGTGCTTGCCACGCAGGCGGCTAGCGATTTCGGTTGCCAGACGACCCAGGGTCTGGCCGGCAGCGTCGACGACGAACCAGTCGCGCTTGACGGTTTCCGGTTTAGCAGTAAATGTCTTCATTCGTTATAGCCTCAGGGGCCGCCCTGAAAATAAGACGGCGAATCTTACTGAATGGTGCTCGCCCTGGCAAGACCAGGGCAGCCGGAAACAGACGCTATCGGGGGCTCGGGTCAGCGCGTCCGCTACGGCAATTATTCGGTAGGCTAGGCATCCCCTACCTTTGACTTGCGTCGACAGGCTAGGCATCCCCGCCGACAGGCTGCGGAATTATCCTGATTGGCAGAAAAATAGCAACCAACATTTGCGAGTCGTCGAGCCGGCATCACGGACATCGCTACTCAGTTACCTCGGTGCTCACTCGCAACCGCCGAACCCCAGCCCCCTCCTCGCTGTAACCACCCGGGCACTTCGATACGCCCCGCTACTCTCATGACCGGAACCAGCTTATCTTCGTTAAGCTTCTGCGTACTTGCACCCTTCCGCACGAGGTATCCGATGGAGTTTCGTCCACTAGGCCGCACGGACCTGAAAGTTAGCTCGCTTTGCCTGGGCACAATGACATGGGGCGAGCAGAATGACCAAACCGATGCATTCGCCCAGATTGACCAAGCGAAAGCCGCTGGCATCAACTTCTTAGATACGGCCGAGATGTACCCGGTACCACCTCGCCGTGAAACCTATGCCACCACCGAGCACTATATTGGCAACTATTTCAAGACGCGCGGCGGCCGATCCGACTGGGTCCTCGCAACGAAGATAGCCGGCCCCGGCAACGGCATAAGTCACATTCGCGACGGACGCCTCAAGTTCAATCGCGCGCATATCCGCTCCGCACTGGACGAGAGCCTCCGTCGACTGCAGACCGACTGGATCGATCTTTACCAACTGCACTGGCCTGAACGCAGCACCAACTTCTTCGGACAGCTGGGCTATCGCCATCAGGAAGACGACTTCACCCCGCTCGAAGAAACACTGGAAGCGCTGGATGACGAAGTTAGAGCCGGCAGGATTCGCCACATCGGGTTATCCAATGAAACCCCCTGGGGTCTGATGAAGTTTCTGCAACTAGCCGAAGCTCGCGGCTGGCCGCGCGCAGTCTCGATACAGAACCCTTATAACCTGCTAAACCGCAGCTTCGAGGTTGGCCTGGCAGAAATTAGCATTCGTGAGCAGTGCGGCCTACTCGCGTACTCACCGCTGGCATTCGGCATGCTCAGCGGCAAATACGAGGACGGCGCACGCCCCGCCAACGCGCGCCTCACGCTTTTTCAGCGCTTTGCTCGCTATAACAACGCTCAAGCACGAGCTGCCTGCTCCGGCTATATTGCAGTTGCCCGAAAACATGGGCTGGATCCAGCACAAATGGCACTCGCCTACGTGACAGCGCAGCCCTTCGTCACCAGCAACATCATCGGCGCCACGACAGTGGAGCAGCTTGAGTCCAACATCAATAGCTCCAAGCTGAAGCTATCGAGCGAAGTACTGTCCGAAATCGAGAGCATTCACACGAAGCATCCAAATCCAGCGCCCTGATTCGCTCACCTAACCAGACTCACCACCCATACACCCGTCACACGCACATCAGCGCAAAGGACCGTAAGGATGATTGCCTCACACCTGCTTGCCCCCGCCACGCTCTCAATAGGCTGGATGATCTACGCAGCTGCGCTGATATGGGCCGCATGGCGAGCGCCATGGGTGGAACTATTCAGCGATACGCGCCGGCAGCATCTTCTGTGCGGCGCAATGCTGTCCGTTTTCTTGCTCTGGCTCGTCCGACGGGACTTCGACTCAGGCCTATCCTTTCACTTTATAGGCCTGACAGCCGTCACGCTTTTGCTGGACTGGCCGCTAGCCATTCTGGCCGCCCTCGCCGCACAGCTCGGCTTGACGCTGACCGGCCATCAACATCTCGCTGCACTCGGCATAAACGGCATTCTGCTGGTACTGATCCCGGTGATGGTTACGGTCATTTGCGCCCGCCTGGTGGAGCGGGCCCAGCCACGCAACCTGTTCGTGTTCATATTCTTTGCCGGTTTCTTTCCCGCAGCACTCGCTGCGCTGGCGTGCATTCTCGCATCGCTGGGCGTACTGCTATTCGATGGCCGCTTTCCGATGCCGCCATGGCTGGAAGACTTCGCAGGGTACATCTGGCTGGTAATGTTCCCCGAGGCCTTTATCAACGGCACGGCGATCACAGCACTGGTGGTCTTCTACCCAGACTGGATGGAAAGCTTCAACCAGAGCCGGTACCTGCAGGCGCCCTGGAAAGAGGAGTAACGAAGGGACGCAGGCGAGCCCTGCAAAGGAAACCTAGTGCTCACGCGGGGGCATGTCACCCGAAAACAAATCGTCCTCCAGCTCGTTTCCCGGAATGGCATGCGCTTCTGCAGCCCAGGCGCCCAGATCAATCAGCTTGCAGCGTTCGGAGCAAAATGGCCGGTTCGGACTCCGCGGCCCCCACTCTACTGGCGCCCTGCAGGTGGGGCACTCAACTGTTGCGGTCATTTCTGAGCTCCTCGCAATGTCAGATAAAAACGGTGCAAACGCTCGACCTCAGCCGCGAGCCAAGACAGATCGCGATCATTCACAAGCACGTCATCGGCATGCTTCAAGCGCTCTTCACGCTGAGCCTGAGCATTGAGAATGGCGCGCACCTGCTCCTCGCTGGCCTGATCTCGGGCCGTCGTGCGTGCGATCTGGAGCGACTCTGGCACATCCACGACCAGCACTCGACCGACCTGACGATACTGCCCGGACTCGACAAGCAGCGGAGAGACCATGATGGCGTAAGGCGATTCGGCCAGGGCGAGATGCCGGGCGACCTCGGCGCGAATCAAAGGATGCAGGAGCTTTTCGAGCCACTGACGCTCGGCCCCGTCAGCGAATACTTTCTGACGCAACCCAGCGCGGTCCAGCTCACCGCTCTGCAGCAAGACCTCTTGACCAAAGCGCTCAACAATCTGCTGCAGGGCCGGCCGCCCAGACTCAACCACCCAGCGGGCAGCCTGGTCCGCATCGACCACATGCACGCCCAGGCTGGCGAACCGATCTGCAACCGCGGTCTTTCCACTACCGATACCGCCAGTCAACCCGAGAATCCAGGGCTTCATCCGTCAACCGCACCCTAGCCAAGAAACAGGACGAGCAGTAGTAACCACTCAGAGGAGGAAGCGCAAGCCTATAGGTAGGCTATAAAGACGGTAGCCTGACTCATACAAACAGGCCGCACATGCGCCAGCCAACATGACAGGGGTCAGAAGCGCGCAAACTGCAGGTAGCTTTGCGTAATCCAATCACCCCAAAGCAATGCAATCCAGCCTGCGATAGCCAGGTATGGACCGAAAGGAATCGGCGTATTGCTTTCTGCACGCTGCATTCGCAGGAGGATGCTACCAAGCACAGCACCAACAACCGAAGACAACAGGATAGTCAGCGGCAGTACTTGCCACCCGCCCCAGGCGCCAAGCATGGCCAGCAGCTTGAAGTCACCGTAGCCCATACCCTCTTTGCCGGTGACCAACTTGAACAGCCAGTACACCGACCAAAGAGTCAGGTACCCCGCCACCGCGCCCCAGAGCGCACTCTCCAGCGGCACGAATAAACCGAAGTTATTTAGGATAAGGCCAAGCCACAATAGCGGCAGCACCAAAACGTCTGGCAACAATTGGTGATCGACATCGATCATGCTCATCGCCAGCAGACCCCAGGTCAGCATCAGCATTGCACCGGCCTGCCAGGAGAAGCCGAAATGCCAAGCGACATAGCCTGACAATAATCCGCAAGCCAGCTCCACCAATGGATAACGACAACTAATTGGTGCCCGACAAGATGAGCACTTGCCGCGCAGGGCCAACCAGCTGACTAGCGGGATATTCTCCCAAGACCGTATTTGGTGATTACAGTGCGGACACCGGGAGTTTGGCAGCAACAGATTGAAGCGCTCACCGGCAGGCTCCGCCGGTCTCTCGAGATATTCAAGTGCCTGCATACGCCACTCACGCTGCATCATGATCGGCAGGCGGTAAATTACGACATTTAGAAAGCTTCCAACCAATAAGCCGAGCACTGCGGCAGACAAAACAAAGGCCAGCACGTGGCTGGCCAAATAATCGACCAAGAACATATTTAAACGACAGCGCCCAATTGAAAAATCGGGAGGTACATGGCAATGATCAAACCGCCGACCAGCACACCCAGCACCGCCATGATCATCGGCTCCATGAGAGCAGTCAGCCCGTCGACCATATTGTCGACTTCGTCTTCATAGAATGTCGCCACCTTCGCCAGCATCTCATCAAGAGAGCCGGACTCCTCACCAATCGCTGTCATCTGGACAGCCATTGTGGGAAAGACGCCAGTGGTGCGCATAGAAAAATTCAGCTGCATACCCGTTGATACATCATTTTTCACCTTCATCGTCGCACTCCGAAATACCACATTGCCCGTCGCACCAGCCACGGAGTCCAGTGCATCTACCAGCGGCACGCCCGCAGCAAAAGTGGTTGCCAAAGTGCGCGCAAAACGGGCAATAGACGATTTGTAAATGATGTCTCCGACAATTGGGAGTTTCAATAGCGTACGGTCAACCCAATTGCGAAATTTTTCCGACCTCCTATGAGCCTCCTTGAAAGCAAAGCCAGCGCCAATCAACCCTGCAAGAACCACGAACCACCACTCTTGCAAAGCCTCAGACATTGTAATGACCATCAAAGTAAAAGCAGGCAATTCAGCGCCAAAATTGGAAAATACCTCTTGAAACTGCGGGACCACTTTTATTAGCAAGATTGCAGAAACGATAACAGCCACCACTACAACTGCGATTGGGTAGTTCATCGCTTTTTTGATCTTCGCCTTTAGCGCTTCCGTTTTCTCCTTATATGTCGCTACACGATCAAGCAACGTTTCAAGCGCACCAGACTGCTCCCCAGAGTCAACCAAGTTGCAATACAGATCGTCAAAGTACTGAGGCTTTTTACGCAATGCTGTCGCAAAACTATTACCCGCAGCAACCTCTTGCTTCAAGTCATCCACTAGCTTGCGCATGTTCTGATTGTCAAAGCCCTCACCAATAATATCGAAGGACTGCAGCAATGGAACACCAGCTTTCATCATCGTTGCCATCTGCCGAGTAAACAACGCGATGTCCATCGGCTTGATTTTCTTCCCCGAGCCGAGAAGCGAAGGAGACTTCTTGCGTACTTTCTGTGGATTGATGCCCTGCTTGCGCAACTGTGCCTTTACAAGCGCCGGGTTCGCCCCACTCAGCTCGCCCTTGACCTTTCCACCCTTTCGGTCAGTCCCCTCCCAAGTGAACGTACTAGTCTTGATCGCTTTCTGCGCCATGCTTAATCCTTGGTAACCCGGTTGACTTCTTCGAGGCTAGTCACGCCCTGCATGGCCTTCAGCAATGCCGAGGTTCGCAGGTCGTTGTAGCCGTCTTTACGCATTTGGGTAGAGATATCAATGGAATTTCCGTCCTCCATGATAATCCGCTGCAGCGACGGCGTGTTTTTAACCACTTCATAAATACCGACACGCCCTTTGTAGCCGCCCTTGCAGCTATCGCACCCGACCGGGCCAAAAATCTTGAAGGTTCCTATCTTGTCCACAGGGAAACCTTCTCGCAGCAGCGCCTCTCTTGGAACATCGACCTCTTTTTTGCAGCTACCACATAGTTTCCGGGCCAGCCGTTGCGCGATGATCAGGTTCACCGAGGTAGCGATATTGAAAGCAGGCACACCCATATTACGAAGACGGGTTAGGGTTTCCGCGGCGCTATTGGTATGCAGCGTTGACATCACCATATGCCCAGTCTGCGCGGCCTTGATGGCTATTTCCGCCGTCTCCAAGTCCCGGATTTCACCCACCATGATGATATCCGGGTCTTGCCGCAGAAACGCGCGCAGAGCCTGAGCGAAGTCCATGCCCTGCCGGGGATTGACATTAACCTGGTTGATGCCTTCAAGGTTAATTTCCACCGGATCCTCCGCTGTGGAAATGTTGACATCCACGGTGTTGAGGATATTAAGGCCGGTGTATAGCGAAACCGTCTTGCCCGACCCGGTTGGGCCGGTCACAAGGATCATACCCTGCGGTTGTCGCAACGCATTCATATAGAGGTCTTTCTGCTCTACCTCATAACCCAACGCATCAATTCCCATTTGCGCACTGGATGGGTCGAGAATACGCATAACGATCTTCTCGCCCCACAGGGTGGGCAGAGTATTAACCCGAAAATCAATGGCTTTGGTCTTGGATATCTTCATCTTGATCCGACCATCCTGCGGCTTGCGTCGCTCGGAGATATCCAACCCCGCCATCACCTTGAGGCGCGCAGAAATGCGCGGCGCAAGCTGTATCGGCGGCCGCGCAACCTCATGCAGGATGCCATCGGTACGCAACCTCACCCTATAGGCCTTCTCGTAGGGCTCAAAGTGAAGATCGGAAGAGCCACCTCGGATTGCATCGAGCAGCATCTTATTGACAAAACGCACCACTGGCGCGTCATCAGCGTCACCGCCCCCTTCATCCCCTTTTGGATCATCTGACGCAGTCTCGACATCCACACCGTCGAGATCGATGTCGCCCAAATCCTCCAGCCCCGTCGAACCACTATCGAAAAATACATCGATAGCCTGACCCAGCTTGTCGTCCTCCACCAGGATCGCTTCGGTATTCAGGCCCGAACTGAACTGAATATCGGTAACAGCCTGGTGATTAGCAGGATCAGAAACGGCCACGAAAAGCTTGTTGCCACGCTTGGAGAGAGGCAATACACGATGCTGACGAGCCAGCTTCTCACTGACCACATCTTTAGGCAGCGAATCCTTGTCGACTGCTGATAGATCGAGCAACGCGACACCGAACTGCTCGGACGCCACCTCCGCGACCACGCGACCAGTCGCAAGCTTATTCTGTACAACGTAGGTGACCAAAGAGGACTTACTGCGCAGAGCCTGCACCTGCGCCTGCTGCGCCGTCTTCTCGTCCAGCGCACCGGCCAGCACCATCTGACGGGCCAAGCCGGAAAGGGAAATATTATCGCTCATGGCGGTCTCGCTCTAATCTGTCCCCGCCTTATAGCGCAGATGTCGGCGAGAGCAAACAACGCCACCACAGAGGTGACGCTATTGGTCACAAAACGCCACGAAGCAAAAGCCCAATATCGACCAACATGGTAATTTTGCAACGAGCGCCCGCTGGCAAGAACGCGCGTCCCTCTTCAGGCTCAGCATCTTGCCCACAAATAAGTTGAAACAGCTCACATATGGTCGTGTGACGAACACGACCAGCAAAAGCTGGCACGACTACTGCTAAACCCCTAGCAGGCTCAAAGCCTTCACACTCAAGGAGATTCAAATGAAAGCTCAAATGCAAAAGGGTTTCACGCTAATCGAACTGATGATAGTGGTAGCGATCATCGGTATTCTGGCTGCTATCGCTATCCCGCAGTACCAGAACTACGTTGGAAAATCGCAGGTTAGCCGTGTTATGAGCGAAACTGGCGCAATTAAGACCGCCGTAGAAAGCTGCATGATGGACGGAACAGCTGAAAACGATTGCAACATCGGCTGGGCGCTTAGCAACCTCATCGGCGAAGGTGGAGTTGACGTGGGTGAGCAAGAAGGCCTTGAGGTTACCTACGATCTGGATGACGGCTCTGCTTCCATCGTAGCCAGCTTCGGCACTAACGCTTCTTCTGCTATCCGTGGCGAGAACTTGACTTGGACTCGTGCTGATAACAGCGCCGATAACGCTGGCTCCTGGAGCTGCACCACTTCTGTAGAGAACAAGTTCCGTCCGTCCGGATGCGCTGCCGAGGAAGGTGGAGAGGGTTGAGAGTAGCAGCTAAACCCAGCGCAGTTATCTGATCAAAAAACCCGCCATTGGCGGGTTTTTTAAGTTCGAGTATTTAGTATGTGCTTCAGGGTGATTCGCCTTCTAGGGCTGGTCGTGGCGGGAGGCCTGCTGCTGGGCCTGCCTGCTTATTTCTGGATCGGAGATCGCCAGCAGGTACTACGTTTTCTCTATCCAGCGCAGGCTCTGCTGACGGCACCATCTCTCTCCTGCTCCGTCGGAGCGCCCGCCTGGCTGGCATCCGCTGCCAACTTTTCACTACGCGACAACTCATCACCATCCGGCCAGTTGGCGCATGTCACACCCGACGGAACGCTGCATGAATGCCACTACGGCTGGCATAGCATCCCCCTGCTTTCCTCCCGCGTGACTAAAGAAAGCCGCTTTCGCTACGCCAGCATGACCAAAGCACTGACCGCTGACGCAGTCCTGCGCCAAGTAAGCACCGGTAGGCTTTCGCTGGATGACCATCTTCTAGATTTGCTGCTACCGGACGTGGCGATCACTGACACCCGATTACAATCAGTGACGATAGAACATCTTCTCCGGCATAGTGCCGGTTTTGATCGCCTGCGCTCAACAGATCCGATGGTGGTCAGAAATCGAAAACCCTGGTGCCCGTACACCGCCGAACCGTTGACAAAGGTGACACTGGACTTCGCACCAGGTGAGCGATATGCCTACTCGAACCTGAATTACTGCTTGTTAGCCATGGTTCTAGAGCGGGTTTCTGAACAGCCGTTCCGGCAACTTATTGAGCGGGAGTATGGCCTACAACCGCGAGATATACGGTTTGTCGACGGACCGTATCGCGCTGACGAGGTGAGCTACGACTTTCGCAATAGCAACTTTTACGGTGACGATTACTGGCGCTATTTCGACTTCCAAGCGCTGTCGTCTTCGGCGGGTCTTTCTGGCAGCGCATCGGCGCTCGCGTCTCTATGGGCGACGCTGCGTGACCAGCGAGGGTTCTCCGTTGAACATGCCGCTGCGGAGGAAATCTGTGAGCCGAACCGGTTACGGGGTTGTTATGGTCACGGTGTGTTCAGCTACCGAGAATCCGGCAGCACGCTGACGCTTCATGCTCAACCAGGTTTTCTGTATGGCAGCCCGTCCGTCTTGCTTCTTGACAATCATGGAGGCGTCACAGTCTGGGTCGGCAATGGCATGAGACACAAGGGAAGTTCGACCGACTCTATGACCCAATTCCTCTATCGGGAGTTGAACGCCTTCTATGCATCGAGGGTACCGCAATGAGGGCTCAAGCTTATAGTCCACCGCTCGACGGCATCCGTGCGCTAGCGGCATTAACAGTGGTGGCCTATCACGCCCATCTCCCAGGGCTGCCGGGTGGCTTTTTTGGCGTTGATGTATTTTTCGTGCTGTCTGGGTACCTAATTACCCGCTTGCTCGTGAATGAACATGCGCGGGAGACCGGCTTGACGCTTGACCGCTTCATTCTTAGGCGCATGCGTCGTCTATTGCCGGCATTACTGGTGATGTTGCTGGCATACCTCTTGACAGCACCTTGGCTGTTTCCCGATGTAGCCTTCTCCAAGCACCTGCGCGATTCGCTCCTGTCTGCCGTTTATATTGTGAACTATGCCACAGTGCTGGGGGCGCCAGTGTCAGTGCTGGGACATGTGTGGAGCCTAGCGGTGGAGATGCAGTTCTACCTGCTTTGGCCGCTAGTTTTACTGGGCTTGCTTCGCTTACCCCGACATTTAGCGATAGGACTAATTTTCATACTCTATTTGCTCGCTACCGCTCTGCGCTGGTGGGGCGGCGTGGGTCTAGCAGCATGGGCTTTTTATCCCCGCACGGAAACCCATTGCAGTGGATTGTTGCTTGGATGCTTACTGGGATACGTAGGGGTGACCATTCACCGTTACTGGGCGGTAGTTGGCCTAACTATATTGTTTGTTTCGATGACCTTCTTCAGCACGATATGGATGCCAACGGTTTTGTATGGTTTCACCATCGTCGAAGTTGGGGCAGCGCTATTGATAGCGGCGCAGCCCTCCTGGCTTGGCGGAAGTCCTCTGGCCTGGTTGGGGCGAATGTCCTACGGCCTCTATTTATGGCATTACCCAATCATGCGCCTAGTCAGGGACAAAGATGGCTGGGAATGGCCGGAAATTCTATTGCTGGGCGGAGGATTAGGACTGTTGTTGGCTGCGCTAAGCCACTATCTCTTCGAGCGTCGCTTTTACCAATCTCACTTTTCAAGGCAGCGTAATGGCCTGGCCTGATGTTTGCTGAGAGATTGAAAAGGGAGGACGCTAATGCAAAGTAACAGCAAGGGTTTTACATTAATTGAGCTGATGATTGTGGTCGCAATCGTCGGCATTCTGGCTGCTATAGCTATTCCGGTGTATCAAGACTATGTTGCACGCTCGCAGGTTACGCGCGCCTATACAGAACTGGCCGCCTACAAATCCGCTGTCGAGGAGCATTTGAGCAGAGGCCGTAATGTCGTCAGCAATACGGATCTGGGCTATGTTCCCTCCAATGTCACAGTGGCCGCTTCCGGCGATATCGCCAACTTCCTGCTCGACGGCTCCGGCTCTTTAGGAGTGACAATTGGTGGCAATGTCAGCCCGGTTGTGTCGGGCGCCCACATATCCATCTCACGTTCTGCGGGTGGCGCCTGGAATTGCGATATCGATGAGTCGGGAGCAGGAGCCTGGAAGGACTTCTACATGCCGGCAGGATGTTTCTAACTCGCAAGTCCCCGTGGCAGTTACAACCGCACCCTACGCCATCGGCATAGGGCACGGGCTGCAAAACTACTGCGAAATCAGATTGCCCCACGCTCGCGCAACAACTGAATAACCTGCCTAACCCCCTCTTCCAGAGCCGACGTTTCGCTGTCGACGACCAGATCCGCATTCGGTGGCACATCGTACGGGAAAGACTCACCCGGAATGTTATCCCCCCCTGCCGCATACAACCCCTGCGGATCGCGCTGACGGCAGGCTTGCGGCGAGGCCTGGACGTAGACGGTGATCAGACGCTCAGCGCCGATCAACGCCTTGGCCTGTTCGCGACCTTCGGCGTCAGGGGCGACGAACGCGGCCAGGGTGATCAGCCCCGCCTCGTTGAACTGACGTGCGACATGGGCGGCACGGCGCCAGTTTTCAGTGCGGCCGGCGCGGTCCTGCGGTAGGCCTTTGTTGAGGTCGTGGCGCAGGTTCTGGCCATCGAGTACATAGACCGCACGCCCCATATCGAACAACTTGCGTTCCACCGCATAGGCCAGGGTGCTCTTGCCAGCGCCAGACAGGCCGGTAAACAGCACGGTCGCCGGTTGTTGGCCAAAGCGAGTGGCGCGTTCTTCGGTAGAGACGTGTGCCAGCGCGCCGTGATGACCGCCCGATCCATGGACAACCGGCTCGGCGATGATCATGCCGGCGCCGACGGTGCCATTGGTAAGGCGATCGATGACGATGAAAGCGCCGGTCGTGCGGTTCTGCGCGTAGCCGTCCAGGGCGATCGGCGCGTCCAGGCTAACCTTGACCTTGCCGATCTCGTTGAGCTGCAGACTGCTCGCAGCCCCCTTCTCCAGCGTGTTCACATCCACTTTATGGATAATGCTGGCGATGGAGCCCGGCACGTAGCTGGTGGCGCGCTTGATGTCGTATTTCTTGCCCGGCAGCATCGGCTCTTCGCCCATCCAGACGAGCATCGCCTCGAAGCTGTCGGCGATGCGCGGACGGCTATCGGCATGCACCAGCATGTCGCCGCGAGATACGTCGATCTCGTCTTCGAGCGTCAGGGTGACGGCCTCACCCGGAGTCGCCTGTTCCAGCTCACCATCAAAGGTGACGATGGATTTAACCCGGCTGATCTTGCCGGACGGCAGCACGGCGATCTCGTCGCCCTTGCGCACGATGCCGCTCGCCAGGGTGCCGGCGAAACCGCGGAAGTTCAGGTTCGGGCGATTGACGTATTGCACCGGGAAGCGTAGGTCGTCGAAGTTGCGGTCGCCAGCGATCTCGACACTCTCGAGAATCTCCATCAGCGACTGCCCCTCATACCATGGCGCACGTTCGCTGCGATTGACCACGTTGTCGCCCTTGAGCGCCGACATAGGCACGAAGTGCAGGGACGACGGCTTGAGCTCGATACGATCGGCGAAGGCCAGGTAGTCGGCCTTGATCTTCTCGAACACATCCTGATCGAAGTTCATCAGGTCCATCTTGTTGATGGCGACCACGATGTGCTTGATGCCGAGCAGCGAGGTGATGAAGCTGTGGCGCTTGGTCTGGGTCTGCACCCCGTAACGGGCATCGACCAGAATGATCGCCAGGTCACAGGTGGAGGCGCCAGTCGCCATGTTGCGCGTGTACTGCTCATGGCCAGGGGTGTCGGCAATGATGAACTTGCGCTTGGCCGTCGAGAAATAGCGGTACGCGACGTCGATGGTGATGCCCTGCTCGCGCTCGGCCTGCAGGCCGTCGACCAGCAGTGCCAGGTCGACGTCTTCGCCAGTGGTGCCGACCTTCTTCGAATCGCGGGTGATGGCCTCGAGGTGGTCCTCGTAGATCATCTTCGAGTCGTGCAGCAGACGGCCGATCAGCGTGCTCTTGCCGTCATCGACATTGCCGCAGGTCAGGAAACGCAGGAGTTCCTTGCGCTCGTGTTGCGCCAGGTAGGCGAGGATGTCCTCGCTGATCAGTTCGGATTGGTGACTCATGATGCGTTTCCTTAGAAGTAACCCTGGCGTTTCTTTTCTTCCATCGAGCCGGTGGCGTCATGGTCGATGACGCGCCCCTGACGCTCGGAAGTACGGGTCAGGAGCATCTCCTGAATGATCTCCGGCAGGCTGGTCGCGGTGGATTCGACGGCACCGGTCAATGGGTAGCAGCCCAGGGTGCGGAAGCGCACCATCTTCTTGTGGATGCTAGCCTTCTGCTCTGGCGTCAGATGTTGAAGGATGCGCTCGTCATCGATCATCACCAGCGTGCCGTTGAGCTCGACCACCTCCCGCTCGGCGGCGAAGTACAGGGGCACGATCGGGATCTGCTCAAGGTAGATGTACTGCCAGATATCCAGTTCGGTCCAGTTCGACAGCGGGAAGACACGGATCGACTCGCCCTTCTTGACCTTGCCGTTGTAGAGATTCCACAGCTCGGGACGCTGATTCTTCGGGTCCCAGCGATGCTTGCTGTCGCGGAAGGAGTAGACGCGCTCCTTGGCGCGTGACTTTTCCTCGTCGCGTCGAGCACCGCCAAAAGCAGCGTCGAAACCGTACTTGTCGAGCGCCTGCTTGAGACCTTCGGTCTTCATCACGTCAGTGTGCTTGGCACTACCGTAGGTGAAGGGATTCATGTCCTGCGCGACGCCGTCGGGGTTGATGTGGGTGATCAGTTCCAGCCCCATCTCCTCGACCATTTTGGCGCGGAAACTGTACATCTCCTGAAACTTCCAGCGCGTATCGACGTGCAGGACCGGGAACGGCAGCTTGCCCGGGAAGAAGGCCTTGCGCGCCAGGTGCAACATCACGGCCGAATCCTTGCCAATGGAATAGAGCATCACCGGGTTGCCGAACTCGGCTGCAACCTCACGGATGATATGGATGCTTTCCGCCTCCAGCTGTTTCAGATGCGTCAGTTTGTCGACCATGGCTACTCACGATTTGGCAGGTGGACGGCCGGTGGGCCGTTGATTGGGCGCAACTCTAACACGGCTTTAGATTCTAATCAGGCGGCCAGTTAGACCTAAAAGCTATAGATTTATATCGACTAGCAGGGCGCGATTCCCGGCCCACCCAAGTTGCGTCGAGCCGGCAAATCCGGGTTCACGCAGGGTTGGGGCAGTCGATGAACCGGTGCTCGATGTCGAACCGGCCGGCAAGGTATTCGCCCAGCGCCTGGACGCCATAGCGCTCGGTGGCGTGATGCCCAGCGGCAAAGAAGCTCAGGCCATTTTCACGCGCGACATGTGCAGTCGGCTCAGATATTTCACCGGTGATATAGGCGTCCACGCCAGCCGCTACAGCCTGTTCGATATACCCCTGAGCACCACCAGTACACCACGCCACGCGCTCAATCCGACCACTGCCTTCGACCATCAGTGGCGCACGGCCTAGCGCATCATGTATCCGTTGCTGAAATTCGGTTGCAGTCAGGGGTTTCTCCAGAGAGCCAACCAGGCCCACCGAACGAGGATTGCCCGGCTCGAGCGGCCCCTCGGTCTGCAGGCCGAGCAGCGCCCCCAATCGCACGTTATTGCCCACTTCAGGATGCACATCCAGCGGAAGATGATAGGCCAGCAGACTGATCCCGTTTACCAGCAGCGTCTTCAGGCGGCGCTGTTTCATGCCGATGATGCGGGCGTCCTCGTTCTTCCAGAAATAACCATGGTGCACCAGCACCACGTCGGCATTCGCCTCGACCGCCGCATCCAGCAGTGCCTGGCTGGCCGTAACGCCGCTGACGATCCGCGTGACCTGTGAACGCCCCTCGACTTGCAGGCCATTAGGGCAATAGTCGGCAATCCTCGCGGCATCCAGATAACGGTCTGCCTCCTGAACCAGAGTGGTAAGCGCAACTGTCATGGGGATACCTCTTGATGGCGCGGCAGGCACGACCGGTGCCCGTCGAACCGCCGCAGCAAAACATGCACGCATGAAGCTGCATTTCAGTTGCAGCTTCGTATAATGCCGCCACCTTAAGGGCCGCTTTGCGCGCCCGCAACTCTGTCCGGACCCCTGCGCGATGTTCAATGCCCTACGTTTCTTTGGCTGGCCGTTGCTGGTCGGCCTGCTCGTAGCTCTGCTGATCATCCAGCGATACCCGCAACTGGTCGGCATCAAAGAGCGCGACATCGGTCTACGGCAGGCGCCGTTGGTTGCCACCACACCGCAGCAGGGCCCGTATTCCTATGCCAACGCGGTCGCTGGCGCCGCTCCGGCAGTTGCCAATCTCTATACCACCAAGCTCATCGAGAAAACCGAGCAGCAGGCGCCGCTGTCAAAAGACCCGTTGTTTCAACGATTCTTCAACGACAACCTGCCGAGGCAGCGGCGGATGGAGTCGAGCCTCGGCTCAGCGGTGATCATGAGCCCGGAAGGCTATCTGCTGACCAACAACCATGTAACGGCGAACGCCGAGCAGATCGTGGTGGCGCTCAAAGACGGACGGGAGACGCTGGCTCGGGTAATCGGCAGCGACCCGGAAACCGACCTCGCCGTATTGAAGATCGACCTGGCGGACCTGCCGGCCATCACCGTCGGCCATTCCGACCGCATACGCGTCGGCGACGTCACGCTTGCGATCGGCAACCCGTTCGGCGTCGGCCAGACCGTCACCATGGGCATCATCAGCGCGACTGGCCGCAACCAGCTGGGCCTGAATACCTATGAAGACTTTATCCAGACCGACGCGGCGATCAACCGAGGCAACTCCGGCGGCGCATTGGTGGATGCCGAGGGCAACCTGATCGGCATCAACACCGCCATTATCTCCGAGTCGGGTGGCTCGCAGGGCATTGGTTTCGCGATTCCGGTGAAGCTTGCGCTGGAGGTGATGAAGTCGATCATCGACCACGGTCAGGTCATCCGCGGCTGGCTGGGCGTGGAGGTGCAGTCGCTGACCCAGGAGCTGGCGGAATCCTTTGGTCAGGAAGGTCGTCCCGGTATCGTCGTCGCGGGGGTGTACCGCGACGGTCCTGCCGCCCGTGCGGGGCTGCAGCCCGGAGATCTGATTCTGAGCATCGACGGCGTGCAGTCAGCCGACGGCCGCAGCTCGATGAACCAGGTCGCCCGCGCCCGCCCGGGCGAAAAGATCGATATCGACATTCTGCGCAACGGCAAGCCGCTAACGCTGACTGCAGAAGTGGGCATGCGCGCCCCGGTGAGCACGGCTCCGAAATAGCGCGCCCACTGCCTGACGCTACAGTCACCCAGGCACGACGCGCTTCTCGGCTCCGGCAGCTTCGCAGGCCTGCCGCCGCCCGCCTCGCTCAGCCTTAGCCGAGCGCCTCCAACAGCGCCTGATTCTGTTCCGGCTTGCCAATGGTGATACGCAGGAACTGCTCGATACGACGCTGCTTGAAGTGACGGACAATGACGCCCTGCTCACGCAGGCTGGCGGCGATGGCGGCCGCATCACGCTGCGGGTGGCGGGCAAAAATGAAGTTGGCCGCCGACGGTAGCACCTCGAAACCCAGCCCCTGCATGGCAGCCACCACCGCCTCGCGGCTGTCGATGACCTGTTGGCAGGTCTGCTGGAAATACGCGCGATCTTCGAAAGCTGCGGCCGCACCGGCAATGGCGATGCGATCCAGCGGATAGGAATTGAAGCTGTTCTTGATCCGCTCCAAGGCCTCGATCAGATCGGGATGGCCAACCGCCAACCCTACGCGCAGCCCGGCCAGCGAACGCGACTTGGACAGCGTCTGCGTCACCAGCAGATTCGGGTAGCGATCGACCAGCGCGATGGCGGACTCACCGCCAAAATCCACATAGGCTTCGTCGACCAGCACCACCGATTCGGTATTTGCCTTCAGCAACCGCTCGATTGCCTCAAGCGCAAGCAGACAGCCGGTTGGAGCATTCGGATTCGGGAAGATGATGCCGCCATTCGGACGGTTGTAGTCGGCTACGTCGATCTGGAACTGCTCATCGAGCGCAACGGTTTCGTAGGCGATGCCGTACAGCCCGCAGTAGACCGGATAGAAGCTGTAGCTGATATCCGGAAACAGCAATGGACCGGCATGCTGGAACAGCCCATGGAAAGCGTGCGCAAGCACCTCGTCCGAGCCGTTGCCGACAAACACCTGAGCCGGCTGCACACCGTAATAATCGGCCACCGCCTGCTTCAGCCGCTCGCCGTTGGGATCGGGGTACAGCCGCAGACTGTCGTTAAGCTCCGCCTGCATCGCAGCGATCGCACGCGGCGACGGGCCGTAGGGGTTCTCGTTGGTGTTGAGCTTGACCAGCTTGCTCAGCTTCGGCTGCTCACCCGGCACATAGGGCACCAGGTCTTTGACGAAGGGGCTCCAGAATTTGCTCATCTGCCCTTCTCTCCTTGAATGTGATCGATTTGCCGTGGGGCGATAAATGGCGAAGTCTTGGCGACCGCGAGGCGGACACGCGACACGCTGTCCGCCCCGCACGAACGCCATTAGCCCTTGATACGGTACTCGGCGCTACGGGCGTGGGCAGTGAGCGACTCACCGCGGGCCAGCACAGACGCCACCTTGCCCAGCGTCGAAGCCCCCTCGGCCGAGCAATTGATGATCGACGAACGCTTCTGGAAGTCGTACACGCCCAGTGGCGAGGAGAAGCGCGCGGTGCCCGAGGTCGGCAGTACGTGGTTGGGCCCGGCGCAGTAGTCGCCCAGCGCCTCAGCGGTGTAGCGACCCATGAAGATCGCCCCGGCGTGACGGATCTGCGGCAGCCACTGCTCCGGCTCAGCGACCGACAACTCCAGGTGCTCCGGCGCGATGCGATTGGCCACGTCGATGGCCTGCTGCATATCGGCAACGAGGATCAGCGCACCCCGCCCCTCGATCGAAGTACGAGCGATGTCGGCACGCTCAAGCGTGGGCAGCAAGCGAGCAATGCTTTCGGCGACACGATCGAGAAATTCGGCGTCAGGGCTGACCAGAATGGACTGGGCGTCCTCGTCATGCTCGGCCTGGGAGAACAGGTCCATGGCAATCCAGTCGGGGTCGGTCTGACCGTCGCAGACCACCAGGATTTCCGATGGGCCGGCAATCATGTCGATGCCGACCTTGCCGAACACGTGACGCTTGGCGGTCGCCACGTAGATGTTGCCCGGACCGACGATCTTGTCCACCGGCGGCACGCTCTCGGTGCCGTAGGCCAATGCCGCGACGGCCTGCGCCCCGCCAATGGTGAACACCCGGTCGACGCCGGCGATACAGGCTGCAGCAAGCACCAGTTCGTTGAGCTCGCCACGAGGCGTCGGTACGACCATGACGACCTCGGGCACACCGGCGACCTTGGCCGGAATGGCATTCATCAATACCGACGACGGATAGGACGCCTTGCCGCCCGGCACGTAGAGCCCGGCGCGATCCAGCGGGGTGACCTTCTGCCCAAGTACCGTGCCGTCGGCTTCGGTATAGACCCAGGAATCCTGCTTCTGCCGCTCGTGATAGCTGCGCACGCGCTCGGCGGCGATCTCCAGGGCCTCGCGCTGCGCTGGCGTGATGCGCTCAAGGGCCTGCTCCAGGCGCGCGCGCGGCAGGATCAGATCGGCCATCGAAGCGACCTGCAGCCCATCGAAGCGCTGGGTCAGTTCGACCAGCGCAGCATCGCCCCGCTCGCGTACAGCCTTGATGATCTCCAGCACCCTCTCGTTCACGCCGTCATCGGAAACGCTTTCCCAGCTCAACAGATGATCCAGATGACGAGCGAAATCGGCATCGGCAGCGTTGAGTCGGCGAATGGCGGAGGGAGCGGTCATAGCGGGCCTCATGATTGGCTGGGCATCGGAAGCGGCCGGCTTCACTGCAATGGCACGAAGCGCAGGCCGGGCTCTCAGGCGCCGCTAGAATATCAAGCCCACCGTGCGGGCACCTGAGAATTTCAGCTATGGCACGGATAGGCAGGCGCGGTGGTGACCGCGAGATTCATCAATGCTGATGCTGCTGGACTGCCGCGTGCAGGGTATCGATCAGCGCCTGGATGCGCGCGTGCTGCATTTTCATCGAAGCCTTGTTCACCACCAGCCGCGAACTGATGTGTGCGATCAGTTCCTGGGGTTCCAGACCGTTGGCGCGCAGTGTATTGCCGGTGTCGACCACGTCGATGATCTTGTCCGCCAGCCCCACCAGCGGAGCGAGTTCCATGGAGCCGTACAGCTTAATGATGTCGACCTGCCGGCCCTGCTCGGCGTAGTAGCGCTTGGCGACGTTGACGAACTTGGTGGCCACGCGCAGGCGGCCCTTGGGCTCTGGCGCGCCGACCTTGCCAGCGGTCATCAGCTTGCAGTTGGCGATACGCAGATCCAGCGGCTCGTACAGCCCCTGGCCACCGTATTCCATCAACACGTCCTTGCCAGCGACCCCAAGATCGGCTGCGCCATGCTCGACATAGGTAGGCACATCCGTAGCCCGAACGATCAGCAGACGAACGTCATCCTGGGTAGTCGGGATGATCAGCTTGCGGCTCTTGTCCGGATTCTCGGTGGGTACGATACCCGCAGCAGCCAGCAGCGGCAGAGTGTCGTCGAGAATGCGGCCTTTCGACAGGGCGATGGTGAGCATGGAGCACATTTCCTTTGGAACCTCGGGTGGGCCCCCGCTAGTCAAGGGCCCGCTAGCCATCCGTCTCGCGAAGCCTAGCCCGGAACGCGGCGAATCTTCGCGCCGAGCAACTGCAACTTCTCTTCGATGCACTCGTAACCACGATCGATGTGGTAGATGCGATCGATCAGCGTATCGCCTTCGGCCACCAGGCCGGCGATCACCAGACTTGCCGAAGCGCGCAGATCGGTCGCCATGACCGGTGCGCCTTTGAGGCGCTCGACACCCGTGACGATGGCGGTGTTGCCTTCGACCAGAATCTGCGCACCCATGCGATTCATCTCATAGACGTGCATGAAGCGGTTCTCGAATACCGTCTCGATCACCGTACCAGTACCTTCGGCGATGGCATTCAGGGCAATGAACTGCGCCTGCATGTCGGTCGGGAAGGCCGGGTACGGCGCCGTGCGAACGTTGACCGCCTTGGGCCGCTTGCCTTTCATGTCCAGCTCGATCCAGTCGCTGCCGGTATCGATATGCGCACCGGCCTCGACCAGCTTGTGCAGCACGGCTTCGAGCAGCGTCGCATCGGTGTCCTTCAGGCGAACACGACCTCCGGTGGCAGCGGCAGCTACCAGATAGGTGCCGGTCTCGATGCGGTCGGGCATGACGCTGTAGCGCCCGCCACCGAGGCGTTTGACGCCATCGATGGTAATGGTGTCAGTGCCGGCACCGGAAACCTTGGCGCCCATGGCGTTGAGGAAATTGGCCAGATCGACCACTTCAGGCTCGCGCGCGGCGTTTTCCAGCACGCTGCGGCCGTTGGCCAGCGCGGCGGCCATCATGATGTTCTCGGTACCGGTCACGCTGACCGTGTCGAAAAAGAAATGCGCACCACGCAGACCACCAGCAGGCGCCTTCGCCTTGATGTAGCCGCCTTCGACGTCGATCTGTGCGCCCATGGCTTCCAGGCCACGGATATGCAGGTCAACCGGACGCGAGCCGATCGCGCAGCCGCCGGGCAGAGCCACCTCGGCTTCACCGAAACGCGCCACCATCGGGCCGAGCACCAGGATCGATGCACGCATGGTCTTCACCAGCTCATAGGGCGCGACCAGCGTCTTGATGCTGCTGGCATCGACCTCGACGCTGAGCTTCTCGTCGATGACCGGCTGTACGCCCATGCGGCCGAACAGTTCGATCATCGTGGTGATGTCGTGCAGGTGCGGCAGATTGCACACCGTGACCGGAGTGTCGGCCAGCAACGTGGCGGCCAGGATCGGCAGGGCGGAGTTCTTCGCACCGGAAATGCGGATTTCGCCATCGAGGCGAATGCCGCCGGTAATGATCAATTTGTCCATGGATAATCCCGTAAGCCGCAGGCTGGAAGCACTGCCAAAGGGGGCGGCGCAGTCAACGAGACGCGCTCTGCCTGGAATGATTGGTGGCGTTAGCCGGCGGCGATCAGGCGCGCCCGGCCCAGTCGGTGCGACTGAAGAACTTCATGGTGACGGCATGAATGCTGCCATCAGCGATCCAGGGGTTGAGGTGTGCATAGATCTGCTGCTGACGCTTGACCGGGCTCAGACCCGCCAGCTCGTCACTGATCACGTTGAGCTGGAAGTTGCAGCCTTCGCCTTCCACTTCTACCTGGGCACCTGGAATCTTCTCTTCCAGGAAACTCTTCACTTCTTGGGCCTGCATGTTCAACCTCGATCGGCGCAGCACGCGCACGGGCCGGCCATCATACAAAAAAGCCTGGAAGCTGCGAACCCCGAACCTTGCCGAACCGACGGAGATGTCTCAATCAAGCGTCTCGGCACCCTGATCACGACTGGAGCGATGCCGCGAACGTCCGCTATCGCTCTGCACGGCGGGGAAACGCGAGGATGCAAAGCGCACCACCAGGATTGCCAACGCCAGCAGCAGGATCGCGCCGGACACGTAGACCACGCCCATATCGGGCCGGTGATGATGCGAGATGTCGGAAATCAGCAAACGGGTCAGCGCGGTGATGGCGACATAGATCAGGAAACGCACCGGCATATGGTTGGTCTTGAAATAGATCCCAACCATCGCGCCAAGCTCGAGATAGATGAACAGCAGCAGGATGTCATCAACAGTGATGTGGCCTTTCTCGACCATGCCGAGGAACGCCATGACTGCCGCCCAGGCTGTGACGGCGCCAATGGCGAACAATGCCAGATAGTGAAAGCTCTCGACCAGCAGGTTGCCCAGCGATTCGGCCAGCTCATGCAAGCTGTCACGCAGGCTTTCAGCCCAACGCAGCTTCATACGACGATTCCTTTCAAGCCAGGGATGTTTCCAGCGGGATAATATCCAACAATCCGGACACCTTGGCGATCTTCAGCATATCGGCTGGCAACGCAGCGACACGCAGCCCGACCCCGGCGGCCTTGGCGTCACGCATGAAAGCCAGCAGCAACGAAAGCCCGACACTACTGGAGCGCTCGACCGCCGAGCAATCCAGCGTAAGCGGAACACGGCTGCCACTGATCAGCGCCCGCCCGGCCTCGCGAAGAGCCGGACCTGTACGGTAGTCCAGCACGCCGGCCAGGCGTAATTCACCTTCGACACCTGGCTCGATCCGCGCCTCACTCATCGCCAACCGCCTGCTGCCCGGCCTCGGTATCCTTGGCGCGCGCTACCACCTCGGCCCAACCATCAATGGTCTTGTCCAGATCGTTGCCGTTGCGCTGCATGGAGTCGGCGAACTGATCGCGGAACAGCTTGCCGATATTGATGCCATTGATGATGACGTTGCGCACACGCCATTCGCCATCGTTGACCATGGTGTAGGACACCGGATAGATCTCGCCCTGACGCCCCACCACTTCCATACCAACGCTGGTGCGCTTGGGGTCCTGCTTGCCGCTCGGCGGCAATACCCGAATCTGCTGATTGTTGTACTCCAGCAGAGCGTTGCCATAGAACTGCATCAGGCTGCGCTTGAAGTTTTCCTGGAAGCGCTGCATCTGCTCGGGAGACGCATTGCGCGAGTATTTGACGGTCATGATGCTGCGCGAAATGCCATCAGCATCGACCACCGGACCAAGAATCTCATTGAGCGAATCGTAGAAGGCCGCCGGATCGCTGCGGTACTGCTCCTTGTTAGCCTTGAGGTCGGCCAGCAACTCGTCCGTGGTTTTCTGAATCACCTGGTGCGCGGTCAGTGCGGCCTGGGAATACATGGGCAATATGGCCAGCAGAATCAGCAGGCCGCGACGCAAGGCAGTCATCATGTTCATCTCCTTCAGTCTCTATTTACCGAGTTGAGCAGGAATTTGCCGATCAGATCCTCCAGCACCAGCGAGGACTGGGTGTCCTGAATGGTGTCACCATCCTTCAGCAGCTCATCGTCGCCACCCACGCTGATGCCGACGTACTTCTCGCCCAGCAGGCCGGCAGTCAGGATCGAAGCGGTAGAGTCAGCCGGCAGGATGTTCACGTCCTGCTGGATTTCCATGGTCACCCGACCGGTGTAGCTATCACGATCCAGATCGATCGCCGTGACCTTGCCGATGGTCACACCGGCCATGGTCACCTTGGATCGGACCGTCAAACCGGCGATATTGTCGAAATAGGCATACAGCTTGTACGTGTCGGCGCTGCCCACACTCAGCCCGCTAACGCGCAGCGACAGCAGCAGCAGGGCCAGCAAGCCGGCAAGCAGGAACAGCCCGACACCCATTTCCAGTGTGCGGATACGCATCAGAAATCTCCAAACATCAACGCGGTCAAAATGAAATCGAGGCCGAGCACTGCCAGCGAGGCATACACCACGGTCCGGGTGGTGGCACGACTGATACCTTCAGAAGTGGGCTCACAGTCGTAGCCCTGGAACACGGCGATCCAGGTGACCACCAGCGCAAACACCACGCTCTTGATCACGCCGTTGAGTACATCCGAGTGGAAGTTGACACTGTTCTGCATGTTGGCCCAGAACGACCCCTCATAGACACCCAGCCAGTCCACCGCGACCATCGCCCCGCCCCAGATGCCGACCACATTGAAGATCAATGTCAGCAGCGGCAGCGAGATGAAGCCGGCCCACAGACGTGGCGCGATGATGTACTTGAGCGGATCGACACCAATCATCTCCAGGCTCGAGAGCTGCTCGGTGGATTTCATGTTGCCGATCTCAGCCGCCAGCGCCGAGCCGGCACGCCCCGCGAACAGCAGCGCAGTCACTACCGGCCCGAGCTCGCGCAGCAAGGTCAGCGCAACCATCTGTCCAACCGCCTGCTCCGACCCGTAGCTGCTGAGGATGTTGTAGCCCTGCAGCGCCAGTACCATGCCAATGAAAATGCCGGACACCACGACGATCGCCAGCGACAAAACGCCGACCGAATAAAGCTGCTTGACCAACAGCGAGAAGCCGTTGTGCAGGCCGCTGCGGCCAAACAGGGCATGCACCAGGAAAATGGTCGAGCGCCCGAGCGCCGCCAGCACATCCAGACCGGCGCGCCCCAACAAGGCGACCCGATCCAACAAGGAACGCTTACGCATCGGTGCCTCCCAGCAGGTCGTCGGCGTATGCCGGCGCGGGAAAATGGAACGGCACCGGCCCATCGGCCGAACCCTTCATGAATTGTCGAATACGCGGATTATCCGACGCCATCAGTTCGGACGGTGTGCCCTGCCCGAGCACCTGGGAGTCGCCCACGACATAGATGTAATCGGCGATGGAAGCGGTTTCGGCCAGGTCATGGGAAACCACGATACTGGTGATACCCAAGGCATCGTTGAGCAACCGGATCAGGCGCACCAACACGCCCATCGCGATCGGGTCCTGCCCGGCGAAAGGCTCGTCGTACATCAGAATCTGCGGATCCAGCGCAATCGCCCGCGCAAGCGCGACACGCCGCTTCATGCCACCGGAGAGTTCGTCGGGCATCAGCTCGATGGCACCGCGCAGGCCGACAGCTTCCAGCTTCATCAGCACGATGTCGCGGATCATCTCTTCCGGCAGCTTGGTGTGCACGCGCAGGGGGAAGGCGACGTTCTCGAACACGTCCAGATCGGTAAAGAGTGCACCGCTCTGAAACAGCACCCCCATCTGCTTGCGCATATCGAACAGCTCGCTACGCGAGAGGCTCGGCAGGTTGTTGCCGGCTACCCATACCTCACCCTGCGAAGGCATCAGCTGAGCGGCGATCAGCCGCAGCAGAGTCGTCTTGCCGCACCCGGACGGCCCCATGATGGCCGTGACCTTCCCTCGCGGGATCGCGATGTCGACTTTATCGAAGATACTGCGCTCGCCTCGCATGAAGGTCACTCCCTTCAGCTCGACCGCGTAGTCGTTGCTGGCGCTCATCTGGTCTCCTTGCATGCAGTCTGCGAAACAGACGGTTCCCGTCGGCGCCGGGATACTTTCTGCCTGACCGTTTTCGGGCGCGCACTATAGCACCGCCCCTATGGCCGCCCAACCAATGAGCGTTTCAGCAGATGACTAGCGACACGCCCGTTCAGCCTGGGTTCAGCTAGCAGTGATCAGATCCTTCAGGCGCAACGACGCTGGACCGCCGAGATTTTCCATCAGCGGCAGCCCGTTTCTCGCTATAATCCGCGCTTTTTAATCGGACGACCTCGCCAGCCATGAGCCAGAGCAGCCAGTTGATCGAAACCGCGCAACGCACCATCCGCCTGGAAACCGAGGCAGTTGAGCAGCTGAACGCCAGAATCGACGCAAGCTTCGTCAGGGCCTGCGAATTGATCCTGGCGTGCAAGGGCCGCGTGGTCGTGGTCGGCATGGGCAAATCCGGGCACATCGGCCGCAAGATCGCCGCAACGCTGGCCAGCACCGGCACCGCCGCCTTCTTCGTGCACCCGGCCGAAGCCAGCCATGGCGACATGGGCATGATCACCCAGGATGACGTCGTACTGGCTCTGTCCAACTCCGGCACTACCAGCGAGATCGTCACCCTGCTGCCGCTGATCAAGCGTCTCGGCATCACCCTGATCAGCATGACCGGCAATCCCAGCTCGGTGCTGGCCAAGGCCGCCGCGGTGAATCTGGATGCCAGCGTCAGTATCGAAGCCTGCCCGCTGAATCTCGCACCGACCTCATCCACAACCGTGAGCCTGGTACTGGGCGATGCGCTGGCCATCGCGCTACTGGAAGCCCGCGGTTTCACCGCCGAAGATTTTGCCTTCTCCCACCCGGGCGGCGCGCTGGGCCGCCGGCTGCTGCTCAAGGTCGAGCATGTGATGCACACAGGCGAGCGCCTGCCCAGAGTGCCGCGCGGGACCTCACTACGCGACGCCCTGCTGGAGATGACGCAGAAGGGCCTGGGCATGACCGTGATCGTCGAAACGGACGGGCGGCTGGCGGGAATATTCACCGACGGCGATCTGCGCCGCGCGCTGGACAAGGGCGTGGATGTACGCCAGACCAGCATTGACGAGGTCATGACCGTTCACGGCAAGACCGCCAATGCGGAAATGCTTGCAGCCGAGGCACTGAAGATCATGGAAGACCACAAGATCAGCTCACTGGTGGTGATCGACGATAGCGAGCTGCCGGTCGGCGCGCTGAACATGCACGACCTGCTGCGCGCGGGGGTGATGTAATGCACGAGCAACTGCTGCAACGCGCCCGCGACATCCGCCTGGCGATCTTCGACGTCGATGGCGTCCTGACCGACGGTCGCCTGTATTTTCTTACGGACGGTAGCGAGTTCAAAACCTTCAACACGCTGGACGGTCATGGCATCAAGATGCTGATCAATTCCGGCGTGCGCACCGCAATCATCAGCGGGCGCAAGACGCCGGTCGTGGAGCGTCGCGCGCAGAATCTGGGCATCCAACACCTTTACCAGGGCCGCGAAGACAAGCTGGTCGTGCTCGACGAGCTGCTCGCCGAACTCGGCCTGAGCTACTCTGAGGTGGCTTATCTCGGCGACGATCTGCCGGACCTGCCGGTGATCCGCCGTGTCGGCCTCGGCATGGCAGTCGCCAGCGCCGACTCGTTCGTCCGTGCACATTCACACGGCGTGACGCAGGCACGCGGCGGCGAAGGTGCAGCACGCGAGTTCTGCGAACTGATCATGCGCGCCCAGGGCACCCTGGCCGCCGCGCAGAACGCTTATCTGTAGAGGTCTGGATGCTTCGCAAACTGCGCTTCGCCGCCCTGCTGACCCTGATCGCTGCCCTGTTAGTGGCTATCGGCTACTGGAATATCCGGCCGGAAAGTTTCATGCAGCAGCCGCCTGCCGCGACTGCCGAGACGCCTGATGTCGACTTCTACGTGATCAACTCGCGCACGGTGCAGTACCAACCCGACGGCAAGCGCAACTACGAACTCACGGCAGACAAACTCGAGCACATCAAGGCCAGCGATATCAGCCTGCTGACCAAGCCCGACCTCATGTCCTATCGCGGCACCGAGCTGCCCTGGCACGTGCGCAGCGAGCGCGGCGAAGTATCGGCCGAGGGCGACGAGGTGGTGTTGATCGACAAGGTACGGGTCGAGCGTACCGATGCCAAAGGCCGCCCGACGATCCTTACCACCAGCCGCCTGACCGTATGGCCGGACAAGGATTATGCCGAGACCAACCAAGCCGTTAGAATCGAGGCCGCCAACGGCGTGACCACCGCAACCGGCATGAAAGCGTACATGGATGACGGCAGGATGCTCCTGCTGTCCAACGTAAGAGGCCAGCATGAGCTGCGTTAAGACTCTCCCCCTCCTGCTCGGTTTGAGCGCCTTCTGGCTCGGCGCCAGCGCCTGGGCGCTTCCCGAGGACCGTGAACAGCCAATCCGCGTACAGGCCGACTCCGCCGAACTCGACGACCGACAGGGCGTAGCGGTATATCGCGGCGACGTGGTCATCACCCAGGGCACGATGAAGATCACTGGCGACACGGTGACCATCACTCAGGATGGCAATGGCGATGTCGAGGTCTTCACTTCTATCGGCAAGCCAGCCTACTACGAGCAGAAACCGGCAGCGGACAAGGAGATCGTCAAGGCCTACGGCCTGACCATCCAGTACTTCGCCGCCAACGAGCGCATCGTCCTTATCGACCAGGCCAAGGTGGTTCAGGAAGGCAACACCTTCGAAGGTGAGAAGATCGTCTATGACACCCGTCGCCAGATCGTCAATGCCGGTCGCGCCACCAATGCCGATGTGACCACGCCGCGGCCGCGCGTCGACATGGTGATCCAGCCGCGCAAACGCGACCAAGCCACGGAGCAGCCTGAGTAATGGCCGTTCTCAAAGCCCAGCATCTGGCCAAGAGCTACAAGAGTCGCCAGGTCGTGCGCGACGTCAGCCTGTCCATCGAGAGCGGACAGATCGTTGGCCTGCTCGGCCCCAACGGCGCTGGCAAGACCACCTGCTTCTACATGATCGTCGGCCTGGTGAATGCCGACCAGGGTCGCGTTCTGATCGATCAGAACGACGTCACCCACCTGCCAATGCACGGCCGCGCGCGCGCCGGCATCGGCTACCTGCCGCAGGAAGCGTCGATCTTTCGCAAACTCTCGGTGGCTGACAACATCATGGCCATTCTCGAGACGCGCAAAGACCTGGATCGCAGCGGCCGGCAGCAGGCGCTGGAAGGTCTGCTGCAGGAGTTTCACATCAACCACATCCGCGACAGCCTCGGCATGAGCCTGTCCGGCGGCGAGCGTCGCCGGGTGGAGATCGCCCGCGCCCTGGCTACTGCGCCGAAGTTCATCCTGCTCGATGAACCCTTCGCTGGCGTGGACCCGATCTCGGTAGGCGATATCAAACAGATCATCCATCACCTCAAGGCCAAGGGCATCGGCGTGCTGATCACCGATCACAATGTCCGCGAAACCCTGGATATCTGCGAAACCGCTTACATCGTCAATGACGGGCAACTGATTGCCGAAGGCGACGCGCAGACCATCCTGAGCAACCAGCTGGTCAAGGAAGTCTACCTGGGCCACGAATTCCGGCTGTAACGCGGATTTTTTGCTCGGCTCGGCAAATCGGCTCTAGGCAAAGGCTTCGTCGGCAGGCATATAATTTGCTTTCGCCGGCGCCCCCAGGCGCGGCATGTCGGAATGGGCGCGGTTGCGCCGGCATACAAGGTTCGAAGTCCTCTGCCATGAAACCATCGCTAGTCCTGAAGATGGGCCAGCAGCTGACGATGACACCGCAGCTGCAACAGGCCATACGGCTCCTCCAGCTATCCACCCTCGATCTGCAACAGGAGATCCAGGAGGCGCTGGATTCCAACCCCATGCTCGAGCGTGAAGAAGACGGTGACGACTTCGACAGCTCCGACCCCATGGCCGAAGCCGCCGATCGGCCGGGCGAACCCGGCATCGAGAAAAACAGCAGCCCGGAAAGCACTTACGAGGAGCCGTCCCACAGCGGCGAAAGCGCAGACGACGGTGATTGGGGAGAGCGAATCCCCAGCGAGCTCCCGGTCGACACGGCCTGGGAAGACATCTATCAGACCAGCGCCAGCAGCCTGCCCAGCAACGATGACGACGAGTGGGACTTCACCAGCCGTACGTCCAGCGGCATCAGCCTGCAGAGCCACTTGCTGTGGCAGCTCAACCTGGCGCCGATGAGCGATACCGACCGCCTGATCGCGACCACCCTGATCGACTGCATCAACGATCAGGGCTATCTCGAAGAGACACTGCAGGAAATCGTCGACTCCTTCGATCCGGAGCTGGAAATCGAACTCGATGAGGTCGAGGTCGTCTTGCGTCGCATCCAGCAGTTCGAACCGGCCGGCATCGGCGCGCGCGATCTGCGCGAATGCCTGCTGCTGCAACTGCGTCAGCTCCCCGAGCGGACGCCTTGGCTGAGCGAAGCCCAGCGCCTGGTCAGCGACTACCTGGATATCCTGGGCAGCCGCGACTACAGCCTGCTGATGCGGCGGATGAAGCTCAAGGAAGACGATCTGCGCCAGGTCATCGAGCTGATCCAGAGCCTGAACCCCCGCCCCGGCTCGCAGATCGAGGCGAGCGAACCGGAGTACGTGGTGCCCGACGTCATCGTGCGCAAGCACAATGACCGCTGGCTGGTCGAGCTGAATCAGGAAGCCATGCCGCGCCTGCGGGTCAATGCGCAGTACGCAGGCTTTGTCAAACGCGCCGATTCCAGCGCCGACAACACCTTCATGCGCAACCAGCTGCAGGAAGCGCGCTGGTTCATCAAGAGCCTGCTCAGCCGCAACGAAACCCTGATGAAGGTCGCAACCCAGATCGTCGAGCATCAGCGCGCCTTCCTCGAGCACGGTGACGAAGCAATGAAGCCGCTGGTGCTGCACGATATTGCCGAAGCGGTGGGCATGCATGAGTCAACCATTTCCCGGGTGACGACGCAGAAATACATGCACACGCCGCGGGGCATCTACGAGCTCAAATACTTCTTCTCCAGCCACGTCAGCACCGCTGAAGGCGGCGAATGTTCGTCCACCGCGATCCGCGCGATCATCAAAAAGCTGGTCGCCGCGGAAAACCAGAAAAAGCCGTTGAGTGACAGCAAGATCGCTGGTTTACTGGAGGCGCAGGGCATCCAGGTGGCCCGCCGCACAGTTGCGAAGTACCGTGAGTCACTCGGTATCGCACCGTCCAGCGAGCGCAAGCGTTTGCTGTGATCGGCCCCTGGTCGAACTGTATCGGCGGCAGGCCTACCACCCTGCTCTTCGCACAAGGCAAAGGAGATAGCAGTATGCAAGTCAACATCAGCGGTGTTCATCTGGAAGTAACCGACGCCCTGCGTGACTACATCGAGGAGAAATTCGACCGGCTTGCTCGCCACTTCGACCGTATCATCAGTGTTCAGGTGATCCTGCAGGTCGAGAAGCTCAAGCAGAAAGCCGAAGCAACCCTGCACGTCGCCGGCCGCGAAGTCGTGGCCATTGCCGATCACGAAGACATGTACGCTGCCGTCGACCTGCTGGTCGACAAGCTCGATCGCCAACTGATCAAGCACAAGGAGAAGCAGCTAGACCACACTCAGGGCGCTGTCACCCGCTGACTTCAATATGATCCGACTCGAAAACATCCTCACCCCCGGACGTTCTCTGGTGAACGTCCCGGGCGGTAGCAAGAAGCGCGTCCTGGAGCAGATCGCCAAGGTGATCGCCCAGGATCTTATCGATCTCGACTCCCAGACCATTTTCGAAAGCCTGATCGCACGGGAAAAACTCGGCTCGACCGGGTTTGGCAATGGCATCGCCATTCCGCATTGCCGCATGGTCGGCTGCAGCGCACCGCTGAGCGCCGTTCTGCGTCTGGAAACGCCGGTGGATTTCGATGCCATCGACGGCGCACCGGTGGACCTGCTGTTCGTTCTGCTGGTGCCTCAAGCGGCCACCGACGAGCACCTTGAGCTGCTGCGCCAGATCGCCAGCATGCTCGACCGCGAGGAAGTACGCCAAAGGCTGCGCGAGGCGCCAACCAACCAAAGCCTCTATCAGGTCGTAGTCGACGTGCAGAACGGGGCCTGACGAAATGGGCAATCGATGCGGCTGATCATCGTAAGTGGGCGCTCAGGCTCGGGTAAAAGTACCGCGCTGAATGTGCTCGAAGACAACGGTTTCTACTGCATCGACAACCTGCCTGCCGGGCTGCTGCCGGAACTTGCCGAGCGCGCCCTGTTGCATACCGAGCTACTGCATCCGCAGGTCGCCGTATCGATCGATGCGCGCAACCTGCCTAGCCAGCTCAAGCGCTTCCCGGAACTGCTCGAAGAGGTCCGCGCCCGGCATATCCTCTGCGATGTGCTCTATCTGGACGCCGACGACGAAACCCTGCTCAAGCGCTTCTCGGAAACCCGTCGCCGTCACCCACTGACCAACGAAACCCGCTCGTTGGCCGAAGCGATCCACGATGAGGAGCTGCTGCTGGCTGCGATCATCGATCACGCCGATCTGAAGATCGATACGACGCACCTCAACCTCTACCAGCTGCGTGACGTGCTCAAGCTGCGCCTGCTCAACAAACCAGAGCCGGGCACGGCTTTTCTCATCGAGTCATTCGGATTCAAGCGGGGCATGCCCGTCGACGCCGACCTGGTATTCGACGTGCGCTGCCTACCCAACCCGTACTGGAAAGCAGAACTGCGCGACTTCTCAGGGCTCGACCAACCGGTGGTCGACTATCTCGCCGCTCAGGCCGATGTGGAGGAAATGTTCCAGGACATCCACGCCTATCTGAGCAAATGGCTGCCGCGGTTTGCTGCCAGCAACCGAGCCTACGTCACCATCGCCATTGGCTGCACCGGCGGGCATCACCGTTCGGTCTACCTGGCCGAACGGTTGGGCCAGGCCCTCAGAGAGCCGCTGAAAAACCTGCAGGTCCGTCATCGGGACCTCGCCTAGGAATACCTGTACCCATGCCCGCCCGTGAAGTAACCATCATCAACAAACTCGGCCTGCATGCTCGTGCTGCAGCCAAGTTCGTCGCCGTAGCCAACCGTTTCCCCTGCAAGATTCGCGTGGGCCGGTGCCCCGACACCCTGGTGGACGGGAAAAGCATCATGGCCGTCATGATGCTTGCGGCAAGCAAAGGCACCTCCGTACACCTGCACACCGAGGGCGAGCAGGAAGATGACGCCTTGAACGCCCTGATTGCGCTGATCGACGACTACTTCGAAGAAGGCGAGTAAAGCGCCGGGCTAGACGGCGCGAACTGTCTCCAGCCGCGCCACTGCGTTAGCTTCACTTACCGGCGACCATCATCCGCTCGATCAGCACCGAGCCGGTTCGCACATTGCTGCGGGTTTCCACGTCACAGCCCACCGCAACGATCTGACGGAACATGTCGCGCAGGTTGCCGGCAATGGTCACCTCCTGCACCGGGAACTGGATCTCGCCGTTTTCGACCCAGTAGCCACCGGCACCACGCGAGTAGTCGCCGGTAACCAGGTTCAACCCCTGCCCCATCAGCTCGGTTACCAGCAGGCCTCGACCCATGCGACGGATGAGCGCCGCCTGATCCTCATTGCCGTGGCTGACGAACAGGTTATGCACGCCCCCCGCGTTGGCTGTGCTCGGCATGCCCAGCTTGCGCCCGGAGTAGGTCGATAGCACATAGGACAGCAGGCGGCCGTTCTCCACGAACGGCTTGGCGTACGTCGCCAGACCATCACCATCGTAGCTGGCACTGCCAAGCGCGCGCGGAATGTGCGGGCGCTCATCCAGGCTTAACCATTCAGGAAACAGCGTCTGACCGAGGGCATCTTCGAGATAGGACGCCTTGCGATACAGGTTGCCGCCGGATATCGCCGCGATGAAGTGGCCGAACAGCCCGGTCGCCAACTCAGGAGCAAACAGCACGGGCACCTCGCAAGTTGGCACCGGTCGCGCCCCCAGACGCCTTACCGCCCGCTCGGCGGCGCGCCTGCCGATCGTCTGCGGGTCCAGTAGCGCCTCACCGATGCGATTGACATCGTAGAAGTAGTCGCGCTGCATCTGGCCTTCGCTTTCAGCGATCATCACGCAGCTCAGGCTATGCCGGCTGCTGCAATAACCACCGATGAAACCGTTGCTGTTGCCATAGGCACGGCAGCCCTGATGGGTATTGAGACTGGTACCGTCCGCGTTGCGAATACGCTGATCGACCGCGAACGCTGCGCCTTCACAGCTCAGGGCCTGTTCGATGGCCTGCTCCGGCGTGATGTTCCAGGGATGATAGAGATCCAGGTCGGGCAGCTCCCGTGCCATCAGCGTCGCATCAGCCAGACCGGCGAACTCATCCTCGGACGCATGCCTGGCAATGGCCAGTGCAGCCGCCACGGTTTCCCGTATGGCCTCATCGCCACTACCGGTGGTGCTGGCTGAACCCTTGCTCTGACCGACATAAAGCGTGATGCCGAAGCCCTGGTCGCGGTTGAACTCGACAGTCTCGACCTCCCCCTGGCGAACCGTGGTGGACAGCCCCTGCTCCATCGAGACCGAAACCTCACTGGCGCTGGCACCTTGCCGACGCGCTTCCTCGATGATGCGCTCGACCTTCTCGCGCAACCCGGGTAGCGCGTGCGGGCCGATGCCTTCTACTTCACTCATAAGCACTCCCAAACGACCGCAATCGAATCAAGTTGCAACCTGGCGCCGCTCCTCTGAAGCCTGCCGCCAGGGCTGCTGTTATCATGGCGGCATTTCCTAATGGACCATCCCCATGTCTGAACACTCCGACGCCGAAGATTTCGACGAGAAAAGCAAATCCCAGGTCAAGCGCGAGTTGCTTGCCCTTCAGGAACTCGGCGAGCGCCTGACCACCCTCAAGCCGGACCTCATTGCCCGCCTGCCGCTGAGCGATGCCCTGCAGAAGGCCTTGGCCGACGCCCCCAAACACAAGGCGCACATCGCCCGCAAAAGGCACATCCAGTACATCGGCAAGCTGATGCGTGATCAGGATGTCGACGCCATCCTGGCACTGGTCGATCAGCTGGACGCCTCGACTCGTCAGTACAACGAACGCTTCCATGCGCTGGAGCGCTGGCGCGACCGTCTGATCGGTGGGGATGACGCCACGCTGGAAGCCTTCGTTGCCGAGTACCCCGATACCGACCGCCAGCATTTGCGTGGGTTGATCCGTCATGCTCAGCACGAAGCGGCACGCAACAAACCGCCAGCCGCCAGCCGCAAGATCTTCAAGTACATCCGCGACCTCGACGAAACCAAGCGCGGGCTGCGCTAACTGCAGAGCCGAACCGGGAGCTGCAAGCCGAGGCCGACACGGTCCTGCGCTTGCAGCTCGAGATCAGCAGGCCTCTCAAGCGCCTGTTCCGCCTACCGTGATCTCATCGATCTTCAATGTCGGCTGACCGACACCGACCGGCACCGACTGCCCATCCTTGCCGCAAGTGCCCACGCCGCTGTCCAGCGCCAGATCGTTGCCGACCATCGACACCCGGTTCATCACCTCCGGCCCGTTGCCGATCAGCGTGGCGCCCTTCACCGGTGCGGTGATCTTGCCGTCCTCGATCAGATACGCCTCGCTGGTAGAGAAGACGAACTTGCCGCTGGTGATATCGACCTGGCCACCGCCAAGGCTGGCGCAGTAGATACCCTTCTTCACCGAGCGGATGATTTCCTGCGGATCGCTCTCGCCGGCGAGCATGTAGGTATTGGTCATGCGCGGCATCGGCAGGTGTGCATAGGACTCGCGGCGGCCATTACCGGTCGGTGCAACGCCCATCAGCCGTGCGTTGAGCTTGTCCTGGATATAGCCCTTGAGAATGCCGTTCTCGATCAGCGTGGTGCACTGCGTCGGCGTACCTTCGTCATCGATGCTGAGCGAACCACGACGGTCGGCCAGGGTACCGTCGTCGACGATGGTGCAGAGCTTGGACGCGACCTGCTCGCCAATCCGGCCGCTATAGGCCGAACTGCCCTTGCGGTTGAAATCACCCTCCAGACCGTGCCCCACGGCCTCGTGCAGCAGCACACCGGACCAGCCCGGGCCGAGCACCACCGGCAACGAGCCCGCCGGGGCTGGCACCGCCTCGAGGTTGACCAGCGCCTGGCGCAGGGCCTCGCGGGCGTAGCCCATGGCGCGGTCTTCTGTCAGGAAGTACTGATAGCCGGTGCGGCCGCCACCACCCTGGCCGCCACGCTCACGCCGACCGTTCTGCTCGACGATCACGCTGACGTTGAAACGCACCAGCGGCCGGATATCGGTTGCCATCTCGCCGTCCATGCCAGCCACCAGAATGTGCTCCCAGACACCCGCCAGGCTCACCGTGACCTGTTTGATGCGCGGGTCCAGCCCACGGGTCGCGACATCGATGCGCTTGAGCAGCTCGACCTTCTCGGCGCGGCTCAGCCCATCGAGCGGATTGTCGCGGCTGTACAGCGGAGCGAATGCCGCCCTGGACAGAACCCTGACCTCGCCCTGCTGCCCGCTGCGCGCAATCGAGCGCGCTGCCTGAGCGGCCTGGCGCAGCGCATCGGCGGTGATGGCATTGCTATAGGCGAAGCCGGTCTTCTCGCCAGACAGCGCGCGCACACCGACGCCCTGCTCCAGGTGAAAGCCGCCCTCCTTGACGATGCCGTCCTCGAGCACCCACGACTCGGACACCTGGTCCTGAAAATACAGATCCGCAGCATCCACGCCGGGACCGGCAAGCTCGCCGAGCAGACCGGGCAGATCGTCGATACCCAGGCCGCCAGGGGTCAGCAGGCGCTCGGTGACGGGTAACAGCAGTTCACTCATATTCACTCCAAACGGTCCGTGACCAGGCACGGTACGGAAAATCGGCGGTGGCGTTGCACCGGCATGCGCTGGCGAATGGCGGCCTGTTCCGCCACATCTCGCTCGGCGACGAGGGCAGCCGGAGCGGTTGCCTGCTCGCATAGCAATCGGCCCCATGGGTCAACGATAGACGAATGACCATGGGTGAAGCGACCGCCCGGGTGCTCGCCACCTTGCGCTGCAGCCAGGATATAGCATTGCGTCTCGATGGCGCGGGCGCGAACAAGGGTCGTCCAGTGGGCCTCACCGGTCACCGTGGTGAACGCCGACGGCACGCTGATCAACTCAGCACCCGCTGCGCGCAACGCCGTATACAGCTCCGCAAAGCGCAGGTCGTAGCACACGCTCATGCCCAATCGACCAACCGGCGTATCGACCACGACCAATCGCTCACCGGGCGCATAGTCATCCGACTCTCGATACTGGCCGCGGCTGTCAGCCACCGCCGCGTCGAACAGATGCAGCTTGTCGTAGCGCGCCACGCGCTGCCCTTGATCATCGAACAACAACGAGCAGGCGTTGGGCTTGCCCTGCGGGCAATCATCGGGGGGCAACGGCAGCGTTCCGGCGACTATCCATAACCTGAGGTCGCGCGCCGCCTGTTTCAACCAGGGCAGGATCGGCCCCTCATCCATTGCTTCAGCACGCCCGATCGCCGCCGGAGCCTTGTGCCCGATGGCTGCGAAGTTCTCCGGCAGCACCGCCAGACGGGCGCCGGCCTGTGCCGCCTGCTCCAGCAACTGTCGAGCGCAGGTCAGATTGAGCGCAACGTCAGCCTGACTGGCCATCTGTATCACCGCTAAGGACATGACTTCCCCGCTGCTGAAAGACGAAGCCCGCGACTGAGGATCAGTTGGGCTTCTCGAATGGTTTGTCGAAGCTGATCTTCGGCGACTGCCACGGCCCCTTGACGTCGTACTGCACGCTGGCGAAACGCGCCACGCGGTCACCCAGGAGCTTGTCCGCCACGAATAGCGCACCGCCGATCGCCGGCGCACCGACGATCAGCGCCGCCAGCGGCAGGTTGTTGCTGATCGGCAAGGTGACCAGCAGCTTGGCGTCTATTTCGTCGCGGGCCATGTCCAGCTTGCCGTCCAGCTCGAGGTTGCTCGACGGGCCGCTGACCGTGATCGGCTCGCGGGTCGTGAACACTCCGGCGCTGGCCTGCAGGTTGCCGTCCAGACGGTCGTAGCTGAGGCCCTTGCTGAACAGGTCGGAGAAATCCAGGCGCAGGCGGCGACCTATCGAGTTGAAGTTCAGCACGCCGAACACGCGCAGTGCCTGAGCGCTGCCATCGATCTCGACGAACTGTCCCTTGCGCAGCCGCGGTTGCATGCTGCCGGAATAGCGCGCCATGGCGAACCGGGCCGGCGATCCCGGCCACTGGCCGTCCGCATCCAGTCGAAAGGATTCACTGGTCACCGAGGGGGCGAAGCCCCAGGCGACCAACACGTCAGCCAGATTGCGCCCTTCGAGGCGACCTTTGTACCAGGTCTGCGTACCATTCCAGCCGCCGGCACCGGCGACCCTCAGCCCCTTCAGGTCAAGGGCGATATCGCGGAATTCGACTCCACCGCTGACCGGGCGCAACTTCAGCGCCCAGGCACCGAGTGCGTCGTCCCCCATGGCAACCTGGTCGATGGAAACATCCATCGCCGGCAGGCTTTGCGGGTCCACGTCAGCCAGCGGGTCGGGACGAGTTCCGCCCGCTTCGCCAGTCGCCGTCGCGGCGGGCAAGCGGAGGTGTTGCAGATTGGCCACGATGACACCGTTCTCGGCATCCGGAAGGCGGACCGCGCCGCTGATGAGCGAGCTGCGCAAATTCAGGGCCCAGGCATTGCTCAGCCGCTGAAGGTCAACGCCGAGATTGTCGATATGGGTGCCGAAGCCATCGAAACGGCCGATATCGACCTGCACCTGGCGCAGCAGGGAGCCCGTCGTCTGCTGTGGGTCACCCTTGCCGTGCTGATCGAGCACTGCCTGCCAGGCCTTCCAATCGAGTTCAGCCAGGCGGCCTCGTACGTATAGCCCGGCGCGGGCCGGCAGATTGGCCGCGCCGGCCCCCAGCCGCAGCTCGCCGCGCCCTTGTGCCCAGGCATCCGGCGGTGCAGCGAACGCCAATGCCGCGAGCGTCCCGTACTGCACACCGTAGCGTCGCTCAGCCCCCTGCAGAGACATGCGCAACGAAGTGTCACGGCGTACGCCGGCCGTTTTGCCGAATGGCGCCGGCAGGTCGATGCGCAGCCCCTGCAGCGAAGAGTCGATCTGCAACTGGCTGTTCTCACCCGCCAGATCCAGCCGCAGCTGGTAGGGCAACTCGCCACTGGCTGGCAATGGCTGATCCACTTCGAGCCACTCGAGCAATGGCTTGAGCCCCACGTCGCCGCGCGCTTCGACACGGGAGGCGGGCTTGCCGGCCGACCCCGTCGCCACAGCCTTGCCCCTGACCGCACGGCCGAACAGCCGAGCCTGGATATCGTCTGCGCTGAGGCCACGCGCAGTGTCGTAACGGAAGTCGCCGCGCAGCTGCTCGAAACCAAGCGCAGGTTCGGCGATCCGCAATGCTGCATCGCTGCTGGAGAAATCCACGATGACCCGCGGCGTGCCTTTACCCAACGGAATCTGCAGATCCAGAGCGCCATCGAGCTGCCCCTGTCCCTGCCACCCCGCGAAGATCTCCCCGGTGCCGATTGGCGCTTCCTGCAGCAGCTTCAACGCATCCGGCAGGCTGCTGCTCACCTTTCCCTTGACGGACAACTGCGGGACCTTCCCACTGTCGGCATGGGGAATATCGGCTGTCGCGTCATACACGCGACTGTCGAGAATCCGGCCTTCTGCAAGCCGCACCCGCACCCCGCTGTCCTCGATCAAGACTTCACCGCGCCCCTGCCGCAGCACGGGCCAGCCAGGCTGAAACGCCAGCTCGGCGTCACGCACCTTGAAATACAGGCTCAGGCTGCGCGCACTGTCGGAAGCGTTCTTGCTCAGCGCGCCCTGGTACTGGAAATATCCCTGTTCGACGGTACCACCACGTATGGCCTCCTTGAGCCAGCCGACCAGCGCTGGGCTCAGCGCCGGCGACCTGGTGGGCAGGTACTTTTCGGTATAGCCGGCGTCGCCGTCGCTAAGCCCGACGCGCAGGTCCATGTAGTCTTCCGCCTCTGGATCTCGCATCAGGCGGATGAGGAAGTCCCCGGCAATCCTGCCTTCTTCGCCATCGACACGCAGATAGGGTGCGACCAGGGTGAACGCCTGGTCGTCCAGCGTCCAGGTCAGGCGGCCGGCACCGTGCCGATAGTGCCAGGGCTCGGGGTACAGCGGCGCGAGGTGCAGGCTGAAGCCGTCACTATCCAGGCGCAGCTCGCCACTGGCCAGATCGCCCTGAATGCTGCCGCTTGCGTTTCCGACTGCCGGGATCCAGTTCTGCGCCGCGAAGTTGACCCGATCCAGATTGGCGGCGAACCGCAACCGCTGCGGGGAGTCCGACTCGGGGCGGTAGTCGAGGCGAAGATTGCGCACCGTTCCGCTGGGCTGCAGCGCCGAAAGCGTCTCGGTGGCGGCCGGCGGTAGCGGTGCCAGCCCGCCGACGAGCGTGGCGATTGGCGCGATGCCTAAGCGATCGGCCTGCAGCCGCCAGTGCTGCTCGCCCTCGTTCTGCTGCAGAAGGATTCGCGCGTCGCCCCAACGCTCGCCTTGCAGATCGAAGGCCAGTCGGTCCAGCAGCACCCGATAGCCCTTCTCGGTGTGATCGACGTAAGCCTCGACGGCCAGGTCCTCGAGCTGCAGAGGTGCGCGATCGGCAAACGACGCGTTCAGCTGCAACGCATTCAAACGCAACACGGCGCGCTCCAGCTGCTGCTTGCTCCAGCGCCCCCACAGCTCACCGCCCGCCTGCACCGAGTGCAGGCTCCAGTCGGCAGTCAGGCGCCGCGGCAGCCACGCGGCCCAATCGCTTTGCGGCAGGCTCAGGTAAAGCTGCGCTTCAGCCTGCTGCCAACGCTGCGCCTGCACGCGCCCCTGAACGCGCAAGGCCAGGGGCTGGCCGTCCGGCAGAACGCTGCGGGCATCGAGTCTGAGCCGCTCGCCATCGACCCGCAGGCCCACATCGGTGTAGCTCAGGGTCAGGGGCGACTCGCCGAAGGGCTCAAGGGTGATCTGACTGTCCAGAACTGCGAGGCGTCGCACCTGCTGCAACGCCTCGATAAGCTTCTGCGGATCGGGAGGCGGCTGCTCGGGGCGCTCTGGCAGGCCCTCCACCCGCCATCTGCCCTCCGCATCTTCAGCCACGGAGAGGTGCACACCGGCCAACTCCAGCGTTGCGAGACGCAACTCACGTGCCCAAAGGCTGGCAGCCAGGTCGGGGACGATGGCGACACGGTCCAGACGCATGGCACCGTCGCCCTCGCCGATCAGCACGTCATGTGCAAGCAGCCTGGGGGCGTAGCCCTCCCAGCGGCCCTCCAGCCGGCCCACGGTTACCGGCATGTTCAGCGCCGCTTGCGCCTTTTCCTGCACCTCGCGCTGATACTCGGCCACCAGCGGAACCAGTTGCCGGCCAAGGCTGACGTACAGCGCGGCCAGAATGAGTCCGAACGCTGCCAGCCATGACAGCTGGCGCGACAGGGTCACGAGAAATACGGCGAGGCGGCTCATGCGGATGCACTCCGGTCATCCTGGCCCGGACGGCCTGGTCTACCTCTGTTCAGAGCAACACCACGTCGTACTGTTCCTGCGAGTACATGCTTTCCACCTGGAACTTGATCGACCGACCGATGAACGCCTCGAGATCAGCCACGTTGCCTGACTCCTCGTCCAGCAGGCGATCGATCACCTTCTGGTTGGCCAGCACCCGATAGCCTTCCGCCTGGTAGGCCCGTGCCTCGCGCAGGATTTCGCGGAAAATCTCGTAGCAGACGGTTTCTGGCGTCTTCAGCTTGCCGCGCCCCTGGCAGCACATGCATGGCTCGCAAAGCACCTGTTCCAGGCTTTCGCGGGTGCGCTTGCGGGTCATCTGCACCAGGCCAAGCTCGGTGATGCCGATGATGTTGGTTTTTGCGTGATCGCGCTCGAGCTGCTTTTCCAGCGTACGCAGGACCTGGCGTCGGTGTTCCTCGTCTTCCATGTCGATGAAGTCGATGATGATGATGCCGCCCAGATTGCGTAGCCGGAGCTGGCGGGCAATCGCCGTGGCCGATTCGAGGTTGGTCTTGAAGATGGTCTCTTCCAGCGTGCGATGGCCGACGAAGGCACCGGTGTTGACGTCGATGGTCGTCATCGCTTCGGCCGGATCGATGATCAGGTAGCCACCTGACTTGAGCATGACCTTGCGCTCCAGCGCCTTCTGGATCTCGTCCTCGACGCCATAGAGATCGAAGATCGGTCGCTCGCCCGGGTAGTGTTCGAGACGGTCGCCCAGTTCCGGCATCAACTCGCCGACGAACTGGGTGACCTTCTGGAAATTCTCCCGCGAATCGATACGGATCTTCTCGATGCGCGGATTGACCAGATCGCGCAGGGTGCGCATGGCCAGCGACAGGTCCTCGTAGATCACCGTGGGGGCGGCAGCGGTCTTGATCTGACTGGCGATCTGCTCCCACAGACGGCGCAGGTAACGGATATCCATGAGAATCTCGTCACTGCCGGCGCCCTCGGCCGCGGTACGCAGGATGAAGCCGCCCGCCTCCTGGATACCCTCGGCTGCCACGCATTCTGCAACGATCTGCTTGAGTCGTTCGCGCTCAGCCTCATCCTCGATGCGCAGGGAAATCCCGACATGACTCGTACGCGGCATGTACACCAGGTAGCGCGAGGGAATCGACAACTGCGTGGTCAGGCGTGCGCCTTTGGTGCCGATGGGGTCCTTGGTGACCTGTACCACCAGGCTCTGCCCTTCATGCACCAGTGCGTTGATCGGCTCGACCGCATTGCCTTCACGGGCGGAGATCTCCGACGCGTGGATAAAGGCCGCTCGGTCCAGGCCGATATCGACGAAAGCCGCCTGCATGCCGGGCAGTACGCGCACCACCTTGCCCTTGTAGATATTGCCGACGATGCCGCGGCGCTGCGTGCGCTCGACGTGCACTTCCTGCAGAACACCGTTTTCGACCACCGCCACCCGCGACTCCATGGGGGTGATGTTCATCAGGATTTCTTCGCTCATTCTTATTCTCGGCGGTGGCTTGATGTGCAGCGCTAGCTGATCGTTGGGGTCGATTCTAACCGGCAAGCATGCCGAAGCCACAGGCTCTAGCTTGAGCCTTTGGTCCAACGAGGAAGGCCGAACGCATCGACAAGCTGAGCCGTTTCACACAGCGGCAGACCAACCACCGCGGAATAGCTGCCGTGCAGCTGACTGACGAAGACCGCGCCCCAGCCCTGGATCGCGTAGCCGCCCGCCTTGTCCGCGGGCTCGCCGCTGGCCCAGTAGCGCTCGGCCTCGGCTTGCTCGATGACACGGAAGCTGACTTCACTGATGACTACGCGAACGTCGCATGCCGTGCGGCTGGCCAGCGCCACCGCCGTCATGACGCGGTGCGTACGCCCGGAAAGCGCCGCCAGCATGGCGAGCCCGTCTGCGCGGTCGACCGGCTTTCCGAGAATGTGTTGATCGAGCACCACGCTGGTATCGGCGCCAAGCACGCAGCCGTCCTGATCGCCCAGACTGGCCAGCCCGGCAAGCGCTTTCTCGCGCGCAACACGCTCGACATACGCCTCGGGGGATTCGGTGGGTGACGGAGTTTCATCGACCGACACGTCGATCAGCGAAAACGGAACACCTATCTGTGCGAGCAGTTCGCGGCGGCGGGGTGATGCCGAGGCAAGATACAAAGCGCCCATGACAGATCCTCAACGATAAATAAGCGACAGCGTCGCATATCCGCCTGGCTCGAGAAAGGCGAAAGGGACTGCAGTGAAGCTCGGAGGGATGCCTTGGACAGGGCACCAGAGCGATCGCAAAAAGACGCGCGCGGGCTCAGTAGACGGCGAACCGCTGACGCATGCCTTGCAAGGCCACGAAGACCCAGGGCCACAACAGCGCGCTGATGGGCACCGGCACGAGGAACAGCAATGTCGGCGGTCGGTTGCCGGTCAATGTGTTGAGCCACAGTTGAACCAGCTGAGCCAGACCGAGCACGACCAATAACACCATGCTTTGCTGCCAAAGCGGGAACATGCGCAGACGCTGCTGCAGACTCAACACCAGGAAGGCAATCAGGATCAGCGGCAAGGCGCTCTGCCCGAACAGAGTGCCGGCGAGCACGTCCTGCGCCAGGCCGAAACAGAACGCAGCACCCAGGCCGCCGCGATGGGGCAGGGTCAGCGACCAGAATGCAATGACCAGGCCCAGCCACAGCGGTCGGGCAAGCTCTGCACTGCCTGGCATAGGCGCGACACTGAGCAGCAGCGCAAGCGTCAGGCTGAACCAGATGACCCAGCCATTATTCGGACGTCCGCTGATCATTGCCCCGCCTCCTGGGCTGGTGCCGCCGGCGCAGTACCGGCAGCCGGTTGTGCGGCTTCGGCAGTGCTGCCGGACTCGCCGGGCGGCGTGCTCGCCTCGACTCCTTCGGCGGCGGCTTTCTGATCGGCGTCTGCCTGGGCTTCTGCCGCTGCAGCTGCACGCTCTTCCGGCGTGCGCGAGTCGCTGAAAACCAGCATCAGGTAGCGACTGCGATTGAGCATGGCGGTAGGGACCGCGCGCACGATGGCGAACGGCTGACCAGACCCATGCACGACCTCGGTGACCTGCGCCACGGGGTAACCGCTGGGAAAACGCTGGCCTAGCCCGGAACTGACCAGCAGATCTCCGGCCTTGACGTCAGCCGTTTCGGCCACGTGACGCAGCTCGAGATAATCCGGATTGCCGGTACCCACAGCGATCGCGCGCAGACCATTGCGATTGACCTGGACCGGAATGCTGTGCGTGACGTCGGTGAGCAGCAGTACGCGCGCGGCATAAGGCAGCACCTCGACCACCTGCCCCATCAGGCCACTGGCATCCAGCACCGGCTGCCCCATGAAGACGCCATCCTTCTCGCCCTTGTCGATCAGGATGCGATGGGTGAATGGATTCGGGTCCAGACCGATCAGCTCGGCGACGATGACCTTGTCGTCGACCAATGCCGCCGAATTGAGCAGTTCGCGCAGGCGCACGTTCTGCTCGGTAAGCATCGCCAGTTTCTGCAGGCGTCGCTGCATCAGCAACGCCTCGGCTTTGAGCTTCTCGTTCTCGGCCATCAGGCTGTTGCTGCTGGCGATCTGTTCGGTCGCGCCTCTCCAGATCCGCACCGGCATGTCGGCGACCCAGTAGAACGGCGTCAGTACCAGGCCCATCTGACTGCGTACCGTCTTCAGCGCGTCGAAGCGGGCATCCACCACCATCAGCACGACACAAAGCACGACGAACACCAGCAGGCGCACACCGAGCAGAGGTCCTTTGGCAAATAGCGGCTTGATTGCAACTACCTCACGAACAAAAAGCTTGAGACCAAACGTGACAAGCCGAAAGCCGGCGCGACCGGATCTTTCGGCTTGTCATGAGCACAGCTGCGCTGGCTCACTCGGTGGACAGCAGGTCCATGGCGTGACGATCCATCATTTCCAGTGCGCGACCGCCACCACGGGCCACACAGGTCAGCGGTTCTTCGGCAACGATCACCGGCAGACCGGTTTCCTGGGCGAGCAGCTTGTCCAGATCACGCAGCAGCGCGCCGCCACCCGTCAGCACCAGACCGCGCTCGGCGATGTCCGAAGCCAGTTCCGGCGGGGACTGTTCCAGGGCGCTCTTGACCGCCTGAACGATGGTCGCCAGCGACTCCTGCAGGGCTTCGAGCACCTCGTTGGAGTTCAGTGTGAAGCTGCGCGGCACGCCCTCGGCCAGGTTGCGACCGCGCACGTCGACTTCACGCAGTTCGCCGCCCGGGAAGGCAGTTCCGATTTCCTGCTTGATGCGCTCGGCGGTGGATTCGCCGATGAGACTGCCATAGTTGCGCCGCACGTAGGTCACGATGGATTCATCGAAACGATCACCGCCGACGCGTACGGACTCGGCGTAGACCACGCCGTTGAGGGAGATCAGTGCGATCTCGGTGGTACCGCCACCGATATCCACGACCATCGAGCCACGCGCTTCGTCCACCGGCAGACCGGCACCGATCGCGGCAGCCATCGGCTCCTCGATCAGGAACACTTCGCGGGCACCGGCACCCAGTGCCGACTCACGAATGGCACGGCGCTCGACCTGGGTCGACTTGCAGGGCACGCAGATCAGCACGCGCGGGCTGGGCTGCAGAAAGCTGTTCTCGTGCACCTTGTTGATGAAGTACTGCAGCATTTTTTCGCAGACGCTGAAGTCGGCAATCACACCATCCTTCATCGGGCGGATCGCGTTGATGTTGCCCGGGGTACGGCCCAGCATGCGCTTGGCCTCGGTGCCTACGGCGACAACGCTCTTCTGGTTGCCGTGGCTACGAATGGCGACTACAGAGGGTTCGTCGAGAACGATGCCGCGATCGCGCACATAAATAAGGGTATTGGCAGTGCCCAGGTCGATCGACAGATCACTGGAAAACATGCCACGCAGTTTCTTGAACATGGGAAAAGGGCCCTGGGGCAAACGCGTGGGGAAAAAAGTGCCGCAAACTCTAACAATGGTGCGAAGTTAGGGCAAGGCGAGAGTCCGCCCGCGTAGCGTCAGACGTGAGCCATTGCGCGCCAGGTCGCATGACGGTGGCCGGCACCCATCCTAATGCCGCGCACCGCGCCCACGCTACCGATAACCGCCTAGGGCATGTAAGATTGACGGCTTTTCCGGGCTCGAAAGCCCATTGCCGCGGCTCGTCCCGTGCCGCCATGCGCCCCGTCCAGTCGACGGAAGGTGCAGTCCCGATTCGCTTTCCGCTGGAGATACCCGATGGCGCTTGAACGCACCGAGGTGGAAAAGATCGCTCACCTGGCCCGCCTGGGCCTGTCTGAAGCCGACCTGCCCCGCACCACCGAGACCCTCAACAACATTCTCGGCCTGATCGATCGCATGCAGGCGGTCGACACCACCGGCATCGAGCCGCTGGCCCACCCGCTGGAAACGACCCAGCGCCTGCGCGCCGACGCGGTCACGGAAACCAACCAGCGTGATGCCTATCAGGCCATCGCGCCTGCCGTGGAAGACGGTCTTTATCTGGTTCCGCGAGTGATCGAGTGATGAAGGACACCGACATGCACAACCTGACACTTGCCGAAATCGCCCGCAACCTTGCCGAGAAGCGCTTCTCCGCCGAAGAGCTGACGCGCACCCTGCTGGCGCGCATCGAACAGCTCGATCCGCAGTTGAACAGTTTCATCAGCGTCACCGAGGAACTCGCCATCGCCCAGGCCAAGGCCGCTGACGCCCGTCGCGCCGCCGGTGAAAGCGGTGCGTTGCTCGGTGCACCGATCGGTCACAAGGATCTGTTCTGCACCCAGGGCATCCGTACCAGCTGCGGCTCGAAGATTCTCGACAACTTCAAGGCCCCCTACGATGCCACGGTAGTCGAAAGGCTCGCGGCGGCCGGTACGGTCACCCTCGGCAAGCTGAACATGGACGAATTCGCCATGGGCTCGGCCAACGAGTCGAGCTATTACGGCCCGGTGAAGAACCCCTGGGACCTGTCCCGCGTACCCGGCGGTTCCTCCGGTGGTTCCGCGGCGGCCATCGCGGCGCGTCTGCTGCCCGCAGCCACCGGCACCGACACTGGCGGTTCGATCCGCCAGCCGGCCGCGCTGACCAACCTCACCGGCCTCAAGCCCACCTATGGACGCGTCTCGCGCTGGGGCATGGTGGCCTACGCCTCGAGCCTCGACCAGGGCGGCCCGATGGCGCGCACAGCCGAAGACTGCGCGCTGCTGCTCTCGGCAATGGCCGGCTTCGATGCCAAGGACTCCACCAGCGTCGACCAGCCGCTGGACGACTACCTCGCCGCGCTGAGCCAGCCGCTCGCCGGCCTGCGCATCGGTCTGCCCAAGGAGTACTTCGGCGCCGGGCTCGATCCGAAGATCGCTGACGCCGTCATGGCGTCCGTCGAAGAGTTGAAGAAGCTCGGCGCCACGGTGAAGGACATCAGCCTGCCGAACATGCAGCATGCGATTCCTTCCTATTATGTGATCGCGCCGGCCGAGGCCTCTTCCAACCTCTCGCGTTTCGATGGAGTGCGCTTCGGCTATCGCTGCGAGAACCCGGTCGACCTCACCGATCTCTACAAGCGCTCGCGGGCCGAAGGCTTCGGCGACGAGGTCAAGCGACGCATCATGGTCGGCACCTATGCGCTGTCGGCCGGCTACTACGATGCCTACTACCTCAAGGCGCAGAAGATCCGCCGCCTGATCAAGCAGGACTTCGTCGCGGCCTTCGAGCAGGTCGACGTGATCCTCGGCCCGACCACGCCGAACCTCGCCTGGAAACTGGGCGAGAAGAACGCCGATCCGGTGTCCGCCTACCTGGAAGACATCTACACCATCACCGCCAACCTGGCGGGCATTCCGGGTCTGTCGATGCCGGCCGGCTTCATCGATGGCCTGCCGGTGGGCGTGCAACTGCTGGCGCCGTACTTCCAGGAAGCGCGCCTGCTCAATGTGGCGCACCAGTATCAACAAGTCACCGATTGGCACATGCGCGCCCCGGCCGGATTCTGAGGAGATTGAAGATGCAATGGGAAACCGTGATCGGGCTGGAGATTCACGCACAGCTCGCGACCCAGTCGAAGATCTTTTCCGGCAGCGCCACCACCTTCGGCGCCGAGCCCAACACCCAGGCCAGCCTGGTCGACCTCGGCATGCCCGGCACCCTGCCGGTGCTCAACGCCGAAGCCGTGCGCATGGCCTGCAAGTTCGGCCTGGCGATCGACGCCGAGATCGCGCCGAAGAACGTCTTCGCGCGCAAGAACTACTTCTACCCTGACCTGCCCAAGGGCTACCAGACCAGCCAGATGGATCATCCCATCGTCGGCAAGGGTCATCTGGACATTACCCTGGAAGACGGCAGCACCCGCCGCATCGGCATCACCCGCGCGCACCTGGAAGAGGACGCCGGCAAGAGCCTGCACGAAGACTTCCACGGCATGAGCGGCATCGACCTCAACCGCGCCGGCACCCCGCTGCTGGAGATCGTCTCCGAGCCGGACATCCGTTCGGCCAAGGAAGCAGTCGCCTATGTGAAGGCGATCCACGCGCTGGTGCGCTACCTCGGCATCTGCGACGGCAACATGGCCGAAGGCTCGTTGCGCTGCGACTGCAACGTCTCGGTGCGGCCGAAAGGCCAGGCTGAGTTCGGCACCCGCGCCGAGATCAAGAACGTCAACTCCTTCCGCTTTATCGAAAAGGCGATCAACCACGAGGTGCAGCGGCAGATCGAGCTGATCGAGGACGGCGGCAAGGTGATTCAGGAAACCCGCCTGTACGACCCGAACAAGGACGAGACGCGCTCCATGCGCAGCAAGGAAGAAGCCAACGACTACCGCTACTTCCCCTGCCCTGACCTGCTGCCGGTGGTGATCGAGCAGAGCTTCCTCGACGAAGTGCGCGCCAGCCTGCCGGAACTGCCGGTGCAGAAGCGCGAACGCTTCGAGCGCGAGTTCGGCCTGTCGGCCTATGACGCCACGGTGCTGGCCGCCAGTCGCGAGATGGCCGACTACTTCGAACAGGTCAACGTTACCTGCGGCGATGCCAAACTGGCAGCCAACTGGGTGATGGGCGAGCTGTCCAGCCTGCTCAACAAGGAAGGCCTGGAGATCGAGCAGTCGCCGGTATCCGCCGCGCAATTGGGTGGCATGATCCTGCGCATCAAGGACGACACCATCAGCGGCAAGATCGCCAAGATGGTTTTCGAGGCCATGGCCGCTGGCGAAGGCTCGGCCGACGAGATCATCGAGCAGAAAGGCCTCAAGCAGGTCACCGACTCCGGAGCCATCGAGGCCATGCTGGACGAAGTGCTGGCAGCGAATGCCGAGCAAGTCGAACAGTATCGCGCCAGCGACGAAGCCAAACGCGGCAAGATGTTCGGCTTCTTCGTCGGCCAGGCGATGAAGGCGTCCAAGGGCAAGGCCAACCCCGGCCAGGTGAACCAACTGCTGAAGAAAAAGCTCGAAGGCTAAGCTGAGCGATGGCCCTGCGCGGTTGCAGGCGACTGCAACCGCGCACATCGCCACTCCACTGCTCTCGGCACTGCCAGAACTGCGCAACCTCTGCCGCGGGCCATCGCCGACTCAGCGATCGACCCAACGGAAGGATTGTTCATGCGCCTGACACGCCTCACTGCCCTGCTGCTTCTGGCCCTGATCGTCAGCGGCTGCGCTGATCGCCAAGCGACGCAACCAACCAAGACACCTCCTGCCACTCAGGATCGTTTCAGCCAGAGCGGCAAGGCTTCCTATTACGCGCGAATGCATCATGGCCAACGAACCGCCAATGGCGAGCTGCATGATCAGAACGCGCTGGTAGCGGCACATCGCAGCCTTCCGTTCGGCACCAAAGTGCGCGTCACCAACGAGCAGAACGGCAAGCAAGTGGTGGTGCGCATCAATGACCGCGGGCCATTCCGCCGCGGCCGAATCATCGACCTTTCACGCGCCGCCGCGATGCAACTGGACATGCTGAAAAGCGGCGTGGCCCGCGTACGTATCGAAACCCTCCCATGACTGAAAAAACTCAGAATCCGACACCCGCCGCTGGCGCTGAACGCGCTGTTAAAGGAGCGCATGTATGTCGCTGGTGACCTTCGCCTATCTGCTCGGCGGGCTGGTGCTGCTGGTAGTGGGCGCCGAAGCCCTGGTGCGCGGCGCAGCGAAACTGGCCAGTCGCTTCGGCATTCCACCGCTTGTCATCGGCCTGACTGTGGTCGCCTTTGGCACCAGCGCTCCCGAAACCGCCGTCAGCGTGCAGGCTTCGCTGAGCGGAAGCGGGGATATAGCGGTAGGCAACGTGATAGGCAGCAACATCGCCAATATCCTGTTGATTCTCGGTCTTTCCGCATTGATCGCCCCCCTGGTGGTGTCCCGGCAACTGATCCGCCTGGACGTCCCGGTGATGATCGGTGCCGGCCTGCTCTGCTATGGCTTGGCCTGGAATGGCAGCATCAGCCGCCTGGATGGCACGCTGCTGCTCATCGCCCTGATCGGCTACACCGTGTTCCTGGTCGTCGCCAGCAAGCGAGAGAAGCCGGCCAAAGACGCCGACGAGTTCGCTGCGGAATTCGGCCCCGCCGAAGCCGAGAAACCATACGCCTGGGTGCTTCAGCTGATTTTGATCCTGCTGGGGCTGGGCCTGCTGGTCGGCGGCTCTAACCTGCTGATCGAAGGGGCCGTGGGCCTGGCTCGCGCGCTGGGCCTATCCGAACTCGTTATCGGACTGACAGTCGTAGCGGTCGGCACCTCGATGCCTGAGCTGGCAACCTCCGTGCTGGCGGTTATCAAGGGTGAACGCGACATTGCCGTCGGCAATGTGGTGGGCAGCTGCATCTTCAACCTGCTGCTGGTGCTCGGAGCCGGCGCCGCGGTGGCCGCAGATGGCCTATCCATCTCCCCCAATGCGCAGTCGTTCGACTTTCCGGTGATGCTGGCGGTATTCGTTGCCTGTCTGCCGATCTTCTTTTCCGGTTACTGCATTCAACGCTGGGAAGGCCTGCTGTTCTTCGCTTATTACGTCGCGTACACCCTCTACCTGGTGATGTTCGCCACGGGGCTTGGCGCCATCGAATTGCTACGCGATGCGATGCTCTGGTTCGCCTTCCCCTTGACGGCTGTCACGCTTTTGGTGATCTTCCTGCGCGCCTGGCAACGCCAGCGCTGACCCCCCCCCTATTTCAGATCTTTTTTGCGGAGCGCCACAATCGTGACCCTGATGACTTTCGTCTACCTCATTGCCGGCCTGGTGCTGCTCGTTGCCGGTGCAGAGGTGCTGGTGCGTGGCGCAGCCAAGCTGGCCGCCCAGTTCGGCATTTCGCCACTGGTCATCGGTCTTACCGTGGTCGCCTTCGGCACCAGCGCCCCGGAGACGGCCGTCAGCGTGCAGGCTGCCCTCAACGGCAGTGGCGACATTGCGATTGGTAACGTCGTGGGGAGCAACATCGCCAACGTGCTGCTCATTCTCGGCATGACAGCTCTGGTCGCACCGCTGGTGGTATCCCGGCAACTGATTCGCCTCGACGTGCCAATCATGATCGGCGCCAGCCTGGTGACCTTCGGTCTGGCCTGGGATGGCGAGCTCAGCCGAATCGATGGTGCGCTGCTGTTTACCGCGGTGGTCGTCTACACCCTGTTCCTGATCATCAGCAGCCGCCGCGAAAAGGCCGCAGAAGTCGATGATGAGTTTGCCAAGGAATTCGGCCTGGACGAGCCGGCCAAGCCCTACGCCGGACTGATCAATGCCGGCCTGGTGATCGCCGGCTTGGTATTGCTGGTGGTGGGTTCCAACTTTCTCGTCGAGGGCGCCGTCGCCCTGGCCCGGGCGCTCGGCCTGTCGGAGCTGGTCATTGGTCTGACCGTGATCGCCATCGGCACCTCGCTACCCGAACTGGCGACCTCGATCATGGCTGCCTTCCGTGGCGAGCGTGATATCGCCGTGGGCAACATTGTCGGCAGCAACATCTTCAATCTGCTCTGCGTACTTGGCCTCGCGTCACTGGTGTCGCCGCAGCCAATCGGCGTGTCTTCCAATGCGCTGGCGTTCGACTTCCCGGTGATGATCGCGGTAGCGGTGGCCTGTCTGCCGATCTTCTTCGCCGGCTACTGCATCAAGCGCTGGGAAGGCGCGCTGTTTCTCGCCTATTACGTGGCCTATACGCTGTATCTCGTGTTGACCAGCACCGGCCGGCCCTTCGCCGATACGTTCGGCGATGCCATGCTCGGTTATGCACTGCCCTTGACCGCTATCACGCTGCTGGTCATCGCCGGTCGCGCCTGGAAGACCCAGCGGGGATAAGGAGCCGAACCACCGGGCGGGCCTGCCGAGCCCGCCCGACTCAGCCTTCGCGAACCTGCGGCCGCGGCAGCTCGAGCACCTGTGCGCTCTCCTCCGCGTCACCCATACGGCTGAGGGTGCCGTCGACCACCGCGCCGTTTTCCATGCTCAGTTGGCGATAACGAATGTTGCCGCGGACCCGCGCATTGGAGTGCAGTTCGAGCAGATGCTCGACCACCAGGTCGCCGACGATGGTCCCGTCGATCAGCGCATCATAGCTACTGACATTTCCCTCGATCCGCCCCTCGGCACTGAGCGCCAACAGGCTGTGGGTGCCAGCCTTGTGACTGACATTGCCGCGCACTTCTCCGCTGACCTTCAGTCCCTCTTCGAACGTCACATCACCGACCAATGCCAGATTCCCGGAGATCAGGCTGGAAAACTGGTCAATGGTGACGCGGGATTCGGACTTCTTCTTGAACATCGTCTACTCCAGAAAATTAACGGGCTTTCTTCTGCTGACGGAAGAATGCCAGGTCGGTCTGCAGGCGCTCGACCTGCGCTGATAGCGTGGCGATACGCCTGAGCAGCTGCTCTTCGGTGGCATGAGTTTCCTGGCGCTGCAGCCGGCCCTGCTCCAACTCGGCCTTCAATGCCTGAGTCTCCAGACCCAGTGCCTCGATCCGCTGCGCGTGCTGCGTTTGTTCCTGGCTGCGCAGATAGAGCAATGCGCCGATCACGCACAGCAGGCCGACAATGATCCAGCGCCCGGTCCGCACGCTGCGAGCCGCGTGTGGGCGGTGTTCGGCGCGCAGCAGTTCGCGGGTGGTCGGGCGTTTAGTCCTCAGCCAGGCCATCGCTGACACGCTCCAGATCGCCGAGGGCCAGGAAGCGCTGCGGGTCGACGAAACGGCCCTTGTGCAGCACTTCGAAATGCAGGTGCGGGCCGGTCGAACGCCCGGTAGAGCCTACTGCGCCGATACGCTGCGCCGGGGTAACCAGGTCGCCTTGACGCACATCCAGTCGCGACAGATGCGCGTAGCGGGTAACCAGACGATTGCCGTGGTCGATCTCCACCAGCTTGCCGTAGGCACCGCGGTAACCCGCGAAACGGACCCGACCGCCAGCCGCAGCAATGACGTCGGAGCCGGATTTCAAGGCGAAATCGACTCCCGAATGAAATGCCAGGGTCTTGCGGAAGGGGTCGATACGATTGCCGAAGGCAGAGCCAAGACGAGCCTCGCCCACCGGGCGTTTCGAAGGGATGGCCATGAGCGCCGCGTTACGTTCGGCGACTCGCTGCATCAGGCCATCGAGCATCACGCGCATGCAGCGCGCGGAGGTTTCGCTGCGCTGCAGATCGGCAAGGGTGGCGCGTTCGTTGTCGGCCGACAGCTCGCCAGAGCAACCACGCGGCGGCAGCAGCGCGCCGCCCTGGCCCATGCTCCCGACACGTGCGGGGCGATCCGGCACCAGCACCGGCAACAGTGTCGGGTCCAGAGCAGACAACTGGCCGTGCAGCACCTGCTGTTGATCCATCATCTGCTGCAGGGCGATCAGATCGGACTCGAGCGACTTCAACCGCCCTACCACCTCGCCCACGCGGGCGATGGCGAAGCGGCCTTCGCCCTCCGACACATCGTCCAGATGCGCAACTTCGACCTGCCCGTGCCGATCACCAGCGACCCAGACACCGCCGGCGAAGCTTGCCAGACTCACTGTCAGCATGATCGCCAAGGCCGGCAGCGCCAGCCGGCGCAGGTTCACCACACGGATGTCATCACGCGTCAGTGATCGGTTCGTAGGTGTGAAAAAAGCCATGAATGATTCCCTAGAACATAGAGCGGCCGCCTCGCCAGGCAAGCCGTTGAACGTCCCGGGCAATTTGACGGAAACGCGCTTTTTTTTCTGAGGCCTGATGACCGATTACGACCATCGCGCCGTGATTCTTAAACCGAAACACCGCATTGGCGACGAACGGCGCAGAAACCCTTCGATAGGCAGACTAGATCCAGCCCAGCCAGCCCAGCAGGAACAGCCCCGCGTTGATGCTCAACGCCGCCATCAGCGTCGTGATGACGATGATCGTCGCAGCAAGCTGGTGATTGGAATTCACGGCCCGCGCCATGACGAAGCTCGCCGCCGCGGTCGGGCTGGCGAAATAGAGAAACAGAATGCCCAGCTCCGCGCCCCGAAAGCCAAAGGCCCAGGCGCCCAGCGTCGCAAGCGCCGGCAACCAGACCATCTTCATCAGACTCGAACTGAGCGCGCTGCCGCTGCTTTTGCGCAATGCATCCAGAGAAAGCGTGGCGCCGATGCAGATCAGCGCCAGCGGCAAGGTCATCTGTGCAAAGTACTGCCCCGACGTCATCAGCCAACCAGGCAAAGCGACTTGCCAATAAGCAAACGGCACGGCCGCCACTACACCGATGATCAGCGGGTTGCGCAGAATGCTGAGCAGAATGTCCTTCGGGCCGACGCGTCCGTCCGGGCTATAGATGGCCAATACCACCGCCGAGAGGCTGTTGTAGACGAGGATCACCACACCGGCGAGCACGCCGCCGAGCGAAAGGCCGTAATCACCATAGAGACTGCTGGCTAGCGCCAGACCGACAATCCCGTTGTTACCGCGAAACGCCCCCTGAACGTACACCCCGCGATCAGGAGCCGGGCAGCGCCAAAGGGCCCAGACCCAGGCCAGGACAAAGGTGCCTATCGTCGCGAGCACGAAATAAAGGAGCAGTGCGGGCTGCAGGGCCGCACTCAGATCGGCCTTGATGATCGAGATAAACAGCAGAGTCGGCATGGTGCCCTTGAACACCAGCGACGAGGCAGTGTGGACGAACGCCGAGTCGATCCAGCGCAAGCGCATGAGCGCGACGCCAAGAAACAGCATGGCAAACACCGGAGCAGTGACGCTCAGGGTCTGCAGAACGAGGGGAAGCATGGAAAAAGCCTGCAACTACGAGAGGTGCAAGCATAAAGCATGAGCTACGCGAGGGCTCAACGGCCGTGTCGCTGGCCACGTCCGGCCCCCGCGAAATTGCCGTTTCGAATCAGCGTCGAACCGGACGCTTCTGCAATTTGCGCTGCAACGTTCGCCGGTGCATGCCCAGCGCGCGAGCCGTAGCGGAAATGTTGCCATCATGCTCGCTGAGCACCCGCTGGATATGCTCCCACTGCAGGCGGTCGACGGACATGGGGTTTTCCGGTACCAGGCTGTCGAGGTCGGCATGCTGAGACAGCAATGCCGCCAGCACGTCATCGGCGTCGGCCGGCTTGCACAGGTAATTGCACGCGCCGCGCTTGATGGCTTCCACCGCCGTGGCGATGCTGGAGTAGCCGGTCAGGATCAGCACCCGCATCTCCGGGTCCAGCTCAAGCAGCTTGGGTAGCAGTACCAGCCCCGAATCGCCCTCCATCTTCAGGTCAAGCACTGCATAGTCGGGAATATCCTGCTTGGCCAGGGCCAGGCCCTCTTCGGCCGAACCGGCGATGCTGACCTGCAGTCCACGACGGCTCATGGCGCGAGCCATCACCCGGGTGAACGTCGGATCGTCATCCACCAACAGCAGGTGAGGTTGTTCTTCGCCCTCTTGCTGCAACTCGTCGGTCATCTGTGCATTTCCTCGCATTGGTCACGATCAGGGTCAGGCGCGTACCGAGCCATGCGGCAGGCGCAGTTCGGTCAGTGTGCCACCTTCTTCGTGATTGTAGAGCTTCACGGTGCCGCCAGCGCGGGTAACGCTGGCCTGGCTGAGAAACAGACCAAGGCCGAAACCCTTGCCCTTGGTCGTGATGAATGGTCTGCCGATCTGCTCGGCGATGGCCAGCGGCACGCCGGCGCCATGGTCGCGAATGGTCAGCCGGATCCATTGCGCGTCCCAGTCCAGGCGAATCTCGAGATCTTCCGGGCTGGCATCGGTGGCGTTGTTCAGCAGATTGAGCAGCGACTGGCTGAGGTCCGCCGGCGGCATCAGTTTCGGCGCGCTGCCGAGGCCCACGCAGTGGAAGCGATAGGTGGCCTCGGGACGCATCAGGTGCCAGCGCTGCAACACCGATTCGACCCACTCGCGCGCCGTCTGCTCGACCACGGCCTGCCGCCGATCCGCCTCGGCGGCACGCACCAGCTGGCGCAGGCTCTCCTTGCAGAGCTGGACCTGCGACTGCAGCAGGCCGAGATCCTCGTTCAGCTGCGGGTCGTTGTACTCCTGGCGCAACTCCTTGAGCAGCACGCTCATGGTCGCCAGCGGCGTGCCCAGCTCATGGGCGGCGCCGGCGGCCTGGGTCGCCACGGCCAGCAGCTGCTGGTCACGCATGCTCTCCTCTCGGCGTTGGGCCTGCTGCTGCTCCTGACGGCGCAGCTGCTCAGCCATGCGCGCGACGAAGAAGGTGATCAGCGCCGCCGCCAGGGCGAAGCTCAGCCACATGCCGTAGACCTGCAGGGTGGCGCGCTCGAACGGCGGCAGGGTGAGCGGGTCGTACCAGACCAGCATCAGCGTGTAGCCCAGCAGCGCCAGCCCTGAAAGCACGATGGAATACAGCCAGGGCAATGTCGCCGCGGCGATGGTCAGCGGAACCAGGTAATAGGAAACGAAGGGGTTGGTCGAGCCGCCCGAGTAGTACAGCAGGGCGCTGTGGACCAGCAGATCGCAGCCCAGATGCACCGCATACTCGAGCTCGGTGACCGGCCATGGCCCGCGCAAGCGCAGTGCCGTTCCCAGGCAAAGCACAGCGGACACTGCCAGGGTGATACCCAGCGCCAGCCAGGGCAGCGTCAGCAGCTGGGTTGCGTAGGCGACACCGACGGCGCCGGACTGTGCGGCCAGCACCACGATGCGAATTAGGGTCAGAAGCCGAAGGTTCTGCCGGCTGGCGGACAGCAGCGGGACGGATGCGTACATGGAGTCTCCAACAATTCGGCGGAGTATAACCAAGCCGTTCGCAAGCCAGCCCGAAATGCGGCAACTCGACGCACGGACTGCTGCACACATTCGCTGGCGGAGTTAGAGTCTTGAGCTACCGCACCGTCCCGGTGCCCATGCCAAGGACTTGTTATGCACCCATCCCTCCTCCGCCGCGCAGCCTTCGTCGCCGTGCTCGCGAGCGTCACCAGCCTGCCCGCCCTGGCCGAAGAGGCCCGCTACAACCAGGTCGCCCTGCGCGCCGAAGTCAGCAGCGAAGTGGCCCATGACCGCATGCACGTCACGCTCTACAGCGAGGCCCAGCACAGCGACCCCGCCGAGCTCGCGGCGCAGACGACTCGCGCGTTGAACCAGGCGCTGCAGACCGCTCGCCAGAACAAGGACGTGATCGTCAGCCAGGGCAGCCGCAACAGCTATCCGGTCTACGACGACAAGGGTCAGCAGATCACCGGCTGGCGAGAGCGTGCCGAGCTGCGCCTGGAAAGCGGCGATTTCGCCAGTCTGTCGAAACTGACTGCCGAACTGATGAAGAGCCTGAAGATGGGCGGCATGTATTTCAGCGTCTCCGACCCGATCCGCAAGCAGAACGAGGATGCTCTGCTCAAGGATGCCGTAGCCGCGTTCCAGGCCCGCGCCCAGCTGGCGACCGAAGCCCTCGGCGGCAGCGGCTACAAGCTGGTGAGCCTCAACCTCAACGGCGGAGGATTCCAACCGGTCATGCGTAGCAGCGCGATGAAGATGGACATGATGGAATCAGCACCGGTACCGGAGATCGAGGCAGGCACTCGCCAGGTCACGATCAACGCCGACGGCGTCATCGAAGTTCAGATGCGGTGACCAAAACGGACCATCTGGTCTACGTTTAAATATCTGGTTACAAATCGCCAGCCTGCGCCACACAAGGGCTGGCAGCCATTTGCACGACACAAATGAGAATCCAGTGCAGTAAATCGTAAATTCTCGTTTACGAATGATTATCATGCGGGCGCCAACGAGACGGCTACAAGGAGCCCGCATGTCTATCCCCTTCGCACGTACCGCCCTGTCCTGCGCCATGATCGGCTGCAGCTGGACGGCCCTCGCCCAGAACGCGCCTGTCACGCTCAACGACACGGTCGTCAGCGCCTCCGGCTTCGAACAGAAGATCACCGAAGCGCCGGCCAGCATCAGCGTCATCAGCCGTGAAGAACTGCAGCAGAAGCGCTACAACAACCTGGCGCAGGCTCTGGGTGACGTGGAAGGTATCGACATCGGCCAGGGCACGGGCAAGACCGGTGGATTGAATATCAGCATCCGCGGCATGCCAAGCCAGTACACCCTGATCCTGATCGACGGGCGCCGCCAGAACGCGGCAGGTAACGTCACGCCCAACGGCTTCAACGAAACGTCCACCAGCTTCATGCCGCCACTGTCTGCCATCGAACGCATCGAAGTCATCCGCGGCCCGATGTCGACGCTTTATGGTTCTGACGCCATGGGCGGCGTGATCAACATCATTACCCGCAAGGTGGCCAAGGAGTGGACAGGATCGCTGACGCAGGATTACACCTACCAGGAAGACCGCGACTTCGGTGATACCCGCAACACCAGCATCTACGCCAGCGGCCCACTGATTGACGGCCTACTCGGCCTGCAAGTGCGCGGCAGTCTGTTTAATCGTGAAGAATCCGAACTGAGCTATGGCAACGGCATTGACGTAAGCAAGCGCGGCCCATCGCCGGTTGATGGGCGCAACAGCAATGTCGGTGCACGCCTCTCGCTCACTCCACATGAAAACCATGATTTTGGACTGGATGTGGAGCGTGGCCGTCAAAAGTACAACAACGATGAGTGCCAGCTTGGCAGCCTCGACGGGCTAGACCGCAACTGCGATGTAGTGGCTAACAATGCTCACGGATATGCCGACGAGCTGCGCTTCGAGCGCGAGCAAATCGCTCTGACCCATACTGCGCGCCTGGGCTTCGGCACACTCGACTCCAGCCTGATGCACAACACCACCGAGACCATAGGCCGCACGATTCCCGGTGACGTGATCGGCAATGATTCCGGCATTCCCGGCTCCCTGATCGGCGACGATCGAGACTTGGAAACTACCAACCTAGTACTCGACACCAAGCTAGTCGCTCCCATTGGTGAATCCCATATCGCCACGATTGGCGGTCAATGGTGGAAAGCCGAGATGAGCGACGGCATCGCTCTGGACGATTTTGAACAGAAAACCTGGGCACTGTTTGCAGAAGACGAGTGGCGCCTGCGTGACGACCTGGCACTCACGCTGGGCGCACGCTACGACGATCATGAAGCGTTTGGCGGCCACGTTAGTCCACGTGCCTACCTGGTCTGGAGCACGACCGAGAACTGGACCATGAAAGGCGGCATCAGCCGTGGATACCGCACGCCAGACTTGAACGACCTTCACGTCGGCATCAATGGTGTAACTGGGCAGGGCACGATCATTACGGTCGGCAACCCGGACCTGGAACCAGAAACCACCACCAGCACCGAGTTTGGTATCTATTTCGACAATCTTTCCGGTTTCAACGCCAACGCAACGCTGTTCCACAACAAGTTCAAAGACAAGATCGCCAGCACTGACGGCGTTCAGGTTACCGGTCGTCCTGGCGTCCCTGACGGTACCTATTCCCAGCAGGTCAATGTCGATGAAGCCGTAACTCAGGGTCTCGAACTGGCGGGCAGCTGGCAGTTCGCTCCAGCCTGGACCTTGAGCGCGAACTATACCTTCACCGACAGCGAGCAGAAGAGCGGTAAGGATAAAGGCGAGCCTCTGACCAATACACCCGAGCATCTAGCCAACGTTAAACTGAACTGGCAGACCACTGATCGGTTTAACCTCTGGGTAAAGAGTGAGTACCGTGGAGAACGAACTCGCTTTACGTCCAGCTACGCCAACCTTGCTAATAGCGACGGAAGCCCGTCCACCAACCAGTCGATATACGACACGCTGGGCAAGAACACCAAGGCCTACACTCTCTTCCACTTGGGCGGCTCATTCCGGGCTTCTGAGAACGTGACCTTCAACGCCGCTATCTACAATCTCCTAGACAAGGACTTTGTTGATGGTAAGGCATATACCTTGTATTCATCCCCGCGCTACAACGATGATGGCACGCTCCGCACTCCCGGCGGCGCCCCAACCGGTACCGCCTACGGCACCGACTTCTCCCACTCGACAGCAGGCACTACCGGCGTGATGGATGAAGGCCGTCGCCTCTGGCTCTCCGCTAATCTCACCTTCTGATCCAGCGATGCACGATGACAAGGCCGGAGTCCTGCTCCGGCCTTGCCGCATCTGCAGCACACCCAGAAAGACGCGAATGCATGCTGTTTGTTAATCATTAGCATTCAAGTCGAAAGACTTTTAGAATCCACCTCTCCCGCATACGAAGGTTCACCATGCACTTCTGGCTCGGCACGTTGCGCCAATGGCACTGGATCAGCTCCGCGCTGTGCCTGGTTGGCATGCTGCTCTTCTCAGTCACGGGCATCACCCTCAACCACGCCGGCCAGATCGAAAGCAAACCGCAGGTGCAAAGCCGCGCTGCACAGCTTCCCGACTCGCTGCTCGCCAAACTGCAAACCGAAACGCCCGAGTCGGGTCTGCCCGTCGAACTGCGCGCTTGGCTGGAGCAGACACTGGACATTCGCCTGGCCGGGCGTGAGGCCGAATGGAGCGATGGCGAACTCTATGTCGCCCTGCCGCGCCCCGGCGGCGATGCCTGGCTGAGCCTGAGTAGCGAAACCGGCGAACTGGAATACGAGTCGACCGACCGCGGCTGGATCGCCTACTTCAACGACCTGCACAAGGGCCGCCACACCGGTGAGACCTGGAGCTGGTTCATCGACTTCTTCGCCGTTGCCTGTGTGGTGTTCAGCCTCACCGGCCTGCTGCTCCTGCAACGTCACGCCGGCAACCGGCCCAGCACCTGGCCCCTGGTAGGCCTGGGGCTGGTGATACCGCTGCTGCTGGCGCTGCTCTTCATTCATTAAGGACTGCCCATGCGTAAACGCCTGTTGTTGCCCCTCGCCCTGCTCAGCGCCCCGCTGCACGCGGCGGACCTGCAGCTGGACGTGGAAATCCCGCGTCTGGATGTCGCCGAGTACCACCGCCCCTATGTCGCCATCTGGCTCGAGCGGCCGGACCAGAGCCATGTCGCCAATCTGGCGGTGTGGTACGACACCAAGCTCAAGGACAAGGAGGGCGAGAAGTGGCTCAAGGACCTGCGCCAGTGGTGGAGACGCAGTGGCCGCAGCCTGGAAATGCCGGTCGACGGTGTCAGCGGTGCCACCCGTGCCGTGGGCAGTCACAGGTTGCAGTTCTCCGACCGGCAGGCGCCACTCAAGACGCTGGAAGCGGGCGAGTACCGCGTCGTGGTCGAAGCCGCCCGTGAAGTCGGCGGTCGCGAACTGCTGCGCGTTCCGTTCAGCTGGCCACCCAAGCAGAGCGCCGAGCACCAAGCCCAGGGTCAGAGCGAACTGGGCGCAATCACCCTCAAGCTGACCCCATGAACAGGACCCACGCCATGAAACCCGTCATCAAATGGACCACCCTGGCGCTCGCCGTCTGCCTGCCGTTGTCGGCCCAGGCCCACCGCGCCTGGATGCTGCCCTCGGCCACCGTACTCTCCGGCGAAGAGCCGTGGATCACCGTCGACGCTGCCGTTTCCAACGATCTGTTCTACTTCGAACACGTACCGATGCGCCTCAAGGGCATCGGCGAGGCAGCCCAGGCGCCGGCAGGCGGCCCGCCGGGCATGCGCCGGCCGGTTCCCGAACTGCAGATCATTGCGCCGGATGGCTCGAACGTCTCCGCGCAGAACGGCAGCATCGGCCGCTACCGCAGCACCTTCGATGTACAGCTGAGCCAGAAAGGTACCTACAAGCTGGGCGTGGCCAACAATGGCCTGTTCGCCAGCTGGAAGGAAAACGGTCAGCCGCGCCGCTGGATGGGCACCGCGGAAAGCTTCGCCAAGGACGTCCCGGCGAAGGCCGAAGGGCTCAAGGTCAGCCAGACCAGCAACCGCATGGAAGTGTTCGTCACCTCCGGCGCGCCATCCACCGAAGTGCTCGCACCGACCGGCCAGGGCCTGGAGCTCAAGCCCGTCACCCACCCCAACGACCTGTTCGCCGGCGAAGCGGCAGACTTCGTCTTCCTGCTCGACGGCAAGCCGGCCGCCGATGTCGAGATCAGCGTGATTCCCGGTGGCAACCGCTACCGCGACGAGCTCGGTGAGATAAAGGCGAAAACCGACAAGGACGGCAAGGTGAGCATTACCTGGCCAGAAGCGGGCATGTACTGGATGGAAGCCGAGCTGACCACCGACAAGGGCGTCAGCAAGCCGGCCACCGAGCGCCGCGCCAGCTACAGCGCAACCCTGGAAGTGCTGGCGCCCTGACGCGCCGACCAGGTCCGAGCCGTCGTAACGGCTCGGGCCAGCCTTTTCCCCCTCATCGATGAGCCTTCCGTTGCACTCATCCCTCTTAGCGCTTCTGCGCGCCTGGCCGCTGTACAGCTGTATCGCCGTCTCGTCCTGCCTGCTCTGGTGGCAACCGGCGCGGGAGCTCAGCGCGGCAGTGGTGATCACGCTCTATCTCGCGCTTTCGCTACGCTGCTGGCGTGGACGGTTGCGCCCGCGCGCGGCCGTCGATGGCCCGGCACAGCTGGTGATCGCCTACGCCAGCCAGGGCGGCCAGGCACAGGGCTTCGCCGAACGCAGCGCAGCGCAGCTGCGCGACGCGGGCCAGCAGACGTTGCTGCTGCCGCTCAATGCGCTGGACCCGAACCACTGGCCGGCCCCGCGCGCCCTGTTCGTCGTCAGCACCTACGGCGAAGGCGAGGCGCCGGACAATGCGGCCCGCTTCGAGCAGCGGCTCGCCGCCGATGGCGTTCATGCGCGATCGCTGGAATATGCCGTACTGGCCTTCGGTGATCGCCAGTACCGGGACTTCTGCGCCTTCGGCCGCCGCCTCGATGAGCGTCTGCGCCAGCTCGGGGGCTTGCCGCTGTTCGACCGGCTGGAAGCCGATCGCGGCGATCCTGGCGTGCTGCGTCACTGGCAACATCAACTGGCCCACCTGAGCGGCGACAGCAATTTCAGCGACTGGCTGCCGGCACCCTATCAACCCTGGCGCCTGACCGGCCGGCACTGCCTCAACCCTGGCAGTTCAGGGGCGCCGGTACAGCTGCTGACCCTTGCACCGCCGAGCGAGCAGGCATTCTGGCGTGCAGGCGATATCGTCGAGGTCGGCCCGCGCCACGCGCTCGCGCGCATCGAAGCCTTGTTGCACGATGTGGGCCTCGATCCTCATGAATTGTTCGACGGCCAAAGTCTGGCCGCACAGCTGTCCAGAAGGCATCTGCCCACCACGGGCGACCTGCACGGCCTCGACGCCGAGGCGCTGCTGGGCTTGCCGCCGTTGCCACACCGCGAATATTCCATCGCCTCGATACCGGCGGACGGCGCCGTGCAGCTGGTGGTACGCGAAGCCTTCCAGGCCGATGGCACTCCCGGACTCGGTTCCGGCTGGTTATGCCGCTACGCGGCCATTGGCGAAGAGATCGATCTGCGCATCCGCAGCAATCCCGCATTCCACGGCCCGGACGCCGCCACACCACTCATCCTGATCGGCAACGGCACGGGCATTGCCGGACTGCGTGCGCACCTGCGCGAACGTGCCGCACATCCAGGCTCGCGCAACTGGCTGCTGTTCGGCGAGCGCAACGCGACCCACGACTTTCTCTTCCATGAAGAACTGGCACTGTGGCGTGAAAGCGGCCATCTGCAGCGGCTGGACCTGGCGTTCTCTCGCGACCAGCCGGAGAAGCGCTACGTGCAGCACGTCCTGCGGGATGCGGCCGACGAACTACGCTGCTGGGTGGGCCAGGGCGCGGCGATCTATGTCTGCGGCAGCCTCGAGGGCATGGGCCAGGAGGTGCAGCAGATCCTGCTGGGGCTGCTCGGCCAGGCGCGGCTGGAGCAGTTGAGCGAACAGGGACGCTATCGCCGCGACCTGTACTGACGCCTGGTTACGACAAAGGCCGCTTCGAAGAGCGGCCTTTGTTCTTTCACGCCTGCGGATCAGAAGTGGAAATTGGTGCTCAGCAACGCGGTCCGACCGGCTGCGACATGAGCATAGTGGCTGCCGTAGACCTGATCGAAATAGCGCTTGTCGGTCAGGTTCTGCACGTTCAGCTGCAAGTCCAGGTTCTTGTTCACGCGGTAGGCCGCCATGGCGTCGTAGCGCCAGTACTCAGGCACCTCGATGTTATTGGCCGCATCGCCGAAGCGGGAGTCGACATAGGTGGCGCCGCCACCGATGGTCAGGTCCTGGGTGAGGTTGTAGGTGTTCCAGAAGCTGAAGCTGTGCTTCGGCGTGCTGGGCACCTCGTTGCCGTCATACAGGCCCTCGACGTAGATCGGGCTGGTCCGCGTGCCGATATTGGCGGCACCGGACTTGACCAGTTCGGCGTCCAGGTAGGTGTAGCTGGCGAACACCTGCCAGTTGCGGGTGAGTTGACCGGTGGCGCCCAGTTCCAGGCCATCGACCCGGGTTTCACCGATGCTTTCCTGGAAACCGCTGGCGTTGGTCACCCGCGCGTTGGTCTTCTCGGTGCGGAACAGCGCGGCGGTCAGACCCAGGCGCGCGTCAAGAAAGTCCCACTTGGTGCCGATCTCGTAGTTACGGTTGCGCTCCGGATCGAGGACCTGGTTGGCCGCGCTGAGCGCATCGGAACCTTCGCCACCGGTCTCGCCGGACGGGTTGCTGGAGGTCGACCAGGCCGCGTAGAGGCTGCCATTGGGTAGCGGATTGAAGACCAGGCCCAACTGGTAGTTCCAGAAGTGGCTCTTGTTTTCAGGACGGGTGATCACACCATCGGTGGCGACGGCTTTCTGCGCAGTTTCATAGTCGTCGTAACGCAGGCCCATGTTCAACGACCACTGATCATTGAATTTCAGCGTATCGAAAATATAGGCCGCCAGCGTTTCGGTGTCGGTATCGGTCGTCGCCGTGCTGCGCGCAATGCTGCCGCTCCAGGCATCCTTGGGGCTCGGGTTGTACAGGCTGGTGCAGTCACCGGATGCCAGGTGCGCCGGCGTACAGGTGTTGCCGCTGGTACCCGGAGTCACTATGTAGGGTCGGTTGTGCACCCCCACATCGCTGATCTCGACGCCCGTTACCAGGGTGTGCTCGATGCTGCCGGTATCGAACCGTGCGGTCAGGTCGGTCTGGTTGACCCAGCTCTGGGTGTTGGAGTTGCGGCTCTTGGCAGAGCGCGAAACCAGGCCGTTGGCCACGTTGCCGCGCGAGTCGTCCGGGTTGGTGACGATGTAGTCCAGGGTGGTGCGGGCGATACGTGTGGTGTTGGAAACGGTCAGACTCTCGTTCAGGTCGTGCTCCAAACGGAGCGTGCCGGCATCCGTCGTGCTCTCGCGGAAGTCGCGGTTGTCCAGGCCGTAGAAGTTGTCCCGATCGACCTTGACGGGCTCGCGGCGCGGATTGCTCGGCGTGGCCACTGTAAGCGGAATGCCGTAATCCGGCATGTCGTCGGTTTCCAGGTGGTAGTACGACAGCGTCGCCCGGGTCGGCGTATCGAAGCCGAAGGTGATGATCGGCGCCACGCCCCAGCGACTGACGTCAACGCCATCGCGGCCGGCGACGTTGGCCTCGTGCTTCATCAGGTTCAGGCGACCGGCGACGTTGTCGCCGAGCACGCGGTTGACGTCCAGCGTGTAGCGGCGCGTCTGGTCCGAGCCGAGGGTAACGCTGGCGTCGCCGAAGTCGCGCTGCTTGGCGGTCTTGCTGATCAGATTGAGGCTGCCGCCGGTAGAGCCCGCGCCGGTGTAGGCCGAGCCCGGCCCTTTGCTCACTTCGATGCTTTCGACGTTGAAGATCTCGCGGGTCTGCGAGCCCACGTCACGCAGGCCGTCGATGAAGGTATCGCTCTCGGCGTTGAAGCCGCGAATGATCGGCCGGTCACCCGCCGGGTTGCCGCCTTCGCCCGCACCGAAGGTGATGCCGGAGGTGGTACGCAACGCGTCGACCAGCGTGAGCGAGCCGGTATCGCGGATCACCTGATCGGTGATCACGGTGACCGACTTGGGCGTCTCGCGCAGCGGCGCGGTGTACTTCTTCGAAGCGGAGGTGTCGGCTTTGTAACTCTGCTCCTGCTCGCCGATCACGGTCACTTCATCCAGCGCAACCGGGGCTTCGCGACGGGGCGATGCAGCATCGGGGGCGGCCTGAGCGATGGACGGGATGGAGAAAGCGGTAAGGGCAACACCGATAGCCGAAGCCAACACGCGAGGTGGCTGGGCCAGTTCTAGAGACTGACGCGACATGGAATGCGAATCCTTGGAAGTTAATGCAACTGCGAATTGCTATTATTAGCGGATAGCATTCTGATACATTCTGTCGCATTCTGAAACATCTAAATGCAAACTAATATCATTCGTCATTTCCTACTGCCGGTGCCTCATGCTGCTACGCATTGCCAACGTGTTTTCCCGCGAAGAATCCGCCCGTGTCCGCACCGCGCTGGAACAGGCTGCCTGGCAGGACGGCCGGGTAACGGCTGGCTACCAGTCGGCCAAGGCGAAACACAACCTGCAGCTGGCCGAAGACGATCCGCTCGCTCGCGAGATCGCCGAAGCCATGCTGCAGCGTCTCTGGCAACATCCGCAGTTCATGTCCGCCGCACTGCCGAGCAAGGTCTTTCCGCCGCTGTTCAACTGCTACACCGGCGGCGGTGAGTTCGGCTATCACATCGACAACGCGGTGCGGCAAGTGCGCAACAGCGCCGAACGCGTCCGTACCGACCTGTCCGCCACGCTGTTCTTCAGCGACCCCGACGAGTACGACGGCGGCGAGCTGGTCATCCAGGACACCTACGGCACCCAGCGGGTGAAATTCGCCGCCGGCGACATGGTGCTTTATCCCAGCACCAGCCTGCACAAGGTCGAGCCGGTGACCCGCGGCGCACGGCTGGCCTCGTTCTTCTGGATTCAGAGCCTGGTGCGCGAGGACGCTCAGCGCACGCTGCTTTACGAGATGGATCAGGCCATTCAGCAGCTGACCGCCGATGTGCCGGACCACCCATCCCTGGTGCAACTGACGGGCACCTATCACAACCTGCTGCGCCGCTGGGTCGAGGTCTGATGCAGCACTTTCTGCGCCGCGAGGAAACGCTCGACACGACCCAGCTGAACGATCTCGCCGAACAGCCGCAGCGCGCCGCGCGACTGGTGCTGGCAGCTGCCGCGACCGGTGAAATCGAAGCCCAGGCGCTGCTCGGGCAGATCCTCCTGGAGGGCCGCGGCATCCAGTCCGATCCGGGGCTGGCCCTGATCTGGTTCGACATCGCCGCCGGCCGCGGACATGCCATGGCCTGCAACATGGCCGGGCGTTGCCACGAGCTTGGCTGGGGCTGCGCGGCCAATCCCGCACGCGCCGCCGAGTTTTACCACCGTGCGGCAGAAAAGGGGCTGGACTGGGGCATTTACAACCTGGCCAATCTGCTCGCCACCGGTCGCGGCCTTCCACAGGATGAAGCCGCGGCCTATCGCCTTTACCGCCAGGCCGCCGAGCTGGGTCACGCCAAGTCGATGAACCTCACCGGCCGCTGCCTCGAAGACGGCTGCGGCGTGGCTCGGGATGTATCGGCAGCGCACGCCTGGTATCGACGTTCCGCCGAGGCCGGCGACTTTCGCGGCCAGTTCAGCCATGCCGCCGTGCTGCTCGCCGAGCAGCAATGGGACGCCGCCCGGCATTGGCTGGAGCGCGCGCTGGAGGTTGGCCACCTGAAGTTCGTCGAGACCGCGCTGGCCAGCCTGCAGGCCGCCGAGCTGCCACCGATCGCCGATATCGTCGTGGCCTACGCGCGGCGACGCGACGAGCTACGCGCTCGATTGCGGTGAGCGAAGCGCAGAAACGAAAACGCCCCGCAATGCGGGGCGCTCGTGCAGCGATTATGGCTTAGATGTAGTAAGCCTTCAGCGGCGGGAAGCCGTTGAATTCCACCGCGCTGTAGCTGGTGGTGTAGGCACCGGTGGACAGCCAGTACAGGCGATCACCGATGGCCAGGTTCAGCGGCAGGCCGTACTTGTAGTTCTCGTACATGATGTCCGCGCTGTCGCAGGTCGGACCGGCGATCACCACTTCCTCCACCTCACCCTTCTTCTCGGTGTAGATCGGGAACTTGATGGACTCGTCCATGGTTTCGATCAGACCGCTGAACTTGCCCACATCGACGTACACCCAGCGCTCGACGGCGGTACGCGACTTGCGTGCCACCAGCACCACTTCGCTGACCAGGATGCCGGCGTTGGCGATCAGCGAGCGGCCCGGCTCCAGGATGATTTCCGGCAGGTCGTCGCCGAAGTCTTCCTTGAGGAAGCGGATGATCTCCTCGGCGTAGGTTTCCAGGCTGTTGGTGCGGGTGATGTAGTTGGCCGGGAAGCCGCCACCCATGTTGATCATCTTCAGCTCGATGCCGTCTTCTTCCTTCAGGCGCTCGAAGATCACCTTGACCTTGGCGATGGCGGCGTCCCAGACGGAAATGTCGCGCTGCTGCGAGCCGACGTGGAAGGAAATGCCGTACGGTTCCAGGCCCAGCTGGCGGGCCAGGATCAGCAGGTCCATGGCCATGTCGGTCTGGCAGCCGAACTTGCGCGACAGCGGCCAGTCGGCCGTGGTCGAGCCTTCGGTAAGGATGCGTACATACACCTTCGAGCCCGGCGCGGCCTTGGCGATATTGCGCAGGTCGGCTTCGGAGTCGGTGGCGAACATGCGCACGCCCTTCTCGAAGAAGTAGCGGATATCCCGGGACTTCTTGATGGTGTTGCCGTAGCTGATGCGCTCAGGACCGACGCCGCGGGACATGACCTTGTCCAGCTCGTAGATCGAGGCGATGTCGAAGCTCGAACCCTTGTCACGCAGCAGGTCGATGATTTCCACCGCCGGGTTGGCCTTGACGGCGTAGTACACCTTGGCGAATTCGAAACCGGCACGCAGGTCGTCGTAGGCCTTGCTGATGGTTTCGGTGTCGATCACCACGAAGGGGGTTTCGTGCTGGTCGGCGAAGGCCTTCATCTTCTGGAAGGTGGCGCGGGGGTAATAGTCTTCGATCTTGACCGTCATGCGTGGGACTCCAAAAAACGGGAAACAAAAGTCGGATGAGGGATGGAGGGCATCAGCCCTGACAAGAACGCCTGATCAGTTTCCCCACTTTGGTTCGCCTACTTCCCAAGGCATGTCGCCGAGTATCACGGTGGATCTCTCGTCGTCAGTACTTGAGCCGGATGGATCGTTGCCAGCATGGACGTTCGGGCGCGAACTTTAGGACCAAGGGGGGCATAGATCAATCAAAAAAACGTCCCGATTGCGCATCCGTTTCGAGTTGTTGTCGATTCAAAACAAAGCGTCATGGAAACTGCACAAATCGGCGATTTCCGCTGCCGTGCGGGCCGCAGCGAAATCCATTTGCCGCTATAATCGCCGCCTTTTTTGACAGACCGACTACTCGTCGACGGGTTCCTTAATTCCGATGACCACTCAGGCCGCCGAAGTCGCGAAGCGCCGTACCTTCGCCATCATCTCGCACCCCGATGCGGGCAAGACCACCATCACCGAAAAGCTGCTGCTGATGGGCAAGGCGATTGCCGTTGCCGGTACGGTGAAGTCGCGCAAATCCGACCGCCATGCCACCTCCGACTGGATGGAGATGGAGAAGCAACGCGGCATCTCCATCACCACCTCGGTGATGCAGTTCCCCTATCGCGAGCACATGATCAACCTGCTCGACACCCCCGGTCACGAAGACTTCTCCGAAGACACCTACCGCACCCTGACCGCGGTGGACTCGGCTTTGATGGTGCTCGACGGCGGTAAGGGCGTCGAGCCGCGCACCATCGCCCTGATGGACGTCTGCCGCCTGCGCGACACGCCCATCGTGAGCTTTATCAACAAGCTCGACCGCGACATCCGCGACCCCATCGAACTGCTCGACGAGATCGAGGCGGTGCTGAAGATCAAGGCCGCGCCGATCACCTGGCCGATCGGTTGCTACCGCGACTTCAAGGGCGTCTACCACCTCAAGGACGACTACATCATCGTCTACACGCCGGGCCACGGCCACGAGCGCACCGAGGTCAAGATCATCGAGAAGCTCGATTCCGACGAGGCGCGCAAGCACATCGGCGACGAGTACGAGCGCTTCCTCGAACAGCTGGAACTGGTCCAGGGCGCCTGCCACGAGTTCGACCAGGCCGAGTTTCTCAGCGGTCAGCTGACCCCGGTGTTCTTCGGTACCGCGCTGGGTAACTTCGGCGTCGACCACGTGCTCGACGCCGTCGTCGACTGGGCGCCCATGCCGCTCGCCCGTGCAGCGAACGAGCGTGTTGTCGAGCCGATCGAGGAGAAGTTCACCGGCTTCGTGTTCAAGATCCAGGCGAACATGGATCCCAAGCACCGCGACCGCATCGCCTTCATGCGCATCTGCTCGGGCAAGTACGAGAAGGGCATGAAGCTGCGTCACGCGCGCATCGGCAAGGATGTCCGCATTGCCGATGCCCTGACCTTCTTCTCCAGCGAGCGCGAGATGCTGGAAGAAGCCTACGCAGGCGACATCATCGGCCTGCACAACCACGGCACCATCCAGATCGGCGACACCTTCACCGAGGGTGAAAACCTCGGCTTCACCGGCATCCCGCACTTCGCCCCGGAACTGTTCCGCCGCGTGCGCCTGAAGGACCCGCTCAAATCCAAGCAGCTGCGTCAGGGCCTGCAGGAACTCGCCGAGGAAGGCGCCACCCAGGTGTTCTTCCCCGAGCGCAACAACGACATCATCCTCGGCGCGGTGGGTGTGCTGCAGTTCGACGTCGTCGCCAGCCGCCTGAAAGAGGAATACAAGGTCGAGTGCGCCTACGAGGCGATCAACGTCTGGTCGGCGCGCTGGATCGAGTGCGATGACAAGAAGAAGCTCGAAGACTTCAAGAACAAGGCCTACGAGAACCTCGCCATCGACGGCGGCGGTCACCTCACCTACCTGGCACCGACACGGGTGAACCTGAGCCTGATGGAAGAGCGCTGGCCGGAGGTGAAATTCCGCGCCACCCGCGAGCACCACTGAGGCAACCTGGTGAAGCTGAGCCGGTTTGCCGGCTCAGCGGATCAAGGGTTTTCGGCTCAGGCTTCCTGCTCGGCCGCGCAACTCAGGCAGAACGCCGCAGCTGGCATCGCGCGCAGGCGTGACTCTGCAATCATCTGACCACAGCGCTGACACTCACCATAGGTCCCCTCGGCCAGACGCTGGCGCGCCAGCCCGACCAGGCGCAACTCATCTTCCGCCTCGATCAACAGGCCGCGCAGCACGTCGTCGTTCTGCCGCTCCTGCGCCTGCTCCGCCGAATCGTGATCGTGCTCGCGCGCCAGATCACGGCGCAGCGCAGCGGCTCGCTGCAGGTACTCACTGGACAGGCGCTCGAGCGCCTCGCTAGGGTCGAACTGGCTCATCACGAATTCTCCATGGGTGATGCACTCAGTGTGGACCGGCGCGCAACCGCTGTACTGATGATGGTCAAGCTTCGGCTATTCAGGTCTGCGCTTGCACCATTAGCCCCTGCGCCTCCGGCCGTTTGATCACCGCGTAGACCACCCCGGTCACCAGGCTCCCGGCCAGGATCGCGACGAGATACAGCAGTGCGTGGTTGATCGCGTTGGGGATCAGCAGCACGAACAGCCCGCCATGGGGCGCCAGCAGCTTGGCACCGAACGCCATGGACAGCGCGCCGGTCAGCGCACCGCCGGCGATGCTGGCCGGGATTACACGCAGCGGGTCCTTGGCAGCGAAGGGAATCGCGCCTTCTGAAATGAAGCAGCAGCCCAGCACCAGCGCGGCCTTGCCGGCTTCGCGCTCGGTCTGGGCGAACTTGCGCCGGGCGATCAGCGTGGCGATGCCCATGCCGATCGGCGGCACCATCCCGGCGGCCATGGTCGCGGCCATCGGCGCGTAACTCTGGGAGGCGAGCAGCCCGACGGAGAAGGCATAAGCGGCCTTGTTCACCGGCCCGCCAAGGTCGACGCACATCATGGTGCCCAGCAGCAGCCCGAGCAGGATCGCGTTGGAGGTGCCCATGGTGTCGAGGAATTCGGTGAGCCCGGCGAGCAGCTTCGCCACCGGCGTGCCGACGATGTAGATCATCACCAGGCCCGTCACCAGGCTGGCCAGCAGCGGAATAATCAGAATCGGCTTGAGCGACTCGATGCTGGCCGGCAGCGGAATCCAGCGGCTCACCGCCTTGGCCGCGTAGCCGGCGACGAAACCGGCGATGATGCCGCCGATGAAGCCCGCGCCGAGCGTGCCGGCCAGCAAGCCGCCGATCATGCCGGGCGCCAGGCCCGGGCGGTCGGCGATGGAATAGGCGATGTATCCCGCCAGCAGCGGCACCATCAGCTGGAAGGCCGTTTCGCCACCGATCTTCATCAGCGCGGCGGCCAGGGTGCCCTCCTCCTTGAACGCCTCGATGCCGAAGACGAACGACAGGGCGATCAACAGACCGCCCGCCACCACCATCGGCAGCATGTAGGACACCCCGGTGAGCAGGTGCTTGTAGACACCAGCCTTTTCGCCCTTCTGTTCGCCACTTGCGCTGGCAGCGGCGCCTCCAGCGAGCACCGCGCCTTCTTCCAGCGCGCGATCCAGCGTCGCCTCCGGTTGCTTCAGCGCGACACCGGTGCCGCAGCGGAACACGCGCTTGCCGGCGAAACGGGCGACGTCCACCTCGATATCGGTCGCCAGCAGCACTGCGTCGGCCGCCTCGATGGCCTGGGGGTCGAGCACGTTGCGCGCGCCCACCGAGCCGCGCGTCTCCACCTGCAGGTCGTAGCCCTTGCGCGCGGCCGCCTGCTGCAGCGCCTCGGCGGCCATGAAGGTGTGCGCCACGCCGGTCGGGCAGGCGGTAATGGCCACCAGCTTGGGTTTGCCGGCGGAAGGCGCGACGTCGGCTTCGTCGACCGGCTGCAGTTCGGTCGCGGTATCGGCGGCGCTGCGCAGGAAGCCTTCCGGGTCGAGCAGGGCCTCGGACGGGGTCGACTGCACGACACGCTTGCCGACGAAGCGCGCAAGCGACAGCGGCCCGGTCTTGACCACCACGACCAGGTCGGCCGCGGCGATCTGTTCGGCGGTAAGCGGCGAACCGATGGCCTTGGGGTCGTGGACTTCCACGGCGGTCGACCAGCCCAGGCGATGGGCAGCCGCTTCGAGCAGGCGCGAGGTCAGCACGCTGGTGACCATTCCGTTGGGGCAGGCCGTGATGATGAGCAGATTCATTCCTTCACCTCTTGTTCGAATTATTGGCTGAGCGACTGCAGGCGCACCGCAGCTTCAAGCTCCGCAAGTTCAGCCGTGTCGGTGATGCCAAAGCCGACCTGCCCAACCGCCTGCGCGGCGATGGCAGTGGCATGCGCGAGGGTGCGTTCTGCCGGCCAGCCTACGAGCAGGCCATGCAGCATCCCGGCGAGCAGCGAGTCGCCTGCACCCACGGTGCTGACCACCCGAACCCTGGGCGGATTGGCATGCAGTGCCGCCCCTGGCGAGAACCAGCTGACGCCGTCAGCACCTTGCGAAACCACCACGTGCTCGATGCCTTCGCCTTGCAGTCGCCGCGCTTCGGCCAGCAGCGCCGAAGATCCGGTGAGATCAACGCCACGGGCCTCGGCCAGCTCCTCCTCATTGGGCTTAATCAGCCACGGCCGGGTCGCCAGCCCGTCACGCAACGCGGCGCCGCTGGTATCCAGCGCCACCCGCACGCCCAGCGCTTTGAGCGAGTTCAGCAGCTGGACGAACCACTGACTGTCGATGCCACGCGGCAAACTGCCGGCTACGACCACCAGGTCATGAGCAGGCGCCAGCCGCTGGAGCCGAGCCAGCAGCTCATCGCACTGCGCCTCGCTCACAGCGAGCCCCGGGCCATTGATATCGGTGACCCGCCCGTCCGTCTCGGCCAGCTTGAGGTTGCTGCGGGTCTCACCGGCGACACGGACGAACTCGTCAGTGAAACCCCGCGCGGCGAACAGCTGTTCGAAGGCTTGCGGATTCGTTTCCCCAAGAAAACCGGTGACGGTCAGCTGATGGCCGAGATCGGCCAGGACCTGGGCGACGTTGAGGCCCTTGCCTGCGGCATGAACCTGCAGACTTTCGCTGCGATTGACCTCGCCGAGGCGCAGGAATGGCAGTTGGACGGTCAGGTCCAGTGCCGGGTTGAGGGTGACGGTCAGTACGCGCGCCATCAGCAGTGCTCTCCGACGAAGGCGCGCACTTCATGGGCGCCGGGCAACATCAGGGCCTGCTGAGCCAGCCTCTGGCAGGCGGCGAAGTCCAGCTCGCGCACCCGCGCCTTGACCAGCGCGATGCTGCGCGCCGAGACGCTCAACTCATCAACGCCCAGCCCCACCAGCATGGGTATCGCCAGCGCATCGGCGGCCAGCTCGCCGCAGACGCCCACCCATTTGCCCTGCGCATGGGCGGCTTCCACCGTCATACCGATCAGGCGCAACACGGCCGGGTGCAACCCATCGGCCTGGCCGGACAGCGTCGGGTGGCCGCGGTCGATGGCCAGCGTGTACTGGGTCAGATCGTTGGTGCCGATGCTGAAGAAATCGACCTCCTGCGCCAGCACCGGCGCGATCAGCGCGGCGGACGGGATCTCGATCATGATGCCCACCTGCAGGTCGGCCACCGGCAGCTCGACGCGCAGGCGGTCGACCAGCGCCTTGGCGGTGCGCCATTCGTCGATATTGCCGACCATGGGAAACATGATCCGCAGCGGCCGGCCGTCGGCGGACGCGAGCAAGGCACGCAGCTGGGTTTCGAGGATGTCCGGGCGCTGCAGGCTCAGGCGAATGCCGCGCACACCGAGGAAGGGGTTCTCCTCGGCCGGCATCGGCCAGTACGGCAGCGGCTTGTCGCCGCCGACATCGAGCGTGCGCACCACCAATGGTCGGCCTTCGAGGGCTTCCAGCACACGGCGGTATTCGGCTTCCTGGGTCGCCTGATCCGGCGCCTGAGCGTGGTTCATGAACACCAGCTCGGTGCGCAGCAGGCCGATGCCCTCGGCACCGAGCGCCACCGCCTCGGGCGTCTCGCCGGCGGCGCCGATGTTGGCAGCGATCTCCACCGGATGGCCGTCACGGGTGATCGCCGGCTCCAGACGTCGCTCATGGGCCAGGCGCTTGCGTTCCTCCCGCGCGGCGCGCTCGCCCCGGGCCTGTTCGAGCTGCGTATCGCTCGGCGCCACCAGCAGCTCACCGCGCTCGCCGTCGAGCAGCAGCAGGGTGTTGGGCGCCAGGCCGAGCACACCGGGCCCGGCGCCGACGATGGCCGGAATACCCAGCGCCCGGGCAATGATGGCGCTGTGCGAGGTGGCGCCGCCGCCGGCGGTGAGAATGCCGGCGACGCGCTGGGCATTGAGGGTGGCGACGTCCGACGGCGCCACCTCGTCCATCACCAGAATGTAGGGCTCATCCGGGGCCTGCTCGGCTTCGACACCGGCCAGGCAGGCCAGCACGCGGCGGCCCACGTCGCGCAGGTCGGCCGCGCGCTCGGCGAGCAGCTGGTCATGCAGCGCCTCCTGCTGCTGCGCCGCGCTTTCGATTTCCTCCATCCACGCCGCTTCGGCGCTGAGGCCTTTGTGCAGGCGCACCTGCACCTCTTCGCGCAGGGCGGGATCCCTGAGCATGGCCTGGTGGGTGGTGAAGATGTCGCGGATGCTGGCGACTTGGCTCTGCGCGATCAGCGTGCCGATTTCGGCGAACACCTTGTCCAGCGCCGCGTCGAGCCGCTGCAGCTCGACAGCGGGCGATTCGCCGCGCCGCGGATAGTCGATCGCCTGCGGCTTGCGCACCAGCACCGGGCCGATGGCGATGCCGGGCGAGGCGGCGATGCCGATGAGCTGCTCGCCGGCCCGCAAGGCGGGCACGTCCTGGGCGGCTTGATTCAGTTGCACGGTGGCAGCTGGCTGCTCCGCCGGTTCCCCGCCGGCTGGCAGCGGCTCGATTTCCTCGCCGAGCCCTTCTTCCACCGCGCGCACCAGCGCCGGCAAGGCATCGTCGGCGATCGAGGGCTCGGCGATGAACTCCAGCACCTGCCCGCGATGCGAGCCCATCGCCAGCAGCTTGCTCAGGCTCTTGGCCGACACCCCCGCGCTCTGACTGCCGGCCAGGCGCACGCGGATCTCGCCGGCGAAAGCCTGTGCGACCTCGGTCAGCACCTTGGCGGGCCGTGCGTGCAGGCCGTGGGCATTGGCCAGCGGCACCCGGGCGCTCGGCCAGTCCGCCGGCACTTCGCCGCCCAGCGCTTCGAGCACCACGCGACTGGAGGTCGCCTGACTCAGCTCCGCGCCGCGCCCCTCGATCAGCAGGTTGCACAGGCGCTCGAGCATCGCCCGGTGCGCTTCGCCGAGACTGGCCAGCACGAACAGGCCGTTGAGCGGCTGGCCGTGATGATCCAGCGACGCGGCGGGTGTGACGAACGCCAGCCCCGGTCGCTGCACCGACTGCTCGCTGCTCAGCCACCAGAGACCCTCGCCCAGCGGCAAGGCCTGGTCGAGCGCGAGCCCGGCATTGAAGCCGGAGACCACGCACTCGGCGCGCTTGAGCAGCTTGACGCCCTGCCAGGCCAGCTCATCGAAGTCCTCGGCGGCAACGCCCAGCCCGACCAGCTCGCCATCGAGCGCCAGCTCCTGCGGTGCCCCCTGCAGCAGCGCGATGATCGCCTCGGGGCTGTCGACCTTCTGCAGCGCCTCACTGAGGTCGCCCTCGCCGAGCGCGCGGGTCAGCAGTTGCAGCAGACGCAGATGCTCGTCGGAACGCGCGGCGATGCCGATGGCGAGGTGGACCTGCTGGCCGTTGCCCCAGTCGACGCCCTCCGGAAAATGCAGCAGCCGCACGCCCGTGGTGAACACCTGATCACGGGTTTCCGGCGTGCCGTGGGGGATCGCGATGCCCTGGCCGAGAAAGGTCGAGCCCTGGGCTTCGCGTGCGCGCAAGCCGTCCAGGTAGCCGGGTGCCACCAGCCCGTCGGCGACCAGCACCTCGCCGAGCAGGGCCAGCGCGGCCGGTTTGTCCGCCGCAACCTGATGCATGTGGATGTGCTGCGCATTCAACTCAAGCATGGAGAACTCCTGCGGGGCTCGCGATTGTTGTGGCCGACGGTGCGCCGGCATAGCCCGAATCCTGGGCTGGCGCTTCAGACCTGAGAGCTGCTGAAACGTTTCAGCCAAGGCTGGCACATTACGCAATATTGGGTAATTCTAGAAGCCCGAATTCATACCACCCGTCTTAGGCCCCCCAGTTGAAACTGACCGACATCGCCCGCCTCGCCAACGTTTCGGTAACCACCGCCAGCTACGTGCTCAACGGCAAGGCCGCGCAGCGACGGATCAGTCCAGCCACGGTCGAGCGCGTGCTGGCGGTCGCCGAGCAGCAGGGTTTTCAGCTCGACCAGCAGGCCGCCGGGCTGCGCCGCGGCCAGTCGCGGACCCTCGGCTTCATCGTGCCGGACCTGGAAAACCCCAGCTATGCACGCCTGGCCAAGCTGCTCGAGCAGCGTGCGCGACAGCGCGGCTACCAGCTGCTTATCGCCGGGACGGACGACGAGCCGGACACCGAGCGCCAGGTCATCCAGGTGCTGCGCTCGCGACGCTGCGATGCGCTGATCGTCGCCAGCTGCCTGCCGGCGGACGATGCCGGGTACCGCAAGGTTCAGGCGGCCGGCACGCCGGTGATTGCGCTGGACCGTGCGCTGGATGCCGAACACTTCTGCTCGGTGGTCAGCGACGACCGCGAAGCCGGCGCGCAGCTGACCCGCTCGCTGGACGTGCCGCCCGAGGCGCATGTCGCCCTGATCAGCGCACGCCCGGCGCTGCGCATCAGCCAGCAGCGCGAAGAAGGGTTCCAGCAGGCACTGGCGCAGCACCGCGGGCCGGTCAGCATCCTGCGTGCCGAGCAGTTCAGCCGCGCCTGCGGCCGCGCGCAGATGCTCGCCCTGCTCGACCGCGGCGCGCTGCCCGATGCACTGATCACCACCGCCTATGTGTTGCTCGAAGGCGTGTTCGACGCGCTGCGCGAGCGCGACCTGCTCTGGCCCGAACAGCTGCGGCTGGGCACCTTCGGTGATGCGCAGTTGTTGGATTTCCTGCCGATCCGGGTCAACGCGATTTCCCAGCAGCACGCGCAGATCGCCGAGCAGGTGCTGGAGCAGGCCATTCGCGCCATCGAACAGGGCGACTACCGCCCCGGCGTGATCGCCATCGAGCGCGAGCTGAAGGTCCGCCGCGGCTGACGCCCTCTTGCGGGCGCCGGCGCACTGGCGGAAGCTTGTCGTCTTTCGAACAGCCCGCCTCCCCTGATGAACATCGAACAGATCACCCAGCGCCTGCACGCGATCCGCGATCGCAACGACTGGCAGCGCTTTCACAGCCCGAAAAACCTCGCCATGGCCGCCAGTGTCGAAATGGCCGAGCTGGTGGAAATCTTCCAGTGGCAGACCGAGGACGAGTCGCGCCAGCTATCGGCCGACAAGCTCGAGCACGCGGGCCAGGAGGTCGGCGACATCCTCATGTATCTGCTGCTGATGTGCAGCGAGCTGGGGATCGACATGGAACAGGCGTTGCTGGACAAGCTGGCCGACAACGAGCGGCGCTTCGTCCGATGAGCGACCGCCATTTCGACGAGCTGGCGACGCGTTTCGCCGAGAAGATCTACGGCGGCGCCAAGGGCGCGATCCGCCTGGCCGTGCTGCAGGCCGACCTGGCCGAGATCCTGCCGCCGCGCCCGCTGCGGGTGCTGGACATCGGCGCCGGGCTCGGCCATATGAGCCTCTGGCTGGCGCAGCAGGGCCATGCGGTCACCCTCGCCGAGCCCGCCGAACCGATGCTGCAAGGCGCCCGCCAGCAGTTCGCCGATGCCGGTCAGCAGGCGACCTTCATCCAGGCGCCCTGGCAGGCGGTGGAAGCGCATGTCGACGGCCGCTTCGATCTGGTCATCTGCCACGCCGTGCTGGAGTGGCTCGCCGAGCCCCAGGCGATCCTGCCGGTGCTGCACCGCCTGACCGCGGCCGATGGCTGGCTGTCACTGGCCTTCTACAACCGCGATGCGCTGATCTACCGCAACCTGCTCAAGGGCCACTTCAAGAAGCTGCGCAGCCAGACCTATGCCGGCGAACGGCAGAGCCTGACCCCGCAGCAACCGCTGGACCCACGCGAACTGGCTGCGCAACTCGCGCCGCACTGGCAGGTCGAATCCAGCAGTGGCGTGCGCGTTTTCCATGACTACATGCCCGCCGATTTCCAGGCCCGCACCGAGCCGGCCGACCTCATCGAGATGGAACTGGCCTACCGCCGCCATCCCACCTTCGCCGGCCTCGGGCGCTATCTGCACTGGTTGTGCCGGCCACGCTGAGCCGGCCGGGAGGTTTCCATGTCGAACCGCGCGTTTATGCCCTTGCTCTGCCTTGCCCTCGCGGCCTGCCAGAGCCAGAACCCCTATACCGATGAATCGGCGCCGATACCGCCCGCCCCTCCGGTGGAACAGATCCAGGCGCCCACCTATCCGGCCGCGCCCAGGGACTTCTCCAGCTACCAGCACTGGAGCTGGCGCAGCCCGCCAGCGGGTACGGCCTCGATCAGCGGTGAAGAACTGCAGGAGATGGTCGCCGGCGCCCTCGATCAACGTGGTCTGCGACCGGCCCCGGACAATGCTCCGGGTGATGTACGGATCAGCGCCAGCGCCAGCAAGGAAACCCGAGTACGCCAGACCTACGACAACTACGGCTACGGCCCGCATGTCGGCGTAGGCCGTTATGGCGGTGGCTACGGCACCGGGTATGGCGTCGGCACCAGCGTGCCCATCGTGCGCAACTACGAGGAGGAAGTCGTCTCGGTGCGCATCGAGATGTTCGATGCGTCTTCCGGGCATTCGGTCTGGAGCAATCGCGCCGAAGCGCGCCTGAGCGGCAGCCGGGCCAAGCAGCAAGATGCGGTGCGCCAGGCCGTCGAGCGGGCGCTGGCCGATTATCCGCCGCGCTGAGTGCGGCAAGTGGCTACGCGCCGAACGAAGGCGCCGGGCCTAGACTGAGCAGCCCCTTCCCTGGAGAACGATCATGTTCCGCCGTCTGTTGCTGATTCCCCTACTCCTCGCCCTCGTCGCCTGCCAGGGCCCGCAGGTGCAGCGCGATTTCGATCCGACACGGGATTTCTCCGCCTATCGCGCCTGGAGCTGGAAGGAGCCGGCGCTGCAGTACCGGCCGGATGACCCGCGCATACAGAGCGACCTCACCGAGCAGCGGGTCCGCGACGCCATTGCCGAGCAACTGGACCAGCGCGGCCTGCGGCCCGCCACGGCGAGTGCCGCGGCCGGCGTGCAGGTGCAGGCGTGGTACATCGTCGACCAGCGCACCCAGCAATACACGACCACTTCCGGCGCCTGGGGCAATCCCTGGTATGGCTACTGGGGCGGACCGATGTTCACCGATACCCGCACCATCGACTATCAGGTCGGCACCTTGCAGATCGATCTGTATGACGCCACCGATGGCAAGCTGGTCTGGCGTGGCAGTGCCGAGCAGGTACTGCGCAGCCGCCAGGGCACGCCCGACGAGCGCGCTGGCAGCATGCGCGAGCTGGTGGCGCGGGTGCTGTCGCAGTATCCACCGCACTGAGCCAAGCGCCTGAGCCTGCCGCGGTGCTGGCGAGCGGCTGCCGCGCTCGCCATACTGTCGCGCCGCTGATCCTGGAGACCTGAAATGCCCGCTGTTGCCTGGTGGTTGCTCACCCTGCCGTTCATTGCCGGCGCCATGCTGCCTTTGCAGGCCGGAATCAATGGTCAGGTGGCGCGCCAGCTCGGCAACGTCATGGGCGCGGCGTTGCTTTCGTTCACCGTGGGAACGCTGGCGCTGTTCGTTATCGTGGCAGTCCAGCGCGATATCCCGGCGCTGCAGACCCTCAAGGGCCTGCACTGGTGGCACTGGTGTGGCGGCCTGCTGGGCGCCTTCTTTATCGCCACGGCCGCCTTCGCCGCACCGCGCACCGGCGCGTTGCTGTTCATGGCGCTCTTGCTGGCCGGCCAGCTGTTCGTCGCCCTGCTGCTGGACCACTTCGGCTGGGCCGGTTTCCGCCAGTCCTCAATCAGCCTCGGCAAGGTGTCCGGCCTGTTGCTGATCTTCGGCGGTGTCTGGCTGATCCAGCGCGGCTAGGTTTGCACAGCCAGGCCATTTTCACTGATGTTCGAAGGCGTAGAACAGGTTCGGCTCGCTGACCAGATAGAGATTGCCCTGCGCGTCGAAGGTCATGCCCTCGGCCTGCGGCACGCTGCGCTCGAGCCCGGCGAAACCGCGCCATAGCGAGCGGAAGCTGACCAGCTCGCCGTCGGCATCCAGCTCCAGCATCATCTTCGCCTCGTCGCTGAGCAGCACCAGATGACCGGTCTGCTCGTCGAAATGCACCGACGACAGGTCGCTGGCCATGTCCAGCTTGTCGATCCAGGCCTGACGGTCGATGATCTTGATGTCCATGTCGCCGGCCAGGCTGCGCTTGATGCCGTGGATTTCATAGAGCTTGCGCGGCGAATGCTCCTTGACCACGAACAGACGATCGCCCGCTCGGTCGTAGCCGACACCTTCGAAGCCGGAGTTCTGCGCCTCGCCAAGGGCCAGGGTGATGGAGCGCCCTTCCGCACGCAGCAACGGCCCGGCCACCCTGGGGACGGCCAGGACAACCAGCGACTGTTTGCGCTCTTCGGTCACGACCAACAGGTCGTCGCCAAGATAGGTAACCCCCTCGACATCCTCGAAACCCTGCAACGGGTAGCGCGCGATAAAGCTGCCATCACGCCCCAGTGCGAGCAGTTCCTCCGGATTGTTGACCACCGCCCACAGATGAGCGCGGCCCTCGTCATAAGTCAGCCCGGAGAGGTTGTCGTGCACCGTTGCCACAGGCAGCGCATCGATCTTCACCTGATATTCCGGAAGCCAGAGGCTGCGCCGCTCCCAACTGGTTTCATGCCAGGTGGTCTTCAATGTGTAGAACAGGCGCTCATCGAGGTGAATGGTAGTGGCGGCGTAGAGCAGCGCGAAAAGCGCGCAGCCGTACCACCAGGCCGGACGCAGCGCCGCAACTCGTCCCAGTTGCGCTCTGGCAAGGGCTCGCATCATGTGTTCTCGTTCAGGGGATCGCAGGCAGATTGCCCGGGGCATGTTGCAGCTGCATGAAGGCGGGTGCCCGAGCCCAGCGCCGATCCGTGCAGCGTCACTACGACCGCGATCCTTCTCCATCGGTTCCAGCGCGGCAGCAGCGATTCGGAACTCTCGGGCGTGCTAGACAGCCCAATGCGCAGGGCTGTGCTTGCGCACGGCAATCGAACGTTTCAGGAGAGCGATACATGCGGGTAGAAGGATTCTTCGAATGGTTGGGACAGGCGCTTGGCTCGGTCATACGCTTCATCGTCGAGGCGCTGGGCGATTTCTTCGGCCTGTTCGCCCGAGCCGGGCACAACTTCCTCGAGGGGCTGTCGCGCACGCTCGGCATGGACCGGTCGCTGATCAGCCTGGTGGCACTGGCGATCGGCCTGTTGCTGCTGGTCGCCGCGGTACGCTCGTTCTTTCGCGGCTCGATCATCGGTGGGCTGATCTGGCTGTTTCTCGGCCTGTGGCTGCTGAGTTGGCTGATCCACTGAGCCGCTGCCGAAATCGCTAAGCGCTACCGCCCGGTTTGCGAGCAGGCCGGCTTTTCCTCTTTTTTCGATGCCACGTATAGTGCCGGGCCGTCCCGGAAGGCCCGAAATGTCCAGCATGCTTGCCGCCTGGCGTCATGCGCCCACCCATAGCAAGGTGTGGGCGCTGGCAGCGCCGATGATCCTGTCCAACCTGTCCGTTCCGCTGGTCGCGCTGGTGGACAGCAGCGTGATCGGCCATCTGCCGCACGCTCACCAGCTGGGCGCGGTGGCGGTTGGCGGCAGCCTGTACACGTTATTGGTGTGGGTGATGGGCTTCCTGCGCATGGGTACGACCGGCTTCGCTGCACAGGCAGCCGGCCGCCAGGATGGCGGCGCGCTGCGCCAGATCCTGTTGCAGGGGCTATTGCTGGCCCTCGGCTTCGCCCTGCTGCTGGGCGTGATCGGCGTGCCGCTCAAAGGCGCCGCGCTGCAGGTGATGCAGCCGTCCGCCGAACTGGACGAGCTTACCCGCGACTATTTCCATACGCGCCTGTTCGGCCTGCCCGCGGCGCTGGCCAGCTATGCGCTGATTGGCTGGTTTCTCGGCACGCAGAACGCGCGTGCTCCGCTGGCCATTCTGCTGACGACCAACCTCATCAATGTCGCACTGGACCTGTGGTTCGTGCTCGGCCTCGACTGGGGCGTGGCCGGCGCCGCGCGCGCTTCGGTGATCGCCGAATGGAGCGGCGCGCTGCTCGGTCTTGCGCTCACCCGCAACGCGCTGGCCCGTTATCCCGGCAGGCTCGATCTTGCAGCCCTGCGCCTTTGGCTAAGCTGGCGCCCGCTGATGGCGGTCAACCGCGACATCTTCCTGCGCTCCCTGGCGTTGCAGCTGGTGTTTTTCCTGGTGACGGTACAGGGAACCCGCCTGGGCGACGCCACTGTCGCCGCCAACGCCTTGCTGCTCAACGGCCTGCTGCTGACCGCGCATGCCCTCGATGGGTTGGCCCATGCCGTGGAAGCCTTGAGTGGACATGCCATCGGTGCTCGCGACCGCAACGCGCTGCAACGGGTGATGGTGGTTGCCGGGGGTTGGTCATTGCTGGCCAGCATCGCCTTCGGCCTGTTCTTTCTGTTCGGCGGCCAGCTGTTCATCCAGTTGCAGACCGACATCCCCGAGGTGCGCCAGACCGCGCTGACCTACCTGCCCTATCTGGCGGCATTGCCGCTGATCGCGGTCTGGAGCTATCTGCTTGACGGGCTGTTCATCGGCGCCACCCGCGCGCGGGAGATGCGCAACAGCATGCTGCTGGCGGTGGCGCTGACGTTGCCGCTGGGCTGGCTACTGCAGGGGCTTGGCAATCACGGCTTGTGGCTGGCGTTTCTCGCCTTCATGCTGATGCGCGGCGTCTGCCTGGGCGTGCTCGCTCAGCGCCTGCAGCGCAGCGGAGCCTGGTTTACCATGGGCGCGCCGAGCACCACGCACTCCGAGGGACACTGAACATGGCGTATGCCATCGCCGCCTACCTGCACTTCCTGGCGATATTCCTGCTCTTTGCCCTGCTGCTGCTGGAGCATCAGCTGTTCCGCCAGCCGCTGACGCTGGAGCGCGCGCGCAGCCTGTTCCGCATCGACATCGCCTTTGGCATCACCGCGGCGGCGGTACTGGCCAGCGGAGCTGCCCGCGCAATCCTCTATGGCAAAGGCCTGGATTATTACCTGAAGAACAGCCTGTTCCATGCCAAGGTCGGCCTGTTCGTGGTCGTCGCCGTCCTGTCTATCTACCCGACGCTGACCTTTCTGCGCTGGCGCCCCGCACTCGCGGCAGGCCAGGCACCGATCATCTCGGACCGCAGCGCCAGGTGGGTCAAGCTGACCATCCGCCTGGAGCTGCTCCTGCTCGCGCTGATTCCCCTGCTGGCGGCGCTGATGGCACGGGGCTTTGGTGTGATGCCCGGCTGACGCCGGGCTCGCCACTCAAGGCGTCAGATAGGAAGACCGCGTTAGGCCCAGTCGCAACGCATCGATGTACTGGGTCCGTTCCTTGGCACTCAGCTTGGCGCCCGCGACCTTGTCGCGGTAGTAGGTCATCAGCTCCTCGGGCGACAGGTGCACGTAGCGCAGCATGTCCTCGATGGTGTCGTGGGTCTCGATGCCGGCGTGGTAGTAGCTGCCGTCCTCGCGCTGATAGACGTTCACCGAGTCGGTATCGCCGAACAGGTTGTGCATGTCACCGAGAATCTCCTGATAGGCACCCACCAGGAACACGCCGAGGAAGTACTCCTCGCCAGGCGCGACCTCGTGCACCGGCATGCTGCTCTCGATGCTCTGCTCGTCGACGTAGTGCTTGATCTTGCCGTCCGAGTCGCAGGTCAGGTCCTGCAGCACGGCGCGCCGCACCGGCTCTTCGGTCAGCCGCTGCAGCGGCACGATCGGCAGGATCTGGTCGATCGCCCAGGTATCGGGCAGGCTCTGGAACACCGAGAAATTGCAGATGTACTTGTCCGCCAGCTTGTCGTTGAGCTCGTCGAGCACTGCGCGGTGCGAGCGCTGACGGGCCTTGAGCTGGTTGTACAGGCGGCGACAGATGGCGAAATAGCTCTGCTCGGCCAGCGCCTTCTGTGCCAGCGTCAGCTTGCCGGACGCGTACTGCGCGCTGGACTCGCTCATGTAGTGGGTAGCGCGCCAGTAGGTCTCGGTGACCATCTCCGGGTCGGTCGGCCCGAGCAGATCGGCCAGCGACTGCACGATTTCCGGCAGTTCATCATAGTTGTCGATCACCGGCAGCTCGTCGTTGTGCCGCTCGACATCGGTGACCTGCATGACCAGCACCGCATGATGCGCCGTCATCGCCCGGCCGCTCTCGGAGAAGATGTTCGGGTGCGGCAGGCCCTGCGCCTCGCAGAATTCCTTGAGCATGCCGACCACGGTGCCGGCGTACTCGTCGATGTCGTAGTTGATCGAGCTGGCGTTGCGCGAATGGGTGCCGTCGTAGTCGACCCCCAGGCCGCCGCCGACATCGATGTAATCCACCGGCAGGTTCAACGCCCGTAGCTCGGCGTAGTAACGGATAGCCTCACGGAAGCCCTGACGGTAATCCGCCAGGTTGGCGATTTGTGAGCCCATGTGAAAGTGCAGCAAGCGGATGCCCTGATCCATTTCCGCCGCACGGAAGCGTTCGATCACCGAGAGCAGCTGCGCTGCGGACAAGCCGAACTTGGAACGCTCGCCACCGGTATCGGCCCATTTGGACGATGCCAGCGACGACAGGCGCACACGCAGACCGACCTGCGGGGTCAGCTTGAGCTCGTTGGCCTCCTCGATCACCAGTCCGACCTCGGACTCCTTCTCGATGACGATGAACACCTTGTGGCCGAGCTTCTGACCCATCAGCGCCAGGCGGATGAACTCGCGATCCTTGTAGCCATTGCAGACAATGGTGCCGCCCTTCGGTGCCAGCGCCAGCACGGCCATCAGCTCCGGCTTGGAGCCCGCCTCCAGGCCGATGGAAACGTTCTGCGTGGCAATGATGTTCTCCACCACCGCTTCCTGCTGGTTGACCTTGATCGGGTACAACGCGGTGTACTTGCCGGCGTACTCCATGCGCTCGATGTTGGCGTCGAAGGCACCGGTCAGGCGCCGCACGCGGTCCTGCAGGATGCCGGGGAAACGCACCAGCAACGGCAGCGACAGCCCCGCCTCGCGCAATTGCTCGATCAGCCCGTTGAACTCGATCGGCTCACCGCTCGGCCCCTGCGGGCGCACTTCGACATTGCCCTGATCGTTGATCGCGAAATACCCAGCTCCCCAGTGGCGGATACCGTAAATGCTGCGGCTATCGGCAGCGGTCCACTGACTACCGTCGTCTTTACGTGTGCGTCGTACAGGCATCAAGGCCTCCCGGAAGAAATTGAGTGTTTCGCAGCGAGCAGAACCGTGCGGCGAAGGCTATGCGGCTTCGACAGCCGATATGCGGAAAATGGTGAAAATCGATGGAGACGTCACATCGGCGCTCAGCCACCGGACTTCTTGGCCTTGAAGCCACGTTTGTTCAGCTCGTCGATCAGCAGCTGAACGTGGTCGCCCTGAATCTCGATGACGCCGTCCTTCAACGCGCCACCCGTGCCGCAGCGGCGCTTCAGCGCGCTGGCCAGCTCCTTGAGCTCGGTTTCGGCCAAGGGAACGCCACTGATGGTCGTCACCGTCTTGCCGCCCCGGCCCTTGCTCTCGCGGCGCACCCGTGCAATGCCGTCGCCTTCGGGCACAACGCTTTGTTTGCAGATGCAACTGCCCAGCGGTTGACTGCACTCGGGACAATGCCGACCGGCATCGGTGGAATAGACCAGCCCGCTCAGGCCGGCCAGGGAAGTGGTTTTCTTTGCCACACAAACCTCACTCGCCAATCTGGCTCTGCCTGGCAGAGCCGAAGTGCCGGCTAATTTACCAGCAATGCGAGTTGGTGGCAGAACAGAGTCCGGGCGACTGATATCAAACCCGGACTGCTCACGTAACCGGGAGCCAAGCCAAGAGCCGCTCAGCCCTTCTGATCGACACGACCGGTCGGTGCGTAGGGCGACGGATCCACGATCGGCGCCTGCCCAAGCATCAGATCGACCAGCAGCTGGCAGGACGCCGGCGCCAGCACCAGCCCGTTGCGGAAGTGCCCGCAGTTCAGCCACAGCCCGTCGAAACCGCTGACCTGCCCTATATAAGGCACACCGTCCGGCGAACCGGGACGCAGACCGGCCCAGTGCTTGACCACTTGCGCGTCGGCCAGCGCGGGCAGCAATTCGATTGCGGTCGCTCGCAGGCTTTCCAGCGCATCCTCGGTGGGCGTTTTGTCGAAACCGACATCTTCCAGCGTGCTGCCAACCAGGATATGACCGTCACGACGGGGAATCGCGTAGCGCCGCTTGGCCAGCACCATGCTCGGCAGGAAGTCCTCCGCGCATTTGAAGAGAATCATCTGCCCCTTCATCGGCTTGACCGGAATCTGCAGCCCCAGCGTCGCCAACAGCTGTGCACTCCAGGCGCCCGCCGCCACTACAACCTGATCCGCCCTCATCTCGCCCTGCGCCGTCTGCACACCGACAATGCGCGCGCCATCGCGCAGGAAACCTTCCACCGGGCACTGCTCGATCACATTTACATTCGGCAGCTGCCGCAGTGCTTCACGCAAGGCGCGCAGCAGACGGGGATTGCGAATGTTGGCGACCCCCTCCATGTAGACCGCCCGCTCATAACCCTCACCCAGCGAAGGCACTGCCTGGCGCACGGCCTCCATCGACACCGAAGTGAGGGGCCTGCCATAACACTCAGCCCAGCTCAGCGCCTCGGCCTCGTCATGCAGGTCCAGCCAGTAGAGGCCCGTCACATGCACCTCGGGGTCCACCCCCGTTTCGCGCAGCAGCCGTTCACCCAGCTGCGGGTAGAAGTCTTGCGACCAATGCGCCAGCGCAGTCACCGCCGGGCTGTAGCGCCACGGATACAGCGGCGAAACGATCCCGCCGCCGGCCCAGGAGGCTTCGCTGCCGACATCGCCAGACTCCAGCAGCAACACCGACTTTCCCGCCGCAGCCAGTCGATAGGCAGACAGCAGCCCGATGACACCGCCGCCGACAACGATCACTTCTTGATTCACACGTTTCTCCAACCATCTGGTTCACATTTCCGCCAGCCCTCGCTTGGACGAACGGGCAGGCTGCTTTAAAAGAGAACGTTCGCGCATCTCTTCATGACATGCACGAACAGCAGCCAGGACGGCCGAACATCATACGTGCAAAGGAACCGCACTATGTCGAACCGAAATCAAGGCTTCACGCTTATCGAGTTGATTGTCACGCTTGCTGTACTTGCCATATCAATTGCCGTGGCAGCACCAGTGTTCACCGCAACCCTCGACTCGGTTCGAGAACGGACGCTACTCGATCAGCTCCTCGCAGACATCCATTTCGCAAGAAGCGCAGCGATCGCCAGACGGCGACCGGTAAGTATCTGCACGGGAGATGAAGCCTGTAGCGGTGAAGCAAACTGGAGCGGTCCAGTTTTTATATTTGATGATCTCAACGGGAACGGAGCACTTGACGATGGCGATTCCCCACTTCGGGGCTCAATGATCGGCAATAACTATCAATGGAGCTGGAGCAACTTTCGCAAGCAGCCCCACCTAACTTTCAAGCCCGACGGCACGACTCATAGCCTGAATGGTTCCTTCGTTCTCTGCCGCCGAGGTATGGCGCTAAAGAAGATTGTGATCAACATCACAGGCAGAGTGAAACTTGAATCACCCAACGCCACTGACCGCTGCACCTGACATGCCACACAACCGTCGAAACCGACCGATCGTCCCGGGGGAATGGGAAGCGCAGCGGCAAATCTGGATGATTCGATAACCCCAAAATCGAGAAAGACCATGCGGCATTCCCGAGGTTTTACCCTTATCGAGCTAATGGTAACGCTGTCGATTCTAGCGATCCTGCTGGCCATCGCAGCGCCTTCATTCCAGGGCACGATACAAAGCAATCGCACACAAACGATTACCACTGACCTTACCACCGCGCTGCAGTTAGCTCGCTCCGAAGCCGTCAAACGCGGAGTGAAGGTGGATGTCTGCCGACGCAGCGGCGAAGTCTGCGCAAATGCAGCCGACTGGGGCAATGGTTGGCTGGTACAGGTACAAGGCGGTGACGTGCTCCGAGTATGGGAAGCAGTAGGAGGTCAAGACACCGTTACCGGCCCCAACGAGACACTTACCTACCGGCCAAATGGCTTGCTGACCAAAGTAAACGACGCGGCCCACACGACCTTCACCGTGGCATTTGCCAATTGTTCCGGCAAAACGCAGTACACGGTAACCCTCACGGCAACGGGACGAGTCACGAGCACAAAAGGGACGTGCCCATGAAGAAACAACTCAATGCAATCAGGACGCAGCGAGGCGCAACACTTATCGAAGTGCTCGTTGCCATGCTGATCCTGTCAGTAGGACTGCTCGGACTGGCGAGCATGCAAACGACCGCCCTGCAGAGCAACCAGAGCGCCTATTACCGCTCGCAAGCTACGGTACTGGCTTACGACATCATCGACCGCATGCGGGCGAATCGCGCCGACGCACTCAACGGCGTTTATGACATCGCCATGCAGAATCAAGCCTGTAAACCGGACCTGGCAGCAAGCGGAACACTAGCGAAGCGAGACGTTGCCGAATGGCTGAACTCCCTTTCCTGCCTGCTATCTGCCGATGCCCGCGGAAGCGTCGTAAGAGACGGTCGCCTGTTCACCATTTCCATCGAGTGGAATGACAACCGTGGCCGCATCGAAGACGCCAAAGATGACGACCGAGAAACCTTTGTTTACCGGACCCAGCTATGAAAACAGCCCCTCTCAATCGACAGATGGGCCTTTCGCTCATCGAGTTAATGGTTGCCATGCTGATCAGCCTGATCTTGCTGGGCGGCGTATTACAAGTGTTCTTATCCAGCAAGGACATGTATCGCACCAACACGGCCGTTGCCCGAGTGCAGGAAGCAGGACGATTTGCAACGGATTTCATCGCTTTCGATATTCGGCAGGCAGGGTACAAAGGCGAATGCCTAAGCGATCCCGCAACGCACCTTAAGCTCACCAATGCTAGCGTCGATATAAAGAATGCCTACAGTACAAGTCCTGCAATTCAAGGATGGGACAACAGCAAACCTGTGTTCTTCGGTACTGCGGATACCACCCGAGCCAATACGGACTCGTTCATCGTCAAGTATGCCGGCGATGGGCTGGAGTTCGAAGCGAGCGGTACAAACAACACAAATGCCCAAAGTTTAACCGTCAACGACAGCACTACGGCCTATGCGGGCCAAGTCGTCTTATTGGCAAATTCCACCGGTTGCGACCTGTTTCAGAACACCAACAATCAGAACGCGAGCGCTTTTCAAAAAGCGGGCGGCAACGCCGAACCTGGCAACATCAATCAAGACTGGAGCCAGTCGTACAACGGCCGTATGACAGCCCATGTTCTTCGCAGCCATACGTACTTCATACGCGACAACAATGGACGGCTTCCTTCTCTTTGGCGTCGGGTGCTAAGTCCTAAGCCCGTTATGGAGGAGTTGGTCGAGGGCGTGATTGACATGCAGGTCACCTACGGCATCGACAAGGATGGCGATCGCTTAGCCGATGAGTATGTAAAAGCGGGAACCAATAACTTAGTCGCGAGCGGGGTGGGTGACTGGAACAAAGTGGTATCAGCTCGGATATCCATACTCGCGATCAGCCCCGAGACGAATGTTTTGGACGAGCCCCAGAAGTTCATTTTCCCCGCCATCGTCGGCATAAATCGGGACGACGAATATGCGCACTATGGAAGCGACGGCACGGTAACAATCAAGAATAACCGCGTCGCTCAGGTATACACCGCCACTGTTGCCATTCGGAACCGCCTGCCATGAATAAAGGATTCGTTGACCACTCACGACAGCGCGGCGCTGTTCTCTTGGTATCTTTGATCATGTTGCTACTGCTGACCATCATCGGCGCGGCGGCGATGCGCGATACCAACCTGCAGGAGCGCATGGCTGGAAATATGCGCGACCACAGTCTGGCCTTTCAGGCAGCCGAAGCGGCGTTGCGTTTTGCTGAGCAGGAAGTCAAGACGGACTACGCCAATCTTATCAACGACGCGAAGTATCCCATCAACAACCGAATTGGAAACACATTCGTCCCGCCCACGGTAGTGACGTTCACTGGCTTTACCGGTGAGGTTGCCAGCAAGCCCACCTACACCATTACCCGGCTTCCGCACCCTGGACCACTCGATATGCAGAACATGGTCAATCCGACGACCGCCGGAGGCGACTCGCTCGCCGCGGGGGAATCGCTGATTCTGGACTTCGTTCTAGTACGCATCGAAGCGAAAGGCACCGGTGCTAGCCCGGATTCGAAGGTCACCCTTCGTTCCTTGTACTTTGTAGAGGAGTGACATGATGCCGCTCAAGCCCCCCCATGTGCCACAAAACGGATTTAGCACCATGCTGCGCCCGCTGATAGTTGCAAGTCTGACATTAATTTGGACGCTTAGCGCCAGCCAAGCTGTAGCAGACGTATCACAAACGCCGTTGTTGCTTGGCGGCGGCAACGTACCGGGTAATCTTGCGCTGGTACCATCAGTCGAACACCCGACTGTAATCAGCGTGGCCAATCTTGGCACCTACAATAACAACTCTATCTATACAGGTTATTTTGACCCTGGAAAGTGTTATAGCTTTATTGAAGAGGATTTTAACCACGTTTTTTTGGCACCATTTCTAAAGCCAACGGCGGCGGTTACTTTACGCCCATAACAGAGATGAACAGCGCGCGCGACTGTTCCGGCAACAGCAGCGCAAAATGGAGCGGGAACTATCTGAACTGGGCGACCACCCAGACAATCGACCCATTTCGTAAAGCGCTAACAGGCGGCTACCGAGTGGTTGACACAACCTCAATAACCATTCTTGAGAAGGCCACTCGAGGCAACAGCAGCAATTACTTTGGAAACCGCACGATCGATGCAACAAACGCTAATAAAACAACGCCATTTGGCAGTGTTTCGCTTACCAGCTCCGTTACCAGCGGCAGTAATGACTTCCAGAAAAACAAAACAGTACGCTTCACATACAACGGAAGCGACAACAAGACGGTAACCAAGTACTTTACCGTAAGGGTAGAAGTTTGCAAAAAAGGCCTCCTAGAAAGCAACTGTACTAAATATGGCGAAAATCTCTGGAAACCGGAAGGCCTGATTCAGCAATATTCAAAAGATATCCGCTACAGCGTATTCAGTTATCTCAATGAAAACGGCAACACACGTAATGGCGGCGTAATGCGAGCCCCACAGGGGTACGTGGGCCAAACAAAGCGCCAGCCGGGCACACCGAACGCATTACCGAACGAACTCAAAGAGTGGTCGGATGAAACCGGAATTTTCTACGCAAACCCCCAGAACGACAGCATAGGAAATAGCGGAGTCATTAACTATATAAACAAATTTGGCGAGCTCACCAACCGCCACAAGTCAAACGACCCGGTAAGCGAACTCTACTATGCTGCGCTTCGTTATTTCCGCTTCGGCAAGGACGGAAACGTTGCGGCATATTCAAACATTACTGACGAATCACAACGAGATAAATTCCCAGTAATCACCAACTGGACAGACCCAATCCAATACTCTTGCCAAAAGAACGTAATCCTTGGAATTGGCGACGTTAACACCCACGAAGACCGGGATTTACCGGTGACAGGTGATCCACTAAACGTACGCGATTTCACTCAGAAGGTGTTTGATCTAGAAGGAATCGATAAGAGCGCATCGAGCGAATTTACTGGCCGAGGCAACTCAGCATATATCGCCGGCATGGCCTATTACGCCAATACCACCGACTTGCGTGAAGATCGCGCAGGAAAGCAGACGATATCCACCCACTGGGTCGACGTAAGGGAAGGCGAGACACTTTTAGAGAAAGCGAGAAACCAATACTGGCTCGCGGCAAAATATGGCGGATTTCAGGTCCCCAATGATTACAAGTTCGGCGGCACCATTGACCAAGCTTGGTGGTGGACCAATGGTGAGACACTCAGCCCCACAAACGACAAGCGTCCGGACAACTTCTATGTTGCGAGTGACGCAACCCGCATGGTGGAAAGCTTGAAAACAGCTTTTGCCAAAATCGCTAACGACGTGCGCAGCACCACCGCAGCCCTTTCCACGAACTCTACCAAGCTCGAAACCGGCACCGTGGTTTTCCAATCGATGCTCGACAGCGCGGACTGGAGCGGCAATTTGCTAGCCAAGGCAGTAGGCAGCGACGGAAAAGTTAGCGCAACCCCTAGCTGGCGGGCTGCTGAAAAGCTTGACGGACTAACCGATGCTCAGACATCGGATCGCAAGATATTCACCTCGCTACCGCCAACTGCCGACGCAACATCGGACGCACTACGGTCTACTACAGGCCGACCATTTCTCTGGGCGCAGTTGAACTCAGCCCAGCAAGAAGCGCTTCGGAGAACTGCCGGGGAATCATTGACCACTGAGGCCGTCGGCCAGAATCGTCTTGCCTTCATCCGCGGTGATCGCAGCATGGAGCGCACCGACGCGCAACCCAACAATCCTTTCCGGCAGCGGGGTAGTCGTCTCGGCGACATTGCGAACTCGGACCCGCAGTTCATTCACAAGCAGAACTTCGGTTATTCGCAACTGCCAGAAAGCGCAGGTTTCACGGCGGCTGCAAAGAGCGCCTACACCACCTTCCGCGCCTCCCCCAGCTACCAGAGTCGCCCACCTCTGGTCGTGGTAGGCGCGAACGATGGAATGCTGCATGGATTTGACGCTAGTTTGGGCACCAATGGGGGCAAGGAGCTGTTTGCCTACATACCGAACGATCTGATCGATGAACTCCATGAGCTCACCGACCCTACTTATTCGCACCGCTACTATGTCGATGGCACCCCGCGCATTGGCGATGCGTGGGTTGGCAATGCCTGGAAAACCTTGGTCATAGGCTCATCTGGAGCGGGGGGGCGCAGCATCTTTGCTCTGGACATCTCTAATCCTAGTGAGATGTCCGCAAGCAGCGTTCTCTGGGAGTTCACCCACCCAGAAATGGGCTACACCCTTGGACGGCCCAGCCTGGTTCCGCTCTATAACGGCAAGTTTGGCGTGGTGGTTACTAGCGGCTACGCTCGCCCCACCAGCACGACAAGTGGCTATGTATGGATTCTTGACGCCGCTGACGGCAGCGTCTTGAAGCGCTTCGAACTACCAAACAGCGGTGACTTGGGCTCGCCTCTGGTCGTTGACCTCGACAATGACCGCGTCGCCGATCGGATTTACGTTGCCGACACCAACGGCAATGTCTGGCGGCTGGACACGAATAACACGACCATCGGCAATTGGGACGCCCCTGCCAGCTTGAAATCAGGAGGCAGCATCGCCCCTCTGTTCATTGCAAAAGACAGCACAGGTGTTCGCCAGCCAATCACGGCTCCGCTGGATGCGGCCTATACCAAGGATCGTAAGATCATGCTGGTATTTGGAACGGGCAGCTTCTACAAGACAACCGATAACGAAATACCCGAATCCCCTCAGGTCCAGTCGTTCTACGGCATCATCGATGGCGGAACGCCAATCGATGGGCGCAGCAAGCTGCTTGAGCAGGAGATCCTCAAGGAGGTTTCAGGTAGCAAGCTTAATGCCCGCGCTATCAGCCAGAACACGCTTGGAACCGGACACTTGGGTTGGTATCTGGACCTGCAATGGAAGAAGTCGAATAACGGGCCAGGGCCTCAGGGTGAGCGCGTTATTTCGCAAGCCCAGCTAGGCGGCAACCGAGTGACATTCAGCACTTTGATCCCATCTGCCGATCCCTGCGATGCTGGTGGCACAAGCTGGATCATGAGTCTGGACTTGGCTACCGGTAGCCGGTTGGTCTACTCGTATTTCGATTACAACGGGGACGGAAAAATCGATGAATACGATTACATCGCACTTGATGACGGCACAAAGGTTCCGGTAAGCGGAGTAGCAGACCCAAATGAGGGTGCAGTGAAGGGCAACATCAGCCTTAACGACCAGAAGAAGGGGAAACGTTATCTCTGTTATGCCAGCTCTGCGTCCAGTACGGGCTCTGATGGCGTAACCCCGGTTTGCATCGAGGTCATGGGAGACAACAGCGATTCGAACCGCCTGTCGTGGCATGAAGTGAGGAACAATCTTTGAAAACTTTTCGAGCTGACCGGATATTGAATAGAGGTTTCACTCTGATTGAGCTGATGATCGTGGTAGCGATCATCGGCATCATCGCGGCCATTGCCTACCCCAGCTATCAGGAGTATGTCCGTAGCGCTAAGCGCGCCGATGCTGAAACGGCACTAATGGAGCTTGGGCACTTTATGGAGCGCTATTACACAGCCAACGGCAAGTATGTCAAAGCCGACGGCAGCGCACCGGCTCTGCCATTTACCGAAGCCCCCAAAGATGGTTCAACCAAGACTTATACACTTGGATTTGCCGCTGGCAATCCCACTACGTCTAAATATGTTCTGCAGGCGGCGCCGAAAGGAAGCATGGCAAACGACAAGTGTGGAACCTTGACGCTTTCTCACACCGGCGCGAAGGGACAGAAGGCGGGAATGACCCAAGCTGAATGTTGGAAACGCTAAACCAATGGAACGAAAAAGCCCGGCTATACCGGGCTTTTTCGTATGCGGGCTGTCAAATTGCTCTCACCCGCAACTCCTTCGGCATGGAGAACGTCACGTTCTCCGGCCGCCCTTCCAGCTCGGCCATGCCGCTGGCGCCCCACTCTTTCAGGCGTTCGATCACCCCACGCACCAGCACCTCAGGTGCCGATGCGCCGGCGGTGATGCCGATACGCTCGACGCTCTCGAACCATTCGCGCTTGAGGTCCTCGGCGCCGTCGATCAGATAGGCCGGGGTGTTCATGCGCTCTGCCAGCTCACGCAGACGGTTTGAGTTTGAGCTGTTGGGGCTGCCGACCACCAGTACCACGTCGCATTCATCGGCCAATTGCTTTACCGCATCCTGGCGATTCTGCGTGGCGTAGCAGATGTCATCCTTGCGTGGACCACCGATGCTCGGGTACTTGCTGCGCAGCGCGTCGATGACGCGACTGGTGTCATCCATGGACAACGTGGTCTGGGTGACGAATGCCAGCGCCTCGGGGTTGCGCACCTGCAGCTGGGCGACGTCCTCTTCATCCTCGACCAAGTAGATCGCGCCGCCATTGCGCGCGTCGTACTGCCCCATGGTGCCTTCGACTTCCGGGTGGCCCTGGTGGCCGATGAGGATGCACTCGCGCCCTTCACGACTGTACTTGGCCACTTCCAGATGCACCTTGGTCACCAGCGGACAGGTGGCGTCGAACACCTTCAGGCCGCGTTTCTCGGCTTCCTGTCGAACGGCCTGCGAAACGCCATGGGCGCTGAAGATGACGATGACGTTGTCCGGCACCTGATCCAGCTCCTCGACGAAGACCGCACCGCGGGCACGCAGGTCTTCCACGACGAACTTGTTGTGCACGACCTCATGTCGCACATAGATCGGAGGACCGAAGACTTCCAAGGCGCGGTTGACGATTTCGATGGCGCGATCTACACCCGCGCAGAAGCCGCGAGGGTTGGCGAGTTTGATTTGCATGATGGGTCTCGGCACGCGAAGGCTTAATGACGGGAGAGTGTAACGCGATACGTGCGGGCATTCTTGGATGCCCTTTCGCCAGCCGGCGGAAGCGAATGCTCCGCCAGCTGCCAGCCGGTTACGCCGGTTTGACGTCGATGATCTCGACTTCGAAAGTCAGGGTCTTGCCAGCCAGGGGGTGATTGAAGTCGACGGTGACCTGATTATCATCGAAGGCTTTCACCACCCCCGGCAGTTCGGTGCGGGCCGCATCCTGAAAGCTCACCATCAAGCCTTCGGAAAGCTCCATCCCGGCGAACTGGCTGCGCGGCATGACCTGCACGTTCTGCGGATTGACCTGACCGAAGCCCTGCTCCGGCGCAATCTGCAGGGTGCGCTTGTCACCGGCCTTCAGCCCGTAGAGCTGCTGCTCGAAACCTGGCAGCAGGTTGCCGTCGCCCACCTTGAAAGTGGCCGGCTTCTTGTCGAACGTGCTGTCGACCAGCTCACCCGTTTCCAGGCCGAGCGCAAAATGCAGGGTGACTTCCTTGTCCGGCCCAATGCGCTGTTCAGTCATGTGCAGCTTCTCCGGTCTTGTTGCTCTTGAACATGTCCAGCGCCAGCATCACGGCACCGACGGTGATGGCGCTATCGGCGATATTGAACGCGGGGAAATACCAGCGATTCTGCCAATGCACCAGGATGAAATCGACCACATGGCCCAGCACCACTCGGTCGTAGAGATTGCCAATCGCGCCGCCCAGAACCAGCGCCAGCGCGACGGCCAGCCAGGTTTCGTTCGGCTTTAGACGCTTAAGCCAGACCACCAGAACAGCGCTGACGCCAATCGCGATCACGGCAAACAACCAGCGCTGCCAGCCACCGTGATCAGCGAGGAAGCTGAACGCCGCACCGGTGTTATAGGCGAGCGTCCAGGCGAAATAGCCCGGGATCACGTCGACTTTCTGGTACAGGCTGAAATTGGCTTCGAAGTAATGCTTGGTGGCTTGATCAAGGACGATCACCAGCACACTGAGCCACAGCCAGGCGAGCCTGCCGAAACGCGCACTCATTGCCCAGTCTCCGGCGCACTGATCGTCCGCTGCATATCACGCATAGTGACGAACCTCACCAGCGCCTTCGATATTCTCCACGCAGCGACCGCAGATCTCCGGATGCTCGGCATGAGCACCGACATCCGGGAGGTGATGCCAGCAACGCCCGCACTTGCTGTGTTCGGTCTTCTTTACCACCAGCTTGAGGCCGGCCAATTCGCTCTCCACAGCCTCGGCTGGCGCCTGAGCCAGCGGAGCGATATCGACAGCAGAGGTGATCAGCACGAAACGCAGCTCGTTACCCAGCTTGGCCAATTCCCCAGCCAGCGCGTCTTCTGCATACAGCGTGACTTCCGCCTGCAGGTTGCCGCCAATGGTTTTCGCCGCCCGCTGGTTTTCCAGCTCCTTGTTCACCGCGGTCTTGACTGCCATGACCTTGTCCCAGAAGGCGCGATCCAGCCCGGCATCCTGCGGCAGCTCGGCCAAGCCCGTGTACCAGGTATTGAGCATCACCGACTCGTTGCGCTCGCCCGGCAGGTACTGCCAGATCTCTTCGGCGGTGAACGCCAGGATCGGTGCGATCCAGCGCACCAGCGCCTCGGCAATGTGGTACAGCGCAGTCTGGCAGGAACGCCGCGGCAGACTGTCGGCGCCGGTGGTGTACTGGCGGTCCTTGATGATGTCCAGATAGAAGCCGCCCAGCTCCTGCACGCAGAAGTTGTGCACCTTCTGGTAAACATTCCAGAAACGGTAGGTGGTGTAAGCCTCCTCGATCTCGCGCTGCAGCAGCAGCGCACGATCGATGGCCCAGCGATCCAGCGCGATCAGCTGATCATTTGGCACCATGTGCTGCGCCGGATCGAAGCCGTCGAGGTTCGAGAGCAGGAAGCGCGCGGTGTTGCGGATACGCCGGTAGGCATCGGCGCTGCGCTGCAGGATCTGCTTGGATACCGCCATCTCGCCGGAATAGTCGGTGGCCGAAACCCACAGGCGCAGGATGTCGGCGCCCATGCTGTCGGTGATTTCCTGCGGCGCGATCACGTTGCCCAGCGACTTGGACATCTTGCGGCCGTTCTCGTCCACGGTGAAGCCGTGGGTCAGCAGGCCCTTGTACGGCGCATGACCGTCGATGGCCGCGCCGGTCAGCAGCGAAGAATGGAACCAGCCGCGATGCTGGTCGGAGCCTTCCAGATAGAGGTCGGCACGCGGGCCGCTTTCGTGGCCCATGGGGTGAGATCCGCGCATCACATGCCAATGGGTGGTGCCGGAATCGAACCAGACGTCCAGAGTGTCAGTGATCTTCTCGTACTGCGCCGCTTCCTCGCCGAGCAACTCAGCCGCGTCCAGCTTCGACCAGGCCTCGATACCGCCCTGTTCCACACGCAGGGCCACCTGCTCCATCAGCTCGACAGTACGCGGGTGCAGCTCGCCGCTTTCCTTGTGCAGGAAGAACGGAATCGGCACACCCCAGGTCCGCTGGCGCGAGATACACCAGTCCGGACGTCCGGCGATCATGCCGTGCAGGCGCGCCTGCCCCCAGCCCGGGACGAATTCGGTCTGCTCGATGGCGTCCAGCGCACGGCGGCGCAGCGAACTGCCGTCGTGGGCGACCTTGTCCATGCCGACGAACCACTGCGCCGTGGCGCGGTAGATCAGCGGCGTCTTGTGCCGCCAGCAGTGCATGTAGCTGTGCTGGATCGACTCATGCTTGAGCAGCGCGCCAACCTCGGCGAGCTTCTCGACGATCGCCGGGTTGGCCTTCCAGATGAACTGGCCACCAAAGAACGGCAGGTCGGAGACATAGACACCGTTGCTCTGCACCGGGCCGAGAATGTCGTCATTCTCCATGCCGTAGTGTTTGCAGGAACGGAAGTCGTCCTCGCCGTAGGCCGGCGCAGAATGGACGATACCGGTGCCAGCGCCGGTTTCCACATAGTCGGCCAGGTAGACCGGGGCGAAGCGCTCGTAGAACGGATGGCGGAAGCGGATCAGCTCCAGCGCCTTGCCTTCGCAACGGGCGATGATTTCACCGGCCAGGCCGTAGCGCTGCAGACAGGACTCCACCAGCTCCTCGGCCAGCACCAGCAGACGCTCGCCGGTGTCGACCAGCGCATAGACGAACTCGGGATGCACGTTCAGCGCCTGGTTGGCCGGAATGGTCCAGGGCGTGGTGGTCCAGATCACGATGCTGGCAGGCTTGGCCAGATTGGGCAGACCGAACGCAGCAGCCAGCTTGTCGGCATCCTCGACCGCGAAGGCGACGTCGATGGCATCGGATTTCTTGTCCTGATACTCGACTTCCGCTTCGGCCAGCGCCGAACCGCAGTCGAAGCACCAGTTCACCGGCTTCAGGCCCTTGAAGACGAAGCCACCCTCGACCAGCTTGGCCAAGGCGCGAATCTCGCCAGCTTCGTTGGCGAAGTCCATGGTCTTGTACGGGTTGTCCCAGTCGCCCAGGACGCCGAGGCGGATGAAGTCGGCCTTCTGCCCTTCGATCTGTTCGGCCGCGTAGGCACGGCAGCGCTCGCGGGTCAGATCAGCCGGCTGGTTCTTGCCGAAGGTAGTCTCGACCTTGTGCTCGATCGGCAGGCCGTGGCAGTCCCAGCCCGGCACATAGGGCGCGTCGAAACCGGCCAGGGTGCGCGAGCGGACGATCATGTCCTTGATCACCTTGTTCACCGCGTGGCCAATGTGAATGTTGCCGTTGGCATACGGCGGGCCATCGTGCAGGACGAACTTCGGGCGACCTTCGCCGATCTGCCGCAGCTTCCGGTACAGGTCAATGCTGTTCCAGCGCTGCAGAATCTCCGGCTCGCGCTGTGGCAGACCGGCCTTCATCGGAAATGCCGTGGACGGCAGATTGAGGGTCGCTTTGTAATCGGTCATTTCAGTCCTGACTCGTCATAAGGGGTGAAGCCCGCCAGTAATCACGGGCAGCGGCGATGTCGGCATCAATCGCCGTCTTGAGCGCCTCCAGCGAGGCGAAACGCTGCTCGTCGCGCAGCTTGCGATGAAAGGTGACCTGCACCAGACGCCCGTACAGGTCGCCCTGATAGTCGAGCAGATGCACTTCCAGGTGTGGTTTACCATCACTCTCGACCGTGGGCCGCATGCCGATGTTGGCGACACCGGCGAGAGACTTGCCGTCCAACTCGAGACTGACCAGGAACACGCCGCTCAGCGGCGTGTTGCGGCGCTTGAGCTGCACGTTGGCAGTCGGTGCGCCGAGCTGGCGACCTAGCTTTTGCCCATGCATGACCCGACCGGTGATACCGAACGGCCTGCCGAGCAGCGCCTCGGCGCAGGCCAGATCACCCTCTGCCAGCACCTGGCGCAGCCGCGTACTGCTGACCCGCTCGCCATCCACCTCGATGGTGGTCGCGGCCTCGACCGAGAAGCCTTCGGCCGCGCCGGCCTTGAGCAGGAAGTCGAAATCGCCGGCGCGGTCGCAACCGAAACGGAAATCGTCACCCACCTCCAGGTGCTGTACGCCCAGACCTTCAACCAGCGTGGCATGGACGAACTCGGCGGCGCTCAGCTCACGCAGGCGGCGATTGAACGCCAGACACAGCACCAGATCGACGCCCTGCTCGCTCAGCAGCTGCAGCTTTTCACGTAAACGGGTCAGGCGTGCCGGCGCCTTGTCCGGCGAGAAGAACTCGCGCGGCTGCGGCTCGAAGATCACTACGCAGCTGGGCAGCCCCAATTCGGCAGCACGCTCGCGCAGCCGCGCCAGGATGGCCTGATGCCCCCGGTGCACGCCGTCGAAATTGCCGATGGTGGCGACGCAACCCCGATGCCGGGGTCGCAGATTGTGAAGGCCTCGAACCAGCTGCATACCGCACTTCTTGCTTGAAAAGTGGCCGATTATACGCATGTGCCGAGCATCCCGGACAGGTTTGCGCCGCCCGTGAATCGTCGATCAATGCCGCAAATGCCGCGGCCGTAGCCCCGTCAGCAGCAGCCCACCGGCAAATGCCGCCAACCCTGCGCCAACGAGAATCCCCAACCGCAGCGCCCGCTGCTGCCAACCCCAGGCAAACCACTCTTGTGCCGGCACATTGAGCCACCAGACCACCGCCACCATTGCTGCGCAGGCAGCCGCCAGGCGCAACCCGAACGGCCACCAGCCAGGCGCCGGGCGATAGACCCCGACCTTGTACAAGCCCCAGAACAACAGCACCGCGTTGAGCATCGAGGATAACGACGTAGCCAATGCCAATCCCACGTGCTGCAACGGCCAGATCAGAATCAGGTTCATCACCATGTTTGCGACCATGCAAATGACCGCGACGCGCACCGGAGTCTTGAGGTCCTGACGCGCGAAGAAGCCCGGCGCCAGCACCTTGATCAGCATGAACGCCAGCACGCCCAGCGAGTAAGCCTGCAGGGCCCGTGCCGACTGAACCACCGCTTCTTCGCTCATGGCGCCGTAGTAAAACAGGCTGGCGATCATAGGCTCGGCGAGGATACCCAGCGCCAGCGCCGCGGGGACGCCCACCAGCAGCACCATGCGCAACGCCCAATCAACCGTCGCCGAGAACGCCTTCGGGTCTTCGCCGGCGTGCTGACGCGACAGGCTCGGCAGGATCACCGTACCAATCGCGATACCGAACGCCCCCAACGGCAACTCGGACAGGCGGTCGGCGTAGTACAACCAGGAGACGCTGCCGGTCTGCAGGAAGGACGCGAGCACCGTATCGAGCAGCAGATTGATCTGACTGACCGAGACACCGAACAGCGCCGGCACCATGAGCAGCATGATACGCCGCACCCCCTCATCACCCCGCTTGACCCTTGGCCGGGGCAACAGGCCGAGCTTGGCAACGTACGGCAGCTGGAAGGCCAACTGGGCGAAGCCAGCGATGAACACACCCCAGGCCAGCGCCATGATCGGCTGATCGAAATACGGGGTCAGGAACACCGCCGACATGATCATGCAGACATTGAGCAGCACAGGCGTGAAGCCGGGCACCGCGAAATAGCCGTAGCTGTTCAGCACCCCCGAGGTGAAAGCCGTCAGCGAAATCAGCATCAGGTAGGGAAAGGTAATGCGCAGCAGCTCGCCAGCCAGCTGCATCTTCGCCGGATCGTCATGAAAGCCTGGCGCGAAGACCATCACCACATAGGGCGCGAACAGCACGCCCAGCGCGGTCAGACCGGCAAGGATGAGCCCGAGCATGCCGGCGGTGCGATCCACCAGCTGCTTGACGTCGGCCAGCGTGCGCTTGGTGCGATATTCCGACAGCACCGGCACGAACGCCTGGGCAAAAGCGCCTTCAGCAAAAAGCCGACGCAGGAAGTTGGGAATCTTGAACGCAATGAAGAACGCGTCGGCTGCAGCGCCTGAACCGAAGTAGCTGGCGACGACCATATCGCGTACCATGCCCAGCACGCGTGACAGCAGGGTCATGACACTGACCACGGCGCTGGAACGCAACAATCCGCCCTTGCCGGTTTTTTCGGACATTTGTCTTCCTAGAATTGCAGCGAGATTGATCGACCGTGCGCACAGCGCCGGCCGGATCGATGGCCAGTTACGACACGAAAAGAGGCGGCGAGTTTAGCCGCAGCCCTTCTGTCCGACCAGCTTCTCACGCCATTCGACCGGGCTTGACAAGCGCCCGGCGTGTCGGCATGATTCGCGGCCTTATTTGCTTTGCAATCCCCCAAGTTTTCGAGGAGTTCGACGGTGGCCAACAGCCCTTCCGCCAAAAAACGCGCAATTCAGGCTGAGAAGCGTCGCAGCCACAATGCCAGCTTGCGCTCCATGGTTCGTACCTACATCAAGAATGTGGTCAAGGCCATCGACGCCAAAGACCTGGACAAGGCTCGCACAGCCTACACCGCAGCTGTGCCGGTCATTGACCGCATGGCCGACAAAGGCATCATCCACAAGAACAAAGCTGCTCGTCACAAGAGCCGCCTGAACGGCCACATCAAGGCCCTCGGCGAAGCTGCTGCAGCCTAACTGCAGGTTCTTGTAAAAAAAACCGGCCTAGCGCCGGTTTTTTTGTGCCTGCTTTTATGCCCCATCCCGACGAAACGAGACGACTGCGATTATTGCGTCACCGGCCAGGGCAGGATCGGAATCGCCGTCACCGCATTCTGCGGACTCCCTTCGATGACGCGATCGCTGTACACGAGATAGACCAGCGCATTGCGCGACTCATCAAAGAAGCGCACCACCTGCATGGTCTTGAACACCAGCGAAGTACGCTCCTTGAACACCACATCGCCATCCTTGAGCTTGCCCTTGATACGGATCGGGCCGACCTGACGACAGGCGATGGAGGCCTCCGCGCGATCCTCCGCCAGCCCCAAGCCACCTTTGATTCCACCAGTCTTGGCCCGCGACAGATAGCAGGTCACGCCATCGACCATGGGATCATCGAATGCCTCGACGACGATCCTGTGATTCGGCCCGAGCCACTTGAACACCGTGTCGACCGCACCGATCTCCTCGGCAACCGTCAGACCCGGCAGAGCCAACCCCACCATCAGTGCCGCAATCGCCAAGCGCATGGAAAACCTCAGACCAGAATCATGTTGTCGCGATGAATAAGTTCGGGCTCATCGACGTAGCCGAGCAGCTTTTCGATCTCATCGGATGGCCGCCCGAGAATACGCTGCGCCTCGGCCGCACTGTAGTTCACCAGACCGCGCGCCACTTCACTTCCCTGCGGCCCGACACAAACCACCATCTCGCCACGACGGAACGCCCCCTGCACCGCGCGCACTCCGACAGGAAGCAGACTGCGATTCCCCTGTCGCAAGGCATGCACAGCACCGTCATCCAACGTCAGGGTGCCGCGAGTTTGCAGATGCCCGGCCAGCCACTGCTTGCGAGCCGCATGCCGACTGCACTCCGGCGCCAGCAGCGTACCCAGGCGCTCGCCCGCCTTGAGGCGCGCCAGCACCTGCTCGATACGACCACCAACAATCACCGTATGCGCGCCGGAACGCGCCGCAAGGCGCGCAGCGCGCAGCTTGGTCTGCATACCGCCGCGCCCCAGTGCACCACCCGTGCCGCCAGCCACCGCATCCAGCGCAGGGTCGTCAGCACGCGCCTCACTGATGAGATTGGCCTCAGGATTGAAACGAGGATCGGCATCGAACATGCCATCCCGGTCGGTCAGGATGACCAGCAGATCAGCCTCGACGAGATTGGCGACCAGCGCACCAAGCGTGTCGTTGTCACCGAAGCGGATCTCGTCGGTAACCACTGTGTCGTTCTCGTTGATGACCGGCACCACACCGAGATCAATGAGCGTGCGCAAGGTGCTGCGCGCATTGAGGTAGCGCTTGCGGTCCGAGAGATCGTCGTGGGTGACGAGAATTTGCGCCGTCTGCTGATCGCAGCGAGCAAAGCTGGATTCCCAGGCGCGAATCAGCCCCATCTGCCCGACCGCGGCAGCCGCCTGCAGCTCATGCACAGCTTTCGGCCGAGAACTCCAGCCGAGACGACTCATGCCCGCCGCGACCGCGCCCGACGACACCAGCACGAGCTCCACCCCGGCCTCACGCAAGGCCACCATCTGATCGACCCAGACCGCCATCGCAGCCTGATCAAGCCCGCGACCGTCGGCGGTCAGCAGCGCACTGCCGATCTTGACCACCCAGCGCCGCGCACCGCTCACCTTGTCCCGCATCGTTCCCGCCTTCTATACGGCCAAAACACTTCCGGATCGGACTGCGCACGAGCCAGCCCACCGACCACTCGCCAGACCAGGCCGCGCAGCGGCCCGGGGGCTCGACTTAGCGCACGTAGATGATCTCGGCACCGCCCTCGTCATCATCATCGTCGTCGAAGTCGTCATCTTCGATCTCATCAGCCGCCTTGACGCCAGCGCGACGCAACGCCCGCTGATCATCCAGCTCCTGCAAGCGGGCCCGTGCCTCATCCTCGATCTGACGATCCAGCTCAGCCAGCGCTTCCGCGTAGTCAGGCTCTTCGGCAATACGCACGGTGCGCTCGTCCAGATAGCGCATGATGGCCTGGCTCAGCGCCTCGGTGCCCTCGCTCTCCAGCGCGGAGATGACAAATACCGGCCCCTTCCAGTCGAGCCGCTCGACCACCTGCCTGACGCGCTGCTCCCGCTCATCTTCCAGCAGCTGATCGGCCTTGTTCAGCACCAGCCAGCGATCACGCTGCGTCAGAGCCGGACTGAATTTTTCCAGCTCATGCAGGATGACTTCCGCCGCATCGGCCGGGTCGCTACCGTCCAGCGGGGCCATGTCCACCAGATGCAGTAGCAACCGGGTTCGCGCCAGATGCTTGAGAAAGCGAATTCCCAGCCCGGCACCCTCGGCCGCACCCTCGATAAGACCAGGTATATCGGCGATCACGAAGCTCTTGTAGCGCCCGACACTGACGACACCGAGATTCGGCACCAGTGTGGTGAACGGATAATCGGCCACCTTGGGCTTGGCCGCCGACACCGAACGGATGAATGTACTCTTGCCAGCGTTCGGCAGACCCAACAGCCCGACATCCGCAAGCACTTTCAACTCGAGCTTGAGGTCGCGCGCATCGCCCGGCTTGCCCGGTGTGGTCTGCCGCGGCGCACGGTTGGTACTGGACTTGAAGCGGGTATTACCCAATCCGTGCCAACCACCCTGAGCCACCAGCAAACGCTGCCCCGGCTTGGTCAGGTCGCCCATGATTTCCTGAGTAGCGGCATCGATCACCGTAGTGCCGACCGGGACCGGAAGAATCAGATCCTCGCCCTTGGCACCCGTACAATCGGTGCTACCACCCTTCTGCCCGTTCTGGGCATTGAAACGACGGGTATAGCGGTAGTCCACCAGGGTATTGAGGTTTTCGTCAGCCTCCAGATACACCGAGCCACCGTCACCGCCGTCGCCGCCATTGGGGCCGCCCTTTTCGATGAACTTCTCCCGGCGGAAGCTCATCATGCCGTTGCCGCCATCACCGGCCTTTACAAAAATCGATACTTCATCGACGAATTTCATGAGAACGCCTCCCGTCACAGGACGGGCTTAAGAAACAAGAAACGTAAGGGTCTTGCAAAAAACCCAGCGAAAACTGAATGAGCACCTAGCAGTTCTTTGCAAGAGCCTCACAGGATACAGAAACAAAAAAGCCCCGTCGCATGACAGGGCTTTTCCAGCAACGCCGCAGTTAGGCTGCGACGACGCTCACGTAGCGACGGCCAAAAGCGCCCTTCACTTCGAACTTGATCACGCCTTCGACTTTAGCGAACAGGGTGTGATCCTTGCCCATGCCAACGCCGTAGCCGGGATGGAACTGAGTGCCGCGCTGACGCACGATGATGTTGCCGGCCTTGATGGCCTGGCCGCCGTACATCTTCACGCCAAGGCGTTTGGCTTCTGAGTCGCGACCGTTGCGGGTAGAACCGCCAGCTTTTTTGTGTGCCATGAGTTCAATACTCCTATAAGGGGATTCAGGCCCGATTAGCCCTGAATACCGGTGATTTTGACCTCAGTGAACCACTGACGGTGGCCCTGACGCTTCATGTGGTGCTTACGACGGCGGAACTTGATGATGGTGACCTTGTCATGACGGCCTTGAGCGATCACTTCAGCGGTAACTTTTGCACCATCGACCACCGGAGCGCCGATCTTTACATCTTCGCCGTTGCCGATCAGCAGAACGCGGTCAAAAGTGACAGCTTCGCCAGTGGCAACTTCGAGTTTTTCAATCTTGAGGTATTCGCCTTCGGCGACCTTGTATTGCTTGCCGCCGGTTACGATAACTGCGTACATCTGTGTATCTCCGTTAATCCTGCTCACCCAGCGCTTTGAAAGAATGGTTAGTGGCTGGCATGGCTGCATGGGGCCGGAAGGTGACGCCCGTGCAATTGCGTAAGGCAGGGAAATGCCCAGGGGGAAGTTCAGGGTCCGCGATTGTACGCATGCGCTATCCCCCACGCAATAGCCAACTGGCGTTGCCTTGACAGTACCAGACCCGCCCCCTAGCATGCCGCGCAATCTGCGAGGAGTCCCCGATGCAACCCCAGCCTTTCTATCAAGTTGTGGCGGACGATTTTGCCGCTGTCGACGGCATCATCCGCAAGCAACTGACTTCGCGCGTTCCTCTGGTGGAAAAGATCGGGGATTACATTACCTCAGCCGGCGGCAAACGCCTGCGTCCGCTGCTGGTATTGCTCAGTGGCAGCGCGCTCGGTCATCAGGGCGATCAACTGCGCCTGCTGGCTGCCATCATCGAGTTCCTGCACACCTCCACACTGCTGCATGACGACGTCGTCGACATGTCCGGCATGCGCCGTGGCCGCTCCACCGCCAATGCGCTATGGGGCAACGCGCCCAGCGTGCTGGTTGGCGACTTTCTATATGCGCGCTCGTTCGAAATGATGGTCGAGCTGGATTCCATGCCGGTGATGCGCATCATCTCCCAGGCGACCCGAGTCATCGCCGAAGGCGAAGTGCTGCAGTTGTCGAAGGTTCGCGACGCCAGCACCACCGAAGAGATCTACATGGAAGTCATCCGCGGCAAGACCGCCATGCTCTTCGAAGCCTCGACCCACAGCGCGGCCACCCTGGCCGGCGCCAGCGAGGAGCAGCGTGAAGCGCTGCGCACATTCGGTGATCACCTCGGCATCGCTTTCCAGCTGGTTGACGACCTGCTCGACTACCAGGGCGACGCTGAAACCCTCGGCAAGAATGTTGGCGATGATCTGGCCGAAGGCAAACCCACCCTTCCGCTGATCTACACCATGCGCGAAGGCACCGCAGAACAGGCAGCCCTGGTCCGCAAGGCCATTCAGAAAGGCGGCCTAGAGGATCTGGAAAGCATCCGTGCCGCTGTCGAGGCAGCAGGCGCTCTGGACTATACCGCCAAGCTTGCCCGCAACTATGCCGAGCGCGCTATTGCCTGCCTCGAAGTGATCCCCGCCAATCAGTATCGCGACGCCCTGGTCGAGCTTTGCCGCTTCGCCGTAGCGCGCACACACTGACAATAAACCTAGCAATACCGCTGCGCCTCGGGCGCAGCCGTCAACCTCTATCGTCGATCCCCACCTCTATCCGCGCGCCGGCACTTCTTTGCGCTTGCATATTTGCAAATAACAATTATTCTCATTAACAGAATAAATTGGAGGTGCCGAATGACTTATCTGATAGATGCCTGGCTGGATCGCCCACAACCCTACCTGCGCATACTTGACCGGAATACCGGCGCGGTATGCGTCTCGCTCGACGGGGAAGCGCTGGACGAACTGCGAGAACAGGGCGATCTGGATCTACAGGAACTGAGCACGAACGAGCCCGGCGTGCTTAAGGAACAGGTACGCAACCTGTTCCTCTTCAGCTATGCCCGCGCGCTGCGGCCCTGACCACTGGAAATCCTGAGATCGGGAGGCCGCACACTGACAAGGCGGACAGGGCTTAGCAGCAGCGTGTCGTAGCCGGTTAGTCGCCGTCCACAGAAGCCAAGCCCAAGACGGACTCAGAGCACGTCCAGCAGTTCGACGTCGAACACCAGCGTGCTGTGCGGCGGGATGCTGCCGACGCCCTGAGCGCCATAGGCCAGCTCGCTCGGCACGTACAGGCGCCACTTGCTGCCGGCATTCATCAACTGCAGCGCCTCGGTCCAACCGGCGATCACGCCGCCAACCGGGAACTCGGCAGGCTGGCCACGCTGGTAGGAGCTGTCGAACACACTGCCGTCGATCAGCGTGCCATGGTAATGGGTACGCACGCTGTCCTCGCGGGACGGTTTGGCGCCTTCGCCGGTCGTCAGCACTTCGTACTGCAGCCCCGACTCCAGCACCACGACGCCTTCGCGCTTGGCGTTCTCGGCGAGGAAGGCACGGCCTTCGGCGGCAGCCGCCTCAGCCTTCTTCTGCGCCTCGGCCTGCATGCGCTCGCGAATCACCGCGAAGCTGGCGTTCAGCGCTTCCGGGCTGACCTGGCTGGCAGTGCCGGCGAAGGCATCACGAATGCCGGCGATCACTGCATCGAGGCTGACGCCCGGCGGAGGATTGTCACGCAGCTGGTCGCCCAGCTGGCGGCCAATGCCATAGCTCACACGGGTTTCGTCAGTGGACAGGTTGAGGTCGGTCATGCCGGGCTCCGAGATGAAAAAAAGGTCGGCCAGCCTAGCACAGCTCAGCCGGGTGGACGCAGCGGCCTGCAACTCCCGAACCACAACCGGTAGCAAAGGCGATTCGAGCGTCTACCCCTTCCGACTACGCCGACAGCGCTCGGAGCAATACCGCACCTCATTCCAGCAGCGCGCCCACTTCTTTCGCCAGGCAAACGGCAAGCCGCACACAACACAGCACTTGAACGGCAGCTCGCCCTTCCTTTTCACAGCGCATCACCGGCATCCAGTCGTGCCAGCAGTACCTCGCCGCGCTGCCACAACGCCTGCTGTTTGCTCTCGCTCATGCGCGCCAGATTGCGGTAGACCATGGTCATCCGCGGATTGCCCTGCAGGAGCTCACGGTGGCGCATGAGAAAGTGCCAGTACAACGCATTGAACGGACAGGCGTCATCGGTGGTGCTTTCACTGACCTTGTACGGACAATCCTGGCAGTAGTTGGGCATCCGCTTGATGTACTGGCCGCTCGCACAATAGGGCTTGGAACCGAGATAGCCGCCGTCGGCATGCAGCACCATGCCCAGCACATTGGGCAGTTCTACCCAGTCGAACGCGTCCATGTACACCGCCAGATACCAGTCGCACAGCGCGGGCGGAGCAATGCCTGCAAGCAATGCGAAATTACCGGTCACCATCAACCGCTGGATATGGTGCGCATAAGCGTGCTCCAGCGTCTGCCCGATCACCTGACGCATGCAGTTCATCCGCGTTTGCCCGTTCCAGTAGAACTCGGGCAGCGGTCTGGTATTCCCGAAAGCGTTGCGCTTTGCGTAATCGGGCATCTGTAACCAATAGATGCCGCGCACATACTCCCGCCAACCGATCAGCTGACGAATGAAGCCCTCGGCCGCGTTCAGCGCGATGCGCCCCTGCCGATAGGCCGCTTCGACGTCGTCGCACAGCCGCCGCAGGTCAAGCAGACCGACATTGAGCGCGGCACCGATGCGCGCGTGAAACAGAAATGGCTCGCCGCTGGCCATGGCGTCCTGGTAATCACCGAACGCCGCCAGGCCGAAGTCGAGGAAATGCAACCAGAGCTGCTCCGCTTCGGCGTGGGTAACCGGATAATCGAAGCCGTCGAGGCGACCGTAATGATGCGCGAAACGAGCCTGAACCAATGCCAGAACGTCACGGGTAATGCTGTCAGCTGCGAAGCGCAGCGCGATCGGGCCGTGCAAGCCGCGCGGCAATGGCTTGCGGTTGTCTGCATCGAAATTCCACACCCCGCCTTCCGGCGTTCCATCCGGTTGCAGCAGCAGGCCGGTCTTGCGACGCATCTCGCGATAGAAGAACTCCAGGCGCAACTGCCGCTTGCCATGGGCCCAGCGTGCAAACTCGCTGCGCGAACAAATGAAGCGTCGATCTTCGTGCCAGGTAACCGGCAGACCGCAGCCCTTCAACGCATGTTCGACGCGCCAATCGCCGGTCTCGGTGATATGAATCGATTGCGGCCGATGCAACCTGGCAAAGCGGGTCAGTTCACCCGCCAGTGAACCGCTGTTGGCGGGATCATCAAGCGTCACGTAATCCACCGACACCCCGCGCTGGCGCAGCGCCTCGGCGAAGTGGCGCATCGCGCTGAAGATGAAGGTGATCTTCTGCGGGTGGTGTGGCACATGGCAGGTCTCGTCGGCCACTTCGGCAAGCAAGACCCGGTCACGCACCAGATCCAGCCCCTCCAGGGCCGACAGATCAAAGCTCAGCTGATCGCCAAGCACCAGCCGCAGCGCAGTGACGTTCATCGACCGGGCGCTTCACGCCAGCCGGACGAGACGCAACAGCGAAGCGGCGTCACCACTGCGACCGCATGCCAATCGGCACACGCAGCGGCTCACGGGCGCCCTCGGCCAGACCGCACATTTCGTCATAGGGTGATTGCTGTACCAGATGGAAAGGCAGCTCGGGCACCTCTCGCAGCAGGTCGCGGGCATGCTCCACCGAGCGCAGATGCCAGACCGCGCCACGCTCGTCGATCAGACGATGGCGCTGGCCTTGCAGATAGATATCGAGAAGATAGATGCCACCCTCGAGCGAGATCAGCTCGAGGGCGTCGATACGTCCGGCGGCTGCATGAGTCGCAAGGTCTTGAAGATACATGGCAAGCTCCCGTTAAAACCGCTACAGAATATTGAACAACAAAACGATTCTGTACAGGTTTTTTGTCGACCACGAGATGATTGCTACCCTGCTGAGCCGGCAGGCAATGCGCCGCAATCAGTGCTTGGTCATCTTGTCCATGTAGCCCATGGCAAATGCGGAAACCACGAATGTCAGGTGGATGATCACGTACCACATGAGTTTGTCGCTATCGATCTGCTGCACGTCCATGAACATGCGCAGCAGATGGATGGAGGAAATCGCCACGATGGAGGCTGCGACCTTCAGCTTCAGGGAGCTGGAGTCCATCTTGCCGAGCCAGTCGAGTTTTTCCTTGCCCTCGGCCACGTCCAGCTGCGAAACGAAATTCTCGTAGCCAGAAATCATCACCATCACCAGCAACCCGCCAACCAGCGCCATGTCGATCAGTGACAGGAGCGTCAGCACCAGATCCGCTTCGCTGATCGACAGGATCATCGGCAGGATATGGAAGATTTCCTGGAAGAACTTGATCGCGAGTGCCAGCAGGGCGAACGCCAGACCGAAGTAGATGGGAGCCAGCAGCCAGCGAGCGGCGTACATGGCATTTTCGAGGATGCGCTCCATGAGGGTCTCACAGCGGAAATGACAAGGGCGCGAGTATACGCAGCCCCGCCGGACGCACCAAGGCAGGCCAAGGCGCGCAACCCGCTTGTGGATAAGACTTTCGCCAGCACCGGCAAGCAGCGCCAGCCACGCGGCACCCCGTGTAGATCAGATGCTCAGGGGCGCGATTCCCAACCCGCCAGGAAGCGGGCCTGATTGGCATTCACCCGGCGCAATTCGGCCTGCATGTGCACCTGCCAGATGGAGGGATCATCCGACTCGCAGTAGCCCTGCCCCATCAGGTTGTCCGCAATGGACGCGAGCACCGATTCAGCCATGGCAGGCCCGTGGAATGGGCCCTGGACCTTGATCGCCGTGGGCTGCCCGTCCGCCAGACCGGCAGCACAGAGCAGCGTCCACAATCCATTACCGCCGGCAAGCGGGCGTATGGCGCATTCGATTCGGGTAACCAGGCCGAGGCACTGGCGATTCAGACAAAGGTTGTGCGGCATGACGGCAGTCCTCGCGTCGGGCTGACGCGGGACATCCTGTGCGGATGTAGCGCGAGAGCCAGTTATCCCCTAAAGCTGTGGATAATCCTGTGGATGGAGGGTGGATGCCCTCCTCCACTGCAGACCTGCCGCGCGCGCTATCGTTCCGTTCAAAAACCGTGCAATGGTGCGCTCAGCTATCCCCTTCGGGGGCGGACGGCGCGTGCTCCGATGACGCTCCTGACTCGCTCTTCGCTTCCTCTTCCAGCTCGATTTCGGCGATGTCGCGCAGCCGCTCGACCACCCGGGCGTTGACACTGCCCTTGGGGAAATGACCCTGGTCGTTGGCCGCGCCGACATCCTCACCAACCAGCAGTGACAGCGCCTCGTCCACCTGTTTTACAGCATAGACGTGGAATCGCTGCTGGCGCACCGCTTCGAGCACGCGCTCGTCGAGCATCAGCGTGGTGACGTTGGCGAACGGGATGATGACGCCTTGCTCACCGGTCAATCCGCGGGCCTCGCAGAGGCGGAAGAATCCTTCGATCTTCTCGTTGACCCCGCCGACCGCCTGCACTTCGCCAAACTGATTGATCGAACCGGTGATGGCGAAGCACTGTTTGAGCGGCGTGCGCGACAGGGCCGAGATCAGCGCGCAGCATTCGCCGAGCGACGCACTGTCGCCGTCGACGTAGCCGTAGGACTGCTCCAGCGCAATGCTTGCAGAAATCTCCAGCGGAAACTCCTGGGCGTAGCGGCTGCCCAGGTAGCCGGTGAGGATCATCACCCCCTTGGAGTGGATCGGCTGACCGAGGTTGACCTCACGCTCGATATCGACAATGCCCGAACCACCTGGATAAACGGTGGCAGAGATGCGGGCCGGCATACCGAATGCCGAGTCACCGACCTCAAGCACCGTCAGCCCGTTGCACTTGCCGATCGCCGCGCCTTCGCTATCGATCAGGATCACCCCGGCCAGGATGTCCTCGAGAATCCGCGCCGATACGCGACCGGTGCGCGTGGCCTTGGCCTTCAGCGCACGCTCGATATGGCCGACATCCGTGACCTCGTCCTTGGCCAGCTGGCGGATGAAATCAGCCTCGCTGACCAGCTGGAACAGATCACCGATGCGTGCCGACAGGCGGCCCTGGTGTTCAGCCAGGCGCGCGCTATAAGTCGCCAGACGCGCAACGGCAGCGGCGGTCAGCGGCGCCATACCCTCCTCGGAAGTGCGGGTCTTCATCAATTGGGCGAACTGTTCGAGGCTGTCCTCGGCCAGCGGGATGTCCTCGTCGAAGTCGACCAGCACACGGAACATTTCCTGGAAGTCCGGATCCAGGTCCTGCAGCGTGTAGTAGAGCTGGCGCGAACCGATGATGATGACCTTCACGTGCAGCGGAATGACCTGCGGCGTCAGCGTGACGGTAGCCAGGCGGCCGAGTTCGGCCAGCGGCGACTCCATCTTCAGCTTGCGCGATTGCAGGGCACGCTTGAGCGCTTCCCAGACGAAGGGCTCGCTGAGCAGCTTTTCCGCTTCCAGCATCAGGAAACCGCCATTGGCACGATGCAGCGCACCGGGGCGCAACTGCCTATAGCTGGTATAGAGCGCGCCCTGATCGGTGTTGTACTCGATGCGGCCGAACAGGTTGTCGTAGGTCGGGTGGGGCTCGAATACCACCGGCGCACCACCATCGACCGGATGGCCAACCACCAGGCTCGGGCTGTACTGCTCTTCCAGCAGGACACGGTTCTGCGCCTCGGGGCGGTTCTCGTCCACCAGCTGCTCGACCACGGTCTTCAGCAGATTGACCTGCACCGCCTGCAGATAGGCTTCGATACCGGCATTCTCGGCATATTTTTCCGACAGGGGCGCCAGCAGCGGCTGCAAGGCCTGACTGATGGTCTCGTCGTTCAACTGGCGCAGCTGGTTGGTTGACTCGCGCTTCCACTGCGGCAGGCTGGCGAGCTCTTCGTTCAGGCGCACTTCCAGCGCGGAAATGTCCTCGTGATAACGCTCGCGTTCGGCTTCGGGCAACTGGGCGAACTCGGTTTCGTCCAGCGCCTTGCCTTCCTTCATGGGGGTGAACGCGATGTTGGTGCTGTCGCGATAGAGGGCGATCTCCTTTTCCAGCGCGAGCTTTTCGATCACATCCAGCGCCTTGTCATAGCGCTGATTGAAGCCGCGGTCGATAGCGCTCTTCTTCTGCTGGAAACTCGGATGCTCGAACACCGCCGGAAAAGTCGCCAGCAGGTTGTCGATCAGCTGATTGATATCGGCAATGAACGCAGCCGCGCCGCCGTTGGGCAACTCGAGCACCCGCGGCTCGCGGGGCTCATCGAAGTTGTTCACGTAAACCCAGTCGGAAGGCGTATCCAGTCGCTTGCCTTCGGCCTTCAGATAACGCCGCACGAAGGAAAACCGCCCGGTGCCCGGCTCGCCCATGACATATACGTTGTAGCCCGGACGCGGCATGGCGACGCCGAACTGCAACGCCTCGACTGCACGCTCCTGGCCGAGCACGCCGAGAAACGGCTCGAGCTCGGCAGTGGTATTGAAATTGAATTGGCTGGGCTCGAAGGGACGGGTCAGCGCATCGGGTGCCAGGCGCAAGCCGGCAGCGACAGTTTCAGGCATCGGGAATCCTTGCTGGAGTGGCACGCGTGGCCACGATTGATGCCGCCATTCTGGCGTTGCCTCGGTTGCACCGCAAGGCTGACGCCGTGCCGCTGCGCGCCTCGTGCAGGGGAATGCCTACCGCCGCATGTTCCATTCACCAGCACTCGACTCAGACCCGGGACACAAGTGGATACATTTGGCCGCACCTTGGCTGCCGGGGCTTCTTGATGTGGATCAAACGGTCGCTTGACATAAAAGCGCCTCCTAGAGCCAGTCAACACAAAAGGAGCTACCAGATGCGCCCGTCTCTTCCCCTATTGCTTAGCAGCCTACTTTTCACTGGCGCAGCAAGCGCCGACGAGCTGCGCGAGCGCGCCAACGCCATTTTCAAGCCGATTCCGGACAAGGTCACCGAAGTCCGCGGCCAGGCCGTCAGCGAAGATCAGGCGATGCTCGGTCACAAGCTCTGGTTCGATCCGCGTCTGTCCAGCAGCCACGTGATCAGCTGCAACACTTGCCATAACCTGAGCATCGGCGGCAGCGATAACGTGCCGACTTCCATCGGCCATGGTTGGCAGAAGGGTCCGCGCAACTCGCCCACCGTGCTCAATGCGGTATTCAACGCCGCGCAGTTCTGGGACGGTCGCGCCAAGGATCTGCAGGAACAGGCCAAGGGCCCGGTGCAGGCGAGCGTGGAAATGAACAGCACGCCCGAGCGCGTCGTCGCCACGCTCAAGAGCATTCCGGAGTACGCCGCCGAGTTCAAGAAGGCGTTCCCCAAGGACAAGGAGCCGGTCAGCTTTGACAACATGGCCTATGCGCTGGAAGCCTTCGAAGTCAGCCTGACGACGCCGAATTCGCCGTTCGACCGTTTCCTCAAGGGCGAGGACAAGGCGCTCGACGACAAGCAGAAGCAGGGCCTGGCCCTGTTCATGGATGCCGGCTGCTCGTCCTGCCACAACGGTGTGAACCTCGGTGGCCAGGGCTACTTCCCCTTCGGCGTGGTCAAGAAGCCAGGGGCGGAAGTACTGCCGACAGGTGACAAGGGGCGCTTCACGGTGACCAACACGGCAAGCGACGAGTACGTCTTCCGCGCCGCGCCGTTGCGTAACGTCGCACTGACGCCGCCTTACTTCCACAGCGGTGAGGTCTGGGAGCTCGAACAGGCGGTCGCGATCATGGGCGACAGCCAGCTGGGTCGTCAGCTCAACCAGGATGAAGTCAGCGCCATCACCGCCTTCCTGCACAGCGTGACCGGCGATCAGCCGCAAGTAGCCTACCCCGTGCTGCCTGCCAGCACAGCGACCACGCCGAAACCAGAGTGATCGCTTCGGCTACCCGGCGCGTGGCGCCGGGTAGCCATGTGGGTTGCTTTCTACGCCACGTACTCAGCTGCCCTTTTGCTCCCTGAGCAGGTCGCGTATCTCGGTCAGCAACAGTTCCTCCTTGGACGGCGCAGGGGGTGCGGAGGGGGCTTCAGCCTCCTTGCGCTTGAGGTGATTGATCGCCTTGATCGCCATGAAGATGGCAAAGGCGATGATCAGGAAATCCACCACCGTCTGGATGAACGAACCGTAGCGCAGCAGCACGGCTGGCGCATCCCCTGCGGCCTCCTTGAGCACGATTGCCAGGTCGGAAAAATCCACACCACCGATGAGCAGCCCCAGCGGCGGCATGATCACACCGTCAACGAACGACGAGACGATCTTGCCGAATGCGGCACCGATGACGATCCCCACGGCCATGTCGACCACGTTACCCCGTACGGCAAACGCCTTGAATTCGCTGATCAGACTCATATGCAGATTCCTTATGTCGGTAACAGACCCGCTCTGGATGGCCACTGGGCCACAGCATGACTGCCGTCGTAGAGCATAGGCGGCGTTGCCTAGGCAGGCCAAGACAGTAGCCTTTCATCGACCGGTTGTTGCGAATGAGGTTCGCTTGATCGCCGTCAACCGGTTCTGCGGGGATGGCGAATAAGGTAGAGGCCTTCCTGACAAACCGGAGCGGTTTCCATGCACGTCGAACATCACCCCCTGATCAAGGACTTCCCTGAGAAACGCGAGCAATTGCAAAAGCTGCGTCAGGAAGATCCGGCCTTTGCCCGCAAGGCTGAAGAATACGAAGCGCTCGACAAGCGCATCTGCCGCGTCGAAGACGGCGTCGAAACCCTCGATGACGCTGCGCTCAATGCCCTCAAGCAGGAGCGCGTCAGCATGAAGGACGACATCGCCCGCGACCTCAAGCGGGCATCGGGCAGCTGCTGCGGTGGTTGCTGCGGCTGATAGCACCGCCAGTAGAAAGAAGCCCGCCATGCGCGGGCTTTTTTCTGTCTGGCCCGCTAGAACAAGCCACCGAAGCGGAACCCCGAACCGACCCAGACGAAGGCGACAGCAGTCAGGGTGATCAGCACGATATGCAGCCCCAGTTGCGGCAACCGTTGCGCATCCAGCTTCGGAATCAATGCCAGTCGCGCGTGCGCTCCGAGCAGCGCGGTAAATCCGAGGAGCACCAGCTTGGCCTGCACCAGGTGCGCCAAAGGCGACGAGTCGAACCATTGCCCGTGGGGCAGCCAGAGACTGGCCAGCCAGAGCCCGCTGACGATCTGCACCAGCAGCGCAGGAATCCCGACGCGCTCGTAGAGTTGTTCGAACTGGCGTACCGGCTGCACATCACGGCGACGCAGGGCACCCGGCAGCACACTGAACAGCAGCACCAGATGCCCGCCAACCCAGACACTGGCACCCAGCAGGTGCAGAAACAACAGATGTCGCATGGCGCTCACTCCTGTTCGATTTGTTTACAGTCTGGCCGCTGCCTCGCCGCTTGTGGCTGATGGCGATCAAGTCAGTCGTTATCATGCGACACCACCTACCATACCCGGAGTTTCCCATGGCCAAGGCCAAGCGCATGTATGGCTGCACCGAATGCGGCTCGACCTTTCCGAAATGGGCCGGCCAGTGCGGCGATTGCGGTGCCTGGAATACCCTGGTGGAAACCCTCATCGAAGGTGCTGCGCCACCATCGGGCCGCGCTGGCTGGGCAGGCGAGCAGGCCAACATCCGGACCTTGGCCGAAGTCAGCGTCGAGGAAGTACCGCGCTTCTCCACAGCATCTGGCGAGCTGGACCGCGTGCTCGGCGGCGGCCTGGTGGACGGCTCGGTCGTGCTGATCGGTGGCGACCCAGGCATCGGCAAGTCGACCATCCTGCTGCAAACGCTCTGCGCCATAGCCCAGCATTATCCGGCGCTCTACGTGACCGGCGAGGAATCCCAGCAGCAGGTGGCGATGCGCGCCCGCCGCCTCGATCTGCCGCAAGACAGGCTCAAGGTGATGACCGAGACCTGCATCGAATCGATCATCGCCACCGCGCGGCTGGAGAAGCCCAAGGTGATGGTGATCGACTCGATCCAGACCATCTTCACCGAGCAACTGCAGTCCGCGCCGGGCGGCGTCGCCCAGGTTCGCGAGAGCGCCGCGCTGCTGGTGCGCTTCGCCAAGCAGAGCGGCACGGCGATCTTCCTCGTCGGCCACGTCACCAAGGAAGGCGCCCTCGCCGGCCCGCGGGTGCTCGAGCACATGGTCGACACGGTGCTGTATTTCGAGGGCGAGTCAGACGGTCGCCTGCGCCTGCTGCGCGCGGTGAAGAACCGCTTCGGCGCGGTCAACGAACTGGGCGTGTTCGGCATGACGGACAAGGGTCTCAAAGAGGTCACCAACCCGTCGGCGATCTTCCTCACCCGCGCTCAGGAAGCGGTACCCGGCAGTGTGGTGATGGCGACCTGGGAAGGCACGCGGCCGATGCTGGTGGAGGTGCAGGCGCTGGTCGATACCAGCCACCTGGCCAACCCGCGGCGCGTCACCCTGGGCCTGGACCAGAACCGCCTGGCCATGCTGCTGGCCGTGCTGCACCGCCATGGCAGCATTCCGACCTACGACCAGGACGTGTTCATCAACGTGGTGGGCGGCGTGAAGGTGCTGGAAACCGCGGCGGATCTGGCGCTGATGGCCGCGGTGATCTCCAGCCTGCGCAACCGGCCGCTGGATACCGATCTGCTGGTGTTCGGTGAAGTGGGCCTGTCGGGCGAGATCCGCCCGGTGCCGAGTGGCCAGGAACGCCTGAAGGAGGCCGCCAAGCACGGCTTCAAGCGCGCCATCGTGCCCAAGGGCAATGCGCCGAAGGAGGCTCCCGCCGGGCTGCAGATCATTGCAGTGACGCGCCTGGAGCAGGCGCTCGACGCATTGTTCGAATGATCGCTACTGGCCGCCGAGCGCGGCCAGCTCGCGTTCCAGCAATGCCTCGTCGCCGAGGTTGAGTTCGACCAGGCGCCGCAGATGGGCGATCGAGTCGAGATCGATATGCTGGCAGACGAAGCCGATCAGATCGCCCTCCTCATGGGTCATCGCCACCTCCATTCGCACCTCGGCATCATCGGCCAGGCGCACCCGTGCGTCGAACGGCTGTTCAGCATCGGCATCCCAGCCTTCCGGCCGGCGAACCAGCAGGCCTTTCAGCGACAGGTCATGCAGCTCGACCGGCCAGCGGCGGTCGCCCTGGACAAGCTCGGTGGCTGCGTCGAACTCGATGCGCTGGAAGCGTCGGCGCTCACTCGGGTTATCACTCATCGAAAAACACTCCGCGAAGTCTGGGTTCACTATAGGACAGCAGCGTCCCGCCGGGCCGTCACAACCAGCGACGGACGCGCCCGCGATAGGCGCGGTAGTCGTCACCGAACAGCTCGGCCAGCAGGCGCTCCTCGTGCACGATCACGCCACGCTGCATGCAGTAGATCACAGCGGGAAACAGCAGCCACGGCCAGAGCGAACCCCAGAGCAGCGCGATACCACAGTAGATAAGGCTGTCGGCCAGGTAGATAGGATTACGCGAATAACGAAAGGGCCCCTCCTCCAGCAGCCGGGCGGGCTTGCCATATGGATTGACCGTGGTCTTGCGCCAAAGCATCAACAGCCCGGCCCAGAGCATCAGCAGCACGCCTGCGTCGATCAGGCCCCAGCCGAAATAGTCCGTCCAGATGTTTTGCGGCAGCGCGATCGGGATCACCGACTCGAGCAACCAGGCTGCTGCGAGAAACAGCAGGTAGATGACTGGCGGCGGCAGGATCACACCGGTGGCGCGCTTGAACATACCTCGAACTCCAGGCGGACAGATGATTGCAGTCTAGCGCGTCGAGCCCTTGCCGCGGCGACGAGGATCAAGCCGCCATCATCTGCCGGCAGCAGATAGCAGAAAGCCCGCTTTCGCGGGCTTTCGGGTGCAACGTGCGTACGCTTAGTTGCCGTATACCGGGAACTTGGCGCAGACCGCTTCGACCTTGCCACGGACCGCGTCGATCACCGACTCGTCGCCCATGTTGTCGAGGATGTCGCAGATCCAGCCGGCCAGATCGCGGCACTCGGTTTCACCGAAGCCACGAGTGGTAACGGCCGGAGTACCGATGCGCAGACCGGACGTCACGAACGGCGAACGCGGGTCGTTCGGCACGCTGTTCTTGTTCACGGTGATGTGGGCGTTGCCCAGGGCAGCATCCGCGTCCTTGCCGGTGATGTCCTGCTTGATCAGGCTGAGCAGGAACAGGTGGTTCTTGGTGCCGCCGGAAACCACGTCGAAGCCGCGCTGGATGAACACTTCGGCCATGGCCTGGGCATTCTTGACTACCTGCTGCTGATAGGCCTTGAACTCGGGCTGCAGCGCTTCCTTGAAGCACACGGCCTTGGCCGCGATGACGTGCTCCAGCGGGCCGCCCTGAGCACCGGGGAATACGGCGGAGTTGAGCTTCTTCTCGATCTCGGCGTTGGCGCGCGCCAGGATCAGGCCGCCGCGCGGCCCGCGCAGGGTCTTGTGGGTGGTGGTGGTGACGACGTCAGCGAAGGGCACCGGGTTCGGGTAGACGCCAGCGGCGACCAGACCGGCCACGTGCGCCATGTCGACGAACAGGTAGGCACCGACCTTGTCGGCGATGGCACGGAAGCGGGCGAAGTCCAGTACCTGCGAATAGGCGGAGAAACCGGCGACGATCATCTTCGGCTTGTGCTCGACGGCAAGACGCTCGACTTCGTCGTAGTCGATCAGGCCCTGGTCGTTGATGCCGTACTGCACGGCGTTGTACAGCTTGCCGGAGGAGGACACGCTGGCACCGTGGGTCAGGTGACCACCGTGGGCCAGGCTCATGCCGAGGATGGTGTCGCCCGCGCTGAGCAGTGCCAGGTAGACAGCGGCGTTGGCCTGGGAGCCGGCGTGCGGCTGGACGTTGGCGTAGTCGGCGCCGAACAGCTCCTTGGCGCGGTCGATGGCCAGCTGCTCGACCACATCGACGTACTCGCAACCGCCATAGTAGCGCTTGCCCGGATAACCTTCGGCGTACTTGTTGGTCAGCACCGAACCCTGGGCTTCCATCACCGCCGGGCTGGTGTAGTTCTCCGAGGCGATCAGCTCGATGTGGTCTTCCTGACGCTTGGCTTCCTGCTGCATGGCAGCGAAGAGATCGGCGTCGAAACGGGCGAGGGTCAAATCACGGCTGAACATGGCAGTCCTCTGAGATCAGCTGGCGGTATAAAGAGAGGCGCGGATTCTACCTCATCCGGCCGGTCACGGGTATGAGCGATAGTCATGTACAAGATGAGCAGCCGGCGGCCTCGACCCGTAGCCGCGGCCCGCGGCGGTTTGCCCTGACCGGTGCATTCGGGTAGCTTTGCGCCCTTTCCATGCCACCCGTTTTTTCGGCCCCCCACGGCCTGGGTCAGGCATCCTTCACCACTGTCACGGGCATTCGTTTCCATGGCTCAATACGTCTACACCATGCACCGGCTGAGCAAGGTCGTTCCGCCGAAGCGTGAGATCCTCAAGAACATCTCCCTGTCGTTCTTCCCCGGCGCCAAGATCGGCGTGCTCGGCCTGAACGGCGCCGGTAAATCCACCCTGCTGCGCATCATGGCCGGCGTCGACACCGAGTTCGACGGCGAGGCCCGCGCCATGCCAGGCATCAATGTCGGCTATCTGCCGCAGGAACCGCAGCTCGATCCGGAAAAGACCGTGCGCGAGGTCGTCGAGGAAGCGGTTGGTGTGATCAAGGACGCCCAGGCCCGCCTGGATGCCGTCTACGCCGCCTACGCCGAGCCGGATGCCGACTTCGATGCGCTGGCCGCCGAGCAGGCCAAGCTCGAAGCGATCCTGCAGGCATCCGACGGTCACAACCTGGAGCGTCAGCTGGAAGTCGCCGCCGATGCTCTGCGCCTGCCGGCCTGGGATGCCAAGGTCGCGCACCTGTCCGGCGGCGAGAAGCGCCGCGTCGCCCTGTGCCGCCTACTGCTGTCGGCCCCGGACATGTTGCTGCTGGACGAACCGACCAACCACCTGGACGCTGACTCGGTGGCCTGGCTGGAGCGTTTCCTCCATGACTTCCCGGGTACCGTGGTGGCGATCACCCACGACCGTTACTTCCTCGACAACGTCGCCGGCTGGATTCTCGAACTCGACCGCGGCGCGGGCATCCCGTACGAAGGCAACTATTCCGGCTGGCTGGAGGCCAAATCGGCCCGTCTGGCGCAGGAATCCAAGCAGCAGTCGGCCCATGAAAAGGCCATGAAGGAAGAACTGGAGTGGGTGCGCAAAGGCGCCAAGGCCCGCCAGTCGAAATCCAAGGCCCGTCTGCAGCGCTTCGAGGAAATGCAGTCGCAGGAATTCCAGAAACGCGCCGAGACCAACGAGATCTACATCCCGGCCGGCCCGCGCCTGGGTGACAAGGTCATCGAATTCAAGAACGTCACCAAGGGCTATGGTGACCGCGTACTGATCGACAACCTCTCCTTCAGCGTGCCGAAAGGCGCCATCGTTGGCGTGATCGGTGGCAACGGGGCCGGTAAGTCGACCCTGTTCCGCATGCTGATGGGCAAGGAAACCCCGGATTCCGGCAGCATCGAAATCGGCGATACCGTGCAGTTGGCCTGCGTGGACCAGAGCCGCGACGACCTGGACGGTAGCAAGACCGTATGGGAAGCGGTTTCCGATGGCCTGGACCAGATTCGCATCGGCAACTACGAGGTGCCATCGCGCGGTTACGTTGGCCGCTTCAACTTCAAGGGCGCTGATCAGCAGAAGTTCGTCAAGGATCTCTCCGGCGGTGAGCGCGGTCGTCTGCACCTGGCGCTGACCCTCAAGCAGGGCGCCAACGTGCTGCTGCTCGACGAACCGTCCAACGACCTCGACGTGGAAACCCTGCGCTCGCTGGAAGAGGCGCTGCTGGACTTCCCCGGCTCGGCCATCGTGATCTCCCACGATCGCTGGTTCCTCGACCGCGTCGCCACCCACATCCTCTCCTACGAGGACGATGGCGGTGTCGTGTTCTTCGAAGGCAACTACACCGAGTACGAAGCCGATCGCAAGAAGCGCCTCGGCGATGCTGCCTCCCAGCCGCACCGAGTCAGGTACAAGAAGCTCGCGCAGTAACTGTTGCAGCAGACGAACGGAGCCCATGCGGCTCCGTTCTTGCGTCAGAAAGACGACTATCGGCTAGTAGCAAAACGCCTTATGCCGGATAATTGCCGTTTTTCGATAACCGGCCGGCAACCAATACCGTGCCAACCGAGCGACAGAGGGAACTTCGCATGGCAGCCTTGGGACTGCGCGGCAAATCACTGCTGGCCCTGTTACTGAGCTGCCTCCTCGCATTCGCCTTTGCCGGGCTGATCGGTCGGGAGGCCTTGCTTGGCGTGCAGCACCGCTTCGGCGAGGCCTACGCGCGCAACGTCGTACAGCTCAATCGCGAACGCCTTTTCGCGCCGGTATCCCGCGAGCTGGCCCTTGCCCAACGACTCGCCGCCTCTCAGCTGACCGTTGCCTGGTTGCAGGCGGAAGACAGCCCGGCCAGCCGCGACATCTTTTTCAGAGAAGCCGCCGGCTACCAGCAAGCGTTCGGTGACCACGCATATTTCGCGGCCTCCGCCACCAGCAACCGCTATTACTCCAACGGCCCAGGCCAAGAGCCAAGCCAGGCGCCGCGCTACCTGATGAGTCCGGACAATCCCCGCGACGAGTGGTTCTACCAGACCCTGCAGACAACAACGCCCTACTCGATCAATGTTGACCGCTCTGTAGTCACCGGCGAGCTAAAGGTGTGGTTCAACGTGCAGGTGCGCGACGGCGACCGTCGTCTGGGCCTGGTCGGCTCGGGGATCGGTTTGCGCGCCTTTCTCGATGACTTCATCGAGTCCAGCAAGGTCGGAGTCGAGTCGATGGTGCTCGACACCTATGGCTCCATCCTGGTGCACCCGAACCAGAATCTGGTGACGCTGAATGCCGAGACGGCCCGCGGGCGCTCGCTATCGACCAACGTGCTAGGGCTGCTCGATGACATCAGCGCCGCCACGGCGGTCCGCCAGGCGATGGCCGACAGCCGCGAGGCGCCTGGAACGGTCGCGACACTGCGCGTCACCCTGGACGGTGCGCCGCGCCTTCTGGCGCTGAGCTGGATACCGGAATTGCAATGGTTCGTTGCCAGCTCCGTCGATCTCGGCACGGCACAGGTGGTCGAGGTACGCCCGCTGCTACCCGCCATCGGCCTGTTCCTGGTGCTCTTCCTGCTGCTGATCGGCGGCGGTGCCTGGCTGGTCGAAAAGCGCGTGCTCAAGCCGCTGCGCCAGCTGCGCCGCGGCGCCCAGGCGCTGGCGGCCGGACAGTACGATGTCGCGTTGCCACTCGGCCGCAAGGACGAGATCGGCGAGCTGAGCGCTGCCTTCGGCAGCATGGCGCAGACGGTTCGCAGCCACACCAGCGAACTGGAAAACCGCGTGCGCGAACGCACCCAGGAACTGGAGCGAGCGAACCGCGACATGGCGGCCGCGCACAAGAAGATCGACGACTCGATCGACTATGCCAGCCTTATCCAGCGCGCCATCCTGCCCAATCGGCAGTTGGTCAGCGCCATGGGCGATCGTCATGCGGTGCTCTGGCGGCCACGTGATGTCGTCGGTGGCGACTTCTATGTCTACCGGGCCGATGAACGGGGTTGCCTGTTTGGCGTGGTCGATTGTGCCGGGCATGGCGTGCCGGGCGCGCTGATGACCATGCTCGCCCACGCGGCCATCGACCAGGCGCTCGGCACGACCGGCCTGGATGATCCGGCAGCCGCGCTATCGCGTACCGACGCGATCGTTCGCAGCATGCTGCGAGAAGAGGACGACGCCCACGCGCTGGCTACCAACATGGACATCGGCCTGGCCTACGTCGACCTGCAGCAACGCGAGGTGCGCTACGCCGGAGCGAAGATCGCGCTGTATTACTGCGACGGCGAGGAGGTACAGGAAGTCCGCGCCGCTCGACGCGCGATCGGTGACAAGCGCATCGGCGAGTACCACAACACCAGCGTCAAACTGCAGCCAGGGCGGACGTTCTACATGACCACCGACGGTTTCCTCGACCAGGCGGGTGGCGAACAGGGGTACGGCTTCGGCAACAGCCGCTTCGCCAGCATGCTCCAGGCGCACGCCAGACTCCCACTGGCCGAACAGGGCGAAGCTTTCAGCCGTGCGCTGGCGCACTATCAGGGTGATTATCCGCAGCGCGACGACATCACGATGTTATGTTTCCGTTTCGATTGAGACAGGGAGTTGGCAATGGCCCCCATTGACATGTTCGCGATGCGCGAATGCTACAACCAGCAACAGATCATGTTGTGCTTCAACGGCCCTATCTCGCGCAGCCTGATCGAAGAGATAGGCAACGCGCTGCGCAATTACATGGCCGAAGAACAGGCCCACCCGTCATCGGCCATGGACGTATTCGCCGTCTACATCGAGATGACGCAGAACATTCGTCACTACACCCGCGAGAAGAACTGGTCCGATCAGCAGGCGGGCGCCACGGTGGTGGTGTCACGCGACGACCAGGGCCGCTATGTCGTCTCGGCGGGCAACCTGATCGAAACCGCCGACGGCCAGTTGCTGCTCGGTGCAGTGGCCGAACTGGCGAAGAAGAACAAGGCGGAACTGAAGGCGCTGTACAAGGAACAATTGCGCCGGCCACGCGACGAACATGTGACCTCCGGCGCAGGGCTGGGGCTGATCGATATAGCGCGCAAATCCAGCGAGCCCCTCAAGGCCTCGCTGCAACCGGTTTCCGACGAGCTTTCCTTCATCAGTCTGAGCGCCGTCATCTGACCTCCAAGAGCATCCACATGAACGATTTCTCCATCCCCGGCAGCCAATCCACCCCAGCCATTCATTCGGACTGGGAAAAAGGTGTCGTCTCGATGCAGGGCGATTCCTATCCGGAAAACTCTTATGAACTGTTCCATCAGGTCTATGACTGGATCGAGCGCTTCCTCGGCCAGGCCTCGCACCCGCTCGCCCTCGAACTGCGTCTGCTGTACCTCAACACCAGCAGCATCAAGGCGATGATGGACATCTTCGACCTGCTTGAAGCGGCCTATCAGGATGGCCGTCAGGTGGCCGTCAACTGGTACTACGACATCCGCAACGAGCGTGTGGTAGAGCTGGCCGAAGAGTTCAAGGAAGACTGCACCTTCCCCTTTTCCATCCAGAGTCACGACTGACAGAAGGTTGATATGCGTGGGCCATCGCCGCTAGAGCAAGAGGTTGCCAATCTCCTCGCCGATCCGCAGTTCGAGGGTCATCCGTTGAAGGAGGCCCTGAGCCAGCTGTGGGGAGCCCACCACGACCTGCTCGGACGCATCGAGCGGATCGCCCGTGTCTCGGACGGCTACCAGAGCATTGCGCGCGAGCGCGAAATGAGTCTGGCTGCACGCTTCGACAAGCAGTTGCGGCAGTTGGAGAAGGTCGCGCGCATCTCCGATCGCTATCAACTGATGATGCACGACCTGAACGCCTCCCTGCGCGAAGCCTCGACACTCGACTCGCTGACCGGCATCGCCAATCGCCGCCTGCTGACCGAACGCCTGCGCGAGGAAAGCGAGCGGGCCAAACGCTATGCGCGCCCGCTGGCAGTGGTCATGCTGGATATCGACCGCTTCAAGCTGATCAACGACGAACACGGTCATGAAGTCGGTGACCGGGTATTGATTGAAGTGGTCCGCGTCATGGAAGCGGAAATTCGCGAACAGGACCTCTGTGGTCGCTGGGGCGGCGAAGAGTTTTTGATCCTGATGCCCGAGTGCACCGCACCTACCGCCGGCGCGGTCATGGCCCGCCTGGGAGAGAGCATCAGCGCGCTCGGCGTGCGAGTGAACGACAACCTGCTGGGCGTCACCGCGAGCATGGGCATCGCCGAACTACGTGCCGAGGAAACCTACTCGAGCACCATCAATCGGGCCGACTTCGCGCTGCTGCGCGCCAAGCGCAGCGGGCGCAACCGCTGCGAGCTGGCCGACTGATCTCCCGAAGACGTCTCTTTTCCTGCACAAAAACGACGCACCGCATGCGTCATTTTGGGCGCGAAGGGCGGCACACGCTTGATTCAAATCGGCCATAAACCCTGAGCTAGGCGAGTTCCCCGTTCCTCCCTCGCCGCACACAAGAACGCACCATTGACTGGCAACTCAGACCCATGTCGCACTTCCGCGGTGCGAAGCAGGTTTGTTACAGTCGCGCGCCAAAAAATTATTAATGACTGCCAATGCGCGGTCGCCGAGGGCCTACTGATGATCGAAACCGTTGATGCCTTTCTCGCCCGCCTGAAGCAACGCGACCCACACCAACCCGAGTTCCACCAGGCTGTGGAAGAAGTGGTTCGCAGCCTCTGGCCATTCCTCGAAGCCCATCCGCACTACATGCAGGCCGGCATCATCGAACGCATGGTCGAACCGGAACGCGCCATCATCTTCCGCGTGCCGTGGGTCGACGATCAGGGCCGCGTCCAGGTCAACCGCGGGTTCCGCATCCAGATGAACAGCGCCATCGGCCCATACAAGGGCGGCCTGCGCTTCCATCCATCAGTGAACATCGGCGTACTCAAGTTTCTCGCCTTCGAGCAGGTCTTCAAGAACTCGCTCACCTCGCTGCCCATGGGCGGCGGCAAGGGCGGTTCGGACTTCAACCCGAAGGGCAAGAGCGACAATGAAGTGATGCGCTTCTGCCAGTCGTTCATGAGCGAGCTGTACCGCCACATCGGCGCGGATCTCGACGTGCCGGCCGGTGACATCGGCGTTGGCGGCCGCGAGATCGGTTTCCTGTTCGGCCAGTACAAGCGCCTGTCCAACCAGTTCACCTCGGTGCTGACCGGCAAGGGCCTGCCCTACGGCGGCAGCCTGATCCGCCCGGAAGCCACCGGCTACGGCTGCGTGTATTTCGCCGAGGAAATGCTCAAGAACACCCACAGCAGCTTCGAAGGCAAGCGTGTCTCGATTTCCGGCTCCGGCAACGTGGCGCAGTACGCCGCGCAGAAGGTCATGGAACTGGGCGGCCGGGTCATCTCGCTGTCCGACTCCGGCGGTACCCTGCACTTCCCGGATGGTCTGACGGGCGAGCAGTGGGACTACCTGATGGACCTGAAAAACGTCCGCCGCGGCCGTCTCGAGGAGATGGGCGCACATTTCGGCGTGACCTACCTGGCCGATCAGCGCCCGTGGAGCCTGCCGTGCGATATCGCCCTGCCCTGCGCCACGCAGAACGAGCTGGACGGCGAAGACGCCCGCATGCTGCTGAAGAATGGCTGCGTCTGCGTCGCCGAAGGCGCCAACATGCCGTCGACGTTGGAAGCAGTGGACCTGTTCCTCGAGGCCGGCATCCTCTACGCGCCGGGCAAGGCATCCAATGCCGGTGGCGTGGCCTGTAGCGGCCTGGAAATGAGCCAGAACGCCATGCGCCTGCACTGGACTGCCGGCGAAGTGGACACCAAGCTGCACAGCATCATGCAGTCGATCCACCACGCCTGCGTCGCCCACGGCGAGGAGAATGGCCGGATCAACTACGTCAAGGGCGCCAACATCGCCGGCTTCGTCAAGGTTGCCGATGCCATGCTGGCCCAGGGCGTCGTTTAACCGCGCCAGCGGCACGCCACGAGAAAAGCCCCTGCCGGATCGTCCGGCAGGGGCTTTTTGCTTTCCTGCTGGTGACCTTGAAGCTTGTGCCGGGACGCCGGGACGCCGCATCGGTGCTCGCCTACCAGTAGTTCTCCACCGCCACCTGGCCGGGCCTGCGGGTCATCGCCAGGTTCAGATCACGGGCTTTCAATACGGCGCGCGTGTCCTCGATCATCTGCGGGTTGCCGCAGAGCATGATCCGCGAATGCTCCGGCGTCAGCTGCAGATCGGCGGCGCGCTCCAGTTCGCCGTTCTCGATCAGCGTGGTGATGCGCCCATGCAGCGCGCCGGGCACCCGTTCGCGCGTGACGACCGGCAGGTACAGCAGCTTCGCGCCCAGACCTTCCAGATAGTCGCGCTGAGGCAGTTCTGCGATCAGCTGCTGATAGGCCAGTTCGCGGGCCTCGCGCACGCTGTAGACGAGAATGATGCGCTCGAAGCGCTGCCAGGCCTCGAAGTCCTGCAGGATCGACAGAAACGGGGCGATCCCGGTGCCGGTGGCCAGCAGCCAGAGGTCACGACCATCGGGAAAGCGATCCAGCGTCAGGAAGCCGAAGGCCTGCTTGTCCACCAGCAACTCGTCACCCACCTCGAGCCGGCTCAGCTCGCTGGTGAATTCGCCGTCCGGCACCACGATGGAGAAGAAATCGAGAAACTCGTCGTGCGGCGCCGAAACCATCGAATAGGCACGCCAGACGATACAGCCGCTGGGCTTGCGCACGCCGAGGCGGGCGAACTGCCCGGCGCTGAAACGAAAGCCGGGGTCGCGGCTGGTGCGCAGGGTGAACAGGTTGGGCGTCAGCGTCTGCACCTCGAGCAGGCGCTGGCGGGTGAACTTCTCTTCGCTGGCGGTCATACTTCGCTCCCTCCGAGCATCAGTGGACACTTACGTGGCGCCCCGTGAACTCTTGATACTCCTTTCCGACGCCCACAAACACCGCCAGTTCTCATGCCTATTCTCGACACCCCGTACGCCAGCCTCGACCTGATCCGCCAGCCGGAGCAGCCCAATGAGCCGTTGCAGGCCTTCGACGCCGCCGACGAATACCTGCTCGCCACGCTGCATGAACAGCGTCTGCCGGCCGCCACGCGGGTGCTGATTCTCAATGACAGCTTCGGCGCGCTGGCCTGTGCGCTGGCCGCGCATGTCGAAGTGACCAGCAGCGGCGACTCGCATCTGGCCCACCTGGCGCTGCAGAAGAACCTGGCACGCAACGACCTGCCGGCCGAACGCGTGCGTTTCGTTCCCGCCAGCGAGGTCGCCGAGGGCCCGTTCGATTTGGTGCTGATCCGCGTACCGAAAACCCTTGCCCTGCTGGAAGAGCAGCTGATCCGTCTGCACGGCCAGCTGGCGCCCGGCGCGCAGGTGATCGCGGCGGCGATGATCAAGCACCTGCCGCGTGCCGCCGGCGATCTGCTGGAGCAGTACATCGGCCCGGTGCAGGCCTCGCTGGCGGTAAAGAAGGCCCGCCTGCTCAGCGCAACGCCGGTCGATAAACCGGCGCCGCGGTCGCCCTACCCGACCCGCTACCAGCTCGAACAGCCAAAACTGGAGCTGCTCAACCACGCCAACCTGTTCTGTCGCGAAGGGCTGGACATCGGCACCCGCGCCTTTCTGCCACATCTGCCGCAGGCACTCGGTGCGCTGCGCGTCGCCGATCTTGGCTGCGGCAACGGCGTGCTCGGCATCGTCTACGCGCTGGGCAACCTGCAGGCGGAACTGACCCTGGTGGACGAGAGCTACATGGCGGTGCAATCGGCGCGGGAGAACTGGCAAGCAATCCATGGCCAGCGCCCGGTCGAGATTCGCGCCGGCGACGGCCTGGCCGAGCAACCGCCGGCCTCGCTGGACCTGGTGCTGTGCAATCCGCCGTTCCACCAGCAGCAGGTGGTCGGCGATTTCCTCGCCTGGCGCATGTTCACCCAGGCCAAGGCGGCACTGACCAAGGGCGGTGAGCTGTGGATCGTCGGCAATCGCCACCTCGGCTATCACCTCAAGCTCAAGCGTCTGTTCGGCAATGCCGAGCAGGTCGCCGCCACACCGAAGTTCGTCATTCTGCGGTCGATCAAGGCATGAGCGAGGCGCCGGTCCGCCTCAGCATCCGGCAGTTCGCCGCACGTACCGGGCTGTCCGCCGACACGCTGCGCTATTACGAGAAGATCGGCCTGCTACGGCAGGTCACTCGGGATGCCAGCGGTTTTCGCGTCTATGGCCCACGCGACCTGGAGTGGATCGGCTTCATCCTGCGCCTGAAAGACACCGGCATGCCCTTGGAAGACATCATCCGCTACGCCGATCTGCGCGAATGCGGCGATACCACGCTGGCGGCGCGCCAGATGTTGCTCGAGCAGCACGCTGCCAGGCTGCACGAACGCATCCAGCGCGACCATGAGCATCTCGACGCGTTGCGCGCGAAGATCGCCCTGTATTGCCAGCAAACTTCCGCTTGACCTGGAGCTGACTCCAACCCGCAGGCTTTCCTCTAGCCCATCAAGAGGAACGCTCCATGCCTGCATCGACCCGCTACACAAACGGCCTGGCCAAGCTCGAAGAAATTGACGGCGAAGCCGGGCGCAAGGTCATCGACAGCCTGCAAGCCATCGCACCGGACCTGGCGCGCTACGTGATCGAGTTTCCCTTCGGCGACATCTATCAGCGCCCCGGCCTGGACCTCCCCCAGCGCGAGCTGGCGACCGTGGCGGCGCTTACCGCGCTCGGCCACTGCCAACCGCAGCTGGCGGTGCACGTTCACGGCGCGCTGAATGTCGGCTGCACGCCGGAGCAGATCGTCGAAGTGGTCATCCAGATGGCGGTTTATGCGGGCTTCCCGGCGGCACTCAATGGCATGCACACCGTCAAGGCGGTATTCGCCGAACGAGGTTTGCTGCCGACCGGCAACGCCAACGAATGACCAACCGCCGGGACCGCCCTCGCTGCAGGCGCGGCTCAGTTCGGCCGCGCCTCGCTCAGCAACGCCTTGCTGATCGCCTGGCCGACCTGTTCGAACAGGCGGCCGGCTTCCTTGCCTTCGTCCAGGCCTTCGGCGCAGGCCACCACGACGATCGCACGGCGCTCGTCCTGCGGCTCGATCACGCCCACATGGCAGGCGCGTTCCAGCTGCGTGCCGGTCTTCTGGATGAAGGGCACGTCCTCCGGCAGCCCGGCCTCGAGCCGGTAGTTGTCATAGGAATCGAGCTTCATGAAGCCGTACAGCAGATCGCGGCTCTCGGCCGACAGCAACTCCCCGCGCACCAGTTTTTCCAGCATCGTGCCGTAGGCCACCAGGCTGCTGGAGTTGAGCTGGCGGGCGTAGTAGCGCTCGTAGGCCTGCTCCATGCTTGCCGCCTTCAACTCGTCCTGCTGCAGATTGAGTACCCGCGCCAGCGCCTCATAACGCGGCTTGCTGAACGGCGCTGAGGCCAGCTCCACCAGCTGCATGTTGTCCAGCTGGGCGGCATCGGGATGTACCTCGCCGTATACGTCGCGCCGCACCTGGGTAAAGCTGGTGATGGCCTCGAAGTCGCCGCCCATGCTCTTGCGGGTGCGCTGGTTGAGCGCATCCTCGCCGACCAGGCGGATCAGCATGTTGGCGGCCGTGTTGTCGCTTTCGATGAGCATTTCCCTGAGCAGGTCGCGCAGCGAGTAATCGACGCCGTTGTCCTGCCAGACCAGATCGCCGGAGCCGTCCACCTTGTCCTCCGCCTCCAGCGTCAGCCGCTGATCGAGGCGAAACTCGTCATCGTCGACGCCCTGCAGCACGGCCAGCGCGATCGGCACCTTCACTGCCGAGCCCAGGTACCAGAAGCGCTCGGCGTCGTAGCGCAGCTCAGCGTCCTCGCCCAGATGCTTGATGTACACGCCGAGCTTGCCCGGCGACGCCTCGTCGACGCGGCGCAGCTCCTGCTCCAGCCCATCCTTCCAGGTCGCCTCGGCCTGTTCGGTGCAGGCCGTCAGGCCGGCCAGTGGCACCAGCAGTGCGCCCAACGCGATCAATCTGCTCATCTTCGAATCAACCCCGCTGCGGCGACGGCCTCGCCGGTGCCACGCAATGCCCGCTCGGCCTGGGCGGTAGAGGCCACCCCGCGCACGCAGGCGACAATGATCAGGCGCTGGGACGTCGAGTCCGCCGCGCCTGGCTGGTCCACCAGCCCGGCATCGCAGATGCGCGCGCGCTGGGTGCCGGTCTTGTGAGCGAACCCGGTGCCGGACGGCAGGCCAGCCTTGATTCGCCGCCCGCCGGTCTCGACCCGGCGCATCACGCTCAGCAGGTACTCGGTGCTCGCCGGCCCCAGCGCGGTGCCGGCATCGAGTGCCGAGAGCAGATCGCCATAGGCCTTCAGCGTGCCGGAGTTGAACGGCGTGGCGTAGTAACGCTCGTAGGCCTCGCCGAGGCTGATGGGCACCAGCGCGCTGCGCTCCACGCCGATCAGCCGCGGCAGCAAGGCCAGGCGGCCGGCGTCGTTCGGCTGCCGCTTGAGGGCGAGAAAATCCTTACCGGACAGGGTGCGCGCCGCCGGATGCAGTTCGCCGTAGATCAGCCGTCGCACATCGGCCAGGGTGGTGATCGGCCCGAAGCCCTCGGGCACCAGCTCGCGGGTGACCGCATTGACCTGGTCGATGCCGACCAGCCTGATCAGCATGTCGCTGGCGGTGTTGTCGCTGTGGATCAGCATCTGGTCCAGCAGATAGCGCACGCTCAGCGCCTTGCCCGGCGCATGGCTGTTGGTCGGGCCGGCACCGTCGACATAGTCGCTGGCAAGCAGGGTCACCGGGCTGTCCAGCGTCAAGTCGTCCTGCTCGACACGGCGCATCACCGCGATGGCAATCGGCACCTTGACCGTCGAGGCCAGGTACCAGGCGTCTTCGCCGTGGTAGGAGACCGAGATGCCGGTCTGCATGTCCTTGACGTAGACGCCCAGTTGCCCCGGTGTCTGCCTGTCCACCTGCGCCAGGCGCGCCAGGAACGGGCCGCTCCATTCGATGCTGTCCTGCGCCACGGCGCGCTGGGCGAGCGACAGCGTGATCAGCAGCAGACACAGAGCGGCGAACGGTGAACGAAGCTGGGCGGGCAACAACATGGGCCTCCGGATCGAATGGTGCATTTCCCACCTATCCGACCACCGGCGCTGGCGGGCGTGCGCCGGGTCCCGATTACCGGTGCAGCGCAACCGCTGGCGTCGATGCGAGTCCGATGACTATCAACCGACGCAGGAGTGGAGCAGTGGCGCGCACCGAACATTTCATCGGACTGGAGTGGCTGCGCTTTCTGCTGGCCATCTATGTCGTGCTGTTCCATACCGTGCACGCCTACGTCGAGGACGAGCCGACTTGGCTCTCGGAGCTGGCCGGCGTCGGCTTCTTCGCCACCAGCAGCTTCTTCGTCCTCTCCGGCTTTCTGCTGGCGCACGTCTATTGTCGGCAGGGCGAACTGCGCGAGCCGGCGCGGCATTTCCTCGGCAAACGCCTGGCCAACCTCTACCCGCTGCACCTGTTCTCGCTGCTGCTGACGGCCATCGTGCTGACCATCATCGCCAAGCTAGGCATTCCGCCGGACGACGCCAAGGCGAGCCTGCGCTATGTGGTCTACGACACCAACGAGGAGCTCAGCGGCGAGGCCCGCGACGCCCTCGAGTACTTCATGAACAACCGCGAGCTGGCGTTCAACTTCGTTCTGCAGCTGCTGATGCTGCATGCCTGGAACCCGCTGTACCTGACGTTCAACCCGCCGCTGTGGTCGATCTCCACGCTGTTCTTCTTCTACCTGTGCTTCCCGCTGCTGGCACCGCGCCTGATGCGCCTGCGCCACAAGGGCTGGTGGCTGCTGGCAATCGCCGCGCTCTACCTGCTGCCGCCGCTGTGGGCGATCCAGCAGGATGCCTACGGCATTCCCGTCACCGGCATGCTGCACCGCATGCCGCTGCTGCGGCTGCCGGAATTTCTCGCCGGCATTCTGCTCTGCGGGCTGTTCCGCGAATGGCGAGCGGCCGGCGGGCAACTCGGCATCGCAGCACGGCTGGCACTGGGGGCCTTCGTGCTGGTGAGCTTTCTGGCCACGGTGTGGCTGCTCAAGGGCGAACGCTACTGGTATTTCCTGTTGCACAACGGCCTGCTGCTGCCGGCACAACTGGCGCTGGTCTGGCTCTGCGCGCTGATCGCCACGCCACGCAGTGCCGCAGTGGTCGGCTGGTCACAGCGCCTGGGCGCCGCCTCGTTGCCGCTGTTCGTGCTGCATGTGCCGGTGTTCATCCTCTTCTCGCGCTCGGAGAAGCTGCTCGGGGCGGTATCGGCCGAATGCCTCGACGACTGGGCCGATTGCGTGGCTCAGGCGGGGGAACTGGCGCTGACGCCGGCCTTCTATCCGCTGTATCTGGGATTGTGCATCGTGGTGTGCGTGCTGGCGCAGGAACGGGCGGTGGTGCCGGTGAGGCAGTTCCTGCTGAGGCGGGTATTGAAGGTTTGATGCAGGGGCGCGTGAAGTCGCATGCCCATGCGCGCCAGAAAAAGCGAAGAAAGATCGCGACCGAAAACCTACAGGCACACTCGGCCCCCATTCCCCGTCAGGAGGCCGAGCGTAGGCGCTGCGTAGGGGGGCGCGAGGCAGGACGCCGAGCGAGGAGTGAAGGGACAGAGACGTCCCTTCGCGACGGCCCCCGGAGCAACGCCGGAGGGAGGGAAGTTTTGCGAAGTAAAACCCGGATGCCGGGTGGCCTTCTTTTTGGTTACT
>NZ_RFFN01000004.1 GCF_003696315.1 Pseudomonas songnenensis | reverse complement strand
ACGACCTGCGCGACGAGGTCGGCGAATGCGACGGCACCTACAATGCCCCGCAGGACCTGACCCCGTCGTCGTTCGAGGTCATGCGCTTTTCCGAGTACGAGAACGAGGAGGGCGACCTGGAGTGGCTGATCCGCAAGGACAACTGCATGCACTGCGCCGAGCCGGGCTGCCTGAAGGCCTGCCCGTCGCCCGGTGCCATCGTGCAGTACGCCAACGGCATCGTCGACTTCAATTCCGAGCACTGCATCGGCTGCGGCTATTGCGTGGCCGGGTGCCCCTTCAACATCCCGCGCATCTCGAAGAAGGACAACAAGGCCTACAAGTGCACGCTCTGCTCCGACCGCGTCTATCACGGCCTGGAGCCGGCCTGCGTGAAGAGCTGCCCGACCGGCTCGATCCAGTTCGGCACCAAGGAGCAGATGCTCGACTACGGCGCGCACCGGGTCGAGAAGCTCAAGGAGCGTGGCTTCGAGAACGCCGGCATCTACGATCCTGCCGGCGTCGGCGGCACCCACGTGGTCTACGTGCTGCAGCATGCCGACAAGCCGGAGATCTACAGCGGCCTGCCGAAGGACCCGCATATCAGCCCGACGGTGGAGCTGTGGAAGGGCGTGACCAAGCCGATCATGTCCGCGGTACTGGGCGTCTCGGTGCTGGCCGGCTTCTTCCACTACATGACCAAGGGACCGAAGGAAGAACCGGAGGACGACCCCGAAGCGGAAAACGACGCGGCGGACCGTGAACAGGATCTGCGTGACGAGGAGCGGCGGCCATGAGTCATTCCAACGTACGCAAGGGCATCCTGCGCTATGGCCCCTGGGCGCGGGCCAATCACTGGATCGTCGCGATCTGCTTCGTGCTGCTCACCCTGAGCGGACTGGCGCTGTTCTACCCGGCGTTCTTCGGCCTCACCGCGGTGTTCGGCGGGCCGGAGCCGACGCGCATCGTGCACCCGTACATCGGTGTGTTCATGACGCTGTTCTTCCTGATCCAGGCGGTGCGCTTCTTTCGCGCCAATCTGTTCCGCCGCTACGACGTGCAATGGGCGCGGCAGATCGGCGACGTGCTGTCCAACCGGGACGAGCGCCTGCCGCCGGTGGGGCAGAACAACGCCGGGCAGAAGCTGGTGTACTGGGTATTCCTGGCCACGGTGCCAGTGCTGCTGGTAACCGGTGTGGTGCTCTGGCGGCCCTGGGTGGCCAGTGAGATGCCGATCTGGGCGCTGCGCTGGGCGGCATTGATTCACGCGCTGACGGCATTCGTCGCCATCCTCACGCTGATCATCCATGTCTACTCGGCCATCTGGGTCAAGGGTTCGATCCGCGCGATGACCCAGGGTCGGGTCAGCCCGGCCTGGGCCCGGCATCACCACAAGCTCTGGTACGACGAGGTCATGGCCGGCGAGAAACGTGGCGACGAGACGGCCTTGCCCCATCGCGAGCCCGGCGATGCCGCGGCGTCCAGACCCCGAACATGACTGACCAACAAGGGAATCGAGCATGAAAGGAAAACGCGGCCCCGCGAGCCACGAATTCGGCAGCGCACCCACCACCATCATGGAACCGCCGCAGGTAGTCCTGCCGGACGACCAGTTGTTCAGCCGCCGTGCGCTGCGGCTGCGCGAGCTGATGGTCATGGTGCCGGCGCTGGACGAGTTTCTCGACTTCATGGCGCGCCTGGCGCAGGCCCAGCATCAGGTCCTGAGTGGGCGCGAACCGGCCTGGCGTCCGGCGCCGGATGCCTTTGATCAGGCTTTGGCGCATCGCATGCCGCCGCTGGGCTTTCGTGCGTTGCGCCGCGATCTGGACTGGCAGGGTGATCTGCGCGCGATCCTCGATGCGCTGGCGCTGCACGTCGGTGAGCGGCAGAGACCGCTGCTGCAAGCCCTGCGTGACGCGAATGCCGATGCACTGCAGGCGATCGCCGAGGATGTACTGGAACAGCGCGCCGGCAGCGCCGATACCCGCGGGCTGATGCCGCTGGTGGCAGCCGCGCTGCAGGTGGCCTGGGTGCGCCTGGCGGCGGCCTTGCCACGTCCGCCAGCGCAACCGCTGGCCGAGGCGCGGGCCTTGTGCCCTTGCTGTGGCTCGCCGCCCGTAGCGAGCGTGGTGCACAACGAACCGTATCGCAGCGGCGTGCGCTTCCTGCACTGCGCGCTGTGCGCGACGGAATGGCACCTGGAACGGGTCAAGTGCAGCAACTGCGAGACGGGTGGGCAACTGCTCTACCTGGGGCTGGACGACGAGCAGGGCGAGCCATTCCTGCCGGTACAGGCCGAAGCCTGCGGCGCCTGCGAAAGCTACCTGAAGATCGTGCTGCGGCAACTGCAGGGCCGCGCCGACCCGGTCGCCGACGATCTCGCCAGCCTGCCGCTAGACCTGATGCTGGCCGATGAGGGCGTCTATGCCAGAAGCGGCTACAACCCGCTGCTGGTATTCGGTGACCCGTAGGGCGCAGCCGTCAGGCCGGCTGCGGGCTGTCCGCATCGACTACCGTCTGATTGCCGTAGGGCGAACCTGGCTTGTGCTCGTCCAGTTCTTCGGCGCAGGGCACCTGCGGCACATCACCGGGTTGGTCGTGCACGATCGGGTCGGGCTGAGGCACATCGGGGCGTGCATGGGTCATGGTCATTCTCCTGATGAACCGCTGTTGAGGCAGCAACGGCAGACATCCTGAATTGAGGCACGGCGCGCGCACGGGTTCCGGCCAACCGTCGGCACCGCACCGTCTGGCGACGATTGGCTCAGCCGCGATCATGCCGCATTTCCAGTGGTGTGCCGACCGGCTCGGCACGCCTGTTGACCGGCCGCCGGAAGGGCGTGCCAACGGGCGCCGGAGGCTGAACTTTCCAAGGCCCCTCGGCTCGGAAGAAAGAGCCGACAAAAACGTACCGGTCGCCTCCCGAACCGCACGATGACGCATCCAGAGGCGGCTCGGGCCACCGAACCCATACGCCTCAGGAGCCCTTTCGATGAGTGATGCCCAGCCCAACGCGACGATCCACCCTCGACTCGAAGAAGCCCTGCAGATGCCGCGCATCGCCATTGAATCCACCTTGCCGGTGGTCGATGAAGGCCGCTTCGCCGCCAAGGCGGTCATCGGTCAGCCGGTGATGGTGACCAGCAAGATCTTCGCCGATGGTCATGACCAGCTGGCCGCCGCCGTGTGCTGGCGTGAGAAGGGCGAGAGCAACTGGCGCCGTGCGCGGCTGAAGTTGCTGGGCAACGACGCCTGGCAAGGCCAGTTCACCCCGACCCAGGTGGCCGAACACGAGTTCGTCATCGAGGCCTGGTGGGACGTGTTCGAGAGCTATCGCTACGAGTTGTCGAAGAAACATACGGCTGGCGTGCCGGTGCATCTGGAACTGGAAGAAGGGCGGTTGCTGCTGGAGAAGGCCACTGCCCGGGCTCAGGGCGAGAATCGGGCGGTTCTCGACGATCTGATGCACCGCCTTGGCATGGCGCATACCGATGACGAGCGCGTGTCACTGTTGCTGGCGCCGGAAACCGCCGTGGCAATGGCCGCAGCCGACCCACGTGAGCACTGCAGCCGCAGCCGCGTCTATCCGCTGGATGTCGAGCGCACGCTGGCGCAGTTCGCCAGCTGGTATGAGCTGTTTCCGCGTTCGGAAACCGACGATCCAAATCGTCATGGCACCTTCCGCGATGTGCACAAGCGTCTGCCGGCGATTCGCGACATGGGCTTCGACGTGCTGTATTTCCCACCGATCCACCCGATCGGCCGCCAGCACCGCAAGGGCCCGAACAACAGCCTGCAGGCCGGGCCGAACGACCCGGGCAGCCCCTATGCCATCGGCAGCGAGGACGGCGGCCATGACGCCATCCATCCGCAGCTGGGCACGCTGGACGATTTCCGTGAGCTGGTCGCGGCAGCACAGGAACATGGCCTGGAGATCGCCCTGGATTTCGCGATCCAGTGCTCGCAGGACCATCCCTGGCTGAAAGAGCATCCGGGCTGGTTCTCCTGGCGGCCGGACGGCACGATCAAGTACGCCGAGAACCCACCGAAGAAATACCAGGACATCGTCAACGTCGACTTCTACGCCGAGGACGCCATGCCCGATCTCTGGATCGCATTGCGTGACGTGGTCTGGCACTGGGTGGAGCAGGGCGTGAAGATCTTTCGCGTCGACAACCCGCACACCAAGCCACTGCCGTTCTGGGAATGGCTGATCGCCGATATCCGCGGGCGCGACCGCGACGTGATGTTCCTTTCCGAAGCCTTCACCCGCCCCGGAATGATGGCGCGTCTCGGCAAGATCGGTTACAGCCAGAGCTACACCTACTTCACCTGGCGCAACACCAAGGCGGAGCTGAGCGAGTACCTCACCGAGCTGAACGAGCCGCCGTTGCGCGATTGCTATCGGCCGAACTTTTTCGTCAATACGCCGGACATCAACCCGTTTTTCCTGCAGGACTCCGGCCGTGCCGGCTTCCTGATTCGCGCCGCGCTGGCAACCATGGGCTCGGGGCTGTGGGGCATGTATTCGGGGTTCGAACTGTGCGAATCGGCCGCGATCCCGGGCAAGGAAGAGTACCTCGATTCCGAGAAGTACCAGATCCGCGTCCGCGATTACCACGCACCGGGCAACATCGTTGCCGAGATCGCCCAGCTCAACCGTATCCGCCGACAGAATCCTGCGCTGCAAACGCATCTGGGGTTCAAGGCCTATGTCGCCTGGAACGACAACATCCTCTATTTCGGCAAGCGCACGCCTGACCTCGCGAACTTCATTCTGGTTGCCATCAGCCTCGATCCGTACAACGCCCAGGAAGCGCATTTCGAGCTGCCGTTGTGGGAGCTCGGTCTGCCGGATGACGCCCACACCCAGGGCGAGGATCTGATGAATGGCCACCGCTGGACCTGGTACGGCAAGACCCAATGGATGCGCATCGAGCCTGCGCATCTGCCGTTCGGCATCTGGCGTCTGACCGCACAGCAGCCAGACCCCGATCTCAAGTAGATTCTCGAACGCAGCAAGGAATCCTCAGAAAATCAGCTAGTTATCTGATTTTTATGATGTGGATTCCAGCTGCAGTTCTGCCGTTGCCCGGTCGTCGATCTGGCCGGGCCTTCACACCGCGACAGGAATGAAGAACATGGCAAAACCGCGCAAACCAGCGGCATTCATCAAAGACCCGCTCTGGTACAAGGATGCGGTGGTGTATCAGGTGCACCTCAAGTCCTTCTATGACTCGAACAACGACGGCGTCGGTGATTTCGCCGGGCTGATCGACAAGCTGGACTACATCGCCGACCTCGGGGTCAACACCATCTGGCTGCTGCCGTTCTACCCTTCGCCGCGGCGCGACGATGGCTATGACATTGCCGATTACCGCGGTGTGCATCCTGAATACGGAACCATGGCCGATGCCAGGCGCTTCATTGCCGAGGCGCACAAGCGCGGGTTGCGGGTGATCACCGAGCTGGTCATCAACCACACCTCGGACCAGCACCCCTGGTTCCAACGCGCCCGCAAGGCGAAGAAAGGCTCGGCGGCGCGCAATTTCTACGTGTGGTCCGACACCGACGAAAAGTATGACGGTACGCGGATCATCTTCCTCGACACCGAAAAGTCCAACTGGACCTGGGATCCGGTGGCCAAGCAGTACTTCTGGCACCGCTTCTATTCGCACCAGCCGGACCTGAACTTCGACAATCCGCAGGTGATGAAGGAAGTGCTGGCGGTGATGCGCTACTGGCTGGACATGGGTATCGATGGCTTGCGCCTGGACGCGATTCCCTACCTGGTCGAGCGCGACGGCACCAACAACGAGAACCTGCCGGAAACCCACGCAGTGCTCAAAGCCATCCGTGCGGAGATCGATGCCAACTACCCGGATCGCATGCTGCTGGCCGAGGCCAATCAGTGGCCGGAAGACACTCAGCTGTATTTCGGCGGCGAAGACGGTGGCCCGGGCGACGAATGCCACATGGCCTTCCATTTCCCGCTGATGCCGCGCATGTACATGGCCATCGCCCAGGAAGACCGCTTCCCGATCACCGACATCCTGCGCCAGACGCCGGACATCCCGGAAAACTGCCAGTGGGCGATCTTCCTGCGCAACCACGATGAGTTGACGCTGGAGATGGTGACCGACCGCGAGCGCGATTACCTGTGGAATTACTACGCCTCGGACAAGCGTGCGCGGATCAACCTGGGCATCCGCCGCCGGCTTGCGCCGCTGCTGGAACGTGACCGCCGGCGCATCGAGCTGCTCAACAGCCTGCTGCTCTCGATGCCGGGCACGCCGGTCATCTATTACGGCGACGAGATCGGTATGGGCGATAACATCTTTCTCGGTGACCGCGACGGCGTGCGTACGCCCATGCAGTGGTCGGTGGACCGCAACGGCGGCTTCTCCCGCGCTGATCCGCCGAATCTGGTGCTGCCACCGGTGATGGACCCGCTCTACGGCTACTACACGATCAATGTCGAGGCGCAGCAGCGCGACCCCCATTCGCTGCTCAACTGGATGCGGCGGATGCTGACCATCCGCAAGCAGTTCAAGGCCTTTGGGCGCGGCACCCTGAAGATGCTGGCACCCAGCAACCGGCGCATTCTCGCCTACATGCGCGAATTCACCGGGCCGAACGGCGAAACCGAGATCATCTTCTGTGTCGCCAACGTCTCGCGCTCGGCGCAGGCCGCGGAGCTGGAGATGTCGCAGTACGCCGGGATGGTGCCAGTGGAGATGGTCGGCGGCAGTGCCTTCCCGCCCATCGGCCAACTGCCGTACCTGCTGACCCTGCCACCTTATGGGTTCTACTGGTTCCAGCTCGCGCTGACCAACCAGATGCCGAGCTGGCACCAGGAACCGGTAGAAACCATGCCGGACTTCCAGACCCTGGTGCTCAAGCGCCTGGATACCCTGACCGCCGCCAACCGGCGCATCCTGGAAACCGAAGCGCTGCCGGCCTATCTGCCGAAAAGGCGCTGGTTCGCGGCGAAGGACGTGGCGATCGAGTCGATCCGGATCAGCTACTGCGTGCCATTCGGTGATCCGAACCGCCCGGTGTTGCTCAGCGAGCTTTGTGTGGAATCCGCCGGGCGCAGCGATCTCTACCAGTTGCCGTTGGGTTTTCTGGCCGAAACCGACTTCGAGGCCGCATTGCCGCAGCAACTCGCCCTGGCAAGGGTGCGCCGCGGGCCGCAGGTCGGCCTGATGACCGATGCGTTCGCGCTCGAGCAGTTCAGTGCTGCGGTGATTCAGGGCCTGCGCGACGAACTGGTACTGCCCTGCAATGACGGCGAGATCCGTTTCGTGCCGATGCCGCAGCTGGCTGAGCTGCAACTGCCGGCCCACCCGGAGGTGCGCTTCATTTCGGCGGAACAGTCCAACAGCTCGGCGATCATCGACAACAAGGTCATGATCAAGCTGCTCCGTCGCGTGGCACCGGGGGTCCATCCTGAACTGGAAATGGGCGGTTTCCTCACCGCACGCGGCTTCGCCCATATCTCCGGCATGCTCGGTCAGGTCAGCCGGATCAACAAGCAGGGCGAGCCGGTGGCCCTGATGGTGATCCAGCACTTCCTCGACAGCCAGGGTGATGCCTGGGTCTGGACGCTGAACAACCTCGACCGTGCCGTACGTGACGAAATCGCCGGTGGTGTGTCGATGCACGAGAACCAGTTCAGCGCCCTGGACGAGCTGCAGTCGTTCAACCGGCTGCTCGGCCAGCGCCTGGGCGAGATGCACATGGCGCTCGCAGCGCAGACCGACGATGCCGCATTCGCCTACGAAAGCACCAGCAAGGCAGATGCCCAGCAGTGGCAGCAAAGTGTCAGTGCCCAGCTCGAGCAGGCCCTGCAGCGTATCGAGGAGCATCGCCCCAATCTCGAGCGCAAGGACGCCGCTGCCGTAGGGCAGCTGCTTCAGCGCCGCGACAAGCTGCTCGAACAAGTGCAACGTCTGGCTGCTAGAACCGTTGGTGGCGCGCGCACCCGCGTGCACGGCGACCTGCACCTCGGCCAGGTGTTGGTGGTGCAGGGCGATGCCTACTTCATCGACTTCGAGGGCGAGCCAGCCCGCTCGCTGGATGAGCGGCGCGCCAAACATAGCCCGTTCAAGGATGTCTCAGGCCTGCTGCGTTCGTTCGAATACGCAGCTGCGATGACCGTTCGCGGGGCGCAGATCAGCGACAGCACGCCGGAAGCCGATCAGGCCCGACAACGCATAGCAGAGAGTTATCAGAGCAGTGCGCAGCAGGTGTTCCTCGAGGCCTATCGCGACGCAACTGCCGATCTGCCGCATGACTGGCGCGAGCAGGATGGCGCGAATGCTGCACTGCTGTTGTTCAGCCTGGAAAAATGCGCATACGAGATCGTTTACGAAGCGGAGAACCGCCCGGCCTGGTTGCCCGTCCCGCTACAGGGAATGTTGGCCCTGGCACAACAGCTTTTCGATGGAGGTTCCAATGACTGAACGCCCGGTTCTGACCATGCCAGGGGAAACCCTGATGCCCAGCGATGCCGATGTAGACGCCCTGGTGCGAGCCGAACATGGCAACCCGTTTTCCATCCTGGGACCACACCCGGATGGCGATGGCGTGGTAATCCGCGCCTACCTGCCCAACGCCCTGGGCGCCGAGGTGCTCGACCGTGATCAGCAACTGCTGGCTGTGATGGAGCAGGGGCAGGTGCCGGGTTTCTTTTTTACCCGGCTGCCGCACGCGCAACCCTATCTGTTGAGAATCCGCTGGGCCGGTGGTGAGCAGGTCACCGAGGACCCCTACAGCTTCGGTCCGCAGCTCGGCGAGCTGGACATGCACCTGTTCTCCGAGGGCAACCACCGCCAGATCGGCCGCGTGTTCGGTTCGCAGGTGCTGGAAGTCGACGGCGTGCAGGGCGTGCGCTTCGCCGTGTGGGCGCCGAACGCCCGTCGCGTGTCGGTGGTCGGCAGCTTCAATGGCTGGGATGGCCGTCGCCATCCGATGCGCTTGCGCTTTCCCTCCGGCGTGTGGGAGCTGTTCATTCCGCGCCTGCAGCCCGGTGATACCTACAAGTACGAGATCCTCGGACCGAACGGCATCCTGCCGCTGAAGGCCGACCCCATCGCACTGGCGACCGAACATCCGCCAGGAACCGCCTCGGTCGTCGCCCGGCCGCTGGATTACCAGTGGAAAGACCAGGGCTGGATGCAGCAACGCACATCCCGCCAGTCCGTCAACGCACCGATGAGCATCTATGAGCTGCATGCGGGCTCCTGGCGACGCGACGGCGGTGACGAGGGCCGCCTGTATGACTGGCATGAGCTGGCCGAGCGCCTGATCCCGTATGTCGTGGACATGGGCTTCACCCATATCGAGCTGATGCCGATCATGGAGCACCCGTTCGGCGGCTCCTGGGGCTACCAGCTGCTCTCGCAGTTCGCCCCCAGCGCGCGCTACGGCAACGCCCACGACTTCGCCGAATTCGTCGACGCCTGCCACAACGCCGGCATCGGCGTGATCCTCGACTGGGTGCCGGCACACTTTCCCACCGATGCTCACGGCCTGGGCGAATTCGACGGCACGGCGCTGTACGAATACGCGCACCCGTTCGAGGGCTTCCATCAGGATTGGGATACCTACATCTACAACCTCGGCCGGACCGAGGTGCACGGCTTCATGCTGGCCTCGGCACTGCACTGGCTGCGGGAATTCCATGTCGATGCCCTGCGCGTCGACGCAGTCGCTTCAATGCTCTATCGCGACTATTCGCGCAAGGATGGAGAGTGGATTCCGAACCGCCACGGCGGGCGCGAGAATCTCGAGGCCATCGACTTTCTGCGTCACCTGAATGACGTGGTTGCCACCGAAACCCCCGGCGCGCTGGTCATCGCCGAAGAATCGACTGCGTTCCCCGGTGTAAGCAAGCCCACCAGCGAGGGAGGCCTCGGCTTTTCCTACAAGTGGAACATGGGCTGGATGCACGACTCGCTGAAGTACGTCCAGGAAGACCCGATCAACCGGCAGTACCACCACGACAAGATGACCTTCAGCATGGTCTACGCCTATTCCGAGCACTTCGTCCTGCCGATTTCCCATGACGAAGTGGTCCACGGCAAAGGTTCGCTGATCGACAAGATGCCGGGTGATCGCTGGCAGAAGTTCGCCAACCTGCGTGCCTACCTGTCCTTCATGTGGACGCACCCGGGCAAGAAGTTGCTGTTCATGGGCAGTGAGTTCGGCCAGTGGCGTGAATGGAACCACGACCGTGAACTGGACTGGCACCTGCTTGAAGAGGCCGATCACCGTGGCGTGCAGAATCTGGTGCGGGATCTGAACCGCCTCTACAGCCAGGAGCCGGCGCTGCACGAACTGGACAGCGATCCGCGCGGTTTCCAGTGGCTGATCGGCGACGACCGTGCCAACAGCGTCTTCGCCTGGCTGCGCAAGAGTTCGACCGGGCAGCCGTTGCTGGTAGTCGCCAACTTCACACCGGTGGTGCGTGAGGCCTATCGGATCGGCGTGCCGGTGGACGCAAAGTGGCTGGAGGTGTTCAACAGCGATGCCGAATGCTATGGGGGGTCCAACACCGGCAACGGCGGCGGCATGCTCGCCGAGCCGATCGAGAGCCACGGCGAGAAGGTCTCCCTTTCGCTGACTCTGCCTCCGTTGGGCTTGCTGGTACTGCGTCCGCAGGCGTAACGGCTGCGGTAAAAAACGCCGCTCGGGGTAACCCGGGCGGCGTTTTTTCTCTGGTCGAGGAAGTAAGGCACCGTTGCGGGAGCCGCTTGAGGCGGACTTGAGCGGTTGTGCCGTGCCGTCTACGCAGGCAAACGCCGCCTGAATTCGTGGTCGAGAGCTATCTGGACCGGTTTCACGGAGGGCGGCCTCGGGCAAACGCTCAACCTGCAGGAAAGCCGCACCAGGGAAGGGTGATGGCAGCCCGTCCGGTACGGCCGTTCCAGACCCTCTTTACATCCCGCCGGTCCGGCGCTACTGCGACACCGTCTGTTGTTCGCTGGCCTGGTTGTTGCTGCGCAGCTTCTTCGCCCGCGCCTCGAGCACCACATAGACGAGCGTGGCGAACAGCAACGGGATCAGGAAGTAGATCACCCGATAGCCGATCAGGCCGCCCACGATGGCGCCCTTGCTCATCTCATCGGCCAGCATGGCGACGAACACCGCCTCGATAACGCCGAGCCCGGCCGGGATATGGGTCACCACGCCGGCGATGCTGCTGATCATCAGGATACCGAGCACTTCAGGGTAGGCGGCCTTCTGCGAAAGCATGTAATAGACCACCAGCGCCATCAGCGACCAGTTGGCCGCACCCAGCACCAGCTGAATCAGCGCCAGCCGCAGCGATGGCAGCTGGATTTCATGGCCGCGGATGGTCCATGAACGGCGCTTGGAAAAGCCGCACAGCCCCAGATAGACCAGACAGGTCACCAGCAGCCCGCCGCCCAGTATCCGCAGCGCGGTAAAGCCGATCTCCCAGCTTGCCGGCGGCTTGATCCAGCCCATCGCGAAGATCAGCCCGGCCAGCCACATGTAGCCCAGCCAGTTGGTCAGGATGCTCATGGTGAACACCCGGGTGATCTGCGAAGGCTTCAGCCCGAGGCGGGAATACAGGCGAAAGCGCAGGGCGATGCCGCCGACCCAGGCACTGAGGTTGAGGTTGAACGCATAGCAGACGAAGGTCACCGGCAGGATCTGTCTGATCGGCAGGTCATGGCGCGCATAGCCTTTGCCGAGCACGTCGAAGAAGCAGTACACCACGTAGCTGCCGAATGCTGCCGCACCCGCCATCCACAGCGTTTGCGCTTTGTAGTTACGCAGGGTGCTGTAGACCTCCTGCCAGTCGAGGTTGCGCGCCAGGCCGATCAACAGGCCGACCACAAGGGCGAAGAACACGTAGGTGAGGATCTTCTTGATCAGCGGCCAGCGCCGACGCCAGCCGCTCTTCGGCTCGCCTATGGAGGTATCGCTCATCGTTGTTCTCGCTGCATGGGTGACGGCACCGTGTCGAGGTCTGGCGCATCCGAATCGAGCAGTTCCAGACGAGGCTTGTGCTCGGGGAAGAGGTTCACCAGCCCCGGGAAGTGGCGCAGGAAATGGAAGATCAGAAAGGCCAGCGGCGCCCGCCACCAGAAGCCGCGAACGATCCGCTCCAGCGGAATGCGCCGGCAGTCGGTCTGCAGCAGGTGATCCAGCCGTTCGTGCAGATGCCGGTTGAACACATGGTCGCGGATGATCAGGTTGGCTTCCAGATTGAGCGACAGGCTCAGCGGATCGAGGTTGCTCGAGCCCACCGTCGACCACTCGTAATCGGCCAGTGCGACCTTGCCGTGCAGCGGGCGGCGACAGTACTCGTGGATCTCCACGCCGTCGCGCATCAGGTAGTTGTAGAGCATGCGCGCGCCGAACTTGGCGATGGGCATGTCCGGCTCGCCCTGGAGGATCAGCCGCACCCGCACACCCCGCCGCGCGGCGTTGCGTATTTCTCGCAACACACGGTAGCCAGGGAAGAAATAGGCGTTTGCAATCAATAGCCTGGAGCGGGCATCTCGAATCGCTTGCAGGTAATGTTCTTCGATGTCGTTGCGATGCTGGTCGTTGTCGCGCAGGACGAACAGTGCCCGCGCCTCGCCGCGGCTGACACCACCATAACCAGGCGCCTGCTGGCGCAGACGGCGTCGCCACCAGCGACGCGGCGTCTTGTCCGGGGCGATCTGGCTGAGGGCGAAATGGTGGATATCGCGCACCACGGGGCCTTCGACCTGCAACGCGTAGTCCTGCTTGGCCGCCGGGCCGAAGTCGCCCAGATGGTCGGCAGAGAAGTTGATGCCGCCGATGAACGCGGTTTCACCATCGACCACGACAATCTTGCGATGCATGCGGCGGAACACGTTGAGCCGGCGACCGAGCAGGCGCTTGCCCGGGTCGAACATGTGGATGCGCACGCCGACCTGGGTCATCTGCGCGACGAAGTCCCCGTGCAGGTCAGCTGAGCCGTAGCCATCGACGGTCACGTCGACGCTCGCACCATTTTGCGCGGCGGCAATCAGCGCTTTCTGCAGTTCGGCGCCTACCTTGTCCTGAAACAGGATGAAGGTTTCCAGCAGCACCTCTTTCTTGGCCTGGGCGATCACCTCGAACACTCGAGGAAAGAACTCTTCGCCGTTTTCCAGCAACTGAAGGCGATTTCCGTCTCTCCAGTGGTAACTCATATATGTATCTCCACCGCTAGGGGCAGATGATCGGACAAGTGCGTCCAGGGTTTGTTACCAAGTATTTGCGCACGGTGCGTGCTGGCATTCCTCACATAGATGCGGTCCAGCCGCAGCATCGGCCAGCGGGCCGGGAAGGTCTTGGCGACCTGGCCATGGGCAACCGCAAAGGCTTCATGCAGGCCGGCGCAGCGATCGAGCTTCTGCGTGGCCTTGAGCCGCCAGTCATTGAAGTCGCCAGCGACTACCACCGGTGCCCCTTCAGGTAGCGAATCGAGCAGGTTGCAGAGCAGGTCCAGCTGCTTCTGGCGATGCGACTCGCGCAGGCCCAGGTGCACGCAGATCGCGTGAAACTCGTCGTGCCCGGGAACCTGCAGCACGCTGTGCAGAAGGCCGCGCCGCTCAGGGCCGGCGATGGAGATATCGAGGTTCTCGTAACGGGTGATCGGAAATTTGGAGAGCAGGGCATTGCCGTGGTCGCCATCGGGATAGACCGCATTGCGCCCGTAGGCGAAGTCGGTCCAGATGCTGTCGGCGAGGAATTCGTACTGCGGTGTGGCGGGCCAGTTGTGAAAGCGCAGCGCGTGCTTGTCATGAGTGCCCAGCACCTCCTGCAGAAACACCACGTCCGCCGAGACGCTGCGCACCGCTTCGCGCAGCTCGGGGAGGATGAAGCGCCGGTTGAGCGCGGTGAAGCCCTTGTGCGTGTTCACCGTGAGGATACGGATGGAATTGACCGCCGTGGCCATATGGGCATCGAGATCGGCGCTTTCGATGGGATGGTCTTTATCCAGAGTCAAACCAATGCTCCTTCTAGTTGGCCGGGGGTGGCCTGCAGGTGTTTGTCCAGGCCAAGCCGACACAGCAGTTGCCGCGCGTCATAGGGCGCGCGGACCTTCACATCGTTGTCGAAATAGCAGTACACCTCGCGTGAGCGACGCGGCCGGGGCTTGTTCGAGCTGATCAGACGCGCATCGTCGGGCTGGCGCCCTTCGCTCCAGCGCTGGATACGCAGGCACCAGTTGTCCAGTGCTGCCTCGGTGTAGCCGCTGGTATAGAGCTCCTCCGCGCCGTGCAGGCGGATGTAGACGAAATCGCTGGTGAGGTCTTCCTGATGCGGCCACTTGCCGGCGGTATCGGCCACCACCAGCGCGACCTTGTATTTCCGCAGCAGGTCGATGAAAGCCGGGTCGACGAAGCTTGCGTTGCGGATCTCCACCGCATGACGCAGCTGGCGCTTGCGGTCGATCGACAGATGGCTGCGGCCCTCCATGCGCGGCTCGCAGCCCTTGGCGATCGCCAACGCCGCCTCGGTGTCGTGGGGCAGTTGACGGAGAAATGCCTCGAACAGCTCGGGATCGAACTTGAACGACGGCGGGAACTGCCAGAGGATCGGCCCGAGCTTTTCCTTGAGCTGGAAGATGCCCGAGGCGAAGAAGTTGGCGATGGGTTTCTCGACCTCGCGCAGCCTGCGTACATGGGTGATGTACCGCGGTCCCTTGACGCTGAAAACGAAACCTTTGGGCGTGTCGGCGTACCAGTCGGCATAACGTTCGGGCGTTTGCAGCGCGTAGAACGAGCCGTTGATCTCGATGCTGCTCACCGCGCGCGAGGCGAACTGCAGTTCCTTCTTCTGGGTCAGTCCCTTGGGATAGAAGTCGCCGCGCCAGGGCGCGTAGCGCCAGCCGGATATGCCGATATGAATGCCTGTCATGGGGCCGGCCTGCCGCACAGCCAGGGGAAGGTGGTCCTGCTGGCCTCGGCTTTTCCGAGAGCGGCGTCAGCAGAGACGGGATGGACCGCGTTCATAATCACTCCAAGTCGCCCAGTACATGCTTGAACGCTTCGGCCCGAAGGACTGCGGTTGCGGCAGCAAGGACACGGGAAAACGCAATGGGTCCTGCGCGGGGCAGTCGTTCGGTGTATGCCAAGCGGACGAACACACGCCTCGAATAGCAGGCGCGCACATCTGTTCCGACTTTTCCGCGTGGTGGCGGTTCACCTTTTTCTATGCAGGCAAGGTCAGCTGGCGGGCGCAAAGGCCCGACAGAACGGGGCGTACCGCACTCGGACCGAGCGCGGGCGGCAGAGAACGGGTCAGCCTGACGGCAGCGCCCAGGGCTGATCGCCGGAGAAGGCATCGACCAGATAGTCGATCATCACCCGGACCTTGGCCGGCGGGCGGCGGTCGGGTGGGTAGACCACATGGATACCGCCAAGCCCGACGCACGGCTGATCCAGTTCGATGGCCACCAGCTCACCGCTGCGCAGGGCCCTGGCAACAATGAACTGCGGTTGATAGATCACCCCCTGACCGCCGATTGCGGCAGCCACCAGGGCTTCTCCATTGTTGGCCACCAGATCGCCGTTGACTGCGACGCGCACTTCGCCGTCGCGGCCAAATGGCCAGACCTTGCCAGCCGCGAGACTCGCCAGGCTGTAGCCCAGACAGTTGTGCTGTCCCAGGTCGGCGACGCTGCGCGGCACCCCACGCTCATCCAGGTAGCGCGGCGCGGCGCAGACCAGCAACGGGCAATCCGCCAGCTGTCGCGCCTGCATGGGGCTGTCCTGCAGCCAGCCGATACGGACGGCCATATCCCAGCCGCCGTCGAGCAGATCCACGCGGCTGTCGGTAAGGCCGAGTTCCACCTTTACCGCGGGGTGGCGGCGGCTGAATTCCGGAATGAGCGGGGCGATGAACTGCGTGCCGAATGTGAGCGGCACGTTCATGCGCAGCAGCCCGGTCGCCTCGATTCGCTGCGAGGCGACGCTGGCTTCAGCTTCTTCGATCTCCGGCAGGATGCGCTGGCAGGCTTCCAGGTAGTTGCTGCCGGCCTCGGTCAGGATCAGGCGACGGGTGCTGCGGTGGAACAGCTTCACCCCCAGTCGGCTTTCCAGTGCGTCGACGTGCTTGCTGGCCATGGCGGGTGACATTTCAAAGTGACGCGCCGCGGCAGACAGGCTGCCGGCAATGGCAGCCCGGGTGAAAACACGCATGCCGGTGATTCGGTCGAGCATTCAAGCTCCTACTGATAGTAAAAACTGTTAGTGCATTTCGATAGGTTCTCACACCACCAAGTGTAGCCCATGCTTGTCGCACTTCATCTCGGAGCAGGCCAGTGATGACTGTCAGCCAACCCGCACGCCATTCGACCATGCCAACCCTGTTCGTCCCTCATGGCGCGGGACCCTGCTTCTTCATGGAGTGGAATCCGCGCAACGCCTGGGATGCGATGGCCGGTTTTCTCAAGGGCATCGCCGCGACCCTGCCAGCCAAGCCGACGGCCATCGTTGTGGTTTCCGGCCACTGGCTGCAGCCGACCTTCAGCGTGACGGGTGCCGCGCGTCCCGGGCTGATCTACGACTATCACGGTTTTCCACCGCACACCTACGAATTGCGTTATCCCGCACCGGGCTCGCCGGCCCTGGCCGGCCGTATCGCTGCCTTGCTCGATGACGCATCGCCTGGTGGGCAGCAAGACTTCCAGCGCGGCTTCGACCACGGCATGTTCATCCCGCTGAAGCTGATGTTCCCTGCCGCGGATGTTCCGGTGGTGCAGCTCTCGTTGCGTAACGATCTCGACCCGTTGGCGCACATCGAAGCCGGTCGTGCCTTGCAGGTGCTGCGCGACGAAGGGGTGCTGATCGTCGGCAGCGGCATGAGCTTTCACAACATGCGTGGCTACGGCGACCCGCGTTTCGCGTCGATTTCAGACGAATTCGATCATTGGCTCACCGCTGCGGTCGAACTGCCGCCCACCGAGCGAGACCGGGCGCTGCAGTGCTGGGAACGCGCTCCGGCGGCGCGCCTGTGTCACCCGCCCGGGGCCGAGGAGCATCTGATTCCGCTGCTGGTGGCTGCCGGCGCGGCTGGCGATTCGATCGGACGCAAGGTCTTCAGCGACCGCGTCATGCACACCACGCTGTCGGCCTACCGTTTCGGCTGACGCGCACATTTCATCGAGGGGAACACCATGTACCGATCCCATAGCCGAATCCCGGCGAGCAATCCGTCGCGCCTGATCAAGCGCCTGTGCAATCACTGGCGACACAAGTTTGCCGTGCAGCTGGACGAGCAGGGTGGCGTGATCGAGCTGCCGCTCGGCCGCTGCAGCCTGCACGCCAGCGAGGGCTATCTGGACGCGCAGTTGGAGACTGCCGATCAAGCCAAGCTGCAGCAGTTGCAGAAGGTGGTCGCCGATCACCTGGAGCGCATGGCCGGTGACGAACCGCTGGTTATCGCCTGGAAAACCGAGGCCGGTGCGCAGCCCGCTGCCGGGCCGGCGGAGCGCCGTTCGCTCGATTCGCCAAGTCGCTACGGCACCGTTTCGCGGGTATTTCACTGGCTGATGGCGCTGCTGATCGTCTGGCAGTTTCTCAAACTGGGCGACCGCATCGCCGAAGGTGAGCACTGGGTCGGCGAGACGCTCGTGCCCTGGCACGTTTCCCTGGGCGCCGTGCTGATGGTTCTGGTAGTGCTGCGCATCGTCTGGTCACTGAGTCAGCTCAGGCAACGGCCGCAGCATGATCCGGCCACCGCGTGGCTGGTCAAGGGCGGCCATCTGGCTCTCTATGCCTGCATGCTGCTGATGCCGATCACCGGTGTGCTGTATCTGGTCGGCAATGGCTACGGCCTCAAGGTGTTTGGCCAGCAGCTGGTAGACAAGGGCCCGGAAATCGCCTGGGCGGCTTCGGTTGGCGGAGTCCATTCACCACTGGCCTGGCTGACCGTTCTATTGGTGGTCGGTCACATCGCCGCGGCGCTTTACCACCGCCTGGTCAAGCGAGACGACATCATGCAGCGCATGCTCTGACGCCGTCGGCTCTGACTCACTGGCTGCTCAACGCAAAGTTGGGCAGCGATTCCACCGGTTGGCTAAAGCGGAAAGGGATCGACAACATCGAGCTGCCGTAGGGCTTCTGCACCACGAAGTGCAGGTGCGGACCGGTGCTGCGGCCGGTATTGCCGGACTTGCCGAGCAGCGTGCCGACGTTGACCTGCTGCCCTGGCTGGACACGCACAGAGCCGCGGCTCAGGTGCAGATAGGCGCTGTGGGTGCCGTCTTCATGTTCGATGCGCACGTAGTTGCCCGCAGGGTCCGGCAGTCGTCCTCCCTGGCCGTCGCGAACCTTCACCACTGTCCCGGCGCGGGCGGCGACGATCGGGGTGCCGACCGGCATGGCGATGTCCACCGCATAACGGCCGCTTGGCGAGTTGTGACTGAAATCGCCGCCAGCTCCTTGAGAGATGCGAAATGGCCCACCTTGCCAGGGCAGGGCGTAGGCCGGCCCGTCCACCGTGCCGGGTTGATCCGGTTCCGGTGAATAGATCAGCGCATAGCTGAACGAGTGCTTGAACATGATCGGCCCGCCTGCCTGGCGCTTGCTCAGCGTGGCGACGCGGACCCGGCTATTGGCAGGCACCGTCTTGCGGATCACCCCCTTGCCGACCCCGGCCACATTGACCATCCGCGTCAGCCGCAGGGTGACCTCGACTGGCACTTGCAGCGTATTGCTGACGTCCATCGCCTTGCCACTACCGGCACGATTGATCAGCAGGCGTACCGAGCCAGGCTTGTCTGTTGCCTTCGGCTGGTTGTTCGAGGCGAGGGCGGGTGCCAATGGCGCAAGGCCGATCAGCATGAGCAGGGGGTAGATAAGCGGTCGCAAAGAGAGCATGACGTGTGATCCATCACGGAAAAGACAAGGCTGCCGGCGACGAGCAGGACGAATCCGTTGGTTGTTCAGGGAAGCCGCGCTGGTTTTGGGACTTGGGTCACGCGGTGAGGTTCACTGCCGCATGTCGTTTTTTTGATGGGCGCACGGTCTCGGCGCGAATCTGGGCTGGGGCCTCGCGGTCAGGACCGCTCTAACAAACGGGCTGGCGAGAATAGGCGGGGGGTGATCGCAAGCAGGAAGGAAACGCCCCGAACCCGGACGGGTCGGGGCGCTCTTATTCACTCGTCGGACTTGACCAGCTCGAGCAGCAGCAGCGAACGGCCGGTCACGGCATATTCGTCATTGAAGTCGAACCGTTCCGGTCGCGCGGTCGGGTGATTGGTGTCTATCAGGCGGTTCCAGTAGATGCCTTGCGGCACTTCCGGCAGCGTGAAGTTCACCAGGTCGTGATGCGCGTTGACGATGATCAGCAGCGTCGCATCGGAGCCCGCACGCCTGATACCGGTCGGCTGGGCGCGGCCGTCAAGCAGCATGCCCATGCAGCGATTGTGGGCGTCCTCCCACTGTTCGATGGTCATCTCTTCGGCATTCGGCGCCAGCCAGGTGACATCCTTGACGCCCAGCTCCTCGTTGTATGCACCGACCAGGAAGCGGCTACGACGCAGCATCGGGAAGCGCTGGCGCATACGGATCAGCTTGCGGGCAAAGCCCAGCAGACCGTAGCTGTCCTCGCTGATGTCCCAGTTCACCCAGCCTATTTCGCTGTCCTGGCAGTAGGCGTTGTTGTTGCCGTGCTGAGTACGGGCGAATTCATCGCCAGCGACAATCATCGGCGTGCCTTGCGAGAACAGCAGCGTGGCGAGGAAGTTGCGCATCTGCCGATAGCGCAGCTCGTTGATTTCCGGGTCGTCGGTATGGCCTTCCACCCCGTGGTTCCACGACAGGTTGTTGTCGCTGCCGTCGCGGTTGCCTTCGTCATTGTCTTCGTTGTGCTTGTGGTTGTAGGACACCAGGTCCTTCAACGTGAAGCCGTCGTGAGCGGTGACGAAGTTGATCGAGCTGAACGGACGACGCCCGCGCTGGTTGAACAGATCACCGGAGCCGGTGAGGCGGCTGGCGAAATCGGCCAGCTGGCCATCGTCGCCTTTCCAGAACGAGCGCACCGTATCGCGGAACTGGTCGTTCCACTCGGCCCAGCCCGGCGGGAAGCCACCGACCTGATAGCCGCCGGGGCCGCAGTCCCAGGGCTCGGAAATCAGTTTGGTCTTGGCCAGTACCGGGTCCTGACGACAGGCGACGAGGAAGCCGTGGCGCTCGTCGAAACCGTCGTGTTCGCGGCCGAGGATGGTTGCCAGATCGAAGCGGAAGCCATCCACGTGCATTTCGGTGGCCCAGTAACGCAGCGAGTCGGTGACCATCTGCAGCACGCAGGGGTGGCTCATGTCCAGCGTGTTACCGGTGCCGGAATCGTTGATGTAGTAACGCTTGTCATCCGGCATCAGGCGGTAATAGGAGGCGTTGTCGATGCCGCGCATGGAAAGGGTCGGGCCCCGCTCGTTGCCTTCGGCGGTGTGGTTGTAGACCACATCGAGAATCACCTCGAGGTCGGCGTTGTGCAGGTGCGCGACCATCTCCTTGAACTCGGTGATCTTGCCGCTGGCCAGGTACTTGGGGTACGGCGCGAAGAACGCGATGCTGTTGTAGCCCCAGTAGTTGGCCATGCCTTTTTCGAGCAGATGCTGGTCCTGGACGAAGGCATGGATCGGCAATAGCTCGATCGAGGAAACGCCGAGCTTGCGGATGTAGTCGATCACTTCCGGCGTCTTGAAACCGGCGAACGTACCACGCACGTCGTCCGCCACTGCCGGATGGCGCATGGTGTAACCACGCACATGGGTTTCGTAGATGATGGTCTTGTCCCAGGGCACCTGCACCGGGTGGTCGCGGCCCCAGGTGAAGGCCGGGTCGATGACCTTGCACTTGGGCACGAACGGCGCGCTGTCGCGCTCGTCGAAACTGAGGTCGCCATCGGGGTGGCCGATGGTGTAGCCGAACAGCGCTTCCGACCATTTCAGCTCGCCCACCAATTGCTTGGCATACGGGTCGATCAGCAGCTTGTTCGGGTTGAAGCGATGGCCGTTCTCCGGATCGTACGGCCCGTATACGCGGTAGCCGTAGATCTGCCCCGGATGCGCATCCGGCAGGTAGCCATGCCAGATCTCGTCGGTGTACTCAGGAAGCTCGATACGCTCGAGCTCGACTTCACCGCTGGAGTCGAACAGGCACAGCTCCACCTTGGTGGCGTGGGCGGAGAAAATGGCGAAATTGACACCCAGGCCGTCCCAGGTTGCCCCGAGCGGGAAGGGCGAGCCCTCGCTGATCCTGGACGGCGTCGAAACCTGCGGCACGTAGGGCTTTTTCTTACTCATGAAATCTCCAAAGGCGGATTCCGGAAGGCGTGCCGAGGCGAGTGTCGGCGCGGACGATCATTCGACCGATCCGACGCTGACAAGATGCCTGCCGCCGGTCAGCTTTCCTTCTTTGCGCGCGGGGTACGGGTTTTCTTGATGGACTCGGGCGTACCGGCCTTGGCGTCAGTCCCTGCCTTGGGTGCGCTGCGGCTCGCGCGGGGCTTGGCGGCCGGGGCGTCCTTCGCATCCTTTACGTCCTTGGTCTTGGCCTTGGCTTTCGGAGTGGCGTCGGTCGGCTTGGTCGCGGTTTTTCGAGGACGGCTGGCGGGCTTGGCATCGGCGGCGCCGTATTCGGCCTCTACCAGCTTGCGCGCCATTGCCCAATGGCGCTCATCTTCACCTTCCGGGCAGCCCTCGGATTGCCAGATCTGATAAGCGAACTCGCGGATACGTTGCTCTTCTGAACTCATTGTTGGGATTCTCCTGTTGCTCTCATGTAGACGTATGCAGGACGGCCACTGGCAGTCCGTCCAGAACCCGCGCAGCCTCAAGGCTGGCTTGTTGGGATGTGACTGCCGTTGCGTCGAAAAGTCGCTCGAATTCGCTACCGTCCAGCGCCTCGGGCAGTGCGATCCGGGTGTTGCCCCAGCGCTGCGCCGGAATGCTCGGTACTTCACAATCACCCAGCAGATTAGCCGCCAGCCGTGGCACCACGACTACCACCCATTGACCTTCCAGCTCGCGGGCGAAGGCCAGCAGCTGTTCGGCCTGCTCGCCGGAAACCGCAAGCGGCAGATAGCGGCCTTCGCTGAACAGCCGTGGGCAGCGTCGACGCAGCTGCAGTGTGCGGCGGATCACGGCCTGCTTGATGCGACCGTCGTGCCAGCTCTGCAGCAGCTCATCGAGCGGGCCGGCGCTGCTGAGGCTGTGCTGCCTGGCAGCGAAGTCCACCGGCCTGCGGTTGTCCGGGTCGACCAGACTGAAATCCCAGTATTCGGCGCCCTGGTAGAGGTCAGGCACGCCAGGAGTGGTCATGCGTAGCAGGCTTTGCGCAAGGCTGTTCAACGCACCGGCAGGGGCCAGTTCAGCGGCGGCCGCAGCGATTTCGTCCCGTAATGGTGCACCAGCGTCGGCGAGCAGCAGGTACTCGACATGCTGGCGGCAGGCGCTTTCGTAGTCGCTGTTGGGGTCGCTCCAGGTGGTGCGCAACTTGGCTTCGCGCAGGGCTTTTTCCTGCCACTGCAGGATGCGCGTGCAGTACTGCTCCATCGCCGTCCTGTCGTCCGCACGGAGGTCCAGCGGCCAACTGCCGAGCAGGATCTGAAACAGCATCAGCTCATCGGCAGGCGAGGGCGCGGGGCCGTCGCCGAGCGGCTGGATTCGGTCGGCGGTCATCTCGCGCCAGCGCCGCACGTTGCCGGCAAACCACTCGGCGCGCTCGCTGATCACCGCGATGCGGGCGCGGGTATCTTCGCCACGCTTATGGTCGTGGGTCGCGGTGGTCAGCATGTTGCGCGGGAAATGCTCGGCACGTTGCAGGCATTCGTCATGGAATGCCTGCAACGGCGCGCTGAAGTGTTGCGGGTCGAAACCCACATCATTGCGCGAGAGCAGGATGCCGGAGCGGTAGCAGGCGGTGTCTTCCACGGCCTTCGCCGCAGCCGGCGAGGTCAGCTGCTGGAAGCGCGTGCAGGCATAGCGGCGAATCTTGCGCAGGCTGCGCGGCAGTTGCCGCAGGCTTTCGCCCCCCAGCCAGAGCTGCAGATGCTCGAGCAACGGCCAGTCGGCTTCGCTCAAGGTCGTCTTCGCGCCATCCAGCGCCTGCTGGAAGAACGGCTCATCCGCCTCGCGACGGCCCGGTGCAGCAATGTAGGTGCGATATACCGGGAAGTGGATGATCAGCTCCAGCAGCGCCCGGCGAATCGCGCCGAGGGTGATGTCGCGGGTCATCACATCGCCACGGGCGACCTGCAGCAAGGCTTGAGCGACGCTTTCGAAATCTCCGGCCAGAGGGCCGGTCAGCACCAGTTGGCGTGCCTGGCGCGCCTCTTCCATGAAGTCGGTGGTACGCCCGCTGGTCTCGCTCCACAAGGCACAGAGCAACGATTCGCCCGCCGGATCGTGCTGCAACAGCGAAACCTGATTCATGAACTCGTAACCGGTGGTGCCGTCGACGCCCCAGTCGTCATGCAGGCGCTCGCCGCCGGCGAGGATCTTCTCGACGTAGATCGGTACATGATCCTGCACCGCGTCCTGCGGACGCCCGGCATTCAGGCGATCGACGCGCCGGCGCAGGCGCCGGCAGTAGCCACGCGGATCGGCCAGGCCGTCGATATGGTCGATGCGCAGTCCATCGACCAGACCATCGCCGATCAGCTCGAAGATCTTCGCGTGGGTTTCCTCGAATACCACCGGACGCTCGACGCGCAGGCCGCCCAGCTCGTTGATGTCGAAGAAGCGCCGCCAGTTGATGTCGTCACCCGCGGTGCGCCAGCTGGCCAGCCGGTAATTCTGCCGCTCGAGCAGGCTGTGCAGACGGCGGAAGCCGTCATCGGTCGTGGAATCATAGGTGCCGAGCGCCTGTTCCAGAGCCTGGCGGGTATCGGCGTTCTGCAATTGCTCGGCGAGTTCGGCTCGCAGCAAACGCGCAGCCTGATAGGGTGCCGGCTCGGTCTTCAGGGCATCGAAGTGCTGCGCCAGGGTTCTTAGCTGCGGATGGTCGGCAGCACGCAACACTTCGCCGTAGCTCGGTGGGGTAATGGGGAAGCGATGCTCGTAATGCTCGGCATAGAGCGCGCCGTTGTCGATATCCAGGCGCAGCTTGAGGGTGCCTTGCTGCAGCGCATCGCCGTAGTCACTGCCGAGGAAGGGCACCAGGAGCTGGCCTTCGAGCAGCGGATCGGGCGAATTCCATTCGATATCGAAGAACTGTGCGTAGGGGCTGCGGCGCCCCCACTCCAGTACATCCAGCCACCAGGTATTGCCAGAGCCACCGACTGCCATGTGGTTGGATACGATGTCGAGGATCAGCCCCATGCCCTTGCCGCGCAGGGCTTCGACGAGGCGGCGCAGGGCTGGCTCGCCGCCCAGCTCCGGGTTGATGCGCGTCGGATCGATCACGTCGTAACCGTGCATGGAGCCGGGGCGGGCGGTGAGCAGCGGTGAAGCGTAGATATGGCTGATGCCGAGTTCCGCGAAGTAGTCCACCAGGCCGGTGGCGTGATCCAGGGTGAAGTCGCGGTGAAACTGCAGTCGCAGGGTTGCGGTAAGGTCTTTCATCGATGCGCAGCTCCACGATGGTTACGACGGGCCTGCGCAAAGGACGCCAGCCGACGGCTGCTGGCCGGGCTGTCGAGCAACGTTGCACTGTCGCCGGGATAGCGGCGACGCCAGTTGGGATGGGTTTCGACGATGCCGGGCATGTTGGTCTGTTCTTCCAGACCGAGCGCATCCTCCACCGGCACCAGTACCAACGGTGCCGGGGTGTGCGCCAGGAAGCAGATGGCGGCATCGACCGCTTCTTCGGCATCGAGCAGCACATCCGGATTCTTGCCGCTGTACTCGCACAATGCGCGATTCAGGCCGGCGCGTTCTTTCTCGCGGGCTCGCCACTGCGTTTCGCGGTCGGACTCGGGCACCTGACCGACCTTGATGCGCCAGTCGATGTCATGACCTTGCCACCAGCCAGTCAGGGTCGGGATGTCATGGGTAGTGCTGGTGGCCAGCGCTTGCGCCGGATACTGGCCAGGCGTCTGGAAATGGCCGTCGTGCTGTTCGAACAGCAACACCCGCATGCCGAGGATTCCGCGAGCCGCCAGGACGTCCCGCAGGCCGTGGGGAATGGTGCCCAGGTCCTCGCCGAGGATCACCGCCTGGTGGCGCCAGGCCTCCAGGCAGAGCAGGCGCAGCATGTCGTCGAACGGGAAGTTGAGGTACACCCCGCGCTTCGGGTCGGCACCGGCAGGTACGACCCACAGACGCTTAAGGCCCAGCACATGATCGATGCGCATGCCACCGGCGTGGGCGAGGTTGGCGCGCAGCATTTCGATATAGGCACGGAAGCCATGCTGGCGCAAACCCCAGGGCGAAAACGCCGAAATGCCCCAGTTCTGTCCGTCACGATTCATGATGTCCGGCGGCGCACCGACGCTCAGCGACGCCAACAGCTCGGCCTGGCGGCTCCAGGCCTGGCTGCCACCGCCATCGGCGCCGACCGCGAGGTCGGAGATCAGTCCGATACGCATGCCGGCGCTGCGCGCGGCGACCTGGGCGCGCTCCAGTCCGCGGGCCATCAGCCACTGGCCAAAGGCGTGGTAGCTCACCTCGTCGGCGTGTTCGCGGGCGAATGCGTCCACCGCTGGGCTAGCCGGATCGCGATACTCGCTCGGCCAATCGCTCCAGTGCTGGGTATGGCCTTGTGCGTCGCGCAAATGGGTGTGCAGGGCTTCGAAACGGCAGTGGTTTTCCAGTGCCTCGCCGCCGTTTGCACGGAAGCTGTCGAAATCCACCTGCAAGGCGTTATCGCCTTTGCTGAAGTCGTCGAACAGCTGGCGTAGCAGGCGATGCCGTGACTGGGCAACGGCGGGCCAGTCGATCAGCTCCAGGCGCTCAAGCCGTTCCAGTTCCTCGCCTAGCCCGCAGGTCTCGATGGCCTGGCGCAGCGGCCGCTCGCCGAGGATCGATCCGGGTGCCGCGTGCAGCACGTTGAAGAACAGTCGGCTCGAGGGCGAGTAGGGGCTGTACTGGTTGATGTGCGCGCCGAACATGGCATGCACCGGGCTGATACCCAGCGCATCGGCTCCATGGGCAGCGGCATTGCTCACCATTGCCTCCAGCGCCTGGGTATCGCCCAGGCCGCCGTCACCGGCTCGTCGCAGGCTATACAACTGGGCCGTCAGCCCCCAGGCATCGGCACCGGCGATTTCAGCCACGGTGGGACACGACAGCGGGGCAATGGCGACGGTCAGCTGATACTTGTCGATGATCAGGCGGTAATAGCCAGGCGTGTCGATGGCCGGCAGGTGCGCCTGGTAATCGAGCGTGCCCTGCTGGACGCCGCCATCTTCTGCGTGCAACTCGAAACGACTGGCGGCGGGAAAGTAGGCGGAAAGGTCCAGTGCGGCGTGCTGATCGCAGGTGAGCAAGGGCGGCACGCCGCCGTGATTGTTCTTGTGCGCGAGAGTCTCGAGGCTGGCGTCGATATCAGCGTCGGTCTCCGCCGCCAGCCCCAGGCAGGCGAGCACCTCGCGCAGCACGGCCGGCTCGACCCGTTGTCCACGGTTGTCGGCATCGACCCAGTCGATGGAGAGTCCGGCGGCTTCCGCCAGGCGGATCAGGGATTCGTCGCTCATTTGGCTTTCTCCAGATACAGCTTGGCCATACGAGGCGGCAATTGGTCGGGCGTGTTCGCATCCGACTCACGACTGGCGAACAGCAGCTGCGCGGCGGTAGACGAAGCTGGCAGGGGAGCGGCTTGTGCGCCAAGGTTCAGCTCAAGACGCAGCAGGCTGCCATCACCCAGCTGCCAGCGGGCAAGCACGGCGGCTTCGCCCAGCACGCTGCAGCCGAGGAAGGCCGAACCCGGCAGGCGCGGCACGATCTCGGTGTGGCGGATGCTGAGCAACTGGCGGTACAGCGCGTGCCATTCGGCGTGCCCCGGTTGCGTCTGCGCCCCGAAGTCCGGCCGCGACTGTTCGAACGTGGATACGGCGTTGGGGTCGGGAATGCGCTCCCGCGTGGCCTCGTCAGCGAACTCGGAAAATTCGGCGAACTCGTTGCGGCGGCCTTCGCGCACCGCGTCGGCCAGCTCGCCGTGATGGCTGGTGAAAAACAGGAACGGCTGCCGCGAGCCCCATTCCTCGCCCATGAACAAAAGCGGGACCATCGGGGAAAGCAGCAGGACCGCCGTGGCAGCCCTGAGCGCGTCGGCGTCGGCCAGCGTCACCAGGCGATCGCCAAAGGCGCGGTTGCCGGTCTGGTCATGGTTCTGCAGGAACAGCACGAACGAGGTCGGTGACAGATGCGCGCTGGGCTCGCCGCGGGCTTCGCCATGACGGTTGTTCTGCCCCTGATAGATGAAACCTTCGCCGAGAAAACGCGCCAGTTTGGCGGTCGCGTCCTGGTGGTAGTCGGCGTAGTAGCCCTGGCTCTCGTCGGTGAGCAGCGCATGCAGCACATTGTGGCCGTCATCGTTCCACTGCGCGGTGAAGCCCTGGGTAAGCAGGCTGGAGCGGTTGTCCTCGTTCTCCAGCACCAGATGCACATGGCGACCGGGTTCCACGGTGGCGTGCACGCGCTCGGCAAGCTCGGTAAGGAAGCTGCGGTCGGGAATGGCATGCACGGCGTCGAAGCGCAGCCCGTCGAAGCGGTAATCCATCAGCCACATCAGCGCGTTGTCGATGAAGAAGTCACGGACTTCGCGGCGGCGGAAATCGATGCCATCACCCCAGGGTGTCTGCTGGTCGTGGCGGAAGAAGTGCCTGGCGTAGCGGCCGAGGTAATTGCCGTCCGGTCCGAAGTGGTTGTAGACCACATCGAGAAACACCATCAGGCCCAGGCCGTGGGCGGTATCGATCAGGTGCTTGAGCTCTTCCGGGCTGCCATAGGCGGCTTCCGGTGCGTAGGGCAATACGCCGTCGTAACCCCAATTGCGATCGCCGGGAAATTCGGCGATGGGCATCAGCTCGATGGCCGTCACGCCCAGCTCGGCAAGCCCGGCGAGGTGCTTTTCCATCGCGGCGAAACCGCCATACAGGCCAACATGGGTCTCGTACAGCACCGTCTCGTGCCAAGGGCGGCCGAGCCAGCTGCTGTTGCGCCACAGGTAGTTGTTGTGGGTGTCGACCACCAGGCTCGGCGCATGCACGTCACCCGCCTGCGCCCGCGAGGCGGGGTCGGGCACATGCAGTTCATCGTCGATGAGAAACCGGTAGAGCGTACCGGCCCCGTAAGGGGCATCGATGCTGTACCAGCCTTCTTCAGTGGCGGTCATCGGCAGCGTTTGTGCGCCTACAACGATCAGACTGACGTTTTGCGCATCGGGCGCCCAGAGCCGGAAACGGGTAGTTCCGTCATCCAGCAACTCCGGACCGTGATGCCCGATATGGGCACGCTGCTTCTGCATTGAACAACCTCTTCAGATTAGATGACGAACCTCGCGGCGCTCTCCGAGCAGCTGCCGGTAGAGCGCGTCATAGGGTTCGATGGCGTGACGCCAGAAAAAGCCAGCCGCCATCGCGCGGCAACGCATGGCGCCGAGCAGTTGCGGATGCCGATGAAACGCCAGGGCCCGCTGCACCGCCTGGCGGTAACTGGCAACATCCGGTTCGTCGAACAGGAAGCCGGTGACGCCATCCTCGATGGAATCGGCCAGCCCCCCCGTGCGTCGCGCAATGGGCAGGGAGGCATACCGCTGGGCGTACATCTGGCTGAGACCGCACGGCTCGTAGCGCGAGGGCATCAGCAAGAAATCACTGCCGGCGAACAACCGACGCGCATCGGTTTCGTTGAAGCCGATGTGGGCCGCGACACGGCCGGGGTACTGGGCCGCGAGCTGGCGAACCTGATGCTCGATCTGGTGATCGCCCTGGCCAAGGATCGCCAGCTGGCCGCCGCCTTCGACGATGGCATGGGCGACGTCGAGGGTCAGGTCCACACCCTTCTGATGCACCAGGCGCGAGACCACGGCAAACAGCGGGGCATTGCAGTGCTCGAGCCCGAAGGACTCGCGGATATAGGCGGCGTTCGCCTCCTTGCCTGCCCAGTTACGTGCACTGAAGCCGCTCACCAGATAGGGGTCGCTTTCCGGTGCCCAGCTTTCGTCGATGCCGTTGAGCAGCCCGCTGAGCAGGCCCTGGCGGGCTTTCATGCTGAGAAAACCTTCCATGCCACAGCCGAACTCTGGCGTGGTGATTTCCTCGGCGTAGGTAGCGCTGACGGTGGTCACCCGGTTGGCATAGGCAATGCCGGCCTTGAGCAGCGACAGCTTGCCGTAGAACTCCATGCGCTCGGGGTCGCAGGCCTCGGCCGGGATGCCCAGCAGACGCCGTTGCGACATGTCGATGTTGCCCTGATAGGCAAGGTTGTGAATGGTGAAGACGCTCGGCGTGTTCAGCCCACGCCAGTGCATATAGGCCGGCACCAGACCTGCTGGCCAGTCGTGGGCGTGCACCAGTTCAGGTGCCCAGCGAATGCAGGCCGTACCGGCGGCGATCTCCGCGGCAGCCAGGCCGAGGCGAGCGAAACGCACCGGATTGTCCGGCCAGTCGTTGCCATCGGCGTCCCCGTACGGCGAGCCTTCGCGCTCGTAGAGTTCCGGGCAGATCAACACGTAGATGATCAGGCCGTCAGGCATGTCCATCCGGCCGATGCGGCAGCCGGGAATCTCGGCGTAACCGCTCAGCGAGCCGACCGTGCGGATGGCGTGACCGCTGTTGATCACCTGCGAGTAACCGGGAATCAGCACGCGCACATCGTGGCGTGCGCCCAATGCCCGCGGCAGTGCAGCCGATACGTCGGCGAGCCCGCCAGTCTTGACCAGATCGGTCAGCTCGGAGGTAACGAACAGGATCTTGCGTTTGTCATCGTGGCTACTGCGAATCTGCAGGGCAGGGCGAGTAACCTGGGGTATGGCGGGTTGCGCCTTCGGTAGTCCGACAGGCAGGGCGTTCACAGCGGCAATACTCATCACAGATCTCCCCAGAGCCCCGGCGTTCCAGGTGCCGGCGCCAGCTACGAGCATATTTCTCCTATGCAACGATCTGATGACCGCCACATACCATGAACACGACCAGGCTGAAGCTAGTACTCGGAGCTGCCACGAGGGCAGGCAGAGCTGCACTGGCCCTGCCAAAATCCAGACCCGGCGTCGCGGTAGAAGTTCTCAAAATCCGATCAACAGCTGCTGCCGGAACTCGCAACCTGCCTACCTGCTCCGAATACAGAGTCGTTAACGCGATGACCCTGAACCAGCCGGAGCAAAAAACATGCAAGAGATCGAGCAAGTCGTAGCTTTTTTGCAGCGCGAGGAACTGAAGCTGACCACTGCCGAGTCCTGCACCTGCGGGTTGATGGCCTCGCTGATGGGCGATATCCCAGGGTGCGGCCAGGTACTCGACAGCGGCTTCGTGGTCTATTCCCCCAAGGCAAAGAACCGCCTGCTCAACGTGGATTTCGAAACCATCGAGCGATTCGGCCTCACCAGCGAAGAGGTTGCGTGCGAGATGGCCATTGGTGCGCTGAACGCCAGCGGCGCCACCCTGGCTGTTTCCAACACCGGCGTTGCGGACGATGACCAGGAGGATGAAGGGGGTACCCAGTGTTACGGCTATGCACTGATGCGGGGCGAACGACAGGTGGTCGCGAGCGAAACGGTGCAGTTCGACGGCGACCGCGTGGAGATCCGCAAGCAGGCCGCGCGGTACGGTCTCACCCAGCTGCAGATCAAATACGAGCAGTTGTTGAAGAAGCTGGAAGAACGCGACGACGAATGATCACACCGGCGGCTGGCGCTCCGGTTCCACATGTTCGGGCTGCGAAGTATCGATACGCTGCTTGTGGCCGACGCTGAGATCTGCCCGAACCTGCGGCAACGAATGTGGAAACTGACGTTGAATGAAGCCCAGCAGGTTCTCACGGATATGGCAGCGCAGATCCCAGTTGCGCGACGAGTCCGGTGAACTCACCAGCGCACGCAGCTGAATGGATTTTTCACTGGTGTCGGTTACCTGCAGCACGCAGACCCTGCCATCCCACAGCTCAGGCACTTCCTTGCACAGACGGCGCAGCTCTTCGCGTAGCGGCTCCAGTGGAAGCGAGTAATCCGCCCAGAGGAACACCGTACCGATCAGGCTGGAGCCGCGGCGGGTCCAGTTCTGGAATGGTTTCTCGATGAAATACTGCAGCGGCACGACCAGGCGACGGTCATCCCAGATGCGCACGACGACGTAGGTGCCGGTGATTTCCTCGATGCGTCCCCACTCGTTTTCGACGATGACCACGTCGTCCAGGCGAATGGGCTGGGTCATGGCGATCTGCACACCCGCGATCAGGTTGGCCAGCACGGGCCTTGCAGCAAAGCCCACGGCAAGCCCGGCAAGCCCTGCCGAGGCCAGGAGGCTGGCACCGAACTGACGGGCACCGGGGAAGGTCATCAACATGGCCGCCGCGCCCACCAACAGCACGAAAAACGCCAGCGTGCGCAGCAGCACCCGCGATTGTGTCTGGATCTGCCTGGCGCGCAGGTTGTCGACCACATCTACCGGATTGCGCAGCAGGATGAACTGCTGCAGACCGCGCAGCAGGCGCATCACCAGCCATGTCAGGGTGGCGATGATCAGCAGGGTAGCGACGTGGCGTGCGCCATCGATCAATAGCAGGTCATCGGACGCCGACGTCCAGACGCCCTGAAGCCCTATCAGCGGCAGCAACACCCGAATCGGTTTTTCCAGCTGCTCGGACAACTCGCGAGTAAACAGGAACGCTCGGGCCAGACGCAGCATCAGGGCAGTCAGCAGACGGCCGAACAGGCTCAGGACCAGTACCACGAACAGCGCGGCCGCCAGCGTACGTAACGCCGGCTGGCTGATGTACTGGTCCCATTCCATCAAGAAGGCAGGAAGTTCGATAGCGCAGCTCCGGTCAGCGTTCGTCAGGGCCAGTGACAGGCTGCATCAGGCAAAAGTTCAGCTTGCTACGGCGCTATGGCAAGCCGGACGGGTGGGGGGAACTCTTGCCGGCGGGGTCTTTCACAAAATCAAGTGGGCCGATCCTCTGGCCCTGTTTTTTCAGACCTGAGTGGAGATATCCAATGCAAAGTGCACAGACCGGCAACGATGTCCGTATCGAACGCCTCATCGAGTGGTTGCGCGACGCCCATGCCATGGAAGCACAGGCCGAAACCATGCTGAACAAGCAGGCCAGCCGCATCGAGCACTACCCGGAGCTCAAGGCGCGTATCGACCAGCACATCACCGAAACCCAGAATCAGGCCAGGCTGATCGAAGGCTGCCTGCAGCGCTACGACAAGTCCTACTCGGGCCTCAAGGACCTGGGCGGCAAGATGATGGCGATGGGGCAGGCCATGGGCGGCATGATGGTCAACGACGAGATCGTCAAGGGCGCACAGATGGGTTACGTCTTCGAGAACCTGGAAATCGCCTCCTACACCATCCTGATCGCCGCCGCCGAAGCGGTAGGCGATACGCAGACCAAGGAGGTTTGCGAGCGCATTCTGGTCGAGGAGGTCGCGATGGCGGATTGGCTGCGCGAGCACTTGCCGGAACTGACGCAGGCCTATCTGACCCGGGCAGCAGAGCCTAACGTCGAAGCCAAGCGCTGATCGCCCCGTTGCAGACCCGGTCGGCGTCCGGCCGGGCTTCACCCGCCCCCATAGAGACCCGCACATGCATCCAGCACGGCATGTGTGCGGTGGTAGCTACCGATGAGACCACGCCCTTTAGTCAAAACCCTGACCTTTGCCGTACTGCATTTCGCCACGGCGTTCATCGTCGTCTATGCGCTGACCGGAAGCATCGTGATAGGCGGTGCGGTTGCCCTGATCGAGCCGTTATGCAACACGGTGGTGTTCTACCTGCACGAGCGCGCCTGGCAGCGCTTCGGGCGCCAGAAGCCCGTTCAGTCGCACAGTTACGGTCACGATGTGTTTCTCAAATACATGGGCCGTGGCCAAACCACGGGCAGCCGTGTTGCCAGAACGCCGCGCTGACTGCCAGCCAGTCAATCAGGGCGGTCAGCCAGCTCGGCATCGGCGCGCAAGGTGCTGCGCGTGGCACACATCTCTATGCGAAGTTCCTGAGCAAGACGTACCAGGTTCGCCGCGTCGCGGCACTGGTCATAGGAGATACCGAGAACGGTCAGTTCTTCGTCTGGCGGCTCGTGATAAAGGCGCACGCTAAGTGAACTGTCGGGCTCTGCGCGGCACTCGCACTGAAAGGGCCGCAAATAGGTGTGCAGAATGGCTTCGATCTTGAACAGAGGAAGACGCGTATTCATAAATCCTCCCTAGATAGGAGGTGAATTGAGCGCAGCACTGCATGATCTGCGCATCCCTGGTTTCCCGACGTCCTTCAACCGTAGCAGTGACCGTCCAGATGTAAATGCGGCAATACGTCCACTCGGCGGATTAAGCCTTGCGAAGGCTCTACGAAGGGCCCTTTGAACAGTGCCGCTTATCGGAACGCCCGCTCTGGCTGTGACGCCGTTAGCTGAACTCATAGCAGCGGCGGATGACCAAATTAAGTACGTAGCCCAGCGGAGATTCGAGATGAAAAGACTGATGCTCGCGGCAACCCTCAGCGCGCTGTTCGCGACGCCGAGCATGGCCCAGTTTCCGGCTGGCACGCCAAGGGACGATACCGGTTCACGTCCTAGTCCGATGGGTAATCCCACGCCACAGGAAGAGGTCGAAACCCGCAAGGATCATCAGGGCCGCACGGTGACCGAAGATGGCCGACTCGTGGCTCCGCAGCCGGACAGTGACGAGGACTCGACGGACCCTGCCCGGCACTCGGCCCCGGGCGGCCCCAACGATACGTCCACTGACGCCGGGAAGCTGGAATAGCCACCAGCGAAGTCGCGCGGAGGCCGGCCATGGCGCTCGAAGACTACCAACGCATGCGTGACTTCGCCGCCACGCCCGAGCCCGCCGGCAAGGCGCGGCCCAAGTCGCGCAAGAGCCAGGCGCTGCAGTACTGCATCCAGAAGCACGACGCCACGCGTCTGCATTACGACTTCCGCCTGGAACTGGACGGCACGCTGAAGAGTTGGGCCATCCCCAAGGGCCCCAGCCTCGACCCGAGCGTGCGCCGGCTGGCCGTGCATGTGGAGGATCATCCGCTGGAATACGCCACGTTCGAGGGCAGCATTCCGGCGGGACATTACGGTGCAGGGGACGTGATCGTCTGGGATCGTGGCGTGTGGACACCCGAGGGCGATCCACGAGAGGGGTATCGCAAGGGCAAGCTCAAGTTTGCGCTTGAGGGCGAAAAGCTCGCCGGCAGTTGGAATCTGGTGCGCACGCAGATGGATGGGAAGAAGGAACAGTGGTTCCTTATCAAGTCCCGCGACGAGGCGGCGCGCGAAGAGGGCGAGTACGACATCGTCGCCGCCGAGCCGGATAGCGTGCTCAGCGACCGCACGCTGGTACCGCGCAAGCGCGGAGCGAAGGCAGGGGTTGCCGAGTCACCGCCCAAGCCGGTCAAGACGCCGCCCAGAAAACCCGCTGCACGCAAGCCGACAGCCGAGGTAACGCTCGAAGGCGCGATTCCGGCCGAGTTGCCGGCGAGCTTCAAGCCGCAGCTGGCCACGCTGGTCGATGCAGTACCGGCGGGTGACTGGTGCTACGAGATCAAATTCGACGGCTACCGAATGCTCGCGCGCATCGATGCCGGCGAGGTCAAACTGTTCACCCGCAACGGCCATGACTGGACGGCGAAGATGCCACAGCAGGCCGCGGCGCTTGCGGGGCTCGGGCTCGAATCGGGCTGGCTGGATGGCGAGATGGTGGTACCGAACGAGGAGGGCACGCCGGACTTCCAGGCCCTGCAGAACGCGTTCGAAGCCGGGCGCAGCGGCAGCATTCTTTATTACCTCTTCGATCTGCCCTACCTGAACGGCATGGATCTGCGCGAGGTGGCCCTGGAGCAGCGCCGCGCGGCCCTGCGTGAGGTGCTGGGACGCAGTGACAGCGAGCTGCTGCGTTTCTCCGAGGATTTCACCGAGCAGCCGGACAGCATTCTCGAAAGCGCCTGCCAGATGAAGCTCGAAGGATTGATAGGCAAGCGCGCCGGCAGCAGCTACACGTCAAAACGCAGCAGCAGCTGGGTCAAGATAAAGTGCAGCAATCGCCAGGAATTCATCATAGTTGGCTACACCCAGCCCAAGGGGACCCGTACCGGCTTCGGCGCGTTATTGCTCGGGCTGCATGACGAGAAGGGCAAACTGCTTTACGCGGGGAAGGTTGGCACCGGTTTCAATCAGGCCACGCTGAAAAGCCTGCACACGCAACTGAAGAAGCTGGAAACCGACAGGAGTCCACTGGCCAAGGCTGCACCTGCGGCCGACGTGCGCGGCGCGCAGTGGCTCAAACCCGAGCTGATGTGCGAAGTCGCCTACGCCGAAATGACCCGCCAGGGGGTGGTCCGCCATTCGGTGTTCCATGGCTTGCGCACCGACAAGCCGGCCGAGGCGATTACCCATGAACGGGCCAAGCCAGTCGCCAGTCCGGTAAAGTCGGGCGCAGGGCGCCAGGCCGACTCCATCGGCAGCGGCCGGATCAAGATTTCCAACCCCGAACGGGTCATCGACCCCAGCAGTGGCATCACCAAGATCGAGCTGGCCCGCTTCTATGCGCAGATCGCGCCCTGGGTGCTGCCGCAGCTGCATAACCGGCCGCTGGCGCTGGTCCGCGCGCCGGAAGGCATCAGCGGCGAGCTATTCTTCCAGAAGCACGCCGACAAGCTGGCCATTCCGCATATCACCCAACTGGACCCGGCACTCGATCCGACGCATGGAGCGCTGCTGGTGATCGACAGCGCCGAGGCGCTGGTAGGCGCAGCGCAGATGGGCACCATCGAGCTGCACTGCTGGAACGCCGTTGCGCCCGACCTGGAACACCCGGATCGCTTCGTGCTGGACCTCGACCCGGACCCGGCCTTGCCGTGGAAGCGCATGATCGAAGCGACCCAGCTGACTCAGACGCTGCTCGACGAGATCGGCCTCGCATCGTTTCTCAAGACCAGCGGGGGCAAGGGCCTGCATATCGTCGTACCGCTGGACCGGGTGCACGATTGGACGGAGGTTAAAAGCTTCAGCCAAGCCATCGCCAGGTACCTGGCGAAACTCCTGCCATCACACTTCTCGGCGGTCAGCGGCCCGAAGAACCGGGTCGGGCGCATCTTCATCGATTACCTGCGCAACAGCCGCGGTGCCAGCACCGTAGCGCCTTATTCGGTGCGAGCCCGCGAGGGGCTGCCGGTTTCCGTGCCCATCCACCGCGAAGAGCTGGCTGATCTTAAGGGCGCCAACCTGTGGACCGTTCGCAACCTGCTGGAGCGCCTACATGAACTCGGCGACGACGACCCATGGGCCAGCATCGGTAAAACCCGGCAGCGGCTGACCAATGAAATTCGTGAGCGGTTGGGCATGACGCATTAACCGCCGTCATCCGTCTGTTCACGGCTCTGGCTGCATCCAATAGGAGACCCGCACGGTCACCCCAGGCAAACAGTCGATCTGTTCAGGAGAGGCAAAGGCGAGGGACGCACCAAGAAGGCCAGCATGAAGTCGGCCAACAACAATACGTCAAAGGAGTGTTCCGTATGTTCGCGCATAAATCGCTGATCGCCAGCATCCTGCTCGGCTCGTTGCCGGGGCTGGCCCTGGCTCAGGCCATCACTACCCAGACTGGTAATAACAACGAGATTGTTCTCGAGCAGAACGGTCCGAACTCAGCAAGTCAGATGCAGCAAGGAGATGGCAATCTTTCACGAGTCGTGCAGGACGGCGGCGACAACCTGGCGCAGACGAACCAGTTCAATTTCGGCAATCAGACTGACGTGCTCCAGAGCGGATGGTCCAACCAGGCGAGCGTCTTTCAGCTAGGCGATTCCAACTTCGGGCACTCGGCGTCTGTCGTGCAGCTCGGCACGGAGAACCTCGCCGAGGTTGTTCAGACAGATGGCAATGGCGCACAGGCGAACATCCGCCAGGAGGGAGCGGGCAACGTTCACCGGGTCCGACAGCTGAGCTACATGAACCAGAGTGACAGCCGCTCCGTTGGCTCGAACAACCTGACCGAGATCAGTCAGGAGTGGGCCGGCGGTGCCATCGCCGAGCAGTTCGGCGACAACAACCGGATCACGATCGAGCAGGGTTTCCTGCCCTATGGCGGATCGGTCGCGGTGTATCAGGACGGCGGGTCGAATGAAGTAGCGGTCAATCAGCAAGGTGGGCGGTATTACATCGGCGAGGTCGAGCTGACACAGCTCGGCAGCGCTAACCGTGCGCAGGTTACGCAATGGGCCGGTTTCAGCAGTTTCACGTTCGCCCAGGAGGGTAGCGGCAACGTACTGAACGCACGGCAGACGACCCGTGACGGAATCATCCGAGGCCATTCGGTTGGCAACGACAACCGCGTCAACATCAACCAGAGCTTTGACGGCCCAGTGCTCGACATCGCTCAGAACGGTTCGGCCAACGAAATCGATGTGGTGCAGCACACCGCCTACAGCACCGCGTCAATCACCCAGACCGGCGATGGCAACGTTGCGGTGCTGAACCAGACGACGCAATTCGACTATCAGCAGGCGACCGCCACTGCCATCATCCAGAACGGCACCGGCAATAGCGCGTCGATCACCCAGCGGTACTGAGGGCCTTAGCGGGCGCAACCGATTGGCGGTCACACTGCGTTTTCAGTGGTCTATGCAGTCCGGACCCTGACGCAGGTAGGTGGTTTCGTGGGTTTCGCCCTTGGAATCCACGTAGATCATCCTGGCCTGCACGATTTCGCAACCACCTGCCGGGACTTCCATCGACACCACCTTGGCGATGTCCAGTTTGTCGCCGTACTGGTAGGACTTGGGTTCATCGGCATACGCCCACTGGGCGCTGAGGGCCAGACCGGCAATCCAGATCAGGTTCAGTCTTTTCACGGGTAACCTCCAGAAGGGCCTGTGCAGCTGCGACGGATCGACAGGCTGACAGACCATGCAAAACGGCGCCGCCGACCGGCAGGCGTCAAAATAAACGCGGCTGCCACGAGGCAGGCAGCCTGAAGGTGGACAGGGCCAACGAAGTACTCAGTCAATAAGCGAGAACTGAACGCCGTGCGCCCGCGGCTAGCGCGCAGAGGCAGTGAAAAAGCGCTTCGCAGCGTCCAGCGATGAAGTCAGCTCGAGAGGAGAGGGCGTCGCCAGCACCTGTTGCCACAGGACTGACATTTAACGACAGCCGCATGTGACAAATTCAACAAGCACCAGGACAATCAGTGCATTGAGGTCACTTCGGCTCCTTGGCCACCATGAGCAAACGCATTCCCAATTACGCCCTGTACGGGCAGGCGGCGCTGCCAGCTTGGCAGGACCTGTTGCACCTGGAATGGATCAGCGATCGCGGCGACATGCATCATCGTGAGATCAGGCCACACCAACATGACTCACTGTTGCAGGTCGTTTACGTTCGTAGCGGCGAGGGCGAAGTGTCATTGGAAAACAGCCGTATGGCGTTTCATGCACCGTGCCTGATCTTGCTGCCGCAACGTACCGTGCATGCCTTTCGCTACAGCGGGGAAACAGACGGGCCGGTCATCACCGCGGCGCAGCGCCCATTAGAGTCCATGGCACGCATCCTGTCCGGCGATCTGCTGGCATTGATGCAACGTCCGACGGTGATTCCCTTGCCATGGAATACAGACGGCACGGAGCCCATCTGGCCGCTGATTCAGATGATCCAAAGCGAAGCGCAAGGCCAGGAGCGCGGCAACGTGGCTGCCGGACATGCATTGCTGATCGCCTTGCTGGTAAAGATCACGCGTCTGGAACAGCCGGCAGTGCCCGTCAGGCCAGCCAACAGCAGACGATCGACACTGCTTGGGCAGTTTCGCGATCTGGTTGACCAGAAGTTCAAGCAGCATTGGCCGCTTACCCTGTACGCCGAAGCACTAGGCGTCACGCCGGCCACACTGGGCCGAGCCTGCCGCGAAGAACTCGGCGAATCACCGACAGCCGTGATCAACGAGCGAATCGTGCGCGAAGCACAACGACAACTCGCGTACACCGCGCTGGATATCCAGCAGATCGCTCATGAACTCGGCTACGGAGACGCTGCGTATTTCAGCCGGTTCTTCAGAAAGCAGGCCGGTATCAAACCCAGCGAATTTCGCGCTGCGTTTCGTGGGGCGAAATAGCAGCCAGCACCATTTGTAGCGGGATGGAGGCTGACCAGGGACAAGAAGAGCCCCTCATCATGCAACGTCTTACTTCGCATAATCTATATTATGTTAAATAGCGTATTTACGTACTTTGCTTGGTGAGCGCTCAAGTACCGTTAACCGCTACGTTCCGCTTGCCCTTCGGCTCAGCCGATTTGCTATCGTCGGCTATCGCAATGCTCGGGCTGCGCGTTTGATGCGAATTGGCTCGCCTGCCATTGGAGCCCTGCAGCTGTTTATACTGCTGCCCACTTCGTCAGGAAGACCGATATGAGCAGCATTGAAGACCTTAACGCGCAATCACTCAAAGGGCATCAAGGTCTGAAGAGGATCCTCAGAGCGCTTGGCTATTCCATTGCAGGCATTCGCGCCGCGGTAGTCGGTGAAGCTGCCTTTCGCCAGCTGCTGCTGTTGAACGCCGTACTGATCCCTCTGGCGTTCACCTTCGAGGTAAGCCGGATAGAACGCGTGCTACTGGTCATTGTGCCGCTGCTGACGCTGGTTATCGAGCTGGTGAATTCCGCGATCGAAGCAACCATCGACCGAATTTCCTATGAGCTCCACCCCTTGTCCAAGAATGCAAAAGACATGGGCAGCGCCGCCCAGCTGCTGTCTCTTGTCATCGTGGCGGTAACCTGGGTGATGATCCTCTATTGAGCCGCGGCGGGACCTTGCGCATTGGCATCCCGCCGCTTGCCATCAGCCCCGACGGCCTCAGTCTTTCCTGACGTTCTGATAGAGCATCAGCCGCGACGTCTCGTGAAGCCCCCGTGTCAGCTTGACCAGCCGCTGGAACTCTTCAGGGTATTGCTCGGCGACGTCGACCAGTGGCTCCGCTGAGGCGATGTCATGCAGGCTCGGCTGGCTGCCGTCGTGCTGCATCTGCAACAGGAAGTCCTTGGTAACACCGCCGATAAGCGGAAACGTTCCTTCTCGCAGAACAAGCGGAACAACCCGCTCGCCTTCAGGTGCCGGCTGCTGGATATCGCGACCCATCGCGCCATTGCGGTATTCCATTCCCGCCATGCCCAGCACCGTCGGCAGCAGGTCGGCGAGCCCCACGGCCTCTTCGATCACGCGTGGCTCCAGGAGCTTCGGGGCGTGGATCAACAATGGGACATGATTGCTCTCCAGGCCCAGCTTTTCGAACGCCGGCGGCATGTGCGGTATCTGGCTGATGCGAGTGTTGTGGTCGCCAAACATCACGAAGATGGTGTTGTCATACCAGCCGCCTTCCTGCGCGATTTCCATCAGGCGCCCGATGTTGAAGTCCAGAAGTCGGACCGCGTTGTATTGCGCCAGGCTGCGGGAGCCGGCGCCTTGCACGGTCTCTAGCGGCAGATCGCGTACTTCGAAACCGTCGTTCTGTTTGGGAATGGTGAATGGCCGGTGGTTACCCGCCGTCTGGATGTAGGCGAAGAAAGGCCTGCCCTCCCCCTGTTCACGCAATATCCGGTCGCTTTCCTTGAACAGATCCAGATCCGACACGCCCCATACATCGACCATCGGCGATTTCCAGTGGCGCTCTTCGTACAGCTGAACGTCGTCGATGCTTTGGCGAATCAGCGCATTCATGTTCGCCCAGCCGGAGTTGCCGCCGATCATGTAGTACTTGTCGTACCCCTGCAGCGCGTTGATCAGACTGTGCTGGCGGGTAATCAGTGGGTTACGCGTTGCAGTTTCCTGACGTGATACGTCGGGCACGCCGGAGATGCTGGCCCAGACCGTTTTCGCCGTGCCCGTCACGGGCACGTAGAAGTTCTTGAAGAACCAGCTCTGCTGGGCCAGTCGATCGATGTTGGGCGTTGGATTCAGCGGGTTGCCATACGCACCCACGGCACTGGTTCCCAGCGATTCGAGCATGACGAAGACGACGTTTGGTCGCTTGTCGGCAAGTGCATAGGGCTGGGCGCCCTGCTCCCGGCTGAAATTCAGCGATTTCGCATCAGGCTGGTCGACACTCAGGTAGCGGCTGACGACATCGTAGTGAGCCTCGACCTGCTTTCGATCGTATGGCTGGTTCGGCACTTTCAGGGTGTCGTAGAGGAAGATAACCGGGTTAAGGCCGAGCGCGGCAATCTGGTTGTCGCCGGAGAAGAACGCATCGCTCCAACGCAACGGCACCGGATTTTCCAGGTTGATGTTATCGACGCGGCCCAGAATTGCGACGAAGACGGCGGCCACCATCAAAGCGCTGCCCCAGATCAGCGAAAGGCGGCTGATGGGTCTTGCCGGGCGATCCAGCGTGACACGCTCGATACGCAGCAGCAGCCACCAGACCAGAGCAGTGGCGGCAGCCCAGCCGAGGGTGATCCAGACCACCGGATAGGTTTGCCAGACCATGTCGGTCGAAATCTGTGCATCTTCGAGAAAGCGCAACACCGTGGCGTTGATGCGCACGCCCAGGTAGGCGTAATGGCCGAAATCGATGATGTAGACCAGCAGCACCGCTCCGAGCGCCAGCGCGAGATAAAGGCGCGCAAGCCAACGAAGGGTTCGCGAGCGGGTCAGGTTCCATTTGGGCAGCCACGCCAGCAAGGCAATTGGCAGCATCAGCAGGATGGCCAGGCGAAGGTCGAAGCGCAGGCCGATGCCCAGCGTTTCCGGCACGGCGTCGACATCACCTAGCGCGCTGGCCTCGAAACCCGAGAAGCCAACGAAGAAGATCCCGCGCAACACGGCCAGCGTGAGGAACAGAATCCCGACCGCACCGAGCCAGTAGTGCAACCGCCGCGAGCGAACCCAACCCATCATTCCATTCCTCGAATCGTCAAATAGCGCAGCCCGACCATCACAGGCTCGTCGGCTGATTCAGTTGTTGCGATGCCTTCGTTGCCTTGCGTGCGACTACCCTGACTGCATAGCCGATCAACGCGGCGCAGCTGAACAAGGCGATGAACGGGTCGAGCAGATAGTCCCAATAGTTAGGCGAAGGCTTGAGCCCGAGGCTGAACGCCAGGGTGGCAAGACCGAGCATGCTCACCCCCTGCCAGTTCTTCAGCAGCAGCAGCCCAAAGGCCAGCACGCCCACAGTCACAATCAAAGGCCGCGGGTCGTAGCCCAATTGATAGGGATCCAGGTGGGAAAGCCCCATCGTTGCCGGATACAGAAACAGCGCCAGCGCCGCCATCACGATCAGTAGCTGTACGCGAGCACTGTGACTGGGCGCGTCCAGCAGGCCCATGCGCAGCGCAGCGAAGAAAGCCAGCGCCACCAGCGTCGTGATTGCGACGTCCTCGGTGAAACTGCGCATGTACGCAGCAAGGGAAAGCCCATCCACGCTAACGAAGCTGACCGCCAGAAGAAGCAGCAAAACAAGCCCCTGGGCAAGCCGGCCGAGGCCAAAGCCGGGAAGAACAACGAATGCAAATAGCGCAAAGGTCAGATGCGCTTGCCAGAGTCCAGGCATCAGAGCTGCTCCATTAGCCAGGCATCATTGAAGCTGACGTGTTTGATAAACGTGTTGTTCCAGGAATAAACCAGGTGGTACAGGCCGTCGGCACTCCGGATGAAATAGGGATATTCGTATTCGAAGTCGCAGCCGTGTGTCTTGCAAACGCGCTGGTCAAGGTTCGTCAGAAACTCATCCACCAGCGAGAGACGGCGCGGCCCGCTGGAGAGACGGAACTTGTCGCCGATGATTTCCCGATAGGCCTGCGGGCTGAACGGATTGCCTTCCGGATCGGGAGACTCGTCCAGATCGATTACCGGCTTCCAGAGTTCGAGGCTGGAGTTGGTTTCCATCAGGCGAAGGCGGAAGCGGCCGTCCTCAAGATCGTTCAATGCGACCAGCAGCCCGTGATTCGGTGTGGCCACTGCCGCGAGTGCCGAGTTGGGATTGGCCGGATCAATGGGGAAAGGCTTGCTCCAGGTCCTGCCGGCATCCTCGGTGCGGCTGGCCAGCACACGGTGATGTGTCACACCTGCGTAACGCAGCATTGCGATGGCGTTCTGCTCGTCCATCGGCACTACCGTGGGCTGCAGCGAATCGGTGCCCATGCTGATTCGGCTCTTACCGACCACATCGCCGGTTGGGCTGATGTAAAGGTACTCGGCGAACTTGCCGAGGAACTCGTGATAGACCGGTAGACCAATGGTGCCGTCGCGATGAAATACCGGGGCGTTGCGCACCAGTGTGCTGATGTTCAGGAACGGCGTGGTGATCAGTTGCCTGGGCGTTGACCAGCTTTCGCCAAAGTCATCCGAATACATGGTGTTGATGGCACTGCCAGCCCAGCCGCCAATGGATACGGACACATAGAAAAGCCACAGCCTGTTGTCTGGAGCCAGGGCGATGACCGGATTGCCCAGTTTGCGTATGTGCTTGCGGGTGGCTTGTTGGGTCGATTCACGGGTTGCCAGGACCAGTTCTTCACCCCACTCCGCCGCCAGAGCGTCATAGCGTGCTCCACGGATCTGGACGTCCGCGGCGCCCTCGCGCGAACCTGCGAACCAGACGGCCATCAACCCGCCATCTGGAAGCGATGTCACTGATGACGCATGCACGAACTCGTCGAGATCGGAAGATGCAAAGCGGGTGCTGTAGAACGGGGTTGTGGCGCCCGGCAAAACAACGGAACCAGCGGCTACTGCAAAGCCGGAGACTGCACGGTTCGGATGTAGCCACCAGCTAACGGTGAAAATGGAAACGAGAACAGCTGCACCGAGACAAGATACAAAAAACCGCGATTTTCCAGAGCCCATAGAAACCATATCCATATAAACACTCGTCGCCGTCTCGCGGGATCGCGAAAAACAACCGAGGTATGTCCCCATCAGGACCGAGGTGAAAGAAGTGTGCAGACTGGTTTCTACAAGGGGCTTGCTCGACTTGCAGAATGGGAGCGCCGAATCGAGCGCCGCCGGATCATGGGCGAGCGGAACACCCAGCGCAACGATGCAACGCCTCAGGCGGCCAAGGTGTGGATAGACCGCGGCGTCGCAATATAGTGTGACTGGTGCACCTGTGGCAAATCGACGCACCGCACCCGCCGATGCTGGCTGCTAAAGCCTGCTCAGCAGTCGCCAGAGCGTTTGCGAGTACCGCTGCGGCTTGAGCGGCGTAATATGGCGCAATCTCAATGGAACTGGAGTTTTGTCATGCTGCTTCGCTTACTGGCTGCCGGCTCTGTCGCGGCGCTCTGCCTGACTGCCGTTGCGCAGGAACATAACCACGACCACCAAACCGCTGTACAAGCGGCGCCTGAACTCGCCATCAGCCAGGCTTGGTCGCGCGCGATGCCGCCGACCGCGCCCACCGGGGCGGTCTATTTCGTTCTGGAAAATCGCGGTCAGCAACCTCAACGCCTGATCGGAGCGCAGACGTCGCGGGCAGATAAGACCGAGCTGCACACCCATGTGCACCAGGGCGACATGATGAAGATGCAGCAGATCGATTCGGTGGAGGTACCGGCGGCCGGCAAGGTGGAATTCAAGCCGGGCGGGAACCACGTAATGCTGTTCGGACTGAAGCAGCCCCTAGTTGCCGGCGAGAGTTTCCCGGTGACCCTGCAGTTCGAAAGCGGTGCCGAGATTACTACCGAGGTGAGCATCGAGGTCGATGCGCCGGCATCCGGCAATACCGCAACCGGTCATCATCACTGAGTCGAGCGGCGTGCTGCGCAAGGCAGCACGCCTACCTGTCCTCAGATGGCGGCCGGCGTACGCATGGTGACGAACTCTTCGGCCGCCGTCGGATGGATACCCATGGTTTCGTCGAACACCTGCTTGGTAGCGCCCGCCTTCAGCGCCACGGCCAGCCCCTGTATGATCTCGCCGGCCTCCGGCCCGGCCATATGGCAGCCGAGTACACGGTCGGTTTTCGCGTCCACCACCAGCTTCATCAAACTGCGCTCCAGGCTATCGGTCATGGTCAGCTTCATCGGTCGGAAGCGACTTTCGAAGATGGTGACCTGGTAGCTCTTCTCGCGCGCCTCCTCTTCGGTCAAGCCGACTGTTGCCATGTTCGGCAGGCTGAATACGGCGGTGGGGATGGTTGCGTAGTCCACCTTGCGGTATTGCTCGGGCTTGAACAGCCGGCGCGCGACCGCCATGCCTTCGGCCAATGCCACCGGCGTCAGCTGGATGCGACCGATCACGTCACCGATTGCCAGAATGGAAGACACCGAGGTGCGGTACTCATCGTCGACGGCGATAAAACCTCGGGCGTCCAGCGCGACGCCGGCCTGCTCCAGCCCCAGGTTGTCCAGCATTGGACGGCGGCCCGTCGCGTAGAAGATGCAGTCCGCCTCCAGGGTGCGGCCGTCTTCCAGCGTCGCGAGCAGGCTGCCATCGGCCTGCTTGTCGATATGTACGATGTCGGCGTTGAATTGCAGGTCCACGCCCTTCTTGATCATCTCGTCCTTCAGGTGGTCGCGAAGCGAGCCATCGAAACCGCGCAAGAACAGCTCGCCGCGATATAGCAACGTGGTATCCGCACCGCAGCCATGGAAGATCGAGGCGAATTCAACGGCGATGTAGCCGCCACCGACGACCAGCACCCGGCGCGGCAGGGATTCGAGATAGAACGCCTCGTTGGACGTAATGGCATATTCGCGACCAGCGATTTCCGGAACGTGCGGCCAGCCGCCGGTGGCGATCAGGATATGCTCGGCGCTATAGCGTTTGCCTTCGACCTCGACGGTATGCGCGTCGACCAGTCGCGCATGCGCCTGCAGAAGAGTTACGCCGCTGTCCACCAGGATGCTGCGGTAGATGCCGTTCAGACGCTGGATCTCACGGTCCTTGTTGGCGATCAGAGTTTTCCAGTCGAAGGTCGCACCATCGATGGTCCATCCGTAACCCTGCGCCTGACCGATGTCCTCAGCGTAGTGTGCACCGTAGACCAGCAGCTTCTTCGGCACGCAGCCGACATTGACGCAGGTGCCACCCAGATAGCGACTTTCGGCAACGGCCACCCTGGCACCAAAACCCGCAGCGAACCGCGCCGCACGCACACCACCGGAACCTGCGCCGATGACGAATAGATCGAAGTCGTAAGCCATGTAATGTTGTCTCCTTCTGTAGCGACAGCATAACCCACGCAATCGCTCTGGTTCACCGAAGGAGTGCCCCATGCGCCCCACCCTCACCCACCTCGCGCTGCATGTGCCTGATCTGGACGCCTGTATCACCTTCTATGAGCAGTTCTGCGGCATGCAGGTGTTTCATGAGCGCCCTGGCAAGGGCTCGCGAATCGTCTGGATGGCGGAGCCCGGAAAGGAACGCGAGTTCATTTTCGTGATGATGCCTGGCGGCATCGATCGAGCGCTGCCGGCAAACGACTACAGTCATTTCGGTTTTGCGCTAGCCAGTCGTGAGGAGGTCGATGAGATTGCAGACCGCGCACGCGATGCCGGCTGTCTTATATGGGAGCCACGCGACGAACCCTATCCGGTGGGCTATTACTGCGGGCTGCGCGACCCGGCGGGCAACTATGTCGAGTTCAGTTTCGGCCAGCCGCTGGGCCCGGGCGCAGAAGACATGCCGCTGCCCTGAAACGACTGGGCCACCCGAAGGTGGCCCAGTTTGTTCAGAACGCCTTACCGGTAAGGTAGAAGTGCTCGTAGCAGAAGTTGGTTGCGGCGATGTAGCCCTCGGCACTACCGCAGTCGAAGCGCTGGCCTTTGAACTTGTATGCGAGTACGCAGCCATCCTGAGCCTGACGCATCAGCGCATCGGTGATCTGGATCTCGCCGCCCTTGCCCGGCTCCGTCTGCTCGATCAGGTCGAAGATGTCCGGAGTAAGGATGTAGCGGCCGATGATCGCCATGTTGGACGGCGCATCTTCGGGCTTGGGTTTTTCGACCATGTGACTCACGCGGTAGATGTCATCGCGGATCATCTCGCCGGCGATTACGCCGTACTTGCTGGTCTCTTCCGGCGGTACTTCCTGAATCGCCACGATCGAGCAACGGAACTGGTTGTACAGCTTGACCATCTGCGCCAGCACGGGATCGCCGTCCAGGTTGATGCACAGGTCGTCCGCCAGCACCACGGCGAACGGCTCGTCGCCGATCAACGGACGGCCGCTGAGAATCGCATGCCCCAGCCCCTTCATTTCCACCTGACGGGTATAGGAGAAGCTGCACTCGTCGATCAGCCGGCGAATACCGACCAGGTACTTTTCCTTGTCGGTGTTGCGGATCTGGTGTTCCAGCTCGTAGCTGATGTCGAAATGGTCTTCAAGCGAGCGCTTGCCTCGCCCGGTAACGATCGCGATCTGGTTGAGCCCAGCCGCCAGTGCCTCTTCAACCCCGTACTGAATCAGCGGCTTGTTCACCACCGGCAGCATTTCCTTGGGCATGGCCTTGGTTGCGGGGAGAAAACGTGTGCCATATCCGGCAGCGGGGAAAAGGCATTTTTTGATCATGTGAGTCCTTGAGATGAAGGTTCCAGTCGATGCACTGCTTGACGGTTCAGCAGCTGCCTTGCGGTGTTGCCCGGTCTTGCCGGCGTAGAGCCTACGACCATCGTTTTCCATAGGGGTTCGCAGCGAGCGCAATGGGTGAATGCAGAAAAGATGCCCGTTCAGTGACGTCATTCCGAATCGCCTGCCAGACGGGTCGGCAACGCTAATATCGCTTTGTCATTCTGTAAAGCGGCGCTATGTCTCATACCCCTTTGCACCGCTGTGACGCATGGCGCCGCTTCTGTTCTTTACCAGTGCGCGGTTACAGCAAGATGCCAACAGAGCTCGCTCCCCTGCCCTCGAACTCATGACCTGAGTCAGTGAAAGCTGCATTTGCTCAGTCATTGGTCGAGCGATGCGGTTCACCTTCCTCGGAAAGCAATACCATAGCGCGCTCCATAATGGCGCAAGGCTACTACCAGGTTCGGGTTTCAAGAATCCCCGCCGTTAGCCGATACGAACTTCAGATCGCCCAGCTCGTTGCTGCGTCGTCGTGGGAAACCAACAAAACAAGAGTGCAGTGACCGCTACCTTCCGCGTGGCAAGTAGTGCTAAGGAAAAACATGAACAGCTCCGCCTCTCGACAAATGTCCGTGCAGACCAAAATCAATCTGGCCCTGGTACTGGTGCTGGTGGCGATCATGTCCGCCTCGCTGTTCATAGCCGCCAGTACGGAAAAGCGCTTGGTGTTGCAGGTAGTGGAGCAACAGACCAAGGATGCCGCCGACTCCTATTTCGATAGCATCAACACCATGATGCTCACCGGCACCATGGCGCAGCGCGAGGTGTTGCGAAACAAGATCCTCGCCCGGCCGGGTGTGATCGACGCCCGCATCATCCGCAGCGACGAGATCACCAAGGTGTTCGGTCCGGGCTTCGACCACCAGGCTCCCGTCGACGCCCTGGATCGTCGAGCGTTGAGCGGCGAAGGCATCATCGAAGTCAACAAGCGGAGCGGCGGCCGTGTGCTTACCGTCATCAATCCGATCCTTGCCCACGCGGACTACCGTGGAACCAACTGCCTGACCTGCCACCAGGTCGCCGAAAACGCGGTCATGGGTGCGGTGCGCATCAGCTATGACCTCAAGGCACTGGATCAGGAGGTCGACCGCAACATCATGATCAGCGGCGCCATCCAGCTGCTGCTGCTGGTCATTGGCGTGGTGGTCATGTGCATGACGGTGCGCCACGTGATCATCCGTCGCATCAACGCCATGCGGCATACCATGAATGCGATGGCCGAAGATGAAGACCTGAGCCGCAGCGTGGCGATCGGTGCCAAGGACGAGATCGGCGCCATGGGCGATGCCTTCAACCGCATGATCGGCAAGTTCCGTCACAGCCTGGAAGCCGTCGCCGGGGTCACTCATCAGCTGACCGACGTCTCCGAGCGCGTCTCCCATGTGGCGGAGAAGACCCTGGCGGCAGTCAATGAACAGCGCAGCGAGACCGATATGGTCGCCTCGGCGATGAACGAGATGAGTGCAACGGTGCAGGAAGTGGCGCGCAACGCCAACCAGACCGCTACGGCGTCCACCGGAGCCGATACCGAGTCCAAGGCCGGCGTGAAGGTAGCGACCGAAGCGCTCGACGGCATCGAATCACTGATCGCCGAAATCGAGAAAGCAGCGCAAGTCATCCAGCGGGTCGAAAGCGACAGTGCCAGCATCGACATGGTGCTCGGTGTGATCAACGGCATCGCCGAACAGACCAACCTGCTCGCCCTTAATGCCGCCATCGAAGCGGCGCGCGCCGGCGAGCAAGGTCGCGGCTTTGCCGTGGTGGCCGATGAGGTGCGCACCCTCGCCTCGCGTACGCAGAAATCGACCGAAGAAATTCAGGCGATGATCGAACAGCTGCAAAGCGGTGTACGCAATGCGGTGCAAGCGATGAAGGAAGCGCAACTGCGTGCGCGCTCGGGGTCGCAGTGTGTCGAAAAGGCCGCACAAAGCCTTGGTTTGATAGCCACAGAAGTCGGCACCATCAATGAGATGAACACGCAGATCGCCACGGCCGCAGAACAGCAAAGCGCAGTTGCCGAAGAGATCAATCGCAACATTTCGACCATCAGTCGCATCGCTGACACTACCTCGACTGACGCGACCCAGACCTCCGAGATCAGCGATGAGCTGGTGCGTCTGGCCACCGAACTGAACCGCCTGGTCGGCCAGTTCAAGCTCTGATCGCAGCGGCAAGGCCGTTCCTCGCCCTGCTTGCACGGTGCCCGATCCACACCCCGAATCGCCCAACGGTGCGGCTCGGGGTGCCACCGGGGCGCTATTCTTGATCTGAGACAGTCGGCGCGCCGGACCGAATCGTCCATAATCCGCGCCCATGACCTGCCCGAGCCGGACACGCCCGAGGGTGACACCGCGTTCCGCGCCTGACTCCGAATTCAACCCTTAGGTGAAAACGAACATGGACCAACTGCCGAGCTTCAACCGGGCCCTGGTCGAGAAATACGACCGCCCCGGTCCGCGCTACACCTCCTACCCCACTGCTCCGCAGTTTCACCAGGCCTTCGCCCAGGACGACTACCGCGCCGCCGCTGCACGCAGCAATCAGGCGCAACCGCCCAAGCCGCTGTCGGTGTACATCCACATCCCGTTCTGCAAGAGCCTCTGCTACTACTGTGCGTGCAACAAGATCATCACCCACAAGACCGATCGCGCGGTCGAGTATCTCGAGTATCTCAAGCGTGAGATCGCCATGCAGGGCGAGCTGTTCGATCGCTCACGCAAGCTGACGCAGCTGCACCTGGGGGGCGGTACGCCGACCTACTTCACCAGCGAGCAGCTGGCTGACCTGATGGTCAGTCTGCATCAGGCGTTCAACATGGATGACAGCGACAACCATGAGTTCTCCCTGGAAGTCGACCCGCGCACTGTCACGCCCGAGCAGATCCACGGCCTGCGCAAGCTGGGCTTCAACCGCCTGAGCTTCGGTGTCCAGGACTTCGACGAGCAGGTGCAGATCGCCGTCAACCGCATCCAGACCGAAGAGCAGACCCGCGAGCTGGTACAGGCTGCCCGCGATGCGCAGTTCAAGTCGATCAGCGTCGACCTGATCTACGGCCTGCCCCTGCAGACCGTGGCCAGCTTCGATGCCACGCTGAGCAAGATCATCGATATCCGCCCGGACCGCATCGCCGCCTACAGCTACGCCCACCTGCCGGATCTGGTACGGGCGCAGAAGCTGATTCGCCCCGAAGACATGCCGCCACCCGAGCGCAAGCTCGAGCTGCTGGAACTGACCATCCAGCGCCTGACTGCCGCCGGCTACATCTATATCGGTATGGATCACTTCTCCCTGCCGGAAGATGAACTGGCCCTGGCACGTGCCAACGGCACACTGCAACGAAACTTCCAGGGTTATTCGACACACGCCGATTGCGACCTGATCGGCTTGGGAATTTCCTCCATCGGCAAGGTCGCCGACAGCTACAGCCAGAACGTCAAGGAGCTCTCGCAGTACTACGCGCGACTGAACGAGGGCATGCTGCCGGTGCACCGTGGTTACAAGCTGAGCGACGACGATCGCCTGCGCCGCGATGTGATCGTCTCGTTGATGTGCCATGGGCGTATTGATTACCGGCAGATCGAGCAGAAGCACGGCATCGACTTCGGCAGCTATTTCGCCGACTCGCTGGCCAAACTGGCCGAGCCGGTCGCCGATGGTCTGGTGGAGCTGCGCGACGATGCGCTGATTCTGCTACCGCAGGGGCAGCTGATGATGCGCAACGTCGCCATGGCTTTCGATGCCTACCTCGGTGGTGAGCAGCGCGGACGCTTCTCGCGCACCGTCTGATCCTTCCATCGCGTCCGGGGCGGCACCCACGCCGCCCCTTGCGCTGATCACCGGCCATTGCCAAATACCGCTCGAACTGTATAAATAGCCAGCTTTCGAGCGGGCCGCCCGCGCCCCAGTTTTACCGGATGTGCGATGCGTCAGGCCCTGGAAAACCCCTTCTACTATCTCGACAATTTTCAGCAGGTCCTGGTCTGGGTGGGCCGGCATCATGGCGACCTGCTGGACGACGCCGAGCGCGCCTTCATCCGGCGTTTCGCTCTGTTGCCGCAGGCGTCCCAGGCATTGCTGGTGCGCATGGTGATGCGTAAGGGCGCGCTGTTCCGGGCCAGCAAACTGCACTACGGGGAGATCGGCTGTCCACGTCGGGCGGCAGCGCCATTGATCGAGCAGGGCTGGATCGATGCCGAGCGTGAGCTGACGCTGGAACAGCTGTTCGGCCTGCTGACCAAGGGCGAACTGCTGCAGCTGTTCGGCGTCACGAACTCGGCCGGCCTGCGCAAGGCCGAGCTGTTCGAAAGGCTGCGCGCCGACCATGACCTGCCCAAGCCCTTCGCGACATGGTGGGCGGGTGCCGAGGACGCGGTGTTCACCCTGTGCATCGACGATCTCTGCGAGCGGCTGCGCCTGCTGTTCTTCGGCAATATCCATCAGGACTGGTCGGAGTTCGTGCTGGCTGATCTCGGCATCTATCGCTACGAGCAGGTGGCCTTTTCCCCCGCCTCACGAGCGTTCAGTTCGCGTGCCGAGCTGGACGCCTACCTGCATCTGCATCGCTGTCGCGAGCGCTTCGATGCCGGCGAGCCGCTGGCGGAGATCCTGGCGGCTGTACCGGCCGCGCCGTTCGGCAATGCCTGGCTGGAAAGCCGCCGCGGCAAACTGCTGCTGCGCATCGGCCAGCAGTTCGAACGGCTCGGCGAGCTCGACGAGGCCTTGCGCGTGCACGCGTCCAACGGCTATCCCGGTGCGCGTGAGCGGGCGATTCGTGTATTGGAGCGCGGCGGCCAGCCAGCGGCGGCGCTGGATCTGTTGCTTCAGGCCCGGGCCGCGCCGGAAAGCGAACATGAAGTGCAGCAGCTGCAGCGCATCCTGCCACGTCTGCAACGCAGCCTGAGCATCCCGACCGAACGTGCACGCAGCCGCAAGCCGGAACAGCTCGACCTGGTCCTGCCGAGGCCTGCCTGCAGCGTCGAGCAGGCGGTGCGCGAGCATCTGACGAGGCCGGATGCGCCGGTGTATTACGTGGAGAACGCCCTGGTCGGCTCGCTGTTCGGCCTGCTCTGCTGGGACGCGATCTTCGCGCCGTTGCCGGGCGCGTTCTTTCACCCGTTCCACTGGGCGCCGGCCGACCTGAACCGCGCGGACTTCCACCAGCGCCGCGCCGATCTGTTCGCCGCCTGCCTGGCCTGCCTCGACAGCGACGACTACCGTGACTGCATCTGGCGCACCTTCCAGGCGAAGCTCGGCATCCATAACGCGTTCGTCGCCTGGGGCCTGCTCGACGAGCACCTGTTGGCGCAGGCGCTGGACTGCATTCCCGCCGCGCACCTGAAGCTGCTGTTCCAGCGCATCCTGGCGGACATCACTGGCAATCGCACCGGCCTGCCGGACCTGATCCAGCTGTGGCCGGAAGCGCGCCGCTATCGCATGATCGAAGTGAAGGGCCCGGGCGACCGCCTGCAGGACAACCAGAAGCGCTGGATCGACTACGCCCATCAGCACGGTTTGCCCATTGCGGTCTGCCATGTCCAGTGGGCCGAGGCCATGGCGTGAGCTATCGGGTCGCGGTGCGCGCGCTCTGCGAATTCACCGCCAAGGTTGGCGATCTGGATCTGCGCTTCACGCCCTCGCCCACCGCGCTGGAAGGCATCGCCGGGCACGCCCAGGTCACCGCCAGGCGCGGCGACGGCTACGAGCGCGAACTCGCCCTGGAGGGGCAGTACGGGCAACTGAGCGTGCGCGGCCGTGCCGATGGCTACGACCCGGCGCGCAATCGCCTGGAAGAGATCAAGACCTTTCGCGGCGACCTGGAACGCCAGCCCGCCAATCATCGCCAGTTGCATTGGGCGCAGACGAAGATCTATGGCTGGCTGCTGTGTCAGACACGCGGGCTCGATGAACTCGACCTGGCACTGGTCTATTTCGACGTCACCAGCCACAAGGAAACGCTGTTCGTCGAGCGCCACACCGCAGCGCAGCTGCGCGTGTTCTTCGAGACCCAGTGTCAGGCGTTCGTCGACTGGGCCGCACAGGAAATGGCCCACCGCGCCGCGCGCGACCACGCACTTTCCGCCCTGCACTTTCCCCACGACGACTTTCGTACCGGCCAGCGACAACTGGCCGAGGCGGTGTACAAGGCGGCCTGCACGGGCACCACGCTCATGGCGCAGGCGCCTACCGGCATCGGCAAGACGCTTGGCACCCTGTTCCCGCAGCTCAAGGCATTTCCTGGGCAGCGGCTGGACAAGCTGTTCTTTCTCGCCGCCAAGACGTCCGGTCGACGCCTGGCAGTGGATGCGCTGCAGACGCTGCAACGCAACGCCAACCATGGATTGCGGGTACTGGAGCTGGTGGCGCGCGAAAAGACCTGCGAGCACCCGGACAAGGCCTGTCATGGCGAATCCTGCCCGCTCGCCCGCGGCTTCTACGACCGTCTGCCCGCGGCGCGTGCGGCCGCGCTGGGGCAGGCCCTGCTCGACCAGGCCGCCCTGCGCGAAGTGGCGCTTGCCCATCAGGTCTGTCCCTATTACCTCAGCCAGGAGCTGGCACGCTGGGCGGACGTGGTGGTCGGTGACTACAACTACTACTTCGATAGCAGCGCCCTCCTCCACGGCCTGACGCTGGCCAACGACTGGCGCATCTGCCTGCTGGTGGACGAGGCGCACAACCTGATCGACCGGGCACGTGGCATGTACAGCGCCGAGCTCGATCAGCGCGCCTTCGCCGGCCTCGCCAGCCAGGCCCCAGCGCCCTTGAAGCGGCCGCTGGGGCGCGTGCAGCGCTGCTGGAACGAGCTGCATCGCGAACAGCTGGCGGACTATCAGGTGCAACCGGAGTTGCCGCTCAAGCTGCTGGGCGCGCTGCAGCAGGCGGTCAGCGCCATCACCGACTATCTGGGCGAGCAACCCGCAGGGCTGGAGGCGGAGCTGCAACGGGCCTATTTCGACGCCATGCATTTCTGCCGTGTCGCCGAGCTGTTCGGTGAACACTCGCTGTTCGACATCAGCCTGTTGCCTACGACTGCTCGCAGCAAGGCCCGTCGTTCGATCCTTTGTCTGCGCAATGTGGTTCCCGCTCCCTTTCTGGCTCCCCGCCTGGCACAGGCGCGCTCGAGTGTGCTGTTCTCTGCCACGCTGAGCCCGCGCAGGTTCCACGCCGACATGCTGGGCCTGCCTGCCGGCAGCGCCTGGATCGATGTCGAGTCGCCGTTCCAGAGCCGGCAACTGCGCGTCTGCCTGGCCGAGCATGTCTCGACCCGTTATCAGCACCGGCAGGCCTCGCTGGGCGCCGTGGTCGAACTGATCGCCCGTCAGTACCGCGAGCGTCCCGGCAACTACCTGGCCTTCTTCAGCAGCTTCGATTACCTGCAACAGGTCGCCGCGCTGCTGCGCGAGCAATGCCCGGACGTACCCTTCTGGGAGCAGACCCGCGGCATGCAGGAAGCGGCGCGCAATGCCTTTCTCGATCGCTTTACCGAACACAGCGAAGGAATCGGTTTCGCCGTGCTTGGCGGCGCCTTCGCCGAAGGCATCGACCTGCCCGGCCAGCGCCTGATCGGCGCCTTCGTCGCGACCCTTGGCCTGCCGCAGGTCAACCCGGTGAACGAACAATTCAAGATACGGCTCGACGAGCTGTTCGGGCGCGGCCACGGTTATGACTACACCTATCTCTACCCAGGCTTGCAGAAGGTCGTGCAGGCCGCCGGCCGAGTGATCCGCACACAGCAGGACGAAGGCGTCGTGCATCTGATCGACGATCGTTTTGGCCGTCCGCAGGTGCGTCGCCTGTTGCCCGGGTGGTGGGCCTTGTCTGGCAGTTCTGCTGGCTGAACGTCGGTCGTTCGGGTTGCGTGGGCCTCGGAGGCTGGTTATAGTCCTGCGCCGCCGATTCCCCATCGGCGCGCTGCGACGCAGCCTACGCCCGGATGGCGAAATTGGTATACGCAAGAGACTTAAAATCTCTCATCCGAAAGGGTATGCGGGTTCGACCCCCGCTCCGGGCACCAAACTTCCGGTGGTTCCAGCAACTGGCGCCGGCGCATCCCATTCGAATATCCCTCCTACATATCCCATCTATATCCCATCAGCCGCTCAAAGATCGGTTGCGCTCGATTGTGCGTACTTCAAGCCTTTCACGTTTGTTGGGCGTTAAGTTGCGGGGAATATCGGCAACTCTATAAATCTGTAGAATAAATTTGTGCTAATCTGTATCTACAGAAACAAACTGTCGGAGCCACTGCCATGTCAGCCACCCTTCAAGTAGCCGCCTTTTCCAAGGATCAATGCACAACTGGATTGCGCGCTGCGGTGAATATTCTGGAGAAATGGCAGGCCACGACCGAACAGGCCTGTCGGATTCTGCGTATTTCCCGCAGCACTCATGCGCGCGCCAAGTTACGTAATGCCGACTGGTCGGTGAATCTGGATCCGGATCAGATGCAGCGCATCAGTTTCATCCTCAATATCCACGCCGCTCTGCGACTGATCTTCGATAATCCGGAGAACACCTACGGTTTCCCTGGCATGCCCAATCACAACGAATTCTTCAACGGCCGTTCACCGCTGGAGGTCATGGCGCAGGGCGACATGATTTCGCTGTACGAGACATTCCGGCGGATCGACAGCCTGCGGGGCGCGCAGTGGTAGTGCCGAAGCGGCTGCCGGTTCGGCCGTCGGCGAAGCTGCAGGCATATCGGTTGGTCAACTCGAAGTTTCCGCCCATCGAGCTGTTCGATGACGTGGCCGACGCCGATGAGTTCGACATGCTTTATCAGCTCCAGGCCCTGACGAACCCGCGCCTGCACAACGAGACCGGCCGACTCGAGCTGATTCCCCGCGGCGAGATCCCGTTCGGCATTCCCGGCTGCTCCTATGCCACCGCTCCGTTCACCCATGTGAATCCCTCAGGCTCGCGTTTCAGCGATGGCAGTTACGGCGTGCTCTACCTGGCCGACAGCATGGAAACGGCCCTGGCTGAAGTGCGCCATCACCAGGAGCTGTACTGGTCCGGCGTGGTGGGTCTGAACTTCGAGCGCTTCGTCTTTCGCGGATTGTCGTGCCAGTTTGACGAGGCAGGCCTGCTGGATGCCACGACCGTCGCGCTGACCGACCCGATCTACGATCCGAATGACTATTCCGCGGCGCGCCAGTTCGGTCGCCAGCTCCGGCAGGACGGCTTTGCAGGTCTGCGCTACCGCTCGGTGCGCAAGCCTGGCCAGCATTGCTGGGCGCTCATGACGCCGCGCAATGTGCTCTCTGTTGTCCAGACCGCCCATTACGAGATGATCTGGAACGCCGGAATTACCAGTGTCAGCGCCATCGGCGAGGTTTCGCCGTAGGCCCGCCCGGCGCCGCTCGTCCGCACGCGCGTGACTGCCAACCAGCTGTAACAAACTCCGCGCATCCTTTGCTCAAGGACTCCCCCATGGCGCATGGACGCTCCCCCGAACAGACGATGTGAGGACGCGACGATGAGCAAGCGATCACTCGAAGAACTGGTTACCCGTTCGGATATCAGCGCACTGCAGCCGATGGCGCACTGGCGTCGTGGCCGTCGCAGCGGGCAGGAGAAAACGGGGCCGAACGCTGCGGCGCTGATCCAGCGTGCCGCGACCGATATCGGCATGTTGAAAGCTGCCATTGCGCATTAAGCGAAACGGCACCTGAGCCGCAAGCAGCCCGAAACGGGCTGCAATGCCCACGGCAGAGCATTTTTCAGCCTTGACTGCTGTCAATGGCAAAAATAGTAAGCAGCCTATCGTTCGCTCCGATGCCAACCAAGGGAGCAACACATGAGAAAGCTGCGTCCACATCATCTGACACCCTGCCTGCTTAGCGTCGGGCTGTTCTGCAGTCCTGCGATCCTCGCCGGGGAGAACTTCAGCGACCTGATCACCGACGCCAAGCCGATTCTGGATCTGCGCTATCGCTACGAGCACATCGACCAGGACAACGCACTCAAGCACGCCAATGCGCAGACGCTGCGCACCCGTGTCGGCTTTCAGACCGGCAAGTGGTACGGCCTGTCGGCGCTGGTCGAAGCAGACAACGTAAGTCGACTGGGTGATGCCGCCTACAACAGCACCCGCAATGGACAGACCGACTACTCGGCAGTACCCGATCCCGACGGCAGCGAAATCAACCAGGCGCTGTTGCGCTACGACCATGCGTTCGGCAGCGCCATTGCCGGCCGTCAGCGCATCAATCTGGACAATCAACGTTTCGTAGGTGGCGTCGCTTGGCGGCAGAACGAACAAACCTACGACGGCGTGCTGGGCCAGCTGCAACCGCTCGACAAGCTGACGCTGACTTACGCCTACATCGATAACATCAACACGATCTTCGGCCCGGGCGACAACCGTTTCGACAATCGCGCCAACCCGGCCAATATCGAAGGCCACAGCCATCTGTTCAATGCCCGCTACGCGCACTCACCGGAGCTGACGGCCACCGCCTACAGCTATCTGCTGGGACTGGACAACATCGCCACCGCACCCGCCGCTGCGCTCGGCACCCTGTCCAGCAAGACCACCGGCCTGCGTCTGAATGGTGCCCTCCACGGCATCAGCTATGCGCTTGAATATGCGCGCCAGCAGGACTACGCCGGCAATCCTCAGGAGCTGAGCAGCGAGTACTACCTGGCCGAGCTGGGCTATGCCCTCAAGGGTGCGACGCTTAAAGCGGGCGTGGAAGTACTGGGCGGCGACTCGGGGCCAGGCAATCGCGCCTTCCAGACGCCGCTGGCCACCAAGCACGCCTTTCAGGGCTGGGCCGACACCTTCCTGCTGACGCCAGCGGACGGTGTGCAGGACGTTTACCTGGGGGGCACACTACCGCTCTTCGGCGGCACGCTGCAGGCCTGGTACCACGATTTCCGCGCCCAACGCGGCAGCGAGCAGTACGGGGAAGAGATCAACATCGGTTACAGCCGCGCGATCCCGCTGGTCAAAGGGCTGGTCGCAACGGTCAAGTACGCCGGCTACGACGCGGATGACTATTCGGTGGATACCGAGAAACTCTGGGCACAGCTGCAGTACACCTACTGAGCGATACGGGTCGGGCGTTCGCGCCCGACCTTCCCTAATCAGCTATTGCGTGTGACGCGGCAGACGCAGCGAAATAATCGCGGCGAGCAGTACGAAGAGAGAAGACACCCACAGGCAAGCCTGTAACCCATAGGCCTGGAACACCCAGCCTGAGAGCAAGGTACCGATCAGGCGACCCATGGCGTTGGACATGTAGTAGAAGCCCACGTCCAGCGAAACGCCGTCTTCCTTGGCATAGCTGACAATCAGGTAGCTATGCAGCGAGGAATTCACCGCGAACAGCGCACCGAATAGCAGCAGCCCGCCGATCAGCACCCATTGGGGCGATGCACCAGCTGTCAGGCCCACAGCGATTGCCGCGGGTAGCGCCGCCAGCAGTGCGGCCCAGATGAAGGCCACACGTCCATCCGGTACCTTGCCGCTGCGCTTGCCGGTAATGGCCGGCGCCATCGACTGGACGATGCCGTAGCCGATGATCCAGCAGGCCAGAAAGCCGCCGACCATCCAGAAATTCCAGCCGAAGACAGTGCTCAGGTACACCGGTAGCGCGATGACGAACCAGACATCGCGCGCCCCGAAGAGAAACAGCCGCGCGGCCGACAGCACGTTGATTGCCTGGCTTTTGGAGAGGATGTCCTTGAACTTCGGTTTGGCCTTCGCCTTGCCAAGATCCTTTTTCAACAGGACCAGGCTGCTGATCCAGATCACGGCTAGCACCGCAGCCATCGCCAGGACCGCGCCGGCGAATCCCAGCAGCGTCAGCAGTGCGCCACCGAGGAAAAATCCCACGCCCTTGAGGGCATTCTTCGAGCCGGTGAGGATGGCTATCCATTTGTACAGCCTGCCCTGCTGGCTGTCGGGCACCAAGAGCTTGATTGAGCTCTTGGCCGACATCTTGTTCAGATCCTTGGCGATACCGGACAACGCCTGCGCACCCATCACCCAAGGCACCGTCAGCCACGCCGCTGGTACGGTGAGCATCAGCAGTGCCACCACCTGCATCGCCAAGCCGAGGTTCATCGTCCGGTTCAGGCCGAGTCGAGCGCCGAGATAGCCGCCAATCAGATTGGTGACGACACCGAACACCTCGTAGAACAGAAACAGCGCCGCGATCTGCAGTGGCGTGTAGCCCAGCGAATGGAAATGCAGCACCACCAGCATGCGCAGCGCGCCATCGGTGAGCGTGAACGCCCAGTAGTTACCGGTGACGATCAGGTACTGGCGCACCTCGGGGGACAGTCGGGCAAGGGCTTGCATGGTCGGTTCCGGATTGATTGAGCAGGTGTATTGCGCAGCTAGATTGGCGAGGAGTTATGGCGTGGCATGCCGAGAAAAGAGCGTCGGGGGCGTCGAGTCACGGATTTGCCGTAGGGTGGGCTTCAGCCCGCCACCCTGCCGTTTTCCATAACCCGCACCGCTCTCAGCGAACGCCTCTAAGCGGCATCTCACCCTGCCTGCCCCACCATGCGCGCCAGTTCCACGGTGCGGTTGGCGTAGCCCCATTCGTTGTCGTACCAGGCGTAGATCTTCACCTGAGTGCCGTTGACGACCATGGTCGAAAGCGCATCGATGATCGACGAGCGCGGGTCGGTGCGGTAATCGATGGAAACCAGCGGTCGTTCCTCATACCCGAGGATGCCCTTCAGCTCGCCCTCTGCCGCGGCCTTGAGCAGCCGGTTCACCTCAGCGGCATCGGTAGCGCGCTCCACTTCGAACACGCAATCGGTCAGCGAGGCATTGGCCAGTGGCACGCGCACGGCATGGCCGTTCAGCTTGCCGCGCAGCTCGGGAAATATCTCGGCGATCGCCGTGGCCGAGCCGGTGGTGGTGGGAATCAGGCTCATGCCCGAGGCGCGGGCGCGGCGCAGGTCCTTGTGCGGCTGATCAAGGATGCTCTGGGTATTGGTCAGGTCATGGATGGTGGTGATCGAACCGTGGCGGATGCCGAGCTGCTCATGGATCACCTTGACCACCGGCGCCAGGCAGTTGGTGGTGCAGGACGCTGCAGTGACGATGCGATGCTGCACCGGATCGAACAGCCCATCGTTGACGCCCATGACGATGTTCAGTGCACCCGGCTCCTTCACCGGCGCGCTGACCACCACGCGTTTGACGCCTTGCGCCAGATACTGCTGCAGCATCGCCACGGTCTTCATCTTGCCGCTGGCCTCGATGACCAGATCGCAGCCCGACCAGTCGGTTTCGCTGATCGCCTTGTTGGCGCTGACCTTTATTCGCTGGCCATCGATCACCAGGCAGTCGCCATCGGCGCTCGCTTCGCGCTGCCAACGTCCGTGGACCGAATCGAAGTTCAGCAGGTGCGCATGGGTCGCCGCGTCGCCAGCGGGATCGTTGATCTGCACGAAGTCCAGCTCCGGCCAATCCCATGCCGCGCGCAGTGCCAGACGTCCGATGCGGCCGAAGCCGTTGATGCCTACATTTATGCTCATGGATGACTCGCTCCTGAAATGATGGATCAGAGATTGCGCGGCGCGAACATGATGATCGCCATGCCCAGCATCGCCACGGCGCAGCCAAGCAGGTCCCACCAGGTCGGGCGAACGCCATCGACCAGCCACAGCCAGACCAGCGCCACGCCGACATACACGCCGCCATACGCCGCATACACGCGCCCGGCGGCGGTGGGATGCAGCGACAGCAGCCAGGCGAACAGCGCGAGGGAAAGCGCAGCCGGCAGCAGCAACCAGATACTCTTGCCCTGTTTCAGCCAGAGGTACGGCAGATAGCAGCCGACGATCTCCGCTATCGCGGTAATGACGAACAGGCCAAGCGTATTCAGCATGCGAAGCCCGTCATGCGCCGAAGCGTTCGATCCAGCCGACATGGGCCGGATGCTGGATAGCCTTGGGGCGCAACGCCTGGACGCTGGCGATAGCGGTTGCACGCGGCACGTCGCGGTCTATCAGGATGCGCGCTGCGATCAGTCCGGTACGACCAGAGCCACCCTTGCAGTGAATGGCGACGCGTTTGCCAGCATCCAGCAGTTCATTGATCCGATCCGCCGACTGTTCCCAGGCCTGGTCGAAGTCCGCCAGCGGCACCTGCTCGTCGGCCACCGGCAGGTGAAACCATTCAAGGCCGCGCTCGGCGCAGAGTTGCGGCAGCTGCGTCGCCTCGTTGCGGGCCAGCTCTTCGGCGGGCATCAAGGTGATCAGCGCGTCGGCACCGGCCGCGTGCAGGGTCGCCAGCGCCTCGTCGACGCTGCTGCCCTTGCTGCCGGGACACGGTGTGAAGATCAGCTGACCGGCGCTGCCGGGTACATCGAGGATGTCGTAGGGATGGGACACGCGGGCGATTCCTGGAAGTCAGATGGAGCGTTGATTGACGCGACGGGACAGCGCTTCGGCCGACTCCTTGCGTTCCGAATAGCGATCGACCAGATAGTCGGCCCGACCGCGTACCAGCAGGGTGAACTTGATCAGCTCCTCCATCACATCCACCACGCGGTCGTAATAGGCCGAGGGCTTCATCCGCCCTGCCTCGTCGAACTCGAGATAGGCCTTGGCCACTGAGGACTGGTTGGGGATGGTGAGCATGCGCATCCAGCGACCCAGCACGCGCATCTGATTGAGCGCATTGAATGACTGCGAGCCGCCGCTGACCTGCATGATCGCCAGCGTCTTGCCCTGGGTCGGCCGCAGCGCGCCCATGGCCAGCGGCACCCAGTCGATCTGGGCCTTGAATACCGCGCTCATCGAGCCATGCCGTTCCGGCGAGCACCACACCTGGCCCTCCGACCACTGCATCAGCTCGCGCAGTTCCTGCACCTTCGGATGGCTGTCCGGTGCATCGTCCGGCAGCGGCAATCCGGATGGATTGAAGATGCGCGTCTCGGCACCGAAACGCTCCAGCAGACGCGCAGCTTCCTGCACCAGCAGACGACTGTAGGAGCGCTCCCGGTTGGAGCCATAGAGCAGCAGGATGCGTGGTTTGTGCTCCGGACCTGCCGGCAGGGCCAGCTTGTCGAGGTCGGGCACGTCCAGTAGTTCGGGGTCGATATTGGGCAGGTCGTCGTACATGGGGTAATCCTGAAAGTTGTGGCGAGTGAACGAAGCGATTCAGCTACACACCGTCGCCCGCTCGGGTCGGTTGCGCATGCTGTCGAGGCGCTGCACGTTGTCGCTCAGCCAGTTCTTGTTGGCAGCCAGGATCGGCTGCAGCATGTCAGTCACCCAGTCAGGCAGATGCGGATGGAGCCGGTAATACACCCACTGGCCCTGACGGCGGTCTTCCAGGATTCCGCAGCCGCGCAGCAGCGCCAGATGCCGCGAGATCTTCGGCTGGCTTTCATCCAGCGCGCAGGTCAGCTCGCATACACACAGCTCGCCCTCACGGGCGATCAGCAATGCAATCCGCACGCGAGTCTCGTCCGCCAGGCATTTGAATACAGTGGTAGGTGTCAGGTGCTCGACCATTGATATCTTCTCAGCGCTTGTTCTTGACCAACACGAACATCTTGATCCGCTCATGTATCTCGTGAAGCGTGTGCCGGTAGGCATCCGGCTGGTCGCTGCTGGCAGGGTCTTCGAAGTTCCAGGCGATGTACTCACCCGCGCCAGGCAGCGCGTGGCACTCCAGCGATGACTTGTCACAGAGGGTGATTACGAAATCGAACTGCTGCCCCTCCAGTTCCGTCAGCGATTTGCTACGCAAACCCGCGGCCGGCACGCCGAGTTGCTCGAGCGCCGCCAGGGCGCGCACATCGACCTCGGTCGGTGCGGTGCCCGCACTGAACGCTTCGAAGCGCTCCGAATCGGTGTGCCGCAGCAGCGCCTCGGCAAGCTGCGAGCGCGCCGAATTGGCAACGCAGACAAACAGGACACGCGATTTGTAGGCCATGAAGCAGCTCCCCACAAGATATGCCTTGGCGAATATATTGCTTAACGTATAACCAAGTAAAGCACGCTGGGGTTCGGCCGCCTCTTTCAGGCCGCGGCAGAAGGTGAATTTGTTCCACCGGAGCAAGAAGCGTATATTCCATATCACATATATTTGATCGAACGAATATCACCCTTCTGCGGGAGTCGCTTGATGCCAGCACCCAATGTTTTCGATGTCATCATCATTGGTGCAGGACAGTCCGCCCTGACGACCGCGTACTTCCTGCGGCGCACGTCGCTGTCCTATCTGTTGCTGGATGAACAGCCCGGCCCCGGCGGCGCATGGCTGCACGCCTGGGAGTCGCTGAGATTGTTCTCCCCCGCCGCCTGGAGCTCGATTGCCGGCTGGCCGATGCCCACTCCAACCGAGCCGGGCAACCCAACGCGCAACGACGTTATCGATTATTTGCGACGGTACGAAGACCGCTATCAATTTCCGATTCAGCGACCGGTCAGAGTCGATACGATCAGCCGCCTCGACGATCTCTGGCTGGTGCAGGCTGGCGATCAGCAGTGGCTGGCTCGCGCGGTCATCAGCGCGACCGGCACCTGGAGCAGACCGTTCATTCCGGCTTCCCCAGGCCTGGAGCGTTTTCAGGGCCAACAGATTCACTCAGCCCACTACCGAAATCCGGCCGCTTTTGCAGGTAAACGGGTGATGGTGGTGGGCGGCGGCAACTCCGGTGCGCAGATCCTCGCCGAGGTATCCAGAGTCAGCGAAACAGTCTGGATCACCCAGGAGCCACCCGCGTTTCTGCCCGACGAGGTCGATGGCCGCGTGTTGTTCGAGCGCGCCACCGCGCGTTGGAAGGCGCAGCAGGAAGGACGCAGCATCGACGAGCCGGCTGGCGGCTTCGGTGACATCGTCATGGTGCCACCTGTCCGCGAAGCGCGGGAACGCGGCGTACTGGTGGCCGAGCGTCCCTTCGCGCACTTCACAGCAACGGGCGTCGAATGGGAAGACGGACATAGCGAAGATTTCGACGCGGTGATCTGGTGCACCGGCTTTCGCCCGGCGCTGGATCATCTGCGCGGGCTCGGCATCATCGAGGCTGATGGCAAGGTTCTGGTGGAGGATACCCGCGCCGTGAAGCAGCCCAATCTTTGGCTGGTGGGTTACGGCGACTGGACCGGCATGGCTTCGGCCACGCTGATCGGCGTTACCCGCACAGCACGAAGCACTGTCGACCAGGTCGTGCGGACCCTTGCCGCGGTATCGCCGCTAGCTCTGCAGTAATCAATCCAAGCAATCCGACAAGGTGTAATTAGCGATGTCCAGTCAATGTGAAGTGGTCGGCAAGCAAGCCGCCGGCGCCCCACTCGGCTTTTTCGAGCGTTACCTGACGCTCTGGGTTTTCCTCTGCATCGTCGCCGGTACCCTCCTCGGCCTCAGCCTGCCCGATGCTGCGCAGGCCATCGGTGCGCTGGAAGTCGCCCATGTGAACATCCCGGTCGGTCTGCTGATCTGGGTGATGATCATCCCGATGCTGATGAAGATCGATTTCTCGGCGCTGAGGGAGGTCTATGCCCAACGGGCGAGCATGGGCATCACGCTGTTCGTCAACTGGGCGGTCAAGCCATTCACCATGGCACTGCTTGGCTGGCTGTTCATCAAGCATGTCTTCGCACCCTGGCTACCGGCTACCGAACTCGATAGCTACATGGCCGGCCTGATTCTGCTTGGCGCCGCTCCCTGCACCGCGATGGTCTTTGTGTGGAGCAATCTCTGCAACGGCAACGCCAACTTCACCCTGACCCAGGTTGCGCTGAACGACGTGGTGATGGTGTTCGCCTTCGCGCCGATCGTCGCGCTGCTGCTGGGCGTTTCTTCCATTCCGGTGCCCTGGGATACCTTGCTGCTGTCAGTAGTGATGTACATCGTCATTCCGCTGGCCATCGCCCAGTTCATCCGCGGCCGGCTGATGAAACGTGGCGAACCGGCCTTCCAAGCGGCACTGGCGAAGGTGCAGCCGTTTTCCATCGTCGCGCTGCTGGCAACGCTGGTTCTGCTGTTCTCCTTTCAGGGCGAGGCGATCGTTGCTCAGCCATTGATCATCGCCATGCTCGCCGTACCAATCCTGTTGCAGACCCTGTTCATCGCCGGGCTCGGCTACTGGCTCAATCGCCGTTTCCGGGTTCGCCACGATGTAGCCGGCCCGTCCGCGATGATCGGTGCTTCGAACTTCTTCGAACTGGCCGTCGCCGTCGCCATCGTGCTCTACGGCTTCAATTCCGGAGCCGCACTGGCAACCGTGGTCGGCGTGCTGATCGAGGTGCCGGTCATGCTATGGCTGGTGCGCAACATCAACCGCAGCCGCGACTGGTATAACCGAGCGCTGCCTGCTCGCTGATCCACCAGGGAAACATTCATCAGCACTTGACCTTGATCAGCAGGGCTCGGCGCAAGCCGACTAACATCCTTACGAGATGTCTGACAGGACCCTAGAAATGGACAGCCCCGCGCACGAGCCCACTGTACCAGCCGGCCACACCCCGCCTTCGCTAAGAAGGCATCTGGGCAACTTCTGGCGTGGCCACCCGGCAGAGGTGAAGGTGCTGCTTGGCATGTGCGCCGCGTTCCTGTTGATCTTCTTCCTGCCGATGGGCCAGCCGCGCTTCGAAAACGCGGTACTGGAAGGCCTGCGGCTGACCCAGTGGTACGCCCGCGAGCACGTGATCCTCTGCCTGTTGCCGGCATTCGTCATCGCTGGTGCGATGGCCGTCTACATCAGCCAGGGCGCCGTGATGAAGCACCTTGGCCCAGCTTCGCCGAAACCGGTGGCCTTTGGCGTGGCATCCGTCGCCGGTACGCTTCTCGCAGTATGTTCCTGCACCGTATTGCCGTTGTTCGGCGGTATCTACAAGCGTGGCGCAGGGCTGGGCGCAGCGATTGCGTTTCTCTATTCAGGGCCGGCGATCAACGTGATGGCCATCGTGGTGACCGCCAAGGTACTCGGAGCCGAGCTGGGAATTGCCCGAGCCGTCGGCGCTATCGTTTTTGCCCTGGTGATTGGCGCCATCATGCATCTGCTCTACCGCCATGAGGAGGCGGCACGTGCAGCCAAAGGCGCGCGCGGCTTCACCGATGACGACAACGGCCACCCGATCGCTGACATCGTGGCGCTGTTCGGCTTGATGATTGGCATCCTGGTCTTCGCCAACTGGGCAAGAGCTGACAGCGCCGCATGGATGGCTGTGTTCAGTTGGAAATGGCCGATTTCCGCGGTACTCGCCATATTGCTCGCGACGCTACTGGTACGCCGCTGGCGATGGTCGGTGCGGCCGTTGCTGGTTACCGGGGCGTTGGTCGCGGCAAGTGCCTTACTCAAACCTCAGTGGCCGGAACTCGCCATGGTCATCGGCATTGCCGGCCTGATGTTGCAGGCCAGTCGCGAGAATGCCGCAGGCCAGGAATGGGTGGGCCAAAGCTGGGATTTCACCAAACAGATCATGCCGTTGCTGCTGGCTGGCGTGCTGATCGCCGGCATGCTGCTCGGTCGGCCCGGCCATGAAGGATTGGTTCCCAGCGAATGGGTGGTATGGGCAGTCGGCGACAACAGTTTCACCTCCACCCTGCTCGCCTCGGTTCTCGGCGCGTTCATGTACTTTTCCACACTGACTGAAGTGCCAATTGTGGAGGGTCTGTTAGGCGCCGGAATGGGCAAGGGGCCGGCGCTGGCAATTCTTCTCGCGGGTCCCGCCCTGTCACTGCCGAACATGCTGGTCATCCGCACCGTGCTCGGCACGCAGAAAACGATTGTGTACTGCTCGCTGGTGGTGGTGATGGCCACGCTCAGCGGTTATCTCTATGGCCAACTGATGTGAGAACGACGATGAAACTGACGGTCTATGGATCCGGCTGCGCCAAGTGCCAGCAACTCACCGCCAACGCCGAAGCGGCCGCGCGGCGTCTTGGGCTCGATTTCGAGGTTGAAAAGGTCACCGACGTCAACGCCATCATCGACGCGGGCGTCATGCGCACCCCGGCGCTGGCAATAGACGAAGAAATCGTTGTGGAAGGCAAGGTGCCTAGCAGTGATGAGCTCCAACAACTGCTTGGCTGAGTGACGCGGTGCATCTACCGTGTCGCACCGGCGCCACGGCATTGCTTTGCCGAACGGAACCGTTCTGCCTGGTTCACGGCCTCACAAGGTGAGCTGCCAGGAGAATGAGAAGTGTCCGATTCGATGACGTATCTGGCTATCGCGGCCGCAGTGGCCCTGATAGCCCTGAATCTGCTCGCGGTCATCAGCGTATTCAAAAGCGACCGAACCGTAGGCGCAAAAGCGCTCTGGGCGATCGGCATCGCTGTCTTTCCGATTCTGGGACTGCTGTTCTGGCTGCTGGTCGGCTTGCGCCGCGCCCGCTGATCAGGGCTTCAGGCCAAGCAGATACAGAGCCCTGCCGAGTACCCTTACCGAATCGGCGTGCTTGCCGGCCTGATGCAACTGCTCGCCCTCGGCGCGCAACTCCCGAACCTGCTGCAGCGTGGCCGTATCCTTGGGCGGATTGGTCCTGAGCTGCTCGTCGATCTTGGCCATATCCATGGGGCAGTGCATCGCCAACAGCGGCGAGCTGAAGAGGATGGCAAAAGCAAAAGCTGTGAGACGGCGCATGGCTATTCTCCCGCGCAAAAGGCGCTGAGAAAGTATAGATAGCCTCTGTAGAACCGCCTGCTGTCGAGCCCGAAGGTCCCGCAATTTCTGTCGCGCAAAGAAAAAGCCCCAAGCAACGAATTGCTTGGGGCTCTTCAATATGGAGGCCGATGTCGGAATCGAACCGGCGTACACGGATTTGCAATCCGCTGCATAACCACTCTGCCAACCGGCCTCAAAACGAAGGCGCCGCATGATTACTGCGGCGCGATCTTACAAACTGGAGCGGGAAACGAGACTCGAACTCGCGACCCCGACCTTGGCAAGGTCGTGCTCTACCAACTGAGCTATTCCCGCGCTGTCTTGGTGACGGGCGCCATTCTATACGATCGAAGGCTGCCGTCAACCCTTTGATTAAAAAAGTTTTTATTTCTTTTCGGTGGTGCTCAGGTGCGGCCAGGCAGCCATCAGGTAATTGATCATCGACCACAACGTCAGCCCAGCCGCCACAATCAACAGCGCGTAGCCCAGGCCTACCCAGATGGTCGGCTGCGGCGGATTGGCAAGCAGGATAACCAGCGCCACCATCTGCGCGGCGGTCTTCCATTTGCCCAGGTTCGACACCGCGACCTGGGCCCGGGCGCCCAGTTCGGCCATCCACTCGCGCAGTGCCGAGACGACGATCTCCCGACCGATGATGATAGCGGCCGGCAGCGTCAACCAGAGGTTGGAGTGCTCCTCGACCAGCAGCACCAGGGCCACCGCCACCATGAGCTTGTCCGCGACCGGATCGAGAAAGGCACCGAACGGTGTGCTCTGCTCAAGCCGGCGCGCCAGGTAGCCGTCGAGCCAGTCAGTCAGCGCCGCCACCGTGAACACGGCGCTTGCAGCCAGGTAACTCCAGTAGAACGGGAGATAGAACAGCAAAATAAAGATGGGTATCAGCAGCACGCGTAGAACGGTGAGCAGGTTCGGGATATTCATCGGTACCACTGATCGGCGGAATTCGGGGACAGTTTACTCACTGTGCAGAGCCGCATAAATCGACTCGGCGAGCTTTTTGCTGATACCGGGAGCCTTGGCGATCTCATCCAGGCTCGCTCTGCACAGTTCCTGAAGACCGCCAAAATGCGTAAGCAGTTCGCGGCGGCGTTTCGGACCGATGCCGGGAACCTCCTCCAGCGTCGACGTCCGCCGCGCTTTTCCGCGTCTGGCACGGTGACCGGTTATGGCAAAACGGTGGGCCTCGTCGCGCACCTGCTGGATCAGGTGCAATGCCGGTGAGTCGGCCGGGAGGGTGAATTCGTGGGCCGCGTCGTTGAGGTAGAGCGTTTCCAGGCCAGGCTTGCGGGTGACCCCCTTGGCCACGCCGAGCAGGATCAGCTCCGGCACCGCCAGCTCCTCAAGCACCTCGCGCGCCATATTGAGCTGGCCCTTGCCACCGTCGACCAGCAGGATATCCGGCAACTTGCCCTCGCCTTCCGCCGCCTTGCGAAAGCGCCGGGACAGCGCCTGATGCATCGCTGCATAGTCATCGCCCGCGGTAACGCCTTCGATGTTGTAGCGGCGATAGTCGGACTTGAGTGGGCCTTCCGGGCCAAACACCACGCAGGATGCTACCGTCGCCTCGCCACTGGAATGGCTGATATCGAAGCACTCCAGACGTTGTGGCTGCTCGTCGAGCTCCAGTGCCTCGGCCAGTGCTTCGAAGCGTGCCGAAAGGTGCTGTCGGTTCGCCAGGCGCGCGCCCATCGCCTGCTCGGCATTGGTCAACGCCAGCTGCTGCCAGCGTGCTCTCGTACCCCGGACGCGATGAGTGATGGTCAGTTCTACGTCGCGCAGCTCGGAAATGGCGTCGATCAGAGTGGCGAAATCCTCGTGCACGGCATTGACGATCAGCTCGCCCGGCAGGTCGCGTTCCGTAGCGCCCAGGTAGTACTGTTCCAGAAAGGCTTGCAGCACCTCGCTGACGCTTTCCTCGATGGCCACCTGTGGAAAGAAGTTCTTGCTGCCCAGCACGCGGCCGCCGCGCACGGTGATCAGATGCACGCAGGCGCCGCCCGGGCTCACCACTGCGGCGACGATATCCACGTCGCCGGTGCCGCCTTCCATGCTCTGCTGGTCCTGCACCCGGCGCAGAATGCCGATCTGATCGCGAATTTCCGCGGCGCGCTCGAAATCCAGGCTAACAGCCGCCTTTTCCATGTTGCGTGACAGCTCTTCGGCCAGCGCATTGCTGCGCCCTTCGAGGAACATCACCGAATGGCGTACGTCTTCGGCGTACTCCGCCGGCTCGACCAGGTTCACACAGGGCGCCTTGCAGCGCTTGATCTGGTACTGCAGGCAAGGCCGCGTGCGGTTTCGGTAGTAACTGTCTTCGCACTGGCGCACGAAGAAGGCCTTCTGCAGCAGGCTCAGGCTTTCGCGGATCGCTCCCGCACTGGGGTAAGGCCCGAAGTAACGCCCGGGCTCCTTCTTCGCGCCGCGGTGAATGCTCAGTCGGGGGAATTCGCCGGCTGAAAGAAACACATAGGGATAGGACTTATCGTCACGCAGCAGGATGTTGTACGGCGGCCGCCACTGCTTGATCAGCGTCTGCTCGAGCAGCAGCGCCTCGGTTTCGTTGGCGGTGATGGTGGTCTCGACCTGCGCAATCTTGGCCACCAGGGCTGCGGTCTTGGGCGCCTGCCCCGTCTTGCGGAAGTAGCTGGCCAGGCGCTTCTTGAGGTTCTTGGCCTTGCCGACATACAGCAGCTTGGCCTGCGCATCGAACATGCGATAAACGCCCGGACGGCCGCTGCAAGCCGCCAGGAACGCCGATGAGTCGAAGGTTTCTGTCATCAGTTGACGGTGTCGACCATCCCGTGACGAACCGCCAGCAGGGCCAATTCGACATCACTGGTAATCGACAGTTTTTCGAAGATGCGATAGCGGTAGGTATTGACCGTTTTCGGCGAGAGACAGAGCTTGTCGGAGATGCTCTGCACTTTCTGGCAGTTGGCGATCATTAGCGCGATCTGGATTTCCCGCTCGGAGAGCAGGTCGAACGGCGACTCGCTGAGTTGCGGCTGGAACGACTTGAGCGCCAGCTGTTGGGCGATCTGCGGGCTGATGTAGCGTTGGCCGCCAAACACCATGCGAATGGCCTGCACCATCTCCTCCAGGGCCGCACCCTTGGTCAGATAACCCGCTGCCCCGGCCTGCAGCAGGCGCGTCGGGAACGGATCTTCCTCACAGATGGTGACGGCGATGACCTTGAGATCTGGATAGCTGCGCAGCAGCTTGCGGGTCGCCTCGAGGCCTCCGATACCCGGCATCTTGACGTCCATCAGGACGACGTCGGGCTTGAGCTCCCGAGCCTTGCGGATCGCGTCCTCGCCGGAATCGGCCTGACCTATTACCTGTAGTCCGGAGATGTCCGCCAGCATACGACTGATGCCCGTGCGAACCAGATCGTGGTCATCGACCACCAGCACCCTAATCAAGCAGACACCTCATTGACCGTATTAAAAGCTGGCTGGCTGCTCGCTTTTTCAGGAGCGAACTCTAACAAAAAAATCATCGGCCTGGCCGATCAAGACACAGGGAACTGATCGAGATCATTAGTCCACATCGACCGGCCGACGAACTGCACACTGAACACCGCTGGACGGCCAAAGTCACAATCGGATGACCGCCGCTAGGGTTTTCCATGCTCACGCTTATCGCCGCGTTGGCACTGACGGCTACGCACGTGCTGGCCGGAAGGCTAAACGAGCTGCACCAGCTGCCACGTAGCCGATGGCTTTCCGCCGCCGGCGGCGTTGCCGTCGCCTATGTGTTCATTCACCTGCTCCCTGAACTGGCTCAAGGACAGCAGGTGATGGAGGATAGCGGGTTCCATCCGCTGCGCTATCTGGAACACCACGCTTATCTGCTGGCCCTGCTTGGTCTGGCCTGCTTCTACGGACTGGAACGGCTTATAAAGCAGCACCGTAGTGAACGCTCCGACAACGAACCGTCGCACGCCAGCGTGTTCTGGCTGCACGTCGGCGCATTCGCCGGCTACAACGCGCTGATCGGTTATATCCTGGCCAACCGCGACCCGGGCCAGACGCTTGAACTGGTCTGGTACACCGTAGCCATGGCGCTGCATTTCATGGTCAATGACGTGGCCCTTCAACACGACCATCAAGGCCTCTTCGCCCGTCGCGGGCGTTGGATTCTGGCAAGCGCGACACTGGTCGGTTGGGCCTTCGGTGCGACCATCGAGCTATCGGAACTGGGCGTCTCGGCCGTCACCGCGTTCATCGCCGGCGCGATCATTCTCAACGTGCTCAAAGAAGAGCTGCCCGGCGAGCGCAACAGTCGATTCGGCGCGTTCCTGCTCGGCTCGCTCGGCTACTCGCTGCTGCTATTGATGCTGTAACGAATCACCTACGCGCGCAGCGCCAGAATGCGTCTCGCGCCAAGCAGGACGACCAGGCCGATCAGGCCACCGATGAACAGGTCCGGGTAGTTCGACCCGGTCCACGCGACCAGGCCGCCAGCTACGATCACGCCGACATTGATGAGCACGTCGTTGGCCGAAAAGATATAGCTGGCCTTCATGTGAACACCGCCGTCGCGGTGCCTGGCGATGAGCAGGAGACAAGCGACATTGGCGATCAGCGCCACGCAGGACACAGCCATGATCATCAGTGATTGCGGCTCGCTGCCCGAGAAAAAGCGCCGGCCGACCTCCACCAGCAGGCCGAGCGCCAACAGCCCCTGCAGCCAACCGGCCAGCTGTGCCGCACGCATCTGCAACCGTGCAGCCCGGCCGACCGCATAGAGCGCGACCCCGTACACAGCGGCGTCGGCAAACATGTCCAGCGAATCGCCAATCAACCCGGTCGACTGCGCTACCAGCCCGGCCACCAGCTCGAAGATGAACATGATGGCGTTGATCGCCAGCAGGACTTTCAGCGTGGCCGCTTCCTGCTCCTGGGTGCTGCCGACACGTACGCCAGGCGCAGTTTCTGCTGCCTGGGTCTGCGTAAGCCTGGCGCCCAGCCCCAAGGCCACCAGACGTTCGCTGAGCGGATCGACGCTGCAGTCATGGACAACTGTCAATGTCCTGTTGGGTAGATCGAAGGCCAGTTGGCGGACACCCTCGCAGCTGGCGAGCGCCATACGGATCATCCGCTCTTCGGCGGGGCAATCCATTTTCGGCACGCGATACACGCTGACCCAGCGCCCGGCACCGGGCTCCGGCTCGCCTGCTGGTTTGTTCGCAGCGGCCGGCCCACAGCCGCAGTCATGATCAGCACAACTCATCTTTCCCTCCCCTGCTGCCACCACGCCGAGCCTGCTCGACCAGGGCACTGTAACAATGCGCCTCATCATAGCGGCGCGCAGGTCCTACAACACAGCGCAGCGTTTCCTGCGGCTCACCCCCTTGGTTTGCGCATCAGGCGATAAACAGCCGGAATCACGAAGAGCGAGAGCAGGGGCGCGCTCAGCATCCCGCCGACCATGGGCGCAGCTATGCGGCTCATCACCTCGCTACCGGTACCGGCACCCAGCAGGATCGGCAGCAACCCGGCGACGATCACCGCGACAGTCATGGCCTTAGGCCGCACACGCTGCACCGCACCTTCACGGATGGCATCGCACAGCGCCGCCTCATCGTGCAGCCCGTCGCGCTGCCGTTCGGCCCAGGCATTCTTCAGATACAACAGCATGATTACGCCGAACTCCGCGGCGACGCCGGCCAGTGCGATAAAGCCAACGCCAGTGGCCACCGAGAGGTTGAAGCCCATCAGGTAAAGGAACCAGACCCCACCGGTCAGCGCGAAAGGCAGCGTGAGCATGATCAGCACGGCCTCATCCAGACGACTGAAGGTCAGGTAAAGCAGTACGAAGATGATCAGCAAGGTCGCCGGCACGACCAGCTTGAGCCGCTCGTTGGCACGCTCGAGAAATTCGAACTGCCCCGAATAGCTCAGGCTCATGCCGGGGGGCAAGGCAACATCGGCGCTGATCGCTGCGCGCAGGTCGGCAACGACCGAAGCGATGTCGCGGCCGCGCACGTCCACGTATACCCAACCGGCTAGCCGAGCGTTCTCGCTACGCAGCATTGGCGGGCCGTCGCTGACCCGTACCCGTGCCACACTGCCAAGGGTGATCTGGCTGCCCTGCGGCGTCAGGATGGGCAACTCCTCCAGTGTCTGGGGCGTGTCCCGCCATTCTCGCGGATAGCGCACACTGATTGGGTAGCGCGCCAGACCCTCGACGGTTTCACCAACGGTTTCGCCGCCGATGGCGCTGGAAACGATGGATTGCACATCGGCGATGTTGAGGCCGTAGCGCGCCGCATCCCGGCGATCGATATCGATATCGATGTAACGCCCGCCGACCAGGCGCTCGGCAAACGCCGAGCTGACACCCGCAACGCGCTTGGCAACGGCTTCCACCTGCTGGCTGACACGATCGATCTCTTCCAGATTGGCGCCGGCTATCTTCACCCCGATCGGGCTCTTGATGCCGGTGGCAAGCATGTCGATTCGGTTGCGAATCGGCGGTATCCAGATATTGGTCAGACCGGGCACCTGAACAGCCCGATCCAGCTCATCGACCAGCTTCTCCGGCGTCATGCCAGCGCGCCACTGCTCGCGCGGCTTGAAACGGATGGTGGTCTCGAACATCTCCAGTGGGGCCGGGTCGGTGGCCGACTCGGCGCGCCCCGCCTTGCCGAACACCGTTTCGACTTCCGGAACCGTGCGGATCATCCGGTCGGTCTGCTGCAGCAGCTGGGCTGCCTTTTGTGCCGAAAGGCCTGGCAGCGCCGAAGGCATGTAGAGCAGATCGCCCTCGTCCATGGGCGGAAGAAACTCGCCGCCCAGACGCGACATCGGCCATAGCGTCGTAGCCAGGATCAGCACGGCGACCGCAATGGTGATCTTCGGGTGCTCCAGAACCCTGTCCAACGCGGGACGATAGACCCGGATCAGCCCGCGATTGAGTGGGTTACGCGCCTCGTCCGGCAACTTGCCGCGAATCCAGTAACCCATCAGCACCGGTACCAGCGTCACCGAAAGCCCGGCTGCGGCCGCCATCGCGTAGGTCTTGGTAAACGCCAGCGGCCCAAACAGACGCCCTTCCTGCGCCTCGAGGGTGAATACCGGGATGAACGACAGGGTAATGATCAGCAGGCAGAAGAACAGCGCAGGGCCGACCTCCTCTGCTGCGCTGGTCATCACCCGCCAATGCTCTTCGCCTGCCAGCGCCTTGCCGGGATTGGCGTGGCGCCAGGCCTCGGCCTTCTTGTGCGCGTTCTCGATCATCACCACAGCGGCATCAACCATCGCGCCAATGGCGATGGCGATCCCGCCGAGCGACATGATGTTGGCGTTGATGCCCTGGTAGCGCATCACCGCGAAAGCGATCAGTACGCCGATGGGAAGCGAAACGATGGCCACCAGCGACGAGCGCAAGTGCCAGAGGAAGATGCCGCACACCAGCGCGACGACGATAAATTCCTCCAGCAGTTTGACGCTCAGGTTTTCCACCGCGCGATCGATCAGCTGACTGCGGTCGTAAGTGGTGACGATTTCGACACCCGTTGGCAGGCTGCGCTTCAGCTCCTCGAGCTTGCCGTGCACGGCGGCAAGCGTTTCCCGTGCATTCTTGCCGCTGCGCAGGATGACCACGCCGCCAACGGTTTCCCCCTCCCCGTCGAGTTCGGCGATACCCCGACGCATCTCAGGGCCGAGCTGCACATGCGCAACATCACCGAGCGTAACCGGCACGCCCTTGGCGCTGAGCTGCAGAGGAATCTGCCGGAAGTCATCAAGGGTCTGCAGGTAGCCCGAGGCGCGCACCATGTACTCGGTTTCCGCCAGCTCCAGTACGGCGCCGCCGGTTTCCTGATTGGCCATACCGATGGCCTCGATCACCTGGGCCTGGGTTATGGCAAGGCTGGCCATCTTCAACGGATCGAGCACCACCTGGTACTGCTTGACCATGCCGCCGATGGTCGCCACTTCAGCCACGTTTGGCAGCGTGATCAGCTCGTACTTGAGAAACCAGTCCTGCAGGCTGCGCAACTGAGCGAGATCATGCCTGCCGCTGCGGTCGACCAGCGCGTACTGGTAGATCCAGCCGACACCGGTGGCATCCGGCCCGAGCGAGGGCTTGGCGCTGGCCGGCAGGCGACTCTGAACCTGGCTCAGATACTCCAGTACCCGCGAGCGTGCCCAGTACAGGTCGGTGCCGTCCTCGAACAGCACATAGACGAAGCTGTCGCCGAAGAACGAATAGCCTCGCACAGTCTTGGCTCCGGGTACCGAGAGCATCGTTGTGGTCAACGGGTAGGTCACCTGGTTCTCGACGATCTGCGGTGCCTGTCCCGGATAAGGCGTGCGGATGATGACCTGCACATCCGAGAGGTCTGGCAGTGCATCGATTGGCGTGGTTCGTACCGCCCAGATCCCCACGGCAGTCATCAGCAGGGTCGCCAGCAACACGAGAAACCGGTTCAGCACGGACCAGCGGATCAATGCGGCGATCATGGCTGCTTCTCCACGAGCTGAACGCGCTCGATCAACAAGCCCTGATCGGTTTCCCGCACGGCGAAACGAATCCGGTCTTGCGCCTGGACACCGTGCAGCAACGCCGTGTCGGCCACCGCGAAGCTCATCGTCATGCCCGGCATGCCCAGCGTATGGAACGGTCCATGGGCGATCTTCACCCGGTTTTCGTCCAGCGCAAGAACGCGGCCTTCGGATTCATGCAGCGCCGGTGCGACCTGCGCATGATCGTGCGCGTGCCCCGTATCGTCGGAAGGCGGCGACGCCACGATTCCGCGCAGGCTGGCTTCCGAATCCAGCAGGAACTGCCCCGAGGCCACGACCTGCTGCCCTTCTTCGAGGCCTGCGACGACGGCGGTCTGGCTTGCGCTCTCGCGGCCCGTTACGACCTCTACCGGCCGGTAACGGCCACCGGCCTCGGCGAGCATCACCAGGCTGCGCCGACCGGTCCGGATCACGGCCTCGCTGGGGATCAGCAGAGCCGAAGTGTTGTCTGCGCCATTCAAGGTTGCCTGCGCGGTCAGCCCGGGCCTCAGCAGGCCTTGCGGATTGGGCAGCTGCACGCGCACGCGCAGGGTACGGCTGGCGGCATTGGCCTCCGGCAGCACGGCAGTGATGGTGCCTTCGATACGCTCCCCTGGCATGGCCGGCAGGCGCGCGGTAGCTCGTTGCCCTACGCCTATCCCTGTGCTCTGCGCCTCCGGCACGGCAACTTCCAGCCAGACGCTGTCCAGGCCATTGATCCGCGCCAGCGGCGCACCGGCCGCCAGGCTCATGCCCTCACGCACGTCGAGCTCCTGCAGTACGCCGGAAATGGGGGTGACGATGGTGATCGAAGCACTGACCTTTCCACTGCGCTCAAGCTGACTGATGGTCGCCGCTGGCATTCCAGCCAGACGCAGCCGCTGGCGGGCAGCGTCCAACAGTGCCGGTTCGCCAATACGGCGTAGCGCCAGGTACTCCTCCTGCGCGGCCGACCATTCGGGAATCAGCAGATCGGCCAGCGGGGCGCCCTTGTCGAGCAGATCACCCGGGGCATGATGGTAGACACGCTCGACGAAGCCGCCCGCGCGGGCCTGAACCACGGCCACATCGCGCGCGTTGTATTCGAGCACGCCAACCGCTTCGATCTGGCTGGCCAACTGCCCGCGCGTCACTGATGCCAGACGCACGCCAAGGTTCTGCGTGATGCCGGCATCGATGCTGATGGCTGCCGCGTCGCCACTCTCGCCGGCATAACGTGGCACCAGATCCATATCCATGAATGGCGATTTACCCGGTTTATCGAAGCGATGCTGCGGCACCATCGGGTCGTACCAGTACAACACCTGGGCCTGGCTCACTACAGTTTTGTCCAGATGCTCTGCACCGTGCTCGTCCTGACTGGCAAGCCAATAACCGGCAGCGCCACCGAGCATCGCTGTCAGAGCGGCCAAGCTGAGGTTTGCAAACGTATTCCGGCTCATTTGGCGTCTCCGTAGGCGAGGTGCAGCCGCGACGCGGCGGTGGCCACCAGTCCTTGCAGGTCGATCTGTTTCAGGCGGGTTTCGATCAGCTCATTGCGTGCGCCGAGTACCGCCTCCAGGTCATTGGTGCCGGCCCGGTAGCCAGCCATGGCCAGTTCGGTCTTTTCCCGCGCAAGAGGCAGCAGCACCTCTTCGTTTCGCTGCTGGGCGCGCTGCAGGCGCTCCAGCTCAGCCAGCTCCACGTCGAGCTGCTCGGCGAACTCACGCACCATGGCTTCTCGCTCTGCCTCCAGCTGGTCGAGCTCCGCATAGCGCGCGGCGATCCGCGGGTTCTGCCGCGAACGCTGGAACACTGGCAGATCGAAGCTGAACTGCAGATTGACCATATCGCCGTACTCGCGACCGCGCTTGAGGTAGCTGACCTCCCAGCTCCAGTCGATCTGCTTCTCGGCGGTCGCCTCGCGAATGCGTGCCCGGGCCTCTTCGGTCATCGGTGCATAGGCGCTCAGCTGAGGATGGCTGGCGACGCGACGGATCAACTGGTCGTGCCCAATCGTCCACTGTGGCGACTCACCACGCAGCGGCTGGTTGCCAGCCTCGCCAACCCAGCGCACCAGCGCCGCGCGGGCCTGGCGATATTGCTGATGCAGTTCGTCCTGGCGCTCTGCCAGAAGGGCTGCCTGCTGCCTCGCGGTGACGCTGTCGGTCAGCTGCCCTCGCCCACCGGCGATACGTGCCCGAATCGCTTCGCCGAGCAGGCGGTTTTCCTCGAACAGCTCATCGAAGAGCTGAATCTTGCGCTCCACCGAGTGGGTAGCGATCCACGCCTGAGCCGCCGCCAGATGCACCCTGAGGGTTTCGACCTCACGCGCCGCATCGGCACGTCCGACCGCGGCGTGGGCCACGTCGGTACGCGCCTTGCGCTTGTCCCGATTGGGTACCTCTTGCATCAGGCCAACCATACGCATGGTCATCCCATCGTCGGTGAGGCTCCAGCGCTCAGCGCCCTCGACGGGCAGGTTCTGCACGCCGAGCAGCAGCTTCGGGTCCGGTAGCTCACCTGCAGCAATGGCCTCGCTGCGCGCTGCGTTCAACCTGGACGCCTCGGCTCGCAATGACGGTGCTTGCTGTTGTGCAAGGCTGAGGGCGTCGTCGAAGGTCAGACCCGTAGCGGCGACAGGCCAGGCGAATGCGCAAATGCAGGCCAAGGCGGCGACGGGCCGATACTTCCCTATGACTTGGAAGTTCATGGAGTGGATTCCTCGATATTCCTGCATGCCGCAGCGGCATGCTTACAGCGCCTCAACGCATGAATGCGGGGCGAGTCAGGTCAGCGAAGGAATCAGTGACGCGGTGGACGCCAGACATCGGCGCCGGAGCGGGCAGGAAAAAACTCGGAATGGCTCAGGACGAGCAATGGCACCGATGCGCCGAGACCCGGTTTGAGCACGGTGGACTGCAGCATGCTGCCGGACTTGCACTGGTGGCCGCTTTCACACAACGGGTTTCCATCGTGCGCATGTTCGTCGTCATCCTGCACCACGAGCGGATGCCCGACGTGCTCGGACACCTGCGAATCATCCTGCATCTGGCACGGCTCCGCGCTCAGCTGCAGTGCCGCCATCCCGGTAACGGGAAGCGCAACGCTGATCAGCAGGACGAGAAACAGACGCAGACAGGCTTTCATGGGCAGCAGTCTAACCGCCTGGTGTCTTCGGGAAACTTGATCCAGATCGTCTCAGACGTCATTCGCCCCACCCGTTCCGTCGTCGCCCAGCAGATGACTGAGCACAGAACGCATCTTTCCAGGCTTGACCGGCTTGTTCAGCACCGGCACGCCGACACCTTGCAGCTGGCGGCGGCATTGATCGCTGCGATCGGCGGTGATCATCACCACCGGCAGTCGCGCGGAAAAACGTGCTCGCAGCGCCAGCACGACATCCCAGCCAGTGCTGCCATGGTCAAGGTGATAATCCGCAAGAATCGCATCCGGAGCGACATTGCCCAGCGCCGCAAGGGCGGTTTGCTCGTCGGTCGCGGTCAGCACCGTACAGCCCCACTGCTCGAGCAACGCCGCCATGCTGTGCAGAATGCTGGTTTCGTTATCAATCACCAGCAAGCGCCGGCCGGGCAAGGGGTCACCGAGCTGGGGTGCGATCACCGGTGTGACAGCGCTTCGCGGCGGTACAGTCGCGGCCACAGGTACATCGATACTGAACACCGAGCCACGCCCTGGACGCGAGCGCACCAGCACACGGTAGTCCAGCATGTTGGCGATCCGGTCGACGATCGCCAGCCCCAATCCAACGCCGCTGCGTTCTGCCGCGCGGCTCACGCCGAGCTGGTTGAACTCGAGGAAGATCGAATGCAGGTCCTGCTCCGGGATGCCTCGGCCGGTATCCCACACTTCGATACGCAACATGTCGCCACGCTTGCGCGCGCCCAGCAGCACGCCACCGACGTCGGTATAGCGGCAGGCATTGCTTAGCAGGTTGCGCAGAATCCGCGTCAGCAAGCGGAAATCGCAGCTGATGGCGCAACGCGGCAGGTAATGGGACAGCTGCAGGCCCTTCGCCGCAGCGACCGGCTGGAACTCGGAAATCAGCGGCAGCAGGATGTCGTCAAGCGAATAGGCATCGATGTCGGGTTTGATGGCGGCCTGATCGAGCTTGGAAATATCGAGCAGATCGGTAAGCAGGTCTTCGGCGCCCTCCAGCGCCAGGTGCGCCCGCTCGACCAGATGCAACTCACTCTGCGGCAGCTGGCGTTCACGCAGGGTCGAGATCAGCAGGCGCGCCGCGTTGAGCGGCTGCAGCAGGTCGTGACTGGCCGCAGCGAGGTATTTGTCCTTGCTCAGATTGGCCGCCTCCGCCGCATCACGAGCCTCGCGCAATTCGCAGGTACGTTCGGCGACGCGCTGCTCCAGCTCTTCGTTGAGCTGCAACAGACGCAACTGCGCCAGCTTGCGCTCGGTCACATCGGCGACGAAGCCCTCGACCAGCCCCTCTTCGTCCGGCTTGAGCAACAGATTCATGATCACGTAGATGGCGCTGCCATCCTTGCGGCGCAGGCGCGTCTCGTAGCCAAACAGCCCGTTCTGCTGACTCAACGTATGACGAATCTGACGCAGCTCTTCTTCACCGCCGATGAACAGGTGATGGGAAAGATCGGTCAGGGTCCACAGCGCGTCTTCCGGGGTTTCGTAGCCCAGCATGCGCGCAAGTGCCGGATTGGCGGCCCGGATGCCTTCCTGCAGGCTGGCCTGGAAGATGCCGTGCACGGCGTGCTCGAACAGCCATTTGTAGCGATTGCGCTCGGCTTCGAGCTCCTCCAGCCGGGCCACCAGCTCCGGATAATGGCTTTTGCGGGCCGAATGGCTACCAAAACCAAGCAGCTGCGTCAGCGCCTGATGCTGGTCATCAGAGGGCTTCGGCATAGACGACCTCGACGTCCCGCTGCGTCGACGAGCGTGGATTGGTGAGAATGCACGGATCCTGCATCGCATGCTGGGAGAGGAACGGAATATCCGAAAGGTTCACGCCGTGCAGGCCAAGGGTCTCTCTGAAGCCAATCTGCTGTTTGAGATCGATCAGGTGCTGCACCAGCCGTTCACGCACCTGCCGGTGGCTCAGCCCGCGGGAGTCGATCCCCAGAGTTTCGGCAACCATGCGGTAGCGGTCCGGCGCGGCATCGTAATTGAACGCGACCACGTGCTCGACGAGGACCGCATTGCACACACCGTGCGGCAGGTCGAGATAGCCGCCAAGACTGTGGGACATGGCGTGTACCGCGCCAAGAATCGCATTGGAGAAGGCCAGACCGGCCTGCATGCTGCCAAGCATGATCTGCTCGCGCAGGGCGATATCGGCCGGATTGGCGATCATCTGTACAAGATTGCCATTGATCAGCCGCATGGCTTCCAGGGCATGGGGGTCGGTCAGCGGGCCGTGGCCAGTCGAAACGAAGGCCTCGATGGCATGCACCAGCGCATCGATGCCCGTACAGGCCGAAAGAAACGGGTCCATGCTCAGGGTGGTTTCCGGGTCGATCAGCGAAACATCCGGCACGGCGGCCTTGCTGACGATGGAGAACTTCATCCGCTCTTGCTGATTGGAAATGATCACGAACTGCGAGACATCGGCCGATGTCCCGGCCGTGGTCGGGATCAGGATCAATGGCGGGCTGGGCACGCGCAGCGTGTCCACGCCTTCGAACTCGTAAATGTGACGGCCATGGGCTGCGACGATACCGATGCCCTTGGCGCAATCCATTGGACTGCCGCCGCCAACTGCAACGATGACGTTGCAGCCTTCGCTACGGTAAAGCTCGGCGCCGAGCATCACCTCTTCACAACGCGGGTTTGGTGATACCCCGGTGAACAGGCAATGTCCGATGTTCTGCCGTTCGAGGCTGGCCTGCACGTCGGCCACCCACCCGGCCTGAACCACGCCTGGGTCAGACACCAGCAACACCTTGCGCGCACCGAAATTGGCGGCGCAATTGCCGACGCTATGACGACAACCCGCACCGAAGATGATTTCAGGGGATACGAACTTGCGCTGAAGGCTGATATTCGGGCTCATCACTGCGGCCTTTTTATTTTTTGTAACAACTGGCGCAAGCCTACTGCATTACTCGGCCAATGCAATGCGCCTAATGGAGGGCGATTGCGCCCGTCTGGCGGAAAGAGCTAGAGCAGGCGCTGATAGAAGCGCCATTCCCGCTCCAGCGCATCCGCCAGATTGGCAGCCTGGCGGAAGCCGTGGCGCTCGTCGGGATACAGCCGATAGTCGACCGTGATACCACGGCTGCGCAAAGCCGCCACCATCGATTCCGTCTGTTCCGGCAGCACGACGGCGTCCTGACCGCCCTGAAGGAAAATGACAGGAGCGGTGATGCGCTCGGCGTTGTACAACGGCGCGCGCTCACGAAAACGCTCCGGTACCTGCTGAGGATCGCCGATCAACCAGTCCAGATAGTCACCCTCGAACTTGTGCGTCGCCCGACGCAGGGCCAGCGGATCGCTGACGCCATACAGGCTGGCTCCGCCGCGGAACAGATCGGTGGCGGCCAGCGCGCTCAGCGCGGTATAGCCGCCAGCGCTGGAACCGCGGATGAACACCCGCCGCGAATCAACCGCCCCCTGCCCCACGAGTGCTCGAACCGCCTGGCACGCATCTTCCACATCCACCACGCCCCATTGCTCGCGCAGGCGCTGCCTATAGGCGCGACCGAAGCCACTGCTGCCGCGGTAGTTGACGTCGACGACGGCGAAGCCACGCTGCGTCCAGAACTGGATGCGCGGATCGAATACGGGGTAGCTCGCCGACGTCGGACCACCGTGGGCGAACACCACCAGCGGCGGCAATGTATCGGCCTCAGCGTGGCAATGTGCGTTGCGCGGCGGATAGAAGAAGGCATGGGCGACTTCATCTTCTCCGGTTGCAAAACGCAGCGGTTGTGGACGTGACAACTGATCGGTCGCCAGCGGCATCGCCCCACCTGCCAGGATATGCAGCGTACCGCTGGCACGCTCGATAGCCAGTACAGCAGGAGTTCGCTCCGGCGAGCCGGCGATGCAGAACACATGGCGGTCGTTCGCAGCAAGCTGACGGCAGCGCGTGAATTCCGTGGCCAGTTGGCGCGGGCTGCCGTTGTTAGCGTGCTCGAACAACCAGCCATAGCCGTCGACCATGTGGGTCAACAGCAGATCGCCGTCGCTAAGCGGCAGATAACTGGTGGTGCCCAGCTGCCAGGGCGCCGGGGCGCAATCGTAATCCGCGCCGGCGTGCGCAAGGCTCGAAGGCCTCACCAGTGTTCCGTCCACCTCGGCCCATGGCTGCCAGAAGCCCGAACGGTCGCTGAGGCAATGCAATCGACCATCGGCGGCAAAGCGCGGCTGCTGCAGGGATTCTCCGCCCGCTGCGCCAGCCAGGACGCACCTGTCACCCCAACGCCCATCTGGCATGCGCGTGGCGACGCACAGACGCGTCGCCGTCCAGGGCTGCTCTGGCCTGTCCCATTCGATCCAGGCCAGCCGTGTTCCGTCCGGACTGAGGGCCGCAGACGAATAAAAATCAGCGCCTTCGACGACCACCTCGCGGGCGCCATCGGCAAGGGCCAGGGCAACCAGACGGTGCTCGACGCCATCAGCACCGTGGGTCTCTTCCAGCGCGATGATCGCTTCGGCGTGGTGATCATGCTGCAGATCGCCGTATCGACAGTTGGGTCGACCAGTCAGTGCCACGGGATGTGATGCCCCGCCGGTAGGCTCGGTCGCCTGCAGATGGATCTGCTGATCCGCCTCGTTTACGAAGGCGAGCCCCTTCGCGGTCAGACAGAACGCGCCGCCGCCGTATTCGTAAACGCGGCTGCGAACCGAAAACCCCTCGGGGGTCAGGCAGTGCGCACTGCCGCTCTGCCAGAACCACAGCGTGCAGCGCCCATGAGACGGGTCATATTCGACCCAGTACAGCCCGCCGTGCCCGGCACGCAGCTCCGCATAGTCCCGGCTGGCGACCGCCGCGGCTTCAGCACTCCAATCGCTGGGCCAGAAACCGTAGGGCGAGCGGTCAGAACCTGGACTGGGAGTGGTGCAACTCATACCTTGAGGATCAGCCTGGAGGCCTTTTCGTTGCGGTGTTGCAGCTGCTCGAGCCCCAGGGCGCCATGCTCGGCCTGCGCCCGCGCTGCAAGGATCATGTCGTGATGCATCGACTTGCTGCACACCGGGTCGGCATTGGCCGCGTCGCCGGTGAGCATGAAAGCCTGGCAACGGCAGCCACCGAAGTCGCGCTCCTTCTCGTCGCAGCTACGACAAGGCTCGGGCATCCAGTCATAGCCGCGGAACTTGTTGAAGCCGAAGGAGTGTCGCCAGATGTGCTCGATGCTGTGCTCGCGCACGTTGGGAAATTCCACCGGCAATTGCCGCGCACTGTGGCAAGGCAACGCCGTGCCGTCCGGGGTGATGTCAAGGAACAGATTGCCCCAGCCGTTCATGCAGGCCTTCGGGCGTTCCTCGTAGTAATCGGGCGTGACGAAGATCAGCTTGCACGGATGGTTTTCCGCGGCGAGCTTGTCGCGCCACTCGTTGGTGATGCGCTCGGCGCGCACCAGCTGCTCCTTGCTTGGCAACAATCCGGCACGGTTCAGCTCGGCCCAGCCGTAGAACTGGCAGGTCGCCAGTTCGACGAAATCGGCCTCGAGCTCGATGCACAGACGGATGATCTGCTCGATGTTGTCGATGTTGTGCCGATGGGTGACGAAGTTGAGCACCATCGGATAGCCGTGCTTCTTCACCGCACGGGCCATTTCCAGCTTGTGAGCGAACGCTTTCTGCGAACCGGCAAGCAGGTTGTTCACCTCCTCGTCGGCGGCCTGAAAGCTGATCTGGATATGGTCCAGGCCAGCCTCGGCGAAGCTGGCGATCTTCTCTTCGGTGAGGCCGATGCCTGAGGTGATCAGGTTGGTGTAGTAGCCGAGCCCGCGCGCTGCGGCGATCAGCTCGGCGAGATCCTGGCGCACCAGCGGCTCACCGCCGGAGAAGCCGAGCTGGGCCGCGCCCATTTCGCGCGCCTGGCGAAATACGTCGATCCACTCGGCGGTGCTCAGCTCGTCGTGACTGCGGGCGAAGTCCAGCGGATTGGAGCAGTACGGGCACTGCAGCGGACAGCGATAGGTCAGCTCTGCCAGCAGCCAGAGCGGCGGGCCGGGCTCGTAGCCGGGTTTAGCGAAGCTCGATCCAGAACCGTTCAACGGCGACCTCCAGAAACGCGACGATATCTTCTTGAATCCCTTCGGCCTCAGGGTAGCGGGCCTGCAGGTCGGCGACGATTGCGCCGACGCTGCGGGTTCCATCCACCTCGGTCAGCACTGCCGCGGCGCTTTCGTTGAGTTTGATCATGCCTTCCGGGTAGAGAAGTACATGACAGTTCTGCGCCGGCTCCCACTGGAAGCGGTAACCTCGGCGAAAGGCTGGAATCTCGGTCAGTTGGATATCGCTCATGGTCGTTGTCTCGCCATTAGGCAGGCGGGCAGCCCGGCCAAATCAATTGTGCGCGCTGACGGTGGGCTGAGCCCACCTGTGGACGCGCGCTCCTAGACGCTGATGCCTTTGTGCCAGATCCGCTCGCGGGTCACGGTATGGTACGGCGGGCGATCCAGCTCGTAGGCCATGCTCATGGCGTCGAGCATGCTCCACAGCACGTCGAGCTTGAACTGCAGGATTTCCAGCATACGCTCCTGCGCGTCGCGGGTGCGGTAGTGGTCCAGCGTGATGCGCAGGCCGTGCTCGACGTCGCGGCGCGCCTCCTTCAGTCGCTTGCGGAAGTAGTCGTAGCCGGATGCATCGATCCACGGGTAGTGCTGTGGCCAACTATCCAGACGGGATTGATGGATGGTCGGAGCGAAGAGCTCGGTCAGCGAGCTGCTCGCGGCTTCCTGCCAGCTGGCGCGGCGAGCGAAGTTGACATATGCGTCCACCGCGAAGCGTACGCCGGGCAGCACAAGTTCCTGCGACAACACCTGCTCGCGATCCAGGCCGACCGCTTCGGCCAGCCGCAGCCACGCCTCGATGCCGCCCTCTTCGCCTGGCGCACCGTCATGGTCGATGATGCGTTGAATCCACTCACGCCGGGTATCACGGTCCGGACAGTTGGCCATGATCGCCGCGTCCTTCACCGGGATACAGACCTGGTAGTAAAAGCGATTGGCGACCCAGCCCTGAATCTGCTCGCGCGTCGCCTGGCCGGCATACATGGCCCGATGGAACGGGTGATGGATGTGGTAGTACTCGCCTTTGGCGCGCAGCGCCTGTTCGAATTCGGCGGGACTCATGGCTGGCAGGTTCATGACGGTGTCGTTCCTTTTTCTTCTCGTTCCGTTGTTCTTTGCGCGTGATGCCTCACGGCCTGTAGCCGCGCTTGGCAGCGCGTCGCTACAGCTCGATGTTCATGCCGTCGAAGGCGACTTCGATTCCGTGCTCACCGAGGATTTCGCGCTCGACGGAATCCTCGTCGAGGATCGGATTGGTGTTGTTGATGTGAATGAGGATCTTGCGAACCGCGGGCATGCCATCGAGCACCTCGATCATGCCGCCCGGGCCGCTCTGCTGCAGATGCCCCATTTCGCTGCCGAGCTTGGTGCCGACTTCGCGCACCTGCATTTCGTCATCGCGCCACAGGGTGCCGTCAACCAGCAGGCAATCGGCCTGGCGCATGGTTTCGAGCAACTCGTCGCTGACCTTGCCCAGCCCCGGCGCATAGAAAAGCGTGCCACCGGTTTTTCGATCCTCGATCAGCAGGCCGATGTTGTCGCCGGGATGTGGATCGTTACGATGCGGCGAATACGGCGGCGCCGAGCTGCGCAACGGGATCGGCGTGATATGCAGGTTCGGGCAGCAGGGAATGCTGAAGCTGCCGGTCAGGGCGATGGGGTTCCATTTCAGGCCGCCGTTCCAGTGTTCCAGCATGTTGAACAGCGGGAAGCCGGTGGTCAGGTCCTGATGGACCATCTCGGTGCACCAGACTTCATGCGGGCAGCCTTCGCGCAGCGTCAGCAGGCCGGTGGTGTGATCGATCTGGCTGTCCAGCAGGACGATCGCACCGATGGCGGTATCGCGTGGCGCACGGGCCGGCTGCAGGGTCGGGAAGGACTCCAGCTGGGCGCGGATGTCCGGCGACGCGTTGCATAGAATCCAGTCGACACCGTTGTCGCTGATGGCGATGGACGACTGCGTACGCGCCTTGGCGTTGAGCGTGCCGGCGCGCAGGCCGGCACAGTTGGCGCAGTTGCAGTTCCACTGCGGAAAACCTCCACCCGCGGCGGAACCGAGAATTCGGATAAACATGGACAGCCCCCAAAAGCAAAGCCCCGGCCGGAGCCGGGGCTGATCGATCAACGGTTTGCGAAGTACATGGTGACTTCGAAACCAATACGCATGTCGGTGAAGGCGGGTTTAGTCCACATAGGTCGGTCCTCTTTTTATGGTGCCGGAAGATTCCGACAGCCCAATTAAGCCCCCTGTTCTGCCTGAAGCAGAATGGTACTTTGGAAGGAGACAGCGCCGTGCCTTGGTAGTGCCCGACAGACGGCCGTCCGTTGTTACACCGTTTCTCTTTCAGCTAACGCCTGTGGCGAGAGGCTGTCAACCCGAACCCAGCGCGGGCCGATCATTGGCGTTTCGCCAGGCAAGTTCGTTGGTAATCGTCGCCATGGGAACGAACATCGCGCCGTCGAACTTGCTGAGCGCCAATCCCTGCTGGATACGCTGTGGCCAGTCATTGTTCGCCAGCGCCGCCTTGCCTACGGCAACCAGGTCCATGTCACCACGATCGAGCAAGCCCTCTGCCTGCTCGCCGGTGACGATGCCGCCGTTACCAATGACGGGGATGGAGACGCAGCTCCTGGCGATGGCAGCGAAACTCGGCCCCTCGCCAAACGCCGGTGCAGCGGCATCAGGCTCGGTCAGATGCAGATAATCGAGCCCGGCATCGGCCAGTGCGCGGAAGCGCTGGCGCGCCTCCTCGATTCCACCCTCCCATTTCAGTTGAGCGTTGCACACCATGCTCTGGGAAAGGCGCATTCCAACCACGAACTCATCACCAACCTCGGCGCGCACGGCGCGAATAACCGCGAGAGGCATATTCAGGCGCTGCAGGTAGTCGCCGCCCCACTGATCAAGTCGCTGATTGAATTCGGCGCTGATGAACTCGTGCAGCAGGTAGCCATTGGCGCCATGCAGTTCGACGCCGTCGAACCCAGCCTCGCGCGCACGGCGCGCGGCCTGGGCAAATCCCTGGATGGCCTCCTGAATCTCCTGATCGTTCATTTCGGCCGGAGTCGCATAAGGACCCTCGCCGCCGTAGAAGGTCAGCTGGGACCCGCTGGGCTGCACGGCCGAAGGCGCAATATGGCGGGCATGGTGGATATTGCCCTGGGTCTGCGCGCCCCCGTGCATGAGTTGGGCAACGAAAGCGGCTCCAGCGTCGTGCACGGCGTCGACGGCTATCCGCCAGCTATCCCGGTGCGCGTCGGTAGCAAGCCCCGGCTGGTTGAAGTAGCCCTGGCTGAAGGCCGTATCGGTATAGATGCCTTCGCTGATGACGAGCGCAAACCCACCCTTGGCGAACGATGCGTAGTAGTCACGCATCAGCTCGTTGGCGGCACCTTCAGCTTCGGCGCTGACTCGGGTCATGGGTGCGACTGCTGCACGATTGCGCAGACTCAGATGCTTCAGTGTGTAGGGTTCGAACAGCTGCGACATGGTGCTCTCCTTATCCAGCCGATATTGGGGGCATGCTGATGGGAGGCGTATCGGTGACCGGTAGTTCGATGAGCGCGATGGCTGGTTGCCTTTCGCCCATAAAAAAACGCGGCCGGAGCCGCGTTGCGATAGGAACCTTGCGCTCGGTTCGAGGGGGATTACAGCAGAAGCGGCGCAGGTTCCTGCACATGACGTGCATAGCAAAATAAGCCGGCGCGCTGGAGCTAACGCGCCGGGGCCCTCATCAGAAGAATCCGAGTGGATTGATGTCGTAGCTGATCAGCAGGTTCTTGGTCTGCTGATAGTGGTCGAGCATCATCTTGTGGGTCTCGCGACCGACGCCGGACTTCTTGTAGCCACCGAAGGCGGCATGCGCCGGGTACAGGTGGTAGCAGTTGGTCCAGACGCGGCCGGCCTTGATGCCACGGCCCATGCGATAGGCGCGGTTGATATCGCGAGTCCAGACGCCGGCACCCAGGCCAAACTCGGTGTCGTTGGCAATCGCCAGCGCTTCAGCCTCGTCCTTGAAGGTCGCAACACCGACTACGGGTCCGAAGATTTCTTCCTGGAACACGCGCATCTTGTTGTGGCCCTTGATCAGGGTCGGCTGCACGTAGTAGCCGGAAGCCAGGCCACCGTCGAGCTTCTCGGCGGCGCCGCCGGTGAGGATCTGCGCACCTTCCTGCTGGGCGATTTCCATGTAGGAAAGGATCTTGTCGAACTGCTGCTCGGACGCCTGGGCGCCGACCATGGTGTCGGTATCCAGCGGGTTGCCACGCTTGATCGCCTTGATCTTCTTCATCACCACTTCCATGAAGGGCTCGAAGATCGATTCCTGAATCAGCGCACGCGACGGGCAGGTGCAGACCTCACCCTGGTTGAAGAAGGCCAGTACCAGACCTTCAGCGGCTTTCTCGATGAACGCAGGCTCTGCATTCATGATGTCTTCGAAGAAGATGTTCGGGCTCTTGCCACCCAGCTCCACGGTGCTCGGAATGATGTTCTCGGCGGCGCAGCGCATGATGTGCGAGCCGACCGGGGTCGAGCCAGTAAAGGCGATCTTGGCGATGCGGGTGCTGGTGGCCAGCGCCTGACCAGCTTCGCGACCGAAGCCCTGGACGATGTTCAGTACGCCCGGCGGCAGCAGGTCACCGACGACTTCGATGAATACCATGATCGACAGCGGGGTCTGCTCGGCCGGTTTGAGCACGATGCAGTTACCGGCAGCCAGGGCCGGAGCCAGTTTCCAGGCGGCCATCAGCAACGGGAAGTTCCACGGGATGATCTGGCCGACGACGCCCAGCGGCTCATGGAAGTGATAGGCCGCGGTGTGCTCGTTGATCTCCGCAGCGCTGCCTTCCTGGGCACGGATGCAGCCCGCGAAGTAGCGGAAGTGGTCAGCGGCCAGCGGTACGTCGGCGTTCAGGGTTTCACGAACGGCCTTGCCGTTGTCCCAGGTTTCGGCGACTGCAAGCTTTTCCAGGTTGGCTTCGATACGGTCGGCGATCTTCAGCAGAATCAGTGCGCGGTCCTGCACCGACGTCTTGCCCCAGGCGTCAGCGGCAGCATGCGCGGCGTCCAGCGCTTTTTCGATGTCTTCGGCGCCCGAACGCGGGAACTCGGCGATGACCTCACCATTCACCGGCGAGGTGTTGACGAAGTACTCGCCTTTGACCGGCGGGACGAATTCGCCACCGATGTAGTTGCCGTAGCGCGGCTTGAAGGATACGACGGCGCCTGGGGTACCGGGCTGGGCGTAGATCATGATGGGCCTCTCTTCTTCTGCTTTGTCGGAGCCTGTGCCGGAAAGTGCACAGGACATGGACCGATCTTAGGCAGCGCAGTCTTCGCTCCGGTATGCACCCATGGCAGCGGAGGACTCCTCATTTGGTAGTAGATGCCAAGGCGCAGAGGCCGATGCGCCGGCCGTTGCGGCCCAGCTTGCACCATGAATCGAGTGCAAAAAAGCCGGGCAGACTAAAACGGTCTACCCATAACAAAAATGACGCCGAACAAGGCCGCCGACCCCCAGCGCAGATTTTTCTGTAACGCAAGAAAAGCGCGACCAAAAGCCGGCAAAACCGCCCCCAAAGTCTTATTAGCCACCCTGGCAAAGCGCCTTAGCTTCGGGGTGCGACATCGCTTTTCCTGACAACAACCGATGAGGAGATACGCCATGCAGTGGATCGATCCGGACTTCTGCGACCTGCGTCTGGGCTTCGAAGTCACCGCGTACGTCTACGTGCGCTGAGCCCCTGTCCGGCGTGATCGCCTATGCCGTCACGCCGGCCGAGCGAGGAAATGGACATGACAACAACAAGTATTTCACCCGCCCGCTGCTACGAGATCCGCCCGCCATTCCTATTTCGCTGGGAGGACTCGCAGCAGGCTCACGTGCTGCTCTACCCCGAGGGCATCGTCAAGCTGAACGCCACCGGCGGCCAGGTTCTGCTGCGCTGCGACGGCAAGACCAGTGTCGCCGAGCTGATCGATCAGCTCGCGCTTAGCTACAACGCATCCGATATCGACGCGATTCGCAACGGCGTCCTGAATTTCCTGGAGGTATCCCATGGCAAGGGCTGGATCCGAGCTAAGGCTTGATGGCAGCGGCAACCCGGTCTGGCTATTGCTGGAACTGACCTACCAATGCCCACTGCAGTGCGTGTTCTGCAGCAACCCACGCAACTTCGCCGATTACCGTCACGACGAGCTGAGCACCGCCGAATGGATCGACGTGATGGCCCAGGCCCGCGCCATGGGCGCGATGCAAATCGGTTTCTCCGGCGGCGAGCCCACGCTGCGCAAGGACCTCGAAACGCTGGTCGCCGAGGCTGATCGCATGGGCTACTACACCAACCTGATCACGTCCGGCATAGGACTGACCGAGGCGCGCCTGCGCGCTCTGAAGGATGCGGGGCTGCGCCACATCCAGCTCGGTTTTCAGTCCACCGACCGCGACGTGGCACGTCAGCTGGCCGGCGTCGATGCCCTGGAGCGCAAACTGCGCATGGCGCGGCTGATCAAGTCTATGGACTTCCCCATGGTGCTCAATGTGCCGATCACCCGGCAGAACATCGCTCAGGTGCCGGACATCATCGAGTTCGCCGTCGAGCTGGGCGTCGAGTACCTCGAACTGGCGAACGTGCAGTACTACAACTGGGCGCTGCTCAACCGCGATGCGCTGATGCCGACCCATGCCGAACTGCAAAAAGCCGAACACGAGGTGCACAAGGCACGCGAGCGTGTTGGCGATCGCCTGACCATCTTCTTCGTCATCCCCGACTATTACGAAGGTCGTCCCAAAGCCTGCATGAACGGCTGGGGCGCGATTCACGTCACCATCGCGCCAAACGGCAACGTGCTGCCCTGCTCCCAGGCGAGCAACTTCAAGAACCTCACTTTCCCCAACGTGCGAGACCAGCGACTGGAGCAGATCTGGCACGACTCGCCGGTATTCAACCTCTACCGCGGCGACACCTGGATGCCCGAGCCCTGCCGCAGTTGTGACGAGAAAGAGAAGGATTTTGGCGGCTGCCGCTGCCAGGCGCTGCTGCTGACCGGCAACGGAGCCAACACCGATCCGGCCTGCAGTAAATCCCCACATCACCAGCTCATTCGTCAGGCCGTTGAACTGGCGCAGGATGCCACGCGCCCGCAAGGCACGCTGATCGCCCGACAGGCCAGTCAGGGGGTGGAACTTGAAATTGCCCCATGACTCATTCGGCGGCACCGTCAGCGCAGGTCTCGCGCTAACGCTTGGATGTTACCTGGTACTGCGTTACTGGTTGGTGGGTTGAGCCATGCAACTACCCGCTCTCGATCTACTGGCCCGCTACGCGCACCTGCTGTTCGCGTTGGTCTGGGTCGGCCACAACTATGCCAACTTCATCCAGAACCCACGCTTCGTGCCGCTGCAGAACGGTATCGATACCGCCACGCTCAATCGCGATCTGGAAGTGAGAATGAGGCGTGAACACGGCATTTTCCGCTATGCATCGATTGTGGTTTGGGCGACCGGCATGGCGATGCTCTGGCAGCGTGGCTGGCTGGCCGATGCACTGTTGCTGCAAGGTCCGCTGGCAGTGATCGGCCTGGGCGCCTGGATTGGCACTTTCATGTTGCTCAACCTCTGGCTGGTGCTGTGGCCGCACCAGAAAAAGCTGCTCGGCTTCGTTCCGGCGACTCTGGAAGAGCGTGTGCGCTGCTCGCGAATCACCTTCCTGTCCTCGCGCAGCAACACCATCCTGTCCTTTCCCCTGCTGTTTCTCATGGCGGCTGGCGGTCATGGCCTGCATTTCTTCTGAGCGCTACAACTTCGCCTCGGGCCCGGCGATGCTGCCGGCCGAGGTCCTCGGCCAGATCCGCGACGAGTTGCCAAACTGGCGCAACTCCGGCGCTTCCGTACTCGAGCAGCCCTTCACCAGTTCGGCGTTCAAGCAACTGATGGCCGAGACCGAAGCCGATCTACGCGCACTACTGGCGATCCCAGACACCTATCGCCTGCTCTTCATGCAAGGCGGTGCCTCAGCGCAGTTCGGCCTGCTTCCACTCAACCTGCTGCACCCCGGCCAAGGCGCGGACTACCTGGAAAGCGGCCACTGGGCACGCAAGGCAATCGCCGAGGCCCGCCGTCATTCGCCAGTCAATGTCATCGCCAGCGGCGCGGATCGTGACTTCACGGCAGTACCGGCCTTCGAGTGCTGGCAACCAGATCCCGAGGCCGGCTATTGCCATATCACCAGCAACGAAACCGGTAACGGCCTGCAATTACAGGAGTTTCCCGAACTGAAGGTGCCGCTGGTGGCGGACATGACCTCCGACTTTCTTACCCGGCCGCTTCCGCTCGAGCGCTTTGGTCTGATCTACGCCAGCGCGCAAAAGAATCTCGGCGTGGCCGGGCTGTGCCTGGTGATCATCCGCAACGATCTTCTGCGAGCGCCTCCACCCGGCCTGCCAGCCGCGTTCAGTTATGCAATGCAGGCCGAGCAGCAGAGCCGCTTCAACACTCCGCCAACCTTCGCCCTCTACGTGACCGGGCTGATGCTGCGCTGGATACGACGTAACGGCGGCGTTCCGGCGATGGCTGCCGCGGCTCAGCAAAGAAGTCGCCTTCTGTACGGCTGCGTTGACCACAGCGACTTCTACCAATGTCCGCAATTCCCCGCAGACCGATCACCAATCAATGTCTGTTTCCAACTCACCGAGCCCGGCCTGACTGACACCTTTCTGACCCTGGCCGAGCGTAACGGCCTGGCCAACCTGCGTGGCCACGCTGCGATCGGCGGTATACGAGCTAGCCTTTACAATCCCATGCCTCTGAACGGAGTGGCGCGCCTGGTGGAATTCATGACTGATTTCGAGCGTAAGCATGGATAGCAGACGCACCCTGCACGCGTTACGCCGCTCATTGGCACAGCAGCTGTCACTAACTCTGGCCGATGTCGCCTGTCGTCTGCCGCGGACCGTGCCGAGCCGGCCCCTTACGGTGATGGGCCTGAGCTTTCCGTCCCCGCTAGGTATCGCCGCCGGCTACGATCGCAACGGACGTCTTGCGCGGCGGGTGGCTGCGCTGGGATTCGGCTTCAACGAGATCGGTAGCCTGACCGCGGATGGATTGGCGCAACTGGAGCCGATGTCTCGCGGCGAGGCGCGTCTTGGAATAAACCTGACCCTGGATGCGCGACGATCAGCAGCGGACACTTGCGCGCTGCTGCGCAAAGCCTGGCCCCATGCCGACTATCTGGTATTGAACCTGATCGGCCCGACCAGTGCACCGCTGCTCTCTCATGCTGTGCGGCTGCGCACCCTCCTCACCGCCCTGCGTGAGGAACATCAACAGCTGAATCTGGAAGGCAAGCGCCAAGTACCGCTGATAGCGAAGCTACGCTGCCTGCCAAAGCAGGTTCCTTTTTTGCTCGCCAGCATGTTGCTCGATCTCGAATTCGATGGACTGTTAGCCGCACACGACCCAGGACCACCAGCGACGCGCGAGCGCTACCGCGCCTGGCAGGACTCGCAACAACAGGCACTAGCTTGTGAACAGATCGAGGGCTTGCGGCGCTTCTGCGGCCCGGGCATGGCATTGATCTCTGTGGGTGGCATCCAGACGGCGAGCCATTTGCAAGCGCGTATGGATGCCGGTGCCGAGTTGGTGCAGGTTCACACGGCGCTGCTGCATCAGGGGCCGTGGCTGGCCCGTCACCTGCTCCGCTGAGCCTCAACTCTGCAGCAAAAACGACAACGCCCCGGACCAGCCGGGGCGTTGTCAAAATGATCGACCAAGACAACCGGCCGATCATCGCTCATCAAGGCGCGATCAAAATCTTTCGATTTTCGCCTCGGCCTGCAGCTTCTGGCGAAACGCTGCAAAGTCCTGCTGGCCAACGCGTGACGCCAGGAAGCGTCGGAAATTCAGCTTTTCCTCATCCGAAAGCGCAGTCTCGGGCTCATTGACGCCGTTCAAGCGCACCACGACGTAGTCTCCATTGCTCAAGGCAACACCGGAATAGTTCGGCTTGTCCTGTTGCTCAGGGCGTGGCATGCGGAACACCGCCTGCAGCAGCGCCGGCGCAACACCTTCCTGATTCCGCGTCGCGGCTTCCACGGACTGCCATTGACCATCCGGCTGCTGCCCCTGACGCAGATCCGCCAGCAGCTGCTCGCCTTGGGTGCGAGCCGTTTCGGCTGCGAGGCTGCGCTGAAGCTGTTGAACGATATCGTCACGCACATCCGCCAGCGCGATTGGGGCCGGCTTCAGGTGCTCCTTGACGCGTAGTGCGATGGAGGTATCAGGATCGAGCTCGATGACGCTGCTATTCGCACCGTCGACCAGCACTTCTTCGCTGAAAGCGGCCTGGATAACCTGACGATTGGCGGTGATGCCCTCGCCACCGTCACGTCCGAACGCTTCAGTGGTCTGTACCATCAGGCCGAGATCCTGCGCCGGCTGGGTCAGGTCAGACGCCTCGAATGCAGCGTCTTCCAGTTGCTTACTGGTTTCCACAAAACGCTGCTCGACCTGCTGCGCCTTGAGCTCGCGAACCAGCTCAGGCTTCATGCTTTCGAAAGACGGCACCTCAGGTGACTGAACGCCCAGCAGCTTGATGATGTGCCAGCCAAATTCGGACTGCACGGGCGCAGACACCTCGCCTTCGTTCAACGCATAAAGTGCATCTTCGAACGCAGGGTCATAAACGCCGGGGCCAGCGAAACCCAGGTCGCCGCCCTCGTTGGCAGAGCCTGGATCCTGCGAGGCTTCCTTGGCGACCACGGCAAAGTCTTCACCGCCCTTCACGCGTTCAGCTATTTCGTCGATCTTGGCCTTGGCCTCAGCATCGCTAAGCTCACCGCCGGTTTCGATGAGAATATGCGCGGCGCGGCGCTGCTCGCCCAAGTTGGCAATCTGCTTCTGATACAGCTCCTGCAATTCCTCGTCGGATGCTTCGACCTGATCGAAGAATGACTCCTTCTTCAGTTCGACATACTCGACGATCACCTGCTCAGGAGTGCGAAAACGGTCAGCGTTGTCATCGTAGTATTTCTGGATCTGCTCATCGCTTACATCAATCGTCTCGTGCTGGGCAGGCACGGTAAGCATTGCGAAATCACGGGTCTGCATTTCCAGACGTGCAAAATTTTCGACCTGCTGATCGGTGACGAAGCCGGTTCCGGAAATCCCTGCACGCAGCTGGCCAATCAGCATCTCCTGCTCAAGCAGCTGGCGGAACTGCAGGCGGGAGTAGCCCATCTGTTGAATGACTTGATCGAAACGCGCAGAACTGAACGCGCCTTCCACCTGGAACTCGGGAGTTTGCAGGATCAATTGATCAAGCGCTTCGCGGGAGAAAGCGAAGTTCGCACTCTTGGCACCCTGCAAAAGCAGCATGCGATCGATCAGCGAACCGAGCGCAGCGTCGCGCAGCAAACGATCATCGATCAACGAGGCATCGAAATCCTGCCCCAACTGTTGCGCCAGCTGGCGGCGTTGCATGTTCATCGCCTGATCCAGATCGTAGCGGGAGATCTCCTCACCGTTGACCTCAGCGGCATTCTGGCTGTTGCTGGAAGCGTTGAAGATGGCCTCGAAGCCGGTCAAGGCCAGCAGCACCACGATGATGCCGATAATGGTTTTGGCTATCCAGCCTTGTGAATTGTCCCTGATGTTCTGAAGCATGCGACCCCCAGGAGTCTGCGGCGCGGTGGGCTGCGCAACGCGGGTTGGAACCGGATAAAAGAAAGGCGCATCCAGGGATGCGCCTTCTCGGAGCTTTTGGAGCGGTTGGGCTTATTCCCCCAAGCCTGAATGCAGCAGGCCAGGCCTGCTCTACAACCGCTCCGAGCCAGCGCAGCTAACTGCTGACTGGCTGCAGTGAAACACGCTTAGTTAACAGCGTCTTTCAGAGCCTTGCCAGCTTTGAAGCCCGGGATCTTGGCGGCAGCGATGTTGATCGGCTTGCCAGTCTGCGGGTTGCGACCGGTGCGCGCAGCGCGCTCCTTGACAGCGAAAGTACCGAAACCAACCAGTACAACGGAGTCACCAGCCTTCAGGGCACCGGTGACGGATTCGATCACTGCATCCAGCGCGCGGCCAGCAACAGCTTTTGGGATATCAGCAGATGCAGCGATAGCATCGATCAGTTCCGACTTGTTCACTCTAAGTCCCCTTATTTCTGTTGAGTCGTATCTTTAATTTTCGGGTGTAAGCAAAGCGGTGCTAGATGGCTATGACACAAGAGGCCGATTAAACAAGGGCACCTGAAGTGTGTCAACGTGGCCGTCCAGACTAATGCGTGCTGATTCGCTCCTTGGAATCAGGCTCGCGCTTGTCGTCCTTTGCAACAATCTCGGGAGCCGCATCGGGCAAGGGCTCCGGCGCGTATTGCAGCGCAATTTGCAGGACCTCGTCAATCCACTTCACCGGTTTAATCTGCAGGTCCTGCTTAATATTTTCAGGAATCTCTTTCAGATCACGCTGATTTTCTTCCGGAATGATCACAGTCTTGATTCCGCCACGATGAGCAGCAAGGAGCTTTTCCTTCAGTCCACCAATTGCAAGCACTTGGCCGCGCAGCGTGATTTCACCCGTCATTGCGACATCGGCGCGCACCGGAATTTGAGTCAGGGCGGAAACCAAAGCAGTACACATGCCGATGCCGGCGCTCGGGCCGTCTTTAGGCGTCGCACCTTCAGGCACGTGAATATGTATGTCCTGCTTCTCGTGGAAGTCTGCGGCTATGCCAAGGCTGGTAGCTCGACTGCGAACCACAGTGAGCGCCGCTGTAATGGATTCACCCATAACCTCACCAAGTGAGCCGGTCTTGGTCAATCGCCCCTTGCCGGGCACGACAGCAGCCTCGATGGTGAGCAATTCCCCACCAACCTGGGTCCAGGCCAGGCCAGTCACCTGACCGACCTGATCCTGTTGCTCAGCAAGCCCGTAGCGGAACTTGCGTACACCAAGGAAGTGCTCCAGCGAATCAGCGTCCACGACGACGTGGAAACGCTTCTCTGCCGCGTGTTCCTTGACGACCTTTCGGCATACCTTGGCCAGCTGACGCTCCAGGCTGCGCACGCCCGCTTCGCGAGTGTAGTAGCGGATGATGTCGCGAATCGCCGCTTCCTGGAACTCCAGCTCGGTTTTCTTCAGGCCATTGGCCTCGATCTGCTTTGGCGCCAGGTAACGGGTGGCGATATTGATCTTCTCGTCTTCGGTGTAACCCGGCAACCGAATGACTTCCATGCGATCGAGCAACGGCGCGGGGATGTTCATCGAGTTGGCAGTGCAGAGGAACATCACATCCGAGAGGTCATAGTCGACTTCAAGGTAGTGATCGTTGAAGTTGTGGTTCTGCTCCGGGTCGAGCACCTCGAGCAGCGCCGAAGCCGGATCGCCCCGCATGTCGCTGCCCATCTTGTCGATCTCGTCGAGCAGGAAGAGCGGATTGCGAACCCCTACCTTGGTCATTTTCTGAATCAAACGACCAGGCATGGAGCCGATGTAGGTGCGACGGTGACCACGAATCTCCGCCTCGTCGCGCACACCACCGAGCGCCATACGGACGAACTTGCGGTTGGTCGAGCGTGCAATGGACTCGGCCAGAGAAGTCTTGCCGACACCGGGCGGCCCGACCAGGCAGAGCACCGGCCCCTTGAGCTTCTTCACACGCTTCTGAACGGCGAGATACTCGAGAATACGGTCCTTGACCTCTTCCAGGCCGTAGTGATCGGCGTCGAGCACCTCTTCGGCCTTGGCCAGATCCAGGCGTACCTTGCTGGCAGCCTTCCACGGTACGTTCACCAGCCAGTCGATATAGGTGCGGACAACCGTGGCCTCAGCCGACATCGGAGACATCTGCTTCAGCTTGTTCAGCTCCGCCTGTGCTTTGGCATAGGCATCCTTGCTGAGCCCGGCGTTCTCGATGCGCTTTTTCAGCTCATCGACCTCATTGTGACCTTCATCAATATCGCCGAGCTCTTTCTGAATGGCCTTCATCTGCTCATTCAGGTAGTACTCGCGCTGGCTGCGCTCCATCTGCTTCTTCACGCGGCCGCGAATGCGCTTCTCCACCTGCAGCAGGTCGATCTCTGCGTCCAGCAGCGCCAGGACGTGCTCGACGCGCGCTGCCAAATCGGTGATTTCGAGAATCTGCTGTTTCTGCTCGATCTTCAGCGCCATGTGCGCAGCCATGGTGTCGACCAGACGTGCAGGCTCATCGATGCTGCTCAGCGAGGACAGGACCTCGGCGGGGACCTTCTTGCCGAGTTGCACGTACTGCTCGAACTGGCTCAGCAGACTACGGGTGAAGACTTCGGATTCACGCGCGTCGACTTCCGCTTCTTCGATCAGCGAAACCTCGGCCCTGCAGTGGTCGTCAACTTCGACGAAGCGTTCGATCACGCCGCGCTGCTCGCCCTCGACCAGTACCTTGACCGTACCGTCGGGCAACTTGAGAAGCTGCAGCACGGTTGCCACAGTGCCGACACGATACAACGCGTCTTCGCCTGGATCGTCATCAGCGGGGTTTTTCTGCGCCAGCAGGAGAATCTGCTTGTCGCCGGCCATGGCTGACTCGAGCGCTTCGATGGATTTTTCACGGCCAACGAAAAGCGGGATCACCATGTGCGGGTAAACCACCACATCGCGCAGCGGCAAAAGGGGCAATTCGATGGTTGTCTTCATAATTCAGCTCTACGACGGCCATTCGGCGGTAAACGGATGGGCTATACCCTTGCAGCAAAGATGAGGGCGCGCTCCATAAAAAACAAGGCGGCGAAGCAAAATGCAAAGGGGCCCGTAGGCCCCTTTGTTCGATCACGCCTCAGGCGCAGCCTTGGCTGGCGGTTCGGTGTTCTCATATATCAGCAAAGGCTGGGAGGTACCCTCGATCACGCTCTCATCGATGACCACCTTGCTGACATCCTTCTGCGAAGGAATCTCATACATGGTATCGAGCAGCACACCCTCGAGAATCGAGCGCAAACCGCGCGCACCGGTCTTGCGTTCCAGCGCTCGGCTGGCAATCGCCTTCAACGCATCCGGGCGGAACTCGAGATCCACACCTTCCAACTCGAACAGCTTGGCGTACTGCTTGGTCAGCGCATTCTTCGGCTCGGTGAGAATCTGAATCAGCGCCGCTTCATCGAGCTCGTCGAGCGTGGCGATTACTGGAAGACGACCGACGAACTCCGGAATCAAACCAAACTTGACGAGATCGTCTGGCTCCACGGCGCGCAACGCTTCACCGATCTTCTTACCCGGGTCTTTGCTCCGGACCTCGGCATTGAAGCCGATGCCACCCTGAGTCGAGCGCCCCCGGATGACTTTCTCCAACCCGGCAAACGCACCACCACAGATAAACAGGATGTTGCGTGTATCTACCTGCAGAAATTCCTGCTGCGGATGCTTGCGGCCGCCCTGCGGCGGGACAGAGGCGACGGTGCCCTCGATCAGTTTGAGCAGCGCCTGCTGCACACCTTCTCCGGAAACGTCACGAGTGATCGACGGGTTATCGGACTTGCGGGAAATCTTATCGATTTCGTCGATGTAGACGATGCCCATCTGCGCCTTTTCTACATCGTAATCACACTTCTGCAGCAGCTTTTGGATGATGTTCTCGACGTCCTCGCCAACGTAGCCCGCTTCGGTGAGCGTGGTCGCATCGGCGATGGTGAATGGAACGTTGAGCAGACGCGCCAGGGTTTCAGCCAGCAGCGTCTTGCCGGAGCCGGTCGGGCCGATCAGCAGAATGTTGCTCTTGCCCAGCTCGACTTCTTCTTTCTTGTCGCGCTGGTTCAGGCGTTTGTAGTGGTTGTAAACGGCCACTGCCAGGATTTTCTTCGCACGTTCCTGACCAATGACGTACTGGTCGAGAATGCCGCTGATCTCCTTGGGCGCAGGCAGTTTGTGCGCGTTGCTCTCGGCCTGTGCTTCCTGCACCTCCTCACGGATGATGTCATTGCACAGGTCGACGCACTCGTCGCAGATGAAAACGGAGGGCCCGGCGATCAACTTGCGTACTTCATGCTGGCTTTTGCCGCAAAAAGAGCAATAGAGCAGTTTGCCGGAGTCCTCGCCGTTGCGGGTGTCAGTCATTCGATCGATCCAATCGGGAAGGCTTGAAACACAAGATGAAGGCAATCGTGGGCTTTTTCAAGCCCACGGCACAGCCACATATCGCAGGCTGCAGGGATCAGACGGCGAGCTGACGCTGGGTCAGAACCTGGTCGATCAAGCCGTACTTGACGGCGTCCTCACCGCTCATGAAGTTGTCGCGGTCGGTGTCGCGGGCAATCACATCCATAGGCTGGCCGGTATGGTGAGCCAGAACCTTGTTCAGGCGCTCACGGATGGTCAGGATTTCACGTGCGTGAATCTCGATATCCGAAGCCTGGCCCTGGAAGCCACCCAATGGCTGGTGGATCATCATGCGCGAATGCGGCAGGCAGTAACGCTTACCAGCAGTACCGCCTGTCAGCAGCAGGGCACCCATGGAGCACGCCTGGCCGATACAGATGGTCGACACGTCCGGCTTGATGAACTGCATGGTGTCATAGATCGACATCCCGGCAGTCACCGAGCCACCCGGTGAATTAATGTAGAGGTGAATGTCCTTCTCGGGGTTTTCAGCCTCGAGGAACAGCATCTGCGCGACGATCAGGTTGGCCATGTAGTCTTCGACCTGGCCGACCATGAAGATCACCCGCTCTTTCAGGAGGCGCGAATAGATGTCATAGGCGCGCTCACCGCGTGCGGATTGCTCGATCACCATCGGGACCAGGCCGCCGGCAGCCTGAATGTCCGGAACTTGCATAAAAGGATTGCGGGACATGTTCCAACGATACTCCCTATGTCATGCCGTAAAAGACATAAGCCAGCACGAGGCTGGCTTATGTTTGTGCACTCGAATGTGTGAAGAACTCAGGCAGCTTGCGGGGCTTCCGCAGGCTTGACAGCTTCTTCGTAGGAGACCGACTTGTCAGTCACCTTGGCCTGCTGCAGAACAGTATCTACAACTTGTTCTTCGAGCACAACCGAACGGACTTCGTTCAACTGTTCGGCGTTCTTGTAGTACCAGGCAACCACCTGCTCGGGCTCCTGATAAGCCGACGCCATTTCCTCGATCAGCTCGCGAACACGAGCCTCATCAGGCTTCAGTTCTTTCTGCTTGACCACTTCAGCAACGATCAGGCCAAGTACGACGCGGCGCTTGGCCTGCTCCTGGAAGAGTTCAGCGGGCAACTGATCAGGCTTGATATTGCCGCCGAACTGCTGAACAGCCTGGACGCGCAGACGGTTCACTTCATTGTCGATCAGTGCCTTGGGCACCTCGATCGGATTGCCAGCTACCAGCCCTTCCATAACCTGGTTCTTCACCTTGGTCTTGATGGCCTGGCGCAGTTCGCGCTCCATGTTTTTCTTCACTTCAGCGCGGAAGCCTTCAACGCCGCCTTCCTGCACGCCGAACTGGGCGAAGAACTCGTCATTGAGCTCAGGCAGCTGCGGAGCGGCCACGGCGTTCACGGTGACGGTGAACTCGGCGGTTTTGCCGGCCAGATCGAGATTCTGGTAATCCTCCGGGAAAATCGGATTGATCACACGCTCTTCACCAGCCTTGGCGCCAACCAGCGCGTCTTCAAAGCCAGGGATCATGCGACCCGAGCCCAGCACCAGCTGAGTACCCTTGGCGGAGCCGCCGGCGAAGGCTTCGCCGTCAATCTTGCCAACGAAGTCGATGGTCAGCTGATCGCCATTCTCAGCGGCACGCTCGACGTTCTCGAAACGGGTGTTCTGCTTGCGCAGGATTTCCAGCATGTTATCGACATCGCTTTCGGCCACTTCAGCCTGCAGGCGCTCGATCTCGATAGCCTCGAAACCAGCTACTTCAAACTCAGGGAACACTTCGAAAGTCGCGACATACTCGAGGTCCTTGCCCTTTTCGAACACTTTCGGCTCGACGGACGGCGCACCGGCCGGATTCAGCTTCTCGGCGACAACGGCTTCGTAGAAAGTCGACTGGATCAGGTCGCCCAGCGCTTCCTGGCGAGCAGCTTCTTCATAGCGCTGGCGGATAACGCTCATCGGCACTTTGCCGGGACGGAAACCAGGGATCTTGGCACGGCTGGCGGTCTGTTGCAGACGCTTGTTGACTTCGGTCTCGATGCGCTCGACCGGCACGCCGATGGTCATGCGGCGCTCAAGAGCGGAGGTGCTTTCAACAGAAACTTGCATGGATTTTCCTCGTTGCACAGACATAAGCCGGGCGTTCCGGCCCCAGAATGGGCAAGCATTCTAGTGGCTCGGTTGACATAAGTCACCCTGCCTGTCACGCCGAGCAAAAGCCGAACCGCGCGCGGAGAATCATTGCTTGCGACAGCCTGGTCGAAAACCACGGACGTGCAGCCGATAACTAACCCTGCACCAACCGCTTCATCCAATCGAGCAGCACCGTAGGCAGTAGATCCGGACGCGGCAACAGCGCATAGCGGGTCGCGCCGAATATCCGCGGCAGGTAGGCGCTAGCCTGCCGGTCGATGGTCAGACAGAACGGCGATATGCCTTGCAGCGCAGCTTCCAGAACCGCCTGGCGAGTGTCCTCGACGCCGTATCGGCCTTCATAGTCATCGTTGTCGCTGGGCTTGCCATCGGACAACACCAGCAGCAGCCGACGGGTCGCCGGTTGGCGCATGAGGTTGGCACTCGCATGACGGATAGCCGCACCGCAGCGGGTGTAATGCTCCGGCTCCAGGGAGGCGATGCGTAGCGCCACCTCCTGGCCATAAGCCTCCTCGAAGGTCTTGATATCGCGGACCGCCACCGCTTCCCTGCCCTGCCCTGAAAATGCCTGGATCGCGTAGGGCGCAGCCAGGCTCTGCAGCGCGATGCTCACCAGCAACAGGGCTTCGCGCTCGACATCTATCACGCGTCGTCCCTGGGAAATCCAGCTGTCCGTCGACCCGCTGACATCGATGAGCAGCAGGATGGCCAGGTTCCGCTCCGCACAACGTTGCCTGCGGTACAGACGGTCGGTCAGCCCGCTACCCGCCCGCAGATTCGCCAGTGCATCGACATAGGCATCCAGATCCAGCTCGTCTCCATCGACCTGACCGCGCAACCAGGCCCGATGGGTGCGCAGCAATTCGAAACGGCGACGAATCCCCTCGAGCAATCCTCGATGGGACTCGAGCGTTTCCGCTACCCAGGCTGGATTACCCGGCGAAGCCGCGCGTACCTGAACGAGGGCGTTCTGCTCGCGGTAATGCTGCGTGCGGTAGTCCCATTCCGGATAGGCAATCCCTCGCTGCGCAGCCGAAATGCCGGGCGCAAGCACGGTAGCCGAAGCATCCGGAGGATCATCAGCCAGCAGCACCTCCTTGGGTCGCCCCGGCGAAGCCACCAGGCGCGCCTGAGGAAGATCGGCGAGCATTTCACCGAACAGCTCGGCATCCGCATCGTCCCGATCGATGGGCCGCTGCAAGCCCATCGGGTCTTCCGCATGGGGATGGGGCTCGTCCAGCTGGATCATCAGTGGCCCGCTTTCCTCCGATTCGTCCTCATCGGGGCGGGCCTGACGAATATCGGGTCGCCGTTCGAGCCGCACGCTCTGCGGCGCCGGCTGAGTGGGGTCGAGTGAAGCCTGGGCAGCGACCGTATGCTGCTGGCGCATCGCAGGAGCCAGCAACGTTCCGGTCCACCAGTCCGCGAACAGCGGCTCCTGGCCGACGCGTCCTCCAGAAGCAGGTTCCAACGCCCATTCGGCCACCAATCGAGTCGCCCACTTGCACGAGGTTTCTGGCGTAGGCGATTGCGGAAAACCATCCGCTTCGCCCACCAACAGCGCACGCACGCGAGCCTCCAAAGGCCGCCGTGCCGAACCGAATGCACTCAGCGGTGGACGACGCGCGAGTGCGCAGGCCCGCAATACCTGCGCCGAGTCGGCAAGCCCTGGCATTTCCTCCAGCAACTCGCGCTCGGCCGCATGGGCTTCCAGCAAGTGGTACAGCGCCCCAGCCAGTGGCGGCAGACTGCGCCACTGGGGCAGTGCACAGCCCCGGCGAATACGCATGGCCTGCTGCAAGGCCATCACTTTGTAGAGAGTGGACGCAAGTGCGCGATCAGGGACATCCAGCGTGCGCGGCAGCCAGATACTCGCGCCATCGGTTGCCGGCACTGCCGCGAGTCGCTGCGGCCTGGGACTTCGGCCGAACCAGTCGGCCAGCAAGGTCGGTCGTGCCGGCGGCTGGGCGATACGCAGCCGATAGCTGTTGCCGAACACTGCCGCCAGTAGCAACTCCAGGCGCTCAGCCACGTCGCTAAGGGGCAGACTTGCCGGTGCGTCCGGCGCTGGGCTGTAGCGGCGCCAAAGGCGTTGGGCGAAGACCGTCGCATGCCGCGCAGCGTCGGTAAGAACTTCTTCGGCTTCGGCCATGGTCTAGATGAAGGTTCCGTCGACCAGATCGCGCATCGCCCCGACCAGCGCTTCGTCGTCCGAAAGGGGCGAGACGATTGCCGCCAGGCAAGCTTCCCGAACTGCTATGCCATCGGCGCAAAGTGCGCCTGCGGCGATCAGCAGGCGGGTGCTGGGCACCTCGGCCAAGCCGCGGTCACGCAGCGCTCGCAGCCTGCGCGCCAGCGTGACCAGGGCGCGCGCGGTCGGTGCATCGACACCACTTTCGCGCTGGACGATCCTCGCCTCCTCCTCTTCGCCCGGGAAATCCAGATCCATGGCCACGAAACGCTGACGCGTGCTTGGCTTGAGGTCCTTGAGCATGCGCTGGTAGCCCGGGTTGTAGGAGATCACCAACTGAAAGCCTGGTGATGCCATCAGCAACTCACCGGTCTTGTCGATCGGTAACAGGCGCCGGTGATCGGTCAAAGCGTGCAGAACGACCACCGTGTCCTGCCGCGCTTCGACAACTTCATCCAGATAGCAGATGGCTCCCTCACGTACAGCCCGGGTCAGAGGACCGTCCTGCCAGACGGTGCCGTCATGGCGAATGAGGAAGCGCCCGATCAGATCGCTGGCAGACAGATCATCGTGGCAGGCCACCGTGATCAGCGGTCGCCCCAGCTTCCAGGCCATATGCTCGACGAAGCGGGTCTTACCGCAGCCGGTCGGCCCTTTGAGCATGACCGCCAGGCCGCGCGCATGGCAGCGCTCGAACATCGCGACCTCATTACCGCTCGCAACGTAGAACGGCGCCTCCTCGCTTGCCTGCGCCGATGGCGGGTATTCGGGCACCGTCACGTCGGGCGCACCTCCGTCTCTGTCAGCACAGGCTCCGTATCGTTCAGGACGAAGCGTGGCGTGTAGCGGAAGAAGTCGTAGATAAACAGTGCAACGCCCACGGTGAACAGCGAGGCGGTGGCGATGAGCATCACGAAATGGATCTGGATCTTGAGCTGTGCATCCAGATAGCCCATGCCCATGATCCGCTCCAGATAGACCTGTGCGATACCTGCCGTGGCGAACGACAGCGTCATGCCGAACATGCCGGTGATCTGCAGCCAGAACGCCCAGTAGCCTAGCGCAGTGCCCTGTTCCCGACGCCCGGCAGTCAGCGATGGCAAGGCATAAGTGATCATCGCCATGACAATCATCGCGTAGGCCCCATAGAACGCCGCATGGCCGTGCATGGCGGTGATCAAGGTGCCGTGGGTCCATTTGTTGACGCTCGGCCAGGTGTGCGCAAGGCCCAGCAGGCCGGCGCCGAACAGGGAGAACAGCGCGCTGCCGATCGTCCAGTGCAGCGCCAGTGTATTCGGGTGCGCCAGCCCCGAGCGACGCATGGCGCCGTAGGCATAGGCGGCCATGCCGACGAGTGCGAGCGGCTCCAGCGCGCTGAAGAATCCACCGATCGGCAGCCAGTAGGTCGGTACGCCGACCCAGTAATAGTGGTGTGCGGTGCCGAGGATGCCGGCAATAAACACCAGGCCGACAATCACATACAGCCACTTCTCCATGACTTCCCGATCCGCACCGGACAAGCGGATCAGCAGGTAGGCCAGGAAGCCGCCCATGATCATCATCCATACGCCTTCCACCCAGAGGTGAATCGTCCACCAGCGGTAGAAGATCGAAACCGTGTAGTTCTCGTAGTGCAGCAATGCCGGCAGATACAGAAGCGCAGCACTGACGAAGCCGATCATCAGCACCGCCTCGGTCGTGGTGAAGCGCCCCGATTTTCGGATCGTCATGCCGATGTTGTAGAGGAAAATCAGCATGCAGATGACGATGACGATCTTGTGCGGCAGCGGCTGTTCGAGCAGCTTGTTGCCGGTGCCATAGCGGAACAGGTAGCCGATGATGGCCGTAACACCCATCAGCGTCCAAAGCACCAACTGCACATAGGCGAGCTTGGTACTGTGCAGCTCAGCGCGGGACTCCTCGGGAATCATCCAGTAGGTCGCGCCCATGAAGCCGGTCAGCACCCATACGATCAGCAGGTTGGTGTGGATCACCTTGGTCACGTCGAACGGCAGGATGTACAGCAGCGGGTCCGGCCCGATGTATTTGGTCGCCGACAGCAGGCCGAACACCAGCTGCAGGCCGAACAGCACCATCGCGACGGCGAAGTACCAGTAGGCGACCGATTGGGACTGATAGCGCATCGTAGTTTCCCCTTAAAGCGAACGTGGGTCGGGCCGAATTAGGCTTGGCCGTACGCGTGTCACTTGAGTGTTTCGAGATAGGCCGTCAGCTGATCGATCTGCTCGTCCGTCAGGCTCTTGTCATAACCCGTTGGCATGAATGACGTGCCGTCGGCTGAGTACATAGCGCCGGGAATGATGTGCGCACTAGGGTCCACGATGGACTCGCGAATATAGCCGCGAGCATCGCTGGCCTGGCCCTGGTAGTCGGGAGATGCCACGATCTCCGCCGCACGGGTGGCAAGCCCTGCCAGCGTCGGTCCTGCCATGTTGGCCCCGGGCGCGATGGAGTGGCAGGCGTTGCACGCAGGCACGGCAGAGCGAAACACCTGCTCGCCCAACGCACGCTCGTCATCGTCAGCATCCACCGGGCGCGCGCCCGCCGGCAGGTCGTCACGCTGCCCACCACCAGTGTCGGCACCCGGAACGAAGCTACCGGTGACCAGGATCGGTCGAGGTGGCCAGCCCTGGTTATCGACTTTGCTCACCCAGTCGAGAAAAGCGATCAGATCGCTGATTTCATCTTCGGCCAGATCCTGCTTGGGCATCAGGCGACGATGGATCTTCTCGTCATAGAACTTCGATGGATCGCGCATATAAGCCTTGAGATAAGGCTCACCGCGGTGCTGGGTGATCTTGGTCAGATCAGGCGCGTAGTAGGCCCCCTCACCGAACAGCGTGTGGCAGTTGATGCAGTTGTACTTATGCCAGACATCCATCCCGTGTTTGACCTCCGCGGTGATGTTCTCGGCATTGGTCAGTTTTGGAAACTGCCGGTGACTGTCCACTGTCAGCCCGATGAACACGAGCGTGGCCACACCGGTTGCGGCAATCGCGAAGAGCCTCGCTTGGCGGTTGTTCATGGCGTGCCCTCAGACATTGATGCCTGTCCAGTGAATGAGCGTCATCGTGAACGCGTAGAGCATTGCGCCAAACATCAGCGCGAGTACGACAACACTCAGAATCTTCAATGGGCCATATAACTTTCGAGCCTGCATGCCTTCTCCTTTGCAGCATCAGCTGCAGTATGGGAAACCGCTCTCAGTGCCCGGAATGCGGGTCAATCGGTTCGGGGCTGGAAAAGATCGAAGCGTCCGCATCGCCCTTCACCGTCAACACACCCATCAGGCCTTTCTCTGCGCGCGACAAGGCGTGGTCCACCAGGATGTACTTGCCTGGGTAGTCCGCGACGAACTCGACCATGGTGGCGCCGCCGGCCGGCACGAGGGTCGTCTGCACATCCGTCAGTGGCGGGCTGGTGAGCGACCCCTGATCGAAGACCTTGTCGAAGATTTCACCAATCACATGGAAGCTGGAAATCAGGTTCGGGCCGCCGACACCAAAGAAGATGCGCACGCTGTCACCGGTGTTGACTTCCATCTTATGGATACTGGTGAGAGCGTCCTTCGAACCATTGAACATCAGATGTTGCGGCGTCTCGCGCAGTAGCATGTCCAGCGAGAACTCATGCAGCCCGCGGGCTCCTCTCGGGTTTGCCGTGTACAGCTCGCCCTGCATCACATAGAACTCGTGGTCGACTTTCGGTAGCCCGCCCTCGGGCTCGACCAGAATCAACCCATACATGCCGTTGCTGATGTGCTGCGCAACCATCGGTGTGGCGCAGTGATAGACGTAGAGGCCTGGCTGTAACGCCTTGAAGGTGAACGAACGGGTCTGCCCAGGCGCAACCTGAGTGACCGCGGCGCCGCCGCCGGGTCCGGTCACCGCATGCAGATCGATGGAATGAATATGCGCACTGTCAGGCTCGTTGCTGAGATTCAACGTGACGGTGTCGCCCTCGCGAATGCGCACCATCGGCCCGGGCACCGTGCCGTCGAAGGTCCAGAACTTGTAGGTGCTGCCATCACTCAGCCGCCCCTCCTCCTCGGTGGTCCGCAGATCGAGGGTGATGCTCTTCGGCTCGCGACTGCCGACCGGCTCGCCTACCTGTGTCGGGTCCTTGGAAAGATCCTTGCCCTGCTCGACAACGGCCTCCGGGCCATCGCCCACGACCAGCTTGCCGACCATCCCGGCCGCCTTATGGCCCGGTAGCGTGCAGTAGTACTCGAAGGTTCCATTTCTCGTTGCGCGAAAGACGATCGAGGTCGCTGCACCCTTGCCCGAAATCTCGCTGGAGGTTGCTTCGAACTCAGGAACCGCGATGTCGTGTACGGCTCCGTCACCATTGATCAGGTTGATCTGTACAACAGCGCCTTCAGGAACCCGCAAATCGGGATTTACCTGACCCCGTGTCAATCCTGACTCACTGACATAAACCAGTTTGCCGTCGGCAATGTCGGTACGTAAGGTAACGGTGACATCCGGACGATAGCTTACATCGCTACTTGATTTCGTCTGTGCCAAAAGAACACTTGGCAAAACAAGCAACGCGAGCAGCAGAAGTCTAGATAAATGACGCATACCTGGCCCCTTCTTGACACCGAGTTAATCTCGATCACCAGTCTAGTCACGAGTAAAACAGCCGTCGGAACAAAAACTGTCCAGGCTCGCCAATAAATCAAAACAAGTTTATTGAAAGCTCAGAATAATTGATCAGGGATTAATACTTGCTCGCAACGGACCTGACTGGAATCAAGCCGGGCGCGGTCAGCATGCAAGGACGGACGATCTGGAATTAATCCCCGCTACCCAGGCGCCACGGAGCTTAGAAGGAAACTGACCGACAGACGGTAAGGCTTGATGAACTGCCAGCTGAAAAAGAAAGCAAGCGGCTAGATAGCAACTACTGTTCAGGTGTTTTAATGAAGACGGCTAATTTGAACCACCGAAACGAGCTTGGGGAAACCACATTAAATCTTGCATTAGCGTTCAACTGTGTGACGGGCACATTACACGCACACTTCCCAACTGGCCCTGATTAAAAAACCAATTGCCATCTGTAAGTGCCCCGCCCTCTCGTTTGAGGGCGAAACGGGTTTGTCTCGAAAGTCTTTATTCAAACATCATGTGCCCCTGCATGCCTCAGGTTCAGTTCAGTGCAGGGCCACTTGTGCCTCCCGGGTAAAGCACCGGTACGTCGGTGGCCCTCGCGAAAGACGAACGAGAACGCCCGACGTAACGACCATCATCCGCTCAGCTGCGGAAGAAAAGCACTGTCATCACTGACGCTGTTACGATCACAACGGCGCGAACGAGGCTCGAAGGAAGCCGTCGACCGACACGTGCCATGACATAGCCGCCGACAGTCGCCGCCAGCATCATCACCAATGCCTCGCGCCACAGGATGGCACCGCCGAATGCATATACCGACACCGCGATCGCGGTCAGCACAGACGACATCAGATTCTTGAGCCCCTGCATCGAGTTCATGTCCCGATGGCCGAGCAAGCTGAACGCAGCGAGCAGCACGATGCCAAGACCGCCATTGAAGTAGCCGCCATATACGCTGACAACAGCCAGGGTGAAACCCTGCACCATTGCATTCGCTTCATTCTCGGTCGAATCGCGCTTGAACCTGCGCAGCAACCAGGGCCCGAAGGCGAACAGCAGCGTCGCGACGAGCAATAGCCAGGGCACGATCGCGCGGAACACATCATCGGGCGTGGTCAACAGCAGCCCCGCGCCTACCGCACCCCCGCCCAGACTAATGGCAACGAGCGTCCCCATCGACAGCGTTGCGGGCGGCCGCAGGTCCTCTCGATAGCCCCAGGTGCTTGCGAAATAGCCAGGAAGAAGCGCGAGCGTCCCTGAAGCATTGGCTGCCACAGCAGGCACGCCGGCAAAAACCAATGCCGGGAACGTGAAGAAACTGCCACCACCGGCAATCGCGTTCAGCCCGCCACCGAGAAAAGCGGCAACCAGCAGAATTGCCCACGTCGTGATCGAATGATCCATGAAGGTTCTACTCCCTTGCGTCCGTGTTACGAGAATCGGTTTCCAGAGTGCTGGCCAGCGCTTCGAGCGCCGGAGTCAATAGCTCGCTGGCCGCTATGGCGGCCCGCTCGGGGCAACCTCGGGCTATGGCCTCATAGACGGCCGCATGTGCTGCATAAGTGGGTTCCGGGAGCTGTTGCTCACCCTCAGTCTTGGCAATGGTGTTTTGCAGGCCGGCCCAGAAGAACCGATACATTTCAATCAGCGTGGCGTTGTGGCTGGCGCGAACGATGCTCAGATGAAAATCTGCATCTCGGTCAACGAACGCTTCGAGTGAGGCCTCATCGCTCCAAGTCCCCCGTGCTCCGAGAGCGTCATGGATCGCCTGCAGGTCCTGCTCCGTGCGCCGCGACGCCGCCAGGCGCGCCGCTTCGACCTCCAGCGCACGCCTAACTTCGAGCTGGTCATGCAGCGCGGCGTGATCCAGGCGCTGGAGCAACCCAGACGGGTCCCGACTGGAAAGCACGAACGTCCCGGCACCCTGGCGAACCTCCAGCACCCCGGTATGAACCAGAGCTCGCACTGCCTCTCTGACCGTATTTCTGCCAACACCCAGGGAGTTACTGAGCTGGCTTTCGGTAGGAATTCGCATACCCGGCGACCAGTCGCCGGCATGGATTTGCGACCGCATTTGCTCGATTACCCGCTCTACAAGCGAAGAGCGTGAGGTGTGCTGCAAAGACATACTGTTTACCTTAAATTCATCCTACCTTTGGATCATAGGATGACTTCTAGGCTGGATACAACCCGACACTACAACCGATCATTTCGTTGTGAGCCTTGGATAGATCGGCTGCCGTGAGCCGTGACAGGCATGCGCAGTGCCGGGAATGCACAGAGCGCGGCCAGCTTCGGTGTACCCGCAACCTTACCCATACGGCGAGCAGTTGTACTCGGGCCCCGCACAGCGTGGACAGAAAGGGCTAGGCGCATGGCTTCCGACAGAGCCATGCTCAGGCAGAAGCCCGACAACCAGGCGTACCTGCTAGCGAAGCTTGGTAAGCTGGCCACGTTCTACTGCCATTGGGGGTTCCGTGTTCTCACTCAAGCGCAAAGGCGATTTCCGCCTGCAGCTGACCCGCACGCTGAAGCAGCCTGGACGGCACAAGATCGAGCTGTATCTGTTCACCCCGCACGAGAGCAACCTGTCGGCCTGGACGCTGTCGGAAGAACAGTTTTTCTTTACCACGCTGACGCACAGTTACGGGTTGCTTGGCATGCCATCGAAAGATCGCATCAGCAAGGCTGACCAATCCTTCGTGCTGCTCTCGCCTCACTATGAAATCATGTATGGCTCCTGGTTCTTCCAGTACCAGGCTTCGATGGAGCGTTTGCGCCAACAGATGCTCACCTCCGACGCTGTGGCAGAGCCAGTAGCGCGGGCTTTACGGCTCAGCCAGAACTTTGCGCAACGCCTGCGCAAATCCAGCCCGAAGCAGAGCAACCAGCAGCGCTACTTCCGTCAGATGGACGTCTATTTCTCGTGGCACGCCGAGCAATTCCTGCTGGAAAGCATGACGCTTGAAGGCTATGTAGCCGCCGATGAAGAACTCAAGCAATCGGTGGCGGAGTTCCTGCGCCAGGAACGCAGATACCGCAAGGAGCGTGAGTACCTGAGCGACTTCCACGGTACCCCGACGCGCATATGGAACCGCATGGCGCTGTATCACCGGTTGCTGGAGTATCCGGTACTGTTGCGCGCAAAGGTCACAGAGTTGGGAGCCGGCACCCACAAGCTGGTCAAGGCGATGTCGACAATGCTGATCATGTCGCTCTTCACCTACTTCCTGTTCAACGCGCGTGACGCCAGCGAGAAACTCTCGCTTACCCTTCTGCTGGTGATCGCGATGGTCTATGCCGTCCGCGATCTGCTGCGCGACGACATGATTACCGCCATCACCCGCAGACTGCGTAAAGGCAAGCCGCGCTGGAAGATACGCCTGCTGATGCCCTACACCCGTAAGGTGCTCGCACAGCAACGGGTCTGGCTCGACTACCGCAAGCTGCCCGATCTGCCACCATTGGTTCGGGAACACTCCGACAAATGGGCCACCAACGAGGAGCGGCAGATTATCTGCTATCGCGTGCAGCTGACTCTGGACAAGGCAGCACTGGAGCACGACGAGATCCGGGAGCGGCTCACACTGGATTGCGAACAGCTTTGCTCGATGATTCAGGCGAGCCACAACAAGCTGTTTGTCCAGGCCGAGAACGACGACTCCGCCAGCAATGGCAGCAAAGGTTCAGTCCAGGCGCACCCCATCGAGAAACAGCACGACTACAACCTGCTGCTGTTGCACACCAATCCCGACGGGCATTTTCCATCGGCCCAGCGCTGGCGCCTGAGGCTCGGCACCAATGGCATCGTGCAATGCGAAAGCAAGAAGACCCACTGGCCCGAACCACCGGAACTGCAACGCTCTGCATGGCATCGACTGAGTCGCCTGTGGCGACGAGAATGAATCGATTCCGCCCTACGCATGACTCTGTAGTGAGCACGTAAGCCTCGGCGGGATAGGATCCGCAGCCTCAAGCATCAAACAGCAGCCACAAAAAAGCCCCTATACACGGGGCTTTTAAAGATTTTCGATTCTTCTCACAAAGTCTCGAAATCATGTGATGGTGCGGACGGAGAGACTCGAACTCTCACACCTTACGGCGCCAGAACCTAAATCTGGTGTGTCTACCAATTTCACCACGTCCGCAAGCAGGGCCTAAACGAAAACGCCAGGCAGCGCCTGGCGTTTTCGGGAATATGGGGTGGACGAAGGGGATCGAACCCTCGACACCAGGAGCCACAATCCTGTGCTCTACCAACTGAGCTACGCCCACCATATTGCATTTGCTTGTGCCAGAGCCCGTAATGGCGCACCCGGCAGGACTCGAACCTGCGACCATCCGCTTAGAAGGCGGATGCTCTATCCAGCTGAGCTACGGGCGCTTTATCTGCATTCTGTTCGGAGCGCAGACTTGAAGCTCCGGCTATTGAAGAAGTTTCCCCCTTCGAAAGCCATCTTACCCAGCAGCAGGCTGTGCTCGACAAGCGGGGCGAATGTTATAGAGGCTCCAAACAGTCGTCAACAGCAAATTTAAAAAAATTTCAGTTAGATAAAGGAGTTACAGGTGCCGGTCGCTGCTTCGCCTTTGCCACATCGCCACGACATGCGAGAATACGCGCCCTTTCCAAGTCCTCTCCAATGGTTAACCAAGCGTCATGACCGCAAAACTGATCGACGGTAAAACGATTGCTGCCAACATTCGCCAACAGATCTCCGGTCGTGTTGCCGAACGCCGCGCTCAAGGGCTTCGCGCTCCCGGCCTTGCCGTGATCCTGGTAGGCAGCGACCCCGCCTCCCAGGTCTATGTAGCGCACAAGCGCAAGGATTGCGAGGAGGTGGGTTTCAACTCGGTCGCCCATGACCTGCCGAGCGATACACGCCAAGAGGACCTGCTCGCCCTGATCGATCAGCTCAATGACGATGCCTCCATCGATGGCATTCTCGTGCAGCTGCCGCTACCCAAGCACCTCGATGCGTCGCAATTGCTCGAGCGCATTCGTCCGGACAAGGACGTGGATGGATTTCACCCCTACAACGTTGGCCGCCTGGCCCAACGCATGCCGCTGCTGCGCCCTTGCACCCCAAAAGGGATCATGACGCTGCTGGAAAGCACAGGGGTCGACCTGCACGGCCTGGACGCCGTAGTCGTGGGCGCCTCCAATATCGTCGGCCGGCCGATGGCGCTGGAACTGCTGCTCGCCGGCTGCACCACTACCGTGACTCACCGCTTCACCCGCAATCTGGCCGAGCATGTACAGCGTGCCGACCTGGTAGTGGTCGCCACCGGCATCACTGGGCTGGTCAAGGGCGAGTGGATCAAGCCCGGCGCGATCGTCATCGACGTGGGCATCAACCGCCAAGCCGACGGGCGTTTGCTGGGTGATGTGGAGTTCGGGCCAGCCAGCGAACGCGCTGCCTGGATCACTCCGGTCCCGGGCGGCGTAGGCCCGATGACCCGCGCTTGCCTGCTGGAGAATACGCTGCATGCAGCGGAACACCTGCACGACTGACCGTCAACGCTGAAACAAAAAACGGCGCCTTTCGGTGCCGTTTTGTTTTTCCGCCGCCTTATTATTCAGCCAGACGCATTATTCAGCCAGACGCCAGGTTGTCCCGCCTTTGCCATCCTCCAGCACCACCCCCATCGCGGTGAGCTGATCTCGGATGCGATCGGATTCGCCCCAGTTCTTTTCCGCCCTGGCTGCCAGGCGCGCAGCGATCAGCGCTTCGACCTCAGCTGCATCGACCTTCCCCGCCGCACCCGCTTGCAGGAAGGCTTCAGGCTCAAGCTGCAGCACGCCCAGTACGCCCGCCAGCTCCTTGAGACGCGCAGCCAGCACCGCCGCGGCGGTCAGATCAGACTCACGCAGACGGTTCACCTCACGAATCATCTCGAACAGCACCGCGCAGGCTTCCGGCGAATTGAAGTCGTCATCCATCGCCGCAGCGAAGCGCGCAACAAACTCATCGCCGCCAGCAGGCTGAGCCTCCGGCAAACCCTTGAGACCGTTGTAGAAACGCTCCAGTGCACTCTTGGCTTCACGCAAACTGTCTTCGGAGTAGTTGATCGGGCTGCGGTAGTGGCTGGACACCAACAGATAGCGCACCACCTCCGGATGGTACTTTTCCAGCACTTCGCGAATGGTGAAGAAGTTGCCCAGGCTCTTGGACATCTTCTCGCCATCGACACGCACCGCACCGGCGTGCATCCAGGCATTGGCGTACTGCTTGCCAGTCGCGGCCTCGCTCTGCGCGATCTCGTTCTCGTGGTGCGGGAACACCAGATCCGGGCCACCGCCATGGATGTCGAACGTCTCGCCCAGGCAGCAGGTGGACATCACCGAGCACTCGATATGCCAACCGGGACGCCCAGCGCCCCACGGCGAATCCCAGCTCGGCTCGCCCGGTTTGGCGCCCTTCCACAGCACGAAATCCAGAGGATCTTCCTTGGCCTCATCAACCTCGATGCGCGCGCCAATCTTCAGGTCTTCGATCTTGCGCCGCGACAGCTTGCCGTAACCGACGAACTTGCCGACGCGGTAGTAGACGTCACCGTTGCCTGGTGCATAGGCGAAGCCCTTGTCGATCAGCGTCTGGATCATCGTGTGCATGCCGGCGATATGGTCGGTAGCGCGCGGCTCGAGATCCGGACGCAGCACGTTGAGGCGCGCTTCATCTTCATGCATGGCAGCGATCATGCGCTCGACCAGCGCCTGGAACGGCTCAGCGTTCTCGCTGGCACGGCGGATGATCTTGTCGTCGATGTCGGTGATGTTGCGCACGTAGGTGACGTCGTAGTCGCGGTGGCGCAGCCAGCGGGTGACCACGTCGAACGCCACCATCACCCGTGCATGCCCGATGTGACAGAAGTCATAGACCGTCATACCGCAGACGTACATGCGCACCTTGTTGCCTTCCAGTGGACGGAACGCTTCCTTGGATTTGCTCAGGGTATTGTAGATCGCCAGCGCCATCATTGACCCCAGGAGTCACGCAGCGTGACGGTGCGATTGAATACGGGAGCGCCGGGTTTGCTGTCCTTGATGTCGGCACAGAAGTACCCTTCGCGCTCGAACTGGAATCGCTCTTCAGGCTCGGCACTGGCCAGCGACGGCTCGGCACGGCACCCCTTGAGCACAATGAGCGACTCGGGGTTGATGTTGTCGAGGAAGCTGCCGCCCTCCTCGTCCTTCTCGGGATTGGCGGAACGGAACAGGCGATCGTACAGGCGCACCTCGCACTCGACGCTCTCGGCGGCCGGCACCCAGTGAATCACACCCTTGACCTTGCGCCCTTCCGGATTCTTGCCGAGCGTGTTCTCGTCATAGGAGCAGCGCAGCTCGACGATATTGCCCTGATCATCCTTCACGGCTTCATCGGCACGGATCACGTAACTGCCGCGCAGGCGGACTTCACCGCCCGGGATGAGGCGCTTGAACCCAGCCGGAGGGACTTCCTCGAAGTCGCCCGCATCGATGTAGATTTCCCGGCTGAATGGCAGCACCCGTACGCCCATATCCTGCTTGGGATGGCGCGGCAGCTCGAGGTTTTCGACCTGGCCTTCCGGGTAGTTGGTAATCACCACCTTGAGAGGCTTGAGCACGCACATTGCACGGGCTGCATTGGCATCAAGATCTTCGCGGATGGCGAACTCCAGCATGCCGATGTCGACGACGCCCCCCGCGCGATTCACGCCGATCATGTCGCAGAAATTACGGATCGACGCCGGGGTGTAACCGCGACGACGAAAGCCCGAAAGCGTCGACATGCGTGGATCGTCCCAGCCACTCACATGCTTCTCATCGACCAGCTGCTTGAGCTTGCGCTTGCTTGTGATGGTGTAGTTCAGATTGAGGCGCGCGAATTCGTACTGACGCGGCTGCGCTGGCACCGGCAGGTTGGCCAGGAACCACTCGTACAACGGACGGTGATCCTCGAACTCCAGTGTGCAGATCGAATGCGTGATGCCTTCGATGGCATCCGACTGCCCATGAGTGAAATCGTAGCTCGGATAGATGCACCACTTGTCACCGGTCTGATGGTGGTGAGCATGACGAATGCGATAGAGGATCGGATCGCGCAGGTTCATGTTGGGCGAAGCCATGTCGATCTTCGCCCGCAGTGCACGGGCACCATCCGGGAATTCGCCGGCTTTCATGCGCGCGAACAGATCGAGGTTTTCTTCGACGGAGCGCTCGCGGAACGGGCTGTTCTTGCCCGGTTCGGTCAGGCTGCCGCGGTACTCACGCGCTTGATCGGGAGTCAGATCACAAACGTAAGCCTTGCCTGCCTTGATCAGGTGAATCGCCCACTCGTGCAGCTGATCGAAATAGTTGGAGGCATAGCGCTCCTCGCCCGCCCACTGAAACCCCAGCCACTCGACGTCGCTCTTGATCGCGTCGATGTACTCCTGATCTTCCTTGGCCGGATTGGTGTCGTCGAAGCGCAGGTTGCACTCACCACCAAACTCCTTCGCCAGGCCGAAATTCAGGCAGATCGATTTAGCGTGGCCGATATGCAGGTAGCCATTGGGCTCGGGCGGGAAGCGGGTGACGATCTTGGCGTGCTTGCCGGAGTCCAGGTCGGCCTGGACGATCGGGCGGAGAAAGTTGCTAGCGGCGGGAGTCTCGGGCTTGCTCATGATGTCCTTAACGATCAGCGAGTGCGGCTCAGGGTAGGCCGGCCAAATCAAAGCGCTTATCATAGCGGACCCGTCAACCCCCTGACAGAGCAATGCGCCCAGGCGGCACTGCCATCAGCCATTGGCGGCATTCGGTATCGACGACCCCTTGCAGCGGCCTGCCCTGCACTTGGCCAGCCCAACGAAAACGGAATCTCTCCCCGATGATCAAACTGCACACCAACTACGGCGTCATCACCGTCAACCTGTTCGAAGACAAGGCCCCGGAAACCACCGCGAACTTCAAGGAATACGTGAAGAGCGGACACTACGACGGCACCATTTTTCACCGTGTGATCAGCAACTTCATGATCCAGGGCGGCGGCTTCGAGCCGGGCATGAAACAAAAAACCACTCGCGCGCCGATCAAGAACGAGGCCAACAACGGCCTGTCGAACAAGACTGGCACCCTGGCCATGGCTCGCACCATGGAGCCGCACTCCGCTTCCGCACAGTTCTTCATCAACGTGAAGGACAACGACTTCCTCGACCATAGCGCGCCGACCGTTCAAGGCTGGGGCTATGCGGTGTTCGGCGAAGTGACCGAAGGCATGGACGTAGTCGAGAAGATCAAGGCCGTGGCGACCACCATGAAGTCCGGCCATCAGGACGTTCCAGTGGAAGATGTGGTAATCGAGAAAGCGGAAATCGTCGAGTAACGGCGAGTGATCCTGCTGATCTCGGATCTGCATCTGGAAGAGGAACGCCCGGACATTTCCCGGGCGTTTCTGCATTTTCTCGAAACGCGTGCCAGCCAGGCTGAAGCGCTGTACATCCTCGGCGACTTCTTCGAGGTCTGGATCGGCGACGATGCCATGACGCCTTTCCAGCACTCGATCGCGGAAGCCCTGCGCCGGCTGAGCGAGCGCGGCACGCGTATCTATCTCATGCACGGCAATCGTGACTTCATGCTGGGCGATGGCTTCTGCCGCGCGGCCGGCTGCACGCTGCTGAGCGACCCCAGCGTGGTCGAACTGTGCGGTGAGCGCGTCCTGCTCATGCACGGCGACAGTCTATGCACCCGCGACGAGAGCTACATGCGTCTGCGGCGCTTGCTGCGCAATCCGTTCAGCTTGTTGGTTCTGCGCCACTTGCCGCTATCCACACGCCGGAAACTCGCGCGCAAACTGCGCAATGAAAGCCGCACCCAGACCCGCATGAAGGCCACCGACATCATCGATGTCACCCCCGAACTGATCCCGCACGTACTGGCCGAACATCGCGTGCGGACACTGATCCATGGCCACACCCATCGTCCGGCGACGCATGAGCTCTTAGTAAACGGCCAACCGGCCCAACGCATCGTGCTGGGCGACTGGGACCGACAGGGGTGGGCACTCCAGGTAGACGAAAGCGGCTTCCACCAGTCGTCGTTCGAGCTGGGCTAGGCGCTCAGCGGCACGCCGCTGTGAAAGCGGAACTCTTCATCCGGGCTTTCGATGAGTTCGCGCTCACGCTCACGCACCCGGATGATCGTGGCATCCACATCCGCCGCTTCACCGTACTGATAGGCCAACTTCAAGTAATCCTGGAAATGCCGCGCCTCCGATTTCAGCAGGCCGTGATAGAACTTGCCGAGCTCCTCGTCAAGGTGCGGAACCAGCATGGCGAAACGCTCGCAGGAACGCGCTTCGATGAAAGCGCCAATCACCAGGGTATCGGTCAGCCGATACGGCTCGTGGTTGCGCACCAGCTCGCGCAGGCCAGCCGCATAGCGAGACGAGCCGACGTTGCGCAGCGGGATTTCGCGTCGACGAACGATTGCCAGCACCTGCTCGAAATGCCGCAGCTCCTCCCGGGCCAGGCGCGACATCTTGTTTTGCAGGTCGGGCTTGTCTACGTAGCGGAACATCAACTGGAACGCCGCCCCCGCAGCCTTTTTTTCGCAGTTGCCATGGTCGATCAGCATTACATCCTGATTCCGCAATGCCGCGTCCACCCAAGCCACGGGTGTAGCGCAACCGAGAAAATCATTCAGATCAGGAAGCATGTCGAACCCTGCATATTCAGGAACAAAATAAGCGCGCGGTCGCATGGCACCGCTCCGCATCGGGCGGGCATTATACGAATGCCGCGCGGAGCATCCAGCCTTGCTTGACGTACATCACGGCTGACATCCCAGGCTTGTCTATAGTTGACCAACCCGCATCTGGAAATGGAGCCGATCATGCAAGCCATTCGCTGCATCCTCGTGGTAATTGACCCGAACCAGCCACAAGAGCTGGCACTGAAACGCGCCCGCTTGATCTCGAGCGTCAGCCAGTCCCGTCTGCATCTGCTGACATGCGATGCAAAGCATGATCACAGCGCTCATCTGGCCGCACTGCGCGAACAGCTCGAGAGCGACGGACACCAGGTCAGTACGCAACAAGCGTGGCACGACAGCATTCACCAAACGATCATCACGGTGCAGCAGGCTGAAGGCTGTGGATTGGTCGTCAAGCAGCACGTGCCGGACAACCCGCTGAAGCGGGCTCTGCTCACTCCGGAAGATTGGAAGCTGCTGCGCTACTGCCCCTGCCCGGTACTCATGGTTAAAACTGCGAATCCTTGGACCGGGGGTAACATCCTCGCCGCGGTAGACGTCGGCAATTCCGATCTGGAGCACCGCACCCTGCACGCGACGATCGTCAATCATGGTTTCGAAATCGCCAGCCTCGCTGATGGCAAGCTGCACGTAATCAGCGCTCACCCCTCTGCAATGCTCTCGGCTGCCGACCCGGCGTTCCAGCTCAAGGAAACCATCGAAGCGCGGTATCGTGACGCTTGCAAGCAGTTCCAGGAAGAGTTCGATATCCCGGATGCTCAGCTACATATCGAGGAAGGCCCGGCGGATGCACTGATTCCCAGGGTTTGCCACCAGCTCAAGGCAGTCGTCACTGTCATAGGCACTGTCGCTCGCACCGGTTTCTCGGGCGCCCTGATGGGCAATACTGCCGAAGTGGTGCTCGACACGCTGGAAAGCGACGTGCTGGTGCTCAAGCCCGACGACATCATCGACCATCTCGAAGATCTGGTCCGCCACTGAGTCCACGAGCAAAGCCCCTGACGGGGCTTCGCTTCAAACCCTGAGATCCATACCTTCAAGAAGAAAGCGTGGTGCGATGTATCGCTCGTAATGCGCCTCGGAGAGCAAAAAGAACTCTTGGTCGATGGCATCGCGCAATTCCGGAAGCGGCCGGTCACGGAACTCCGGCAATAGCGCAACGCCATACGCCTCCAGCTGCTGGATGACCCGGGCACCGCGTGCAATCAGCTGGTAGGCCCAACAGTACGGCGACTGCTCTATGACGAAGCGAATCCGCCTGCTCTCAAGCTGCTGGCGCAACAGCGGGGCATCGAATACCTCGAGCTTGGCAGCCATGACCTGCGCCAACAGGATCTCCAGCCGCCGCCATACCGCGCGCTTTTCCTCTTCGTCGTAGGCATTCCAGTTCACCACTTCGTGATGAAAGCGCTTGCACCCGCGGCAGACGATATCGCCATAAACCGTCGAGCACAGGCCGATGCAGGGAGTTTTGATGCGCTGTGTAGACATGAGCGAAAGAGGTTGTGGCGGGGCGAGCATCTTAGACTTTTGTCCTAGCATGGTCATCCATCGAAATGATCAGAACGCCTTCATATCACCTGGAGCCCGCGCCAGCCGCGGCTGCAGCCTTACGCAGGAGCGATCGCACCACTCCGCGCAATAGGGACGCCACTGGCACCCGACTTAACTTTATGGCCTGTTTCCAGTAGTATCGGCCCGCCGTTTTTGGCGCCACATTCCATACGAAGCTGTTTTCAAAGCGTCACGAGCACAGTTGAACCGGCTGCCTGCCGGATGCGCAGAATTGCCTTTCCCCCCTGCCCATCCGGCTTCGCCCGCCCGGCGTAAAACTTTGAAAACAGCTTCCGGATGCGCGTCCCGAAACACCCAAGGGACCAATGATGAGGGTAAAAACTGTGCTTGAAGCCTATCGCAAACACGTAGAAGAGCGTGCCGCCCAGGGCGTCGTGCCCCAGCCGCTGAACGCCGAGCAAACCGCAGGCCTGGTCGAGCTGCTGAAGAACCCGCCGGCCGGCGAAGAAGAATTCCTCGTTGATCTGATCACCAACCGCGTCCCTGCTGGCGTCGACGAGGCCGCCTATGTCAAGGCTGGCTTCCTGTCCGCCCTGGCCAAAGGCGAAACCTCCTCGCCGCTGCTGAGCAAGCAGCGTGCAGTCGAGCTGCTGGGCACCATGCAGGGCGGCTACAACATCGCCACCCTGGTCGAGCTGCTGGACAGCGCCGAGCTGGGCGCCGTTGCCGCCGAGCAGCTGAAGCACACCCTGCTGATGTTTGATGCTTTCCATGACGTAGCCGAGAAAGCCAAAGCCGGAAACGAGCACGCCAAGGCCGTGATGCAGTCCTGGGCCGACGGCGAGTGGTTCACCAACCGCCCGGCAGTTGCCGAAAAAGTTACCCTGTCCGTATTCAAGGTCACCGGCGAAACCAACACCGACGACCTGTCGCCCGCTCCGGATGCCTGGTCGCGCCCTGACATCCCGCTGCACGCCCTGGCCATGCTGAAAATGGCCCGCGACGGCATCAACCCGGACGTACCGGGCTCGGTCGGCCCGATCAAGCAGATGGAAGAACTGAAGGCCAAGGGCTTCCCGGTTGCTTACGTCGGCGACGTGGTCGGTACCGGTTCCTCGCGCAAGTCGGCCACCAACTCCGTGCTGTGGTTCTTCGGTGACGACATCCCGAACGTACCGAACAAGCGCGCCGGTGGCTTCTGCTTCGGCACCAAGATCGCTCCGATCTTCTACAACACCATGGAAGATGCCGGCGCCCTGCCGATCGAGTTCGATTGCAGCAACCTGGCCATGGGCGACGTGATCGACGTCTATCCGTACGCTGGCAAGGTTTGCAAGCACGGCACCGATGAAGTCATCACCACCTTCGAACTGAAAACCGATGTCCTGCTGGACGAAGTTCGCGCCGGCGGCCGTATCCCGCTGATCATCGGTCGCGGCCTGACCGAGAAGGCCCGCGCCGAGCTGGGTCTGGCACCGTCGACGCTGTTCAAGAAGCCGGAAGCGCCGGTAGACAGCGGCAAGGGCTTCACCCTGGCGCAGAAGATGGTCGGTCGCGCCTGTGGCCTGCCGGAAGGCAAGGGCGTACGTCCGGGCACCTACTGCGAACCGAAGATGACCACCGTCGGCTCCCAGGACACCACCGGCCCGATGACCCGCGACGAACTGAAGGACCTGGCTTGCCTGGGCTTCTCCGCCGATCTGGTCATGCAGTCGTTCTGCCACACCGCTGCCTATCCGAAGCCGATCGACGTCAACACCCACCACACCCTGCCGGACTTCATCATGAACCGCAGCGGCGTGTCCCTGCGTCCGGGCGACGGCATCATCCACAGCTGGCTGAACCGCATGCTGCTGCCGGATACCGTTGGTACCGGTGGTGACTCGCACACCCGCTTCCCGATCGGCATTTCCTTCCCGGCCGGTTCGGGCCTGGTTGCCTTCGCTGCCGCCACTGGCGTGATGCCGTTGGACATGCCGGAATCCGTACTGGTGCGCTTCAAGGGTCAGATGCAGCCTGGCATCACCCTGCGTGACCTGGTTCATGCCATCCCCTACTACGCCATTCAGCAGGGCCTGCTGACTGTCGAGAAGAAGGGCAAGAAGAACATCTTCTCCGGCCGCATCCTCGAGATCGAAGGTCTCAATCAGCTGACCGTCGAGCAAGCTTTCGAGCTGTCCGACGCGTCCGCCGAGCGTTCGGCTGCTGGCTGCACCATCAAGCTGCCGGAAGATTCGATCGCCGAGTACCTGAAGTCGAACATCACCATGCTGCGCTGGATGATCAGCGAAGGCTATGGCGATGCCCGCACCCTGGAGCGCCGCGCTCAAGCCATGGAAGCCTGGCTGGCCGATCCGAAGCTGCTGGAAGCAGACAAGGACGCCGAATACGCAGCAGTGATCGAAATCGACCTGTCCGAAGTGAAAGAGCCAGTGCTCTGCGCACCGAACGACCCGGACGATGCCCGGCTGCTGTCCACCGTTGCTGGCGAGAAGATCGACGAAGTCTTTATCGGTTCCTGCATGACCAACATCGGTCACTTCCGTGCTGCCGGCAAGCTGCTGGACAAGGTCAAGGGCGGCATCCCTACCCGTCTGTGGCTGGCCCCGCCGACCAAGATGGACGCTCACCAGCTGACCGAAGAAGGCTACTACGGTATCTACGGCAAGGCCGGTGCGCGCATGGAAATGCCGGGCTGCTCGCTCTGCATGGGTAACCAGGCCCGTGTTCAGACCGGCTCGACGGTAGTCTCCACTTCGACCCGTAACTTCCCGAACCGCCTGGGCGACGCCACCAACGTCTACCTCGCATCGGCCGAGCTGGCGGCAGTAGCCTCCATCATTGGCAAGCTGCCGACCGTGGCGGAGTACATGGAATACGCGAAGAACATCGACAGCATGGCTGCCGACATCTATCGCTACCTGTCCTTCGACCAGATCGCCGAATTCCGTGATGCTGCGGAGAAGGCCAAGATCAAGGTCGTCGAAGTCTGATGACGCGTTAAGGCAATGAAAAAACCCCGCTTCGGCGGGGTTTTTTTATGCATGGTTTTTCGTTGATTTCCGACCAGGCAGAGCGCCAAAGCGAGCCCATGCTGCCGCGCTATCGATACTGACTACAACCGATGCCGGCCGGCGCATTCACCGACGAAGCATTCGCCCTGTTCTGCACGCCCACTAGAGCAGGCCCTGCAAGAGGGCATGATGCTCAGCAAGAAAGCGCTTTTTTGCAGACAAAGAAAAGCCCGGGCTAGCCGGGCTTTTCCATGAGTAGCTGGCTCGGATTACTGAACCTGAGCTTCTACTTCAGCCTCAACGCGACGGTTGATCTGACGACCTTCCTCGGTGGAGTTGTCAGCAACTGGGCGGGACTCACCGTAACCTACGGAGTTCACGCGGCCACCCTCAACGCCATACTCATTGACCAGAACGTTGCGCACTGCTTCTGCGCGGCGCTCGGACAGACGCTGGTTGTACTGGTCAGTACCAACCGAGTCGGTGTGACCTTCAACGGTAGTGCTGGTCTGCGGGTACTGCTGCATGAAGTCAGCGAGGTTCTTGATGTCGCTGTAGCTTTCTTCACGAACGCGCGACTTGTCGAAGTCGAACTTCACGTCGAGCTCCACACGTACCAGCTCCGGAGCAGGCTCCGGCTCGGTGTCGACGATCGGAGCCGGTGCCGGCTCTGGAGTCGGTTCTACCGCTGCGACCTGGCGCGCGCCGCCACCGAAGTTCAGACCGACACCAACGCCAGCCATCCACTCGGCTTCGTCCGCATCGATGTTGTACATGCCGTCGACGCTCGCCTTGGCGAAGAAGTTCTCGGTGAAGTAGTACTTCAGGCCGGTACCAACGTTAGCGAAGGTGCTGCGATCGCGACCACCACGGTCAGCCTGACCGATGCTCTGGTGAGCGACACCAGCGGAGACGTAAGGACGCAGACCAACACCCGGCGCGCCGAAATGGTAAGCGGCATCGAGGGAGGTCAGGCTGCCCTTGATGTTCTTGTGGCTGCCATCAGCACCGACCGGATCCTTGGAGGTCAGGTCATGATATTCGCCATAGGAAAGACCCAGCGAAACATCGTCGGTCAGGAAGTAGCTCACGCCAGCGCCGTAGAGCTCGCCGTCACGCTGAACGTCACGCGAGCTATCGGTGAAGTAGTGCTTACCGAACGCTTCCACCTCTACGGCACCCTGTCCTTGGGCCAGCGCGCTGAGAGAAGTGGCGGCAACCATCGAACCGATAACGACGCCTAAGGTGTTTTTAAGTTTCATCCGTAAATCCCCATCTGGTGGTTAGAATCAGAACAATCTAAGGAAACCGGCTGTCTGTATGCCCAAGCTGTTCGCAAGGTATAAGACAAGTTTCCGGAATTAAGTTTCAGCTGTATCGGAAAATTTTTCGCGGAGCTTATCGAGCGCACGCTTGTAGCGCATCTTCGTTGCGCTTAGACCCATGTGCATGATATCGGCTATTTCCTGAAACTCGAGCTCAGCAACAAAACGCAACACCAATATCTCTCGGTCAATCGGATTCACATGTACCAGCCAACGGTCGAGCCCCGTCTTCTCTTCGATTTTCGGGGCTTTTTCATCTGAAGCCTCTTCAAGCGGATCCAGGCTGAGCGCATCAAGCAAACGTCTCTTTCGGCGCTCCTTGCGATATTGAGTAATACATTCGTTATAAGTGATGCTGTATAGCCATGTTTTAAACTTCGACTTGCCTTCAAAGTTCTTCAAGCCATATAGAACCTTGAGCATCACCTCCTGACAGACATCATCGGCATCTCGTTCGTTGCCCAAGTAACGCGCACACACATTAAACAAAGTGCGCTGGTAACGACGCATCAGCTCTTCATAAGCGCGCGTTATATGAAACAGCTCGACATGGGCGTGCTGCACCAGCTCTTCGTCGGTGAGCTGGCGAGGGTCGTAGCGCGATATGGACGAGGGGGTTTTAGTCAAGACGCTTCGAGCCGGCAATCAAAGTCACGGCCGCCATAGATGGAAACCGGAAAAAGGCGACGTACTTTACCAGAATCACATGGCTACCGGCTGCCCACTCTCTGCTCAAGGAGAACTTTATTGGCGACCGAAGCCAGTTCTCCATCGTCGGTCAGCAACAACGTTTTTACCGTTCCAATCTCTTCGATCTGGCCTTCCAGATCAGCAAGGCTGACACGCTGCCCCACCTCGTACAGTTCACGGACATAAATGCCGGCCAGAATCTGCGCGACCAGCTCTCGACTGCCGAGACCGAAAGCCAACGCCACGGCCAGGCCGACAGTAATCAACACGATGGCGATAACGTAGTTGAGAAGCTCTGTCTTGACCTCTAGCTGCCCGATCGCGACAGAGATGCTGATGATGATTACCAGCCCCTGTGCCATTCTCGCCAGACCGTTCGCGTAGTCCAGCCCGACGCTTTCTGCCGCGCCACGAACCAGGCCGCTGAGCAACTGCGCCAAAAGCACCCCGGCCAGCAGAATCAGCGCTGCGCCAAATACCTTGGGCACGTAGAGGGCAAGCATATCCAGCGTCGCCGACACACGCTCCAGCCCCAGGGACTCAGCCGCCGAAACCAGGAAAATGAGCAGCACAAACCAGTACACCACCTTGCCAATCAGGGCCGAGACTGGAATACGTATTCCGGCTCGACCGAGCAGCTTGGTAAGACCCGTCCCCGCCATCAACCGATCCAACCCGACCTTGGCGAGCACCTTGGAGAGCAACGTATCGAGTAGTTTGGCCACCACAAAGCCAAGCAACACGACGACCAGGGCGCCGAAAAGCCGGGGGATGAAGCCTGCGACAGAAGCCCACAGCGAACTCATTGCTGCCAGAAGACTTTGGGTCCAGGGATCGAATTCCATGATCAATCAGCCTTATCGAATGAACAGTTGGAGGTTTCTCGACGAGAGACGGGAGCGAGATGCCCCTTGCCGCCATTGACGGCCATCATCAACGCTTGCAGCCAGTGCCCGATAAGCGCGAAAAGATCACCTGCACCCACTTGGCGGTTGGCCGTCTTGAGAACGCGACCCAGGCAAGCATCATCGTCATGGACAGACGGCTTGTTGAGCAAGTCACGCAAGGATTCTTCGAAGGGATCGCGCATGCACACCTCGCTAAGTATGTCGGCTAGACGGCCTGTGACCGGGTAGGAGTCACATTCAAACCCAACGCAGCCGACGCAGGATCCACCACTGAAGGAGCGCAACACCGCCTATCAGCACACAGGCCACGACGAATCCATAAGGGAAATCGGCGCCGGGGATCCCCCCGACGTTTATCCCGAGCAGCCCTGTCAGGAAGCTCAGCGGCAGGAAAAAGCCGGTAATGATAGCAAGCAGGTACATGGTACGGTTCATTCGCTCGCTGAGCCGGCGGTGTTCTGACTCGAGCACAAGGTTAATCCGCTCCCGAACCATGTCGAGCTCTTCCAAATAGCGGGTTAGCCGGTTGCTGAGCTCATTCCAGTACTCGGTATCATCCTCGGCGAACCAGCTCAGGCGATGACGCGTCAACTGTCCGTACAGCTCTCGCTGGGGTAGCAGGAAGCGACGCAGCCCAGCCGCCTGCCTGCGCAAGGAGAGCATCGAATCGTGCTCCGGCGTGTAGCGTTCGTTACTTTCGAGCGCCTCCTCTTCGGCGTCGATCCGCTCACCCAGTTGCATGACCAGGTCGTCTACGCGGTCCGTCATCGCCTCAGCCAGATAGAGAAGAAGCTCGGACGCCGACTTCGGCCCCCTTCCCTCCGTCAGCAACCGAATCACCACTTCAGTTGAGCGCAGCGGCCTCAGTCGAAGGGAGATGACCCGCTGCCGATCGGCGAAGACGCGTACGGAAACCATGTCCTCCGGCTCTGCGTCGGGATTCAGGTTCACCCCGCGCAAGAATAGAAGCAGCTCTTCATGTGGAAGCGTCAGCATGCGCGGCCGAGTGTTTTCCTCGAGCAGAACGTCACAGGCGAAAGGACTGAGCCGGCTGTGCCTACGCAGCCACTCATGCGCCTGCGGCTGACCACGATCCCAGTGCAACCAGATGCTCTCGTCTGCAGCAAGCTGGAGCTCAGCCAGATCGCTGTAACCGACCTGTCGTGCGCCACCGCTGCCATCTAAAACGAAGGCATGGATCAACCCGCACTGCTCGTTTTCGGTTTCCCGCATTTATCCGTTCCGTCGTTGCTCATGAAAAGCCCGGCTTCGCCGGGCTCAAGGGTAATGACTGACGCAGCCGGTTTTTAGCGGCCTTTTACTCCGGCATCGACAGCGGCTCAGGCGACACGATGATGCCGTTGTTGTCGGCATACACATACTCGCCCGGGCGGAATGTCACGCCGCAGAAGGTCACCGGCACATTGAGATCACCGATGCCACGCTTGTCGGTTTTCATCGGATGACTGGCCAGGGCCTGAACGCCAAGCTCTGTCTGCGCGAGGACATCGACATCCCGTACACAACCATAGATGACCAGACCTTCCCAGCCGTTGCGTGCCGCTTTCTCTGCAAGCATGTCGCCCAGCAACGCGCGACGGAGCGAGCCGCCACCATCGACCACCAGCACCTTGCCGGTACCGTCGACATCAACCTGATCCTTGACCAGGGAATTGTCCTCGAAGCATTTGATGGTCACGATCTCACCACCAAAGGAATCGCGGCCACCGAAGTTGCTGAACAGCGGTTCAACGACTTGCACGAGATCCGGATAGGCGTCGCACAGATCAGGCGTGACGTATTGCATGGGAAGCTCCTTCTGCTTGGAAATTACGGCGACATCCAGCGTACAGCCATATAGGCGCGCATATTAGCCGCTGGACGCGCCAGGCGGAACGAAATCGCTGGAATGGCGGTTAGCAGCGCCAACAAAAACGGGGCTGACGCCCCGTTTTCGTTACCGACTCAACCGTCAGATCTCACGGTCGGCGAGGAAGAACCAGGTGTCGAGAACCGAATCCGGGTTGAGGGATACGCTCTCGATGCCCTGTTCCATCAGCCACTTGGCCAGGTCTGGGTGATCCGATGGGCCCTGACCACAGATGCCGATGTACTTGCCGGCCTTGTTGCACGCCTGGATGGCGTTGGCGAGCAGCTTCTTCACCGCCGGGTTACGCTCATCGAACAAGTGGGCAATGATGCCGGAGTCACGGTCCAGACCAAGGGTCAGCTGAGTCATGTCGTTCGAGCCAATGGAGAAGCCATCGAAGAACTCCAGGAACTCATCCGCCAGCAGAGCGTTGGAAGGCAGCTCGCACATCATGATGACGCGCAGGCCATTCTCGCCGCGCTTGAGGCCGTACTTCGCCAGCAGATCGATGACCTGCGACGCTTCGCCCAGGGTGCGGACGAAAGGCACCATCAGCTCGACGTTGGTCAGGCCCATCACGTCGCGGACCTTCTTCATCGCACGGCATTCGAGCTCGAAGCAGTCACGGAACGAGTCACTGATGTAACGTGAGGCACCGCGGAAGCCCAGCATCGGGTTTTCTTCTTCCGGCTCGTACAGCTTGCCGCCGATGAGGTTGGCGTACTCGTTGGACTTGAAGTCCGACAGGCGCACGATGACCTTCTTCGGCCAAAACGCCGCGGCCAGGGTACTGACGCCCTCGACCAGTTTCTCGACGTAGAAGTTGACCGGATCGTCGTAACCGGCAATGCGCTTCTCGACGCTGCTCTTCACGTCGGCCGGCAGGCCATCGAAGTTCAGCAGCGCCTTGGGGTGCACGCCGATCATGCGGTTGATGATGAACTCGAGACGGGCCAGGCCGACGCCTTCGTTCGGCAGGTGTGCAAAGTCGAAGGCGCGGTCCGGGTTACCAACGTTCATCATGATCTTGAACGGCAGTTCCGGCATGGCGTCGATGGAGTTCTGGCGGATGTCGAAGCCCAGCTCACCGTCGAAGATCAGGCCGGTGTCGCCTTCGGCGCAGGAAACGGTGACGCGCTGGCCGTCCTTCAGCAGTTCGGTGGCGTTACCGCAACCAACGACCGCCGGGATCCCCAGTTCGCGGGCAATGATCGCCGCATGACAGGTACGCCCGCCGCGGTTGGTGACGATGGCGCTGGCGCGCTTCATCACCGGTTCCCAATCCGGGTCGGTCATGTCGGAAACCAGCACGTCGCCCGGCTGGACCTTGTCCATTTCGCTGACGTCGTGGATGACCTTGACCGGGCCGGCGCCAATACGCTGGCCGATGGCGCGACCCTCGACCAGTACGGTGCCCTTCTCCTTCAGCAGGTAGCGCTCCATGACGTTGGCGCTGCTGCGGCTCTTAACGGTTTCCGGACGCGCCTGGACGATATAGAGCTGATTGTCATCGCCATCTTTGGCCCACTCGATGTCCATCGGACGACCGTAGTGCTTCTCGATGGTCATGGCCTGTTTGGCGAGGTTGGTCACTTCTTCGTCGGTCAGGCAGAAGCGCATGCGATCGGCCTGGTCGACATCGACCGTCTTGACCGACTTGCCGGCGCTGGCTTCGGCGCCGTAGACCATCTTGATCGCCTTGCTGCCCAGGTTGCGGCGCAGGATGGCCGGGCGACCGGCTTCCAGCGTGTGCTTGTGCACGTAGAATTCGTCCGGATTGACCGCGCCCTGAACGACGGTCTCACCCAGGCCGTAGGCACCGGTGATGAACACCACGTCACGGAAGCCGGATTCGGTATCCAGCGTGAACATGACGCCTGCAGTGCCGGTTTCCGAACGCACCATGCGTTGCACACCGGCAGACAAGGCGACCAGCTTGTGATCGAAGCCCTGGTGCACGCGGTAGGCAATGGCACGGTCATTGAACAGGGAGGCGAACACTTCCTTGGTCGCGCGGATCACATTGTCCACGCCACGGATGTTGAGGAAGGTTTCCTGTTGACCGGCGAACGAGGCATCCGGCAAGTCTTCTGCGGTAGCCGAGGAGCGCACCGCGACCGCCATGTTGTCATTGCCGCCGGACATTTCCGCGAAGGCGGTGCGGATGTCTGCATCCAGTTGAGGCGGGAATTCAGCTTCCATGACCCAGCCGCGAATCTGCGCGCCGGCTTTGGCGAGGGCATTGACGTCATCCACGTCCAGCGCATCGAGAAGCGCATGGATCTGCTCGTTGAGACCGCTGAGCTCCATGAAATCACGATAGGCCTGGGCCGTAGTGGCGAAACCGCCAGGCACCGAAACACCCGCGCCTGCGAGGTTGCTGATCATCTCGCCGAGGGAGGCGTTCTTGCCCCCTACACGCTCAACGTCATGATTGCCGAGCTTATCGAGGGAAACTACGTACTCTACCAAGGTGATCTCTCCACATTAGTGTTGGAAACTCAACCGGAGCCTGGCCGCACGACTGTGGCCCGACCCTGCAAAATAAGTAACAATGCCCGCCAACCGGGCTCGGCGAAGGGCCTACTATAGCTGGGAACCGTTCTCGACTTAAGGCCCAAGGCACATGAAACGAACTGCTTTCTTCATTTCGGACGGCACAGGCATCACCGCGGAAACCCTGGGCCAGAGTCTTCTGGCACAGTTCGAGAACATAACCTTCACGAAACTGACCCGCCCGTACATAGACACCGCGGAAAAAGCGCGGGCCATGGTACAGCAAATCAATAATGCCGCGGAAAAGGACGGTGGCCGGCCGATCATCTTCGACACGCTGGTGAACCAGGAAATCCGTGACATTCTGGCCGAATCCAATGGCTTCATGATCGACATCTTCTCTTCGTTCCTTGCTCCGCTGGAACATGAGCTGATGTCACGTTCCTCGTATTCCGTTGGTAAATCCCACTCCATTAGCCACAACGCCAACTACATGGAGCGTATCGACGCGGTCAACTTCGCGCTCGATAACGACGATGGCGCCCGCACCCGCTATTACGACAAGGCGGATCTGATCCTCGTCGGCGTTTCCCGCTGCGGCAAGACGCCTACCTGCCTGTATATGGCGATGCAGTACGGCATCCGCGCTGCCAACTACCCATTGACCGAAGACGACATGGAGCGTCTGCAGCTGCCCAGCGTGCTCAAGGAGTACAAGGACAAGCTGTTCGGCCTGACCATCGATCCCGACCGCCTGGCAGCCATTCGCCACGAGCGTAAACCCAACAGTCGTTACGCCAGTTTCGCTCAGTGCGAGTTCGAAGTTCGCGAGGTGGAAAACCTCTTCCGCCGCGAGAACATCAACTACATCAACTCGACCCATTTCTCCGTCGAAGAAATCTCGGCAAAGATTCTCGTGGAAAAGGGCGTCGAACGTCGACTCAAATAACCGCCGCTTCGCTAGACAACAAAAAGTCCGCTTGGTGCGGACTTTTTGCGTTTTTTCAACCGGAAGAATTTGCTTTCCGGCAACTTAAGCGCATCAGAACGCGTCGCCTGGCACGCGCACCCAGCCTTCCATCAATACCCGCGCGCTGCGACTCATGATCGCTTTCGTAACAGTCCACTGGCCGTCGATCTGCTTCGCCTCGGCTCCGACCCGCAGCGTGCCGGACGGATGCCCGAAGCGCACGGCCTGACGCTCGCCACCACCCGCTGCGAGATTGACCAGCGTACCGGGCACCGCCGCCGCCGTGCCGATGGCCACCGCACAGGTGCCCATCATGGCGTGGTGCAGCTTGCCCATGGACAGCGCACGCACGAGCAGATCGACCTCAGCTGCCTCGATGTTCTTGCCGGACGACGCGCGGTAGCTTTTCGGCTGGGAAACGAACGCAACCTTCGGCGTGTGCTGACGGGTCAGCGCCTCTTCAGCGGTCTTGATCAAGCCCATGCGCAGCGCTCCGGCTACGCGGATCGCTTCCAGACGCGCCAGCGCCTCAGGATTGCCGTTGATGTCCTCGCGCAGCTCGGTGCCCTGATAGCCGATATCCTCGGCATTGACAAACACCGTCGGAATCCCCGCGCTGATCATGGTCGCCTTGAGCGTACCGATGCCGGGCACCTCCAGCTCATCGACCAGGTTGCCGGTTGGGAACATCGAACCGCCCTCCTCGCCGTCATCCGACGGATCAAGGAATTCGAGCACGATCTCGGCAGCCGGAAAGGTCACGCCGTCCAGCTCGAAGTCGCCGGTTTCCTGCACCTGGCCGTCGGTGACCGGTACGTGGGCAATGATGGTCTTGCCGATGTTGGCCTGCCAGATCCGCACTACACAGGTACCGTTCTGCGGAATGCGCTCCGCATCCACCAGGCCGGCATGCAGCGCAAAGGCACCGGCACCAGTCGACAGGTTGCCGCAGTTGCCGCTCCAGTCGACGAAGGGCTTGTCGATCGACACCTGACCATAGAGGTATTCGACGTCGTGATCCGGCCGACTGCTTTTCGAAAGGATGACGCATTTGCTGGTACTGGACGTGGCGCCACCCATGCCGTCGATATGCGCGGAATACGGGTCGGGGCTGCCGATCACACGCATGAACAGCTTGTCGCGTGCCACGCCTGGCACCTGGCAGTTTTCCGGCAGGTCCTGCAGCCGGAAGAACACACCCTTGCTGGTGCCGCCACGCATATAGGTCGCGGGAATTCTGACCTGGGATACATGAGCCATGGAAATCTCGTCCTCATGAAACCGCTGCCACCAGCTGGCCGCAGCGCAGATGAAAGATGCAAGCGCCGCCCCGCTTCGATACATGAGCCTGTATCGAAGCAGAGCGAGCGATTGGTAGTTACGCCTGTCCGAGGAAGTCCTTGGCGAAACGCTGCAGCACGCCACCGGCCTGGTAAACGCTGACTTCGGCCGCAGTGTCGAGACGGCAGGTGACCGGCACGCGAGTTTCTTCACCGCTCTTGTGGTGAATGACCAGGGTCAGATCGCAGCGCGGCGACAGCTCGCCTTCGATATCGAAGGTTTCGGTGCCGTCCAGGCCAAGGGTCAGGCGGGTGGTGCCCGGCTTGAACTCGACCGGCAGCACGCCCATTCCGACCAGGTTGGTGCGGTGGATACGCTCGAAGCCTTCGGCGACGATCACCTCCACACCGGCCAGGCGCACGCCCTTGGCTGCCCAGTCACGCGAGCTGCCCTGGCCATAGTCGGCACCGGCCACGATGATCAGATTCTGCTTGCGGTTCATGTAGGTTTCGATGGCTTCCCACATGCGCATCACCTTGCCTTCCGGCTCGACGCGCGCCAGCGAGCCCTTCTGCACCTTGCCGTCGACCACCGCCATCTCGTTGACCAGCTGCGGGTTGGCGAACGTTGCCCGCTGTGCCGTCAGATGGTCGCCGCGGTGGGTGGCGTAGGAATTGAAGTCTTCCTCCGGCAGGCCCATCTTCGCCAGGTACTCACCGGCGGCCGAATCCAGCAGGATCGCGTTGGACGGCGACAGGTGATCGGTGGTGATGTTGTCCGGCAGGATCGCCAGCGGGCGCATGCCCTTGAGGGTACGCTCGCCAGCCAACGCGCCTTCCCAGTACGGCGGACGACGGATGTAGGTCGACATCGGGCGCCAGTCGTACAGTGGGCTCTTGGCTTCCTCGATGGTGCCCAGATCGAACATCGGAATGTAGATCTGCTTGAACTGCTCGGGCTTGACCGAGGACGCGACGATGGCGTCGATCTCCTCGTCGGACGGCCAGAGGTCCTTCAACGTGATCGGATTGCCGCTCTTGTCGGTCCCCAGCACATCCTGTTCGATATCGAAGCGCACGGTACCGGCGATGGCGTAGGCGACCACCAGTGGCGGCGAGGCGAGGAAGGCCTGCTTGGCGTACGGGTGGATACGGCCATCGAAGTTGCGGTTACCGGAGAGGACCGCGGTGGCGTACAGGTCACGCTCGATGATCTCCTGCTGGATCACCGGATCCAGCGCACCGGACATGCCATTGCAGGTGGTGCAGGCGTAGGCAACGATGCCAAACCCGAGCTTTTCCAGCTCACTCAGCAGGCCAGCCTCTTCGAGGTACAGCTTGGCGACCTTCGAACCCGGGGCGAAAGACGTCTTCACCCAAGGCTTGCGCACCAGGCCCAACTCGTTGGCCTTCTTCGCCAGCAGGCCGGCGGCCACCACGTTGCGCGGGTTGGAGGTGTTGGTGCAGCTGGTGATGGCGGCAATGATCACCGCGCCATCGGGCAGCAGACCTTCGGCCTCTTCGGCGCGCGCTGCAGCCAGCTTGTCTTCGTCGGCAATGCCGCGCTCGTGCAGCGCCGAAGTCGGCAGGCGCTTGTGCGGGTTGGACGGGCCAGCCATGTTGCGCACAACGCTGGACAGGTCGAACTCGAGCACGCGCTCGTACTCGGCGCTTTCCAGGGCGGTTGCCCACAGGCCGGTTTCCTTGGCGTATTGCTCGACCAGGGCGACCTGCTCCGGCTCACGACCGGTCAGCTTGAGGTAATCGATGGTCTGCTGATCGATGTAGAACATCGAAGCGGTGGCGCCGTATTCCGGGCACATGTTGGAGATGGTCGCGCGATCGCCGATGGTCAGGCTGTCGGCGCCTTCGCCGAAGAACTCGACCCAGGCTCCGACCACACGTTCCTTGCGCAGGAACTCGGTCAGCGCGAGGACGATATCGGTGGCGGTGATGCCAGGCTGACGCTTGCCGGTCAGACGTACGCCGACGATGTCGGGCAGGCGCATCATCGAAGGCAGGCCGAGCATCACGGTCTCGGCCTCCAGGCCGCCAACGCCGATGGCGATCACGCCCAGCGCATCGACGTGCGGGGTGTGCGAGTCGGTACCGACACAGGTGTCCGGGAAGGCCACGCCGCCGCGGGCCTGGATCACCGGCGACATCTTCTCCAGATTGATCTGGTGCATGATGCCGTTGCCGGCCGGGATCACGTCGACGTTCTTGAACGCGGTCTTGGTCCACTCGATGAAGTGGAAGCGGTCCTCGTTGCGGCGCTCCTCGACGGCGCGGTTCTTCTCGAACGCATCGGGATCGAAGCCTGCAAATTCAACCGCCAGCGAGTGGTCGACGATCAGCTGAGTCGGAACAACCGGGTTGACCTTCGCCGGGTCACCGCCCTGCTCCGCGATCGCATCGCGCAGACCGGCGAGGTCGACCAGCGCGGTCTGACCGAGGATATCGTGGCAGACCACGCGCGCCGGATACCAGGGAAAGTCCAGATCGCGCTTGCGCTCGATGATCTGCTTGAGCGAATCGGTCAGCGCTTCGGGCTCGCAGCGACGAACCAGCTGTTCGGCCAGTACGCGGGAGGTATAGGGCAGCTTGTCGTAGGCACCTGGCTGGATGGCTTCGATCGCCTCACGGGTGTCGAAATAGTCAAGCCCGGTGCCTGGCAAAGGTTTGCGGTGTTCAGTATTCATGCCGGAAGAACTCAATCCAGTAATGATTCGAGGGGCAAGGCCTGGGGGCCCGTTAAACGAGCCCCCAGCTCCGATCAGCGCTGGGCGATCGGGACAACCTTGCGCTGTTCCGGACCGATGTACTCGGCGCTCGGCCGAATGATCCGGTTGTTGCTGCGTTGTTCGAACACATGGGACGCCCAGCCGGTAACGCGCGAGCAGACGAAGATCGGCGTGAACAGCTTGGTGGGGATGCCCATGAAGTGATAAGCGGAGGCATGGTAGAAGTCGGCGTTCGGGAAGAGCTTCTTCTGCTCCCACATGGTTTCGTCGACGGCCACCGAGACCGGGTAGAGCACGGTATCGCCCACTTCGTCGGCGAGCTTCTTGGCCCAGACCTTGATCACCTCGTTGCGCGGGTCGGAGACGCTGTAGATCGCGTGGCCGAAGCCCATGATCTTGTCCTTGCGCTCGAGCATGCCGAGGATCGCTTCGCGGGCTTCTTCCGGACTCTTCCACTGCTCGATCATGTCCATCGCCGCTTCGTTGGCGCCGCCATGCAGCGGGCCGCGCAGCGAACCGATGGCACCGGTCACGCAGGAATAGAGGTCGGACAGGGTCGAGGCGCAGACACGGGCAGTGAAGGTCGAGGCGTTGAACTCGTGCTCGGCGTAGAGGATCAGCGAAACGTTCATCACCTTGACGTGCAGGTCGCTCGGCTTCTTGTCATGCAGCAGCGCGAGGAAATGACCACCCAGCGTGTCTTCATCGCTGGTGCAGTTGATGCGAACACCATCGTGGGTGAAGCGATACCAGTAGCACATGATCGCCGGGAAAGCGGCCATCAGCCGCTCTGCCACATCGCGCTGCTGATCGAAGCTGACTTCCGGCTCCAGGGTACCGAGCACGGAAGAACCGGTACGCATGACATCCATCGGATGGGCATTTACCGGAATGCGCTCGAGCACTTCCTTCAGAGCCTGCGGCAGGTCACGCATGGTTTTCAGACGATTCTTGTAGTCGGCCAGTTGCTGGGCAGTTGGCAACTCGCCGTAGAACAGCAGATAGGCAACTTCCTCGAAATCGCATTCGGCGGCCAGATCGCGTACGTCGTAACCGCGGTAGGTCAAGCCAGCGCCGGTCTTGCCGACGGTGCACAGGGCAGTCTGTCCGGCGATCTGTCCACGCAGACCAGCACCACTCAGTACTTTTGCTTCAGCCATTGCTATCTCCTTCTTGGATTTGTTCTGGATACTGCAAAATCACGTTGAAAAATGGATCGCAAAGGTCCCGCTGGCAAATCCGGCGGGACCTGCTCGTCAGTTCTTCTTCTGGGCGAACAGCGCGTCTAGGTGCTGCTCGAACGCGTGGTAGTTGATGCGATCGTAGAGCTCCATACGGGTCTGCATGGTGTCGATCACATTCTTCTGCGTACCGTCACGGCGCAGCGCGGTGTAGACGTTTTCCGCCGCCTTGTTCATGGCGCGGAAGGCCGACAGCGGGTAGAGCACCAGGGAAACGTCGACGCTGGCCAGCTCTTCAGTGGTGTACAGCGGCGTGGCACCGAACTCCGTGATATTGGCCAGGATGGGCGCCTTCACCCGATCGGCGAAGGTCTTGTACATCGCCAGCTCAGTGATCGCCTCGGGGAAGATCATGTCGGCACCCGCCTCGATGCAGGCAGCGGCACGATCCAGCGCGGAGTTCAGACCTTCCACCGCCAGCGCATCGGTACGCGCCATGATCACGAAACTGTCGTCGGTGCGCGCATCCACCGCCGCCTTGATGCGATCGACCATTTCCTGCTGGGAGACGATCTCCTTGTTCGGACGATGGCCGCAACGCTTGGCGCCGACCTGGTCCTCGATGTGGATCGCCGCGGCGCCGAACTTGATCATCGACTTCACGGTGCGGGCCACGTTGAAGGCCGAGGAGCCGAAGCCGGTGTCAACATCCACCAGCAGCGGCAGGTCGCAAACGTCGGTGATGCGACGCACGTCCGTCAGCACATCATCCAGACCGGTGATGCCAAGATCCGGCAGCCCGAGGGAACCCGCCGCGACACCACCACCGGACAGGTAGATGGCCTTGAAGCCGGCACGCTTGGCCAGCAGAGCGTGGTTGGCATTGATCGCGCCGACGACCTGCAGCGGATGCTCACTGGCCACGGCGTCACGGAAACGCTGACCGGCAGAAGGAAGAGTCATGCATTACCCCTTTTGTGTGGTGTTTGTTCAAGAGCGCCCTTGAAATGGCGCTCGACATTGCGCTTGGAAGCGGCGATATGCCGCCGCATCAGCAGCTCCGCCAACTCACCGTCGCGCTCGGCGATGGCGTCGAGAATTCGATGGTGTTCGGCGAAGGCCTGGTGCGGCCGGTTCGGTGTGGTCGAGAACTGGATGCGGTACATGCGCACAAGCTGGTAAAGCTCGTCGCAGAGCAGCTTGGCCAGCGTGCGATTGCCGCTGCCCTGGATGATCCGGTAGTGAAAGTCGAAATCGCCTTCCTGCTGGTAATAGCCGACGCCTGCCTGGAACGCCTCGTCGCGTTCATGGGTGCTCAGCACCCGTCGCAGATCATCGATCTCTGCCTCGCTCATGCGCTCGGCGGCAAGACGGCAGGCCATGCCTTCCAGTGACTCACGAATCTCATAGAGCTCGATCAGCTCGGCATGGCTCAGTGAAACCACGCGCGCGCCCACATGCGGCACGCGAACCAGCAGTTTCTGCCCTTCCAGCCGGTGAATCGCCTCACGCAACGGCCCGCGGCTGATGCCATAGGTACGTGCCAGCTCCGGCTCGGAGATCTTGCTTCCCGGTGCGATCTCGCCCTTGACGATAGCGGCCTGAATCAGGCGGAACACGTGCTCGGCCAGTGTTCCGCTGTCAAGCTGCTGCACGGATGGGGGAAGTTCAACGGTATCCAGCATGATTGTCGACAATTCAGGTTTCGATGGCGCGAAACTACGCCCGGCAAGCCAACCCGTCAACAGTTTGAAGCCCTGGATTGTCGACACCCTTACTAAAGTCGTACGAGGCCACTCTCGACGCTTGCGGACCACGCCCAGGCCGCGGCCGCCGTTGCGTAGCGCGGAAAGACGCATGCTAGAATGCCAGCCTTTCGCGCCGTGGACGCCCGCCTGCCGCATCAGCGCCGTACCCAGCCGCCTCTTCTCTTCCCTCACGACAACAGGTTCCATGAGAGTTAAAGCCTTCTTCCTGCTGCTCTGCGTATTGACCCTGCCCACCGCCAGCCTGGCTGGAAACAAGACGATCTACGGCCTGACCGAGAACGTCGGCCTGCCAGATTTCGGTCTGGAAGTGGAAGCCAAACTCGACACTGGTGCGCAGACCGCATCACTTAGTGCTCGTGACATCACGCGATTCAAGCGCAAGGGCGAATCTTGGGTACGCTTCTATCTGGCGGTCGACAGCGCTCACGCTCATCCCATCGAACGCCCGCTGGCGCGTATCAGCAAGATCAAGCGCCGCGCCGGCGACTACGACCCGGAAGAGGAAAAAACCTACACGGCACGCCCGGTCATCGAGCTCGATCTGTGCATGGGAAAGGTTAAACGCACCATCGAAGTGAACCTCACGGACCGTACCGCTTTCCAATACCCACTTTTGATCGGTTCCGACGCGCTCACCCGCTTCGGCGCCCTGGTCGACCCAAGTCGCACCTTTATTGCCGGCAAACCCGGTTGCCTCAACGAATCTGACGCTGACGAGTAATACCCATGCGCGCTCTCACTCTGCATCTGAAAGTCCTGATCTTCCTGCTCGTCGCCCTGGGAATTTCGATCACCGCCTACCAGATCTTCATACTGGGCATCCCGGTTACCGAAGACGAAACCGATGATTTGTGGAACATCGACGCCAAGGTCGAGTTCCAGGCCAGCCCGCGCGAACCAGTGAAGCTGCAGATGTACGTGCCGCCGCTGAATCAGGAGTTCGTCAGCCTCAACGAGAGCTTCATCTCCAACAACTATGGCGTCAGCGTCAATCGCGTCGATGGCAACCGCCGTGTGACCTGGTCCGCGCGTCGCGCCAGCGGCAACCAGACACTCTATTACCGCCTGGTTTTGACCAAGCGCTACAGCGGCGAACAGACCAAGGCCACCGGCCCGATCTTCCGCGACAGCATTCCGGTCGAGGGCGCAGAAAAGATCGCTGCCGAAGCCCTGCTCTCGCCGATCCGTCAGCATTCGGCCGACGTCGAGACCTTCATCAGCGAGGCCATCAAGCGCGTCAACAACCCCAACGATGACAACGTCAAGCTGCTACTGGGCGGCGACACCTCCATCCCGAACAAGGCCCGCGTCATCGAGCTGCTGCTGTCCATCGCCCATGTGCCGATGGAGCGCGTACACACCATCCGCTTGAATGCCGACCAGCCGCAGACGCCGGAGCTGTGGTTGCGCAGCTTCAATGGTGACAAGTGGCTGTTCTTCAACCCAGGCACTGGCGAGCAGGGTCTACCGAATGACCGCCTGGTCTGGTGGACCGGCGACGAGCCCCTGGTCAGCCTGGAGGGCGGGCGCAACCCGCAGGTGACCTTCACACTGAACAACAGCGAGATGAACGCCATTCGCCTGGCCAAGCTGACCGATGAGAACACCGAGGCCGGTTTCCTCGAGTACTCCCTCTATGGCTTGCCGCTGCAGACCCAGCAAACCTATCAGATCATGATCATGATCCCGATCGGCGTGCTGGTGATCCTGATTCTGCGCAACCTCGGCGGCCTGCAGACCCTCGGCACCTTCACCCCGGTGCTGATCGCACTGGCGTTCCGCGAAACCCAGATCGGTTTCGGCATCATCCTGTTCACCCTGATCACCGCGCTCGGCCTGTCGCTGCGCTCGTACCTGGAACACCTCAAACTGCAGATGCTGCCGCGCCTGTCGGTGGTGCTGACCTTCGTCGTGGTGCTGATCGCAGTGATCAGCCTGCTCAGCCACAAGCTCGGCCTCGAACGCGGACTGTCGGTATCGCTGTTCCCGATGGTGATCCTGACCATGACCATCGAACGCCTGTCCATCACCTGGGAAGAGCGCGGCGGCAGCCACGCCTTCAAGGTCGCGGTCGGCACGCTGATCGCTGCCAGCCTGGCCTTCATGCTGATGAATATCCGGGAGCTGACCTACTTCATCTTCACCTTCCCGGCCGTGCTGCTGATCATGGTGGGCTTCATGCTGGCGATGGGTCGCTACCGCGGCTACCGCCTGACCGAGCTGTTCCGCTTCAAAGCCTTTCTGAAGGATTGAGCCATGTTCGGTCTGATCAAGACGTGGAAAGCCCTGGAAGCCAAGGGGATCATGGGCATCAACCGCCGCAACGCGGACTACGTGCTCAAGTACAACAAGCGCAATCTGTACCCGATCGTCGATGACAAGATCATCACCAAGCAACGCGCGATCGAAGCCGGCATTCACGTGCCGGAGATGTACGGCATCATCGAAACCGAAAAGGACATCGAGAAGCTCAAGGACATCGTCAAGGATCACACCGACTTCGTCGTCAAGCCGGCCCAGGGCGCCGGCGGCGACGGCATCCTGGTGATCGCAGACCGTTTCGAAGGTCGCTACAAGACGGTTTCCGGCAAGATCATGTCGCACGACGAGATCGAGCATCAGATTTCCAACATCCTTACCGGCCTCTACTCACTGGGTGGCCACCGCGACCGTGCGCTGATCGAGTACCGCGTCACGCCCGATCCGATCTTCAAGAGCATCAGTTATGAAGGCGTGCCGGACATTCGCATCATCGTGCTGATGGGTTACCCGATCATGGCCATGCTGCGCCTGCCGACCCGCCAGTCGGGTGGCAAGGCCAACCTGCACCAGGGCGCCATCGGCGTCGGGGTGGATCTGGCAACCGGCATTACCCTGCGTGGCACCTGGCTGAACAACAAGATCACCAAGCATCCGGACACCACCAATGCGGTGGACGGCGTGCAGCTGCCCAACTGGGACGGCTTCATGAAGCTCGCCGCCGGCTGCTACGAGCTATGCGGACTTGGCTATATCGGTGTCGACATGGTGCTCGATCAGGACAAGGGCCCGTTGATCCTTGAGCTGAATGCGCGCCCTGGATTGAACATCCAGATTGCCAACGATTGCGGCCTGACCCACCGAGCGCATGCCGTCGAGAACCGCCTGGCCGAGCTCAAAGAGAAAGGCATTCAGGAAACGCCCGAAGAGCGCGTGAAGTTCTCTCAGGAATTGTTCGGGCACGTCCCACCACATGCCTGAATGACGCAAACCGGGCAGCCGCGTATCCTCACGGGCTGCCCTTGCATCGATTCGACCCATGCCCATCTGCACGTTGCACCCCCTGCCCTACAAGGCTGACCCCGCTTACTGGTTCGAACGTATCCGTCACGCTCCGGGCGCCGTCCTGCTCGACTCAGGCAGACCGAAGGCCACGCGAGGACGCTTCGACATCCTCAGTGCCTGGCCATTGAGCGTGCTCGAGCCTGACGAGAATGAGTCGGGGCGTGCATTCTTCCAGCGATTGCGCCAGAAGCTGCGCGAACTCGGTGATGCCGAACTGCCTGTCAACAGTGAACTGCCGTTCGCTGGGGGCCTGATCGGCCTTCTGACCTACGACTTCGGCTCGCGCCTGGAGACTCTTCCACAGCAAGCCAAAGACGACAGCGGCCTGCCTCTGGCTCGCTTCGGCCTCTATGATTGGGCGCTGATCACTGACCATCAGCGGCAGGCCAGCCAGCTACTGTTCCACCCGGCATTGGCCGATCCAGAGCGCGAGCGCCTGATACGCCTGTTCGATTCAGCGGCCAGTGGCGAAAGCGCGTCGTTCCGGCTGTCGGACCGTTTCCGTGCAGACCTGACCATCGACGCTTACCGCCACGGCATCGAGCGCATCCAGGCGTACATCCAGGCCGGCGACTGCTATCAGGTCAACTTCACGCAACGCTTTCGCGCCGAATGCTCGGGTGATGCCTGGGCAGCCTACCGGGCGCTGCGCGACGCCTGCCCTACGCCCTTCGCTGGCTTCGTCGCCCTGGATGACGGCGCCATTGCCAGCCTCTCACCCGAGCGGTTTCTGCACCTGCACCAGGGCCGCGTGGAAACCCGCCCGATCAAGGGCACTCGACCACGTGGTGAGGACAAGCAAAGCGATGCCGAACAAGCCCAAGCCTTGCTTGCCAGCGAAAAAGACCGCGCCGAGAACCTGATGATTGTCGATCTGTTGCGCAATGACCTGGGCCGCAGCTGTCGGATCGGCAGCGTGCGCGTGCCGGAGCTCTTCGCCCTGGAAAGCTACCCCAACGTGCATCATCTGGTGAGCTGCGTGACCGGAGAGCTGGCCGATCATCGCGATGCGTTCGATCTGCTGGCGGGCAGCTTTCCGGGTGGCTCGATCACCGGTGCGCCGAAAATCCGCGCCATGCAAATCATCGACGAACTTGAGCCAACGCGCCGCGCCATCTACTGCGGCTCGCTGCTCTACATTGACGTAAGGGGCGAAATGGACAGCTCCATCGCCATTCGCACCCTGCTCATCCGGGACGGACAAGTCAGTTGCTGGGGCGGCGGAGGCATCGTCGCCGATTCCGACTGGCAGGCGGAATACCAAGAATCGATCGACAAGGTGAAGGTGCTGCTGCAAACCCTGGAGCAGCTGCCAAGCTAGAGCGACCAGCGTAGCCAGTCGCTCAACCTCACCGGCTCAGAACGACAGCTTGCGATTCGACGCCTTGAGGAATTCCTGTTTCAGCTCGTCGAAGGTATGCACTGCCGGGAACTGCGGGAATTCGGCGATCACATTGTCCGGCGCATGGAACAGGATGCCGGCATGGGCTTCGCTGAGCATGGTGGTGTCGTTATACGAATCACCAGCAGCGATCACGCGGTAATACAGGCTCTTCAGCGCGATGACCGATTGACGCTTGGGGTCCTTCTGGCGCAACTGATAATCCACGACGCGATCGGTCTCGTCGGTGATCAGGCGGTGGCAGAGCAGCGTCGGGAAGCCCAGCTGGCGCATCAGCGGTTGCGAGAACTCATAGAAGGTGTCGGAGAGAATCACCACCTGAAAGCGCTCGCGCAGCCAGTCGACGAACTCCGATGCGCCTTCCAGCGGCTTCAGGGTCGCGATGACCTTCTGGATATCCGCGAGCTTCAGGCCATGCTCATCGAGAATGCGCAGGCGCTGCTTCATCAGCACGTCGTAATCGGGAATGTCCCGCGTGGTGGCCCGGAGCGATTCGATTCCGGTGGCCTCGGCAAAGGCGATCCAGATTTCCGGAACCAGCACACCCTCCAGGTCGAGACAGGCTATTTCCACGGGCCACTCCTCAATGCAGAAAATTGAAGGCGGCACTCTAGCGGCAGCGCGCGACCGAAGCAACGCAAGGCTTATACCCGAAACGGCTGAATACGACATCTAAAGGTTATTTAGCGGCATAAATACCTTTTGCTACCATCCGCCGCCTCAGAGCGCCAAAGCGCCGATGCAACCATAAGGAAGCCGCCTGATGAGCCAATCCATCGATGTCGCCACGTTGGCTGCCGCCTACGCCGATAAGTCTCCCCAAGACATACTCAAGCTCGCTTTCGATCTGTTCGGCGATGATCTGTGGATCTCCTTCAGTGGCGCCGAGGACGTGGTCCTACTGGACATGGCCTGGAAGCTGAACAAGAACGTCAAGGTATTCACCCTCGACACCGGCCGACTGCACAGTGAAACCTACCGCTTCATCGAGCAGGTCCGCGAGCACTACGGCATCGCTATCGAAATCATGACGCCGGACCCGGCACTGCTGCAGCCACTGGTCAATGAAAAGGGCTTGTTCAGCTTCTACCGCGACGGTCACGGCGAGTGCTGTGGCATTCGCAAGATCGAGCCACTGCGGCGCAAGCTCGCGACCGTCCGCTCCTGGGCTACCGGCCAGCGTCGTGATCAAAGCCCTGGTACGCGTAGCCAAGTTGCTGTACTGGAAGTGGATACTGCGTTCTCTACCCCGGAAAACACCCTGTACAAGTTCAACCCGCTCGCGCAAATGTCCAGCGAAGAAGTCTGGGGCTATATCCGCATGCTGGAGATCCCCTACAACAGCCTGCATGAGCGCGGCTTCATCAGCATTGGCTGCGAGCCGTGCACCCGGCCGGTACTGCCCAACCAGCATGAACGCGAAGGCCGCTGGTGGTGGGAGGAAGCAACCCACAAGGAATGCGGCCTTCACGCCGGCAATCTGATCGCCAAGAGCTGACGGTTCGACTGCGTCGATCACGAGCGCGAGACATGGACCTGCCGCAGGTCGGGACCGCGTAGTCCCGACCTGGCCGTCAGCGATTAATAGGTGGGGAGTTCCATGCCATCGAACAACTCATCCAGCTCCACCTTGTTGCGGCATTGAATGGCCTTCTCCAGCATGTCGCGATTCAGATGCGGGGCGAATTGCTGAATGAAGTCGCACATGAAGCCGCGCAGGAAGGTGCCGCGACGGAAGCCGATCTTGGTCACGCTGGATTCAAACAACTCACTGGCATCGAGCACGACGAGATCAGCATCCAGCTTGGGATCGACTGCCATACGCGCGACGATGCCCACACCGAGCCCGAGCCTCACGTAAGTCTTGATCACGTCGGCATCGGCCGCGGTGAACACGACCTTCGGTACAAGCCCGCGATGGCCGAATGCCTCGTCGAGCTTGGAGCGCCCGGTGAAGCCAAACACGTAGGTAACGATCGGGTGTTCGGCCAGTGCCTCCAGAGTGAGCTTGTCGAGCTTCGCCAACGGGTGGCCCTGAGGCACGATCACGCAGCGGTTCCAGCGATAGCAGGGCATCATGACGAGATCGCCGAACAGCTCCAGTCCCTCGGTCGCAATCGCAAAATCAACCGTGCCGTCGGCGGCCATTTCGGCAATCTGCATCGGCGTACCCTGGTGCATGTGCAGGGAAACGTCAGGGTATTGCTTGATGAAACTGCTGATCACCTGAGGCAACGCATAGCGCGCCTGGGTGTGGGTGGTGGCGATGCTCAGGGTGCCCTTCTTTTCGTTGGAGAACTCCTGGGCGATCTGCTTGATGCTTTCACATTTGCGCAGGATTTCACCTGCGGTTGTGATGATGCGCTCCCCAGCGGGCGTCACCCGGGTCAGATGCTTGCCGCTACGGGCAAAGACCTCGACGCCCAACTCGTCCTCCAGTAGACGAATCTGCTTGCTGATACCGGGCTGAGAGGTAAACAGACTCTGGGCGGTTGCCGAAACGTTGAGGTCATGGTGCGCCACTTCCCAGATGTAACGCAGTTGCTGAAGCTTCATAGAAATCCCTCAAGGCAAAGGCACCGCTGCGCCTGCCGCACTTATAACCATATGAACGGTGTGCCTCTGATGATAGGCCTTCCGTCTGATTTTTGCTGTGCGACCTTTGGTCTGGTTGGCTCAGCGAGCAAGCGAGCTGCGCAGCGGACGCCGATTTTGCGTCCTTGTCATCCGTGGGAGCGCGTTTCCAGAAAGCGGAGCGTGCGGTACAGCAATTCCGTCTTCGGCATGGCCACACCCACGCGATCAGCAGCATCAAGCGGGGCTGCATAGATGGCGTCGAGCTCCATCGGACGGCACTGGAATCGATCGTGGTACATGCTGGGTAGGTAATCAGGCATGCGTGCGGTGCCGATCAGGAGCTTTTCGGCGAAATCTTCCGGAATCGCATGTCCCAGCGCCTGCGCCGTTGCGCAAACTTCCTGCATGATGGCCTTGACCTGCGAACGCGAGTCTTCATTGCCGAGCAACGCCTCAGTACCTGCGTCGAGCAGTGCCGAGAGGCCATTGAACGGTACGTTCCACACCAGTTTCATCCAGCGCGCCTGCGCCAGACTGGGCATGGCGGATGAATCCACGCCTGCCTGGCGGAACATTTCAACCATCTCGTTCAGCAGGGCGAGCTGTGCTTGCGCATCATCGTCCGCGGGTCCGGAGTGATAGCCGAGGTTCACCCCGCCCAGGGCCTGATGCTCAACCACCCCTGGCGCCGAGCGATGAGCACAGATCGCGCACAGCCCGCCCAGCAGGTGCACACTTTCAGGTAAGTACGGCCTGATCGCATCCTCCACATCCAACCCGTTCTGCAGCACGACAACTTTGCAACCCGGCGCCGCCAGCTGCGCGATGATGGACCCCAGCGCATCGTTGCTGGTGCTCTTGGCGCCGACCAGCAGCCAGTCGCACGCGGGCATCTGCGCCGGGTCGCAATAGACCTGAGGCTGGGCAAGCAGCAGTGGACCATGCACGGCGCTGTTGACCTGCAGCCCTCGCTCCCGGACCGCGGCATACTCACTGCGCAGCAGAAAATGCACATCGAAACCGGCGCGAGCCAGCATCACGCCGTAGAAACCACCGATGGCACCGGTACCAATGATGCCGATACGTGGACTTGCTGCAGACATACGCACTCCAGATCCATGGGTTGGCCGCACCCGGCGCCAACCAGTTGAAAACTCGAACGATAGCAGCCCGGCAATGCCTGGCACAGCGCCCACTCCTGTTACTCCAGGCGCAGCGTGCCGATCGCCTCAATAGGCCATCAATCTCGTTGTCGAGCCAGCCCTTTAGCGCTAAGGTTCCGTTTCCCCGCTGCGCCCTCAGGCTATGTTCCGCCGCACCGGGATCGCTGGCGGACGGCTCCCGTGATTCCTGACGAGTAACAAATGGCTGATTTACCGATCGACGACCTCAACGTTGCCTCCAACGTGACCCTGATCACGCCGGAGCAACTGAAGCGTGAAATTCCGCTGACCGCCTCCGCACTGCAAACCGTTTCCCACGGTCGCCAGGTGGTCCGCGACATTCTCGATGGCAAGGATCACCGCCTGTTCGTGGTGATCGGCCCCTGCTCCATCCATGACCTGAAGGCCGCCCATGAATATGCCGAGCGCCTGAAGGTGCTGGCTGAGAAGGTATCGGACAGCCTGTTTCTGATCATGCGAGTCTACTTCGAGAAGCCACGCACCACCGTTGGCTGGAAAGGCCTGATCAACGATCCGTACATGGACGACTCGTTCAAGATCCAGGATGGCCTGCATATCGGCCGCAAGCTGCTGCTCGACCTGGCTGAGATGGGCCTGCCGACCGCGACCGAAGCACTCGACCCCATTTCACCGCAGTATCTGCAGGATCTGATCAGCTGGTCGGCCATCGGCGCCCGCACCACCGAATCACAGACGCACCGCGAGATGGCTTCAGGCTTGTCTTCGGCCGTTGGCTTCAAGAATGGCACCGACGGCAGCCTGACCGTTGCGATCAACGCCTTGCAGTCGGTTTCCAGCCCGCACCGCTTCCTTGGCATCAACCAGTCCGGCGGCGTCTCCATCGTCACCACAAAGGGCAACAACTACGGTCACGTGGTGCTGCGCGGCGGCAATGGCAAGCCTAACTACGATTCGGTCAGCGTCGCGCTGTGCGAGCAGGAACTGAACAAGGCGGGTATCCGCCCGAACATCATGATCGATTGCAGCCATGCAAACTCGAACAAGGACCCTGCGCTGCAGCCGCTGGTTATGGACAACGTCGCCAACCAGATCCTGGAGGGCAACAACTCCATCGTCGGGCTCATGGTCGAAAGCCACCTTGGCTGGGGCAACCAGGCGATCCCGAAAGACCTATGCGATCTGAAGTATGGCGTGTCCATCACCGACGCCTGTATCGACTGGGACACCACCGAGAAAGCGGTCATGAGCATGCACGACAAGCTCAAGGACGTTCTGCCCAAACGGCAGCGCGGCTGAAACAAAAAAACGCCGCTCTGCGGCGTTTTTTATGCTTTCGAGCAGGTGTCTTCCGGCTTCAGCCGGTTTCGCTCGATATAGCGCTCGACATAGGAGCATGACGGAATGACCTGGTACCCTTCCTGCTCGGCATAATCGAGCGCATGCTGAGCCAGGACTGCAGCAATTCCCCGCCCGCGCAGGGCGTCAGGCACGAAGGTACGGTATATATCCAGCGTTTGCTTGCCCAGGTCCATGTACGCCAGGTAGGCGCAGTGGCCATCGATATCGGCCTCGAAGCGATGACCAGCCAGATCATGGCGGACGCGCACCGTGTCGCTCATTTCGACTCCTCAGCAGGATCGCCCTGTCTTCTTGTTCTCGGTGGGCTGCGGCAGATCGCGCTATCCGTAACCCAAACATACACAGGTGTCTTTTCTACCTGTTTCGCTCCGATTCGACCAGCCTCCTGTTGCGCATTATTTGTGCACGCCGAGGCTGGAACTTTTGACTGGCAGGCGGATCTGGCAACTAGGACGCCATGTAATCCGGGCTCGCTGGATGTTTTTTATCCAACTTGCGGAGATGAGAGCTAAAGCAAAGGCGGTTTGAAAAAAAAACTGTAGTACCGCAGCCAGCTCAGTTTACTTAAGCTAAGTTATAGGTAGTATGTGCGCGCAAACTTTCCATAACGGAAGTTGCTTTATGGATTTCCACCTTAAGGGGAACAAGATGAACAACGTTCTGAAATTCTCTGCTCTGGCTCTGGCCGCAGTACTGGCTACCGGTTGCAGCAACAGCATGACCAAAGAAAGCGAAGCTCGCCTGACCGCGACCGAAGACGCCGCTGCTCGCGCCCAGGCTCGCGCTGACGAAGCGTACAGCAAGGCCGACGAAGCTCTGGCCGCCGCTCAGAAGGCTCAGCAGACTGCTGACGAAGCCAACGAGCGTGCTCTGCGTATGCTGGAACGCGCCAGCCGCAAGTAAGCTTGTAGAAAATAAAAAAGCCGACCATCAAGGTCGGCTTTTTTATTTCACCCAGAAAAACAGTTAGAACAACTGCTCCTCATGGACGGCCACTTCTGTCCGCTGCTCCGCGATCTGAATCGGCAAGCCATCCTCACCGGCGATGATCTCGCGGACCATTTCCCAGTCCAGATGCAGCTTACCGGCCGCTTCGTCACGCTTGAGCAGCGTATTGATGACGACCGCATGCTTGTCCATTAGGGTGAGCGTCTTCTGTTCGCCATCCTCCAGAGGTGCATGGGCTTCCAGGTAGACCTTGCCCTCGCTCACGCCGAACTTGTACGGCTCGTCGACGATACGCACCGGCGTTCCGACTTTCACCATCTTCGCCAGCTCGAGCACGTTGTGGTTGAGCATACGGAAGCAACCGTGGCTCACGCGCATACCGATACCGAACTTCTTGTTCGAGCCATGGATCAGGTAACCGGGAAGCGCGAGGCTCATCTTGTACGGTCCCAGGGGGTTGTCCGGGCCCGGCGGAACCACCGTCGGCAGCGGATCGCCATCGGCGGCGTGCTCGTCACGAATGGACTGCGGCGGGTACCAGGCCGGGTTGCTGGTCATCGCTGAGATACGCGTGTTGCCGACTGGCGAGCCCCATCCTTCGCGCCCGATTCCAAGCGGAAAGGTATGCACCACATTCTTACCTTGCGGGTAGTAGTACAGGCGGTATTCGGCAATATTGATCACGATTCCTTCACGCGGCCCCGGCGGCAGGATGAAGCGGGTCGGCAGGATGATGTCGGTGCCCTCGCCCGGCAACCAGGGATCGACGCCCGGATTGGCCGCAACCAGCTCCAGATAACCGAGATCATGGGTTTCACCAATGGCTGCGAAGGTGTCTTCGTACTTGGCCTTGATGACCTGAATCTGACCGACGATGTCCTCGCCCTCGGGTGGCAACGGCAGCTCGAGGGCCGCGCTGGTGCCTGCCGAAAGCAAAGCAGCGAATGACAAACAGGAGGCGACTGCAAACGCGCGCGAGGGCATTCAGAGATCCTTGAAACGTGGGCTGTGGAAATGAGGCGATTGTACTTGAACTGGTGAAAAATTGAGCTACCAGGCCGCAACGGCAGACGGAAGGCCCTTGCGTCGGGCATCCAGCAATTGCCGACAGCTCGGGCACAGTTGCCGATCCTTCAATGTGGCGCGCTCAAGCTCCTTCCAGCGAGGCTGGGCTGGCAGCAGACCACCGCAGAGGGTACGGTCCGCATTGCCGCTCAGCTCAAGCTGACGCAACGCCAGATGCAGTCGATTTTCGCGGCAGGCGAACATGTCGTACTGCTCGTCCGGCACGATGAGTCGATAAGCGTAAAGGGTCCTGGCTGAGCGCGACATCTGAGGCTCCAATCGAGGGCGCGACAGTAGCTGCGCACACGCCTCAAAGCAAGGGTTCGAGCGCTGGCCAGACCGTCTCCAGCAACTGAGTCTGCGCCTGCGCCGTCGGATGAATGCCATCAGCCTGCATCATCCCCGCAACGCCACCGACACCCTCCAGCAGGAACGGTACATAAGCCACTGGCTTCTCCGCGGCGAGCGAGTCGAAGGCATCAGCGAAAGCGCGGGTGTAACGCTGCCCGAGGTTCGGCGGCATACGCATACCCAACAGCAGCACTTCGGCTCCAGCGTCTCGGCTGCGGTCAATCATCTCGGCAAGATTCTGTTTCAATTGCACCGGCGACTGTCCGCGCAGGCCATCGTTGCCACCCAGCTCCAGAACGACCACCGCAGGTGCGTGCTCATCAAGCAACGGAGTAAGCCGCGCGAGCCCGCCAGCCGTGGTGTCGCCGCTGATCGACGCGTTCACCACGCGCCACTCCTTCCCCTCCTCCCTCAGCCGCTCCTGCAGCAGATGCACCCAGCCCTGGCTGGTTTCCAGGCCGAAAGCGGCGCTGATACTATCGCCGACCACCAGTACGGTTCCGGCCAGCGCTCCCTGAGCCCAGCACAGCAGAACCAGAGCCCCGCACTTCAGCCAACTACGCATCGGATCCCCTCATGAGCGGCAACATTCTCGACGCCCGGAACCTTAACAAAGTGGTACCCAGCGCGGAAGGCGAGCTGAGCATCCTGGCCGACCTCTCGCTACAGCTGGCCAAGGGGGACAGCCTTGCGATCGTCGGCACCTCCGGCTCAGGCAAATCCACCCTGCTGGGCCTGCTGGCAGGGCTGGATCTGCCCAGCTCTGGCGAGGTGCACCTGGCCGGCCACGCGCTTGCGGCGCTCGATGAAGACCAGCGGGCACGAGTGCGCGCCGAGCACGTCGGGTTTGTCTTCCAGTCGTTCCAGCTGCTGGACAGCCTGAACGCCCTGGAAAACGTCATGCTGCCACTGGAGCTGGACGGCCGCCGCGATGCGCGCGAGCGGGCAACCGAATTGCTGGGCCGGGTTGGTCTGGGCGAGCGTCTGACTCACTATCCACGCCAACTCTCGGGCGGCGAGCAGCAACGTGTCGCATTGGCCCGCGCGTTTGCCGCCGAGCCGGACGTGCTGTTTGCCGACGAGCCGACCGGCAACCTCGATACCCACACCGGTGCGCACGTCACCGAGCTGCTGTTCGAGCTCAACCGTGAACGCGGCACCACGCTGGTGCTGGTGACCCACGACGAACGCCTGGCCAAGCGCTGCCATCGGATGATTCGCCTCGAAGGCGGACGGCAGATTGCTGCCGAGACAGCCGAATGATGCGCATGCCCAAAGCGCGCCTGTTCGCCCTGGCTTATCGCCAGCTGTTGCGTGACGCCCGAGCAGGCGAGCTGCGGGTGCTGTTCTTTGCCCTTGTGGTGGCGGTCGCTGCAAGCACCGCGATCGGCTATTTCGGCGCGCGCCTGAATGATGCAATGCTGCTGCGCGCCAGCGAATTCCTCGGCGCCGACATGGTACTGAGCGGCAGTGCGCCCGCCTCGCCGGAGCAGATAGACGACGGCAAGCAGCTGGGGCTCGATCACGCACAGGTCGTCGAGTTTTCCAGCGTCATCGCCACCGACCAGGACCTGCAGCTTGCAAGTGTCAAGGCGGCCAGCAGCAGCTATCCGTTGCGAGGCACACTGCGCAGCGCCGCTCAACCCTATGAGGCCGAACAGCCAGGGCCGGGCCCTGCGCCCGGCGAAGCCTGGGCCGAGGCTCGACTGTTCGCTGCGCTCGATCTGCAGATCGGCGACAGCATCGAGGTCGGCAGCAAGCTGCTGCGTCTGACCCGCGTGCTGACCTACGAGCCGGATCGCGTCGGCGACTTCTATAGCCTGACGCCGCGCGTGCTGATGCACCTGGACGATCTGGCGGCAACGGGTGTCGTGCAGCCGGGCAGCCGTGTCCGCTATCGCGAGCTGTGGCGCGGCGAGACGGCGACGCTGACCGCCTATCAGCAATCAATCCAGGCCGGATTGCAGGCACACCAGCGCATCGAAACGGCCAATGACAGCAATCGACAGATCGGCGGTGCGCTTGGCCGGGCCGAGCGTTACCTGAACCTGGCCAGTCTCGCCGCGATCCTCTTGGCCGGGGTCGCGGTCGCCCTCTCCGCTGCCCGCTTCGCCGCCCGCCGCTTCGATGCCAGCGCACTGCTGCGCTGCCTGGGCTTGTCACGCCATGACACCCTGCTGTTGTACACGCTGCAACTTGCCATGCTCGGCCTGTTGGCCAGCTTGGCGGGCGCCCTGCTTGGCTGGGCAGCGCAGCACGGACTGTTCTTTCTTCTGCGCGACCTGCTGGCACAGGAGATTCCACCCGGCGGCGTCTGGCCTGCTGCAGCGGGCATTGCGACTGGCCTGGTAGCGCTGACCGGCTTTGCCCTGCCGCCATTGGCTGCCCTGGGTCGTGTGCCACCGCTCCGCGTGCTACGCCGCGACATGCTGCCCGTACCGCCAAGCGCCTGGCTGGTTTACGGCACCGCGATCTTCGCCCTCGGCCTGATCATGTGGCGCCTGAGCCTTGATTTGAAGATCACGCTGGCCCTGCTTGGCGGCGGCCTGCTCGCCACGCTGCTGCTGGGCGGCTTGCTGCTGCTCGGGCTGAAGGGCATGCGACGCCTGCTGGCCGGAGCCTCGTTGAGCTGGCGTCTCGGGCTTGGGCAACTGTTGCGCCATCCGTTGGCCGCAGCCGGACAAGCCCTTGCCTTCGGCCTGATCCTGCTGGCCATGGCATTGATCGCCCTGTTACGTGGCGAGCTGCTCGACACCTGGCAGGACCAGCTCCCCGACGACGCGCCCAATCACTTCGTGCTCAACGTGCTTCCCGCCGAGAAGGATGCCTTTGCCGAACGCATCGCTGCACTTTCCAGCCATGCTGCACCGTTGTATCCGGTGGTGCCGGGCCGGCTGATTTCCATCAACGGCGAGCCGGTCCGCCAATTAGTCAGCAAGGAGTCCCAAGGCGAACGGGCGATCCGCCGTGATCTGAGCCTGACCTGGGCGGCCGACCTGCCGAAGGACAACCACTTGGTTGCCGGCCAGTGGTGGACCGAGCAGGAAGCGACTGACGTGCCCGGCGTATCCGTCGAGGCCGAACTCGCCGAAAGCCTGCAATTGAAACTCGGTGATCGCCTTTCGTTCACGATCGGCGGGCTGACCCGCGAAGCCAGTGTCACCAGCCTTCGCGAGGTCAACTGGGACAGTTTCCAGCCAAACTTCTACATGATTTTCGAGCCAGACACGCTCGAGGGGATGCCCGCCACCTACATGACCAGCTTCCACCTGCCACCCGGCAAGGAGCGCGAACTGGTGGAGCTGGCCCGCGCTTTCCCGTCGGTGACTCTGCTCCAGGTCGAGGCGCTGCTGGCTCAGTTGCGCAGCATCCTCGCGCAGGTATCGCTGGCGGTGGAATACGTGCTGCTGTTCGTGCTGGCCGCCGGGCTGGCAGTGCTGTTCGCCGGCCTGCAGGCAACGCTGGATGAACGCATCCGCCAGGGCGCGCTGCTGCGGGCGCTCGGTGCGGAAAGACGACTGCTGCTGCGCGCGCGCCGCGCCGAGTTCGGCCTGCTGGGCGCCGCCAGTGGATTGCTGGCCGCGCTCGGTTGCGAGCTGGTTAGCGCTCTGCTTTATCACTACGCGTTCGACCTGCGCTGGCAGCCGCATCCCTGGTTGCTGGTATTGCCGCTGATTGGCGCGCTACTGGTGGGCGGCGCCGGGCTGATCGGTACACGGCGGGCACTCAATGCCAGCCCGCTGACCGTACTGCGCGAAAGCTGAAGCGCTACAATCGGCGCTTTTCGCAAGGTCTCGAAGCCCATGAGCCGCTACCGCCCACCCCGCCCAGCCGGCACGCCGCTGATCACGCCTGAAGGCGAAGCCCGACTGCGCGCCGAGCTGCACGAACTCTGGCACGTCAAACGACCGCAGGTGACGCAGTCAGTCAGTGAAGCGGCCGCACAGGGCGACCGTTCGGAGAACGCCGAATACACCTACGGCAAGAAGATGCTGCGCGAAATCGACAGTCGCGTGCGTTTTCTGACCAAGCGATTGGAAAAGTTGAAGGTGGTCGGCGAGCGCCCTAGCGACCCGAACAAGGTGTATTTCGGCGCATGGGTGACGCTGGAGGACGAAGACGGCGAAGAGGCCCGCTATCGAATCGTCGGCCCGGATGAACTGGATCTGCGCCAGGGGCTGATCAGCATCGACTCCCCGCTCGCGCGTGCGCTGGTGGGCAAGGCGCTCGATGCGGAGGTTCAGGTGCAGACCCCTACCGGCACCAGGCTTTGGTACGTGGTCGCCATCGACTACCAATGACCGATCAGTCCAAATTTGAACATAAAGTCACGATCTGCTGCGATCATGCGGTTTAATTTCTGCAAAATCAAAAAAAAAGCGCATCTATCACCTTCCAACCCAATGCAGCGTTTCGCTTGGTAACAGCCGGATTGCGATGCGTTGATCTCACTGCGACATCACTCCTCCCGAACTTCGCAAGCTAGAGCGCCCGAGGCGCTACGCTGCGGTTCTGGCACGAATGCTGCGCTAGCCCAGGCGCAGTACGCGCCCCGGCGCGGTGAACGGCAAGGGACTGCCCAAAGCCCGATTCACATTCGAAGAGTGCGTCCATGAACAAGAACAAAACCTTGCTCGCCCTCTGTCTCGGTAGTGCCTTGGCATTTACCGGTCAGGCTTACGCTGCTTCTGGCAGCGGCTACACCGCTACGAAGTATCCGATCGTGCTTGCCCACGGCATGCTCGGGTTCGACAGTCTGCTCGGCATCGACTACTGGTATGGCATCCCGAAAGCACTGCGCCGGGACGGTGCCCAGGTCTACGTGACGGAAGTCAGCCAGCTCAATACCTCCGAGCTGCGCGGCGAAGAGCTGCTGGCGCAGGTGGAGGAGATCGTCGCGATCAGCGGCAAACCGAAGGTCAACCTGATCGGCCACAGTCACGGCGGTCCGACGGTGCGCTATGTCGCTGGAGTTCGACCGGACCTGATTGCCTCGGTAACCAGTGTCGGCGCCCCGCACAAAGGCTCGGACGTCGCCGACCTGATCCGCAAGATTCCCGAAGGGTCTTCCGGCGAGGCAATAGTCGCCGGTCTGGTGAACGCCATGGGCACGTTCATCAACTTCCTTTCCGGCAGCTCCAGCAGCGCTCCGCAGGATTCGCTGGGCTCACTGGAATCGCTCAACAGTGAGGGTGCCGCCCGCTTCAATGCCAAGTTCCCGCAGGGCATTCCAACGACGGCCTGCGGTGAGGGGGCCTACAAGGTCAATGGCGTGCACTACTACTCGTGGAGCGGCACCAGCCCGCTGACCAATGCACTGGATATCAGTGACGCCATGATGGGTGCCGGCTCACTGGCATTCAGCGGACCCAACGATGGTCTGGTCGGGCGCTGCAGTTCGCATCTGGGCATGGTGATTCGCGATAACTACCGCATGAATCACCTGGACGAGGTCAACCAGTTCATGGGGCTGACCAGCCTGTTCGAAACCGATCCGGTCAGCGTCTATCGCCAGCACGCGAATCGAATGAAGAACGCTGGTCTGTAGCCGTACATCCACTCACGTACCCAGGCCGGGATCGATGATCCCCGGCCTTCACCGCTGGGCACTTTCATGAGCAGATACATCCTTCTGTTGGTACTGGCCGTTGGGCTGAGCCTGACTGTCATCCTGAGCCGATCCGCCACCGCACCGACCCCGATCGCCGAGCAACCTGCTCCTACCGCTTCAGCGCCCTCGGCAAGCGTCACACCGGTCGGCCAAGCAACGAAGAGCAAACCGCAGCCGCAGGTTTCGGCGACGTTGCCGACGTCATTCCAGGGCACCCAGGTCGATGGTCAACTCCGCGTAGACGCTGCAGGCAACCTCATCATCGGTGCCGAGATGCGCCAGCTTTTCGATTACTTTCTGGCTGCGATCGGCGAGGAGCCGCTCAAGAACAGCATCGCGCGATTGCGCCAGCACATCACCGCAGAACTGGCGGAACCCGCCCGCGGCCAGGCACTTTCAGTTCTCAACCAATATCTGAGCTACAAGCAGCAACTACTTGAACTTGAAGAAACTTATGCCCGCGCACCGGACCTGTCGGCATTGCGTCAACGCCTGCATGCAGTGCAGGCGTTGCGCGCACGGGTGCTTGACCCCGAGGTTCACCAGGCCTTTTTTGCGATCGATGAGGCCTATGACCGTTTCAGCCTGGAGCGCCTGGCGATTCGCTTCGATCAAGGACTGGACAGCGACGCCAAGGGCCGCGCCATCGATCAGCTGCGCGCCAGCCTGCCGGCTGAGCTGCATGAGTTGTTGGTGCCGCAACTGCAAACCGAACTGCGGGAGCAAACCGATGCGCTTGTGCAAAGTGGCGCGGGGCCTGAGCAGGTCCGGCAGCTACGCCAACAGCTGGTAGGCAGCGCTGCAGCCGACAGGCTCGATGCTCTGGACCGCCAGCGCCAGCAGTGGCAGCAACGCGTCACAGCCTACCAGCAGGCACGGGCGAGCATCGAGGCGAGTCGCGGCCTGGACGATGTCGAGCGGCAAGCGGCCATCGAGCGATTGGAGGAGCAGCATTTCAATGCCAGCGAGCGTCTGCGCCTGCTTGCCGTCGCTCAGCAGGGGCGAACTGGTGACGCGGAGCGCTAGTTGGCCGCGGTCTTGCGGTCAGCCTCCAGCAGATAGCGTTCGCGATGGTAGGCCAGGTAGTACTTGTTGACGCTGTTGACGTAACCCACCACGCCCATGCCAACGGTTTCCATGGCGATTCGCTCGACCTGGAAGAACCACTGGTCCGGATTGAGGCCCCGTCGACGGGCCTCGGCGCGCATGCTCTGCACCCGCTGCGGCCCGAGGTTGTAGGCGGCGAGAATGAACGCCATGCGTTCGCGTTCGTTCAGCCGCGGGCTGGCGAAGTGGTTACGACGGATGTTCGCCAGATACTTCGCACTGGCCTGCACGTTGTTATCCAACTGCTGAATGTTGCTTACGCCCATCGCGCGGGCTGTAGCGGGCGTCACCTGCATCAGCCCGGTCGCGCCGCCAGCCCCCTTCGCAGCCGGGTTCAACGTGGACTCCTTGAACGCCAGCGCAGCAAGGTTCAGCCAATCCAGTTCGATCTGCTCGGCGTAGCGCTGCAGGGTTGGGCGGACCTTTTCCAGACGCTGCCGACCAAGCCGGTCAAGGGGATACTGCACCTTGTACAGACGCCGGTAGACGCGCTCGAAGGCTGCATCCTGGTTGGCCGGCAAGGCAAAATCCTTTAGAAACCGGTCCGCGCTAGCGCGCAGCATGCTGGCGTCCTTGCGCACGAACCAGTGCATGCTGGCCTTGTCGCCAAGACTCAGGTTCTGCTCGATGCGCAGCTTCGGCATGACCTTGGCCCAGCGCTGCGCAATGGTCTGCTCGACGACAGTCGCCGGGTAGACTCCGGCCTGCACCATCTCCAGCACATCTTCGACAGCCAGCGTCGGATCGACCCACTCGGCAACGATGGGTGCCAGCTTGCGCTCCATGAGCTGTTTGTTCAGCCTCGCCAATGCCGGTCCCGCGGCGCTGCCCGGCGGCAAGGCAAGGCTGCGCCCGGACAGCTGTTCCAGACGCTGATAGCGCGGCCCGCCCTGACGGCCGACCAGCACCAGCGACACGTCGCGAACCACCGGCCTACTGCGACTGATGCCTTTCATACCGGCTAGCGGCAGCAGTTCGCCGGGCGCGACCAGATCGCCCTCGCCGCGCTGCAGCGCGCCGAGCAATTGATCCTTGGCTTTGGGAATGATCTTGAGGGTGATCGCCTTTCCGGAGGCGGCGTCACGATTCAGGTGCTGCTCGAAGGCCCGCAGTCGCGCGTATTCGACCCCTATCGCCTCGCCCTTTATCTCACCGGAGCTGTTACGACTTTGGTTGACCAGCACCCGCAGTACACCACTGCGGCGAATTTCAGCCAGATCACGTACCTTGTCGGTCGATTGCCAGACCTCCGGCCCGGCCACGCGCGCGCTCGCCAACCCCGGCATGAAAGCCAGCAGCAGGCAGAACAGAAGTGGCAGCAATCGTGGCATCGAGAACGCACCGGTCTGAAGACGCAGACAACGCTAACGCGGTGCTCCCTGCCCGCAAAGGTGGCAAAGCCTCTCACAGGTCGCGCATTTGCGCCAGTTTTGGCTCTAAAAGTGGTTTAGATATATTTCGTACCTGTTTGATTTATATGGATTTATTGTTTTCGAGGTTTTCATGCAACTGATCGACATCGGGGTCAACCTGACCCATCCAACGTTTGCCGCCAATCCGTCCGCCGTGGTCGAGCGTGCCAGGGCAGCAGGCGTGGTGCAGATGGTGCTGACCGGAACCAGCCTTGCAGAAAGCGAAGCTGCCCTCGGGCTCTGTCGGGAACTGGATGAATCCGGGCAACGGCTGTTCAGCACCGCGGGGGTGCATCCGCACGATGCCAGCCAGTGGTCGACCGACAGCGCCAGCCAGCTGCGGGGCCTGCTGAACGAGCCGGCAGTGCGGGCAGTTGGCGAATGCGGCCTGGACTTCAATCGCGATTTCTCACCCCGCCCGCAGCAGGAGCGAGCGCTGGAAGAACAGTTGCAGCTGGCCGTCGAGCTGCAACTGCCGGTCTTCATCCATGAACGCGACGCCAGCGAGCGCCTCACAGCAATCCTGCGACCGTTCCGCGATCACCTTAAAGCCGCTGTGGTGCACTGCTTCACTGGCGAGAAGGCAGCGCTGTACGGCTATCTCGATCTTGACTTGCATATCGGCATTACCGGCTGGATCTGCGACGAGCGCCGCGGCACGCACCTGCACCCGCTGGTGAAAGAAATTCCCGAGGGACGGCTGATGCTGGAAAGCGACGCCCCCTACCTGCTACCCCGCAGCCTGCGACCGAAGCCCAAAAGCGGCCAGAACGAACCGGCCTATCTGCCGGAAGTCCTGCGCGAAGTCGCGCAGCATCGTGGTGAAAGCGCTGATCGACTGGCCGAACACACGACCCGCTGCGCCCGCTCGTTCTTCAGCCTGCCTGACCTCGACTGATTCACAAAATCTGCTCAAGCTCTGCGGCCGGCGGCCGTTAATTGTTAGTCGCGCCGCCGCGCGCTTTTGCCGCGCTCCGGCAACCTCCTATAGAAGAAGAGCAGTCATGGCCGTCTGGATTCGCGATCTGTCGCTCAAGTACAAATTCTGGGCACTCAACATGGTGACCTTCGTCATCGCCTTGTTGCTGGTGCTCTATGCCGTGCAGTTGGAACAAACCGCCCGCAGTGCCGACGCCCAGCTGGCTGCGCAGGCGCGCGCTGCGCTGCTGGCCACCTGGCCGGACTCCGCCGCGCTGCCCCAGGCGCCGGATCTGCTGCTGTTCCAGGCAAACCAGCGTGCCTCGATCGAGGGCAAGCCGGTCGCTGACAGAGGTTGGACCGCCCTCGCCCACGACCGCCTGTTCGCCAATGATCCGGTGGTCGGAACGCAGGTTGTTCCCCGCGCCGATGGCTCCAGCTTTGCGGTACTGGCGCGCACGCCGAGCGTGATGCAGGTGCTGGGACAGCACTTTTTCAGCTATGCCGCCGCTGTTGCCATGCTGATGCTCGGTCTGCTCGCCGCCTCGCAGATGCTGATTCGTTTCCTGCTCAGCCACCTGAACACGCTCAAGGACGTCATGCTGCACGTCGAGCGCAGCGGCGACCTGCAGGCCCGCGTGCCGCTGGACAGCCGTGACGAAGTCGGCCAGATGGCCGGCGCATTCAATGCGATGCAGGGCGGCTATCAGCGCGTCGTCAGCACCGTCGCCCAGGCCGCCGCGCGCCTGGATCAGGGCGCCAGCCGGCTGGCCTCGAGCATGAACGATGTGCATAGCGGCATGCGCGGCCAGCAAGGCGAAACCGACCAGGCAGCCACGGCGATCAACGAGATGAGCGCCACGGTGCATCAGATTGCCGAACATGCCCGCGAAACCCGCGACCTGTCGCAGAATGCCGATCGCCTCGCAGGCGACGGCCATCGGGTGGTCGGACGGGTGGAGAAGTCCATTTCCAGCCTGTCCCAGGGTGTGCAGCAGACCGGCGAGATGATCGAGCAGCTCGCTGCCGACAGTCAGAAGATCAACGGTGTGGTCAGCGTGATTCACAGCATCGCCGAGCAGACCAACCTGCTGGCGCTCAACGCGGCGATCGAAGCCGCCCGCGCCGGTGAGCAGGGTCGCGGTTTCGCGGTGGTGGCCGACGAGGTACGCAACCTGGCCAAACGCGTTCAGGACTCCACCGACGAGATCACCCAGATGATCACCGGACTGCAATCGATGACCCGCGATGCCGTGGAATTCATGCAGGAGAGCTCGCTCAAGGCCGACGATTGCGTGCGCGAGGCCCACGAGGCCGCCCAGGCCCTGGAAGCCATCGCCGAAGCCGTGGCGCAGATGCGCGAAAGCAACACGCAGATCGCCGTGGCCGCCGAGCAGCAGAGCCAGGTCGCCGAGGAGCTCAACCGCTCGGTTACCGGCATTCGCGACGTCACCGAGCGCACCGTGGAGCAGACCGTCAGCTCCGCCAGCACCAGCGCCGAACTCGCCGCCCTCTCCACCGACCTCAGTCGCGCCATCGGCCAGCTCAGGCTCTGAGGTACGCCCCGCGCCGCGTGCACCACAACGCGGCGCGGCCTGCCCGAAAAACAGGCAGCGCCCCATCTCATGCCCCATGAAAGGGCGTCTCGCCAGCCTTGGTTCAGCGCAACAAGCCGCTGACGCCTGGCAATCCTGCCTTGGCACCGCTCTTGCTTTGTCGATCCTGCAGGCGAAGCTGCTGCGACAATTCGAAATAGCCGACTAGGGTTCCGACTCGCTCGCGAGTGGCTGGTCCGAGAGTTGGCGACCTCCAGTGAGGTTACACGGCGGGATAAAAGCCCGGGAGAACAGCGTGATCCGCACGCAGCTCCTGCGCCATCCCCAAACACTGGAGGGTTTGCCATGTGCCCGCTCGTATCGGCTCTGCCGTTCACCGCCCTGCCCGTTCTAGCAGCTGTCGCAAACCGGGGCACCTGCCCATGCGCCTGATCAATCGAACGCCGAGCCGCAGCGGCTGGCTTGCTCTGGCCATACTGCCCTTCGCCCTGTTGCTGGCGCTGTACCTGACCAGCTCCACCCAGCGCCTGGAGCTCAACCCCAACGACAAGCTCCTGCCCAGCTTCGGCCAGATGAGCGCGACCGTCGAACGCCTGGCTTTCACGCCCGACAAGCGCTCGGGCGACTACCTGTTCTGGCAGGACACCGCCTCGAGTCTCAAGCGCCTCGGTAGCGGGCTGGCCATCGCCGCCGTGGCCGGCCTCTGCCTGGGCGTCGCCGCCGGCACCCTGCCGCTGTTCGGTGCGCCGCTGTCGCCCCTGCTGACCGTGCTGTCGATGGTGCCACCGCTGGCGATCCTGCCGATCCTGTTCATCGTCTTCGGGCTGGGCGAGCTGTCCAAGGTGATGCTGATCGTCATCGGCATCACCCCGATCCTCGCCCGCGACCTCGAGCAGCGTGCTCGCGAGATCCCCCGCGAACTGCTGATCAAGGCGCAGACCCTCGGCGCCAACACCTGGACGCTGATCCTGCGCCTGGTGTTGCCGCAGCTGCTGCCACGCCTGCTCATCAGCCTGCGCCTGGTGCTCGGCTCGGCCTGGCTGTTCCTCATCGCCGCCGAAGCCATTGCCTCCACGGACGGGCTCGGCTACCGCATCTTCCTCGTACGCCGCTACATGGCCATGGACGTGATCCTGCCCTACGTCGCCTGGATCACCCTGCTGGCGTGGGCCATGGATTTCTCGCTGCGGCGCCTGACCCAGCTGCTGTTCCCCTGGTATGAAGGAGCCAAGGCATGAGCGAGAACAACGCCAAGGCATCCGTGGCCGCGCAGTCGAGCCAAGGCACAACGCAACCAGGGACTCGCGCAGGCGGCAACCCCGGCTCCTTCATTCAGGTCAAGAACGTCTGGCAGCAGTACGGCGATCAGGTCGTGCTGGAGCGCCTGAACCTGAACATCGCCGAAGGCGAGTTCTGCACCCTGGTCGGTGCCTCCGGTTGCGGCAAGTCGACCTTCCTGCGGCTGCTGCTCGGCCAGGAAGCGCCCAGCCGTGGCGAGATCCTGCTGGATGGCCAGCCATTGGCAGACGAACCGGACGCCAGTCGCGGCGTGGTTTTTCAGCGCTACTCGGTATTTCCGCACCTGACGGTGCTGGACAACGTCGCCCTCGGCCTGGAACTGCCGCGCGCCCCGCTGCTGGGTCGTCTGCTCGGACGCCGCAAGCGCGATGCCCGTGAGCAGGCCGCGCAGATGCTGCACAAGGTCGGCCTCGGCCATGCGCTGGACAAGTACCCGGCACAGCTCTCCGGCGGCATGCAGCAGCGGCTGGCCATCGCACAGGCGCTGGTGATGAAGCCCCGCGTACTGTTGCTGGACGAGCCCTTCGGCGCCCTCGACCCCGGCATTCGCAAGGACATGCATGAGCTGCTGCTGGAGCTGTGGCGGGAAACCCGGCTGACGGTGTTCATGGTCACCCATGACCTCTCGGAAGGCTTCACCCTCGGCAGCCGCATCCTGGTCTTCGACAAACCGCGCATAGATCCCCACGCCCCCGGAGCCTATGGCGCACGGGTGACCTACGACATTCCGCTGCACGAGGGCCGCCATGCTCCCGGTGCGTCCGCAGGCCTGCCGACCGCCCTCGCCGACTCTTTTCGCACTGCCTATCAAGGAGCCTGACATGAGTGCTTCACTCGCGATCCGCCCCACGCTGTACGAGGAAACCGTTCCTGGCGGCGGCCACACCTCCTTCATCCTCAAGCGGGGCCAACTGCTGCGTCTGACCGATCTCGAAGGCGGCGCCAACGTCAGCCTGATGCTGCTCAACGCCCAGGAGAAGAGCGAGCGGCTGAACCTGCCGGATACCCTCAAGGGCCAGCACACCGCAAAGCTCACCGCGGGGCATTGCCTGTACTCGGACATGGGGCGCGTACTCGCCGCCATCACGGCCGACACCTGCGGCTGGCACGACAGCTTCGGCGGTGTGCTGAACGCTGATGAAGTCCTGGAGAAGTACGGCCAGGGCCGCTATCAGGAACTGCGCAACGGCTTCTTCCGCAATGGCACCGACAACCTGCTGGTGGAAATGGGCAAGTGGAACCTGAACCTGCAGGACCTGCTCATGGTGCTCAATCTGTTCAGTCGCGTGGACGTCACCGCCGACGGTGCCTTCGCCTTCCATAGCGGCAACTCCCAGGCCGGCGACTACCTGGAACTGTACGCACCGATGGACACCCTGGTGATCCTCACCGCCCTGCAGCATCCGCTGGACCCCAATCCGCTGTACGCACCCAAACCGGTGCAGCTGAGCTGGCACAAGGTCGAGAGCGATGGCATCAGCGTGCTCTGCCGCACCTCGCGCCCGGAAAACGGCCGTGCCTTTCACAACACCGAACGTCTGTACATCTGAGGAGGTGGCCGCGATGAGCCTTACCGAAAGCAGCCTGCACCCCGAAACCGCCGCGTTCCGCCATGTGATCCCGGCCGGCGAACCGTACCTGTTCGAAGTCAAGGCCGGACAGACCCTGCGCCTGCTCGATCTCGAAGGCAACCAGGCGGTGGACACGCTGTTCTTCAGCGCGAAAAACCCGCGCGAGCGCTACGATCCACAGCGCACCCTGCGCCGGCAGAACCGCGTCTACCTCACCACCGGCACGGTGCTCTATTCGAACCTCGGCAATCCGCTTCTGACCATCACCGCCGACACCTGCGGCCGCCATGACACCCTCGGCGGGGCCTGCGCCCAGGAGAGCAACGTGGTGCGCTACGCGCTGGACAAGCGTTACATGCACAGCTGCCGCGACAACTTCCTGCGCGCGAGCCTCAACGACGGTCGCCTGAGCAAGCGCGACATTGGCGCCAACATCAACTTCTTCATGAACGTGCCGGTGACCCCCGAAGGCGGCCTGACCTTCGCCGACGGCATCTCCGCGCCAGGCAAGTATGTGGAGCTGAAGGCCGAGCAGGACGTGATCGTGCTGATCTCCAATTGCCCGCAGCTGAACAACCCGTGCAACGGCTGGAACCCGACGCCCGCCGAGGTGCTGGTGTGGAACTGATGCCGCTCTTGCGTCGCTACCTGCTGCCGCTGCTGCAGGCGCGCGCCGGGCAGCGACCCGAGCGACCGGCAACGAAGAAACCCTCCCCAACCACGGACGGCCGTGGCACTGATGAATAAAGGCGGGACGGCCCGCCAGCCCTTCGAGGGTTACTGACCATGTTCGACAAACTGCTCATCGCCAACCGCGGCGCCATTGCCTGCCGCATCCTGCGTACGCTGCGCAACCTGAATGTGAACGGCGTGGCCGTCTACTCCGAGGCCGACGCCGCCAGCCTGCATCTGCAGCAGGCCGACGAGGCCCACAGCCTGGGCCAAGGCCCGGCCACGCAGACTTATCTGGACGTGGAGAAGATTCTCCGCATCGCCCGTGAAACCGGTGCGAAAGCCATCCACCCCGGCTACGGATTCCTCTCCGAGAACGCGGCGTTTGCCGAAGCCTGCGAGGCCGCCGGCATCGCCTTCGTCGGTCCGACGCCGGAACAGCTGCGGGTGTTTGGCCTCAAGCACACCGCCCGTGCCCTGGCCAAACAACGCGACGTACCGATGCTGGAGGGCACTGAGCTGCTCGACAGCCTTTCCGATGCCCTCGGCGCAGCCGAGCAGGTCGGCTACCCGGTGATGCTGAAAAGCACCGCAGGCGGTGGCGGTATCGGCATGCGCGTGTGCCGCTCGGCGGCGGAACTCGCCGAGGCCTTCGACGCGGTCAAGCGTCTGGGGCAGAACAACTTCAGCGATTCGGGCGTGTTCATCGAGAAATACATCGAGCGCGCCCGCCACCTGGAGGTGCAGGTGTTCGGCGACGGCGCCGGCGAAGTCATCGCCTTGGGCGTGCGCGACTGCTCGGTGCAGCGGCGCAACCAGAAGGTGCTGGAGGAAACCCCGGCGCCGAACCTGCCAACCGGCATGGCCGAGGCCCTGTGCGAGGCGGCAATCACCCTGGCCAGGGCGGTCAGCTACCGCAGCGCCGGCACCGTCGAGTTCGTCTACGACGCCGAAGCCGAGCGTTTCTACTTCCTCGAGGTGAACACCCGCCTGCAGGTCGAGCACGGCGTCACCGAGCAGGTCTGGGGCGTGGATCTGGTGCGCTGGATGATCGAGCTGGCCGCCGGCGACCTGCCGCCGTTGGCCGAGCTGGTGAAGGATCTCAAGCCGAGCGGCCACGCGATCCAGGCGCGCGTCTACGCCGAGGACCCGGGCCGCGACTTCCAGCCGAGCCCGGGCCTGTTGACCGCCGTGGCCTTCCCGGCCGCCGACGGCAAGAGCCTGCGCATCGACACCTGGGTCGAAGCCGGCTGCGAGATCCCGCCGTATTTCGACCCGATGATCGCCAAGGTCATCAGCTGGGCGCCGAGCCGCGAAGCGGCCCGCGTCGCGCTGGACGCCGCCCTCGGCGACACCCTGCTCTACGGCGTGGAAACCAACCGCGACTACCTGCGCCAGATCCTCGGCTTTGCCCCCTTCGCCCTCGGCACGCCCTGGACCCGCTGCCTGGAAGGTCTGCGCTATTCGGCCAACACCTTCGAGGTGATCAGCGCCGGCACCCAGACCACCGTGCAGGACTTCCCCGGTCGCCTCGGCTACTGGGCGGTGGGCGTGCCGCCGTCCGGCCCGATGGACAGCCGCGCGCTGCGCCTGGGCAACGCCCTGCTCGGCAACCCCGAGGACGCCGCCGGGCTGGAAATCACCATGAGCGGGCCGATCCTGCGCTTCAACACCGACGCGGTGGTGGCGCTGACCGGCGCCGCGATCCCCGTGAAGCTCGATGACGTCGCCCAGCCGATGTGCACCGCCATTTTCGTCCCGGCCGGCAGCACCCTGACCATCGGCACCATCGCCGGCGCCGGTGCCCGCTCCTACCTGGCCGTGCGTGGCGGCGTGCAGGTGCCGGAGTATCTGGGCAGCAAGAGCACCTTCACCCTCGGCCAGTTCGGCGGCCACGGTGGCCGCGCCCTGCGCGCCGGCGACGTGCTGCACCTGGCGCCGCTGAGCGACTCGTCTGCCGGCGCCACGCTCGCCGCCGAGCTGTGCCGCGCCTTGCCGGCGGTGCGCGAGCTGCGGGTGATCTACGGCCCGCACGGCGCGCCGGAATACTTCACCGAGGGCTACATCGCGCGCTTCTTCGCCACCGACTGGGAAGTGCACTTCAACTCCAGCCGCACCGGCGTGCGCCTGATCGGCCCGAAACCCGAGTGGGTGCGCGAGAGCGGCGGCGAGGCCGGCCTGCACCCGTCGAACATCCACGACAACCCCTACGCCATCGGCGCGGTGGACTTCACCGGCGACATGCCGGTGATCCTCGGCCCGGACGGCCCGAGCCTGGGCGGCTTCGTCTGCCCGGTGACCATCATCGAGGCGGATCTGTGGCAGCTCGGCCAGCTCAAGGCCGGCGACAAGCTGCGCTTCGTGCCGGTGGATGTGCTGACCGCACGCCAGCTGGCCAAGGCCGCCGATGCCGAGTGCGCCAGCCTCACGCCGGCGGCAGTGGTCGCCACGCCGGGGGCGCTGCAGTCGCCCATCGTGCTGGATATCGGTGAAGCGGACAGCCGCCTGGTCGCCCGCCTCTCCGGCGACACCCACCTGTTGCTGGAGATCGGCGCGCCGGAGCTGGACCTCGTGCTGCGCTTTCGTGGCCATGCGCTGATGCAGGCCCTGGAAGCCAAGCAGCTCGACGGGGTGATCGATCTCACCCCCGGCATCCGCTCCCTGCAGGTGCATTACCAGCCGGAAACCCTGCCGCTGGCCGTGCTGCTGGAGACAGTCGCCGGCCTGTGGGACGCAGTCTGCGCCGCGCAGGATCTGAAAGTGCCCTCGCGCATCGTCCACCTGCCGCTGTCCTGGGACGATCCGGCCTGCCAGCTGGCCATCGAGAAGTACATGACCACGGTGCGCAAGGACGCGCCCTGGTGCCCGAGCAACCTGGAGTTCATCCGCCGCATCAACGACCTGCCGAATCTGCAGGCGGTGTTTCAGACCGTGTTCGACGCCAGCTACCTGGTGATGGGCCTTGGCGACGTCTACCTCGGTGCGCCGGTGGCCACCCCGCTGGACCCGCGCCACCGCCTGGTCACCACCAAGTACAACCCGGCGCGCACCTGGACCGCGGAGAACTCGGTGGGCATCGGCGGCGCCTACATGTGCATCTACGGCATGGAAGGCCCGGGCGGCTACCAGTTCGTCGGCCGCACCCTGCAGATGTGGAACCGCTACCGCGCGGTCGAGGCGTTCGGCGGCCAGCCGTGGCTGCTGCGCTTCTTCGACCAGATCCGCTTCTACCCGGTCTCGGCGGAGGAGCTGTTGAGGATCCGCCGCGACTTCCCGCTGGGCCGCTACCCGCTGAAGATCGAGCACACCGAGCTGCGCCTGTCCGACTACCAGGACTTCCTCGCCGCCGAGGTCGACAGCATCGAGGCCTTCCGCCGCCAGCAGCGCGGCGCCTTCGACGCCGAGCGCCAGCGCTGGATCGAATCGGGCCAGGCGCACTTCGAGAGCGAGGAAGTCGCCGCCGACCTCGGCGAGGACGCCCCGCTCGGCACCGGCCAGCACGGCATCGAAAGCCACATCGCCGGCAACCTCTGGCAGGTGTCGGTGGCCGAGGGCACGCGGGTCGAGGCCGGCGACGTGCTGGTGATCCTCGAGAGCATGAAGATGGAAATCCCGCTCACTGCGCCGGTCGCCGGCGTGGTCAAGGAAGTCCGCGCCCAGCCCGGCTCGCCGGTCCGCGCCGGCCAGCGGGTGGTGGTGATCGAGGAGGCGTGAGGCCCCTCGGCACCCGAAGCAACCGTAGGGTGGATCGCGCTTTATCGATCCACCCACCGGCCCAGCGGGCCGGCAACGAACATCGCGGTGGAAAAGGCTTCGCCGTTTTCACCTTACGAGGGACATGAGATGACCACGACATTCGACCTACGCCTCGCCACCCTGAGCGCCGCCTACACCGCCGGGGACATCACCCCGCGCCAGCTGATCCTCGGCCTGCGTGACAAGGCCGCCGCGCTCAACGGCGAGTTCAACGCCTTTATCCACCTGCTGAGCGCCGAGGAACTTGAGCCCTACCTGGCCACGCTGGAGAGCAAGACGCCCGCCGAGCTGCCGCTCTACGGCGTGCCCTTCGCCATCAAGGACAACATCGATCTCGCCGGCGTGCCCACCACCGCCGCTTGCCCGGCGTTCGCCTACACGCCCGAAACCAGCGCGACGATCGTCGAGCAGCTGATCGCCCTCGGCGCGGTGCCGCTGGGCAAGACCAACCTCGACCAGTTCGCCACCGGCCTCAACGGCACCCGCTCGCCCTATGGCGAATGCCGCAACTCGGTGCACCCGGACTACCCCTCTGGCGGCTCCAGCGCTGGGTCCTCGCTGGCCGTGGCGCTCGGGCTCTGTTCCTTTGCGCTGGGCACCGACACGGCCGGTTCCGGCCGGGTGCCGGCGGCACTGAACAACCTGGTGGGCCTGAAGGCCAGCAAAGGGCTGATCTCCACCGCCGGCGTTGTCCCGGCCTGCCGTACGCTGGACTGCGTGACCTTCTTCACCGCGACGGCGGCCGAAGCCAGTCAGCTGCTGGCGCTCACCGCCAGGCTCGATCCACGCGACGAGTACAGCCGCAGCAACCCGCTGTGGAATGACGGCTCGGCCTTCGGCCAGATCAATACCTTCCGCTTCGGCATACCCCAGCACCCGGAATTTCTCGGCTGCGCGGAAAGCCCGGCGTTGTTCGCCGCCACAATCGAGCATCTGAAAGCCCTCGGCGGCGAGCCGGTGGAGATTGACTTCGAGCCCCTTCTTGAAGCTGCACGCCTGCTCTACGAAGGCCCCTGGGTGGCCGAACGCTACAGCGTGGCGGGCGCGCTGATCGAGCAGCAACCCGACGCCGTGCTGCCGGTAATAAAGGCCGTTCTGGAGAAAGCCCCCGGTACAACCGCCGTGCAGCTGTTCCAGGCGCAATACCGCCTGCAGCAACTCAAGGCCGTCTGCGACCGCACAATGGCCGAGGTCGATTGTGTGCTGACGCCCGCCTACCCGCGCCCAGTGACGCTCGCCGAACTTCACGCCGAGCCGGTCAAGCGCAATTCGGACCTGGGCTACTACACCAACTTCATGAACATGCTCGACTACGCCGCTGTCGCGGTGCCGGCCGCCACCATGCACGACGGCCTGCCCTGGGGCGTGACGCTGTTCGGCCGGGTGTTCACCGACCAGTACCTGCTGAGCCTGGCCGATGCGCTGCAGCATCAGACAGGGCTGAAGCTGATAGGCGGCAACGCGCTCGACACCCCACCTCCACAAAACCCGGCCCGCAACGACCGCGCCCGCCTGGTGGTCTGCGGAGCGCACCTGGACGGCCTGCCGCTGAACTGGCAGCTCAGGCAGCGTGGCGGACGGCTGCTGGAAACCACCCGCAGCTCGCCGGACTACAAGCTCTACGCCCTGGCCGGCGGGCCACCGCTGCGCCCGGGCATGGTTCGCGTCGCCGAAGGCGGAGCGGCCGTCGAGGTTGAAGTCTGGGAGCTGCCGAGCCAGGAGCTCGGCTCCTTTCTCACCGGCATTCCGGCACCGCTCGGCCTGGGCAAGGTGCAGCTCGCCGACGGCCGCTGGGAAACAGGCTTCATCTGCGAGCCCTACGGCCTGGACGGCGCCCAGGACATCACCGAACTTGGCGGCTGGCGCACCTATCTGAAGCGTCGCAGCTGAGGCAGACGAGGAGCGACGGGGTTGCACTGCGGCCATCCCGTCGCATTGTCGGAACATCCAGCGCCGGGCCGACCTCCGATGCAGAGCCACTGCCGACTCCGGTCGGCACCATCTGCATCCGAAGGAGGACTCCATGCGTATCACCCTGCCACGCATCGGTCTCGGCGGCGCACCGCTGGGCAGCATGTTCCATCCGCTCAGCGAAGAAACCGCCGACGCCACCCTCAATGCCGCCTGGGACGCCGGCTTTCGCTATTACGACGTGTCGCCGCACTACGGCGCGGGCCTGGCCGAGCAGCGCTTCGGGCGCATGCTGAGTGGCAAGCCGCGTGACGAGTACGTCCTGAGCACCAAGGTCGGGCGCCTGCTGCAGCCGGCCGGCCAGCCGGAAAACGCCAAGCCTTTCGTCGACGAGCTGCCCAACAAGCGTGTGCCGGATTATTCGGCCGACGGCGCACGCCGCTCCATCGAGGACAGCCTGGAGCGCATGGGCGTCGATCGCCTTGATGTGGTGTTCATCCACGACGTTTCCGAAGACCAATGGGGCCCGCAATGGCGCGAGTACTTCCAGCAGGCCATGAACGGCGCGGCGAAGGCGCTGACCCAGCTGCGCGATGAAGGCGTGATTCGCGGCTGGGGCCTGGGGGTCAACCTGGTCGAGCCATGCCGCCTGGCCCTGGAGCAGAGCGACCCGAACGTGTTCCTGCTGGCCGGCCGCTACTCGCTGCTGGAGCACGACGAGGCGCTGGACACCCTGTTCCCGACCTGCCAGGCACGCGACGTTGGCGTCGTCGTTGGAGGGCCGTTCAACTCCGGCGTCCTGGCCGGTGGCGATCACTATGAGTATGACCAGATCCCACCACAGGTCGCCCAGCGCAGGGAGCAGCTCAAGGCCGCTGCCGAGCGCTGCGGCGTCGATCTGCGGGCCGCCGCCCTGCACTTCTGCCTGGCCAACCCGGTGGTCGCCTCGGTCATCCCGGGCACGGCCAATCCCGAGCGTCCCCGGCAGTACATGGAATACTTCAACACCCAGGTGCCCCGCGAGTTCTGGCAGACCCTCAAGCGCGACGGCCTGCTGCGCGAGGATGCGCCAGTGCCGATCTGACCTCTGCCAAGCCGTAACGGGCTGACCGCCCCATGCGCTGCCTGGCCCGTGGCGGCGGTCGGGCCGGAACGGTGTCATCAGCTGCGCCATCCGCACTATCGCGGAGCAAGCCTCCCCATTAATGAGCAGCGCCGTGCCGGGCGCGCCACCCGTGTTGGCTCCGGCGCTGGCTGCAACTCATTGAAACTCCACGAGTTCGCTGCCAGCCACCGCATCTGGCACGCAACCTGCTCTATCACCCTTGCACGGGATGAGTCGCCTCCGGCACTCATGACGCTTGGCACAATCAGGAGCAACTTCAAGGAGAACTAGGGTTCCGGCTCACAGGGAGTGGGCGCTGGTCCGAGAGTTCTCCGGTCCCAGGGACGGGACTACACGGAGGGATAAAAGCCCGGGAGACGCGATGTCATCCCGTGCCTGTCATTCCAATGTGTAGGGAAATCACGCCATGTCCACACTGCGCTCGCTGAACAAGACCCTCCTCGCCGCCGGCCTGGCCGTCGCGACGTTGTTTTCACCGCTGGCCAGCCAGGCCGCCGAGAAGCTGAAGATCGGCACCGTGGTCTGGGCCGGCTATGGCCCCTTCTATGTCGCCGACAAGCTCGACCTGTTCAAGCCCCACGGCCTGGACGTGGACCTGCAGTTCTTCAACGACCCGGCGCTGATTCCCACCGCCATGGTGAGCCGCGCGCTGGACGGTGGCATGCTCACCTACGACCAGGTAGTGGCCTCGGTCGCCAAGGGCTTGAGGCACCGGGTGGTGATGCCCATCGACTTCTCCAACGGCGGTGACGCCATCGTCGCCGACGCGTCGATCCAGTCCATCGCCGACTTCAAGGGCAAGAAGGTCGGCTTCAACCCGCTGTCGCCCTCCGACTTCCTGCTGGCCTACGCGCTGCAGCAGAACGGCATGAGCGACAAGGACATCGACGCCGTCAACATGACTCCGGAAGGCATCCCCGGCGCCATGGCCTCGGGCAACCTGCCGGTCGGCGTGACCTACGAGCCCAACGTCTCGCAGATCCTCTCCATGGGCGGCGGCGACAAATTCAAGGTGGTCTATTCGTCCAAGGACGCACCGGGGCTGATCACCGACGTGCTGGTCTTCGACGAGGCGGTGATCGCCAAGAAGCCCGCTGCCATCAAGGCGATGATCCAGGGCTATCTCGACGGCCTGGCCTACATGCAGGCGCACCCCGAGGAGTCGGCGAAGATCATCGGTGAGGTGCTCGGCGTCAGCGCCGAAGAAGCCGTCGAGCAGATGGCCGGCGCCTACAACATCCCCCTTGCGGAGATGGGCAAGAGCTTCACCCCAGGCGACGACACCCATTCCTTCCATGGCAGCGGCGCGATCATCGCCAAGCTGCTCATGGACAACGGGCAGATCCCGACCATCCCGGATTTCAGCCAGACCTACGACGCCCGATTCACCGAAGCGCTCGCCCAGTAAGCCGACGCCGGGCGGGCCGTCGCCCGCCTGTGCTGGAGAAAAACCATGACTGCCAAACCTCTGTACCGTTACGCCGATGGCCGCCTGCCCAACACGCTGGCGATCCTCTATACCGCGCTCGCCTACGGCGGCGGCCTGGCTCTGCTGTTCGCCGGTAACGGCTGGCTGAACGCACTGGGCACGCTGCTGCTGGCCCACGGCATGATCATCGCCGCCTACCTGATCCACGAATTCGCCCACGGCGCGATCTTCAGCGTGCCCAAGCACAACGAATGGGCCGGCAATGTCTGCAGCTGGCTGTGCGGCAGCTGCTACGCCGAGTTCCAGGACCTGCGCAAGAAGCACATGCGCCACCACGTCGACCGCGCCGACGTGATCACCTTCGACAGCAAGGCCTTTCTCAGGGCACGCCCGCTGTGGTTCCAGAAGCTGGTGCTGGCGCTGGAATGGGCCTATGTGCCGGCGGTGGAGCTGATCATGCATTTCTATGTGATATCCCTGCCCTTCATCACCGACAACGACAAGCACCGCGCCCGGCGCGGCAAGGTCGCCGCGGTGTTGGCCATTCGCACACTGCTCTTTGCCGGGCTCGCGGTGCTCTCGCTGAAGGCCGTGCTGCTCTACGCCGTGGCCTGGATGATCATGCTCAGCGTGCTGCGTTTCGCCGATGCCTATCAGCACACCTACGAGGCCTTCGCCGTGCTGGAGGACGGTGGCAAGCTGCCGGAGGACAAGCGCCGCGACCGCAGCTACGAGCAGCAGAACACCTACAGCAACGTGGTTTCCGAGCGCTGGCCGGCGCTGAACCTGCTGCTGCTCAACTTTTCCTTCCACAACGCCCACCACGAGAAGCCGGTGGCGCCCTGGTATCGCCTGCCCAAGCTGCACGCCGAGCTGTACGGCAGCACCTACAACCAGGTCATCCCGATGCGCAAGCTGCTCGGCAGCTTCCACCGCTACCGCGTACGCCGCGTGCTGGACGATGACTACGGGGTGGTCAGCGAAGGGCCGCACAAGGCCGACAACTTCTACGGCGCCGTGGGCGTCTCCTTCCTGACGGCGGTGTGACATGCACAAGGCACTGGATTACCGCGGCCGTTGCGTGGTCATCACCGGCGCCGCCGGGGGCATCGGCCGGGGCCTGGCGCAGAGCTTCGCCGCTGCCGGCGCCACCCTGGAGCTGCTGGACCGTGACGCCGACGCCCTCGCCCGGCTCGCCGACGAACTCGCTGGCGAGACGCCGCTGCACTGCACCGCACTGGACCTGGGTGATCGGCAGGCGGTGCAGCAGTATGCCGATGACCTCGCCTGCCGCGGCCTCAATGCCGATGTGCTGATCAACAACGCCGGCGTCGAATACGCCACGCCGCTGGGCGAGTGCAGCTTCGAGGCCGATCAGCGCTGGTCGGCCCTGCTGGAGAACAACGTCGGCTCCATGCAGCGCCTGACCCGCGCATTGCTGCCACGCCTGCGCGCCGGCGCCAGCGTGATCAACCAGGCCTCGATCTGGGGTCTGAAAGGCGTGCCGGGCTTTTCCGCCTATGTCGCCAGCAAGCACGCGGTGGTCGGCCTGACCCGTTCGCTGGCCTGGGAGCTGGGCCCGCGGCGCATCCGGGTGAACGCGGTGTGCCCCGGCTGGATCGGCACCGATGCGGCCATGCGCTCGCTGCAGGTGATGGCGGACGCCAACGGCCGCAGCGACAGCGCCGAGCTCGCGGCGATACTCGCCAACCAGGCCATTCCGGAGCTGCTGACACCGGCCGATCTGGGCGGCACCTTCCTGTTCCTCGGCTCACCGCTGGCCGCCGCCCTGACCGGGCAGGCGCTGTCGGTCAGCCACGGCGAGGTGATGCACTGATGGCTGCCATCCTTACCGGGCAGACCGCTCTGGTCACCGGCGCGGCGACCGGCATCGGCCGTGCCACCGCACTCGCGCTGGCCGCCGAAGGCGCGCGGGTCTGGATCAACCATCGCAATCAACACGACCTGGCGGAACGAGTGCTCGAGCAGATCATCGCCAGCGGCGGCGACGCCTCGGCCATCGAGGCGGATGTCAGCGATCCGGTTGCGGTCGCGGCAATGTTCGAGACCATCGAGGCGCAGGGACCGCTGGATCTGCTGGTCAACAACGCCGGGGTGATCCTGGAAAAGCCCTTTCTCAAGACCAGCGAGGCAGACTGGGCCATGGTGCTGGGCGTCGATCTCGCCGGCGTCTACCGCTGCTGCCGCCATGCACTGGCACAGATGCAGCCGCGGCGCAGCGGCGCCATCGTCAATGTCGCCTCGGACCTCGGATTTCTCGGCCGCGAACAGTACGCCGCCTACTGCACGGCCAAGGCCGGGGTGATCGGCCTGACCCGCTCGTTGGCCCGCGAATTCGCTGCAGACGGCATCCGCATCAATGGCGTCGCACCCGGCCCCATCGCCACGGCGATGGTCAGCCCGGAGCACATGAGCGACGAGTGGATGGCCAAGGAGCTGGCGATCCCCATGGCGCGCCTGGGTACGCCGGAGGAAGTCGCGGCGGCCATCGTCTTCCTGCTTTCGCCGCAGGCGAGCTATTTCACCGGACAGCTGCTCGGGCCCAACGGCGGCTCCTGGATGGGCGCATGAACAGCCTGATGCCACAGGGCATGCTGATCGGCGGCGCCATCATGTGGGGGCTGGGCTGGCTGCCGCTGCAGTTCTTCGCGGCCCGCGGCCTGGCCGGCATGCCGCTGGTGTTGCTGACCTATTCGCTGCTCAGCCTGCTGGCGCTGCCGGTGCTCTGGCAGCAGCGCCGCCAGTGGGCGAGCCAGTATCGCCAGGTACTCACCATGGGCCTGTGCGGCGGCTGGGCCACCGCGGCACTGGTCACCGCCCTGGCCGACGGCAACGTGGTGCGGGTGATGCTGCTGTTCTACCTGGCGCCGGTGTGGGCGATGGTCGGCGGCTGGCTGCTGCTTGGCGAACGCCTCAGCGGCACACGGCTGTTCGCCCTGGGGCTGGCGATGCTCGGCATCGGTCTGACCCTTGGCGTCACGGGCGAAGCCCTGGACGCGCCAGGCGCGAATGACTGGCTGGCACTTTCCGCCGGCCTCGCCTTCAGCCTCAACAACCTCGCCACTCGCGCCGCCGACCGGGTGCCGCTGGCGAGCAAGGCGCTGGTCAGTTTCGTCGGCAGCGCGCTGCTCGGTGGGCTGTTCTGCCTGCTGCTGCGCCAGCCACTTCCGCCCCTGGATCTGACCCTGAGCTGGCAGATCGCCCTGCTCGCCCTCGGCTGGCTGGTCAGCATGGCCGCTGTGCAGTACGGCCTGACTCATCTGGAAGCCGGCCGCGCCGCAGTGCTGGTGGTGTTCGAGCTGATCGCCGCGGTGCTGTCGTCCGCCTGGTTCGGCGCCCACGCCATCGGCCCGAACGAATGGCTCGGCGCCGCCCTGATCACCACCGCTGCGCTGATCGCCGGCTGGCCGGAACGTCCCCTTTCAATCGCGACAAGGAGCACCTGCGCATGACCGTGCACATGGATCAACTGAGCTGGGTCGATTACGAACGCCGCGTGCGCGAAGGCGCCGTGGTCTTTCTGCCCTGCGGCGCCACGGAGCAGCATGGCCCACACCTGCCGCTGGGCACCGACGCGCTGCTGGCCAGCGCGATCAGTGCCGACGTGGCGGCACGAGTCGGCGGACTGGTCGCACCGGCGCTGTCATACGGCTACAAGTCGCAACCGAAATGCGGCGGCGGCCAGCACTTCTGCGGCACCACCAGCCTGGATGGCGCGACCTTGAGCGCCCTGGTGCGCGACGCCGTGCGTGAGTTCCATCGCCACGGTGTGCGCCGCCTGGTGCTGGTGCTCGGCCATTACGAGAACCAGTGGTTCGTCGCCGAGGGCATCCAGCTGGCGCTGCGCGACCTCGGGCCGGACGCCGCGCTGGAGGTGATGCGCCTGGAGCACTGGGACTTCTGCCACGAGCAGACCCTGACCGACATCTTCCCGGAAGGCTTTCCCGGTTTCGCGCTGGAGCATGCTGCGGTGATCGAGACCTCGCTGATGCTGCACTTCCATCCGCAGCTGGTGGCGCTGGAGAAGATTCCCGACGACGCCCCGGCCGACTTCCCGCCCTACGACATGTACCCCACCCGTACCGAATGGGTGCCGCCCTCCGGGGTGCTGTCCTCGGCCAGGGGCTCCAGCGCGGCGAAAGGCCAGCGGCTGGCCCACGACATCGTCGAAGGCATCGCCGCCGCGGTGTGCAAGGAGTTCGCCCTGTGAGCCTGAAAGACCTGCACCCCGCGCGCACGGCGCTGCTGGTGATCGACATGCAGCGCGACTTCTGCGCGCTGGGCGGTTACGCCGACCAGGCCGGCATGGACGTCAGCCGCCTGCGTGCACCGATCCCGGCGATCCAGGCACTACTGGATCGCACACGCAGCCTGGGCATGCTGGTCGTGCACACCCGTGAAGGCCATCGTCCGGATCTCTCCGACCTGCCCGCCCCCAAACGCCGCCGTGCCAAAGCGACCGGCGCCCCCATCGGCAGCCCCGGCCCCCTTGGCCGCCTGCTGGTGCGCGGCGAATTCGGCCATGACCTGATCGACGAACTGCAACCACGCGCTGGCGAGCCGGTGATCGACAAACCCGGCTACAGCGCTTTCGCCCATACCGATCTCGAACTGATCCTGCGCCGCCGCGGCATCGAGCGGCTGATCCTGACCGGCGTGACCACCGAGGTCTGCGTGGCCTCGACCCTGCGACAGGCCATCGACCTTGGTTTCGACTGCCTGACCGTCCGCGACGCCTGCGCCTCGTCCGACCCGCAACTGCATGCGGCTGCGCTGGCGATGATCGAGGTGGAAGGCGGCCTGTTCGGCAGCGTGATCGACAGCCATGGGCTGTTGAGCCTGCTGGAGGGATCGCCATGACTCCTAAGCCTGATCGCGTCCGAAGCACGCCATTTGCGGAGCATTACCCATGAAAACCGTTCCCGATGCCTATCTCGGCGTCTGGCGCCGCCGCCTGCTGACCACGACGGCCGGCCTGCGCGACGAAACCAGTGAGGTCTACTGGCTGCAGACCGCCAGCCTGCACGCCGATATCCGCCTGCAACGGCCACAAACACTGCCGCTGGCCGCATCACTGGAAACCTGCAGCCATGCCCAGCAGCTGGCGCTGAGCGAACAGGCCGGCTTCGCCGGCATCACCGAGCTCAACGGCGATATTTGCCAGTGGCATCGGCTGATCGACTTCCAGCCAGCGGGCGGGCCTGCGGATATCGGCCTGATGCGCTTCGAGACCCCGGAGCGGCTGCTGGAGGACGGGCTGGACGGCAGCTACCACGAAATCTGGCAGCGCCTGCCCGAATCCGATGGCGTCCACTGGGGCCTTTGGTTGAGGGCGGCAAAACAGCCGGCCCGCCAGGCCTGCCTGCTGGTGGCGGGCGATTACTTCCTGTTCGCCGCCGAGCGACCGATTCTGTTGCCGACCAGCGCAGGCCATCTGCGTGACCAGCTTGCCGCCGTCGGCCCCGCGCTGCGGCCACAGTTGCTGGCCTGCGAGCTGTCCTTCGGCCGCCATCGCAACGGCGCCACGCCCTGGCAGATCACCCATTCAACGCTGCCCGGCCGCGTCGGCGACGCCCTGCTGTCGAGCTACTGGAACTTCGCCGACCCCGCCAGTCTGCCCGCCGCGGACCTCGCCGCGCTCGGCCGTTATCCGGCGGCCGGTGGCTGGCAACGCGTCGAACTGGATGTGCCCACCGCTATGCAGGAGGTTCCCGCATGACCGCACAGCTCAGCATTCCCAGCACGGCCACCGTCGCGCAGCAGACGCAACCGCCAGTGCCCGCTGCACAGGCCGCAGAGCAGGTGGTGCGCAAAGGCAGTTTCTGGCGCATTCGCGGCGACCTCTCGCGGCGCAGTGCCTGGCTGCTAACTGGCGCCGGGCTGAGCCTGCCCTTCGCCATCTGGTGGCTATGGACCGCCCTCGGCCTGGCCGACCCGATGTTTATGCCGAGCCCCGGCGCAGTGCTTGAGCGCATCGGTCGCTGGTGGACCAGCGAGGGGCTGCTGGGGGATATCGGCATCAGCGTCTGGCGGGTCATGGCGGGCTTCGGCGCCTCGGCGCTGATCGCCCTGCCGCTGGGGCTGTACATCGGCACGTACCGGCCGGTGCAGGCCTTTCTAGAACCGCTCACCGACTTCATTCGCTACATGCCGGCCGTCGCCTTCATTCCGCTGGTGATGCTCTGGGTCGGCATCGACGAAGGCTCCAAGGTGCTGATCATCTTCATCGGCACCTTTTTCCAGATGGTGCTGATGGTCGCCGAAGACGTGCGCCGCGTACCCATGGCGCAGATCGAGGCGGCGCAGACCATGGGCGCCAATCGGGGCGAAATCGTCAAGCTGGTGATCCTGCCTTCGGCCAAGCCGGCGCTGCTCGACACCCTGCGCATCACCTGCGGCTGGGCCTGGACCTACCTGGTGGTGGCCGAACTGGTCGCGGCCAACTCCGGCCTCGGCTACGCCATTCTCAAGGCGCAGCGCTACATGCACACCGACAAGATCTTCGCCGGCATCCTGCTGATCGGTCTCATCGGCCTGATCACCGATCAGGCCTTCCGCTGGTTGCACCGCCGCGCCTTTCCCTGGATGAGGAAATGACCATGTCCGATGCCAAGATTCGTGTACGCCAGGTCGGCAAGACCTTCGTCAGCGAGCGCCGTGAGGTGCAGGCGCTGCAGTCGATCGACCTGGATATCCAGCCCAACGAGTTCGTCACCTTCGTCGGCGCGTCGGGCTGCGGCAAATCCACGCTGCTGCGCATCATCGCCGGGCTGGAAACGTTGAGCCGTGGCGAGATCCTGCTCGACGGCAAGCCCATCGACGGCCCTGGCGTCGACCGCGCCATGGTCTTCCAGCACTACAGCCTCTACCCCTGGCTGACGGTGATGCAGAACATCAAGTTCTGCCGCCAGCTCAAGGTGATCGGCGACACCGTGCGCCACGATGGAGACGTGGAGTCCGCCGCCGGCCGCGCCGATGCCCTGCTCAATCTGATGGGCCTGACGCGCTTCGCCGATGCCTACCCCAGCCAGCTCTCCGGCGGCATGAAGCAACGCGTTGCCATTGCCCGCGCCCTGCTGCCCAAACCCGCGACGCTGCTGATGGACGAGCCGTTCGGTGCGCTGGATGCGCAGACCCGCGAAGTCATGCACGACCTGATCCGCCATGTGCACCGGCTGGAAAAGAGCACCATCCTGTTCGTCACCCACGATGTCGAAGAAGCCATCTATCTGGGCAGCCGCATCGTGCTGATGGCGCCACGCCCCGGGCGCATCGATTCGATCTACGAGGTGCCGCTGCCGGCCCAGCGGCATCAGGACATGAAGCTTGCGCCAGAATTCACCGAGCTCAAGCGCGAGATCCTCACCCGCATCCGCGAAACCTCCGGCATGCAGACCGACCTCGAGCAGCTAGCCAGACTCAGCGCCGTGGCCGGCTGAGGTTAGCGGCCAAGCAGTTCGGCCATTGCCGCGAACACCTGACGCATGGCAGGCGCGCTGCGGCCCGGCCCACCGGCGCAGTGCCCCCAGTCCGATTCGAGCACCCGTAACTCGGCACCCGGAATCAGCGCGGCCTCGTGGCGGGCATCCTCGACGGTGAAATACAGATCGCTGCTGCCGGGCATCAGGATGGACCGCGCACGGATGCGACCCAGCGCTTCGGCCAGCGAGCCGGCAGCGAAACTGCGGGCCGGGTCGGCCGATTGCCAGGTATGCAGCACGCAGAGCAGGTCGTTGGCGTCCTGCTCCAGATGATCCTGTTCCCAGTAGTCGAGCAGCGCCTCCAGGCTCTCGAAGCCCAGCTCGCGCCACAGCTCATGACGATAGAACGCCTGCGAATAGGCCCAGCCGGCATAGACGCGGCCAAAGGCACGCAGCCCGCGTTCCGGCGGCGTGGCGTAGCAACCGCCCTGCCAGGCCGCGTCGGCACACAGCGCCGCCTTCACCCCTTCGAGAAACACCCGGTTGTGCGGCCAGCAGCGTGCCGTGCAGCAGAACGGCAGGATGGCGCGCATCCGCTCCGGATAGGCCATTGCCCAGAACAGCGTCTGCATGCCGCCCATGGACCAGCCGCTGACCAGGGCGAGCTGCCAGTCGTCGCCATACAACCGATCGAGCAACGCTTTCTGCGCCCTCACGTTGTCCAGCAGGCCGACCCGCGGGAAGTCCGCTGCGCCCTGACCGGGCGCAGCGTTGCTCGGCGACGTCGACCAGCCTGCGCCGAACAGGTTGGTCAGCACCACGCAGTAATCGCCACCTGCCAGCGGGCCATCCGCACCAAGCAGGGGCAGGCTGCCCCAATGTGTGCCGCCGTAGTAGCTCGGAATCAGCACGAGGTTGTCCCGCGCGCGGTTCGGCGTGCCCACTACCTGATAGCAGAGCCGCGCATTGCGCAGGCGTTCGCCATTTTCGAGGCGCATTTCGCCCAGCGCAAAAAATTTCTTTTCCCTTTTTATTTCAATCATCTGCGTGACTCCTGCAGTGGCGCAGAGGGCGCCAGGCGGCACCAGCGTCGGCCCGTTTCTATACACGCTGGCATGTATATTGGATGAAGGAATCGTGCCAGCGGCCCCGGCCGCCATTCATGATTCCAAGGAGCGCAAGCCGATGACCAGCTTTCCCCTCTCCTCCGTCGAGGAGTTGAAACAGCAGTTGCAGGACAAGGGTGTGAAGTACGCGATGGCCAGCTACGTCGACATCCACGGCGTGATCAAGGGCAAGTTCGTCCCCATCGCCCATCTCGGCCAGATGCTCCGCGGCTCCGAGCTCTACACCGGTGCGGCGCTGGACGGCGTCCCGCAGGAGATCAGCGACAACGAGGTGGCCGCGATGCCAGACCCGGCGACCGCCACCCAGTGCAGCTGGAACCGCGATCTCGCCTGGTTCGCCAGCGACCTCTACCTGGACGGCCAGCCCTTCGACGCCTGCTCGCGCGGCATCCTCAAGCGCCAGACCGAAGCCGCTGCAGCGCTGGGCTACACCTTCAACCTCGGCATCGAGACCGAGTTCTTCCTGTTCAAGGACACCCCGGATGGCGGCTTCGCGCCCATTTCCGAGCGCGACGACATGGCCAAGCCCTGCTACGACCCGCGCCTGCTGATGGACAACCTGCCCATCGTCGACGAACTGGTGCAGGCGATGAACGAGATGGGCTGGGGCGTCTACTCCTTCGACCACGAGGACGCCAACGGCCAGTTCGAAACCGACTTCAAGTACACCGACGCCCTCGGCATGGCCGACCGCTTCGTGTTCTTCCGCATGATGGCGGGCGAGATCGCCCGCAAGCACGGCGCTTTCGCCACCTTCATGCCCAAGCCCTCGGCCAACCGCACCGGCAGCGGCGCGCACTACAACATGTCGCTCGCCGACATCGAGACCGGCAAGAACCTGTTCGAAGTCGATGGCGAAGACCCCTATGGCTGCGGCGTGACCCCGCTGGCCTATCACTTCATCGCCGGGGTGCTGAAACACGCCAAGGCCATCTGCGCGGTCATCGCGCCTACGGTCAACAGCTACAAGCGGCTGATCCGCAAGGGCGCCATGTCCGGCTCGACCTGGGCGCCGGTGTTCTGCTGCTACGGCAACAACAACCGCACCAACATGCTGCGCATTCCGTCCCAGGGCGCGCGGGTCGAATGCCGCGCCGCCGACATCGGCTGCAACCCCTACCTCGGTGCCGCGATGATCCTCGCCGCCGGTCTGGAGGGCATCCGCGACAAGCTCGATCCCGGCCAGCCGCACCGCGAGAACATGTATCACTACAGCGAACGGGAGGTCGCGCAGATGGGTATCGAGACCCTGCCGCGCACCCTCAGCGAAGCCATCGACGCCTTCGAGGCCGACCCGCTGTCGCGCCAGGTGTTCGGCGATGCCATGTACCAGGCCTTTGTCGAGTTCAAGCGCGACGAATGGAACGCCTACCACACCCATGTTTCCGACTGGGAAATCCAGCGCTATCTGAAGTTCTTCTGAACCGGGAGTACCGCCATGCACGGCACCATGATGAAAAAGCTGCTCTGCGCCGGGGCCATTGCCCTCGCCGCCCTCGCCCCGCTGGCCCAGGCGGAGGAGAAAAAGACCTTCAACCTGGCCTGGACCATCTACGTCGGCTGGATGCCCTGGAAGTACGCCGACGAGTCGGGAATCATGAAGAAGTGGGCCGACAAGTACGGGATCGAGGTGAACATCAGCCAGATCAACGACTACGTCGAGTCCATCAACCAGTACAGCGCCGGCCAGTTCGACGGCGTGGTCGCCACCAGCATGGATGCGCTGTCGATCCCGGCGGCCGGTGGCGTCGACACCACCGCGCTGATCGTCGGCAGCTATTCCAACGGCAACGACGGGCTGGTGATGAAGGGCACCAGCGATCTCAAGCAGATCAAGGGCCAGCAGGTGCACCTGGTCGAGCTGTCGGTGTCGCACTACATCCTGGCCAAGGCGCTGGACAGCGTGGGCCTGTCGGAGAAGGACGTACAGGTGGTCAACACCTCGGACGCCGACATCGTCGCTGCCTTCAGCACGGCCGATGTACGCAACGTGGCGACCTGGAGTCCGCTGCTGCAGGAAGTTGCCGCCGCTCCCGACGCCCATCAGGTCTTCGACTCGGCCAGCGTGCCGGGGCACGTCAAGGACCTGCTGATCGTCAATAGCGAGACGCTGGCCGACAATCCCGCCTTCGGCAAGGCAGTCACCGGCGCCTGGTACGAGGTGATGGCGATCATGGCCAGCGACACGCCGCAAGGCGCCGAGCTGCGTGCCCAACTGGGCGCAGCCTCCGGCACTGACCAGGCGGGCTACGAAGCGCAACTCAAGGGCACGCATATGTTCTATCAGCCAGCCGAAGCGATCGCCTTCATCTCCGGCGAACCGGCCCACGAAGCGATGGACAGCGTGCGCACGTTCTCCTTCGACCACGGCCTGCTGGGCGACGGTGCCGATTCGGCGGACTTCGTCGGTATCGCCATGCCGGCCGGCGCGCTCGGTGATCAGGGCAATCTCAAGCTGCGCTTCGACACCACCTACATGCAGATGGCCGCCGACGGCGCCCTGTGAGGGCTTGCCACGCAGCGGGCCTTGCCGGCACGCTGCGTGGCCGCCGCGCATTTCGAGGAGCCTCATGCGCCGTACCAAAGAAGACGCAGAACAGACCCGCCTCAAGGTCATCGCCGCGGCGCTGGAGCTGTTCAGCCGCAACGGCTATTCGAACACCACGCTGGCGATGATCGCCGAGGCCGCCGGCTTCAGCCGCGGCCCGATCTACTGGCACTTCAAGAGCAAGGATGAGCTGTACGAAGCGGTGCTGGCCTACTCCCAAGAGCCGCTGGAGCAGCTGATCGAGCAGAGTCGCCAGCTGGCCGGCAGCCCGCAGGTGGCGCTGGAGCACTTCGTCGGCGAATGGTTTCGCCTGCTGCTGGAAGAACGCTGGTATCGGCAGTCCTTCGAGATCCTGCTGAACAAGACCGAACTCACAGCGCAGATGGCGAGCACGCTCAAGCGCGAACGCAAGCTCACCCGTGCCATGGTGCAGTTGCTGGAAGAACTGATTGCCAAGGCGCACGCGGATGAAGGATCGGCGCGATCACTGGCCTTGCTGCTCTATTCGAGCCTGATGGGCATCACCCACACCTGGCTGCTGTCGCCCAAGCTGTTCTCACTCAGGGAACAGACGCCATGCATGACGCGCAGCCTGTTGGCGCTGGTGGCGCCTGGCCTTACAACAGATGGGCTATCCCAGTAGCCGCGGGCGTTCGAGCTTGCTCAACAGCGCCGGCCGGAGCGCCGCCGCATCCAGATCGATGGTATTGATCAGACCGGTGATGTCGGCCTGGGACAGGGAAATGCGACATGGCAGACCAGTCAGCAGCAGCGACTCACCGGCTGTCTCGTCTATCAGCATCACACGAATCGTCGAAGGTGAATCCATTCGCGCACTGAACACCAGCGGCGCGTAGTACTGCTGCACCATCGCGAAGGCTTCCGGTTGCCTGAAGCGTTTCATGAAAGACAACTCCATTTGTCAGGCGGCGGATTCTAGCAGCGGCTGACGCCTTGGCCTCTGCGGCAATTGCCAACTCTGCCACAGGCATAATCGATTTTTGTTCAGACACGACCGCCACAGTCACCGCTGCGGTTAGGCGCACCAGAACAGGGCTTGATGCCGGCGTCAGCGAGGGGACAAAGAGAGGTGATTACTGGCGCCAAAATGACAAGGCGGTCGGCAAGGCTGCGGGCGCTCAGATGCAGGCGATAAGCCCTACGTGGATATTCTCCCAGGCCCAGAAACGCTGAAGGCCCCGGAATACGGGGCCTTCAGGATTGCAGATGGCGGAAGCGCAGAGATTCGAACTCTGGGAAGGGTCTCCCCTTCGGCGGTTTTCAAGACCGCTGCCTTCAACCACTCGGCCACACTTCCGGATAAAGCGGGCGCAATAGTACCGGATAGAAATACACTGTCAAACACTGATGCTAGGCATCTCACTTGCCTCTGCTATGATCCGGGACAAATCGTCTCAGGCTTGATTTCATCCAAGGAGTGTCGCCATGCACGAACACGAATACGCGCTTAGCCACACGCAGGTCGAACAGCGCGAGGTCAGCAAGGTCCTGCGCAACACCTACGGGCTCTTGGCCATGACGCTCGCGTTCAGCGGCCTGGTTGCCTACATGGCCATGCAGGCCAACGCTGCGTACCCGAACATCTTCGTTGTGCTGATCGGCTTCTACGGCCTGTTCTTCCTCACCGCCAAACTGCGCAACTCGGTATGGGGCCTGGTATCCACCTTCGCCCTGACCGGCTTCATGGGCTATACGCTCGGCCCGATCCTCAACATGTACCTGGGATTGGCCAACGGTGGCGAGCTGATCAGCTCAGCGCTGTCGATGACCGCTCTGGTGTTCTTCGGCCTGTCGGCCTACGTGCTGATCACCCGCAAGGACATGAGCTTCCTCAGTGGCTTCATCACCGCGGGCTTCTTCGTGTTGATCGGCGCCATGCTGGCGGGCTTCTTCTTCCAGATTACCGGGCTGCAACTGGCGATCAGCGCAGGTTTCGTGCTGTTCTCCTCGGCCTGCATCCTGTTCCAGACCAGCGCCATCATCCACGGCGGCGAGCGCAACTACATCATGGCCACCATCGGCCTGTTCGTTTCGCTGTACAACCTGTTCATCAGCCTGCTGCAGCTGCTGGGCATCTTCGGTGGCGACGACTGATCGCTCCCCAGCTTGAACAAGCCCGCTTCGGCGGGCTTTTTCATGCCCGCAGCTGGCGTATCATGTCGGCTGTTCTGCCATGGTGCTCCGATGAAATTCGCTATCGCCCTGTTCGCCCCGCCCCATTCGCCCGCTGCTCGCCGCGCGCTACGCTTTGCTGAAGCGACCCTTGCCGGCGGGCATGAGATCGTCAGGCTGTTCTTCTATCAGGACGGCGTGCACAGCGCTTCGGCGAACAGCGTGGCGGCGCAGGACGAACTGGACGTGGCGGCCGAATGGAGCCGTTTCGTCAGCGCCAACCAGCTGGACGGCGTGGTCTGCATCGCCGCCGGCCTCCGTCGCGGCGTGCTGGATGCCGGCGAGGCGCAGCGCTATCAGCGCCCGGCAGCCAATCTTGCCGCTGGCTGGGAGCTGTCGGGCCTCGGACAACTGCATGAAGCGGCGCAACAGGCCGATCGACTCGTCTGCTTCGGAGGTCATTGATGGCACGCTCCATGCTGATCATCAGCCGCCAGTCGCCCTGGGCCGGCCCATCGGCGCGTGAAGCGCTGGATATCGTGCTGGCCGGTGGGGCTTTCGAACTGCCGTTGGGGCTGCTGTTTCTCGACGACGGCGTGTTTCAGCTCGTCGGCTCACAGCGGGCTGCTTCGGTCGAGCAGAAAGACCTGACGGCGAATCTGCAGGCGCTGCCGCTGTTCGGGGTCGACGCGCTGTTCGCCGCACGCCGCAGCCTGGCCGAGCGCAACCTGGATGAATCTTCTCTGGCGCTGTCCGTCGAGGTACTCGACGACGCTGGCCTGAGTGCCCTGATCAACCGCTATGACCATGTGATCACGATCTGATGGCGACCCTGCATCTGCTTTCCCACACGCCTTTTGGCGATAGCCGCTTCAGCAGCTGTCTGCCGCTTCTGGCCGATTCCGACGCCCTGCTGCTGACCGGCGACGCAACCTACGCCCTGACGGCAGGGACACAACCTGCCGCCGAACTTGAGCGCCTGCCGGAACAGGTCGCCGTGTTCGCGCTGGACGAGGACGTGCAGGCCCGTGCGCTCAGTGCGCTGCCCGCGCGGGTGCAGTTGCTGGACTATGCCGGCTTCGTCGAGCTGACCTGCCGCTACCAGCGGGTGAACAGCTGGTTATGAGCCTGTTAGTCGACGGGCGCGAGATCACGCTGGACAAGGACGGCTTTCTGGTCGATCTGGCCGACTGGAACGAAGCCGTCGCCGAAGCGCTGGCGGACCGTGAAGAGCTGGCACTGGAAGCCGACCACTGGGAGATCCTGCGGCTGCTGCGCGAGTTCTACGCCGAATTCCAGCTCTCCCCAGCCACGCGCCCGTTGATCAAATACACCGCGCTCAAACTCGGCGCGGAGAAAGGCAACAGCCTGCACCTCAACCGCCTGTTCAAGGGCACTCCTGCGAAACTAGCAGCCAAGCTGGCCGGGCTGCCTAAACCGAGCAATTGCCTATGAGCCTCGAAACGCCTGCAGAACATCCTTTCGCCACCTTCGTGCGCATTCTCGGCAAAGGCAAACGGGGCGCACGCGACCTGACGCGTGAAGAGGCCCGCGATGCCATGGGTATGCTGCTCGACGGCAAGGTCGAGGACGCTCAACTCGGCGCCTTCCTGATGCTGCTGCGGCACAAGGAGGAAAGCGCCGAGGAGCTGGCCGGTTTCACCGAGGCAGTGCGGGCAAGGGTGCAGGCACCGGCTATTCCAGTCGATATCGACTGGCCGAGCTATGCCGGCAAGAAGCGCCACCTGCCCTGGTACCTGCTGGCCGCCAAATGCCTGGCAAACAACGGCGTGCGCATCCTCCTGCACGGCGGCGGCGCGCACACTGCCGGCCGCATATATACCGAACAGCAACTGGAGCTGCTGGGCATCCGCCGCTGCGAGAACTGGCAACAGGTCGGCGCTGCACTGGATCAGAGCAATCTCGCGTTTATCCCGCTGGGTGCCTGGATGCCGGTACTGCAGCGCATGATCGACATGCGCAACCTGCTCGGCCTGCGCTCGCCGGTGCACTCGCTGGCGCGCCTGCTCAATCCGCTCGGTGCCCGCTGCGGCCTGCAGAGCATCTTCCACCCCGGCTATCAGGATGCCCATCGCCAGGCCAGCGCCCTGCTCGGTGACCACGCCATCGTCATCAAGGGCGAAGGCGGCGAGATCGAGATGAACCCGGACAATATCTCCCACCTCTACGGCACCACCAACGGAATGCCCTGGGATGAAGAGTGGCCAGCACTGTCCGAGCGCCGCCATGTGAAGCCGGCGCAGCTCGATCCGCAACAGCTGCTCGCGGTCTGGTCCGGCGCGCATGAAGACGCTTACGGCGAGCTGGCGGTAATTGCCACCATGGCGCTTGCCTTGCGCGGCTTGGGGATGGAGCGCGAGGCAGCATTCGAGCGGGCTCAAGGCTACTGGCAGGCACGCCACTCATCGATTTAAGCGATAGGATTAACCCACCGTTCGGTCACATTAATCGAACCATGCTTCCTAGACTGCCTCCTATCCGCAACAGGAGGAAAAAATGGGATTACTGATAGATGGCCAGTGGCATGACCGCTGGTACGCAAGCCGCGACGGCAGATTCGAACGAGAGCATTCCAAACGTCACAACTGGATAACCCGGGACGGCTCGCCGGGCCCGGGTGGCAAGACGGCCTTTCCAGCCGAGGCGGGCCGCTACCACCTCTACGTCTCTCTCGCCTGCCCCTGGGCGCATCGCACACTGATCTACCGCAAACTCAAAGGCCTCGAAAAGCTGATCGACGTGTCCGTAGTCAGCTGGCTGATGGCCGAAAATGGCTGGACGTTCGACAAGGCCACCGGCTCCAGCGGCGATGCGCTGGACGACCTCGACTATTTGCATCAGCGCTATACCCGCGATGATTCCGGCTACTCCGGGCGCGTCACCGTGCCGCTGTTGTGGGATCGCGAGCGTCAGTGCATCGTCAACAATGAATCCTCCGAGATCATCCGCATTCTCAACGGTGCCTTCGACGACATCACCGGCTCGCCCGTGGATTTCTACCCAGAGCCCCTGCGCGGCGAGATCGATGCGCTCAATGCGCGGATCTACCCGGCCATCAACAACGGCGTGTACCGCGCCGGCTTCGCCACCACACAGGAGGCGTATGAAGAGGCATTCGACGAGCTGTTTCGCGAGCTGGAGTGGGTCGAAAGGCGGCTGGGTAAACAGCGCTACCTGACCGGGGAGTACCTGACGGAAGCCGACTGGCGGCTGTTCACCACGGCGGTGCGCTTCGATGCGGTGTACTTCGGCCACTTCAAGTGCAACCTGCGCCGAATCGAGGACTATCCGAACCTGTCGAACTGGCTACGCGAGCTGTATCAGTGGCCCGGCATAGCCGAAACGGTGGACTTTACCCATATCAAGAGCCACTACTACGCAAGCCACCGGCAGATCAACGGCAACGGCATCATTCCCAAGGGCCCGGCACTTGGGCTGCACCGGCCGCACGACCGCGAGCGCCTGCCGGGGCGTGGAATATGGACGCGCCATCTCAGCACTGCCACGCACGTCTGATGACCGGCCGGAGTACCCGGCCGCCGCTTTCCGTGTCGCTACCCCGCCGTGCCGTGCTCCAGCATATGGCACATGGCAGTCTTCAACTTCATCGGCCGTACCGGCTTGTGCATCAGCATATGACCCAGCTCGCGCACCTGTTGCTTGAGTTCATTGCTGTAATTGGCGGTGATCATCAGCGCCGGTAGCGGGCTGGCGCGGCGCGCGTTGACGGTGGCGACTACATCGATGCCAGTGTGGCCGTTGTCCAGATGGTAATCGGCGATCATCAGGTCGGCTTCGGCATGGAAGTTGTCGACCTGCCGCGCCAGGTCTTCCTCGGACAGTGCGGTGATCACCTTGCAGCCCCAGCCTTCCAGCAGCGTGCGCATGCCGGCACAGATCGCCGTGTCGTTGTCCAGTACCCACACCCGAGCGCCCTGCAGCCGCTGCAGTACCAATTCGGTGGTGCTTGGCTCCGGGCGTGCCTTGGGCGCACGCTTGGCTAGCGGCACGTCGATGGTGAAGCAGGAGCCGCGCCCCGGCTGGGACGTGACGCGAATGCGATGCCCGAGGATGCGCGCGATCTTCTCGACGATGGCAAGGCCTAGGCCGAGGCCGCGATCCTGATTCGGCCGTACGCCCTCCCCGCGCTTGAACTCATGGAATATCTCCTCGAGCTTGTCCGAAGCGATGCCGACACCGGTATCCCACACTTCGATTGACAAGCTCTGCCGATGCCGGCGACAGCCCAGCAGTACGCGCCCCTTGGGTGTGTAGCGAATAGCGTTGGTCAGCAGGTTGCGCAGGATGCGCGCAAGCAGCTGGATATCACTGCGCACCAGCGCCGAACAGGGAATGAAGTCCAGCTGCAACTGCTCGGCCCCGGCAATCTGGCGAAACTCCATGGCGAGGTTTTCCAGCAGTTCGCTGACGGCGAACGGGGCGATATCCGGCTTGATCACGCCGGCATCCAGCTTGGAAATGTCGACCAAGGTGCCGAGCAGATTTTCCACGTCCTCCAGTGAATTGCTGATATTGCGGATCAACCCGCCATTGAGCGCGCCCGGCTGCTCGAGCAAGGCGCTGGTGAAAAGCCGTGCCGCATTGAGCGGTTGCAGCAGATCGTGGCTGACCGCCGCGAGAAACTTGGTCTTCGACAGGTTGGCCACTTCCGCCTCACGCTTGGCTTCACGCAGCCGGGCCTCGACGTGACTGCGCTCATCGATTTCGCGTAGCAGCTGGTCGTTGAGGCTGGTGAGTTCGGCGGTGCGCTCACGCACCCGCTGTTCGAGATTCTGATACGCCTGGTGCAGCGCCTCGGCGGTGCGCCGGCGATCAGTGATGTCCTGGATCAGCACGAAGATGCCGGCGACTTCGCCATTGGCCTGCCGGTTCGGCACATAGGAGCGCAGCATGTAGCGCTGCTGGCCGGCATGGTTGCGCTCGGCCATCTCGAAGCTGACGCTTTCGCCCGACAGTGCCCGGTCGATGTACGGTTCCAGCTGCCGCCAGTGCTCACCGCTGTGGACCTCGCGCAACGACTGGCCGAGCATGCCGTCGCTGGGCCAGCGGTACCATTCCTCGTAGACCTTGTTGGTGAACTCGTAGGTGAGGTCGGCCGACACATAGGCGATCAGCGCCGGTACATGGTCGGTGATCAGGCGGATCCAGCGCTCGCTCTCGCGCAGCGCCTCGGCATGGCGGTAGCGCTCGGTGATGTCGGTGAAGGTATTGACGAAGCCGCCGGTTGGCAGCGCATGGGTGCGGATTTCCAACACGCGCCCATCGAACAGCCGCTGCTCCAGTTCGCGAATCGGCCGGCCGCGGGCGTCACGGCTGTTGGGCGTGAGCAGGGTCAGCTCGCTGTCGGCCATGACCTCCTCGAACGGCCGGTGCGCTTCGATCGGCGCCAACCCGCAGAGTTCGAGGAATCGGCGGTTCCACAACTCCAGCGCGCCTTCGGCGCTGACCATCGCCACGCCCTGGGACAGGTTGTCCACGGCGCGCTGCAATAGCCGCGACTTCTGCGCAAGGGCCTGCTCGCGGCGCATGGTCTCGCTGACCTTCACCTCGGTGATGTCGGTGTAGAGAATCACCAGCCCGCCTTCACGGGTCGGCCGTTCGCTGACCTGCACCCAGCGACCGCTGTTGAGGCGGTACACCGTCGGCTCGTCGCCCTTGCCGCGGTGTTCCTCGACGATCAGCCCGGTGCTTTCAGCCAGCCGCCGCACTTCTGCCAGCCGGGTGCCGGCGTTGATGCGCGCGCGCGTGCGTGTCCACAGGGACTTGAAACGACGGTTGAACAGGACGATGCGCTGGTCGCGGTCGAACAGCACGAAAGCGTCAGAGATGCTCTCGATGGCGTCGACCAGGTGCTGGTGCGCGGTTTCCGCGCGCAGCCGCGCATCGCTGAGCAGCTGGTTGCTGCCCTTGAGTTCGGCCATCGCCTGGTTCAGGGCGTCGGTACGCTCGCGGACCTGCTCGGCCAGTTCCACCGAATGCTGAAACGCCGCATAGGAGGCATCGCGTCCCGCGCCACTGGATTCGACGCGCTCGATCAGTGCGGCGTTGATGCGCTTGAGCTTGAGGTTTTCCCGCTCGAGTTCGGCCTGTCGTGCCAGCAGCTCAGCGACCTGCCCGGCCTCCGGGTCGGCCAATGGCGACACCGGTGAAGGTCTGGTTGATGTGCATGCCATTGAACTGCTCTCCGTAGGTGTTGAAGCCGATCACCTGCTGGCGTCGGAGAAAAGCCGAGGTTTCTTCGCTGGTATCGTTGGCCTCGATTTCCAGGCGACGCAGGAAACAGTCGCAGCCAATCGTGAGCAGCGGCGGGCCGAGGCGCTGCTCCAGACGCTGAAACAGGGCTTCCAGGTTCGGCATCAGCGGGCCGGGTTCCATGGCGGTGAGCACGATGCCGTTCTCCACGGCGCAATAGAAGGTCAGGCTCATGTCCTCGTTGACCTTCTGGATCGAGCGCACGTAGTAGTGCTCGTTGATACGCACCGCCAGCGGATGAGCCGCAAACAGACGGTGATCGAGATCGCTGACCGGTACACCGATCAGCCGTGCGTACTCCTCCGCAGCCGGCTCGGCATTCAGCTCGTAGACCCGACGGCTGTTGCTGTCGGCACGGGTCACCACCAGTTTGTCCTCAAGCGGCAGGATGTGATGGGTGGTGAACACCTCGAAATCTAGCCAGGTATTGATCAGCACCACGATGGCCGCGCCGCTGTAGAACCGGCCGTCGTAATAGACGTAGGTATCGCTGAGGTGATTGTCGTCGCCGGCCGAACCACCGAAATGCGGAATGCTGCCGAAGGCTGCGCTCAGTGCAGAGAGCACGATCTCCTCACGACTGGATAGCCCGTCGAGCAGGGTCAGCGCAAAGCTGTGATCCTTGATCGGCGCCAGCGAGTTGCTGCGGCAGTCGCTGCCCAGGCGCTCGACCAGCTGCTGGGCCTCGATCAGGCTGAAGCGATCCATCTCGTCGATCAGCTCGCAGGCGATGGAAAAGCTGCGATGGTCAAAGCCGACTGCCGTCACGCAACTGCGACCATAGCCCTGCGAGGTGATTTCCCCCGCCGAGGTACAACCGACCAGACGCACGCCACCGAAGTATTGGCGCAGCGCATCGCCCAGTGCCGGCAGGTCGTACTCCGCCGAACAGAAGAACAGCACAAAGCCCAGATGCGGATGCATCAGCTGGCGTGCCAGGTCCTGTGCCACCGTCTCGGGCAGCCGGGCCTCGGACATCGCGGTGCGGATAACTTCGCCTTCTTGTTCGGTCACGCACGATACCCCGCACCACCTGAATCGGATGACCTCATTCTTGGCCAGGGCATATGGTCCGAAAATGCTACTTGAGTACCGGTAAAGGCCTGCCTAGGTAGCATCGCGACGAAACAACGCAGGCGCTGAACAATTCCCGCCCCTGCACGCTTTTCCGACGGCGCGTTTACGCTTCGCGGCGTTCAGAAAGCACAAAGGCCGGCCCCTTGCGGGAGCCGGCCTTTCTGACGCATCAGCGATGACAGGCATCGCCGTAAGGGCGCGGGATACGCTCGACGTACTGGCCCACTGCCTTGCAACGAACGACTCGACCTACGGTTCGGACGTCGTTCGCGCCCTGTCAGCTTTAGAAGCTCAGCGCCGCACCTACTGCAAAGGTGCGGGTTTCTTCGTCGAGCGTTGGATCGTCCTTGCCAGCGATCTCGAACTGATTCAGCTCAGCCACCAGGGTCAGGTTGTCGTTGATGCTGTGGAACAGCGCGATGCCGCGGGTTTCATAGTCAGCTGCACTGCCCAGTCCGTTGCCGTCATCCTTGGTCTTGCCATAGGACAGCGCCACGCGGTTCTTGCCGAAGCGGTAGGAACCCTGCAGCAGGTAGCCGTCGCTGTCCACCTCGCGCAGCAAAGCCTTGTTGGCGTTGTTGGTGAAGAACGGGTTGATGCCTTCGGCCTGGAAGCCCGACGCGGTCAGCGACAGGCTGCCCATCTTGGCCTGTACGCCATAGCCCAGGCCTTTCGAGTCAACTTTCTCGACGCTGCTGTCGGTGTTGTCCGAGCTCTGCTGCATGCCGTTGATCCAGGTGTAGAACTGGGTGCCGCCGAGGTCGAACTCGTAGGTAATCTCGGTTTCGAAGCGCGGCGATTCCTGGTAGGCCTTGTCGATGTCGGAATCGGTGTCTTCGGTGGTATCCACCGGGTCCATGATGCCCGCAGCGATGCGCAGACCATTCATCTTCGGCGAGCGGTAGGTGATCTGTGAGGTCGGGAACGGGTACGGGTAGCCGGTACCGATGTTGCCGAAGGACACGCCGCCGCCATCGACCAGGCCCAGGGTATCGCTGACCTGACCGTAACCGCTGAGCAGTTCGTCGAGCAGGATGTTGGAACGACCGAACAGGCCGAAGTCCTTACCGAACAGCACTTCACCCCATTGCTCGTTGCCAGCAGTGGCATAGAACTGACGAACATCGATGCCGGTTTCGGTGCCGTTGGTGTCACTGTCGTTGATCGTTACCCAGAAGGAAGAGCGGCCGCCCAGCTTGAGGTCGCCGACCTGCTTGCCGAAGTTGAAGCCGATCCAGTTGGGCAGGAAGCCCATCTTCACCCGCGACTGCTTGCGATCGAACTGCTCGCCGTCCCGCTCCACGTCGCTGTGGACGTAGAAGGTGTTGAAGTAGCCATCGGTGGAGAAAGTGGTGTCGTTCTGGTCATAGAGCACGATCTCGGCCACTGCCGACTGGCTCACGGTCATGGCTATTGCACTGGCCAGGGCCAGGGGCAGCAGGGTTGATACGGCTTTCTTGTTGTTGTGCATGGCGCTCTCCGCTGTATTGACGACAAGCAGTCGTGACGGGAGCGATTATCGAAAGGCCATCAAAGCGCACATACGCTGCGATGGCGGCGAAAGGCTAGTACTTTCGCCGCGGGTGCGGTCTTGCACGCAAAGCATCTAATCCATGCGGCCAGGCGACGAGGCTTAGGTCGTACACCCAAAGCAGCGAACGGCCGACCCGCCACGCGGGCAAGGCAACCTTAAGGGTGGAGGATGATGAGGAATGGTTGTCCGAGATGAGCCGCGCTCGTTCAGCGCTGCTGCCAGCGTCCGTCAGGGGCACCGGCATTGGCGACCACATGCCATCCGCCATCGGCCGCACGCAGCGCGTGGAGCTGGGCCTTGATAGCGCTGACATCGCCAGTCGACATCGCGGCAGCCACCGCTACCGGATGCTCGGCGTCTAACCCGGCCAACCGCGCCTGCCAGACAGCCTCGGCCCGCCGGCGAAGATCGTGACTGAGCCCATTGGGCGACTCACCGGCGGAGATGGCCTCCAGCACCTTGTCGGACGGCACCTCCAGGCTGGCCGAGAAGGATTCGAGAAAGGTTTCGATATGGCCGAGGATCTCGGCGGCAGATGCGCTGGGCGACTGCACTGCGAAGACGATGCCGGCGCGCTCGCCAAGCTGCCGAAAGCCGCAGAACACCGCGTAGCCAAGCTGCAACTCGCTGCGCAGACGCCGGAAGAAGGCGCTCTCCATCAGCCTTGCCAGCAGACGCCAGGCTGCTTCCACTGACGCACTACGCACGGGCAACGGGCAGAACAACACCAACGCGTTCTCGGCGCCCGGATCACCGAAGCGCGACCACAGGTAGCGAGGAAACCGCTCCGTGTGCTGTTCGGCAGCCGGTTCGGCAAGCCCCGGCATCGCGGCAAGCACGTCCTGCAATGGTCCGCTCAGGCGGGCGGGAAGTCCTACCGCCAACGCATCCCATCGCGCCCCCTGCCAGACTCGTTCGACCGCGCGCCGATCCAGAATCCTGTTGTCCTCGGCAGCTGACGACTCCAGCACAGGCAAGCGCCGCAGCAGCTGTCGTATGAGTAGCTCATCGGCGCCGGGCACCTTCGCTTCGTCGAACAAACGCCGGCCGCCATCGAATGCAGCGACCGGTGGCTGTTTCAGCTCGTCGAGCAAGTCTTGCAGGACAAGGGGGAGTGCCTCGGCATAGCCGAACAGCGCAAGGCACCAGCTGCCGCCCAGATCGTCGAAGCGCAATTCGACACCCGCCTGGGCTGCCGCCACGGTGTGCGCCCGCAATGCCACATAGAGCACATGCCATAATCCGGCCGGAGGCCGCCCCGTCGTGAACCGCCAGCGCAGGTAGAGCGCGCCCTGTCCACGCGAATCACCGCCATGCTCCAGCCAGCACAAGGCCGGCAACGCCACGGGCGATACCCGCGGCTGCATCTGCCTGCTCAGCCAGGGGTTGCGTTCAGGCAGCTGCCATTGCCACGCCTGGTTGGTTGCGACGGGTAGTCGTTCCGACAGCATGTTCAACGCGAAACCGGTATGGGGCGCGGTGATATCGCCGCGCCGATCGCCACCCTCTCCGTCCACCGTCAGAATGATCGGCTTGCTCCCATCGAGCTGCGTACCCAACGTCCGCAGCGCTCGATGAACCCGCTCGGCATCGATCGTCGGCGTCCAGGCAGCCGGATCGACCCAGTAGCGCAACAGCGCCAAAGGCTCCTTGCCCAGCAGGCCACGCTGGCGGATCTGCACGTACTCGTCCCAAAGCTCGGGCCACGGCGCCTGCGAAGTCATGTACCGCAGCCAACTGCGAACGGCCGCGACGATCTCTCCGCGGTTCGCCATGCCCTGCTCGGTCAGCTGCAGTTCCAGAACGACGACGCCCTGCCCGTCATACCAGTACGGCACGCGAAGCATCAACGCTTCGCACCAGCCGGCCTCGCGCATTGCCCTACAGAGGCTGCCGCTGGCCTGGGAGGCCAGCCACGAAGCCAGAACATCCAGCGCCACGCAGGTTTCGTCGGGCAGGCCGTCCAGTGCAAATGCCAGGTCCAGAAGAGGCCGCGCACCCTCCACCTGCAGATGCAGCGCAACACCGTCATCGGCCCGCAACGGCGCGGTCTGCCTCGCTACGGCATGGGCAACCGGCAGCTGGCATTCGGCGCACTGCAGCAATTCCAGCAGATGCTCGATCCCGCACGGTGCAGCAACCAGCAACTCCATCTGCCCACCGTGATAGAAGCGCTGGTGATAGCCCTTGAGCGCCTGCTGAAAGGCAGGAGATTCGACTACCAGCGTGTCGCGATTACCGGCATGAAAGGCAGAAAACGGATGCGGGGCGCTCAGGGCCGTGCCGATAGCGGCATCGCACAGCGTTTCCCGGTCACGCCCACGCGCGAGGAATTCCGCCTGCAGCACCTCGCGTTCGCGCAGCTGCGCGGCCTCGTCGAGCAGCGGCCGGGCCAGCATATCGAGCAGGCGCTTGAGGGCCTCATCGAAAACGTCGGCAGGTACCTGAAAGAAAAAATCGGTGTGGCGCTCGCGAGTCGATGCGTTCAGTTGTCCGGCATGGCCCTGCACGAACGGCATCAGGCTTTCGGTCGCGGCGTAGGCCCGGCTACCGAGAAACAGAAGGTGTTCGAGGAAGTGCGCAAGCCCGGGGTACTCGCCTGGCGCGTCGTGCGCGCCGGCATGCACGCGGACCAGCGCCGCCGCCTGGCTACCGGCCGGCAACTGGATGAAGGCCAGTCGCAGCCCGTTGGCCAACGTCCGACGCACCGCAAGCAAGTCAGATGGAATGCTGCCTGGTGTCATGGATTGCACTCCCGTACCCGGACAGCCGTTCGCATCAGGTATCCAGCTGGCCAGCGAGAAACTGCCGCAGACGGCGCTGCATCAGCTTGCCAGAGCTGCCCAGACACGCGATCGGCGTGCCCGCCAGGGCTTCACGCCCAAGTTCGGCTGCCTCGCCGGCAAGCGCCAGGGGGCAATCGAGACCCAGCGACAGCTTGTTGAGCTGCCGCAGCTGCGCCTCGCCATGGGGCACGTTGGAGAACAGCACCAGCCCCTGCGGCTTCATCTTGTCGCAGACCAACGCCAGCTCCTCCAGAGGCTGGCCGATAGGCAGCACGCTGACGGCGAGGCTGTCGCCGCTCAACATCAGCCCTGCGACCAGCAATTCCAGTTCGCGGCACTGACCCGGCATCGCCGCGAGCAGAACGCGCTCGCCGCCAGGCATGCGGGCCAGCTGCAAACGCTGCAGTGCCCGCGCGCGCAAGAAGGCATCGAGGAACAGCCATTCGCTGGTACCGCCGAACTCGTCCTGCCGCAGCAGCAGTTCCTGCCAGACCGGCAACAGCACATCCTGGAACACCACGGCCAGTGGATAGGTGGAGAACACCTGGCCGTACAACTGCTCCAGGCGTACCTCGTCGAAGCCATTCACCGCTTCGCGCAGTTGCCCCTGCCACTCGCCCCATTCGCCGCTGACCGTCGCGACTGGCTCTTCGGCTTCGCGGGTCGCCGCGCTGCGGGCCAGAATGCTGCCGACTTTGCTTACCGCCACGCCGCGTTCGGTCCAGGAGAGAATGCTGCGAACCGCTTCGACATCCGCCATCGAATACAGGCGGTGGCCGCTATCCGTACGCGTCGGGCGAATCAGCCCGTAACGACGTTCCCAGGCACGCAGAGTCACCGGGTTTACCCCCGTGAGGCGGGAAACTTCGCGGATGGGGAATAGCTCCTGCTGCTCGAACGCACTCGAGGACAGGTTCGAAGCGCCGGAAGAGTCGGTCATGGGGCGGCTCGCTGGAAAAGAATGCCGAGATTGTAACCCAGCGTTTCGCAGCATACCCTCTACAAACGTTGTACAAACGCGAGTTGCGATGAAATGACCCCTGATCTGCCACTGACGCTCTACGTTGATCGGGCCTGCCCGTTGTGCGCCCGTGAAGTTCGCTGGCTGGAACGCAGCGCTGACCCTGCCCGGCTGCAGCTGGTGGATATCAGCGCCGTCGACTTCTCGACCGAGGGACTTGGTCGCGATCTGCCGCAGCTACGTCGCCGCCTGCACGCGCGAACCGCCAGCGGGGCCTGGCTGACCGGCGTGGATGCAACCTACTGGAGCTGGCGTCTGGCCGGTCATGGCCGCTGGGCCGCTCCGTTGGGCTGGCGGCCGCTGCGCCCGCTCCTGCTGCTGGGCTACCAGTTGTTCGCTTTATTACGCCCGCATCTGGAATGGCTGCCGCACCCGGACGGCGCCAGTCGCTGCACGACAGAGTGCGACACGGCGCAAAACCCTTCTCCTCGCGCCGGCAAGTCCGCGAATCACCGTTAGTTCTCCGCCAGCAGCGGAATGCGCAAGCCCCGCTCAGGCTCGATACCAAGCGGACGGCCGATCATTTCGTCATGGCTGACCGGCTGCCGCCAGTAGACCTCGCGCACCCCACAAGCCTGCAGAACCCGTTTCAAGCTGCCCTGATCGCTCCAGACCGTTCGCTGGCCTACGGCAAACTGGCGTCGGTTGCCGCTGCGCTCCACTACCCAGGCGCTGTAGCCGCAGCAGCGCAGCCCATGCAACTCGACCCGATCTATCCGGCCTCTGCAAACGGCAAAGCGCAGCCCAAGCTTCGAAAGTCTGCTTTTCACGATTTCTGATACCTATACAAAATTCGACTTGCGCACACACCAGGGCGACCGATATGCCCCCGCGGTTGAGTCTGCCGCGTGGCATGGCAGCGTATTCCTCTACAATTACTTGTACAATATTATTTATTCGTATAGCTTTGGATTGCATACGGTCGCTGACCTGGTTCAGCCCATCGTCCACATATCAGCGCTAGGCGCACTGAAGGTCCCGACATGAACGATCTGCCCGGTCATTACCGCGAAATACTCTCTGGCTTGGGTGAGAACCCGGAACGCGAGGGTTTGCGCGACACACCGCTGCGGGCCGCGAAGGCCATGCAGTATCTGTGTGGTGGCTACAACCGCAGCCTGGAAGAAGTGGTCAATGGCGCACTGTTCGCGTCCGACAACGACGAGATGGTGATCGTCAAGGACATCGAGCTGTACTCCCTATGCGAGCACCACATCCTGCCCTTCATCGGTAAGGCGCATGTCGCCTACATCCCCACCGGTCGCGTGCTCGGCCTGTCCAAGGTTGCGCGAATCGTCGACATGTTCGCCCGCCGCCTGCAGATCCAGGAAAACCTGACCCGCCAGATCGCCGAAGCGATTCAGGAGGTCACCGGCGCGGCCGGCGTCGCGGTGGTCATCGAAGCCAAGCACATGTGCATGATGATGCGCGGCGTGGAGAAGCAGAACTCGGTGATGAACACCTCGGTGATGCTCGGTGCCTTCCGCAGCTCCTGCAACACGCGGATGGAGTTTCTCCAGCTGATCGGGAGGGGGCAGTAATGGCGCGACTGGAGCCGGGCATGGCGCGCATCCGGGTGAAGGATCTGCGCCTGCGCACCTATATAGGCATCAATGAAGACGAGATCCTTAACCGCCAGGATGTGCTGATCAACCTGAACATCCTCTATCCCGCCGTCGAGGCAGTGCGCGACAACGACATCGAACAGGCACTGAACTACCGCACCATCACCAAGGCGATCATCCGCCACGTGGAGCAGAATCGCTTCGCCCTGCTCGAGCGCATGACGCAGGAAATCCTCGATCTGGTCATGGCGCATCCTGCGGTGAGCTACGCCGAGGTGGAAGTCGACAAGCCCCACGCGCTGCGTTTTGCCGATTCCGTGTCGATCACCCTCGCTGGCAGTCGCTGAGCGCCGCCATGTCAAGCCGCCGAAACGTCATCATCGCAGGCCTGCTGTGCCTGGTGCCGGTGCTTGCGGCGGCCAACTGGCGCGAATCGGTGCCCCAGGCACGTCTGGTCGGCGAAGGCGAGCTGCGCTTCTTCGGCTTGCGCATCTATGACGCCCGCCTGTGGAGCCAGCAGGCACCTTTGCAGGCGCAGGCACCCTTCGCCCTGGAACTGACCTACCACCGCGCCATCAGCCGCGAAGACTTCGTACGCACCAGCCTGGAAGAGATCCAGCGGCTTTCCGGCGAGGCGGTCGACTCGGCGCGGCTGCGCCAGTGGCGCGCCGAGATGCAGCAAGCCTTCGTCGACGTCACACCCGGCGAGCGCATCACCGGTGTCTTCCTGCCCGGTCGCGGCTGCCGCTTCTACGTCAATGATCGCCTGCAGCACGAGGTCGACGACCCTGCATTCGCCGAGGCCTTTTTCGCGATCTGGCTGGACCCGCGTAGCCGCGACCAGAAACTGCGGCGCAATCTGCTGGGCCAACGGTGAAAAGCTCGGCGCTGGCAGCCTATGGCGTGCTCGGCCTGCCGCTGGCGATGGCCATGCTGCCGATCTACGTGCTGGTGCCGAACTTCTATGCGGCAGATCTGGGCCTCGGCCTGGCGCTGACCGGCACCGTGCTGTTCCTGGCCCGTTTGCTGGACACCATTCAAGACCCCTGGCTGGGCCGCCTCATCGACCGCCATACGCCGCGCGGCTGGACACTCCTGCTGGCAACTGCAGCCATTGCGCTGAGCCTGGCGATGGCAGCGCTGCTCATACCGCCCGGCAGTTTAGGCAGACCCGGCCTGGCAATCTGGCTGGGTGCCTTGCTGGCGCTCACCTACACCTTGCACAGCCTGATCAACATCACCTACCTGGCCTGGGGCGCACGACTGTCCGACCAACCGAACACCCGTACCCGGGTCGCCGCCTGGCGTGAAGGTGCAGGACTTTTCGGCGTCGTCCTGGCCAGCGTGCTACCCAGCATCCTGGCGACGCAGTTCGGCATGGCGGCGGCGCTGGCGACCTTCGCTATCACCTTCGCCGTGCTGCTGTGCATCGGCACCGCTGTTCTCCTGCTCGCCGCACCCAGACCACATCGAATCGTACGCACCGCCGCCGGGAACTGGCGCCTGCCGCTGCGCAACATGGCGTTTCGGCGGCTGGCGGGCGTCTATTTCATCAACGCCGTGGCAGTGGCGATTCCCGCAACGCTGGCATTGTTCTTCATTGCCGACCGCCTGCAACTGGCGGAGCTGACCGGCCTGTTCCTGGCCCTGTATTTCGTCAGCGGCGCCCTGGGCCTGCCGTTCTGGACCAGGCTGGCCGATCGCCTGGGCAAGCGGCGCAGCTGGCGGATCGGCATGCTTACCGGTTGCGCCGCCTTTGTCTGGGCGGTGCTGCTGGAGCCGGGCTCGGCCTGGGCCTACGCCGGTGTCTGCATGATGTCCGGTCTCGCCCTCGGTGCCGACCTGGCCCTGCCGCCGGCACTGCTGGCGGACATCATCCCTGCCGAGGAACGCGACTCGACCGCCGCCTACTTCGGTCTGTGGAGCTTTCTGGCCAAGCTGGCGCTGGCCATCGCCGGTCTCGCCTTGCCGCTGCTGGCGTTAAGCGACTACCAACCGGGCACCCCGGCCGGCTGGAACCTCGCACTGGTCTACGCCGGCCTGCCCTGCCTGCTGAAACTCGTGGCGGCGCGACTGCTCACTTCCCTTCCCTGCGGAGAATCCAAACCATGCAAAAGGCCCTGATACTGGCGTGTTGCCTGCTTCTGCTCAGCTGCACCGCCGTCGACGTCGAGCATTACCGCAACGAGGAACCACAGTTCGATCTGCGCAAGTATTTCGTCGGCAAGGTCGATGCCTGGGGCATGTTCCAGAAGCGCTCCGGTGAGGTGGTGAAGCGCTTCCATGTGGAGATCGACGGCAGTCTGGATGGCGACAAGCTGATTCTCGACGAACACTTCCGCTACAGCGATGGCACCACCCAGCAGCGGGTCTGGACCCTGACCGAGGAACGCCCCGGCCACTGGCGCGGCAGCGCCGCCGACGTGGTGGGCGAAGCCCGCGGCGAAGTCGCCGGCAACGCGCTGCGCTGGCGCTACGTCCTCAGCCTGCCGGTGGATGACAAGGTCTACGACGTACATCTGGATGACTGGATGTATCTCATCGACGAACACACCCTGGCCAACCGCTCGTTCATGAGCAAGTTCGGCGTCGAGGTGGGTCAGGTCACACTGTTCTTCCGCAAGCGCATCGAATGAGCTGGTGTTCGCGCACGACGGCAAGGCACTGATCAGGCCAAGTTGTTCTAGAATGCGCCGCATGCCCCTTCAGGATGTCGTGACATGATCAATGCCAAGCTGCTGCAACTGGTTATCGAAGCCTCCAACGATGGAATCGTGGTCGCCGAGCAGGAAGGCGACGACAACATCCTGATCTACGCCAACCCGGCTTTCGAGCGCCTGACCGGCTACGCGGTCGACGACATTCTCTACCGCGACTGCCGCTTCCTGCAGGGCGAGGACCGCGACCAGCCAGGACTCCAGGCGATCCGCGAGGCGGTGAAGAGCAACCAGCCCTGCCGGCAGATCATTCGCAACTACCGCAAGGACGGCACCCCGTTCTGGAACGAGCTGTCGATCACCCCGGTATTCAACGAAGCCGACCAGCTGACCTACTTCATCGGCATCCAGAAGAACGTCACCGCCGAGGTCGATGCCCTGCAGCGGGTCGAAGCACTGGAAGCGGAAATCCGCGATCTCAAGGCACAGCTCGCCCGCACTCAGGGCTGAGCCAGGTGCCCGCCGGGCACCTTATGGTCACCGCCGCGCTCCGTCCTGGCGCGCGAGCATGCAGCAGGCTTCGCCAGGCACTACCTTAGTGCGGTGCATTCGCGCGTTGCGATATGGGATACTGGCGACCTGCCATATCTCAAATCCTGATGTGGGCGCGCTGATGCCCTAGGATGCTGTCTTGACTCTCAACGCCGTCGTCGAAAACGCGGTCATGCTGCTCGCGTTGTGCTGGCTGCTGGCTTTTACCACCTCCGAATGGTATCGGAGCGCCAAGCTCTCCGCGAAACTCCTGGCCGGGCTCTGGTTCGGCAGCGCGTGCATCCTCGGCATGATGAGCACCAGCTTCGGCGAGAGCGGCATCATGCTCGATGCGCGCACCGTGGTGCTGAGCATGGCCGGCCTGTTCGGCGGTCCAGTGGTGGCCGGCACGGCCGGCGTGTTGGCAGCAGGTTACCGCCTGTGGCTCGGCGGCATTGGCGTAGTTCCTGGATTGGCGAACATCCTGCTGCCGATCGTCCTCGGGCTGGCATACCGCTGCCTGCACCGACAGGGCCTGATCCGCATCGGCTTCTGGCAGCTGCTCGGCTTCGGCGCGATGCTGCACCTCGGTGTGCTCGGCGTGATCATCTCGCTGTTGCCTGACCACTTGCGCTTCATTGCCGCCAAGGAGGCCGCGCCGCCGATGCTGCTGGCGCTGCCGCTCGCCACCGCCGCGCTGGGCCTGCTGCTCAACGATCTGCTCAAGCGCGATCTGGTAGAGCGCGCTCTGCGGCTCAGCGAAGCCCGGCTGCGTGCCATCACCCACGCAATACCCGACCTGCTGCTGGTGATCGACGAGGATGGTTGTTATCTCGATATCATCTGCGCCGATCGCAACATGCTCTACGCCGATCCGAGCCTGCTGCTCGGTCGGCACCTGCGCGACGTGATGCCGGAAGCGGAAGAGCGTCGCTTCCTCGACTTCATCCGGCAAACGCTCAACAGCGACACGCCACAGCTGATCGAGTACGGCATGCAGACGCTGGGCGGCCCCAGGATCTTCGAGGGGCGCGCCCTGCCCCTGGAGCAACCGCAAGGACAGAAACGCGCAGTGGTCTGGCTGAGCCGCGACATCACCGATCGGGTCAACACCGAACTGGAGCGCCGCATCGCCGCCATCGCCTTCGAGTCGCAGCAGGGCATGCTGATAACCGACGGGCAGAACAGAATCCTGCGGGTCAACCGAGCCTTCAGCCGCATCAGCGGTTTCAGCGCCGAGGAGGCCGTTGGCCAGACCACCGCCCTGCTCGCTTCCGGCAAGCACGGCCCCGAGTTCTACCGCACGATGTGGGCCAGTATCGAGGCGACCGGCGTCTGGGAAGGCGAGATCTGGAACCGGCGCAAGAGTGGCGAGATCTTTCCCGAGTGGTTGACCATCAGTGCGGTGCGCAACACCACCGGTGATATCAGCCATTACGTGGCCGCATTCACCGACATTACCGACCGCAAGGCGGCGGAGGAACGCATTCACAACCTGGCGTTCTACGACCCGCTGACCGGCCTGCCGAACCGCCGGCTACTGCTCGATCGCCTGCAGCAGGCCATGGCGGCTGGCTGCCGCAGCGGGCAGTTGGGGGCGCTGATGTTCATCGACCTGGACAATTTCAAGAACATCAACGATCTGCACGGCCACCAGACCGGCGATCAGGTGCTGCGTATCGCCGCCGAGCGCTTGCAGGGCGAAATACGCGCCAGCGACACGGTCGCACGCCTGGGCGGGGACGAGTTCGTGGTCATGCTGGAAAACCTCGGTGACGCCCCGGAGCTGGCCGCAGCGCAGGCCGAACACATCGGCGTGAAGCTGCTCGGCTCTCTCGGCAAAACCTATCGACTGAACGATCTTGGCCTGTACAGCAGCGCCAGCATCGGCGTGGTGCTGTTCGGCACGGACGGCAGCAGCAGTGACGAGCTGATGAAGCGCGCCGACATGTCGATGTACGAAGCCAAGGTAGCGGGCAAGAACGCCCTGCGCTTCTTCGACCCGCGCATGCAGCAGGCTGTGCAGGAACGCCTGCGCCTTGAAGACGAGATTCGGCAGGGACTCAGGAACGGCGAGTTCGTCTTGCACTATCAGGCGCAGCTGGAGCAGTCGCAGGGCATCATCGGCGCAGAAGCCCTGGTGCGCTGGCAGCATCCGCAGCGCGGATTGCTGACACCGGGCGCATTCATTGGCCAGGCCGAGCACGCCGGACTGATTCAGGCGCTCGACCAACGCGTACTGGAGCAGGCCTGCGCCCAGCTGGCGCTTTGGGCGCAGCAGCCTGCCTTCGCTGGACTGACCCTGTCGGTCAACCTGAGCGCACATCTGCTGTACGAGGACAACTTCGTTGGCAATGTGCTCGACCTGCTGGAGCGCAGCGGCGCCAACCCGGCCCGACTCAAGCTGGAACTCACCGAAACCCTGCTGCTGGACAACATGTCCGAGGCCATTGCCCGCATGACACAGCTCAAGCGCCACGGTATCCGCTTCTCCATCGACGATTTCGGCACCGGCTATTCCTCGATGAGCTATCTGCAGCAGCTACCGCTGGATCAGCTGAAGATCGATCAGACCTTCGTCCGCGGCCTGCCCGAGGACACCAGCAGCCTGACGATCGTACGCGCCACCTGTGCTTTGGCGGCAGGACTGAATCTGGAGGTCATTGCCGAAGGCGTCGAAAACGAGGCCCAGCGGACGATGCTGCTGGCCAACGGTTGCCATCGCTTCCAGGGTTACCTGTTCGGCAACCCGCAGGCAGCGGCCAGCTTTGAAGAGATGGTCATGGTCAGCAGAGCCGAGCAATCCACGCTCAGCCCCTGAACCGACAAGCCCGCTGCGCGCGGGCCTGCTGCTCGGTCAGAGCGCCTGGGGTGCGCGACTGCAGAGCTTGACCAGCGCCTGCACCCAGGCTTCGTGGGTGTTCAGGCATGGCACCAGGACCAGATCCTGGCCACCCGCCTCGATGAACTGCTCACGCCCGCGATCGCCGATCTCCTCCAGCGTCTCGATGCAATCGGCGACGAACGCCGGGCACATGACCAGCAGCTTCTTGACGCCCTGTTGGGCCAGTTCGTCCAGGCGGGTTTCGGTATAGGGCTCGATCCACTTGGCGCGACCGAGGCGCGATTGGAATGAAACCGACCATTGATCGTCGCGCAGACCCGCCTGCGCGGCGAAACCGGCGGCGGTGCGCATGCACTGCGCGCGATAGCAGCTCGCAAGCACCATGCCTTCGGCCCGCTGACAGCAATCGTCGCCCTTGAGGCAATGCGAACCGGTCGGATCGGTCTTGTGCAGATGCCGCTCGGGCAGGCCGTGGAAACTGAGCAGCAGATGATCGAAATCCTGCTCCAGATGCGGCTTGGCACTGGCTGCCAGCGCCTCGAGGTATTCCGGCTGATCGTAGAACGGCTGCAGGATCGACAGCTGCACGTTCAGCCCGCGCTCGCGAATGACCCGTCGCGCTTCCTGAATCACCGTGGTGGTGGTGCTGTCGGCGAACTGCGGATAGAGCGGTGCCAGCGTGACCTGACTGATGCCCTGACCGGCCAGGCGGGTCAGCGTGGTTTCGATGGATGGCTCGCCGTAGCGCATCGCCAGTTCCACCGGCCCTTGCGTCCAGTACGGCCGCACCGCCTCCTGCAGGCGGCGACTCAGCACCACCAGCGGCGAGCCTTCCGGCCACCAGATCGAAGCATAGGCATGCGCGGACTGCTCGGGGCGCTTGATCAGAATCAGCGAAACCAGCAGACGCCGCAGCGGCCAGGGCAGATCGATCACATAGGGATCCATCAGGAACTGGTTGAGGTAACGGCGCACATCCGCGACTTCCGTAGAGGCTGGCGAACCCAGATTGACCAACAACAACGCCTGCTCTGTCATGCAACTTTCCTGACTGCTTATTGAGGTTGCGCCTGGCTCAAGCGGCAGGCGCGCTATTTTCTCACAAGGGCGCGCCTTTCAGGGGCGCGTCAACAGATCGGCCAGCGCCGAATCCAGATCGGTGAAGCGAAAACTGAACCCTTCCTCCTGCAAGCGCTGCGGCAACACGTGCTGGCCGCCCAGCAACAAGCCGGCGAGTTCGCCGAGCAGAGGTTTGAGCACCGCAGCCGGCGCCGGCAATATCGCCGGGCGGTTCAGGCAGCGGGCGAGGCTGCGGGTGAAATCGGCGTTGCGTACCGGCGCCGGTGCGCAGGCATTGTAGGGGCCACTGGCTGCCGGCTGCCGCAGAAGAAAATCAATCAGGGCGATTTGGTCTTCGATGTGAATCCACGGCATCCACTGCCGTCCGCTACCCAGACGCCCACCCAATCCAAGCTTGAACACCGGTAACAGGCGTTGCAGAAAACCGCCATCGCGCGCCAGCACCAACCCGGTCCGCACCAGCACCACACGGATGCCCAGCACCGTCGCCTCCATGGCGCGCTCTTCCCAGGCGTTGCACAGCTGGCTGGCGAAATCCGCGGCGACCGGTTGATCGGCCTCGGTCAGGCGGTGTTCGCCGCCATCGCCATACCAGCCCACCGCGGAGCCGGAAATCAGCAGAGTCGGTTTCTGCTCGCGCTTGCCCAACCACTCCACCAATTGCTCGGTGAGCTTGACGCGACTGTCCCAGAGCAGCGCTTTGCGCGACTTCGTCCAGGGCCGGTCGGCAATCGGCGCGCCTGCGAGGTTGACCACAGCGTCCAGTGTCACCCCATCCAGCTGCTGCAGGCTGCCGACACCCTGCACCTGCGCACCGCACAGTTGCGCCACGGTTTGCGGCGCGCGGCTCCACACCCAGAGCCGATGCCCTTCAGCCAGCCAATGCCGGCACAGCGCACGACCAATCAATCCGGTACCGCCAGTCAGCAAGATGTTCATGGTGAGCTCCTTTGGCGCTGCCACGCTGCGCGATGTCGACGGCTTTCGATTACAGCATACACCTATACATTGAAAGCCCACTGTACAGGACCGTGCTGCTGTACGACGGACCGCAACAGCCGTCGCCCCAGCACCTCACGCCACTCAGCGGCTCGTCGATGGCTATACAGGCCACCACAGAGACGCCGTTCCCGCGATCCGTTGCCGGTACTGTACAAGAAAACTTCATCTTCTTGTACATATGAAGTTGACTTGTACAAGATGAAGATTAAGATAGCCCCAAGTTGTACAGAAATCCGCTTTGTACAAGATGAGGCTCCCATCATGCACACCACACTCCCCACCCCAAAGATCGGAATCAGTGCCTGCCTGCTCGGCAACCCGGTGCGTTTCAACGGTGGCCACAAGGAGTCGCGCCTGTGCAGCGAAACCCTGGCACAGCACTTCGAGTTCATAGCGGTGTGTCCCGAGGTCGCCATCGGCTTGGGCACGCCCCGCGAGCCGATCCGCCTGGTGGGCGAGACCGATGCGCCTCGGGCCGTCGGTACGGTCCGCCCGGAACTCGACGTTACCGACGCCCTCGCCGCCTACGGCCAGCAGATCGCCGAGCAACTGCATGACATCAGCGGCTACATCCTGATGCAGAAATCGCCGTCCTGCGGCATGGAGCGGGTCAAGGTCTACGGCTCCAATGGCCATACCCTGCCGGGCGGTGGCACTGGGGTGTTCGCGCAGGCACTGATGCAGGCTCGACCCGATCTGCCGATTGAGGAGGACGGACGGCTGAACGATGCCGTGCTGCGCGAGAACTTCCTCACCCGCGTCTATGCCTACGCCGACTGGCAACGCCTGCTGCAGGGCGGCATCACCCGGCGTGCCATCGTCGATTTCCACTCGCGCTACAAATACCAGCTGATGGCCAGCAACCCGCTGCAGTACCGCGTGCTTGGCCGACTGGTCGCCAACATCGCCGAGCGTTCACTGGACGAATTCGCCTCGCACTATTTCAGCCAGATGATGCAGGCATTGAAGAAGCCCGCCACCCGCGGCACGCATTGCAACGTGCTGCTGCACCTCAGTGGCTATCTTAAGGATGCGCTGGGCTCGGAAGACCGTCGCGAAATGCGCCATCTGATCGACCAGTACCGCGCCGGCGTGATCCCGCTGGTCGTGCCGCTGACCCTGCTCAAACACCATTTCCGCCGGCATCCCGACCACTACATCGCGCGCCAGGCCTATCTGCAACCGCACCCCGAAACCCTCAGCCTGCGCAACGGAATCTGACCATGACCGAACAACCGGACCTTGCGCAGCTGACCGCCGACGGCCTGCTGCCGATCCGCGAGGTGGCGCGGCTCACCGGCGTCAATGCGGTAACCCTGCGTGCCTGGGAGCGCCGGTACGGGCTGATCGTCCCGGCGCGCACCGCCAAGGGCCATCGCCTGTACGAAGCGGGGCATATCCAGCGCATTCGCGACATCCTCATCTGGCTCAATCGCGGTGTCGCGGTCAGCCAGATCAAGCCGCTTCTGGATACCACCACGCCGCCGGAACTGCCGCAGCAGAACCAGTGGTCCGAACGGGTAGATGAACTGCTGCAGGCCATCGACCGCCTCAGCGAACGCCATCTGGACGATGCCTTCAACCGTGCCATGGCGCTGTACCCGCCGCGCACACTTTGCCAGCACCTGCTGCAGCCCCTGCTCGAGGCGCTCGACAAGCGCTGGCGCGGGCAATACGGCGCGGCTCTGGAGCGGGTGCTGTTCCAGTCGTGGCTACGCAGCAAGCTCGCCACCCGGATCTATTTCAACAACCGCCAGCAGAGCGGCCGCCCCCTACTGATCGCCAGCCTCGACGAGGAGGCCTTCTCCCCTGGGCTGTGGCTGACTGCGTGGCTGGTTTCCAGCACCGATTGCCCGGTTGAGCTCGTCGAGTGGCCAGTGCCGCTGAACGAGCTGAATCTCGCCGTGGAACGTGTTTGGCCGCGGGGTTTGCTGCTCTACGCCAGCCATTGCCTTTCGGCCGGTTGCCTGCAGCGCCATCTGCCACGCCTGCTCGAGCAGAGCGCCGCGCCGCTGCTGATTGCCGGCCCGGCCGTCCATATCCATGCCCCGGAGCTGCGCCAGCACCGCGGTCTGCTGCTGGCCGATTGCCCGTTCGATGCCCTGCAACAGCTGAACAACGCCGGCCTCCTGCCCGGCAGCGAAGGAAGCGCGTCATGAACCAAGTGCTCTGGTTGCGCAACGATCTGCGCACAGGCGATAACACCGCCCTGACAACGGCCATGGCTGCCGGCCCTACCGTGGCGATCTACCTGATCACGCCCGGCCAGTGGCTGGCCCATGATGACGCCCCCTGCAAGGTCGACTTCTGGCTGCGCAACCTCGTCGAGCTGTCGGCGCAGCTGCGCGCGCTCAACGTGCCATTGCTGATCCGTGAGGTCGACGACTGGCAATCGGTGCCCGCGGCGCTGCTGAAGCTCTGCCAGGAACTCGATGTGCGTGGCCTGCACTACAACGAGGAGTATGGCGTCAACGAACGACGCCGCGATCAGGCCGTCGCTGCAATGCTGGACGCCTGCGGTATCCAGGTACGCGGCCATGTCGATCAGGTGCTGTTCGCTCCGGGCACCGTACTGACCCAGTCCGGCGGGCACTTCAAGGTGTTCAGCCAGTTTCGCAAGCAGTGCCTCTCGCGCCTGGCGGTGTCCCTGCCACCCTGCGTCCGGACACCGGCAGCACAGGCGCCGCTGCCCATCGCCAGCGACCCTGTCCCCACCACCGTTGTCGGTTTCCCGCGGCCAACCGATTACCTGCGCGCGTTGTGGCCCGCTGGCGAGACGTTCGCGCAGCGGCGTCTGGCGCTGTTCGTCGAGGATGATCTGGATCTATACCACGAACGCCGCGACCTGCCGGCCGAGCCCGGTACCAGCCAGCTATCGCCCTATCTCGCCGCCGGGGTCATTTCGATCCGCCAGTGCCTGCATGCTGCGCTGGGCTACAACCGGGGCGAGCTGGACAGCGGCAGTACCGGCGCGTCTACCTGGATCAACGAACTGCTCTGGCGCGAGTTCTACAAACATGTCCTCGACGGCCACCCGCGCTTATCGATGCACCGCGCCTTCCGCAGCGAGACCGACGCCCTGCCCTGGCGCCACGCACCTTACGAACTCGAAGCCTGGCAACAGGGCCGCACCGGCTTTCCGATAGTCGATGCCGCCATGCGCCAGCTGCAGGAAACCGGCTGGATGCACAACCGCCTGCGCATGGTGGTCGCCATGTTCCTCAGCAAGAACCTGCTGATCGACTGGCGTGAAGGCGAGCGCTGGTTCATGCGCCATCTGATCGACGGCGATCTGGCCGCCAACAACGGCGGCTGGCAGTGGAGCGCCTCGACCGGCACCGACTCGGTGCCCTACTTCCGGCTGTTCAACCCGATCAGCCAGTCCCAGCGCTTCGACCCGAGCGGGCAGTTCCTGCGCCGCTGGCTGCCCGAACTGCAGCACCTGGACAAACGCGACATTCATAACCCGTCGGCGCACCGCAGCCTGTTCGGCGTAACGGAATACCCCGCGCCTATCGTCGACCTCGGTGCAAGCCGTGCCCGGGCGCTCGCCACCTTCCGCAACCTGTCGGAGGCCCGTCCATGAGCAGCTTCCTGCATCGTTTCGCCGAGGAGTTCGCGCGGCTGGATGCGAGCAACCTCGATCGGCTGGCCGAGCTCTACAGCAGCAACGTGCACTTCACCGATCCGCTGCACGAGGTCAGCGGCCTGGCCGAGCTGCGGCGTTACTTCAGCGAGCTGTACGCCAACGTCGAACACCTGCACTTCGAGTTCATCAGCCATGACGAGGTCAGCGAGGGTGAGGGCTATCTGCGCTGGGTCATGAGCTACCGCCACCCGCGGCTCAATCGCGGCGGCCTGATCAGCCTCGAGGGCTGCTCGCTGCTGCGTTGGAACGCCGAAGGCAAGGTCGAACGCCACCGCGACTATTTCGATGCCGGCGCCCTGCTCTACCAGCACGTGCCGCTGCTCGGTTCGGCCATCCGCTGGTTGCAGCGGAGGCTTGCATGAAAGTCTCACGGCGAATCTGGCTGACCGGCGCCAGCAGTGGCATCGGTCTGGAGCTGGCGCGCCTGCTGCTGGCCGAGGGGCATTGTCTGGCGCTCTCGGCACGCCGTGCCGAACCCCTGCAGGCTTTCGCCCGACGCTATCCGGGTCGGGTTCTGGCTCTGCCGGCTGATCTCACCGACCGCCAGCAGGTACGTGCCATCGGCGCTGCGATCGAAGCGCAGTGGGGGGCGCTGGACTGCGTGATCCTCAATGCCGGCACCTGCGAATACATCGACGCCAGCCAGTTCGACGCGGCGCTGCTGGAACGCGTGATGCGGGCCAACGTGCTCGCGGCCGGCTATTGCATCGAGGCAGCGCTGCCCCTGCTGCGCCAGGGTGTGCGACCGCAGCTGATCGGCATAGGCAGCTCGGTGACCTGGCTGCCGCTGCCACGTGCCGGCGCCTATGGCGCGTCCAAGGCAGCGATGCGCTATCTGCTCGAATCGCTGCGCCTTGATCTGGCCAGCGAAGGCATCGATGTAACCCTGGTCAGCCCGGGCTTCGTCGACACGCCACTGACCCGCCGTAACGACTTTCCCATGCCGCTGCGCTGGTCGGCGGACAGAGCCGCGCGGCACATCGTTCGGCGCTTGGAAAGCCGCCCGCTGCACATCGATTTCCCTGCGCCATTCATCTGGGCGCTGCGTCTGCTCTCACTTCTGCCTGCGCGTCTGCAGTTCGCCCTGGGCCGGCGAATGGCGCGCTCGTCACTCAAGGAAGGATAACCATGAAGATCGCCATCATCGGCAGCGGCATCTCCGGGCTCACCTGTGCCCACCTGCTTTCGCGCCAGCACCAGGTCACCGTCTTCGAGTCGGCCAGCTGGATAGGCGGCCACACGCACACCGTGGATTTCCATTTGCACGGTCGCGACTATGCGGTAGATACCGGTTTCATCGTCTTCAACGACTGGACCTACCCGAATTTCATCAAGCTGCTCGGCCAGCTCGGGGTGCGTTACAAGCCGACCGAGATGAGCTTCTCGGTCAGCGATCCGTTCAGCGACCTGGAATACAACGGACACGATCTCAATACCCTGTTCGCCCAGCGCAGCAACCTGTTCTCGCCGCCGTTCTGGGGCATGATTCGCGACATCCTGCGCTTTAACCGGGAAGCACTGGACGACTACCAGAATGGCCGCATCGGCCCGCATGTCACGCTGGGCAACTACCTGAAGCTGGGTCGCTACAGCCAGCGTTTCATTGACCACTACATCGTGCCGATGGGCGCGGCGATCTGGTCGATGTCGCTGGCCGACATGCTCGAGTTTCCCCTGGAATTCTTCATCCGCTTCTTCAAGAACCACGGTCTGCTGTCGGTGAGCGACCGTCCGCAGTGGTACGTCATCGAGGGCGGCTCCAGCGCCTACGTCTCACCGCTGACCAAGGGTTTCAGCGAACACATTCGCCTCAATTGCCCGGTGTTCGAGGTGCTGCGCGACGCCCATGGCGTGACCCTGCACAGCCCGGCAGGCGCCGAGCGCTTCGACAAGGTGGTGTTCGCCTGCCACAGCGACCAGGCGCTGCGCATGCTCGCCGAACCAAGCCGCGCCGAGCAGGAGATCCTCGGCGCGCTCGGTTACGCCAGCAATGACGTGGTCCTGCATACCGACACTCGCCTGCTACCGAAGCGCCGTCGCGCCTGGGCGAGCTGGAACTATCGCCTCGGCGGCCCGAGCGAGCAGCTCGCCGCAGTGACGTACAACATGAACATCCTGCAGGGCATCGACTCACCCGAGACCTTCTGCGTCAGCCTCAACCAGACGGAGGCCATCGACCCGGAGCAGATCCTCGCCCGCTTCACCTATGACCACCCGCAGTACAGCCTGGCCGGCATCGCCGCCCATGCCCGCGCCGACGAACTGCTCGGCGCGCATCACAGCTACTTCTGCGGCGCCTATTGGGGCAACGGGTTCCATGAAGATGGCGTAGTCAGCGCACTGCGCGTCGCCGCGGCCTTCGGAGAGTCGCTGTGAGCAACGCCATCGAACACAGCGCCCTGTATCGCGGCTGGGTCCAGCACCGGCGCTTTTCGCCGCGCGGCCACGCCTTCAGCTATCGCATGGGCCTTCTGTACCTGGATCTTGCCGAACAGGACGCCGTGTTCGGACTCTCGCCGTTGAGCGGCCGCGCTCGCTTCGCACCATTCTCCTTCCGCGAACGCGACTACCTGCCGGAATACACGCGCCACGGCATCGCACTGGCCGACGCGGTGCGCCAGCGCGTATCCGAAGCCCTCGGCCGGCCGGTCACCGGCGCCGTGCGCCTGCTGACCCAGCCACGCAGCTGGGGCCTGTGCTTCAACCCGGTCAGTTTCTTCTACTGCTTCGACGAGCATGAGCAGCTGCGGGCAGTGCTCTGCGAGGTCAGCAACACACCCTGGCGCGAGCGCTATCACTACGTGCTGCCCGCCTCCGGCAATCGCAACCTGCGCTGCACGGTAGCCAAGACCTTCCACGTATCGCCGTTCCTGCCAGGCGAACTGGAATACCGCATGCGCTTCAACCCACCCGGCCGGCGCATCGGCGTGCACATGGAGGACTGGCAGGGCGAGCGCAAGCTGTTCGACGCCACCCTCGGCCTTGAGCGCGAAGCGCTGACAGCAGCCTCCGTGCATCGCTACCTGCTCGGCTTCCCCTGGATGACCGCCAAGACGCTGCTCGCCATCTACTGGCAGGCCTTGCGCCTGCTGCTCAAGCGCACCCCGATCTTCGCCCATCAGCCCGCCACGGCCCCCTATGGACTGGCCGTCACTCACACATCCGGAGCCCGCCATGAAGAGTCCTAGCCTGACTGTCAAAGCCCATCCGCTGGCCAGCAAGGGGCTGGCCAGCGGTCTGTTGCGCCGCACGGTATTGCGCCAGCTGGAAAAGCTGCGCCACGGCCAGCTGACCTTGCGTTTCGGCGGCGAGTGCCAGCTGTTCGGCGACCTGGCCAGTCCATTGCAGGCTGAAATCCATGTCGTCGACGGCGCAGCCTGGGGCCTGATCGCCGCCCGCGGCTCGATCGGCGCCGGTGAGGCTTACATCCATGGCTACTGGCACAGCCCGGAGCTGACCGCGGTGATCCGCCTGTTCGTGGCCAACCTGGATGTGCTGGACAGCATCGAGCGCGGCAGCCTGGCGCTGTTCGGCCAGCCGGTGATCAAGGCCCTGCACTGGCTCAACCGCAACACCCGCAGCGGCTCGCAGCGCAACATCGCCGCGCATTACGACCTTGGCAACGAGCTGTTCGAGCAGTTTCTCGACCCGACCATGATGTACTCGGCGGCGATGTTCACCAGCCCCGGGCAGGATCTGGAGCAGGCCCAGCTGCACAAGCTCGAGCGGATCTGCGAAAAGCTCGACCTGCAGCCCGAAGACCATCTGCTGGAGATCGGCACCGGCTGGGGCAGCATGGCGCTCTATGCCGCCACCCATCGCGGCTGCAGGGTGACGACCACCACGCTGTCGCGCGAACAGTTCGCCTACACCCAGCGGCGCATCGAAGAACAGGGACTGCAGGACCGCATCACCCTGCTGCTGCAGGACTACCGCGATCTCGAGGGCCGGTTCGACAAGCTGGTATCCATCGAGATGATCGAAGCGGTCGGCCATGATTTCCTGCCGACCTATTTCCGCCAATGCTCGCGCCTGCTCAAGGACGACGGTCTGATGCTGCTGCAGGCCATCACCATCCGCGACCAGCGTTACGAACAGGCCCGGCGCAATGTCGACTTCATCCAACGCTACATCTTCCCCGGCGGCGCACTGCCGTCACTGCATCGGATGCTCAACGTTGTCTCGCAGGACACCGACATGAACCTGCTGCACATGGAGGACTTTGGCGAGCACTACGCACGCACCCTGCGCCTGTGGCACGAGAACTTCCGCCGCGCCCGCAGCGAGCTGGAGCGCCATGGCTATGACGACTATTTCTACCGGCTCTGGGAGTTCTACCTGTGCTACTGCGAAGGCGGCTTCATCGAGCGCGCCATCGGCACCGCACAACTATTGCTGGCTAAACCGGGCGCTCGTCGGAAACCGCTGTATGCCGGATCAAGCGGTTCGGACGGCAACCGATAACGGCCATGCGTAACTTCATCCGGAGCATTCCATGAACACCGAAAGCGTCACGCTGCAAGCGCACTACCTGAAGGCCGATCGCATCATGCTCGGTGTCATCTGGTTTCTGGTGGTCTATTCCTTCGCGATCGCGGCGTTCTACGGCAACTGGGCCCAGGCATTCGTCATTGGCGGGCTCACGGCTGTCGCGGTGACGACGCTGCACATGCTGATACCCGGCCAGCGCCTGCTGCGCTGCGTGATCGGCGCGGCGTTCATGGTGCTCTCCGCGCTGCACATCAACCAGGCACACGGCCTGCTGGAAATGCACTTTGGCATCTTCGCCCTGCTGGCCTTCCTGGTTTACTACCGCGACTGGCTGCCAATCGTGGTCGCGGCAGCGACCATTGCCGTGCATCACCTGAGCTTTTTCGCACTGCAGCAACAGGGTGCCGGCGTCTTTCTGATACCCGATGGCAACTGGGGCGAGGTGTTCCTGCACGCGTTCTACGTAGTCCTGGAAAGCGCAATCCTGATCTACCTGGCGATCCGCGCCAACGCCGAGGCTCGCGAAGGCGAGGCATTGCTCGGCGCGGCCGCCGCCATCACCGCGCATCCCGAACGCATCGACCTGAGCTATCGCAGCAAGGCCAGCGGACCGGTCACCCAGCGTTTCAACCACCTGCTCGATCAGCTGGGCGAACTGGTCGGCGCGGTGGTTCGTGACACCGCCGGCCTGGGCGGCACTGCAGCCAACCTCAGCGAAGCCACACGGCAGATGCGCGACGGTGCGAGCCGGCAGCTGGACGAAACCGCTTACATGGTCGACGCCATGCAGCAGATGACCGTGGCCATCGACGACGTCGCCGGCCACGCTGATCGTGCCGCCCAGGCCGCACAGGGCGCCAGCCAGAAGGCCAGCGACGGCCGTAATGCCGTGAGCGGCGTGCGCAGCGAGATCGGCACCCTCGCCGAACACATCGAAGGCACCGACCGACTGGTGCAGGATCTGGCCGCGCAATCGGAGCAGATCGACCGGGTGCTGGAGGTGATCCGCACCATCGCCGAGCAGACCAACCTGCTCGCTCTCAATGCAGCCATCGAGGCCGCACGGGCCGGCGAGCAGGGCCGCGGCTTCGCCGTGGTCGCCGACGAGGTGCGCAATCTGGCGCAGAAGACCGCCGCCTCCACGACCGAAATCCAGGGCATCATCAGCCGTCTGCAGCAGGGCAGCCGCAAGGCTACCGATGCGATGCAGAACAGCCGTGACAGTGTCGGTCGCTGCGTCAGCAGCAGCCAGCAGACCACTGCCCTGCTGGACGCCATCGCCAGCGAGATCGAGGCGATCAGCCAGATGAACGAAATGATTGCAGCGGCAACCCACCAACAGACCGCCGTTTCGGCCGATATGGGCCGCCATCTGCAGAGCGTTCAGCAGGTTGCCGAACGCAACGCCGGCGATGCCAGCCAGCTGGACCACGACGGCCGCCAGCTGCATGAGCTGGCAGGCCGCCTGGGCGGCCTGAGCGGGCGCTTCACCGTCTAGCTACTGATAAGGCGGGCCAGGCTTCAGCGCCGCCCGCCGCTTCCAACCGAATGCCCCATGTACAGGTCGCTGGGCTGCTCGAATGCTGCACACACCGCGGCCACCAGCAGCCGGGCGTGGGGCGGTATCACCAGGCCGTCGTCGCTCAGCACGATCACGCCGTCTACATGCAATTGCCGCAGCGCTGGCCAGTGCCCGGCATAGCGTTGCCGCACATCCACACCGCTGTGCCGCGCCAGCGCGTCGAAATCCAGCTCGAACGTGCAGAGCAGACGCTCGCACAGCAAGCGCTGCAGTTGATCGACATGACCGGCGTGCAGGCCGCAGACAGTTGGCAGCTGCCCCTGATCAAGGGCCAGCTGATAACCCTGCACCGCAGCGGCGTTCTGCGAGTACAGACCGCCGACGCGGCTGATGGCGCCGACGCCAAGACCGAGGTGATCGCAGTCGCCATGCAGTGTGTAGCCGACGATATCGTGGTGCAGCGCGCCGATCTCCTGAGCCATGGCCAGGTCATCATGGGGCAGGACGAATTTGCCCAGCCCGATATAGCGATAACCCGCAGCGCTCAGCTGCTCGACACCATGCCGGTACATCGCCAGGGTATCCGCCGCTGACGCCAGTCCCAGACGTCCTGCGGCGGTCGAGCCCGCCGGGGCGACGTCCCGGTAATCGAACATGGTTACCTGATCGGGTGCCAACTCGATGATGGAAGCCAGCTTGCGCGCGAAGCTCGCCGGGGTCTGCCAGGACCTGCCGTAGCCGAGATCGAGATTCACCGAACGGTAGTGCAGCGCATGGGCCGCCTCGATCACTGCACGGATGCGCGCCGAGCTGCGGAAGTACTCCACGGTGCAACCGTCATCGGCGCGCAGATCCGGCACGCTGACGCTGAGCTGATTGAACCCCAGTTCATGCAGTGCACCGATCAGCGGCCAGTCGGCATGGGCCAGCTCGACCTCGGCGGTGAAGCTGGCCGCACCGGGTTCGGCGAAATGGAAGCGCGATTTGAGCAGCCCCAGCAGATGCCGCAGGTTGTCGATGCTCAGGGAGCCGACGCTCAGGTGCAATTGCTCGACCACTTGCAGCGGGCCGGCGTGGCAGCCGAGCTGTTCGATCTCGCGCTCCAGGCGCACCAGGTAGGCCGCAACTTCTTCTGGCAACAGTCGGGCACCACCGGGCTGCTGCAGCGAAAGGGAAAGCGCGCGCCCAGCCCGACGGCTGTCGCGCAGCGCCCGCAGCAGATCCAGCGGCGCGATGCGATCACTGAAATCGACGGCAGCCGGGTAGCTGCAATGCAGCTGCCCGATGCGTCCGTAGCGTTGTACCAGGGCGTCGTCCCAGTTCACTGAGCCAAGCATAAGAGCCTCCCGGCATCGAATATCGCTTTAGCCGGCATCATCCGCGACCCGCCGCCGATGGCGTTGACCCCCGTCAAGGAGGTGACAGATGGAGCGCGCAGCCGGCTGGATGGTAGCGGCCCCTCGCAAAAGGCCCGTCGACTGAACAGCCAGACGGCTTTTGCGCGATGGCAAAGCGGTGGTATTGATGACCGGTCGCCAAGCAACCGGAGCCGACCGTGATCCCAGCCTCTCTGCTTTCGTCCCTGCGCGCAGCGCGCCATGTCGTGGTGTTCACCGGTGCCGGCGTCTCCGCCGAGAGCGGCATCCCGACCTTTCGCGATGCGCTCACCGGCTTGTGGGAGCGTTTCGATCCGGGCGAACTGGCCACCGCCGACGCCTTTCGTCGCGATCCGGCGCTGGTCTGGGGCTGGTACGAGTGGCGCCGGATGAAGGTTCTCCAGGCCCGGCCGAACCCCGCGCACATGGCCATCGCCGAACTCGCCGGCCATGTGCCGCAACTGACGCTGATCACGCAGAACGTCGACGACCTGCACGAACGCGCCGGCAGCCGCGAGGTGATCCACCTGCACGGCAGCCTGCACCGGCCACGCTGCTTCGCCTGCGCCCGTGAGCCAGCCGAGCCGCTGCCCGCACCGGACGAACCCGAAGCCGGACGTCGTCTCGAACCGCCGCGCTGCGGCCACTGCGGCGGACGCCTGCGGCCCGGCGTGGTCTGGTTCGGCGAGAGCCTGCCGGGCGATGCGTTGCGCGCCGCCTTCGCGGCTGCACAGGCGTGCGACCTGCTGCTGTCGGTCGGCACCTCAGGGGTAGTCTATCCCGCCGCTGAAGTGCCGCATCTGGCGCGGGCCGCCGGCGCCACGCTGGTGCATGTCAACCCACAGGGCGAGGCGCCGCAGAGTGCACACGAACACCTGCTCGCCCTGCCCGCCGGCCAGGCCTTGCCGCAGCTCGTTCGCGAGGCTTTCGGCGGCTGAGCGCCGCGCGCGAATCGCCCCAAAGCAGTGAGCGCACAGCCCATTTCGCACCGAAGTGGTTCAACCGCCTCGCGCGGCCGGCGGCGATTCGCACCCCCGGACAAGCCCGCACGGGCCCGCCGGCCGGGGGTTGCAGCGGTGCCCCGGGACAGCTGGCACGCAACCTGCTAACTCCCTTGCAACAGCTGCCAGCACGGCAGCACGTCCCAGGCAGTCAGCGACGACCGCCCGCCAGCAGGCACGGGACCGGGTGAACCAGGCAACGACGCCAGGCCAATCACCCCCACGACATCTTTGAAACCAGGCAAAGGCGCCTGGAGCTGACCCCAGCTCCAGGCGCCTTTTTGCGTTTTGCCGGCCGCGTGCCGCAGCCGCTCGAGAGGAAAGGCTATGAGTTCAACCGTCACCCCGCTCAAGCACGAGACATTGGTCATCGTCGGCAACGGCATGGTCGGGCATCACTGCATCGAACAGCTGATCGAACAGGACGCCCTCGCCCGCTACGACGTGCACGTGTTCGGTGAGGAGCGCCAGCGCGCCTACGATCGCGTGCACCTGTCCGAGTACTTCGGCGGCCGCGATGCCGAGTCGTTGGCGATGTGCGAAGCCGACTACTACAGCCGCCACGGCGTTCAGGCCCACCTGGGCGAGCAGGTGCTGGAGATCGACCGCGAGCGCAAGCAAGTGGTCACCGGCAACGGCCGCCAGCCCTACGACAAGCTGATCCTGGCCACCGGCTCCTACCCCTTCGTGCCACCGATTCCCGGTGCCGAAGGCAACTCGCGGCTGGTCTACCGCACCCTCGAGGATCTCGACGACATCCGCGCGGCCGCAACCGGCGCACGCCGCGGTGTGGTGGTCGGCGGAGGCCTGCTCGGCCTGGAAGCGGCCAACGCCCTCAAGTCCCTCGGCCTGGAAGCCCACGTGGTCGAGTTCGCTCCGCGGCTGATGCCTGTGCAGCTGGACGATGCCGGCGGCGCGGCGCTGAAGGCACGCATCGAGGCGCTGGGTGTCGGCGTGCACCTGTCGCGTGCCACCCAGGAAATCATCGTCGGCGAGCAATACGCCTACCGCATGGTCTTCCAGGACGGCGAGTTTCTCGAAACCGACCTGATCGTGTTTTCCGCCGGCATTCGCCCGCAGGACGCCCTGGCCCGTGACTGCGGCCTGGAACTGGCGGCGCGCGGCGGCGTGGTGGTCGACAGTGATTGCCGTACCTCGGACCCGGCGATCTTCGCCATCGGCGAATGCGCCAGCTGGAACGGCAGCGTGTTCGGCCTGGTCGCCCCGGGCTACAGCATGGCCCGCTGCGTTGCCGCGCAGCTGGCCGACGCAGCGCATACGCCGTTCCTCGGTGCCGACATGTCGACCAAGCTCAAGCTGCTCGGCGTGGATGTCGGCTCCATCGGTGACGCTCATGGCGCGACCCCAGGCAGCCGGAGCTACCGTTTCATCGACGAGGCCAGCGCCAGCTACCGCCGCCTGGTCGTCTCCGCCGATGGCAAGACCGTGCTCGGCGCGGTGCTGGTCGGTGACAACAGCTACTACGACACCCTGCTGCAGTACGCGCAGAACGGCATCAAGCTGCCGGCCGATCCGTCCGGGCTGATCCTGCCGCAGACCGAGGGCGCGCCGACGCTTGGCCCGGACGCCCTGCCGGCCAGCGCGACCATCTGCTCCTGTCACAACGTCAGCAAGGGCGCGGTGTGCTGCCAGGTCGACGCTGGCGTCACCGACCTCGGCGAACTCAAGGCCGCGACCAAGGCGGCCACCGGCTGCGGCGGCTGCAACGCGCTGCTCAAGCTGGTGTTCGACGCCGAACTGGCGGCGCGCGGCGTGGCGGTGGACAAGAGCCTTTGCGAACACTTCGCCTACACCCGCCAGGAGCTCTACGGCATCGTCCGCGTCGAGGGCATCCAGAGCTTCACCGAACTGCTGGCCAAGCACGGCCGCGGCCATGTCGGCTGCGACATCTGCAAGCCGACGGTGGGTTCGATCCTGGCCTCGTGCTGGAACCAGCCGATCACCGATCCGGCGCTGATTCCGCTGCAGGACACCAACGACACCTTCATGGCCAACATGCAGAAGAACGGCACCTACTCGGTGGTGCCGCGCATCCCGGGTGGTGAGATCACCCCCGAGGGGCTGATCGCCATCGGCCAGGTGGCGAAGAAATACGACCTCTACACCAAGATCACCGGCGGCCAGCGCATCGACCTGTTCGGCGCTCAGCTGCACGAACTGCCGGACATCTGGGGCGAGCTGATCGCCGCCGGCTTCGAGACCGGTCACGCCTACGGCAAGAGCCTGCGCACGGTGAAATCCTGCGTCGGCAGTACCTGGTGCCGTTACGGCGTGCAGGACAGCGTCGGCATGGCGCTGCGCCTGGAGGACCGCTACAAGGGCCTGCGTGCCCCGCACAAAATCAAGTTCGCCGTATCGGGCTGTACCCGCGAATGCGCCGAGGCGCAGAGCAAGGACATCGGCGTGATCGCCACCGACAAGGGCTGGAACCTCTACATCTGCGGCAACGGCGGCATGCGCCCGCGGCATGCCGAACTGTTCGCCACCGACCTCGACGACGAAACGCTGATCCGCATCATCGACCGCGTCTTGATGTTCTACGTGCGCACCGCCGACAAGCTGCAGCGCACCTCGGTCTGGCGCGAAAGCCTGGAAGGCGGCCTGGACTACCTGAAGGGCGTCATCCTCGACGACAGCCTGAACCTCGCCGCCGAGCTGGAGAGCCAGATGCAGCACGTGGTCGACAGCTACCAGTGCGAATGGGCCAACGCCATCTCCGATCCGGAGAAGCTCAAGCGCTTCCGCACCTTCGTCAACGACGGGCGCGCCGACCCGGACATCCACTTCGTCAAGGAGCGCGGCCAGCGTCGGCCGGTGCGCGCCAGCGAACTTCACCTGATCCCACTTACCCAGGAGGTGCTCTGATGAGCCAGTCCAACGTCGTTCGTCTTGACTCCCGTTCCAACGCGCCGGCGACCTGGCAGGCACTGTGCAGCCGTGCCGATCTGGTCGCCAATTCCGGTGTGGTGGCCTGGCACGAAGGCGCCCAGGTAGCGCTGTTCCACCTGCCTGACAACGCCGACGGCGAGCAGCTGTTCGCCATCGAGAACCGCGACCCCAAGTCGGGTGCCAACGTCATCGGCCGCGGCATCGTCGGCAGTCTCAAGGGCGAACTGGTGATCGCCTCGCCGCTGTACAAGCAGCACTTCCGCCTGGCCGATGGCAGCTGCCTGGAGTACCCGGAGCAGCGCCTGCAGGTATGGCCGGTGCGCCTGGTCGGCGACGAGGTACAGATCGCCGCGGGCTGATCGCCGCCCGTTGCCCGGGCAACGTTCCTTGCACACCGCAGCGATCCTGCGGGAGCGGCCTTGGCCGCGAAGCTGCCCCCGACTCGCCAGCCACCCACATCGCTCAGCCAGCGCCCCGCGACCACCGTCGGGGCCTGGCCCCTTACTGCCATTCAGAGAGACCCACATGTCCTACATCATCCCCTCCGAGTTCGTCACCAAGATGGTGGACGCCGGCGAATCGAAGATCTTCATGTCCACCCGCGACACCCTGATCCGCGCCTTCATGGCCGGCGCGATCCTGGCCCTCGCCGCGGTGTTCGCGGTCGCGGTAACCGTGCAGACCGGCTCGCCGCTTGTAGGTGCCATGCTGTTTCCGGTGGGCTTCGTGATGCTCTACCTGATGGGTTTCGACCTGCTCACCGGGGTTTTCATGCTGACACCGCTGGCGCTGCTGGACCGCCGCCCGGGCGTGACCGTGGGCGGCATCCTGCGCAACTGGGGCTGGGTGTTTCTCGGCAACTTCGGCGGCGCGCTGGTGGTGGCCTTCATGATGGCCTTCGTCTTCACCATGGGCTTTTCCACCGAACCGGGACCGATCGGCGAGAAGATCTCGCACATCGGCGAGGACCGCACCCTGGGCTACGCCGAGTTCGGCGCGGCGGGCTGGGCGACCATCTTCCTGCGCGGCATGCTGTGCAACTGGATGGTCTCGATGGGCGTGGTCGGCGCGATGATCTCCACCTCGGTCAGCGGCAAGGTCATCGCCATGTGGATGCCGATCATGCTGTTCTTCTTCATGGGCTTCGAGCATTCGGTGGTGAACATGTTCCTGTTCCCCTCGGCGATGATCATGGGCGGCGACTTCTCGGTCATGGACTACATGGTCTGGAACGAGATCCCCACCGCGCTGGGCAACCTGGTAGGCGGCCTGGCCTTCACCGGCCTCACGCTCTACACCACCCACGTACGCACCGCGCCCAAGCGCAGCGTCTACTGATCGGGAGTGTGGTCGAAAGCCCCGGTTGCGCATGCGCGTCCGGGGCTTTCGCGCAGATCAACGATGCCCAGCCAACTCGTCATCTCCCTCGGCCAGCATTCGGACGCCGGACGCAAGCCGCTCAATCAGGACTTTCACGGCGCCTGCATTCCCAGCGACGTGCAGCTCGCCAGCAAGGGCATCGCCATCGCGCTGGCCGATGGCATCAGCAGCAGCGAGGTCAGCCACATCGCCAGCGAAACCGCGGTGGCGAGCTTTCTCTCCGACTACTTCTGCACCTCCGATGCCTGGTCGGTGAAACAGTCGGCGCAGCGCGTGCTGGTAGCAATCAACTCCTGGCTGCATGCGCAGACCCGCCAAGGCCCGTACCGCTATGACCGCGACCGCGGTTATGTCTGCACCTTCAGTGCGCTGGTGCTCAAGGGCGGCAGCGCGCACCTGTTCCACATCGGCGATGCGCGCATCCATCGCCTGCGTGACGGCGCCCTCGAACAGCTGAGCGAGGATCACCGCGTGCGTGTCAGCGCCGAAACCAGCTATCTCGGCCGCGCCCTGGGCATCAACCCGCATCTGGAAATCGACTACCGCAGCCTCCCGCTGGCACCGGGCGACCTGTTCCTGCTCGCCACCGACGGCGTGTACGAGTACCTCGATCCGCGCGTGATGGCCGATATCGTTGCGACCCATGCCGACGACCTGGACGCTGCAGCGCGGCGGCTGGTCGAGCAGGCGCTGGCCAACGGCAGCGACGACAACCTCACCGTGCAGCTGGTGCGCATCGACAGCCTGCCCGAGCAAGCGGCCGACGACGTGCAGCGCCAGCTCGGTGAGCTGGCCCTGCCGCCGCTGCTGGAGCCGCGCATGCAGTTCGATGGCTACCGCATCGTTCGCCAGCTGCATGCCAGCAGCCGCAGCCACGTGCACCTGGCTGTCGACGAGAGCAGCGGCGCGCAGGTGGTGCTGAAGACGCCGTCGCTGGACCTGCGTGGCGACCCGGCCTACCTCGAGCGCTTCCTTCTCGAGGAATGGATCGCCCGGCGCATCGACAACCCTCACGTGGTCAAGGCCTGCCCGCCGCCACGCCGGCGGCACTACCTCTATACGATCAGCGAATTCATCGAAGGGCAGACGCTCGCGCAGTGGATGCTCGACCACCCGGCGCCGGACCTGACCACCGTACGCGGCTTCGTCGAACAGATTGCCCGCGGCCTGCGCGCCTTTCACCGCCTGGAAATGCTGCATCAGGACCTGCGCCCGCAGAACCTGCTGATCGACGCCACCGGCACGCTGAAGATCATCGACTTCGGCTCGACACGGGTCGCCGGGCTCGCCGACCGACAGGCCCCGGGCCCGCAGGAGGCGCTGCTCGGCACCGCCGCCTACACCGCGCCGGAGTATTTCCTCGGCGAGGCGGGCTCGCCGCGTTCGGATCAGTTCTCCCTCGCGGTGATCGCCTACCAGCTGCTCAGCGGTCGCCTGCCCTATGGCACCGATGTCTGCAAGGCACGCACCCTGGCCGCGCAGAAGCGCCTGCACTACCGCTCGGTACGCGACGCCCAGCGCGAGATCCCGGCCTGGGTCGACGAGGTGCTGGCCAAGGCGCTGCATCCCGATCCGCGGCGGCGCTATGCCGATCTGTCCGAGTTCGTCTTCGAGTTGCGCCAGCCCAACCCGGCGCTGCTCAACCGCACTCGCCCACCCTTGCTGGAACGCAACCCGCTGCTGTTCTGGAAAGGCCTGTCGCTGCTGCTGGGGCTGACGGTCGTTGCCCTGCTGCTGCGCTAGCCGCGCGGGCGCAACAGTGCCGTCGCGCCCTGCGCCTTGCGCGTGTACCAGAGCACCCGGCTGACGCCGCGGGTGATCGCCACATAGGCCAGGCGCAGACTCTCATCGGCCATCGCCTGGTCATAGCTGTTGCGAAAGAACCCGCAGTACGCATACAGCGCATTGCGCAGCGGGTGCGGCTGCGGTGGCAGGCAGTCGTCGACGATGATGGCGACCTCCGCCTGCAGCCCCTTGGCGCGATGGATGGTATAGGCCCTGACCGGCAGCTTGCGGTCCAGCTCGGCCTGGATGGCGCGCAGCGTGGCGTTGCGTCGGCCGAGCAGCAGCACCGCGGTGCGCTCGCGGCTGCCACGCTCGACGACGTGGGCGCATTGCGCCTTTATCTCGGCGACCAGTTGTGCCAGCCCGCCGTTCAGCTCAAAACCGGTGACCAGCCGGACGCCGTGGTCACCCGGCTGCGTGGGCCGGTTCGGCCGACTGGTCTTGGCCTGTTTGAAGCGCACACCGGCCAGCACCGCCTCGCCATCGCGAATCACCGGCTCGATGGAACGGTAGTTGGTTTCCAGCAGCAGCGTTTCGCTGCCCTTGGCGCCACGCCGCGGGAAGTGCCGGTCGAACTCCATGAACAGCTCCGGCGAACTGCCGCGCCAGCCGTAGATCGACTGCCAGTCGTCACCGATGGCCATCAGGCTCGGGCTCGAACCCTGGCGGGCCAGCTGCCGATGCAGCGCCTGCAACCACTGGACGATCTGCGGGGAGATGTCCTGAAACTCGTCGATCAGCAGGTGCTGGAACGCTTCGAGGCTCGCCGGCGGTACGCCATCAGCGGCGGTCAGGCGCTCGCCGAGCTGCTGGAAGGCAGCGTTGAAGGTCTGCAGGCCTTGCTCGCGCAGCACCGCCTGGAAACAGCCGTGGAACGCGATCAGTGCCTCGATGAACTGGCGCTCGCGGGATGTGCATTCGAGTTGGGACGGCTGCAGGCGATCGATGCGCAGGCCGATGCTCTCGATGAATCCGGCCTGCACGTGAAAGGCCTCGTACAACGGCAATGCCGCGAACTCGCCGGCCAGGCTGAAGGGCTCCTCCGGCGCCTTTGGCGCGGCACGCCTGCCGTTGGCAGGTTCGACCGCCGGCCCGGGCAGATCGAGCAGCCGGTGCACCTGCTCGCGAAAATCCGGCTGCTCGGCGTAGCAACGCTGGTAGGCCTGCTTGAGCAGGCGCTGTTGTGCCGGACGCAACCGTGCATTCGCCAGCGGGTTGTCCGGCTCCTCGCCCGCGGCAGCCTTGGCGTCCAGCTGCTCGAACCACTGCGCCGTGCCGAGCACTTCGCGCGCCAGCTGTGCCATGGCCGAGTGGAAGGTGCGCACGCACTGGCGCGCCTGGCGCTCGTCCAACGGGAACTGCCAGAACGCCAGGACCCGCAGCAGCTGCTCGCGCAGCTGCGCACAGGAGGCATTGGTGAAGGAGATCACCGTCAACCGTCCCGGCTCGATGCCCAGGTGGCAGAGCATGAACACCACGCGCAGCAGCAAGGTGGTGGACTTGCCTGAACCTGCGCCGGCAAAGATGCGCGTCAGCGGGCTGCGCCCCAGGATCATCGCCCACTGCTCGTCCGACGGCGCGCTGACGATACCGGCTGCCACCGCCTGCTCGACACGCGCGCGCATGGCACGAACCTGGCCCTCGTCCACCTTCAGCGCGGCCGCCGGGTAGATGCCCTGCGCAGCCGCTTGCCGGGGTTTGGCGGGGCCACCTTCCTTGGCGTCCGCCCTGGCTGACGACTTCGGTTTGGCCTTGCCCTTGGCGCCCCTGGCCTTGCCCGGGGCCTTGCCACTGCGCTTGCTCGTCGACTGCGGCTGCGCCTTGTCCGCCCCATGGCCCCAGCGGCGAAACAACAGTTCGTCCTCGTCGCGCAGATGGGCCGAGGTGCGTGGAAAGCAGCGCTTCAGCACCCCGGCGACCAGGGACCTGTAGCGCTTAACGGCAGAAAGCATCGGAAATCACCGTGAGCATTGCATATCGTTGATATGGTACGGGTTTTTCCCTGTACTCTGGCCGCTGCAAGGACGAACAGCAGCGAATGGATGTGGAAATCGCCTGCGTCGCCGGCAGACTTCCCGGGCAATCGGCTGTCCGAGGTGAACCAGTTCTGATCTGGATCACCCTGCCCTGCCTCCCACACCGGATACGGATCGCTACTGATGGACCCAGCAGCCAACCCCTCGCCTGATCACTCGAGCCAGGCATTCCTCCCAGATGGCAGTGAGCTCAGCGCGCTGATCCGGCGCTTCGATTGGTCGAGCACACCGCTGGGCCCATTGCGGGACTGGCCGCAGAGCCTGAAGACCGTCACGGCGATGCTGCTGCTCTCGCCGACGCCCATCGTCCTGCTCTGGGGCGAGCGTGGCACCATGATCTACAACGACGCCTACTCCGGGTTCGCCGGCAGCCGTCATCCGCAGCTGCTGGGCTCGGACGTGCGCCTGGGCTGGCCGGAAGTGGCCGACTTCAACGACCACGTGATGAAGGTCGGCCTGGCTGGCGGCACGCTGTCGTACAAGGATCAGGAACTGGTGCTGTACCGCAACGGTCGCCCCGAACGCGCCTGGATGAATCTGGACTATTCGCCGGTGTTCGATGATCAGGCGCAGCCGGCCGGCGTGATTGCCCTGGTCGTCGAAACCACGGAACGGGTAATGGCCGAGCGTGAGCTGCAAGGCCAGCAGGCACGCCTGCAAGAGATGTTCGAGCAGGCGCCGGGAATGATGGCGATGCTGCGCGGCCCCGAGCATGTGTTCGAAATGGCCAACCCGGCCTACTGCCGGCTCGTTGGCGAGCGCGAGATCATCGGCAAGCCGGTGCGCGATGCGTTGCCGGAAGTGGAGCGCCAGGGCTTCATCGAGATTCTCGACCGGGTCTACCGCAGCGGCGAGGCCTTCGTCGGTTCCGGCATTCACATCGGCCTGCAGCGCACCCGCGGCGCCGCGGAAGAAGACCGTGTGCTGGATTTCGTCTTCCAGCCGGTCACCGATATCAATGGCAACGTCGGCGGCATCTTTGTCGAGGGGCAGGATGTCACCGAGCGTGCCCAGGCCGACGTGGCGCTGCGCGAGAACGAGCAGCGCCTGCGTTTTCTCGATGCGCTGTCCAAGGAAACGGCGCGCAGCGTCGATGCCGATGCCATCCTGGCCACCACCACGCGCATGCTCGGCGAACACCTGGGACTGTCCAGTTGCGCCTATGCCGACATGGAGCCCGACCAGGACAGCTTTACCATCCGTGGCGACTGGGCGGCGCCGGGCTGCATGAGCATCGTCGGCCACTACCGGCTCGCCGCATTCGGCAGTCTGGCGGTCCAGAAGCTGCGCGCCGGCGAGCCCTTCATCGTCGACGATCACCTCGCCCGCCTGCCCGCCGCCGACGCGGCGACCTTCCAGCAACTGGATATCGCCGCCACCATCTGCATGCCGCTGGTCAAGGAGGGCCGGCTGACCGCACTGATGGCCATTCACAGCCGCGTACCGCGGGCCTGGAGCGCCTGCGAGCTGGCCCTGCTCACCGAGGTGACCGACCGCTCCTGGGCCCACATCGAACGGGTGCGTTCTGCCGCCGCGGTGCGCCAGCGCGAGCAGAGCTTCCTCGAACAGCTGGAAGCCAAGGTGCTCGAGCGTACCGCGGCGCTGGCCCGCAGCGAGGCCAACATCCGCGCGGTACTGGAGACCTCGCACCTGTACATGGCGATGCTCGCGCCGGACGGCGCGATTCTCTACGTGAACGCCACGGCCCTGGCCGGCATCAGCGCCCGCTTCAACGAACTGGCCTATATGCCGTTCTGGGAATCGCCCTGGTTCGCCGCGACACCGGGTATGCCCGAGGTGATGCGAGAGATGACACGGCGGGTAGCGGCCGGCACCACCGAGCACGTGACCATGACCCTGAACATGCCGCAGGGCGTGCGCGTCTTCGATTTCTCCATGCGCCCGGTACCGGGCGAGGACGGCAGCATCGTGGCCCTGGTACCCGAGGCGCTGGACATCAGCGAACGGGTGAACGCCGAACAGGCGCTGCAGCAGCTGCACAAGATGGAGGCGCTGGGCAACCTCACCGGCGGTATCGCCCACGACTTCAACAACCTGCTGATGGCCGTGCTCGGCAGCCTCGACCTGTTGCGTCGGCGCATGCCCGCCGACCCCGCGCTGCTGCGCCTGGTGGACAATGCCAGAGCCGGTGCCGAACGCGGCGCTTCGCTCACCGCGCGCATGCTCACCTTCGCCCGCAAGCAGGAACTGCACAAGAAACCGATCGACCTGCCGCAGCTGATCGCGGGCATGAAGGAGCTGCTGCTCAGCTCGCTTGGCCCGACCATCCAGCTGCAGGTCGAGCTGCCGGCCCGACTGGCGCAGGTGAGGACCGATCCCAACCAGCTGGAAACCGCCCTGCTCAACCTGGCCGCCAATGCGCGTGACGCCATGTCCGGCGTCGGCCGTATCCGCATCGCCGCCGAAGAGCTGACGCTACCCGAGGAGCAGAACGGCCTGCCCGCCGGCCGCTATGTGCGCCTGGACCTCAGCGACAGCGGCAGCGGCATGGATGAAGCGACCCTCAAGCGTGCGGCCGAGCCCTTCTTCACCACCAAGGGGGTCGGCAAGGGCACCGGGCTCGGGCTGTCCATGGTCCATGGGCTGGCCGAGCAATCCGGCGGCCGGCTGGTGCTGCGCAGCTCGCCCGGTGCGGGCACCACGGCCGAGATCTGGCTACCGGCCCTGGCGGCGGAAAACGCGCCTGCGTCGGCGCCCGCCTCCGCGCCGGCGCCCGATGAAAGCCCCCGGCGCACGACGAAGGCGCTGACCCTGCTGGCGGTGGACGACGACGAGCTGGTGCTGTTCAGCACCGCCGGCATCCTGGAAGCGGCCGGACACCGGGTGCTCACCGCGCGGTCGGCCGGGGAAGCGCTGGATCTGCTGCAGGTCAACCAGGTCGACATCCTGGTCACCGATCACGCCATGCCGCTGATGAGCGGTGCGCAGCTGGCAGCCGTGGTGCGGGAGACTCGCCCGCAATTGCCGATCCTGCTGGTCTCCGGTTACGCCGACCTGCCCTCCACCGCACCGGCGCTTGCGCTGCACCGGCTGGCCAAGCCGTTCAGTCAGGACGAGCTGCTCGATGCCATCGAGCAGCTGTGCTGACGAGCGCCTCAGCTGCCGATCACGCTGCCATCGTCCTTGGTGATCAGCACGGTGGACGAGCGCGGACGTGATTGGCCGTCGCTGGCCGGAAAGCTCAGCCCCGGGTGCTGCACGTTCAGCCACATGGCGCGGTAGTCCGGGCTCCAGGTGATGCCGGTGATCTCGCAACCACGCGGGCCCACCAGAAAACGCCGCACCTCCCGGGTGACCGGGTCGGCACAGAGCAGCTGGTTGGTGCCCATGGCCTGCATGGCTGGCTGGTCGTCGTCGAAATCGGTCTCGATCCACAGCCGGCCAGCGGCATCGAATGCCAGACCATCCGGCGAGGAGAAGCAGTCGCCGTCGATCGTACCGACCAGATTGGCCGCCACCGGATTGCCCTGGGCGTCCCGCGCCCCGCTGCGCTCGCCGGCGAGCAGAAAGACCTCCCACTCAAAGCGCGTGGCGGTCGGATCACCGCCCGCTTCCTGCCAGCGCAGGATCTGCCCGTGCAGGTTGTTCGGGCGCGGGTTGGCCCGGTCCAGCGGTTGTTTCGCACCGCGGCCGTCGTTGTTGGTCAGGGTCACGTAGACCTCGCGACTGTGCGGGTGCACCGCCACCCATTCGGGTCGGTCCATCGGCGTTGCGCCGGCGCGGTCGGCGGCAGCGCGGGCATTGAGCAGCACCTCGGCCTGGCCGGGAAAGCCGTTCTCCGCGGTCAGGCCGTGCTCGCCATGCACCAGCGCCAGCCACTCACCGCTGCCGTCGGCGTCAAAGCGGGCAACGTACAGCGTGCCCTCATCCAGCAGGCGGCGGTTGTCGGCGTCCGCCCCGGCCACGAAGCGACCGCTGGGGACGAACTTGTAGACGTATTCGCCCTTGGTGTCGTCGCCCGAGTAGAACGCCATGCGGCCATCTTCGCCCAGCGACAGCACCGAGCATTCGCGGCAATAACGGCCGAACGCGGTGCGCTTGACCGGTACGCTGTCAGGGGCGAACGGATCGACTTCCACCACCCAGCCGAAGCGGTGCGGCTCGTTGACATAGCCGCCGTGGGGCTGGTCAGCCTGCGGCGTGGCATCGAAGCGCGGATCGGCGGTTTCCCAGCCGTAGAGCTTGCTCAAGCCGCTGCCGGCGATGCCGTAACGCTGGTGCGAGACCCGCGCCGCCAGGTCCTGCGGATCGTGGTTGACGAAGTAGTTGTGCCAGTTCTCCTCGCAGATCAGATAGGTACCCCAGGGGGTGAAGCCGCTGGAGCAATTGTTCAGCGTGCCCAGAACGGTCCTGCCAGCCGGGTCGGCGGCGGTCTTCATGCTCGGATGGCCGGCCAGCGGCCCGGAAATGGCCATCTCCGTCAACGCGCTGAGGCGCCGGTTGTAGCGCGACGGCAACACCCGCTGCCACTGGCCCCGGGCATCCTTGCGCACTTCAATGACGCTCAGACCGTGGGCCGCCTGCTCCTTGCGCACCTGTTCCAGCGGGCGCCGGCCTTCTTCCAGACGCATGCCGTCGGTGTGCAGCGTCGGGTTGACGTACTCGTGATTGATCACCAGCAGGCCGTGGCTGTCCGGCGCATCGGGAAACGGGAAAAAATGCATGCCGTCGTGGTTGTCGCCGGCCTGCTTGAGCTGCGCCTGCCAGTCGTCGCTGGCATCGGCCTGCCACTGAGGCGCATCGGCCAGCACCGGGTCGCCCCAGGAAAAGAACACCCGCGCGCTGTACCCCGGCGCCACCTCGACCCGGTCGAACTGCGGGTCGAGCTGCGCCGGAATGCCCTGGAAACCGATCAGTCGCGCCGGTCCGGCAGCAACCCGGGCGCCGGCCATTGCGCCGCCGAGAAAGGCGATGCCGGCCAGCCCCAGCCCGCCCTTGAGCAGGCCGCGGCGGCGCCGGTCGATGACATCCTGCAGCGGCGCGTTGCGGCTGGGGTTGATCGCCTGGTCGTCATGGGCGGCGATGCTGGCGTGAAAATCGCTGAAATCCTGTTTCATCGAAACGAATCCTGAATGACTGAACCGCATCACTCGATGCGGTAATGAAAGGTGTTCTGCACATTGGGCACCTCCACCGCCCGCCCATCGACGATGCGCGGCTGATATCGGAAGCTCTGGGCCGCGATCAGCGACGGCCGGATGAACAGCGGATGGCAGTCGCCGACCACCTTGGGCGAACGTACCCGTCCCTGGACGTCCACCGTATAACTCACCGTGCAGGCGCCCTGCAGTCCCGAATCCAACGCGCGCTGCGGATAGACCGGCGGCTTCTTGGCGATCGGCAGGTACTGGCGGCTGGCTGCGTCGGCGGCAGCCGCCTGCCGGGCACGCTCGGCCGCTTCGGCACGGGCCGCTGCCTCGGCCTCGGCCTGGCGGCGCTGCGCGTCCAGCCGTGCCTGCTCGGCCAGACGCTCGCGCTCCTGCTCCCGGCGCTGCTGTTCATCGCGGCGGGCCTGCTCCTCGCGCCGGTGTTCCATCTGCTGCTTGCGCTGCTGCTCGGCTTCGCGCTCGCGTTCGGCGCGCTTGAAGGCCAGGTCGGCCTGCTCTACCTGTGGCGCTGGTGCTTCGACCTGAACGGGGGGCGGCGGCGCTTCGACCGGTTCCGCGACCGGCGGTTCGGGCAGCACTGGCGCCGGGGATGGCAGGCTGATCAGCTGGGTCTGCATCACCTGAGTGGCGACCGGTGCGTCCATCGTCGGCGTCCAGCTGGTCAGCAGCAGGGCGATTAGCCCGGCATGCAAGCCCAGCGTGGTCAGCGCCGCGCCGGCAGCATTGGTCCATCGCCGCTGTGTGAGCACTGCCGCGGGCGGCGCCGACAAGCCGAGCGCCATCATCGCTCCTGCCCCGCAGCGGCCGGCGCCTCGGTGATCAGACCCAGGTTGACCACCCCGCCGCGCTGCAGCTCGGCAATACCGGCGACCACACGACCGTAGTCCGCCGCCTCGTCGGCACGGATATAGACCTGGGTGTCGCCCCGCGCGGCAATGACCGCGCCGACCTTGGCCTGCAGCTCGGCCAGGTCGACGGCGCTGTCGGTCTGGTTCTCGACGTCCAGTTCGCTGCCGAGGTTCCAGTAGAAGCCGCCGTCGGCCTTCACCGAAAGCGTCAGGATCTGCCGCTCGTTCTCCACCGGCAGCGCCTCGGCCGCCACCTTCGGCAGCTCGATCTTGACGCCCTGCACCAGCATCGGCGCGGTGACCATGAAGATCACCAGCAGCACCAGCATCACATCGATGTAGGGCACCACGTTCATTTCCGCCTTGGGCCCGTGTTTGCGCTGTGGCCTGACTAGCATGGCTGACCTCCTCAGGCGGCTGCGGCAACGCTGGGCGAAGCAGCGTGCAGGCGCCGATGCAGGCGCGCCTGCAGCTCGTTGCCGAAGGCGTAGTAACGGCCGACCAGCGTCTGCCCGCGGGCGGCGAAGCGGTTGTAGGCCATCACCGCGGGAATCGCCGCGAACAGGCCGATGGCCGTGGCGATCAGCGCCTCGGCGATACCCGGCGCGACGGTGGAAAGCGTGGCCTGCTGTACCTGCGAAAGGCCGAGGAAGGAGTTCATGATCCCCCACACGGTGCCGAACAGGCCGATGTAGGGGCTTACCGAACCCACCGTGGCGAGGAACTGCAGGCCGTTCTCCAGGCGTTCCTCCTGCTCGGCAATGGCGACGTACAGGCTGCGCTCCACGCCCTCGGCGACCGCATCCGGGGCGATGCCCGCTTCACGCTGGAGTTGGGCGAACTCGCCGTAACCGGCGAGGAAGATGCGCTGCAACGCGGCCTCCTCCGGCAGCGGCTGCTGCTGCCCTTCGCGGTAGAGCTGGGCGAGATCGCCGCCCTGGCGAAAGCGCTGCTGGAAGCTGCGCAGCAGGCGTTCGCTGCGGTGCAGCGCGGCGCTGCGGCGGATGATCAGGTACCAGCTGGAGACCGAAGCCAGCACCAGGATCACCATCACCGCCTGCACTACCAGGCTGGCCTCGCTGATCAGGCCCCAGACGGACATGTGCTCGAGAGTCGTTTGCATGAATCGTTTCCTCCTGCCCGCACGGGCAGCTGCTATTGGATGGCGGGTCGGTTACCGGGCGATGACGTCAATCCAGACCCAGCGCATCGGCGATGGCTGACCAGGGCAGGTATTTGTAGTTCTGCGTGCCTTCGGGCATGCGCTTGCGGCCGTCCTGCACCACCAGCATGCCGCGGCTCCAGATGCCGCCGAGATTCGCCGAGGTGACCTCGAGCCCGTCGGTTTCCGAAGCGCCGTCGATACCGCGCTCGGCATTCAGGCCGATGCGGAACGCGCCGCGCACGGCATACGGCGCCTGGGCATCGAGCACCACGTAGCTGTCGTTGCCCTGGCTGGAGATCACCAGGTAATCGCCACCCTCGCCGTGGTAGAGCGCCAGGCCTTCGATGTCGTCGTACACCGGCCCGCCGACGCCGATCACCTTCCGGGGCGCTGCCGGCACCTCGGCACGGGCATCGACCACCCAGACCGCGACGTCCTCTTCACCGACGAACAGCCGCTCGCCACGGTCATCGGCGACGCAGCCCTCGGGCTGGCTGTCCAGTTTGAAGCGCCGTACCAGTTCACCCTGCAGCTGGCCGGACTGGCCATCGAGGCGGTACTGGACGAAGGTGCCGTCCTTGTCGTTGGCGATCGCGTAGGTGACACCTTGGCGGTTCTGGAACATGCACAGGCCGTAGATATCGCTCAGCGGCGTGGCGATCTGGCCGATATCGCGGAGCACCCCGCTCGCGCGGTCGATGGCGAACAGGTGCAGGCTGTTGTGATCGCGGTTGCTGGCCACGGCCAGGTCCACGCGCATGCTGCCGAGGCGCAAGCCGCTGCGCACATCGACGTTGTTCAGCCGGCCGACGGTCAGGCTTTGCAGCTGGCGACCCTCCAGGTCGTACACCACCAGGCCGCCTTTCTTGTCGGTACCGAGCACGCGACTCTGCGCAGGATCGCGCGGATGGACCCAGATCGCCGGGTCATCGGCGGCGTCACCCAGACTGGGCACCGGGCCGGTCTCCACCGCTGCCGCCAGACTGATGATGGGTTCGGGATGCGGCAGCGCCTGTGGCTGCCACGCCAACTGGGCGCGATGCACGCCCTGCTCGTCCGCCAGCAGCAGTTCGACTCCTTCGGAGGTGCGACGCGCGCTGATGCGTTCCGGCTCATCGAGGCCTTCCAGCGGCAGCACGCCGTCCGCCTGCCAACCCGATTCGCTCTGGCGATAGAGGTGTAGCGCCGGCGCCTCGGCATCCAGGGCCAACAGACCACCCGGCACCAACGCCATGCCAGCCGCCACCTTTGTCAGCGCGCCGAACGGCTTGACCAGATCGACCGGCTCACGCTGCAGCGGCGCCTCGGCATCCGCCGGGTAGCGCCAGAAGCCGACGTTCTCCTCGTTGACGTAGAGCTGCCCGGCCATGTCATCGGTCTGGCAGAAGGTGCTCTGCGGCGGCAGGCTGAGCCCGCGCACGCGCCGTGCCTCATCAAGCAGGCGGCCCTGGCTGCCCACCAGCCATTGCTCGCCGACACCTTCCTCGCCGAGCAGGAATACGAAGTCGTTGCGCGCGCTGTCGCGGTACAGGCACAGCCCCTCGATGGCGAACGCGGTGCGCGGCAGATACAGCGGCTGGCTCCAGGTCCGGTTGTCATCCAGGCCGATCAGCATCGCCTGCTGGCGCTTGCGCTCCACGGTGGCCAGCAGCAGGCCCCGACGGTCGAGGCGATGGTCGAGGCCCTCGAAACGCCCGCTGTGCTGGGCCAGTGTGTTGCCGGCCTTGTCCAGCAGGCGCAGGCCCTGCTTGTCCAGCTGGACGCGCCCGGCATTCGCCCAGGGGCCATTGCCGGCCAGCAGCTGCGCGTATTCGAGGCCCGTCTGCGCTGGCGTTGAGATGCTCAGCTGCGTGCTCTGTGGCGCCTCGTCCTGACCGGCGGACTGGCAGGCGGCCAGGGTGATGCACAGGCCGAGCAGCAGGGTTTTGGGTAATGCGTTCATGCGATATCCATTCAGGTGCCGCAGGCCGGTGCCCGGCCGTAAAGGGGAACGGCGGGCACCGGAGCGGCAAGGGGTCAGAAGTGAGTCAGGGTCAGGCCGAGCTTGTAGGTCGGGCCGTACTCTTCGTACTGGGCGTTGTAGGAGCGGTGTCCGGTGTAGACGTAGTAGGACTCGTCCGTCAGGTTCAGCGCCTCGAAGGTCAGCTGCAGGTTCGGCGTGAGGAAGTAGCCGGCCTTGAAGTCGACGAACAGCTGGTCGTCGACGTAGAGGTCGTGGGCCTTGTCGTCGATACCGGCCACCTCGTACAGGTAGTCGGACTTGTAGTTGGCGGCCAGGCGCAGGTTCAGCTTGTCGTTTTCCCAGCCAACCATCAGGTTGCCGACCGTATCGGAGTGGTTCGGCAGGTCGATGCTGCGGCGCATGCCCTGCCCCTCGATGTCCGCGTCGGACTTGCTGAAGGTGGCATTGGCGCCCAGCAACAGGCCGTTCCACGGCGCCGGCAGCCAGTCGAGCTTCTGCGAGTAGGCCAGCTCCAGGCCATAGAGCTTGGCGCTGCTGCCGTTCTGGAAGCTGAGCGCTTCGTCGAACGCCGCCCACTGGCCGGTGCCGGCCAGGTCGGTGTTGTAGATGAAGTTGTCGATGTCCTTGTAGAACAGGTAGGCGGATACCACGCCGGCGCGGCCCATGTAGTGCTCGATGCCGAGGTCGTAGTTGACGGACTCCAGCGGCTTGAGATCGGGGTTACCGAACTCGGCGTCGTCGCCATCGATGACGAAACCGGGTGCCAGCTGGCCGAAGGTCGGGCGTACCACGCTGTTGGTCCAGGCGGCGCGGATCAGCGTGTCGTCGGTCAGCTGGTAGCGTAGGTGCAGGCCGGGCAGCCAGTGATGGTAGTCGTTGCTGCTGGAAATCGACTCGAACTCATCCTCGCGCATGCCGGTGCCCTTGGCGCGAAAGCGCGTGCCCTCGTAGCGCAGGCCGGCGATGACACGCCAACGGTCAACGTCCACCGTGTTCATCAGGTACGCGGCGTTGATGTCCTCGTGCATGTCGAAGTCATTGATGCGCGACTCCTCCTCGTCGTAGAACTCGCTGGCGTCCAGCCCGGCGATCGCACCCTTGATCGCCGAGGCGCTGATGCCGCGGCCGAAGCGGCCGAGCGCGTAGTCGACGTTGCCACCCTGGAAATCGACCAGGGACAGATCGTCGAAGTCGTCATAGACCCAGACCTCGCTGTCGTTGTCCTTGTGCCGGCGGCTGAGCTTGCCGCCGAACTTGGCCTGCGCCGCGTAGCCCTGGATGTCGTAGTCGCGGGCCAGGTCCAGGCGGATGTTCTTCTCGCGGTCGCGGGTGTCGCTCTTCTCCCACTCCACTTCGTCCAGCTCGAAGGAAGCCGGATCGTAGAAGGCCGAATCCACCGTCAGGCGCGGCTTGCGGCTGCTGGAGAACCCGGCGTCGGCGAAATCACCTTCGAAGGTGGCGCCGGAGATTCCACCCGGGTTGCGCTCGCGGGACTGGCTGTAGCCGACCTGCCCGCTCAGGGTCCACAGGCCCATCATGCGTTCGCCACCGAATACATAGGACTGGACGGTCTGGGTTTCCTCGCGCGATTTCAGCTCGCGCCAGCCTTCGGCATCGCCGGTTTCGCCGGGCAACTGGGCGTCCTCGAACTCCACGCCGGCGGCGTTGCGCGTTTCGGTGTCCTTGAAGCGGCTGTACAGCGTACGCAGGTAATAGCTGCTGACGTCATCCGGCTTGTAGTCGAAGTTCAGCCCGAAACCGGTGCGCTCGCGGGTGATCTCGTAATCGCGCTGTTCGAACTCTCGCAACCGGGCGCCATCGTCAGCGAAATCCCACTTGCCGCCGGTTTCGACGTTGTCCGAACCGAACTTGCGCTCCTGCCAGCTGACAGCCGCGGCGACACCGAAGTTGTCAACGCCATCGCCGAGGCTGAAGCGGTTGCTGATCGCCCCGGAGAATTTCGGGCTGGTCTTCTCGACATTCTCGTCGTAGCTGCCTTCGCCGCTGATGCTGTAGAACAGGCCGTCATGATCGAACGCCGAGAGGCTTTCCACCTCGATGGTGCCGCCCAGGGAGTTGGCGTCCATGTCCGGGGTAAGCGTCTTGACCACCGACAGCGACTGCACCAGCTCGGACGGCAGCACATCCAGCGCCACCGCGCGGCGCTTGCTTTCCGGCGAGGGTACCAGGGTGCCGTTGATGGTGACGCTGTTCAGGTCCGGCGCGATGCCACGCACGCTGACGAAGCGCCCTTCACCCTGGTCGCGCTCCACCGAGATGCCCGGAATGCGCTGCAGCGCTTCGGCGGCGTTGTCGTCCGGCAGCTGGCCGATGCCATCGGCATGCACCACGCTCTTGACGCTGTCGGAACTGCGCTGGTCCTTCAGTGCCTCGTCGATGCTGACGGCCTGGCCGATGACCTCGACGTGCTCCATGACCAGCGGCTCCTCGGCCCAGGCCGAACCGGCGCTGACAGCCAGGGCCAGCAGGCTGATGCGGAATCCTGCATGGCGGATGCCGCTGCGGTATGTGTTCATGAACGATTCCCCCGAATGGTGTTTGCCGGGTCGATCCCGGAACTGCAGCGGACGGTAGGTGGGGGATATGGCGGTTCTGTGACAGAAAATTTGGGAGGGTTTGGAAGAGTGGGTTTTCGGGGATTTTGCGAGCGGGATTGAGCTGATATGACCTGGTTTTTTAGTGCGGGCTGCGCGCCAGAGCCGCATTTCGAAGGGGGCGACGGTTTCTGTTTCGCCCTGCTGGGCGAGTCACTTTTTCCAGACGCACCTGCCCGGCCGGGAAAAAAGTAGGTAAAAAGGCTTGCCCCTGCATCCGGCCCTTCGCTTCCTACGCCGCCGTTCACCTTCTGAAGGGCGATTGGAGTCGCCTGATGACTCTTTCAACCGCTCAAAAACACAAACCAAGCCTCCTATCTATCAGGCACCTCGGACTCGCTANCCCTGCTGGGCGAGTCACTTTTTCCAGACGCACCTGCCCGGCCGGGAAAAAAGTAGGTAAAAAGGCTTGCCCCTGCATCCGGCCCTTCGCTTCCTACGCCGCCGTTCACCTTCTGAAGGGCGATTGGAGTCGCCTGATGACTCTTTCAACCGCTCAAAAACACAAACCAAGCCTCCTATCTATCAGGCACCTCGGACTCGCTACCCGTCAGGAGGCCGAGCGTAGGCGTTGCGTAGGGGGACGCGAGGCAGGACGCCGAGCGAGGAGTGAAGGGACAGGGACGTCCCTTCGCGACGGCCCCCGGAGCAACGCCGGAGGGAGGGGAGTTTTGCGAAGCAAAACCCGGATGTCGGGGTGGCCTTCTCTTTGGTTACTTTCTCTTGGCCAAGCAAGAGAAAGTGACTCGCCCAGCAGGGCGAAACCTGAATCACCAGGCGACTCGGCAATCGGCATCTACTCGATGCCAGCAAGCCCCTCGTCCAGAACTGATCTGACCCACCAGGACAAACCACATTCCCGAGCCACCCCGCAAACCGTCCAATCAGCAACCAACCAAAAAAAACCCTGAGCCAATTCAACCCCCACCCCATTCATCCAACCGTCACATCCATCTGTTTCCGTGCCCTCACGCACTGGCGCGAACCCGCCACGGAGACCTCATGAAATCCCTCCTCAAACTCCACACCCTCACCCTCCTCGGCCTCGCCCTGGCCGCCAACGTCGGCCTGCAGCTGCTGCTCGCCGTCGGCACGGTCAAATCCTGGGGCGAGATCGACTGGATGGACGTCGTCGGCGAAGGCGGTTGCGCCGCCCTCGCCCTCGCCTGGCTGGTCATGCTGCTGCACAGCCGCCCGGCCGGCCGGGTGACACGGTTGCTCGCACTGGGCCTGGCCTGCATCTGCTTTTCCTGGTGGATGGACCTGCTCGACGAATTCATCCAGATCCCCGCCAGCATCGCCTGGGACAACTGGCTGGAAACCGCGCCCATGCCGGTGGGTCTGTTGCTGCTGACCTTCGGCATCTACCACCTGAACCAGGAACAACGCGCCATCAACGCGCAGATGCACAAGCGCGAGCGGCTGTTTCGCGAACATCGGCTGTTCGACAACCTCACCCCGCTGAGCACCGCCGAATATCTGCGGCGGCAGCTCGACCAGACCCTGCGCCAGGCCGACGAGGAGCAGCGCCCGCTGTCTCTGCTGGCGATCGACCTGGACGACTTCAGCCGGGTCAATCAGCGCTACGGCCAGGCCGAGGGCGATCTGGTGCTGCAGGCCGTGGCGCAGCTGCTGGTGCTCAACCTTCGCCATCAGGACCTGCTCTGTCGTCTGGCCGGCGATCGCTTCGTCGTGCTCCTGCCGGATACTGCCGAACAGCAGGCGCGGCAGCTTGCCGGGGAGTTGCAGACCGCCGTGGCCAGCCTCGCCCACAAGACGCGCCAGCATGGCGAACGCCTGCATCTGCGCGCCAGTACCGCGGTGGTGATGGCCTTCGACGACGATGCCGAGCAGCTGCTCAAGCGCCTCAACCTCGCGCTGGCCAAGGCCAAGCAGTCACTGCCGCGCTGCGCCTGAGACGACCATGAACAGCCCCTTACGCTGGTACGAGTGGGACAGCCGCTTCATCGCCGCGCATCACCAGCCGGCGGTCCTGCTGGACCTGGCGTTGTCGCGCGGCATCGACAGCCACACGCTGCTGCGCGGCAGCGGGCTGTTCTACGAAGACATCGCCAGTGGCCGGGCACGGGTCAGCCCGGCGCAGTTGCTGACCCTGATCGGCAACGCGGAACGCCTGCTTGGCGCAGCGGACAGCAGTTTCCTCTTCGGCCAGCGCCTGCTGCCCGGCCATTACGGCGAGGTCAGCCTGGCGCTGGCCAATGCCGGCAATCTCGAGCAGGCGCTCGAGCGCCTCTGTCAGTTCCGCGCCCTGCTCTGCCCTTTACTGGCTCCAAGGCTGCTGCTGGATGAGCGCCAGATTCACCTGTACTGGCTGGATGGCGGCGCCAGCGGGCGGCACCAGCGGTTTCTCGTGGAGGCGCACCTGACCGCCATCGTCGCGCTGTGCAAACGCGGCTCCGGTCTGCGGTTGCCCTGGCGCTTCCAGTTCGCCTATGCGCAGCCGCGGCACATCGAGCAGTACTGGGTGCATCTGGGCGATGCGCTGCAGTTCGACCGCCAGCTGACCCTGCTCAGCCTGCCGCGCGAATACCTGCATCAGCCCTGGCCGGAGGCGTCGACCACCGTGGGCCAGGTCGCGGTGCAGGCCAGCCAGCAACAGATCGATGCGCTGGACGGGCCGTGCGCCTTTCTCGATGCGTTCTACCAGTACCTGGAAGCGCACATCCGCGAGCCGCTGAATCTCGAGCGCGTCGCCGTCGCGTTCGCCATGAGCCCGGCGACGCTCAAGCGCAAGCTGGCCAAGCACGGTACGCATTTCCAGGAGCAACTGGACCTGGTTCGCAAGCACGTCGCGCTCTACCTCTACCAGGCCTGTGGCTTGGGTAACGAGGCTGTGGCGCGGCACCTGGGCTTCAACGACACCACCAACTTCCGCCGCGCCTTCAAGCGCTGGACAGGCGTGGTGCCCAGCGGGCTGCAGCCACTGTTCGACGCCCCCTGACGGCGTGCTAAGGTGCCGTCCGCATTACCTTCGAGGCGAGCGGGCATGGATATCAAGCAGCTGAAGTTTCTCGTGGCGCTCGACGAAACGCGGCATTTCAGCCAGGCGGCGGCGCGCTGCCATGTCACCCAGCCGACGCTGTCGATGCGCCTGCGCAGCCTGGAAGACGAACTCGGCCTGCAACTGGTGATCCGCAGCCAGCGCTTCGAAGGCTTCACCGCCGAAGGCGAACGCATCCTGGCCTGGGCGCGCAGCCTGCTCGCCGCTCAGGACGGCTTGCTGGCCGAAGCCGCCTCCTGCCGTGGCCAGCTGGTCGGCACCTTGCGCCTGGGCGTGGTGCCGCTGGCCGGTTTCGACCCGATGCAATTGGTGCAGGCCTTCGGCGAGCGCCATCCGAACCTGCGCTTCGAGTTGTTCGCGTTGAGCAGCGATCAGATTCTCGAACGGCTCAATCGCAATCTGCTGGATCTCGGCCTGTCCTACCTGGAACGGCTGGATGAGGCGCACTTCACCAGCCTGCCGCTCGGCGAAACCCGCATGGGGCTGTTGCATGACGAGCGCCATTTCCGCTTCGATGCGCCTTCGCTGAGCTGGGAGGCCCTGGCCGATCTTCCGCTCGGTCTTTTGACCGGCGGCATGCACTTTCGCCAGTCCATCGACCACGCGCTGCGCAGCCGTGGCCTGAGTCTGGCACCGCGGCTGCAGACCGATGCCGTGCACCATCTGCTGCAGGCAGTGGGCGCCGGTCTGTGTTGCGCCATCATGCCGCTCGACAGCGGACTCGAGGCGCTGGACAGCGGGCTGACGCTGACGCCCATCGACAACGCCAGTACCCTCGCGCCGCTGGGGCTGATCCTGCGTCGCGGCTCGCTGCGATCCGCGCTGGGCGAAGCCTGTTTCAACGAAGCGCGCGAGCTGTTGCAGCGGCAAAGACCTGCCATCTCCTGACGGGCGATCGACACGCTCGATCACCCTATCGAACATAGCGATTGGACGATCCCTCCCTGCGCTCCTAGGCTCCCTGCGTCGACCTGTCGCAGGCCATCGCCATGCAATACGCCACCCTCAACGCCCCAAGCGCCAATGCTCCGGATCTCGGCGCGGCCCCCTTGGCTGACGAATGCGCCCTGGCCATCGGCTACAACGGCCTCAATCAGGCCGTGATGATGGTGACACCGCTGGATCTGGAAGACTTCGTTATCGGCTTCAGCCTGAGCGCCGGCTTGATCGAGCGCATCGATGATCTACGCGACCTGCGTTTGCGGGGCGATGGCAGCGCGCAGCATGCCGAAGTGCAGGTGAGCCCGCGGGCGTTCTGGCACATCAAGCAGCAACGGCGGCAGTTGGCCGGCCACAGCGGTTGCGGTCTGTGCGGTGTGCAGGCGCTGGAGCAGGCATTGCCGCAGCTCGCACCACTTTCGCCAATCGATCTGCCGCCCGAAGGGCATTTCCACGATCTGCGCCAGCGCATCGCCAACGCCCAGCTGCTGGCCCGCGACAGCGGCGCACTGCACGCGGCGCTGTATGTCGACGGCCACGGAGAGATCGCCCTTTGCCGTGAGGACATCGGCCGGCATAACGCGCTGGACAAGCTGATCGGCGCGCTGACGCTGCAACGCCGCAAGCCGAGCGAAGGCTTCGTCGTGGTCACCAGCCGCTGCAGCCTGGAACTGATCCACAAGGCCGTGCGCGCCGGCATCGGCACGCTGGTCAGCCTCTCGGCACCGACCCAGCTGACGGTGCAGTGGGCGCGTCAGCACCACCTCAACCTCATTCATCTGCCCCACCACAGCGCTCCGCGGGTCTACAGCCCCGCGCCTGCGCTGCCCGACCAGAACGGATGTCACCCATGAGCCGCACGTCCCGCTTCCATCCCGCCACCCGTTTCCAACCCTACGCCGGCCCGGCTGGCGGATGGGGCGCCCTGCGCAGCGTGGCCAGCGCCTGGCTCGGCAGCGGCAATGCGCTGAAGAACATCCGCGCCATGCTCAAGACCAACCAGAACGGCGGCTTCGACTGCCCCGGTTGCGCCTGGGGCGATTCGCCGGAGGCCGGTGCGGTGAAGTTCTGCGAGAACGGCGCCAAGGCGGTGAACTGGGAAGCCACGCGCCGCCGCGTGGATGCCGCCTTCTTCGCCCGCCACAGCGTCAGCCAGCTGCGTGAGCAGAGCGATTACTGGCTCGAATACCAGGGGCGCCTGACCGAACCGGTGCGTTATGACGCGGCCAGCGACCGCTATCGGCCGATCACCTGGGATGATGCGTTCGCGCTGATCGCCCGACACCTGAACGGCCTGACCAGCCCGCACCAGGCAGCCTTCTATACGTCCGGTCGGGCCAGCAACGAAGCGGCCTATCTCTACCAGCTGTTCGGTCGCAGCTTCGGCACCAACAATTTTCCCGACTGCTCGAACATGTGCCACGAGGCCAGCGGCGTCGCCCTGACCGAATCCATCGGCGTCGGCAAGGGCACGGTGACGCTGGAAGATTTCGATCACGCCGATGCGATCTTCGTCCTCGGCCAGAACCCCGGCACCAACCATCCGCGCATGCTCGAACCATTGCGCCAGGCGCTGGAGCGCGGTGCCCAGGTGGTCTGTTTCAATCCACTGCGCGAACGCGGCCTGGAACGATTCCAGCACCCGCAGAAGCCCATCGAGATGCTCGCCAACCAGGACGCGCCAACCCACAGCCTCTACCTGCGCCCCAACCTTGGCGGCGATCTGGCCGTGCTGCGCGGCATCGCCAAGTACCTGCTGCAATGGGAACGCGAAGCGCTGGGGAGCGGCGGACCGGCGGTGTTCGATCGCGACTTCATCGCCGAGCACACCCATGCCGTCGATGCCTATCTGGAAGCGATCGATGCCACGCCGTGGGCGCAGATCGAGCAGCAGTCCGGGCTCGAACGCGCCGCGATCGGCCAGGCCGCCGCGATCTACCGCGACGCCGGGCGGACCATCGTCTGCTGGGCCATGGGCATCACCCAGCACCATCATTCGGTGGCGACCATCCAGGAGATCGCCAACCTGCTGATGCTGCGCGGCAACCTCGGCAAGCCTGGGGCCGGTGCCTGCCCGGTGCGCGGCCACAGCAACGTGCAGGGTGATCGCACCATGGGCATCAACGAACGCCCGCCGGCCGCGCTACTGGATGCGCTGGAGCGTCAGTTCGCCCTGCCGATGCCCCGCCAGCCCGGGCACAACACCGTGGAATGCATCCAGGCCATGCTGGCCGGCGAGGTGCAGGTGTTCATCGGTCTGGGCGGCAACTTCGCCCAGGCCACGCCGGACACCCCGCGCACCCAGCAGGCGCTGCGCAACTGCGCGCTGACCGTACAGATCAGCACCAAGCTCAACCGCAGCCACCTGACCATGGGTCGCGAAGCGCTGATCCTGCCCTGCCTCGGCCGCACCGACATCGACCGCCAGGCCTGCGGCCCGCAGGCGGTGACCGTGGAAGACTCGTTCAGCATGATCCACGCCTCCCGGGGCCAGCTCGAGCCGCTGTCGACGCAGATGCGTTCGGAGCCCGCCATCGTCGCCGGTATCGCCGCTGCCACGCTGGGCAAGCGCCCGGTGGACTGGCTCTGGCTGGTGGAGGACTACGCACGAATCCGCGAGCTGATCGCGGCGACCATCCCGGGTTTCGCCGGCTTCGACCACCGCCTGCATCGCCCTGGCGGCTTCTACCTGGGCAATGCCGCTGCCCGGCGCGAATGGAACACCGCCAGCGGTCGCGCCGAGTTCAAGGCGCGACCGTTGCCGGCCGATCTGCTACCCGAGCAAGCCCGCCATGACGGCGTGGAGGCCGATCTGATCCTGCAGACGCTGCGCTCCCACGATCAGTACAACACCACGCTCTATGGCCTGGATGATCGCTATCGTGGGGTGAAAGGCATGCGCCAGGTGGTGTTCGTCAACCCCGCCGACATCCAGCGCCTGGGCCTGGAAGCCGGCCAGCAGGTCGATCTGGTTTCGCTATGGGACGACGGTATCGAACGGCGCGTTAGCGGCTTCACCCTGCTCGCCTACGACACCCCGCCCGGCCAGGCCGCCGCCTACTACCCGGAAACCAACCCGCTGGTGCCGCTGGAAAGCTTCGGTGCGCGCAGCCATACGCCAACCTCCAAGTTCATCGCGATCCGCGTGCTGCCGAACACCCAGAAAACAGAGCAGCAGCTGATCGCCAGCGGGCAATGAAGGTCACTCGAAGCGACTGGAATCGTCGCGGTCGTGGGGGTAGCGCCGGTTGAGCGGAAACTGGGGCAGCCAGGCTTCGCGGCGCACGGTCCAGCATTCGTAGGTCGGCGTCAGTTGGTCGGGTGCATCCAGTGCGCCGAGATGCACCTCGATTTCATCGGCGAGGCGGGAAAAAACCGATGAGCCACAGCGCGGACAGAAATGCCGTCCGGCGTATTCGGCCGTCTCGCCCTCGATGGTTATCGCGTCCTGCGGGAACACCGCAGCGGCGTAGAACAGCGCGCCGTGATGCTTACGACAGTCCAGGCAGTGACAGACGCCGACTCGATAGGGCTGCCCCGCCGTCACGATGCGCACGTTGCCGCACAGGCAGCCACCGGTTAACGAGTTCACCTTGTGTCTCCTCCGTCAGTGCTGAAAGCGCCGCGCAGGGGTAGCGGGCGCACGGCCGTGGCTCGACCGCCCGAGAAGCGTAGTCGCCTCCGGACCGCCGCACTAACGGAGACCAGCTCAGCTTCCCTTGCGCCCCTGGCCGGCGAAACGCTGGATGTCATGGGTCGGCCCCGAGACGATCAGCAGATCGCCGGGCAGCACCTGGGTGCTGGGCGTCGCGTGCTGGAAATCCTGGTTGGCCCGCTTGAGGCCGACGACGGTCACGCCGAACTTCTCGCGCACCCCGGCGGCAGCGAGGGTGCTGTTGTGGATGCGCTCAGGCGCATGGATCTTGGCGATGGCGAAGCCGTCGTCGAACTCGATGAAGTCCATCATCCGCCCGGTGATCAGGTGCGCGACGCGCTCGCCCATGTCAGCCTCGGGATAAACCACATGGTGCGCGCCGATACGCAGCGCTATCTGCCCGTGCTCTGAGGTCAGCGCCTTGACCCAGATGTCTTTGATGCCGAGCTCCGTGAGCGCCATGATGGTCATCAGGCTCGCTGCCATGTCGGACCCAATGCCGACGATGGCGTGGGCGAAATCGGCAACGCCGAGCTGACGCAAGGCCATGACATTGGTGGAATCGGCCTGTACCGCATGTGTCAGCAGATCGGCCCAGGCATGCACGGGCTCGGCGGCCTGATCGATACCCATCACGTCATGGCCAAGGCGCGTCAGTGAGCGCGCCACCGAGCTGCCGAACCGCCCCAGTCCGATGACCACCACACTGTCGCCCTTGGAGAACGAAAATTGCTCTGAAAACAACAATTTAGCCAACAATTGGGTGTTCCTCCGGATAGCGGTAAGGCATGCGGTGCTCGCCCAGCGCGAGCGAGGCGGCCAGGGTGATGGTGCCGACCCGGCCGACGTACATGAGCAACGTCAGCATCAGCTGGCTGGTCTCCGGCAGATCGGCGGTGATACCGGTGGACAGACCGACGGTGCCGAACGCGGAGATGACTTCGAAGATCACCTGATCGGTAGGGATGTCGGTATCGCGCAGGATGACCAGTGTGCCGAGTACGACCATGGCGCTCCCCAGCACCAGCACGGTGATCGCCTGGCGCTGGGCCGAACTGCCGACCCGGCGACCGAATGCCTCGCTATCGGCCCTGCCGCGGATCTCGGCGATCACCAGCAGCGCCAGGATGGCGACGGTTCCGACCTTCACTCCACCGGCAGTACCGGCGCTGCCGCCGCCGATGAACATCAGAAAATAGTGCAACGCCCAGCTTTCATGGGTCAGCGCGCCGATATCGATCGCATTGAAGCCGGCCGTACGCGCCGATACCGAAACGAAGGCCGCCGAAAGAAGCTTGTCGGCCCAGGCCATGGGACCGAGCGTGCCCGGATTGGACCACTCGAACAGCAGCACCGCCATGAAGCCGCCCACCAGCAGCACTGCCGTCCCCGACAGCGTCAGTTTGGTGTGCAGCGACCAGTGACGCGGGTCCGACCACCGCCGGCGCAGATCGTTGAGAACGGGAAAGCCGATGCCGCCGATGATGATGGCGCTCATGACCGGCAGCAGGATGAAGCCATCGGTGGCGTAGCGCACAAGGCCGTCGCCGTGGATGGAGAAACCGGCGTTGTTGAACGCCGATACGGCATGGAACAGGCCGCTCCAGGCGGCCTCGCCCCAGCCAAGGCCGTACGACAGATGCAGGCGCAGGGTCAGCAACAGCATGACCACCAGCTCCATCACCAGCGTGACGACCAGCACCAGTTTCGCCACGCTGCTGATATCACCCAGCCCCAGCACATGGGACTCGGCCTGCGCGACCAGCTTGGCACGCAAGCGGAACGATCGGTTGACCAGCAAGCCCAGCAGCGTCGCCAGGGTCATCATGCCGAAGCCACCGAGCTGGAACAGCGCCATGATCACGACCTGGCCGAAGGTCGACCAGTAGGTGCCCGTATCGACCACCACCAGACCGGTGACGCAGACCGCCGAGACGGCGGTGAAGAAGGCCGCGAGCAACGGGCCGGTCTCGCCACTGGCGTGGGCAATGGGTAATGAGAGCAGCGCTGTGCCACAGAGGATGGCGAACAGAAAAACGAGAGCAACGGTCCTGCCTGGGTGCAGCAATGATTTCATTCGACCCGCGCCAACAGATCCGAGAAATGGAAGCGAACCGGCCGGCGGTCCGCGAACAGGAGCGGGAGGCTATGCCTATTCATTCGTTTGTTCAACCGGCAACCGGGCTGCGAAGTCCTGCTCCAAAGCCCTAGCCCCGCAACAGTTCAAGCACCCGAGCGGCAAGAACGTCGATCGAGAACGGCTTGGTCAGCACCTGCATTCCGACGCCCAGCGAACTGTTGCCCAGCGCCGCGCTTTCCGCATAGCCAGTGATGAACAGCGTCTTCAGCCCGGGACGGACTTCCCGGCCGGCATCGGCCATCTGCCGTCCGTTCATTCCGCCAGGCAGGCCGACATCGGTGATCAGCAGGTCGATGCTCACATCCGACTGCAGCAGTTTCAGGCCGGCGACGCTGTCTGAAGCCTCGATCAGCGTATAGCCCAGGTCCCCGAGCACATCCATCAGCAGCAGGCGCACCGTGGGTTCGTCATCGACGATCAGGATCGTCCCGCAGGAGCCGGTCAGTGCCGCAGCTGCCTGCGCCGGCGCCACAACGCCAATGCCCGTCTCACCCAGATGGCGTGGCAGATAAATGCACATCGACGTGCCTCGGCCGACCTCCGAGCTGATACGCACCTGGCCGCCGGACTGCTTGGCAAAGCCGTAGATCATCGACAGGCCGAGACCGGTGCCCTCTCCGATCGGCTTGGTGGTGAAGAACGGATCGAATGCCTTGGCAATAACACCGGGCGTCATCCCTGTGCCTGTATCGGTGACAGTCAACGACAGGTATTCGCCAGCCGGCAGATCATTTGCATGCGCCGCATCCGGGTCCAGGCACTGGTTGGCCGTCTCGATGGTGATGCGACCACCGTCCGGCATCGCATCGCGAGAGTTGATGCAGAGGTTGAGAATGGCGTTTTCCAGCTGACTGGGGTCCACCGATGCAGGCCACAGATCCGGCACGCTGATGGTTTCCAGCCGAATGCTCGGCCCGACCGTGCGTTGAATCAGCTCGGCCATGCCTTCCACCAGCAGGTTGACGTCGACCGGGCGCGGATCGAGCGTCTGCCGGCGAGAGAATGCGAGCAGGCGGTGGGTCAGCGCCGCAGCGCGCTTTGCCGCGCCCTGAGCCGACAGCATGTACTTGTCGATGTCGTTGAACCGGCCCTGGGCAATCCTCATGCTCATCAATTCAAGCGCACCGCTGATGCCCGCCAGCAGGTTATTGAAGTCGTGCGCCAGGCCGCCGGTCAGCTGGCCGACCGCTTCCATTTTCTGCGACTGGCGCAGCTTCTCCTCGGCCTGGATAAGCTCTGCCGTGCGCTCGGCGACACGTTGCTCCAGCGTCTCGTTGAGCGCGCGCAATGCCGCCGTCGCGCGGTCCCGCTCGGCTTCGATGGAGCGACGGTCCTCCACATCGATCAATACGCCGGGAAAACTCAGCGCGGTGCCGTCCGGGGCGTGGTCGACGCGACCGTTCGCCTCGATCCAGTAGTACCGGCCATCGGCGCGACGGACCCTGTATTGATGGGCGTAAGCACCGCCCCGGGCGATGACTTCGTCGATGGCAGCGATCAGACCTTCCCTGTCCTCGGGATGCACCGTTGCGATGATCTGCTCGAGCTTCAGCCCCTCACGGCCGAGGGTCGGATCGAGACCGAAGGCGCGGGCGAAGCCGTCGTCCACCGTGAACTGGTTGGACGGCAGGTCCCAGTTCCAGGTGCCAATGATCGCGCCGGCGGCCAACGCCAACTGAACGCGCTGGATGTTTTCGCGCGCCAGCGCCTCGCTGATGCGCAGGCGATTTTCCGCGTCGCGGCGCTGGGTGACGTCGTTGAACAGAATGGCGATTCTTCGGTCGGCGGGGTCCCCGACACGAACCGCCCGCACATCGAACCAGCGCTCGAAGGCCAACGCGAAACTCTCGAAGTTCGCCGGCTCGCCGGTTTTGGCAACGTGACCATAGGTGTCGAACCAGAACTGTTCCAGATCCGGCGCGTACTCGGTTACCCACTTGCCCCGCAGGTCCACGCCGGCCTGGCGCTCGAACGCCGGGTTGACCTCGACGAACCGATAATCGACGGGGCGATCATCGGCGTCGAACTTGACCTGCACGATCGCGAAGGCTGCTTCGATGGTTTCCAGAATGGCGCTGAAGCGCTCCTCGCTCTGACGCAGCGCCGCCTCGGCGGCCCGAACGCGCGTCAGATCGAGCATCGCACCGATCATCCGCACCGCCCGACCCTGCGCGGTGCGGATCACATGCCCGCGATCAAGGATGTCCGCGTAGGAGCCATCCACACGCCGAAAACGATACTCGTCGGTCCAGGTGGTGCCGTCGCTGTCGATCACGGCATGAATCGACCGCTGGATGCGCTCACGATCCGCGGGGTGAATATGATCCAGCCACCACTGCCCGGAGCTGTCGACATGCGCAAGCGAATGGCCGTACGCCTGTTCCAGCGCATCGTTCCAAAGCACCCGATCGGCATCGAGGTCCCAATCCCAGACCGCATCACTGGTGACGTTGGTGGCCAGTCGATAACGAACCTGGGTGTCTTCCGTGGAGCGGTCAACCAGCGCTGCGCGCAGGCGCACCACCTCCGCCATCAGCTCCTCTCGAGTAAGGTTTTCCAGAGCCGCTTCCCTCTTCCGACGTTTTGAGTAGGAGTGGACCCATACCCTTGACGTAATGTGCCGGCAATCAGAGCAGAATTGTCGAGATTTTGCACTTGCGCCAGCGCCAGCCGAGGCACAGCGGGTTGCCTCGGGCCTGCAAGCCAGACACCGGTTGCCTAGCACATGCTGCCTGCCTCACAGCTTTTCGCCGCGTCACGGTGGGCATCGCTTGCCAGCGATGAGCCCCTGTTGTCACGCGCAGCCCACCCTGAACTTTCCCCCGGCAAGACTGTCAGTCAGCTGATGCGCCGCTATGGAGCGCCATGCTTTTCGTGCCGTTTGCACGCTGGGCTCGTCGTTGCGGCCAGCGGGTTCGCCCGCCCGTACCCGCCGTCGGGTATCCGCCAATCATCCACCGGATACCGCCGACCCACCGCCCTCACCCATGGGCTTATCGTTCTTCCAATAACGCGAACTTTTCATGTCCATATCTCTTCATCTTTCTGCCTTGCTCTCCCGTCTCGCTCGTTCCAGGTCGCGCCAGCTCATCGGCGCCGGCGTGTTTGGCGCCTTGCTCATGGCAGGCCCGGTAAATGCTCAGGAACCCTCCAGCAACACCCGCTGGGTCAGCGACAGCCTGAATACCTTCGTGCGCAGCGGCCCTACCGATGGCTACCGCATCGTCGGCACCTTGACCTCGGGACAGAAGGTCGAGTTGATCAGCACCCAGGGCGATTACAGCCAGGTACGCTCGGAATCCGGCAGCAACGTCTGGATTCCCAGCAAGGAACTGCAGGAAGTACCCGGCCAGGCCGAACGCCTGCCGCAGCTCGAACAGCAGGTCGCCGAACTGAGTGAAGAACTCAAGACTATCGACGACAGCTGGAAGGTACGCGTGCAAGGGATGCAGGAAACCCTGGATTCGCGCAAAGCGCTGATCGACGAGCTGGACGCGCGCCGCGTCGCCCTCGAAACCGAACTGACCGAAGCCCGCTCGGAGCTGCGCGCCACCCAGGCGCGCCTGGGCGACGAGAACAAGCAAGTGCTGATGCAATACATGGTCTACGGCGGCAGCATCGCCGGCGCCGGGCTGCTGGTGGGCCTGATCCTGCCAACGCTGACCCGTGGTCGCAAACGCAACGATCGCTGGTTCTGAGACGCTCAGGGCAGGTAGCTACCCAGCAGATAGTAGATGGCAGCCGCCAGCAGCGTGCTGCCCATCAACCCGATGCGACCCTTCAAGGCCAGCACCGCGACGATCATCAGCGCCAGCCCGCCCGCCAGGGGTGAGCGGCCGATCTCGCTGTAGACGACATAAACGGCGAGATTGATGAAAACCGCCATCGGCATCACCTGCCCGACCAGGTGCAGCCCCCGTTCGCTCAACGATAGGCGAACGAAGGCGGGCACGATGCGCACCAGCACGCTGGTAGTGGAAAGCGCCGCAAGGGCGGCCAGGGCTGCATCGTTCATGGCCGGCTCCTGCCCAGCAGCCAGGTCGCCAGCAGCACACCGGGGACCCAGAAATACACCGGCCCGAGCAGCAGAATCAGCCCGCCTGCCCCTGCTGCAACGAACGCGATTCGCATCAATGCAACCTGCCGATCGTGCTGCAATGAACCGATCCGGCTCCTGAGCTGCGACACCGCCAGGTACAGCAACACTGCACTCGCCGGGAAGGCGAGATTCAGATCGTCGCCGAGCCAGGCTGCAGGTAGCGCTTGGCTCAGCCACGCGCCCAGCACGCCGGTCAGCACCCAGGCGAGGAAAATCATCAGGCGCACGCGCAGCACCACGCCGGGCCCATCGTCGTCGCGCTCGCTGGCGTACGCCTCGTCGCCGAGCATGTGCGCGCAGCAGGCGCGATCCAGCGCTCGTTCCGGCAGGCGGTCTACCGTGGTGAGCGCCATGGGCACGTAGCGGCTGTTGATCGAGGCCGTGACCAGCAGGAGGGTGAGAAAGCCTGCACCGCCCTCGCTGAGCGGCAAAGCGGCAAACTGACCACTGCCGGTAAAGCCGAGCAAACCCACCAGCAGCACCTCCCACCACGACCAATCGGAACGCGCCGCCAATATGCCGAACAGCATGCCCACCGGCATGACCGAAAGCGCGGCCGGCATTGCACGTCTATAGGCAGCCAGACTCGCCGCACGGCGCCCCTGCAGTCGATCGAAATCCTCAATTGCCCCTGTCACACCTGAAACCCCGCTGCACAAGCCTGTTTCGTCCAGTCTCGGCCGCGCCGCGTGGAAGCGTCTTGCACGATCGTGCAGGCGATGTGGCTCAGGGTTGGCGGATCAGCCGCAGCCAATGCCCGGGCGACAGGCCGTAGGCCTGTTTGAACTGGCGGCTCATGTGGCTCTGATCGTTGAAACCGGCGATCAGCGCCGCCTCGCTGGGCGAGATTGCTCCTAGCAGCAGGCGGCGGACCAGATCGAGCCGACGCAGCGTCAGATAGCGATAGGGGCTGGTGCCGAACAGTGCCCGAAAGTCCCGTGACAGGCTCCAGCGATCGCGGCCTGAGATACGCTCCAGCTCAGCGAGACTGATGGGCTGCGTCAGTAAGTCGTGGATGTAATCCCGGGCCCGCTCGGCCGCGCGGAAATCGACGCTGCGTCGCCGGCCCTTTGTCCCGGCGATCGCAGCCATTACCTGAGCGAGATCGTATAGCGCGTCCTGCTCCTCCAGCACCTCGAGTGGCCTGTCCAGACACTGCAGCAGGCTACCTACGGCTCGTTGCAGGCGCGGATCGCGGGATACGCCTTCGTCAATGAAAGGCAGCGGCTGGCCGCCCAGCGGGCCCTGCAACAAGGCGGGCTCGATGTAGACGATGCGGTAGCGGAACCCTGCCTCGTTGCCGGCCTCGCCGTCGTGCAGCTCGTCCGGATGCAGCACGAAAGTGTCGCCCGGCAGGCTGTGGCGCGCGCACTTGCGGTAGTTGAAACGATGCAGGCCCGCCAGCGTACAGCCGATGGCATAGGTGTCGTGGCGGTGAGGGGCGAATCCGTAACCGGCGAAATAGGCCTCCAGCCGCTCGAGCCGCCCCGGTTCGTACGGGCGCCTGACCCAATCCTTGTCGCTCATGTGCGTTGCGCCATCGTCCGGCGTCCATCGGTTCGTTGCTGACCCGCGCTACGGTAGCGAGCGATGGCAATGGCAGGCAACCACAGCCCGAGCAATCGCATTCTTGAGCCGTTCCGTTCGTCAAACGGGCATCGCTTAAGCCTTGCGCGCCGACTATGCTTGTCGCAGAGAACTGCTAGGAAGCCAGGCACACATGGGCGCAGTATGGCGGTCCGACAAGACATCCCAGGATGGGCGTAACAAGCGCGCCCCCACCCCTAAACCATCCCGCAAAACAGCTAAAGGTCGCCGCAAGGTGGCGCGCCGGTTGGCGCTGCTTGTCGGCGTTTCACTGCTCGCTGGCGGCGGTTACCTTGGCTGGCAGGAGCTGGAAAGCTCCCGGTGGCAATCCCATTGGTTAAGTCGCTATGCGGCTGACCTGGATTACACCGTCATGCCGGGGCCGAGCCCGCGCATCCAGTTTCCCGAAGACGGCCCGTTCGATCGCCGGCTAGGTTACGTGGACCTGCCGCGCTTCATCGAGCAGCTGTCGCAGCGCAACTTCCGCGTCGAGGAACAGGCGCGCTTTTCGCGAGCGTTGCTGGATTACACAAGCCGTGGATTTTTCCCGCCCTACCCTGAAGAGTCCAAGGCCGGGCTGACGATCAATGATTGCCGCGGTGCACCGCTGTACACCAACAGCTACCCGCGGCAGTACTACGAGCGCTTCGAGGACATCCCGCCGCTGGTGGTGATGAGCCTGTTGTTCATCGAGGACCGCGGGCTGCTGGATACCGACCGCCCCAACGCCAACCCGGCGGTGGACTGGCCGCGTTTTACCAAGGCGGCGATCAGCCAGCTGGAAAAACGTCTCGGCCTGGGCGGCCAGGCGGCTGGCGGCAGCACCCTGGCCACGCAGGTGGAAAAATACCGGCACTCCCCGGAAGGTCGCACCGGCGACCCGCAGGAGAAGATCCGGCAGATGGTTTCCGCCAGTGTGCGTACCTACCGTGAAGGCCCTCAGACGCTTGCCACGCGCCAGCGCATCGTGCGCGATTATCTCAACAGCGTGCCACTGTCGGCCGCGCCGGGGCATGGCGAAGTGCACGGCATTGCCGACGGCCTGCGCCTGTGGTTCGGCGCCGATTTCCGCGAGTTCAATCGCCTGCTCGATCCACGCAGCGGCGATGATGTCGACCCGCAGGCCCGAGGCCTGGCGCTGCGTCAGGTGCTGTCCCTGCTGATCGCCCAGCGGCGGCCGTCCTACTACCTGGGCGCCGGCCGCGAGGAAATGGCAGCGCTGACCGACAGCCACATCCGCCTGTTGGCCAACGGCGGCATCATCGATGCGAACCTGCGCGATGCAGCGCTGAATCAACGTATCGTCGCGCGCAGCCCGAATCGCGATTCGGCGATTCAAACCGTGGACGCCACCAAGGGCATCACCGTGGCACGCATGCGCCTGGCCGGGTTGCTGGGCCTGCCGCTATACGACCTGGACCGGCTGGATCTGACCGCCAGCACCCCGCTGCAGGGCGATCTGCAGGCGCAGATCAGCGAATACCTGGTGCGTCTGGCCGATCCCGCATTTGCCGAAACGGTGGGGCTGTTCGGCGACCGCATGCTGTCGCCGGAGAAAACCGCCGATGTGCGCTACAGCTTTACGCTGTTCGAGCGTGGCGAAGAAGGCTTCCGCGTGCGCGTGCAGACCGACAACACCAACCAGCCATTCGACATCAACGAGGGCAGCAAGCTGGAGCTGGGCTCGACCGCCAAGTTGCGCGTGCTGACGACCTACCTTGAAGTCATCGCCGAGCTGCATCAGCGCTACTCGGACCTCACCCCGGCCGAGCTGCGCAAGATCGACGCCAAGGCCAACCTCAGCCGCTGGGCCATCGATTACCTGGCCACGCACAGCGACCGCAGCCTGGATCGGATGCTCGACGCGGCGCTGGAGCGCCGCTATTCGGCCAGCCCTGCCGAACGCTTCTTCACCGGCGCCGGCATGCACCGTTTCGGCAACTTCCGCCGCGAGGACGATGGTCGCATTCCCACGGTGCGCGAGTCCCTGCGCGAGTCGATCAACCTGCCGTTCGTGCGCCTGATGCGTGACCTGGTCAGCTACAGCACCCATGAAACCATCAACAGTGCCGAATTGCTGAACGATGACAAGGACCCGCGTCGCCAGGAATACCTGACCCGCTTCGCCGACCGTGAGGGATCGGTGTTCCTGCAGCGCTTCTGGAAGAAGTATCGCAACAAGACAGCCGAGCAGCGCATCGAGACCTTCCTGCAGGGCATGCGGCCGACGCCGGTACGCCTGGCCGCGGTGCACCGCTATCTGATGCCCGATGCCGAGCGGCCGGTGTTCGATCGCTTCCTAAAACAACATCTGCCAGACACCGACCTGAACGAGAAGCAGCTGGATGCGCTTTACACGCGCTACGGCCCTGGCGCCTACAGCTTGCCCGATCAGGCCTACATCGCCCGCACGCACCCGCTGGACCTCTGGCTGCTGGGCTACCTGATCGCCAACCCGCAGGCGACGCTGTCCGAAGTGGTTGCCGATAGCCGCGCCGAACGCCAGGAAGTCTATGGCTGGCTGTTCCGCAGCCGGCACAAGAGCGCGCGTGACAGCCGGATTCGCATCATGCTGGAGGTCGAGGCCTTCACCGACATTCACCGGCGCTGGCAACGGCTGGGCTATCCGTTCGACAACTTGGTGCCTTCGCTTGCCACGGCCCTGGGCAGCTCCGGTGATCGGCCGGCCGCGCTGGCCGAGCTGATGGGCATCATCCTCAACGACGGTATCCGCCTGCCCAGCGTGCGCATCGACAACCTGCACTTCGCCGAAGGCACCCCCTACGAGACGCGCATGGGCTTTGTCGCGGGCGACGGCAAGCGGGTGATGCCGGTCGAGGTCGCGCGCGCGCTGCAGGATGCGCTGGCCAATGTGGTCGAAGGTGGCACGGCGCGACGCCTGCAGGGCAGCTTCGTGCAGGAGGACGGCAGCGCCTTGCGTGTAGGCGGCAAGACCGGCACGGGCGACAACCGCATCCAGAGCGTCGGTTCCGGGGGACGGCTGATCAGCTCGCTGGCACTGAACCGCACGGCGACGTTCGTCTTCTATCTCGGGCCCCGTCACTTCGGCACATTGACGGCCTATGTGCCAGGGCGCGGCGCCGACAGCTTCCGGTTCACCTCGGCGCTGCCGGTGCAGACGCTCAAGGGCATGGCACCGATCCTGCTGCCTTATCTGCAGGGCCAGAACACCCTCTGTCAGCCGGAGCACCTGCCGGCACTGACCAGCGGCATGCTGTCTGCCGACAAGTGACTCCGCAACGGCGATGCGGCTGGCCACCTGGCCAGTCGCTCGCCGCACCCAGCCTGACGTGAACATGATCATCCGCTTTCCTTTGAGCAGCTTTGCCTGTTTGCCTGTCGAATGCCTCGGTCCTTGCTCCATCCGCAGCGCAAGGGCATCTGCCGAACCGATCGGCCGCCATGGGAAACGTCATGCTCGAAGGGATATTGCTGGTCACTACAGGATTCTTTGTGCTCGTCACGCTCCTGCCGCTGTGGCGGCATCGCGCCTGGTGGGTGCGCGTCTGGGAGTTTCCACGACTGCAGCTCGGCACGCTGCTGATCGCCCTGCTGATCGCACAAGCGGGGCTGCTCGACTACCGTCAGGCCTGGCCCTTTCTGCTTTCGGCCCTGACGGCAGCCTGCCTGGCCTATCAGCTCTGGTGGATCGCGCCCTACACCCGCTTCTGGCGCAACGAAGTGCTGCGCGCCGCACCCGATGCGCCGGGCCCACGCATTCGGGTGATGGCCTCCAACGTGCTGGGGCCGAACAGAACGTCCGATCGCCTGTTGGCGCTGGTCCGCGAGTACCGCCCCGATGTCCTGGTGACGCTCGAGACCGACCAGTGGTGGGAAACACAGCTCGATCAGCTGGCCGCTGAATATCCGCACAGCATCCGCTGTCCGCAGGACAACCTCTACGGCATGCACGTCTACTCGCGCCTGCCATTGGAGGAGCCGGAGCTGTGTTTTCTGGTCGAAGACGACGTGCCGTCGATGCATGCCCGGGTTCGCGTCAGCGACGAGCTCGCAGTGCGCATGCACTTCCTGCACCCTGCGCCGCCCAGCCCGACCGAGAACGAGGAATCCACCGAGCGTGATGTCGAGCTGCTGGTCGTTGCCCGAAGCGTTCAGGGCAATGCTGACCCGATCATCGTCACCGGTGACCTCAACGATGTGGCCTGGGCGCCAACCACCCGGCTGTTTCGCAAGATCAGTGGCCTGCTCGATCCGCGGGTCGGCCGCGGCATGTACAACACCTTCCATGCCCATCACTGGTTCCTGCGCTGGCCACTGGACCATTTCTTCCACAGCGCGCATTTTCGCTTCATCCGCCTGCTGCGCCTGCCGGATATCGGCTCCGACCACTTCCCGGTATTCATCGAACTGCAGTACGACCCCAAGCACACTCGGCAGCAACACGGCCTCGAAGCCGACCGCGGGGACCAACAGCAGGCCGAGCAAACCATCGACGAGGAACCCGTAACCCCGAGCGATGTACCGCAACCGGATACCGAGCCGCGGCGCTGAGCCGCGCAGCCCGGGCCAGCCGCAACAGGGAACGCTATGCTGGACGGCATGGCTTTTCCCGGTTCTGCAAAGAGAGACTGCATTGACTCCCGCCACCGAACGCCCCGCCATCACACCGGAAACCCTGCGTCGGCTCGCCTTCGACCAGTCCATCCGCTGGACCAGCCAGAACGATGACCTCTGGCAGCTGATCGATAACGACCTGTGGCAGCTGACGCGCAACCCCAGCCTGATTCTCAGCACGGTGCCGGAGCAGAGACTGGAGGCCCTGCTGCAACGCGCTGAATGCCATCGCTTGGTGGAGGGCATCGTCGAGGCGCAGCAGGCACGCCTGGAACGGCCGACATGGTTCGCCAGCCAGCATTACGGCGAAACGCTCGCGCGGGTCGCCTATTTCTCCATGGAGTACATGCTCAGCGAAGCGCTGCCGATCTATTCCGGTGGGCTCGGCAATGTCGCTGGCGACCAGCTCAAGGCGGCCGGTGATCTCGGTGTTCCGGTTACCGCGGTGGGCATGCTCTGGCAGCACGGCTATTTCCGCCAGAGCATCGGACCGGACGGCCACCAGCAGGCCCTGTACCCGGTCAACGACACACGACAGATGCCCATCGAACCGCTGCTCGATGCAGACGGCGCCCCGCTGCGGTTGGCCGTTCAGCTCCCCGGCCTGCAGATCTGGCTGCGCGGCTGGCAGGCAACGGTCGGCCTCAACCGCCTGCTGTTGCTGGACACCAACGATCCGGCAAACCCACCCATAGCACGACTGATCGCCAGCGAACTCTACGGCGGTGACAACGAAATGCGCCTGCGTCAGGAACTGGTTCTGGGCATCGGCGGCTGGCGTTTGCTCGAGGCCGCAGGGCTGCGTCCTGATGTGCTTCACCTGAACGACGGTCACGCCGCGTTTGCGGTGCTGGAGCGCGCGCGCAGCCATATGGCCCGAGAGCGTGTCTCCTTCTCCGTCGCGCTCAACGCAACGCGCGCCGGCAATCTGTTTACGACCCACACCCCTGTCGAAGCCGGTTTCGATCGTTTTCCGCCGGAGCTGGTGAGCAAATACCTGGAGCGCTATGCCGAGTACGAACTGGGCATTTCCCTGCAGGCATTGCTGGCGATGGGGCGCAAACAGCCGCAAGACCCGCACGAGCCATTCAACATGGCCTACCTGGCCACGCGCGGTGCCGGCGCGGTCAACGCCGTCAGTCAGCTGCATGGCCGCACCAGCCGCTACATCTTTCGCGAGCTGTACCCGCGCTGGCCGGTCGAATCCGTACCTGTCGGCCATGTCACCAACGGCATCCACCTGCCGACCTGGGTTTCACCGGACGCCGAAGCGCACTGGTATGAATTGCACGGTGACGAGATTCCCTGGCGCGGCACCGGTGAATCCTCGGTGGACGAACTGCTTGCCCAGGTCGACGACCGCTGGCTGTGGCAGATCCGCCAGCATGCGCGCAACGAACTGCTCGGTTTCGTGCGCAGCCATCTGGCCCGCAGCCTCGCGGTGCACGGTGCGTCGCCAGCGGAAATCGAAGTCGCCGGCTCGCGCCTGCATCCCGAGCGTTTGACGCTGGGTTTCGCCCGGCGCTTCGCCAGCTACAAGCGCCCCAACCTGCTGCTGCAGGACCCGGAGCGACTGGCAGCCATCCTCACCCATCCCGCTTATCCGGTGCAGCTGCTGGTGGCTGGCAAGGCTCACCCTGCCGACCGCGCCGGACAAGCGCTGCTCAGCGAATGGCAACGGTTCGCCGCCAGAGCCGATATCGCCGGGCGCGTGGTATTTCTCGAGGATTACGACATGCGTATTGCCCGGCATATGGTGCAAGGCGTCGATGTCTGGCTGAACACACCGCGCCGCCCCTGGGAAGCCAGCGGTACCAGTGGCATGAAGGTCCTGGCTAACGGCGGGCTGAACCTCTCGCAGCTCGACGGCTGGTGGGCTGAAGCCTATGCCGCCGATCTCGGCTGGGCCGTCGGCGATGGCCTGGAGCATGAACCCGAACATGATGCGGCTGACGCCGAACAGCTTTATCGGCTGCTCGAAGAGCAGGTGGTGCCCTGCTTCTACAGGCGTGATGAGCAACATATCCCGACCGCCTGGGTAAAACGCATGCGCCGCAGCATGAGCGAGCTGGTAGAGCGCTTTTCCGCCGATCGCACAGTGCGCGAGTACACCGAGCGTTATTACCTGCCGCTGGCCAGTGCCTACCGACAACGCTGCGCGGACGGCTCTGCGCTGGCCATACACACGTCGCGCCGAATCACCAGCCTGCGCAGCTATTGGCACGAGCTGGCCTTCGAGCAGATTGAATGGCAGGCCGAGGGCGACACCTACCGCATCGGCGCCCGTCTGCACCTCGGCCGAATCGAACCAGAGCAGATTGCCGTGCAGCTGCTCGCCGAATCACGAGGGAACGAGCCAGCTACCGTCCACACGCTGAAACTTCAGCACCACGAAGGCGCCTACGCCAGCTTCCGGACCGAGCTGAGCACCCGACGCCCTGTAGCCGACTACACGGCACGGGTGGTCCCCAGCCCCGAGCTGGGCCTCGCCGTGCCGCTGGAGCTGCCGCTCATTCTCTGGCAGCGATGAGGTACTGCTCAGGTGCGCGCGTCATGCGTTCGAGACCAGGCGATACCCGACCCCGGGCTCGGTCACGATAAAGCGCGGCGCAGCCGGATCATCGCCAAGCTTGCGCCGCAGGTGCCCGATAACGACACGCAGATAGTGACTGTCGCCTCCGTGGGACGGCCCCCATATTTCCTTCAATAAATGCTGCTGTGTCACCACCCGACCAGCGTGACGGGCCAGCTCCGCTAGCACCGCATACTCCTTGCGCGTCAGGCTCACGGCCTGGTCGTCCAGGCTGACCCGTCTGAACGCGAAGTCTATGCACAGGGCGCCTGCAATCACCTGGGCTGCCGTGCTCGCAGGAACCGTGGATTGACGCAACAGCCCACGCACCCGGGCGAGAAATTCCTGAATACCGAATGGCTTGGTGACGTAGTCATTTGCGCCAGCATCGAGTGCCCTGACCTTTTCCGCCTCACTGGAGCGTACCGACAACACAATCACCGGTACCTGGCTCCAACCGCGCAGCTCGCTCAACACGACCTGGCCGTCCATGTCAGGCAGGCCAAGGTCCAGCACCACCAGATCCGGCCGCTCGAGCGCCGCACGGGTCAGACCATCACGGCCATCGACGCCCTCGACCACCCGATAGCCTTGCGAGGCAAGGCTGATACGAAGGAATTTCCGGATCTGCGGCTCATCGTCGATGATCAGAACACTTGCCGATTCGCCACTCACGAAAGACCTTCCTCCATTTCCGGCTGCGGCGATAGCGGCAGTTCCAGGATCACGCTTGCGCCTCGATCATTGAGCCCATCATCAACCAGTACGCGCCCGCCATGAGCGCCGATCATGCCTTGGCAGATGGCGAGGCCCAGCCCGGTGCCCGGACCGCCCCGATCGCCCCGTGCAGCCGTGTAGAACATGTCGAAGATCTTCTCTCGCTCCGCTTCGGGAATGCCGGGCCCCTCGTCCCTGACGATGAAACGCAACCTGTTGCTGTCCGCTGCAATTTCCACTTCCACGCACCCGCCCGGCGAGGAAAAGCGCGCAGCGTTCTCCAGTACGTTGATCAGCGCCTGCTCGATCAGCGCCGCGTGGACATAAAGCAGCGGCAGCCGATCGGGAATCCGCACTGTGACCTGGAGCCCAGCCAGGACCCGCTGCAGGCGTTGCAGGGCACTGGCGACAATGTCGGCCGGCGTCACCCAGTCGCGGATCAGCTTGAGCCCGCCATGCCCCAGACGTGTCATGTCCAGCAGGTTCTGGATATAACGATCCAGCCGCTCCGCTTCGTCCCGTGTGGTTTCCAGAAGTTCCTTCCGGTCGGTCTCACTCATGCCCGACCCCAGACTGGCCAGGCAGTCGATGGACCCGCGCATGGCGGTCAGTGGTGTGCGCAGATCGTGCGAGACGGAAGCCAGCAAGGCGCTGCGCAGCTCCTCGTTCTGGCCATGCAGGCGGGCCGCTTCCAGTTCATCGGCAAGCGTCGCACGGCCCAGCGCCTGGGCTAGCGGCTGGGCCAGGGCGGTTATCAGCCGACGTTTGGGCGGCGGCAGCTGCGTCCCGGCTAGCGGCTGAATGCCCAGCAAGCCCAGCGATTGCCCATCTCCGCTGAGCGGCAGCCACCACCACTGTCCGCCAGGCAAGGTATCGGTCCCCTGCCCCGCGGGCTGCCCGTGTTTCCAGGCCCACTCGGCCGCCGCCAGCGCCTGGTCGTTCAGATCAGGCAGAGCACCGCCCTTGAACGACCACTCGGCCTTCTTCGTCCGCATAGCCACCACAGCCTCGATATCCGGCAACAACTGCAGCTGGTGAACCGCAACGGCGCAGACCGCCTGTACATCCGTCGCAGCGCTGAGCCGCCGGGAAAGGTCGAGCAGCGCCGTGGTCTGCGCCTGAGCCTGCCGCAGGGACTGCAGCTGACGGCGCTGGCGACTGGCGAGATTGCCGGCCAGGACTGCCATCAACAGGAAGAACAACAGCGTCAGCACATCTTCCTGGCGCGCCACGATAAAGGTGAAGGTCGGCGGGATGAACAGAAAGTCGTAGAACAGAAACGACAATCCCGCGCAGGCCAGCGCCGGGCCGAGGCTACTGCGCACGGCCACGACCAGTACCGCTGCGAGAAAGACCAGAGAGATGTTGGGTAGCGCGAGGTAGCGCGACAGCACCAGCGCGGCGCCGGTCGCCACCAGGGTCGCCAACAGCGCCAGCAGGTAGGTGCGCCAGTCCGCTGCCCGCCTCGCCTCGCCGACCCTGCGCGAGGGCGTGCGCTGCTGGTCGAGAATACTGACTTCCAGCCCCTGACCTGCCGCGATGAGCTGCTCGGCGACCGAACGCATGAACAAGCGTTTCAGGCCCCGTCGTGCTCCGCTACGTCCGACCAGCAGCAACGTAGCGCGGCGCTCGTAGGCGTGGTCGATCAGTGTTCGCGCTACCCGTTCCCCGCGCAGCTCCACCACCTCACCGCCCAGCCGCTCTGCCAGCTGCTGAGCCGCTTGCAGATGAGCGAGCTCTGTCTCGCCACGATTCGCACCGGTGTTCACATACACGACCGACCACGGCAGGTGCCTGCGCTCCGCAACGCGTGCGGCATGCCGTACCAGTCCTTCGGCTGCATCGTTACCGTGGATACCGACCAGCAGGCGACCACGAACGGCCGGCGCCGACTGCCCCTGCAAGCGGTAACGCCGGTTCAGCTCGGCATCGACCCGCGCGGCGGCAGTCTGCATCGCCAGCTCACGCAAGGCTGTCAGGTTGGTCTGCGTGAAGAATGCATCAATGGCCGCCCTGGCCTGATCGGGCACGTAAACCTTGCCTTCGCGCAAGCGTTCCAGCAGCTCGCGCGGCGGCAGGTCGATCAGCAGGATGTCGTCCGCTTCCTGCAGGATCCAGTCCGGGACGGTTTCCCGGACCTGTATGCCGGTGATCGCACGGACCTGATCGTTCAGGCTTTCCAGATGCTGGACATTGACCGTGGTGTAGACGTCGATGCCTGCTTCGAGCAGTTCCAGCACGTCCTGCCAACGTTTGCTGTGGCGACTGCCAGGCGCGTTGCTATGGGCCAGTTCATCCACCAGCACCACACGCGGCCGCGCCGCCAGCAGCCCGTCGAGGTCCATCTCGGCCAGGGTGATGCCGCGATACTCACTGCGGATCAGCGGCTGCTCGGGCAGGCCAACGAGCATCGCTTCGGTTTCAGCCCTGCCGTGGGTTTCGACCACACCCACACGCAGGTCACACCCAAGCCGCTTCTGGCGCTGTGCGGCCTGCAGCATCGCATAGGTCTTGCCGACCCCGGGTGCGGCTCCGAGGAAAACCTTGAGACGCCCGCGGCCTTCCCTTGGTACATCGTCGAGCAGCGCATCCGCGCGCAGGGCATCGCTCATTCACATCACTCGCTGGGGGCAGGCAGGCGATTGTCAGCCAATGCAAGATTCAGAGCCAGCACGTTGACCACAGCGGGTCCCACCAGAGGGGCTTCCAGGTGTTCGATCAGCAAGCGCTCCAGACGCTCGGGCTGGATGCCCCGAGCCGCCGCCACCCGTGAGGCCTGGAAACGGGCGGCAGCCAGGGTCAGGTGTGGGTCGAGCCCACTGGCCGAAGTCGTCACCAACTCCATGGGCACCGGCTTCGTAGGGCTGCCAGCCCATTCGATTACCCGCGCACGGACCTGATCCGCCAGTTCCGGGTTACTGGGTGCCAGGTTGCTGGCACCGCTGGCCACCGTCTCGTAGTCCCCCGCCGAGGGGCGCGGATGGAACCACTGCACGCCTTCGAAACGCTGGGCCAGCAGGCTGCTGCCACGCACCTGGCCGCTGGCATCACGAACGAGGCTGCCGTTGGCCTGTTCGGCAAAGGCGAGCTGCGCCACAGCCGTGACCAGCAGCGGATAAGCGCCCCCTGTGATCAGGGTCATCAGGACCAGCAGGACGAACGCCGGACGAAGTTGTTTGAGCATCATTTCATCTCCAGAAGCCGCGCCAGTGAGGCGCGGCGGGATTCAGACCAGACCAGTCGCGGTCAGGAGCAGATCGATCAGCTTGATCCCAACGAACGGCGCCAGTAGCCCACCCAGTCCGTAGATCAACAGGTTGCGCCGTAGCAGGCTGGCTGCGTCGGCCGCCTTGATGCGTACGCCACGCAGCGCCAGCGGGATCAGGACGACGATGATCAGCGCGTTGAATATGATCGCCGACAGGATTGCGCTCTCCGGGCTGTGCAGCTGCATCAGGTTCAGTGCAAAGAGCTGCGGATAGATGCCGATGAACAATGCCGGCAGGATGGCGAAGTACTTCGCCACGTCGTTGGCGATCGAAAAGGTCGTCAGCGCGCCCCGTGTCACCAGCAGCTGCTTGCCCACCTGAACCACGTCGAGCAGCTTGGTCGGATCGGAGTCCAGATCGACCAGATTCGCCGCCTCCCGCGCAGCCTGGGTGCCGTCGTTCATCGCCATGCCGACATCGGCCTGCGCCAGCGCTGGCGCATCATTGGCGCCATCGCCGCACATGGCGACCATCTTGCCTTCGGCCTGCTCCTGGCGAATGCGCTGCAATTTCTTCTGCGGCGTCGCTTCGGCGATCAGATCGTCGACCCCCGCCTCGGCTGCGATCGCGGCTGCGGTCAGCGGGTTGTCCCCGGTAACCATCACCGTACGTATGCCCAGCTGGCGCAGCTCGGCGAAGCGCTCGCGTATGCCAGGCTTCACGACATCCTTGAGGTGGATGGCGCCCAACAAACGGTCATCGGCGCATACCAGCAAAGGCGTGCCACCACTCTGAGCGATCTTTTCCACCTCACGTGCCAGTACCGGCGGAACCTGCTCGCGCGTCATGCCGAGATGGTCAAGCACGGCGTCTACGGCGCCCTTGCGATAGCGGCGGCCCTGATGATCGGCACCGGATAAACGGGTTTCGGCGCTGAATGGAATATTGCTGACGTTCTGTGTGGACGGCTCCGCCATGGGCGACAGGGCTCGCAGGTATTCCACGATGGATTTGCCTTCGGCTGTGTCGTCCGCCAGCGAAGAGAGCAATGCCGCATACGACAGCTCGGTGGTGGAAATGCCGGGGGCCTTCACCATTGCGCTGCAGCGCCGGTTGCCGAAGGTGATGGTGCCGGTCTTGTCCAATAGCAGCACCTGGACGTCGCCGGCCGCCTCCACTGCCCGGCCTGACTTGGCGATCACGTTGAGCCGCACCAGACGATCCATGCCGGCGATGCCGATCGCCGACAACAGCCCGCCGATCGTCGTCGGAATCAATGTCACCAGCAGCGCGACCAGAAAGACCAGAGGCAGGTCGCCGCCGGCGAAGCGGGCATATGGCTGCAGCGTGGCGACCACCACGAGAAAGATCAGCGTCAGCCCGATCAACAGGACGTCCAGCGCGATCTCGTTGGGCGTTTTCTGCCGCTTGGCCCCCTCGACCAGGGCGATCATTCGGTCCAGTGTGGATTCGCCCGGATCGCTGCTGATGCGCACCAAAAGCCAATCGGACACCACGCGGGTATTGCCCGTAACGGCCGAGCGATCCCCTCCCGACTCGCGGATCACCGGTGCAGACTCCCCGGTGATCGCCGCCTCGTTGACGGCCGCGATGCCTTCGATGACTTCGCCGTCACCGGGAATCAGCTCGCCGACCTCGACCCGTACCACATCGCCGCGCCGCAGGCTGCTCGCCGCCACCTGGCGGTAATTGCCATCGTCATCGCGCAGGCGCGCTTCGAGTCCCTGCACGCCTGCCTTGAGGCTATCCGCCCGCGCCTTGCCACGCCCTTCGGCAAGCGCTTCGGCAAAGTTGGCGAAGAGCACGGTGAACCACAGCCATAGCGCTATCTGTATTGCCACCGGGCGACCGACCGCCGCGTCAGGCAGGAAACACAGCAGCGTGGTCGCTACAGCGGCGAGTTCGACCACAAGCATCACCGGAGATCGGGCGAGCCGGCGTGGGTCCAGTTTGACCAGGGCCTGCAGCAGCGCCGGCTTGCACAGCGCGGCAAAGGATGTGGCAGGTTGTTGCTCGGCACTTTCGAGTGCCGTTTGACGGACGTTCATCAGGACGCTCCTCAGAAGCCTTGCAGCAGGACGAAGTGTTCGGCGAGCGGGCCGAGCGCGAGGGCCGGCAGGAATGTCAGCCCGCCGACCAGCAGGATCACCAGGGTCAACAGCGTCACGAACAGCGGTCCGTGGGTGGGAAAGCTGTTGGCATCGAGCGGTGCGCGGTTCTTCGCCGCCAGACTGCCGGCAATCGCCAGCACCGGCAGGATGAAACCAAAGCGCCCCAGCAGCATGGCGAGCGCGATCATCAGGTTGTGATAGGTCGTGCCGGCACCAAAACCGGCGAACGCCGAGCCGTTATTGCCGGTACCCGAGGTATAGGCGTACAGGATCTGGCTCAGCCCATGAGGGCCAGGATTGGTGATCGAGGCGGCGGGCCCCGGCAAGCTCACACCGAGCGCAGCCAGCACCAGCACACCCACCGGCATCACCAGCAGCGACGCCACCAGCAGGCGGACCTCGCGCGCTTCGAGCTTCTTGCCCAGGTACTCGGGTGTGCGCCCGATCATCAGTCCCGCCAGGAAAACCGTGACCAGCACGAACAGCAACATGCCGTACAAGCCTGCGCCAACACCGCCGAACACGATCTCGCCCAGCATCATGTTGAACATCGGCACCATGCCGCCAAGGGGGCTGAAGCTGTCATGCATGGCATTGACCGAGCCGTTCGAAGCCGCGCTGGTCACGGTCGCCCATAGCGCCGAGGCGGCAATGCCCAGACGGCTTTCCTTGCCTTCCAGCGGCCCTGTCTGCTCCACGGCAATGCCGACAAACGCGGGATTGGGCTGATGCTCGGCGAGCAGGGTCGTGCCCAGACCGAGTGAGAACAGCACCAGCATGCAGGCCAGAATCGCCCTGCTCTGCCGAAGGTCGCGAACGTAGTGGCCGAACATGAATACCAGTGCGGCCGGCAGCAGCAGGATCGCTGCAACTTCCAGCAGGTTGCTCCAGGCTGTCGGATTCTCGAACGGGTGAGCCGAATTGACACCGAAGAAGCCGCCGCCGTTGGTGCCCAGCTGTTTGATCGCGATCTGGCTGGCTGCCGGCCCCAGTGGAATGCTCTGCTCGCCGCCCTGCAGCGTCACCACCTGCGCGTATTCCGCCAGGCTTTGCGGCACGCCCTGCCACACCAGCAGCAGCGCCAGGATCAGGCTGAACGGCAGCAGCCCGTACAGCACCGCGCGGGTCATATCGACACAGAAATTGCCGACTGCACCCGCATTGCGGCGCGACAGTGCGCGGCAGAACACCACCAGCACCGCCAGGCCGACCGCCGGGCTGACGAAGTTCTGCACACCCAGACCCAGCATCTGGCTGAAATAGCTGAGCTGTGCCTCACCGCTATAGGCCTGCCAGTTGGTGTTGGTGACGAAGCTCACTGCCGTGTTCAGCGCCAGGTGCCATTCGAGCCCGGGCAGCTGCTGCGGATTCAGCGGAAGCTGCCCCTGCAGCATCAGCATCGAAAGCAGACCCAGGAGGCTGAGCGCAGTCAGCCCGAGCAGTGCCAGGCAGTAGCTCATCCAGTTCTGTTCGCGCTCCTGATCAATACCGGCAATGCGATAACACAGCCGCTCGACCGGCTGGAATACAGGTGTCAGCCAGGTGCGTTCGCCCTCCATTGCACGGTACAGATAGCGCCCGAGCCAGGGTGCTGGCGCCAGCACGAGGATGAAGAACGCCGCGATCAGCCAGTAGTCGTTGGCGTGCATGCGGCCTCCTAACTACGTTCGGCGCGCAACAGCGCAGCCAGCAGGTAGAAGAAGAGAAGGATGGCCAGGCCCAGTGCGAGCCCGTCGAGGATAGTCATGGGTAATGCTCCGTATGACGCGTCAATGCGTGTACGGAGTCTCGAGGCAGCCGGCGTAAAGATTCGATTGTGTTACCGGTCAGGGGGCGTAAAAAAACCGTAAATTCTGACGTTGGTCTTGCGCCGCCGCTCGGACCGGAACGCTACCCGCACGCCGCAGTCATCTATAAACCACCTGCATAGAGGATGCCGCGTCATGATCAAGCAAATGTTCGCCAAATCCGCCCCACAGAACGTCCACGGCTGGGAACGCGCCGCCTCGCTGGCCGGCGGCCTGGTGTTGATGGGCAAAGGGCTGCGTCGTGGCGGAATTTTCGGTCTGGCCGAGCTGGCAATGGGCGGCATGGCCCTGGCCCGCGGCATCAGCGGCCGTTGCGAGGGCAAGCGCCTGTTGACCGAGATGGAAGCGAAACCGGCACTGCCAAGCCAGCGCTACAGCCATATGCCGATGGATTCCGAAGTGCACAGTTCGGACTTCACCGATACCAGCGTACAGATGCCGGACTCCACCCCCATGGGGAACGAAAGCCGCACCACGCCGCGCGTCTGATCGACCGGGCGGCGCCTCGATGATGTGCCGCCTGCGCATAACTGCCATACACGGCTGAAGCGTAAAGCTCCCGGCGCTCTCGCGGCGCCGCCCTGATTCTCTGGACAGCTCGGCCAGCGATAACTACTGGCCCAGCAGTCGGCCCTGGTTCTGCTGCGCCATTTCCTTCAGGTAATCCCAGGTCGTGCGCATGCGCGCCAGGTCCTTGAACTCGATCGGCATCAGCATCCAGAAGGTGCGGGTAAAGCTGACCTCCTCCGGCAGCAGCAGTCGCAACCGCGGATCGGCGTCGGCGGAAAACGCCGGCAGGATCGCGATTCCCGCCCCCATCGCCACCGCTTCCTGCTGCGCCAGCAGGCTGGTACTGCGCAGGCCGATGGAGCGGGCGTCGGCGATGCCATCGAGAAACAGCAGCTCCTTGCTGAACAGCAGGTCATCCACGTAGCTGACGAAGCGGTGCTCTGCCAGATCCTCGCGGCTGCGGATCGGCGGGTGTTCGTCGAGATACGCCGGCGAGGCATACAGCCGCAGCACGTAGTCGGTCAGCCGGGTGATGATGAACGGCCCGCGCTCCGGGCGTTCCAGGGTGATGACGATGTCCGCCTCGTGACGCGACAGGCGCACCGCGCGCGGCAGCGCCAGCAGGTCGATGTTCAGGTGCGGATAGCGCCGGCTGAGCCCGGTGAGCTGGCCGGCGAGCATCACCGTGCCGTAACCCTCGGTGGCGCCGATGCGTACCTGCCCGGAAAGGCCATCACCCATGCTCGGCAACGAATGCTCGATGGCCACGCTGGCGCTTTCCATCGCTTCCACTCGCGGCAGCAGGTTGCGCCCGGCTTCGGTGAGCTTGTAGCCACCCGGCTCGCGCAGGAACAGCTGCAGGCCCATGCTTTTTTCCAGCGCCTGCAAACGACGGGACACGGTGGTGTGGTCCACGGCGAGCCGGCGCGCCGCGGTCGTCAGCCGCCCCGCTCGGGCGACCTCGAGGAAATAGCGCAGATTGTCCCAGTCCATGGTTGAAGCCTCCATTAGCCCCTGTGCATTTATGCAGAGCGACTCTGCAGTCGATCGCATTGTAATGTGGTTTTTTGCATTGCTACATTCGGTGCAACTGGTCGCAGCCGTCCGCGAGCCATAACAACAACAGTGCCTTCTCAGGCGGAGAGCCTTATGACAACGTCCAGCTCCATTCCTACCGTCAAATTGCTGATCGACGGTGAATTTATCGAATCGACCACGCAGGACTGGCGCGATGTCGTCAACCCGGCGACCCAGGAAGTCCTGGCGCGCGTGCCGTTTGCGACTGCCGAGGAAATCGACCGCGCCGTCGCCAGCGGCCAGAAAGCCTTCAAGACCTGGCGCAAGACACCGATCGGTGCGCGGGCGCGCATCTTCCTCAAGTACCAGCAACTGATTCGTGAAAACATGAAGGAGCTGGCGGCGATCCTCACCGCCGAACAGGGCAAGACCCTGGCCGATGCCGAGGGCGACGTGTTCCGCGGCCTGGAAGTGGTCGAGCACGCCGCCGGTATCGGCAACCTGCAGCTCGGCGAGCTGGCGAACAACGTCGCGGCGGGCGTCGATACCTATACCCTGCTGCAGCCGCTGGGCGTCTGCGCCGGCATCACGCCGTTCAACTTCCCGGCGATGATCCCGCTGTGGATGTTCCCGATGGCCATCGCCACCGGTAACACCTTCGTCCTCAAGCCGTCCGAGCAGGACCCGATGGTCACCATGCGCCTGTGCGAACTGGCGCTGGAAGCCGGTGTGCCGCCGGGCGTGCTCAACGTGGTGCATGGCGGCGCGGATGCGGTAAATGCGATCTGCGACCACCCGGATATCAAGGCGGTTTCCTTCGTTGGCTCGACCAGGGTCGGCACCCATGTCTACAACCGCGCCAGCCAGGCCGGCAAGCGCGTGCAATGCATGATGGGCGCGAAGAACCACGCCATCGTGCTGCCCGATGCGCACAAGGAACAGACCCTCAACAACCTCGCCGGTGCCGCTTTCGGTGCGGCCGGCCAGCGCTGCATGGCGCTGTCGGTGGTGGTGCTGGTGGGTGAAGCGCAGGCCTGGATTCCCGATCTGGTGGCCAAAGCGCAGACGCTCAAGGTCAACGCCGGTGTCGAGGCCGGCACCGATGTCGGTCCGCTGGTTTCCTGCGCGGCGCTGGATCGCGTCAGCGGGCTGATCGAACGCGGCGTACGCGAAGGCGCCAAGCTGGAGCTGGACGGCCGCAACCCGAGCGTCAGCGGCTACGAAAAGGGCAACTTCGTCGGCCCGACGATCTTCTCCGGCGTCACCCGCGAGATGAGCATCTATCAGGAAGAAATCTTCGGCCCGGTCCTGTGCGTCATGGCGGCGGCGACCATGGACGAAGCCATCGAGCTGATCAACGCGAACCCCAACGGCAACGGCACCGCCATCTTCACCCGCTCCGGCGCGGCGGCGCGGCACTTCCAGGAAGAGATCGACGTGGGTCAGGTGGGCATCAACGTACCGATCCCGGTGCCGGTACCGATGTTCTCCTTCACCGGTTCACGCGCTTCCAAGCTTGGCGACCTCGGCCCCTACGGCAAGCAGGTGGTGCAGTTCTACACCCAGACCAAGACCATCACCGAGCGCTGGTTCGATGAAAACGAGGTCGGCGGCCCGGTCAACACCACCATCAACCTGAAGTGACATCACCCACCGGGCCGGCGGACGCGCCGGCCCTCAAGGACGCTGAAATGACATTCGAAACCCTGCTCGTCGACATCCAGGAGCGCGTTGCGCTGATCACCCTAAACCGGCCGCAGGCGCTCAACGCGCTCAATGCGCAGCTGATCAGCGAACTGAACCAGGCCCTGGGCCAGCTCGAGGCCGATCCGCAGATCGGTTGCATCGTGCTCACCGGCTCGGCCAAGGCGTTCGCCGCCGGCGCCGACATCAAGGAAATGGCCGAGCTGTCCTACCCGCAGGTCTATCTCGACGATCTGTTCGCCGAAGCCGACCGCATCGCCACGCGCCGCAAGCCGCTGATTGCCGCCGTCGCCGGTTACGCCCTGGGTGGCGGCTGCGAGCTGGCATTGCTTTGCGACATGATCTTCGCCGCCGACAACGCGCGTTTCGGCCAACCGGAAGTCAACCTCGGCGTGCTGCCGGGCATTGGCGGCACCCAACGCCTGACCCGCGCAGTGGGCAAGGCCAAGGCGATGGACATGTGCCTGACCGGTCGCCAGATGGACGCCGCCGAAGCCGAGCGCGCCGGCCTCGTCGCCCGTGTGTTCCCGGCCGACGCCCTGCTGGAGGAAACCCTCAAGGCCGCCCGGGTGATCGCCGAGAAATCCCTGCCGGCCACCATGATGATCAAGGAAAGCGTCAACCGCGCCTTCGAGACCACGCTGGCCGAAGGCATCCGCTTCGAGCGTCGTGTGTTCCACGCGGTGTTCGCCACTGCCGACCAGAAGGAAGGCATGGCCGCGTTCAGCGAGAAGCGCAAGCCTGAGTTCACCAATCGCTAAGCCGCATCTGGCCATAACAACAAGAGGAAACACGCCATGCATATCGGATTCATCGGCCTGGGCAACATGGGCGCGCCCATGGCCCACAACCTGCTCAAGGCAGGCCACCAGCTCAGCGTCTTCGACCTCAACGCCGCGGCCGTCGAAAACCTGGTCGGCGCCGGCGCGCTGCCGGTCGACTCCCCGACCGCCATCGCCCAGGGCAACGCCGAACTGATCATCACCATGCTGCCGGCCGCCGCCCATGTGAAGAGCGTGTACCTGGGCGAGAACGGCCTGATCGCCAGCAGCCGTGCCGGTGTGATGCTGATCGACTGCTCCACCATCGATCCGCACAGCGCCCGCGAAGTGGCCAAGGCCGCCGCCGAGCATGGCAACCCGATGCTCGACGCACCGGTCTCCGGCGGCACCGGCGGTGCAGCAGCCGGCACCCTGACCTTCATGGTCGGTGGCAGCGATGCGGACTTCGATCGTGCACAACCGATCCTCGCGGCCATGGGCAAGAACATCGTGCACTGCGGTGCAGCCGGCAACGGCCAGGTGGCCAAGGTCGCCAACAACATGCTGCTGGGCATCTCCATGATCGGCGTCGCCGAGGCGATGGCGCTGGGCGTCGCGCTGGGCATGGATGCCAAGACCCTGGCCGGCGTGATCAACACCTCCAGCGGCCGCTGCTGGAGCTCGGATACCTACAACCCCTTCCCCGGCGTGCTGGACAACGTACCGGCCTCCCGCGGTTACAGCGGCGGCTTCGGCAGCGACCTGATGCTCAAGGACCTGGGCCTGGCCACCGAGGCCGCCAAGCAGGTGCGCCAGCCGGTGATCCTCGGCGCCCTCGCCCAGCAGCTCTACCAGAGCTTCAGTGCCCAGGGTCATGGCGGCCTGGACTTCTCGGCGATCATCAATCAGTACCGCAAGGACACCTGACCATGAGTGCAACCGAACGCCCCGTGCTGGCCGCCGTACGCAACCACGTCGGCCACCTCACCCTCAACCGCCCGGCCGGGCTGAATGCGGTGACCCTGGAAATGGTCCGCCTGCTGCAACAGCAGCTCAGCGCCTGGGCGGCCGATCCGCAGATCCATGCCGTGGTGCTGCGCGCCAATGGCGAGAAGGCCTTCTGCGCCGGCGGTGACATCCGTTCGCTGTACGACAGCTTCCAGCGCGGCGACACCGAGCACGAAACCTTCTTCGAGGAGGAATACGCCCTCGACCAGTACATCCATGCCTACCCGAAGCCACTGCTGGCGCTGATGGATGGCTTCGTCCTCGGCGGTGGCATGGGCCTGGTCCAGGGCGCGTCGCTGCGCGTGGTCACCGAGCGCGTGCGCATGGGCATGCCGGAAGTCGGTATCGGCTATTTTCCCGATGTCGGCGGCAGCTATTTCCTCTCACGCCTGCCGGGTGAGCTTGGCACCTACATGGGCGTCACCGGCCTGCAGATCCGCGCAGCCGATGCGCTGCACGTCGGTCTGGCGGACTGGTGCGTCAGCCACGACCAGATCGCCGAGCTGGATCGTTGCCTCGACCACATGAGCTGGTCCGTCCATCCGCAGGAGGCGTTGCGCACCCTGGTGGCGACGCTGGGCAGCAACAAACTGCCGGGTTCCGAGCTGAAGGCGCTGCATCAGGCCATCGACGAGCATTTCGGCAAAAGCGATGTGGCGGCGATTCGCGCATCACTGGCCGCCGAGACACGCCCGGAGTTTGCCGACTGGGCCGAGGAAACGCTCAAGGTGCTCGACAGCCGCTCGCCCTTGGCCATGTGCGTGACCCTGGAGATGCTGCGTCGCGGCCGCGAACTGCCGATCGCCGACTGCTTCGCCCTGGAGTTGCATCTGGACCGTCAATGGTTCGCCAAGGGCGACATCATGGAAGGCGTGCGTGCGCTGATCATCGACAAAGACAAGTCACCGCACTGGAATCCGCCGACGCTGGCAGAGGTCACGCCGGAACGCGTCCAGGCGTTCTTCGACGGCTTCAAGGCCACCACCGGCAAGACACGCCGCAGCGCCACGGCCTGAACCTCTTTTGCAGCACAACAACAAGAAGAGACCGCGCAATGCATGACCTCGAACTCAGCGAAGACCAACGCATGATCCGCGACATGGCGCGCGACTTCGCCCGCCGCGAGATCGCCCCCCATGCACAGGCCTGGGAAAAGGCCGGCTGGATCGACGACGCCCTGGTCGCCCAGATGGGTGAGCTTGGCCTGCTCGGCATGGTCGTCCCGGAAAAATGGGGCGGCAGCTACATCGACTATGTCGCCTACGCCCTGGCCGTGGAGGAAATCTCCGCCGGCGACGGCGCCACCGGCGCGCTGATGAGCATCCACAATTCGGTGGGCTGCGGCCCGGTGCTGAATTACGGCTCGCAGGCGCAGAAGGACGAGTGGCTGGCCGAACTGGCCAGCGGTCGCGCCATCGGCTGCTTCGCCCTCACCGAACCGCAGGCCGGCTCCGAGGCGCACAACCTGCGCACCCGCGCCGAACTGGTGGACGGCCAGTGGGTGCTCAACGGCAGCAAGCAGTTCTGCAGCAATGCCAAGCGGGCGAAGTTGGCCATCGTCTTCGCGGTGACCGATCCGGACCTCGGCAAGAAGGGTCTTTCCGCATTTCTGGTGCCTACCGATACCCCTGGCTTCGCGGTGGAACGCAGCGAACACAAGATGGGCATCCGCGCCTCGGACACCTGCGCGGTCTCGCTCAGCGACTGCCGAATCCCGCAGGCCAACCTGCTCGGCGAGCGTGGCAAGGGCCTGGCGATTGCGCTGTCGAACCTCGAAGGCGGACGCATCGGCATCGGCGCGCAGGCCTTGGGCATCGCCCGTGCGGCCTTCGAAGCGGCCCTGCTCTACGCCCGCGAGCGCGTGCAGTTCGGCAAACCGATTGCCGAGCACCAGAGCATCGCCAACATGCTCGCCGACATGCAGACCCAACTGAATGCGGCGCGTCTGCTGATTCTGCATGCCGCGCGGCTGAAGAGCGCCGGCCTGCCGTGCCTGTCCGAGGCCTCCCAAGCCAAGCTGTTCGCCTCGGAAATGGCGGAGAAGGTCTGTTCGCAGGCGGTGCAGATCCACGGTGGCTACGGCTATCTCGAGGACTACCCGGTGGAGCGCTACTACCGCGATGCGCGTATCACGCAGATCTACGAGGGTTCGAGCGAAATCCAGCGCCTGCTGATCGCGCGGGAGCTGGCGAACTACGCGCTGTAAGCGCCACTGCTTGCTGGGCGAATGCCGTGCTGCGAACCGACAGCTCGGCATTCGCCATAGGCGTGTTTTCCCGCGAGAGCGCCAGCCAGACATGTATCCAAGCCGACTCAACGACACAGACAACGCCTGACAAACCGGCTGCTGTTATGCGGGCCCAATAAAAAGGGGAGCCGCTAGGCTCCCCTTCAGGGCGTGTTGCTTTGTTCTTCTTCTGCTTACGGGCTTGTTGTTTTTGTTGGTAGCCCGGCCGGACATCGTCCGAGTAGCAGTCCCATAAAGGGACATAAAGAACAAACGGATTATTTTGGTCGCTGATGTTGCCACTGCCCTCACGGGCTCAACCGGTTCTGGAGCTGCCTCAAGGCAGTTTTATTGTTCTCGGTCCGGTCGACAGGAAACCTGTCGGGCAATTCCTCTCCAAAAGAATCAGTTTGCTACGTCTCCCACCTGCTTGTTTTTATTGTGTCGGAGTCGCTACGTGTTGTTTTTGTTATTGGGTGTGCTTTCTTGTTCTTGTTATGCCATTAACAAAGCATTCGCCGTGCCAGTTTTCACAAATCCTTATTTTTCAATAGGTTGCGATTTATCCAGGCAGGCACTCCACAGAATCCACGCCTGATTCGTTACCGCCCACCTCAGCGGCCGTTACGCTGTACAAAAGGAGTAACACCTTGGGTGTAACCGCCTGTGCGGCTGGCCAAGGGAAATCGCGACGGTTGCAGTAAACCGAGTGTTTGGCAGGCTGGTGGCCCCTCAATGCAAGACACCCCGGCAGTGATTCACTGTCAGGGTGTCGATCGCTCGATAGGCATAGGAAGGTTCTTCGGCTGGTTAGCGCCTGAATCGTATCAGGCGTCTGCTGCAAGCACAGCAGTTTCCTTGCGTCTGGCCAGGTAATCGCAGGCCATGATGGCCAGCAGTGGAACAACCCCGACACTGAGGGCAGCATGCCAGGATCCGACGAGGGCCACGAAGAGCATCCCCACGATAACGATCGCGGCAACGCAGTGGGCCAGGAAGCGGCACAATTCAAGCGCAACTACTTGTTGCTCGGCATTATTATTCATGACGTTTGACTCCCCGTTTTTGTTGTAATAAGCAGCCTCGTTTTCATAGTAGTCAGCTGACGCCAAGTAGCAACCCTAACCGACGTGCGGCACGTCTAGCCCGCGTATTACAGGCCTTGCACTCGACTTTGGTCGTGTCCAGTCATTACTTTGGGCCAAGTTGGAACATAAGTGTTGTATATGGCGGAATCGATTTCCTGACTGCATGTCCAATAAAAGACTTGCCAGCCGCAAATAAATTAAACCGGCTGAGATGCCGTGCCATTGAAGTGCGCTGGATATCTCTTTCGACCTGCCGAAGCCCGCCTAGCCCTACCCTTTTACTCCCAACCTCCGTCCGAACCGCAACGCAAGGTTCGCCTGGCCTTGCCTGGGGTACGTGAAAAACGCGGGGCCGGTGCCGCTTGGGCAAGGCCATCGAGTTCCTGATAAACGCCTCGTTGACGCAGGTGTGGATGCTGCGCCGCTTCAGCGAGCTCCAGCACCGGCGCGAAGCATGCGTCGCTGCCCTCCAGCAAGGCGCACCATTGAGCCTGGGTACGGGTGACGAACAGGCGCTCCAGCAGGTCAACCTGTGCGGGCCATTGAGCAGGATCGTCACAACCCGCCCATAGCGCCTCGGGTGCATCGATACGCTCCAGTAGTTCGCGCCAGAACTGAGGCTCGAGCGGACCGATGGCAATTTCGCGGCCGTCCGCGCAGCGGTAACAGCGGTAGTTCGGTGCTGCACCGGCCAGCGGATTGCGCTCGCGCCGCATGTCGATTCGCCCGCCTGGCAACAGACCGGCGAAGAAGGTCATCAGCGATGACACGCCATCGACGATCGCCGCATCGATCACCTGGCCCTGCCCCGAACATTCACGCTCCCACAACGCGGCGAGAATGCCGACCGCAAGATAGAGCGAACCACCACCGAAATCGCCGACCAGGTTCAACGGCGGTATCGCCGTTCCGCTCTCGCCGCGGATTGCCGCCAGCGCACCGGTCAAGGCGATGTAGTTGATATCGTGCCCGGCGGCCCTGGCCAGCGGGCCGGTCTGGCCCCAACCGGTCATGCGGCCGTAGATCAGTTTCGGATTACGCTGCAGCAGTTCCTCCGGCCCGAGCCCGAGCCTTTCCATCACCCCGGGGCGGAAGCCTTCGATCAGCACGTCGGCGCTCTGCGCCAGCTCAATGCAGCGCGCACGCCCGGCTTCGCTGCGAATATCCAGCGTCAGCGTGCTGCGCCCACGATCGACCACCGGATTGGGCCAGCCATTGCCACCCTCGCGCTCGATGCGCAGCACTTCAGCGCCCATGTCCGCCAGCAGCATTGCGCAGTGCGGGCCTGGCCCGATCCCTGCGAATTCCAGCACACGCAGGCCTTTCAACGGGCCCTGCCTTACCTCGACGCTCTCACTCATCATGTCTCTCCTGATTCGCGCGCACGGGAACGCCCCGCGCCTGTAGGTACGGGGCGTCCTTTCCGGCAAACGGTTACTGATTCGCGGCGGTCAGCTGGTTCTCGACCAGATGGTTGCGATAGCGCTCGCGCAGCACTTTCTTGTCGATCTTGCCGGTGGCGGTCAGCGGCACCGCGTCGAAGATCACCGCATCCGGCATCCACCACTTGACGATGTTCGGCTCCAGATGGGCGAGGATCTTCTCCACGGTGACTTCGGCATCGGCATGCGGCTCGATCACCAGTACCGGACGCTCTTCCCATTTGGGGTGGAACACGCCGACCACCGCTGCCACCTTCACACCGGGACAGGCCGCCGCGACGTTCTCGATATCGATGGAGCTGACCCATTCGCCGCCGGACTTGATCACGTCCTTGCTGCGGTCGGTGATACGCATGAAGCCGTCGGCGTCCAGCGTGGCGATGTCTCCGGTGTCGAACCAGCCATCCTCATCCAGTGCGCTCACTTCGCTGCGGTAGTAGCGCTCCACCGTCCAGGGTCCGCGCACCTTGAGGCTGCCGGAACTGACGCCGTCGCATGGCAGCTCACGCCCCTCCTCGTCGACGATCTTGAGTTCGATGCCGAATTGCAGGCGCCCCTGGCGCGTCCAGATGGTGTCGTTGGTGGCCTGCTGGCCACGTTCGGCCAGTTTCGGCGTCGGCGTCGCCACCACGCCCAGGGGACTGGTTTCGGTCATGCCCCACAGCTGGCAGACCGCCACGCCGTACTTGGTCTGGAAGGTCTCGGCCATGGCCCGCGGCACGGCGGACCCGCCGATCACCAGCCGTGCCAGGCTGCCGGAATCCTCACCACTGCGTTCCAGATGGGCGAGGTACATGGTCCAGATGGTCGGCACGCCGCCGGACAGGGTCACGCCCTCGGTCTTGATCAGTTCCTGCAGGCTTGCGCCGTCCATCTTGTCGCACGGCAGCACGAACTTGCAGCCATTGATCGCCGCGGCAAATGGAATGCCCCAGGCGGTGCCGTGATAGAGCGACGAGCACGGCATGATGCAGTCGAAGGCGGACAGCCCGAACGCGCCGGACAACCCGGCGGCCATCGCATGCAGCACGACCGAACGGTGGCTGTAGAGCACGCCCTTGGGGTCGCCGGTGGTGCCGGAGGTGTAGCAGAGCACCGCGCCGGCGTTCTCGTCGAACTGCGGCCAGTCCAGCGGCTGCTCGGCGGCGATCAGTTGTTCGTAGCCCAGGACATTCTCCAGGCCGGAACTGGGTTGCGCAGCCAGCTCGATGAAATGCCGGATATTGCCCAACCGCGGCCGCAGCCGCGCGACGCAGGCAGCGAAGCTGCTGTCGAACAAGAGCACCTGGCTGCCGGCGTGGTTGATGGTGTAGACGATCTGTTCGTCCGACAGCCGCGGGTTGGCCGTGTGCAGCACCGCGCCGATGCCGGGCACGGCGAAGAACAGCTCGTAGTGACGATGGGTATTCCAGGCCAGCGACGACACGCAGTCGCCGGGGCCGATGCCGAGCTTGCCCAGCATGCTGGCGGCCTGTGCCGAACGGGCGGCGAGCCCGGCATAGTCATAACGCCAGAGGGGTTCGTCGACCAGCCGCGAGACGATTTCGCGATCACCGTGAGCACGGGCGGCGTGGGTGACGATGCTGCTGATCAACAGGGGGGCGTTCTGCATCAATCCTGGTTGCATGTTTCCTACCTCTATCTTGTTTTTATTGTGCAAGTACCGGTCGAGGAAACGGCGTTCTACCGGCACCACTTGAAATCACGTATCGATGCGCCGCAGGGCACGCAGGCGCAGCTGCTTCGGTCAGGCCGGCCCTCCGAGGTTGCGCGCGATGACCAGGCGCTGAATATCGCTGGTGCCTTCGTAGATCTGGCAGACCCGCACGTCGCGGTAGATACGCTCCACCGGGAAGTCGGACAGGTAGCCATAGCCGCCCAGGGTCTGCATCGCTGCCGAGCAGACCTTTTCCGCCATCTCCGAGGCGAACAGCTTGGCCATCGAGGCCTCCACCAATGCCGGCCGTCCGGCCTCGCGCAGCGCCGCAGCGTGATGGACCATCTGCCGTGCCACAGCGATCTGGGTCGCCATGTCGGCCAGACGGAACGCCACGGCCTGATGCTCGATGATCGGTTTGCCGAAGGTTTCGCGGTCGCGGGCATAATCACGCGCCGCTTCGAACGCCGCGCGGGCCATGCCCACCGCCTGGGCGGCGATGCCGATGCGTCCGCCTTCCAGGTTTGCCAGGGCAATGCGGTAGCCTTCGCCCTCCTCGCCCAGCCGGTTGGCCACTGGCACGCGCAGGTCCTCGAAGGCGATCTGGCAGGTATCCGAGGCGTGCTGGCCGAGCTTGTCCTCGACCCGCACCACCTGATAGCCGGGGCTGTCGGTAGGTACGATGAAGGCACTGATGCCGCGCTTGCCGGCGTCTGGGTCGGTCACCGCAAAGACGATCACCGTGCCGGCATGCTTGCCCGACGTGATGAACTGCTTGGCGCCATTGAGCACGTAATGATCACCCTCGCGCCGGGCGCGGGTGCGCAGGCTGCTGGCATCGGAACCGGCCTGCGGTTCGGTGAGAGCGAAGGCGCCGATCTGCTCGCCGCGTGCCAGTGGAGCAAGGAAGTCGCGCTTTTGCTGATCGTTGCCGAAACGCAGGATCGGCACGCAGCCCACCGAGTTGTGCACGCTCATGATGGTCGAGCAGGCGCCGTCACCGGCGGCGATCTCTTCCAGTGCCATGGCATAGGCCAGGTAGCCGGTGTCGCTGCCACCCCACTGCTCCGGCACCAGCATGCCGAAGAAGCCGAGCGCGGCCATTTCGCCGATTGCCTCGGCGGGATAGCGATGCTCGCGGCTCCACTGTTCGGCGAACGGCTTCAGGCGTTCCTGAGCGAACTGGCGAGCCATCTCGGCGATCGCGTTTTGATCTTCATTGGGCAGCATGGATGCCTCCTCAGATCAGTTCGACGGCCATGGCGGTGGCTTCGCCGCCGCCGATGCAGATCGCCGCCACGCCACGGCGCAGACCGCGGGCACGAAGGGCCGAAAGCAGCGTCACCAGAATCCGCGCACCGGACGCACCGATCGGATGACCGAGCGCACAGGCGCCACCGTTGACGTTGACCTTGGCGTGGTCCAGGCCCAGCTCGCGGATGCTGGCCATGGCGACGACCGCGAAGGCTTCGTTGATCTCGAACAGATCCACGTCGTCAATCGACCAGCCGGTGCGTTCCATCAGTTTGCGGATCGCGCCGATTGGCGCCGTGGTGAACAGGTTCGGTGCATCGGCGTAGGCCGCATGGCCGTGGATCACCGCCTGCGGCTGCAGGCCCCAGCGCTCGGCTTCGGAGCGACGCATCAGCAGCAGCGCGGCGGCGCCGTCGGAAATCGAGCTGGCGTTGGCCGCAGTCACCGTGCCGCCCTCGCGGAACGCCGGTCTCAGGGTGGGGATCTTTTCCGGCATCGCCTTGGGCGGCTGCTCGTCATCGCGGATCTGGCGCTGCTGTTTGCCCTGGGTAACCTCCAGCGCAACGATCTCATCGGCGAAGCGCCCTTCGCTGATCGCCACCTGCGCCCGGCGTAGCGATTCCAGCGCGAACGCGTCCTGCTCTTCACGCGTGAAACTGAACGTATCGGCACATTCCTCGGCGAAGGTGCCCATCAGGCGGCCCTTGTCGTAGGCATCTTCCAAGCCGTCTAGAAACATATGGTCCAGCACCCGACCGTGCCCCATGCGGTAGCCGCCGCGGGCGCGGTCGAGCAGATACGGCGCGTTGGACATGCTTTCCATGCCGCCGGCGACGACGATCTCCGCGCTGCCCGCCAGCAGCTGGTCATGCGCCACGATCACCGTCTGCATGCCCGAACCGCACATCTTGTTGACCGTCGTGCAGGTGGTGGCACGGGTCAGCCCGGCGCCGAGAGCGGCCTGGCGTGCCGGTGCCTGGCCCTGACCAGCGGGCAGCACGCAGCCCATCAGCACGTCCTGCACGTTCTCGGCCGGCAGGCCGCTGCGTTCCACCGCTGCGCGGATGGCGGCAGCGCCGAGCTGCGAGGCGGTCATGCCCTGCAGGTCACCCTGGAAACCACCCATGGGCGTGCGCGCGCTGCTGACGATTACGATCGGATCATCTTTCATCTCTGCTTCCTTCACTTGGCGGCCATGCGCAAGGCGCCGTCGAGGCGGATCACCTCACCGTTGAGCATGCTGTTCTCGAAGATGTGCCGCACCAGCGCGGCGTATTCGGCCGGGTGGCCCAGGCGTGGCGGAAACGGCACGCCGGCGGCCAGCGAGTCACGGACTTCCTGGGTCATGCCGGCCATCATCGGCGTCTCGAACACGCCGGGGGCGATGGTCATCACGCGGATGCCGAAGCGCGCCAGCTCGCGGGCAGCCGGCAGCGTCATGCTGACCACACCGCCCTTGGACGCGGCATAGGCCGCCTGGCCGATCTGCCCGTCGAAGGCAGCGATCGAGGCGGTATTGATGATCGCGCCGCGCTCGCCGCCTTCGTCAGGCGCGTTCTCGGCCATGGCCTCGGCAGCCAGGCGCAGCATGTTGAAGCTGCCGATCAGGTTGATGCCGACGATGCGACTGAAGCCGTCCAGACTGTGCGGGCCGTTGCGACCGAGGACCTTTTCGCCGCCGGCGACGCCGGCACAGTTGACCAGCCCGTGCAGCGCGCCGAAATGTTCGCGGGCGGTGGCGACGGCATGCCGCGCGGCCTGTTCGTCACGAATGTCGGCAACGACGCCCAGCGCATTGGCCCCCAGCCCCTCGGCAGTGGCATTGGCCGCCGCTTCATCCAGGTCGGCCAGCACAACCTTGCCACCCGCCTCGACCAGCGCCTGGGCCGCGGCAGCGCCAAGGCCGGAGGCGCCGCCCGTAATGAGGAATACCTTGTCGCGAATCTGCATGGCTCTCTCCCGTGCTTGTTGTTATTCGGTGCGAAGCCGGGGTTATCTTTGGACAGCCACACGGGTGCGGCAATGGTCGATGTTCTCAACCTGCCTGACCGTTTTGGCCAATGGCAAAACGCGACTACGCCAACGCCGCGGTGTGCGTCAGCGAGCTGAAGCTGCGAGGCGAGGGAATCAGCGCCGTACCGGCGCCAGGATCAGATTGCGGTAATGGCCCGGATTGATACCCGTCCACTTGCGGAACGCCTTGTAGAACGAGCTGACATCGGCAAACCCAAGGCGCTCGGCGATTTCCCCGTAGCTGATGGCGGCATCGGCCAGCCACTCGGTGGCCATTTCCTGGCGCAAGCCGTCCTTGATCGCCTGATAAGGCTGCCCCGCCTCCGCCAGCCGGCGACGGAACGTCGAGGCCGAGATGCACAGCGTCTGTGCCAGCGTCTCACTGTCCGGCCAGCGTTCGGCAGGCAGGCTGCGCAGGTGCTGCTTGATGCGACTGGCCAGGCTGGAGTGATCACGGTAGCGCACCAGAATGTTCGCCGGGGCCTCGGCAAGGAACGCACGCAGCTCCGCTTCGCTGCGACGGATTGGCAGATCGAGCACTTCGGCAGCAAAGATGATCCGCGTCGAGGGTCGGCCGAAACGCAGGTTGTCGGAAAACATTACCCGGTAATCGTCCGTGTAGTCCGGCTCGGCACAACGCAACTCGACCGCCAGCAGCGGGATGCGCCGCCCCACCAGCCAGCAGGCCAGACCGTGCAGGAGCATCCAGAAGGTGAAGTAGCAGAAGGCTCGCGCCGGCTCGGCGTTGCGCTCGCGCAGTACCACCTCTGCCAGGCTCTGGCTGCGGATCAGCTTGCCGCGCAGGTTCTCCAGCCCCAGGCCGAGAAACTCCAGCGCGTGAACCAGCGCCTTCTCCAGCGTGGGCTGTTGCAGGCAGCTGCGGCTGAGAAAAACGAAGCTGCCCGAGCGCAGCCGGCGCGGGTCCATGCCGAAGAATTCGTCGTCGAAGCGCCGCGCCAGGCGCAGCCAGAGTTGCGAGTAGTCGCGCACGTCCATGCGGCCGTCGGGATCTTGCAGGCAGGCGGGGTCGAGACCGATTTCCTCCAGCAGTTGCTCGGCGCTCAGCCGCGGCCCGACGAAACCGAGCAGCGCCTCGGCCACCAAACGGACGCTGATGCTGTCACGGCTGGCACTAGCCGTGCCAACCGCTGCGTCTGCTGTCGTTTGTGCCTCAATGGTCATGCCGCGCGGATTCCTGCCGGTTGTCGATGGCGCATGATCGGCCAGGCATGGTCTCGCTGTCAGCCTTTGTGTCACATCCAGCCGAGCGTCAGCCCCATCACGATCAGATAACGTGCGGTCTTGGCCAGGCTAACGATCAGCAGAAAGCTCCATAACGGCTCGCGCATGACACCCGCGACCAGCGTAAGCGGGTCACCGATGATCGGCACCCAGCTGAGCAGCAAGGTCCAGCGACCGTAGCGATGGTAGCTGTGCTGCGCCTTCGTCAGTTGCCGCTCGTTGACCGGAAACCAGCGCTTGTGGCGAAAATGCTCGACGTAACGCCCGAGCAGCCAGTTCACCACCGAGCCCAGCACATTGCCGAGGCTGGCCACGGCGACCAGGGCCCAGACCGTGTAGCGTTCGGAAAGAAGGAGGCCGGCGAGCACCGCCTCGGACTGCATCGGTAGCAGCGTGGCGGCACCGAACGCCGCGAGAAAAAGACCGAGATAGCCGGAGAGCGACACCATCGATATGCAACCGTAACCATGCTGACTGACGGCGCGCAGTATGCGGGAAAAGGCGCAGCCCTGAGGGGCGTTGTCGACGGATCATGCTGGGACCGGCTTCGGGGTTTCCAGGCACATCGGTCCGCTGTCTCGGCGCGATTAGGGGGCGGCCGGGTGAGCAGCCCCTCACGGTAACACTCTGCGCGAGTGAACATCGAAGCCAAACCCAACGGTCACGCCGCACGGCACTACATTTCGTGAATACGGCTCACCTGGCGGGCCAGCCGCATGGTTTCGTGCTCTTCCAGCTGCAACAAGTCCTCGGCCAGGTTGCGGGCACCGTCGATCTCGGCACGGCGGGCCAGGGAGCGGTAGAGATCGATCACCTGGTTGTGAATGGTGAAGATATCCAGCGAGATCTCTTCCACCGTCATGGTGTCGTAAGCCTTGCAGGCCTGATTGCGCAACACCGGATTGCGTGTCAGATAGTCGTAGATCCAGGTATGCAATGCCTTCGGGTCGGCATGCTTCTCGATCTTGTCGACCGTTTCCGCCAGGGCTCGCTCGTGATCGGCGATGTAGACCAGCAGCCATTTGGCGCGGGTCTCCTCGTGCTTGTCGGAACAGCGAGCCATGCAACGAGCCAGCATGGCATGGGTGTCGCGTGTCCAGTCGATCAGGTCTTCGAATCGCTCGATCTTCATCGCCAAAATCTCCGCTGGTAGGACGGCAAACAGCACGGCACAGGCCTGTCTCACCGGTGCCTGATTCTGTCCGTTTGTCAGGTCCGGTTCCATGACGCTGATTAAGAGATTAGCCCACCCTGCTGCGCCACGGCCGCTCACACCGCGCAACCTTGCTACAGATCATTGCTGACCGGAAAAAGACGGTCGAGGATGGACGTGGATTCGCAAACCATGTGCCATCGCCCCGCCGGCGGCGTGGCCCGCACCAGGGAAGCACGCTCATGTACCACGTCCTGTTGCGCGGGGCTCTGTTGATGCTTCTGGGAATACTGGCCAGCGCTCCTGCCTTTGCCAGCGCAACGGTGCTTGAAGTGTTCGTGCGCGACGGCTGCCCGCACTGCAGCGCAGCCAAGGTGTATCTCGCGGAGCTGTCCACGCAGCATCCGGAGCTGGAGATTCGCCTGCGGGAAGTCGATCGCGATCCTGCCGCTCGCGCCGATCTGCTACGCCTGTCCCGTGAGGCCGGCGCCTGGCCCCCGGCGGTGCCGACATTCGTCATCGGCGATCAGTTGCTGGTGGGCTTTGACGACGCTGCGCACAGCGGCGCCAGGCTGCTCGCCTTGATCGGGCAACGCGTCCAGCGACCGGGGACGGTTGAATCCACGCTATTCGGCACGCTCAGCCTTGAGCGTCTGGGTCTGCCGGCATTCACCCTTGCCCTCGGCCTGCTGGACGGCTTCAACCCCTGTGCGATGTGGGTACTGCTCTTTCTGCTGTCGCTGCTGGTTCGTCTGCAGGATCGACGGCGCATGGCTGCGATCGCGGGAACCTTCGTCCTGATCAGCGGCGCGGTGTACTACCTGTTCATGGCGGCCTGGCTGAACCTGTTTCTGTTCGTTGGCGTATCGCCGCTAATCGCCACCGGACTGGCGCTGCTGGCGATGCTGATCGGCTTCATCAACCTGCGCGACGGGCTGCGCCCGGAAAGCGGCTTCGCGCTTTCGATACCCGCCAGCGCCAAGCCGGGCCTGTATGCGCGCGTACGCCGCATCCTGCAAACCCGGAGCCTGTTGCCCGCTCTCGGCGGCGTTGCGCTGCTGGCCGTCGTGGTCAATTTCGTCGAGCTGCTGTGTACCGCCGGCCTGCCGGCGATCTACACCGCAGTCCTGGCCCAGCAGCAGTTGAGCGCACTCGCCCACCACGCCTATCTGGGTCTCTACATTATTGGTTATATCGCCGACGACGCACTGATGGTCGCAATCGCCGTGCTCGCGCTGAGCAGCCGCAAGCTTACGCAACGCTCTGGCGCCACGCTGAAGCTCATCAGCGGCGCGGTGATGCTCGCCCTGGGCCTCGTCATGCTGCTAAAGCCGCAATGGCTGCAATAGCAGATTGCCAGGGGTGACCTATGCTGGAACCGAGGGCCGCTGCCATGCAGCAAGGGAGAGGCAAATGAGAGCATTCCGCCAGTGCATCACCGCCCTGCTGTTAGCGCCACTCCTGCTTTCAGGCGGCTTCGCGCAAGCCTCCACCGCCGATCACACCCTCTTCGAGGCATTGCAGGGTCCGTTCGCCAGCGGCGAAGAGGTCACACGGGCCTGCCTGAGTTGTCATAGCAAGGCCGCCAGCCAGGTCATGGCCACACGACATTGGACTTGGGATTACATCAACCCGGATACCGGCCAGCGCCTGGGCAAGAAGACCATGCTCAATGGCTTCTGTATCGGCGACCGCTCGAACGAGGCGTTCTGCCAGTCCTGCCACATTGGCTACGGCTGGAAAGACGCCAGTTTCGACTTCACCGACGAGAGCAAGGTCGACTGCCTCGCCTGTCACAACACCGGCAACTACCTGAAGCTTGCTGGCCTCGCCGGCCATCCACCGTTGGTACGCAGCGAAACCGCGCCCGGTTCAGGCAAGTTCGTCGAGCCCGTGGACCTGGCAGCGGTGGCGCGCCAGGTCGGTGCCACCAGCCGGCGCACCTGTGGCACCTGCCATTACTACGGCGGTGGCGGCGACGGCGTTAAGCACGGCGATCTCGATTCGTCACTCAATTCGCCGCCACCTGAGCTGGACGTGCACATGGCCGCCGACGGCCTCGACTTCGCCTGCTCAACCTGCCATGTCGCCGAAGAGCATCGGATTGCCGGCAGCCGCATCAACGTTACCGCCAGCGATCCGCGCAACGCAGCCACCCGAGGTCAGCGAAGCGAGCGCAACCGCTCGACGTGCCAGTCCTGCCATGGCGACAAACCACACCAGGGGAACCTGCTGCACGCCGGACGTCTGAATGATCACACCAGTGTGCTGGCTTGCCAGAGCTGCCATATACCGACATTCGCCCGCGGTGGTGTGCCTACCAAGATGGCCTGGGACTGGTCCACCGCCGGGAAGATGGGGCCTGACGGCAAGCCATATCAGACACGCAACGAGCGTGGTCAGGTTCTGTACGACAGCCGCAAGGGCAGCTTCATCCTCGGCGAGGACGTAGTGCCGGACTATGTCTGGTTTGACGGCCGGGTTACTTACGTGCAACCCGACACGGTCATCGACCCGACCAGTCGCGTTCCGATCAACCGCTTTCATGGTGTGCCGGGGGCTGCCGATGCGCGAATCTGGCCGGTAAAAACCTTCCATGGCCGCCAGCCATACGACACCGAGTACCTGACATTGCTTGTGCCGCATACCGCGCTGCCGAACGATACGGCGTTCTGGTACAACTTCGACTGGGCCAAGGCTCTGCAAGCGGGTGCCGACGCCTCCGGCGCGCCCTATAGCGGCAAGTTCGACTTCGTTGACACCTCGATGCTGTGGCCCATCACCCATATGGTTGCGCCGAAGGAACAGGCAGTCGATTGCGCGCAGTGCCATACCCGGCAGCAAAGCCGACTCGCGGGCGTGCCCGGTATCTGGTTGACCGGCAACCATCACAGTCCCCTGCTCGATCGCATCGGCTTTGGCCTGGCTGGAGTGGCCCTGCTGGGCGTCTTCGCTCATGCCGCCTTGCGCGTGTCATCACGCCGCAGAAGGAGTCACTGACATGGGCGAGCGCCTGTACCTGTTCTCCCGTTTCGAACGCTTCTGGCATTGGTCGCAGGCCGCGCTGATCATCACCCTGCTGGTCAGCGGGTTCGCCGCCCATGGCAGCCACGCACTGATGGATTTCCGCAGCGCGGTGGAGATCCACGAGGTATCCGCCTGGCTGCTGATGCTGTTGTGGGTATTCGGCATCTTCTGGCATTTCACTACCGGTCAGTGGCGTCAATACACGCCCACCCTGAGCAACATCGACCGCATGCTGCGCTACTACGTCCACGGCATATTCATCGGCGCGCCACATCCATACAAAATCACCATGGAGCGCAAGCACAACCCTCTGCAGCGCCTGTCGTATCTGTTCGTCAAGGTGATGATCGGCCCGTTGCTATGGCTGACAGGGCTGCTCTATCTCTTCTGGGAGCGGGCACAGGGTCCGCTCTCTCCCTGGTTTGATCTGCAACAGGTCGCGCTGCTGCATACGGCAGGCGCGTTCATGATGCTGATTTTCCTCATCGTGCACGTATACCTGGCGACAACCGGACGAACACCGCTCGAGCACATCAAGGCAATGCTCACTGGCTGGGAAGAAAAGCACTGAAACGGCTGCACATGCTTACATACCCCCAGAGGTATAAGATGAGCGGGTTGCTACCTTCATCCCAGCCGGAGCCTCAGATGAAATCATCATTGATCGCCGCGTCCCTCAGCCTGTTGGCTATCGCTGCCCATGCGGTCGAACTCGAAGTCACCCCACAGGATGCCTACGCGCGCGCCCAGCAGGAGGGTGCTGATGTGCTCTTCGTCGACGTGCGCGACCCCGTGGAAATCATGTTCACGGGTTTTACCGACGTGGTGGATGTCAACGTCCCGTATCTGCTCGTCGAGCGTGACGTCTGGAACGATGAGCGCGGCGCCTTCCAGACCAACCGCAATCCGGCGTTCCTCGACCAGGTTCGTGCCGAGCTCGACAAGCGCGGCCTGAGCACTGACACCGAGATCATCACCATGTGCCGCTCGGGCAGCGAACGTGGCAAGCCCAGTGCGGATTTCCTGCGCGAGAATGGCTTCCCCAACGCGCGCTATGTCGTCGATGGCTTTCAGGGCGCAGCCATAAAGGAAGGGCCGCAAGCAGGCTTTCGCCTGCAGAACGGCTGGCAGAATGCAGGACTGCCCTGGAGCCCGAAGATGAATCCGGACAAGATCTATCGCACCGATCGCAAGTGACATCGACGGCGCGGCGCTGCACGTCAGCGCCGCGCCGTCAGCCGAATACCGTCACCGTTTGCCGGCTCAGCGCCACCAGCTCTCCAGAGGGCGTCCACAATGAGGCAGCACAGTGTCCGTAGCCGTCGCGGGCGTGCTCGATCACCGCGCGATACATGCACCAGTCGTGGCTGTCGAGATCGGGCATCGGCTGAATGAACTCGATGGTCCAGGTCAGCGAGCTGCCAGGGACGAAGCTTTTCAGATGTGGCAGCACGGCGGGCGGCCAGGCATCGACCAGCGCCAGCAGGTGCGCCTCGGTCATCGGTTCACGCGGCACCTCGCCCCGCTGGCGTACCCAGCCGCCCATTTCGCGAGACGTGTTGCCGGTGAACGGCAGCCCGCCGATACCCCAGCGCATCGACACGTAGCGGGTGAATTCCGGCGTCACACCCGGTACATAGGGCAGCTCCTGGCAGGCCTCGACGGGTGGCATGGCCGGCGCTGGCTCTGCCGCGACATCAACCACCGAACTGCGTGGCGCGCCGAAGCTGCCCTGAACGATGGTGACCACCTGTCCATCCTGCATCACCCGGCCAAGCATCTGGCTGACGGCCTTGCCTTCGCGCAGCACTTCGGCCTCGAAACTCGCCGGCGCATCCACCGTCAACGGGCCGACAAAGGTAATGGCCAGCGAGCGCAAGGGGCGCCCCTCCGGCACCTTGGCCCGCATGCTCTCGAAGACAAGCGCGGCGACCAGCCCACCGAAACCTGCACGACCCTGCCCCCAGCTGGCCGGCACCACCACGCTGCCGGGGTTGTCACGTACCGCCTGCAGCAGCTCGCAAAGCTCCATACCCACCTCGTTATCGTTCGTTATGCGAGCGATGGTAAAGGCCCCTACCTGGCGACGCGAACCACTCTGGCAGAAGCAGCCGGGTGAAATGCCGAATCATCCATGTCGGTAATGGCAATCAGGACCGTCCGGCCGGCTTCGGAAGACGCCACGGCAACGCTCGGCGAAGCTGACGCAAGCTATGCGACAGTTCATCCGTGGTCCCGGGCAACTGGGCGTAGCGCTGCGCCTCATAAAGCCGGACGAATGCCAGGATGGCCGGCGCCTGCTCGGGCAGCGTGGCCGCGGCACGCTCGGCGAAGCTGCGCGCACCCTCGCCTTTGTTGCGATGGACGCCATGGCGTGCCAACAGCCGCTCGAAGCGTCGGAACAGGCGCTGATGAGGATCCGTTTCACGACGCCACGGCTTGAAGAGGAACAGTGCCAGCACAGCAGTGAGCACGCCTAGAATCGCAACCAGGCCAAGGCCAAGCGTCTGAGCATCGAGTTTGCCTAACCAACGTTGCAACATCTGCGTCTGTTGCTCGCCCTGGTAATTGAGTACCCAGCGCTGCCAGCCATAGTTGAGGCTGTCCCAGCGCAACCGCAGGGTATTCACCCAGCCGATATCCCGATAACGCAGCAGCGACATCGGCTGATCGGCAAGAAAGCTCCGCTCGCGCGCCAGCGCCTGTTCCAGCCCCTGCTCCACCCGTTCAGGCGCGACCTGGAAGGTCGGATCGACACTGACCCAGCCGCGCTCGGCCACCCAGTACTCGACCCAGGCATGGGCATCGAACTGATGTACCGAAAGATAGTTGCCAGCCGGATTGACCTCGCCGCCCTGATAGCCCGCGACTACGCGTGCCGGAATACCCGCCGCGCGCAGGACGAATGTCATCGCCCCCGCGTAGTGCGCACAGAAACCGCTGCGTGTTTCGAACAGGAAATCGTCAACGATATCGTCACCCACCGGCGGCGGTTCCAACGTGTAGTGGTAAGGCTGGCGGTTGAAGTGCTTGAGCAGCGCATCGACCATCGCCTGCGGCTCTTGTGCGGAGCGCCGCAGCTCCATGGCCCAGGCGCGAGCGCGTGGATTGCCCCGTTCCGGCAGTTGCAACGACCGGCCTAGGCTCTCCGGGGCACGAACCGCTTCGCGGCGCGCGTCCAGCCAGGAGGTGACCTGGTACATCAGCGGCTGGTTGACCGGCTGCCGACGCTGCAGGTGAAAATCGCTCATCAATTGTGCCTGGCCCGGCGCTACCCGAGCGACATCCAGGGCAAACAGCCAGGGCTGCCCGCTCGGCTGCATGACGACGTTGTAGCCGAGCGGTTCGCCGACAGCCTGCCACTCCGGCTCCTGCGGCAGATGAGAGGCATAGGACTGCGACCAGCGCCGACCATCGAAGCGTTCGAAGGTCACTGCGCGCCAGTAGAGCTGCTCCCGAGGAGGTATGTCGCCGTCGAAGCTGACACGAAAAGCCAGCTCCGGGGAGCGTCCCAGCCGGGCGATATCGCCAGGCGCCATATGGTCGGCCAGCCCAGTCACCCCACGATCACCAGCCTGCGGCAATGACCACAGCGGCGGCAGACGGGGGAAGAAGAGAAACAGCACCAGCATCAGCGGAACAGCCTGCAGCAGCAGGGAGCCCGCCAGCCGCACCGTTGGCCAAGGCCGTGTCACCAGGCTGCTCTGCTGCAAGCCGATCATCGCCGCCAGCAGCGCGGTGACCGGCAACAGGCTGTACAGCCCGGCGAGCAGGCTGTCCTCGAACAGGTAGCTGGTTACCACCGCGAAGAAGCCCAGGAAGATCAGTACCAGCGCATCGCGGCGGGTACTCATCTCCACCAGTTTCAGAATGAACGCGGCAATCAGCAGCACCACTCCGGCTTCCAGTCCGACCAGACTGCCGCGGGAGAAATAGACGCCGAAGCCGGCGCCTATCATCAGCAGCGCCTTGAGCCAGCTGCGCGGATAGCGTGCACGCATGCGGAAGATCTGGATCCGCCAGGTGGCGCAGCCAAGCCACAGGCCGATGATCCACAACGGCAGATGGGTGAGGTGCGGCAGGATCACCAGCACCTGCGCGACCAGCAGCCAGATCAGGCTGTTGCGAGGAATGCCCGGCTTGACGCTCATGCGCTGCCCTCCCCGCCAAGCCCGTGCAGAGCCAGGGCACGCAGACAGGCATCCCGATGCGCCTGTCCACCGTCGGGGCCGATCACGCCAGCCGGTAGTCGCAGCGCGAACGGCTGTTGCTTTTCGCTCAGCTCGACAACCCAATGGCAGAGCATCGACAGGCGCCGCTCGGGATCGCCGTCAAGCGTGTCGAAGTCGAGCAGTGGATCGTTGCCGAGCAGGCTGGCGAAATCCTTCACCAGCAGACCCTGGCCGCGGGAATAGGCCTTCCAGTGCAAGCGTCGGCGCGCGTCGCCAGGCTGCCAGGCACGCAGCCCCTGATAGTCATCGACGCCGGCACCCCGCGCCAGCGTGCCCTCATCTTCGGTTTCGGGCGCGCTGTGGCCCTGAGGGCGCTCAGCCACGCACGGCTGTGGATAGACCAGCGCCGCCAGCTCCAGATCGATCCAGCTCCAGGCCACCAGCAACCCGAGCGGGAAACGGCTCTCCACCCGCACCCGGCCGGGCCGCAACCAGCCGCGACGTTCGGTCGGCAGGCTCAGCTCGACTTCGACGGTACCGCCTGCCGCTACATCGACCAGGCGCAACCCACTGGCGGGCCAGCCTAGCGCCACCGCCTGATAGGCACGCCCTGCGCTTTCCAGGCGGACACGCAGCAGCGCCTGTTCGCCAACGAATGCCGCCGTTGTGCCACCCGCCTGCAGCAGCAGCCCCGCCAGGTTGCGCCAGGTGTGCAGGATGGTGACCAGATAGAGCGAACCAAGCAGAAAGCTCAGCCCATAGGCCAGGCTGTTCTGGTAGTTGATGGCGGTGAGCAGCATCAGCAGCAAGGCCACGAGGAATGCCAGCCCGACCGCCGTCGGCATGATGAAGATGCGCCGCTGATTCAACCGCACGCTGGGTGCTGGCGGTATCCGTCGCAGCAGCCAGCGGTCACGGAAACGCGGCAGTATCCTCATAGTGAAGGCTCGCCGAAACGAGCAGGCGCACGTCTCACAGCGCTGGCACCTCGCGCAGCAGCCACTGCACCAGCGCACCGCCACCATGACCGGTGGCATCGGCGCGCTCACGCAGGCGATGCCCGACCACGGTCGGCAGCACCGCCTGCACGTCTTCGGGAATCACATAATCGCGGCCGTCGAGAAACGCCCAGGCCCGCGCTGCAGCGAGCAGCGCCAGGCTGCCGCGTGGTGACAATCCCCAGGCGAACTGCGGCTGGGTGCGCGTGGCCTCCACCAGACGCAGCACGTAGTCGACCAGGGCGTCACTGGCACGCACCTGACTAACCGCGTCCTGGATAGTGCGCAGCTCATCATGCTCAAGCAGCGGTTCCAGGCGCAGCAGCAGATCCCGCCGGGATTCGCCGAGCAGCAGCGCCTTTTCCGCTGCCTTGGCCGGATAACCCAGCGAAACGCGCATGAGGAAGCGGTCCAGCTGCGATTCAGGCAGCGCGAACGTGCCACCGGAACTCACCGGGTTCTGCGTGGCGATGACGAAAAACGGGTCGGGTAACGGGCGCGTTGCCCCTTCGATGGTGACCTGGCCCTCCTCCATCGCCTCGAGCAGCGCACTCTGGCTCTTCGGCGTGGCACGATTGATCTCATCGGCCAGCACCAACTCGGCGAAGATCGGCCCGGGATGGAAGACGAACTGCCCGCTATCCTTGTCGAAAACGGACGTACCCAGAATGTCGCCGGGTAGCAGATCGGACGTGAACTGAATGCGCTGAAACTCCAGCCCCAGCACCTTGGCCAGCGTGTGGCTCAAAGTGGTCTTGCCCATCCCGGGCATGTCCTCGACCAGCAGGTGACCGCGGGCCAGCAGGCAGGTCAGGGCCAGCCGGACCTGAGCTTCCTTGCCGAGCAAAACTTCATTGACTGCTCGCAGGCAGGCGTCCAATCGGGTGCGCATCAAAACCTCCTCTGTTCGTCGTCCCGATGCTACTGGTCAGCCGCAGTCAGGCAAAGCACAGGAAACGCCCGGTGACGAGTTTGTGACCCGCACCTTGATCCAGCACCATGCGCAGCATGGCGGCCCGGCTTAGGCTGGGCGGATCAAAGGTCGACAGGAGGACCCGATGTCCACACCCGCTTCACGCTGCTGGCATGCGCAACACGCCGAACAGACGCTCCAGCAGCTGGACACCTCGCCTGCCGGACTGTCCTCCGAGCAAGCGCAGGAGCGCCTCGAGACCTTCGGTCCCAACCGTTTGCCACGGAAACGGCGCACTGGGCCGCTAATGCGCTTCCTGCTGCAGTTTCACAACCTGCTGATCTACGTTCTGCTGCTTTCGGCGCTGGTCACCCTGGCCCTGGGTGAATGGCTGGACAGCGCGGTAATCTTCGCCGTGGTGGTTATCAACGCGATCGTCGGTTTCATCCAGGAGGGCAAGGCGGAACAAGCGATGCGTGCCATCCAGCGGATGCTCACGCTCGACAGCAAGGTGCGCCGCGGCGGGCAGACGCTCAATGTTCCAGCCGAACAACTGGTGCCAGGCGATATGGTCCTGCTGGAAGCCGGCGACCGGGTACCGGCTGACATGCGCCTGCTTGAGTGTCGTGATCTGCGCATCGAGGAAGCGGCCCTGACCGGTGAATCGCTGCCGACCGGCAAGCAGGTAGAGCCCGTGGCACGCGATGTCGGCATTGGTGATCGTTTCAGCATGGCCTACTCAGGCACCCTGGTCAGTGCCGGTAGCGGCGCCGGGGTGGTGGTGGCGACTGCGGGCAAGACCGAGCTGGGGCAGATCAGCCATATGCTCGGCGAGGTCGTCAGCCTGCAGACACCGCTGCTCGGCGACATGGCGCGCTTCGCCAGGGTACTCACCTTCATCATTCTGGCGCTGGCGCTGGGCACCTACCTGTTTGGCGTCGGTTTGCGCGGCTATTCATCCGACGAGATGCTACTGGCGGCAGTCGGCCTGGCCGTTGCAGCCATACCCGAAGGTCTGCCTGCGGTCCTCACCATCACCCTTGCGCTTGGTGTGCAGCGAATGGCTCGGCGGCGCGCCATCATCCGCCGCCTGCCCGCCGTGGAGAGCCTGGGCGCGGTGACGGTGATCTGCTCCGACAAGACGGGCACCCTGACGCGCAACGAAATGACCGTGCAGCAGGTGTTCACCGCGGCAAACCGCTATCAGATCGAAGGCGTCGGCTACGCACCGAACGGCAAGGTTCGCGGCGAGGATGGTCTGCCCTGCGCAATCGAACAGGCCAGCGACCTGCACGCGCTGGCTCGTGCCGGCCTGCTCTGCAACAGCGCCAGCCTGCTGCATGACGGCTCGCAATGGAGCATCACCGGCGACCCTACCGAGGCCGCGCTGCTGACCCTCGCTGGCAAGCTGGGAATGACCGCGACGCACGAGCTGGCCCACACGCCACGTGTCGACAGCATCCCGTTCAGCTCCGAGCGGCGCAGCATGGCCAGCCTCCACCACGACCATTCCGGCCACGGGCTGATCTACATGGTCGGCGCACCGGAACGGCTGCTGGAAGTGTGCAACCAGCAACTGGTCGATGGCAGCGCCGAACCTCTGAACCCGGCCTACTGGCATGCCGTACTTTCCGCCGGCGCCGCTCAGGGCCTGCGTATGCTCGGCCTGGCGGTGCGCGCTCTTGGCGCGCCGCGCCATGAACTGAACTATGCGGACCTGGAAGGGGATTTCGTCCTGCTCGGCCTGGTCGGCATGCTCGATCCGCCACGTGAGGAAGCCATCGACGCCATTACCGAATGCCGTCAGGCGGGTATTGCGGTGAAGATGATCACCGGCGACCACGCCGAAACCGCTGCGGCAATCGCGCGGCGTCTCGGTCTGGGCAGCAGCGCGCCGATCACCGGAGCCGAGCTCGACAGGCTCAGCGACGCCGAGCTCGATGCGCGCCTGGGCGATACTGCGGTATTCGCTCGCACCAGTCCGGCGCACAAGCTGCGTCTGGTGCAACGCCTGCAGGCCTGTGGCGCTCGCGTCGCGATGACGGGCGATGGCGTCAACGATGCGCCGGCGCTCAAGCGTGCCGACATCGGCGTAGCCATGGGCATCAAGGGCACCGAGGTGGCCAAGGAAGCTGCACAGATGGTCCTTGCCGATGACAATTTCGCCACCATCGCCAATGCCGTCGAAGAGGGCCGGACTGTCTATGACAACCTGAAGAAATCGATCCTGTTCATCCTGCCCACCAACGGTGGCGAGGCATTGGTGCTGCTGGTCGCCATCGCTCTGGGGCTGACGCTGCCGATCACCCCGCTACAGATTCTCTGGGTCAACATGATCACCGCCGTAACCCTTGCCCTGGCGCTGGCCTTCGAGCCCGGCGAGGCCGACATCATGCGTCGGCCGCCGCGGAACCCGAACGCGGCGCTGTTGAGCACGCAATTGATGTGGCGAGTGCTGCTGGTGGCGGCGCTGATGACCGCGGCCTGTATCGGCGTCTTCGTCTACGCCCAGCAGCTGGGCTGGAGCATGGAGCTCAGTCGCACACTGGCGGTGAACACACTGGTCGCCTGCGAGATCGCCTATCTGTTCAGCAGCCGTCAGATCAACGCGCCGGCCCGCTTCGGCCTGCGTGATAATCCGATGGTCTGGGGAATGATCGCCCTGCTGAGCGTGCTGCAACTCGCCTTTACCCACTGGCCACCGTTGCAGCGCTTGTTCGCCACCCAATCGCTGGACCTCGCTGGATGGCGAATCTGCCTGCTCGCCGGTACCGTGTTGCTGGCGGTGGTCGAGATCGAGAAGTGGCTGCGGCGGCGCGCCGGTTGGCTGCTCTGATCCAAGCTCAGCGAAGAGACCAGCCCGCCCTGTGCAGCGGGCTGGTTGTTGGAGTACCGCGTTAGCGCCCGGCCCGTGACTCGCGCAGATAGAAGCGGGCCTTCTGCGCCTTCTGGGTACAGCCACGGAACGCCTCGAACTGCTGCTGGGTCTTGGCGCCGGTCAGCAAGGCCAGCGCCTTGGAATAGCTCACTGTTCCGGCAAAGCCTTCGGCTTCCGCCAGGCTTTGCTCCTTCCACGCCGCGTCCAGTTCCGCCGCGCAGCTGTCACGGTATGCAGTCTTGCCGGCACAGCCGGCCAGCAGCACAACCAGCAAAGGCAAACTCAGCCAAGTTTTCATCGCATCATCCCTCGTGTGCCATTCAGGAATTAAAGGCGCTCTTTCGCCTTACGGTTACGCAAATACTCGACCACCGACCGCTGGTCGCCAGCGAACTCGATCCGCCCGGCCTTGCTTTCGCGCTGGTAGGCGTACATCGGATCGTAGTACTCGCCAAGCAATGCCTCGATCCACGCCCGGTGCAGATCGATCGCACCGCTGCGTGCCTGCTCTGCAAGTGCCTGATCCATCAGCAATGCCAGGCGCTGATAACGCTCGCCGCCGAGTCGCTTGTTGATATTGACCAGACTTTGCTGCAGGCGCTCGGCGAAAGCAGAGAAACCGTTCTCGCCCTGCTCGGCAATGAACTCCGCGCACAGGTCGATCACGTAATCCTTGAGGATCCGCTCGACCCGCCCTTCGAGGCTGTCTTCGAGCCAGACCAGGGGGAACTCCTGCATGCCGTTGAACAGTGGTAGCGGAATCGAACAGCGGCCCACCAGACGCGCCTCGTCTTCGACCACGAACGTCTCGATTCCGGCGGCGCGCATTTTCAGCAGACGGATCGCCAGGGCATTCTCGAAGTCGATCTGCGCCGGCTGCGGCGTGGCGCGCTTGCCAAAACTGGAACCGCGATGATTGGCCAGTCCTTCCAGGTCCAGGCTGTTGTCCAGCTGCGCCAGTACCTCGGTCTTGCCGGTACCGGTCATGCCGCCCACCAGCACGAAGTCACACTGCTCGACAGCCTGGTCGATGGTGTCGAGGAGGAAATGGCGCATCGCTTTGTAGCCGCCGACGACACGCGGGTATTCGACACCCATTTCGTCCTTCAGCCACTGCTGGACGATCTGCGAACGCAGCCCACCGCGGAAGCAGTACAGATAGCCATTCGGATGGGCGCGGGCGAAGTCGGCCCAGGCCTGCAGACGCTCGGCCTTGACCTTGCCGGAAACCAGCTGCTGGCCAAGCTCGATGGCCGCCTTCTGACCGTGCTGCTTGTAGCAGGTGCCGACCTTCTGCCGCTCGATGTCGTTCATCAGCGGCAGGTTGACCACACCGGGAAAGGCGCCCTTGGCGAATTCCACTGGGGCACGGGCATCCATCATGGGGATGTCATTGAGGAACAGCTGGCGAAAATCTTCGGTATCGCTGCGCATCAACGGACCTCGACCGCATGGCCGCGCGCTTCGACGAGCTGGCCGATCGGCTGCAGGTTCAGGCCGAGTTCGGCACAGACTGCCAGGAATTCCGCCTCGCCTTCCGGCGCCACGGCCACCAGCAGTCCGCCGCTGGTCTGCGGATCGCAGAGCAGCTGCTTGTGGCGCTCATCGAGATCGGCGATGCGCTCGCCGTAGCTGTCGAAATTGCGCTGGGTACCGCCAGGCACGCAACCCTGCTCCAGGTAGTACTCGATGCCCGGCAAGCGCGGTACGCGCGCATAGTCGATCTCCGCGGTCAGCCCGCTGCCATCGGCCATTTCCACCAGATGACCGAGCAGGCCGAAGCCCGTGACATCGGTCATTGCACGAACACCCTCGAGCTTGCCGAAGCGGCTACCCGGCGTGTTCAGCGTACACATCCAGTCCCGCGCCAGCCCGACGTCCTCGCTGCGCAGCTTGGCCTTCTTCTCGGCGGTGGTGAGGATGCCGATGCCCAGCGGCTTGGTCAGGTACAGCTTGCAGCCGGCGGTGGCGGTGTCGTTACGCTTCATCTGGCGCTTGTTGACCAGGCCGGTGACAGCCAGCCCGAAGATCGGCTCGGGCGCATCGATCGAGTGCCCGCCGGCCAGCGGAATGCCGGCGGCATCGCAGACGGCACGGCCCCCGGCGATCACTTCGCGGGCGACTTCCGGCGGCAGAACGTTGACCGGCCAACCGAGGATCGCGATGGCCATCAGCGGGTCGCCGCCCATGGCGTAGATGTCGCTGATCGCGTTGGTGGCGGCGATGCGGCCGAAGTCGAAGGGATCATCGACGATGGGCATGAAGAAGTCGGTGGTCGAGACCACACCGCGTTCCTCGTCGATGCCATAAACCGCCGCGTCATCACGCGAGGCATTGCCGACCCACAGGCGCGGGTCGAGATTCTGCGCTCCGCTGCCGGCAAGAATCACGTCCAGCACCTTGGGCGATATCTTGCAGCCGCAGCCGGCGCCGTGACTGTACTGGGTGAGGCGGATCGGTTCGCTCATCGGACTCTCTCGTGACACGTGCACAAACGGGCGGCGATTGTAGCAAAGGCCGCCCGTCATTCGCCGATAGACACGGGACCAACCAGCCTGGACGACACTCGGCACGGATCAACCCTTGCAGGCTCGCCAGCCAGGCATGAAGCTATCGCAAGTGCCACAGGGAGAACCGCATGAGCAAGAAAGTTGCACTGGTACTGGGATCGGGCGGCGCTCGGGGCTATGCACACATCGGCGTGATCGAAGAGCTGGAAGCACGCGGCTATGAGATCGCCTGCATTGCCGGCTGCTCCATGGGTGCCGTGGTTGGCGGCATCTACGCGGCGGGCAAGCTCGACGAGTATCGCAACTGGATCGAGAGCCTGGATTACCTGGATCTGCTGCGACTGGTCGATCCGAGCTTCAGCCTCGGTGCGATACGCGGGGAGAAGGTTTTCGGGCGTATCCGCGACATGGTCGGCAAGATCTGCATCGAAGATCTGCCGATTCCGTTCACTGCGGTTGCCACGGACCTGACCAACCAGCAGGAGATCTGGTTTCAGGAAGGCAGCCTGGAGCTGGCGATGCGCGCGTCCGCCGCCATTCCCAGCCTGTTCACGCCGGTGATGCAGGGCAACCGCATGCTGGTCGACGGCGGCCTGCTCAATCCTCTGCCGATCGTTCCGGTGGTGTCGGCGCACTGCGACATGATCATCGCGGTCAACCTCAACGCCAACAACCACAAGCAGTATCCGCTGCCTGAGATCGTGCGCCCGGGGCGCTTCGATTCACTGGTCAATTCGATCAGCTCGCACATCCCGTTCTGGCGCAAGGATGAGGCCGAGCTGGCCGGTCAGCTCGACGACCTTCGTGCCGGCGAGCTGCTGCGCGGCGATCAGCCGCCGGCTGCACCGACCAGCCACAGCGCGCCGAAGTCTGCCGAAGGAGCCACAGTGATCGACGTCACCGGCCCGGCATCGCTGCTCGAGCTGATCAACCAGAGCTTCGACGTGATGCAGTCATCGCTGGCGCAGTACAAGATCGCCGGCTATCCGCCGAACGTGCTGGTCAATATCCCCAAGCGCGCCTGCCGCTTCTACGAGTTCTACAAGGCCCCCGAGCTGATCGCGCTGGGCCGCATCGTCGCCCACGACGCGTTGATCCGCTACGAAGAGGAACAGTGAGAGGGTGGGCAGCCGCTCACTGACCAAGCGGGTCACGCGCTTCGCCCGGGAGTAGCGTCGACTCGTGCGAGGGCATCGTCGGCACTTCCTTGATCAACCAGTCGCCCAGCAGGCTGTAGGCAACCGCAAGCAGGGTCGGGCCGAGGAACAGGCCCATGAAACCGAAGGCAAGGATGCCGCCGAACACACCAAGCAGCACCACCACCAGCGGCAGGTTGCCACCGCGACTGATCAGGTAGGGCTTGAGCACGTTGTCCACGCCGCTGATGACGAACATGCCCCAGATGCCGAGGAAGACCGCCATGCCGTAGTCGCCCTGCCAGGCCAGCCAGGCGACGGCAGGGCCCCAGACCAGTGGCGGCACCATGATGAAGCTGCAGGCGAACGTCAGTAGGCCAAGCACCAATGCACCCGGTATTCCGGCGATGAGAAACCCGATGTAGGCCAGGATCGCCTGGGCCGCCGCCGTACCGATCACGCCATTGACCACGCGCTGCACCGTGCCTGCCACGAGCTCCAGGTAATGATCGGCGCGGTCACCGATCAGCCGGTGCAGCAGGCTATGGACGAATGCGGACAAACGTGGCCCGTCACGGTAGAAGAAGAACACCAGCACCAGGCTCAGGGCCAGCTCGAGCATGCCGCCACCAATCCGCGCGCTGCGCACCAGCAGCCAGTTCGCGACTTGGCCGATGTACGGACGGATGCTGGCGATCAGCGCCGTGCCCTGCTCGTCGACGGTATCCCAGAAGCCCACAAGGGTATCGCCAATCAGCGGCAACTCGCCAAGCCAGGTCGGGGCAGGCGGCAATCCTTCGACCTGAAGGTCATGCAGCAAGGCGTTGGCCTCGCGGATCTGATCGGCGATGTTGAAGCCCAGCCAAACCAGTGGTACCGCAACCAGCACCATCCAGCTGAAGGTGAGCAGCCCGGCAGCCAACGTGGCATTGCCGTGCAGCCAGCGGGTCAGCAGACGCATGACCGGCCAGCTGGCGAACGCCAGGACGGCAGCCCAGAACAGCGCGGAGGCGAAAGGTGCCAGCACCCACAGGCACGCAGCCAGCAGCCCGAGCAGCAGAATCTGCGCCAACAGGCGGTCATTGTTGAGCATCTGAACGTACCCTGGGAATTAGAGCCGCCGCGCCCATGATCAGGGCGCGAAACAAGAACCGCTATTGCAGCCGTTACGCAGGATCAGCGCAATAGCCGAATGACCAGGCCCGGCTCCTGGGACTCGTCGACTTCCAGCCGCCCACCACGGATGCGCTCGACGATCAGCGCTTCGCGCCAGGCTGCCGCACCTTGTCCGGCCAGGCTGACACGCGTGGTGCTATCCAGGCTCAGCACATTGGCGAGCAGAGCGCCCCACTCGGCGGTCGGTTCGTCCGCCAGGCGTGGCAAGCGCAGCTCGCCGGTGCTGCGCAACTGCCGCAACAGCGTCGCTGCCGTCGGCAGTACCGCAGCCAGAGGCTCATCGCTTCGCAGCTGTTCGACGTGCAGATAGGGCCTGCCATTGCCTCGGGTTATCCCGTACAACGCGACCAGATCGTTCTCTGCGTCCGGTAGACGGGCCAGCAGATACGCCTGCTGCGCTTCTGGACCGTAGAGCATGGATTTACCGAAAATGGCGTTGGCCCAGAGGCTACTCGAACCGCACTCGCGGCCCTCGCACCAGAACAGCAGTTCAGCACCCTGGCGCAGCAACTCGCCGCGGGCCTGGGTGAAGGCTTCGATACCGGTATGCGTGCTCGGCAACTGGTAAGTCACCGCCGTCAGCTCACCCGAAACCACCACCTGCGCGGCCATGCGCAAGTTGCCACTGATGCGACGAATGGAATCCTGGGGATAGATGCGCTCCTGCACCTGCGACTGCCGATAGTCGACGATCTGCGCCTGAGCAAAACGTGGCAGCCGCTCGAGATCGGCACTGCCGGTAACGTCCGCGGCCACGGCAACAGTGGATATCAAGACCGATGCCGCGATCCATGCACTTCGCATAACACTCCTCAACGGGTCACCCGTAGCTGTTTGCCGGAACTCAGCGAATGCGGCAAGCCGAGGTCCGTCGGAACAAACGCAAGGGCGCAGCCGGGGGCCGTCGCGACTCTGAAGCAATCGATCATTGCGCTGGCTCTGCTGGAAACGTTGCCTCCCAGCCTCGCCAGTTGGCAAAAGCAAGTCAAGCGAGGCTTTGCGAGAGAGTATTGCAAACGCCCGACATCACTCAGCCGTGGAAGAAGGCATTGAACACCGCAGCCACCGCTTCTGCGCCCGCCTCATCGTCCAGGTGCAGATGATGCCCACCGGGAAGCCGCTGCACGTCGAAGGGCAGGTCATCGATCAGCTTCATCATCTCCGGGTCGTTCATCAGGCCCTGCTCCGCCAGCACGAGAGTAGCCGGACAGGCTACCTGTGCGACAAACGCCAGCGCATGGGCACGGGTCAGCCGCATCGCAGACGGCACCATCAGCCGGGCATCGGTGCGCCAGGTATAGCCGCCGGGCACCGGGGTCAGCCCACGTTGCGCCAGTAGCTCGGCCGCCTCACGACTAACCGCGCCGACACCCTTCATGCGCGCCTCCACGGCCTGCACGAAGTTCGCGTACACCGGCTTGCGCTTGTCGTCGACCGCAAGCAGCGCCTCGAGCGCCGCGCCAAGCTTCTTCGGCGCGCTGTCCGCCTCGCCGGTGTAAGGGATGACGCCGTCTATCAATGCCAGTCGTTCGATGCGCTGGGGCAGTGCGCCGGCCAACAGCACCGAAACGATGGCGCCCATGGAATGCCCCAGCAAGGAAAAGCGTTGCCAGCCGAACTGTTCGGCTACCTGTAGCACGTCATGAGCGTATTCCCAGATGTTGTAGGCGGCACCAGCTGGACGATGTTCGGAATGACCGTGCCCAGGCAGATCCAGCGCGACAATCCGCAAACCCCTGAGGCGCGGCGCAAGCCGGCTGAAGGTCGCGGCATTGTCGAGCCAGCCATGCAGGGCGATAACCGGCTTGCCGTCTTCCGGACCGTACAGGTGCGCCGCGACTTCCAGATGCGGCAGGCTCAGCCGCACCTCCTCGAACACCAGGCTCATGCCACCCCCTCGGTAAGCTCGCCGTGGGTGCCCCAGCGGGCCAGCAGTTCGCGAAGCTTGTCCGCTGTCTGCTGCGGCCGCTCGAAAGGAAACATGTGGCCACCCGGCAGCGTATGCGCCTCGCCGCGCGCCATAAGCCGCAGCAGATAGGCGTGATGCGGCAGCACGACACGGCTGTCGCGCCCACGCACCATGGCCAGAGGAATCTTCAATGCCGGCGGCCAGCCCGGCGTCAGATGCGGCACGCTGCGGTAGATGCTGATTTCGGTCTGCGGATCGAAACGCAGACGCACGCCCTGCCCTGCGGGTTCCAGACCATGTTCGATATAAGCCTCCAGGCACTCCGGATCGAAGTGGCTGAACAGCGCCTTGCCGGCGAAGTAGGCACGCGCTTCCTCGACGCTGGAGAACTGCTCGCGCCGCCCGAGCGTCCGTCCCGCCGGGGTCAGCCGATCGATGAAGCCCAGGCGCTTGGCGGCCCATATGACGGTCTGATCGAACCAGGTCGGAAGCGGCGAATCCAGCATGACGACGCCGTGATACAACTCGGGCCGCAGCAGCGCGGCGCGATAATGCAGCATGCCGCCGAACGAATGCCCTATACCCCAGACGGGTTCATGCAAGCATTCGAGCTGCTCGAAGAGTTCATCAAGCAGATTGTTCCAGTTATCGTCAACGGGAAAGCGCGGGTCATGGCCATGACGATCCATGTGCGTGACCTCGTACTCGGGCGCGAGGGCATCGAACAGCTTGCGATAGGTCGCCGAAGGGAAGCCGTTGGCGTGGGCGAAGAAGATACGCTGGGACATGAAGGCATTGCCGGACAGACTGAACGCTCATTGTCTGGCAGGCCCTGGCATGCGGCAATCGCCATAGGCCTGCCGAATGAAGGGCATTCAGGCCAATCAGCAGGTCACTATGGCGGCAGGCTGCAAATCAGCCCGCGCCGTTGCCCTTGTCCAGCGGCACGATAGCCACGGTCAGCCGCGAAATGCAGCTGGGCTTGCCGTCCTCCCCGCTCAGGCGAATATCCCAGACATGCGTCGAGCGCCCCAGGTGCACCGCTCGGCAAACGCCGGTCACACGGCCACTGCGCAGGCCGCGCAGATGATTGGCGTTCACCTCCAGTCCGACGCAGTAGAACTTGCTGGTGTCGATGCAGTGATGGCTCGCCATCGAGCCGAGGGTCTCGGCCAACACCACCGAAGCGCCGCCATGCAGCAGACCATAGGGCTGATGGGTACGGGCATCGACCGGCATGCTTGCGGTGATCGAGACGTCGTCGAAGGATTCGAAGCGTATGTCCAGCAGATCACTGATGGTGTTCTTGCGGGTGCTGTGAAGCGCTTCCAGGTCGGGTTGGCGGTGCCAGATGCTCAAGACAGGTACTCCTGATGGTTATTGTTCTGCGGTCAGGCTCGCCCCAAGTGCAAGGCGAGCCGCCCAACCCTAACCAACGTGATGCACGGACACCAGTCGCATCAGCCCTCCGGCAATCGCTTCGCCTTCCAGCTCAACCAGTGAGGCAGTCGCCATGGACAGCGGATCGGCGTAATGACCGTTGATCAACCAGCCCGCCAGGTTGCCGACAAACGGCTGATGCGTGACCAGCAGCAGGTCGCTTTCGCCCCGCAGGTCCAGCTCGCGCAATGCCTCGGCAAGATCGGATTCCGGTGTCGCCCAGTCAACCGTCTCGCAGTGACCGGCAAAGCCGAGCGCCTTGCGTACCTCGTCCGCAGTCTGCTGTGCGCGTCGGAACGGACTTACCAGAATCGTCTGCAGCGGCTTGCCGCGCAGAAATGTGGCGCTGCGGCGCACGTCACGTCGACCACCCTCGGTCAGATTGCGCTCGGCATCGGTACGGGCCTGCGGCTCGGCTTCACCATGTCGCAACAACCATAGCCTCATGGAGTCGGCCCCTGCTGGGGATCTTTCGGCTCGACCGGTGGCACCGGCGGGACCGGATTGCTCAGCTCCACATCGGCCGGCCTGGGCGTCGGCCAGTCGGACAGCGGCCAGGGCTTGCGCTCGGTATTGAAGGTGGCGAAGCGACCGATCTGCGCGATGTACTGGCTGAGGCTGTCGCCAAATGCCTGCAGACTGGAATCCGGGTGCCCCTTGACCAGGCGCATCACCAGCTGCAGCACCACGACCACCAGCAGCGCCAGCTCGGCCAGCTGCCAGACGAAAAAGAAGATCAGCATCCAGAGGGCCCGCAGGATCAGTGACTCCCGGTCCGTGGCCTGGTTAGATTGGTTCATGAAGGTTTCCCCTACGCTCGGCTCAGAATCCGTCGGTTGAAATGAAATCCACATCGGTCTTCGGCTCGCCGCGCATCAGCACACCGATGATCTGATCCAGCGTACGCCCCTCGAACAGGACGGCATGGAGACCCGCGACCAGCGGCATGTAGACCTGCAGCTCCTCGGCCTTGCACTTGAGCACCTTGATGGTATTCACGCCCTCGGCGACCTCGCCCAGCCGGGAAACCGCCTCGTCGAGGCTGAGCCCTTCACCGAGCGCATAGCCGACCTGGAAATTGCGGCTCTTTTGCGATGTGCAGGTAACGATCAGATCGCCTACGCCAGCCAGGCCGAGAAAGGTCATGGGATTGGCCCCGAGCTTCACCGCGAATCGCGTCATTTCTGCCAGCGCTCGGGTGATCAGCATGCTCCGCGTGTTCTCGCCCATGCCCAGCGCGGCGGCCATCCCCGCCATGATCGCGTAAACGTTTTTCAGCGCCCCTCCCAACTCGACGCCGAAACGATCCGAGCTTGCGTAGACGCGGAAGGTGCGGCCATGCAGGACTTGCTGAACGCTGCGGCACAGCGCCTCGTCCTGGCTTGCCACGACCGTCGCGGTCAGGGCGTGCTCGGCCACCTCGCGTGCCAGGTTCGGGCCGGACAACACGCCGATACGCGCATCTGGCGCAATCTGTTCGAGAATCTGGCTCATCAGCATGAAGCTATCGGCCTCGATACCCTTGGTGGTGCTGACCAGCATCTTGCCGCCAAGCTGCGTCGCGAACGGCTGCAGCGCCTGGCGCAATGCACTGGATGGCAGCGCCACGAAGATCAGCTCGCAGGCATCGAGGGTCGACGGCAGGTCGGTGGTCGGCTCCACCTGCGCGAGAATTTCCACACCTTTTAGATAACGGGGGTTCTGCCGCAGCGTCCGGATGCTCTCGGCCTGCTCGGGATCGCGCATCCAGAGCAGAACGTGGTGACCGTTCTCGGCCAGCAAATTGGCGATCGCGGTACCGAAACTGCCGCCGCCGAGTACGGCGATGGGGTGCTTTCGTGTCATGTGGGTTCCGTTATGAGCCATCCGAAATGGCAGTGCCGGGCATTATACGTTTCACGTTCACAGCGGCCAGCGCAACCGCCACGCCCCCGCGAAATCATTCGGTTACAGTTGAATCGAAAGGCCGTACGACGCCCACCCGACGCGCTGGAACAAGGCTTCGATGGACCCATGCAACCGTCACTGCAACGATTGTCTATAGAGGACACGCTGTCGCAAGGTCCTCGTTAACCTTTCAGGAGTGTTAAAGTAGCCGCCCGATTCTGTCTTTGCGTCCTTCAGCCGCAGGTACGGGTTGAATGGCGTCGCTGTTGGCAGGCTGTGACTTTAGCCACAACGCGGCAGTCTATGACTAGTCTTGATGATCAGGCCTCGAATTCTGGCCCGGTATGTAAGCAGCAAAGCCCTTTGCAAGGGGCCCATTGAGGAATACGCATGACCAAACAACACGCCTTTACTCGGGAAGACCTGCTTCGTTGCAGCCGCGGCGAACTCTTCGGTCCCGGTAATGCGCAACTGCCCGCGCCGAATATGCTGATGGTTGATCGTATCGTTCACATCAGCGAAGTGGGCGGCAAGTATGGCAAGGGCGAACTGGTTGCCGAACTGGATATCAACCCTGATCTCTGGTTCTTCGCTTGCCATTTCGAAGGCGATCCGGTCATGCCCGGCTGCCTGGGCCTCGATGCCATGTGGCAGCTGGTCGGTTTCTACCTCGGCTGGCAGGGCAATCCCGGCCGCGGCCGTGCGCTGGGCTCCGGCGAAGTGAAGTTCTTCGGTCAGGTACTGCCTACCGCCAAGAAAGTCACCTACAACATCCACATCAAGCGCACCATCAACCGCTCGCTGATCCTCGGCATCGCCGATGGCACCGTCAGCGTTGATGGCCGCGAGATCTACAGTGCCGAAGGTTTGCGCGTCGGCCTGTTCACCTCTACCGACAGCTTTTGAAGGACATCCGCATGCGTCGCGTCGTGATCACTGGCCTGGGTATCGTTTCCTGCCTGGGCAATGACAAAGAGACCGTCTCCGGCAACCTGCGCGCCGGCCGCCCCGGCATTCGCTTCAACCAGTCCTACGCGGACATGGGGCTGCGCAGCCAGGTTTCCGGTTCCGTCAACCTGAACCTCGAAGAGCTGATCGACCGCAAGGTCCTGCGCTTCATGGGCGACGCTGCCGCCTATGCCTATCTGGCGATGGAGCAGGCCGTCAAAGACGCCGGTTTCAGCCTCGATGACATCTCCAACCCACGCATCGGCCTGGTGGCCGGCTCGGGTGGCGCGTCCACCATCAACCAGATGGAAGCCATCGACATCCTGCGTGACAAGGGCGTCAAGCGCATCGGCCCATACCGCGTACCGCGCACCATGAGCAGCACCGTTTCCGCCTGCCTGGCGACGCCGTTCCGTATCAAGGGCATCAACTACTCCATCGCTTCGGCCTGCGCCACCAGCGCACATTGCATCGGCCACGCCATGGAGCAGATCCAGATGGGCAAGCAGGATGTGGTCTTCGCCGGTGGCGGTGAAGAAGAGCACTGGAGCCAGAGCTGCCTGTTCGACGCCATGGGTGCGTTGTCCAGCCAGTACAACGAGACTCCGGAAAAGGCTTCCCGCGCCTACGACGCCAAGCGTGACGGTTTCGTTATCGCCGGCGGTGGCGGCATGGTCGTGGTCGAAGAGCTGGAGCACGCGCTCAAGCGCGGCGCCAAAATCTACGCGGAAATCGTCGGCTACGGCGCTACTTCCGATGGCTACGACATGGTCGCACCGAGCGGTGAAGGCGCGCTGCGCTGCATGCAGCAGGCGATGTCTACCGTCGACACCACCATCGACTACCTCAACACCCACGGCACCTCGACGCCGGTGGGCGATGTGGCCGAGATCAAGGCCGTGCGCAACATGTTCGGCGACAAGATCCCGACCATCAGCTCGACCAAGAGCCTGTCCGGTCACTCGCTGGGTGCCGCAGGCGTCCACGAAGCGATCTACTCGATGCTGATGATGGAAGGTAATTTCATCGCCGGCTCGGCCAACATCGATGAGCTGGACCCGGAAGTTGCCGACATGCCGATCCTGCGCGAAACCCGCGAGAACGCGCAGCTCGATACCGTGATGAGCAACAGCTTCGGCTTCGGTGGCACCAACGCTACTCTGGTGCTGCGCCGCTTCAAGGGCTGAGCCCCAGCGCCGGCAAAACGCCCCGACTAGTCGGGGCGTTTTCGTTTGCGCGCCCAGGAGTCGAACGAATCAGTGGTCTTTGGCATACCGTCCGGTATCAGGCCGATCGACGACCGTTTCGCCATTGCGCTGGTGGTCGCCCCGTCCAGCGCTTGAAGGCCCGACAGAACGCCGCAACTTCGGCGAAGCCGCTCTGCTCGGCCACTTCCTGCACGCTGAGGTGCTCGTTGCCCAGCAACCGCAGGGCGAACTCCCGACGTAACGATTCCTTGATCTGCCGCACCGAGGTGCCTTCATCCTGCAGCCAGCGCCGCAAAGTGCGTGGCGTCATCAGCAGGCGCTGGCTGATCTCCCCCAGCTCTGGCATCTGCCGGAGATCGTAGTGCTGCAGCAACAGCCTGACGCGGTTCTGCACGCTGTTGTCCTGCACGGGCCGGTGCAGGATCACCCCCGGACAGTCGCGCAGAAACGCCTGTAGCTCGGTGTCGCTGCGCAGGATCGGTAGCTGCAGGACTCGTGGGTGCAGATAGAAGCCGCATCGGGGCTGGTCGTGCTGCAGCTCCCCAATGAACATCACCCGATACTCGGCCGCGTGCATTGGCGCCGGGTAGCCGAAACAGGTGGCGGCGACAGGAATCTGCTGCCCAACCAGCCAGCCGGCGAAGCGCTGCCACATCAACAGGATGAATTCCTGCAGGAAATGATCAGGATCGAATTGCCGATGCAGATGCAAACGGTAGAACACCAGTGGTGACTGCGCCGGCGCAAGATCCAGGCCGATATCCAGGTCGTCCCTGACAGCGGTATAAAAACGCGCACTGCGCTCCAACATGCCGCCAAGGGTTTTCGCGCCCAAGGCGAACTCCGCCATGAGCGAGAACACGCCCCGCTTGCAGGCGCTTGGCGCCATCCCCATGAATTCGTCAGCGGTGGCGCGCCAGACCGCCTTGATCAGGTCACTGAGCTGCTGTTCGGTGATCAACCGTTCAGGCTGATCGAGCCAGTGCGCCGGGATGCCGGCAGCAGCCAGCAACTGCAGCGGATCCGCCCCCTGCCGGACGGCGCCGCTGATGCCGGCTCGCAGGTAGTGATTGGCGATGTGCGCCCTGGCCAAGGGTCTGGGCAAATCCGTCGCAGTCATTCGGCTGCTCCTCGACGTTCCGCCCGGCAGTATGGCGCGTTTCGAATCAGCAGTGGCCTATCCGATCAACTAAAACGACCGCATCGGTCATTCAAAGCACGCGGGCAAGCCCTTATTAATAGCCATGCACCTGCTCGGTGACCGGTCAGAACAATAACAATCAAAGGGCTCAGCATGAACGAACAGACCCTGCGGGGCGACGATTGCGCAACCAGCGAAGATGACCAGACCCTGTTTCAGGATTCGGTGCGACGCTTTCTTCAACAGGAAGTGGCGCCCCACTACGAGCAATGGGAAGCCGACCACCAGCTGCCACGCGCGCTCTGGCATCGCCTCGGCGAAGCGGGCCTGCTCGGCGTGGATCTGCCGGAGCAGCTGGGTGGCTTCGCAGCGGGGGTCGAGACCTGCCTGATGATCTGCGAGGAGATATCCCGCCAGGGCTTCGGCGGGCTGGCCAGCGGCTACAACATCCACGCCAACATCGTGATGCCCTATATCCACCATCTTGGCAACCCCGCACAGCAGGCCTGCTGGCTGCCGCGCATGGCCGCTGGCGAAGTGCTGGGCGCCATCGCCATGACCGAGCCTGGCGCCGGAAGCGATCTGGCCGCCATGCGCGCCAGTGCGCAGAAGGTTCCTGCTGGCTGGAAGCTCAACGGCAGCAAGGTATTCATCACCAACGGCCTGCTGGCAGACATGGTGATCGTCTGCGCCAAGACGGACCCGAGCGCCCGGGCCCGTGGCGTCTCGCTGTTTCTGGTGGATACCGCATTGCCGGGCTTCTCGCGCGGCAAAGCGATCCGCAAGATCGGCCAGCACGCCAGCGACACCGCCGAGCTGTTCTTCGACGATCTGATCGTGCCGGAGGATGCGCTGCTTGGCGAAGCGGGCAAGGGCTTCGCCTATCTGATGCAAGAGCTGCCTCGCGAACGTCTGGGTGTGGCAGCACAAGCCATCGGAGCCATCGAGGGTGCGCTTCACCTGACCCTGGATTACGTTCAACAGCGCCGTGCATTCGGCCAGCGGATCGCCGACTTCCAGAACACCCGCTTCGCGCTGGCCGAAGTACGTGCACAACTGGAGATGGGGCGCGCCTACTTCGAGAAATGCCTGCAGCGCTATGCCCGTGGAGAAATGAGCAGCACCGACGCAGCAGCCCTCAAGTTGATGCTGAGCGAGATGCAGTGCCGCTGCATCGACCAATGCCTGCAGCTGTTTGGGGGCTACGGCTACACCCTCGAGTATCCAATCTCCCGCTTTTATGTGGATGCGCGCATCCAGACCATCTATGCGGGCACTTCCGAAATCATGAAAGAAGTGATCGCCCGCGACATGCTTGGGCCTGTGGCCTGAGCGACCGACAAGAAGGAACTGCTCATGAACGATACCGTTGCTCTGCAGGACGTGGTGATCCTCTCCGGCGCCCGAACCGCCATCGGCGATTTTGGCGCAAGCCTGTCAGGCTATAGCCCTGCCGAACTGGGTACTTTCGCCGGCCGTGCTGCCATCGAACGCGCCGGCGTGGCGGCTGAGGAAATCGACCACTGCATCTTCGGCCACATCATCACGACCAGCCCGCAGGATGCCTATCTGGCACGACATATCGCCCTGAACTGCGGCCTCGCCGAGCACTCGGCGGCGCTGAACGTGAACCGCCTGTGCGGTTCATCGGTGCAGTCGCTGATATCTGCCGCGCAGATGATCCAGGCGGGTGCCAGCCGTCTGGCCCTTGCCGGCGGCGCCGAAAGCATGAGCCAGGGCGCATATCTGCTGCCCAAGCTGCGCTTCGGCCAGCGCATGGGCGATGCGACCGCCGTGGACCTGACCATCGGCATACTCAGCGACCCGTTCGGCAGCGGGCACATGGGAATCACCGCCGAGAATGTCGCCGCCAGGTACCGCTTCACGCGCGAGCAACTCGACCAATATGCCTGCGACAGCCACCGCAAGGCCGCCAATGCAATGGCCGCGGGGCACCTGACAACGCAGATCGTCAGCGTCCCGATCAACAAGGGCCGTGCTACCGGCGAGTTCTCTCGGGATGAGCACGTGCGACCTGAGACCACGCTGGAGGGCCTGCAGAAGCTGCGCGCGGCGTTCAAGAAGGACGGACTGGTGACAGCCGGCAACGCCTCTCCGCTCAGCGACGGCGCCGCGGCGATCGTGCTTGGCTCGGCTCAGGAAGCCGTCAGGCTCGGGCTGCGTCCACGGGCCCGCTTCCTCAGCTATGCCTTCGCCGGTGTCGAGCCGCAGCTGATGGGACTGGGGCCGATCCCCGCCGTCCAGCGGGCACTGACGGCAGCAAACCTTCGTCTGGCCGACATCGACATCATAGAGTCCAACGAAGCCTTCGCCGCCCAGGCGCTAGCGGTGGCGCAGAGCCTGGAGTTCGATCCGGACAAGGTGAACGTCAATGGCGGAGCGATCGCCCACGGTCACCCGGTAGGTGCCACCGGTTCGATTCTCACCCTGAAAGCGTTGTACGAGCTTGAACGCCTCGGCAAGCGTCACGCGCTTATCACCATGTGCATCGGCGGCGGACAGGGCATTGCGCTGATTCTCGAGCGCCTCTGAGGCAGGAAGAAGAGGCAACGAATCCCAGCGACCAGCGAAGAATCGTCGGTCGCCCCGAGCTTCACATGCCGCAACAACAATAATTATTCGAGGTATGCCCATGCGTCCGACGGTCGAAGTCCACCCTTCTATCCACCGCAACACCATTGGTGATGCCCTGCAACGCATTGCCATGCGCAGCCCCGAACGGATCGCCTTGCAATACAGGGAGCGCCGCTGGAGCTTCCAGGCGCTGGATCGTGCGGTAAACCGCGTGGCCAATCATCTGCTGGCCCTTGGTCTGAGCAAAGCGGATCGGGTCGCGGCGTACGGCAAGAACTCCGACGCCTATCTGATTCTCTGGCTTGCCTGTACCCGTGCCGGCCTGATTCACGTTCCGGTCAATTTTTCACTGACCGAACACGAACTGACCTACCTGCTCAACCAGTCGGGCGCTCGCGCCCTCTTCGTCGACGACAGCCTGAAAAACCTGATCGACGGCATTCCCGATCAACCCCTGCTCGCTATCCACGGCAGCCTGCACGGCGGAACAGCATCGGATCGCAGCGACATCCTCGGGATCGCCACCGGCTCGGCCTGCGATCAGCCACCCAAGGTCGGCATAGCCGACACCGATGTCGTGCAGATTCTCTACACCTCGGGCACCACATCAGACCCCAAAGGCGCGATGCACACCCACCGCTCCCTGATGACCGAGTACTCCAGCTGCCTCCTGCACCTCGATATAAAGCCCAGCGACCGCTGCCTGGCAGCCCTGCCCCTCTATCACTCGGCACAGATGCATGTTTTCACCATGCCGTCGCTGCTGGCCGGCGCCTTCACCTGCCTGACGGATATGCCGACGCCTGAAGAAATACTTCGACTGCTCAAGACCGAACAGCTGAACAGCTTCTTTGCACCACCAACAGTCTGGATCGCACTGCTGCGCCACCAGCAGTTCGTCGAGGCCGAGCTGCAGCATCTGCACAAGCTCTACTACGGTGCTTCGATCATGCCGGAGCCGATAGCCCTGGAGCTGGCCGAGCGCCTGCCGCAATCGGGCCTCTACAACTGTTACGGCCAGAGCGAGATCGCCCCGCTGGCGACGGTCCTGACGCCGGATGAGCACAGGGATCGCCCGACTTCCTGCGGCCGGCCAGTCAGCAACGTGCTGACGCGGATCATCGATCCATCCACCGGCGAAGAATGTGCCCCCGGCGTTGCAGGCGAGCTCGTCCACCGCTCACCGCAGCTGATGGTCGGGTACTGGCAGAAGCCGGACGAAACCGCTGAGGCGTTCGCCGGCGGCTGGTTCCACTCCGGGGACCTGGGCTACCGTGACGAGCAGGGCTATATCTGGATCGTCGACCGCATCAAGGACATCGTGAACACCGGCGGCGTGCTGGTCGCCAGTCGCGACGTGGAGGAAGCGCTCTACCGCCATCCACATGTAGCTGAAGTTGCGGTCATTGGCGTGCCCGACCAGAAATGGATCGAAGCGATCGCCGCCGTGGTGGTCCTGAAGCAGAACGCCACGCTGGATGCGCAGGCGCTGCTGCACCATGCCCGCGCCCACCTTGCGCCGTTCAAGGTCCCGAAGCACGTGCACTTCGTTAAGCAATTGCCGAAGAACTCAGCGGGCAAGTTGCTGAAGCGGGTGCTGCGCGTCCAGTTCGGCGCGCCAGCGCGCAGCAGCCTGGGCGAACCCGGCGACAACCTTCGGCAGAGCGAGGCCAGCGCCAGATGAGGATGGCGCTGGCCTCGAGCTATACGGTCAGAACCCGCCGAGGAACCTACGCAGGTTCGGAAATATCGCCGTGAGCGATGCATGACGCGGCAGTGAAGAGCACATCGGTCGAAGAGTTGAGCGCTGTTTCGGCCGAATCCTGCACCACGCCGATGATGAAGCCCACTGCCACGACCTGCATCGCCAGGTCATTGGAAATGCCGAACAGGCTGCACGCCAGCGGGATAAGCAGCAACGAACCGCCGGCCACACCCGACGCGCCACAGGCACACACGGCGGCCAACAGGCTCAGCAGCACCGCCGTGGCGACATCGACCTGAATGCCGAGGGTGTTGACCGCAGCCAGGGTCAGCACGGTAATGGTGATCGCCGCGCCACCCATGTTGATGGTTGCGCCGAGCGGGATGGATACCGAGTAAGTGTCCTTGTGCAGCCCCAGTCGCTGGCACAGCTGCATGTTCACCGGGATGTTGGCGGCCGAACTGCGGGTGAAGAACGCGGTGATACCGCTCTCACGCAGGCAGGTGAAGACCAGCGGATAGGGATTGCGGCGAATCTGCCAGAACACGATCAGCGGGTTCATCACCAGCGCCATGAACAGCATGGCGCCCACCAGCACCAGCAGCAGGCGCAGGTAACCCAGCAACACATCGAAGCCCGAATCAGCCAGCGTGCCGGCAACCAGACCGAACACCCCGAGCGGCGCGAAGCGAATGACCACCTTGACGATCAGCGTGACACCATCGGACAGATCACCGATCAGACGCCGCGTGCTGTCCTGCGCATGACGGAAGGCGAAACCGAGGCCGATCGCCCACGCGAGAATGCCGATGAAGTTGCCATTGAGCAGCGCGCGCACCGGGTTGTCGGCGACATTGAACAAGAGCGTCTGCAGCACCGCGCCCACGCCCGACGGCGGAGTGACGTCGGCGACTCCACTCACCAGCGTGAGCGTGGTGGGGAACATGAAGCTCGCCAGCACGGCCACCGCCGAAGCGCTCAGTGTGCCGAGTGCGTAGAGCAGGATGATCGGCCGTATATGGGTCGGTTGGCCACGCTTGTGATTGGCCAATGAGGAGGTCACCAGCACGAACACCAGAATCGGTGCCACCGCCTTGAGCGCCTGCACGAACAGGTCGCCCAGAAGCGCTACCGATTTCGCCGCAGCCGGCAGGAAAAGCGCCAGCAAGGCGCCAGCCACCAAGCCCACCACGATTTGGGCGACCAGGCTGGTACGGCTGATGAAGCGGATGACTCGAGGCATATCGGACATAAACGCGTCTCGCAGCTAGGAAGAGAACGGCCCGGAGGTGGCCATTCCTGCCATGGAAAAACGCGGGATGGTACGCCGCTCGCCCGGCAATGCCCAGCGTTGCGCTGTCACGGGTGCTAAAAGAGCACCGCACGGATGCCTGGTGCGATGGGCGCCGTCAAACGGCGCCCATCGAGTCGGATCAGACCTGGAAGCGCGCCACGAGATTGTTCAGGTCGATGGCCAGACGCGCCAGCTCCTGACTCGCCGCACTGGTCTGGTTGGCGCCAGCCGAAGACTGCAGCGACAGATCCCGGATGTTCACCAGGTTGCGGTCGACCTCGCGGGCCACCTGGGCCTGCTCTTCCGACGCACTGGCGATCACCAGGTTGCGCTCGCTGATCTGGCTGATCGCACTGGCGATGCCATCGAGCGCCTCACCTGCAGCACGCGCAAGCTCCAGCGTGGTCCTGGCGCGCTCGTTACTGAGTTGCATGGCATGCACCGCCTTGTCGGTGCCCTGGTGCACGTCGCCAATCATCTGCTCGATTTCCTGGGTCGACTGCTGGGTACGATGCGCCAGCGCCCGCACCTCATCGGCCACCACCGCGAAACCACGACCCGCGTCCCCTGCCCGCGCGGCTTCGATGGCCGCGTTCAGCGCAAGGAGGTTGGTCTGTTCGGCGATCGATCGAATCACGTCGAGCACCTTGCTGATATCACGCACCTGCCCGGCGAGCCGTTCGACTTCGGTGGCCGTCTGCGTTACGTCGTCGGCCAGCAGGCCGATCGAGTCGACCGTGCGGATGACCTGCTGGCGGCCGTGCTGCGCCGTCTCGTCGGACTCTCGCGACGCCTCTGACGTCGCCACGGCGTTGCGTGCAACCTCATCGACCGCCGCAGTCATCTCGTTGACCGCAGTAGCCGCCTGTTCGATCTCGTGATTCTGCTGATGCAGGCCACGGGTCGAGTCCTCGGTCACGACATTGAGTTCTTCCGCCGCTGACGCCAGCTGATTGGACGAATCGGAAATGCCCTGGATGGTTTCGCGCAGGCTGCGTTGCATCGCCTGCAGCGCTCTGAGCAGACGCGCCGGCTCGTCGTTGCCGACTACCTGGAAGGTCCGGGTAAGGTCGCCGCCGGCAATGACTTCGGCAACGCCCACCGCCTCCGCCAGTGGCTGAACGATGCTGCGTGTCAGCAGCATGGCGAGAATGATGGTAGCGATGAACGCCAGGATCATCGCAACGACGACGCCCTGGAAAGCGCTGGCCGCTACCTGCAGCGCATGGTCACTGGCAGCATCGGCTGCTTTGCGGTTGAGGTCGATCAGGTCATGTACAGCCTGAGAAGTATTCCGCGCGTGCTCGTTCAGCTCACCGCGGGTGATCTCGATCGCCTCCTCCATGCGGTTCTGCAAGGCAAGTTCGACGATCTTTCGCTGGAAGCTCTCATAACGTGCCAGCGACTGGTCGAAGGTCGCGAGCAAGGCTTTTCCCTCGGCATTCTGGATCAGCCGATCAAGATCCTGTCGCTCCTTAGCCAGCGCCTTGCGAAGGGCGTCCAGGGTGTCCGCACCGCGGCTGCGCTCTGCCGGCTCGCTGATCAGCAGGCGCAAGGTTCCGGCGCGGATCATCAGGAACTCCTGGTTGACCTGACCGAGCAACTGGATCGTCGGCAATAACCGCTGATCGACCTCCTCGGCCTCGTCCTGCATTGCGGAAATCCGGGTCAACGCGAAGGCACCGAGCAGGAAGACCAGCAGTGCCACAACGCCAAACCCCAATCCGGCCCTAAGGGCAATTCTCATCTGTCTGAACATAGCAAGACCTCACATCGACTACGGGATATAACCGTATATCGGGCAAGGTCATGCATTACTTGACAAGCGACAACAAATATATTTATCGCGATTGAGAATGCATCTGGTTCAGGGTTCAGACGACCTTCAAGTCAGACTCGGAAGCCTCCGACCAAGCCATTCAAACCAACCGCCAGCCGTGCCAGTTCCTGGCTTGCCGCACTGGTTTGGCTTGCCCCGGCGGACGACTGCAGCGACAGGTCGCGGATATTCACCAGGTTGCGATCGACTTCCCGCGCAACCTGAGCCTGTTCTTCCGATGCGCTGGCGATGACCAGGTTACGCTCGGAGATCTGACTGATAGCTGCAGCGATCTCTTCCAGTGCTTCGCCGGCCGCTCGCGCAAGGTCCAGCGTGGTGCGGGCACGTTCGTTACTGACCTGCATGGCCTGCACAGCCCGGTCGGTGCCCTGATGCACGTCGCCGATCATCTGCTCGATCTCCTGGGTCGACTGCTGGGTCCGGTGCGCCAGCGCCCGCACTTCATCGGCCACCACGGCAAAGCCACGCCCCGCATCACCTGCTCGTGCGGCCTCGATAGCTGCGTTGAGCGCCAGCAGGTTGGTTTGCTCGGCGATCGAACGGATCACATCCAGCACCTTGCTGATATCGCGGACCTGCGCCGCCAGCCGCTCGACCTCGGCAGAGGTCTGGGTCACGTCGCCGGCCAGCTGGCCGATCGAATCGACAGTGCGGATCACCTGATTGCGCCCATGCTGCGCCGTCGCGTCGGACTCCCGGGAGGCCTCGGAGGTAGCCACGGCGTTGCGTGCCACCTCGTCCACTGCTGCAGTCATCTCGTTGACCGCGGTGGCGGCCTGCTCGATCTCGTGGCTCTGCTGACTCATCCCGCGGGTCGAATCCTCAGTTACCACGTTCAGCTGCTCGGCCGCGGAGGCAAGCTGACTGGACGAATGAGAGATACTCTGGATAGTGCCACGCAAGCGCTCCTGCATTGAGCGCAGCGCAGTCAGCAATCGCGCCGGTTCGTCCCGGCCGACGATGTCGATATGCCGCGTGAGGTCACCACTGGCCACCACTTCGGCGATGCTCACCGCCTGCTGCAATGGCTGGACGATACTGCGGGTAAAAATCCATGCCAGCACAACCGTCAGCAGCACGGCGAGCACGATCGTCCCGATCATCCAGGCCTGCGAGCTCTGGAAGATGGCCGCAGCCGAGGCCGCCGAGAGTGCGGATTGCTCGTTGTTGAACGCAGCCATCCTGGCGACCGCTTCGTTCAAAGCGGTACCGGCCGTGTTCAGCCTGGAGCCAACGACCTCAACGGCGTCCTCGATCCGGCCCTGACCTTCCAGACGGACGATTTCCGACAGCACCTCATCGAATGCCGTACGCGCGCGCAGGTAGTTCTGGAACAGCTCGCGCTCCTGCGGATGGTCCACTGTACGCTGATAGGCATCCTCGAGGCTGGACAGCTCGTTGCGGAAACGAGCCAGCGTGGCGCGGTTCTCTTCGACCCGCGTGCGATCGATGATCAGCCGCAGCGTATGAATCCGCGTGCGCAGGGTGTGCTGGTTGAGGTTGCCGAGCGCGACGATGCTGGGCAGCCACTCATCGCTGAGCGTTGCCGCTTCGCTACGAATCTTGCCCATCTGCAAGATGGCAAACAGACCGAGCAACAAGACAATCAGACCGATGAGGCCGAAACCCAGCGCGGATCGCTGAGACACGTTTATGTTCCGAACAAGCATTGAGGCAGTCCTCTCGAATATCCAGCGCTGCTCTGACGGGCAGGCAACGACGTCATCTGCCATATCGTGTCGCAGGCGGCTGACTTGAACGTTCGTGAGGTATTTCGTCGAATACCAGCCGGTTAAGCGACGAACGGAGGCGAATCGAGTCAGTTACTCCACAATGAAGTGCTGCTCAACAAGTTTGCGATCCCCCTGGAAGACCAGGAAAAGCCAGTCGCCAGCAACGAGTTCGTGGGATTCGGTGAATTCGAACGCCATGACGTCCTGAACGCTGTCCGGCACCAGTTTCTGTACGACTTCGAACTTGTCGTGTCGCTGTCCATCCGGCGTCACCACTCCAGGGGTGAGGTACAACAGCGTCAGCGGCATGTCGCCCTCGCGTTTGCCGTGCAGCCTGTAGCGCACACCGAACTTGACGCCCAGTCGCGCCGGAACGCGGGTGGTTTGCTCGATCGCAGGATCGCTGCGACCCAATACTCGCTCACCTGGCTGCAGATCCAGCCGAGGGTTGCTGAACAGGCCATACTCCACCGGCCCGGTGACTTCTATCGCGGCCCCAGCTAGGCCGCTAAAGAGCAGCAGACCGAATAGCGAAAACGCACGAAACACTGGCATGTGACACTCCTGTCCGAAGAAAACACAGGAGCCTATGAAGCGCCGATGACAGCCTGATGACACTCAACGCAGAGCGTCCTGGCGCTTGCGGGGCAGCAGGGCGAGAAAGTTGTCGCGTGCGACCTGATGAGCGACGCGCTCCGGCAACGCATTGAGAAACGGCGCGAATGCCGCCATACCGTCGGCCAGGCTGCCAAAGCGCCCCACCACATCCGATCCCAAGACGAAACGCGTCGGATGCCGCTTCACCAGCTCCACCCACTTCGGATCAGGCTTGTCCTGTTCACTCAACAAATAAGGCTTGAGCATGGTCCAGGACAGATCGATGTAGAGGTTCGGGTAGTCATCGAGCAGGCGGCTGACCGTTTCGTGCAGGAAGGTCAGTTTCTCCTGATGTCGATGCAACTCCATGCTGGTACCGGCATGCGCCCAGATGAAGCGGGTATGCGGGTGATTGCGCAGTGGCTCTTCCAGCTCAACCAGATAAAGCGGATTACGCTCGCGCTTGGAGGTGATGTTGGAGTGCAGCATCACTGGCAGATCGAACTCCGCTGCCAGGTGATAAACCCTGGCCAGCGCCTCGTTATTGGCGCGCGGTGTGTCGCCTTCGGTCAGGGCGGTCACATCGTCATGACGCGTGAAAATCTCGCCCAGCCCCTGCCAGAGCCCCGGATGCAGCTCAAGCATGCGCCGGATATGCGCATCGGCATTCTTGTCGTTGGGGTTGAAACCGGAGAGGAAGGGATGAAAGCGCTTGCGCTGTTCCTCGTCCAGTTCCTCCAGGGCCGCGGCAACCAGCACATCGGTGGCGCTATACCAGTACACCGGAGCATCGTCACCGGCGTAATAGCGCGGACGCTTGGGCTCGTTCTCGTGCCATTTCTTGGCCACCGGAATGCCGCTGATCATGACATGGTCGATGCCGCCGGCATCCATCGCCTCCAGCAGCTTCTGCATGCCATCGGTTTCCTGGAAGAAATCGACGTAGTGCAGATGTGCGTCGCTATAACGGTACTCGCGCCCTTCGGCTACAGCTACAAGCGGCAACAAGCAAAGCGCGGCGAGGGAAATTATTCTGGGAATGTACAAAGCACGGTCCTCCTGACAGCCAGCGAGTAGACCGTGAGCAGTGATCACCGTTCAGCTTTGCCAAGGTCCCCGAGCATCATCTTGCTCCTTACCGGATACCCCACCCCGTATTGATTGGAATCAAAGCCGACACAGGACGGTGGTTCTAGTATCCCCAGAACAGGCGCTCGCGCGGCTTCATCAGCTAGGCGCGCCAATTCTCAGATGCAGCTCGCAAGGAATCTACCATGGCTTTGAAAACCATCAGCGCACGCGGAGAACTGAACGCCGGAATGGCAATCGTGGTGGAGTGCGGCAATCACCGCCTGACCATGGACCAGCCGAAGAATGCAGCAGGCCAGGATCTTGGACCAACTCCTCTCGAGGCCATCCTCGCGGCCGTGGCCGGCTGCTTCGGCACCATAGGCCGTTTCATCGCCCATCAGCAGAAGATCGAACTGCGCGGCATGCGCTTCGAGATCGAGGCCGATTACGACCCTGCCGGTCTTCTTGGCCGCGATCCTGAGGTACGTCCAGGCTTTCAGGAACTGCGTGTGAACGTCGAGATCGATGCCGATCTGGACCGGGCTGGCAAACAGGCGCTTCTCGAACAGATCGAGAAACGTTGCCCGGTGGCGGACAACCTCACCCACGGCACCCGTCTGGTCAGCGTGTTGCTATGAGTCGCTGACAAACGAAAACGGCCCGTCATGGACGGGCCGTTCTGGCATTGCGCTGCGAATCAGGCTGAAAGCTCGACCAGCAACTTGTTCAGACGCTGCACATAGGCAGCCGGATCTTTCAGGCTGTCCCCCGCCGCGAGTGCGGCCTGATCGAACAGGATGTGCGAGAGATCCGCGAAGCGATCTTCATCCGGTTCGGCGTCAAGTTTCTCGATCAGCGGATGCTGCGGATTGATCTCGAAGATCGGCTTGGATTCCGGCACCTTTTGGCCGCTCGCCTCGAGGATTTGCCGCATCTGCAGACCGAGATCCTGCTCGCCGATGGCGAGGATCGCCGGCGAGTCGGTCAGACGATGGGAAACACGCACTTCTGCGACCTCGTCACCCAGTGCGCCCTTGAGACGCTCGATCAGACCTTCCTTGGACTTGGCGATCTCTTCCTGTGCCTTCTTGTCCTCTTCGGAGTCCAGCTTGCCCAGATCCAGATCGCCGCGTGCCACATCAACGAACTGCTTGCCGTCGAAATCGGTGAGGTAGCTCATCAGCCACTCGTCGATCCGATCAGTCAGCAGCAGCACTTCGATGCCCTTCTTGCGGAAGACCTCGAGGTGCGGGCTGTTCTTGACCTGCGCGTAGCTCTCGCCGGTGAGGTAGTAGATCTTGTCCTGGCCTTCCTTCACGCGACCCAGGTAATCCGCGAGGGAAACCGACTGCTCGCCGGTGGCGTCGCTGGTGGAGGCAAAGCGCAACAGGCTGGCGATCTTCTCCTTGTTGGCGAAGTCTTCCGCCGGGCCTTCCTTGAGCACCTGACCGAACTGCGACCAGAACTTCTTGTAGTCCTCGGGCTTGTCCTTGGCCAGCTTCTCCAGCATGTCCAGCACACGCTTGGTCAGCGCTGACTTCATCGAGTCGATCACCGGATCCTTCTGCAGGATTTCGCGGGATACGTTCAGCGACAGGTCGTTGGAATCGACCACGCCCTTGATGAAGCGCAGGTACAGCGGCAGGAACTCGTCAGCCTGATCCATGATGAACACGCGCTGAACGTACAGCTTCAGGCCCTTCGGCGCCTCACGGTGATACAGGTCGAATGGCGCGCGGCCCGGCACATAAAGCAGCGAGGTGTACTCGAGCTTGCCCTCGACCTTGTTGTGGCTCCAGGACAGCGGATTGTCGACATCATGGGCGACGTGCTTGTAGAACTCCTGGTACTCCTCGTCCTTCACCTCGGTGCGTGGACGGGTCCAGAGGGCGCTGGCGCGGTTGACCGTCTCCCACTCCTGCTCGGCCGGCTTGTCCTTCTCCTCGCCGTGGAACTCCTTCGGCAACTCGATCGGAAGTGCGATGTGGTCGGAGTATTTCTTGACGATGTTGCGCAGGCGCCAGCCATCGGCGAACTCTTCCTCGTCCTTCTTCAGGTGCAGGACGATACGGGTACCGCGCTCGGCCTTTTCGATCGTGGCAACTTCGAACTCGCCCTCGCCCGCCGATGACCAGTGCACGCCCTCGCTGGCCGGCGTGCCGGCTCGACGGCTGTAGACATCGACCCTGTCGGCGACGATGAAGGCCGAATAGAAGCCCACGCCGAACTGGCCGATCAGGTGCGAGTCCTTCTTCTGGTCGCCAGAGAGGTTCTTCAGGAAGTCGGCGGTGCCGGATTTGGCGATGGTGCCCAGATGCGCGATCACGTCATCGCGGTTCATGCCGATGCCGTTGTCTTCCAGCGTGACCGTCTTGGCATCCTTGTCAAAGCTGAGGCGAATCCTCAGATCGGCGCCGCCCTCGAGCAGCTCCGGCTTGGCCAGGGCTTCGAAGCGCAATTTGTCGGCAGCATCGGAGGCATTGGAAATCAGCTCCCGCAGGAAGATTTCCTTGTTGGAATACAGCGAATGGATCATCAGATGAAGCAGCTGCTTCACTTCAGTCTGGAAGCCCAGGGTTTCTTTTTGAGTCTCCACACTCATCGTCTACAAACTCCACATCATCTCAATGGCACGGACCGCGACTGCGGCGATGTCTGGCAGATGGGGGCATGACGGTGAATTTCAAGGGCGACCGACGCCGCCAGGCGTCGGTCCTGGCCCTTCAGGGTTCGACGAGTTCCAACAGCACGATTTCGCCCGGCGCCAGGTTGTACGTAGCCTCGCCAGGCCCGCGAATGACCCGCCTGATGATCAGATTGCCTTCGCTGTCGAGTCCACCAAAACGACCTTCGGCGACACCACCGCGCTCGGTATGCGCGCGCATCAGCAGGTGCTGGTAGCGACCGGGGTTGCGCAGCACCTGCTCCATGGAAAAGCGCAGACGCCGATCCAGACTGCTCGGCGGTGTTTCGGCATTTACTGCCTCGGTCGTCTTGCGGGCAGACACGACCGCATCGACAGATTCTGCCAACGGCGGATAATCATCGCCCTTCACCTGCCAGCCCTGCTCGCTCTTGCCAAGACGCAGGGAAAAGGTCTGCCGTTCGCCTTTGATCTGCGCTTGAACGTCCAATTCCAGCTCATCGGCCGGCAAGGTGAACGTGGGTACGGTTTCCAGCGTCACCTGCCGGCTCGCATGCCGGCGCTGCAGGTAATCCTCGATCACGAATACCACGGTATCGCGCGAGTCGTGGCGGCGATCGACCTGGCCGTCGAGGTAGCGCAGGCGATCGGTGTACAGTTCGACGACACCGGTAAGGCTGGTTTCAAACTGCGGAGGCAGCACGAGGTGGAAATCGCCACGCAGCTTGTTCGGCGCGACGGGCTGCAGATCGAGATGCAGTGTGTAGCCACGGTCCAGGCGACGCGATTCGGGTAGTTGTTGATCCTGGCTCAGCCAGGCAATTTCGACTTCCGGCAAGGTGCCGATATCGTCGGGAAGCACGTCCATGCGCAACGCACCTTCGAATCGCTCGCGCAGGCGGATGGTTACCTCCTGGCGCGCAAAGAAGCCCTGACCTTCACGCAAGGTCAATACCCCATTGATGATCTCGCCTCGTTGCGGTGCAAACTCGCGACCGTTCAGCTTTCCCCGTACGCTCATCGCAAGTTCGGGTTGCGTGTGGGTCGGCAACCAGCGCAGGCTGAAAATCGCCTCCAGTCGCTCCGCATCGCGACTGGCCAGCAAGGACAGCCCCACGATCAGTGGAATGACGCCCAGGCAGGACAGGATCAACGCCTTGCGTGCCACCCGCCAGTGGCTGAACACGAAGGCCAATGTCAGCGGCGGCAGCAGGCTGCCCAATCCCCACAACAGGCTCGTCGCAAACGCCTGACTGATCAGCCAGATGAAACCGGCGAGAATCAGCAGCAAGCCGCCAAGTATCAACAGTGCTTCCATTCGAGTTCCTTCACGCAATCGCACAGGGTGTCGGCGCACACCGCGACGCCGCTTCCCGTGACGAAAGCATCAGGGCTCGTCGATCTTGAAATGGCAGCGGGCGGTAGCGATGGGCTCGGCCTGATGGGTCTGCCAGGCGGTGATCGCTACGTTGGCGACCCTACGGCCCTGACGCCAGACCTGGCAGGCGGCAAAGGTGTCACGATAGTGACCGGCACGCAGATAATCTATCGAGAAGTCGATGATTTTGGGCAAATGTGGCGCACCCATGAACATCAGCAGATGCAGTAGCGCGGCGTGCTCCATGAAGCCAGCAATCACCCCACCGTGAATGGCCGGCAGCGGGTTGCCGATGTTGTCCTCGTTCTGCGGCAGACGAAACACCATCTCGTCGCCCAACCGCAGGCATTCGATACCGATCAGCTTGGCGTATGGCACGAGTTTGATCAGGGAGTCGTAATCGTTGCTGGCATGCGCGTTGCGCACCAGTTCGTTGAGATTGAGCTCGCTCATGCCGCGCCATCCTTGCTGAATACGCCTTGGCTCGCCTTGCCCATGCGCATGAACGTGCCCACCACATGAGCGATGGGTTCGTTGATATCGCGCTGGTAGGCGACTCCGCGGGTGAAGATCACCGTCGGCGTAACGCGATAACACTCGGCGAAACCGAAGATATCGTGACCTGCCTCGGCTGGGTGCATGTAGTCGATACGCAGATCCAGCGTCGGGCAGACTTCAAGTTCAGGCAACGCACAGGCGGTGGAGATGCCGCAGGTGGTATCCATCAGCGTGGTGATAGCGCCGCCATGAACGCCCCCGGTTTCCGGGTTGCCGATGATTTTCTCGCTGTACGGAAGGCGCAGGGTCAGCCCTCTGCTGTCGGCGTGTTCGACACTTAGACCCAGCACCTGGCAATGCCGCAGGAAGGACAGGAAGCGCTGCGTGCGTTCGAGTATCTGGCTATCGCTCATTCGAGTTCTCAGGGGATTGAATCAAGCCGCGCATGATACCGACTTGCCATATACCGCCCTACTCCTTGGGCATTTCGGCCGGGGAAGTTGGCGTGAACACCATCACCCCGAGCACGTCGGAGTGAAATTCGCGACGGTAGAGGATCAATACCACGCCGGTGGTAACGAGCATGAAGAACCACGGGTGAACGAACCAGGCCAGCGTCGCCATGCCGAAGTAATAGGCACGCAAGCCGAAGTTGAACTGATTGGCCGCCATGGACAGGACCCGTGCCGCGCGCTCGGCAAAGGCCTTGCGCTCCTGGTCGCTGACGTTGCGCTCGCCCACCATCGGCGCCGACGCCACCAGCACAGCTGCGAAGTTGTACTGGCGCATGCACCAGCTGAAGGTGAAGAAGGCGTAAACGAACACCACCGCCAGGCAAAGCAGCTTGATTTCCGACAGCCCGCGGCTGACTGGCTGGGCGAACGGCAGGTCGGCCAGCAGCGAAACCGCACGTTCCGATGCACCTAGCGCGGTCAGGATACCGGCAAGGATGATCAGCGTGCTCGATGCGAAGAAGGAGGCGTTTCGTTCCAGATTGCCGATCACGTTGGCATCGGCGATTCGGTTGTCGCGCAACAGCAGGCGCTGCATCCAGTCCTGCCGATACAGGTGCAACACACTGGCCAGACAGGCGGTGTCGCGCCCACGCCACCCCGCGTACCGGGTGTACCCCGCCCAGCAGACGACAAACCAGATGACGGCAATCAGGTGCGGCAGGTTTGGATCAGAAAAGGTCATGGCACGCCCTCGGGAAACGTGGCGAGATTATAGCCAGCAGCGCTGCGCTGAAAGCGACACGAGGGGCAGTACGACGGCGCAGGTCTGGTCGATGCCAGCTGCGCCGAAGCTCAGAACGCTTAAGCGTGGCGCTGCCTGTCAGCCCGTCCAAGCAGGCGATCGGTGCCGACCGCCAGTACCAGCATTACCAGCACCGGAACCAGCCAGCCCATGCTCTGATCCGCCAACGGCAACTGCGCAAACAATGCCGGAACCCAGTTCCCCAGTCCCGCAGCGGCAAGGCCATCGACCACGCCAAAGATCAGGGTCACGCCCATTACCGGCACGAATACGCGCGTGGCCGACACCCAGAAACGGTCCAGCAGGCTCAAGCCGACCAGCACGATCGCCAATGGATACAGCCCGACCAGTACTGGCACCGATACGCTGATCAACTGCGTCAGCCCCTGATTCGCCACCAGCAGGCTGAACAGGGCGAAGACGACCACGACGGTGCGATAGGACACCGGCAGTAGCGCACTGAAGAACTCGCCACAGGCGGTCGTCAGGCCCACCGCGGTGGTCAGGCATGCCAGGGTGATGACCACCGCCAGCAACAGACTGCCCGGCGTCCCAAAGGTGTGCTGCACATAGGTCGTAAGAATCTGCACACCGTTCTCGGCTCCGCCGGCGATACCCTGGCTGGTGGCGCCGAGGTAGAACAATGCCAGATACACCAGCGACAGACCGATCGCGGCGATCACGCCGGCAATCATCGAGTAGCGGGTCACCAGCGCAGGCTCGGTAACACCACGGTCACGGATGGCAGTGGCAATCACGATTCCGAACACCAGGGCGCCGAGGGTATCCATGGTCAGATAGCCTTCCAGAAAGCCCTTGATCAACGGAGAAGCGCGATAACTCTCGGTAGCGGCGCCGACCTCTCCCGCCGGGGCGAAGATGGCCGCACCGCCGAGCACCAACAGCGCAGCCAGCAGCACCGGTGTGATGAACTTGCCGATGCGATTGACCAGCTGCCCTGGATTCAGCACGAGGAACAGCATGGCGGCGAAGAACACCAGCGTGTAAAGGAACAGCGGCATTCCAGCGTTACCGCTGAACGGCGCAATCCCCATCTCGAACGAGACGACGGCGGTACGCGGCGTGGCGAACAGCGGACCGATCGCCAGATAGACAGCTACCGCCAATACGGTACCGGCGACGTTGCCGAGTGGCGCGGTAAGCCGGTCCATGCCGCCGCCAACACGAGCTAGCGCAACAACTGTCAGCAACGGCAGGCCGACACCTGTCAGCAGAAAGCCGAGTGCCGCATGCCAGACGAACTCACCCGAAGCCATACCGGCGCTGGGCGGGAAGATGATATTGCCGGCGCCAAGGAACAGCGCAAAGGTCATGAAACCAAGGGCCAGCAGGTCAAAGCCTTTCAAACGATTCATGCAGGGAGAACTACCAGAGAAATAACGGCGCGAATGAAGTGACGCACGCGCAGCGAAGGCGGCGGGTCAGCGATTCAATGGGCCTGATGATGGGATTCGGGTTTCCTTCAGGGATAAGGGGAAACGTCACTCAGCCGGTTGGGCCGAGTCCTTCGATGCACGCCGTCGCTCTTGTGAAACGAACATACGTATGAATGAGCGGCAATGATGCCACGATGCAGCCAGATTGCCGACCAGAACGTCGGCAGTGCTTGCGAAAAGTGCAGCGCACAGCCAAGTCCGCCAGGCGGAAACGCAGGGCTTTAGAGACATGCAGCACGCCGAGCGCAATGCAGACTGTTTCAACAAAAAGCCCAACGAAAAAGGCCCGGCTTCCGCCGGGCCTCCTTGCCATCAGGCTTTCATTTGCCAGCCGGTGACTTCCGCCAGCGCCTTGCCGATGTCGGCAAGCGAGCGCACGGTTTTCACACCGGCGTCCTGCAGCGCAGCGAACTTCTCTTCCGCTGTGCCCTTGCCGCCGGAGATGATCGCACCGGCGTGCCCCATACGCTTGCCGGCCGGAGCGGTAACGCCCGCGATATAGGAAACTACCGGTTTGGTGACGTTGGCCTTGATGAACGCAGCCGCCTCCTCCTCCGCCGAACCACCGATCTCACCGATCATGACGATCGCCTCGGTCTGTGGGTCGTTCTGGAACAGCTGGAGGATATCGATGAAGGTCGAGCCCGGAATCGGGTCGCCACCGATGCCGACGCAGGTCGACTGGCCGAAACCGGCATCGGTGGTCTGCTTCACGGCTTCGTAGGTCAGCGTGCCGGAGCGCGAGACGATACCGACCTTGCCGGGCATATGGATGTGCCCAGGCTGGATACCGATCTTGCACTCACCGGGCGTGATCACGCCCGGGCAGTTCGGCCCGATCAGACGCACACCCAGCTCATCACACTTGATTTTCACCTCAAGCATATCCAACGTCGGGATACCTTCGGTGATGCAGACGATCAGCTTGATACCACCAAAGGCCGCTTCGAGAATGGAGTCCTTGCAGAACGGCGCTGGTACGTAGATTACCGATGCATCGGCACCGGTAGTCTCAACCGCCTCACGGACGGTATTGAATACCGGCAGACCCAGGTGCATGGTGCCACCCTTGCCTGGCGTAACGCCGCCGACCATCTTGGTGCCATAGGCAATGGCCTGCTCGGAGTGGAAGGTGCCCTGCGAGCCTGTGAATCCTTGGCAGATTACCTTGGTGTCCTTGTTGATCAATACGCTCATTACTTGCCCTCCGCGGCTTTGACAACCTGAATGGCCGCATCGGTCAGGCTGTTCGCACCGATGATGTTCAGACCGCTTTCACTCAGCATCTTGGCGCCCAGGTCGGCATTGTTGCCTTCCAGCCGCACCACCACCGGCACCTTGACACCCACCTCACGCACCGCACCGATGATGCCTTCGGCAATCATGTCGCAACGCACGATGCCACCGAAGATGTTCACCAGAACCGCGGCAACGTTGCTGTCCGAAAGAATGATCTTGAACGCTTCGGTGACACGCTCCTCGGTGGCGCCGCCGCCGACGTCGAGGAAGTTGGCCGGTGCACCGCCGTGCAGGTTGACGATGTCCATGGTGCCCATGGCCAGGCCCGCACCATTGACCATGCAACCGATGTTGCCATCGAGCGCAACGTAGTTGAGCTCCCACTTGGCCGCGTGCGATTCGCGCGGGTCGTCCTGGGACGGGTCGGCCATATCGCGCAGCTTCGGCTGGCGGTAGATGGCGTTGCTGTCGATGTTGATCTTGGCATCCAGACAATGCAGGTTGCCGTCAGTCTTGATCACCAGCGGGTTTACTTCCAGCAGGGCCAGGTCATAGTCCTGGAACAGTTGGGCGAGGCCGACGAAGATGTGCACGAACTGCTTGACCTGGTCACCCTTGAGGCCCAGCTGGAAAGCCAGTTCACGTGCCTGGAACGGCTGCGCGCCCACCAGTGGATCGATGGTGGCCTTGAGGATCTTCTCGGGCGTGTCGTGAGCGACTTTCTCGATGTCCACGCCACCTTCGGTCGATGCCATGAAGACGATCCGGCGACTGGCGCGATCGACCACGGCGCCCAGGTAGAGCTCCTTGTCGATGTCGGTGCACGCCTCGACGAGGATCTTGCTGACCGGCTGACCATTGGCGTCGGTCTGGTAGGTCACCAGACGCTTGTCGAGCCACTGCTGGGCAAACGCCCGGGCTTCATCCTTGCTGCGAACCAGCTTTACGCCACCCGCCTTGCCACGTCCACCGGCATGCACCTGGGCTTTGACCACCCATTGTGTGCCGCCGATCTTGTCGCAGGCTTCCGCTGCTTCCTTCGGGCTATCGACTGCGTAGCCTTTGGACACGGGCAGACCGTATTCAGCGAACAGTTGTTTACCTTGGTACTCGTGAAGATTCATGCTTTCTACCGTCTGTTTTGGTATTGGCGCATTTACGGCACGACGATCCGTCGTGCCTCCCTCACAAGTCGCTGAAAACTATCTGCGAATTCACGATACCTCTCAGCGACCTGCAATCCTTTTTGAAACTGCAGTTTGCAAAAGGCCCGGCGTATCGCTGGATACGTCGGGCCCCGGGTACAGCACGAAACCGATTAGCGCTTCTTGCGATTGGCGATGTGGATGGCGTGGCCATTCACTGCCAGGGCCGCTTCATGCAGCGCTTCGGACATGGTCGGATGCGAGAACACCATCATGCCCAGGTCTTCGGCACTGGTGCCGAACTCCATGCCGATGGCGCCCTGCTGAACCAGCTCGGCAGCGCTTGGGCCCATTACATGCACGCCCAACACGCGGTCGGTCTTGGCATCGGCGATGACCTTGACCAGGCCGGCGGTGTCGTTGGCAGCCATGGCGCGACCACTGGCAGCAAACGGGAAGGTACCGACGTTGATCTCAACGCCTTCGGCCTTGAGCGCCTGCTCCGACTTGCCGACCCATGCGATTTCCGGGTGAGTGTAGATGACCGATGGAATCAGGTCATAGTTCATCTGGGTCTTGTGACCGGCAATGCGCTCGGCAACCATCACGCCCTCTTCCGAGGCCTTGTGGGCCAGCATGGCGCCACGAACCACGTCACCGATGGCATAGACACCCGGCACGCTGGTCGCGCAATAATCATCGACAAAGATGAAGCCACGCTCGTCCATGTCGACGCCGGTGTCGGCAGCCAGCAGCTCGGAGGTGACCGGACGACGGCCGACCGCAACGATCAGCTTGTCGAAGGTCATCTGCTGCTCGCCTTCGGCGCTGGTGAAGCTGACGGTCACCTGATCGCCCTTCACTTCCGAACCAGTCAGGCGCGCACCCAGCAGGATCTTCAGGCCCTGCTTGGACAGGATCTTGAACGCTTCCTTGGAGATCTGCTCGTCAGCGGCCGGCAGGAACTTGTCCATCGCCTCGATAACGGTGACTTCGGCGCCCAGACGAGCCCATACGGAACCCAGCTCCAGACCGATCACGCCAGCACCGATGACGCCCAGCTTGCCCGGAACGCTCTGGAAATCCAGCGCGCCGGTGGAGTCGACGATGACCTTCTGATCAACCGGCGCCGGCGGGATGTTCACCGGGGTGGAGCCCGAAGCCAGGATGACGTTCTCGGCAGCCAGAGTCTGCACGTTGCCGTCCAGGCCGGTAACTTCGACCTGCTTGCCAGCCAGCAGCTTGCCGTGACCTTCGAAAACGGTCACGCCGTTGGCTTTCAGCAGTGCCGAAACACCACCGGTGAGGTTCTTAACGATCTGGTCCTTGCGCGCAACCATGGTCGGAACGTCCATAGCCACTTCGCCAGTGCTGATGCCATGGACCTTGAAGCTCTCATGGGCTTCGTGGAACTTGTAGGAGCTGTCCAGCAGCGCCTTGGAAGGAATGCAACCTACGTTGAGGCACGTGCCGCCAAGCGCGGTCTTACCATCCTTGCCCTGGTACTTTTCGATACACGCGGTCTTCAGACCCAGCTGGGCTGCGCGAATAGCGGCAACATAGCCGCCAGGGCCGGCACCGATGACGACGACGTCGAATTTCTGGCTCATTACGAATCCTCTTCAAAAGCAGCTAAAAGCCAAAGGCTGCAGGCAGCACGGTCGGCTTTCGCCTGACCTGCCAACTGCAGCCTGGGGCGTTTCTATCAGATATCCAGCAGCAGACGGGCCGGGTCTTCCAGCAGGTCCTTCATGGTAACCAGGAAGGTTACTGCTTCCTTGCCGTCGATCAAGCGATGGTCATAGGACAGTGCCAGGTACATCATCGGCAGGATGACCACTTGGCCGTTAACAGCCATCGGACGTTCCTGGATCTTGTGCATACCAAGAATGGCGGTCTGCGGCGGGTTGACGATCGGCGTGGAGAGCAGCGAGCCGAACACACCACCGTTGGAAATGGTGAAGGTACCGCCAGTCATTTCCTCGATGGTCAGCTTGCCGGCCTTGGCCTTCTTGCCGAACTCGTTGATGCCACCTTCGATCTCGGCCAGGCTCATGTGCTCGGCGTTGCGCAGCACCGGAACCACCAGGCCACGGTCGCTGGAAACAGCCACGCCGATGTCCTGATAACCGTGGTAAACGATATCGTTGCCATCGATCGAGGCGTTGACACCCGGCTGACGCTTGAGTGCTTCGACAGCGGCCTTGACGAAGAAGGACATGAAGCCCAGACGCACGCCGTTGTGGGTCTTCTCGAACAGGTCCTTGTACTTGGAACGCAGTTCCATGATCGGCTTCATGTTGACTTCGTTGAACGTGGTCAGCATGGCCATGGAGGACTGGGCCTCGACCAGGCGCTCGGCAACCTTGGCACGCAGGCGGGTCATCGGTACGCGCTTCTCGACGCGATCGCCCTCGGCGAAGATCGGAGCGGCAGCGGCCGGAGCGGCCGGCTTGGCAGCAGCAGCCGGAGCGGACTTCTTGGCTTCGACGGCGGCGACGACGTCTTCCTTGGTCACACGACCGTCCTTGCCGGTACCGCGAACACTGTTCGGATCAATGCCGTTCTCTTCGGCGAGCTTGCGGGCCGCCGGGGCCAGGATCGGCTCTTCGCCGCCAGCGCTGGCAGCAGCTACCGGAGCAGCAGCTGCCGGAGCCGGGGCAGAAGCTTGAGCGGGAGCAGCAGCGGCAGCGGCGCCTGCTTCCAGCTTGCCGAGCAGCTCACCGCTCAGCACGGTGTCGCCCTCGTTCTTGACGATCTCGGTCAGCACGCCGTCAGTTTCGGCCAGCACTTCCATGACCACCTTGTCGGTTTCGATGTCGACGATCAGTTCATCACGCTTAACCGCGTCGCCCGGCTGCTTGTGCCAGGTGGCAACGGTGCCGTCGGCGACCGATTCCGGGAATGTAGGGGCTTTGATCTCGATAGCCATTATTCAGGGGTCCTATTGATTCGGTTTCTACATCGAGGCCGCGAACGTTCGCGGCCTCTCGCACGAATGGATTAAACGGTGAACGCGTCCTGCAGCAGTTTTTCCTGCTGCTCGGCATGCATCGAGGCGTAACCGACCGCCGGTGCCGCCGATGCATCACGACCTGCATACTGAAGGAACAGTTCCTTCTTGTGTGCAGTCGCAACGCGGCGCATGTGGTGCTGACTGCAGTACCAGGCGCCCTGATTCATCGGTTCTTCCTGACACCAGATGATGTGCTTGACGTTCTGATACGGCGCGAGCGCCTCGGCGAGGTCTTCCTCGGGGAACGGATACAGCTGCTCGATACGCACGATGGCGATATCGTCACGGCCTTCGGCACGACGCTTGTCCAGCAGGTCATAGTAAACCTTGCCGCTGCACATGATGACGCGCTCGACCTTGGCCGGATCGATCGGATCGACCTCCGGAATCACCGTCTGGAACGAGCCCTGAGTCAGCTCTTCCAGCGTCGACGTGGCCAGCTTGTGGCGCAGCAGCGACTTGGGCGTCAGCGCAACCAGCGGCTTGCGCAGCGGGCGAATCGCCTGGCGACGCAGCATGTGGTAGACCTGCGCCGGAGTCGTCGGCACGCACACCTGAATGTTGTGCTCGGCGCACAGCTGCAGATAGCGCTCCAGACGCGCGGACGAGTGCTCAGGCCCCTGCCCTTCATAGCCATGCGGCAAGAGCATGGTCAGGCCGCACAGGCGACCCCACTTGTGCTCACCACTGGTGATGAACTGGTCGATCACTACCTGCGCGCCGTTGGCGAAGTCGCCGAACTGCGCTTCCCACACGACAAGCGCGTTAGGCATGGTGGTGGCGTAACCGTATTCGAAGGCCAGAACCGCTTCCTCGGAGAGGAATGAGTCGTACAGATCGAAACGCGGCTGACCTTCATAGAGGTGCTGCAGCGGAACGTAGGTACTGCCATCCTTCTGGTTATGCAGCGCAGCATGGCGATGCGAGAAGGTGCCGCGGCCGACGTCCTGACCTGAGATACGTACCGGATGACCTTCGAACAGCAGCGTGGCGTACGCCATGACTTCCGCGTAGCCCCAGTTGATGGCCAGCGCGCCTGCGCCCATCTTCTGGCGATCTTCGAGGATCTTCGAGACCTGACGCTGCACCACGAAGCCTTCCGGCGTCTGCAGCAGCTTGTTGGACAGATCCTGCAAGGTTTTCAGATCGAAGCTGGTGTCATGACGCGCGGTCCAGGCATGGCCCAGATACGGACGCCAGTCGACGAAGAGCTCCTTGTTCGGCTCTTTGACCAGGCTCTTGACTACGTGCAGCCCATTGTCGAGTGCCGTGCGGTACTCATCGATCTTGGCCTGAACACGCTCGTCGTCCAGCACTTTGGACTGGATCAGCGAATCGGCATACAGCTCACGAGTGGTGCGCTGCTTGGCGATCTTCTGATACATCAGCGGCTGGGTGCCGCTCGGCTCATCCGCTTCGTTGTGACCACGACGGCGGTAGCAGATCAGGTCGATGACGATGTCGCGCTTGAACTGCATCCGATAGTCGACAGCGAGCTGGGTGACGAACAGCACCGCCTCGGGATCGTCTGCGTTCACATGGAAGATCGGCGCCTGGATCATCTTCGCCACATCGGTCGCATACTCGGTAGAACGAGCATCTTCCTGCTTGTTGGTGGTGAAGCCGACCTGGTTGTTGACCACGATACGGATGGTGCCACCCGTGCGGTACGCACGAGTCTGCGACATCTGGAAGGTTTCCATCACCACGCCCTGACCGGCGACAGCAGCATCACCGTGGATGGTTACCGGAAGTACCTTGTCGCCGACCGGATCACAACGACGATCCTGACGAGCCCGCACCGAACCCTCGACCACCGGAGAAACGATTTCGAGGTGGGACGGGTTGAACGCCATGGCCAGGTGAATTTCGCCACCCGGAGTCATCACGTTGGAGGAGAAGCCCTGGTGATACTTGACGTCACCCGAACTCAGGCCTTCGACCTTCTTGCCTTCGAACTCGTCGAAAAGGTCGCGCGGATTCTTGCCGAAGGTGTTGACCAGCACGTTCAGACGACCACGGTGGGCCATGCCGATGACGATTTCCTTGGTGCCGTAGGAACCGGAACGCTGGATGATCTCGTCTAGCAGCGGAATCAGGCTTTCACCACCTTCCAGACCGAAGCGCTTGGTACCCGGATACTTGGTGCCCAGGTACTTTTCCAGACCTTCGGCCGCGGTCAGGCGCTCGAGCAGATGGCTCTTGATCTCAGGCGAGAACTCGGGACGCCCACGCACACTCTCCAAGCGCTGGACAAACCAGCTGCGCTGCTCGGAATCGACGATATGCATGTACTCGGCGCCGATGGTGCGGCAATAGGTTTCTTGCAACGCCTGAACGATATCGCGCAGAGTCGCCTGACCGTTGACCATCGCAAGATCACCGGTTCGGAACACCGTATCTAGATCAGCGTCGGTCAGGCCATAGTTGTTGATCGCGAGATCCGCGGGGGCGGTGCGCTGCTGCAGGCCAAGCGGATCGAGCTGTGCTGCCTGATGGCCGCGCACTCGGTAGGCCTGAATCAGGCGCAGGACTTCGATCTGCTTCTTCTCGTGCTCGGTGCTGACGGTGCCTGCTGAAACAGGCTGGGCACGACGCTGGTTCTTGGCCAGCAGGACGAAGTGGTCGCGAATCGTCGAATGCGATACATCGGCTGAAGCGCTGCCACCGGAGGGCAACTTCTGGAAATAAGTGCGCCACTCTTCGGGCACAGCGTTGGGATCGTGCAGGTAGAGCTCATAAAGCTCTTCCACATAGGCAGCGTTACCACCGGATAGGTGGGCACTGTCCCACATGCGCTGCATTACGCTTTCTTGCATGTCTGGTCACCTTCGATAAGGAGACACCACCAGCGTGGAAACCGCAGCATGACTTCCCAAGTTCTGAAGCAGCGACTCAGGTAAAGCCACTACGGACCGCGCAGATAGTTCCCGGGCACAACCCGGATGCTCCTGCTGGTCATCAAATTTTCAGAGTGAAATCCCGGCTTTGTGAGCTGGGATTCCTACTAAAACTACGGCGCCGAGCTTCAACTTCGGCGCCGCAGGCGTAACGGGTAAAGCGATCCGGCCGTTCCAGGCTAGCGCATAACCTTTCTCGACCGGGGTGTCATCAGGTGCCGCTCTGCAGCAGCATGTTGCGTATGTGACCAATCGCCTTGGTCGGGTTCAATCCTTTCGGACAAACGTCAACGCAATTCATGATACCGCGGCAACGGAACACACTGAACGGATCATCCAAACCAGCCAGACGATTCTCGGTTTCGGTGTCGCGGCTGTCGGCCAGGAAGCGATAGGCCTGCAGCGAAGCGGCCGGACCGAGGAACTTGTCCGGGTTCCACCAGAAGGACGGGCAACTGGTCGAGCAGCAAGCGCACAGAATGCACTCGTAAAGACCATCCAGCTTCTCGCGATCTTCCGGGCTTTGCAGTCGTTCGATTGCAGGCGGCGGCGTATCGTTCATCAGATACGGGCGCACTTTCTCGTACTGCTTGTAGAAGATGCTCATATCGACGGCCAAGTCACGAATGACCGGCAGACCCGGCAACGGACGCACGACCAGCTTGTTGTTCTTGACCACGGCGGACAACGGCGTGATGCAAGCCAGACCGTTCTTGCCGTTGATGTTCATCCCGTCGGAACCGCACACGCCTTCACGGCAGGAGCGACGATAGGAGAAACCCTGATCCTGTTCCTTGATCAGAGCCAAGACGTCAAGAACCATCAGATCTTTACCATCGGTATTGACCTGAAAATCCTGCATGAACGGCTTTTCGTCCTGATCGGGGTTGTAGCGATAAACACTCACTTGCAACATATCGGCGACCTCAATAAGTCCGAACCTTGGGCTCGAATGCCGGAACGGTCTTCGGAGCGAAGTTCACGGCACGCTTGGCAACGCGCTTGTCACCCGGGAAGTACAGGGTGTGGCACAGCCAGTTCTCGTCATCACGCTCTTCGAAATCTTCGCGAGCATGCGCACCACGGGATTCCTTGCGGTTCTCCGCGGCAATTGCAGTAGCTTCGGCAACTTCCAGCAGGTTCTGCAGCTCGAGCGCCTCGATGCGCGCGGTGTTGAACGCCTGGCTCTTGTCGGAGATCTTGACGTTGGCGATACGCTGACGCAGATCGACCAGCTGAGCGATGCCCTTCTGCATGTATTCACCGGTACGGAATACACCGAAGTAGTTCTGCATGCAGTTCTGCAGTTCTTTACGCAGCGGAGCGACATCTTCGCCAGTGGTACGCTCGTTGAGACCGGCGAGGCGGCTCAGCGCGACGTCCAGGTCGGTTTCGCTGGCACCACGATGCTCGATACCTTCCTTGAGCGCCTTTTCCAGGTGCAGACCAGCCGCACGACCGAACACCACCAGGTCCAGCAGCGAGTTACCGCCCAGACGGTTGGCACCATGCACGGACACGCAAGCCACTTCGCCTACAGCGAACAGGCCGTCGATGATCGTATCGTTGCCGTTGGCGTCCTGGGTGATCGCCTGGCCATGAATGTTGGTAGCGATACCGCCCATCATGTAGTGGCAGGTCGGCACGACCGGAACCGGGGCGACGACCGGATCGACGTGAGCGAAGGTCTTCGACAGCTCACAGATACCCGGCAGGCGGCTGTGCAGCACTTCTTCGCCAAGGTGATCGAGCTTCAGCATTACGTGATCGCCATCCGGACCACAGCCATTGCCGGCCAGAATTTCCTTGACCATCGAACGCGCAACGACGTCACGGCCAGCCAGGTCCTTCGCGTTAGGAGCATAACGCTCCATGAAGCGCTCGCCGTGCTTGTTGATCAGGTAGCCACCTTCACCACGGCAACCCTCGGTCACCAGCACGCCAGCGCCGGCAATACCAGTCGGGTGGAATTGCCACATCTCGATGTCCTGAACCGGCACACCAGCACGCAGCGCCATGCCCACACCGTCACCGGTGTTGATCAGCGCGTTGGTAGTCGATGCGTAGATACGACCAGCACCGCCGGTAGCGAGAACGGTAGCTTTGGAGCGGATGTAGACGGTTTCGCCGGTTTCGATGCAGATCGCGATTACACCCACAACCGCGCCGTCCTGATTCTTCACCAGATCAACCGCGTACCATTCGTTGAGGAACACAGTGTTGTTCTTCAGGTTGCCTTGGTAAAGGGTATGCAGCAGAGCATGACCGGTACGGTCTGCCGCGGCACAGGTACGAGCCGCCTGACCACCCTTGCCGAAGTCCTTGGACTGGCCACCGAACGGACGCTGGTAGATACGACCCTGCTCGGTGCGAGAGAACGGCAGGCCCATGTGCTCGAGCTCGAACACAGCCTCTGGGCCAACGGAACACATGTATTCGATAGCATCCTGGTCGCCGATGTAGTCGGAACCCTTGACGGTATCGTACATGTGCCAGCGCCAGTCATCGTTCGGATCAGCCGAAGCGATGGCGCAGGTAATGCCGCCCTGAGCGGATACAGTATGCGAACGAGTCGGGAACACCTTGGTGACTACAGCGGTCTTGTGGCCGGACTGAGCCAACTGCAGTGCCGCGCGCATGCCGGCACCACCACCACCAACAATGATGGCATCGAAGGAAAGCGTACGAATATTAGCCATGAATCAGATACCCCAAAGAATCTGCACACCCCAGACGAAGAAGGTGAACATGGCAATGCCACACACCGCCTGGAACAGGAAACGAACGCCGGTAGCCCACTTACCGATCGCCATGTTGGTCAGGTAGTCAGTGGAAATCGTCCACATACCTACCCACGCGTGCACACTCAGAGCGACCAGCGCCAGCAGACTGAAAATGCGCATCCAGTTAGCCGAGAACAACTCGTGCCACTGGGCATACTCCAGACCCGGGTTCGCGATCAGATACCCAAGCAGAAACAGAAAATAAGCCGCAAGAACCACTGCAGAAACGCGCTGGGCCATCCAGTCATACAGGCCCGAACGCGAAAAGTTGGTGACATTGGTTACCATATCCACACCCCCGCCAGAACGATCAGCACCACCGAAACGGCGATTACGATTTTCGCGCCCAGCTTGCCGCCTTCCAGCGTCTCGCCATGACCAGTGTCCATTAGCAGGTGACGCACACCGGCTACCAGGTGATACAGCAGCGCGGACAGCAGCGCCCAGCTCACCAGCTTGGCCAAGGGGCTACCCAGGTACGCACGAACCTCCTCGAAGCCTTCTGGGGAAGACAGCGAGGTATCGAGCGCGAGCAGCAACAAGGCGATACCGACGAACAGGATGACACCGGATACACGGTGAAGAATCGACGTGTAAGCAGTGATGGGAAGTTTTATTGTCCTAAGATCTAGGTTTACAGGTCGTTGGCTTTTCACGGCTTTTTTTCACACTTGAGAGCCCTAGAACGCAGGGCAAAGTTGTTGGGAAGAGCACGCAGCAGTACCCGCTACCCACGAGTGACAACCTACAGAAATACCGCCTGTAAGGCCCCTGCCGGTCGGTTTCCGAGTATAAACAGTTAGGTCACTAATGACAATGTGGTGAAGTGCCACTAAAGGCTGATAGCAGCCTCTATATAAATGCCGTAAACAGTGCACCCAAGCTGTACGCATCCCCCTGCAGAGCCCTCTACGGCATGGGTTCGCGCAAATTGACTTTGCGATTTATCACACTATAGTGATGCGGGCCCTGCGTGGGGGGCCATGATGATTCCAAGCACAAAACAGGAGGCCATACATGGCTGACAAGAAAGCGCAGTTGATCATCGAGGGCGCTGCCCCCGTCGAACTGCCCGTTTTAACCGGTACCGTAGGGCCTGACGTAATAGATGTACGAAGCCTGACCTCCACGGGTCACTTCACCTTCGATCCCGGCTTCATGTCGACCGCCTCTTGCGAGTCCAAGATCACCTATATCGATGGCGACAAGGGCATCCTGCTGCATCGCGGCTACCCCATCGAACAGCTGGCAGAGAAGTCTGACTATCTGGAAACCTGCTATCTGCTGCTGAATGGCGAGCTGCCGACCGCCGAGCAGAAGGCGCAGTTCGTCAGCACCGTGAAGAACCACACCATGGTCCACGAGCAGCTGAAGTCCTTCCTTAACGGCTTCCGTCGTGACGCCCACCCGATGGCCATCATGTGCGGTGTGGTCGGAGCGCTTTCCGCCTTCTACCACGACTCCCTGGACATCAACGACCCGCACCATCGCGAAATTTCCGCGGTGCGCCTGGTCGCCAAGATGCCGACCATTGCCGCAATGGTTTACAAGTACTCGATCGGTCAGCCGCTGATGTACCCGCGCAACGACCTGAGCTACTCGGAAAACTTCCTGCACATGATGTTCAACACCCCGTGCGAGATCAAACCGATCAGCCCGGTGTTGGCCAAGGCAATGGATCGCATCTTCATCCTGCACGCCGACCACGAGCAAAACGCTTCCACCTCCACCGTGCGCCTGGCCGGCTCCACCGGTGCCAACCCGTTCGCCTGTATCGCAGCCGGCATCGCCGCCCTGTGGGGACCGGCTCACGGTGGTGCGAACGAAGCCGTGCTCACCATGCTGGACGAGATCGGCGACGTGTCGAACGTCGAGAAGTTCCTGGCCAAGGCCAAGGACAAGAACGACCCGTTCAAGCTGATGGGCTTCGGCCATCGCGTTTACAAGAACTTCGATCCACGCGCCAAGGTCATGAAGCAGACCTGCGACGAGGTTCTGGGCGAGCTGGGCATCAACGATCCGCAACTGGATCTGGCCATGAAGCTCGAAGAGATTGCCCTCAACGATCCGTACTTCGCCGAGCGCAACCTGTACCCGAACGTGGACTTCTACTCGGGTATCATCCTCAAGGCCATCGGCATTCCGACCAGCATGTTCACCGTCATCTTCGCCCTAGCGCGTACTGTCGGCTGGATCTCCCACTGGAAGGAAATGATCGCCTCCGGCCAGAAGATCGGTCGCCCGCGTCAGCTGTACACCGGCCACACCAAGCGCGACCTGCCGCGTTAAGCGACAAGCCCGCGTACAGAAAAGGCTGCCTCTGGGCAGCCTTTTTTTATTGCCTCGCCCAGCCGTGCCACTCGATTTGCTAGAGGCCGGCACAGACGATCCGTCGCCATCGAGACCAATCAACCCCTCCGGCCGAACGTCAATGAGCATCCTCAGCCAACATACCGGCGCAGCCGGCAGCCCCTCAATCCGACGAGCACTAGAATACGCAATTCTGGAATGGCGGCGACCCGATTGACCGAGACCGACAGTTAACAAACGCAGACTTGCCTACGCAGTTGCTTGCTCAAGCCAACCCAGCAACTGAATCGCATCCTCTCTGCTTTCACCACAGCAAACAGGGTCAGCCGAAAAAGCGGAGCAGACGGCAGGCCGTCGCGGATCGCCAAACAGCAAACAGAGAAAGTCATCGCTTAACTGAACACAGCGCTCCCCTGCGCGCTTGCCATGAGGCATGCCAGGTATCGGGGAGCTAATGGAGGGCGCGATACAGCAAGCACCGCAACCAGGGCGACAATTCATAAACTGCCACTCAGTGGAAAAACGGGCGCGATAATAATCCGGCTTAAAAAAAGACACCAGATGCGCCATTGCAGACGACTGCATCTGGAAATACGCTAGCGCGTCGCTATTTCGAGCCCACCCGCATCATGCCAGTCTGGTTGCAAACCGCCGCCCTGCTCTGCTGCTCCAACCTGTTCATGACCTTCGCCTGGTACGGCCACTTGAAGAGCCTGAACGGCAAGCCCTGGGCCATCGCCGCCCTGATCAGCTGGGGCATCGCATTCTTCGAGTACATGCTGATGGTGCCGGCAAACCGCATCGGCTACACGGAACTCTCGATAGGCCAGCTGAAGATCATGCAGGAAGTGATCACCCTCATGGTGTTCGTTCCGTTCAGCGTGCTGTATATGCAGCAGCCGTTGAAGCTCGATTATCTTTGGGCGGGATTGTGCCTGGTCGGCGCTGTCTACTTCATCTTTCGTAGCTAGCATCTGCCAAGTGACGCCAACCCAGGCGCTTGGGCATACTGGCGCCCCTCTTTCCAACCCACAAAGGAAACCAAATGTTCAAGGTCAACGAGTACTTCGACGGCACTGTCAAATCCATCGCGTTCGAAATGACGGAAGGCCCGGCCACCATCGGCGTGATGGCCCCGGGCGAATATGAGTTCGGCACTGCGCAACTGGAAGTCATGCACGTAGTAGCAGGCAGCCTGGACGTGAAACTGCCGGGTGCCGGTGCCTGGGAAACCTTCGCAAGCGGCAGCCAGTTTACCGTGCCGGCGAACAGCAAGTTTCAGCTGAAGGTCAAGGTGGATACGGCTTATCTTTGCGAGTATCGCTGAGACGAAACGAGCATTGCCTGACGCGCAGGCGAGGTGGATGAACGTTGCGCCATCCACCTTCCGCAAGAGGACTGTTGAGGGCTGAGCGTCGCAGCCCAACGACTGGACATCATGAAAAGCAGCACAGCCGACGCCGCCAAGCATCAGCCCAACGACGTATAGGCCTGCGTTACCTGCTTGCTCTGGCTCAGCTTGGTGAGCTCCAGTGCTAGCCGTTCGCGCTCCGAGCGTCCCGCCGCTTGAAGCTTGGCGTATACCTCGGCCATCGCCTCAATCGCTTCACGCAGCTCGGCGTCCGCTGCATCTTCATCCTGTAAAGTCGCAATCAGAGCGCTGCAGTCGTCATCCAGAGCGGCGATCGCTTCCCAGTCATCCTTGGCTAGCGCGTTGCGCAAACGCTCCGTGAGGTCGGCAAAGAGTCGCGTTTTCGAGTTCATATACTCTCCAGATCGATCAGCGTCGCTAAACGCGCTATGCGCCTGAAGTGGAAACATGATAGATCAGTCCTTCGGAGCAATCTGATCCCAGGCGAGTTTTATCTCGCCGAGCAACCTGCCTACTTCGTTGAGCTTCTCGATATCGTTCTGGCGGCTCGCTTCGAATAGGCGCATCGTCATGTATTCGTATAGGCGATCTAGGTTCTCTGCCAGCTCACCGCCGACGCCCTTGTCCAGAGCGTCACGCAGACCACCGATAATCCCGACCGCCTTTCCGATCAGCAGGCCTTTCTCCGCATAGGCGCTGCGCTCCATCGCGCCCTTGGCCTGAGCGATACGATCCAGCCCGCCCTGCATCAGCATCTGAATCAACCGGTGCGGGTCGGCGTCGTTTACTTGGGCCTGAACACCTACCTGCTGATACTGCTTCATTGCCGACATTGCGTACATTTGGATTAGCCCCGCCACATCAAGTACATGCTTTAGTTATCGGTCGAAGTTGACGGGACTTGAGCGAGCGAGGCAAACAAAAAACCGCCATAAAGGCGGCTTTGTCTTTCCCGGCGCTGATCGACAGGCAGCTAGAACCCATGTTCGCTTTTTCGGCATTCAAATTCCATCCGAGTGATTGCCCAACGTCGACCGGCTGGGCACATGCTATGCCATAAAAGCAACGTTTCGGCAAACACCAGCGCAGTATTGGCAGTACCGACCGAGTACAGCAGCACTCCACTTGTGGCCGGGATGGACAACAGCCATCTCGCGATGCCGAGCGTATCTGCTACATGACAAAGCAGCGTATCAGCGAGCCTGCCGCATCACGGCTGAAGGAGCCCTGAAAACCCCGCATATTCTGAGGCAGCCCCCTGCTAGGCATAACCCACCCTCACCCCGAGCAGACCAAAGTGAGCAGGATAGGTGAGGACGAATCGAATCAATCTTTTTTCACAAGACCAGGAAGACTTGAAAGAGCCTGCCCTAACCGCTCACTTGTTTGAGACAACTGCCCCACCAGAGCGTCCATAGTATTGAACTTAGCAAAAAGACGGGCCTGCAGTTGATCTATACGCCTAGCCAAGGTTTCTTTCTGATCAGAAATACCCCTGACAATCGTCTCAAGCCCTTTCATGCGCTGTTCAATAACGCCACCAGTCTGAATATACCCGTCAATCCGCTGATTAAGACGATTCATAAGCCCGCTGTCACCAGTGAAGAACGCGGCAACTGAATCAAAATTGTCTGTTAAAGTTTTGTTCAGCTTACCCTCGTCGATCGAAAGCGTACCGTTCTTCGCTGTACCGATACCAAGGTCGGCCAATATCCGCACCCCATCCTGAACAGCTGGATTAACCAGCTCGTTGCGCACAGCCCCCAACAACGACCGCATGGTGGCATCACCAACAAGCCCACCAGTAGTTGGTGCACTGCCTTCGCCGGTAGAGGTCACCCTGGTCAGACTGTTGCTAGTAGTGATCAGCTTGTTGTAAGCCTCGACGAAGGCTTTGATGGTCTCAATGACGCCTTCGCGATCCTGGCCGACCGATACGGTTAAAGCTTTCTCAGGATCGGCGACCAGCAGTTTGAACGTTACACCATTAATAGCACCGCCAACCTCATTGCTGTCACTTTCCAGGGCTAATCCGTCGATGCTGAACTTAGCGTTGGCCGCGGCCTCCAGCACCATGCTGCCCGGCGAACCGGCACCGATGGTGAGATCAGAAAGTCCCGCATCCGACGAAATCACCTCGATATCCTTGCCGACACCGGTATTGCTGGAGGACAGCACCAGCCGGGTGGCGCCGTCACTTGGGTTAGCCACCAGGTTGGCGCTGACACCACTGTCCTTGAGCGCAACATTGAGCGTATCACGTACCTGAGTCAGGCTAGCCCCAACCGGGATGGACACTTCAATGCCGGGATCAGCCGAACCGACCTTGACCATCAGAGTGCCAGCCCCGCCCGTTGTGTAGGTGCGGTTCAAGGCGGCGCTGGCCACCTTGCTTCCACTAGCCAACTGGCTGACCGTGAGGCTGAAAGTACCATTCGGCGCGGTCTTACCGGCCGTTGCAGTGACGGCGGCGGGGTTGGAAGACACGGCCACACGACTCTCGAACAAACTGGATTTATTTAGATTCTTAAGCGCCGCCTGGAAACCACCTAGAACCGACTTTAACTGGCCCAGTGCGGAGAGCTTGGTGGTCGATGCGGTCTGCAGACGGGCAAGCTGAGCCTCCTTTGGTGCCTTCTCGGCATTGACCAAGGCCGTCACGATACCGTTTATATCTAGGCCGGAGCCGATACCGCTTACACCTGCCATACCTGATCACCTCGCCATGTGCTTGACGCTTAATCCATCCGGATTCGAGTTTAATCAAGAATCGTGCCGCTCAAGCCTCTGCCTTGAACAGCAGGCTACGCATTTCGTCTAGCGTATCCGCCAGACGCAACGCCTCTTCCGAAGGAATTTGCCGAATGACTTCTCCGGACTCTCCATCGGTCACCTTAACCACCATTTTGCCGCTGGACTCGTCCAGCGCGAAACTCAAGTTGCGCTGTAAGCTATGCGCGAATTCCTGGATGCCAGACATTGCGGCCTCTAACGGCTTGCGCAATGAATCCTGCGCCACAGAGGGCAACGCCAGCACTTCAACTGCCCCGTCGGAGGTTCGGGTACGCTCGGGTTGCCGAGAGCTATCGCTAATGCTAGCTCGGACGATCCCGCTTAGGCCCTCGCTCTTGATCGCGTTGAATTCCATGAATCACCCCTCACATGGAAAAACGGGGGTAGCGCCTAAGCACTACCCCCCGAAGTCCAAACGACTCGCCTTTCAGCTTAACGCAGAAGGCTGAGAACAGCCTGGGGCAGCTGGTTGGCTTGGGCCAGGATGGCAGTACCGGCCTGCTGCAGCACCTGATTCTTGCTCAGATTGGCAGTTTCGGCGGCGAAATCCGTATCCTGGATACGGCCGCGCGACGCCGATACGTTCTCAGCGATGTTCTGCAGGTTCGAAATGGTGTTCTCGAAGCGGTTCTGCACCGCACCGAGCGCCGAACGCTGGTCGTCGATCTGTTGTAATGCAGCATCGATGGCAGCAATAGCATCCTGAGAACCGTCCACATCGGAAATATCGACAGCATCTACACCCAGACCAGCAGCGTCGAACGCGTCATCGCCGAAATCAACACTGATGACCTCGTTCGCGTTGGCCCCGACCTGGAAGTCGACCGAGCCAAGGCTGCCATCTAGCAGCTTCTGGGTACCGAAGCTGGTGGTCTCAGCGATGCGAGTCAGTTCTTCCTGAAGCTGAACGACTTCTAGTTGCAGTGACGCACGGTCTTCAGCACTGTTGCTACCATTGGCAGACTGCAATGACAGCTCACGCATACGCTGCAGGATGTTGGTCGATTGCTGCAGCGCGCCCTCGGTGACCTGCGCCATGGAGATGCCATCGTTGGCGTTACGCGCGGCGACATTCAGACCATTGATTTGGCTGGTCAAGCGGTTGGATATCTGCAGACCGGCGGCATCGTCCTTGGCGGAGTTGATACGCGAACCAGTGGAGAGACGCTGCAGCGAAGTATCCAGCGCACGGGAAGAGGTGTTGAGGTTCCGCTGAGTGTTCAGGGACGCAACGTTGGTATTGACGGTAAGAGCCATGGTATTTGCCTCCAAGGGCGCTAGTTACTTTGGTTGCCTGAGCTTGCGACTCCGGGCCGGCTTGTGCCCAGGCACCCATTGAGTTCGCATTCGATTAGCTTATCGGCGCCGTTTGGGTTGGCTTTAGGGCAGATTCGAACTTTTTCGCGCCCCCGGTACCGCACCACCACTACGCCAGCGCATCCATACTGCGGACTTGCTTGACCAGCTTTTCGGGCGCAACGGGGAAAACTTTAGGGGGATGGCTGAAGCTGTTCCCCAAGGTAGTGGCGAAGGGAAATCGCTGTGTGCTGTTGCACGTTGGATAAGCGCTTCAGCGGCCAAGGCCGCCCCCACGGGTTCGGTGAAACATTCGGGAGCAGGTTTGGCTCGCTGGGGTGAACCGTTGCTGATGCGCTATGTGTCTACCGAACCAAGCTGTGCGAGGCGCTCGAGGAACTGCGCTTCGTCGAGCACCGCCACGCCGAGCTCGTTGGCTTTGGTGAGCTTCGAGCCGGCGCCGGGGCCTGCCACCACGCAGGTGGTTTTTGCGGATACCGACCCTGCGACCTTTGCCCCCAGCGCCTCCAGCCGCGTCTTGCCCTCATCACGGCTCATGGTTTCCAGCGTGCCGGTCAGCACCCACGTCTGGCCGGCCAGCGGCAGGCCTTCGGCGGCTTTCCGCTCGCTTTCCCAATGCATGCCGAACTCCCGCAACTGGGTTTCGATAGCGCGGGCGCGCTCAGCGTTCTCGGGTTTGTCGAAGTAGTCGCGCAGGGAGCGTGCGGCCTTTTCGGTAAGGCGCTCTACCTGACGCAGGTCGAGCCAGTCGGCGGCGATGATTGCCTCGAGCGTGCCGAAACGCTCTGCCAGCCGCTGGGCGCCGGTGCGGGCGATATGGGGAATGTTGAGCCGGTCGAGCAGATCGGGCAGTGTCGCGCAGGCTGCGAATTCCGGATGCACGTCGCCCTCCTCCTGCGGCTCGACGCCACGCTCACGCAGCAGCGCGATGACCGCGCGGTTGTGTTCGTCCTCGAAGAAGCTGTGGATTTCATGGGCAACTTCGAGCCCCACATCGGGCAGGTAAACGAGCACGTCAGGCAGTGCCCGGCCGATTCGCTCCAGGGAACCCAGCGCGCGTGCCAGCAATTTGGCGGTTTCCTCGCCGACGTCCGGGATGCCGAGCGCATAGACGAATCGCGCGAGGCTCGGCTTGCGACTGGCACCGATGGCATTGAGCAGGTTACGCGTGGATATCTCGGCGAAACCTTCCAGCTCAATCACCTGCTCGTGGGTCAGGCAGTAGAGATCCGCCGGAGAACGGACCAGCCCCTTGTCGACCAGCTGCTCGACGATCTTGTCGCCCAGCCCATCGATATCCATCGCCCGACGCGAAACGAAATGAATGATCGCCTGCTTCAGCTGCGCCTGACAGGCCAGGCGCCCCACACAGCGGTAGATCGAACCTTCGCTGACCGATTCACGCCCCTTGCTGCGCTTGATCAGCTGGGTGCGCTCCACGGCAGAACCGCACACCGGGCACTGCTCTGGCACATGCACAGCGCGGGCATCGGTGGGGCGACGCTCGGCGATCACGCCGAGAATTTGCGGAATGACGTCACCGGCGCGGCGCACGATTACCGTATCGCCAATCATCACGCCCAGACGTGCAACTTCGTCCATGTTGTGCAGGGTTGCGTTGGACACCGTGACGCCTGCAACCTGCACGGGCTTGAGCCGGGCGACCGGGGTGATGGCGCCAGTACGGCCAACCTGGAACTCCACGTCGAGCAGCTCGGTGATCTCTTCCCGCGCGGGAAACTTGTGGGCGATGGCCCAGCGCGGTTCGCGTGCACGGAAGCCCAGTTCGCGCTGCTGCTCGACGGCATTGACCTTGAACACCACACCGTCGATTTCGTAAGGCAGCGCGTCGCGCTTTGCACCGATGGCGTCGTAATAGGCGCGGCATTCGGCAACGCCCTTGGCCAGCTTCAGTTCGCGACTGATGGGCAGACCCCAGCGTTTCAGCGCTTCGAGAATCCCGATGTGCGTATTCGGCAGCTCACCATCACTGCGGCCAACACCGTAAGCGCACAGTTCCAGCGGCCGGCTGGCCGTGATCTTCGAATCCAGCTGGCGCAGGCTGCCGGCTGCGGCATTACGGGGATTGGCGAAGGGCTTGCCGCCGCTTTCCAGCTGCCGCGCATTGAGCGCTTCGAAGCCGGCCTTGGGCATGTAGATTTCGCCGCGCACCTCGAGCACCGCCGGCCAGCCGCTGCCATGCAGCTTGAGTGGGATGTTGCGAACGGTGCGCACATTGGCGCTGATGTCCTCGCCAGTGCTGCCATCGCCGCGGGTAGCACCGCGCACCAGATGGCCGTTTTCGTAGAGCAGACTGACCGCCAGACCGTCGAGCTTGGGTTCGCAGCTGTACTCGACAACCGCGCCATCTCCGAACAGGTCGCCTGCCGGCAGATCCAGGCCTTCGCGCACGCGGCGGTCGAAATCGAGCAGGTCCTGCTCCTCGAAGGCATTACCCAGGCTCAGCATAGGCACTTCATGACGTACCTGACCGAACGCCGCCAGCGCCGCACCGCCGACCCGCTGGGTCGGCGACTCGGGTGTCACCAGCTCCGGGTGCTCCGCCTCGAGCGCCTTGAGTTCGTTGAACAGGCGGTCGTACTCCGCATCGGGAACGCTGGGTTCGTCGAGCACGTAGTAGCGGTAGTTGTGGGCATCGATTTCGCTGCGCAGTTCGGCGATGCGCTCGGCGGCGGTTTGGGCAGAAGGCATAGGACGAAGCCGTGACTGGGGCTGTGCTGACTCAGACCGCATCAGCGCGCCTTGGTTGATAGGAAAGGCGTCGGATTCTAGCCGAATGCGAAGCCGAAGGCAGGCCTGCGGAGGGAGCTGATTGGTTCGGACTGGACAGATAGCGTAACGGGACGACGTCACTGAGGTGTGGTGCTGGTGGGCTGCTCCCAACAGCACTCTGCGCATCAAGCCGGTAGAGCAAATGGGGGGCGTCTGCCCAGCAAACGCAACACCGGGCGCGAGGCCCGGTGCGGTGGATTATCAGCGCTGCTTGATGGTCATCTGCCGGCGCTCGAACTCGACGATGCGCTGGCGGTAGTGCTCGATGGTCTGAGCGGTCAGCACGCTGCGCTGATCGTCCTTCAGCTCGCCGTTAAGCTCCTGGGAGAGCTTGCGCGCGGCAGCGACCATGACATCAAAGGCCTGCTTGGGATGGCGCGGGCCTGGCAGACCGAGGAAGAAGCTGACGGCCGGGGTGGTGAAGTGATCGATGTCGTCCAGGTCGAAGGTGCCGGGCTTGACCGCATTGGCCATGGAGAACAACACCTCGCCGTTGCCGGCCATGCTCTCGTGCCGGTGGAAGATATCCATCTCACCGAAGCGCAGACCGCTTTCGAGAATGTTCTGCAACAGCGCAGGGCCGCGGAAACCCTGAGGGTCGCGGCAAATCACGTTGATGACGAGCACTTCCTCGACAGGCGCCAGCTCTTTCTGCGACTGCTCTTTCTCGTCTTCATCGTCACCCACGACAGGATCAAGCAGCGTTGGCACGGGTTCGTCGGTATTGAGCTGAAGATCGCCTTGGAAAGGTTCGTCCTGCCGGCGCTTCTTGCCGGACTCGCGAGTGCTCACGGCAGGCATGTCGCCTTCATCGAGGGAAGGTTCGTGATCGCGATTCACCACGCGTGCGGGGCCCAGTACTTCAGGAGAATCGTCGGCATCGGGAAGATTGGAGAGGCTACGGTCCAGCTTGAACTTCAGCTTGCCCTTGCCACCACGCATGCGTCGCCAGCCGTCGAACAGAATGCCGGCGATGACAATGATGCCGATGACGATCAGCCACTCGCGCAGACCGATATCCATTAATGCATTAACCTCTGAATTCGATGATAAAGACGCAACAAACGGCCACATGGAGCCGCTGCAAGCGCATCGTAAAAATTGTGCTCTAAGCTAGCACGACGAACGGTAACTTTGCACCGTGCGGTAGTTCTCTTTTTATGGCCTTCCTTGTATCAAAAACGCTCAAACACGCGGCTTAATCCTAGGCTTCAGCTAGGGCGACGGCCTGTTCGACGTCGACAGCCACCAGCCTCGAGCAACCCGGTTCATGCATGGTTACACCCATCAACTGATCGGCCATTTCCATGGCGATCTTGTTGTGAGTGATATAGATGAACTGCACTTTCTCCGACATTTCCTTTACCAGCCGCGCATAACGACCGACGTTCGCATCGTCCAATGGCGCATCAACTTCATCGAGCATGCAGAAAGGCGCCGGATTAAGCTGGAAGATGGCAAATACCAATGCCAGCGCCGTCAACGCCTTTTCTCCTCCGGAAAGCAGGTGGATCGTGCTGTTCTTCTTTCCGGGCGGCCTTGCCATGATCGCCACCCCGGTATCGAGTAAATCTTCCCCGGTAAGTTCCAGATAAGCGTTGCCACCACCGAAGACTTTCGGGAAAAGCGCCTGCAGGCCGCTGTTGATCTGATCGAAGGTTTCCTTGAAACGATTACGGGTTTCGCGGTCGATCTTGCGGATAACGTTTTCCAGCGTATCCAGTGCCTCGACAAGGTCATCGTTCTGGGCATCGAGATAGCGCTTGCGCTCCGATTGCTGCTGGTATTCGTCGATCGCGGCCAGGTTGATCGGCCCGAGGCGCTGAATACGCTGGCCAAGGCGCTCCAGCTCCGCTTCCCAACCTTGCTCGCTGGCCTCGGCCGGGAGCGTGCCCAGTACGCCGTGCAGGTCGTAGCCATCCTCGTGAAGCTGATCCTGCAGCGCCTTGCGCCGGACGCTCAGGCCCTGCCAGTCCAGTCGCTGCTGCTCCAGCTGACCGCGCAGCAGCTGCGCCTGCTGCTCGGCCTGCGTGCGTCGCTTTTCGGCATCGCGTAACTCGCGATCAGCATCTTCCAGCGCGAGGCGGGCATGCTTGAGTTCCTCTTCGACGCCCATCCGCCGTTCCAGCAATTGCTCAAGCTTCATGCGCAGCTCCTCGAGCGGCGCCTCCCCCTCTTCCAGGTTCAGCGTTAGCTGCTCCCGGCGCTCGATGGCACGTTCGAACTGCTGTTCCAACCGCTCCAGCGCCTGGCGCGTAGACTCATGCTGCGCCTTGAGCGAGCCGACTCGCAGCGCCAACTGGTGCGCATGATCCTTCTGCTGACGCGCATCCTGACGGATACGGTCCAGACGTTCGCGGATACCGTCACGACTGGCCAGCAGCGTCTCGCGCTGCTCGGCGTCATGAGCCATCGCATCCAGCGCGTCCTGTAGCTGCAGGCGCGCCTCGCCCAACTGCTCGGTCTCGATCTCGCGCCGGTCCTGCTGTTCGGCAAGCTCTTCGTCGAGGCGCTGGCGGCGCAGTCCAAGTTGCTCCAGCCGTGCTTGCCCGGCAGACAGCTGGGCTTTGAGGTCACCGTGTGTCCGAGCCTCTTCCTGCTGTCGCCGGCGCTGTTGTTCGCGCTCCTCTTCCAGGCGGGACTGGGCTGCGCGCAATTCGGAAATGCGCTCTTCAATCACTGCCAAGGCTGCTTCGCGTTCGTCGCGCTCGGCCAGTAGCCGCTCCAGTTCCTGCCCGCGTGCAAGCACACCCGATTCCGCTTGACTGGCACGGTGCACCCGCAGGAAATGCTGGCCGACCCAATAGCCATCACGACTGATCACGCTTTCGTCTTCGCCGAGCGCTGCGCGTGCGGCCAGCGCCTGCTCCAGCGACTCGACAGGACGCACACGCCCCAGCCAGGGCGAAAGATCGAGTGCTGACTCGACCAGCGCAAGCAGACTGCCAGGGCGGTTCACATCGCCCTGGCGCGGGCTGACCAGGCGTAGATCGCCCTGCTCGAACCCAGCAAGATCGATTGCCGCGAACTCATCCAGCAATACCGCATTCAAGTCGCCGCCCAGCACGGTCTCCACGGCCAATTCCCAGCCGGGCTCGACGCGCAAACCCTCGACAAGGCGCGGACGGTCCGCCAGACATTGCTCACGCAGCCATTCGGCGACGCCCTTCCCCGGATCCATCGCGGCCTGCTGCAAGGCTTCCAGTGAAGCGATGCGGCCATTCAGTCGCTGTAGCTCGCCCTGCATCTGCTGCTGGGTTTGGTTCGCCTGCTGCAGCTCTTCGCGCAGCTGTTCCAGACGCTCATTGAGTCCTTCGCCAGCCGCAGCGAGCGCCTCGAGATCGAGTTCGCTGGCTGCGAGCTGCTCACCAAGCTCAAGGATCGCGACGTCTTCGGGATCGGCAGCCAGCAGCGCACGCTCCTCGTCCAGGCGGCGCTGGCGTTCGGCGAGGCGTTCCAGGCTCTGCTCCAGCTGCTGGATGCGCGACTGCTGCACTTCCGCCGCGCGGCGCGGCTCGGCGCTGTGCTGGTTGAAGCGCTCCCACTGTTCCTGCCAGGCCTGCATGGCCGCTTCGGCCTCTTCCAGCCGGGCCGCGGACTCTTCGGCAGCGGCGCCGGAGAGCTCCTGCTCGGGCTCGAGCATCGCCAGTTCCTCGCCGAGGGTGGCCAGCAGAGTGCGATCGTGGCCAAGGTGCGATTCGGTTTCCAGACGCGCCTGTTCCGCCTCGCGCAGATCGTCCTGCAACTGGCGCAGGCGCTGCTGGCCATGCTGGATGCTCTGCTCGACGCGCGCGATGTCGCCGCCGACCGAATAGAAGCGGCCCTGCACCTGGTTGAAACGCTCGGACAGCTCGTGGTGGCCGTCACGCAGGCGCTCGATGCTCGCGTCGGCGCTGCGCTGCTCGGCCACCAACGCCTCGAAAGCGACCTCCTGATCGCCGATGACCTGCTCGCGCTGGCCGACCTGCTCGTTCAGTGCCTGCCAGCGCAATGCCGAAAGCTGCGCTTTGAGCTGGCGCTCCTCGGCCTTGTACTCCTGATACTTCTCCGCCGACTGCGCCTGACGGTGCAGGCGTTCGAGCTGACGCTCCAGCTCTTCGCGCAAATCGGTCAGGCGCGCCAGGTTCTCGTGGGTGCGCCGAATGCGGTTCTCGGTTTCGCGCCGGCGCTCCTTGTACTTGGAGATGCCGGCGGCTTCCTCGATGAAGTTGCGCAGGTCTTCGGGTTTGGCCTCGATCAGCTTGGAGATCATCCCCTGCTCGATGATCGAGTAGCTGCGCGGTCCGAGGCCGGTGCCGAGGAAGATGTCGGTGATGTCGCGGCGGCGGCACTTCACCCCGTTGAGGAAGTAGGTGTTCTGCGAATCACGGGTTACGCGGCGGCGGATGGATATCTCGGCGAAGGCAGCGTACTCGCCGGTCAGCGTACCGTCGGAGTTATCGAAGATGAGCTCGATACTGGCCTGGGTTACCGGCTTGCGCGTATTCGAGCCGTTGAAGATGACGTCGGTCATCGACTCGCCACGCAGGTTCTTCGCCGAACTTTCGCCCATTACCCAGCGCACGGCATCGATGATATTGGATTTGCCGCAGCCGTTCGGCCCGACAACTGCCGCCATGTTGCTCGGGAAGCTGACGGTGGTGGGATCGACGAAGGATTTGAAGCCGGCGAGTTTGATGCTCTTCAGGCGCATGCAGCCAATCCTTGGCAGTCAGCATGGGGACGAACAAGCGGAGTCGCCGTGAACATCGGAAATCCTGGCATCGAATGGGTACTGGCAAGAAGCCACGGAGTTTATCACGCCGATCGGCCAGGCTCGCAGCGCGGCGGCGCACAGAAACGCCTCTCTCGAGGCGAAGCGGCACCGGTAAGTACGGCGACGCAAATGCGGAAGAAATGAAACACCGACCAGTGGCTCGGCGGCCGTGGGCGATCAACCGCCGGTCATGCTCATGAAGCGCACCACCTGTACCTGCTCATCGGTACGGAAGTGATGCTTTTCCGGTTTGAGCTGCAACGCATCCACCAAGGCATTGCGCAGGCGTTCACTGTCGCCCGGATGACGGCGCATCAGGCTTTTCAGATCCAGCGCGCCTTCGTGACCCAGGCAGAGCACCAACTTGCCCTCGGCGGTCACACGTACACGGTTGCAGCTGCCGCAGAAGTTGTTGCTATGCGGGGAGATGAAGCCGATCTGCGTCTCGCTGCCGGCCACCTGCCAGTAGCGCGAGGGGCCACCCGTGGCATGGCTGCTGCGCACCAGCGTATGGCGCGCCTCGATGCGCTCACGCACCTCGTCGCTGGAGCAGAAGGTGATCTGGCGCTGATGACTGGACACGCTGCCCAGCGGCATCTCTTCGATGAAGCTGATGTCCAGCCCGCGCTCGATGGCGAAATCCACCAGATCGAGAATCTCGTCGTCGTTGCGCCCCTTCTGCACCACGCTGTTGAGCTTGATCCGCTTGAAGCCCGCGCGGCGCGCAGACTCGATGCCTTCAAGTACCTGATCGAGCCGGTCACGGCGGGTCAGTTCGGCGAAACGGTCGCGCTTGAGCGAGTCGAGACTGATATTGAGCCGTTTGACGCCGGCTTCACGCAGCGATGCAGCCAGGCTCGGCAACTGCGAGCCATTGGTAGTGATAGCCAGATCTTCCAGCTCGCTGCGCGCGCCGAGCCGCGCCAGCAATCCAGTCAGGCCCTTGCGCACCAGCGGCTCGCCACCTGTAACGCGAATGCGTTTGACACCGAGGCCAATGAACGCGTCGGCCACGGCATACAGCTCTTCGAGGGTAAGAATCTGTGCACGCGGAGCGAAGACCATGTCCTCGCTCATGCAGTAGGTACAGCGAAAATCACAGCGGTCGGTTACCGACAATCTCAGGTAGGTAATGCGCCGGCCGAATGGGTCGACCAACTGGGAATCGGGCATTGCACTCTCCAACTGCTGGCTGCGCCTGTGTTCAGACTATGCGCTAACCGTGATTCAGGCAAAGTGACGTTACCAACGGCATGCGGCCAGCGCAGCGGCACGGCATGCAGGCGGACGGCAGCAATGCTTTAATGAGCCGCTTTGGCTGCCCCCATGCGAGAGACCACCGCGAATGGATAACGATTCCCTGAAGGCGATGAGCTGGCGCGAACGGCTATACGTCATCATCTTTTTCACCAATACCCCGGCGGGCAAGCGCTTCGACACCTGGCTCCTGGTCATCATCCTGGCCAGCCTGGTGGTGGTGATGTTCGACAGCATCGCCGCGTTCAATGAGCGCCACGGCGAGCTGCTGACAAATCTGGAGTGGGCGTTTACGGCGATCTTCGCCGTGGAATATCTGGTACGCATCTACACGCATCCCGAGCCACGCAAGTACATCTTCAGCTTCTACGGTGCGGTCGATCTTCTATCGGTGCTGCCGGCTTTCATCGCCCTGCTGTTGCCGGATGCGCAGTATCTGCTGGTGGTGCGCATCATCCGCATGCTGCGAATATTCCGCGTGCTCAAGCTGACGCCCTACCTGAGCCAGGCGAACTTCCTGCTGGTGGCACTGCAGGGTAGCCGGCAGAAGATCATCGTCTTTCTGCTCAGCGTCACTACGCTGCTCATCGTCTACGGCACGCTGATGTACGTGATCGAGGGGCCCTCCAACGGCTTCACCAGCATCCCGATGAGCATCTACTGGGCGGTGGTCACGCTGACCACCGTCGGTTTCGGCGACATCGTCCCACATACGCCGCTGGGCAAGGCGCTGGCGACGGTGGTGATGATCACCGGTTATTCGATCATCGCCGTACCGACTGGCATTTTCACTGCCGAGCTCGCCAATGCGATGCGCCAGGACAACCTGCGCCACAGCTGCCCGACCTGTGACAAGCTCACCCACGAGCCCAATGCGGCGTTCTGCAGCCGCTGCGGCACGCAATTGTTCGAGCGCCCTGAACGCGACGCGTCGAACTGAACGTAGCAGGTACCGGAGCACCGGCGGCAGCATCTGCCGCCGCTTCGCCAGCACTGACGAACTGCCCGCAAGCGGGACTGTCACATCCTCTGATTCGCCTCAGGCAGGATGGAGACCGGCATGCCCTTGCTCAAACTGCTGCACTTTGCCGCCCTGCTCTGCTGGTGCGGCTCGCTGCTCTATCTGCCGGCAATGATCGCGGCGGGCACCAAGCGTAGCGATCAACTCTTCTACCGCGACCATGCCCATCTCACCCGCATGGCGTTCACCCTGATCAGCACACCCGCTGCGCTGCTGGCGATCGGCTCCGGCACGGCGCTGTTCCTGCGCGACGGCACGCTGGCCGGCTGGCTGATCATGAAGCTGACGATGGTGACAGGCATGGCGCTCTGTCATGCCCTGTGCGGGGTTCTGGTCCTGCGCATCGAACGCGAGCCGGAGCGTGGCGTCACATACCAGTGCATGGCCCTGGGTGTGCTGGTTCCGATACTGATCGCCCTGACCCTGTGGCTGGTGCTTGCCAAACCCTTCTGACTCAAGGAACGACAGCCTCGCATGACCGACTGCACGGCCCGCCCCGCCCCATCACATTCTGCCTGCCGCAGCGACGGCTCAGGGCGCCTGCTGGCCGTCGAGATCCACGCCGACAGCATGTTCGTAGACCAACCGCCCACCGAGAAACGCCGCCAGCGAGATCAGCACGGCAGTCAGCAGCGAAAGATAGAGCCCCCACATGGCATCGCCATCTCCACGATCCATGCCCTGATAGCGCAACAGCCAGTTCAACGAAGCCAGCGAAAGCATCATCACAGCGAGAATGGCGTGACACCATGCGGTGATCTTGCGGCGAATCTGCTGGACGGAGAGCAGATCGATGACGCCGGCGATGCTGGCGATCCAGCCGCCGATGGCGCCCACGCCCGAAAGCCAGAGGCCGGCTCGCCACCAGAACTCGTCGAGCGTCCAGAAATAGGCCAGGTCCGCCGGCACCAGGCCGATCAGCGCGGCGACGGGGAAATGAATCATCATAGGATGCAGCGGATGGCCGGCAATGGCGGCATTACTGTTGATCGACTCGCGTTCTGTGGCCATCCGGCCCTCCCAGGCACTGTAGTGAAACGGGCCGCCCGGTCATCGGAACGAGGCGGCAACCCTTTCAAATGGACCACGCTGGCGCTGGCAGTTCCTTTGCTGACCGCATGCGACGGGCCGCAGTCGGCTCTGTCGCCCGCCGGGCCGATGGCCCGCGACGTCGCCAATGTCTGGTGGGCCATGTTCGGTTTTTCCGTGCTGGTACTGCTGGTGGTGAGCGCGCTGTGGATCTACGCCATGCTGCGGCGCCCGCAGACCTATAGCGCTGAGCAGGCCCTGCGGATCAACCGGCGCTGGATCATCGGTGGCGGCCTGATCCTGCCCACGGTCAGCATCATCGCCCTTCTGGCCTTCGGCATTCCCACCGGGCGCAGCATGCTGCCGCTGCCTGTCGAGGGCGAGCAACCGCTGCGCATCCAGGTCGTAGGGCATCAATGGTGGTGGGAGGTGCGCTATCCGGACAGCGGCGTGGTGACAGCCAACCAGTTCATCCTGCCGGTGGATCGGCCAGTGGACGTCGAGGTGACCAGCGCCGACGTGATCCACTCGTTCTGGGTGCCGCGCCTGGGCGGCAAGCTGGACATGGTACCGGGGCGGACCAACACCCTGCGCCTGCAAGCGTCCCAGACCGGCGTGTTTCGCGGGCAATGCTCGGAATTCTGCGGCAGCCAGCACGCACACATGATTCTCCATGTCGAGGCGCTCGAACCCGACGCGTTCGCCGGCTGGGTCGAGGCACGCAGGGAGCTGGCACACCAACCCCCCAGCGGTGATGCCGGCCGGGTGTTCGACGAGCGCTGCGGGCAATGCCACCGCGTGGCCGGGGTCAGCGATGGCGATCGCGCCCCCGATCTGAGCGATCTGGCCACCCGCCCAACCCTGGGTGCCGGCGTCATAGCCAATGACAGCGAAGGCCTGCGCCGCTGGTTGAGCGATCACCAGAGCCTGAAACACGGCATTGCCATGCCCCGACACGACGACATCCCCGAAGAAACCCTCGGCCAGCTTGCCGACTGGCTGGAGACCCTCGCTCCATGACACCGACTCAGAACAACGGCGCCGCCGATCTCGACCAGCTCCACGATCAGTTCGACGAGGTGTGGGGCAACCCGCGCGGCTGGCGTGCGCTGACGATCGTCAATCACACCAGCATCGGCCTGCGCTTTCTGGTGACCGGCGCGTTCTTCTTCCTGGTGGGCGGCCTGCTGGCCATGCTGATCCGTACCCAGCTCGCCCTGCCCGGCTATGAGCTGATGGAGCCGGACGTCTACAACCAGGTCTTCACCATGCACGGCACGGTGATGATGTTTCTCTTCGCGGTACCCATGATGGAGGGGCTGGCGGTCTACCTGATCCCGAAGATGATCGGCGCCCGCGACCTGGTCTTTCCGAGGCTTTCTGCCCTTGGCTACTACTGCTACCTGTTCGGCGGGCTGATCCTGCTGTCGAGCATCTTTCTCGACGTCGCGCCCAAGGCCGGCTGGTTCATGTACACGCCACTATCCAGCTCGGCCCATACGCCGGGGGTAAACTCGGATTTCTGGCTGCTGGGAATCACCTTCGTCGAGATTTCCGCGGTATCGGCCGGTGTCGAGCTGGTGGTGTCGATACTGCGTACCCGCACCAACGGCATGGCGCTGCACAAGATGCCGCTGTATGCGTGGTACATCCTGGTGATGGCGATGATGATCGTGGTCGGCTTCCCGCCACTGATCCTCGGCTCCATCCTGCTGGAGCTGGAGCGCGCAGCAGGCATGCCGTTCTTCGATGTCGCCCGCGGCGGCGACCCGGTGCTCTGGCAGCACCTGTTCTGGCTGTTCGGCCACCCGGAGGTGTACATCATCTTCCTGCCCGGCGCCGGCATCGTTTCCACGCTGATTCCGGTGTTTTGCCAGCGCCCGCTGGTGGGCTACCGCTGGGTGGTACTGGGCGTACTGACCACCGGTTTCATCAGTTTCGGCCTGTGGGTGCACCACATGTTCACGGTCGGCATTCCGCAGCTGGCCACGGCGTTCTTCTCGGCGGCGAGCATGCTGGTGGCGATTCCCACCGGGGTGCAGATCTTCGCCTGGCTGGCGACGCTCTGGCTCGGCAAGCCGGTGTACAGGGTGCCGATGCTCTGGCTGGTGGGCTTTCTGATCGTCTTCGTCGCCGGCGGCCTGACCGGCGTGATGCTGGCGCTGGTGCCGTTCGACTGGCAGGTCCACGACACCCACTTCGTGGTTGCGCATATGCACTACGTGCTGGTGGGCGGCATGGTCTTCCCGCTGATGGCCGGTCTGTACTACTGGCTGCCGCACTTCTCCGGGCGCATGCCGTCGGAAAAGCTCGGGCGCTGGGGCTTCTGGCTCTTCTTCATCGGTTTCAACGTGACCTTCCTGATCATGCACTGGACCGGACTGATCGGCATGCCGCGAAGGGTTTATACCTACGACACGGGCCTGGGCTGGGACATGCCCAATCTGGTCTCTTCGATCGGCAGCTTCATCATGGCGGCGGGTGTCGCCACCATCCTGCTGGACATCATCCTGCACTTCCGCTTCGGCATCCCTGCGCCGAAGAACCCCTGGAAGGCCGATACCCTGGAGTGGGCCACCAGCTTGCCGCCGAGCGCCTACAACTTCGTCAGCCTGCCTGACGTGACCGACCGTCATCCGCTGTGGAAAGACCCGGACCTGCCCGACAGCATTGCCCGTGGCGAACATGCGTTGACGGTGATCGACCACGGACGGCGCGAGACCTGGGGTAGCGATCCATTGACGGGCAAGGTGCGCGAGATCATCCATCTGCCCGGCAACAGCTGGCTGCCGTTTATCGCCTCGGTTTTTCTCGCGGTGCTGTGCCTGAGCTTGCTGAGCAAGTCCTACATCCTTGCGATCGTGGCGACCATTGCCACCGTGGTGGTACTGCTGCGCTGGTCCTGGGAAAACGGCGCGCATCCCGCTGCTGCACCAGACGCCCACACCCAGCCAGGCGAACCACCGCTGCACTCGCGCACCTTCGACGGGCCGGGCCTGTGGGGCATGGGCGTGACGTTGCTGGCTGACGGCGCCCTGTATCTGTCACTGCTGTTCGGCTGGTTCTATCTGTGGACCGTGTCGCCGCAATGGCAGGTCCCGGAGAGTGGGCTCAACGGCTGGCTGATGTTCGCCAGCGCCGTCCTGCTGAGCGCCGGCACGCTCTGGCTGCACCGCCTGATCAAGCGCCTGCGGGCCGGTATGCACAGTGGGCTGATGGCGCAGCTGGCATGGCTGGGCCTGCTGGCACTGGCACAGTCGGCAATGCTGCTGTGGCTGATGCTGAGCGCAGGGCTGGCACCTACCGAAACCGCACATGACGCGGTGATTTTCGTAATGCTCGCGTACAGCCTGATCCATTGCACACTGGCAGCGGTGCTCACCGGTCTGCAGGCGTGGCGGGTAGCCCTCGGCTACGTGGGCGACAAGGCGCCATACGAACCTGTCGTGGTCGAGCAGCTCTGGTACTACAACCTGGGTGTGCTCTGGGTCAGCTATGCGGCCATCGTGCTGTTTCCGGCTACGTGGGGAGGTGCGTGATGAAATATGCGCGGACGTCGCCCTACCATCCGATTCAGATCCCGATCGGCCTGATCATCTGGAGCCTGTGGTTCGTCGCCATGTATGGCGGCCAGGCGGTGATCTGCAAGCTCAGCCCGCCCGACCCGGCCCAGGGCGTATGGAACTGGCTGAACGGCAGTCTCGGCGTCCTCACCCTGCTTACGCTCGGGCTGCTGCTGTGGATGGCGCGTTACTTCTGGCGCCTGTCACGCATGCCGGAGCAGTTGAACGAACGACAGCAGTTCGTCACCAAGATCGCGGCCGGCATTCACCTGATCGCAGCGCTGGCCACCCTGTTCGTCGGCATTCCGCTATTACAGATTCCGCCATGCCTGTGACCTTTACATCCTCGCGTTGGCCCGCCCTGCTCATGTTCGTCGTGGGCGCCACGCTCGCTCTGCCCTCCCGTGCCCATGCACACGGCCTGTTCGACGCCCATATGCTCGACCGCGCGCCGCTGCTGCTGACCGCTTTGCTGGTGGCAGCGGCCTGGCTGCTGTACCTGCTCGGTGGTCGCAAGGTAGCGCCGCGGCGCCATGAAGCCCTCTGCTTTCACGCAGCAATGCTGCTGGTGGTCTTCTCGGTGTTCGGCCCCATCGACGACTGGGCGGAAACCAGCACGGCCTGGCACATGACCCAGCACATGCTGTTCATCATAGTGATCGCCCCGCTGTGGGCGCTGGCGCGGCCGCTGCCGCAATGGCGCGGGATTACCGGGCGCTTCGCCCAGCCGCTATGGACCGGCATCCTGCGTGCGGGGCGCTACCCCACAGTGCTGGCGCTGCTGCATGGCGCGGTGATCTGGATCTGGCACACGCCGAAACTCTACGTGCTGGCGCTGGACAACCTCTGGTGGCATGCCTTCGAGCATGCGTGCTTCCTGTTCACCGGTTGGCTGTTCTGGTGGTCGGTCCTGCGCGCGAACCCGAAGCAGGTACCACAGGCACTGATGGCGGTGCTACTGACGCTGATGCACACCGGCCTGCTGGGCGCCCTGCTCACTTTCGGTAGCGTGTCGTTCTACGGTGACGGCCGCTCAGTGGAAGACCAGCAACTGGCCGGGCTGATCATGTGGGTGCCGGGCGGGCTGATCTACCTGATCGGCGGCGGCTGGATCGCCTGGCGCTGGCTGACCCGCATGTGGCGACGCCAGCAAACGGGTACTGCCCGGGAGGAGCTGGGCTGAGGCGGCGCGAACGAATCGGCAGCCACATCGCTCACTCGCTCTTCTTGCGAATCCAGTAGAGGTAGGTGCCCGCTGCCTCCTGCTGCTCGACCAGATCATGCCCAAGGAAAATGCAGAACTTCGGAATGTCACGCTGGGTGGAGGGATCGGTCGCGATCACCTTGAGCAGGGCACCACCGGCGAGATCGCGCACCTTGTTGTGCAGCATCATCACCGGCTCGGGGCAGTTCAGGCCGCTGGCATCGAGCACGGCGTCGGCGGTCATTTCAGCTGATTGGCTCATCAGGGGGCTCCGGAAAACAGGCGTGCATTGTGGCGCAAGCGGGAGAACAGGTCATCCGCTGCCGATCAACGATCAGAGGCGCCGCAGGTGACAGGTCACCTCTTCGCGGTCGTGATAAAGCTGCTTGCAGCCAATGCTGGCCTTGACGCCGCGCGCGGCCAGGCCATCGGCGATACGTTCGAGCAGGCGCTTGACCTCGGCATAGCGCTGCTTCATCGGCAGCTTGAGATTGACTACCGCCTCACGGCACAGGCCTTCGCCGATCCAGGTTTCCAGCAGCGCAGCGTTACGTGCCGGCTTCTCGACGATATCGCAGACCATCCAGTCCACCGGCCTCTTCGGCCGAAAGGTGAAACCGTCGGCGCGAAAATGCTCGACCAGTCCGGAGTCCATCAGGTCGGCGTTCATCGGCCCGTTGTCCACGGCGCTGACCTTGATATGCCGATTGACCAGCTGCCAGGTCCAGCCGCCCGGTGCTGCGCCGAGATCGACGCCGGTCATGCCTGCGGCCAGTCGCGCATCCCACTGGTCGCGCGGGATAAAGTGGTGCCAGGCCTCCTCCAGCTTCAATGTGGAACGGCTTGGCGCCTGGCGTGGAAACTTCAGTCGCGGGATGCCCATCGGCCACAGCGCGCTGTTGTTCGCCTCGGCGATACCGACGAACACCTCACGGCCGCTCTTGAAGGTCAGCAGCAGTCGCGGGCCCTTGCCCTGCTCGTCGAGGCGACCGGCCTTGATCAGCGCCTTGCGCAGTGGCGCCTCGAACTTGCGGCAGAAGTTGGAAAGCTCCTTGCCATCATTGGTGTCCAGCACTTCCAGCCACAGGCTGCTGCAGACCGGGTAGGCCGCCAGGTACTCCAGCAATACGCTGATGCGATCCGTTTCAGGAAGTTGCAGGTACTCACCGCGCGCCCATTGCCGCGGAAAGATCAGCTCGGCGAAACGCAGCTTGCGCATCAGCCGCTCGGCGCCGCCACTTTCGCTGCAGATGAATTCCGCACAGGCGCTCTCTGGCCGTGCCTTGGCGTAGCCGGCCACGTCCAGGATGGCGGCGTGCTCGCTGATTTCCGCGCAGACCTCGCCCTCGAAACCAGGGCGGCAATGCAGCAGCAATGTGTTCATGTTCGAATCCTGTCAGCGGTCGGGCCTGCGCCAAAGCCGCGCATCATAGCCGACCACGGGAACCCTCGCCCGCATGGCCCGGTCCAGTGCAGTAGCGAAACCCCTGCCCTGGTGGCCGGTGTGGTGAGTTGGCTCGGAAATGTTTTGAGCGAAACCGAATCCACCAGGCCAGCCACTTAAGCTAGTTTCAACGCTTATTCATCAGCCAGCCCTACCGTGTGGGGCACAAGGAGATGAGGAATGCCTTCCCTGGATAGCCTGAAATGCCGTCGCAGTCTCGAAGTCGCCGGCAAGACCTACCACTATTACAGCCTGCCCGATGCCGCTGCCCAGCTGGGCGATATCAGCCGCTTGCCCACCTCGCTGAAGGTGCTCCTGGAAAACTTGTTGCGCTGGGAGGACAACCAGACGGTCCGCGCCGACGACCTGAAATCCCTGGTGCGCTGGCTGGATACGCGCAGCTCCACGATGGAGATCCAGTACCGCCCTGCTCGCGTACTGATGCAGGACTTCACCGGCGTGCCGGCAGTCGTTGACCTGGCGGCCATGCGCGACGCCGTCGCCAAGGCCGGCGGTGATCCGCAGAAGATCAACCCGCTGTCGCCGGTGGACCTGGTGATCGACCACTCGGTGATGGTTGACCGCTTCGGCAGCCACCGGGCCTTCGAGCAGAACGTCGAGATCGAAATGCAGCGCAACGGCGAACGCTACGAGTTCCTGCGCTGGGGCCAGCAGGCCTTCGACAACTTCGCCGTGGTGCCGCCGGGCACCGGCATCTGTCACCAGGTGAATCTGGAATACCTCGGCCAGGTGGTCTGGACCCGTGAAGAGAACGGCGAAACCTATGCCTATCCGGACACCCTGGTCGGCACCGACTCGCACACCACCATGATCAATGGCCTCGGCGTGCTTGGCTGGGGCGTTGGTGGCATCGAGGCCGAGGCGGCAATGCTCGGCCAGCCGGTGTCGATGCTGATCCCTGAAGTGATCGGCTTCCGCCTGACCGGCAAGCTCAACGAGGGTGTCACCGCCACCGACCTGGTGCTGACCGTAACGCAGATGCTGCGCAAGCACGGCGTGGTCGGCAAGTTCGTCGAGTTCTTCGGACCGGGACTGGATCACCTGCCGCTGGCCGACCGCGCCACCATCGGCAACATGGCCCCCGAGTATGGCGCAACGTGCGGTTTCTTCCCGGTCGACCAGGTCACCATTGATTACCTGCGCCTGACCGGTCGCAACGAAGAGCGCATCGCGCTGGTCGAGGCCTACAGCAAGGCACAGGGCATGTGGCGCGACACCAACTCGCCCGACCCGGAATTCACCGCCACGCTGGAACTCGATCTCAGCCAGGTGCGCCCGTCCGTGGCCGGACCGAAACGACCGCAGGATCGCGTGACCCTCGGCGACATCGGCGCAAACTTCGACCTGCTGCTGGAGACCAGCGGACGCAAGCAGCAGGCCGATACCGATTTTGCAGTCGCCGGTGAACAGTTCCAGCTCAAGCATGGCGCGGTGGTAATCGCCGCCATCACGTCCTGCACCAATACCTCGAACCCGAACGTGCTGATGGCCGCCGGCCTGGTTGCGAAGAAGGCCATCGAACGCGGCCTGCAACGCAAACCCTGGGTCAAGACTTCCCTGGCGCCCGGCTCGAAGGTCGTGACCGACTACCTCGAACGCGCCGGCCTGACCCGCTACCTCGATGAGCTCGGCTTCAACCTGGTGGGTTATGGCTGCACCACCTGCATCGGCAACTCCGGGCCGCTGCCGGATGCCATCGGCCAGGCGATCACCGATAACGATCTGATCGTTTCGTCCGTCCTGTCCGGCAACCGCAACTTCGAAGGGCGCGTGCATCCGCTGGTCAAGGCCAACTGGCTGGCCTCACCGCCGCTGGTGGTCGCCTTTGCACTGGCCGGCACCACACGCATCGACATGGACCGCGAGCCGCTGGGCTATGACGCGCAGAACCAACCGGTGTACCTGAAGGATATCTGGCCAAGCAGCGCGGAAATCGCCGAAGCGGTGGCCAGCATCGATGGCGAGATGTTCCGCAGCCGTTACGCCGACGTGTTCAGCGGTGACGAGCACTGGCAAAAGATTCCGGTCAGTGCCGGGGATACCTACGCGTGGGATGCCAACTCCAGCTACGTGCAGAACCCGCCTTACTTCGAAGATATCGGCCAGCCACCAGCGCCGCCGGCGGACGTCGAGAATGCCCGGGTTCTGGCCGTGTTCGGCGACTCCATCACCACCGACCACATCTCACCGGCCGGCAACATCAAGGCCAGCTCACCGGCCGGCATGTACCTGCAATCGCTAGGGGTCGCGCCTGAAGACTTCAATTCCTATGGCTCACGCCGCGGCAACCACGAAGTGATGATGCGCGGTACCTTCGCCAACATCCGCATCCGCAACGAGATGCTGGGGGGTGAGGAAGGCGGCAATACGCTGTATCAGCCGAGTGGCGAGAAGCTTTCCATCTATGATGCCGCCATGCGCTACCAGGCTGAGGGCGTACCGCTGGTGGTGATCGCCGGCAAGGAGTACGGCACTGGCTCCAGCCGCGACTGGGCAGCAAAGGGCACCAATCTGCTGGGTGTGAAGGCGGTGATTGCCGAAAGCTTCGAGCGGATCCATCGCTCCAACCTGATCGGCATGGGCGTGTTGGCCTTGCAGTTCGTCGATGATCAGACGCGCCAATCGCTGCGCCTGGACGGTACCGAGAAGTTGTCGATCCGCGGGCTCGGCGCCGATATCACGCCGCGCCAGATGCTGACCGTGGATGTAGAGCGTGCCGATGGCTCGCGTGACTCGTTCCAGGTGCTGAGCCGCATCGATACGCTCAATGAAGTCCAGTACTTCAAGGCGGGCGGCATTCTGCACTATGTGTTGCGCCAGCTGATCGCCCACTGAGCACCCACATGCGGGGCGCCCCGCTCCGCAAACAAAAACGCCGGTGCGAATCCATTCGCACCGGCGTTTGCCGTTCCGTGGCGTCTGATCCTCCAGCTGCCCTGACATCCATGCCTGCTGTCCGATTCCGTGACCGCCGGGTCATCGCTCCCGTCGAAGAGCGTCCGGACATGGAACGAACGTGCCGGAAATAGATTGCAGAAAGATTAAGCCGCACCAGATGCCCGTCGTCTTACTGTCGGATTGAAGCAGATCCGGCAAGCAGCTAATCGCTCAAGAACACGGTGCGGCTGCCGACCCATAGGTCAGTCTGAGACTCAAAAAAATATAAAAGGTCAGGCGCACCACCTTACAAATACCTTGCCAGGCGTGACAGTCGATGCGTAACAACCAGCCAGTAACCCAGCGTGAATACGCCTTTCCAGATCAGCAGCGACTGGTCTCGACAACCGACCTGAAAGGACAGATCACCTATTGCAACAACATATTCGTCGAGGTCAGCGGCTTCGATCGCGACGAACTGATCCGCGCGCCGCACAATCTGGTGCGCCATCCGGATGTGCCGCCGGCCGTGTTCGACCATATGTGGACCACACTCAAGCAGGGCAAGCCCTGGATGGGCATCGTCAAGAACCGGCGCAAGAACGGCGACCACTACTGGGTCAATGCCTATGTCACCCCCATTCTCGATCAGCAGCGTCAGGTGACGGGCTACGAGTCGGTACGGACAAAACCGACGCGGGAACAGGTGCAGCGCGCTGAAGCGCTCTACGAGCGAATCAACTCGGGCAAGAGCGGCGTGCCGCGGCGAGACAGCTGGCTGCCGGTGCTGAGCAAGTGGTTGCCCTTCCTGATCGTCAGCCAGGTCGGTTTTCTCGTTGGGGCAGTCCTCGACAACGCTCTGGGCTTCATCGCCGCAGCGGTGCTTGCCGTTCCGCTCGGACTCGCCGGTCTGCAGTGGCAACAGCGCGGCCTGAAGCGCCTGCTGCAGCTCGCGAGCCAGACCACCAGCGATCCGCTCATTGCACGCATGTATACCGACAGCCGTGGCGTAGAAGCCCAGCTCGAGATGGCGATGCTCAGCCAGCAGGCGCATCTGAAAACCTGCCTCACCCGCTTGCAGGACACGGCCGTGCAGCTGCAGGGTCAGGCCAAGCAGGCCGATTCACTGGCACAGAACTGTGCGAACGGCCTGGTACAGCAGAATCAGGAGACCGAACAGGTAGCGACCGCCATCAACGAAATGGCCGCGACTACCCAGGAGGTGGCAAGCAACGTCGCCCTGGCGGCGGAAGCCACCCGCGAGGCGAGCCGCCTCACCATTCATGGTCGCGAGGTCACCGCCGAAACACGAAAGGCGATCCAGCAGCTGGCCGATTCGGTAGCCAGGACTGGCGAGGCGGTTAATCAGCTAGCCAACGACAGCGACGCGATCGGCGGCGTGGTCGACGTGATCAAGAGCATTGCCGATCAGACCAACCTGCTTGCCCTCAACGCTGCAATCGAAGCGGCACGGGCCGGCGACAGCGGCCGCGGGTTTGCCGTGGTTGCCGATGAGGTACGGCAACTGGCACAACGCACTGCCGAGGCCACGGGTGAAATTCACCAGCTGATCGAGAAACTGCAACTGCAGGCGCGGCATGCCGTCCAGACCACCGAAGAAGGTCGTGTGCAGGCCACGCGCGGTGTCGAACAGGTAGCCCAGGCCGACCAGGCGCTCACCGGCATCAACGAGGCGATGGGCAACATCATCGACATGACCACGCAGATCGCTTCGGCGACCGAGGAGCAAAGCGCGGTGGCCGATGAAATCAGCAACAACGTCAGCACCATCGCTCGCCTGGCCGACCAGACCTCTGGAGATGCGCGCAGCTCGGCGCTGCTCAGCGAGGACCTCGCCGCAACGGCGGAAGGTCAGTACGCGCTGGTGGAGCGCTTCAACCGCTGAGCTCGCCCGGCAGCCGGTGTCACTTGACCCGGCTGCCACCTGCCGGACTCACGGTCGAACGAGCCCCCGCAGAAACATGGCGATGGCGTCCGCGGCGTGGTCGAGATGCTCTGCGTGGGTCAACCCCGTGCGTTTCAAGGGTTTGAGGTCATGGTCTGCCGCGGCGAGCCAGTGCAGCGCGATAGCCGGTGACAGCACGTACCCCTCCACCGTTTCGCGATCGCCCAGGGCGTCCCGCTCGCCCTGAACGATCAAGGTCGGCGTCTGCAACGTGGCGAGATGGGCGACACGTGGCTTGTCGGGCTTTGCGGCCGGGTAGAACGGATAGCCAAGGCAGACCAGCGCGTCCGCCCCCACCTCGTCGGCGAGCAGACTCGCCATGCGGCCGCCCATGGACTTGCCTCCAATGGCGACGAGTCCTGTGGCCTGCTGTCGCACCAGCTCATGGATTTCCCGCCACTCCGCCAGTAACTGGGCCTGAGGACTGGGCGGTCGCTTTGTCCCACCCACCCGCCGCTGCGCCATGTAGGCGAACTCGAACCGACAAACCGCTATCCCACGCGCCGCAAGGCGTTCGGCCATTTCCTCCATGAACGGGCTGTCCATCGGTGCGCCTGCACCATGGGCCAGAATCAGGCTCGCCGATGCCTTCCCAGGCGTTTGGTTCCACCGGACGAGATGCCCTTTGTCACTTTGTGTGTATTGATCCGGGTCAATACCGGCAGATTGCCCTTTCCCCATCCTTGCCTCGCTTTCTATCAGAAAGAAAAAAACTGCTCATTACCCGTGGATGGAAGCCCATACATGAACACAGCAACCAGTACCGCCTACAGTTACAAGGTGGTCCGCCAATTCGCCATCATGACGGTGGTGTGGGGAATCGTCGGGATGGGGCTCGGCGTTTTCATCGCAGCACAATTGGCCTGGCCATTTCTGAACTTCGACCTCCCGTGGACCAGTTTCGGTCGTCTACGTCCATTGCACACCAACGCGGTGATCTTCGCCTTCGGCGGCTGTGCTCTGTTCGCAACGTCCTACTACTCGGTTCAGCGCACCTGCCAAACCACCCTGTTCGCGCCTAAGCTGGCTGCGTTCACCTTCTGGGGCTGGCAGTTGGTCATCCTGCTCGCCGCGATCTCCCTGCCGCTGGGCTTTACCAGCTCCAAGGAATACGCGGAACTGGAGTGGCCGATCGACATCCTGATCACCATCGTCTGGGTGGCCTATGCGGTCGTCTTCTTCGGTACGCTGGCGACGCGCAAGGTCAAGCATATCTACGTCGGTAACTGGTTCTTCGGCGCCTT
>NZ_RFFN01000003.1 GCF_003696315.1 Pseudomonas songnenensis | reverse complement strand
CAGCGAGAAGTAGGTTTCGAAGCGGTAGTCGCCGTCGAGTGCCTTGATCTGCTCAATGACTTCCGGTGCGGTCTTCGACGGGTGACCGCCGACCTGCAGCAGGGCGAGCACCAGCGAGGTGAACTCGTGGCCCATGGGGATGCCGGCAAAACGCAGGCTGATGTTGCCGCCGATGCGGTTGAGCGAGAACGACGGCTTGCGCGCATCGTCGCCGTCGGTCTTGAGGGTGATCTTGTCGCTGAGGCCGGCGATGTCCTGCAGCAGGCTCAGCAGCTCCCGGGATTTCTCGCCGTCATCGAGGGACGCGACGATCTCGAAGGGCTGGCTGACCTTCTCCAGGTAGGCTTTCAACTGGGTCTTGAGATTGGTGTCCAGCATTGGCAACTGTCCTCATGAAATTGGCTGCCCGCGAGGGCTCGGTAAGGTTGATGAATCTCGAATGGATCAACCTTACGCTGAAAAGGGGCTATTTCTAAATTGATTAAACCACTCGTTCCGATTTATTCAGGCTATTCAAAAAGCAAAAACCCCGACCTATTGGCCGGGGTTGTCGTTGTGAGGCGAACGCTGAGAAACAGCGAACAGAGGAGCTAGAAGTCCAGGTTCGACACCGCCAGCGCATTGGTTTCAATGAACTCGCGACGCGGTTCTACAGCATCTCCCATCAGGGTATTGAAGATCTGATCCGCGCCGATGGCATCTTCAATCGTCACCTTCAACATGCGACGGACATTCGGATCCATGGTGGTTTCCCACAGCTGATCAGGGTTCATTTCACCGAGACCCTTGTATCGCTGAACGCTGTGCCGGCGAGTGCCCTCGGTCATCAGCCAGTCGAGCGCTTCCTTGAAGGTCGATACCGGCTTTTTACGCTCCCCACGCTGAACGTAGGCGCCTTCCTCAAGCAGGCTGTTCAGCTTCTCACCCAGCGCGGTCACCGTGCGGTAATCATTACTACCGAAGAAATCGCGGTTGAAGGTGATGTAACTGGCCAGCCCATGGGAGCTGATCTCGACTTCAGGCAGCCACAGATGGCGTTCCTTGTCCTCGCGCAGGCTGACGTTGTAGATCAGGCCAGAGCGCTCTCCCACCTTCAGCTGCGCGCTGTACTGATCCAGCCAGGCCTGCATGGCCCCCTGATCAGCCAGCTGCTCGACCGGCACGCGGGGCAGGTAGATGAAGTGCTCGGTGAGTTCCAGCGGATACAGACGCGACAGCCGCTGCAAGGTCTTCATTACCGTGCGGTAATCGTTGACCAGCTTTTCCAGCGCGCCGCCGGAAAGGCCCGGGGCGTGTTCGTTGACGTGCAGGCTGGCGTCTTCCAGGGCCGACTGGGTGAGGTATTCCTCCATCGCCTCGTCGTCCTTGATGTACTGCTCCTGCTTGCCACGCTTGACCTTGTACAGCGGCGGCTGGGCGATATACACGTAGCCGCGCTCGATCAGCTCGGGCAGTTGGCGGAAGAAGAAGGTCAGCAGCAGCGTGCGAATGTGCGAACCGTCGACGTCAGCATCGGTCATGATGATGATGTTGTGGTAACGCAGCTTGTCGATGTTGTATTCCTCTCGACCAATGCCACAACCCAGCGCAGTGATCAGCGTGCCGACCTCCTGGGAGGACAGCATCTTGTCGAAGCGCGCTTTTTCGACGTTGAGGATCTTGCCCTTGAGCGGCAGGATCGCCTGAGTCTTGCGGTTACGGCCCTGCTTGGCCGAGCCACCCGCAGAATCACCCTCCACTATGTAGAGTTCGGACAGCGCAGGATCCTTCTCCTGACAGTCAGCAAGCTTGCCGGGCAGGCCGGCGATATCCAGAGCCCCCTTGCGGCGGGTCATTTCCCGAGCCTTGCGCGCAGCCTCACGAGCGCGGGCGGCGTCGATCATCTTGCCGACGACGGCCTTGGCTTCGCCCGGATGCTCGAGGAGGAAGTCACCGAAGTACTTGCCCATCTCTTGTTCCACGGCGGTTTTCACTTCGGACGAAACCAGTTTGTCCTTGGTCTGCGAACTGAACTTAGGATCCGGAACCTTCACCGAAATGATCGCGGTCAGGCCTTCGCGGGCATCGTCGCCGGTGGTGGCGATCTTGTGCTTCTTGGCCAGGCCTTCCTGCTCGATATAGGCGTTCAGATTTCGCGTCAGAGCGGAGCGGAAACCGGCCAGGTGTGTACCGCCGTCGCGCTGCGGAATGTTGTTGGTGAAGCAGAGAATGTTCTCGTTGAAGCTGTCGTTCCACTGCAGCGCTACCTCGACCCCAACACCGTCGTCACGCTGGACGTTGAAGTGGAACACCTGGTTGACTGGCGTCTTGTTGGTGTTCAGGTAGGCAACGAAGGCACTCAGCCCGCCTTCGTACTTGAACAGCTCTTCCTTGGCAGTACGCTCGTCACGCAGGACGATGCCGACACCCGAATTGAGGAACGACAGCTCACGCAGACGCTTGGCCAGGATGTCCCAGCTGAAGTGGATGTTCTGGAAGGTCTCGGCAGACGGCTTGAAATGGATCTGAGTACCCGAGGCATCGGTTTCGCCAACCGGGGCGAGGGGCGCCTGAGGCACGCCATGCCGATAGAGCTGCTCCCAGACCTTGCCCTCGCGGCGAATGGTCAGCATCAGCTCCTCGGACAGTGCGTTGACCACCGAAACACCTACGCCGTGCAGGCCGCCGGAAACCTTGTAGGAGTTGTCATCGAATTTGCCGCCTGCGTGCAGCACGGTCATGATGACTTCGGCTGCCGATACACCTTCCTCATGGATATCCACCGGAATCCCGCGGCCATTGTCGCGAACGGTGATGGATTCATCGGTGTGGATGGTGATGGAGATGTCGCTGCAATGCCCGGCCAAGGCCTCGTCGATCGAGTTGTCGACGACCTCGAAGACCATGTGGTGCAAGCCGGTGCCGTCGTCGGTATCGCCGATGTACATGCCAGGGCGCTTGCGCACTGCATCAAGGCCTTTGAGTACCTTGATGCTCGACGAATCGTACGTGTGGTTTTCGCTCATGCCTTCACTCCCGAGGGGCCGTGGACGTGGGTGATTTGCCCATGTTCCACGTGAAACATTGAGACTGGCGTTTGTTCATGCCAGCCTTCTTGCAAAACGGTTGAATCTACGCAGGTGATAAAAACCTGACAGCCAAGTTGCTCGAGCAACTTGCACAGCGCCTGTCGATGCTGAGCGTCCAGTTCGGACGGCAGGTCATCGACCAGATAAATGCACTGCCCACGCTTGGCCTCGCTGACCAGATGGCCCTGAGCAATGCGTAACGCACACACCACCAACTTCTGCTGGCCACGGGACAACACTTCCGCCGCGTTGTGATTGCCAACCTTCAACCGAAGGTCTGCACGCTGAGGGCCAGACTGGGTATGTCCCAACGCCCGATCCCGATCCAATGACGAAGCGAGCACATCAGCCAGCGGACGGTCTTTGTCCCATCCCCGGTAGTAGCTCAGCTTCAGTCCATCCAGATCCAGCAGAGCTGCCAGCGTGGTCTCGAATACTGGTTTCAACGCCTGGATATAGGCCCGTCGATAACCGTCGATCTCATCGCTGGCCAGCGTCAGCTCCCGGCTCCAGGCCGCGTCCGAAGCGCCGTCCAGTGTACCATGCCGCAGCCACGAGTTCCGTTGCCGGAGCGCCTGTTGCAGGCGCTGCCAGGCAGTCATGAAACGATGTTCCACGTGGAACACACCCCAGTCGAGAAACTGCCGACGCAATTTGGGTGCGCCTTCAAGCAGCCGGAAACTGTCGGGATTGATCAGCTGCAAGGGCAGCGTATCGGCAAGCTCGGCTGCCGACCGTACACTTTGCCCATCGATGCGGATTCGCACTTCGCCACTGCGATCCCGAGCAACACCGAGCGCGCGGCTGTGCTGATCAGGCAACTCCACCTGACCGAATACCGTGCAGGCGGATTGCTCATAGGTGATCACAGGATTCAGCCGAATACTGCGGAAAGACCGCGCCAGGCCGAGCAGATGGATGGCCTCGAGCAGGCTGGTTTTGCCGCTACCGTTGTCGCCGAAGAGGATGTTGATACGAGGAGAGGGAGACAGCGTCACCGGGTGCAGATTGCGAACCCCGGTGACGGAGAGACGACTGAGGGACATTAAGGCAGCAGGTTTACAGGCGCATCGGCATCACGACGTACGCGGAGTCGTCATTGTCGAATTCCTGGACCAGCGCACTGCTGTTCGCATCGGAGAGAATCAGGCGAACCTGCTCGGTGGTCATCACACCAAGCACATCGAGCAGGTAGCTGACGTTGAAGCCGATCTCCAGCGAGCCACCGTTATAGTCGACTGCAACTTCTTCCTCGGCTTCCTCCTGCTCAGGGTTGTTCGCCTGGATCTTCAGCAAGCCGCTTTCCAGCTGCAAACGAATACCACGGTACTTCTCGTTGGAGAGAATCGCCGTGCGGCTGAACGCCTCGCGCAACAATTGGCGGTCGCCGACTACCAGCTTGTCACCGCCCCGCGGCAACACGCGCTCGTAGTCGGGGAACTTGCCGTCCACCAGCTTGGAGGTGAAGGTGAACTCGCCGGTGGTGGCACGAATGTGATGCTGACCCAGCACAATGCTGACCTCGGCGTCCTGGTCGTTGAGCAGTCGCGCCAGTTCCAGAATGCCCTTGCGCGGAACGATCACCTGGTGACGATCGGGCTGCTCGATGCCAGCCTGCATCGAGCACATGGCCAGGCGATGGCCGTCGGTTGCCACGGCACGCAACATGCCGTTGGACACCTCGATTAGCATACCGTTGAGGTAGTAGCGAACGTCCTGCTGCGCCATGGCGAAACTGCTGCGCTCGATCAGCTTGCGCAACTTGCCCTGCTCGACGCTGAAGGAAAGTGAACCCGGCCCTTCTTCCACAGTCGGGAAATCGTTGGCCGGAAGGGTGGACAGCGTGAATCGGCTGCGGCCGGATTTGATGACGATCTTCTGATCATCCAGGCGGACACTGATCAGGGCGTCGCTCGGCAAGCTCTTGCAGATATCCATGAGCTTGCGCGCAGGCACGGTGATTTCACCCGGCTCCGCGGCATCCTCGAGTGCAACACGGCCCACCAACTCGACTTCCAGGTCGGTACCGGTCAGCGAGAGCTGCTGACCTTGTACAACAAGGAGAACGTTGGACAGCACCGGCAAGGTCTGACGGCGCTCGACGACGCCAGCAACCAGCTGCAGGGGTTTCAACAGGGCTTCGCGCTGAATGGAGAAATGCATGGTCTGGTCCCTTGCCTATAGATTAGGTCGCACTCAGGTTGTCAAAGTTCGCAGCAAATTCTTGTAATCTTCGCGGATATCCGCGTCAGTTTCCCGCAGTTCGGCGATCTTACGGCAGGCATGCAAAACCGTGGTGTGATCGCGCCCACCGAACGCATCGCCAATTTCCGGCAAGCTGTGATTGGTCAGCTCTTTCGACAGCGCCATGGCTACCTGACGCGGACGCGCTACCGAACGGGAACGCCGTTTCGACAGCAGATCGGAAATCTTGATCTTGTAATACTCGGCCACAGTGCGCTGGATATTGTCGACGCTGACCAGTTTATCCTGCAACGCCAGCAAGTCCTTCAGCGATTCACGAATCAATTCGATGGTGATATCGCGTCCCATGAAGTGGGCATGGGCGATCACGCGTTTCAGTGCACCTTCCAATTCCCGGACGTTCGAGCGAATGCGCTGAGCGATGAAGAAAGCTGCATCGTGGGGCAGATCGACCTTCGCCTGGTCGGCCTTCTTCATCAGAATGGCAACACGGGTCTCCAGCTCAGGCGGCTCGACCGCCACGGTCAAACCCCAGCCAAAACGCGATTTCAGACGTTCCTCGAGACCATCGATCTCTTTCGGGTAACGATCACTGGTGAGGATGACCTGCTGGCCGCCCTCGAGCAGGGCGTTGAAGGTATGGAAGAACTCTTCCTGCGAGCGCTCCTTCTTGGCGAAGAACTGGATGTCGTCGATCAGCAGCGCGTCCACGGAGCGGTAGAAACGCTTGAACTCGTTGATGGCATTGAGCTGCAGCGCCTTGACCATGTCCGCTACAAAACGCTCGGAATGCAGGTACACCACCTTCGCATTCGGATTCTTCTTCAGCAGGTGATTGCCCACCGCATGCATCAGGTGGGTCTTGCCCAGGCCGACGCCACCATAGAGAAACAGCGGGTTGTAGCCGTGCTTGGGGTTGTCAGCGACCTGCCAGGCAGCCGCACGAGCCAGCTGGTTGGATTTACCCTCGACGAAATTCTCGAAGGTGAACGTACGGTTCAGGTAGCTGGTGTGCTTGAGGCCTCCTTCCACCTGTACGTTGCGCTCCACCCGGGGCTGCTCGGGTTCGCTGGTATCCGCCGATAATGGCTCGAAGCGCGCTGGAGACGGCGCTGCCGGCGCCGGGGTGCTGACAACCGGCGGCTGAGGCTGAGCGCGTGCGGCAGCCGCGGAGGGTAATGCCGCCGCCGAGGTGCGTTTACTACCTATCAACAGGGAAAGCGCGGGCGGCAGGCCACTGGATCGCTCGGAGAGCAGCTCCAGAAGGCGTGAAAGGTACTTCTCGTTGACCCAGTCAAGTACGAAACGGTTGGGCGCGTAGACCCGCAGCTCCTCACCGTCGCCTTCGACCTGAAGAGGACGAATCCATGTGTTGAATTGCTGAGCAGGCAGTTCATCGCGCAAAAGCTCAACACACTGCTGCCAAAGTTCCACCGACACGGAAACTCCTATCGACTCTGTCGAGGTAAGACGGCGGCCATTGTAGCCGCGCGACCTTCGGTTATCCACAACTACTCGGCCCTTCACCACCTGAACGCAGAGTGGAGCAGTGTTCTGTGGAAACAACCGTTCCGCGCAGGAGACCTGTTGATAACCCATCATGAGGGCGGTGTTTAAGGCTGTTGAAAAGCCCTTGATCGCTTCCCCTGTGGATATCTACCTGTTTCATCCCCAGGTTACGCAGATGCTCTGCACGCAATAGGCACCGCTTACCCACCTGGTTCAATTTTCTTGCAGCCCCCGGCGGCGTTGCGCTAGAGCCTGCTATCCACAGAAAACGGCGGCTACATACATAAGCATTACATCTTAAGAGCTTATAATTCTTTTCCTTTTATTTTTTTCAGCCAGATGGGACTGGTTGGAAATTGACCTGGCCGGATGGCTTCTCTACAATCGCCGGTCTCTTAAAAGGGGGCCATTCCGGCCCGCAATGGATCACCAGGTAAACGCACCATGAAACGCACTTTCCAACCCAGCACCATCAAGCGCGCTCGTACCCATGGCTTCCGTGCCCGCATGGCCACCAAGAACGGTCGTCAAGTTCTGTCGCGTCGTCGCGCCAAAGGCCGTAAGCGTCTGACCGTCTGACATCGGAACAGGTAGTGAGTCGGGGCTTCGGCCGGGAAAAGCGACTGCTTACTCCCCGCCAATTCAAGGCAGTCTTCGACTCCCCTTCCGGTAAGGTGCCGGGCAGGAACGTCCTGCTGCTGGCACGAGAGAACGATCTGCAGCATCCCCGCCTCGGGCTGGTGATCGGCAAGAAAAGCGTCAAGCTTTCGGTTGAACGTAACCGCATCAAGCGGCAGATACGTGAGACCTTTCGCCATCATCAACTGGAACTGGCGGGCTGGGACATCGTGATCGTCGCCCGCAAGGGATTGGGTGATCTGGACAATCCCGAACTGGCGAAGCAATTCGCCAAGCTCTGGAAGCGACTGTCACGCAGCCCATCCAAGACCGCCGTCGAACCTGGAGCCGCCAACAGCACCCATGCGTAAATTGGCCATCGCTTCGATCAAGGTCTACCAGTACGCCATCAGCCCCATGATGGCCAGTCACTGCCGTTTCTATCCAAGCTGCTCCTGCTATGCACTCGAGGCCATCGAAAATCATGGTCTGCTGCGTGGTGGCTGGCTGAGTCTGCGCAGGTTGGGGCGCTGCCACCCGTGGAATCCCGGTGGCTACGATCCCGTGCCTACCCATAACACTTCCAATTCATCTCCGATGGCCGAGTAACCATGGATATCAAACGCTCGATACTGCTCGTAGCACTAGCAGTCGTTGCCTACCTGATGGTTCTTCAATGGAATCAGGATTACGGTCAGGCAGCCCTGCCTGCCGAAACCGCGCAAACCCAGGCTGGCGTTCCGACCCTTCCGGATAGTCCCAGCGCTACCAGCGAGGGTAACGCCGACGACGTGCCAGCAGTCGGTGGCCAGCAACAGGCCAGCGCCCTGCCGGCTACCGCTCCGAGCAGCCAGCTGATCCGCGTGCGTACCGATGTGCTGGATGTGGCCATCGATCCGCGCGGCGGCGACATCGTCGAGTTGCACCTGCCGCAGTTCCCGCGTCGTCAGGATCGTCCGGATGTGCCGTTCCAGCTGTTCGAACGCAGCGGCGAGCGTACCTACGAGGCACAGAGCGGCCTGATCGGCGATGGTCCGGACAAGGCCAGTGGCCGTCCCCAGTACAGCAGCGAGGAGACCGAGTACCAACTGGCCGAGGGTCAGGACCAGCTGGTCGTCGATCTGAACTACAGCGCTGATGGCGTCAACTACATCAAGCGTTTCACGCTCGAGCGCGGCAACTACGCGCTGAAAGTGAACTACCTGATCGACAACCAGAGCGAACAGCCCTGGACCGGTTATCTGTTCGGCCAGCTCAAGCGCGACAAGAGCGGCGACCCGTCCTCGAGCACCGCCACCGGTACCGCCACCTACCTGGGTGCCGCGCTGTGGACTAAGGATGAGCCCTATCGCAAGGTCTCCATGGGCGACATGGACGACAAGAACCTGCGGGAAACCGTGCAGGGTGGCTGGATTGCCTGGCTGCAGCACTACTTCGTCACCGCCTGGATTCCTCAGGCGGGCGACACCAACCAGGTGCAGACACGCAAGGACAGCCAGGGCAACTACATCATCGGGTTCACCGGCCCGGCGGTCACCGTGCCGGCTGGCGCCCAGGGTGAAACCGGCGCCACTCTGTATGCCGGTCCGAAGAGCCAGGACAAACTGGAAGAGCTGTCGCCTGGTCTGCGTCTGACCGTCGACTACGGCATCCTCTGGTTCATCGCCCAGCCGATCTTCTGGCTGCTGGAAAATATCCACGCGCTTCTGGGCAACTGGGGCTGGTCGATCATCGTCCTGACGATCATCATCAAACTCGCCTTCTTCCCGCTTTCTGCCGCCAGCTATCGGTCGATGGCGCGCATGCGCGCCGTTTCGCCGAAAATGCAGGCTCTGAAGGAGCAGTTCGGTGACGATCGCCAGAAGATGTCCCAGGCGATGATGGAGCTGTACAAGAAGGAGAAGATCAATCCGCTGGGCGGCTGCCTGCCGATTCTGGTGCAGATGCCGGTGTTCCTGGCGCTGTACTGGGTGTTGCTGGAAAGCGTCGAGATGCGCCAGGCGCCCTGGATGTTCTGGATCACCGACCTGTCGATCAAGGATCCATTCTTCATCCTGCCGATCATCATGGGCGTGACCATGTTCATTCAGCAGCAGCTTAACCCGACGCCGCCGGATCCGATGCAGGCGCGGGTGATGAAGCTGTTGCCGATCATCTTCACCTTCTTCTTCCTCTGGTTCCCAGCTGGTCTGGTGCTGTACTGGGTCGTCAACAACGTCCTGTCCATCGCCCAGCAGTGGTACATTACCCGGCAGATCGAGGCGGCGGCGAAGACAGCCTGACGTCTCAACAGCCACATGCAGAACGCCCCTTGATTGGGGCGTTCTGCTATCTGCCATCCAGAAAGGAGGCCTCATGAATCCAGTTCGCGACACCATCGCCGCCGTCGCTACAGCCCCTGGCCGCGGAGGCGTCGGCATCGTCCGCGTATCGGGGCAGCGTGCCAGAGCGATCGCGATCATCCTGACCGGCCGCGAGCCAACACCACGGCATGCGCACTACGGCGCGTTTCACGCGGACGATGGCGAAGTGATCGATGAGGGGCTGCTGCTGTTCTTTCCAGGACCGCATTCGTTCACCGGCGAAGACGTTCTTGAACTGCAGGGCCATGGCGGTCCGGTTGTGCTGGACATGCTGCTGCAGCGCTGTATCGAACTCGGCGTGCGACTGGCGCGGCCCGGTGAGTTCAGCGAGCGTGCGTTCCTCAACGACAAGCTCGATCTCGCGCAGGCCGAAGCCATTGCCGATCTCATCGAAGCCAGCTCCGCGCAGGCGGCGCGCAATGCAGTGCGCTCGCTGCAGGGCGAATTCTCGCGGCGGGTACATCAGCTGACCGAAAAGCTGATCCAGCTGCGCATCTACGTTGAAGCCGCGATCGATTTTCCCGAAGAGGAAATCGATTTTCTCGCCGATGGTCACGTGCTCGAACAGCTCAACGGCGTGCGCGAAGAGTTATCCACAGTGCTGCGTGAGGCCGGGCAGGGCGCCTTGCTGCGTGATGGGATGACCGTGGTCATCGCCGGTCGGCCCAATGCCGGCAAGTCCAGCCTGCTCAACGCGCTGGCTGGCCGTGAGGCAGCCATCGTCACCGATATCGCCGGAACCACCCGTGACGTATTGCGTGAACATATCCTCATCGATGGCATGCCCCTGCACGTGCTCGATACAGCCGGCCTGCGTGATACCGAGGATCAGGTCGAGCGCATCGGCGTGCAACGCGCCCTCAGCGCAATCGGGGAGGCCGACCGCATTCTGCTGATGGTCGACGCCAGTGCACCCGAGGCGCAGGATCCGCTCGCACTGTGGCCCGAGTTTCTGGACTTCAGCCCGGAGCCTGGCAGGGTAACGCTGATCCGCAACAAGGCCGACCTCAGCGGAGAGGCGATTGCTCTGAGCGTCAGCGTCGATGGCCACGTGACGCTAAGCCTGTGTGCGCGTTCAGGCGAAGGCATCGAACTGCTGCGTGAACACCTGAAGCAGTGCATGGGGTACGAGCAGACCGCCGAAAGCAGTTTCAGCGCGCGGCGCCGGCACCTCGATGCACTGCGCCTGGCCGACGAGCATCTGCGGCACGGCTACGACCAGCTGACGCTTGCCGGCGCCGGTGAGCTGCTGGCCGAAGACCTGCGTCTGGCGCAGCAGGCACTGGGTGAGATCACTGGCGCGTTCAGCTCCGATGACCTGCTCGGGCGCATCTTCTCGAGCTTCTGCATAGGCAAGTAACAATTGAAAAAGCGTCCGGACGACCCCGTCCGGGCGGCGTTTCGGTGTGCCGTCCGGCAAGGTGGCGGTCTGCGCCTGCCCCACTGCAGGCGCCGTTAACACTGAGCTGGCGACCCGTCAGGGCCCCGCCCGCCATCCTTTTCTCGCGGTCTTTCGTACCCCGCGTGCCGCTGCGCCTGACATAGCTGGTAACAGCCGTCGACGCATCCTTTGAACTACCTTTGTTATCAAAACACGCAGCCGTTTCCAGCAATCCCCGACAAGAGGATGGCGCCGTGCTTGCTGCTTTACTCGTTTCATTCCTGGGGGCAATCCTCGCCAGGTTCGTCGTCAGCCGTACCTTTCCCCATGGCGGATGGGTCGCTGCGCTGTTGCCGGCCGGGCTGTTCCTGTTCTTTCTGGCGAAAGGCGCCAGCCTGCCCGAGGTCGGTGCCATCACCGAAACCCTCGAGTGGGTGCCGGCGCTGGGCATCTCGCTGACCCTGAGGCTGGACGGCTTCGCCCTGCTGTTCGTGCTCCTGATCACCGGCATCGGCACCCTGGTGACGATCTACGCGGGCGCCTACTTCGCGCATTCGCCGAAGGAGGAGGCCGCGCGTTTCCTCACCCTGATCCTGCTGTTCATGACCGCCATGCTGGGGACGGTGCTGTCCGACAACCTCATCGTCATGTTCGTGTTCTGGGAAGCGACCAGCCTGCTGTCGTTCATGCTGATCGGCTTCAACTCCCACCGCGCGCAAGCACGCAAAGCGGCGCTGCAATCGCTGATCGTGACCGGCGGCGGGGGACTGGCACTGTTCGGTGGCATCCTCTTGATCGGCATGACGCTGGGTACCTTTTCACTCTCCGAAGTGGCGCAGCGTGCGACTGAGCTGCTGGCCAGTCCCCTGGCCGTACCGGCGATGATCCTGATCATGCTCGGCGCCTTCACCAAGTCGGCGCAGCTGCCGTTTCATTTCTGGCTGCCGCAGGCCATGGAAGCGCCGGCACCGGCCTCGGCCTTTCTGCACTCGGCAACCATGGTCAAGCTGGGCGTGTACCTGCTGGCCCGTTTCGATCTCATATTCGAGGGTATTCCGGCGTTCGGGGCGACCCTGGTGATCGTCGGCAGCCTGACCATGCTGGTGGCCGCGGTACGCGCGCTTTCCACCGATGGCTTCAAGGAAGTCCTGGCGCATTCCACCGTGGGCTCATTGGGGGTGTTGGTGATGCTGATCGGGCTGGACGGTGACTACTCGGTGACCGCGCTGATTGCCTTCATCATCGCCCATGCGCTGTACAAGGCGGCGCTGTTCTTCTGCGCCGGAACCACCATCCACGCGGTTGGCGAGGGGCGCCTGAGCAAGATCGGCGGCTTGGCCCGACGCCTGCCGATGACCACCCTGGCGGCCGGCATGGCGGCGATTTCGATGGCCGGACTGCCGCCGACACTGGGCTTCATCACCAAGGAATACCTGTTCGAGAGCCAGCTCAACGCGTCCTCTGGCTGGGTGGTGGTCGCTGTGGCGGTTCTGGTCAATGCGGTGTTTGCGGCAATCGCCGGGGTGGCGGCCATCCGCCCCTATTACCTCGGCAAGACACGCAGCGAGGTCAAGCATCCGGAGACCCTGGGCCTGTACCTCGGCCCGCTGGTACTGGGAGGGCTGGGCTTCCTGTTCGGCCTGGCGCCGGACTTTCTCGTGCGTGGGCTGATCCAGCCGGCCAATGATGTGCTGGTCGGGCATACCGTGGACCTGTCCTTTTCGCTCTGGCACGGCTTTACGCCGATGCTCGCGCTGAGCGCCACCGTGGTCGCCTTCGCCGGCGGGCTGATCGCCTACTGGCATCGCATCCACTACGCGCTGTCACTGAACAAGGGACTGGCCCGGGTGCTTGGCGATTTCGGCTTCAACGCCGCATTCGCCGGCCTCCTGCGCCTGGCCGAACGCTGCACCCGGTTGCTGCAGAACGGCGATCAGCACCGCTACACCTCCACGGTCGCGGCAGCCGTGTTGCTGATCATCGGCTATGGCGTGCTGGCCAGCGGTACGCGCCCGGTAATCGCCCTGACCGACGGGCGCTTCGATATGCCCTCGGTCATCGTGCTGCTGCTGATGTGCCTGGGTGCCTTTGCCGCCACGCGCACCCCATCGCTACTGCGCGCCATGATCGCGGTTGGCGTGGTGGGGTTCGGCTCGGCGCTGATCTTCCTGCTCAATGGCGCGCCGGACGTTGCGCTCACCCAGTTCTCGGTCGAAGTGCTGCTGGTGCTGATTCTGGTCGCGCTGCTGCTGCGGGTGCCTGAGCGCGCCGCATCGACCCGCGAGCCGCGGGAAAAGCGCCTGGACATCCTGATCTCGGCCGGCTTCGCGCTGGTGGTCTTCGTCGCGCTGGCTGCCACGGTGGCACTGCCACTGGATGGACGGATCTCCGACTTCTACGCCGCAACCAGCTACCTCGAGGCCCATGGTCGCAACGTGGTGAATGTGGTGCTGGTGGACTACCGCGCCATCGACACGCTGGGTGAGGTGATCGTGGTGGCCTTCGCCGCAATGAGCGTGTGGGGGCTGCTGCGGATTATGCCCCGCCGGAGGGCCGCGCCATGAATTCACTGATCTTTGCCGCCTTCTCGCGGATTCTCTTCATTCTGATGCTGGCGGTGTCGCTCTTCGTGCTCTACCGCGGACACAACGAGCCGGGTGGCGGTTTCGTCGGCGGGCTGATCGCCGCGGCCGGGTTCGCGACGCTGGCACTTGCCCGTGGCGTGGACGTCGCGCGCGCCACGCTGCGCTTCGAGCCGATGACGGTGATTGGCTTCGGCATCCTGGCTGCACTGCTTGGCGGGCTGCCCGGCCTCTGGCTGGACGACTCGTTCCTGGCTCACCAGTGGGCGATTCTCGGCAGCGCCCATATCGGCACCACCTTGCTGTTCGATATCGGCGTCTACCTCGTCGTGCTGGGCGGCATCCTTTCTCTGATTCTGCGTTTCTACGAGGGCCTCTGATATGCATCTGCTCTTTGCATTCGCCATAGCCATCGTTGCTGGCTGCAGCCTGTACCTGATCCTTTCCCGTCACATCGTGCGGATTCTGCTGGGCGTGACCATGCTCTCGGCGGCAATCAATCTGGTGATCTTCCTATCCGGGCGGATCGTTACGAATGTCCCGGCCGTCATCCGCGCCGGGGAGAGCAGCCTGTCTGCCGATGCCGCCAACCCGCTACCCCAGGCGCTGGTGCTGACCGCAATCGTGATTGGTTTTTCACTGACCGCCTTCTTCGCCGCCCTGGCGTTGCAGACCTACCGCAGCCTGGGCAGCGTGGATACGCGCCACATCGATGCTGCCGAGCGTTTGGGTTCGCCGTTCCCGGCAGCTAAGGACCGCCCGTGACAGCATTCCTGACGCTGCATGCACCGCTCTGGCCGGTCCTGCTGCCCATTTTCGGAGCGGGTCTTGCGACCTGCCTGTGGAAACAGCGTCGCGCTCAACGACTGGTCACCGGCCTGTGCATAACTCTGCTGTTGGCAGCTTCGCTGCTGCTGCTCGCTGCGGTTTACCAGCAGGGCATACTGGCGATCCGCTTTGGCGGCTGGAATGCTCCCTTCGGCGTGGTCTTCGTCGCCGACGCACTCTCCGCAGCCATGGTGGCCATTACCGGGATCCTCGCCGCCGCGGTAATGACCTTTGGCCTGGCCGATATCCGCCGCCGTGAGGAACAGGCGGGCTTCTATCCCTTGATGCTGGGCATGCTGGCCGGCGTAAACGGTGCCTTTCTCACCGGCGACATCTTCAACCTGTACGTCTGGTTCGAGGTGATGCTGATCACCGCGATGGGCCTGCTGTCGATCGGCCGCAATCGCGCCCGGCTCGATGCGACGGTGCGCTATGCGGTGCTCAACCTGTTCTCCACGCTGCTGTTTCTGACCGGGGTCGCACTGCTCTACGGCGCGACCGGAACGCTGAACATGGCGGATCTCGCCCGGGTGCTGCCCGAGACCGAACCGTCGATCAACCTGACACTGTCGGCGCTGCTACTGCTGTGTGGCTTCGGCATCAAGGCAGGCTATTTCCCGTTGTTCTTCTGGCTGCCGGCGTCGTATCACACGGCCTCGATCACGGTTTCGGCGATATTCGCCGGGCTGCTGACGAAAGTCGGCGTATATGCCTGTTTCCGCGTGTTCACCCTGATCTTCAGCGTCGAGGATAGCGGCATCCGTGAGATCGTCGCGGTGCTGGCGGCCGGCACCATGCTGTTCGGGGTCTTCGGCGCAGCGGTGCAGTGGGACGTACGGCGGATCCTCTCGTTCCACATTGTCAGCCAGATCGGCTACATGCTGCTGGGCCTGGCGATATCCACCCAGGCGGCGCTCGCCGGGGCGATCTTCTACATCATTCATCACATCATCGTGAAGGCGAACCTGTTCCTGCTTGCCGGCGCCATTCACCGGGCCTCCGGCACCTTCGATCTGCGCAAGAGTGGCGGCCTGATGTATCGCAACCCTCTACTGGCCGCGCTGTTTCTGGTACCGGCTTTGTCCCTGGCCGGCTTGCCGCCGCTGTCCGGCTTCTGGGCGAAGTTCCTCGTGATCGACGCGACCTTCCGTGCCGGCGAGCACTGGTTGGCCGGGCTGGCGCTGTTCGTCGGCCTGCTGACCCTCTATTCGATGAGCAAGATCTGGATGGAAGCGTTCTGGAAAAAGCCGGTACTGCCGCGCGCCGAGGCCCGTCGGGTACCGCGGCCAATGCTGCTGGCGATCGCCTCGCTCGGTGCGCTGACCCTGGTGATCGGTTTCATGCCGCAACCGTTGATCCTCTTTTCGCAAACCGCCGCCGCGGCACTGCTGGACCCCAGCGCTTATCTGTCGGCCGTGCTGCCGGCTAATCCAATCCTGGAGGCTCGCCCATGACCAGTCTGCTGCGCCGGGTAATCGATGTGGTCGAGCTGCTCGGCATCTACCTCTATGAGCTGATCGTCTCGTCCGTAGCAGTGGCCGCCGCAGCCTTCTCGCCAGCACCGAACATGCAGAGTTCGATCATCGCTGTACCCATCGAGCTGCGCACCGACCTTGGTGTCGCGGTGCTCGCCAGTCTGGTTTCGCTGACGCCCGGCAATTGTGCATTGCACGTCAGCGAGGATCGCCGCCTGCTCTACGTGCATGCGCTGGATGGCCGCGCGCCAGAGCAGATCATCGCGTCGATCCGGCAAGTCTTCGAGCGACGCATCGCCCGCATCGAGAGGTGGTGAGCATGATCACGACGCTGCTGATCCTGGTCATGCTGCCGCTGGCCATGACCCTCTGGCGAATGATCGTCGCGAAGACACTGGTCGACCGCGTGGTCGCACTGGACATGCTGACCGGCGTGGGTGTTGCCATCGCCGCGCTGGTCGCTGCAATGACCGGACGCCGGGAGTTTCTCGACGTGGGTTTCGGCCTCGGACTGATCGGTTTCGTCGGGACCTGCGCGTTCGCCGTCTTCATCATGCGCAAGGGGAGGAGTGAGCAATGACCGAAATACTCGCAGTGGCTTTCATGCTGGCCGGTGTGATCTTTCTGTTTGCCGCGATGTTCGGCCTGCTGCGCTTTGCCGACCCCCTGCAGCGCATCCATGCCACGACCAAGTCCGGTACGGTGGGTGCCGGACTGATCCTCGTCGGGGTGATGATCCAGATGGGCGACGGACAGGCCACCTTTATCGGCACCGCTACCGTGATCTTCCTGATGCTGACCATTCCTATCGCCGGACACCTGCTCGGGCGGGCTGCCTATGTGTCGGGAGCTCGGCTCGACGGGCTGCATGGAGATGATGCACTGGATGGCGTACTCGAGCGCAGCCCGCTAACGCTCGACGAATACCTCGCACAGAGCGAGAAAATCACTTCCCAGCGAAATCCAGAACCTGACAGAGCAGACCCGCACATCACCGTAGGCGAGCCAACGAGCCCTGTTGATAACCAACGTTCAGCCAGGTAGATAACCCTGACCTGAACCCTATGGATAACACCGCTGTGTATAAGTGAAGATATTATCAACAGGTAGCGCACGCGATCTGCACCGGCACAGCCCAGGCGCAGCACAACCTTTTGCAATGCTGAAGTGGTCGCAGGCTCTGGGCTACAGAAGCTTATCCACAGAAACTGCCTTCACCATTAGTAAACATATCTACAAGCTCTTTATATATTTCTTCTCTATTTTTCTATTTATGCGTGTTCCCGACCGCTCAGCCTTCGGCTGGTCATTTTTTGTTCAAAGCCCTTCTTTAGCGCAGCCTTAGTCCCTATACTTCGCGGTTTCCCGAAATCCAATCTGAACAGGCACGAGGTGCGTGGTGGACTTCCCTTCCCGTTTTGACGTGATCGTTATCGGTGGCGGCCATGCCGGTACCGAAGCTGCGCTGGCAGCGGCACGCATGGGCGTGAAGACCCTGCTGCTCAGCCACAATGTGGAAACCCTCGGCCAGATGAGCTGCAACCCGGCTATCGGTGGCATCGGCAAGAGCCATCTGGTTAAGGAAATCGATGCCCTGGGCGGTGCCATGGCCATGGCAACCGACAAGGGTGGCATTCAGTTTCGCGTGCTCAATAGCCGCAAAGGCCCTGCGGTCCGCGCAACCCGTGCGCAGGCTGATCGCGTGCTGTACAAGGCCGCTATCCGCGAAACACTGGAAAACCAGCCCAACCTGTGGATATTCCAGCAGGCGGCCGACGACCTTATCGTCGAACAGGATCAGGTCCGGGGTGTCGTGACCCAGATGGGGCTGCGTTTCCTCGCAGATTCCGTGGTACTGACCACCGGAACCTTCCTCGGCGGACTTATCCACATCGGTTTGCAGAACTATTCAGGCGGCCGTGCAGGCGACCCGCCTTCGATCGCTCTGGCCAATCGCCTGCGAGAGCTACCGCTGCGTGTCGGACGCCTGAAGACCGGTACCCCGCCGCGCATCGACGGCCGGACCGTGGACTTTTCGCTGATGACCGAACAGCCAGGCGATACGCCGCTGCCGGTAATGTCGTTCATGGGCAGTCGTGAACAGCATCCGCCGCAGGTCAGCTGCTGGATCACCCACACCAACGCGCGAACCCACGAAATCATCGCTGCCAACCTCGATCGCTCGCCGATGTACTCCGGTGTGATCGAAGGTGTGGGGCCGCGCTACTGCCCGTCCATCGAAGACAAGATCCATCGTTTCGCCGACAAGGACAGCCATCAGGTCTTCCTCGAGCCGGAAGGCCTGACCACCCACGAGCTGTATCCCAACGGCATCTCCACCTCGCTGCCGTTCGACGTGCAGCTGCAGATCGTGCAGAGCATCCGCGGCATGGAGAGCGCGCACATCGTGCGGCCGGGCTACGCCATCGAGTACGACTATTTCGATCCGCGCGATCTCAAGTACAGCCTGGAGACCAAGGTCGTCGGCGGGCTGTTCTTCGCCGGTCAGATCAACGGCACCACCGGTTACGAAGAAGCCGGCGCCCAGGGCCTGCTCGCCGGCGCCAATGCGGCGCTGCGTGCTCAGGGCAGGGAGAGCTGGTGTCCGCGTCGCGACGAGGCCTATCTCGGCGTGCTGGTCGATGACCTGATCACCCTCGGCACGCAGGAGCCGTATCGCATGTTCACCTCGCGCGCCGAGTACCGGCTGATCCTGCGCGAGGACAATGCCGATCTGCGGCTGACCGAAAAGGGCCGTGAGCTGGGGCTGGTGGACGACGCCCGCTGGGCCGCGTTCTGCGCCAAGCGCGAAGGTATCGAGCGCGAGGAGCAGCGCCTGAAGAGCAGCTGGGTCCGTCCGGGCACTCCGCAGGGCGACGCCATCGCCGAGCGTTTCGGCAGCCCGCTGGCCCGCGAGTACAACCTGCTCAATCTGCTGGCCCGTCCGGAAATCGATTACCAGAGCCTGATCGAACTGACCGGTGACGGTGCGCAGGATCCTCAGGTCGCCGAGCAGGTCGAGATCAAGACCAAATACGCCGGCTACATCGAACGCCAGCAGGACGAGATCGAACGGCTGCGTGCCAGCGAGAACATCGCCCTGCCGGCTGATCTCGACTACACCACGATTCCGGGCTTGTCGAAGGAGATCCAGCACAAGCTCGGGCAGGCTCGGCCCGAAACGCTTGGCCAGGCATCGCGCATCCCGGGCGTCACCCCGGCGGCCGTCTCGCTGTTGATGATCCACCTGAAGAAACGCAACGCCGGCCAGCAGCTGGAGCAGAGCGCTTGATGAGTCTGGTCAGTGAGTCGCATGCCACCGAGCTTGTTCGTGGTGCCGAGGAACTCGGGATCGAACTCAGCGAGTGGCAACAGCAGCAGCTGCTTGCCTATCTGGCGCTGCTGATCAAGTGGAACAAGGCCTACAACCTGACGGCAGTACGCGATCCAGACGAAATGGTCTCGCGGCACCTGCTCGACAGCCTGAGCGTGGTGCCCTTCGTTGCCCAGGCTGGCGGTACCTGGCTGGATGTCGGCAGCGGTGGCGGCATGCCTGGCGTGCCGCTGGCAATCATGTTTCCCGAGCGGGCCTTCACGCTGCTCGATTCCAACGGCAAGAAGACGCGCTTCCTGACCCAGGTGAAGCTGGAACTGAAACTCGCCAATCTCGAGGTGGTGCACAGCCGTGTCGAGCAGTACCAGCCGGCCATACCGTTCGAAGGCATCACTTCGCGCGCTTTCAGCTCGCTGGACGATTTCGCCAGCTGGACGCGCCATCTGGGCAATGCCGAAACCCGCTGGCTGGCCATGAAGGGCGTGCAGCCGGATGACGAGCTACAGCGCCTGCCCGACGACTTCCGTCTCGATGCCTGTCACGTACTCAAGGTTCCCGGTTGCCAAGGCCAGCGCCATCTGCTGATACTGCGCCGCACTTCATGACCCCGGACAGACACTGACCATGGCCAAAGTTTTCGCCATCGCCAACCAGAAGGGCGGTGTCGCCAAGACCACCACCTGCATCAACCTGGCGGCCTCGCTGGTTGCGACGCGCCGGCGGGTGCTGCTGATCGATCTCGATCCGCAGGGCAACGCGACCACCGGTAGCGGTGTGGATAAACTCGGCCTGGAGTACTCGATCTATGACGTGCTGATCGGTGAATGCAGCCTGGTCGATGCCATGCAGTTCTCCGAGCACGGCGGCTACCAGCTGTTGCCGGCCAACCGCGACCTGACCGCCGCCGAAGTGGCGTTGCTGAACCTGCCGGCCAAGGAAAAACGCCTGCGCGAGGCGCTGGCGCCGGTCCGCGAGAACTACGATTACATTCTCATCGACTGTCCGCCGTCCCTGTCGATGCTGACAATCAATGCGTTGTCCGCCGCCGATGGCGTGATCATCCCCATGCAGTGCGAATACTACGCGCTCGAAGGGCTTACCGACCTGGTCAACTCGATCCAGCGCATCGGCCAGGCACTGAACCCGAGTCTGAAGATCGAAGGCCTGTTGCGCACCATGTACGACCCGCGCAGCAGCCTGACCAACGACGTGTCCGAACAGCTCAAGGCGCATTTCGGCGACAAGCTCTACGACACCGTGATTCCGCGCAACGTCCGGCTCGCCGAGGCACCCAGCCACGGTATGCCGGCGCTGGTCTACGACAAGCAATCCAAGGGCGCTCTGGCCTATCTGGCCCTGGCCGGCGAACTGTCGCGACGCCAGCGCCAGTCTGCCCGCGGTGCCCTCGCATAAGGACTATTCATGGCGACCAAGAAAAGAGGTCTAGGACGGGGACTCGACGCCCTGCTCGGCGGCGCCAGTGTCTCGGCGATGCAGGAAGAGGCCGCCAAGGTTGATACCCGTGAACTCCAGCATCTGCCGCTGGACCTGATTCAGCGCGGCAAGTACCAGCCACGCCGCGACATGGATCCGCAGGCGCTCGAAGAGCTGGCGCAGTCGATCAAGAACCACGGCGTGATGCAGCCGATCGTCGTGCGCCCGATCAGTGGTGGCCGTTTCGAGATCATCGCTGGTGAACGCCGCTGGCGGGCCAGCCAGCAGGCCGGACTGGAAAGCGTACCGGCGCTGGTTCGCGAGGTTCCGGACGAAGCCGCCATCGCCATGGCGCTGATCGAGAACATCCAGCGCGAAGATCTGAATCCGATCGAAGAAGCTGTCGCGCTGCAGCGACTGCAGCAGGAATTCCAGCTGACCCAGCAGCAGGTGGCCGATGCCGTGGGCAAGTCCCGGGTCTCGATAAGCAATCTGCTGCGCCTGATCGCGCTGCCGGAAGAGATCAAGACCCTGTTGTCCCATGGCGATCTGGAAATGGGCCATGCACGCGCCCTGCTCGGCTTGCCGGCCGACCAGCAGGTCGAAGGCGCGCGGCATGTTGTCGCACGTGGCCTGACCGTGCGCCAGACCGAAGCGATGGTCCGCCAGTGGTTGAGCAGCAAGGAAGTGCCAAAAGCCGAAGTGAAGGTCGATCCCGACATCAGCCGTCTGGAACAGCGCCTGGCGGAACGTCTGGGCTCGCCGGTGCAGATCAAGCATGGGCACAAGGGCAAGGGGCAGCTGGTAATCCGCTACAGTTCGCTCGACGAATTGCAGGGCGTATTGGCACACATCCGCTGATACAAATTGTTTGTAGTGCCGGTCGGAAAATACTACCGGAGTGTTGAACCCCGGCTGGCCTGCTCCTATACTCGCCGCGCTTTTTTGACTGCGGACAATTATTTACGCGGCCTGCTGCAATGATGGAAATCAGGTGAACATACGCAACAGAACACCCTTCCATCGTCTCCCGGCTTTTCGCGTATTGCTGATGCAGGCGATGGTCGTAGTAGTGGCCGCTGTCTCATGTGGCCTGGTTTTTGGTATTGTCGCCGGCTACTCCGCGCTGTGCGGTGGTCTGATTGCGCTGTCGGCGAACGTGTATTTCGCGTACAAGGCCTTTCGTTACTTTGGCGCACGTTCGACCCGGGCGATCATCCAGTCCTTCTGGTCTGGCGAGATGGGTAAACAGATTCTGGCAGCAGCGCTGTTTGCGTTGGTGTTCGTGGGAGTGAAACCGCTGGAACCGATCGCCTTGTTTGCCGGCTATCTGCTGGTGCTGGGCGTCGGAGCAAGCGCGCTCCTGCTGATGAAAAACAATCCGAAGCATTGAGCATTGAGGCGTTTATGGCGAGTACCCCCGCTGAATATATCCAGCACCACCTGCAAAACCTGACCTACGGCAAATTGCCGGCAGGTTACGAGCGTGCTGATGGCTCCGTTCTCGATCAGGCCACCTGGACCATCGCTCAGACTGGTCTCGAAGCGCGCGACATGGGCTTCATGGCTTTTCACCTGGATACCCTCGGCTGGTCGCTGCTGATGGGCGCCATCTTCATTCTGCTGTTCCGCAGCGCCGCCAAGTCTGCCACTGCCGGGGTACCGGGCAAGCTGCAGAACTTCGTCGAGATGTGCGTAGAGTTCGTCGAAGGTGTGGTCAAGGACACCTTCCACGGCCGCAATGCTCTGATCGCTCCGCTGGCGCTGACCATCTTCGTCTGGGTGTTCCTGATGAACAGCCTGAAGTGGATTCCGGTCGACTACATTCCTGGTCTGGCCAGTCTGCTCGGCCTGCCGGCGTTCAAGATCGTACCGACTGCCGACCCGAACGGTACCTTCGGCCTGTCGCTCGGTGTGTTCATCCTGATCCTGTTCTACAGCGTCAAGGTCAAGGGCTTCGGCGGCTTCAGCAAGGAGCTGGCGTTCACCCCGTTCAACCACTGGTCGCTGGTGCCGTTCAACCTGTTCCTCGAGATTCTCGGCCTGCTGACCAAGCCGCTCAGCCTCGCACTGCGTCTGTTCGGCAACATGTACGCCGGTGAGGTGGTGTTCATCCTCATCGCTCTGCTGCCGTTCTACGTGCAGTGGACCCTGAATGTGCCTTGGGCGATCTTCCATATTCTGGTGATTCCGCTTCAGGCCTTCATCTTCATGGTACTGACGGTGGTGTACCTGAGCTCTGCCCATGAAGAACATCACTGAAACGCGCTAACGCTTTAACCGAAAAACCTTAACCCCCCTTAGCTTCAGGAGCTTTACATGGAACTCGTCTACATCGCCGCCTCCATCATGATCGGTCTGGGTGCCCTGGGCACCGGTATTGGCTTCGCCCTGCTGGGCGGCAAGCTGCTGGAATCCACTGCTCGTCAGCCTGAGCTGGCTCCTCAGCTGCAAACCAAGACCTTCCTGATGGCCGGCCTGCTCGACGCCGTGCCGATGATCGGCGTTGGTATCGCGATGTACCTCATCTTCGTTGTCGCCGGTTAATCACTTTCCGGTTTGAGATGGGGTTCGCCGGGCGAGCCCCGTCGCCGTGGAATGACTCCCGCGTTGAACGAGATAGCACGAGGTAAATCGCTGTGAACATTAACTTGACGCTGTTCGGTCAAACGCTCGCCTTCGCTATCTTCGTCTGGTTCTGCATGAAGCTCGTGTGGCCGCCAATTACGGCAGCCATGGCAGCGCGCCAGAAGAAGATCGCCGAAGGACTGGATGCGGCAGGCCGTGCGCAGCAAGACCTGAAACTGGCTCAGGACAAGGTGTCCAACACCCTCCGCGAGACCAAGGAGCAGGCAGCCCAGATCATCGAGCAGGCGAACAAGCACGCTAACGCGATCATCGAGGAAGCCAAGCAGCAGGCACGTACCGAAGGCGAGCGACTGGTCGCCGGCGCCCGCGCCGAGATCGAACAGGAAGTGAACCGTGCCAGGGACCAACTGCGCAGTCAGGTAGCGGCTCTTGCCGTCGCCGGTGCAGAGAAGATCCTGGAGTCCCAGGTGGACGCCAAGGTGCACAACGAGCTGGTCGAAAAACTGGCCTCCCAACTCTAAGCGAGGCAAGCGATGATCAATACCCAGACGCTTGCTCGGCCTTACGCGAAAGCCGCTTTCGAGTTCGCCAGCGCCGCAGGACAGACCGATTCCTGGTCGAAAATGCTGAACCTGGCCGCCATCGCTGTTGAAGTCCCAGAAGTCGCAGCGTTGCTGAACGACCCCCGCCTGACCAGCGAAAGCAAGGTTCAGGGGCTGGTGCGTCTACTCGGTGACGACGCCGACGAAGCTTTCCGCAATTACGTCCAGACCCTTGGCGAAAATGATCGCCTGTCGGTTCTGCCGACCGTATGGGAGCTGTACGAGGACATCAAGGCGCAAGCCGAGAAAACGCTCGAGGCAGAAGTTGAAACCGCCTTCGAGCTCAGCAACGAGCAACTCCAAACTTTGGCTGCCGCCCTGTCGAAGCGGCTAGATCGCACCGTCAACCTCCAGCAGGCCGTGAATCCTGCTCTGATCGGCGGCGTGTTGATTCGCGCCGGTGATGTGGTTGTCGACGGTTCGGTCCGCGGCAAACTGAGCCAGTTGGCCGAATCGTTGAAATCCTGATTTGAGGGTCATGGCATGCAGCAACTGAATCCTTCCGAGATTAGTGAAATCATCAAGCAGCGCATCGAGAAATCGAATGTCGCTGCTCAAGCCCGTAATGAGGGCACCGTCGTCAGCGTTTCTGACGGTATCGTACGTATCTACGGTCTGGCCGACGTCATGTACGGCGAAATGATCGAGTTCCCTGGCGGCGTCTTTGGTATGGCACTGAACCTGGAGCAGGACTCCGTAGGTGCCGTGGTTCTGGGTAACTACCTGGGCCTGACTGAAGGCATGAGCGCCAAGTGCACCGGCCGCATCCTCGAAGTTCCGGTTGGTCCGGAACTGCTGGGTCGCGTCGTCGACGCGCTGGGTAACCCGATCGACGGCAAAGGCCCGATCAATGCCCAGGCAACTGATGCAGTCGAGAAGGTCGCGCCTGGCGTGATCTGGCGTAAGTCTGTCGACCAGCCGGTTCAGACCGGTTACAAGTCGGTCGACGCCATGATCCCGGTAGGCCGTGGCCAGCGCGAGCTGATCATCGGTGACCGTCAGATCGGTAAGACCGCCCTGGCCATCGACGCCATCATCAACCAGAAGAACAGCGGCATCCGCTGCGTCTACGTAGCCATTGGTCAGAAGCAGTCGACCATCGCCAACGTGGTTCGCAAGCTGGAAGAGCACGGCGCCCTGCACAACACCATCGTTGTTGCTGCGTCCGCTTCCGAATCCGCTGCGCTGCAGTACCTGGCGCCGTACTCCGGTTGCACCATGGGCGAGTACTTCCGCGACCGCGGCGAAGACGCGCTGATCGTGTATGACGATCTGTCCAAGCAGGCCGTGGCTTACCGCCAGATCTCCCTGCTGCTGCGTCGTCCGCCGGGACGTGAAGCCTACCCGGGCGACGTGTTCTATCTCCACAGCCGTCTGCTGGAGCGCGCTTCGCGTGTTTCCGAAGAGTACGTCGAGAAGTTCACCAACGGTGCCGTGACTGGCAAGACCGGTTCGCTGACCGCTCTGCCGATCATCGAAACCCAGGCTGGCGACGTTTCCGCGTTCGTTCCGACCAACGTGATTTCCATCACCGACGGTCAGATCTTCCTGGAATCGGCCATGTTCAACGCAGGTATCCGTCCGGCCGTCAACGCCGGTATCTCGGTATCCCGCGTGGGTGGTGCTGCGCAGACCAAGATCGTCAAGAAGCTGTCCGGTGGTATCCGTACCGCTCTGGCTCAGTACCGTGAACTTGCTGCGTTCGCGCAGTTCGCTTCCGACCTCGACGAAGCGACCCGCAAGCAGCTGGAGCATGGTCAGCGTGTTACCGAGCTGATGAAGCAGAAGCAGTACGCGCCGATGTCCATCGCCGACATGTCCCTGTCCCTGTATGCCGCCGAGCGTGGCTTCCTGACGGACGTGGAAGTGGCCAAGGTTGGCGCCTTCGAGCAGGCCCTGATCGCCTTCTTCAACCGCGAGTTCGCCGACCTGATGGCGAAGATCAACGTGAAGGGTGACTTCAATGACGAAATCGACGCTGGCCTGAAGGCTGGTATCGAGAAGTTCAAGGCCACTCAAAGCTGGTAAGCCGCAGCGGGAGCCGAGAGGCTCCCGCCTGCTAACCCGATAGGTGTCAAATGGCAGGCGCAAAAGAGATTCGCAGCAAGATTGCGAGCATCAAAAGCACGCAGAAGATCACCAGCGCCATGGAAAAGGTGGCCGTCAGCAAGATGCGCAAGGCACAGATGCGCATGGCTGCCAGCCGCCCTTATGCGGAGCGGATCCGGCAGGTTATCGGCCATCTGGCCTTTGCCAACCCGGAATACCGTCACCCGTTCATGGTGGAGCGTCCGGTCAAGCGTGTCGGCTATATCGTCGTGTCTACTGATCGTGGTCTGTGCGGTGGCCTGAACATCAACCTGTTCAAGGTCCTGATCAAGAACATGAAGGAGTGGCACGATCAGAAGGTCGAAGTCGACCTGTGCGTGATCGGCAACAAGGGCGCGAGCTTTTTCCGCAGCTTCGGCGGCAACGTCGTTGCAGCGATCGGCAACCTCGGCGAAGAGCCGTCGATCAACGATCTGATCGGCAGCGTCAAGGTCATGCTGGACGGCTTCCACAATGGCCGTATCGATCGCTTGTACCTGGTATCCAACAAGTTCATCAACACCATGACCCAGAAGCCGACGCTCGATCAGCTGCTGCCCCTGGCTGCAGACGAAAGTGCCGAGCCGGTGAAGAAAGGTCAGTGGGACTACCTCTACGAGCCGGACGCCCAGCAGCTGCTGGATGCCCTGCTGGTTCGTTTCATCGAGTCCCAGGTCTATCAGGCCGTGGTTGAGAACGGCGCAGCCGAACAGGCCGCGCGGATGATTGCCATGAAGAACGCAACCGACAACGCCGGTGAGCTGATCAGCGACCTGCAACTGGTCTACAACAAGGCCCGTCAGGCTGCGATCACTCAGGAAATTTCGGAAATCGTCGGCGGCGCTGCCGCGGTTTAAGAACGGTTCAAATATTCAGAGGAACCAAACATGAGTAGCGGACGTATCGTTCAAATCATCGGCGCCGTTATCGACGTGGAATTTCCGCGCGATCTGGTACCGAACGTCTATGACGCGCTGAAAGTTCAAGGCGCCGAGACCACCCTGGAAGTCCAGCAGCAGCTGGGCGACGGCATTGTCCGTACCATCGCCATGGGTTCGACCGAAGGCCTCAAGCGTGGCCTGGACGTCGTCAACACCGGCACCGGTATCTCCGTACCGGTCGGCAAGCAGACCCTGGGTCGCATCATGGACGTCCTGGGTAACCCCATCGACGAAGCCGGCCCGATCGGCGAAGAAGAGCGCTGGACCATCCACCGCGCTGCGCCGTCCTACGCGGAACAGGCTGGCGGCAACGAACTGCTGGAAACCGGCATCAAGGTTATCGACCTGGTCTGCCCGTTCGCCAAAGGCGGTAAGGTCGGTCTGTTCGGTGGTGCCGGTGTAGGCAAGACCGTAAACATGATGGAGCTGATCCGTAACATCGCGATGGAGCACAGCGGTTATTCCGTGTTCGCCGGTGTGGGTGAGCGTACTCGTGAAGGTAACGACTTCTATCACGAGATGAAGGACTCCAACGTTCTGGACAAGGTAGCCCTGGTCTACGGCCAGATGAACGAGCCGCCAGGAAACCGTCTGCGCGTCGCACTGACCGGCCTGACCATGGCCGAGAAGTTCCGTGACGAAGGCCGTGACGTACTGTTGTTCGTCGACAACATCTACCGTTACACCCTCGCCGGTACCGAAGTATCCGCACTGCTGGGCCGTATGCCTTCGGCGGTAGGTTACCAGCCGACGCTGGCCGAAGAGATGGGCGTTCTGCAGGAGCGCATCACCTCCACCAAGAACGGTTCGATCACCTCGGTACAGGCCGTATACGTACCTGCGGACGACCTGACTGACCCGAGCCCGGCGACCACCTTCGCCCACCTCGACGCCACCGTCGTACTGTCGCGTGACATCGCCTCCCTGGGTATCTACCCGGCGGTCGATCCGCTCGACTCGACTTCGCGTCAGCTGGATCCGCTGGTCATCGGCCAGGAGCACTACGACACCGCTCGCGGCGTACAGTACGTGCTGCAGCGCTACAAAGAGCTGAAGGACATCATCGCGATCCTCGGTATGGACGAACTGTCCGAGACCGACAAGCAGCTGGTATCCCGCGCTCGTAAGATCCAGCGCTTCCTGTCCCAGCCGTTCTTCGTGGCCGAAGTCTTCACTGGCTCGCCAGGCAAGTACGTTCCGCTGAAGGAAACCATCCGTGGTTTCTCCGGCATCCTCAATGGCGACTACGACCATCTGCCGGAACAGGCGTTCTACATGGTCGGCAGCATCGACGAAGCCATCGAGAAAGCCAAGAAACTGTAACTGGCGCGCCCGTTCGCGGGCGCCAACCAGCCTGACCGGCAGCTGTCGGTCAGGCTGATTACCGAGGCATGAACATGGCTATGACAGTGCATTGCGACATCGTCAGTGCGGAAGAAGAGCTGTTCTCGGGGCTGGTGGAAATGGTCGTCGCCCACGGCAACCTGGGTGACATCGGCGTTCTGCCGGGTCACGCGCCGCTGCTGACTGATCTCAAGCCGGGTCCGGTTCGAGTGATCAAGCAGGGTGGTGACGAGGAGATCTTCTACATCTCCGGCGGCTTCATCGAAGTGCAGCCGAACATGGTGAAGGTTCTCGCCGATACCGCTACGCGCGCCAAGGACATCGACGAAGCTGCCGCTCAGGCTGCCGTCAAAGCTGCCGAGAAGGCCCTGCACGAGAAGGGCGCGGAATTCGATTACGGTTCCGCCGCCGCTCGCCTGGCCGAGGCCGCAGCCCAGCTGCGGACCATCGAGGCAATGCGCAAGAAGTACGGTCGTCACTGATCGACTCGCAACTTCATCGCGCACGAGTAAAAGGGTAGCCTTGGCTACCCTTTTTCTTTTTCTGCCATTTGTCGGCGCTGATACCAGCTACACCCTGACTAGTTACGGGTGAGCTGCCGGGCCGAAACCGCTCAGGAATCGCTTCATGTCCCTCGATATCGTCATTCTCGCGGCTGGCCAGGGCACGCGCATGCGCTCGGCTCTGCCAAAGGTACTGCACCCGGTGGCTGGCAAATCCATGCTCGGTCATGTCATCGGCACGGCCCGCGCGTTGCAGCCGCAGAGCATCCAGGTGGTCATCGGCCATGGTGCCGAGCAGGTGCGCCAGCGACTGGCCGGTGATGATCTCGACTTCGTCGTCCAGGCCGAGCAGTTGGGCACCGGGCATGCGGTGGCGCAGGCCTTGCCTAATCTGTCGGCCGAGCGTGTGCTGATCCTCTATGGCGATGTGCCGCTGATCGAAGCTGAAACGCTGCAGCGCCTGTTGCAGAAGGTCGGACCGGAGCAGTTGGCGCTGCTGACGGTTACGCTGGATGACCCGACCGGCTATGGACGGATCGTCCGCGACGCGCGCGGCGAAGTGCAGGCCATCGTCGAGCACAAGGATGCCACGGATGAGCAGAAGGCGATCCGCGAAGGCAATACCGGGATTCTCGCCGTACCGGGCAGTCGTATCGGCGAGTGGCTTGGAAGGCTCTCCAACAGTAACGCCCAGGGCGAGTACTACCTGACGGATGTGATCGCCATGGCCGTGGCCGATGGCTTGCGTGTGGCCACCGAGCAGCCGCTGGACGCGATGGAAGTGCAGGGCGCCAACGACCGCATCCAGCTGGCCGAGCTGGAGCGCCGCTACCAGCAGCGTGCAGCCCGGCGCCTGATGGCGCGAGGCGTCACCCTGCGCGATCCGGCGCGCTTCGATGTGCGCGGTGAGGTCAGCGTGGGCCGTGATGTGCTGATCGACGTCAACGTGATACTCGAGGGCACGGTGGTCATCGAAGACGATGTGCAGATCGGACCGAACTGCGTGATCAAGGACAGCACCCTGCGCCGCGGTGCGATCATCAAGGCCAATTCCCATCTGGAGGGTGCGGTAGTTGGTGAGGATGCGGATTGCGGACCCTTCGCGCGTCTGCGCCCGGGCGCGGTGCTGGGCAAGAAGGCTCACGTAGGTAACTTCGTGGAGCTGAAGAACGCGACGCTGGGCGATGCTGCCAAAGCCGGTCACCTCAGCTACCTGGGCGACGCCGAAATCGGTGCCCGTACCAACATCGGCGCCGGCACCATCACCTGCAACTACGATGGCGCCAACAAGTTCAGGACGATAATGGGCGAGGACGTCTTCATCGGCTCCAACAGCTCGCTGGTGGCGCCGCTGAACCTGGGTGACGGCGCTACGACCGGCGCTGGCTCGACCATCACGGAAGACGTGCCGGCACATACGCTCGGGCTCGGCCGCGGGCGTCAGCGCAACATCGAAGGTTGGCAGCGCCCGGTAAAAAACAAGTCGTAAGTCCACTGGGACGAGGGCGTGCCGGCGCGGAGAAGGGCAGCACGCCCGGATGAACGCTGACCAGCGGGCCGGGACTGCGTTGCTGCCCGCCGCCAGTGTCGGTCTGGCGCACGGCGTGCTTGCACCGTCTCTGTCCCTTATGTTTTGATTCGCACCATTAACTTTCGAATCGAAACATAGCAATGTCGAAGCGCAACACACCGCAACGCCGTCACGCCATTCTCGCCTTGCTCAACGAGCGTGGCGAGGTCAGTGTCGACGAGCTGTCCCGGCGCTTCGAGACCTCGGAAGTCACCATCCGCAAAGACCTCGCCGCGCTGGAAAAGAACGGCCTGCTACTGCGTCGTTACGGCGGCGCGGTGCCGCTGCCTCAGGAGCTGATCGGCGATAGCGTCCAGCCCGTCTCGCCATACAAACAGGCGATTGCCGGCGCTGCGGTGGGCTGCATCCGCGAGCATGCAAGAATCATCATCGACAGCGGCACCACCACTGCGGCGATGATTCCGCAGCTCGGTCACAAGCACGGGCTGGTGGTCATGACCAACTCGCTGAACGTGGTCAATGCGTTGCGCGAGCTGGAGCATGAGCCGGTGCTGCTGATGACCGGTGGCACCTGGGACCCGCATTCGGAGTCCTTTCAGGGTCAGGTCGCCGAGCAGGTGCTGCGTTCCTACGACTTCGACCAGCTGTTCATCGGCGCCGATGGCATCGACCTGGAGCGTGGCACTACCACGTTCAACGAGCTGTTGGGATTGTCGCGCGTGATGGCCGATGTCGCGCGTGAAGTCATCGTGCTCGCCGAGGCCGACAAGATCGGCCGGCGCATTCCCAATCTCGAGCTGCCGTGGGGCAGCGTGCACACCCTGATTACCGATGAGCGCCTCAGCGACGAGGCGCGCACCAGCATCCTGGCCCGCGGCGTGAAACTGATCTGCGTGGCCGTCGAACCCAATCTGGAGACCTGACTATGTGTGGCATCGTTGGCGCCGTCGCCGAACGCAACATCACCGCGATCCTTCTCGAAGGCCTCAAGCGCCTGGAATACCGTGGCTACGATAGCGCCGGTGTGGCCGTGCTGAACGACAGCGGTACGCTGGAGCGTCTGCGTCGCAACGGCAAGGTCGCCGAACTGGAACTGGCTCAGCAGCAGACGCCGCTGGTTGGCCGCCTGGGTATCGCGCATACCCGCTGGGCAACGCACGGTGCGCCCTGCGAGCGCAATGCTCATCCGCATTTCTCCGGCGACGACCTGGCGGTGGTGCACAACGGCATCATCGAGAATCACGAGGCCCTGCGCGCCCAGCTCAAGGACATGGGCTACGTGTTCCTGTCCGACACCGATACCGAAGTCATCGTGCACCTGCTGCACCACAAGCTGGAATCGCTGGGCGATCTCGCCGCGGCGCTCAAGGCTGCGGTCAAGGAGCTGCATGGCGCCTATGGCCTGGCGGTGATCAGCGCCAAACAACCGGATCGTCTGCTTGCCGCGCGCAGCGGCAGCCCGCTGGTGATCGGTCTGGGCCTGGGCGAAAACTTCCTCGCTTCCGACCAGCTGGCCCTGCGCCAGGTCACCGACCGCTTCATGTATCTGGAAGAAGGCGATATCGCCGAGATCCGTCGTGATGCCGTGCAGATCTGGGATGTCGATGGCCAGCCGGTGCAACGCGAGGCGGTGCAATATCACGAAGGCGCGGAGGCGGCGGACAAGGGCGCGTATCGCCACTTCATGCTCAAGGAAATCCATGAGCAGCCCAAGGTCGTGCAGCGCACCTTGGAAGGCCGCCTGGGCGACCGTCAGGTACTGGTGGAAGCGTTCGGCCCGCAGGCCGGCGAGCTGTTCGCCAAGGTGCGCAACGTGCAGATCGTCGCCTGCGGTACCAGTTATCACGCCGGCATGGTGGCGCGGTACTGGCTGGAAGAGCTGGCCGGCATTCCCTGCCAGGTCGAGGTAGCCAGCGAGTTTCGCTACCGCAAGGTGGTGGTGCAGCCGGATACCCTGTTCGTGACCATTTCCCAGTCCGGTGAGACGGCCGATACGCTGGCAGCGCTGCGCAACGCCAAACAGCGTTCCAGGGACGAAGGCGGTTATATCGCCAGCCTGGCGATCTGCAACGTCGGTATCAGCTCACTGGTGCGCGAGTCTGACCTGACCCTGCTGACGCAGGCCGGGCCGGAAATCGGCGTCGCCTCGACCAAGGCCTTCACCACCCAGCTGGTCGGCCTGATGCTGCTGACCCTGTCGCTGGGCCATGTCCGCGGCACCCTGAGCGCGGCCAGTGAAGCCGAACTGGTGGAGGAGCTGCGCCGACTGCCGACGCGTCTGGGCGAGGCGCTGGCGATGGACACCACAGTGGAGAAGATTTCCGAGCACTTCGCCGAGAAACACCACACCCTGTTCCTCGGCCGGGGCGCCCAGTACCCGGTGGCGATGGAGGGTGCGCTCAAGCTCAAGGAAATTTCCTACATCCACGCCGAAGCCTATCCGGCCGGCGAGCTAAAGCACGGCCCGCTGGCGCTGGTGGACGCGGACATGCCGGTGGTCACCGTGGCGCCGAACAACGAGCTGCTGGAGAAGCTCAAGTCGAACCTGCAGGAAGTTCGCGCTCGCGGTGGCGAACTGATCGTCTTCGCTGATCGCGAGGCCGGTTTCGAGAACGGCGAGGGCATTTTCGTGGTGAACATGCCGCACATCCATGATGCACTGGCGCCGATTCTCTACACCCTGCCGCTGCAGCTGCTGTCGTACTACGTGGCGGTGCTGCGCGGTACCGACGTCGACCAGCCGCGCAACCTGGCCAAGTCCGTAACCGTCGAGTGAAGCAGTTGTTGGTCAGCTGAGTGTTGTGGGATGAAAATAAAGTCTCATCTGTTCAAATAAAGTATCATTCTTATAAATAAAGTTTCATCCTGAGCCTGTATCCGCTATGTTGAGGTCATCGACACAGGGGTGCAGGCTTTCTCATGTCTGGAACATTCAAAGGGCTGACCCAAGCCCAGATCGATAGAAGGCTCAAGGACGGGCGTGGCCAAGGCCAGGGATCGGACTACAAGCCGTTCATCTACACCAGGGACGTATCCTCGCTGGGGCGCTCCCACCGCCTGCCTGGCAGCAGGACCGGGCGTTTACACCATCTTCTATCTGATCTTGAACTTGCCATCTTCCTGACTTTGGATCGGTCTCCCCATGTCACAGATATCCGTGAACAGTTCCCGATGCGGGTCGACGATACGGTGCGCATCGCCGAGGAGCTTGGCCTGCCCCACGGGCGTTACAAGGGCACTCCGCAGGTACTGACCAGCGACTTCTTGGTGGATTTCGAAGATCCTCAGCGGCCGAGCATCGCGATTCAGGCCAAGTACAGTGTCGACCTGCAGAAGCCTGAAGTCATCGAGAGGCTTGAGCTTGAAAGGCGTTACTGGCAGGAAAAAGGTATTACATGGGTCATCGTCACGGAGCGTGAGGTATCCAAGGTGGCATTTGCCAATATCCAATGGCTCTATCCTGCGCATGCTGAAGACGATCTCGCCTTGAACGATCTCGCCCATTACCAGCAGCTGTTTCTGCTTGAGCTTCAGCGCCACCCAGATCGGACGATGACCGCTATTGCCCAAGGACTGGATACCTCCGGCCAACTGGAGGCTGGCCAGGCGCTCTATTGGCTACGTCAGTTGCTGGCCCGGCACTGTTTCCTTTTCGATCTAGATATCCCTTACCGGGAACTGAAGCCGAAAGACCTGGTTGTCAATCCTCATCAAATGCATCAGGAGTTGAGCAGTGTTTCCCGTTAATCAGGTGTTCCAGATAGGGGAACTGCGAAAGCGTCTGCTTTGGTCCGGCACCGAGCAGGCCATCTGGATCGATATCTATTCGGACACGGCGTTGCCCGAACCAATATCGGTTGCAGAGCTGGAGCGTTTGCTAATGGAGCGGGAGCTGGAGAGCATTGCCGATCCCTTCGAGGAGACAGTCCTCCGGGAGGTTGAGGAAGGTTCTCTTGATCAACAGAAGCGTGATGAAGCTTGGGCAATGCTGGAGGATTTTGTGCACGATCCCCAGCTTTTCGTACGGCGTCCCAGAGGGCTCATTGTCAGAGGCATCATGGAGCGCCATGGTATCACCAATCAGACGGTGTATAGGTTACTGAGGCGCTACTGGCAGCGAGGCATGTGCAGGAACGCCCTCCTGCCGGACTACGTCAACTCGGGCGCCCGTGGCAAACGCAGAAAGCCGAGCCAAGCCAAGCTGGGTAGGCCCAGAGTGGTGATGGAGGGGAAAGGGAGTAATGTCACGCCGGACATCGAGCGCATTTTTCGCCGGGTCATCGAGGAGCGCTTACTCAAGGAAAGACATCCGTCCATTCCTGATGCCTACGCCTCCGGGCTGAACCTGCTCCGTGCTGTTCTGCCGCAACTACCGACCTCAGAACTGCCTACATTGGGGCAGTTCCGTTACTTCTATGGGCGCGAGTATCACTTCACCGACACCTTGCCATGCAGGGTGTCCGCAGTGGATTTTGCCAAGGACTTCCGGCCGCTCAGTAGCACATCGACGACCGAGGCACTTGGGCCCGGATACCGCTACCAGATAGATGCCACCATCGCCGATATCTATCTGGTTTCAGAACATGATCGCAGCCTTATCGTCGGCAGGCCTGTCGTTTACATGGTGATCGACGTGTTCAGCCGTATGGTCGTTGGCATGTACGTCGGATTCGATGGGCCTTCCTGGGTCAGCGCCATGGTGGCATTGGCCAACACGGTCGCCGACAAGGTTGAGTATTGCCGCCAGTATGGCGTGGAGATCGATGCCAGTGACTGGCCTGTCCAAGGCTTGCCGGATGTAGTGCTGGCCGATAAGGGCGAACTGAATGGCACCAAGGTAGAAGCATTTTCCCAAGCCTTCGGCGTTCGCATCGAGAATGCACCGGCCAGGCGAGGAGATGCCAAGGGGATCGTCGAGCGTTATTTCCGGACGGTGCAGGAGCGTTTTAAACCCTATGCCAGCGGAGTGGTCGAGGACACTACCAGCCGGAAGCGGGGTGGCCACGACTACAGGCTTGATGCCAGCCTGACCTTGCCCGAGTTTACCCAGATCATCATCGCCGGCATCCTCCACCACAACAACTTTCACACCTTGAGCAAATACGACAGGACCTCTGGTATGCCGGGCGATCTGCCAGCCATTCCGGTCATGCTGTGGAACTGGGGCCTGGCCAACCTGACCGGTCGGTTACGTACTGCGCCCGAGGAGCTGGTGCGGATCAATCTTTTGCCCCATGAGTCGGCCACGGTTTCGGAACTGGGAATCAGGCTGTTCGGCTGCTTCTACAGCTGTCAGGAAGCAATCAGGGAGGGGTGGTTCCACCGAGGTCAGGGGCGCCGGCCTACGGGGGTAACGGTCGCATACGATCCGCGTAGCGCCGACCATATTTACCTGCGGCTGTCCAATAGCCTCAAGGACTATTGGGTTTGCGATCTTGCCGATCGCAGTCGGCGCTTCAGGGGGATGACCTTCTGGGATGTCTGGCTGCTGTCTAGAGATGAACGACGTAGCGATACCAACGCAGCTGCACAAGCTTTGGTAGAGAGGGGCAATCTTCTGAAGCAGATCGAGTCCATTATTGCCCAGGCAGAGGATGCAAGTCCGGTAAAAACGGGTATGACTAAGAAGGATCTGGGAACCCAGATCCGCAAGAACAAGCAGCAGGAAAAGCGCCAGGAACGCCAGAAAACAGCATTCAAACCGGAGAAAATACAGCAGGAAAAGCCGGCTGAGGTGATCCCATTGCGGGGAGAGAAGCAGGAAGACTATGCCTTCCCGGATCTTAGCGACCTGATATTCAAGGAGGAAGAGGATGACTGAAGGATTCCCGCGCGGAGTTATTCCCCTGGCGCGTTACCAAGAGCAGCAGCTTCCCGAGTATCAGGACAATCCGCTCATCAGCGCATTGCCTCCGATTCCTGATTTGCAGGAGGTGGTCGGTCTATTGCAGCAGCTTCCCGGTTTTGAGCCGCAGGAGGCGCATCTGGATGGTCGGCTCAGGGCTCATGCGATTGCCCGCCTGTTGCATGGTTTCTTCCAGCCGCTGAGCCATCACTTGGAGCTGGAAAGCAAGATCAGCCTGATGATCCGTCAGGGGTACATCGGTCGGAATCCGGCTAGCGGTGCCTGGTATGCGCATCTGCAGAATGGCTATCGTCGTGTCGAGGAGGAGGATCTGGATGCGGCGGTGTACCAGAGTGTCTCTTCTACGGCCAACAGCCTGTCGCTGTTCGGTTGTTCCGGTTGCGGCAAGACGCGCACGCTGGAGCGGATCCTGGGTATGTATCCCCAAGCTCTCCATCACCCTGAATACAACATCACTCAACTGGTCTACCTGAAGGTCGACTGTCCCATTGACGGTGACCTGGATGAGCTGTGTCTGAGCTTCTTCAACGAAGTAGACAAGATTCTGGGTACCCGCTACAGCCGGAGTCACGGACGCAAGAAGCTGGGTACCAAACGTCTGCTGGCATCCATGTGCCAGGTGGCCAATCTGCACGCGCTCGGAGTGCTGATTATCGACGAGGTTCAGAACCTCAATGAGGCACGCTCCGGTGGTGCCGAGAAAATGCACAATTTCTTTGTGTCGCTGGTGAACACCATAGGTGTTCCGATCATTCAGGTCGGCACCCACCGGGCCAGCAAGTTCTTCCAGCGTACTTTCCGGGCTGCTCGGCGGGTCTCCGGGCTGGGTAGCATCCGCTGGGATAGGTTGCCTCGGGATGAGCACTGGAGGCGTCTGTTGAAGCGGCTCTGGAAGTACCAGTGGCTGCGCAATGCGGCGACGCTGGATGACGAACTGGAGGCGACCATGTACGACCTAACCCAAGGGGTCATGGACATCGTCATCAAGCTATTCGCGCTTGCGCAGATCCGGGCGATAGTGACAGGTGCCGAGTGCATCAAGCCGCTATTGTTGCGCAGAGTTTTCGAGGATGAGTTCAAACCGGTCCATCCAATGCTGGCGGCCTTGCGGAGCGGTAGGCCCGAACTGATTGCCAAGTATGACGACCTGCTGATGCCAGAGATCGAGGGGCGGTTGCTGACCCTGACGCGATCACTGGATAACGTCGCTCAATCGAAGCCGCCGGCCCCTCCGGCTGATGACAAGGCGAAGCGGCTGGCCACTCTGCTCGAAGATATGGAAATTCCGAGGGATATCGCCATTCCTATGGCCGATGAATTGTTGACGGAGAATCCGGACATCCCACTGGCGGCCCTTATTCACAAGGCCACGGCCTACCTCGCGCAGGACGTTCCCAAGAGGTCTGGAATTTCCAGGGTTAAGCGTACGCAGTGGGGGTATCTATCCGAGGAGGATCTGCGTCGGCGTTATGCCGATGGGCCTGAAAGCGAGGCCTATGACAGATTCAAGCAGGCTGGCCTGATCTTCGATCTGCGACCTCTGCTGAAGGCAGGCTGACATGTACTTCCCCAGGCTCTACCCGGACGAACTGCTCTACAGCGGTATTGCCCGGTGTCGGGTACATCTGGGGATGGGTAACCACAAGACTTTGCTGCACATGCTTTTCGGTGACAGCAAGGTTGCCGCGATCACCGATCTGCCCACACACCTGGCTGCGTTGGCTAACAACACCGGCATGGATGCGGAAGGCATGATCCTGAATCACACGCTGTTCCCGCTCTATGCCCCTTTCATTCCGCCGGAGCGCCGTACCGATCTTTTTCAGGCCATGCTAGCTCCCGACCGGCCGACAATTGGTCTGTCTGGGGCCTCGACGGCCTTGGTCAAGTGGCCCGATTGGCTGCGTTACTGCCCGATCTGCTTTGAAGATATGGCTGTGCGTTACGGTGAACCCTACTGGCGGCGTAGCTGGCAGATCCAAGGGATAGATGCCTGTTCCGAGCATGGCTGTCAGCTCCTGAATTCGCCTATCCCATTCCGTCGAGCGCAGCGGCATGAGTTTCATCCAGCTTCTCCACTGTTTCTGCCTCGTGACCTTCGCGTGAGTCTCGTGGGCGAAGACGCTATCAGGCTCGCCAAGGCTGCTATGCAGTTGCTGGCGCTCGAAGAGGTGCAATCGCCTGGCTACGGACGCTGGACCAACCTGTACCGGTACCTGGCTACAGAGTGTGGCGCCAGGCGCGGCCGACAGGTCAGGGCTGAAATCATTTGGGAGAAGATCTTGGCATCCAATCGCAGGGATTGGCTTGCTGCTAACGGTCTGCTGACATCCGGAGAGTGCCCACCTTGGCTGTTTGCGATGTTCAGGAAGCATCGCAAGGGATTCAGTGCTCTGCAGCATCTGATTGTCTGGACCAGCCTGCGTCCTGGTCAGCATGCTGGCTCGATGATCAGTGACGCGAATACTCACCAGATCGACCTTGCCTCCGACCGGTCAGTCCAGATGCTCCCTGCTGAGTTTGAGCATAAGCAGCAATACCGAACCATTTGGCTGCAAGCACTGGCTTATCACGGTGGAGTCAAAGCAGCCAGGCAAGATGGAGCAGGGGCATGTTACGCCTGGCTTTATCGTCATGACCGACACTGGTTGATGGCTGCGAACCGGGTCAGGCAGCACCGACAGGGCAACAACAGCCACATCGAATGGGGAGCGCGCGACAGAAGGTTGGTGCGCCGGCTGATACGGATTGGCAGAGGTAGCGAAGAAGACCTGGGCCTTCCGCGCAGGAGCCGCAACTGGTTCCTACAGCAGCTACCCCATCGGGCATCAGTTGAGCACCATCTCGATCGACTGCCTATGTGCCGCACCTTCCTGGATCGCTATGCAGAGTCTGTCGGCGAGTATCAGATCCGTCGCCTGACTGCAGTGATGCTGGAGGATGTACAGATGGGCATAACGTCCAGGCGCTGGGAGCTGGAAAAGCGTTGTGGATTGGAAAAAAGCAGGATGGTACCGCTGACCACTGCGTTCATTCGATTGATAGGAAGATGGATTGAATAGGACTGTATTTCGTCAAATCCCGAACGGATCCAAATTGCTGGCCGTTGGAAATTTTTTCAGGGCCCCGACTCCGTCAGCCGAGTGGCGTTTGGCTGCTCTCTTTGAACGTAAAGGTCAGTTGCAGCTGCAGCGGTTCGCAAAGGAGATGTCGTGTGTCTTGGCTGTTGGTCGCGAGTTTCTTGGAGACGAAGGGGCTCCTTACCGTTCCAGTGGTTTCAAGAAGACGGTGGTGCTTCCTGCAATAGAAACCTGGCGGGAACGGCGGTTGGGTGAGTGCCCACGTCTTGCCAGAAAGCTTGCTGCAAATCCTGAGATATCAGGACAGCGATGCTTTGTGTTCGAGGTCGATGGTCTGACCGTCTGGCTGCCGAAATTCGAGTTGGCGCGAAAAATGTTCTTCCACGCTGCCTTCATCGTGCGTGCAGCGTTCGCACCGAATGGTTTGGACATGGTCTTCACGCTCTATAGAGAGGACGATGTTGTTCATATCCATACGCCCCCGAAGACAGGTGCGCCAAGCCAGCTTCTCAAAATCAAGGGATACCGAGACCATTTCAGTTGGCTGCTGCTTAATCAGGATGTGAAGCGATCCTTCGAATCAATATGGCAAAGCCTCAACCAAGGGCAGGAGCGGGTACCACAAGGTTCGGCGTATGCCAGGTGGCAGTTTGATTTTCAGGCACCCCCTTCTCTTGCTGGTACCAGCATGGATGTGCGAGGTCCCTTTGATCCGGAAAGCAACGAATTGCTGGTCTGGGAGATCGAAAAGCTTCAGGGGCTCCGTTTTACCCATCGTGGCGATGTTTTTTTCCACCACCCTGCTCTCAAGTTATCCGTCAGAGGAGAGAACACAGGCTGTGTACCGGTTCCATCGGGAACTGGAGAGGTGGAGGTGGATGCTGACGAAGAGCCGACTGCCGCCAAGGAACCGAGGTTGATTCATCTCCCCGTTGAGGGGATTAACTTTGATGGTCAGTTGATCAATAAGATCGCCTACAACGGTGAGCGCGCCGGCACTCATGGGAAGAGAGTCGACGACGAACACCCATTGGGCGGAGAGAGCACGGTTTTCGGCGTAGCTGATCCCGTAAGTAGCGGCAGTATAGCGCCGGGAGAGTTCCAATTATTGGGAGATAGAGAAATCCAGCAACGGTTCCCCGAACGATTCTCTCAGCTCAGCGAGCTCATCAATCAGATAATTCAAGAATCAGACATTGAGTTGCTATCTCTGGAAGTGGCACCGCTGCCGCAGGTTCCACGATGCAGATACCACATGATTGATGACGAGACACCACGTTGCTATCTGCTAGCGAGGTTCAGGCTGGAAAACCATAGTGAGCGCTACTTACTGGAAATAGAAACCTCAGGCAACCGGAAGCGCATGTCGACGCGGATCATGGGCATCAAAGTGAGCATTGAAGACGCCAGACAATGTATAGACAGGATCTTGAGAGGGATAGTGAAAGGCTCATTGCGTTGGCCTAGCACAATGGCGAAGTACTGTGAGCCTTTGCAGTCGGTACACCACCCCAAGGATGATCCATCTGGCGTTAATCAGAACAGATCGGCTGATTGGAAACAGCGGATACGCGCTGCGCTGATCTAAAAGAGTTAGTGAAATTGATCAGTCATGATGCTCAAAGATTTGCAGTCTTCGAGGATTTTAGCATTTTTTGAATCTCTGAGGAGGAAAAAATGCTGGATGTATGTACACTAACGCAACTGCACAGACATTTGCGGGGCACCACCCATGAGATTCACCGACACCAAGAGCGAAACCCTCAACCTGCGAGTCTCTCCGACCTTCAAGAAGGTCTTGAAGGAGGCTGCAGACCACGAACAACGCAGTATGGTCAACATGCTAGAAGTGCTGCTGTGTGACTACTGCGACCGCAATGGCATCGCCTCTCCGGACAAAAAAACTCATCCTCCTGCTCCCAAACGGGCGCGTGCAGACCGTAAAGCGCACGTGGGAGCAGCAGCATGACCTTCCGCTACATTGGTTCGAAGTCCAGGCTGATTGATCAGATAACGACCTATATCGGGCACCCTAAACAGGGTGCCTTCTTTGTGGACGCTTTCTGTGGCACGGGGGTGGTGGCTGAAGCCGCTGCTGATCTGGGATGGGACGTGCGTATCAACGACAGTTTGCACTCTGCGGTGATTTCTGCAGGGGCACGGTTAATCAGTGCTGATCAAGCGGCTTTTAAGAAGCTAGGTGGTTACACCAAGGCCATCGCCAAACTCAATGCTGCCAAGCCCAAGCATGGCTTTATGTGGCGCGAGTACAGCCCCGCATCGGTGGATACCTGTGGCCTTGAGCGACGCTACTTCACGCAAGAAAATGCAGCACGAATCGATGCTATGCGGGCGCTAATCGCCGATTGGGTGGGGGCTGGCGCTATTGATGAGGTAGAAGAGCGCCTGCTCATCGCAGACCTATTTGGTGCTTTAAATAGGGTGGCCAATATCGCTGGCACTTTTGGCTGCTTCCTCTCCAAGTGGACAAGCCAATCGCAAGACATAATCGCTATGCGCTGCCGTAATCTCAAAAAGAGAGGCGTGCATGTTGAGGCCACTGTGGGTGATGTGTTCGACGTGCCCAATGCGGCGCATGACTTAGTTTATTTGGACCCCCCATACACAAAGCGTCAGTACGCAAGCTATTACCACATCCTTGAAACGGTAGCTCTGGGTGATGAGCCCGAGGTGGAGGGGGTTGCAGGGCTTCGTCCTTGGAAAAACTTGGCTTCAGATTTTTGCTACAAGACCCGTGCTCTGCAAACGCTCTCACGCTTGGTGCATGGCTTGAAGGCTCAAAAGGTGTTGCTCTCTTACAGCAGTGAAGGGCACATCTGTATGCAAGACATTAGGTCTGAGCTCTCGAAGATCGGCACGTCCACAATGCATCCCCTGGGAGCCATTGGCCGCTACCGTCCCAATAAGGTGGCTAGTAGCACTGCTTCTGACGTGAGCGAATTTTTGGTGGTGGTGGAGCGGCCTACGGTACAGCTGCCCAAAGCGCAGTCCAAGGCTGTTAAAACCATTAAGCCCATCCTCGTGGAGAGCTATGCATGAGCGCACCTCGCCCCGTTGAAGCAGAGTATCTGGCCTCAGCAGAAGCAGCTCTCACAAATGCTGTTGGTAGAGGTCATGGTCACGCCAGCTTTGAGCTTCGGCTTCAAATTTTGGAGGCAGTGTCAGCGCGTTTTGGTGGGTTTGACCTGGCGGAGTTTCACGAGACTTTTAGGGTCAGAAGCAAGAGCCAAGCATCAGAGCTCTTGGAACTTGCGGCACCTGTGGCAAGTGCCATTGAGCACTCACCGATTCATCCGGCTTTGGCACTGAGTGCTCTGGCGCGAGAGGCCTTGCATGAGCAGGATCGAAAAAGCACAGGTGCCTACCATACGGACTTTCGCCTAGCTACACGGTTGGCGAAGCTCGCCGCTCCCAAGCTTACGTACAGGAGCAAGGTGATTGATCCTGCCTGCGGCGCAGGAATTTTGCTGACAGCGTTGACCCACGCAGTGTGTGGGATGGATCGAGCCAAGACGGCGCATTGGTTGGCTCACGGTGTGTGTGCAGCGGATCTTTCGGGCAACTCTTTGCGTGCGGCACTGCTTGCACTTGCTTCGTTCACTGATGATGTATCGGCTCTTAAAGCTATGCGTGCACGTTGGTACTGTGGCGATAGCTTGATGTCAGATCGCAAGGTCTGGACTGCTATGGCTCCTGAGGGTTTTGATGCGGTGATCGGCAACCCACCATGGGAAAAGGTCAAGCTCTCACGGCACGAGTTCTTGAAGTCCTCAGGCACCCAGCGCCACTACGGGGCCCAAATTCATGGGCTTGATGAAGAGCGATTTGCCCAGCAGCGCAATGAGGTAGCGAACTACTCTCGTCGCTTGTTGGCGCGCTATCCCGATTTGGGCAATGGAGAGCCAGACCTCTACATCGCTTTCACTGACCTCTTCTTTGATCTCTGCAAAGAGCAGGGTGTGGTAGCTGCACTAGTGCCTGGTGGGCTCATCCGTTCGCAAGGTACCCGCGCCATGCGGCAGAAAATTTTTGATGCGAGCCAAAGCGTGTCCATGTCGATCATCGATAACCGTGCACGGTTCTTTGCCATCGACACACGCTTTAAGTTCCTGGCTGTGGCTCTCACGAAGGCTGGTTCCGAAAAGAGCAAGAGTGAACCCATCACCCTTATGCATGAGCGGGGCACCCCTACGGGCTTGGAGATTACGGGAACTGCCACCATTGGGCGTGCAGCACTTGGGGGTATTCGAGACGATTTGAGCCTGCCCGAGGTTCGTAGCTTGTCTGAGTGGAAGCTCTTCTCGAAGATCGGAGAAGCTGGTGTCTCGTGGGAAGAGCCTGGTTATGGCTGGACCCCGAAGTTTTGCCGTGAAGTTGATATGACCAAGGAGCGTTCTAAGTTCCTAGGGCGTGCCACGCCCGGCGCTTTGCCACTGGTGGAAGGTCGAATGGTGCAGGCTCATCGCTTTGGTGTAAAAGGGTACGTGTCTGGCACTGGTCGCAGTGCGTTGTGGGAGGCCTATGCCATCGGAGGCTCACGCCTTGCCCCCCAGTTTTGGATTCGCCCCTCCGACATGCCCCGTGCTAATCAGCACCGCGCGGACGTGCTGCGTGTGGGTTTTTGCGACATTGCAGGTCAAACCAATGAGCGCTCGCTCATGGCCTCGTTAATTCCTGCTGGGGTGATCTGTGGCAATAAGGTGCCCACGATCCTTTTCCCTGATGACCCATCGGAAGAGCGGTTATTGGTGTGGGTGTCCATCGCCAACAGTTTTACCTTTGACTGGATGCTTCGGCGCGTGCTCACTACGACGGTGAATTACTTCCTGTTGCAAAGCGTGCCCATGCCAAAGCTCGCCAAAGATGGCTTGCCATGGAAGAGGCTGGTGAGTGCTGCACGCGAATTGCGCACACTCGACAGTGCGGGGGCTACTCGTGAAACCTACGAGCGTATGGCGCAGCTGCGTGGAGAGATTGATGCGGAAGTGGCCGTGGCCTATGGGCTCGATTTAAAGGACATGGAGTTGATGCTCCAAGACTTCCCGCTTTTGGATCGGGGCCAGGTGGTATTGCCTGGTGAGGTAAAGTCCACAATTACCCGAGATAGTGCTTTGGCTTCAATGGCAAAACGTACAGGAAACCAGTCTACAGTTTGGTCACACCGTGCGGCGGAGGCTCGTGCGGCGGGGGCTATGGCTTATGTGCCCTCTGAGCTCGCCCTAGGGGGCGAAGAAATCGAAGAAGAAGGATCCAAAATTCATGGCTAATGGGGCTGGGCATGTTGCTCGAATTTTGTACAAGGAAATTGTCCCTGGAGACCTGAGGAAAATTCTCGCCCAGTCCAACGATTCCGATACGGGCGGAGGGGCTCGCGATTTTCGTTTTGGCTCCTTTAAACAACTGTTGCCTGTTATCACGGAGATGTTTCCGAAGAAGGCAAAGGAAAACCGTAAGCGCGATGGTGTAGTCGAAGAAATCGACGTGTTCCAAGGCGAGTTCTTTTGGCATGACGTTAGCGGCCAAGTTATGCGCAAGGACTCCTTCTTTGAGACACCTACTGATGTGCGTCCATCAGAAGGTCGCATCGCTCGGGTTCATGAGTACGGCTGTTTTGACACGAGCCTAGTACCCAGGGGTGGGGTGGGCAACCGCATCTTGCTGCTACTGATTCAGTTGAACGATGGATCTGTTTGGCCTTACTACGTTGAAGAAAAGACGCTGCGTATTGAGGGTAAATGGGATCCCGTGGTTGCTGCCGAGTTGCTGGGCTGTTTGGATGCCAAACGTGCGGCTAATCGCGCAGTGATCGGCTACCGAGATTTCACCAACCTGGGCAAGTACTGCAATGGCAAGTGACGACTGCAAGCAGGCATTAAAACTGCTATCACGCTCCCGCAACGTGTTGGTATCCGGTCCACCTGGCACAGGAAAATCGAAGCTCCTGGCTGAAGTTGCACTGGCCTTTGAAACGGGTTTTGGTGTCACTCCCGCAGGTGGCCCACCACAGCTCAATCCTAGGGGCGGTATACCGATTCCACCCGCTGCTGGGGCTGTTAGAGATATTCCTGCTCCCACGAAGATGGACCGCAAGGTATTTCGAACGGTCTTTCACCAAAACTCCAAGTATCGCGACTTTGTGTCGGGTATCACGCCAGCAGTTAACAAGGTGGCAGGTGCCCCTGACTTCACCATCGTGAAGGGCACACTGTACCGTGCCAGTGAACATGCGAAGGGCGCCAATGGGGCCGCGCTCTTGATCATCGATGAGATCAACCGAGGCCCTGCGGTGCAGGCGTTCGGTGGTGCCATCGTGGCCATTGAGTCCGACAAACGCTTGGCCTCTGATGGGGCCAAACGTGCCGAAACGCAGTTCTTTGAAATGCTCGACCCCATCTCTGGTGACGTGATCGAGTACGCATTGCCTCATGACCTCTACATTCTGGCAGCGATGAATCAGGCCGATGCGTCTGTGGAGCCCTTGGATGTCGCGTTCTTGCGTCGTTGGGAGCCTCTGCGTTTGGAGCCCGATGAAGCGGCTTTGCGGACGTTTTATGGTCTGGGTGCCAAGGGTGCCAATGTATTGCCTGATGTGCCTGCCAGCGTGGACGATGCCTTGGAAGCTTCGGTTAGTGCCTGGGTTGCTGTAAACGCGCAAATTGCCCTGGGTCGTGGTCCCGAGTTTCAGATCGGGCATGGCGTGCTGATGTCGGATGTGAAGCCGCAAACATTGGGCCTTAATGAAGCCTTGGGCACACTGTGTGTAGGGTGGGCCAAGGTGCGTGCACACGTGGAAGAGGTGTTTTTCGGGGACACCCGAGGTATCGCCGCAGCTCTTAATGCACTCGATGGGCCAGCCTTTAATCCGTTCAAGCTCACCGAGACGACCTTTGCGGATGATTTGCGCTTTCGTCTTGAAGGGCCCATGAATTTTGCTGAGAACAATATTTACGCGGCTCTCAGGGCATTTTCCAATCCCAGGGGGTAGCACGTAGTGAACCCCCGAACACGGCTGTCCCTTGTTGAATACGGCACACCCGTTGACCTGAGCCGTGCGATTGCTGATGCCATTGGGGTGGATCGCACGAAGGCCAACAGCCTTTTATTGGAGGCTGGGAGCCGTGCTGCGTCGAGCCTGAGGCTCAACTACAACCCTATCAGTGTGGATGCCAAGGGCACACGTGCCATTGATTTTGCGGGCCTCATTCGCTTGGCTCCTTCACTGGAACTGGAAGTTGCGCCCAAGTTTTTGGGGCTCGACGACACCGATGCTGCGTGGCGCGAGGATTTCTTTTTCCTCTCCACGCTTTCACGTCACGGGCGGCTCTTGGCTTCCGAGCGTTTATCGGCATCAGGTGGTACTCCAAGGGACTTGTCCACGCTAGTAGCTCGTTCCATGACGAGCATGTACGAGGCCCGTAAACGTCGGCCACTACGCAGCTATCGTAGGGTGCGTGAAGCAGACTTCTTCATTGATGGGGATCCTGATCCGGTGGAGCTCATCTTTCCTTCACCTGATGGCTTTGAGCAAGAGCTCATTCGCTTTGATCGTAAGAACGGTTGGAACGGGGACATCGTGGCAGCGGCTAAGGAGCTACTCCCTGAAGTAAGTGACCCATCGGCTGCAAGTTCGCTGGTGCGTTTGATTGAAGACCTTTCGCCTCAGAACGTAGCTGCTAATCGTCGAAACCCCATTCCTGCACGGCACCGAGCGTGGAAGCCGCTACATGAGCTGTCTATCGATGTGCTCGGAGGCCTTGGGCTTAACTACAAGCAGGGGCAGGCCCATGCACCTGGTTACTTAGTGAATACCTGGCGCGTGTGGGAAGATCTGTTAACGGTGGCTGCGCGATTGAGCTTTGGTCGCAGTGCTGTAGTGCCGCAACAGGGCTATCCCTTGGGCTCCAAGATCAGGATGAGCACCGGTACTGTGAGCAAGCTTTCAGTGTACCCAGACTGTGTGATTGAGCCTGATGGAACAAGGCCCAGAATACTGTTGGATGCCAAGTACAAGGGACACGTGGAGAAGGGGCAGCTTCGTATCAGTGAAGCAGACCTCTACGAAGCCTTAGCCTTCTCCAAGGCCACCGGATGCAACTTGGTAGCGCTGGCCTATCCTGCACAACCAGGTAACGCCCAGCAGCCCATTGGTACGTGCACGGTCTTTGAAAAGGCCGTGGTGGGTGCGGTGCAAATCGTGGGCATTCAAATCGAGAGCCGTCTAATTTCTAGGACAGGAGCCCTCAGGGTCTTTGCCGCAAACATGGCTGCTGGGGTGGCCGCAGCCTTTGTGTGATTGATTAACGAGGTTCTTTCCCAAAGATTTGGCGGTGTGCTTGAGGGTTTGCGGCAGTTCGAATCAAGCTGATGCAGTGAGCAAGAGCATTTTCGCGGACGCGAAAATGGACAAGGGGCCTTGCGTGGTGCACCTGACCTGGAAGTTAGGGGCGTGATGAAGAACTCTCACCGCGACACTGAGATTTCGAAAGGATTGGAGCGTGATGAACAACTCTCAGGCTATGCGTTTGCGCTGATAGGAGGTCTGACCATGACTACGACCGAACGCTTGGCGCGCTTTGAAGCTGCGCAAGAGGTTCTTGGATTCCTAATGGCTGTTCGCGCTGAATGGATTTACATCGAAAGCAAAAAGGCTCAGCCGGACGCTAGCAAAATCGCGCAGTGGGAGGCCGAGCAAAAAGCTTTTTTCGAGATCGAGGATGGGTTGCGTTTTGATGATCAGGACGGCATCGAGCAGGTGATCACGACGTATGGACCGGTAGCGCGGAGAATCTTCGAGGCGCGGTAGCGGTTTTACATCATGGCCCATTAGGATGATTCTTTATTTTCAATTTTTTCATCAGAATTGCGCGTGCTTGAGCTTTAAGGATGATTCTTTAACTGGCAAAACTTCCATTTCCAGCTCTTTTTTCGATAGTTTGGGATGAAACTTTATTTTCGTCCCACAAGTGTGCAAAAAAGGAAAAGGCCCTGCGGGGCCTTTTCTGTTCAGCTGTAATCGTAGTTCCGCTCGATTGCGGCAGCGGCGGTGAATACGCCGAAAGTCGCTTCGGCGGCGGCCAGCATCGGCGCCCAGGCACAGTCGGGAGCGGTCTGTTCCAGTCGCGCGAGAAAGGCGGGCCAGAGCCTGGCGACGTCGCCATGCTCGAGGTAGCGAACCGGTGCTGTCGGATCGGCCTGGCGGATGCGTCGGGCCAGTACACGCCCGCCCAGGCGAGATCCTTCAAGCACATAGGCCACGCCCCAGCAGCTGGCCAGGTCGTTTATCCGCGGCGTCTGCAGCGGTGCGGGGGCTGGGCAGCCCAGTTCAGCCAGATCGGCCAGCAGCGCGTGACGGCGTGCGCGCCTCGGCCAGTCGTCGAGCAGCTCGGCGACACCGGCCCGTTCCAGCGCAATTTCCGTGGCACCCAGCACCCGGCCGTGAGCACGCAGGAAGCGTCGATAGTCGTCCGGCTGGTCCAGTGCGAAGCCTGAATAGGCAGCATCGACTTGCTCGTGCAGGGCGGCCGTCGCCTGTCTGAGACGTGTCCGTAGCTCAGCCATCGGTCAGGCTGCCTTCGCGCAAGGCGAGGTGAATCTTGTTGGCCAGCTGGTCTTCACGAAACGGCTTCTGGATGATCGAGTAACCGACCAGGCCCAATTCGCACAGCTCGGCATAGCCCGTCACGAATATCACCGGCAGCTCGGGCTGACGCACCCGTACCGCCCGTGCCAGCTCGCCGCCATTCATTCCGGGCATGGCGAAGTCCGCCAGCAGCAGGTCCACTCCCATGCCTTCTCCGAGCAGCTGCAAGGCCAGCTCGCCGCTCTCCGCTTCGATGACTGCGAAGCCCAGGTTCTGCAGCATCTGTGCGGTCACCTCGCGCACGGTTTGATCGTCATCGACCAGCAGGATGCGGTGCTGGCTGTTGTCTTCCTGACTGCCGGCGCTCAGGGCAGCGGCCGGCTCCGATGCTTCCGGAGGCTCGGTACGCGGCAGGAATACCTTTACCGTGGTCCCGGCGCCCGGACGGCTTTCGATGCGTGCGCCACCGCCGGATTGCTTGGCGAAACCGAATACCTGGGCCAGGCCCAGCCCCGAGCCCTTGCCGACTTCCTTGGTGGTGAAGAAGGGCTCGAACGCCTTGCTCAGCACCTCTTCGCTCATGCCGGTGCCGGTATCGGTGACCGAAAGGACGACATACTCCCCAGGGCCTGGGTCCTCGGCGCGCAGCGCCGGTTCGGTGATCAGCACGTTGCGCGTGCCCAGGGTCAGTCGACCGCTGTCGCCCATGGCGTCGCGGGCATTGATCGCCAGGTTGAGGATGATCATCTCGATCTGTGTTGGGTCCACCAGCGCATGCCAGATATTGGCCTGGGTGTCGGTTTCGATGCTGACGCTGCCGCCCAGGGTGCTTTTCAGCAGGCTGAGCAGGCCGACCAGGGTGTCGTTGAGATCGATCGCAGTTGGCGCCAGCTGCTGACGGCGGGCGAAGGCGAGCAACTGGCTGGTCAGCGTCGCGCCACGTTCGCCGGATTCGCGGATGTATTGCAGCCGCCGCAGGCTGCGCTCGGCCGGCGCGCCTTGCTCCAGGTCGTTCTGCAGAAAGCTGGCGCTGGTGAGAATCACGGTGAGCAGGTTGTTGAAATCGTGGGCGACCCCGGCAGTCAGCTGGCCCACCGCTTCCAGGCGCTGCATCTGCTGCAGGGTGGCTTCGACCCGTTCGCGCTCCTGGATCTGCGCGCGCAGCTCGCGGTTGGCTTCGGCCAGTTTGTCGACTGCGGCGATTTCACTGGTGATGTCCCGCGCTGCGGAATAGATACGACCGCCATCGGCCACTGACGACCAGGACAGCCAGCGATAGCTGCCATCGCGATGGCGCATGCGGTTGACGAAGCGATTGGTGACCTTGCCACGGCCGACGCGCATGTTTTCTTCCAGCGTCGCTTGCAGATCGTCCGGGTGCACCAGCCAGGTCAGCGCGTGCTGCATCAACTGCTCGAGGGGGAAGTCGAAGGCCAGCTCCCACATGGGGTTGAGCGCAACGGGCATCATGTCGAGATCGGTGACGGCCAGCAGGTCGCGTGACAGCTCCCAGGTACGGTCGCGTTCGCGCGTGCGTTGCTGCACCCGCTCGCCAAGGGTTTCGTTCTGCTGCTTGAGGGTCTGCGTCGCCAGTTGTTGCTCGGTGATGTCCATCACCACGCCGACGAAGCGCGAACATTGGCCGCCTTCGATGAAGGCCTGGCCACGGGTTTCCATCCAGCGCAGGCTGCCGTCTTCGAAAAGCACGCGGTAGGTGGTACAGAACTCGCCGGCGTCTTCACCGGAGATGGCACGATTGACCTGTTCACGTATCCGTTCGCGATCGTCCGGGTGGCAAAGACGCTCGAACAGCGGCATATCGACCGGGGCCTGTGCATCGACTCCTAGCATGGCCCGACAGCGCTGGTCCCAGATCAGCGTGCCGCTCTGCGGCTCGTAGTCCCACATGCCCAGGCGCGCCGCGTCGATGGCCAGGCGCGCGCGCACTTCAACTTCTCGCAGCGCCTGCTCGGCCTGTAGCCGGCGACGGCGTTCGTTGACCTCCGCCAACGCCCGCTCGACGGCCTTGGGCAGGAAGCCGAGTTTCTGCTTGAGCACATAGTCGACGGCGCCGGAGCGCATCATGTTGACCGCGTGCTCTTCGCCGAACACGCCGGAGAGAAAGATGAAGGGCGTCTGCGGCGCCAGCCGCTGTGCTTCCTGCAACGCCTGGCTACCGGAGAAACCGGGCAGGATGAAGTCCGCCAGGATCAGATCGAACGATCGCCGCTGCAGCGCTTCCACGACCCCTGCGTGGCTATAGACCAGCTCGGTGTGCAACGTGTAACCACTGCGCTCCAGGGCCAGTTGGGCCAGTTCGGCGTCGTGCGGGCTGTCCTCGATGAACAGGACGCTGATGTTCTTTGACGCTGGCATATCTATCCTGTCGAGGATGCAGGAGTCGTCGTGACGGCCCGCCAGGCATTGGCGGGCAGAGGCTCGTTCAGTTCTTTTCTTCTTTGTTGCGTACACGCTTGAGCCGCAGGGAACCGGGTGGCGGCTCGTTGAGTACTGCCCAGAAAATACCGAGATCGGAGATTGCGGCGACAAAATCCTTGAATTCGACCGGTTTGACCACGTAAGCGTTCACCCCGAGTTCATAGGCTTTCATCAGATCGGGCTCTTCGCGCGAGGAAGTCAGCATGACCACGGGAATGCTGCGCAGCTCGGCGGTCTCGCGCACGGTCTTGAGCACTTCCAGGCCGTCGACCTTTGGCAGTTTGAGGTCCAGCAACAGCACGGCAGGGTTGCCATCAGCTCGCTCGGCGTAGGCGCCGGTGCGCTGCAGGTAGTTCAGCGCCTCGGCGCCGTCACGCATGATCACCACTTCGTTGGCCAGCTGGCTGCGCTCCAGCGCGATCAGCGTGAGTTCCAGGTCGTGGGGGTTGTCTTCTACCAGCAGTATCGGTTTCAGCATCAGATGTCTCGGTCCAGGAGGGAGGACGTATAAGTCAGTTTGGGTAGAGAAAAATAAAAGGTGGCGCCCTTGTCCAGCTGGCCTTCGGCCCAGACCTGGCCATCGTGGCGCTCGATGATCCGGCGTACGCTGGCCAGACCGATGCCGGTGCCCTCGAATTCCTCCATGCGGTGCAGTCGCTGGAATACGCCGAACAGCTTGCCGGCGTACTGCATGTCGAAGCCGACGCCGTTGTCGCGCACGTAGACCACGACTTCACCGGAACGCTGTTCAGCCCCCACTTCGATCACGGCTACCTCGCGAGTACGGCTGTACTTGACCGCGTTATCGATGAGGTTGCGCAACACCATGTGGATGAAGGCCGCATCAGCCACGACGATCGGCATCGGCAACAGGTGCCATTGGATCTGACGGCCCTCGCAGTCAGGGGCCAGCTCCTCGCGAATCGAGGCGACCAGCGCTCCCAGATCCACATCCGACAGGCGCAGCGCCGCGCGACCCATCTGCGAAAAGCTCAGCAGGTTGTCCACCAGGGTGCCGGCAAAGCGCGCGGCGTCGGCAATGTTGTCGAGAAAGCGCATACCGCGTTCGCTCAGCTGCTTGCTCTCCATCTCGCTGAGTAGTTCCGTGTAGCCGGCGATATGCCGTAAAGGCGCGCGCAGATCGTGGGAAACACTGTAGGAAAAGGCTTCCAGCTCCTTGTTGCTGGCGCGCAGTTCGCCGGCCAGTTGGGCCATCTCCTCAGCCTTGCGCAATACGATGCCAAGCACCGCGTTGCGCAGTTCCAGCGCCCCTTCGATGACCACCGGGTCCCAGGGCTGCGCATAGCCGCGCAAGGTTTCCTGCCAGCGCGCGAAGCTGTGCCGCGGGCTGAGTGCACCGCTCTGGCGGTCGATCTGTTTTTCCGGCTCGCCAGCCCAATTGACCGTCTTGATCTGCTCCTGGCGGAACCAGATGAGGTAATGCGCGTGCAGCCGCGAGATGGAGATCGCCATGACGCCGGCGCAGTGTTCGGCCAGCTCCGGCATGTCGGGAATGTCCCGGCTGATGCAGTCGCTATGGAAGATCAGCTGGTCGCGTCGCTCGCCCAGCCATTCGGTCAACCGCAGGATCTGCTGGTGGTCGGGTGTATTGCCGACGGTTTCGCATTTGTCCGCGGAAATGATCGCCGCGCCGTCGGCTGCGGCGAAACCCAGTACGACGTCCGGCAGGTGGCGGAAGCCCTCAACCACGCTGTCACGGTCGGCCATGGCCGACAGCAGATGCACGATCTGGTGGCGTAGCTCCAGTTTGCGCTGAGTGAGGGTTTCCGTTTCCCGTGCTTCGATCTGCAGCGAGAGGATGCGGCCGAGCAGCTCGCAGGCGGTGCGGGTCTGGTAGCTGACCGCGCGGGGTTCGGCATCATGGCAGGAGATCAGGCCCCACAGCCGGTCGCGAATGACGATGGAGATCGACATCGACGCCAGTGTGCCCATGTTGCGCATGTACTGCAGGTGCACCGGGGAGACGCTGCGTAAAGCGGCGAAGCTCAGGTCCAGCGGCGTGCCGGAATCCGGATTCAGCGCAGGCACCACGGGGGAGGGCGTGTAGTTGGCATCCTGAATCACGCGGATCAGGTTCTCGCGATACAGCCGGCGTGCCTGTTGCGGGATGTCGGCGGCCGGAAAGCACAGTCCCAGGTAGCTCGGATAGCCGGGATCGGCGACCTCTGCCAGCACCAGGCCGTTGTCTTCTGCATCGAAGCGATAGGCCTTGACCCTGCCAAAGCCGGTGATGCGCTTGACCTCTCGAACCGCCAGTTGGCAGAGCGCGTCGAGCTCGCGCGTTTCCTGCAGCTTAACGACGAAGGTGCGCATCAGCGGGTACAAGGCGTCGTAGGCCTGGTGCGCGTTGTCGGCACGTTCGAACTCGAGGATCAGCCGGCCGCCGTGGCGGTGGCCCAGCAAGGCGAAAGTCTGCTCGCCCGCGCCTTCGAGACGAATGTTCACATCGCTCAGGTGGAACGGGTTGTGGTCATCCTCGGTCAGTCCTGCCAGGCCCGCTTCGAGGCGTGCCGTCGGCAGCAGGTTCGATAGCGGTTGACCGAGCAGTGATTGCGCGTCGACGCCAAGCCATTGCTGGACGTTCTCGCTGGCCTGCTGCACGCGCAGTTCCGGCTCGCTGACCACCAGCAGAAACCCGTGAGGCTGGATGCTGCCGGGTATATGGATGGGTTCATCGGCGCATCGGTCGATCGCCGAGAGCAAGTCCTGGGCTTCGGTAGTGGCCATTGTGTGTGTCCTTGTTCAGGCCCGGTACGGACCGGAGGTGGCGGGCAGGCACCAATGCGAGTTGCTACCTAACGTCTGCGATTGTGCAGGTTGATCGTGGGGGTTGCAGGGAAAGTCTTAACCGAGTGTTTCGCTTGGCCCTGCACTTTAACGCGACAGAACTGGCTCGCCAATCCGGCGGACTGTATAAACGGGGCCTTGCCCGGGGGCATACGACAGGAGGTGGATGTGGAAGAAGTCATCGAACAGCTGCGCGAACTCAACGAGCCGGTGCCGGTACCGCTGGAGTTGCCGGACGATGATCTGCTGGTGGAAATCGAGGAGCAGCTGCTGATCAACCTGCCGTTCGGCCTGCGCGAGTTCCTGCTGCAGGTCAGCGATGTCATCTACGGGCACCTGGAACCGGTCACCGCCACCGACCCGCAATCGCATACCTACTTGCCGGAAGTTGCTGCCAACGCCTGGGATGCGGGCGTGCCGCGCGACCTGATCCCGATCTGCCAGGATGGGCGCGACTACTACGTGGTCGACCTGGACGGCGAAGTCACGCTGTGGGACGGCGACGAGGCCGAGCTGACCGAGGAAACCTGGGAAACGGTATGGCACTGGGCACGCGACGTCTGGCTGGAAAGCTGAGGCGGATGGGCGCCTGCATCGACACGGCAGCGGGGCCGCGGCCTGCTAAGCTGTGCGCCCGCCGGTTACTTTCCGAAACTCCATGCTGACTCTGAGCAATCTGTTCCTGTTCATGTTGCTGGCCGCCGCCGGCGCCTGGCTGTGGCATTCCCATGGCATTCGCGAGCGGGCGCTGCAGGCCGTGCGGCGGCATTGCAAGAAGCTCGATGTCGAGTTGCTCGACGGCAATGTCGCCTTTCGCAAGCTGACCCTGTTGCCGGACGCGCGTGGCCAGCGCCGGCTGGCGCGAATCTACGGTTTCGAGTTCACCGTGACCGGTGAGCAGCGCCATCCGGGCACCATCGTCATGTTCGGCGCCCAGGTCGGTCGGATCGAGCTGGCCGCGCATCCGTTCCAGCCCGCCGACGAGCCGGGTCGGGTGATCCAGCTGGACGATTGGCGCCGGCCTCGCGACTGAGTTCAAGCGCGGATGCGACAGCCGTCCATGGCGCATTCCAGCTCGGCCTGTGGCTGAGGCTCGGCAAAGATCAGTTCGATCCGCGAATCGCGGCGCCACTCGCTGGGGCTGAAGACCAGCGTATCGCCATCCAGGGCATTGGCCGACTGCCAGCCGTTGCCGCCATGGACGACCAGCTTGGCGCGGCGCCACGGCCACTGCGCCAGCCACTGCGCAATTTTCTCGAGGTCGAAGCGTTGGCTTGGGTGCCAGCGCCAGCCGATGCTCCAGTTTTCCGGGGTCGCCTGCACCTGGCAGATCGCTTTGCTCGGATCGAGCCAGACCTGTGGTAGCGAGGCCGCTCCCGTTGGCAGCGCAACCGCCTGCGATTGTTCACTGGCCCGCACCTCGATTCCCGGCAATTGCGCGATAGGCAGCCGACCCTGGCTGGTCCAGAACAGCGGGCGCCGTGGCAGACGTCCGCTCAGCGCTACCCGTGCCGCCTCGTCGAGCGATTCGCTTTTATTCATCAACAGCAGGCCGGCGTCAGCCAAGGTCTGCTGTTGGCTATCGGGCAGCGGCAGGCCGCGGCTCAGGGCATCGGCATCCAGCACCAGCACGGTCGGTTGAACGGCCAGAACTGTCCGCCATGGTGCCTGGCTGAGCTGGCGCAGCAGCTCGGCGGGGTGCCCCAGGCCCGAGGGCTCGATCAACAGCCGGTCCGGATGTGCCTGGCGCAGCAGTCGGCCGAGACCGACCTGAAACGGCACGCCGTTGACGCAGCACAGGCAACCGCCGGGAATTTCCGCCAGCGTAATGCCGTCCGCGCCGGTACTCAGCAGCGCGGCATCCAGGCCGATCTGGCCGAACTCATTGATCAGCACAGCCCAGCGCTCGTCGGTCGGCTTCTGGCTCAGCAGATCACGGATCAGGCTGGTTTTTCCGGCGCCCAACGGGCCGGCGATGAGATGGGTCGGGATATGTTCGAGCATGGCGGCTATGGTGCGCATTTTGCGAAGCGGCTGGAAGGGGAAAAGCCTGCCCGTGATAAAGTCGCCGCGATTCGAAGAGGGATGAAATCGTGCGGTTACCGTTCTTGCTGACAGCCGTTTGCGGCGTACTCATTGCTGGCGACGTCATGGCCGAGGCCTGCATCATCCACAGCCACGACGATCGGGTGGAAGTGAAGCTGTGTCAGGCGAATATCAACATTCCCGTCGAGCTTTTTCGCAGCGGCTTCTGCCAGCCGCAGCTGAAGGATCAAGAGGTTCAGGTGGAGTTCGTTGAGCAGTGCCCGGATGGCGCGTTCGGCATCTGCCGCAATGCCCAGGTTTCCAACATGCCATATCGCCAAGACATCCATTACTACGGTGTCGCCAGCGATGCGCGTTTTTTGCAGCCGGCATGCGAACAGAACAGTCAGGGCAGCTGGGCGAGTCAATAGCGCCAACCCAGCGTCCATGGGGGTTTCACGTGGAACGCCAGGAGGGCGGCCCTATCACCGCGCCGGTTTCAGCGTGCCGCAGTCGTCGGCTACCCACCGCGCATGGGATTCGATCTTGGAACTGCCGGTTTCGGTGCCCTGACGGTATTCACTGGTTACGGTACTGACGAACTCCTTGTCACTGACAAAGCGCGTCTCGCCCTGGCCGCGCGCGTCAGGGCATTCGAAGCGGAATTTCCACATCTTGTCGCTGCGCTCGGTGATCTCCTGGGTACAGGCCGGGTCGTCCTGAAACGGCAGCTCGTCCGCTTCGACTTGCGCCTTGCTCAGGCAGATCTGTACGCCCTTTCCGCCGAGCTTTACCCCCTGCGCGGCGAGCATCTCTTCCATCATCCGGCGTTGTTCGGCAGGCAGGTTCTGCATCTGCGCGAGCATCGCGTCCATGCCCGGCATCTGCTGCCCATCCACCTGAATATCGCCACTGCTGAATTCCCAGAGGCCGGGCAGGATTTTCTGCGCATGGGCGGGAAGCAGGGTCAGTGACAGGGCCGCAAGAAGGGCCAAACGGGGCAGCTGAGTCATGGTTCGTTCTCCGGCAATCAGTCGTTTTTTCAAGCCTAGCCGAGCTTCGACAGCGTGGTGCCAGGATCGAGCCACTCATCTGCCTGGTCAGGCGGCGCGATTGTTCGTGGATTTATGTTGTTGAGAAGCGTTAGCATTAAGGCCTGCAGCGCTCATGGGAGGCCGCATGGCAACAGAAGGTATGCTTCGGCAGCAGATGCTGCATCGGTTCTACGCTGATCACCACGGCTGGTTGAATGGCTGGCTGCGCCGTCAGCTTGGCTGTAGTCAGCGTGCAGCCGACCTTGCGCAGGACACCTTCGTGCGGGTGCTGAGCAAGGACGACGACATGGCCGCGATCCGCGAGCCCCGGGCCTATCTGCACACCATCGCCAAGGGCCTGTTGATCAACCATTGGCGCCGCCGGCAGATCGAGCAGGCCTATCTGGATGCACTGGCACTGCAACCGGAGCCGGTGGCACCGTCGCCGGAGTCCCAGGCGCTGATCGTCGAAACCCTGCTGCGGATCGATGCCATGCTGGCGCAACTGCCCACCAGGGTGCGCAGCGCTTTCCTCATGTCGCAGCTGCACGGCATGACCTACGCGGCTATCGCCGCCGAACTGGGTGTATCCGAGCGCATGGTGAAGAAGTACATGGCGCAGGCCATGCTGCATTGCCTGATGCTGGTGGCGGAGGACTGATGGGCAGCGACTACCGCGTGTTGCAGCAGGCTGCCGAATGGTTCGCCCTGTTGCAGTCCGGCTCGGTCAGCGCGGGCGAGCGCCGCGCGTGGGCGGCATGGCTGGAGCAGCCGGAACACGCTCAGGCGTGGGCGAAGGTCGAGCGCATCAGCGGCCAGTTTCAGCCGCTGACCAGGGATGCCGTTGGACGAAGCGCCGGTGCCATGCTGCATGGTCGTCAGCCGAATCGACGCCAGGCGCTGAAAGTGTTGTCCGTACTCTGTGGTGGCGCTGCGCTCAGCCTGGCCGGTGGCTCGCTGCCCTGGCGGCAGTGGGCCGCCGATGAACGCACCGCGGTGGGGGAAATACGCGACCTGCGGCTAGCCGATGGCTCGCGGCTATGGCTCAGCACCGCTACGGCAGTGGATATCGCCTTCGATGCGACCGCACGATCGCTGGCGCTCTATCGCGGTGAGCTGTTGATCGATGCCCCGGCCAGCCGCCGTGCGCGACCGCTGCTGCTGAGCAGTCGCGAAGGGCGTGTGCGCAGCGAGCAGGCCGCGCGCTTTTCGCTCCGGCAGGAGGATGGTCGGACGCGGCTGAGCGTATTTACCGGCGTGGTGGATATCCAGCTCGACGGCTTCGCCACCACCAGCGTGAGCGCAGGGCAGCAGACCGAATTTGGCCCTCGCCATGTCGCACCACTTTCGGCTGCGCGGGCCGAGCATCAGGCCTGGGCTTCAGGCGTCCTGCTGGCCGACAACCAGCGCCTGGAAGACTTCCTCGCCGAACTGTCGCGCTATCGGCATGGCTACCTCGGCTGCGATCCGCGAATTGCCGATCTGCGCGTCGTAGGCGCCTTCCCCCTGGCAGATACCGAGCGCGTACTCGACGCGTTGGCCGCCACCTTGCCGGTGCGCATCGAGCGCCGCATGGGCTGGTGGGTCAGTCTTGAGCCCGCGGCCAAGCGAGTCGAGGCATAGCCTGATACGGATTCAAATAAAAAATATTCGCATCCGCAGTTCCCTTTCCAGATTCTCGCCGGGCATAGGACGAAACCCGTCATTCGAACAGGACTTCCCATGCGCTCGACCGCCTTGCCCTTCCTTCCCGACCGTTCCCGTGCCCTGGCGCTGGGTATCCGCGCCGCGCTGCTGTGCCTGCCCCTGAGCATCGCTCCCGGTCTGGCCATCGCCCAGTCCGCGACGCAGCAGGCGGTGCGCAGCTACGACATTCCCGCCGGCCCGCTGTCCAGCGCACTGAGCCGCTTCGCCGGCGAGGCCGGGGTGCTGCTGTCGGTGGACGGCAGCCTGCTGCAAGGCCTGCAATCGAATGGGCTGCGCGGGCAGTATGGTGTCGACGACGGCTTCGCCGCACTGCTGCAGGGCAGCGGCCTGCAAGCCGTGCGCGACGGCCAGGGCAACTACTCGCTGAGCCGCCGCACGGCACAGAGCGATGCCGTCGAGCTGCAACCGATGACCGTCGAAGGCTTCGCTCTGGGCAATGCGCTGGGTTCGATGGAAGGCTACAACGTGACCCATAGCAGCGTGGCGACCAAGACGAGCATGCCCTTGGTGCGTACATCGCAGAGTGTTTCTGTGGTTACGCGTGAGCAGATCGACAAGCAGGGTTCGATGACGGTTGCTGAAGCTGTGCGTTATACCCCGGGCGTACTCACAAACCCCTATGGCAATACGCGGCGCTATGACTATTTGGCGATGCGCGGAATCAATGATGGGGCAGTCGACAACATCATCATCGACGGCTTGAAGTCCATGGGTGACCCTGGGTCTTACAGCAGCCTGCAGATTGATCCCTATTTCATCGAACGTATCGACGTGCTCAAGGGGCCGTCTTCTGTTCTGTATGGTCGCAGCAATCCCGGTGGGTTGGCGTCGCTGACGACCAAGCGGCCGCAGTTCACTGATGCCGCTCGCATTGATCTCTCTTACGGCAGCAATGACTACAAGAGTCTCGGCTTCGATGTCACCGGACCGCTGAATGAAAATGTTGCGTATCGCGTAGTCGGTGTGGCGAAAGACGCCGATAGCCAGGTCGACTATGTCGAAGAAACCCGCTACACGCTTATGCCCAGCCTGACGCTGAACCTCAGCGAAGACACCAGCCTCAATCTCTATGCCTATCTTCAGCACGATCCCAACGGTGGTTATCACGGAAGTCTGCCGGCTTCCGGAACGCTGGAAAAACGCAACGGGCGACGTCTTTCCGGCAGTTTCTTCGAGGGCGATCCGGATATCGAGGAATTCAAGCGAACCCAAAACATGCTGGGTTATGAGTTTCAGCATCGCTTCAACGATGTTTGGAGTGCGCGGCAGAATTTCCGATATCTGGATGCAGAGGTGGAGAACAGCCAGGTCTGGCAGAGTGGGTATTACTGGACACCCGCTGATAGTAATGAGCTTTATCGGGGCTTTAGCGGGGGAGAAGAGAGCCTGCATGCTTGGATCGTCGACAACATGCTGCAGGCTGAATTCGCTACCGGTTCGGCCCTTCATACCGTTGTTGTAGGTCTGGATTACCAATATACGAAAAACAAGATTTTCAACGACGCGGACCGCTCTGTTTACGACCCTAGAAGCCCCGGCACGGTGCCAACGCTTGATACTGGCAGTTCAAGCTATCCATCCTTCGCGTTATCTCCGTTTGCTACAGCGGATGCGTTGCGCCGGCAAAAGCAAGCCGGTTTCTACATTCAGGATCTGGTCGAGCTGGGTAACTGGAACCTCTCGGCAGGGTTGCGCCAGGATTGGTACGACGTATCAATCGATGATTCCATCAGCGGCAAGGATGCAAATCAGGGCGAAAAGCTTAGCGGCCATGTCGGCGTCCTCTATGCATTCGAAAACGGCATTTCTCCCTACCTGAGTTATTCGACCTCATTCAATCCAACGTCCAACTATTCCAGTGGGGCTCAGATACTGGAGCCGACTACTGGTAAGCAATGGGAAGCTGGCGTGAAGTATCAGCCGGTTGGTAGCGACGACCTATATACCTTGTCATTCTTCACGATCGATATGGAGAACCTGTTCGCCAAGGAGAACAGCCTGGTCACCGATAACTTCTATAAAGGTGTCGGCGGCATGAAGTCGCGAGGGGTTGAGCTTGAGGCTAGGGTGAACGTTACGGAACACCTGCGCGTACTCGGCAGCGTCACACTTAACGATGTGAAATACAGCAAGAGTTATTTCGCCTATAACTCTGCCGGTGAGGTAGTCGATGCAAAAGGCAATACCCCTTATCAAACACCCGAACGCATGGCGAGCCTGTGGGCTGACTACAGTTTTGCCGAGGGGCTGCTGGCGGGCTTGAACATCGGTGGCGGCGCGCGTTATGTCGGTTACAGCTGGGGCAACGACGCGCATGACTTCAAAGTGCCGTCCTACACGCTGTTCGACGCTTCCATTGGTTATGACCTCAGCCGAGTCGGGCTGAATGGCACATCGATTCGACTCAACGCCAACAACCTGACCGATGAGTACTACGTGGCATCCTGCTACAACGCGTCCTCGTGCTACCTGGGTGCGGAGCGTAATGTCGTGGCGACCATCACGCATCAGTTCTGAGCGATTAACCAGCCGCCGGTCCCCAAAGGCCGGCGGCTTTGTGCTTTCTGAAAGACGGACAACCGACGATGCGTTCGATTCTTGTGCTCCTGCACCGCTACATCGGCCTGGCCACGGCGATCTTCCTGTTTCTCGCCGGCATTACCGGCAGCATCCTGGCCTTCCATCACGAGCTGGATGAATGGCTCAACCCGGAGTTTTACCACACCACCAGTGAGGGGCCGGTGCTGGCGCCGGGGACGCTGGTGGAGCGCGTCGAGCAGGCCAACCCGCGCATGCAGGTCTGGTACATGGAGTTTCCCAGCGAACCCGGCCACGCCGCGCTGATGGCGCTGGTGCCGCGCGACGATCCGGCGACCGGCAAGCCCTATGACGAACGACCCGTGGTGCATTACCTCGATGCGGTGACTGGCGAGCCGGTGGGTACGCGCTATTGGGGCGAGTGCTGCTTCTCGCGCAAGAACTTCGTGCCCTTCATTCTCGAGTTCCACTACAACCTGTCGCTGCCGGGCAACTGGGGGCTGTGGTTGATGGGCATCGTGGCAATCGCCTGGGTAATCGATTGCTTCGTCTCGCTGGTGCTGACCTTCCCTCGCGGCCGGCCGTTCTTTTCCAAGTGGTGGACGGCCTGGAAGATCAAGCGCCAGCGCATGAACCACGATGTGCACCGCGCCGGCGGCCTGTGGCTGTGGCTGCTGCTCACGCCAGTGGCGGTCAGCAGCGTGGCGATGAACCTGCCGGAGCAGGTGTTCAAGCCGGTGGTCTCACTGTTCTCGCCCGTTGAGCCGAGCGTCTACGAGGCCCGCGGGCGGATGCCGGCCGAGCAGTTGGGCACTACCGCCTACGACTTCCACCAGGCGTACGACTACGCCATGCAGCACGCCGCTGAGCTCGGCCTGACCGAAGCGATCACCGAGCTGTACTACAGCTTCGAGTACAACTTCTATGGTGCCGGTTTCGGCGAGCACGACAGCAACCAGGGCAATGCCTGGCTGTTCTTCCACGGCACCGACGGGCGCCTGCTCGGCCAGGAGATTCCTGGCCAGGGCACGCTGGGGCAGCAGTTCCACCTGCTGCAACCGGCGATCCACGGCGGACGCATTCTCGGCTTGCCGGGTCGCATCCTGATCGCCGTGCTGGGCGTGGCGATCGCGGTGCTGTCGGTGACCGGTGTGGTGATCTGGTGGCGCAAGCTGTCGGCGCGGCGGCTGGCAGCAGCGAGGCGTGATGCGGTAGCGGAGGCGGAGGCGTCGTAGCGAACCCGAGAGCCGTATGCAGACCCCGCCCTGTGCGGGGGAGTCGGAGGGTTCAGGGCTCGCGCTTGAGCAGCTCAGGCAATTGCTCGGCCAGTTTCTGCACCCGCAACGGCGAACGGATAAAGCCGCGCTGGCGGCCGTCCGGCCCGATCAGCACCAGGTTGCCGCTGTGGTCGACGGTGTAGTTTTCCTTGCTGGTATCCCCCGGAATGAAGGGAATGCCGACGCCGTTGGCCAGGGTCTGGATATCGTCCAGCGGACCGGTCAGGCCCAGGAAGCCGGCGTTGAAGTAGCCGAGGTATTCCTTGAGCTGCGCGGGCGTGTCGCGGTCCGGATCGACGCTGACCAGTATGGTGCGCAACTGGCCGCGCACCGTCTCCGGCAGCATGCCGTTGAGCTGGCGCAGCTCGGCCAGGGTGGTGGGGCAGATGTCTGGGCAGAAGGTGTAGCCGAAGAACAGCAGCGTCCATTGCCCCTTCAATGCATCCAGCTGCACCGCTTCGCCGTCCTGATCCGTCAGGCTCAGCGCCGGCACCGTGCGGCTCTGCGGCAGCAGGACGATGCCGGCATCCAGCAGCTGGGTGGGATCGAGCTGGCGCTGGCTGTTGAGCACCTTGGAAACCGTCAGCCCGACGACCAGCGCGATCAGCGCAACGAGGATGAAGACGGTTTTCTGGATGCGGGTCATGAACGTCCTTTGGGCGACTGGGTGGCCTGTTTGGTGAGCTCAGTTGGTCAATTTCGGCGCCCATGGCCCCGACACTGCGTTGCTGCTCCTTGCCATAGCTCGCTATGACTCGTCGCAGCGCCTTGTCTCGGAGCCATGTTCATCCGAACTTGCCTCAACCCGCTCACCGCACAGGCCACTAGAAATCGAGTAGCAGATAATGATCAACCAGCAGCGCGATGAACAGCGCGAACAGGTACCAGATGCTGAATTTGAACGTCTTGATTGCCGCATGTGGCCGGCTGTCGCGGTACAGCGCGATCGTCCAGTAGAGGAAGCGCGCGCCCAGCAGCACCGCGGCGGCCAGGTATAGCGGGCCGCTCATGTGAATGGCGAAGGGCATGAAGCTGACCGCCAGCAGCATGGCGGTGTAGAGCAGGATGTGCACCTTGGTGTAGTGCACGCCATGGGTCACCGGCAGCATCGGCACGTTGACCTTGGCGTACTCGTCCTTGCGGTGGATCGCCAGGGCCCAGAAGTGCGGCGGCGTCCAGGCGAAGATGATCAGCACCAGCAGCAGCGGCTCGGCGGTGACCTGGCCGGTTACCGCGACCCAGCCGAGCAGGGGCGGCGCGGCGCCGGCCAGGCCGCCGATGACGATGTTCTGCGGCGTGGCGCGCTTGAGAAAGCCGGTATAGATCACCGCGTAACCGATCAGCGAGGCCAGCGTCAGCCAGGCGGCGAGGGCGTTGGTGAAGGTCAGCAGCAGGGCCAGCCCGCTGACGCCGAGGACGAAGGCGAAGGTCAGTGCCGCCGCCGGCGAGACCCGGCCTGCGGCCAGTGGCCGCTTGTGGGTGCGGGCCATCACCGAATCGATCTGCCGGTCCACCACATGGTTCACCGCCGCCGCGCCGCCGGCGCACAGGGCGATGCCGAGGTTGCCGAACAGCAGCACCGTCCAGGGCACGCCGGCGCGGGTGGCGAGGAACATGCCCACCAGCGAGGTGATGAGCATCAGCAGCACCACCTTCGGTTTGGTCAGCTCCAGGTAGTCGCGCCAGCTGGCCTGGGCGCCGCGTTCGCTGAGTAGGGTCGCCATGGGGGTTCTCCTTGTGGTCAAGCGCGGGGCAGATCGAGCTGCCCCGTCGTGTTCGAAATCGATGCAGGCTCGGTTTGCCGGGTGGCATGTGCAGGCTGGCGCAGCCGGTAATTGACCAGTACCAGCACCAGCAGCAGTGCGGCACCGCCGCCGTTGTGCGCGACGGCCACCGCCAGCGGCAGGTTGAACACCACGTTGCTGATACCCAGGCCGACCTGCAGCGCCAGCGCGGCGATGAGCAGCCCGGCCAGCCGGCCGAGGCCGCGGCGCATGAGCATGGCGGCCAGCAGCAACAACACCAGCGTCACCAGCAGCGCACCGATGCGGTGGCTGACATGGATCGCCGTGCGCGCCTCGCCGTAGAGCAGGCCGCCGAGGTAGTTGGGGCCGATGTCGTGGTGGGTCAGGTTGAAGGCGTTGGCGAAGTCCATCCGCGGCCACCATTCGCCGTGGCAGGTGGGGAAATCGGTGCAGGCCACCGCCGCATAGTTGCTGCTGACCCAACCGCCCAGGGTGATCTGCGCCACCACCGCGAGCAGGGCGATGCCGGCGAATCTGCGCAGACGACCGTCTACGGCCGGTAAGGGAGCAAGTGCGCCGGACAGCCGCAGGCACAGCAGAAACAGCAGGCTGAGCGTGGTGAAACCCCCGAGCAGGTGCGCGGTGACTACCTGTGGCCAGAGCTGCAGGGTCACCGTCCACATGCCGAAGATCGCCTGGGCGATGACCACCGCGAGCAGCAGCAGCGGCAATTTCACAGGTTGGCCGGGTTCGGCGCGGCGGCGGACGGCCTGTACGGCAAGGGCGAGGATCACCAGCCCGAGGGCGCCGGCGAAATAGCGATGGATCATCTCGTTCCAGCCCTTGACGACTTCCAGCGGTGCCTCGGGGAAACGCAGCGCGGCAAGGTTCTGCTTGTGTTCGCTCATGGGCACGGCGAGGAAACCGTAGCAGCCGGGCCAGTCCGGGCAGCCGAGGCCGGCGTGGGTCAGCCGCGTGTAGGCACCGAGCAGCACGACCACCACGGCCAGCGCGGTGGCGATCAGGGCGAGGCGGTATCCGGGTCTGGCCATCGGGTTCTCCTTGGGCGGCCTGTTTGGGACCGCAGCGCAGCGGCGCAGTGCCTCAGCCGATCTGCGAGATCTTCAGCAGGTATTTCAGGTCGTCGAGAATCGCCTTGCCGTCGGCGCCGACGTCGTAGCGCAGCACCAGATTGCCGTGGGGGTCGACGATCCACAGTTGGGGTGTGGCGGGTGCCTCGGGGTTGCGGGCATAGACGGCGGCGTCCAGCGCATGGCGTTGCAGCTGCGGGTATTCGCGACGCAGGCGCTGTTCGTAGGCTTCGTCCAGCGCCGTCGCGCTGGCCAGTGCATGGCCGGCGCGGGCCGCTTCGCGGGCCAGGCCGATATTGATCTGCCGGGCCAGGTAGACCAGTTGCTGGCATTGGGCCTCGCAACCCTGCGGCGCGGTGACCAGCAGCTCCCAGCGGCGCTCGGGAGCCGTAGCGCTGACGCCGATGGCCGTGCGGTCCTGGCCGTTGGCGATCAGCACGCCGTCATAGCTGCGGCTTTCCGGCACCCAGAAGCCGAACCGGTACATGGCCGAAGCCAGCAGCATCGGGCCGAGCACCACGCCGATGATCAGCAGCAGTTGCAGCCGACCGCGGCCGCGTTTGCCTTCACCGCTGGAGAGGGTTGGATTCATCGTGCTCACTGCGCTTCCCCCGTGCCTGATGCACACCGAAATAGATGAACAGCGCCAGCAGTGCCGCCGCCAGGGCGAACCACTGCACGGCGTAACCCAGGTGCTGCGACGGACTCATGCTGGTGACCACCCAGTCGGCGCGATAGGCGCTCGGACCCGGCTCCAGGCGTAGCTCGTGGATCACCCCCTCGCGGTCGGCCTGCTGCCACATCGCCTCGATGTCCACATGGTTGATCAGTCGCGGCCAGCCCTCGGCCGTGCGATGGCTGAAGATGAACGGCTTGCCCGGCGGCACGTAGACCCAGGCGGCGAGCTTCAACGGCTGCGTCGGCGTGTCGAAGGACGGCGGCACGCGGCGGTCCGGCCAGGGAATCCAGCCACGGTTGACCATCACCCAGCGGCCGCTGAGTTCGTCATGGAAGGGTTGCAGCAGTTCGACGCCGACCTGGCCGTCGCGGGTGCGGCTGTCGAGCAGGAAGCTGTGCTCGGCATCGAAGCGACCCTGCAGGAACACCCGGGCGAAGGCCGGATCGTTCAGCCGCTCGATCTCGTGCGGCGCCACCGGTGCGGCCTGCTGACGGGCTTGCTGGCGCTCCAGCAGCTCGCGCTTGTGCTCACCGCGTTCCAGCTGCCAGAAACCCAGCCACACCAGTACCGGCAGCATGGCCAGTACCAGCAGGGTCGGCAGCAGCCCCGGCCTGAAGCCGTTCATGGCCGGCACCCTGATGCGTCGATACGGCTGGCTATACTCCACCCCCAATACCCCTGTCGTGGAATCGCTCATGCTCAAGGCGGCGATCGTTCTGTTGTTAGTGGCCACGCTGGTCAGTCTGTTCAGTGGGTTGTTCTTCCTGGTCAGGGATGAGGGGCGTACCTCCCGCGTGATCACGGCCCTGTTCATCCGCGTCACCCTCAGCGCGCTGACCGTTGCGCTGATCGGCTGGGGTTTCTATACGGGGCAGCTGCGCCCCGCCTTCGGTTTCTGAGTGCTCCCTAGATCACGTAGACGAAGACGAACAGCGCGATCCACACCACGTCGACGAAGTGCCAGTACCAGGCCGCCGCCTCGAAACCGAAGTGCTGCTCCGGCGTGAAATGTCCGCGCAGGACGCGTACCAGCATCACCGTGAGGATGATCGCGCCCATGGTCACGTGAGCGCCGTGGAAGCCGGTGAGCATGAAGAAGGTCGCGCCATAGATGCCCGATCCGAGCGTCAGCCCGAGCTCTGTGTAGGCATGCACGTACTCCTCGATCTGCAGGATCAGGAATGCCACGCCGAGCAGCACGGTCAGGCCCAGGCCGATCTTCAGGTGCTGGCGGTTGTTCTTGCGCAGCGCATGGTGCGCCCAGGTCAGGGTGAAGCTGGACGTCACCAGCAGGATGGTGTTGATCAGCGGCAGGCCCCAGGCGCTGATGGTGCCCTCCGGCGCCGGGTAGAGCTTCGGGTCGGGATTGTTCAGCAGCGGCCAGCTGTACTCGAAGCCGGGCCAGAGCATGTTGCTGATGCCCTTGTCGCCCTCGCCGGCGAGCCAGGGGCCGGCCCAGTAGCGGATGTAGAACAGTGCGCCGAAGAAGGCGAGGAAGAACATCACCTCCGAGAAGATGAACCAGCTCATGCCCCAGCGGAACGAGCGATCCATCTGTGCGCTGTACAACCCCGCGCGGCTTTCCTTCACCACGGCGCCGAACCAGCCGAACATCATGTAGGCGATCAGCAGCGCGCCGACGAAGAAGATCAGCGGCCCGTTGGACGAATCACGGGCGGCCTTGAGGTCGTTGAACCAGCTGCCCAGGCCATAGAAAGTGACCAGCAGGGCGATGGTGGCGATGATCGGCCATTTGCTCTGATCAGGAACGTAGTACTGCTCGTGGGTGGTCTGTTGGCTCATTGCAGACTCTCCTTGGCCGGGGCCGATGTGGCGTTGACGGCCACCGGCGGCTGGCGGGACGTGATGTCGAACAGCGTGTAGGCGAGGGTCAGGTGATGCACGTCGGCGGGCAGGTCGCGATCGACGATGAAGCGCACCGGCATCTCGATGCGTTCGCCCGGCTGCAGCACCTGCTGGGTGAAGCAGAAGCACTCGGTCTTGTGGAAGTAGGCCGCCGCCCGTGACGGCGAGACGCTGGGAATCGCCTGGGCGGTCATCGGCTTGTCGGTGGGGTTGTAGGCGACGAAGCGGATCTCCTGGGTGGCGCCGGGGTGCACGCTGATCTGGTCGGCCTGCGGGCCGAACTGCCACTGCATGCCGGCGGCGTTGGTAGCGAGAAACTGCACCCGCACCGCGCGCGCTTCATCGGCGCTCTGCGCGCCGGTGTAGGCACCGGCGGTCTTGCCGTTGATGCCGAAGGCCTGGCACATCACGTCGTAGATCGGCACCAGCAGGAAGCCGAAGCCGAACATGCCGATGACAACGAACACGAGGCGGCGGACCAGGCGCCTCGTGGACAGGGCCTCGTTCATGGCAGCCTCCCCGATGGATGGCTGCGGGCGACCCGGCAACCCCCAGCCAAGCTCTGATGCCTGCTCACGGCGTCAGCTCCCCGCCGGTGCCCTTGCGGTGCTCGTGCACATCGCTCATGTCCGGTGGCGTCTGGAAGGTGTGGTAGGGCGCCGGCGAGGGCACGCTCCATTCCAGGCCCTCGGCGCCGTCCCAGGGCTTGGCCGGTGCGGGTGCGCCGCCGCGGATGCACTTGATGACGATGAACAGGAACAAGAGCTGGGTGGCGCCGAACATGAAGGCGCCGACGCTGGAGACCATGTTGAAGTTGGCGAACATCATGTTGTAGTCCGGGATGCGCCGCGGCATGCCTGCAAGGCCGACGAAGTGCATCGGGAAGAACGCCAGGTTCATGCCGATGAAGCTCATCCAGAAATGCAGCTTGGCCAGGGTCTCGTCATACATGTGCCCGGTCCACTTCGGCAGCCAGTAGTAGGCCGAGGCGAAGATGCCGAAGATCGCGCCGGGCACCAGCACGTAGTGGAAGTGCGCCACCACGAAGTAGGTGTCGTGGTACTGGAAGTCCGCCGGGGCGATGGCCAGCATCAGCCCGGAAAAACCGCCGATGGTGAAGAGGATGACGAAGGCCACGGCGAACAGCATCGGCGCCTCGAAGGTCAGCGAGCCGCGCCACATCGTCGACACCCAGTTGAACACCTTCACCCCGGTGGGCACGGCGATCAGCATGGTGGCGTACATGAAGAACAGCTCGCCGGTCAGCGGAATGCCGACGGTGAACATGTGGTGCGCCCAGACGATGAAGGAGAGGAAGGCGATCGCGCCGGTGGCGTAGACCATCGAAGTGTAGCCGAACAGCGGCTTGCGGCTGAACGCCGGGATGATCGAGCTGACCGCGCCGAAGGCCGGCAGGATCATGATGTACACCTCGGGATGGCCGAAGAACCAGAACACGTGCTGGAACAGCACCGGGTCGCCGCCACCGGCTGCGCTGAAGAAGCTGGTGCCGAAGTGGATGTCCATCAGCATCATGGTCACCACGCCGGCCAGCACCGGCATCACCGCGATCAAGAGGAAGGCGGTGATCAGCCAGGTCCAGACGAACAGCGGCATCTTCATCAGCGTCATGCCCGGCGCACGCAGGTTGAGGATGGTGGCGACCACGTTGATCGCGCCCATGATCGAGCTGATGCCCATCAGGTGGATGGCGAAGATGAAGAAGGTCACCGACTCTGGCGCGTAGGTGGTCGACAGCGGTGCGTAGAAGGTCCAGCCGAAGTTCGGCCCGCCACCCTCCATGAACAGCGTCGAGACCAGCAGGCCGAAGGCCGCCGGCAGCAGCCAGAAGCTGAAGTTGTTCATCCGCGGCAGGGCCATGTCCGGCGCGCCGATCATCAGCGGGATCATCCAGTTGGCCAGGCCGACGAAGGCCGGCATCACCGCGCCGAAGACCATGATCAGGCCGTGCATGGTGGTCATCTGGTTGAAGAATTCCGGCTGCACGATCTGCAGGCCCGGCTGGAACAGCTCGGCGCGGATCACCATGGCCATCGAGCCGCCGAGCAGGAAGGCGCAGAAGCTGAACCACAGGTACATCGAGCCGATGTCCTTGTGGTTGGTGGTCAGCAGCCAGCGCGAGAGCCCCTTCGCCGGCCCGTGGTGGTGGTCATGCCCGACATGACCATGGTCGTCGATCACTGCACTCATCACCTGATCCTCTTACTGGGTGGCTTCTTCGGCCTGTTTGAAGTCGAGCACGTCTTTCGGCGTGACCATGTCGTCGGTCTTGTTGCCCCAGGCGTTGCGCTCGTAGGTGATGACCGCAGCCAGATCGACCTCCGACAGCTGCTTGCCGAACGCCGCCATGGCGGTGCCAGGCTTGCCGTTGACGACGATGTCGATGTGCGCCTCGATGTCGCCGGTGGCGATGGCCGAGCCCTTGAGTGCCGGGAACATCGGCGGGATGCCTTCGCCACCGGCCTGGTGGCACGAGGCGCAGGCGGTCTGGTAAACCTTCTGGCCGCGCTCGTTGAGCTCTTCCAGGGTCCATTCCTTGCTGGTCAGTTCAGCCAGCTTGGCGGCTTCGGCCTTCTTCTCGCCGAGCCAGCTGGCGTAGTCCTCCTGCGACTTGACCTCCACCACCACCGGCATGAAGCCGTGGTCCTTGCCGCAGAGTTCGGTGCACTGGCCGCGGTAGATGCCCGGCTGCTCGACGCGGGTCCAGGATTCGTTGATGAAGCCGGGAATGGCGTCCTTCTTCACCGCCAGATCCGGCACCCACCAGGAGTGGATCACGTCCGCCGCGGTGATCAGGAAGCGCACCTTGGCTCCGGCCGGAATCACCAGCGGCTCGTCGACTTCCAGCAGGTAATGCTCGCCCTTGGGCGACTGGTTGTTGATCTGCTCGCGCGGCGTGGTGAGGTTGCTGAAGAACTCCACGTCCTCGCCCAGATACTTGTAGTGCCACTTCCACTGGTAGCCGGTGATCTGCACGTCCACGTCCGATTCGCTGGAGTCGTAGATGTGGATCAGCGTGCGCGTCGCCGGGATCGCCATGCCCACCAGGATCAGCAGCGGAATGACCGTCCAGAGCACCTCGACGCGGGTGTTTTCATGGAAGTTGGCGGAGTGCTGACGCTTGGAGCGGCGGTGCGCGATCATCGAATAGATCATCACGCCGAACACCAGCACGCCGATGACCACGCAGATCCAGAAGATGGTCATGTGCAGATCGAACACCGACCGACTGACGTCGGTGGCGCCGGAGCGCATGTTCACGTCCCAGGCCGCCTGGGCCTGGCCGAATATTGCCGAAAGCCCAAGCCCCATCCAGATGCATGGATGTCGAGACATTGCGGGTTCCCCTTATGATTCTTGTTATCCCGCCGACCGCCATCGCACCGCCGAGAATCGGCTGGCCGGGGAAACCATTCCCGTCATGCCAGCTACGTTCTCGATCAGTCCGATTCTGCCCAGCACGACCACCGAAACGCTCGGGGTTGAGCTGGACGCTTGCACGCGCAGTCGGAACTCAATCAGGTACGCCTACGATTCGGAGTATAGACAGCGATCCCACTCTCGCAATTTAAGCGCGCGGCGTGTCTGGCTCGGGCTGTGCGGGGTCGTCGTTCTTCTTCACGCCGCGAATGTTCATCGCCGCCAGGCAGACCTGCAGCGTAATCAGCGCCCAGGCCTCGGCGTGCCAGCCCCAGATCACCCAGAGCAGGTTGCTCAGCAGAAAACAGCAGAAGCCGACGAAGCGCCGGCCAGGTTGTAGCGAGCCGATCAGCCAGGCGGCGATCACCGTGACCACCATGGCCGGCCATTGCAGCAGATCGATCCAGTCCACGATGCCTCCGATGCAGGAATACAGGGATTGGTGCGACGGCGGCCGGGGATAGTTCCTCGCGAACATGCCCGGCAGACAGCAGGAGGCTCGTGTCGCCGGGGGGGCAGCCCACCCCGAGGGGCCGCTCACCGAATGCGGCAGATTCTCGCGACACAGGCTCGAACGTAGGGTGGAAAACCGCGAAGCGTTTTCCACGCGTCTGCAAGCAGTCGCGCAGTCCGGCGCGGGTTGCAGGGCGATGCGTGGCAGCGTGCAGTGCGGTGGATGGGTAAGCGTCAGCCACCCGGCGGCGTCTCCCGCCGGGGTAAAACCGGTCAGATCAGGCTCAGCTGCTGCCCGGGTGGCGCGAAAATGCTGCAGTCCAGGCCGTAGTTCTGATCCCGCCGATTGAAGCCCAGGCGCTTGCAGGCCAGCTGGAAACGCTGGGCGAGCAGCTGGGCGAACTGCCCTTCGCCGCGCATGCGGCTGCCGAAGCGGCTGTCGTAATCCTTGCCGCCGCGCGACTGGCGCACCAGGCTCATGACATGGGCGGCGCGCTGCGCAAAGTGTTCCTCGAGCCAGCCCTCGAACAGCCCGGCCACCTCATGAGGCAGGCGCAGCAGCACGTAGCCGGCCGAACGCGCACCGGCTTCGCGGGCGGCTTCGAGCAGGCGCTCCAGCTCCATGTCGTTGATCATCGGGATCATCGGCGCGCACATCACGCTGACCGGCACGCCGGCCTCGTGCAGCGTACGCAATACCCGCAGGCGCGCCGAAGGCGAGGCTGCGCGCGGCTCCATGATGCGTTTGAGTTCATCGTCCAGGGTCGTGAGGCTGACCGACACGCTCACCAGCCGCTGCTCGGCCAGCGGCACCAGCAGGTCCAGGTCGCGCAGCACCAGCGAACCCTTGGTGATGATGTGCACCGGATGCCTGAAGCGCAGCAGGATCTCCAGTGCCTGGCGCGTCAGCCGCTGCTCGCGCTCCAGTGGCTGATAGGCATCGGTGTTCACCCCCAGAGCAATGGGCTGCGGCACGTAGCCCGGCTTGCTCAGCTCGGCCTCCAGCCGTTCGGCAAGGTTGGTCTTGGCGATCAGCCGGGTCTCGAAATCGATGCCCGGCGAAAGATCCCAGTACGCGTGCGATGGCCGCGCAAAGCAGTAGATGCAGCCATGTTCGCAGCCGCGATAAGGGTTGACCGAGCGATCGAAACCAACGTCCGGCGACTGGTTGCGCGTCAGCACCGACTTGGCGATTTCGCGGCGCACCTCGGTGGCGCGGGTCGGCGGGACGTCCTGTTCCCAGCCGTCGTCATAGGCCTCGCTGCGCATGGGCGCGAAGCGATTGTCCGGGTTGACCGCCGTACCGCGGCCGCGTGGTGTGGGAGTAGGCAGGGTCATGGTCGTGAGTCGAATGCTGTTTATATATACAGTAAACGGCTCGTCGTCCGTGCGCCAGCCCAGCTGATCGATGGCAACCGCTACCGCCCGTCGGTTGGCTCGGGAACATTTGCTTACAGGTCCGGACAAAGGAGGCTGATCGGGCGAGCGCTGTGGTTCCACGCTGCCCGAATTGGAGCCGGCCGGCAGACAAATAAAAGGATGATCAGGGCGCCCCTGGCGACCGATCCGGCAGTACCGGCATTTGCACTATCAGTGCACTCCAGCTTCCAGCCACTGCCGACAGTCAGGAGCAGACCATGCATCCCACCGGTTCCTTTCACACCCGGGAAAACAATTTCGATTTCCTGCGCTTCTTTGCTGCCGCTCTGGTGCTGTTCGCCCATAGCTATCCACTGGTTGGTCGCCGTGGCGATGAACCGCTGACGTTGCTGACCGGCTATGAAAAGGGCGGCTCGATCGCCGTCGGCATCTTCTTCGTCATGAGCGGCTACCTGATCGCCTCGTCCTGGCTGGCCAGCAGCAGCCCGAAGAGCTTTCTGCTCAAGCGCGCACTGCGCATCTTCCCGGCGCTGATCGTGGCGGTGCTGCTGTCGGTCTTCGTCATCGGACCGATGGTCACGCAGTTCAGCCTCGCCCGCTATCTGGCCGCCGACGGTACCTGGACCTACCTGCAGAACATCCTGCTGGTGACGCGTTACGAACTGCCCGGCGTGTTCACCGGCAACATCTATCCCGATGTGGTCAACGGCTCGCTGTGGACGTTGCCGCTGGAAGTGCTGATGTACATCGGCGTGATGATTCTCGGCCTGACCGGCTTTCTCAAGCGCCGCCTGATCTTCCTGCCGATCGTGGTGCTGGCGGTCGGACACGTCTGGCTGCTGGGCAAGCTGGGTATCGAGTCCTACTTCATCAAGAACATCTTCAAGCTCGGTCTGCTGTATTACAGCGGCTCGGCACTGTTCCTCTATCGCGACGACATTCCCTGGCGCGGCTGGATCGCGGCGCTGCTGTTCGCCGCGCTGGTGGCGACCTTCCGCACCGACATCGGCCCGCTGGTGTACTTCGTCGCGCTGCCGTACCTGGTGCTCTACCTGGCCTACGCGCCGCTGCCCTGGGTGTCGCGTTTCGGCAAGTACGGTGACTTCTCCTACGGCCTGTATATCTACGCCTTCCCGTTCCAGCAGCTCACCGTCTACCTGTTCGGCCCGCAGGTCGGCGTGCTCGGCCTGACGCTGATCGCCTTCGTGCCGACGCTGATCCTCGCCGCGCTGTCCTGGCACCTGATCGAAGCGCCGGCGATGAAGCTCAAGCGCCTGTTTGCCTCGCCACCGCAGCCGGGACGGGCGACGCCGAGTGCCGATGGTTGAGTCTTCGGATGGCGCACAGGCGCTGTCTGAAAATTGGAGATTGCGGGTGGGCTGGTGGGTGCTGACTAAGCGTTTTGCTTGGATGGCGATTTGCGAGCCGCTTGAGCGCTTGGTTTCGCCCTGCTGGGCGACTCACTTTTTTCAGTCGCCAAAAAAGTAAGCAAAAACGCTTGCCCCTCCATCCGGCTCTCGCTGCGCTCGACTTCCCTCATTCCATCCGCGCTCCGGCGGCCGGCGTACAAGGGCCGTCCATGGCCCTTTACGCCTCTCGCGGCATCCATGCCGCTCGCTTCCCTCCAAGCGGACTCCATTCGGCCTCCTGAAAGGGGCGGTTGGTGCCGCCTGGCAGGCCGTGCAAGGAAAGCAAAAACGCAAAAGCCAAGCGAAGCCTGCTTCTCGATCTTCCCAGCCCGATCCCGCCAATTGGCGGGCCTTTCGGTTCAGCCGAGGCGTATCACTCCGGCTTCTTCAACTTCGGATTAGGAAAAAACTGCACCGACTGCACCTGCGGGTTGGCCGGCTTGGGCTGGACCTTGTTCACTCGCGTGCCCAGCTCCATGGGTACCGACTGGCCCTGGGCGTTGAGGGTGTCGGCGTAGCCGCAGTCGATGCATTCGCGGTGCGGCACACCGTCGACATCCCACATCTTGATGCAGTCCGTGCCGCTGCACGCCGGGCATACGGCCCCGGCGATGAAGCGCTTGGTGGTGACTCGGGATACTTCGTTGCTCATGCTGCGGCCTCCGCTACCAGCCCGAGGTGGCGCAGCAGAGCGTCGATGGACGGCTCGCGGCCTCGGAAATCGACGAACAGTACCATCGGCTCCTGGGAGCCGCCACGCGCCAGGATGGCCTCGCGGAAGGCGCGGCCGGTCTCGGCGTTGAACACCCCTTCCTCCTCGAAGCGCGAGAAGGCATCGGACGACAGCACCTCGGCCCACTTGTAGCTGTAGTAACCGGCGGCGTAACCGCCGGAGAAGATGTGCGCGAAACTGTTGGGGAAGCGGTTGTAGGCCGGCGGCCGCATCACCGAAACCTCGTCGCGGATGTGTTCGAGCACCTGCAGCACGCTGCGACCGTCACCGTGGGTGGCGTGCAGTTCGAAGTCGAACAGGGAGAACTCCAGCTGGCGCGCCATCATCATGCCGGACTGGAAGTTCTTCGCCGCCAGCATCATGTCCAGTTTGTCCTGTGGCAGGGCTTCGCCGGTCTGGTAGTGACCGGAGATCAGCGCCAGGCCTTCGGGGTCCCAGCACCAGTTCTCCATGAACTGGCTGGGCAGCTCCACCGCATCCCAGGCCACGCCGTTGATGCCCGACGCACCAGCGTGCTCGACCTGGGTCAGCAGGTGGTGCAGGCCGTGGCCGAATTCGTGGAACAGCGTGGTGACCTCGTCATGGGTCAAGAGCGCCGGGCGCTCGCCCACCGGCGGGGTGAAGTTGCAGACCAGGTTGGCCACCGGCGTCTGCAGCGTGCCGTCTGCGGTGCGGCGCTTGTCGCGGGCGCCGTCCATCCAGGCGCCGCCGCGCTTGTTCGGCCGCGCGTAGAGGTCGAAGAAGAAGCGCCCGACGTGCTCGCCGTTCTCGGTGATCTCGAACAGCCGCACATCCGGGTGCCAGCGGTCGAACCGCTCCAGTTCATGGATCTGGATGCCATACAGGCGCTGGACGATGCCGAACAGCCCGGACAGTACCTTGTCGATCGGGAAGTAGGCGCGCAGCTCTTCCTGGTTCAGGCTGTAGCGCTGCTGGCGCAGCTTCTCGGCGTAGTAGCCCAGGTCCCAGCTCTGCAGGTCGTCCAGACCCTGCTCGGCGGCGAAGGCGCGCAGTTCGGCCAGGTCGCGTTCGGCGAACGGCTTGCTGCGCACCGCCAGGTCGCGCAGAAAGCTCAGCACCTGCTCGGTGGATTCGGCCATCTTGGTCGCCAGCGACAGCTCGGCGAAGTTGCGATAGCCCAGCAGGCCGGCCAGCTCGTGACGCAGCTCGAGGATCTCGGCCATCACCGGGCCGTTGTCGAACTGCCCGGCATTCGGGCCCTGGTCCGAGGCGCGGGTGCAGTAGGCGGTGTAGACCTCCTCGCGCAGGCCGCGGTTGTCGGCGTAGGTCATCACCGCGTAGTAGCTGGGGAATTCCAGGGTGATCAGCCAGCCGTCCAGATCCTTGGCCTTGGCCGCCTCGGCCATCTGCGCCTTGGCCGAGGCGGTGATGCCCGCCAGCAGGCTCTCGTCGGTGATGTGCCGGGTCCAGGCCTGTGTGGCGTCCAGCAGCTGGTTGGAGAACCTGCTGCCCAGCTCGGCGAGCTTCATCTGGATGGCGCCGAAGCGCTGCTGCTCCACCGGCGGCAGGTCGATACCGGACAGGCGGAAGTCGCGCAGCGAATGCTCGAGGATGGTCTTCTGCGCCACCTCGAAACCGGCCGCCGCGGGGTTCGTGGCCAGCGCCTGGTAGGCCTGGAACAGCGCGCGGTTTTGCCCCAGTTCCGTGTAGTAGGCCGACAGCTTGGGCAGGCAGGCCTCGTAAGCGGTGCGCAGTTCCGGGCTGTTGCACACGGCGTTGAGGTGACCGACCGGCCCCCAGGCACGGGCGAGGCGATCATTCAGCTCGTCCAGCCCGACCACCAGGGTCTGCCAGTCCAGGCTTTCGGCCGGGCGGCTGAGCAGCTCCTGGATCGCCACGCGGTTGTCGCCGAGGATGGTGTCGACGGCCGGCTCGACGTGCTCCGGACGGATTTCGGAATAGGGCGGCAGGTCGAATTGTTGCAGCAGGGGATTGTTCGCGCTCACGGGGACACCTTGTGACGAAGAGGATTGCAGGCCGCTCGCTGGAGCGAGGCCGGACGTGGCAGGCAGATGTCCTAGATGGACGCGCTGTCGTGCTTTTTCAACGCCGGTCGGCCGGTTGTTACTCTGACCACGGCGGGCGGCATGCTGCTCAGCCCGGGTCCGCAGCGGCAATGCCGGCCATCTTAATTACAATCGACCCTTCCCGCAGCCAAAGAGGTTTCTATCGTGGCGATACGCAGCTACCAAAACAGCACTCCGACACTGGGCGAGCGCGTGTTCGTCGACGACTCCGCCGTGGTCATCGGCGATGTGGAAATCGGCGCCGACAGCTCGGTGTGGCCGCTCACGGTGATCCGCGGCGACATGCACCGCATCCGCATCGGTGCGCGCTCGAGCATCCAGGACGGCAGCGTGCTGCACATCACCCACGCCGGGCCGTACAACCCGGACGGCTTTCCGCTGACCATCGGCGACGAGGTCACGGTCGGGCACAAGGTCACGCTGCACGGCTGCACCCTGGGCAACCGCATTCTGGTGGGCATGGGCTCGATCGTGATGGACGGCGTGGTGGTCGAGGACGAGGTGATCATCGGCGCCGGCAGCCTGGTGCCGCCGGGCAAGACGCTCGAGTCGGGCTACCTCTATGTCGGCAGCCCGGTGAAGCAGGCGCGCCCGCTGACCGACGAGGAGCGCAGCTTCTTCAGCTATACCGCCGGCAACTACGTCAAGCTCAAGGACCTGCACCTCGCCGAGCGCGGCTGATCCCGCTCACTTGGCGAACAGCTGGCCGATGTCCTTGAACGCCTTGAACTCCAGGGCGTTGCCGCAGGGGTCGAGCAGGAACATGGTCGCCTGTTCGCCGACCTGGCCCTGAAAGCGCACGTAGGGCTCGATCACGAAGCGCGTGCCGCGCGCCTTCAGCCGCTCGGCCAGCGCTTCCCACTGCTCCCAGCCGAGTACCACGCCGAAGTGCGGCACCGGCACGTCGTGGCCATCCACCGGGTTGCTGTGCGCCGCCTCCTGATGCGGCATCTTCGGCGCTTCGTGGATCACCAGCTGGTGGCCGAAGAAATCGAAATCCACCCAGTGCTCGCTGCTGCGGCCCTCGGCACAGCCGAACGCCTCGCCGTAGAAGGTACGGGCGGCGGCCAGATCGTAGACGGGAATGGCGAGATGGAAGGGCGAAAGCGTCATAGGTGGCACTCCTGGGCGTGGGACGCTTCGAGTCTAGAGCCTTTTTCCGCCGATCGGCCTACCCTGCAGCAGACCGGAGACGAAAGGAGAGACGTCGATGCGTGCCATGTTGCTGGAACAGATTGGCCAACCCTTGCAGCTGCGCGAGCTGCCCGTGCCGCCACCGGGGCCTGGCGAGGTTCGCGTGCGGGTGCTGGCCTGTGGCGTCTGCCGCACCGATCTGCACGTGGTCGACGGCGAACTGCCGGAGGCGCCGCTGCCGATCATTCCCGGCCACGAGATCGTCGGTCGGGTCGATGCCTTGGGCGAGGGCGTGACCGGCTTCGAGCCGGGCCAGCGGGTCGGCATTCCCTGGCTGGGGCACACCTGCGGCACCTGCAGCTACTGCCAGCACGCCGAGGAAAACCTCTGCGACGCGCCGCAGTTCACCGGTTACACCCGGCCCGGCGGCTACGCCGAATACGTGGTGGCCGATGCCCGCTTCGCCTTTGCCCTCGGCGAGGAGGGCGACCCCGTGGCGCTGGCACCGCTGCTCTGCGCCGGGCTGATCGGCTGGCGTTCGCTGGTCAAGGTCGGTGACGGCAAGCGTCTCGGGCTGTACGGCTTCGGTGCCGCGGCGCATATCGTCATGCAGGTGGCGCGCTGGCAGGGGCGCGATGTCTATGCCTTCAGCCGCCCGGGCGATGTGGCCGCGCAGGATTTCGCCCGTTCGCTGGGCGCGGTCTGGGCCGGTGATTCGGGCGAGCTGCCGCCGGTGCCGCTGGATGCCGCGATCATCTATGCGCCGGCGGGCGAGCTGGTGCCGGCCGCCTTGCGCGCGCTGCGCAAGGGTGGCCGGGTGGTCTGCGCCGGCATCCACATGAGCGATATCCCGAGCTTCCCCTACGACATCCTCTGGCAGGAGCGCGAGGTGGTCTCGGTGGCCAATCTCACCCGCCAGGACGGCCTGGAGTTCTTCCCGGTCGCCGCCCAGGTCGGCATCCATACCGAAACCCATGCCTACCCGCTGGAGCAGGCCAACCAGGCGCTGGATGATCTGCGCCACGGGCGCTTTCAGGGTGCTGCGGTGCTGGTGCCGTAAGGGCGACGCGCAGGATGCGTCGGCACAAGATTTCGTAGGGTGGAAAACGGCGCAGCCTTTTCCACCGGATGGCCGAACCCGGAAACGAAAAACCCCGCCGAGGCGGGGTTTCTGACGCAGGTTGCGCGGTCAGGCTCAGAAGGCCGGAACGACGGCACCCTTGTACTTTTCCTCGATGAACTGGCGTACTTCCTCGCTGTGCAGCGCGGCAGCCAGTTTCTGCATGGCGTCGCTGTCCTTGTTGTCCGGACGGGCCACCAGGATGTTCACGTAGGGCGAGTCGCTGCCTTCGATCACCAGGGCGTCCTGGGTCGGGTTCAGCTTGGCTTCCAGCGCGTAGTTGGTGTTGATCAGCGCCAGGTCGACCTGGGTCAGCACGCGCGGCAGGGTCGCGGCCTCCAGCTCACGCACCTTGATGCGCTTGGGGTTGTCGGCAATGTCCTTTGGCGTGGCGGTGATGCCGGCGCCTTCCTTGAGGCTGATCACGCCGGCCTTGGCCAGCAGCAGCAGGGCGCGGCCGCCGTTGGTGGCGTCGTTGGGGATGACTACGTTGGCGCCATTGGGCAGCGCATCCAGCGACTTGTGCTTGCTGGAATAAGCACCGAAGGGCTCGATGTGCACGCCGGCCACGCTGACCAGATCGGTGCCCTTGCCCTTGTTGAACTCATCCAGGTACGGCTGGTGCTGGAAGAAGTTGGCATCCAGACGCTTCTCGGCGACCTGGATGTTCGGCTGCACGTAGTCGGTGAATACCTTGATGTTCAGCGTCACGCCCTGCTCGGCCAGCTGCGGCTTGACGAACTCCAGCAGCTCGGCGTGCGGCACGGCGGTGGCGGCGACGGTCAGGGTTTCGGCGGCCTGGGCGGAAAACGCGGCAACGGTGGCCAGGGCGGCAATCAGTTTCTTCATCGTTCGGTTCCTTCGTAGGTTGAGCGGGGTGCGAAGGTTCGCTCGCCCTGGTTGCGGTTCATTTACGCGAAAAGTGCGTCACCAGCCGGTCGCCGACGCTTTGCAGCACCTGCACCAGCACCAGCAGCAGGACCACGGTGACCACCATCACGTCGGTCTGGAAACGCTGGTAGCCGAAGCGGATGGCCAGGTCACCGAGGCCGCCGGCACCCACCACACCGGCCATCGCGGTGTAGGACACCAGGGTGATGGCGGTGACAGTAATGGCGGCGATGATGCCCGGACGCGCTTCGGGCAGCAATGCGCTGAAGATGATCTGCCGCGTCGTCGCGCCCATGGCCTGGGTCGCCTCGATGATGCCGCGGTCCACCTCGCGCAGCGCGGTTTCCACCAGGCGGGCGAAGAACGGCGCAGCACCCACCACCAGCGGCGGAATCGCCCCAGCGACGCCCAGCGAGGTGCCGGTGATCAGCACGGTGAACGGAATCATCACGATCAGCAGGATGATGAACGGCAGCGAGCGCAGCACGTTGACCACGAACGACAGCGCGGCGTACAGCGGGCCGTTCTCGAACAGCTGGCGCGGGCCGCTGAGAAACAGCAGCACGCCCAGCGGCAGGCCGAGGATGATGGTGAACAGCAGCGAGCCGCCGAGCATCAGCAGGGTGTCCAGCGTGGCCAGCCAGATTTCGTACCAGTCCACATTCCCCAACAAAGAGCTGAAAAGGGCTTCCATCAGCGCAGCACCTCCACATGCACGTCGGCGGCCTGCAGACGGGTCATCGCCGCCGCCATGTCACCGCCGATCAGCGCCAGGGTGAGCTGGCCGTAGGGGGTGTCCTTGATGCGGTCGATGCGCCCGGACAGGATGCTGTAGTCGACGCCGGTTTCGCGGGCGACGGTGCCCAGTAGCGGCTTGTAGGTGGAATCGCCCTGGAACGTCAGACGCAGGATGCGGCCCGGCACGTGGGCGAAGTCATCGTGCATCTCGCTTTCGTCCATCGCCTCGTCTTCCAGCACGAAGCGCTGGGTGGTCGGATGCTTGGGGTGCAGGAACACCTCGGTCACCGGGCCCTGTTCGACGATGGCACCGGCGTCCATCACCGCCACGCGGTCGCAGACGCGGCGGATCACGTCCATCTCGTGGGTGATCAGCACGATGGTCAGCTTCAGCTCGCGGTTGATCTCGGCCAAGAGCTGCAGCACCGAGGCGGTGGTCTGCGGGTCGAGGGCGCTGGTGGCCTCGTCGCAGAGCAGGATGCTCGGCTCGGTGGCCAGCGCCCGGGCGATGCCGACGCGCTGCTTCTGGCCGCCGGAGAGCTGCGCCGGGTACTTGCGTGCGTGGTCCTTGAGGCCGACACGGTCGAGCAGGGCGGCGACGCGGGCGTCGATCTCGCTGCGCGAGCGGATGCCGGCCAGGCGCAGCGGCATGGCGACGTTGTCGGCCACGGTCTTGGACATCAGCAGGTTGAAGTGCTGGAAGATCATCCCGACGCGCTGGCGGAAGCGCCGCAGGCCGTCGGCATCGAGCGCGGTGACATCTTCACCGTTGACCAGGATGCGCCCGCCGGAGGGTTCCTCGAGGCGGTTGATCAGACGCAGCAGCGTGCTCTTGCCGGCGCCGGAATGGCCGATCAGGCCGAACACTTCACCGGAGGCGATCTCCAGCTGCGTCGGCTGCAGGGCGGGAACGTCTCTGCCGCCGGTCCGATAGGTTTTGTGGACTTGATGAAATTCGATCACGGGCGAACCTTGTGGGTGCGGCGTTCGTTGCCGGGATAGTCGGCGAAAGCCGGGCATTCTACCCGTTTGGCGGTCGGGTCGCTCGAATGCGCCCATTCGATTGACTGAATATATTGCTGCCATAGGCAATGCAAATCGTCGCAGCCGGCAACCTTGCAGCCGTTGCGGGGGTCACTAACCGGTACGCCGTGAATCGATCACGCATCTGCCCCCACGTCGGGCCGATCGTTCGCGGTTCAGCTAACCGGCTAACCGAGGCCCATCATGACCGACAAGACCCCCAAACAGAGCGAACTCGCCGGCACCGATACCGTCGACCGCGCCAATCACAACGCCAAGCTCGATCAGCTGGAAGAGTTTCGCAGCGACGCCACCGGCGAGGCGCTGCGCACCAATCAGGGCGTGAAGATCGCCGACAACCAGAACACTCTCAAGGCTGGCGATCGTGGGCCCTCGCTGCTCGAAGATTTCATCATGCGCGAGAAGATCACCCACTTCGACCACGAGCGCATCCCCGAGCGCATCGTGCATGCCCGCGGTGCCGCGGCGCACGGTGTGTTCCAGAGCTACGCCGATCACAGCTGGCTGACCAAGGCCTCTTTCCTTTCCGCCGAAGGCAAGGAAACCCCGGTCTTCACGCGCTTCTCCACCGTGCAGGGTTCGCGCGGCTCGGCGGACACCGTGCGCGACGTGCGCGGCTTCGCCACCAAGTTCTACACCGACGAGGGCAACTTCGACCTGGTCGGCAACAACATGCCGGTGTTCTTCATTCAGGACGCGATCAAGTTTCCCGACTTCGTGCATGCGGTCAAACCCGAGCCGCACAACGAGATCCCGCAGGCCCAGTCGGCTCACGACAGCTTCTGGGATTTCGTCTCGCTGACGCCGGAATCGGCGCACATGGTGCTCTGGACCATGTCCGACCGCGCCCTGCCGCGCAGCTACCGGGCGATGGAAGGCTTCGGCGTGCACACCTTCCGCCTGATCAATGCCGAGGGCATCAGCCGCTTCGTCAAGTTCCACTGGAAGCCGGTGGCCGGCGCCTTCTCGCTGGTCTGGGACGAAACGCTGAAGATTGCCGGCAAGGACCCGGACTTCAACCGCCGCGACATGTGGGAGTCCATCGAGATGGGCGACTACTTCGAGTGGGAGCTGGGCGTGCAGGTGGTGGAAGAGGCCGACGAGCACAAGTTCGACTTCGACCTGCTCGACCCGACCAAGATCATCCCCGAGGAGCTGGTGCCGGTGCAGAAGCTCGGCAAGATGACCCTCAACCGCAACCCGGACAACTTCTTCGCCGAGACCGAGCAGGCCGCCTTCCACATCGGCCATATCGTGCCGGGCATCGACTTCACCAACGATCCGCTGCTGCAGGGCCGGCTGTTCTCCTACACCGACACCCAGCTGCTGCGTCTCGGTGGGCCGAACTTCCACGAGATCCCGATCAACCGCCCGCTGTGTCCGTTCCACAACAACCAGCGCGATGCCTTCCATCGCCAGACGATCCACAAGGGCCGCGCCAACTACGAGCCCAACTCCATCGACAGCGGCTGGCCCAAGGAAACTCCGCCGGCGGCGCAGGGCGGCGGTTTCGAGAGCTATCCCGAGCGCGTTGCAGGCCACAAGATCCGCAACCGCAGCGAGTCCTTCGGCGACCACTTCTCCCAGGCCACGCTGTTCTGGAACAGCATGAGCGGCCCGGAGAAGGAGCACATCATCGGCGCCTATACCTTCGAGCTGGGCAAGGTGGAGCGGGTGTTCATCCGCGAGCGTCAGGTCAATGAAATCCTCGCCAACATCGACCTGGAGCTGGCCCGCCGCGTCGCCGAGGACCTGGGTCTGCCGGCGCCGAGCGCACCGACCGTCACCACCAGGGCGTCCAGCGTGCAGAGTTCGCCGGCGCTGAGCCTGATGAACCATGCGCCGGGCAATATCAAGTCGCGCAAGGTGGCCATCCTGGTAGCCAACGGCGTCGATGGTGCAGCGATCGACGCCTTCAAGGCCAAGCTGGCCTCGGAGGGCGCGCTGGCCAAGATCATCGGGCCGTCACCGGCTCCGGTGAAAACGGCGGACGGCACGATGCTGCCGGTGGATGCCGCGATGGATGGCATGCCCTCGGTGATGTTCGACGCCGTGTTCGTCCCGGGCGGCGCCGATGCGGCGGCAGCCATGGCCAAGTCCGGCGAAGCCAAGCACTACGTGCTGGAGGCCTACAAGCACCTGAAACCTATCGTCATGCTCGGCGCCGCGCGTCCGCTGCTGGCGACCCTGGGCCTGCAGCCCGACGCGGGTCTGCTGGAAGGCGATGATGTTGATGGGGTGTTCGGCAACTTTGCCCAGGCACTCGGTCAGCATCGCGTCTGGGCGCGCGAGGCCGCCGCGGAGGCCATCCCCGCCTGAGGTTTGCGCCAGGTTCGAACCGGGTATCCGCCGGTTCGGACCTTTGCGATTCATCGACCAGAAACGCCGGCGCATGCCGGCGTTCTGCTTTTTTTACTTGGTTAATTCGCCGCAGAGCCCCGCAATAGACGCAGGTCATGGTTGCGGTGGTCTGGCTTGCCCATGCTGCAGGCGTATCTGTCAGCGGATGGAGCCAGACCATGAGCGATACCCAAACTGCAGCCCGTCAGGGGCTGCTCGGCATCCCGATCGGCCTGTTGGTGGCCATGCTTGCGCTGATTGGCGTGCTGCTGATGCCGTTGCCTGCCGATTTGCCCGTGGCCGGCCAGCGGGTGCTGGCCATCCTGGTGTTTGCAGTGGTGGTGTGGATCACCGAAGCGGTGTCCTACGAGGTCAGCGCAATCATGATCACCGCGCTGCTGGCGTTTCTCGTCGGCACGGCGCCTACGCTGGAAAACCCCGAGGTGGTCTACGGCACCTCCAAAGCGATCGGCATGGGGCTTTCCGGTTTTGCCAATCCCGCCCTGGCCCTGGTCGCGGGCGCGCTGTTCATCGCCGCGGCGATGACGCTTACCGGGCTGGACCGCCGCATTGCGCTGATGACCCTCTCCAGGGTCGGCACCAGTTCTCGGCACATTCTCGGCGGTACGCTGGTGGTCATCGTCCTGCTCAGCCTGGTGGTGCCCAGCGCCACGGCGCGCGCCGCCTGCGTGGTGCCGATCATGCTCGGCATCATCACCGCGTTCGGCATCGACAAACGCTCGAATTTCGCCGCCGGCATGATGATCATCGTCGCCCAGGGCACCAGCATCTGGAACATCGGCATCCAGACCGCGGCGGCGCAGAACCTGCTGCTGGTGGGCTTCATGGACAAACTGCTGGGTGAGCGGGTCAGCTGGATCGACTGGCTCATCGCTGGCGCGCCCTGGGCCGTGCTGATGTCCTTCGTGCTGCTGTTCATCGTGCTCAAGCTGCTGCCGCCGGAAACCGAGCGGATAGCCGGTGGCAAGGAAGCCGTGGCCCGTTCGCTCGCCGAACTCGGGCCGATGACCTCGGCGCAGAAGCGCCTGCTCGCCGTGTCCATCGGGCTGCTGCTGTGCTGGGCCACCGAGGGCAAGCTGCACAGCTTCGACACCACCAGCACCACCTACGCCGGCCTGGTGATCCTGATGCTGCCGCGCATCGGCGTGATGAACTGGAAGGAGGTCCAGACACGGGTGCCCTGGGGCACGGTGATCGTCTTCGGGGTCGGGATCAGCCTCGGCACGGTATTGCTCACGACCCAGGCCGGACAGTGGCTCGGCGCGCAGGTGGTGGCCCACACCGGGCTTGGCGTGGTGGGGCCGCTGGGCATCTTTGCCATTCTTGGCGCCTTTCTCATCGTGATCCACCTGGGCTTTGCCAGTGCCACGGCGCTGACCTCGGCGATGCTGCCGATCCTGATTTCGGTGTTGCTGAGCCTGCCGGGCGACTTCAGCCGGCTGGGGATGACCATGCTGCTCGGTTTCGTCGTCAGCTACGGCTTCATCCTGCCGATCAACGCACCGCAGAACATGGTCTGCCTGGGCACCGAAACCTTCAGTGCCCGGCAGTTCGCCAAGGTCGGCGTGCTGGTGACGCTGATCGGTTATCTGAGCATGTTGCTGTTCGCGATGACCTGGTGGCGCTGGCTGGGTTGGATCTGAGCAGCCCAACATTTTGGATCGACGCCTGGCAGCACTGATGCGCTAGGCGTTCTTGCCCGGTAGCGCCTCCAGCTCGCGCCAGTGCAGGAACAGGCGCAGATCGAACTCGATCTGCCCGTAGCCGGGCAGCATGTGTTCGCACAGCTTGTAGAAGGCACGGTTGTGCTCGCTCTCACGCAGATGGGCGAGTTCGTGCACCACGATCATCCTGAGAAATTCCGGCGCCGCCTCGCGAAACAGTGCGGCGACGCGGATCTCCTTCTTCGCCTTGAGCTTGCCGCCCTGCACCCGTGACACCGCGGTATGCAGGCCCAGCGCCCGATGGGTCAGGTCCAGGCGATTGTCATAGAGCACCTTGTCGATCGGCGGCGTGCTTTTCAGGTACTCCTGCTTGAGCTGCTGCACGTAGCCGTACAGCGCCTTGTCGCTCTGCACCTCATGCCGTGCGGGGTAACGCCGCTGCAGATAGTCGCCCAGACGGTCCTCGGCAATCAGCTGACGCACCTGAGCCAGCAGCGGCTCGGGGTAGCCGCGCAGGTATTTCAGGTCGCTCATCAGGCGCGTTTCGGCCAGGCGAAGCTGAGCAGGAACAGTGCGGCGGCGCTGACCACGATGGACGGGCCGGCCGGGGTGTCCTCGTACCAGGACAGCGTCAGCCCCAGGCACACCGCGACGATTCCGAGGATGCTCGCGCCCAGCGCCATCTGTTCCGGCGTGCGCGCGTGGCGCTGTGCGGCGGCGGCGGGAATGATCAGTAGCGAAGTGATCAGCAGCACGCCGACGATCTTCATCGCCACGGCGATCACCACGGCGATCAGCAGCATCAGCGCCAGGCGGATGCCGGCCACCGGCAGGCCTTCGACCTTGGCCAGCTCCTCGTGCACGGTGATCGCCAAGAGCGGCCGCCACAGCGGGATCAGCATCAGCAGCACCAGGGCGCTGCCGCCGATGATCCAGGCCAGGTCGCTCGGCCCGACGGCGAGCAGGTCGCCGAACAGGTAGCCCATCAGGTCGACGCGCACATCCTTCATGAAACTCAGCGAGACCAGGCCGAGCGACAGCGTGCTGTGGGCCAGGATGCCGAGCAGGGTGTCGGAGGCCAGCGGCTGGCGCTGCTGCAGGGTCACCAGCAGCAGGGCGAGCAGCACGCAGCCGACAGTCACCGCCAGCGTCAGGTTGACGTCCAGCATCAGGCCGAGAGCGACGCCGAACAGCGCGGCGTGGGACAGGGTGTCGCCGAAATAGGCCATGCGCCGCCAGACGACGAAGGAGCCGAGCGGGCCGGCGACCAGCGCCAGGGCGAGGCCGGCGAGCAGGGCGTTGAGTAGGAAATCGGGCATGTCAGTGCTTGCAGTTCGGGCCGTGGACGTGGGGTTTGCCGATCACCACGCTGCCGTGCAGGTCGTGGCTGTGATCGTGCTGATGGTGGTAGATCGCCAGGCTGCGCGCATCCTGGCCGAACAGCTCGACGAAGGCCGGGTCGCTGCTGACCTGCTCCGGATGCCCCGAGCAGCAGACGTGGCGGTTCAGGCAGACCACCTGATCGGTGGCGCTCATCACCAGATGCAGGTCGTGGGAGACCATCAGCACGCCGCAGCCATAGCGGTCGCGCAACACGCCGATCAGCCGGTACAGCTCGGCCTGGCCGGCGACGTCGACACCCTGCACCGGTTCGTCCAGCACCAGCAGCTCCGGTTCGCGCAGCAGGGCGCGGGCGAGCAGCACACGCTGCATTTCGCCACCGGAGATCTTCTGCAGCGGGCTGTCGATCACATGCTCGGCACCGACTTCACCTAGCGCCGCCAGGGCGCGGGCGCGATCGACGCCGGGGACCAGGCGCAGAAAGCGCAGTACCGACAAGGGTAGGGTGGGATCGACGTGCAGCTTCTGCGGCATGTAGCCGACACGCAGTTTCGGCTTGCGCCAGACCTGCCCGCGATCCGGTTTGAGCAAACCGAGCACGGCACGCACCAGGGTGGTCTTGCCGGCGCCGTTGGGGCCGATCAGGGTGACGATCTCGCCGCGATGCACCTGCAGTTGCGCGCCTTCCAGCACGTTCTGGTTGGCGAAGCGCACATGGATGTCATCCAGCCTCAGCAGCACTTCGCTCATGCGGCGTTCCGGCAGTTCGAGCAGAGGCCGACGACTTCCACGGTCTGGCCCTCGACGGCAAAACCGACGCTGCCCGCGGCGCTGTCGATGGCGGCGGCGATGGCCGGCTGCTCGAGCTCGATGGCGGTGTGGCAATTGCGGCAGATGAGGAACTGGCCCTGGTGCGGATGCTCCGGGTGATTGCAACCCATGAAGGCATTGAGCGACGCGATGCGGTGCACCAGGCCGTTTTCCAGCAGGAAGTCCAGCGCACGGTAGACGGTGGGCGGCGCGGCGCGACGGCCGTCCTGCTCGCTCAGCACGGCGAGGATGTCATAGGCGCCGAGCGGCCGGTGGCTTTGCCAGACCAGCTCCAGCACGCGCTTGCGCAGCGCGGTCAGACGTACGCCCTGGCGTGCGCAGAGGCTGTCGGCTTCGGCCAGCGCGTGGCTGACACAGTGGTTGTGGTCATGGGGCGTGCAGGCCAGTGGGGTCTTGGACATGGGCGGCGACGTGTTGGGGGCGAGACGTTATTATGTACCAATCCAACCCCTTCGAGTGATGCCCGTGAATCGTCTTTACTCCCTTCCGTTGCTGGCGGTGCTGCTCGCTGGCGCCGCCTCCGTTCAGGCTGAAGTCCGCGTACTGACCAGCATCAAGCCGCTGCAGCTGATCGCCGCGGCGGTGCAGGACGGCGTCGGCACGCCGGATGTGCTGCTGCCGGCCAACGCCTCGGCACACCATTACTCATTGCGCCCGTCCGACGTACGGCGCATTCGTGAAGCCGAACTGTTCTACTGGATCGGCCCTGATCTGGAGAGCTTCCTGCCGCGGCCGCTCAGCGCTCGCGACGGTACGACCGTGGCCGTGCAGGACCTGCCGAAGCTGACCCTGCGGCGCTTCGGCGATGCAGACGCGCATGCCGAGGACGAGCATCACGATCACGATCACGATCACGACGATCACGACGATCACGACGGCCATGACCATGATGCTCACGGGCATGAAGAGGTCGCACATGGCGGGACTGCCCATGCCGACGAGCATGATCACGACCATCGCCCGGGTGCGCTCGATGCGCACCTGTGGCTGCTGCCGGCCAACGCCGTGGTGATCGCCGAGCGCATGGCGGCGGATCTGGCCGCCGCCGATCCGGCCAATGCCCCGCGCTATCAGGCCAACGCCTCGGCCTTCGCCCAGCGTGTCAAGGCACTCGACGCCCGCCTCAAGCAGCGTTTCGCCAAAGTGCAGAACAAGCCGTTCTTCGTCTTTCACGAAGCCTACGACTACTTCGAGGCTGCCTACGGCCTGCGCCATGCCGGCGTGTTCACTGCCGGTGGCGAAGCGCAGCCGGGCGCGCGGCATGTGGCGGCGATGCGCGAGCGCCTGCAGCAGGCCGGGCCGAGCTGCGTGTTCAGCGAACCGCCGGCGCGCCCGCGCCTGGCCGAAACGCTGACCGCCGGCCTGCCGGTGAAGATGGCGGAACTGGACGTATTGGGCGTCGGCCTGCCGACGGACGCCAAGGGCTACGAACAGTTGCTCGAAGGTTTGGGCGACACCCTGGCGGACTGCCTGGAGTCGCTGTGATCTGGTGGCCTGTTGGGTGAGTTCAGTTGGTCAATTTCGGCGCCCGTGGCCCCGATACTGTGTTGCTGCTCCTTGCCTCGGAGCCATGTTCATCCGGACTTGCCTCAACCCACTCACCGCACAGGCCACTAGCGCCCGGCCTGATCTGACAGGCCGGGTCATCGCCTCCGCAGCGCTGTGTCAGCCGGCCTTGCGGATGCCGTCGGCGAGCAGCTCCATCATCTGGTCGATCTCGGCCTTCTCGACGATCAGCGCCGGCGACAGCGCAATGGTGTCGCCGCTGGCGCGTACCAGCAGGCCCTTCTCGAAACACTCGCGGAACACTTCGTAGCCGCGCTTGCCGACGCCATCGGCATGGGCGGCGAACTGGATACCCGCGACCAGCCCGACCGTGCGGATATCGATCACGTTGGGCAGGTCGCGCAGGCTGAACAGCGCTTCCTGCCAGTAGGGCTCCAGGTCGATGGCCTTCTGGAACAGGTTTTCCTGCTGATAGATCTGCTGGGTCGCCAGTGCCGCCGCGCAGGCCACCGGATGCCCGGAGTAGGTGTAGCCGTGGAAGAACTCGATGACGCTTTCCGGCCCCTTCATGAAGGCATCGAACAGGTGGTCGGCGACCAGTACCGCGCCCATGGGGATCGCGCCGTTGGTCAGGCCCTTGGCGCAGGTGAGGATGTCCGGCGTGACGCCCCAGCGCTGCGCGGCGAAGGCGTCGCCAACGCGGCCGAAGCCGGTGATGACCTCATCGAAGATCAGCAGAATGCCGTGTTTGGAAGTGATCTCGCGCAGCCGCTGCAGATAGCCAACTGGCGGCAGGATCACCCCGGCCGAGCCGGACATTGGCTCGACGATCACCGCGGCGATGTTCTCCGCACCATGCAGCGTCACCAGCCGCTCCAGCTCATCGGCGCGCTCCACGCCGTGCTGCGGCAGACCCTTGCTGAAGGCGTTGCGCTGCAGATCGAGGGTATGCGGCAGGTGATCGACACCCGGCAGCATCGGGCCGAAAGCGCGGCGGTTGTTGGCCATGCCGCCCACCGACATGCCGCCGAAGCCGACGCCGTGGTAGGCCAGCTCGCGGCCGATCAGCCGTGTACGCGAGCCCTGACCGATGGCGCGCTGGTAGGCCAGGGCGATCTTCAGCGCGGTATCCGCCGACTCCGATCCGGAGTTGGTGAAGAACACCCGGTTCAGCCCTTCGGGGCTGATGGCGGCCAGTTTCTCGGCCAGCTCGAAGGGTAGCGGGTGGCCCATCTGGAAGGTCGGGGCGAAGTCCATCCTGGCGATCTGCTTGCTTACCGCTTCGCTGATCTCGCGTCGGCCATGGCCGGCATTGCAGCACCACAGCCCGGCCGTGCCATCGAGCACCTGGCGACCGTCGCTCGCCGTGTAGTACATGCCCTCGGCGCTCTCCAGCAGGCGCGGCGTGGCCTTGAACTGACGGTTGGCGGTGAAGGGCATCCAGAAATGATCGGGTGAGACGTTGGGATGGAAATCCTGGGACATGGGGCGGGCTCCGGCGACGAGCGACTATGCTGCAGCGGCGCCGCAGCGTTTTGATCGAGTCTATGTTTAATAAAACGAACAAAACAAGGCGATTGACCGGCCGTTCGTAAAAAATATTGATAGGGTCCGCGCCGCTGGTTTAGGGTGCCTTTTCCACAGCCCGAAGACCTGAGAGAGGATGCACCATGCCCACCCTGACCCTCGCCGACTGGCAACAGCGTGCCCGCGACCTGCACATCGAAGGTCGCGCCTTTATCCAGGGTGAGTATTGCGCCGCGGCGGACGGAGGGCAGTTCGACTGCATCAGCCCGGTGGACGGGCGAGTGCTGGCCCAGGTCGCGAGCTGCGACCAGGCCGATGCCGAGCGTGCAGTGGCCAGCGCCCGTACCGCATTCGAGGCAGGCAGCTGGGCGAAGCTGGCGCCGGCCAAGCGCAAGGCGGTGCTGATCCGCTTTGCCGATCTGCTGGAAGCGAACCGCGAGGAGCTGGCCCTGCTGGAGACCCTCGACATGGGCAAGCCGATCGGCGACTCGCTGACGGTGGATATCCCCGGTGCGGCGCGGGCGCTGCGCTGGAGCGGCGAGGCGATCGACAAGATCTACGACGAGGTGGCGGCCACGCCCCACGACCAGCTGGGCCTGGTCACGCGCGAGCCGGTCGGCGTGGTGGCGGCCATCGTGCCGTGGAACTTCCCGCTGATGATGGCCTGCTGGAAGCTCGGCCCGGCGCTGGCCACCGGCAACTCGGTGGTGCTCAAGCCGTCCGAGAAGTCGCCACTGACCGCCATCCGCATCGCCCAGCTGGCGATCGACGCCGGCATTCCGGCCGGCGTGCTGAATGTGCTGCCGGGCTACGGCCACACCGTCGGCAAGGCGCTGGCGCTGCATATGGACGTCGACACGCTGGTCTTTACCGGCTCGACGCGGGTAGCCAAGCAGCTGATGATCTACGCCGGCGAGTCGAACATGAAGCGCGTCTGGCTGGAGGCGGGCGGCAAGAGTCCGAACATCGTCTTCGCCGATGCGCCCGACCTGCAGGCCGCTGCCCAGGCGGCGGCGGGTGCCATCGCCTTCAATCAGGGCGAGGTCTGCACCGCCGGTTCGCGGCTGCTGGTGGAGCGTTCGATCAAGGAGCGCTTCCTGCCGATGGTGGTGGAGGCGCTCAAGGGCTGGAAGCCGGGCAACCCGCTGGACCCTTCGACCAACGTCGGCGCCCTGGTGGACACCCAGCAGCTCAATACCGTGCTTGGCTACATCGACGCCGGGCGTGAGGCGGGTGCACAGGTGCTGATCGGCGGCCAGCGGACGCTGGAGGAAACCGGCGGGCTGTACGTCGAGCCGACCATCTTCGATGGCGTCGACAATGCGATGAAGATCGCCCAGGAAGAAATCTTCGGCCCGGTGCTCTCGGTGATCAGCTTCGACAGCGCCGAGGAAGCGGTGGCGATCGCCAACGACACGCCCTACGGCCTCGCTGCCGCGGTGTGGACCGCCGACCTGTCCAAGGCGCACCGCACCGCACGGGCGCTGCGTGCTGGCAGTGTGTGGGTCAACCAGTACGACGGCGGCGACATGACCGCGCCGTTCGGCGGCTTCAAGCAGTCCGGCAACGGTCGCGACAAGTCGCTGCACGCCTTCGACAAGTACACCGAGCTGAAGGCGACCTGGATTCAGCTCTGACGGCATCCGTAGGGTGGATATCGCCTTTTACATCCACCTTGTTGCACCAGGGTGGATCGATGAAGCGTGATCCACCCTACGGTTTTTGAGCCCTTAACTAGCTTTGCCCCCACTGCCCGCTGCGACGCATTGCGCCCCAGTGGTGCTTGCGTCGCGAGAACCATTGCCAGAGCCCGCGGCAGCGCCAGAGGGTGTTGAGCTGGCGGTAGCCGAAGTTCTCCAGCACGGCCATCAGGAACAGCTGCAGCATGTCGCGCCGGCGGCTGTAGACGCGGAAGGACATGGTCTCCAGCAGCAGGCCGTTGACCGACAGCAGGATGCCCATGCCGATCGCCACCAGCAGGAAGGCGGCCAGCGCGGCGTAGGACACCGCGCCGAAGGCGAAGCCCGCCAGCATGAAGCCGTAGCCCACCAGTTCGATCAGCGGGCCGATCCACTCGAACAGCGCCATGAACGGCCAGGCCAACCAGCCCGGCGTACCGCCACGCAGGCTGAAGGCCAGGCGCGCATGACGGCCGAGGCTTTCGGCCAGGCCGCGCTGCCAGCGGCTGCGCTGGCGGCCGAGGGTGCCGAGGTCTTCCGGGCATTCGGTCCAGCAGATCGGGTCCGGCAGGTAGCGGATGCGGTAGGGGATGCGCTTCTCGCGGTGATAACGGTGCAACCGCACCACCAGTTCCATGTCCTCGCCGACCGTATCGGTGCGATAGCCGCCGACCGCCATCACCCGTTCGCGGTCGAACAGGCCGAAGGCGCCGGAAATGATCAGCACGGCATTGAGCGGCGACCAGCCGAGACGGCCGAAGAGAAAGGCGCGCAGGTACTCGACGATCTGGAAGCGCGCCAGCCAGTTGCGTGGCAGCCCGGCCTGGATCAGGAAGCCGCCGCGCACCTGCGAGCCATTGGCGATGCGCACCGTGCCGCCGGCGGCAATGGTGCGTTCGTCCTCGAGGAAGGGCTGGACCACGCGTAGCAGGCTGTCGCGCTGCAGGATGGAGTCGGCGTCGACGCCACAGAACAGGCCGTAGCGCGCGGCATTGATACCGGCATTCAACGCATCGGCCTTGCCGCCATTGGCCTTGTCCACCACGCGCAGGTTGGCGTAGCGGCGCGAGCGATAGATGGCCTGCACCGGTTGGTGGGCCACAGCCTGGCGCAACGGCTCGGGGTGCGGCACCAGGTCGAACTCCTCGATGAGCACGGCCAGGGTGCGGTCCTTCGAACCGTCGTTGATCACCACGATCTCGAATTCAGGATATTGCAGCTGCAGCATCGAGCGCACCGAGGTGCGGATCGTCGCTTCTTCGTTGAAGGCCGGCATGAGCACCGACACCGGCGGCTCGACGCCGAGATAGGGCGCCAGCTCGCCGGTTTCCGCGCGTTGGCGGATGTAACCCATCAGGCTGCCCATCGACAGCAGGTTGAGCAGCAGGTACATGCCGTTGAGCAGCAGGAAATAGAAGATGAAGGCGACCTGCAGCCACCACAGCCAGTCGACCGTCACCGGCGCACCTCCGCGATCGCCCGGCGCAGGGCGTCCCTGCCGTAGCGGTCGTCCACCTGCTCGAGCAGCTGCTGCAGCGCTTCGGGGGATGCGCCGGGCAGCTTCGCCAGGCTGTCGGCGGCGGCCTGGCGCACCCACCAGCTGCTGTCGGCGAGCAGTGGCAGGAACAGCTCGCTGTCTTGCCGGCGCGCCTGTTTGTGCAGCGCCAGCAGGGCAGCCAGGCGCACACCCTCCTGCTCATGCCCGAGAGCGCGCAGCAGGCGCGGGCGGTCGCGCGGGTCGCCCAGCTCGCTGAGACAGCGCAGCGCCACCTGCAGCTGCTCGGCAGGCGCCCCCTGGTCCAGCCGTGCCCGCGCCCAGGGCGCGGCATGGCGCGGGTCGCCATGCACCAGCAGGCCGACCAGCCGCTCGCGGCGCGGGTCCGGCGAGCTGGCCAGCACGATCAGCAGCGGCGTGGTCACCGCCTGCTCACCGGCCTGCTGGCACAGGCTGACCAGGCGCGGCAATGCCCAGTCGGGGCGCTCCACCGCCGCTGGCAGGATCAGCTGCATGGCCTTTGCCGGGTCCATGGCCACCAGCGTCTGCGCGGCAGCCAGGGCGACGATGGCGTTGCGGCTGAGCAATAGCGGCTGCACCGCGTCCCAATGGGCCGGGTCGGCCAGATGGCGCAGGCAGGTGAGGCCGATCAGCTTGCTGCGCACCCGCCCGCGCAACAGGAGCAGCGCCTGACGATCCATGCCCAGCGCGACCAGTGCGCCGTTCATGCGCTCGCGGGCGGCGCCGCGCAACTGCAGCTGGGTGCGGTTCCACTGCAGCAGGAACCAGAGCTGGTGCCGCCGCGGCAGCGACGCATGGGAAGTCGGCACGTCATCGCTGAGGCTGCAGAGGGCGAAGTAGGGGCGCCACTGTTCGTTGAACTGCTGCCGGCGCACCGCTCGCCGGCGCGACAGTTCGCCGAGCAGCAGCACCTGCAGCAGCACCAGCAGCGTCAACGCCCCGAGGCCGAAGGCGCAGTACAGCGCCAGCTGCAGCATGCGGTCTTCCGGCCAGACATGTTGCCAGAGCCGGGCGGGCGCCTCACACAGCCAGGGAGGGCAGCCGGCCAGCAGGTCAGAACGCATGGCGCAGACCGATCTGCAGCCATTGTCGGTCGTAGTAGCTGCCCTGCTGGTGATAGCCGACTTCCCAGCTCAGCGCCCAGCGGCTGTCGAACCAGTGACGACCCTGCAGGCTGATGGCGCGCACGTCGCTGGTGATCAGCTGCTGCTCTTCCACCGCTTCTTCCTCGCCCACGGTCAGGCGCAGGCCGGCATAGCTCAGGCCCCGGTAGTAGTAGTCCAGTGCCAGGTCGTGGCCGATCGGCGTGCCGGCGTTGGCCACGTCGGTCACGTTCAGGGTGTAGCCGGCGCGCCAGGCGTTCCAGTAACGCTCGGCGCTCAGCGCAAGGCGGTCGACGCGGGTGGTCTCGTACTCGGTGCGGCGAACGCTGACGGCACCGAGGTAGCCGTCCGGCAGGCGCCGTTGCAGGCGCAGATCGGCATGCCACTCGGGCAGGAAATAGGGTGAAGGCTGGTAGCCGACCTCCGGCTGCAGCGTCCAGTTGTCGTCGAGCGGAATCACCGCGCCGGCCTCGACGCCTTCGTCCCATTCGCCGAAGCGCTGCTCACGCGTGAGCGCGCCGTACCAGCCAAGGCTTTCCGGCCGGGTCGAGGTGTAATCCAGGCGCTGGCTGCGCCAGTTGTCGAAGCCGTTGTCCAGCCAGTCCTGACGCGCCGAGATCTCCAGCTCGTGACGGCGCTTGGTCGCAGCGGCCGTCACTGGTACCGGGGCCGTCGCCGTGGTGGGCACGGTCAGCGCGGCGCGTGCCTGCTGGATTACCTGCTGCACCTCGGCGTAGTCCGGCGCGATCCTGGCGGCCCGTTCCAGCGACGCCAGCGCGCGTTGCGGGCGCCCGGCCCAGAGCAGCGCCTGGCCCTCGCCGAGCAGGTAGTCGGCATTGTCCGGCTGCTGGCGCAGCAAGCGCTGGTAGATCGGCAAGGCCTGTTCCGGCCGCCCCTGCCAGCTCAACACCCGGGCCAGCAGGAACTGTGCGTCGGCGTCTTCCGGGTGCTGGGCCAGGTGTGCGCGCAGGGTCGCTTCGGCAGCGTCCAGTTGCTGCGCCTGCACCTGTCGCTCGGCCGTGGCGATAGCCGCCAAAGCCGTGGTGCAGGGCATCGCCAGGGCAAGCAGCAGCAGCGCGCGCTTCATCGGCGCCCCCTCAGCAGGCGACGAATGCGCGCCAGCAGTTCCTCCGGCTGGAAGGGTTTGGTCACGTAGTCGTCGGCGCCCAGCTCCAGCGCACGGACGATATCCACCTCGCGTGCCTTGGCGGTCAGCATCAGCACCGGCACGCTTTCCCAGCCGGCCTGAGCCCGTAGCCGTTCGATCAGCTCCAGGCCATCGTGATAGGGCAGCATGATGTCCATCAGGGTCAGGTCGGGCGGTTCGGCCCGGGCGAAGTGATCGAGCGCCTGGCGGCCATCGGCGGCATGGTCGACGACAAAGCCGTGGCGTTCGAGCATGTAGCGGATGAGGAAGGCGATGTCTTCTTCGTCCTCCACCATGAGAATGCGCTTGCTGGCGGATTCGCTCATGCATGAACCTCGTCAGAGTGAGTGTGGCCCGGTGGCCAGTGCTGCAACAGTTGCTGGATCAGTCTGGCCAGCTCGTCACCGTCATGGCGGGATTTCACCAGCTGGCGCAGCGCCAGGCGGTTGTCCTGGATCGGAGTGTCGAGTGCGGAAAAGATGATCACCGGTGGGGGCGGAATGCTCTGCGCCAGCTGGTCGAACAGCTCGGTGCCGTCGCCATCGGGCAGCATCAGGTCGATGATGGCGAGATCGAACGGTTGCGCGCTGATCAGCTGACGCGCCTCCTGCAGGGTGGCGGCACCGGCCAGCTCGACGCCGAGCGTGGCGATCTGCTTGGCCAGCAGTACGCGCAGGTCGTCGTCGTCCTCCACATGCAGGATGCGCGGCTTCGCGCCGCCGATCTGCAGGCAGGCGCGGATCACTTCCATGACCCGGGTCGGGTCGATCGGCTTGTGCAGCCAATCGATCACGCCCACTGCGCCGCCGCGCAGCAGGCCGTCATCCTCGTCCCGGCGCTGCGGCTGCAGGCTGACGATCAGCACCGGCAGGTTGCGGTAGTGCTGCTGGCTGCGCAGGCTTTGCAGGAAGGCCACGCTGTTCTCGTTGTCCAGCACCGGGCTGAGGGTCAGCGCCTGGACGCGGTGCTGGTTGAGCAGTTCGCGCGCTTCGGCGGCAGCATGGGCGATCAGCGTGGCATAGCCGTGCTGGTGCAGCGCCGCGGCCAACTGCTCGGCGGCGTGGCTGTCGGGTTCGAGGATAAGAATCAGGGGCGTCTGCTGCGGTGCCGAGCCGTGGCCTGGCGGCTGCGCCGGTGCCTGCGGCTGGACCGCTTGGGTGTGTTCTTCCAGCGGCAGCTGCAGCCAGAAGCGCGTGCCCTGATCATGCTGGCAGTCGAAGCCGATCTTGCCGTGCATCTGCTGGACCAGCGAACGGGTGATGGCCAGTCCCAGCCCGGTGCCGCCGCGCTGGCGGGCATCGGACGAATCGGCCTGGGCGAAACGTTCGAAGATGCGCGAGCGGAAGGCTTCAGGAATGCCGGGCCCGCGATCCTGTACACCGATCTCGAGCAGCTTGCCGCTGCGCCGCAGGTCCACAGTCACGCAGCCACCGGCAGGGGAGTGCTTGATGGCGTTGGACAGCAGATTCGCCATCACCTGGGCGAAGCGGTCAGGGTCGAGGGTCGCTTCGCTGGACGCCAGTTCCGGGGCGTCGAGGAATTCCAGGCTGACACCGTAGTCTTGCCCGTATGGCGTGATGTCCGACAGGGCCTGCTGCACCAGCGGGCGAACGTCGTGACGGCCGAAGTTGAACGTCAGGCGGCCCGCTTCCAGCTTCTCGATGTCGAGGATGTCGTTGATCAGGCGCACCAGCCGCTCGCTGTTCTTGTGGGCGATGCCCAGCAGCGGACGGGCCTCATCGCTGACCTGCCCGGCGATACCGCCGATCAGCATGCCGAGCGCGCCGCGAATGGCGGTCAGCGGGGTGCGCAGCTCGTGGCTGACAGTGGAGATGAATTCGGTCTTCATCTGCTCCATGCGCCGGCGCAGGGAGACGTCCACCGCCACGGTGACCACGTGGCAGGTGCGCGCGGAGATGCGCAGCGGTCGCTTGATCACCTGAAACCAATGCTCGGTGCCGAGGGCGTCGGTCAGGGCGACCTCGGTGGTGCGCAGCTCCCCGCTGCCGCTTGCCAGCGCGGCCAGTTCGTCGTCGTGCAGCAGCAGCGGCCGCAACAGGCGAGCGGAAGGCACCTCGTCGGGATGCCGCTGCTCGATATCCTGCGGGCGCACGTCGAGCAGGGCGGAGAGTGCGGTGTTGCAGAGCAGGAAGCGGCCCTGGGCGTCGCGGACGAAGATGAGGTTGTCGTCGGTGTCCACCACCCGGCGCAGGAACAACTGCTGGTCGTGCAGGCTGTCGCGGCTGCGCTGCAGCTCGCTGATGTCCCGAGCGATCGCCAGGTGGTCGCCCAGCCCGGTGGGCATCAAACGGACCTCGAAGGTGCGCCGGGTCTGCAGCTCGCACCAGGTGGTCTGCCGCAGTCTGCTGTCCTCGCGCTGCTGGAGCAGGTCGTGCAGCAGGGGTTCGATGGCCGCGGGCGGGGGCGCACGGCGCGCCGTTCCCGCGGCCAGGCTGGATACCTGCTGTTGGTGGTCCACTGCGTAGAGGTAGTCCGGAATGGCCTGCAGCAGCGCGCCGAGCCGAGCCTCGCCTGCCTGCGCCGCGCCGGCCAGTTGCTGGCGGATGCGCAGATTACGGTGTACCGCCCAGAAGGCGATGAGAAACAGCGCGACCACCACCAGGCTGCCGATCAGGACCAGACGCTGGGCGCGCTCGGTGGTCTGTGTCACCGCACTGCTGGCTGCCGCCAGCTGCCGCCGCTCCTGTTGTTCCACCGCGTTGAGCAGTGCCCGCAGTCTGTCCATCAGCAGGTTGCCGCCAGCGTCGCGCAAATGATCGGCCGCTGCCTGCAGCCCGGCATCGCGGCGTGCCTGGACATTGCCAGCTGCCACCTGCAGGCGTTCAGCAATGGTCGCATCCAGCGTGCGGAACCAGCGCACATCGGGGTAGCTGCGGCCCTCGACCAGCTGTTCCAGGCTGCGCCTATAGCCTTCCAGCTGCTTCAGGCCGCGCTCGTAGGGTTCGAGGTAGCTGGCATCGCCGGTCAGAATGAAGCCGCGCGAGCCGGTTTCGATGTCCTGCAGGGACGTGAGGATGGCCTGGACCGAGGTGATGACTTCCAGGCTGTGGCTGACCGACCGATTGGTCTGCAGCAGCGCTTCCTGGGTTCGCGCGCCCTGCCAGCCAAGGGCGGCGAGCAGCACGAACGCAGCCAGGAATGCGATTGAATGCCAACCGATCGCGAGTCTTGCGGGCAAACCGAACTCCTTTCGCCGGGAAATACTGCTTGTTATCCCGGCCGCTGCGCATCGGTGCGGCTCGCCGGGATAGGCGCAATATAGTCAGACCTGACGAACTGGGAACGGTTCGCAATACAGGGCGCGGTTTAGTGCTCGCCGACCTGTACCAGATTGCGGCCCTTGTGCTTGGCCACGTAGAGAGCCTGATCGGCGCGCTCCAGGAGCACTCCGGCGGCGGTGTGTCCATCGGTCTGGCAGATGCCGGCGCTGAAGGTCACGTAGAACTCCTGGCTGTCTCCGCCGTAGAAGCTCAACGCCGCGAAGCGCACGCGAATTTCGTCGAAAATGCGCCGGGCCTGCAGCGCCGTGCATTCTGGCAGCACTGCGACGAACTCTTCGCCGCCATAGCGGCCGAGGCTGTCGATGCGGCGCAGGCGCTGACGCAGCAGGTTGGCCAGGGCGCGGATCACGTTGTCGCCGGCGGCGTGGCCGTAGGTGTCGTTGACGTGCTTGAAGTGGTCGAGGTCGAGCATTACCACGCTGGCCGGCTTGCCGCTGCGCGTCGCGCGTTGCACTTCCAGCGCCAGCTGCTCCTTGATGTCGGCGTGCTTGAGCAGCCCGGTCAGGCTGTCGCGCGCCAGCGCCGTGCTCAGCGAGCGCGCGCGTTGCGCATGGGAATATACCGACGCAACCAATGCCGTATCGCTGATCGGCTTGGTGATGAAGTCATCGCCGGCCTTGAGCAGTGCCGCCATCTGCCGCTGGATATCCGTTTCGGCCGAGAGGTAGATGATGGTCACCCGCAGCCACTCGTCGTGCAGTCGGATCATCTGCGCCAGCTCCGGGCCGGAACAGCCAGGCATGTTGACGTCCAGCAGCAGCACCTCGGGGTTGAAGCTGCGCATGGTCTCCAGCACCTGAGTCGGCTCGGTAAGGGTCTGCACCTGCATCTGGGAATTGCGCAGCACCAGGCTGTAGCGTGCCGCCAGCTCGGCATCGTCATCGACGATCAGCACCCGGAACGGCTCGCCCTGCTGGCGATCGAGGCAGCGTTCCAGGCTGTTCTCCAGCTGGGTGATGTCCAGTGGGCGGCTGAAGAACCCCTGGGCGCCGGCGCGTACGGCGGCCAGCTGGCTGGTGAAATCGATACGCTCGTGGATCACCAGCAGTGGCAGCGGATGGTCCAGGCCCTGCTGCAGCGAGGCGACGGATTCGAGCTCGCTATCGTGCTGCACGCTGACGATCAACGCGTCGGGCGGCTCGGTTGCCACAGCCTGCTGCAAGGCGGCGAAATCCTGCCACTGGCTGACCAGGTAGCCGAAGTTGCGCAGCGTCAGTGCCATGCTGCAACCGGCGACCGGATCGGCTTCCAGCAGATAGATGCGGCAGCCGGGGGCTGGCTCGTCATGGTGGTCGGGCAACTCCGCCGCCGCGCGTTCCTGGCCGGGCGTCTGGCTGGCCAGCTGTTGCAGCGCACGGGAGAACGACTCCACCGCACGGCTGCCGGGTTTCGCCGAATCCAGCCAGCGATCGGCGCGTTGTTCGAGCTGCCTGGCGCGTTCGCCAAGCTTGGCGAAGCCGAAAGTGCCGGCGGCTCCGGCAAGCCGATGCAGGCGCTCGCGAATGCCGAGCATCAGCTGGCGGCGGTTGCCGGGTGCGCGGTTGTGCTGCAGTTCTGTGGCCAGCGTGCCGAGGTCTGCCAGATCGCCCTGCAGGCGTTCGCCGAACTGCTGTTCGAGCTGGGCCAGCTGTTCCTGCAGCGCGAACCGTACCTGCTCATCCATGTTCGGCCTCCCAGACCTGCTGCAGCTGGGCAGCGAGCTGTAGCGGGTCGAAGGGTTTGCTGAGTACCTGGCGCACGCCGAGCTGACGCAGTTCATGCAGCCGCTCGGGCTGCAGGTGCCCGGTGAGAAACACCACGGGTATCTGCTGCAGGTCGATCAGTTGACCGAGCTGGCGGACGAGCTCGATGCCGTCCATCTGCGGCAGCATCACGTCGAGCAGAATCAGATCCGGGGCGAAGGCCTGCACCTGCTCCAGCGCAGCCTGTCCCGACGGACAGCTGAGTACTTCGAAGCCACCGATCTTCTCCAGGGCAATGCGGGTCACGACCTGGATCGAGGGCACGTCTTCGACATGCAGAATGCGTTTGAGCTGTTTCATCTATGGACTCTCCTTGGCCAGCCCTTCACTGGGCAACTCGAACCAGAAGCAGGCGCCATGGCCGGGCTCGGATTCGAAACCGATCTGCCCGCCCATGCGTTCGATCAGCTCCTTGCTGATCGCCAGGCCAAGTCCCGTGCCGCCTTGCTGACGGCTGTCGGACGAGTCGGCCTGGGCAAACTTCTGGAATACCCGCTCACGGAAATCGGCGGAAATCCCCGGTCCGCGGTCTCGGACGCTGATGCGTACCCGCCCGTCACTGAGGGTCGCCGACAGCTCGACCTGCTCCCCGGCCGGGGAAAATTTTGCCGCGTTGGACAGCAGGTTGCTCAGCACCTGCTGCAGGCGCATGGCGTCGATCTCTACCGTTACGGCCGGGCAGGTGCCCAGCTGCAGCACCACGCCATGCTGTTCGGCGTAGTTGCGGTTGCTGCGCAGGGCCAGTTCCAGCTGCGGTTGCAGCGGCTGGCGGAGCAGGGCGAAGCGCATCTTCCCGGCGTGCAGCTTGTCCATGTCCAGCAGGTCGTCGATCAGCGCGTTCAGGCGCTGGCTGTTCTGCTGGGCGATGTCGAGCAGCTCGTGCATCGCTTCGGGCACTTCGCCCATGACGTTCGAGCAGATCAGACCGAGGGCGCCGGTGATCGAGGTCAGCGGGGTGCGCAGCTCATGGCTGACGGTGGAGATGAACTCGCGCTGCAGCCGCTCGATGCGCTTGCGTTCGGTGATGTCGTGCAGCACCGCCACCGCGCCCATCGGCTGGCCATCGGAGGTGTACAGCGGGTCGGCATTGGACAGCACATGACGCGGCTCACCCTGGCCGAGCAGCACCATTTCGTGATCGCAGACGTGCTCGCCATGCAGTGCCCGCAGCAGTGGTATTTCCTCCGGGCGCAGCAGCGTGACGCCGTCCGGGTGGTAGAGCTGATAGCGGGTCGGCCATTCGTCGGGCGGCACCGGGGCGACATCGGTACCGTGCCACTGCTTGGCTTTCTCATTGAACAGGGTCAGACAGCCGTCGGCATCGCAGGCAATGACCGCTTCGCTGAGTGCCTCGAGCAGGCGCCGGTTCATTTCCTGCTGACGCTCCAGCTCCAGCTGCTCGGCCTTGCGCACGGTGATGTCGGTGACGAAGCCATGCCAGAGCACCGAGCCGTCGACCTGCTGCAGCGGGGTGGCACGGGCTTCGACCCAGATCAGCCCTTTGCGCGGATGCTCGACACGATGCTCGATGTGCCAGGGCGCCAGTTCGGCGGCTGCCTCGCGGATGCTGCCGAGCAGGGCGCTGCGGTCGAGGGCATAGACCCGCGCAATGATCGGCGCGAAGCTGCCGGCGAGCTGGCCGGGACTCAGTCCGTAGATCTGTTCGACACCTTCGCTGACATAGGGAAAGCAGGACGCGCCATCGGGCCGCCAGTGGAACTGGAACAGCATGCCCGGCACCTGGGCGGCGATCTGCTGCAAGCGCAGCTGCAGCTGTTCCTGATAGGCCAGGTCGTAGGCGTTGACCAGATAGCCGCGCAGCTCTTCCTGCTCATCGTGGATCGCGGTGACCCCGACCAGCACAGGCACATCGGCACCGCTGCGATGGCGCAGGCGCCACTCCGACATTTCCCGACGGCCGCGATGCAGCGGCGCGGTCAGCACCGCAAAGTCGGGCTCGATCGGTGTCTGCAGCTCATTGGACAGCAGGGTGGCACGCCGCTGCAGCGCTTCCCGGCGGAACAGCGCCGAGGTCAGCTGATGGCCAACCAGCTCCTGTTCGCTGTGGCCCAGCATGCGCTCGGCAGTCGGGTTGACGCTGGTCACCACACCATCTGGGCGGGTCACCAGCACCGCGCTGGAGGCGCTGTCGAGCATGGCCTGTTGCAGCGCCGCCTGCTCGGCATAACGGTGCGCCAGCAGATGCTGCTCGAACAGGCGGATCACCTGGCGGCCGAGGCGTTCGAGCGTGTCGCGCTGCTCGGCACTCAGCCGGCGCGGTTCCCGGTCGATCACGCACAGCGTGCCGAGGTTATAGCCATCCGGCGACGTCAGCGGAGTGCCGGCGTAGAAGCGGATATGTGGATCGCCGACTACCAGCGGGTTATGGCAAAAACGCGGATCCTGCAGCGCATCGGGGACTTCGAAGATTTCCTCGCCGAGGATGGTGTAGGTGCAGAAGGAGATTTCCCGCGGGGTTTCGCTGACCTCCAGGCCAACGCGGCTCTTGAACCACTGGCGACGGTCGTCGACCAGGGAGATCAGCGCGATGGGCGTCTCGCACAGGCGTGCAGCGAGCTCGGTGAAATCATCGAAGGCGCTCTCCTCGGGCGTGTCGAGGATTTCATAGCGCAGCAATGCCGCCAGGCGTGAAAGCTCGCGCACCGGCGTCATGGATAGCGTCGACGCCGGGTCTGCTTGCGGTAACTCCATCGTCGATGCCTTGTATCTCGGTGAATGTCGTCCGGCCGGCCCGCAGGTTGCGGCCGGACGTCGGCTGCGTCTGGCTAGTATCGGTCAGCGAGCCAGATGGCGCGAATCTGCTCGGCCAGCTGCATCGGGTCGAATGGCTTGATGATCACATCGCGGGCGCCCAGCTTGCGCAGGTGTTCGATCTCGCCGGGCTGCACCTTGGCCGTCATGAATGTTACCGGAATCCGCTCCAGGTCGACGCGCTCGCGCAGGTTGAGCAGCGTCTGCGGTCCGTCCATGCCGGGCATCATCACGTCGAGCAGGATGAAATCCGGAGCGAAGGCTTCCACCTCTTCCAGCGCCTGGGCGCCCGAAGAGCAGGACAGTACCTGGTAGCCGCCAATGGCCTCCAGGGCCAGCTTGGTCACCGCCTGGATGGAGGGATCGTCTTCAACGTGCAGGATGCGCCGGAGCTCGGCCATTGTGCCTCCATGGGTCGGTTTGCATGGGCGTCCGCATCAACGGAAGCATCAGGATAGTTCGGCCGCGGCCGGCACGAGCGGCAGCTCGCACCAGAAACAGGCGCCATGGCCGGGTTCGGAATCGAAGCCGATCCGGCCGTGCATGTGTTCGATCAGCTCCTTGCTGATGGCCAGACCCAGCCCGGTACCGCCCTTCTGCCGAGTGTCGGAAGAGTCGGCCTGAGAGAACTTCTGGAAAATCCGCGCGCGAAACTCCGGCGCGATGCCCGGGCCCTGGTCGCGTACCCAGATGCGCACCCAGTCGCCGCGGCGTTCGCCGCCCAGCAGCACAGTGCCGCCTTCGCGCGAGAATTTGACCGCATTGGAGATGAGATTGGCCAGTACCTGCTGCAACCGGTCGTCGTCTGCCATCAGCCGCAGCGGCGGTGTCGGCAGCAGTTCGAGCTGCACGTGGTGCTGCGTGGCGTAGCCCAGGTTGGCGCCGACCGCCAGCTGCAGCTGCAATGGCAACGAATGTTCTTGCAGGGCGAGGGCCATCTTGCCCGCGACCAGCTTGTCCATGTCGAGCAGGTCGTCGACCAGGCGGCCAAGGCGCAGGCTGTTCTGGTGCGCGATGTCGAGCATCTGGCGCATGCCCGGCGTCGGTTCGCCCAGCGCGCCGCCGACGATCAGGCCGAGCGCACCGGAGATCGAGGTCAGCGGGGTGCGCAGCTCATGGCTGACGATGGACACCAGCTCGCTCTTCATCCGCTCCACGCGCTTGCGCTCGGTGATGTCGCGCACCAGACCGATGAACTTGCGCTCGCCGTGATGGCTGATCTGCGACACGCGCAGCTCGATGGTGAATGTTTCACCGTTGCGCCGCAGCGCGGTGAGTTCGCGGTTCTGCTCCAGCGCGTGGGAGGTGCCGCGCTGCGTGTAGTTGTCCAGGTAGCCATCGTGGGCCGAGCGGTCCGGTTCGGGCATCAGCATCGACAGGTTCTGGCCGAGCATTTCCGCGCTGCTGTAGCCGAAGATCTGCTCGGCGGCGTGGTTGAAGGTTTCGATGATGCCGCGTGCGTCGATGATGATGATCGCGTCGATCACGTTATCGATCAGCATGCTCAGGTACTGCTCGCGCTCGCGCATCTCCTGCTTGGCCAGCATCTGGTCGGTGACGTCCCAGACGAAGCCGTCGCACCAGCCGATCGGGTCGTCGCGCTCGCGCAGGACACGCGCCTTTTCACGCACCCAGACGGTAGCGCCTTCGGCGTTGATGAGCCGGTAGGTGCCTTCGAACATGCCCTGCTCGGGATGCAGGCGGGCCAGTTCCAGGTCGTCTGGATGGATCAGGCTGGCATAGCTGCGTACGGGATTGCCGACGAAATCGCTGGCCGGATGGCCAGTCAGCCGCTCGATGCCATTGCTCAGATAGCTCATGGTGCGTTCGCCATCGTTGCGGCAGCGGTAGACCACCCCGGGCAGGTTGCCGACCATGGCGCGAAAGCGACTCTCGCTTTTCTGCAGCGCGCGGGTGGTTTCCATCAGTTCGGTGATCTCGGTGACGAAGCCGTGCCACAGCACCGACCCGTCGGGCAGCCGCTCGGCGCTGGCGCGACCCTCCGCCCAGAGCAGACCGCGTTGCGGATGGTGGATGCGGAACTCCACCGCGCCGCGGCCCGGACGCGCGGCCAGGCGCAGCAACGCGATCTTCAAGCGGGACAGGTCCTGTGGGTGCACACGGCATAGCGCCTGGGCAGCATCCTCCAGCAGACGCTGCGGATCGGTGCCGTAGAGTTCGCGGGCACCCTCGCTGACATAGAGGAATGCATAACGACCGTTGGCGAAGCGCTTGAGCTGAAACACCATCCCTGGCAACAGGCTGGCGATCTTCTGGGCACGGTCGTACAGGCGTTGCTGGCGGCGGCTCTGTTGCTGCTGGGCGAACTGATGCTGCCGTTGCACGCTGAGGCGCCGTTGCAGCAGGAACGCCAATGTCAGCAGCAGGGCTTCGGTGGTGAGCCAGGCCAGGCCCCACTTGACCAGCAGCCGCTGCTCGGCTCCCTGGTGCTCCGCTTGCATGCTGCTGATGTCACGCCAGACCAGCGCCGCTGCCAGCGGCGCGGTGGGCTGGGCCTGGTGATCCGTCTGCAGTGGAATCTGGTTGAGCATGTAAGTGCGCCCGTCAGCGCTCAGCAGGCGCAGCACCATGCCACTCTCCGGTTCCGGCAGCATCCCGGTCTGCGCCCAGTGCAGGATCTGCGTTGCCGAGTGGCCGGTGAGCTGCCAGTCGCTGCCGGCGTGCAGGTGAACGCCGCTGGGCGCGTCCAGTCCGGCTGCTTGCAAGGCGGCGCGGTTGACCACCAGGGCGAGCCCGGCGGCGAGCTGCTCGCCCAGCTCGGCCAGGTCCGGCAGCACGTTGTACCCCACTTCCAGCGCGCCGATGACGTCCTCGGCGCGATCATCCTCACCATACAGCGGGATGATTGCTCGGCTACTGGCGCCGAGCGGATCGACCTCCACCCCGGTCTGCACGGCACCATCGCGCAGCGCCTGTTGCAGCATCGGCCGGCGGGCTGCCTGCATGTCGCCGAAACGCTCGGGTTGCTGCATGCGTAAGACGGTGAGTCCGCTATCGCCCCAGAACAGCTGCAGCTGCAGACCCTGGTGGCGCTGCATCGACGTCCAGGCGGGCGTCAGGGCGGCTTGCAGGCGCTGGCGGGCCAGTTCGATGCGGGCGTCGTCCAGCGTCGCGCCGGCGCGCAGCGCACCGTCGATACGCCGCATCTGCCGCTGGACTTCGGCATTGCCGGCCAGGGCGCTGGCGACCATATCGGCCTGACGTTGCTGATTGGACTGCGCACTGCGCAAGGCCAGGCTCTGTAGCTCGCCATGGGTTTCGATCTCCAGCTGCCAGGCGGCATCGCGGGCGCGGTAATCGTTGAACGCCAGGCTGCCGAACAGCAGCACGAGCAGCAGGCTGCCGAGCGCGAAGGTCCAGTGCGGTGTGGTGCCGACGTCGCTCATCGACGTGTCGACCGTCGCTGGTGATGGTCGGCCTGCATCGCACGCGCGCAGCGATAAGCATGCTCTGCGCTGTACCCGGCGTATGACCTATGCATGGTGACGCACCATCCTGAGGGAAAAGGAGCAATGATAGCTCTATGCCAGCACTTGCCGATAGCGAGCATTGCCGGCGCGGGCCGGCGCCCACAGTTTGCTGCGGGTGATTGATTGCAGCCGAGGCTGGTCAAAAAATCACCAGAATTGCGACGGTCGGTCGGCCGTCGTGTTCGCCCCAACGTAGGGGAGTGATAGGCTGCAGGAAGGTCAGCAGCGGCGGAGGTCGCCGGTGCGGCTAATCCAAGAGGCACCCCGTTACTATGTGGCACACCGGTTTACTCGACCTTTCGGTCTGGCAACTCATCGCGACCACGCTGCTGCTGACTCACGTCACCATCGTCAGCGTCACGGTCTACCTGCACCGTTACTCGGCGCACCGCTCGCTGGAACTGAATCCGGCGCTCAAGCATTTCTTCCGTTTCTGGCTGTGGCTGACCACGGCGATGAACACCCGCGAGTGGACCGCCATCCACCGCAAGCACCACGCCAAATGCGAAACGCCTGACGACCCTCACAGTCCGGTGCACAAGGGCCTTTCGACGGTCGTGCGCAAGGGCGCCGAGCTGTACATGGAAGAGGCGAAGAACGAGGAAACCCTGCGTATCTACGGCAAGAACTGCCCGGACGACTGGATCGAACGCAACCTCTATTCGCGTTTCCCCAACACCGGCATCGTGCTCATGCTGCTGATCGACCTGGCCCTGTTCGGCGCGCTCGGCCTGACCGTCTGGGCGGTGCAGATGATCTGGATTCCGTTCTGGGCCGCCGGTGTGGTCAACGGCCTCGGTCATGCGGTCGGCTATCGCAACTTCGAATGCCGCGATGCGGCGACCAACCTCGTGCCCTGGGGCATCCTCATCGGCGGCGAAGAGCTGCACAACAACCACCACACCTACCCAAACTCGGCCAAGCTCTCGGTGCGCAAGTGGGAGTTCGACATGGGCTGGGCCTGGATACGTCTGTTCAGCCTGTTCGGACTGGCCAAGGTCAACCGCACCGCGCCGATTGCCCATCGCATCGAAGGCAAGCAGCAGCTGGACATGGACAGCGCCATGGCGATCCTCAACAACCGTTTCCAGATCATGGCGCAGTACCGCAAGCTGGTCATCGTGCCGCTGGTGCGCCAGGAGCTGAATCGCGCCGACGCCACGCTGCGTCATCAGCTGCGCCGCGCCAAGCGCCTGCTGTCCCGTGAGCCGAGTCTCTTGCAGCAGGAACAGCAAGCGCATATCGACGTCATGCTGGCGCAGAGTCAGGCACTCAAGGTGATCTACGAGAAGCGTCTGGCGCTGCAGCAGATCTGGAGCAAGACCAGCTCGAACGGCCATGAGATGCTCGCCGCCATCAAGCAGTGGGTGCACGAAGCCGAGGCCAGCGGTATCCAGTCACTGCACGAGTTCGCCGGGCACCTGCGGACCTACTCGCTACGTCCATCCGTCGCCCCGGCCTGACCTTCGATCGGCTCAAGCGGCGCGCGTCCGCGGCCCCGGAACTTTGCGCCTTGCCGACTTTCTGAACAGCACTCTAAAACCATGCAGTACCGCCGCCCTGCGCGGCGGTCGTTTCAGGAAGATGGGCTATGCGGCTGGCGAGCAATCAGGGTGATTCGGGAATGAGGATGCCTCCAGGCGGCGACGCGCAGACGTTGCTGGCGCTGATGCACGCGCGGGCGGAAGCAGCGCGACTGGGGGAGCGCGAGCAGCTGTTCAGCACCCTGCTGGGCGGCGTCAATGCGGTCCTCTGGGCATTCGACTGGCAGGCGCAGCGCATGATCTACGTCAGCCCGGCTTACGAGCGCATCTTCGGTCGCTCGCCGGCGCTGCTGTTGGCCGACTATGGCGAGTGGCGCAACGCGATCTATCCCGATGATGTGGAGTACGCCCAGAAGAGCATGCTCGCCGTGCTCGACGAGGGTGCCGTGGAAACCCGCGAATACCGCATCATCCGTGGCGACGGCCAGCTGCGCTGGCTGAGCGACAAGTGCTTTCTCGGGCGGCCGGGCGAGAAAGGGCAGAGCCCGATCATCGTCGGCATTGCCGAGGACATCACCGAGAAGAAGCAGCTCGAAGGCGAACTGCAGCGTCTGGCCACCACCGATGTGCTGACCCAGAGCAGCAACCGCCGGCACTTCTTCGAATGCGCCCGCGCCGAGTTCGAGCGTGCCCGGCAGTTCGCTTCGTCGCTGGCGTTCCTGCTGCTGGATATCGATGACTTCAAGCGCATCAACGACACCCATGGTCACCAGATGGGCGATCAGGTGCTGCAGAAGGTCGCCCGCTGTGGCGCATCCGTGCTGCGCCAGAGCGACCTGTTCGGGCGCATCGGTGGTGAGGAGTTCGCCGCGGTGCTGCCGGGCTGTCAGCCGGATCTGGCCGAGCAGATCGCCGAACGCCTGCAGCGCGAGATCGAGCGGGTGGTGTTCACCGCCGAGAACGGCGAGCGCTTCCGCGTCACCGCCAGCCTCGGCCTGACCTACCTCAGGGCCAGCGACGCCGAGCTGAGCAGCGTGTTCGCCCGCGCCGACGCGGCGATGTACAGCGCCAAGCGCCTGGGCAAGAACCAGGTGATCGTCGGCTGAGACCCTGCCGGGGAGGCTGCTCAGCGGGCCAGCTCGTCGTAACCGCCACCGGTGAACTGCAGCAGGCAGAATCCATGGCCGAACGGATCGGCCATGAGCGCCAGTTTGTGTCCGACCTGCGCGGTAATCGGCTGTTCCAGGCGTGCGCCATGGGCGATGGCCCTGGCCGCGGCGGCTTCGATATCGGTGACGACAAAATCCAGATGGATCGGCGTCCAGTGCCGCTCGTAGCTGCGCTGCTGGGCCTCTCCCGGGGTTGCGGCGCTGCCCGCGTCCTTGAGCAACAGATAGATCGGTGTCGGGCCGCCGAGCATTTCCACCGCGAAGCTGCCGAGGCGGCGGCCCTCACGAAGGTCGAACACCGACTGGTAGAAGTCGACGGCCCGCTCCAGATCGTCGACATCCAGGTTCACCAGAAACTCCATCGAAACCTCCTCGTACCTCAGGCAGGCTCAAGGCAGCTGCGTCAGCGTAACAGCGGTGCCGGCTGCTGCTGGGTGATGCAATGGATGTTGCCGCCGCCGAGGAGAATCTCGCGACCCGGCACCATCACCACCTGATGCTCCGGGAACACCTGCGCCAGGATGCGTTCGGCTTCGGCGTCCAGCGGGTCACCAAAGGCCGGCGCGATGATGCCGCCGTTGACGATGAGGAAGTTCACGTAGCTGCCGGCCAGGCGGATCGACGGGTCACGCGGCTGGCTGCCGTCCAGCGCAGCGACGCCGGCGCATTCTTCGGCGCTCGCATGCAGCGGGCCGGGGATCGGCATCTTGTGCACGGTCAGTGCACGGCCCTTGGCGTCGCGAGTGGCCTGCAGCACGGCCATGGCCGCCTGGCAGCGCTCGAAGTTGGGGTCGTTCGCGTCGTCGGTCCAGGCCAGCAGCACTTCGCCCGGGCGCACGAAGCAGCAGAAGTTGTCGACGTGGCCGTCGGTTTCATCGTTGAACAGGCCGTGCGGCAGCCAGATGATGCGGTCGACCGCCAGGTGCCCGCGCAGCACCGCTTCGATCTGCTCGCAGGACAAATGCGGGTTGCGGTTGCGGTTGAGCAGGCACTCCTCGGTGGTGATCAGCGTGCCTTCGCCGTCGACATGGATCGAGCCGCCCTCGAGCACGAAGCCCTCGGTGCGGTAACGATCGCAGTACTCGATCTCGAGGATCTTGCGCGCCACTTGGTCGTCGCGCTGCCAGTCTGCATAGAGCCCGCCGTCTTCACCGCCCCAGGCGTTGAACATCCAGTCCACGCCGCGCAGCCCACCGTTGTTGTCGACAACGAAGGTCGGCCCGGTGTCGCGCACCCAGGCATCGTCAGTGCTGATTTCCACCACGCGGATGCGCGGATCGTCCAGTGCTGCGCGGGCGGCCAGGTACTGCTCGGCGCTGGCGCAGACGGTGACCGGCTCGAAGCGGGCGATGGCCTTGGCGACTGCGGTGAACGCGGCCTGCGCAGGCGCGCCGTTGTCACGCCAGTTGTCCGGGCGCTGCGGCCAGACCATCCAGGTCTGGCTGTGCGGCGCCCACTCGGCGGGCATGAAGTAGCCGTCTTGGCGGGGCGTGGAGCTGAGGGTGGTCATGGCTGAGGTCCTGGTAGGGTGGAAAACGGCCGCAGGCCTTTTCCACCACGTGGCGTCCCTGGTGGAAAACGCTGCATGGTTTTCCACCCTACGTTCACTCCGACGGCGTCTGGCCGTCCAGGGTCTTGATCGAGCCGTAGAGGTTCGGCCGGCGATCGCGGAACACGCCCCAGGCGCTGCGGATATGCTCGAGCTGATCGAGATCGAACTGATGCACCAGCACGCCTTCGCTGGTTTCGTCCATTTCCTCGACCTTGGCGCCGAACTGGTCGGCGATGAACGACGAGCCGTAGAAGGTGATGTCGTAGCCGTCCTGCTCTTCGCGGCCAATGCGGTTGCTGGCGATCAGTGGCATCAGGTTGGCGCCGGCGTGGCCCTGTTGCACGCGCTGCCAGTGGTCGCGTGAGGTGATGTTCGGATCATGCGGCTCGCTGCCGATGGCGGTCGGGTAGAACAACAGTTCGGCGCCCATCAGCGCCATGCTGCGCGCAGTCTCGGGGAACCACTGGTCCCAGCAGATAGCCACGCCGATCTTGGCGTAGCGGGTGTTCCACACCTTGAAACCGGTGTCGCCCGGATTGAAGTAGTACTTCTCGTGATAGCCGGGGCCGTCCGGAATGTGGCTCTTGCGGTAGACGCCGAGCAGCTTGCCGTCGGCATCGATGATGGCGATGGAGTTGAAGCGTGCGCGGCCGGCGAGCTCGAAGAAGCTGATCGGCAGGACCACCTGCAGCTCGGCGGCGACCTTCTGGAAATGCTGGATAGCCGGATTTTGCTCGACCGGTGTGGCCAGCTGCAGGTATTCGGCATTGGGCTTCTGGCAGAAGTAGGGCGTCTCGAACAGCTCCTGGATGAGGATGATCTGCGCGCCCTTGGCGGCGGCCTCGCGTACCAGCTTGTCGGCATTGGCGATGTTGGCCTGACGATCCCAGGAACAGGCCATCTGGGTGGCGGCAACGGTAACGACTCGGGACATGGAAACCTCGCGGCTGCGGTTGAAGGGACGGCGGCTATCGAAGGTGCAAATTTATTCGATAGTTATCCGGATTGATAGTGGTTATATGATCGAAAAGCCGATGGGGAACGACCATTTATCGATATTTATCGATCAGCTTTCGGCTTGTTCCCGCTTGGGCAGGTACGGCGGCAGATACAGGCCGAGGTAGGCGTCGAACACCCGCATGCCTTCCTCGGCCATCCGCGGCGTCAGGCTGCCGTACAGCTGTATGGATCGAGCATAGACGCGGTCGCCGAGTTCCAGTGCCAGCGCAAAGACATCGATGTCCTGCGGCAGCGGCGGCAGCGCGAAGTGGCGTTCGAACACGGCCTGCATCGCCTGGCCGAGTTCCAGGTCCAGGCGCTGGTCGGTCTGAGTGACTTCGCCGAGACCATGCTGCACCAGGATCAGTTGGCGGGCGGCGCTGTCCTGCTGGTAGATCGTCAGCATGCGCTGTTCGATCAGTCGCGAGAGGTCGTGCCAGCTGTTCAGGCTCTGGTGATCGATGGGCTGTTCGAGGCTGGCTCTGAAGGTCGCGTGGACGTCCGCCGTCAGCGCTGCGAGCAGCGCCGGCACACCGGAGAAGAAGTGATAGACGGAAGAGGGCGGAATGCCGGCGCGTTCGGCCACGGCATACACGGATAACGTCGTGGCGCCCTGCTCGGCGAGCAGTTCGCGGGCGCTGGCGAGAATCTGGCGAATGCGCGTCTGGCTGCTGGCGCGCGGGCGACGACTGGGCGTCGCGGGACTGGACTTGGTCATCGGCCTATTTGAAGCCAGCACGGCGATGGATGCAAACCGCCGTGCCGGATGTTCTGGCGCTAGACGGTGTGCAGATACCAGTTGTATTCCAGGTCCGAGATCGAGTGCTCGAACTCGGCCAGCTCGCTTTCCTTGCAGGCGACGAAGATGTCGATGTAATCCGGGCTGATGTAGCGCGCCATGATCTCGCTGTCGTCCAGCTCGCGCAGGGCGTCGCGCAGGTTGGTCGGCAGGCTCTGCTCGACCTGCTCGTAGGAGTTGCCCTCGATGGGCGCGTCCGGCTCGATCTTGTTGGTCAGGCCGTGATGCACCCCGGCAAGAATGCTCGCCAGCATCAGATACGGGTTGGCATCGGCGCCGGCAACCCGGTGCTCGACGCGCACGGCGTCAGGGCTGTCGGTCGGCACGCGCAGCGCCACGGTGCGGTTGTCCATGCCCCAGCACGGCGCATTCGGCACGTAGAACTGCGCACCGAAGCGGCGATAGGAGTTCACGTTCGGGCAGAGGAAGGCCATCGAGGCAGCCATGGTTTCCTGCAGACCACCGATGGCGTGGCGGAGTGGTGCGCTTTCCAGCGGATTTTCGGTGGCGAATATATTGTTGCCATTCTTGTCGAGCAGCGAGATGTGCACGTGCAACCCGTTACCGGCCTGGCCCGGATAGGGTTTGGCCATGAAGGTGGTGTCCATCTCGTGGTCGTAGGCGATGTTCTTGATCAGCCGCTTGAGCAGCACCGCGTAGTCGCAGGCCTTGATCGGGTCGGCGACGTGGTGCAGGTTGACCTCGAACTGCGCCGGGGCGCTCTCCTTGACGATCGCATCGGCCGGGATGCCCTGTTCCTTGGCGCCCTCGAGAATGTCCTGCAGGCAGTCGACATATTCGTCGAGGTCGTCGATCAGGTAGACCTGGGTCGAGTGCGGGCGTTTGCCGGAAATCGGCGAGCGCGGCGGCTGCGGCCGGCCGTTGATGTTTTCCTGGTCGATCAGATAGAACTCGAGCTCGAAGGCGGCGCAGATGGTCAGGCCGAGTTCGTCGAACTTGCTCACCACCTGACGCAGGACTTCGCGCGGATCGGCAAAGAACGGGTCGCCGTCACGCTCGTGCATGGTCATCAGCAGCTGCGCGGTGGGACGCTTCTGCCAGGGCTCCTTGCACAGTGTGTTGGGGATCGGGAAGCAGGTGCGGTCGGAGTCGCCGATGTCCATGCCCAGCCCGCTGCTTTCAACGGTGATGCCGTTGATATCGAGGGCGAACAGCGAAGCGGGGAGGTTGATACCTTTTTCGTACACCTTGTGCAGGCTGGCGCGCTCGATGCGCTTGCCGCGCACGACTCCATTCATGTCGGTGATCAGCAGATCGACGTACTGAACCTCCGGATGTTCCTTGAGAAATGCGTTAGCTTCGTTGAGCTGAACGGCACGCGGCGGGGCCATGATGAATTACCTTAATTGTTAAAAATTTCAATCATCAGATGCTTGTCTTGGAGTCAATCGAAAAGCCGGTTCACTGTCAAGAGTAGCCCGCCAGCGCCCCATGAGTGCCCATGACAGGCCTTTTTTGGGGCATCTCCAGCGCGCTGAAGTTATAGCTCGCCGAGCTAATGCTCGGGCTATTGTCTATAAAAATGAACAAGACTACTCTCCGGTATGCCTTATCCGAACGACGAGTATCCCATGTCGCGCAAGCCACTGATCGGCGTTTCCGCCTGCACCAGGCAGATCGGCCACCACAGCTTTCACATCGCCGGTGACAAGTACCTGCGTGCCGCGGCGATCGCCGGCGTGCCGCTGGTGATCCCGGCGCTGGACGAGCTGATCGACCCGGCGACCCTGCTGGAGAGTTTCGACGGGCTGTTGTTCACCGGCTCGCCGTCGAACGTCGAGCCCCATCATTATGGCGGGCCTGCGAGCGACGCGGGCACCCATCACGATCCGCTGCGCGATCGCCTCACCCTGCCGCTGATCCGTGCCGCGGTCGAGGCCGGCATCCCGGTGTTCGGCATCTGCCGTGGCTTCCAGGAAATGAATGTGGCCTTTGGTGGCAGCCTGCATCAGAAGGTTCACGAAGCCGGGCCTTACCAAGACCACCGCGAGCGCCCCGATGATCCGCTGGACGTGCAATACGGCCTCAGCCATGCGCTGCACGTGCAGCCCGGCGGCCTGCTCGAGCGGCTCGGCCTGCCGGCGCAGATTCAGGTCAATTCCGTGCACGGTCAGGGCGTCGAGCGACTCGGCGGCGGCCTGCGCATCGAAGCCCTGGCACCGGATGGGCTGATCGAGGCGTTTTCCGTCGAGCAGGCACGCAGCTTCGCCCTCGGCGTACAGTGGCATCCGGAATGGCAGGTGCATGAGCATCCGCATTATCTGGCGCTGTTCAGGGGTTTCGCCGAGGCGTGCGCGGCCCGCGCCCGACAACGCTGACGGCCGACCCCGGCGGCCCTCCCCAGCAAATTGAGGTCAACATGAGTATCCAGCTCGACCAGCTCACCAGCTGGCTGAAAGAACGCAAGATCACCGAAGTGGAATGCCTGATCAGCGACCTGACCGGCATCGCCCGCGGCAAGATTTCCCCGACCAACAAGTTTCTCGACGAAAAGGGCATGCGCCTGCCGGAAAGCGTGCTGCTGCAGACCGTGACCGGTGATTACGTCGAGGACGACATCTACTACGAGCTGCTCGACCCGGCTGATATCGACATGTTCTGTCGGCCTGATCCGAACGCCGTATTCCTCGTGCCCTGGGCCATCGAGCCGACTGCCCAGGTGATCCACGACACCTACGACAAGATGGGCAATCCCATCGAACTCTCGCCGCGCAATATCTTGAAGCGCGTCCTGAAGATGTACGCCGATCGCGGCTGGCAACCCATCGTCGCGCCGGAGATGGAGTTCTACCTGACCAAGCGCTGCGAAGACCCGGACCTGCCGTTCCAGCCGCCGATCGGCCGCTCCGGCCGCCAGGAAACCGGCCGCCAGTCGTTCTCCATCGACGCCGCCAACGAATTCGACCCGCTGTTCGAGGACATGTACGACTGGTGTGAAGCGCAGGGCCTGGATCTGGACACCCTGATCCACGAGGAAGGCACCGCGCAGATGGAGATCAACTTCCGTCACGGCGAGGCGCTGCACCTGGCCGACCAGATCCTGGTGTTCAAGCGCACCATGCGCGAGGCGGCGCTCAAGCACAACGTCGCCGCCACCTTCATGGCCAAGCCGATGACCGGCGAGCCGGGCAGCGCGATGCACCTGCACCAGAGCGTCATCGACCTCAACACCGGGCGCAACATCTTCTCCAACGACGACGGCTCCATGAGCCAGCTGTTTCTGCACCACGTCGGCGGCCTGCAGAAGTACATCCCCGAGCTGCTGCCGATGTTCGCGCCGAACGTCAATTCGTTCCGCCGCTTCCTGCCGGACACCTCGGCGCCGGTGAACGTCGAGTGGGGCGAAGAGAACCGTACCGTGGGCCTGCGCGTGCCGGATTCCGATCCGCAGAACCGCCGTGTCGAGAACCGCCTGGCCGGAGCCGACGCCAACCCTTACCTGGCCATCGCCGCGAGCCTGCTGTGCGGCTACATCGGCATGGTCGAGCAGCTGCCGCCGAGCCAGCCGGTCAAGGGTCGCGGCTACGAGCGGCGCAACCTGCGCCTGCCGCTGACCCTGGAAGCGGCGCTGGAGCGGATGGAGACCTGCCGCGAGCTGGAGAAATACCTGAGCCCGAAATTCATCACCGGCTACGTCGCGGTCAAACGTGCCGAGCAGGAGAACTACCACCGCGTAATCAGCTCATGGGAGCGGGAATTCCTGATGCTGTCGGTGTAGGGCCGCTTCCGTCGGAGCCGGTCGTAGGGTGGATGACGCTTTTTTCTTCCACCGAACATGCACGAACTTTATCGAGAGGTGACTGATGAGCGATTCGCAAACCCTGCACTGGCAAGCGCTGAGCCGCGACCATCATCTGCCGCCGTTCACCGATTACAAGGCGCTGAACGCCAAAGGCACGCGCATCATCACCAAGGCGTCCGGCGTCTATCTGTGGGACAGCGAAGGGCACAAGATCCTCGACGCCATGGCCGGGCTCTGGTGCGTCAACCTGGGCTATGGCCGCGAGGAGCTGGTCGAGGCTGCGACCAGGCAGATGCGCGAATTGCCGTACTACAACCTGTTCTTCCAGACCGCCCATCCGCCGGCCGTGGCCCTGGCCAAGGCGATCGCCGACATCGCGCCGGCCGGGATGAACCATGTGTTCTTCACTGGCTCGGGCTCGGAAGCCAACGACACCGTGCTGCGCATGGTGCGCCATTACTGGGCGATCAAGGGCCAGCCGGCGAAGAAGGTGGTCATCGGCCGCTGGAATGGCTATCACGGCTCGACCATCGCCGGCGCCAGCCTCGGCGGCATGAAGGCCATGCACGAGCAAGGTGACGGCCCGATCCCGGGCATCGAGCATATCGACCAGCCTTACTGGTTCGGCGAGGGCGGCGACATGAGCCCGGAAGAGTTCGGCGTACGCATCGCCGACCAGCTGGAGCAGAAGATTCTCGAGGTCGGCGAGGACAAGGTCGCCGCCTTCATCGCCGAGCCGATCCAGGGCGCCGGCGGCGTGATCATCCCGCCCGAGAGCTACTGGCCGCGGATCAAGGAAATCCTTGCGCGCTACGACATCCTCTTCATCGCCGACGAGGTCATCTGTGGTTTCGGCCGTACCGGCGAGTGGTTCGGCAGTGACTACTACGGCCTCACGCCGGACCTGATGCCCATCGCCAAGGGCCTGACTTCCGGCTACATCCCCATGGGCGGCGTGGTGGTGCGCGACGAAGTGGTGCAGACGCTCAACGAAGGTGGCGAGTTCTATCACGGCTTCACCTATTCGGGGCATCCGGTGGCTGCAGCGGTGGCGCTGGAGAACATCCGCATCCTGCGCGAGGAAAAGATCGTCGAGCGGGTGAAGACGAAGACGGCACCCTATTTGCAATCCCGTTGGCAGGAACTGCTCGAGCATCCGCTGGTGGGCGAGGCGCGTGGTGTCGGCCTGCTCGGTGCGCTCGAGCTGGTGAAGAACAAGAAGACCCGCGAGCGCTTTGCCGACCCAGGCGTGGGCATGCGCTGTCGCGAGCACTGCTTCCGCAACGGCCTGGTGATGCGTGCGGTCGGTGACACCATGATCATCTCGCCGCCACTGGTGATCAGTGAGGAGCAGATCGACGAGCTGATCGGCAAGGTGCGTCTGTGTCTGGATGCAACGGCCAGGGATGCGCTGGGCTGAGCGTGCGGCAGTTGGCGGCAGCTGAGCTAAGGTTGTCGATTGCACACGGCTATGCGTTTGGCTTGTTGAAAAAAAGCCTCTGACCTTGCCAGACTGCGCGCGTGCTGGAAGCCAGACCTACCGAGGGGTGTGTCGATGCCGGCACACCGCCAGGCCGCCGCGCTGTTCATGGCCTGTTCCACTGCCCCGACATTAATGATGACAACAGGAGCTGCACGGATGAATCCCTTCGCCAAGACCCTTCTTGCCATGACGCTGGCCGGCACCGTTGCCGGGGCTGCGCAGGCCCAGGAAAAGGTACTGCACGTCTACAACTGGTCCGACTACATCGCCGAAGACACCTTGGAAAACTTCACCAAGGAAACCGGCATCAAGGTCGTCTACGACGTCTTCGACAGCAACGAAGTGCTGGAAGCCAAGCTGCTGGCCGGCAGCTCCGGTTATGACGTTGTGGTGCCGTCCAACCCGTTCCTGGCCAAGCAGATCAAGGCTGGCGTGTTCCAGAAGCTGGACAAGTCCAAGCTGCCAAACTGGGAAAATCTCGACAAGGACCTGCTCAAGGCACTGGAGCCGAGCGACCCGGGCAACCAGTACTCGATCCCCTACATGTGGGGCACCATCGGCATCGGCTACAACGTCGACAAGGTCAAGGCCGTGCTGGGCGACAACGCACCGGTGGACTCCTGGGACCTGGTCTTCAAGCCGGAGAACATCGAGAAGCTGAAATCCTGCGGCGTCGCGTTCCTCGACTCGCCGACCGAGATGCTGCCCGCCGCGCTGCACTACCTGGGTCATGCGCCGGATAGCGGCAAGGCTGACGAGCTGAAGAAGGCCGAAGACCTGTTCATGCAGATCCGCCCGCATGTCGCCTACTTCCACTCCTCCAAGTACATCTCCGACCTGGCCAACGGCAACATCTGCGTGGCGATCGGCTACTCCGGCGACATCTACCAGGGCAAGTCGCGCGCCGAGGAAGCGGCCAACGGCGTCAACGTCGGCTACAAGATTCCGAAAGAAGGTGCCGGTAGCTTCTTCGACATGCTGGCGGTGCCGGCCGATGCCAAGAACGTCGATAGCGCCCATGCCTTCATCAACTACCTGATGAAGCCGGAAGTGATGGCCTCGATCACCAACTACGTGCAGTTCCCCAACGGCAACGCCGCGGCCACTCCGCTGCTCGACGAAGCGATCCGCACCGACGAAGGCATCTACCCGAGCCAGGCGGTGCTGCAAAAGCTCTATACCTTCCCGGACCTCGATCCCAAGACCCAGCGCGCCATGACCCGCAGCTGGACCAAGATCAAATCCGGGCGTTGATTCAGCCGCTCGCGTGTCGGGTCGCATGAGGCATGCGTACCCGACAGGGGAGGCCACCACCGCCCCGGTTGGATGCCGGGGCGGGCGTTGCGTGGAACTGACAAGGCGAACGCGTCCGGTGGCGGTTCAGGCATTCCCGTTCATTCCCTTTTCTCGCAAGTGAACCGGCAATTACACCAAATCTGTTGATTTTCAGAGGTTTTTCCAATAAACAGCCCGCCTTTCCCGCCGGGATCACGCGCGGCCTGTAACAAGAGGACTCACCCCATGCGCTCGACCCTCAAGTCGCTGCTCGTCGCCGCCGCCATGACCGGTGCCGCGACCGCCCAGGCCGCCTCTGTGCACATCTACAACTGGTCGGATTACATCGGCGAAACGACGCTGGAGGAGTTCGAGAAGGAGACAGGCATCAAGCCCGTCTACGACGTCTTCGATTCCAACGAAACCCTCGAAGGCAAACTGCTCGCCGGCCGCAGTGGCTACGACGTGGTAGTGCCTTCCAACCATTTCCTCGGCAAGCAGATCCGCGCCGGTGCGTTCCAGGCCCTGGACAAGAGCAAGCTGCCGAACTGGGAACATCTCGACCCGGCGCTGCTCAAGCAGCTGCAGAAGAACGACCCCGGCAACGCCCATGCCGCGCCCTATCTGTGGGGCACCAATGGCATCGGCTATAACGTCGAGAAGGTCAAGGCCGCCCTTGGTGTCGATGAAATCGACTCCTGGTCGGTGATTTTCGAGCCGGAGAACGCGGCAAAGCTGGCCAGCTGCGGCATCGCCTTTCTCGATTCGGCCGATGAGATGATCCCGGCCATGCTCAACTACCTGGGCCTGGACCCCAACAGTGAGAACGCCGCGGATTACCAGAAGGCCGAAGAGAAGCTCCTGGCCGTGCGTCCGCATGTGCGTTATTTCCACTCGTCCAAGTACATTTCCGATCTCGCCAATGGCAATATCTGCGTCGCCGCCGGGTTCTCCGGTGATGTGTTCCAGGCTGCGGCCCGCGCCGAGGAAGCCGGCAAGGGCATCGAGATCGCCTACGCCATTCCCAAGGAGGGTGCCAACCTCTGGTTTGACATGCTGGCCATCCCCGCCGACGCCAGCAACGTCGAGCAAGCCCATGCATTCATCAACCATCTGCTGCGCCCCGAGGTGATTGCCGCGGTGAGCGACTATGTCGGTTACGCCAATCCGAATCTCAAGGCAGGCGAGCTGATGGACCAAGAGGTGCGCGAGGACGCTTCGGTGTATCCGCCGCAGGAGGTGCTGGATCGGCTGTATGTCTCGGCCGAGCTGCCGCCGAAGATCCAACGACTGACGACCCGCGCCTGGACCAAGGTGAAGTCCGGCAAGTGAATCCCGTAGTCCGCTCCATTTCGTCCACGGTGCTGCCAGGACGAAGCGGGGCGGCCTGAACGAAGGGCGCGTCCGATGACGCGCTCGTTGCAACGACCACTAGATATCCGGCCCAGGCCGGCCAACCTTTTTCATTTCGGGAGTTCGCGCATGGCCGTTGCCTCCAGCGCCTACAAAAAAGCCCTCAGTGGCCAGAGCAAGAACAAGCAGGTGCTGCTCAAGATCGATCGTGTCACCAAGAAGTTCGACGAAACGGTGGCGGTCGATGATGTGTCGCTGAGCATCCATCAGGGCGAGATCTTCGCGCTGCTGGGTGGCTCGGGTTCGGGCAAGTCGACCCTGCTGCGCATGCTCGCCGGCTTCGAGCGCCCCACCGAAGGTCGCATCTTCCTCGATGGCCAGGACATCACCGACATGCCGCCCTACGAGCGGCCGATCAACATGATGTTCCAGTCCTACGCGCTGTTCCCGCATATGACGGTGGAGCAGAACATCGCCTTCGGTCTCAAGCAGGACGGCCTGCCCAAGGCGGAGATCGAGGAGCGGGTCAAGGAAATGCTTGGCCTGGTGCAGATGACCCAGTACGCCAAGCGCAAGCCGCATCAGCTTTCGGGCGGGCAGCGCCAGCGCGTTGCCCTGGCGCGCTCGCTGGCCAAGCGGCCCAAGCTGCTGCTGCTCGACGAGCCGATGGGCGCGCTGGACAAGAAGCTGCGCTCGCAGATGCAGCTGGAGCTGGTGCAGATCATCGAGCGCGTCGGCGTGACCTGCGTAATGGTGACCCACGATCAGGAAGAGGCCATGACCATGGCCGAACGCATCGCCATCATGCATCTCGGCTGGATCGCCCAGGTCGGCAGCCCGATGGACATTTACGAGACTCCGGCGAGCCGCCTGGTCTGCGAGTTCATCGGCAACGTCAACCTGTTCGATGGCGAACTGATTGAAGACATGGGCGACCACGCCGTCATCGCCAGCCCAGGCCTGGAAAATCCGATCTATGTCGGGCACGGCATCAGCACCCGTGCCGAGGACAAGCAGATCACCTACGCGATCCGCCCGGAAAAGCTGCTGATCGGCACCGAACTGCCGGAGCTGGAGCGTCCCGGCTACAACTGGGCCAAGGGCGTGGTCCACGACATTGCCTACCTCGGTGGCCACTCGGTGTACTACATCAAGCTGCCGTCCGGCGGTGTGCTGCAGGCCTTCATGGCCAACACCGAGCGTCACGTGAAGCTGCCAACCTGGGAGGAACAGGTGTACGTCTATTGGTGGGATGACAGCGGCGTGGTGCTGCAGGCATGAAGCGCTCGCCGTTGAATAGCGGACGCCGACTGGTCATCGGCGTGCCCTTCCTCTGGCTGTTCCTGTTCTTCCTGCTGCCGTTCGCCATCGTCCTGAAGATCAGCTTCGCCGAAGCCGATGTGGCGATACCGCCATATACCGACATCTTCGCCTACGCTGACCAGCAGCTGCAGGTACTGATCAATCTCGGTAACTACATCTTCCTCAGCGAAGACGAGCTGTATCTGGCGGCGTATCTGGGCTCGCTGAGGATCGCCTTCTTCAGCACGCTGCTCTGCCTGCTGATCGGCTACCCCATGGCCTATGCCATCGCCCGGGCGCGCAAGGATCTGCAGACGGTGTTCCTGCTGCTGATCATGATGCCGACCTGGACCGCCATCCTGATCCGCGTCTACGCCTGGATGGGCATCCTCAGCAGCAATGGTCTGCTCAACAGCCTGCTGCTCGGCATGGGCCTGATCGACCGGCCACTGCAGATCCTCAACACCGACGTGGCGGTGTACATCGGCGTGGTCTATTCGTACCTGCCGTTCATGATCCTGCCGCTCTACGCCAACCTGGTGAAGCACGACCCTAGCCTGCTGGAGGCCGCTTCCGATCTCGGCGCGCGCAACCTCACCAGCTTCTGGAAGATCACCGTGCCGCTGTCGAAGAACGGCATCATCGCCGGCTGCATGCTGGTGTTCATCCCGGTGGTGGGCGAGTTCGTCATCCCCGAACTGCTCGGCGGCCCGGAGACGCTGATGATCGGCAAGGTGCTCTGGCAGGAGTTCTTCAACAACCGCGACTGGCCGGTGGCTTCGGCGCTGGCGGTGGTGATGCTGGCGATCCTGCTGGTACCGATCATCCTGTTCAACCGGAACCAAGCCAAGGAACTGGAGGGCAAGCTATGAGGCGCTGGAGCTTTTCCAACCTGATCCTGGTGCTCGGGTTGCTGTTCATCTATCTGCCGATGGTGATTCTGGTCATCTACTCGTTCAACGCCTCGCGGCTGGTGACGGTGTGGGGTGGCTGGTCGCTGAAGTGGTACACCGGCCTGCTCGACAACTCGCAGCTGATGGGCGCGGTGATGCGCTCACTGGAGGTCGCCGCCTATACCGCAGTCGCCGCCGTGGCGCTGGGTACCATGGCTGCCTTCGTGCTGACGCGCATCCCGGTGTTCCGTGGCCGCACGCTGTTCGGTGGCCTGGTCACGGCGCCGCTGGTGATGCCCGAGGTGATCACCGGTCTGTCGCTGCTGCTGCTGTTCGTGGCCATGGCGCAACTGGTCGGCTGGCCGGCTCAGCGCGGCCTGGTGACCATCTGGATCGCGCACACCACGTTCTGCTCGGCCTACGTCGCGGTGGTGGTGATGGCGCGTCTGCGGGAGCTGGACCTGTCCATCGAGGAAGCAGCGATGGACCTCGGTGCGCGGCCGTGGAAGGTGTTCTTCCTGATCACCATGCCGATGATCGCGCCGTCGCTGGCCGCGGGCGGCATGCTCTCCTTCGCCCTGTCGCTGGACGACCTGGTGCTGGCGAGCTTCGTCTCCGGTCCCGGCTCGACCACCCTGCCCATGGAGATCTTCTCCGCCGTGCGCCTGGGCGTGAAGCCGGAAATCAATGCCGTGGCCAGCCTGATCCTGCTCAGCGTGTCGCTGGCGACCTTCCTTGCCTGGTACCTCACCCGGCGCGCCGAAAAACGCCGCATCCGCGCCATGCAGCAGGCGATGGATGAGACCGCTGGCAATCCCACCTGGCGCCAGGTGATCGACAGCCGCAAGGTGCTGGTACCGCCTTCGGCGCATACCTGATGATGGTTTGAGCAGCAAAACGAAAAGGGCGCATCGATGCGCCCTTTTCGTTTCAGATGGATTGTCCCCTGCCGCAGAGCGGTAGGGAATAACGCGAAGCTTATCCACCGCCGCGCCTTTTCCGTCCCCGAGCTCGCATTCACGGCTCGGTTGTCTGTTCGCCTGCAGCGAATACCGCGACCAGTTGCCGATCACCGCTCAGGTCCGGCAGCCCGACCCCGTGCTGCGTTCATCCATCGGCTCTTCACATCCCGTACCACCGTCCGGGCGCGGGCGCAGCCAGATCGGTGCCATGTAGCGTAGCGCCAGGCCAAAGACTGTCAGCCAACCGAGCCCGGCGAGCATGTTCAGCAGCGGCACGGGAGCGCCCGGCAGCCCCGCACTGGCACGCAGCAGCGCGGCGAGCACCAGCAGGCAGGTTGCGATCGGCACCCAGCGCCGCTGATCCAGTGCATAGCCACTGTGGGTACGCCCGGCGATGCACAGCACCGCGAGAATCGAGACGCCCATGGCCCCGAGTGTCAGCAGATGACGCCCTGCGCTGCTGGCAAAACCGTCGGCTAGCAGCGAGACACCCAGTGCGCCATAGCCCAGCGCCATCAGCCAGTACACGCTGTAGAGCATCAGCGACCAACGCTCCAGCAGCGCGCGACCGATGTGCCAGTCGTTGAGCAGGTTGAACATCGCGGCGGCTGCGGCCAGGGCCAGCCAGCCGTTCAGCGGCGCCGGGAGGGCCAGCCATTCGGCGAGGGTGAACAGGCTGACGCAGAAGATCGCCAGGTTGCGTCGTGGCGGGCGCGCGCGGTAGTCCTCGTCCACTTCATGCCCGGCATCCCGGCGTGCCTGAATGGCGTCGTTGAGGATGCGCATGGAGATTCGGCTCATGGCCACCACGATCAGCACCATCATCACGCCGATGCCAGCATACAGCCAGCGCATCGGGTACTGGCCGGCGACGGCGTCGACATGAAAGCCCACGGTCACCAGCGCCAGCGCGCCGAGCCCGCCGAAGAAGCCGTATTGTCGGCGCAGCGGGTCGCCCAGCAGGCGCGGTGTGAGCAGCACAACCAGAGCGATGGCGAAGGCACTGTTGAACAGCGCCGCCGGCCACGGCCCGATGACGCCGGAAAGCCAGAAGCTCAGCCGAGCCGCTAGCCACAGCAGTAGAAAGCCGAAACCTACCTGCCGACCGAATGCCGCGGTGGAGGTAAATTCCGGCACCGCGGTAAGGACGAAGCCGGCGACTGCCGCAAGGCCGAAGCCGAGCAGCATTTCGTGGGCATGCCAGACCAGCGGACCGCCCGGCACGCCTGGCAGCGGTATCCCGAAACCGAGAAAACCCAGCCAAAGTGCAACACCCACCACAGCCAGCAGCACGGTGGCGAGAAACAGCGGGCGGAAGCTGCACAGCAGCAGCGACCAGTTGGCGAGTCGCGGCGATAAGGTTTTCAGCATCGTGAGCGTGCTCTGCTGGCGAGGGGTAAGGGTGCCGCCTCGCGAATGGCGACTTTGGCAGCGTTAGGCAAGGTCTGCGGCGCGCGGGTGGCCAGGCCGAAACTCTCTCTTACGGCCGGCAACTGCAGCAGCTCGGCGGTGTGTTGGTAGATCCAGGCATCGCTGCGCTGCACGGCTGGCAGATCCAGCTCCAGGTGGCTGACGATGCGCCCCGGCGCCGCCGCCATGACCAGGATGCGGTCGGCCAGGCGCACGGCTTCCATCAGGTCGTGGGTGATCATCAGCACGCCCATGCCGCGTGCGGCCTGCTCGGCCAGCAGCAGGGCATAAAGGTCTTCCTTGAGGCCGATATCCAGCGCGGCGAAGGGTTCGTCGAGCAGCAGCAGATCCGGCTGCAGCACCAGCGCCCGCGCCAGGGACACGCGGCTCTGCATGCCGCCGGAAAGCTGGTGCGGAAACTTGCCGAGATCGCCCGCGGCCAGGCCCAGGCGCAGCGCGAGGGAACTGGCTTGCTGCAGGCGTTGCTGCCGCGCCATGCCGGCCGCCTTGAGCCCCAGGGCGATGTTGTCGAGCGTGGTCTTCCACGGCAGCAGCCGCGGTTGCTGGAACATGCTGGCGGGGTTGCCGAAACCGTTGTCGATGCGTCCTTCCTGTACGTCCAGCAGTCCGGCACAGAGGTGCAGCAGGGTGGTCTTGCCGCAGCCGGAGGGGCCGACCAGGGCGACCACTTCACCCGCTCTCAGGTTGAAGTCGATGCCGCTGAAGATCTCGTCGCGGCCGAAGGCGTGGGCCAGGCCGTGGATATGCAATTGCGTCATGAAGGCACCTCGCGCCAGCGCTCGACTTCGCGCTTGATCGGTTCCAGCAGCAGGTACTCCACCGCAAGCAGCAGGCCGACCACCGCGGTGATCCAGGCCATGGTCGCGCTGGTATCCAGGTGCGAGCGTGACACCGCCAGGGCGGCACCGACGCCATCCTGGGTGGCCAGCAGTTCGGCCATCACCACGATCTTCCAGGCCATGGCGAGCGCGGTGATCCACGCGGGGAACAGGTAGGACACGACGTGCGGCAGATAGACATCGAGCAACAGCATCCGCCGCGGCAGACGGAATGCCAGGGCCATGTCCTTGAGCTGGTTATCCAGCGTGCGGGTGCCTTGCAGTGCGCCGACGAACACCAGCGGAAAGCTGGCGATGAACACGGTGAACACCGGAGTGCCGTCGCTGGCGCCGAACCAGAGCATCGCCAGTACCAGCCAGGCGATTGGCGGCATGCCCATGAGCACGGTGACCAGCGGCCGCGCCATCATCGAGGCGGTCATGGAGACACCGGCGGCAAGCCCGAGCACGCTGCCGACTGCCACGGACAGGGCAAAGCCGAGCAGCGCCCGGCGACTGGTGGCCAGCAGCTCCGGCCAGGCGGCACCTTCATCGATCAGCTGGAGCAGGCGGGAAAAGGTCTCCAGCGGCGCCGGCAGCACCAGCGCGCCATAGTGACTGGCCACTGCCTCCCAGGCGGCCAGCAACAGAAACAGGCTGGCCAGCGCGCCCCAGCCGCTCCACAGATAGCTGGGCAGGCTGGTCAGCCAGCTGCGCAGGAGGCTCATGGCTGATCGCTGACTGGCGAGTAGAAGTCATCGGCCGGCAGCTTGCCGCCGATCAGCGCCGGATTCTTTTGCAACAGCAGCTCGAACAGATACTCCACTTCTGCCCGCGCCTCGGCGGCGGGCACGGCCTCCATCTGCGCCACGGCCAACGAATCGCTCACCGCTTCGGAGCTGAGCATCGGCAGATGCCTGGCGACCAGCTGGCCGCAGCGCTCGGCGTTGGCGCTGCACCATTGCAGCGAGTCGGCGTAGGCCTGGGCGATTCGCGCGGCGATTTGCGGCTGGTCTTTCACGCTGGCCATCAGCGCGATGCCAGCCTGCGGGATGCGTGCTTCGCGTTGCAACAGACGGCCCCATTCCTGTTGCAGGTCGACGCTGCGATACAGATCCGGCGCGACCAGTCCCAGCGGCCCTTCGCTGGCCTTGCGCAGGGCCATGGAGATGGCCGGCTCGGCGAGCAGGGCGTGGTCGGTACGGCGCATCAGCAATAGCTGCATGGCGTCGATGGGCGTGGCGACGTAGCGCAAACGCAGGTCCTTGCGCACATCGATGCCGGCACGCTCGGCCAGCAGGCCGAAGAGGATGTCCGGCATGTCGCCGCGGAACGGCATGGCGATTTCCTTGCCGCGCAGGTCGTCGAGGGTGCTCAGGCCCTGTTCGCGGGACACCAGCCAGAGCAGACCCCAGGTCGAAACGTTGAGCATGCGCAGCTTGGCGCCGCGGTTGTACAGGTTGGCGGCGACGTTGACCGGCATGGCCAGCAGGTCCGCCTGCTGGTTCAGCGCCAGCAGGCGCAGTTGGTCGGGATCGCGCCAGCTGACGAATTCCACCTTGTCCGCCAGGTCGTCCAGTGCGCCGGATTCGACCATGTGGATCAGCGGATTCGATACCGACGAAGAAGGGCCGGCCAGGACCAGGCGCGGCAGCTTGTCCGCCAGTGCCGGTGTACCGGCCGCCAGCAGGATGACCATCAGCAGATGGCGGAGCATCAGAAGCTCCCGCTCAGCGCGACGGTGATGCCGCGCCCGGGTGCTTGCAGCTCGTTGCCGCTGATGCCGTCGGCCAGATGCTCATGGTAGGCCTTGTCGAACAGGTTGCTCAGGCGCGCATCAAGGTTGGCGGTCTGCAGCACGCCGATCCTGCCGAAGCCCCAGCCGAGGCTGGCATCGGCGGTAACGAAGCCTGCGGTACGGTCTTCGCCGCCGCGGGTGAACTCGGTCGCTACACGATCCTGCTCGGCGACGGCACGCAGCTGCGCATGCCAGTAGAGGCCGCGCTCGGCTGGCTGGCCGATGCCCAAAGTCAACTCGTGGGCCGGCATCTGGTGCAGTGGTTCGTCGTCCTGTTTGTTCTCGCCGCGCAGCCAGGTGAAGCTGCCGTCCACCACGAAGGCGCCGACGCCCTTGCTGGCGCTGCCTTCAAGGCCGTAGATCACCACCTTGTCGAGGTTCTCGGTGCGCTTGATCGGCAGCCCGTTGGGGGCGTTGGTGCCGGTCACACGACCGGCGATGTAATCGTCGATGCGGGTGTGGAAGGCCGCCAGCTGATAGGTGAAATCGCCATCGCTACCCTTGAGGCCGAGCTCGAAACTGGTGGAGCGCTCCGGGTCCAGCTGCGGGTTGCCGACGTGGAAGTAGCCGTCGCCGCGCGGCGCATCGTCGTAGCGCTCGCGCATGTCGGCGGCGCGGTAGGCCTGGCCGACGTTGGCGTAGAGGTTCAGGGTGTCAGTCAGCGGATGCAGCGCGCCCAGCGACCACGACAGGTTGTGGTCGGTGCTGTCCAGGCCGCTGGTTGTAAATGAAGGACCGTTTCCCTTGGCTCGGGCGTCGGCGCTGATGCGGTCGTAGCGGGCGCCGGCCGTCAGGCGTGTCTGGCCGAGGTCGAATTCGTCCTGCACGAACAGCCCGTAGGATTCGATCTCGGCATCCTTGAAGGGGTCGTTGCGCTGGTTGTTGTTGAAGGTCGGCGGGCCATCCACGTAGCGTTCCGGATCGCCGGTCATCTTCCAGCCGTCGACGCCCACCGTCAGCAGGTGATCGGCGACCGGCACCACCCAGCTCGAGCGCAGCCCGTGGGTGATGAAGCTGACGTTGTTGCGTACATAGTCGCGGTCGAGCCGCTCGGAGTAGGCGCGGATCTCCCGGTACACCTCCTGACGATAGAGTTCGGTGGTCAGGGTGCCTTCACCGAGGCCGTTTTCCAGGCCGATCTGGAATAGCTCGCGCTGCTGTTCCGGCGAATGGATGGTCGCGGTGCCGAGCGGTACCGGGATGCCGGCACCGCCCGGCTGGCCACCGGTACGCGCCGAGCCCGGGTACCAGACGTCGCGGTCGGTGTGGCGCTGGACGTTCAGGTTGAGGCTGACATCCTCGGCCAGGCGCTGCTTGTACTTGAGCAGCAGGGTATCGGAGCTATAGCCGGTGTTCTCTTCGGTACCGTTGGGGCTCTTGTAGTCGTTGACCTTGCGCCCGGCAACGCCCAGCACCAGCGCATGATCGCTGCTGGAGTCGCGCAGCAGCGTGGCGCCGGTAAAGCCCTTGTCGACGCTGCTGGCGCTGGTGGAGAAGCGTCCGCCGCGTTCGTCCTGCTCGGTGAAGCGTGCCTGTGGCGTGATCAGGTTGACCACCCCGCCCATGGCGCCGCTGCCGTACAGCACCGAGCCCGGACCCTTGACCACTTCGGCGCGTTCCAGCAGGCCGAGATCGAGCATGGAGGCCAGCGAGCCCTGCGGCTGGCCGGAATTGACCCGCACGCCGTCGACCATCAGCACCACGCTTTCCTTCTTCATGCCGCGCAACACCGGGTTCTGCCCCCAGGCGCCGTCGCTATGCACGGCGAGCCCGGGCTTGCCGCGGAACAGGCTGCCGGCCGGCGCTGCCGTTTCGGTTGGCTGAGCCTGCAGCACCTCGATGGCTTGCGGAATGTCCTGCGTCGCGGCCTCGTAGCCCTTGGCGGTGACGACGGTTTCCTGCAACTCCAGGGGCGCGGCGAGTACGGAAGAGGTGCTGACGGCCAGGCAGGCCAGGGCTAGCGGGTGAAGGCGGAAAATCATCGAACGGCTCCCGGATATTTCGTCGGCGGTGATGCCGACTTGGATGGGAGCAATTCTCGTTTAACTGATAATAATTATCATTTGATTGCGATCAAGTTTACCTGTCGCAAGCGTGCTACTGCTGCCAGTCGCAGAAACAGGCCACCGCCAGCGAATGGGTGGCGCGCACCTTGCGCCCGGCGAGTACCGCATCGAGGATCGGCTCGACGAAGCTGTTGTCCGAGCTGCATACCGCGCCCTCGCTGTAAGGCCCGATATAGACCAGTTCGCCGCTCTGATCCCAGATGCCCACGGCGGGGCTGGCCGGCAGTTGCTCGGAGCCGGACAGGTCGTTAAGCGGCTTCAGCGAAGCCAGCGGTGCCGGCAGGCGGCCTTTGCTGCCGGGCTTGCGCACCTCGTAGAACTCGACCGGCTGCCCGGCGAAGCGCTTGAGCAACTCTTCCAGGTGTTGCTGGTTGCCGACGTTGCACGGGCAGCCCGGGTCCCAGAAGTGGACGAAGCGCACCGGCCCCGGACCCTGCAGTTCGGCCGGCAGGCGCAGCGTGTCGCCGGAAAACAGCTCGGCGCGCTCGCCTTCGAAGGTGCGCAGGTAGCGCGCCTCGAACCACCAGAACGCGGCCAGCATGGCGCCGCCCCAGAGCAGGGCGATCAGGGCGGCGATCAGGTATTTGCGGCGTGCGCTCATGGCAGGCTCCGATGTGGGTGCGCAAGCTTGCCATGACGCGGCGCAGAGCTGAATATCCCGGGTCCCAACCGCTTAAAGAAAGTCCATGCCTTCGCGTATCCAGCCCGATCGTCTGCGCAACAGCCTGTCCTCCCTAAGGGATGCGGCTGACGCTTCCGCCGAAACGCTGCACTATCAGGCCTACTACGGCCTGGACATGCCGCATCGGCGTAACGTGCAGCGGCGGCTGGGGCGTTTTCGCGTGCATGACTACGATGTCGTCGCCCAGGCCTGGTGGCCCGAACAGCCCCACGCCAGCCTGCTGATCCTGCATGGCTATTACGATCACATGGGCCTGTACCGGCATGTGGTCGACTGGGGGCTGGAGATGGGTTTCGCCGTGCTTGCCTGCGACCTGCCGGGCCACGGTCTGTCCAGCGGACCAAGGGCCAGCATCAACGAGTTCGATGAATACCAGGCCGTGCTCAGCGGGCTGTTCGAGCAGGCGCGTCAGCTTGATCTGCCGCGGCCCTGGCATCTGCTCGGCCAGAGCACCGGGGGTGCCATCGCGCTGGATCACCTGCTGCACCAGGCCGACAACCCGGACCTGGGCCGCACCATCCTGCTGGCCCCGCTGATCCGCCCGCGGGCCTGGCTGCGCTCGCGCATCAGCTACGAGCTGGTGCGGCGTTTCGTGCAGCAGATCCCGCGGACCTTCAGCGAGAACTCCAGCGATCCGCGCTTTCTCGAATTCGTCCAGAGCCAGGACCCGCTGCAGCCGGACATCCTGCCCACGGCCTGGGTCGGCGCCCTGTCACGCTGGATTCCGCGTATCGAAGGTGCAGCGGGCAGCGCGCATTCGCCGCTGATCATCCAGGGCGAGGCGGACATGACAGTGGACTGGCAGTACAACCTGCCGGTGCTGCAGCGCAAGTTCGCTGGTGCCGAGGTCCTGCGTCTGCCCGAGGCACGTCACCATCTGGTGAATGAGCGCGAGGAGCTGCGCCAGGCCTACTTCGACTTCCTGCGCGAACGCCTGAAGTAGCCCGGCGCGGCGGTCAGATACCCTGCTGCGGCTCCAGATCGGCGCCGCTCATGCCCACCGCCAGTCCGGCGCGCAGCGCCTGCAGCGCAGCCTGGTAATAGGCCTTGCCTGCGCCCGATTGGGCGAACTGCACGTATTCTTCCAGTTCGGCGTCGGACAGGTCGCGATAGACGAAGAGCAGCGTGTTGTCGAGATCGGCCTCGATCTGCTCGATCATCCGCTGGCGCTGGCTGCTCAACAGGCTCTGCGCCTGATTGCCACCGAGCAGGCCGGGAATCATCTGGCTCAGGCTGTCGGCGGCGACGCCAGCGAGTGCCAGGCTGACTTCCGCCCCGGCCTCGCTGGCCGGGATGGCCTGGGCAAGATGGCGAATCAGCAGCTGGCGGTTGCTTTCAGCCGCCACCCGCGGCAGGCCGTCGGTATGGCGCGCCAGCTGCTCGCGACGTGCCGCCAGCACCTCCGCCGAGACGATCTTGCGGCCCAGCGGGGACTGGAAGAAATCCAGTGCCGGCTGTGGGTCGGCCAGGTGTTCGCGCAGCGCGCGCTGCGCCCGCTGGTCGATGGCGTGGGAGGCGAAGCGGCGATTGCTGTTGGTCACCAGCGCCTGGAATACCGCGGGCGGCAGGGTGTCCTTGTAGCGCTGCTGGGCGGCGGTCAGCGCATCGGCGAAATTGGCCCGCTGTTCGGTCCAGCCGGCGGTTTCGTACAGCTCTTGATAGGTGTCGGCGAAGCTGGCGAAGCTGAAGGTCAGCAGTACACAGGCTAAAAGGGCGCGCATGGGAGCTCCTGTCTGGCGGGCGGTTCATTTTCCGTGCCCCGACGCATGCTTGTCGAGGCGCGCGAGCGCTGCTGCGATATGGCGCAGTGCCGTGGCTTGTGGCGGAGTCTCTACAGCCCCTAGACTCGTTCGGTATCCCCCTTCGGAGTCACTTCCTTGCAGTTCTCTTCGATCATCGACGACCTGGCCGAGCGCGGCTGGTCGCTGCAGAGTTCTTTCCTTCCCAGTGATGTGACCCACAAGCTGGCCGACGAGTGCCGCAGGCGCGAGGCAGAGGGCGCACTGGCGCCGGCCGGCGTCGGCCGTGGCGAGGCGCAGGCGGTGCGCGAAGGCATTCGCAGCGACCATATCCAGTGGCTGGAACCGGGCCAGGCAGCGATCTGCGATCAGTACCTCGAGGTGATGGATGCGCTGCGGCAACAGCTCAACCGCGAGCTGTATCTGGGCCTGGAAGAGTTCGAATGCCATTTCGCCTTCTACCCGCCCGGCGCCTTCTACCAGACGCACCTGGATCGCTTTCGCGACGACGACAGCCGTTCGGTGACCGCGGTGCTCTACCTCAACCCCGACTGGCAGCCGGCCCATGCCGGCGAGCTGCGCATGCACATGCCCGATGGCTCGCAGCTGGACGTGCCGCCGCTGGCCGGCAATCTGGTGGTGTTTCTCTCCGGCGATTTCCCCCACGAGGTGCTGGCCACTCAGGCCGATCGCCTGTCCCTGACCGGCTGGTTCCGTCGGCGCCCGGCGGACGTTCTCGCCCTCTGACGCAGCCGTTCTTCCGGCAAAAAAAAAGCCCGGCACAGGCCGGGCTAAAGGGAAGTAATTGCTCTGCGCTACATGCCAAGCATGTTTGGCAGCGCCAGCGAAATCGACGGCACGTAGGTGATGATCACCAGGAAGCTCAGCATCAGCGCCAGCCATGGCAGCACTGCGCGGATCACCTGGGTGACCGGCATTCCCGTCACCGCCGAGGCGACGAACAGGTTCAACCCCACCGGTGGCGTGATCAGGCCGATTTCCATGTTGACCACCATGATGATGCCCAGGTGGATCGGGTCGATACCCAGCTGAATGGCGATCGGGAACAGGATCGGCGCGAGGATCAGGATGATTGCCGAAGGCTCCATGAAGGCACCGGCGATCAACAGCACGATGTTCACCACCAGCAGGAACATCCACGGCTGCAGACCGGCCTCGATGACCCACGCGGTAATCGCCTGCGGAATCTGTTCGGTGGTCAGTACGTGAGCGAACAGCATGGCGTTGGCGATGATGAACATCAGCATGATCGACAGCTTGCCGGATTCCAGCAGCACCTTCGGGCAGTCGCGCAGGCTGATGTCCTTGTAGACGAACAGCGCGACGAAGGCCGAATACACCGCCGCCACCGCCGCCGCTTCGGTCGGGGTGAACATGCCGGAGTAGATGCCGCCGAGGATGATCACCATCAGCAGCAGGCCCCAGACCGCCTTGCGCGCAGCGGAGAGCCACTCGCGGAAGGTGGCGCGCGGCAGTGCCGGCAGGTTCTTTTTCACGGCGATGATGTAGATCGCGATCATCAGCGCGCCGCCGAGCATGATGCCCGGCACGACACCGGCCATGAACAGCTTGCCCACCGAGGTCTCGGTCGCGGCGGCGTAGACCACCATGACCACCGACGGCGGAATCAGGATGCCCAGCGTACCGGCGTTACAGACGATACCGGCACCAAAGGCCTGCGGGTAACCGGAGCGCACCATGCCGGCGATGGCAATGGAGCCGACCGCAGCCACGGTGGCCGGCGACGAGCCGGAGAGTGCGGCGAACAGCATGCACGCCAGCACCGCCCCGATGGCCAGGCCGCCACGGATGTGGCCGACGCAGGCGTTGGCGAAGTCGATCAGACGACGGGCGACACCGCCGGTGGTCATGAAGGCGCCGGCCAGCAGGAAGAACGGGATGGCCAGCAGGGTGTAGTGCTCGGAGGTTTCGAACAGCTTGATCGCCAGCGAGCGCACCGAGTCCTGGCTGAAGATCATGATGGTCAGCGAACCGGCCAGGCCGAGGGATACGGCCACCGGCACGCCGATGAACATGAGCACGAAGAGGGCGACGAACAGGAACAGAATGGTCATTACTTGGGCTCCTCTTCGCCGTGCTTGAGCGCATCGGCCGCTTCATCGGCCAGGCCGAGGCCCGTCTGCTCGTTGCGCAGGATGCGCACGAAGATTTCGGCGAAACGGATGAACACCATGGCGAAGCCGAACGGCACGATCATGCCGATATGCCATTGCTTGACGCCGATGTGGCCCAGGTCTTCCGCGCCGATGTTGGCGATGAACAGGGTCTGGATCCATTCGAAGCTGGCGACGGTCAGCAGGCCGGCATAGCCCAGGCAGAGCAGGCAGGCGATGATGCCGATGATGCGCTGGATGTTTCGCGGCGCCAGCTTGACCAGTGCATCGACGCCGATGTGCCCGGCGGTGCGCACGCCGTAGGCAAGGCCGGAAAAGATCAGCCAGGCGAACAGCGCCTTGGTCAGCGCCGTGCTCCAGGTCATGGCCTGGGCCAGGCCGATGATGAAATCACCGATGGCGAACCAGAAGTCGGCGGTGCCTTCGAACCGGTCGCCCAGGTTGTAGAAGAGCGTGTAAAGGTTGTTGAGGATCACGTAGACGAAGGTCACCAGTGTCATGGCGGCCAACAGAAAGGCAATAAAGCCTTCCTCGAAGTGGTCCCAGACGCGCCAGAGGGCGTTCATGGATGACATCTCCCGATGGACTGCTGTTGTGCGAAGGCAGCACGAGGTGCGCCGTGAACCAGCCGGGGCAGGCTGGCAGACAGAGCAATGAAAAACTCTTGTTGTCACTGTCGAAGCGGCGCAGCCGGGGGATCACCTTGGCCTGGCCTGTCTGCCCTTGGTGCGGGCTTCGCCTTCGTCAGCTGCTATGTTTTTTCACTGAGCTGTCGGGTGTTTCGGGTGGTGCAGCAAAGGGGCGGGAGCACCCGCCCCTCGGCAAGGCTTACTGAGCCTGGTTGGCGGCTTCGGCAGCCTTGATCAGATCAGCACCGATCTCGCCTTCGAACTTCTTCCAGACCGGCTTCATGGCTTCACGCCACATTTCGCGCTGCTCCGGAGTCAGGTTGATGATCTCGGTGGTGCCAGCGTCGACGATGCGCTGCTTGTCGGCCTGGTTCAGCTCGTCAGCCTGCTTGTTCACTGCGACGGTCACTTCGTCCAGGATGGTTTCCAGCTCGCTGCGTACATCAGCCGGCAGGCCGTTCCAGAACTTGGTGTTGGTGATCACCATGTAGTCCAGCAGGCCGTGGTTGGACTCGGTGATGTACTTCTGCACTTCGTGCATCTTCTGCGAGTAGATGTTCGAGTAGGGGTTCTCGGCACCATTCACCACGCCAGTCTGCAGGCCCTGGTAGACCTCGGCGAAGCTCATCTTGCGCGGGTTGGCGCGCACGGCCTTGAACTGCTCGTCCAGCACGGCGGAAGCCTGTACGCGGAACTTCAGACCGCGGGCGTCCTTCGGCTCGCGCAGCGGCTTGTTGGCCGACAGCTGCTTCATACCGTTGTGCCAGTAGCCCAGGCCGGTGATGTTCTTGTCTTCCATGGAGCGCAGCAGGCTCTGGCCGGCTTCGCCTTTCTGGAAGCGGTCGACTGCCGCGATATCGTCGAACAGGAACGGCAGGTCATAAACCTGAACGCCCTTGGAGTAGTGTTCGAACTTGGCCAGCGACGGTGCGATCAGCTGAACGTCGCCCAGCAGCAGGGCTTCCATTTCCTTGCCATCGCCGAACAGCGAGGAGTTCGGGTAAACCTGTACCTCGACCTTGCCGGCCAGACGCTCTTCCACCAGTTTCTTGAACATCAGCGCGCCCTGGCCTTTCGGCGTGTTCTCGGCGACGACGTGGGAGAACTTGATGGTGATCGGGTCAGCCGCGTGGGCCAGACCGGCGATGCTCAGCGACAGGGCGCATGCCAGCGCCTTGGCAGTCAGTTTGAACATTGATGTTTCCTCTTGTTGTGGGTGGGAGCCGCGGGGCATCCCGGCAGTAACCAGCTGGGCAAGTCTAGGCGCAATGGCCAGGTTGCGATGGGTGATCGCACTCGTTCCGTCCGGTTCATTGAGTATCAGGAGCAATGCCTGTGCCAACAGCCGGCAGAGCAACCTGTGGGCAGGGAGTTTACCCAGCAACAGATGAAGGTTTGAATGGCGGATTGCCAACAAGCGCGTCTAGGTCGCACCTTTGCGGCGTTCATCCGGCTCGGGACGGGTACGCCGCTGGCCACCGCAGGACGCGGCAGCCGAATGATCTGCTCGTCGATCAGAATGGCGGGATTCCGCCATCTAATCGTTTTCCTCCGGCGAGCTTCCGCCAGCATCGCTGAAATTCAGACCGTGCTTGCGCAGCTTGTCGTGCAGCGTCTTGCGCGGCACGCCGAGCGCTTCGGCGACGCTGCGCAGCGAGCCGTGGGGGCGGTTCAGCTCGGCGGCGATCAGCGCACGCTCGAACGCTTCGACCTGCTCGCTCAGGTTGCCAGCGCCGGCAAGACTGGTGGTCGGCTCGGCGCCTGGCTGATCCAGTCCGAGGCCGAGACCCAGGGCGAAGCGCTCGGCAGTGTTCTGCAGCTCGCGTACGTTGCCTGGCCAGGCGTGGCGCAGCAGGGCGGCCCGCTGTTCCGGCTGCAGTTCGCGGACCGGCAGGCCGTGGCGCTGAGCGCCCGCCTCGGCAAAATGCTGGAACAGCAGGAGGATGTCCTCGTTGCGCTCGCGCAGCGGCGGAATTCCCAGCGGTGCCACGTTGAGGCGGTAGTACAGGTCGGCGCGGAATCGTCCCTGATCGGCGGCCACGCGCAGATCCTCCTTGGTCGCGGCGATGACGCGGATATCCAGCGCGATCGACTGGTTGCCGCCGAGCCGTTCGACTACCCGTTCCTGCAGCAGACGCAGCAGCTTGACCTGCACGTCGAGGCTCATGCTCTCGATCTCGTCGAGGAACAGGGTGCCGCCGTTGGCGAACTCGAACTTGCCGATGCGCCGTTTCTGCGCGCCGGTGAAGGCGCCGGGCTCGTGGCCGAACAGCTCGCTTTCCACCACCGACTCGGCCAGTGCGCCGGCGTTGATCGCGACGAACGGGCCGTTACGCCGGCTGGAGAGGTCGTGCAGGGCGCGCGCCACTACCTCCTTGCCGGCGCCGGTTTCGCCGAGGATCAGCACATCGGCCTGGGTTCCGGCCAACGCGCCGATCTGTTCGCGCAGGCGCAGCATCGCCCTGGACTGACCTAGCAGGCGTGCCGAGAGCTGCTGTCGGTCGGCCAGCGCCAGGCGCAACGAGCGGTTGTCCAGCACCAGTTGGCGCAGCGCCAGAGCGCGGCGCACGCTGTCCAGCAGCGCCTCGCTGGGGAAGGGCTTCTCCAGAAAATCGTAGGCGCCGGCGCGCATGGCCTGCACCGCCAGCTGGATATCGCCATGCCCGGTGATCAGGATCACCGGCAGGTCGCTGTCGCGCGAGCGCAGTTGCTGGAGCAGTTCCAGGCCGTCAATTCCCGGCATGCGAATGTCGCTGACCACCACACCCGGCCAGTCCGCCGGCAAGCGCGTGGCCAGCTCGCGAGCGTCGCCCAGGCTGGCTACCTTGAGGCCTGCAAGATCGAGGGTCTGGCTGAGCGCCTGGCGCAGGTGCGGATCGTCGTCGATCAACAGCACCTGCGTCTGGGCGCTGATCGAATGCTCGCTGCTCATTGAAAGTGGTCCTCGGTGGGAAAGGCGACGCCCGGCTCGGCACTGCGCAGAAACAGGCCAAGCTGGGCACCACCCTCGGGATGGTTGCTCATGCGCAGCTCACCGCCAAGGGCGCGGGTGAGGGTATCGCAGATCGCCAGGCCCAGGCCCAGGCCCTGGGCGCTGGTCTTGGTGGTGAAGAAGGGCTCACGGGCGCGCTGCAGCGCCTCGGCGGAGAAGCCCGGACCGTTGTCGCGCAGGGTCAGCAGTACGCCGTCGCCCTCCAGCTCGGCGCGCAGCCAGATGCGCCGCGGCTGGGGACGTTCGCCGAGGGCGTCGAGGGCATTGGCCAGCAGGTTGGCGAGGATCTGCCGCAGCCGCGTTTCGCCGGCCTGCACCCACAGCGTCGCGTCCGGCAGATCGCGGATCAGCTCGACGCCCATGGCCTGGCGGCGCTTGGCCAGCAGCGCCAGCGCATCGTCCAGTGCCGGCTGCAGCGCCACCCGTTCCGGTGCGTGCTGATCGCGACGGGCGAAGGCGCGCAGGTGGGCGATGATCGATGCCATGCGCGCGGTCAGTTCGCTGATCAGCCGCAGGTTGTCGCGCGCCTCGTCGACGCGCTCATGGTCGAGCAGCACGCGGGCGTTGTCGGCATAGCTGCGGATCGCCGCCAGCGGCTGGTTGAGTTCGTGGCTGATGCTTGCCGACATGGTGCCCAGCGCCGACAGCTTGCCGGCCTGCAGCAGCTCGTCCTGGGCGCGGACCAGTTCCTGCTGGGCCTGCTCGCGCTCGAGCACCTCGACCTTGAGCCGGCTGTTCAGCGCCTCCAGATCACGGGTGCGCTCGAGCACGCGCTGTTCCAGCTGCTGGCGTGCCTGGGCATCCAGCGCCAGCCGTTCGAGGAAATGCCGGCGGCGTTGCATCAGCAGGCCGAGCCAGAGCAGCAGCGCCAGCAGCGTCGCGGCACCGATGGCGACGACGGTGCGCACCGGGCGTTCGACCAGGTTGACGGGGGCGAGGATGCGTACCGTCCAGCCGGTTTCCTTCAGCTCGCGGCTCTGGATCAGCCAGGCATCGATGTTCAGCGTGAGGTCCTGCGGGTACAGGGTGGGATAGGGCTGATCGAAGGCTATCTGTTCGCGCTCGTCGACGCCCAGTCCGCGGGTGGCGCGAAATCGCCATTCCGGCCGCGAGGTGAGGATCACCACGCCGAAGTTGTCGGTCACCAGCAGCTGTTCCGGGGTGCTGCCCCAGAGCGTCTCGGTGTGGTCGAGATCGACCTTGACCACCAGCACGCCGAGCACCTGGTCGCCGTCGCGCACCGCCGCGCCGAAGTAGTAGCCGCGTTTGCCGGAGGTGGTGCCGAGGCCGAAGAAGCGCCCGAGGCGACCCTCCATGGCCTGGCGGAAGTAGGGCCGGAAGGCGAAGTTGCGATCGACGAAGCTGTCTTCCTCGTCCCAGTTGGACGCAGCCAGTGTGTTGCCGTCGGTTCCCATGAGGTAGATCACATCGGCACCGGTCTGGTTGCGCAGGCGCTTGAGCAGCCGGTTGGCGTTGTCTCGCACCTGGGGCGAGTCCTGCTGCAGCACGGCGCGCAGGGCCGGCAGGTCGCCGAGGATGCGGGGCAGCACTTCATAGCGGTTCAGTGTGCCGAGCAGGTTGGCAACGTACAGGTCCAGGGTCTGGCGGTTCTGTTCGGTCAGCTCGTTGCGGTAGTAGCGCTCGGCGAGCTGCTGCAGCGGCCAGAGCAGGGGCGCCAGCAGCAAGGCCAGAAGTGCGAGGTTGCGCCAGCGTGGGCGACGGGGGGGGTGCAGTGCGGTCATGCGTGGGCGCCTGGGTGTCCGGCGCATTATGCACGCAGAGCGTGCCGGCGTTCAGCGTCGATAGCGCTGGCCGGTCAGGCGGAACCTCTGATTGGACCTCTCAGGGCGCAGCCACCGCCAGCCAGCTCAGCGGCCGACTGTGGCAGTCCGGGGCGCGCTTGCGGCAGCCTGCTCATCGCTCTGAACAAGGCATTCATGCAGAGCGGTTTCCCAGTCCGGCAGATGGATGCCCCAGTCATGCTGCAGTCGCGCGCAATTGAGCCGCGAATTCAGCGGACGCTGCGCAGCGGTCGGGTAATCCTTGGACAGGATCGGGGTGATCTCGGCGCGCAAGCGGCCCTGCTGGCGCAGGTGCTCGGCGATGCTGCAGGCGAAGCCGTACCAGGAGGTTTCGCCGCCCGCGGTGAGGTGGTAAAGGCCGCTCGGGCCGGCTTCGCCAGCGCTGCGCTTGCGCACCATTTCCGCGGTGGTGCGGGCGATGGTCGCGGCCCAGGTCGGCGCACCGATCTCGTCGCTGACCACCGACAACGCATCGCGCTCCTGCAGCAGACGCTGCATGGTCAGCAGGAAATTCTTGCCGTGTTGTGAATAGACCCAGCTGGTGCGCAGGATCAGGTATTCCCCACCGACCGCCTGAATCGCCTGTTCCCCGGCCAGCTTGCTGGCGCCATAGACGCTCAGCGGCTGCGGCACGTCGGCTTCGGTATAGGGTTCGTCCTTGCGGCCGTCGAACACGTAGTCGGTGGAGTAATGGATCAGCGGCACACCAAGGCGCGCAGCTTCTTCGGCAAGTACCTGCGGCCCGCGAGCGTTGACCGCAAAGGCCAGCTCACGATGGGTTTCCGCCGGGTCAACGGCGGTGTAGGCGGCCGCATTGATGATCAGGTCCGGCCGCAAAAGGCGCACCTGCTCACGGACCTGGTGTGGATCGGACAGGTCCAGCGCGTTGTGCCCAAGGGCCAGCAGTTTGCCGGCGCCAGCCAGTTCCAGCTGCAGCTCACGGGCAAGCTGCCCCTGGCTGCCGGTGATCAGGATCTTCATGGGAACAGCTCCGCGTCGCTGAGGCGCTTGCCAGCCTGGTCCTTGGCGGACAGCTGTGGCGGCTCGTCGAACGGCCATTCGATGCCGAGCTCCGGATCGTTCCACAACAGGCTGCGCTCGTGCTCCGGCGCGTAGTAGTCGGTAGTCTTGTAGAGGAATTCGGCACTCTCGCTGAGCACCACGAAACCGTGTGCGAAGCCTTCGGGTATCCACAGCTGGCGCTGGTTCTGCGCGCTCAGGTGAGTGCCGAACCAGCGGCCGAAGCTTGGCGAGCTCTTGCGCAGGTCGACGGCTACGTCGAACACCTCGCCGGCCACCACGCGCACCAGTTTTCCCTGCGGCTGCTGGATCTGGTAATGCAGGCCGCGCAGCACGCCGCGCTGGGACTTGGAGTGGTTGTCCTGGACGAACTGGCGCTTGAGCCCCGTGGCCGCTTCGAAAGCGGCCGCGTTGAAGCTCTCGTAGAAGAAACCGCGTTCGTCGCCGAAGACCCTGGGCTCGATGATCAGTACGTCGGGAATGCTGGTTTCGATGACCTTCATGCGTCTTCACCCGCCAGCTTGAACAGGTACTGGCCGTAGCCGGTCTTGCCCAGGGCGTCGGCACGGCGCAACAGCTGCTCGCGGTCGATCCACTTGTTCTGGTAGGCGATCTCCTCCAGACAGGCGACCTTCAGGCCCTGGCGGTGCTCGATGGTCTGCACGTACTGCGAGGCTTCCAGCAGGCTGTCGTGGGTACCGGTGTCGAGCCAGGCGAAGCCACGGCCGAAGCGTTCGACATTGAGATCGCCGCGCTCGAGGTAGGCCATGTTGACGTCGGTGATCTCCAGCTCGCCGCGTGGCGAGGGCTTGATCGACTTGGCGATCTCGATCACGTCGTTGTCGTAGAAGTACAGGCCGGTGACCGCGTAGCTGGACTTGGGCTTCTTCGGCTTCTCTTCGATGGACAGCGCCTTGCCGTTCTCGTCGAAGTCGATCACGCCGAAGCGCTCCGGGTCCTTGACCCAGTAGCCGAACACGGTGGCACCGCTTGGCTGGGCTGCGGCGCGCTGCAGCTTCTCGGTGAAGTGCTGACCGTGGAAGATGTTGTCGCCGAGGATCAGACACACCGAATCGTCACCGATGAACTCTTCACCGATCAGGAAGGCCTGCGCCAGGCCATCCGGCGAGGGCTGCTCGGCATAGCTGAAGTTGACGCCGAACTGGCTGCCGTCGCCCAGCAGGTTCTTGTACTGCGGCAGATCCTGCGGCGTGGAAATGACCAGGATGTCGCGGATGCCCGCAAGCATCAGCACCGAAATCGGGTAGTAGGCCATCGGCTTGTCGTAGATCGGCAGGAGCTGCTTGGATACGCCAAGGGTGATGGGGTGCAGACGGGTGCCGGAGCCTCCGGCGAGGATGATTCCTTTCATGCGTTCTCCAGGGCGCCAAGGCGCTCGCGTTGATAGCTGCCGTCCTGAACGCGACGGCACCATTCGAGGTTGTCCAGATACCACTGCACGGTCTTGCGCAGGCCGGTCTGGAAGGTTTCCTGCGGCACCCAGCCGAGCTCGCGCTCGATCTTGCTGGCGTCGATGGCGTAGCGCAGGTCGTGGCCCGGGCGATCCTTGACGAAGGTGATCAGGTCTTCATAACGGGCCAGGCCGGCGGGCTTGTTCGGTGCCAGCTCTTCCAGCAGCGCGCAGATGCCGCGCACCACCTCGATGTTCTTCTGTTCGTTATGGCCGCCGATGTTGTAGGTCTCGCCGACCTTGCCTTCGCTGACCACCTTGAACAGTGCGCGGGCGTGGTCCTCGACGAACAGCCAGTCGCGGATCTGCGAGCCGTCGCCATAGACCGGCAGCGGCTTGCCATCGAGGGCGTTGAGGATCACCAGCGGGATCAACTTCTCCGGGAAGTGGAACGGCCCGTAGTTGTTCGAGCAGTTGGTGATCAGCACCGGCAGGCCGTAGGTACGCTGCCAGGCCCGCACCAGGTGGTCCGACGAGGCCTTGCTGGCCGAATAGGGCGAGCTGGGCGCGTAGGGTGTGGTCTCGGTGAACAGGTCGTCGACACCATGCAGGTCGCCGTAGACCTCATCGGTGGAGATGTGATGAAAGCGGAACGCCTCGCGACGCTCGGCCGGCAGGCTCTGCCAGTAGGCGCGGGTGGCCTCGAGCAGTTGATAGGTGCCGACGATGTTGGTCTGGATGAATTCGGCCGGGCCGTCGATGGAGCGATCGACATGGGACTCGGCGGCCAGATGCATGATGGCGTCCGGCTGGAACTCCAGCAGCGCCTCGCTGACCCGCTCACGATCGGCGATGTCGGCCTGGAGGAACTGATACCGCGGGTTGTCTTCCACGGCTGCCAGCGACTCCAGGTTGCCGGCATAGGTCAGTTTGTCCAGGTTGAGCACGCTGTGCTCGGTATCGAGAATGAGGTGGCGGATCAGTGCGGAGCCGATGAATCCGGCTCCACCGGTAACGAGAATGCGCATAGTGATGGGGCTTCCTTGGCGCGCTGTCGAGCGTCAGGCTCTTAGCATGTCGGCACGATAGACCGGCCTTCGATACAAAAATTCCCGAGCGCTTTGGGGCGTTGGGTAACCGTGTGGTTACGGACGCGAGTATAGGCTAGTGGCCTTTCGCCGGTCAGCCAGCGTGAATGTCGCAAACCCCCTGAGTTTGAGATATCGACGCTAGCGCAACGACACCCGCAGCCGCGACAGCGCGCCAAGAAAGAACACCGTGCCGATCACGCCCAGGGCGAGCAGCTGCGGCCAGACGATGGAAGGGCCGGCGCTGCGGAACAGGATCGCCTGGGCCAGTTCGACGAAATGCGTGGTCGGCGCCACCAGCATGATGTTCTGCACCAGCTCCGGCATGCTCTCGCGTGGCGTCACTCCGCCGGAGAGGATCTGCAGTGGGATCAGCGTGAGGATCACCAAGAGGCCCAGCTGCGGCATGGAACGCGCCACGGTGCCGAAGAAGATGCCCATCGAGGTGGCGGCGAACAGGTGCAGCGCCGCACCGCCGGCGAACAGCCACAGCGAGCCCTGGATCGGGATGTCCAGCCAGCCCTCGACGACGAAGCGCAGGGCGAACGCCGCTGCCGCCAGCACCACCAGGCCCATGGCCCAGACCTTGCCGACCATGATCTCGAACGGCGTCACCGGCATCACCAGCAGGTGCTCGATGGTGCCGTGCTCGCGCTCGCGGATCAGCGCCGCACCGGTGAGGATGATCGCCAGCATGGTGATCTGGTTGATCACCTCGTTCACCGCGCCGAACCAGGCGCGGCTGAGGTTGGGGTTGAACGCCGTGCGCACCACCGCCTCGACGGGCAGCGCGTCAGTGCTGCGATAGCGGCGAACGAACTCGGCGGTCTCGCTGGCGATGATCTGCTGAATGTGCCCGGCGCCGGTGAAGGCCTGGCTGACCTGGGTGGCATCGACGTTGAGCTGGATGGTCGGCTGGCGGCCGGCGAGCAGGTCCTGCTGGAAACGCGGCGGGATGTTCAGGGTGAAGGTGTAGAGGCCATCGTCCATGCCGCTGTCCATCTCCTGCAGGCTGATGGCCTTCGGCTCGATGAAATAGGGCAGCTGGAAGGCATTGATGATGCGCAGCGAGGCCTGCGAGCGGTCCTCGTCGACCACCGCGATGCTGGCGCGGTGCGGCGCCTCGGGAATCGCCGTGGCGCCTTCGTAGATGGCCAGGGTGAACGAATAGATGATCAGCACCAGCATCGCCGGGTCGCGGTAGAGGCTGCGCAACTCCTTGAGGCCGAGCTGGAAGATGTTGCCGAGTTTGCGTCGCAGGCCGCCCATGTCATTTCTCCTGCTTGCGCAGGCCGGCGACGCTGAGCAGGGTCAGCAGCGGAATGGCCAGCAGCATGGGAATGAAATAGGGATACAGCTCGGCCAGCCCGAGCGCCTTGGAGAATACCCCGCGGCTGATGATCAGGAAGTGGCTGGTCGGGTAGAGCTTGCCGATGAAGGCGCCGGCGCCCTCCATCGCCGAAACCGGGTGGATCAGTCCGGAGAACTGGATGGCCGGCAGCAGGGTGACGATGGTGGTGCCGAAGATCGCCGCGATCTGGCTGTTCAATATCGATGACATCAGCAGGCCCAGGCCGGTGGCGCAGGTGACGTAGAGCAGCGCGCCAAGGCAGAGGGTGAGGATGCTGCCCTTGATCGGAATACCGAAGACGAACACCGCCAGCAGCGCCAGGGTGGCGAAATTGAACATGCCCAGGGCGATATAGGGCAGTTGCTTGCCGAGCAGGAATTCCAGGCGGGTGGTCGGCGTGACGTAGAAATTGGTGATCGAGCCCAGTTCCTTTTCGCGCACCACACCGAGGGCGGTGAGCATCGCCGGGATCATCATCAGCAGCAGCGGGATCATTGCCGGTGCCATGGCTGGCAGGCTCTGCACGTCCGGGTTGTAGCGATAACGAATGGCCACGTCAGCCGGTGCCAGCTGGCCGTCGACGCCCGCCTCGCGGGCCAGCTGCTGCAGGTAGTTGAGGTGGATGCCCTGCACATAGCCCTTGATGGTGTCGGCGCGCATCGGCATGGCGCCATCGATCCAGAACGCGACTTGCGGCACCGCGCCGCGCTTGAGGTCGCGGCCGAAATTCGGCGGAATCTCCACCGTCAGGCTGATGTCGTTGCTGCGCATGCGCTGGTCCAGCTCGGCATGGTTGGCCAGCGGCGCCTGCTCGATGAAGTAGCGCGAGCCGGCCATGTTCAGCAGGTAGTGCTGGCTGGTGGTGGTCTGGTCGCGGTCGAGCACGGCGTAGGTCAGGTTCTCGACGTCGAAGCTGACGCCGTAGCCCATGATGAACATCAGCAGCACGCTGCCGAGCATCGCCAGCGTCGCGCGGATCGGGTCGCGGCGCAGCTCCATGGCTTCGCGGCGGGTGTAGCTGAGCAGACGGCGCAGGCTGAAGCGGGCCTGGCGTCCGTTATTGCCTGTGGCCTGGATGGGCTTGCCCGGTGCGGCGGGCGGCGTTGCCGGCTGCTCCCCGGCATGCGCGGCGGCGGCTTCCTCCAGGTAGGCGATAAAGGTCTGTTCCAGCGTCGGCAGCCCGCGCTTGGCCATCAGCGCCTGCGGCGTGTCGCTGTCGAGTACCCGCCCGGCGTGCATCAGCGAGATGCGGTCGCAGCGCAGCGCTTCGTTCATGAAGTGGGTGGAGATGAAGATGGTCACGCCGTCCTCGCGCGACAGCTGCACCAGGAGTTCCCAGAAGCCGTCACGGGCCACCGGGTCGACCCCGGAGGTGGGTTCGTCGAGGATCAGGATCTCCGGGTTGTGGATCACCGCGACCGCCAGCGACAGGCGCTGGCGCACGCCCAGCGGCAGGCTGCTGGGCAGGCTCTCGGCGTCGCCGGTGAGGTCGAAGCGTTCGAGCATTTCCTGGATGCGCGCGTCGCGCCGCTCTGCCGGCAGGTGGAACAGCCGCGCGTGCAGGTCGAGGTTCTGCCGCACGCTCAGCTCGCTGTACAGCGAGAAGGCCTGGGACATGTAGCCGACGCGTTGGCGGGTCTGCATGTCGTGCGGGTCCACCGGCTTGCCGAACAGCAGTGCCTCGCCCTCGCTGGCGGGCAGCAGGCCGGTGAGCATCTTCATGGTGGTGGTCTTGCCGCAGCCGTTGGAGCCGAGGAAACCGAAGATCTCACCGCGGGCGATGCGGAAATTGACCCGGTCCACCGCGACGAAATCGCCGAAGCGCATGGTCAGCCCGTGGGCCTCGATGGCGATGCTGTCGCTCGGCGGCTGCGGCGGGATGACCAGCTCGCGGTGCTGGCTGCGCTTGGCTTCCGGCAGCAGGCGGATGAAGGCCTGCTCCAGGGAGTCGCTGCCGGTGCGCGCCAGGAGTTCGGCCGGCGTGCCGGTGGCGAGCACCTGGCCGGCGTCCATCGCCACCAGATGGTCGAAGCGCTGCGCCTCGTCCATGTAGGCGGTGGCCACCAGCACGCTCATCTGCGGGCGCTCGCCACGGATGCGCTCGATCAGCTCCCAGAACTGCGCGCGCGACAGCGGGTCGACGCCGGTGGTGGGCTCGTCGAGGATCAACAGGTCGGGGTCGTGGATCAGCGCGCAGCAGAGGCCGAGCTTCTGCTTCATGCCGCCGGAGAGCTTGCCCGCCGGGCGCTCGACGAACGGCGCCAGGCCCGTGCTGCGAGTCAGTTCGGCGATGCGCCAGTGGCGCTCTTCGGCGTCCTGACCGAACAGCCGGCCGAAGAATTCGAGGTTCTCGAACACCGTCAGCGTCGGGTAGAGGTTCTTGCCCAGCCCCTGGGGCATGTAGGCGATGCGCGGGCAGACTGCGCGGCGGTGGCCAGCATCGCCCATGTCGCCGTCGAGCACCTGGACATGGCCCAGCTGCAACTTGCGCGCACCGGCGATCAACGCCAGCAGGCTCGACTTGCCGACCCCGTCCGGGCCGATCAGGCCGACCATGCAGCGTGCCGGCAGGCTCAGGCTGAGGTCATCCAGCGCGCGGGTCTTGCCGTATTGCAGGCTGACGCCGCTGATCTCGGCGACCGGGGCAGGGGACTGGTTCATTGGCCGACATTGATCTGCAGGTGCGCCGGCCATTCGGCGTCGGCGTCCAGCTTGAGGTAGGCGACGCCCGGCAGGCCGGTCTTGACCTGTTCCATGTGCTTTCTCAGCAGGTCGGGATCGATCCGCGCCTTGACCCGGAACATCAGTTTCTCGCGCTCGCTTTCGGTTTCCACCGTCTTCGGCGTGAACTGCGCGACGCTGGCGACGTAGGTGACCTTGGCGGGAATCACGTACTGCGGCGCCGCATCGATCACCAGGCGCACCTCGCTGCCCATTGCCACCCGGCCGGCCTGGCGCTCGGGCAGGAAGAAGGTCATGTAGACGTCGGCCAGGTCGACCAGATTGAGCAGCTTGCCGCCGGCGCCGAGCACCTCGCCCGGTTGCGCCACGCGGTACTGCACGCGCGCCACGCGATCGGTCTTCAGTTCGCTATCGGTGATGTCCGCCTGCAGTCGCACCACGCTGGCCTGGGCTGCCTCCAGCGCCGATTGCGCTTCGATCACCTGGGACCTGGCGGCGGCGATGCCGGCATCGGCCGAGAGCACCTGCGAGCGCGAAGCGGCCAGCGCGGCCTGGGCGCTCTGCATGGCGGCGAGGTCGTCGTCCAGCTGCTGGCGTGGCAGCGCATTGCGGCCGACCAGGGTTTCGGTGCGCTGATGGCGTTTCTGCGCGGCGGTCAGTTCGGCGCGGCGCTGCAGGACCACGGCCTCGGCAGTGGCCTTCTCGCTCTCGCGCTGGGTAACCAGGGCCTGGGCGGTGAGGATGGCGTTCTCCGCCTGGCGCACCTGGGCGCGGGCCTGGTTCAGCTGGGCGTCCAGTACTTCGGTATCCATACGCGCGATGACCTGGCCGGGCTGGACAAAGTCGCCCTCGTCGACGCTGATCTCGCGGATGCGCCCGCCGAGCTTGGTCGCTACATCGATCTCGGTGGCCTCGATTCGGCCGTTGCCGCTGGCGAATCCGTCGCCCAGGCCATCCGTGCGCAGCTCCGACCAGGCCAGCAGGCCGATGACCACGAGCGCGACGAGTGCGAACAGCACCCGGCGAAGATTTTTCTGGGCTGGGGCTTTCATGGGCGTTCCTTACGTGAAGCGATAGTTCGCATGCTAAGCGATGGCCGTACGGGTTGCGCTTAGCCTGAATCAATAAAACCGCTGTTTAGCGTTTTTATATGACCGTTTCGCCGGACTTCACTGCGCAGACTGGCTTTTTGCTACATCGATCGTCCAGCGTTGCAACTGGCGGCTCAGTTCGTCGCTGGCCTGGCCGAAGGCCGCCACCACGCTTTCCAGCTGCGGGCCAGCGCTGGGCTGACGGATCTCGAAGCGGCGGCTGGCGAGGATGCGCTGATCGGTTGCCGAGGCCAGCTGAGCATCCAAGCGGACCAGTACCTGCGGCTGGCCGTCGACGTATTCGCTCTGGAAGGCGCGCAGATCACTGAGCAGCTCCAGCTCGGCGAACAGGTTGCTGTCCTCGTTGCTCACCGCCACCGGTCCGCTCTGGCGAAACTGCTCGATCAGCCGGTCACGCAGCAGGGTCGGCGCGGCATCGCCCCAGCGCGCGCCCTGGTAGCTGCTGATCTGGTTGCCATCCGGCACCACGGCGATGCGCGGTCCGGCAAGGATGCGGCTGGCATGCGGGGTGTGGATGCGCAGCGCCTGCTGCAGTCGCTCTCCTTGCTGACCGGTCGCCTCAGCGGTGGGCAGCAGGTACACACGGATCGGCTCGGCCTCGGGCAGCAGGGTGCAGGCCGCGAGTGTGCCGAGCACGAGCGCGAGGGCGATAGGGCGGAACAGCACAAGGCGGCTCATGGGGTGAACTCCTGAATCTTCTCGCGGCCGAGCAGGAAGCCGCTGGGATTGTCTTCGAGGCGCTGGGTGACGCGACGCAGCGCGCCGAGGGTGCCGCGCAGTTCATTGATCGCCGGGCCCAGATCGCTGAAGCCCTGAAGACCATTGTTCAGCGCGCCCTGGTTGTCGCTCAGCAGTGCGTCCAGACGCGAGGTGGCGCGCTCCAGTGCGGCCATTGACGCGCCGGCATTGCTCAGCAGCTGGCGACCTTCGTCGTCGATCAGACCGTTGGCGTTCTGCGTCAGCCGGGTGATTTCGGCCAGCGCGCTGTTGGTCTGCTGGCCCAGCTGGCTGAGCTGGGTCAGGGCCTGGCTGAGGTCGCCGCGCTGCTCAGCCAGCACGCTGGTGGCCTGCTCCAGATTGGCCAGGGTGCGGCCGATGCGCCCGGCGTTGTCCTCGGAGAGCATCAGGTTGGCGCTGCGCAGCAGGTTGTTGATGTTGGTCATCAGGTCCTCGCCGTTCTCCAGCAGCGCACTCAGCGGCGACGGGTCGGCGATGATCAGCGGCGGCTCGCCGCGTTTGCCTTCCAGCGGCGGGCTCTGCGGCGTGCCGCTGTGCAGCTGGATGATCATGCTGCCGGTGATGTTGGCCAGCGCCAGGCGCGCACGGGTGTCCTGCTTGATCGGCGTGCCGGAATAGATGCGAATGCGTGCACGCACCTTGCGCGGGTCGTCCGGTTCCAGCCACAGCGCCTCGACGTCGCCGACCTTGATGCCGCTGTACTCCACCGAGCTGCCATTGGACAGCCCGCTGACCGCGCGATTGAAGCTGATCTCGTAATAGTTGTATTCGCGGTCCATGCTCGACTTGCCCAGCCACAGCGCGAACAGCAGCGCGCCGCCGACAGCCAGGACGGTGAACAGGCCGATCAGTACGTGATGGGCGCGGGTTTCCATGTCAGTTCTCCTGCAAGTCGGCAGCCTGTTGCGCCGCCCGGCCACGTGGGCCATGGAAATAGTCGCGGATCCAGGCGTCGTCGGTGGCTTCCACCACCTCCAGGCGATCGGCCACCAGCACCCGCTTGCGCGACAGCACGGCGACCCGATCACAGATGGTATAGAGCGTATCCAGATCGTGGGTTACCAGAAACACGCTGAGGCCCAGCGCGTCGCGCAGGGTCAGGATCAGCTGGTCGAAGGCTGCCGCGCCGATGGGGTCGAGGCCGGCGGTGGGCTCGTCGAGGAACAGCACCTCCGGGTCCAGCGCCAGCGCGCGGGCCAGGGCGGCGCGCTTGACCATGCCCCCGGACAGCTCGTCGGGATACTTGCACGCGGCATTGGCCGGGAGACCGGCCAGCGCCAGCTTCAGCCGCGCCAGGTGCTCGGCGTCGCGGCGCTCGAGCCCGGCGTGCTCGATCAGCGGCAATGCGACGTTCTCCTGCAGATTCAGCGAGGTAAACAGCGCGCCCCGCTGGAACAGTACGCCGAAACGTCGTTCCACCTGCGAGCGGCGCTCGGCCGACAGTTCCAGCAGATTTTCGCCGAACACGCTGACGCTGCCCTCATTGGGCCGGCGCAGGCCGACGATGCTGCGCAGCAGCACGGATTTGCCGGTGCCCGAACCGCCAACCACGCCGAGAATCTCGCCGCGACGGATGTCCAGGTCGAGGCCGTCGTGCACGGTCTGGCTGCCGAAGCGGTTGACCAGCCCGCGTACCTGAATCAGCGCGTCGTCGCTCGTCACCAGCCCATCTCCATGAAGAACAGCGCGGCGATGGCATCCAGCAGGATCACCATGAAGATCGCCTGGACCACGCTGGAGGTGGTGTGCTCGCCCACCGACTGCGCACTGCCGCTGACCTTGAAACCTTCCAGGCAGCCGATCACCGCGATGATGAAGGCGAATACCGGCGCCTTGCCCAGCCCGACCAGAAAATGACTGACGGCTATATCGCGCGCCATGATGGTGAAGAACATCGTCGGCGAGATGTCCAGCGCCAGCACGCAGACCACCAGCCCGCCGGCGATGCCGCTGAGCATGCCGACGAAGGTCAGGATCGGCAGGGTGATCAGCATCGCCAGCACCCGCGGCAGCACCAGCAGCTCGATCGGGCTAAGGCCGAGGGTGCGGATGGCGTCGACCTCCTCGTTGGATTTCATCGAGCCGATCTGCGCGGCGAAGGCGCTGGCGCTGCGCCCGGCGAGCAGGATCGCCGCCAGCAGCACGCCGAATTCGCGCAGGAAGGAAAAGCCCACCAGGTTGACGGTGTAGATGGTCGCGCCGAAGTCGGCGAGCACCGTCGCGCCAAGAAAGGCCACCACCGCGCCGACCAGAAAGGTCAGCAGCGCGACGATCGGCACCGCGTCCAGCCCGGTCTGCTCGATATGTACGGCCAGTGAGGTCAGCCGCCAGCGCCGCGGCCGCGGCAGCGTCAGCAGCAACGTCTGCAGGGTCAGGCCAATGAAGCCGAGCAGCGCGCGCTGCTGCTTCCACACCGCCGCGACCGTGCGGCCGATATGCGCCAGCACATCGCCGAACTCATAACCGCGTGGCGGCTCGGCGGCATCCGGTTGGTCCAGGGCGGTGGCGACCGTGCGCAGCAGCGCCAGACGTTCAGCTGGCAACTGCGGCGCCCAGGCTTCGATGGCGGCGATCCGCTCGGGCCCCAGCAGCTCCACCAGCAGGCCGGCGCCCGCCGTATCCAGCGCCCCGAGCCCGCTCAGCTCGATCTGGCTGCGCTCGTCGATCCGCGCCCTGAGCCGCTGCACCTCTCGGCGCAGTGCTGCGTAATGGGCGAGGGTCCAGTCACCGACGATGCGCGCCCGCAACGGCGAAGTCCCTTGATCGAGGGTCACCGAACCGGGAGACGAGGACAGGGTGGCGCTCATCTTCTGCAAACGGGTGCCTATGTCGGGCGATGGAGTCCTGATTGATGCTAGCAGGGCTCAGCCCGGCAAGACAGGACCGGCGCCTTGTAGCCGCCAGTTCCTGCACGCCGATCGGTAGGCCGTCGAGATCGAGCGGGCCGGATGGCGCGCCATACAGCTGCACATCCAAACGATTCAGCTCGTCCTGGCACCCTGTTAGCGATGCGGCCGAACGCATCGGTACGGCCGAAGCCTTCTTCGGTGGGGTAGAGCCCGCGGTGCCAGTCGTTGTAAGCGGTGCCGAGCAGACGGTCGAGCACCTGCTTGAAGTCGTGGCGCAACTGCGCGCGGTCCTGCTCGTAGCGCTCGCCCAGCACCTGCTCGGCGAAGCGACGGAACCTGAGCGGGTTGTAATAGGTGAAGGCCATGCTCATGCCCAGCGCCTGCCCAAAGGCGCCACCGTGCAGGGCCGGTACGGTGGAGGCCAGCGAATGCATCGCCGCGCCACCGTCGATACGAATGGCCTGACCCTGGTAGCGCAGATCGCCGGTGTAGCAGGCGATCCGTTCATCGCTGACGGACCCACAGAAACGCAAAAGCCCGCAGCGAGCGGGCTTTTGCGGAGCGCTTCGAAGGGGCTCGAAACGACTATCTAATATGGCGCATCCGGCGGGATTCGAACCCACGACCCCTGCCTTCGGAGGGCAGTACTCTATCCAGCTGAGCTACGGATGCGTTGCGGGGGGCAATCATACGCATGTCGTTGACGGGCGTCCATGCTGGTGCGGCTGGGCGGATATGCCCGGGTGCGGCTTTTTCGCAGCTGCCGGTGGCCGGGCCGGCTGGTACCCTTGCGTGTCGCGGCCGGGGGCCGTGGGTGTTCGGATGGCAAGGGGATGGAGATGTCGGGCCATATCAAACTCTGGGATGCGCCGCTGCGGCTGTTTCACTGGTTGTTCGCCGGAGCGGTGATCGCGGCCATTGTCACGGGCTGGATCGGCGGCAGTCTGATGCCCTGGCATGGCCGGCTCGGCCTGCTGGTGCTGGGGCTGCTGGTGTTCCGCCTGATCTGGGGTTTCGTCGGTTCGACGTATGCCCGCTGGCCGCGCATCTTCTCCGCGACGTTCGGCGTGAAGGACTATCTGCAAGGCAATTGGCGCGAAGCCGGGCACAACCCGCTCGGCGCATTCTCGGTACTGGCCATGTTGCTGCTGGTGAGCTTCCAGGTCGCCAGCGGCTTGATGGCGACCGACGACATTGCCTTCCAGGGGCCGCTCCATGCGCTGGTCAGCAGCCAAACCGGCAGCGCGCTGAGCGGCCTGCATCGGCAGGCGAAGTGGTTGCTGCTGGTGCTGATCGGCATGCACATCGCAGCCATCATCTATTACACGCTGGTGATGCGCCGGCCATTGGTGCGGGCGATGATCGCGGGAAGGACGCAGCGCGAGCATCCGTCCCAGCAGGATGCGCGGGGCGGCTCGCTGCCCGCCGCGGTTCTGGCGATCGCTCTGGGTGCGGCTTGCGTCTGGGGCGTGCAGGCGGTGGGGGATTGGCTGCGGCCTGAGCCGGCGGCGGTGGCGCCCAGCCTGGACTGGTAAGCCAGCCGACGGCAGGTGTCGGCTGGCTGCGCGCGATCAGTCGGCGCGGAACTTGTCGTGGCAGGACTTGCAGCTGCCGCCGACGTCGCCGAAGGCCTTCTTGATCGCGGCCTGATCGCCTTCTGCGGCGACCTTGGCGAGCTGGTTGGCGGCGGCGGTGAAGTTGCGGCCGATCTGACCGGCTTCGTCGAGGTTCTGGAAGAACTCAGGCTTCAGACGAGTCGCCTTGCCCAGCTGCTCGGTAGTGGTGTCCGGGCTGTAGAGGCTGCCCATGCCGGAGTTGGCGATGGCGGCGATGGCATTGGCGGCGGCGGCCACCTTGGCCTGGTCGTAGGGCTCCTTGCCGTCGACTACCTGGGCCTTGATCTTGCCCATGTTCCACGACATGAACTGGTAGCCGGCCTGGCGGGTTTCGACCATCTCTTCCGGTTTCATCTGCGCCTGGACGGCAGTGCTGGCCAGCAGGACGGCGGCCACGGCGCCTGTCATCAATGCTTTCACGGTAACTCCTTATCGATCCTTGGTTGTCGGCGGCTGTGCCGCTCGCGCGCAACTATACCCCGACCCGTACCCGGGTTTGGGTAACAAGGCGTGACAGGCCGCGCAGGCATCAGGCTGGTCAATGGCACAACAATGCCAAGCGCCATGAGCTTGCCGCCCGGCCGGCTGCGGTCCTAGCATGGTGGTTCGCAGTGCAATGCGGCGGCAGGAACCGGGCGGCGAAGGACGGTTCAGATGATCGTCGCGTTCGCCAAACTTTCCGCAGCGGGCCTGCCGCTACGATGCCCGAGGAGACTGCCATGCAACTCAAAGACACCGCGCTGTTCCGCCAGCAGGCCTATATCGATGGCGCCTGGCTGGATGCCGACAGTGGCCAGACCATCAGCGTGAACAACCCGGCTACCGGAGAGGTTCTCGGTACGGTGCCGAAGATGGGCGCCGCCGAAACCCGCCGCGCCATTGATGCCGCCGAGCGGGCGCTTCCGGCCTGGCGTGATCTGACCGCCAAGGAGCGCTCGCAGAAGTTGCGCCGCTGGTTCGAGCTGCTGATGGAGAATCAGGACGACCTCGGCCGCCTGATGACCCTGGAGCAGGGCAAGCCATTGGCCGAGGCCAAGGGCGAGATCGCCTATGCCGCCTCCTTTATCGAGTGGTTTGCCGAGGAAGCCAAGCGCATCTACGGCGACACCATTCCCGGCCATCAGAAAGACAAACGCATCATTGTCATCAAGCAGCCGATCGGCGTGACCGCGGCGATTACCCCGTGGAATTTCCCGGCGGCGATGATCACCCGCAAGGCCGGCCCGGCGCTGGCGGCTGGCTGCACCATGGTGATCAAGCCGGCATCGCAGACGCCGTTCTCGGCGCTGGCGATGGTCGAGCTGGCCGAGCGCGCCGGGATTCCCAAGGGCGTGCTCAGCGTCGTGACGGGCTCGGCCGGCGACATCGGCAACGAGCTGACCGCCAACCCCAAGGTACGCAAGATCTCCTTCACCGGCTCCACCGAGGTCGGCGCCAAGCTGATGGAGCAGTGCGCGCCGGGGATCAAGAAGGTCTCCCTCGAGCTGGGCGGCAACGCGCCTTTTATCGTCTTCGACGACGCCGACCTGGACGAGGCGGTGAAGGGTGCCGTGCAGTCCAAGTACCGCAATGCCGGGCAGACCTGCGTCTGCGTCAACCGCATCTATGTGCAGGATGGCGTCTACGACGCCTTCGCCGAGAAATTCCAGGCGGCGGTGGCCAAGCTGCGGGTCGGCAATGGCCTGGAGGAGGGTACCGATCTCGGTCCGCTGATCGACGATCGCGCTGCCGCCAAGGTCCGCGAGCATATCGAGGACGCTGTGGCCCAGGGCGCGCGGCTGGTGGCGGGCGGCCAGGCCCATGCGCTGGGCGGCAGCTATTTCGAACCCACCGTGCTGGTGAACGTGCCGGATAGCGCCAAGGTGGCCAAGGAAGAAACCTTCGGCCCGCTGGCACCGCTGTTCCGCTTCAAGGACGAGGCCGATGCGATCGCCAAGGCCAACGACACCGAGTTCGGCCTGGCCTCCTACTTCTATGCGCGCGATCTGGGCCGAGTCTTCCGCGTCGCCGAGGCGCTGGAGTACGGAATGGTTGGCATCAACACCGGGCTGATCTCCACCGAGGTGGCGCCGTTTGGAGGGGTCAAGTCGTCCGGCCTGGGCCGTGAGGGCTCCAAGTACGGCATCGAGGACTACCTGGAGATCAAGTACCTCTGCATGGGCATCTGACGTCCCCCTGCGACAGTCGGTCTCAGGGGCTGGCTGTCGCGTTCTCCTGCGGTCAGAATCGCGTCCCCAGCGGCGCGCCCATTTCTTGCGGAGCAGTCGTCGCCCTGGCCATCGCGTGGCCAGGCTGTAGTGACCTGTTCAGCGAGTAATGCAGTGAGCGTCTCGGCCCAAGTCTCCTTCGTACTGGTCGCCTACAACGAACCGTGGCGGGCGGACCAGCTTTGTCAGCTGGTACGCGAGCTGCGTCCCGGCATGCGCGTGCAACCGGCGGCCGATGGCCATGCCGCCCTGGCGACATGCCAGCGCCAGGCGCCCAGCCTGCTGATCGTCGATGGCGAACTGGATGGACTCGACGGTCGGCAGCTCCTGCGCGAGCTGCGTCGTCATGGTCCGACCCAGCGCCTGCCCTGCGTGCTGATCAGTGCCCGTACCGATACCGCCAGCGTGCGCACGGTGCTGCCGCTCGCACCGGCCGCCTATCTCGGCAAACCCTACGATCTCGACGACCTGCGCCAGCGGCTGGACAAGCTGCTGCCGCGGTCGGCGGGCCACGCCGGTGCGCCACGCCTTGCCGCGGTCGATGACCTCGACAGCTTTCTCGAACGCATGCGTCCGCACAATCGCGGCGCACCGCTGCTGGAGGCCGTGCTGAGTGCGCTGCAACGCCTGCAGGGTGGCGATCAGGACTACGCCCAACTCGAGGAGCTGCTGGCCCGCGATCCGCAGGTGACGGCGCGGCTGATCAGCGTCGCCAGCGGCACGACGCAGCCGCCGAAACCCTGTCTGAGCCTGGCGCAGGCGCAACGGCAGCTGGGCGCGGCACGCACCCTGCAACTGGTGACCGAGCTGGCCCTGCAGCACAACGCCCGGCTGGTCGAACCGCGCCTTGCCGAGCTGGCGGCGCAGCTCAGCGCCCAGGCACTGCGCACCGCGCGTCTGGCGAGCTGGCTGGCGCGCCAGCTGAAGCTGGATGTCGAGCTCTGCTTCAGCGCCGGATTGCTGCAGAACATCGGCGAGCTGGCGCTCCTGCGCAGCCTGCAGGAGTGGCTCGACAGCGGCGGCGCGCTGGATGAGGCGCAGCTGCAGCGCTGCCTGCGTGAGCGTGCAGCCGGCTTCGGCTCGGCATTGCGGGCGCAGTGGGCGCTGCCCTTGGAGCTGCGTCAGGTGATCAGCGCCTACTACGCCCTGGGTGCCGGTGTGCTGCGCCGCGAAGCGCTGGTGCTCAATGTCACGCGGTTGCTGGCCGAGCTGCCCGAGGGCGCCGAACCTGCCTCGCTGGCCACCGAGCGTACGGTACGTTTGCTGCGCATCGACCCCGATCTTCTGGCCCGCGCCCCTCGCCACGCCGTCGGCGGCTAGCCGGCTTCTGGTCCGATATTCCCTGCATTGATAGCGGCCACCGGTCGCCTCGGGGTTGCCCGCCAACCCTTGCGTGGCGCGGTGCTGCGCCTTCTTTTCGCCCGAATGCCCTGGCCGTGCGGTGCTATCGACACACGGAAATGAGTCATTTATTCTGCAGTGCGAAACATGGTTCCGTGAAATAACAATTCCAATCAGCATTTCACAGAAAGGGAGGCCTGCATGACGGATGTCATTCGGCTCGAACGCCGGGGCGATATCGCTCTGATCCTGATCAACAACCCGCCGGTCAACGCCCTCGGCCATGCCGTACGAAAAGGCCTGTTGGATGCCTTTGAACAGGCGGACGCGGCGCCCGAGGTGACGGCCGTGGTGCTGGTTTGCGAAGGCCCGACCTTCATGGCCGGCGCCGACATCAAGGAGTTCGGCAAACCGCCACAGGCACCGAGCCTGCCGGAGGTGATCGAGGCCATCGAAGGCTGCAACAAGCCGAGCGTCGCGGTGATCCACGGCACCGCACTCGGTGGCGGGCTGGAAGTTGCGCTGGGTTGTCATTACCGCATCGCCCGACAGGACGCCAGGGTCGGCCTGCCGGAGGTGAAACTGGGCCTGCTGCCCGGCGCCGGCGGTACCCAGCGCTTGCCCCGACTGGCCGGTGTCGAGAAGGCGCTGGAGATGATCATCAGCGGCCAGCCCATCGGTGCAGCAGAAGCGCTGGAGCACCATATCGTCGACGAGCTGTTCGAAGGCGATCTGATCGAGGCCGGTCTGGCCTATGCGCGTCGCCTGCTCGAGGAGGGGCGCGGCCCGCGCCGCAGCGGCGAGCAGACCCAAGGTCTTGAGGGCGTCGACAACGAGGCGCTGATTCGCGCCAAGCACGCCGAGGTGGCCAAGCGCATGCCGGGGCTGTTCTCGCCGCTGCGCTGCATTGCCGCGGTGGAAGCCGCGACCAGACTGCCGCTGGCCGAAGGTCTCAAGCGCGAGCGCGAGTTGTTCACCGAATGCCTGAATTCACCGCAGCGCGGCGCGCTGATCCACTCGTTCTTCGCCGAGCGTCAGGCCGGCAAGATCAACGATCTGCCATCCGATACGAAGCCGCGGTCGATCAAGGCCGCCGCGGTGATCGGCGGCGGCACCATGGGTGTCGGCATTGCCTTGAGCTTCGCCAATGCCGGTGTGCCGGTGAAGCTGCTGGAGATCAATGAGGAAGCTCTGCTACGCGGCCTGCAGCGCGCCCGCGACACCTACGCGGCGAGCGTCAAGCGCGGCAGCCTGACCGAGGATGTGATGGAGCAGCGCCTCGCGCTGATCGCTGGCGTCACCGACTACGGCGCCCTGGCCGATGCCGACGTGGTGGTCGAGGCCGTATTCGAAGAGATGGGCGTCAAGCAGCAGGTCTTCGAGCAGCTGGATGCGGTGTGCAAACCCGGTGCGATCCTCGCCTCCAACACCTCGTCACTCGATTTGAACGCCATCGCCGCCTTCACCAAACGCCCCGAGGACGTGGTCGGCCTGCATTTCTTCAGCCCGGCCAACGTCATGCGCCTGCTGGAAGTGGTGCGTGGCGAGCGGACCAGCGATGAAGTGCTCGCCACCGCCATGGCGATCGGCAAGCAGCTGAAGAAGGTCTCGGTGGTGGTCGGCGTCTGCGACGGCTTCGTCGGCAACCGCATGGTCTTCCAGTACGGCCGCGAGGCGGAGTTCCTGCTGGAGGAAGGTGCCACGCCGCAGCAGGTCGATGGTGCGCTGCGCAACTTCGGCATGGCCATGGGACCGTTTGCCATGCGCGATCTGTCCGGTCTCGACATCGGCCAAGCGATCCGCAAGCGCCAGCGCGCGACGCTGCCGGCGCACCTGGATTTCCCCACCGTCTCCGACAAGCTCTGCGCCGCCGGCATGCTCGGGCAGAAGACCGGCGCCGGCTACTACCGCTACGAGCCGGGCAACCGCACGCCGCAGGAGAATCCCGACCTCGCGCCTATGCTGGAAGCCGCGTCGCGGGAAAAGGGCATCGAGCGAAAGGCGCTGGACGAGCAGTACATCGTCGAGCGCTGCATTTTCGCGCTGGTCAACGAGGGCGCGAAGATTCTCGAAGAAGGCATCGCCCAGCGCTCCAGCGATATCGACGTCATCTACCTCAACGGCTACGGCTTCCCGGCCTTCCGTGGCGGGCCGATGTTCTATGCCGACAGCGTTGGCCTGGACCGCGTGCTGGCGCGGGTCAGGGAACTGCACGCCCGCTGTGGCGACTGGTGGAAGCCGGCGCCACTGCTGGAAAAACTGGCCGCCGAAGGCCGCACCTTCACCGAATGGCAGGCCGGGCAATGAAAGCGACCCGCCTGCAATCCGAACGCACCATGAGGAATTTCCCATGAACGTCAACTACACGGCCGAAGAGCTCGCCTTCCGCGATGAAGTGCGCGCCTTCCTGAAAAGCGAGCTGCCGGCGGACATCGCCGCCAAGGTCAAGCTCGGCAAGCACATGTCCAAGGAAGATCACCAGCGCTGGCAGCAGATCCTGGTCAAGCGCGGCTGGTACGCGCCGGGCTGGCCGGTGGAGCTGGGCGGCACCACCTGGGGACCGGTGGAAAAGCACATCTTCGACGAGGAGTGCTCCGCCTTCGGGGCGCCGCGTACCGTGCCCTTCGGCGTCAACATGGTCGCCCCGGTGATCATCAAGTTCGGCACCCAGCAGCAGATCGACCATTACCTGCCGCGCATCCTCTCCGGTGAAGACTGGTGGTGCCAGGGCTATTCCGAGCCCGGTGCCGGTTCCGACCTCGCCAGCCTCAAGACCCGCGCCGTGCGTGACGGCGACCACTACGTGGTCAACGGCCAGAAGACCTGGACCACCCTCGGTCAGCACGCCAACATGATCTTCTGCCTGGTGCGCACCGACCCCGAGGCCCAGCAGCAGCGCGGCATCAGCTTCCTGCTGATCGACATGAAGAGCCCGGGCATCAGCGTGCGGCCGATCATCACCCTGGACGGCGACCACGAGGTCAACGAAGTCTTCTTCGACAATGTCCGCGTGCCGGTGGGAAACCTCGTCGGCGAGGAAAACCAGGGCTGGACCTGCGCCAAGTACCTGCTGACCCACGAGCGCACGGGCCTGGCCGGCATCGGCTCGTCCAAGGCGGTGCTGGCGCATCTCAAGCGCATCGCGATGAAGGAAGTCTGCGACGGCAAGCCCATGCTCGAAGACCCGCTGTTCCGCGCCCAGGTCGCGGAGGTCGAGATGCAGCTGATGGCCATCGAGATGAGCACCCTGCGCATCCTTGCGGCGGCGAAGGAGGGCGGCGTGCCCGGTGCCGAGTCCTCGATTCTCAAGGTCAAGGGCACCGAGATCCGCCAGGCGATCACTCACCTCTTGCGCAAGGTCATCGGCCCCTACGCGTTGCCGTTCCTCGAAGAGGAGATGCAGCTGGACTACGACGGTGAGCTCTTGCACGCCGACTACAGCGCGTCGCTGGCCGGCGACTACTTCAACATGCGCAAGCTGTCGATCTTCGGCGGCTCCAACGAAATCCAGAAGAACATCGTCTCGAAGATGATTCTCGAGCTGTAAGGGGGCACCGCAATGGACTTCAAACTGACTGAAGAGCAGCAAATGCTGCAAGACACCGCGGCGCGCCTGGTGCGCGACGCCTATCCGTTCGAACAGCGCGAGAAATTCAGCGAGTCCGAGCTGGGCTTTTCCGCCGAGTTCTGGTCGCAGCTGGGCGAACTGGGCCTGACCGCGGTGCCGTTCTCCGAGGACGTCGGCGGCTTTGGCGGCGGCGGCGTGGAAACCATGCTGGTCATGACCGAACTGGGTCGCGGTCTGACGCTGGAGCCGTATCTGCAATCGGTGATCTTCGCTGGCGGGCTGTTGAATCAGCTGGGCAGCGACGCGCAGAAAGACGATCTGCTGCCGCAGGTCGCGGCCGGTTCGCTGCAACTGGCGGTCGCGTTCGACGAGCCGCAGAGCCACTACAACCTCCACGACGTACAGACCAAAGCCGAAGCGGTCGACGGCGGTTATCGCCTGTCCGGGCGCAAGGCCGTGGTGATTGGCGGGCACAGCGCCGGCAAGATCATCGTCTCCGCGCGCACGTCTGGTGACAGCCGTGACGAAACCGGCATCAGTCTGTTCCTCGTCGATCCGAACGCCCCAGGCGTCAGCCGCCGCGTCTACCCGACCATCGATGGACGCAAGGGCTGCGAGCTGTTCCTCGACAACGTGCAGGTGGGCGCTGATTCGCTGCTTGGCGACGTCGGCAACGCGCTCTCAGCTATGCGCTACCAGCAGGGCCGCGCCATCGCCGCGCAGTGCGCCGATGCGCTGGGCAGCATGGACGAAGCCTGCAAGCTGACCCTTGACTACCTGAAGACGCGCAAGCAGTTCGGCGTGCCGATCGGCAAGTTCCAGGTGCTGCAGCATCGCATGGTGGACATGCAGACCGAGCTGGAGCAGGCCACCAGCATGGCGATCCTCGCCGCGACCTTTGCCGATGGCGAAGACAACGACGAGCGCAGCCGCATCATCGCCGCCGCCAAATACATCTGCGCCCGCGCCGCACGCAAGGTGGCCGAGGAAGCGATCCAGCTACACGGCGGCATCGGCATGACCTGGGAATACAACCTCGCCCACCACGCCAAGCGCCTGGTGATGATCGCCCACCAGTTCGGTGACGACGACCACCACCTGAAGGCCTATGCGAAGCTGATGCAGGTGGCCTGATCGTCCCGCCTGCAGCATGAAAAAACCCGCTCTCAGGAGCGGGTTTTTTGTGGGAGGGATACCGTTGCGGTGATTGTTTTAGGGAAGAGGACTTGTCCGCGCATTTGCTGGCTCCGGCGCTGAGCCAAGTACGCGAACGGACTGGCAGGGTGGATGGCACGTTTCACATCCTTCGCGGTTGGGGCGGCACCGGTGGATCGCTGAAGCGTGATCCACCCTGCGCCTGACGTCCCGCGTCCGATCAGGCCGGTTTCGCCTCTGCCCCGACTGGCGCCGCACCCTGAGGCTTCCATTCCTGCAGCCGGTCCAGGCTGCCGCGGTAATGCTTGAGCCCCATGCCTAGCAGGATAATTGCGCCGACCAGCGCAACGCCGGTGACGATCAGCAGCGAGTAGCGCAGGGCGTTGTCGTCGCCGAAGACGAAATCGGTGCCCAGCGCCACCGCGGTCGGGCCGATGCCGAGGCCGACCATGGTGATGACGAACAGGTATACCGCCGAGGCCTGGCCGCGCATGGAGTTGGGCATGATTTCCTGAATCGCCGCCGGCCCGACGCCGAAGGGCATGGCGATGGTGAAGACGTGCAGGGCGATCAGCGCCAGCGCCAGTTCGCCGGTGCCGGCCAGGTAGGCGAGATTGAGCGGCAGGGTCAGCGCGGCGGAGATGATGCCCACGCGCAGCGGCGCGTCGCGATAGCCGCGGCGGTGCAACAGGTCCGACAGCCGCCCGCCGGCGATGATGCCGATCGAGCCGGCCACCGCTACTACGGAGCCGTAGAGCACGCCGACGTCGCTGGCCGACCAGCCGTAGGTGCGGATGAAGAACGTCGGAATCCACGCCGAACTGCCATAGGCGGCGAACGCCAGGCAGGCGAAGCCGAAGTTGTGGCACAGCACGGTGCGGCGGTTCTGGCGGATGTAGCCCGCCACCTCGCTGAGTGGCACTTCGACGCCGGCGCCGACGCCCTTGCGCGACGGCTCGCGGATCAGCAAGAGCACGGCGGTGAACAGTACGCCGGCTGCACCGAGCACGAGGAAGATCAGCTGCCAGGGGCGGACCATGCCGAGCACCGGCAGCTCCACATCACCTTGGGCCGAGGCGAACTTGACCACCAGCCCGCCGAGCAGAAAGGCCAGACCGGAGCCGATGTAGATGCCCATCGAATAGACGCTCATGGCGGTGCCGCGCAACTTGGGCGGGAAGCTGTCGGCGATCAGCGAATAGGCCGAGGGCGACAGTGCGGCCTCGCCGACACCGACGCCGATGCGGAACACGAGAAACTGCCAGAAGGTCCGCGCGGTACCGCACAGCGCGGTCATCAGGCTCCACACCAGCACGCCGATGGCGATGATGCCGCGGCGGCTCTTGCGGTCGGCCAGGCGTCCGATGGGCACGCCGCAGATGGTGTAGAACACCGCGAAGGAGAAGCCCATCAGCAGGCTCATGTGGGTGTCGGTGATGTCCAGGTCGCGGCGGATCGGCTCGACCAGCAGGTTGAGGATCTGCCGATCGACGAAGGACAGCACGTAGGCGAGCATGAGGATGGCGACCGTGACCCAAGCGCGGGTGCTCGAGGGGTAGCCGTTATTGTTGTTGTGCATGGCAAGGCTCCATTGGCGAGGAGGGCTGTAACCAGCCCATCCTCACTTTTGTCGGAGATCAGCCATCCGGCAAGGTGAATAACCCTCGCATATGTTTCGAAATATACTAGCGATGTTCCGCTCTGCGAAACTTACGTGTTTGTATGCTCACACCACCGTTTGTTGTTGGTTTGGTATCAGCTCTGGCAACAAACGCGGCGTCCAGAGGTTGTCGGCGAAACCGCGACGGAAGAAGCCGAAGTGGCCGATCCGCGTGGCGCCAATTTCCGCGGGCGCGATGCGCTGCATGGTTTTCGGTGCCGAGCTGTAGAAGCCATGCAGGGATTCGGTGTTGCGCGCCGACATCATCTCGTCGTCGCTGAAGGACAGTGAGGTCAGCGGCGTGCGCACGGCTGCGAAGGCCTGGCGCATGGGCTCGCCCTCGACACCGACCAGGTAGTCCGGATGCAGGCACCAGCGCCGCCACTGGCGAATCACCCCGGCGGGCAGGTCGCCGACCGCCCCGATACGACCGCCCGGGAAGTAGCCGGCCACGGCGGTCAGCACGGGCGCCAGGCCATGCCAGAGCAGCCAGGCCTTGTTGCGGATCTGCGGGCTGTTCTCGCGCCAGTAGCCGCTGCCGGCGGCGATGGTGACGATGCGGGTCAGGCGCTCATGGCCGTTGACCAGCGGCAGGATCTGCGCGCCGACGCTGTGGCCGATCCAGTACAGCGGCAGCTCACCGGCGGCCTCGGCGGCCTTGTCCAGTACCGCGCTACAGTCATGGCGCGCCCAGTCGAGGATGTCCACGTTCAGCTGGCGGAGCGGCACCCGCCGCGAGCGGCCCATGCCCAGGTAATCGAAGGTCACTACCTGATAGCCGCGCTCGGCGAGCCAGGTGGCGAAGTCGGTATAGAAGCGCTGCGGCACGCCCATCGCCGGCGCGATCAGCACGACGCCATATGGCGCGCTGCTCGGCTGATACCAGCAGCTGGACAGGGCATGGCCATTGCCATTGTCGATGGTGCGTTCTTCAACCTGTATCGTCGCCATCTTGTTGTTCTCCGCGCTTCTGCGATTGCTGCGATCGGTGCAGTATACGAAGGGTAGAAGATAATTCTAGAAAATTATTCTAGTCAGACGGGAGGCCGGATGGCCCGTAGTAGCCGCAAGCAGGAAATCCTTCAGGCCGCACTCGCCTGTTTCACCGAGTTCGGCGTGGAAGCGACTACCATCGAGATGATTCGTGATCGTTCCGGCGCCAGCATTGGCAGCCTCTATCACCACTTCGGCAATCGTGAGCGGATCATCGCCGCGCTGTATCTGGAAGGCATTGGTGAGTATGCCGCGCTGCTCGAAGCCGGGCTGATCGAGACGCTGGATGCCGAGGCCTGCGTCCGGCTGTTCGTCACCAGCTACATCGACTGGGTGGTGGCGAACCCGGATTGGGCGCGCTTCGTCCTGCACAACCGCGGGCGGGTCGAGGCGGGGGAGATGGGCGAACGGCTGCGCGAGGTCAATCGCATCCACGGCGAGCGGGTCGGAGCGATTCTGCGGCGCCATCGGGAAAGCGGAGCCTTTCGGCGGATGCCCGGCGACTGCTTTCTCGCGGTGGTGATCGGACCCTGCCACGACATGGCGCGTAACTGGCTGGCGGGACGTTCCCGCACTGCACTGGCCGACTGCCGCGAGCTGCTCGCGGACATCGCCTGGGCCAGCGTCAGGGCCTGACGATCACACGCCGAGGCTTTCGATATCGCGGGCGAGCATTTCCAGCTGGTGGGCCAGCGAGTTCTTCAGGGTGTCCTCGCTGAGCTGGAATGACGGCGCGCCACAGGTCAGCGCCATGATGCTGCCGTCGGCCAGGTGCAGCGGCACGCCGGCGGCCATCACGTTGCGGTCCCAGTCGCCGAGCGACAGGCAGAAGCCGTGCTGCACGAATTCCTCGAAGGAGGCGTGCAGCGAAGCCTCGATGGCAGTCCAGCCATCACCGTACTTGGCGGCCAGTGCGGCCATCAGATGCTCGCGCTCCTTCTCCGGGGTGGCGGCGAGAAAGGCGCGCCCGGCGGCGGTGGTGGCCAGGGGCAGACGCACGCCGGCGTCCATGCGCAGGGTGGTGACCTCGGCCGGGCGGCAGTTTTCCACGTAGATCATCGACAGCCGATCGCGGCAGGTCAGGCCCACGGTGGTGTTGGTGCGGCGGGCGAACTCATCCATGTACGGCTTGGCTAGCTGACGCACGCGCAGGTTGGAGACGTAGGCATAACCCAGCGCCAGCACGCCGGAGTCGAGCTGGTACTTCTCCAGTTGCTGGGAATAGCTGAGGTAGCCCAGCTTGGTCAGGGTGTAGGTCATGCGCGACACGGTGGGCTTTGGCAGCCCGGTGATGCGTGCGATGTCCTGGTTGCCCATCACCACCGAGCCATGGGTGAAGGCACGCAGCACGTCCAGCCCGCGGGCCAGGGCCTCGACGAACTTGCGATCCTTGGGTGTGCCGGTGTCTTCGATGTCGTCGCTCATGGTCTCGGTCTGTCTGGCTAGTGGGCAGCGGTGGCGAACGATAGCAGATCGCCCGACGCCGGGCAGTGCGGCCATTGGCGATCATTGCGAGGGCAAAACCGTTCTACTACTATCGGATTCGACATCCAGTTTCGCACAGTAAAACAATAATTCATTTTGGAGAATGTCGATGTCCGCTTCCGTGCAAGGCTACGTGGCTGCCGAACTCGCCCGTGGCGGCTACCAGAACGTCCATGACCTGCTGTCTCAAGCCTGCGCGAAGCATCCGCAGCGCACGGCATTTTCCTGCGGCGACGACCGCCTCAGCTACGCCGAGCTGGGCAGTCGTGCCGACGCCTTCGCCTGCTACCTCCGGTATCACGCGGGTCTGCAACCCGGTGACCGGCTGGCGCTACAGCTGCCCAATTGCTTGCAGTATCCAATCGCCGTATTCGGGGCGCTCAAGGCCGGGCTGGTGATCGTCAACACTAATCCGCAGTACACCGCTGCCGAAGCCCGGCATCAGTTCCACGATTCCGGCGCCAGGGCGATTCTTGTGCTCGACCGCCTGCTGCCGCAGGTGCGCGCGGTGCAGGCGGACACCGCGCTGCGGCAGATCATCCTGACCAGCGTCGATGACTTGCAACAGCCGATCTACGAAAGCCAGGAGGACGGAACGCTGCGCTTCATGCAGGCCCTGCGTCTGGGCGAGCAGAAACCGCCGGTGGAGCGCGAGACAGGTCTCGACCGCCTGGCGTTGTTGCAGTACACCGGCGGTACGACCGGCGTGTCCAAGGGTGCGATGCTCAGCCACCGCAATCTGCTGGCCAACGTGCTGCAGACCATCGAGCTGTTCGACCAGCCGGGCCTGCTTGAGCCGGAAAAGGATGTGCGCATCGCGCCGTTGCCGCTGTATCACATCATGGCCTTTGCCACGAACTGCCTGAGCTCGGTGGGCATGGGCCTGCACACCGTATTCATCCGTGACGGGCGCAATCTGGACGAAACCATCGGCGCCATGCAGCGCCATCCGTTCAGCCTGCTCAGTGGCATCAATACGCTGTTTGTCGGGCTGATGAATCATCCGGAGTTTCACCGCATCGATTTCTCCCACCTCAAGTGGGCGACCTCCGGCGGCGCGCCACTCAACAGTGAAGTCGGCCGGCGCTGGCGAGCGCTCACCGGTGCACCGATCCGCGAAGGCTTCGGCCTGACCGAGGCCTCGCCGGTGGTGGCGACCGGTACTCAGCTCAGCCCGTATCGCGAGGGTTATATCGGCCAGGCGCTGATCGAGACCGAACTGCGCACCGTGGATGACGAGGGCAACGACGTCGCGCCGGAAACGCCGGGCGAGCTGTGGTTGCGCGGACCGCAGGTGATGCAGGGCTACTGGCAGCGCCCGGATGAAACGGCCAAGGTGCTCACGCCCGAGGGCTGGCTGAAGACCGGCGATATCGCCTTGCTGGATGCCGAGGGGTTCGTGAAGATCGTCGACCGCAAGAAGGACATGATCCTGGTCTCCGGCTTCAACGTCTTTCCCAACGAGATCGAGGATGTGCTGATGCAGCACCCATCCGTGCGTGAATGCGTGGCGGTGGGCGTGCCGGATGCGCGCAAGGGCGAGGCGGTAAAGGTCTTCGTCAGCCTCAAGGACGATGGGGTCAACGAGCAGATGTTGCTCGAGCATTGCCGGCAGTACCTCACCGGCTACAAGATGCCGAGCTTTCTTGAGATACGCGACGAGCTGCCGAAGACCGCGGTAGGCAAGTTGCTGCGTCGGCAACTGCGTGACGAGGCGCATGCGGCTGCCAGCTAATCGCTACTTATATATAGGTGAGCGAGGCGACGAGCGGGACTACCGACGCCATGCGCCCCCCATACATGCTGTCGAGCCCCGGTGCGCCGCGAGCAGTCGGGCGGAAAAAACAATCCGCGCTTGTTGCTCTGGGGGGTTTCTGATATAAAGCAGCGCTCTTTTCTAGGGGCCCGGTATCTTCGTTCGCAACGTGGCCGGTAAGACCCCCATGAAACGTGGCGCTGAGCGCCGAACTGACAAGTGAATTCAAGCGGCCAACCCATGCCGGGTTGGGCATGTGGTTTTAGAGGGCTGAGGCATGTCGAGAGTCTGTCAAGTTACCGGTAAGGGTCCGGTAACCGGGAACAACGTTTCCCACGCAAACAACAAAACCCGTCGTCGTTTCCTGCCGAACCTGCAGCATCATCGCTTCTGGGTCGAGTCGGAGAACCGCTTCGTCCGTCTGCGCCTGAGTGCCAAAGGCATGCGCATCATCGACAAGCGCGGCATTGACGTCGTTCTGTCCGAGCTGCGCGCCCGCGGCGAAAAGGTTTAAGGAGAGCAATCATGCGTGACCTGATCCGTTTGGTGTCCAGCGCCGGTACCGGCCACTTCTACACCACCGACAAGAACAAGCGCACCACCCCCGACAAGATCGAAATCAAGAAATTCGATCCGGTCGTACGCAAGCACGTGATCTACAAGGAAGCCAAGATCAAGTAATTGATCGGCCCTTGAAGAAAGAACCCGCCTCTCGGCGGGTTTTTTCGTTTTGGCGAGCGACAAAAGACTGCCGAGCTTCGCATGCACTCGCCGGTCGTCATTCGCTCTGCCTAGTTTGATATGCATCATGTACGGCGCCTGTCGAATTCGCCTATCGTGCTAGCTCTCATTTCTCCCACTTTCGGCACGAGGATGCGTAGCGCATGGCGAAGACGGACGGGCCCATCGCGGCAGACAGCAAGAGCACTTCCATCGCCCTGCAGGCGGCTTCCGAAGACATCTGGGCGCAGAAATACCGCCTCACCAGCAAGGATGGCACACCCATCGACGAGAGCGTCGATGACACCTGGCAGCGCGTCGCCCGTGCCTTGGCCGACGTCGAACCGGCCAAGCAGCGCGAGCACTGGTACGAGCGCTTCCTCTGGGCGCTGCGCAATGGCGCCATCCCGGCCGGGCGGATCATCTCCAACGCCGGCGCGCAGGATTACAAGCCGGCGACCTCGACCATCAATTGCACCGTCTCCGGTTCGATCACCGACTCGATGGACGACATTCTCGGCAAGGTCCACGAGGCCGGCCTGACGCTCAAGGCCGGCTGCGGCATCGGCTACGAGTTCAGTACCCTGCGTCCGCGCGGCTCCTTCGTTTCGGGTGCCGGCGCGCACACCAGCGGCCCGCTGTCGTTCATGGATATCTTCGACAAGATGTGCTTTACCGTGAGCTCGGCCGGCGGCCGCCGCGGCGCGCAGATGGGCACCTTTGACGTAGGCCATCCGGACGTGCGCGAATTCATCCGCGCCAAGCGCGAGGATGGCCGGCTGCGCCAGTTCAACCTGAGCCTGCTGATCACCGACGAATTCATGCAGGCGGTGGAAGCCGATGGCGAATGGCCGCTGATCTTCCCGGTGCATGCCAAGGAAGCCGGTGAGCTCGATCTGGCAGACGCCGAGCATGTGCTCTGGCGCGAATGGCCGGTGCATGACGGCTATATCGTGCGCGACGACGGCCTGGTGGCCTGCAAGATCTACGGTCGGGTCAAGGCGCGGCATCTGTGGGACATGATCATGGTGTCCACCTACGACTACGCCGAGCCGGGCTTCATCCTCATCGACCGCGTCAACCAGCTGAACAACAACTGGTGGTGCGAAGCGATCCGCGCCACCAACCCCTGTGGTGAGCAGCCACTGCCGCCGTACGGGTCGTGCCTGCTGGGCTCGATCAACCTGACCAACTTCGTCATCGACCCGTTCGGCGCCGATGCGCGCTTCGACTGGGACAAGTACCGCGAAGTGGTGCGCGTCTTCACCCGCATGCTGGACAACGTCGTCGAGATCAACGGCCTGCCGCTGGAGCAGCAGCGCCACGAGATCGAGAGCAAGCGCCGCCATGGCATGGGCTTCCTCGGCCTCGGCTCGACACTGACGCTGCTCAAGCTGCGCTATGGCAGCCCGGAAGCCTGCGTGTTCACCGAGGAAGTCGCCCGCGAGATGGCGCTGGTCGGTTGGGAACAGGCGCTGGAGCTGTCCAAGGAGAAGGGCCCGGCACCGTTGCTGAGCCAGACCTTCGAGGTCACCGCCGAGATGCTGCGCAAACGTCCGGAGATGGCCAAGGACGGTTACAAGGTCGGCGACCAGGTCGCCGGCCGCGTGCTGCACGCCAAGTATTCGCGCTACATGCAGAAGATCGCCGAGTACGCGCCGGAGCTGATCGAGTCGCTGGCCGAGCAGGGCGCGCGCTTCACCCACCACAGCTCGATCGCGCCTACCGGCACCATCAGCCTGAGCCTGGCCAACAACGCCTCCAACGGCATCGAGCCGAGCTTCGCCCATCACTACTCGCGCAACCTGATCCGTCCGGGCCGCAAGGCCAAGGAGAAGATCGAGGTGTTCAGCTACGAGCTGCTGGCCTATCGAACGTTGATCAACGAGCGCGCCAAGCCGGGCTCCGACGAGCCGGGCGAGAAGCTGCCGGACTACTTCATCACCGCCGATGACGTCAGCCCGACCCAGCACGTGGATATCCAGGCCGCCGCGCAGAAGTGGGTCGACTCGTCGATTTCCAAGACCGCCAACGTGCCGACCGATTACCCGTTCGAGGCGTTCAAGGACATCTACCGCTACGCCTGGCGCCAGGGTCTCAAGGGCTGCACCACCTTCCGCTTCAATCCGGCGGCCTTCCAGGGCGTGCTGGTCAAGGAAGCCGATCTGGAGAAGACCCTGTACCGCTTCACCCTCGAAGACGGCAGCGTGGTCGAGCTCAAGGGCAACCAGGAAGTCGAGTACGACGGCGAGGTGAACACCGCCGCCAACCTGTTCGACGCCCTCAAAGAAGGCTATTACGGCAAGTACTGAACCGGACTGCCAATCGTACAAGCGCCGGGCCATTGCTGCGCCCGGCAGGAGAATCTGCACAATGACCGTAAAGATCACCCAGCGCATCAAGGGCTTCAAGGTCGTCGACGAGGCCCTCGAACGCCCCGCGGCCGCTGCGGCCAGCACCGATAACAAGGCGGGCAAGGCCGTTAACGTGGTGGAAATGGACGAGAGCCTGCAACGTCCGGAAACCCTGATCGGCATGACCTACAAGATCAAGTCACCGCTGTTCGAGCACGCGCTGTACGTCACCGTGAATGACATCGTGCTCAACGCCGGCACCCCGCACGAGCAGCGTCGGCCATTCGAGATCTTCATCAACTCGAAGAACATGGACCACTTCCAGTGGATCGTGGCGCTTACCCGCATCATGTCCGCGGTGTTCCGCAAGGGCGGTGACTGCACCTTCCTGGTCGAGGAACTGAAGGCGGTGTTCGATCCGCGCGGCGGCTACCTGAAGAAGGGCGGCGTCTACATGCCGTCGATCGTCGCCGAGATCGGTGCGGTGCTGGAGCGCCATCTGATCGCCATCGGCATGCTCGAAGGCCATGCGCTGGACGAGACCCAGCTCAAGTACCTGGCCGAGAAGCGCGCCGCCTACGAGGCCAGCCAGGGTGCGGTGGCGGTCGAGCCGGGCGAAGGCTTCCCGGCCGGCGCGCAGCTGTGCAACAAGTGCAACACCCAGGCCGTGGTGCAGATGGACGGCTGCGCCACCTGCCTGAACTGCGGCAACTCCAAGTGCGGCTGACCGCTCAAGCGGCCTCATGAAAAAAGGCCCGGGCTGATGCCCGGGCCTTTTTTGTTGCGCGCGAAGCGACTTGCGCTCAGGTCACCACGCGATAGCACGGCGTGTACGGCACGCCGCCGGGCAGTTTCATGCGGTGCTGCTGGACGAAAGCCTGCAGCAGCTTGTCCAGCGGCTGCATGATCGCCGCATCGCCGTGGATCTCGTAACGGCCGTACTGCTCGATGCGGCGAATGCCCTTGTCCTTGACGTTGCCGGCGACGATGCCGGAGAACGCCCGGCGCAGATTGGCGGCCAGCTCGTGGGGCGGCAGGTCGCGGCGCAGCGGCAGACTGGCCATCGCCTCGTGGGTCGGATCGAACGGCCGCTGGAAGCCTTCCTCGATCTTCAGCAGCCAGTTGAAGTGGAACGCGTCGTTGCGTTCGCGGCGGAAGCGGCGCACCTCACGCAGGCCCTCGGTCATCTGCCGCGCCACTTCGGTGGGGTCGTTGAAGACGATCTGGTAGCGCTTCTGCGCTTCCTCACCGAGGGTGGCGCCGACGAAATCGTGCAGTTGCTGCAGATAGTCCGCGGCATCGCTCGGCCCGGTGAGGATGACCGGGAACGGCACGTCACGATTGGCCGGGTGCAGCAGGATGCCGAGCAGGTAGAGGAATTCCTCGGCCGTGCCGACGCCGCCGGGGAAGATGATGATGCCGTGGCCGACCCGGACGAAGGCTTCCAGGCGCTTTTCGATGTCCGGCAGGATCACCAGCTCGTTGACGATCGGGTTCGGCGCCTCGGCGGCGATGATGCCCGGCTCCGTCAGGCCCAGGTAGCGGCTGCCGTTGCGGCGCTGCTTGGCATGGGCGATGGTGGCGCCCTTCATCGGTCCCTTCATCACGCCCGGCCCGCAGCCGGTGCAGACGTCCAGGCTGCGCAGGCCCAGTTCATGGCCGACGCGCTTGCTGTACTTGTATTCCTCGGTGCTGATCGAGTGTCCGCCCCAGCACACCACCATGCTCGGCTCGACACCCGGGCGCAGCGTGCGGGCGTTGCGCAGCAGATGGAAGACGTAGTCGGTGATGCCCTGGGAGGTGCTCAGGTCGATGCGGGCGCTGCTCAGTTCGCTCTCGGTATAGACGATGTCGCGCAGCGCGCTGAAGAGCATTTCGCGGGTGCTGGCGATCATCTCGCCATCGACGAAGGCGTCGGCCGGCGCGTTGAACAGCTCGAGGCGTACGCCGCGATCCTGCTGCAGGATGCGCACCTCGAAGTCCTCGTAGGCTTCGAGGATGGTCTTGGCGTTATCGATGCGTGTGCCGGTGTTGAGGATCGCCAGGGCACACTGGCGGAACAGCTTGTGCGTGCTGCCGGACCCGACTTCGCTCAGTTGCTGCACTTCGCGTTGCGACAGGGTTTCCAGGCTGCCTTTGGGTGTAACCGAGGCGTTGATTACGTTGCGTTGGGTCATTCGTCGTTCCCTGAAATGCCACCGGATCGGCTGCATTGCGATGGTGAGCCCGGGGGCTGCAAGACTACGGGGTCGCCGCTTCATGGCGTGTCGAGGGCACCCGCATGGCGAGCGGCCGTGAACACGGCAGGAAAAAGGTGCGCCATCTTACCTGTGATGTGCGGCATTGCGGGTTGGCGCTTGGTCGAGCCATCGACCAGGTTCTGTCGTGGTCAGGTGGCTTCGACCCTTCAGGCCGCTGCGTCAGAACGCAAAGGGTAAGACACTCTGGGGGCGCTGGCGTGCGGCGAGCAGGCGATGAAATTCGCCGGGATCTTTCACCTGCACGTCCGTCTTGCCTTCGTGACGCTGCGCCGCGATCAGCCGCGACAGCCAGAAGCGCACGCAGGCGACCCGCAGCATTGGCTGCCAGAGCTCGGCTTCGGCCGGGGTGAAGCGACGCAGCGCGGAGTAGGCCGCCAGCAGGGGTTCGCTGCGTTCACCGTCGATCTCGCCGTTGGGGTGCGAGCACCAGTCGTTCACGGCAATCGCCAGGTCGTAAAGCATCGGCCCGGAGCAGGCGTTGTAGAAGTCGATCACGCCGGTCAGGTGGCTGCCCTCGAACAGCACGTTGTCGCGGAACAGATCGGCGTGCAGGTTGGCGCGTGGCAGCGCGAGGAGTTTCGGGCGCAGCTCGGCGATCTCTGCCAGGCCATCGCGCAACAGCGGCAGCTGGTCCTCGGACAGGCTCAGCGCCAGGCTCGGCCCCTGTTCCTGCATCCAGTCCAGACCACGGTCGCTGGCGCGTTCGAGGATGTGTTCGCGGGTGGCCAGATGCAGACGGGCCAGCAGCCGGCCGACTTCGGCGCAATGGTGCGGGTTGGGCTCGACCACGTGCTTGCCGGGCAGTCGCGGCTGCAGCAGCGCGGGCTTCTCCGCCAGCTCGCGCAGCGCCTCGCCCTGTTCGGTGCGCAGCGCATAGGGCACCGGCAGGCCGGCACGGTGCAGCACGTGGAGCAGCTCGATGAAGAACGGCAGGTCCTGGCGCGGGCCGCGCTCGATCAGCGTCAGGACGTACTCGCCCTGCTCCAGGCTGATGAAGAAGTTGCTGTTCTCGCTGCCTGCGACGATGCCCTGAAAATCGCGCAGCCGGCCCAGCCGGTACGGTGCCAGAAAGGCTTCCAGCTCATCGCGTTGCAGGGGCGTGAATACCGACATGCTGTCACTCCCAGTGACTAATGGACTACCAGCTGAAGATCTTCCAGGAGGGGATCAGCATGTCCGGCTGGTCGGAGCGCACGAAGTTGCCGTCGTTGCCGTCGGCCCGCACCAGGAAGTAGGGCTTGCCGTGCTTGGGCGTGACTTTCACGGCGTAGAGGAAGCCGTTGACGCGATATTCCTCGACGGTACGGTCGCCTTCCTGACGGATGGTTACGTCGGGCTCGCCGTCGACCGACTCCTGGGCGAAGCCGGCCAGAGGGGCGCACGCCAGCAGGCTGGCCAGCATCAGGTGTTTGAGAGCGCGCATGGTAACCTTGTCCCTTTGTCGATAAGTGGTCCTTCGCATTCTAGCTCCGGGCCCGCCGAAAAGGTTGATTCCGCTCATGAGCCAAGCCCCCCTCGTCCTGGTGGACGGTTCGTCCTACCTGTACCGCGCGTTCCACGCGCTGCCTCCGCTGACCACTTCGACCGGCAAGCCGACCGGGGCGGTCAAGGGTGTGCTGAACATGTTGCTGAGCCTGCGCAGGCAGTATCCGAACAGCCCGTTCGCCGTGGTTTTCGATGCCAAGGGTCCGACCTTCCGCGACGCGCTGTTCGAGAATTACAAGTCGCACCGCCCGCCGATGCCCGACGATCTGCGCTCCCAGGTCGAGCCATTGCATGCCAGCGTCCGCGCCCTCGGCATGCCGCTGTTGTGCGTGGAAGGGGTCGAGGCCGACGACGTCATCGGCACCCTGGCCCGGCAATGTGCGGCACTTGGCCGTGACGTGGTGATCTCCACCGGCGACAAGGACATGGCCCAGCTGGTCTGCCCGCACGTCACCCTGGTCAACACCATGACCGGCAGCGTCTACGACATCGAGGGCGTGAAGGCCAAGTTCGGCGTCGGCCCGGAGCTGATCATCGACTTCCTCGCGCTGATGGGCGACAAGGTCGACAACATTCCTGGCGTGCCGGGGGTGGGCGAGAAGACGGCGTGTGGCCTGCTCAACGGCATCCCCGGCGGGCTAAAGGGGCTCTACGAGAATCTCGATCAGGTCGCCGGGCTACCGATCCGCGGCGCCAAGTCACTGGGCGCCAAGCTGGAGGAGCATCGCGACGCCGCCTTCATGTCCTACGAGCTGGCGACCATCAAGATTGACGTGCCGCTGGATGTCGAGGTCGGCGACCTGATGCCCGGGGAACCGCACCGCGAAGCGCTGATCGCCCTCTACCGCGAGCTGGAATTCAAGAATTGGCTCGACGACCTGCTGCGCGAGGCCAAGGCGGCGGGGGAGAACTGCGAGGTGCAGCCAGAAGGCTGTTCGATCCAGGCCGAGGCCCAGTACGAGACCCTGCTGGAGCAGGCCGATTTCGAGCGCTGGCTGGCGCGCCTGAAGGCGGCCGAATGCTTTGCCTTCGATACCGAAACCACCAGCCTCGATGCGCAGCGCGCCGAGCTGGTCGGCGTGTCCTTCGCTGTCGAAGCGGGCCAGGCGGCTTACGTGCCGCTGCGCCATTCCTACATGGGCGTGCCGCAGCAGCTCGAGCTGGATGCCGTGCTCGGCGCGCTGAAACCGCTGCTGGAGGACCCGGCCAAGACCAAGATCTGCCAGCACGGCAAGTACGACATGAACGTGCTGATGCACTACGGCATCGAGATGCGCGGCATGACCTTCGACACCATGCTCGAATCCTACGTGCTGGACGCCACCGCCACCCGCCACGACATGGACAGCCTGGCGCTCAAGTACCTCGGTCGCGGCACCATCCGCTTCGAGGACATCGCCGGCAAGGGCGCCAAGCAGCTGACCTTCGACCAGATCGCCATCGAGCAGGCCGGCCCGTATGCCGCCGAGGACGCCGACGTCACCCTGCGCCTGCACCAGACCCTGCTCGGCAAGCTGGAGCAGACGCCGTCGCTGCTCAAGGTGCTGACCGAGATCGAGATGCCGCTGGTGCCGGTGCTGGCGCGCATCGAGCGCAACGGCGCGCTGGTCGATGCACAGCTGCTCGGCCAACAGAGCGTCGAGCTGGGCGACAAGCTGGTGCAGCTGGAACGCGAGGCGTTCGACATCGCCGGCGAGGAGTTCAACCTCGGCTCGCCCAAGCAGCTCTGCGCGATCCTCTACGACAAGCTCGGTTGCCCGGTGATCTCCAAGACCGCCGGCGGCCAGCCGTCCACCGCCGAAAGCGTGCTGGCCGAACTGGCCGAGCAGGATTACCCGCTGCCCAAGGTGATCATGCAGCACCGCAGCCTGAGCAAGCTCAAGGGCACCTACACCGACAAGCTGCCGCAGCAGATCAATCCGCGCACCGGGCGCATCCACACCAGCTACCACCAGGCGGTGACCGCCACCGGCCGGCTGTCCTCCAGCGACCCGAACCTGCAGAACATCCCGATCCGCACCGCCGAGGGGCGGCGCATTCGCCAGGCCTTCGTCGCGGCGCCGGGCTATAAGCTGCTGGCGGCGGACTACTCGCAGATCGAGCTGCGCATCATGGCCCACCTGGCGCAGGATGCCGGCTTGCTGCACGCCTTCCAGAACGACCTGGACGTGCACCGCGCCACCGCCGCCGAAGTCTTCGGCGTGCCGCTGGAGCAGGTCAGCAATGACCAGCGACGCAGCGCCAAGGCCATCAACTTCGGCCTGATCTACGGTATGAGCGCCTTCGGCCTGGCCAAGCAGATCGACGTCGGCCGCAAGGAAGCGCAGGAGTACATCGACCGTTATTTCGCCCGCTACCCCGGCGTGCTCGCCTACATGGAGCGCACCCGCACCCAGGCCGCCGAGCAGGGCTATGTCGAGACGCTGTTCGGCCGCCGGTTGTACCTGCCGGAGATCAACTCGAAGAACGGCGCCATGCGCAAGGGCGCCGAGCGCACCGCGATCAACGCGCCGATGCAGGGCACCGCAGCGGACATCATCAAGCGCGCCATGATCGCCGTGGACGGCTGGCTGCAGGACAGCGGGCTGGATGCGCGGGTGATCCTGCAGGTCCACGATGAATTGGTGCTGGAAGTGCGCGCAGACCTGGTCGAGCAGGTCCGCGAAGCTATCTGCCCGCTGATGAGCGGGGCCGCCCAGCTGGACGTGCCGCTGCTGGTCGAGGCAGGCGTTGGCAACAACTGGGACGAGGCGCACTGATCGAGCTGCCGAAAAATGTCGGTAGTCGACGAAATTTTTTTCGTTCGCGTTGAACTTACCGCGCAACGCTCCGGTCAGAGCATGCGAAGGGTGTAAAAGCCCTTCGATGCTCCTTGTTGTGTTAAGTGTTGGCAGATCTCTGGACCCCGCCCTAGCGGTCCGGATTCGACCTCGAACTTCCCCCTCCCCCAATGAAGTTCGAGGTTTTTTTTGCCTGGAGAAAAGTGGCAAGACGCTGAGCAGCAGTAATGGTCCTGCGCAGGTTATTGCGCAGGCGTCCTGTGGATAACCTTGTGAGTAAGCTGTTCGCAGCGCGATCTGCCACGCGTTGAGGCGGTGTTGCGCAAGTTGTTGCCGCGGCTGTGCAAGTTCTTGCGCAGCTTTCTGTGCTGGGCATCACGCCTGCCGTTTGGGTGTATGTTGTTGATTGTGTATCTATTTGAAAAATAAGGTTTTTTATTAGATGGCATGGTGCTTGTTGTTATGAAATGGCCATTCGGCACTCATTTCAGACAAGGAGAGCACCCATGCCAACACCCGCGTATCTGTCCCTCGAAGGCACCAAGCAAGGCCTGATCACCGCTGGCACCTTCACCGAGGACTCGGTTGGCAACATTTTCCAGGAAGGCCATGAGGACCAGATCCTGGTGCAGGCCTTCCAGCATCAGGTCATCATTCCGCGTGACCCGCAGTCCGGCCAGCCGACTGGCCAGCGCGTGCACAAGCCACTGATGATCACCAAGGTGTTCGACAAGTCGTCGCCGCTGATCTTCAACGCCCTGACGTCCGGCGAGCGCCTGAACAAGTGCCGTCTGGAGTGGTATCGCACCTCGTCCACCGGTACTCAGGAACACTACTTCACCATCGAACTGGAAGATGCGGTGATCGTCGACGTGCAGTCGCGCATGCCCAACTGCCAGGACCCGAACATGTCGCACTTCACCCATCTGGAAGACGTGTACTTCACCTATCGCAAGATCGTCTGGACCCACGAGGTATCCGGCACCTCCGGCTCCGACGACTGGCGCACCCCGATCGCCGGCTGATTCGCCGCGGTCCCGCGTCGGCCAGGCTCGCCTGGCCGAACGCTTTTTTGCGAAGCACTGAACAGATTCCGTCAACGTCGCTCCGGAATGCGCGAGCCACGCATTCTAGAGCGGACGGCCTGTGTTAAACGGGGCTCCGCAAGCGCCCATGCGCTGATACATGGACTGAACAGGAGGAACATGGATGTTCGCCCCAGCCAACCAGGCCCACTTCACGCTTTCCCTCGAAGGCGTCGAGCACGACTTCAAGGTGCTCGAATTCCGGGGCCGCGAGGCCATCAGTCAGCCCTATTGCTTCGACCTGGAACTGGTCAGCGAGCGCCCCGACCTGGATCTGGAAAGCCTGCTGCATCGCCCGGCCTTCCTCGCCTTCGCGCCGGATGGCAGTGGTGTTCATGGGCTGGTGCATCAGGCGGCCCAGGGTGAATCCGGCCAGCGCCTGACCCGCTATCGCCTCACGCTGGTGCCGCAGCTGGCCTACCTCGCCCATCGCACCAACCAGCGCATTTTCCAGCACCTCAGCGTGCCGCAGATCGTCGCCCAGGTGCTCGAGGAACATGGCATCCAGGCCGATGCCTACCGCTTCGGGCTCGGCCCGGTGGTCTACCCGCCGCGCGAGTATTGCGTGCAGTACGACGAGACCGACCTGCACTTCATCCAGCGTCTGTGCGAGGAAGAGGGCATTCACTATCACTTCCAGCACGGTGCGAGCGGCCATGTGCTGGTCTTTGGCGATGACCAGACGATCTTCCCCAGGCTCGCGGCCACCGCCTATCAGCAGGACAGCGGCCTGGTCGCCGACCAACCGGTGATCAAGCGCTTCGGCCTGCGCCTGGAAACCCGTACCAGCCGGGTCACGCGCCGCGATTACGATTTCGAGAAGCCACGCCTGACCATGGAGGCCGCGTTCCACAGCGATTTCCAGCCGGATCTCGAGGACTACGACTACCCTGGCCGCTTCACCGAGCGCACCCGCGGCAAGCACCTGTCGCAGCGCGCCCTGGAGCGCCACCGCCACGATTACGAACTGGCCGAAGGCGAAAGCGACCAGCCGCGGCTGGCAAGCGGGCATTTCCTCCCGCTCACCGAACACCTGCGCAGCGACTGGAACCAGCTCTGGCTGCTTACCGAAGTGCTGCATGAAGGTAAGCAGCCGCAGGTGTTGGAGGAGTCCGTCACCAGTCATGTCGATACCGGTGACGGCTTCGTCCAGGGCTACCGCAACCACTTCAACGCCACCCCCTGGGCCATCCCCTTCCGCCCGGCGCTTCGCCATCCGAAACCGAAGGTGCTGGGCAGCCAGACCGCCGTGGTCGGCCCCGCCGGCGAAGAAATCCACTGCGATGAATACGGACGAATACGCGTCCAGTTCCACTGGGACCGCGAAGGCCAGGCCGACGACAAGACCAGCTGCTGGCTGCGCGTCAGCTCAAGCTGGGCCGGCGACCGCTACGGCGGCATCGCGATCCCGCGCGTTGGCATGGAAGTGCTGGTGACCTTCCTCGAAGGCGACCCCGACCAACCGCTGGTGACCGGCTGCCTGTACCACAAGGAACACCAGGTCCCTTACGACCTGCCAGCGAACAAGACCCGCACGGTGTTCAAGACCCTGAGCTCCCCCGGTGGTGGCGGCTACAACGAGCTGCGCATCGAAGACCGCAAGGGCGCCGAACAGATCTACCTCCACGCCCAGCGCGATTGGGACGAGAACATCGAGCACGACCAAAAGATCCGCGTCGGCCACGAGCGCCACGACACCGTCGAGGCCAACAGCTATAGCGAGTTCAAGGGCGAAGAACACCGCACCACCCACGCCGACCGCAAGACCGAAATCCGCGCCAGCGACCACCTCACCGTGGGCAATACCCAGCACCTGAAGATCGGTGCCGGGCAGTTCATCGAAGCGGGCAACGAAATTCATCTGTCCAGCGGCTTGAAGGTAGTCCTCGAAGCCGGCAGCGAACTGACCTTCAAGGCTGGTGGCAGCTTTATCAAGCTCGACGGCGGTGGCGCCACCCTGGTCGGGCCGGTGATCAAGATCAACTCCGGCGGAGCGCCGGGCAGTGGATCGGGGGCGGCGCCCATAGCGCCGACATTGCCCAAACCCGCAGATACTGCGCCGGTAGGCGAGAAACCCGGCACTGCCAATCCGAACCCGTTAGCAGCCCCAACAGAAAAAGGGGTCAAGGGGCCGCAACAGTTGATCGTGGACGTCTGGGGCGACCCGGAGCAAGGCGGGCAAGTTGAACTGCTTAACCCGGACGGTGACGCATGAGCGAGCTAAAGGATCAGCCCATCAACCAAGGCACGCGCAAGCGCACGGATTATGACAACGCCCGCCGCGCGAGGCTTGGGCTGAATATCGAGCGTAGCGATGGCGGAATGCTGCAAATCGTTGTTGAAACAGATATGCGCAGCCACGAAGAAGAAGAGAACATCCAGCAAAATACCTTTCTTGCTGTGGTGCCCATGGCGCGTCTACCGGGTTATGAAAAATACGATGAGGCGCCTAAAGGTGGGGTACTTCGCCCCGGTCGTCTTTACGTTTTTCGCCAGGGTAAACTGTGGCGTGAGCTGGAAAGTGACGGCAAAGGTCAGCTTTTCGAGGTGGATGTCGCGCACTGGCGCAAAACTGCAAAAAGTGGCGGCAAGGCAGATGGGCGTAAGCCTGTTGGTGCCAAGCAGCATCTGATTCTTGTACCCATGTTGTTACAAGGCCGTTTTGTCGGTGACCAGCTAGCCATGGCCTACAGCGAACTGCCTTGGACCTGGGAGTACATCGAGTGGCTGGAAGCCAGCTCTGCGCGGGTCAAGCAACGCTGCCAGAACATTGCGCCGGCCTGGGCTGCCGCCGTGGTAGGCCCAGAGCAATGGAAAGCCACGCAAGCGATGCCAATTATTCAGATCACCCGCATTAGCAAAGGCATGTGCGCCCGTGAGCTGCACCTTGAAACCCTGCTGGAAGACCCTCTGCTATTCAATGCCGGCCTCACTGAATTACCCGCAACATCGTTGGTCAAGCAGCTTGAGCAACGCCAAAAGGAACTGGCCGGCTTTATCAACAGCACTCCACCCGAGCCACTGCCGGCACTCCCCGCCAATAAAGACTTGCTCTCCGAATACCAGTTGCGCGGCCATCCGCAATTGGTCGGGATAATGCTCGACGACCCCATTTTTGCCCTGCGCCATGCGGTCGCTCAGTCGAGATTGTGTGCTGAGCTGTTGCAAACCCTCAATGCATTGGTTGCGCACCAACCCTTTGGCCGTTATGCCGAGGTACTTTACCAAGAGGTCATGCCCGCAGATGGCCCGTTGCAGGAATTCAAAAGCCATATCGACATAGCGGCGCTGAAGAAAGCCACCCTGCACAGCGAGCGCGAGCAAGCCCGCGAACAGCTCTACCGCCAGCAGGAACGTATGCTCAGGCTGGTCGAACGGTTGCCGGCGGTATGGAACGACTTTCTCCACAGCCGTGATGAACGCCTGCTGGAGCCCTATGCCCAGCTAGCCGAACTGCTGGAAGTGCTCAACCGCTCACCCAAAGGCTGCGACCCGCGCTGCATCGAAGCGCAAGACCTGAAAGCCAGCGCTGCCGTTGACAAACTCAGCCGCCAACTGATCGAGGCTACCCATGCATTGACCAAAGGTTTGCTGGCCGATGCTCAGGGGGAATTACCAGAAGCCGCCAAGCGCCTGCAGGCACTGGCGGAAGGCGGCCTTGCCGTCAAGCCTGAGCGCTTGGGCCTAAGCGCACTGAGTTTTCTTAACACCGCCTATGCCGGGCAAAACCTGGCTGCAGCCCTGGACGAATTGCTCAACCATGTGGCCACCGCCAGCGTGCTCGCGGTCAAACGTATCAGCGAAAGCAATAGCGTTACTCAGGTGCAACTGCACCGCAGCTTCGCCCCCACCTTCGATGTGCTGAAAAAACTGCATAGCCAGGCCAAGGGGCTGAAACTCCTGCCCCAAGGCGAAGCCCTGGCCAAGAATATGGTGGTGCTGGGCGTGCATGGCGATGGTTTCAGCTTCGGCATCACCGCCGCCGAGCGTGCGTCCCTGACCCGTGACAACTACCTCTATGCCAGCCTGGAGAAGAAGAATGGTCAGGTACTCGCCACCAGCAGCGGCAAGCTGGCCGAGCGTCTGAACTTTGCCCGCAAAGACCTGGGCCAAGTGATGGTGGTGGCCGCCGAGGCCAACGACCCATTGGTGGCCGACTACAAACAATGGCGCACCAGCGCGGCTCACCTGAGCACTGCTAAAACCCTCGCCAATAGCAAGGCGCTGCCTGTGCTGGCGACTATTTGTGCAGGCTATAGCTTATTTTCGAATACGGTTGCGGCTCGGATTTTTTATCAAAACGGAGAACATTGGCGCTCTCTTGCAAATGTAGTTGGCGGTTTAGCTGATCTAGGGGTAGCTGCAAACAACGTCGCCCTTAAGTTGCTAACCGATACCAAGCGGACGGCCAATCCCTGGCACGTGTTCTGGGAACGGGGGCGTTTCCAGACATCCGGCTTCTGGGCAGACAACCTGATAAAACGTACCGGCAGCACTTGGCTAAATGCCTCGCGCGTCGGCTCGGCTGCGGCCATGGGCATAACCGCAGTGTTATTTGCCTGGGATGGTTACCGTGCGGTGCGCGACGGCGATGACGATGTCGCCATGGCCAATATGATCGCCGCCAGCGGCTCGGGTATCTGGGCGCTCTACACCATTGGCCTGCTGGCCAGTCCCTGGCTGCTCGGCCTGGGCGTCGGCTTGCTGGTGGCCGGGGTTATTGGGACCGTGCTACTGGCCGATGACGCGGTAGAACAGGCTATCAAGCATGGCCCCTTTGGCACCAAGCGGCGCCTGCCGCAGATGAACGACCCCTTGCAGGCTTACCAGCAACTGCTCGGCGCGCTGGGTGAGCCCTGCGTGCGGATCGAGCGCCTGCAGTTCTGGCAGAGCAAGGCCAGCGCGGCGGACAAGGCCCGCCTGCTAGCCGTACAAAAGGAAGCACGCGTTTACCTGGCCCCGCTGGACTGGGTGGTCGAGGTGAGTACCCCGCTGCTGGGCCAGTTCCGCAATGGCCTCGACTTTCGCCTGATAGCCAAGGAAGTGCTACGCACTCGCGGTCATACCTCAGGCTGGACCTACCGTTACAAGCCGATCCCCAAGGAAAAACTCGGCGCCCTGGTGCTCACTGGCAACCGCTTGCTCTTTGTCTTGCCCGCGCAGTTTGCCGTGCCCACGGCGGGTGACCCGCTGCGCTACCGGCAAGCCATCGAATACAGCCTCAAGGTCTACGCGCAGTTCCAGCTGGGTGAAACTGTTTGCCACGCAGGCGATCCCTTCCCAGGCTATAACCGCATCACGCTCCCCCAGCCGAAGCCGCGTAACTGGCAAGCGTTTGCAGCGCAGATGCCTACAGACGGCGACAATGCCGATGACGTGGCCTACTGGCTGATCACCCAGAGGGATTTTGCCAAAATATGAATGCCTCCGTTACACCGACAGCGCCTTATGCCGACTCGGCCTATCGCAGCAACGCTGTCCCCGCCCAGCCACCGCATAAATGGCCGCAGGATGCCAATCGTACCGGCCCGACCCGAACCCAATTGCACTGGGGACATTACGCCAATCTGGAGCCTTGGCAGGATGTGGATGCACAGCTACAGCCTACAGCGCGCAATAGCCTGGATGGTAAAAAAGAAGACGATTTATATATCAATCAAAAGCGCTGGAATTTTGACAGCAGCAGGTGGTTGATTTTAATTCCATACTTCAAATGGTGGTCAATTTTATTTATTCCATGGTTTTGTTGGATTCTTGTACTAGGATCAGCCGGAGACGTCGTTTTGGCTTGGGTTCTTAACGATCATGGATTCAATGAATTCTTAGCTCTTTCAATGGTCGTAATTTTGTTTGCTTTTGTCATGATCGGCTTCAGTATGCGATATATGTGGGCCGACAATCCGCGCTACAAGCAATATTTGATACAAACGGGATCGGGTTTTGCTGTTGCGCTAATTGCTTCTTTATTTACATTTCAAGACGACCTCCATGGCACCGACCTGTTCTGGATGTGCGGCGCCATGGCCTTTAGCGTCTTTATGGGCCTGATCGGCTGGGATTACTTGCAAGACCTCTACCTGCGCATATTCACCCACGATGGCAGCGGCTTTAACCGGCAGACTGGCATGCTGACCGTTGGCAGGCGGTTCCAAGAGCCGTTTAGCGCCCCCTTTTACGAGTTCGACGCCACCTTGGAATTCCGTCCCGGCGCCCATGGCAACAGTGGTTTCGCCATCTGGCTGCATCACCGCTACACGTCGGTCGAGGTGTTTCTTGGCGGCAAAATCCAATCCCTGGGTATGAGTCTGGAAGAAGCGCTGGCGTTCTGGGATACGTTGCAACGCTATATGGACGTGACCCAGCCCTTGCCCGAACTGCCGATCCTCGAACAGTTCCGCCACCTCGACCCCACCACTGCCGAGCACGATCGGCAGAGCAAACGCGACCGGCGCCGCTGGCGCGATATGCCTTATAGGGTCTGGGAGCGACGTGGCCGTGCGGAGATGATCAAGCGCAACCGTGAGTATAAGTGGCAAGAGCAACCTTGCATCCTGCAGGCCAAGATCGACCCCAACCTAAGCATCGAAACCTACTACCGCCAGCAGGAAGCCAAGGGCATCCAAGCCACGCCCAAGGGCAATGATTACGACAATATTCATCGGGGGTGAGGTTACCGGAAAAGCTCGGTGCTCTGGCTCAAGGAGCTTGCATGGCTGTAAGTGACCTAATCCAGCAAGCCCGTAACCGCTTCGGGCAGGCCCCGAATTTGCTGTTGCGCGCCAATGAACCCACTGGTGAAAAGCCTTGGGAGATGTTCGTTACCGATGAACATACCGAGCATTATCTGGCCATCAAGACCGGCGGGGATTCCGACAGGGGAATGCTGACTGGAGCACTGGGAGTTGGTGGGGTAACGGTGCTTCTCATGTGTTCCATCCTCATCCTGAGCGGAAATGCAGATGGCATTTTGACAGGGGTAATCTTAGCAGCCGCTCTGTTCGTTATTCCGTTCCTGTGGGAAACCCGCCGTCCACTCCCCTTACCGATACTCTTCAACCGCCGCACCCGAGAAGTCTATTTCGATCACAACGGCAAGCTGTACCACAGCCCCTGGGACGGTATACAGGCGCTGGCAGGCGAGTTCGTTATGGTTGGTCCACATACCGGGGGTATGCGAAATGCCTCACTGGAAATCCTCGTACGCCGCCTGGGCGAGCCCGACAATGCCTTGCTGGTAAGCCTCGGCTTACCAATGGGTAAAACTCTTCAAATGCAGAAGGGTTTTTGGGAATGGCTACGTGCCTATATGGACAATGGTCCCTGGTTCGATGAAAACGGCCAGCACAGCGCGTCCGACGCCTACGTCAAGAAAATGCTTTCTGCCCATACCAACCCCACCGGGTTTCTTGCCTACCGGCGGCAAAGGATTGCCGAGAAAAAAGAAGCCAACGAGGGCAAGAACTACTTGGAGTGGACTGATGCGGCTCTCTATCTGGGACACCTGTTTTTCTACCCGATGAACTGGCTGCAGGAGTTCACCTACAGCATTGCCAAGCGTCGCTCCCGCAATCGCTGGCCACAGATTGTCACCGAACGTCTGCAACCCAATGGCCCGACTACACGGCTGCTCGACTTGGAACGAGAGCGGGGATTGGACGTATGATCAGCTTGTATCCCGATGCAAGAGACAGTTTTCCGATTACCGCAATCAAATTGTTTGGGCTAAATTGATAACTGCTGTAAATAACTTCTCACGGCAACTCCAACCCACCCCCAGCCTTATGCAACCCGCGCAGTCGCTCGCCTATCTGCGCCAGGTTCACTTCGATCGCTTCGAGTTCCTCCCGCCGCTCATCGCCCAGCAGCACCCGGACTTCCTGGTCCAGCTCTTCGGTCAGCTGATTCAGGCGCAGTTGGCGTTGTTCGCTTTCGCGTTCCAGACGGGTCCATTCGCGGGTTTGGGGCAGGCCGTAGCCGTCACCGTCGAGCAGTTCGGCCGGGCGGCTGAGGTAGCCGCTGCTGGCGAGGATTTCCTGCAGCGCGCCGTCAGCCCTATTCAGGCTGGCGTCGCGGCCGCGGCCGCCGAGGTAGCGGTTCTTCAGCTCGTCCTGGGCCAGGAGCAGCTGGCGGCGCAGGGCGGCCTGTTCGACCAGCAGCAGGGCGGCGGCGGCACGCAGGTCGGCGCGGTCGATCCATGGCTGGCGTTCGGCAGCGTCGAGCTCGAGCCACTGCTCGACACTGTGCTGTGGTAGGCCCAGGCGTTCCTTGAGCACGGCGAACATGGCCTGGTAGCGGTCGCGGTAGGAGTCGAAGCGATAGCCCAGGCGCAGCGCCTCGCGGGCGTCGTCGAGCACGCTGGCGTCGGCCAGGCCGCGGTGGATCAGCACTTCCAGCAGTCCGTTGGGCATGATGCTGTCCAGTGCGACCAGATCGCTGCGCGCCGTGCCGCTGCGCAGCAGTTTCAGGGTTTCCACCGCGCAGTTGTTAGACAGGAAGTAGTAGTCGCCGTCGTAGCTCCAGTGCAGTTCGGCGCTGCGCTCGACTAGCTGGCGAATCTCTTCGGGGTGCAGTTTCAAGGGCACCGAGGCCAGCCCGCGCAGCTCCACCTTGGTGTATTCGTCGATCACCTGGCCGAGCGGCAGAATGAACAGCCGCGAGGGGTACACGCCGGTGAGGCCGTCCCAGCTGGAGAGCTGCACGTCATCGACGAAGGCGCGGAAGGACAACACTAGGTGGTGGTCCAGATCCAGCCGGCAATCGGGACCGGGTTCGCGACCGGGGGCGCAGATCACCAGGCGCAGCATGCTATGCCCCCAGCGGCTGACCCAGGCGTCATTGGCTTCGGCGAACAGGTAATCGACCTCGTAGACACGCGCAGGGTCAAGGCTGAGCAGGGGCGTGCGGCCGAACTCGCGGCCGGCGTTGAGGAAGGGATAGCCCGGCGTGCAGTCAGCAGACTCCGGTGTCCAGCCGAAGTGCTCGCTGAAGTAGCGGTGCAGGGATGGGCGGCGGCAGGCGTAGCTTGGGTCGAGCAGGAAGTACTCGAGGTTCACCGCGACGAATTCCAGCGGGCTGGTCAGCTCGTACGGATCGGGACTGCGCGCCAGCTGCGCGTTGTCCTGTTCGCGCAGGCCGCGCTTGCCAACCCGTTGCGGCCAGCCGGCCAGATCGAGCAGGCGCGGGTCATCGCTGAGGGTGAAGCGGCGTTCGGTCTGCCCGCGGCAGTCGTCCGGCAGCCCGACCTGCCCGAGATTGCTGGCGCGCTGACGGCAATGGCCCTGCAGCAGGTGTTGATCCGGCGACCACAGGCGCGCGCGATCGTACAGATGCGCCACTTCATGAATGACGGTGGCGAGCAGCTCACGGCGCACCGTGCCGTGGGGTCGATTGGTCTTTTCCTCGGCAGCGCTGCCGTCGGTAAGCGTCGGCAGCAGGCGGCGGTTGAGTTCCAGGCGCTTGCCGCCGGCGCGGCCATAGGCCTGTTCCGGCAGGTTGTCGCGCCATTGCACGCGCACCTCGCGATCGAGGCTCTGCACCAGGCGCGGGGGCAGTGCGGCCATGGCTTCGTCCAGCAGCGCCTGGCTGGCGGCGCGTTGCTCGGCGTCCAGCGTGCGTGAGTCGAGCACCAGACGCAGCTCGGCATGAGCCGCGATGCTGGCCAGGCTCAGGCCGCTCGCCAGCAGCCAGGCGCCGAGGCGGGTCACAGCGCGAGGATGGCTTCGGCCAGTTGCAGGTCGCTGGCGCTGCGCGCTGCGGGGAACTCGCTGCGCAGGGTGCCGATCGCCGCTTCCAGATGGGCACCGCGGATCTCGCCGGCGCTGGCGACGAAGCTGGCGGCGTCTTCGCGGGCCTCGACAACGACCTTCATGTCACTGATGCGGCTGGTCACGTCGGAGGTGAAGTTGATGCTGCGGTCCAGGGCACGCACGACGATGTTGCTGGTGGCGACGAGGGTCTGCGCCTGGGCTGTGCCCGCGGCGACGGCCAGCGCCAGCGGGGCGGCGAGCAATAGCTTGTTCATCGATGAATCTCTCACGGGTCGTGGCACCGGCAGGCGGTGCGGTTATTGGACGAGGATCGCTTCGGCCAGTTCCAGGTCGCTGGCGGCAAGCTCCGGATGTTCCTGGCGCAGACGCGACAGGGCGGCCTGCAGGCGTGCCGCAACGAGCTGCCCCTCGCTGGCCACGAAGCCCGCCGCATCTTCACGGGCCTCGGCGATCAGCTTGTTGTCGAAGGGAGCGCTGGTGAGCTGACTGCTGACGTAGCTGGTACGCACGATGGCAGCAGTGGTGACATCGAACGCCATGGCGGAGCCGGCGCTGCAGCCGAACAGCAGAAGGGCGATGGAAAACGAACGCATGGGCAACCTGTAGCCGGGAAAAACGGCGCCAAGGCTAGCGAAACGCCTGCCTCAGAGCCAGTGCCCGGTTGCATCCGCAGGTTTCGGCAGCGTCCGCTGCCGGGCTCGTCACAGGGCGAGTATCGCCTCGGCCAGCTGCAGATCGCTGGCCTGCAATTGCGGCTGCTGGCCGCGAATGTGCTGCAGCGCCGCTTCGAGGTGGGCACCGCGCAGATCGCCACGGCTGGCGACAAAGCGTGCGGCGTCGTCACGGGCGTCGAGCACCAGCTTGTCGTCACGCAGGGACGAGGTGAGGTCCGAGGTGGCATCGACAGTGTTGATCAGGCCGCCGACCACCATGTCGGTGGTGGCGGTGAAGCTGGCTGCCGAGGCAGCGCCGCTCAGCAGCAGGCCGGCAGCGAAGAAGGGGAGCAGGATTCGGGACATGGCAGATCTCCAGTAATGAGGCTCTAGACCGTGCCATGGGCGTTGCGTTCCCGCCGCCAGGGCCGTACCGACCAGCTTAGGCGGGGATCGGCAGACGTGATAGTGCGAGCCGCCTCAGCGCCAGAACGGCTTGTCCAGTTCAGTGGCACGCTCGCTATGGCTGATGCCGACATCGGCCAGCTGGCGGTCATCGAGCTGTGCCAGTTGCTGGCGGGTACGGTAGTTGCGTTGCCAGCGCTGCAGCAGCCGCAACAGCGGCTGCCAGCTGCGGCTACGGAGGCTGGCCTGGTATGGACGAGTCAGAGAGCGGTCCATGAGCGCGATCCTTCCCGGCAAGCCGGGTGCGGGTTATGGGCAGACAGGATCGCGCGCGGCCAGCGGCTGATACAGCCACAGGGGAAGTCAATTGTGCCGGTGCAGTTTGATGGCGAGCGTAACTGTACTGCTCGCGCGACGAGCAACTGTTCGCTTACGGGCGCGGCGACCTTGCCAGCGCACCCGGCGTAGTGCCGAACTGTTGACCGAATGCGGCGATGAACGCCGAGGTGGAGTCGTAGCCGCAGGCCAGGGCGACGTCGGTGACCGCTTGGCCCTGCTCCAGCAATGGCAGGGCGCTGAGCAGGCGCAAACGCTGGCGCCAGGCGCGAAAGCTGAGGCCGGTGTCGCGCTGGAACTGGCGGGTCAGGGTCTTCTCGGATATGTGCAGTTGCTCGCTCCACTGCGCCAGGCTGAGGGACAGGTCCGGCTGTTCATACAGGGCCTCGCAGATGCCGCGCAGGCGTACATCGTCGGGCCAGGGCAGCGAGTAGCCGAGCTCCGGGGCGGCGCGTAGCTGGTCGAGGATGACCGCGGCCAGACGGCCGTCGGCGCCCTGTTCGTCGTAGTCCACTGGCAACGTGCCGAATGCTCGGATCAGTTCGCGCAGCAACGGGCTCACGGCCAGCACCTGGCAATGCGCAGGCGCCCAGGGCACGGCGCGCTGGTCGATGTACAGGCTGCGCATCTCGGTCTGCGGCGAACTGATCACCTCGTGCAGCAAACCCGGGGGGATCAGGATGGCGCGCTGCGGCGGAGCGAGAAAGCGCCCGCGCTCGGTATGCACGCGCAGCACGCCGCTGATGGCGTAGGACAGCTGCGCCCAGGGGTGGCTGTGGCGTGGTGTAGTGGTCCGTTCGGCCAGGGATTCGCTGCGGGCGAACAGCGGTCGCGGCAGCGCATCCATGACCGGGATGCTGCGCTGGGCGAGGCTGGTTTGTCCTTTTCTCGACATTTGTCTGGCCAATGGCGTTAGTCGGATGTTCGAGCCGACAGTAGACTCCTGACCCATTCGCTGCAAGCCACACGCATCAGGAGCTCCCATGGCCAGACCCCGCCTGCTACCGGACAATTTCACCCTCGCGCTGCTCGGCGCAGTGGCCATCGCCACGCTGCTGCCGGCGCGCGGGCAGGGTGTGGTGGTGTTCGAGTGGATCACCAATCTGGCCATCGGCCTGCTGTTCTTCATGCACGGCGCCAAGCTGTCGGGCAGTGCGATCCTCGCCGGCATGGGCCATTGGCGCCTGCATCTTTTGGTGTTCAGCTGCACCTTCGTGCTGTTCCCGCTGCTCGGCCTGGCGCTGCGCCCGGTGCTGACGCCGATGATCGGTGCAGAGCTGTACCTGGGCATGCTCTACCTCTGCGCCCTGCCGGCTACGGTGCAGTCGGCCATCGCCTTCACGTCCCTGGCACGCGGCAATATCCCGGCGGCGGTATGCAGCGCGGCGGCTTCGAGCCTGATCGGCATCTTCCTCACGCCGCTGCTGGTGCTGCTGCTGATGGGCGCCCAGGGTGAAGGCGGCTCGACCCTGGATGCCATCGGCAAGATCGTCGTGCAGCTGCTGCTGCCGTTCATCGCCGGGCAAATCGCGCGACGCTGGATTGGCGACTGGGTGGCGCGCAACAAGGGCTGGCTGAAGAACGTCGACCAGAGCTCGATCCTGCTGGTGGTCTACACCGCGTTCAGCCATGCGGTGGTCGAGGGCATCTGGCAGCAGGTGCCGCTGCCGCAGCTGCTGGGTCTGGTGCTGGCCTGCTGTCTGCTACTCGCGTTGGCTCTGCTAATCACCTGGCTGGTCGCGCGCTGGCTGGGCTTCGACCTGGAAGACCGCATCACCATTCTCTTCGCCGGCTCGAAGAAGAGCCTGGCCACCGGCATTCCCATGGCGCAGGTGCTGTTCGCTGGCGGTGCGCTGGGCACGCTGATCCTGCCGTTGATGCTGTTCCACCAGATTCAGCTGATGGTCTGCGCGGTACTGGCGCAGCGCTATGCGTCGCGACCAGAAACAACAGCGGTCGCAAAAGCCGGTTGACCCGAAGCCAATCAGCGGTGGATTCGTGACTGCAGCGCAAAGATCATTTGCCCGCTACGGTCTGGGAGCGGTGCGCAGGGGTGGCTAAGCTGCGCGCCATTCTGTTGCTGAGGCATTCCATGAAGAAGATTCTGCTACTCAACGGCGGCAAGGCCTTCGCCCATTCCGCCGGCCAGTACAACGCAACGCTGCATCAGGCAGCCATCGCAACCCTCATGGCTGCTGGCTTCGAGGTGCGCACCACCGAGATCGATGCCGGCTACGACGTGCAGCAGGAGGTCGAGAAGATCCTCTGGGCCGATGCGCTGATCTATCAGATGCCCGGCTGGTGGATGGGCGCACCCTGGACGGTGAAGAAATACCTGGACGAGGTGTTCACCGCCGGCCACGGCAGTCTCTACGCCAACGATGGCCGCACCCGCTCCGATGCCTCGCAGAAGTACGGCAGCGGCGGTCTGCTGCAGGGCAAACGCTACATGATCTCCGCCACCTGGAATGCGCCGCAGCAGGCCTTCGACGACCCCAGCGATTTCTTCGCCGGCAAGGGCGTGGATGCGGTCTACCTGCCGTTTCACAAGGCCCATGAGTTCCTCGGCATGCAGGGTCTGCCGACCTTCCTCTGTGTCGACGTGATGAAGCGGCCGCAGATCGAGGCGGATGTCGAGCGCTATCGCCGGCACCTGGGTGAGGTGTTCGGCTTCAGCGTCTGACCTTCGACCGGCAAAGAAAAACCCCTCGCGGCATGGCCGGGAGGGGTTTTTCGTTTCAGCGCGAGGCGATCAGTCGACGGCCTTGACCATGTCCTCGACCACCTTCTTGGCGTCGCCGAAGACCATCATGGTCTTGTCCATGTAGAACAGCTCGTTGTCCAGGCCCGCATAGCCGCTGGCCATGGAGCGCTTGTTGACGATGACGGTCTTGGCCTTGTACGCCTCGAGGATCGGCATGCCGGCGATGGGCGACTTCGGATCGTTCTTCGCCGCCGGGTTGACCACGTCGTTGGCGCCGAGCACCAGCACCACGTCGGCCTGGCCGAACTCGGAGTTGATGTCCTCCATCTCGAAGACCTGCTCGTAGGGCACCTCGGCTTCGGCCAGCAGCACGTTCATGTGCCCCGGCATGCGGCCGGCGACCGGGTGGATCGCGTACTTCACGGTCACGCCCATGTGCGTCAGCTTCTCCGCCAGTTCCATCAGCGCGTGCTGCGCGCGGGCCACCGCCAGGCCGTAGCCCGGGACGATGATCACGGTGTCGGCGTTGGTCAGCAGGAAGGCGGCGTCGTCGGCCGAACCGGACTTCACGTTGCGCTCCAGCTGGGCGCCCGCCGGGCCGCCGGCATCGGCGTCGGCGCCAAAGCCGCCGAGGATCACGTTGAAGAACGAGCGGTTCATCGCCTTGCACATGATGTACGAGAGGATCGCGCCGCTCGAGCCTACCAGCGAGCCGGCGATGATCAGCATCGAGTTGTTCAGCGAGAAGCCGATACCGGCGGCCGCCCAGCCCGAGTAGCTGTTGAGCATCGACACCACCACCGGCATGTCCGCACCGCCGATGGGGATGATGATCAGCACGCCGATGACGAAGGCCAGCGCCACCAGAATGGCAAAGGCGCCGAGGTTGCCGGTGAAGGTGTAGACCAGGCCCAGACCGACGATCGCCAGGCCGACGGCCAGGTTGACCATGTGCTGGCCCTTGAACACCACCGGAGCGCCCTGGAACAGGCGGAACTTGTACTTGCCGGACAGCTTGCCGAAGGCGATCACCGAACCGGAGAAGGTGATGGCGCCGATGGCCGCGCCGAGGAACAGTTCCAGGCGGTTACCGACGGGAATGGCGTAGCCGATCTGCTCGACGATGCCCAGCGACTGCGGCTCGACCACCGCGGCAATCGCGATGAACACCGCGGCCAGGCCGATCATGCTGTGCATGAAGGCAACCAGCTCGGGCATCTTGGTCATCTCGACGCGCTTGGCCATGACGGTGCCGACGCTGCCGCCGATCAGCAGGCCGACGATCACGTAGCCGATGCCGGCGGTGGCCAGCTCGCTGCCGAGCTTGAAGATCAGGCCGACCGTGGTGAGCACGGCCAGCCCCATGCCGATCATGCCGAACAGGTTGCCGCGTCTTGAGGTGGTGGGGTGGGAAAGGCCCTTCAGTGCCTGGATGAAGCACACCGAGGCGACCAGATAGAGCAGGGTGATCAGGTTCATGCTCATGGCTTACTTGCCCTCCGCCTTGGCCGCGCTGCGGTCCTTCTTCTTGAACATTTCCAGCATGCGACGGGTGACCAGGAAGCCCCCGAACACGTTGACCGCGGCCAGCGCCACGGCGAGCGTGCCCATGGCCTTGCCCAGCGGGGTGACGGTGAGCGCGGCGGCCAGCATGGCGCCGACGATGACGATCGCCGAGATCGCGTTGGTGACCGCCATCAGCGGGGTGTGCAGGGCCGGGGTGACGTTCCAGACCACGTGGTAGCCGACGTAGATCGCCAGCACGAAGATGATCAGGTTGTAGATGCCGTCTGAAATCAGATCCATGTTCGCGTCTCCCTTAACCGTTGGTCCGCACGACCTGGCCGTCGCGGCACATCAGGCACGCGGCGACGATGTCGTCTTCGAGGTTGAGCTGGAACTGGCCGTCCTTGTCGATGGCCAGCTTGAGGAAATCCAGCAGGTTGCGGGCGTACAGCGCCGAGGCGTCGGCCGCGACCAGCGTCGCCAGGTTGGCGTGGCCGACGATGGTCACACCGTGGCGCACCACCACCTGGTCAATCTCGGTCAGCGGGCAGTTGCCGCCATGCCCGGCCGCCAGGTCGACGATCACCGAGCCGGGCTTCATCTGCTCGACGGTGGCTTCCTGCAGCAGTGTCGGCGCCTTGCGGCCCGGGATCAGCGCGGTGGTGATGACGATGTCCGACTGCAGCGCACGCTCGTGCACCGCCTGCGCCTGACGCGCCATCCACGAGGCCGGCATCGGCCGCGCATAGCCACCGACGCCTTCGGCGCATTCGCGCTCCTCGTCGGTCTCCAGCGGCACGTCGACGAACTTGGCGCCGAGCGATTCGATCTGCTCCTTCACCGCCGGGCGCACGTCCGAAGCCTCGACCACCGCACCCAGGCGCTTGGCCGTGGCGATGGCCTGCAGCCCGGCGACGCCGGCACCGAGGATCAGCACGCGCGCGGCCTTCACCGTACCGGCGGCGGTCATCAGCATTGGCATGAAGCGCGGGTAGTGATGGGCACCGACCAGCACCGCCTTGTAGCCGGCGATGTTGGCCTGCGAGGAGAGCACGTCCAGGCTCTGCGCACGGGAGGTACGCGGCGCGGCCTCCAGCGCGAAGGCGGTGATACCGCGGGCTGCCATGCGCGCGATGCAGTCATTGTCGAACGGGTTGAGCATGCCCAGCAGCACGCTGCCGGACTGCATCTGCGCCAGTTCGGCCTCGTCCGGCGCATTGACCTTCAGCACCAGCTCGGCGGCAAATGCCGCGGCCGCATCGCCGATGGTTGCGCCGACCGCTTCATAGGCGCTGTCCGGCACGCTGGAAAGCAACCCGGCGCCGCTTTGCAGCGTCACCCGGTGCCCTTGGCCGATCAGTTTCTTGACGGTTTCCGGGGTCGCGGCGACGCGCGTTTCCCCGGAGTGGGTTTCGAGAGGAACACCGATGTGCATTGTTGTTGTTCTCCTGCGTGATCATGACCGGTGCTGCGGCGGACCGCGCACCGACGTGCTTTTCACCCGCCCGCTGCTCTGGCGGGCGGGGTTTGGAACAGGTGAAGCCCGCTAAGCGATGCGCAAAAACCGATCGCCCGGCGCGGCATTCTGCAAGCCTTGAAAAAATCAAACAACTGTTTCAATCAAACGATTGTATTTGACGCGCCGGTCGCAGGATGACTGCCTGTTTTCCGTGCTTCGCTGCAGATTGCGTCCTGTTTGGCTCTGCGTACGAGCAATTCGTCCGCGCCAGGCACACGACACGGCCGCATCATGAATGACGCGCCATTGACGGGGTATTCGTCAGCGGTGCCAAGCGTCTCCGACCTTGGTGTCGGGTTAAGTCGATATGCAGGAAAAACGCGCGCACGTTGAAATGTCATCCAATCCTTGTAGTCCAACTAGGCTGGTTGGACCCGATTGGAGTGTTTCGAGCGCGGTGACGTCGGGTCGCTGCGTATCGCTGGTGGAGCTGGACGATGCCCGAACTCGATGTAAACGAAGTCACCTCGCTGCTCGAACAGCCGGCTCAGCGCCGCCTGCCGTTCGCCTTTGCCCGCCGCCACGGCGTGATCCTGCTCGAGCGCGGCGGCGAGCTGCGTCTGGGCCTGCGTGAAGGTGCCGCGCTGACCGCGGTACAGGAGGCGCAGCGGGTGGTCGGTATGCGCTTGCCGATGCAATGGCTGGCCCAGGCGGATTTCGATCAGGCGCTCGGCGCGGCCTACCAGCACGATTCATCGGCGGCGATGCTGATGGTCGAGGGGCTGGGCAACGACCTCGACCTGGCCAGCCTGGCCGATCAGATCCAGGAAACCGAGGACCTGCTGGAGCAGGAGGACGACGCGCCGATCATCCGCCTGATCAACGCCATTCTCGGCGAAGCGATTGCCGAGAACGCCTCGGATATCCATATCGAAACCTTCGAGAAGCGCCTGGTGATCCGCTTTCGCGTCGACGGCATCCTCCGCGAAGTGGTGCAGCCCAAGCGCGAGCTGGCGGCGCTGCTGGTGTCGCGGATCAAGGTCATGGCCAAGCTGGACATCGCCGAGAAGCGCATCCCGCAGGACGGGCGCATCTCGCTGCGGGTCGGCGGCCGCGAGGTCGACATCCGCGTCTCCACGCTGCCCTCGGCCAATGGCGAGCGGGTGGTGTTGCGTCTGCTCGACAAGCAGGCCGGGCGCCTGACCCTGCGTCATCTGGGCATGAACGAGCAGGACCGCGACCACCTGGAGCAGGCGGTGAAGAAGCCCCACGGGATCATTCTGGTCACCGGCCCCACCGGCTCCGGCAAGACCACCACGCTCTACGCCGCGCTGACCACGCTCAATGACCGCACCCGCAACATCCTCACCGTCGAAGACCCCATCGAGTACCACCTCGAGGGCATCGGCCAGACCCAGGTCAACACCAAGGTCGACATGACCTTCGCCCGCGGCCTGCGCGCCATCCTGCGTCAGGACCCGGACGTGGTGATGGTCGGCGAGATCCGCGATCAGGAGACCGCCGACATGGCGGTGCAGGCCTCGCTGACCGGCCACCTGGTGCTCTCCACGCTGCACACCAACAGTGCCATCGGCGCGGTCACGCGCCTGGTGGACATGGGCGTCGAGCCATTTCTGATTTCCTCGTCGCTGCTTGGCGTGCTGGCCCAGCGCCTCGTGCGGGTGTTGTGCAATGACTGCAAGCGCGCCTACGTCGCTGATGCCGCCGAATGTGCGCTGCTCGGCGTCAGCCCGGCCGAGGCGCCGACGCTGTATCACGCCGAAGGCTGTGAGCAGTGCCGCGGGCTCGGTTACCGCGGGCGTACCGGCATCTACGAGCTGGTGCTGTTCGACGACGCCTTGCGCACGATGGTGCACACCCGCGCCAGTGAGCAGGACATGCTACGTCACGCCCGGGTGCTGGGCCCGAGCATCCGCGACGACGGCCTGCGCAAGGTGCGCGAAGGCGTGACTACCATCGAGGAAGTGCTGCGGGTGACGCGTGAGGAATGAGGGCATGAGGTTGTTTCCGATTCGTCTGGACAGGCATCTGCAGCCCGGCGGCTGGGGCCTCATGGCTGTGCGGTGTCCGTGCGGAAACGGTCGTGACCGTGAGTCGCCAGCGTTGGGGCAGGTCTGATGGCTGCCTTCGAATACCTGGCCCTCGACCCGCGTGGTCGCGAGCAGAAGGGGCTGATCGAAGCCGACAGCCCGCGTCAGGCGCGGCAGTTGCTGCGCGAGAAACAGTGGGCGCCGCTGGAGGTGAAGCAGGCCAAGTCCAAGGAAGACGTCAGCCGCGGCGGCCTTAGTTTCGGTCGTGGCTTGTCGGCGCGCGATCTGGCGTTGGTGACCCGGCAGCTGGCGACACTGGTGCAGGCCGCGCTGCCGATCGAGGAGGCCCTGCGCGCAGCAGCGGCGCAGTCCACCTCGGCAAAGATCAAGTCGATGCTGCTGGCCGTGCGTGCGCGCGTGATGGAAGGCCACAGCCTGGCCGCGGCGCTGCGCGAATATCCGTCGGCCTTTCCCGAACTCTACCGCGCCACCGTGGCGGCGGGGGAGCATGCCGGCCATCTCGGGCTGGTGCTCGACCAGCTGGCCGACTACACCGACCAGCGTCAGCAATCGCGGCAGAAGATCCAGCTGGCGCTGCTCTATCCGGTGATCCTGATGGTCGCCTCGCTGGCCATCGTCGTGCTGCTGCTCGGCTACGTGGTGCCGGACGTGGTCAAGGTATTCGTCAACACCGGTCAGGAACTGCCGGCGCTGACCCGCGGGCTGATCGCCACCAGCGACGTGGTGAAGAACTGGGGTTGGCTGATCGTGCTCGGCATCGTCGCCGCCTTGATGGCCATGCGTGCGGCATTGCGCGACCCGGCGCTGCGCCTGCGCTGGCATGCGTTCATCTTGCGGATACCGCTGATCGGTCGGCTGAGCCGGGCGACCAATACGGCGCGCTTCGCCTCGACCCTGGCGATCCTCACCAAGAGCGGCGTGCCGCTGGTGGAGGCGCTGTCCATCGCTGCCGCGGTGATCGCCAACCTGCGCATCCGTGAGCGGGTGGTGGAGGCGGCGCAGAAGGTGCGCGAGGGCAGCAGCCTGACCCGCGCGCTGGATGCCACCGGCGAATTCCCGCCGATGATGCTGCACATGATCGCCAGCGGCGAGAAATCCGGTGAACTGGATCAGATGCTGGCGCGAACCGCGCGCAATCAGGAGAACGACCTGGCCGCCCAGGTGTCTCTGCTGGTCGGCCTGTTCGAACCGTTCATGCTGGTGTTCATGGGGGCTGTGGTGCTGGTCATCGTGCTGGCGATCCTGATGCCGATCCTCTCTCTCAACCAACTGGTGGGGTAACGACAATGAAGTTGCAACGACGCACGCAAGGGGGCTTCACCCTCATCGAAATCATGGTGGTGGTGGTCATCCTCGGCATCCTTGCCGCGCTGGTGGTGCCGCAGGTGATGAGCCGGCCGGATCAGGCCAAGGTCACCGTGGCCAAGGGCGACATCAAGGCGATCGCCGCCGCGCTGGACATGTACAAGCTGGATAATTTCGCCTACCCGAGCACCCAGCAGGGGCTCGATGCACTGGTGAAGAAGCCTTCCGGCACCCCGCAGCCGAAGAACTGGAACCGCGACGGTTACCTCAAACGCCTGCCGAAGGACCCATGGGGCAACGACTACCAGTACCTCTCGCCGGGCACCCAGGGCCAGTTCGACCTCTACTCCTTCGGCGCCGACGGCAAGCCCGGCGGTAGCGAGCTCAACGCCGACATCGGTAACTGGGACCTCTAATCGATGCGGCAGCGCGCCCGCGCCTTTACGCTGATCGAACTGCTGGTGGTGATCGTCCTGCTGGGCATTCTGGTCAGCGTGGCGGTGCTCAGCGTCGGCGGCTCGAGCACCTCGCGCGAGCTGCGTGACGAGGCGCGCCGCCTGGCCGCGCTGATCGGCGTGCTCAGCGACGAGGCGGTGCTCGACAGCCGGGAGTATGGCCTGCTGGTCAACAGCGAGGGCTATCGCGTACTGCGCTACGACGAGGCAGCGACGCGCTGGCTGGAAGTCGAGCGGCGCAAGGTGCACAAGGTGCCGGAGTGGATGCGCCTGGATCTGGAACTGGACGGCACGCCGCTGGAACTGGTGGCGCCGACCCAGCGCGAGGACGACCGCGCCGGGCTGTCCGGAGACGGCGAGCGAACCGCACGCCGCGCGCCGCGGCTGGAGCCGCAGTTGCTGATCCTTTCCAGCGGCGAGCTTTCGCCGTTCAGCCTGCGCCTGTCCGAACGCAAGCCGCGCGGTGGTGGCTGGCTGGTCACCAGTGACGGCTTCCGTCTGCCTGAGGCGAAAGTCATCGAGGACAGGCGATGAGCAGACGCTCGGCCAGGGCCGGCCGCGGTTTCACTCTGCTGGAAGTGCTGGTGGCACTGGCGATCTTCGCCAGCGTGTCGGCGGTGGTGCTCACGACGGCCGGGCGCAGCCTGACCAACGCCGGACGGCTGGAGGAACTGACCCTGGCCGGCTGGATCGCCGACAACCGCATCAGCGAACTGCAGTTGCAGCAGACCCCGCCTGCCATCGGCCGCGAAACCCAGGAGCTGGATTACGGCAGCCGCAAGTGGCAAACGCTCAGTGAAATCGAGGCCAGCGCCGACCCTGGCCTGCTGCGCGTCACCGTCTGGGTCGCGCTGCAGACGCCGCGCGGGCGCAGCGGTTCGGTGTCTGAGCGAGCGGTGACCAGCCTCACCGGCTTCATTGCGGTCGGCCCGGGAGTGGCGCGCCAATGAACGCTCGCCCGCGCGACTGCGCCGGTTTCACCCTGCTCGAACTGCTGATTGCCATCGCCCTGTTCGCGCTGCTTGGCCTCGGCACCTACCGCATGCTCGAAGCGGTGCTGCAGAGCGATGAGGCCGTGCGCGCCCAGGAGCTGCAGTTGCGCGAGCTGAGCCGTGCGGTGTGGGCCTTCGAACGCGACCTGCAACAGGTGATCGGGCGGCCGATTCGCGACGGCTTCGGTGACGAGCGCAACGCCTTTATCGGCCAGCTGGGTGGTGAGGATGGCGCGCCCGTGCTGGAGCTGACCCGCGCCGGCTGGCGCAATCCCACCGGCCTGCGGCGTGCCAATCTGCAGCGGGTACGCTGGCGCCTGGCGGGTGACAACCTCGAGCGCGTCTACTGGGTGGTGCTCGACCGCGACCTCGACAGTGAGCCACGCGTGCAGCGGGTGCTGGACAACGTCCAGGGCCTGCAGTTGCGTTACCTGGACGAGGAAGCCGTGTGGCACGAGGAGTGGCCGCCATTCGATTTCGGCCGCGGCAGTCCGCAAGACGCTGCCGAGCGCTTGCCGGTCGGGCTGGAACTGAACATCGAACATGCCCGCTACGGTCGGATCACGCGTGTGCTGCGCCTGCCCGATGCTGCCGAGCAGGCGACGCAGCAGGCATTGCCCGGCGCCGAGGGCGTGCCCGAGCCGTTCGAAGGGGAGCTGCCGCAATGAGGCGCCAGCGCGGCGTGGCGCTGATCACCGTGCTGCTGGTGGTGGCCATCGTCACCGTGGTCAGCGCGGCGATGGTGGCGCGCCAGCAGCTCAGCATCCGTGCCAGCAGCAACCAGCTGCAGGCGCGCCAGGCCTGGCATTACGCGCTGGGCGGCGAGGCGCTGGCGCAGGCCATCCTCGCTCGCGATCTGCGGGCTGGCGCGACGGGCGAGCCGGGCGCCAGTGGTGAGGCCGCGGCGGTCGATCATCTGCTCGAACCCTGGGCGCAGCCGCTGCCGGCGTTCGAGATCGATCAGGGCGAAATCCTGGTGCGTATCGAGGATCTGGCCGGGCGCTTCAACCTCAATGACCTGCTGCGTGATCAACAGCCTAACCCCGCAGCGGTCGAGCAGTTCCGCCGGCTGCTGCTGCGCCTGCAGATCAGCGCGCCGTATGCCGAGCGCCTGCTGGACTGGCTCGATCCTGACCAGCAGGCGAGCGGCGAATTCGGTGCCGAAGACAACGCCTATCTCGCGCTCGACCCGCCGTACCGCAATGCCGGGCGCCGGTTGCATGACCTGTCCGAGCTGCGCCTGCTGCTGGATATGCGCGAGGAGGATTTCCAGCGTCTGGCGCCCCATGTCGCCGCGTTGCCGCCCAACGTGCCGCTGAACGTGAACACGGCGAGCGCGATGGTGCTTTCCAGCCTGAGCGACAACCTCAGCCTCGCTGCGGCCGAGTCGCTGGTGGAGCTGCGTCGTGTCGCACCGTTTCGCAACAGCGCGGCGTTCCTCGCGCAGCCGGCCATGGCCGGCACTACGCTACAGGGCACTGCGCTGGCAGTTGGCAGTCAATTCTTCCAGGCCACCAGCGAAGTGCGCCTGGGCGATCGCCGGCTGGCGCTGGTCAGCCTGTTGCAACGCGAGCAGGACGGCAGCGTGCGCGTGCTCGCGCGAAATCTTGGCCAGCCTGCCCGGTTGGCCCGCTCATCCGATGGAGAACGCTAGATCATGGATTGCCTGTTTCTGCCTGCCGACAGCCCTGCCAGGCTCGATGGCGATACGCGTGTCTATTGGCTGCCCAAGGACGGCCCAGGCCGCTGGCAGCCCCTGGCCGACTGCAGCGGTGGCAGTGGCGCGATCAGCCTGATCCTGCCGGCCGAAGTCTGCAGCTTCTTCGCGATCAGCCTGCCGACCCGCAAGGCGCGCTGGATGCAGCAGGCGCTGGCCTACGCCGCCGAGGAGCTGCTTGCCGAAAACGTCGATGATCTGCACCTGGCCCTGGGCGAAACGCTGCCGGATGGCCGCCAGCGCGTCGTGGCGATCCGTCGCCAGCTGCTGGCCGATTGGTTGGAGCAGCTGCGCGAGCTGGGTCTGTTGATCGTGGCGATCCATGTCGATGCCGACCTGCTCCCGCGGGAGGACACGCAGCTATTGTTCGTCGGCGCGCGTGGTCTGCTTGGCGGCATCGGTGAGACACGACTCGCTTTCGCCAGCGAAGACTGGCCACAGCTTTCCGCCTTCTGCCCGGCGCCCTGGCACGCCCAGGGCAGCGAAAGCGAGCCGCCGCTGGCGCTCGACGGCTATCGGCAAGTGGATGATCCGTATGCCTTTCTCGTCGCCCAGCGCGCGGCGGCAGTCAATCTGGCTCAGGGCGACTTCGCCGTAGAGGTCGGCAACACCGGCCTCGGCTACTGGAAGCCGCTGTTTGCCGTCGCCGGGCTGATTCTGCTGGTGCAGCTGGGTTTCAATCTGAGTCAGGCCTGGTATTTCCAGCGCCAGGGTGATGCCTATGCCGAGGCCAGTCTGGCGCTGTATCGCGAGCTGTTCCCGGAGGACATCCGCATCGTCAACATGCGCGCGCAGTTCGATGATCACCTGGCCCGCGGCAGCGGCGGGCAGGCGGGCTTTCTGCGCCTGCTCGACCACGCCGCCGCGGCGCTGGAGGACGGCATTCCGGTGACCATCGGCCAGCTCGACTACAACCAGGATCGTGGTGATCTGGCCCTGCAGGTGCAGGCGATGGACTTCGCCACGCTGGAAACCCTGCGTCGCCGTCTGGGTGAAGCGGGGCAGAGCGTGCAGCTGGGCTCGGCCAGTCGCGAAGGTGACGGCGTCAGTGCGCGCGTGGTGATCGGAGGCTGATGATGAATCTCAAGCAACAACTGGCTGTGCGCCTCGCCGATTCACCGCTGTGGCAGCGCTGGCAACGGCTGGCGCCCCGCGAGCGCACCTCGTTGAGCCTGCTCGGCGCTTTCCTGCTCGCGGTGCTGTTCTACCTCTGGCTGTGGCTGCCGGCGCAGCGCCAGGCCGCCGAGGCGCGCGAGTATTACCAGGCGCAGCGCGAGCTGCACGCCTACATGGAGCAGAACACCGAACTGGCGCGGCAGATGGAGCGCAGCAATCAGGTCGACCTGGCGCCGGAGCAGCTGCAGGGGGTGATCACCGAAAGCGCGCAGCAGGGCAATCTGTCGATCGAGAGCTTCGACAACGGCAGCGACGGCAGCCTGCAGGTGAGCCTTCCCGGGGCCTCCTACGCGCTGCTGCTGCGCTGGTTCGACGCGCTGCAGGGCCAGGGCGTGAGCGTTACGGAAGTCAGCCTGGAACGCGCCGGAGAAGGGTTGGTGAATGCGCGGGTGAGCTTTCGTGCCAGCACTTGAGGGTGCCTGATCCGGAGCTGCCGCCGGGCCTGCAGCCTTTGGCGCAGACCCGACGGCATCGGTCGTCAGTGTGGCGTATTGAACTGCATCGCCAGCGTACGTAGCGCAGCTTCGGCGGCAAGCACCTTGGCCACGGCATCGTTGGCTTTTTCGCGGGTAATACCCAGGCGATCGAACAGTTCCTGCGGTACTTCGGCATCCGGCCCGCTGCCGATGCCGCGGTTGCGCAGCATGCGCACCGCCAGACAGACCAGGTTCGGATAGGCCGCGTCTTCGCCGTCGTAGCCCGGGTCGTTCTGGAAGCGCAGGGCGGCCGCCAGTTCCTCGGGCATGCCCCACAGGCGCATCAGCCAGGCGCCGATCTGCTCGCGGGTGATGCCCAGCAGATGTTGCTCGACATGGCTGTGCGACAGATGCGGGTTGGCTTCCAGGTGCCGACAGATCAACGAGAAATGCGGCGGGAAGACGTGCGCCAGCACCAGATAGCCGAAGTTGTGCAGCAGCCCGGCCAGGTAGCTCAGACCCGGCTCAGGGCGTTGCTCGCGGGGGATGGCGCGGGTCAGCCCCTCGATCACCGCCGCGGTATAGATCGCCTGCTGCCAGTAGGGTGTGGCCTCCTGCGGTTTGTCGTTGGGCAGGCTGATGGTCTTGCCCAGTGCCAGACCGAGGGCCAGGTTGATCACCAGATCGAAACCCAGCACGCGGACGATGGCGTCTTCCACCGAGCGGATGCGCCCGGGCGCGGCGTAGTAGGGCGAGGCCGCCCAGCTGATCACCTGCGCCGCCAGTGCCGGGTCGGTTTCCACCACGCCGGTGATGTCGTCGACGGTGGCTTCGGGGTTGACCCGCAGCTTGATGATCTTCTGCGCCGTATGCGGCAGCGGCGGGATTTCGATGGTTTCTTCCAGGCGCTTCTGGATGCGCCGTGCGGTGAAACTCTGCACCGCCTGGGTGATTTCCGCACGGTCATCGTTCGGGCGGTCCAGATTGGGCCGGATGGTGCTCAGCGGCACGGCGAAGCTGCCCGCCGTGGCTTTGCTCAGCATGCGCTTGAACTCTCCACCTGCGACTTCCACCAGCAGCCCCGGCTGGCCGGATTCCACCAGCAGGCGCGGTTGCTGCAGCAGTTGCTCTTCGTACAGGCAGGGCGAACTGGTCAACGGCGGCAGGCCCGGCAGGCGGGTCAGCTCGTGCTTGGCAAGCATGCGCGCCAGCCGCTCCGGCTTCACCGCCGCCAGCTCGCGACCGGTGAGTTCGGCGAGCCGCGCCAGGTCGAGCAGGTGATCCTGCGGGAAGAGCACCAGCATGGCGCCGATGCTGTCGTCCAGCAGCACGGCCTGCACCCGCTGGGCGGCGGGAAGGTTGGGGCGATCGCGCTGAATCTGGTAACTCACACCGAGGTCTTTCAACAGCTTGGTGATCAGCAGGGGCAGTTCGGAGCAGCTTTCGGTGTCGACAGCAGTATTCATGAGCGGACCTGTTGTGGTGACCTGCCGAGTATAGCGAAGCCGCCGGGCGCGGGCGTTGTGGCGACGGATGGTTGTCAGACCTGGCCGTATTCCTGGCCATGACGCAGCCAGCGTTCGAGCAGCGGGCTGACATGTTGTGGCCAGCGCGCCAGCAGTTCCTGCGCGGCGTCGCGTACCGCCGGCAGCAGTTCGGCATCGCGCATGAGGTCGGCGACCTTGAATTGCAGCAGGCCGGTCTGGCGGGTGCCGAGCATCTCGCCGGGACCACGCAGCTCCAGATCCTTTTCGGCAATCAGGAAGCCGTCGCAGGTCTCGCGCATGATCGCCAGCCGCTCACGGCCCAGTTGCGACAGCGGCGGATGGTACAGCAGCACGCAATGACTTGCCGCACTGCCACGACCGACCCGCCCGCGCAGCTGGTGCAGCTGCGCCAGGCCCAGGCGTTCCGGATTCTCGATGATCATCAGGCTGGCGTTGGGCACGTCGACGCCCACCTCGATCACCGTGGTGGCGACCAGCAGCTGCAGTTCGCCGCGCTTGAACTGCTCCATCACCGCGGCCTTCTCCGCCGGCTTCATGCGCCCGTGGATCAGCCCCACGCGCAGCCCGATCAGCGCCGCGCAAAGGTCCTCGAACGTGGTTTCCGCCGCCTGACAGGTCAGCTCCTCGGATTCCTCGATCAGCGTGCACACCCAGTACGCCTGGCGCCCCTCGTTGCAGGCGATGCGCACGCGCTCGATCACTTCCAGGCGGCGGCTGTCGGCAATCACCAGGGTGTTGACCGGCGTGCGGCCCGGCGGCAGTTCGTCGAGGATCGAGGTGTCGAGATCGGCGTAGGCGCTCATCGCCAGAGTGCGGGGGATGGGTGTGGCGGTCATGATCAGCTGGTGCGGGCAGAGCCTGCCGTCGATGCCCTTCTGACGCAGGGCCAGGCGCTGCTGCACGCCGAAGCGGTGCTGCTCGTCGATGATCACCAGCGCCAGGCGCTTGAACACCACTTCATCCTGAAACAGCGCGTGGGTGCCGACCACCATCGGGCAGCCGCCGGCGATCTGCTCCAGCGATGCGGCGCGGGCCTTGCCCTTGAGCTTGCCGGCGAGCCAGGCGACCTCGATGCCGAGTGGTTCGAGCCACTTGCTGAAGTTGAGGAAGTGCTGCTCGGCGAGGATCTCGGTGGGCGCCATCAGCGCCACCTGATAACCGGCTTCGAGTGCCTGCAGGGCGGCGAGGGCGGCGACCACCGTCTTGCCGGCGCCGACGTCGCCCTGCACCAGGCGCAGCATGGGCTCGTCCTGGGCCAGGTCATAGGCGATCTCGGCACCGACGCGTTGCTGCGCGCCGGTGGGACTGAAACCGAGGTTGGCGAGAAAGCGCTGCGGCAGGGTTTTCGCCGCTGGCAGTGCCGGCGCCTGCTGGGCGCGTACCCGCTCGCGCAGGCGCTGCAGCGACAGCTGATGGGTCAGCAGCTCTTCGAAGGCCAGGCGATGCTGTGCCCAGTGGCGGCCTTCGGCGAGTTCTTCCAGATTGGCGTCAGCCGGTGGCCGGTGCAGGTAGCGCAGGGCCTGATCCAGCGGGCCGAGCCGGTAGTCGCGGGCCAGCTCGGCGGGCAGCCAGTCCGGCAGGCTGTGCGGGCCGAGCCGCGCCAGCGCCTGCTCGCTGAGGTTGCGCAGGCGCTGCTGGGTCAGGCCTTCGGTGGTCGGGTAGATCGGCGTCAGGGTCTGTTCCACCGGCGCCGGCTCGCCGGTCAGCGCGCGGTATTCCGGGTGGTAGATCTCCAGGCCCGAGGCCCCGGGACGCGCTTCGCCGTAGCAGCGCAGCTGGGTGCCGCGCTTCATGGCTTCCTTCTGCGCCTGGCTGAAGTGGTAGAAGCGCAGGCTCAGCGTGCCGCTGCCGTCCTGCAGGCGCACCAGCAGGCTGCGGCGGCGGCCCATGACGATATCGGCGCCGGACACCACGCCTTCGATCACCGCATCCTGCCCCGGCCGCAACGCACCGATGGGCACCACGCGGGTGCGGTCCTGGTAGCGCAGCGGCAGGTGGAAGAGCACGTCCTGCAGGGTTTCCAGGCCGACCCTGGCGAGCTTCTCGGCCAGCGCGGCGCCGACGCCCTTGAGTGCGGTGACCGGAACGGTCGCCAGTTCGCTCATGGCCTCAGGCTTTCGCCGACGGCGGCTTGCCTACCGAACACAGGCGGATCGAGTCGGCGAGGATCTCGATGGCCTTGGGCCGCGGGAAGCTGGCGCGCCAGGCGATCGCCACGGTGCGGAACGGCACCGGCGGCGTCAGCGGGCGGGTCTCCAGCACACCGGGGGAGTAGTGGTGGCTCTCTACCGCCGACAGCGGCAGGATCGACACGCCCAGCCCCGAGGCGACCATGTGGCGGATGGTTTCCAGCGAGCTGGATTCGACGGTGGTGTGGCTCGGCGCCTCGCCCTTGCGGGTGGTCGGGCAGGCTTCGAGCACCTGATCGCGGAAGCAGTGACCTTCGCCGAGCAGCAGCAGGCTCTTGTCGTTGAGCATCTCGGCGTCGATGGTTTCCTTCGCCGTCCACGGATGGTCGGCTGGCATCAGCACATAGAAAGGCTCGTCGTAGAGGGGCTTGGTCAGTACGTCGGCTTCCTGGAACGGCAGCGCGACGATGATCGCGTCCAGCTCGCCGGTGCGCAGCTTGTCGCGCAGGATGTGGGTGAAGTTCTCTTCGATGTACAGCGGCATGTCCGGCGCCACGCGATGCAGCTGCGGAATCAGGTGCGGGAACATGTAGGGGCCGACGGTGTAGATGGCGCCGACCTTGAGCGGTGCGGCCAGCTGGTTCTTGCCGACCTGAGCCAGCTCGCGAATGCTCTGCGCCTGCTCCAGCACCTTCTGCGCCTGGGTCACGATGCCTTCGCCGACGGGGGTCAGGCGCACCGCGCTCTTGGTCCGTTCGAAGATCAGTACGCCCAGCTCGTCCTCGAGCTTTTTCACCCCGACCGAAAGGGTCGGCTGGCTGACGTGACAGCGTTCGGCGGCACGGCCGAAGTGCTGTTCCTGGGCAAGCGTGACGATATAGCGCAGTTCGGTCAGAGTCATAGTCAGCATCCATCAAAGTGCCTGCAAGCATAGCCTTTTGCGAAGCGCAGAACCAACCAGTCGGCGATGGTGCGAAAGTCGGTACACTCCAGCGCATACGGCCGGTTTGGCGGGTGTAACGGAGGGAGCGGAACATGGGCAAGCGCCTGAGTGTGTTGATCGCAGGTTGCGGCGACGTTGGCAGTCGTCTTGGCCTGCAAATGAGTCGTGCCGGCTGGACGGTCTACGGCCTGCGGCGCAACGCCGCCGAGCTGCCGGTGCCGATCCTGCCGATCAAGGGTGACCTCGCCGATCCGGCCTGCCCGCGCAGCTGGCCCAACGGCGGACTGGACTACCTGGTCTATGCCGCCTCTGCCACCGAACATGACGAGGCCGGCTACCGCCAGGCCTATGTCGAGGGGTTGCGCAATGTGCTCGGCTGGCTGCAGCAGCACGGTCAGCAGCCCCGCCGCTTGCTTTTCGTCTCCAGCACCGGCGTATACGCCCAGCGTGACGGCGAATGGATCGACGAAACCTCGCCCACCGAGCCCGGCGGTTTCACCGGACAGGTCATGCTCGAGGCCGAACGGCTCGCCCAGGGCTGTGGCGTACCGGCGACCTGTGTACGCATGGGTGGCCTTTACGACCCATCGCGGCCCTGGTTGCAGAACCAGGTGCGGGCCGGCTTGCGGGTCGAACGTGATCCGCCGCAGTACAGCAATCGCATCCATCGCGACGACGCCGCCGCGCTGCTGGCCTTTCTGCTGCAGACCGACGCCCGCGGTGTTGCGCTCGAATCGTGCTATCTCGGTGTCGATGACGATCCGGCGCCGCTGCATGAAGTTGTCGACTGGCTGCGTGAACTGCTGGGTGTCACCCAATGGGCCGAGCAGAGCATGACCCGCCGCGCCGGCAGCAAGCGTTGCAGCAATGCCCGCGCCCGCGCCCTGGGCTGGAAGCCGAGGTTCGCCAGCTACCGCGACGGCTACGCGTCGCTCGCGCGCAATCGCCCCTAGCGCATTGCCGTTGTGCTCGCCGCAGGGCGGCGGGCATGCAGCCCGTCGGTAATCGGGCAACTCTGGTGCGGCGCTGCTTACTAAAACCCTGACAGCGCGCCGCACCGGCTACAGAGGAGCTACGAGGCAGCAAAGGAGAATCACCGAGACGGCGTTTCCGAAACCCGACAGGAGATTGTCCATGAGAGCCCTCCGCTGGCACGGCAAGCACGACATCCGCTGCGACGACCACGTCCCCGATCCCTCCATCGAAGACCCGCGCGACGCCATCATCAAGGTCAGTTCCTGCGCCATCTGCGGCTCCGACCTGCACCTGTACGACGGCTTCATGCCCGGCATGCAGCACGGCGACATCATGGGCCACGAGTTCATGGGCGAGGTGATGGAGGTCGGTTCGGCGAACAAGAAGCTCAAGGTCGGCGACCGCGTGGTGGTGCCGTTCACCATCGTTTGCGGCGAATGCGACCAGTGCCGGCGCGGCAATTTCTCGGTGTGCGAGCGCACCAATCGCAACAAGGACATCGCCGACAAGGTGTTCGGCCACACCACGGCCGGTCTCTACGGCTACACCCACCTCACCGGCGGCTATGCCGGCGGCCAGGCCGAGTACGTGCGCGTGCCCTACGCCGACGTCGGCCCGGTGGTAATCCCCAACGGCCTGACCGACGAGCAGGTACTGTTTCTCGGCGACATCCTGCCCACCGGCTGGCAGGCCGCGGCGCAGTGCGATATCCAGCCCACCGACACGGTGGCGGTATGGGGCGCCGGGCCGGTCGGCCAGTTCGCCATCCGCAGCGCGGTGATGATGGGTGCCGAGCAGGTCATCTGCATCGACAACGTGCCCGAGCGGCTGTCGATGGCCCGCGCCGGCGGCGCCATCACCATCAACTTCGATGAGGAAAGCGTGCTCGAACGGCTCAAGGAGCTGACCCGCGGCAAGGGGCCGGAGAAGTGCATCGACTCGGTGGGCATGGAGGCGCACGCCGCGCGTTCGATCGACTCCATGTACGACCGCGCCAAGCAGGCGCTGATGCTCGAGAGCGACCGGCCGCACGTGTTGCGCGAGATGATCTACGTCTGCCGCCCGGCGGGCATCATTTCGATTCCCGGCGTCTACGGCGGGCTGATCGACAAGATCCCGTTCGGCGCGGCGATGAACAAGGGGCTGACCTTCCGCATGGGCCAGACCCACGTCAATCGCTGGACTGACGACCTGCTGCGGCGCATCCAGGAAGGCGAGATCGATCCCTCCTTCGTCATCACCCACAGCGTCAGCCTCGAGCAGGGGCCGGAGATGTACAAGACCTTCCGCGACAAGCATGACGGCTGCATCAAGGTCGTTCTGAAACCCTGAAGCCTGCAGATCGCCGATCCCTAAGGTAGGGATCGGCCGAGCCACGTTATCGAGCGAGGAGACTTCATGAGCATTCCACGTCAAGTCACCCGGCCCAACCATTCCGCGCGCACGCTGGCGCGGGGGCTGGGCTGGTTCAGTATCGGTCTGGGTGTTGTCCAGCTCGTCGCGCCGCGGCAGGTCGCGCGTTTTATCGGCATGTCCGGCAGCGAAGGGTTGGTCCGTGTCTGCGGGCTGCGCGAGATCGCCACCGGCGTCGGCATCCTGCTGGCGGATGATCCCAAGCCCTGGATCTATGGCCGTATCGGCGGCGATGCGCTGGACCTGGCCGGGCTCGGCTGGAGCATCGAGCACGGCGACGAGCAGGCCAATGCGGCCATCGCCGCTGGCGCGGTGGCCGGTATCACCGCGCTGGACCTGAGCTGCGCCAAGGCCCTGGATGCCGAGCAGGTGCCGTCGGTGGAGTGGGACTACAGCGACCGCAGCGGCTTCCCCGGCGGCACTGCGCAGATGCGTGGCAGCGTCGAGGCCGAGTTCGCTGCCGCACGGGCCGAACCCAACGGCTATTCGCCGTCGCTTCATTGAGCTGAAACCCAGGGTCGGCTGGGTATTGCCTGGTCGACTCTGAGCGCGACGATCCGCCGCATTTGCTATGGTGGCCGGCCGTTTCGGTCGCGGCCTGCGTCGCGCCGCCAGCTTGCAGATGAGAGTCCATGTTTTCGGTCGTCAATGTCGTCCTGCCCGTCTTTGCGCTGATCCTGCTCGGTTACCTGTGCCGTCGTAGCGGGCGGATGGGGCCGACCGGCGCTTCCGAACTCAACCGTTTCGTGGTCTGGCTGGGCCTGCCGGCGCTGCTGTTCAGCGTCGTCGCCACCTCGACCTGGGAGCAGCTCTGGCAGCCGGGCTTTATTGCCGCGTTCGCCATCGGCTGCCTCGGCGTGTTCGCCTTCACCCTTGCGTATCGCATGGTGCAGAAGCAGCCGCTGGTCGACGCCAGCCTGGATGCGCTGGGTGCGTCCTACGCCAACACCGGCTATGTCGGGATCCCGCTGTGCATGCTGGTGCTCGGCGACGAGGCGCTGCAGCCGGCGATGGTCGCCTCGATCGTGGTGGTCTGCGTGCTGTTCGCCATCGCCCTGGCCTGCGTCGAGACCGGACTGCATGCCGGGCAGGGCGTGTCGCGCACGCTGGGCAAGGTGAGCAGTGCACTGGCGCGCAATCCGCTGGTGATCGCGCCCATGCTCGGTGCGCTCTGGGCGGCGAGCGGTCTGCAGTTGCCCGTGCCGCTGGCGACCTTGCTCAAGCTGCTGGGCGCGGCGGCAGCGCCCTGCGCGCTGGTCTCGCTGGGGCTGTTTCTGGCCCAGCCACAGCCGGGAGGCAGGGTGCAGGGCGTGTGGCCGCTGGTGGGGCTGAAGCTGGTAGTGCAGCCGTTGATCACCTGGTATCTGGCTTTTCAGGTATTCGAGCTGCCGACGCTGTGGGCCTATTCGGCGTTGCTGCTCGCCGCGCTGCCGACCGGGACCGGCCCGTACATGCTTGCCGAGTTCTATGGGCGCGAGGGCTCGCGGGTGTCACGGGTGGTGCTGCTGTCGACGCTGGGCTCGCTGATCAGCCTGTCGCTGATCCTGGTGCTGTTGCCGGTCTGATAGGCGCGCTCACTTGTGCGTGGATAAGCCTGCGGCGTTATCCACCCTACGCCTGGCCGGTCGTAGGGCGGAAAACCGCGAAGCGTTTCCACGCGGGAACGGTCACCCCGTCGCCCGCGTCACTTCCAGCACCACGGCAGCGATGCGATCGCACTGGGTATAAGCCCCGCCAAGCAGCTCCTCGCCGAATACGTCCGGGTCGATCTCACGGTAGCCCCACTGCAGGTCGGTACGCTCCAGGCGCTGGCGCACCTCGGCCAGGAAGGGGTCCTGGTTGTCGATCATGGCGACCCCGGTGTACAGCAGCAGCGTGCCACCTGGTGCCAGCCGGCCCAGTGCCGCGTCGAGAATCGCCAGCGACAGCCCAGCTCCCAGCGGGCCGCCGCCGTGGCGGTAGGCACGCTGATCGGCGTCGACCAGATAAGGCGGGTTGGCCAGGACCAGATCGAACTCGCCCTGCGCGTTGCTCAGCAGGTCACTGTGTTCGGCGCGCAGATTGTCCACACCAGCCAGTGCCGCATTGATGCGGGTCAGGCGCAGCGCTTGCGGGTTGATGTCCACCGCCAGCACTTCGGCTTGCGGCCGCGCCAGTGCGGTGAGAATCGCCCCGGCGCCCGAGCCGCAGCCGATGTCCACCACGCGGCGGATCTCGCCGGCATGCTGATTCAGGTGATTGCAGATGGCGCTGGCGAAGCGGTAGGTGTCCGGACCGAAGAACACCGCATCGCTGGCCTCGGTGGGAAAGGCCGAATGCAGGAACAGCTGACCGTCGAGGCTGGACAGGCGCACCTTGGAGCGCGAGCGCGAGCCGTAGGGCTCCAGCACGTTGGCCTGATCCATCAGGCTGAACAGTGGCGGTGGCAACAGCTCGTGCTGGAACGGGCGGCTCCAGCCGAAGACCCCTGGCAGGTCGTTGGCGAGTGCATTTTCCGGACGCTGATTGACCCGTTCATGGGTCAGCGGCGTGGGGGTGATGAAGTGATAGCCGCGATCGCGCAGGGCCTGGCCCAGGTGCAGCAGCGCGCGGTCCTGCGCATTGTCCATGGTCATTGTCGCTTTCCTTGGTGGTGCCTTCAGTTGAAGAGTCCGTTGAACAGCCGCGTGGCCAGCAGGCCGGCGGCGCTGTGGTGACGCTGCGGTGCCAGCAGCGGCAGCAGCAGGCGCATGCGTGCGGCGCGATCGGGCAGACGTGCCACCTGCTGCTCGAGCAGCTGCAGCTCTTCATCGAAATCGCTGCCGCCGACCTGCTCTGCGGGTTGCGGCATGGCGGGTGCCGAGGCGGCACGGCGCCCGTTGAACAGCGCCTGTCGCTGCAGCAAGGCGCCGCGCGGGCTGCGCTTGCTGTCGGCCTGCCAGTCGTCAGCGATCCAGTCATGGATCATCTGCTGTTCATAGGCGCTGAAGACGCCGAACATCGGCGCCTGTTCGCCGACAATCAGTTGCCAGAAGCGACTTTCCTGCGGGTCGTGGCCGCGCTTGATCCAGCCGCGCTTGTCCAGCACGGCGAGGAACTGCTCGACGTCCTCGGCCAGCCACTGATTGACGGTGCGGCCTTCAAAGCGGCAGTAGTCCGAATGCACGAACTGGCCGACGGCAGCCTTCTTCTCGAAGATGCGTTGCACCTCGCGGGACAGATCGAAGTCGCCGATGACCGAAACGGTGCTGGCGCCCAGATCGTTGAGCCGGTAGCCGTTGCGCACCCGTCGATAGAATTCCGCGGCGTCGCCTACCTGCGGCAATGCATCCAGCACGCCCTGTACGGCCTTTTTCGCGTGGCCGTTGTCGGCGTTGTCGACCGTGACGTGCAGGGTGAAGTAGTAGGGGTCGATGCCCAGCTCGGTCAGCTCGTAGGCGGTGATCAGCAGGTGCAGCGGCAGCTGTTCGTAGCCCAGGTTGAAGCCGATGACCTCCGGCAGGAACTGCTCGGCGTGTTCGGCCAGCGCCAGCTGAATCGCGCCCTGGACGAAGTGTTCGTCGTCCAGCTCCTGCCAGTCATCGCAGCCCTGGCTGGCCAGCAGCTTGCGGTAGAGCACCACATGGTTCTTTTCCGGCAGGCCTTCGCCGAGCTCTTCCAGATAGGTCTGGATCAGCGCGGTGAAACGGGCATCGTCCCAGCGCTGCAGCAGGCCATAGAGCCAGGCACCGTCGACCAGCTTGGTTGGCGCGACCCCGCGCAGGAAGTGCAGCGCATGGGCCTTGCTGGCGAAATAGCGACGTGCTCCTCCGGCCCGGCGCTGATCGAGATACGCCTGGTACTGGCGGCCGACCGTTTCAGTGCGTTGCACAACCCAGGCGTGCAGATCGGCCGGGTCTTCCGGCAGGTCGCAGGGCAATGCGGCGGCAGCATCGAGCTGCAGGCGCAGGTGATCCGCAGCACTGTCGCGGGCGTGCTGGTCGACATCGCGAACCAGGGCGAAGTACAACGCCCGGGACGACTGATCCTGCTCCGGATTGAGGGTGGCGGCGATCGGCAGGCTGCGGGAAGTCAGTTGCATGATTCTGTTCTATGGCAGTTCTAGTGGAGTTTTGGCTGCCCGGCCGCGGGTTTAGTTCAGCTGCCCCGCCGAGCGGCCATTGGTCCAGAAAGCCAGCCCGGCCCTGCAACTTCCGCCGGCCCGACCCTTCCTAGACCAGAGGGGCCCCGGATCGGCCGGGCGCTGCGACGAACGAGGAGCACGTGATGAGTGAGAACGAACAGGGCCGCGAAAGCATCGAGTCCATCGACCAGAGCGGCGATGCCCACGAACAGAATCCGGAAACCACCACCACGCATGGCGATGTCGCCGGTGGCAGCGAAAGCGACGTGCCGGGCGGCGCCTACAACGTGCCGCCAGGATTGGCCGAAGAGGTGAGCGACGAAGAGGCGCTGCCGGATACCGAGCAGTCGTAGCGGCCGGCTCGGTGAAACCGGCGGGTGATCGGCGTCACGCTCGGCGCATCTGGCGGGCGTTGGCGCCGCTATCGGCTTAATTCGTCGCGTGATCGGGTCGCCTGCTGGCTCTATACACTGCCAGCGGGACGCGATAAGCCGCATCCGTGCCGTGGCACCGATCCCACTGCCCGAGCAACGGACATGCGCCAGCACAGTCGCTTCAGCTTCCGCCACATCAGCAGCATCCAGGTCACCAACCGACTGAACGGCGAGCCGATGGGCTATGTCGCCGATCTTTCGCTAGGTGGGTTGCGCCTGGTATCCAGCCAGCCGCTGGCGGTCGGCGGTTGTTATGAGATGGTGCTGCACGTCCCGGAACAGGGTGAACGGGTGCGGCAGATCGAGGCGGTGGTGATCTGTCAGTGGTCGCGCAAGGATTCGCGCCGGGACAGCTTCGAGATGGGCTTCGCCCTCGATCGCCCGTCGGCGCAATTCACCGCCATGGTCGCGCAGCAGCTGCCGCGGCGGCGCAAGGTCTACTAGGACCTGCGTTGTCGCGGCTGGTCGCCCTCAGCCCAGCGTACCGAGGATGTTCACACCGACGCGGTCGGGAATCTCGTTCTGCGACAGCACGTGCAGCCCCGGACTGAACACCCGCGCGTAACGCGCCAATAGCGGGCGCAGCTGCGGCATCACCGTGAGGATCGGCGGGTGGCCGTCCTTGCGCAGTTTTTCCTTCACCACCGGCATGCTGTTCTGCAGCTGGTTGAGCAGGCTCGGCTCCACCGGGATGTTGTCCAGGCTCACCGGCCCGGCCTGCTGCGCGATTGCCAGGGCGTTGAGCAGGGTGTTTTCCAGCGCATTTTCCAGGACGAACACGCCCAGTTCGCGGCGGTCACCGGCGACCATCGCGACGATGCTGCGGCGCAGCGCATAGCGCACATCGGCGGCCAGCAGCACCGGGTCCTTGGTGGTTTCGCTGCATTCGAGCAAGGTGCTGGCGATGGTCTCGATGTCGCGCAGCGGCACTTCTTCCAGCAACAGCTGACGGTACACACGCATCTGCTGGGTGTAGCTGAGGGCGTTCTTCAGGCTTTCGGCCAGTTTGGGGGCCTGGACGGTCAGGCGCTGCATCAGGTGCTCGACGTCGTCGTGCTTGAACAGGTCCGGCAGGTGCTCGCGGATCACCTTGTTCAGGTGCGTGGCGATGACGCTGGCGCAGTCGATCACCTGGTAGCCGAGGTTCAGCGCACGGGACTTGTCCGTCGGCTGGATCCACACCACCTGCATGCGATAGGCCGGATCGGTGCCGAGGATGCCGTCGATCTCGCCGTACAGCTCCGGCGAGGGGATCGCCATCAGGCGGTCGGCGTGCAGCTCGGCGCCGTCGATCTTTTCGCCGTTGATGTAGATGTCGTACTGCGACGCCTTGAGCCGGAGGCTGTCGCGGATCTGCACTTGCGGCAGCAGAAAGCCCAGGTGCTCGGACAGCGTCTGGCGCACGCCGCGCACCCGCGCCGGCAGCGGCGCACCGGAGGCCTCGTTGACCAGGCCGACCAGCTTGTAGCCGAGCGACACCGACAGCCGCTCGACCAGCGGAATGTCTTCCCAGGCCAGCGATTGCGCGCGCTCCTTGTCCATGGCCTGACCGAGCTGCTGGATCTCCTTGAGGTCGGCACCGGCGGCCGGCGGCTCGTGCAGCGAGACGCGCCAGGCGATGAAGCCGATCAGCGCGGCGAAGCCGAGGAACGCCAGGTGCGGCATGCCCGGCACCATGCCGAGCACGAAGAGGATGCCGGCGACGGTGTACAGCGAAGCCGGGTTGGCCAGCAGCTGGCGCTGGACCTGGCTGGTGATGTCGCTGGATTCGTTGATGCGGGTAACGATGATCGCCGCCGCGGTGGACAGGAGCAGCGCGGGAATCTGCGCCACCAGGCCGTCACCGATGGTCAGCAGGGCGTACTGCTTGAAGGCTTCGCCGGCGGCCAGGTCGTGGACGAACACACCGATGGCGAAACCTCCGAACAGGTTGATCAGCAGGATCAGGATGCCGGCGATGGCATCGCCGCGGACGAACTTCGAGGCACCGTCCATCGCGCCGTAGAAGTCGGCTTCCTTGGCCACCTCCTGGCGCCGTGCCTTGGCGTCTTCCTGGGTCAGCAGGCCGGCATTGAGGTCGGCGTCGATGGCCATCTGCTTGCCCGGCAGGGCGTCCAGGGTGAAGCGCGCGGTGACTTCCGAGATGCGCTCGCCGCCCTTGGTGATGACGATGAAGTTGATGATCATCAGGATCACGAACACCACCAGGCCGACGATGAAGTTGCCGCCGATCACCACCTCGCCGAAAGCCTCGATCACCTTGCCCGCCGCGCCGGTGCCGGTATGGCCTTCGAGCAGCACAACGCGCGTCGAGGCGACGTTTAACGTCAGACGCATCAGCGTCGTGACCAGGATCACCGTGGGGAACAGCGAGAAATCCAGCGGGCTCTTCGACGACACGCTGACCAGCAGCACCAGCACCGCCATGGCGATGTTGAAGGTGAACAGGATGTCCAGCAGCTGCGGCGGCAGCGGCAGGATGATCATCGCCAGGATCGACAGGATGATCAGCGGAATGCCGATCCGACCGCTGCTGAAGGTGGGCGTGAGTTTCTGGATCAGGCTCATGAGCGTGCTCGGTTGAACAGTTCTTCGGGGATGTGGATGTTGCTGGCCAGCGCCGGTTTGCCCTGGCGCCGACCCTGCTTCCAGGCCTTGAGCTGGAGGATGTAGGTCAGCACGTGGGCTACCGCGGTGTAGAGCGGTGCCGGGATCTGCTGATTGACCTGGGTGCTGTAGTAGATGGCGCGGGCCAGCGGCGGCAGCTCGATCACTTCCAGCGCGTTGGCCTGGGCCATCTTGCGGATGTACAGCGCCATCTCGTCGACGCCGCGGGCGATTACGAACGGCGTTTCGGCCTTTTTCGGGTCGTACTTGAGCGCCACGGCATAGTGGGTCGGGTTGACGATCACCACGTCGGCCTCCTTGATCACCTTGGTGATCTGCCGCTGCGCGAGCTGGCGCTGCAGCTGCTTGATGCGCGCCTTCACCTCGGGCCGGCCTTCCTGGTTCTTGTGCTCTTCCTTGCGCTCCTGTTTGGTCATGCGCATTTTCTTGAGGAAGAAGAAGCGCTGCAGCGGGATGTCGATGAAGGAGAACAGCACGAACACCAGCAGCAGCGAAAACGCCAGATCGAAGGTCAGCGAAAAGGCGCCACCGATGGCGTTGAAGATGTCGGTGCGCTGCAGTGCGATCAGCCGTGGCGCGGCGTAGTACAGCTGCCAGCCGGCGATGCCGAGCAGCGCGGAGATCTTCAGCAGCGACTTGGCCAGCTCGCTCCAGTTCTGCGCGCCGACCATCCGCCCCAGCCCGGTAATGGGGTTGAGCTTGCTGAACTTGGGCGCGAAATTCTTGGCCGAGAACACCCAGCCGCCCGGCACCAGGGCGAAGGCGATGACCAGGATCGGCGTCAGCAAAAGCGGCAGCAGCACACTGACGAACACCAGCAGGTTGTGCAGCAGGATCACCTGCAGGTCATCGATGCCGATCTCGCTCTGCTGGAAGTTGATATAGGAGTAGCTGAAGCTCTGCTGCATGCCGTCCAGGAACACCCCGGCGCTGAGCTTGAGCAGCAACAGCGTGGCGAGCAGCGAAACGGTGGTGGCGACGTCCTTGGAGCGGGTGACCTGGCCATCGTCGCGGCTCTTCTTGAGTTTCTGCTCGGAGGCTTCTTCGGTCTTTTCCTGACTGCTGTTCTGCTCAGACATGGCCGCCGCTCCTGAGCAGAACGCCGATCTTGTCCAAGAGGTCGCGGGTCAGGTGCAGGTAGGCCTCGGCCAGGTTCGGCAGGGTCAGGTAGATCAGCGACAGCCCGGCGAGGATCGCCATGGGAAAGCCCAGCGAGAACAGGTTCATCGCCGGCGAGATGCGGTTGAGCAGGCCGAAGCAGAACTGCACCAGGGTCATGCAGAAGACAATCGGCAGGGCGATCAGCAACGCCGCCGAAATCACCCAGGCCATGGACCAGGCGATGGTCTGCAGACCGTCGTAGAACAGCCCGCTGCCGATCGGCCAGTAGACGAAGCTCTGGTAGATGATGCTCACCGTGACCAGATGCCCGTCGATGGCGAAGAACAGCAGTGCCAGCAGGATGAAATACAGCTGGTAGATGATCGAGGCCGAGGACACACCGTTCATGGGGTCGTTGAATACCGCCATGGACAGCCCGAGCTGGGTCGAGACCACGTCACCGATCAGGGTGAACACGGTGAACACCAGCAGCAGCGCCAGGCCCAGCAGCAGGCCCATGGCGATCTGCTCGATGGTGGCCAGCATGCCTGCCAGCGACAGCGGATCGAGTGTCGGCGGTGTCGGCAAGGCCGCGCCCAGCACCAGGGTCAGCGCCAGCGCCAGGAGGATGCGCACACGCACGCTGATCGCCTTGTGACTGAACATCGGCGCCAGACTGAACACGGCCATGATCCGGCAGAACGGCCACCAGTAGGCGAGCAGCGATTGCAGGTAGTGGCCGGCGTGCATGAGGGGATCGTAGGGCATGATTCAGCCGACCAGGCGACCCGCCTGCTGGAAGGTTTCGATGAACAGATCGCTCAGCGTGCGCAGGATCCAGTGCCCGGCGAACACCAGCATGCCGAGGGTGATCAGCAAGCGCGGGAGGAAGCTCAGCATCTGTTCGTTGATCTGGGTGGCGGCCTGGAAAATGCTGATCAGGAGGCCGCCGAGCAGGCTCGGGACGATCAGCACGCAGACCACCAGGACGATCACGTGGATGGCGTTGGAGACGATATGGACGGCGGTGTCGGGGGTTAGCATGGGGGCACCATCACGCGGGGTGTTTTGTAAGCGCCGGTTAGGCTCGGCCGCAGATATGGGGACTTAGCGCTCTGCATCGAGTTGAGATGCGCTTTGCGCGTCCTTGCCTGACCAAGCGTTGTAGGGTGGGAAACCGCGGAGCGTTCTCTACCCGATGTGGCACGTAGACGTGCGTCTGACGCCGCGCTTTCCTCGGCGCCATCTACAGGTTTCGCCTTGCACGGCGACTCACTTTTTTCAAACGCGAAAAAAGTAAGCAAAAACGCTTGCCCCTCCATCCGGCCCCGGCTGCGCCGGGGTTCCCTCGCTCCGGTGACGCTCCAGGGGCCCGCCGCGAAGGGCCATCCCTGGCCCATCGCGGCTCTCGCGGCATCCATGCCGCTCAACCCCTTCCACGCCACCTGCGCTCGGCCTCCTGAAAGGGGCGACTCGGTCGCGCCTGAAAGGCCGTGCAGCGAGATAGATGTGCGGCCTTCAAGGGATCGTAGGGTGGGTAACGCGAAGCTTACCCACCGGTTTTTGCGCGCAACGTTCGAGACCAATCGCTGCGTCGATTGCGGTGGAAAATGCTTCGCAGTTTTCCACCCTACGAAGCCTGCCAAAGGTTGAAGCGCTTTGCTGCCGTCGCTGTTCAAAAACTCCCAGACGACTCGGTCCCGAGCCCCCTTCAGGAGGCTGAGCGTAGGCGTGGCGTAGGGGGTCGCGAGGCATGGATGCCGAGCGAGGAGCGATGGGCCAGGGATGGCCCTTCGCGACGACCCCCGGAGCCGCGCCGAAGCGAGGGAAGTTTTGCGCAGCAAAACCCGGATGTAGGGGTGGCCTTCTTTTTGGTTACTTTTTCTTGGCCAGACAAGAAAAAGTGACGCGCCGTGCGAGGCGCAACCTGTAGTCCCAGCCGAGGAAAGCGTGGCGCCGAATGCCGGTGTTTGGGCCGACAAAGGTAGGGCATCGCAGCCAAGGTCGCTCTCACAAACGAGCCCTGCCTCCCCATTCTCCAAGCCCCACCGCACGGCCAATGCCTTCATCCCCATCACCTAAAACGGCTGAATACTGGTGGTCAACGTACCCATCAACAGCGCCCAGCCATCAACCAGCACGAACACCATCAGCTTGAACGGCAGCGAAATCATCATCGGCGAGAGCATCATCATGCCCATCGCCATCAGCACGCTGGCCACCACCAGGTCGATCACCAGGAACGGCACGAAGATCATGAAGCCCAGCTGGAACGCGGTCTTCAGCTCGCTCAGCACGAACGCCGGCAGCAGCAGCGAGAAATCCAGGTCGTCGAGGTTTTCCGGCAGTTCCTCGCCAGCCAGGGCCACCATGGTTTCCAGGGAGTTCTTGTTGGTCTGCGCCAGCATGAAACCGGCCAGGCTGCCCTTGGCCGAGTCCAGCGCCTGTTCGAGGGTGATCTCGTCGTTCTGGAACGGCTCGTAGGCCTGGCCGTGAATTTCCTGCCAGACCGGGCGCATCACCAGCAGGGTGACGATCAGCGCGATGCCGATCAGCACCTGATTCGGCGGACTCTGCTGCAGGCCGATGGCCTGGCGCAGGATGGCCAGCACGATGATGAAGCGGGTGAAGCAGGTCATCATCATCAGCATCGCCGGCAGGAAGCCGAGCAGGGTCATGATGATCAGGATCTGCAGCTTCACCGAGAATTCCTGGCCGTTCTCGGTATCGTTCAGGTTGAACAGGGTGATCTCGCCGCCGGCAGCCTGAGCTGCCAGGGGCATCAGCCCGATCAGCAGCAGGCCGAGCAGGCTCAGGCCGCGACGCAGGTTCATGGGGCGAAGGCGTCCAGGCTGGTGCCGGACAGTTCGACGATGCGCAGGCCGTAGTTGCCGTTCATCACCACCACTTCGGCCTTGGCGAACAGGGTGCCGTTAACCTTCACGTCGAGCGGCTCGCCGGCCAGTTTGTCGAGCACGATCACGCTGCTGGTGTCGCACTCCATCAGCTCCTTGAGGGAGATTTCCGCGGAAGCGACTTCCAGGGTGACATTCACCGGAATCTTGCCGAAGAAGCTCAGGTCCTGGCGCGATGCAGGCGCGGCGGCCGGGGCCTCGAGCACGGGGGTGTCAACCGCATCCAGGCTCAGGTCACCTTCGTTGATGAGGTTTTCGAATTCGTTGTCGGAAAGATGGCCGTTCATTGGGGGTTCACGCTTTCAAGTGAAGTAAGGAACAGGGCCCCGTCCTCTTCGAAGATGGTGCCGCGATAGAGCTTCTGCTGGTTGATGCGCACTTCGTAACGGTCCAGCGGGCGCAGCATGAGGATGTCGTCGAGCTGGAGCGCGAGTACCTGCGCCAGCGGCATCTGCGCCGACGCGACCACGCAATCGAGGCGTACCGGCAGATGCTTGATGTGATCGATGGGGTTGCCGGGCAAGCGTGCCGGGGCCGGGCCGGCGAGACGGCTGGTCAGTTCGTCGACCAGCTCGGTGTCCAGATAGAGGTAGATCGAAGAGCGGCTACCGGTGATATGGCTGATGTATTCGTACTCGGCCACGTATTCCCAGCTGGTTTCCTCGTAGTCGTTGCGATAACTGTCGAGTTTGCCGAATGTCTCGCCGGACATTATCGAGCGGGCGAATATATCGGTGATGTCCATGCCCAGACGATTGCGCATCCGCTGTTCCGACGTACTGATCGGGGGCGTGTCCTGGCTGGCCACTACAGTGCCGCCGTAATAGCACTCCAGCGCTTCGGTCAGTAGTGCCCGATCAATCGAAAATCCAACTTTTCCCATGGCCGATCGGTAGATGCAGTCCGGTTCTTCGCTGCGCTCTTCCTGAACATCAATCTTGTTCAGTTCGAGATTGATCCGGTAGTTGCGCAGGAAATAATCGCCGATCAGGCGCGGGTTCTTGTTGGTGCTTTCCTTTATGTACTGCGGAATCTTGTGGTGATGCCGTCCCAGCTTCTGCGGTTTCAATACAGTCAGGCTTTGGGCGGGCACGCCATGGTGGACTTTTGAATTGCCAGTCATGTTGTGAACTGTATTTCCTGGGGTCGGTTAACACGGTGGCGCTGCCGTTGGCCGTGCGTGCAGATGATTGGCTGGCTGGCGCGGGTGTTCTTCCGGGCACGGCTCTAGCGTGCCGCCATCCTAGGCCTGGGCGCGTGAGGGGGTTAAATCAAGAGATATCAAATGAGCTTTTTTGAGCTGATCAGGCATCGGTTGATTTCAATTAAGCAGAACTGATTGGGGAGTTGATCCGGCGTCCTGATAGCGTGCGCGCACTTGTTCGGGAAGTGTCGTTGGGTAAATCGCTTCGACAGCGAAGTTGCCATGCAGAAGGCGGCACTCAGTTCCGGAAAATTAAATCTTTTTTCTTTCGCTTGTTTCTGGTGTCGCGCTCATTTGCAGCGCGGCCAATACCGGAAGGGCAAGGTGGTCACATTGAAGAGTATCAGTCAGGCAATGAATTACTCATGCGACGAGCTATTCGATGAATTGCCGGCGAAGAAGATCGCCATCATCGGAAGTGCCCATGAGGCCGCTTGCGATTTTCTTCAGGTTGGCTTGCGTCGGCAGGGCTGCAAAGTTGAGCGCTATGACGATCTGGATCGACTGGCCAAATCGGCGATCGATCAGTTCGCGCTGATGTTCGTTGTGGTCGGAAGTTTGCCGGCGCGTTCCTTATATGCACAGGTGCAAGCGCTGACGCGCCGGGCACGTAATGTAAGTGTCATCCCGGTGGTGGAATACGCCGATCAGGAAAAAGCGGCAGCGCTGCTCGATATCGGTTGCGTCGATTACTTGCTGTCGCCTTTCAGCGAAGCCCAGTTGGCTGCGTTGTTGCGCCGCCAGGTCTGTGCCGAAACCGCCCAGGAAAGCTTCGTTTCCTGTTCCCAGGCTGGCCGCCGGCTGCTGGCCATGGCCCAGCGCGTTTCCCTGACTCGCGCGCCGATCCTCATCACCGGCGAGACCGGCACCGGCAAGGAGCTGATGGCGCGCTACATCCACCGCTTCTCCGCCAGTCCGGATGCTCCGTTCATTGCCGTGAACTGCGCGGCCATTCCCGAGCAGATGCTCGAATCCATTCTCTTCGGCCACGAGAAGGGCGCCTTCACCGGTGCGGTGAGTGCGCAGCCCGGCAAATTCGAGCTGGCCAACGGCGGCACGCTGCTGCTCGACGAGATCGGCGAGCTGCCGCTGGGGCTGCAGGCCAAGCTGCTGCGCGTGCTGCAGGAGCAGCGCGTGGAGCGTCTGGGCGGGCGGCGCGAGATCGAGCTGAACGTACGCATCATCGCCGCGACCAACCGTGACCTGCAGCAGGAAGTGGCCGAGGGCCGCTTCCGTGCCGACCTGATGTTCCGCCTCGACGTGTTGCCGCTGCACATCAGCCCGCTGCGCGAGCGCAAGGAAGACGTGCTGCCGCTGGCGCGCCGCTTCATCAGCAAGTACGCGCCGCAGGATGCCCATGACGAGCTGCTCACCGAGGACGCCTGCCGCGCTCTGCTGCAGCACGACTGGCCGGGCAATGCCCGTGAGCTGGAAAACACCGTGCAGCGTGCGCTGGTGCTGCGCAATGGCTTGTTCATCCAGCCGCAGGACCTCGGTCTGGCGGCTCCCGCAGCCGTTTCTGCCCGCGTGGAGAAGCCACTGCTCGCGGCCGAGAGCGGCAAGGCAGCGCTGCGCGCCAGTGGCAAGTGGGCCGAATACCAGCACGTCATCGACACCATTCGCCGTTTCGACGGCCACAAGACCAAGGCCGCCGCGAGCCTGGGCATGACCTCACGCGCCTTGCGCTACCGCCTCAATGCGATGCGCGAGCAGGGCATCGAGCTGAATTTCTGAATGATCGGGGGAGAGCAACCATGAGTTCCATCACTCAGGTGCAGCAGGATCTGCTGGGCCGCATGCAACAGCTGGCCGGGGCCGCCGAAGGGCAGCCGATCCGGCCGTCGAGCATGGCGGCCAACGCCATCAGCGGCTCGTTCGAGGCGGCGCTGCGTTCGGTGGATGCCGAGCAGCACAAGGCCAGCGCGGCGATGGCCGCGGTGGACAGTGGCAAGAGCGACGATCTGGTTGGCGCGATGATCGACAGCCAGAAGGCCAGCGTGTCGTTCTCCGCCCTGCTGCAGGTGCGCAACAAACTGACCACGGCGTTCGACGACGTCATGCGAATGCCGCTTTGATCGGCCCAGAGAGCTAAGACGTGCTGCAGAAACTCAAATCCCGGTTGCCCGAAGGCGGGCTGCAACTCGATCCGCGTGTGACGCTGGCCGGCATGGCGGTGATCGCCGCCGCGCTGGCGGTGGCTGTGGCGTTCTACCTGTGGCGCGACAATGGCTCGTTCCGGCCGCTGCATGGCGCCGGCGAGTCGTTTCCTGCCGCCGAGGTGATGCAGGTGCTCGATGGCGAGGCGCTGCAGTACCGCATCCATCCGCAGAGCGGGCAGATCCTGGTGCGTGAGGATCAGCTGGCCCAGGCGCGGCTGCTGCTCAACGCCAGGGGCGTGAAGGTGGCGCAGCCTGCCGGTTACGAGCTGTTCGACAAGGAAGAGCCGCTGGGCACCAGCCAGTTCGTCCAGGACGTGCGCCTCAAGCGCAGCCTGGAAGGTGAGCTGGCGCGCACGGTGATGGCGCTCAAGGGCGTACAGCAGGCACGGGTGCACCTGGCACAGGAGGAGAACAGCTCCTTCGTGGTCAGCAAGCGCGCGCCGAGCAAGGCGTCGGTGATGCTGCAGCTGGAGCCCGGCTACACGCTCAGCAGTGACCAGGTCGGCGCCATCGTCAATCTGGTCGCCAACAGCGTGCCCAATCTGAAGCCGGAAGATGTCGGTGTGGTCGACCAGTACGGCGCGCTGCTCTCGCGCGGGCTCAACGTCGGCGGCGGGCCGGCGCAGAACTGGCAGGCCGTGGAGGACTACCAGCAGAAGGCGGCGGGCAACATCGAGCAGGTGCTGGCGCCGGTGCTGGGCCTGGGCAACTTCCGCATCAGCGTGGCGGCGGATATCGACTTCAGCCAGAAGGAAGAGACCTTCCAGTCCTACGGCGACACGCCGCGCCTGCGCAACGAAGTCCTGCGCAACGAAAGCGCGCTGGACCGTCTGGCGCTGGGCGTGCCCGGCTCGCTGAGCAACAGGCCGCTGCCGCCGGCGCCTGAGGGCGAAGAAGCGCAGCAGCTGGCCACCGAGAACAAGGGCGCGACGTCGCTGCGCGAAGAATCGACCCGGCAGATGGATTACGACCAGAGCGTCGTGCACGTCAAACACGCCGGCTTCGCTCTGCGTCAGCAAAGCGTGGCGGTGGTCCTCAACTCTGCGGCGGCACCGGAGGGTGGCTGGACAGACGAGGCCCGTGCCGAAATGGAGGCGATGGTGCGCAATGCCGTCGGCTTCAAGCAGGAGCGCGGCGATCTCCTGAGCCTCAGCGTGTTGCCGTTCGCCGCCGTCGAGCCGATCGAGCAGGTCGTGCCCTGGTGGGAGAACGGCCAGATCCATGCGCTGGCCAAGGTCGGCGTGGCCGGACTGATCGCCCTGTTGCTGCTGCTGATCGTGGTACGCCCGGCGGTACGCAATCTCACCCAGCGCAACGTCCAGGCGCTGCCGCAGGGCGAAGGGCTGGAAGGCAGTCTGGTCGAGCCGAGCGCGCCGGCCGCGCTGGAAGGCGACGCCAGGCCGGCGCTGGCCAGCCCGCGCGAATCGAACGGGCCGCATATTTTCGGCGAGCTCAACCCGCTCTCGGAGATCCGCCTGCCGGCGCCGGGTTCGGGGCTGGAGCTGCAGATCGAGCATTTGCAGATGCTCGCCAAGAACGATCCCGAGCGGGTCTCGGAAGTCATCAAGCATTGGATAGGGCGCAATGAAAGAGACCTCAACCCAGCCGGCTGAAGACAGCCAGGCGTCGTCCCGCGAGATCAAACCGCGGCCGGTGCAGCTGCGCTCGGTCAGTTCGCTGGATCAGGCGGCAATCCTCATGCTGAGCATGGGCGACGAGATTTCCGCCGGTATCCTGCGCAACTTCTCCCGCGAGGAAATCATCAGCATCAGCCAGGCGATGGCGCGACTGTCCAACGTCAAGCAGCCGATGGTTTCCGATGTGATCAGCCGCTTCTTCGACGACTACAAGGAGCAGAGCAGCATCAAGGGTGCGTCGCGTTCCTACCTGGCCGGGATGCTCGGCAAGGCGCTGGGTGGCGACATCACCCGCTCGCTGCTCGATTCCATCTATGGCGAGGAGATCCGCGCCAAGATGGCCAAGATGGAGTGGCTCGATCCCAAGCAGTTCGCCGCGCTGATCGCCAAGGAGCACGCGCAGATGCAGGCGGTGTTCCTCGCCTTCCTGCCGCCGGGCATGGCCACCGAGGTGCTCGAGTGCATGCCGGCCGAGCGCCAGGACGAGCTGCTGTATCGCATCGCCAATCTCTCCGAGGTCAACAGCGATGTGATCGCCGAGCTGGAGCAGCTGATCGACCGCAGCCTCAAGGTGCTCAGCACCCAGGGCTCGCAGGTGCGCGGCGTGAAGCAGGCGGCGGACATCATGAACCGCTTCAAGGGCAACCGCGATCAGATGTTCGAGCTGCTGCGCGCGCACAACGAAGAGCTGGTCGGCAAGATCGAGGATGAGATGTATGACTTCTTCATCCTTTCGCGGCAGAACCAGGACGTGCTGCAGACCCTGCTGGAAGTCATCCCGCTGGACGAGTGGGTGGTTGCGCTGAAGGGCGCCGAGCCGGAGCTGGTCAAGGCCATTCAGGCCGCCATGCCCAAGCGCCAGGCGCAGCAGATGGAATCGATCAACCGACGCCAGGGCCCGGTGCCCCTGAGTCGCGTCGAGCAGGTGCGCAAGGACATCATGGCCGTGGTCCGCGAGATGTCCGCCGATGGCGAGCTGCAGGTGCAGCTGTTCCGCGAGCAGACGGTGGAATGAGATGACGATCAAGGTGATCAAGGGTGCCGATCGCAGCTGGCGGCCGTTCCGCTTCCCGCCGCGGGTGAAGTCTCCGGCGCAGGCCGCGGCTGGGTTCGCCGGCGATCCGGCAGCCCTGCAGCGGGCGGTGGCCGATGGCTTTCAGGAGGGCATCGACAAGGGCTATCGCGAAGGCCTGGAGCAGGGCCGCGAGGCCGGGCATCGCGAAGGCTTTCAGCGCGGCGTCGAGGATGGCAAGACGCTCGGTCTGGAAGAGGGTCGCCAGCAGGGTCGCCGGGCCTTTGACGAGGCCGGTCGGCCGCTGGATCGCCTGATCGAGGCGTTCGAAGGCTTTCGTCAGGAATACGAGCAGGCACGTCGCGAGGAACTGCTGGAGCTGGTGCAGAAGGTTGCGCGGCAGGTGATCCGCTGCGAGCTGACCCTGCATCCGACCCAGTTGCTGACCCTGGCCGAGGAAGCACTGAACGCCATGCCGGGCGATCAGGAAGACGTGCGCATCCAGCTCAATCCGGAAGAGTGCGCGCGCATCCGCGAGCTGGCGCCGGAACGTGCCGCCGCCTGGCGCCTAGTGCCGGACGAGAAGCTGGCGCTCGGCGAGTGCCGTGTGCTGACCGCCCAGGCCGAAGCCGACATCGGCTGCCAGCAGCGCCTGGATTCGTGCATGGAAACCCTCGCCGAACACATCACGGCGCAGGGCTGACCGATGGCCCTGCGCGACAGCTTCCGCCTCGACGAGGCCCTGCGCTCGCTGGACAACGTGCAGTTGGCCAAGGTCAGCGGGCGGTTGGTGCGCGTCTCCGGGATGCTGCTGGAAAGCCTCGGCTGCCAGCGCATGACCGGCCAGCGCTGCTATGTCGAGCAGGGCGACGGCAGCATGCTGGAAGCGCAGGTGGTCGGCTTCAATCGCGATATCACCTACCTGATGCCGTTCAAGAAACCGGTCGGCCTGACCGCCGGTTCGCGGGTATTCCCGGCGCCGGATGACGCCAAGCTGCATATCGACGAATCCTGGCTGGGGCGCGTGGTCAACGGCCTCGGCGAACCGCTGGACGAATTGGGCAAGCTCGGCGGGCGTGACCCGCTGCCGACCGAGCTGCCTTCGGTCAATCCGCTCAAGCGCAAGCCGGTCAGCGAAGCGCTGGATGTCGGCGTGCGTGCGATCAATGCCACCCTGACCCTGGGCAAGGGCCAGCGCGTGGGTCTGTTCGCCGGCTCCGGTGTCGGCAAGAGCGTGCTGCTGGGCATGATCACCCGGCAGACCAAGGCCGACGTGGTGGTGGTCGGGCTGATCGGCGAGCGTGGCCGCGAGGTGCAGGAGTTCCTGCTGCATTCGCTGGGTGAGGAGGGCCTGAAGAAAGCCGTGGTGGTGGTCGCGCCGGCCAACGAGTCGCCGCTGATGCGGCTGAAGGCCACCGAGCTCTGCCATAGCATCGCCGCCTATTTCCGCGACCAGGGCCATGACGTGCTGCTGCTGGTGGATTCGCTGACCCGCTACGCCATGGCCCAGCGCGAGATCGCCCTGGCCCTCGGCGAGCCGCCGGCGACCAAGGGCTATCCGCCGTCGGTGTTCGGCATGCTGCCGGAGCTGGTGGAAAGCGCCGGCAATGGCGCCAGCGACAATGGCAGCCTGAGCGCCATCTACACGGTGCTGGCCGAAGGCGATGACCAGCAGGACCCCATCGTCGACTGTGCGCGCGCGATTCTCGACGGCCACATCGTGCTCTCGCGGCGCCTGGCCGAAGCCGGGCATTACCCGGCCATCGACGTCTGCGCCTCGGTCAGCCGCTGCATGAGTCAGGTCGGCCAGCCGGCGCACCTGGGCGCGGCGCGCCAGCTCAAGGAGTGCTACAGCACCTTCGAGAAGATCAAGGAGCTGATCCCGCTCGGCGGCTACACGCCGGGGGCGGACATCAAGACCGATCGCGCGGTGCAGCTGGCGCCGACCATCGAACGCTTCCTGCGCCAGGACGTCGGCGAAGCCGCCGAACTGGAAACCAGCGTCGCCACCTTGCAGAACATCCTCGGGAAACCGCGATGAAACAGCAGATCGAGACCCTCGGCCGCCTGGCCAGCCTGCGCAGCCACCGTGTGCGGCAGATGCTCGGCCGCGTGCAGTACCAGCAGAACCTCTGCCAGCGCTACCGCAACAACATCACCGGCCTGAGTCGCCTGTGCGGATTCTCCGTGCCGATGAGCACACCGCTGCAGCGCGACAACCAGCAGCGCTACAAGGCCACCCTGTACAAGATGGTGGAGCTGCAGCGCCGTGAACTGGCGGTCGCCGAGCAGGCGCTGGAGCGCATCCAGCGCGAGCTGCTGCAGGCCATGCGCAGCGAAAAGGTGGTCGAGCACATGATCGAGGGCAAGCTGCAGCAGTGGCAGCAGCTGCTCGCCCAGCAGGAGCAGAAGATCCAGGACGGACTGGCGGCGCAGGCCCACTGGCGCGCCACGCATTGAGGCAGCGACGCCGCGCAGGCCGGCCCGGTAGACTGCATGCGCACGTCTGCGTCGCGCCCCGCGTGATGCAGATGAAAGTCGATTTAATAACTTGCCGATGATGGTCGCCTGTTTGGCTGTAACCACCGAGTTGGAATGAAATCATGGAAATCAGCCGGCATTTCAAGCCCGCCCTGACACCGGCCGCCGAGGCCAGCACCAATCGCCAGCCCGCCGCACGGCCCACGGCTGAGGTGCTGGTGCGCCAGCCGGCCAGCCTGCCGCTGGAGCAGATGCATGACGCCCTGCGCGCCATGCCGGAAATCGACCTCGACCGGGTTGCGGCCATCAAGCAGGCCCTGCAGCGCGGCGAAATCTCCAGCGATCCTGCCGAACTGGCCGGCAGCATGCTTGCCTACCATCGCGGAAGCGATGCGTGAACCAGCGCGACAAGCTGCTCGCGGTCGTTGCCATCGACCTCGAGCAGGATTGCGATGACTACCTGGCCCTGCGTGACCTGATGCAGGCGCTCTACGCGTTCCTGCTCGAACGCGACAGTGTAGAGATCGATCGACTCAATCTGCAGATCACCACGCGCGTCGAAACCATCGGTGCACGGGCCCAGCGGCGGGCGAAGGTGCTGAGTGCCTTTCGCCTGCAGGCCGATGCCGATGGCATGCAGCGCCTGCTTGGTTCTTACCCGGACGAGCAGGCAGTGCGTCTGCGGCAGTCCTGGCAGCAGCTCGGCGTGCTGGCCAGCCAGTGCCAGCAGATCAACGAGCGCAACGGCAAGCTGCTTGCCATGCATCACGAGATCCTCGGCCAGCTGCTGGCTGGCAGTCATGACGCACGGCTCTATCAGCCGCAGATGTACTGACACCCGCGCGGCGTGATCCCCGCGTTTCTCCGCTTCCCGCCGATTGCCTCTGCCTCTGCCTTCGTCGGTGAGCTTGCTCACGCATGCTGTTGGCGCTGCGACCGGGCGGTTCGCCAGCCGCTAGCCTTTCTGCTGGCCACGGGCGCCTCGGCTCCTGCATTGCCCGACCCTTCGGGCGCACTCCAGCGTCCTGCCCGGGTTTCCTCACATGAGCGCAGCTCCCGAGCGGGACAGCCGGGCGATCGTCCCATCGATATTTTCGGCGCGCCTTAGCGTTGCCTCCGTATTCGTCGCCTTTAACCAGAGAGATTGCGCCATCCGGTCAGGCGGAAACGGCATTTCCCCGTTTCCTCATAAGACTGCCAGGCGGAAGTGCTTCTTCTGCGCCACTTGGCGTAAAGCGCTTGTAAATCAATGGTTTGTGAATTGGCACTCAACTTGCTCTACAGAGCACAGGAAGGGGATCGGTAATGGCGATAGATTCGAATTACATAAAGCAGATGTCGACGCAGCTGGCGACCTACGAAGTTCAGTCTTCGCTGGACCGGCTCAATCGCAACGAAAGCAACTACAAGACTCAGCGTGATGCGCTGAGCAAGTTGCGCACCTCCCTGACGACCTTCAAGTCGGCCGTTTCCGGGTTGAAGACCGGCAAGGCGACCATGCTGGTCAACAGCGCCACCACCAGCCAGGAGGGCTATGTCAGCGCCACGGTCGGTGCCAAGGCGCAGGCCGGCAGCTATCAGTTCTATGTCGAGCAGCTGGCCAGCAAACAGCAGGTGGCGGTGCAGGGGCTGGTCGACGGCAGCCTGAGCGGCACGCTGACGCTCAAGGGGCAGGATTTCGATCTGAGCGGCTACGCCACCCTCGAAGACGCGGCAAAGGCCATCAATGCCACTGCCGACCTCGGCGTGCAGGCCACGCTGGTGCGCAGCAACGGCCAGGTCAACCTGGTGCTGACCAGTGCCGAAAGCGGCGCCGCCAATGCGTTCGCCATTTCATTGAGCCCCGATTCGAGCGGCACGACCACCGATCTGTCAGACGCGGCCGATGCGCGTATTCGCATGGGCGGCAGTTACGGTGTTGGTGGTATCGAGCTGACCAGTTCGAGCAACACCTTCGACAATGTCATCGAGGGCGTCAGCCTGTCGGTCAGCAAGGTGCACAAGGACGGCGATCCGGCGCTGACGCTGACCATCGACCAGGACAAGAGCGCCACCAAAGGCAAGGCGCAGAGCTTCGTCGACGCATTCAATGCCCTGATGACCAGCTTCGACTCGCTGACCGCCAGCGGCAGCGACAGCAGCGCCCGTGGTGCACTGGCGGGTGACTCCAGCGTGCGCGCCATCGAAGGCCGCCTGAACACCCTGCTGCGTACCGACTTCGGCGGCAACAGCCTGATCAATTTCGGTATCAGTGCCGATCGCAACGGCAAGCTGACCATCGACACCGCACGCTTCGAAGCAGCCGTGGCGAAGGACCCGGCCGGGTTCGAGGCACTGTTCACCGGCAAGGACAACCTGCTCGACAGCATCGACAAGACCGTCGCCAGCTACACCAGCACCACCAACGGCATGCTGAAGAACCGCATGGACACGCTGGACATGAACCTGCGGCGTACCAACGAGCAGTTCGACAAGCTGCAGCAGCAGTATGACAGCCACTACTCCCGCTACCTCAAGCAGTTCACCTCCATGATGCAGACCATGCAGAGCATGGAGCAGACCTTCGGAATGTTCTGATGACCTACCTTCCCAACGACAGTTACGACAGCTACCGCTCGGTGGACCTGGAGGCGCGCGCCGCTTCGGCATCACCCTATGAGCTGGTGCTGGTGCTGATGGATGGCCTGCTCGACGAGCTGGCCCGTGCGCGTGGCCACATCGAGCACAAGCGCTATCAGCAGAAGGGCGCCTCGCTGGAAAAGTGCATGAACATCCTCAACGGCCTCAACGGCGCCCTCGACGAAGAGAACGGCGGTGAGGTCGTGCAGGGGCTGGCGCGGCTTTACGAGTACTGCATCTACCGACTCTCCGACGTCAGCGTGACGCTGTCGCTCGACGGTCTGGACGAGGTGGTGAACCTGCTCGGCACGCTGCGTGAAGGTTGGGAGGGCGTCAGTGCCGCACGCAAGTGACGAGCAGCGCCTGCAAGCCTTGCACGAGAGGCTGGCGGCGGCATTGCAAAGCCAGGACTGGCGCGCCGTCGGTGAAACCGATCAGGCGATCCGGCAGTGCCTGGAACAGTTGCCGCGAGAGGCACACGCATCCGTGCAGAGCGCCAGGCAGCAGCTCAAGCGTTTGCATGGCCAGGCCTTGAAGGCCTGCGCCGAGGAATGCGAGCGCCTGCGCCTGCTGCTGGTGAATCACCTCGAGTACGCCGAAGGGCGCTCGGCTTATCAACGAGTCGACATGTATCAGGCGAGGAACGGCGAGTGATCCAGTTGATCCCGGCTTCGGCCTCGACCGCTGCCACGGCACAAGCGTTGACGCAACCGCTGCGTCCGGCCTCGCTGAGTGGCCATGCGGCCGCGCGAGCGGCCGAGGACCGGTCCGGTCTCGGCGCGGATTTCAATGCGCGCATGCTGAATGCTGCCGTTGAGCTGGATATGGAAGCGCTGCAACAGCCCGTGGCCGGGCAAGAAATGCTGCCGCCGGCGCCAGCCGAACCCGTTGCCCAGGCGAGCGGCGACGAAGTGGCCGAGCAAGGGCCGGTCGAACAGTGGCTGCTGGGGATGCTCGATCAGCAGCAGGTGCAGGTTCAGGCGCGAGAGGCAGCGGTTCACCCGGGTTGGCCAGTGGCGCCACAGCAGGCAGCCGCTGAAGCGGAAGGTGAAGCGGAAGGTGAAGCCGCTGGCGTCGCCGAAGCACGGCTGCAGGGCCAGGTACCCCTGTGGCCCCTCGAGTTGTCCGGTCGGCAGACGGCTGATCCGATCACTGACCGGCCGATGCCTGCTGCTCTGGCCATACGTCCAGTCGTTGAGCCAGGGGCTGCGCTGAATCTGTTGGCAGCCGGCGCAGCTGCACGTGATCCCGGTGCAGAGCTGCCAGAGCGACTGGTGGAGCTCGGCGGTATTGATGAGGGCAGCCAGTCGGCAGCGCTGTTGATCGAGCGTCCGGCAGGCGGTGTGACTCAGGGGGCCGAGCGCCTGCTCAGGCTGCAGGGCCCTGAGGCAAAGTGGGGCGAGCAGATGCTCCATGCCCTGCGCGAGCACGTCGAAATCCAGCTTCAGCAACGGCAGCAGAGCGCCAGCATTCGCCTGGACCCACCGGAGCTGGGCAGTCTGGAAATCCATCTCAGCCATGAGTCCGGTCGTCTCAGCGTGCAGCTCAGCGCAGCCAATGCCGATGTCGCGCGGCTGCTGCAGCAGACCAGCGACCGGCTGCGCCAGGAGCTGGTGGCGCAGCATTTCGTGCAGGTCAACGTGCAGGTCGGGGCCGATGGGCAGTCCGGCCGACAGGATCGGCCGCAGCAGTTGCCAGACAGTGACGAGGTGCTGGCCGCGGCAGCCGGATCTGCAGGCGCGCCAGCGGCATTGGCTGACGGCAAGCGTTCGGCTGGTCGCGGCAGTGATGTGCTGGTCACGGTCTGACCGGCTCAACTTCAACTACAGGATTGTGAATAGGTTATGTCGACGCCCCGTCTGGTTCTTCTGATGCTGCTACTCAATGTCGTCACCGTTGCCGGCGGGGTCGGTGCCGCCTACTGGTTGCTCAAGCCGGGCATGAGCGGTGGTGAGGTGGTCGCGGAAACCATCGAGCCGATGGAGTACCAGTTCTATCCGGTCTCAAAGGTGATCGTCAGCCTGCGCGGGGAGGGCCGAGAGCGCTATTTCGTGCTCGACTTGGCGCTGCAGGCGGAAGCCTCGGACGAGCCGAAGAACTTCGAGCAGGTCGAACCGCTGGTGCGCAATTCGGTGGTCAGCTACCTCTCCGGCCTCGAATTCGCCGACCTGCGTGCCATGCCGATCGGCGAGTTGCAGACCCGTCTGGAGGAAGCGCTGTTTGCCGACTTCGCCAGCAAGAACGCAGTGGTGCCGTTCCGGCACGTACTGGTCAACAAGATGATCGTTCAGTAAAGGCCCGCGCCATGAACGCCACCTGTTCCGTCGACTACTACGGCGCCAGCCCGGCCAGCCCTGCGCTATTCGCACCGGGCGCCGAGCAGCGCTGGCTGATGCAGTACCTGCCGCTGGTCAAGCGCATCGTGCGGCAGCTTTCGTTGCAGGCGAATCAGGTGCTCGACCGCGAGGACATGGAGCAGATCGGCATGATCGGGCTGCTCGAAGGCCTGCGTCGCTACGGCGAACCGGACGAGCAGTTCGGGCGCTTCGCCGCGTTGCGCATCCGCGGCGCCATCCTCGACGAGCTGCGCCGGCAGGATTGGCGCCCGCGTCAGGTCCGGCAGCAGGCGCACAAGGTGCGCGACGCGATTCGTGAACTCACCCGCCAGCTGGGCCACAGCCCAAGTGACGAGGAGATCAAGACGTTTACCGGGCTGGATGAAAAGGATTACCAGGCCTTCCTCTGGGCCGATTCGTCCGAGGCCATCGAGAGCCTGGACGAGCTGCTGCAGAGCGGCCATGAGCACTTCCCCGACACGGCGGAGCTGTTCGAGGAGCGGCTGCTCAAGGAGCGTCTGCTGGAGCAGGCGTTGAGCCGGCTGGACGAGCGCGAGCGACTGGTGCTGACGCTGTACTACCAGCACGAATTGAGCCTCAAGGAAATCGCCCTGGTGCTGGAAGTCAGCGACGCCAGGGTCTGTCAGTTGAGCAAGCAGGCGATCGGCAAGGCCTGTCGCTTTTTAACCGAGAGAAGTCAGTAACGTCATGCAGAAAGTATTAGGTGCGTTCATCATCATCGGTTGCGTGCTGGGCGGCTACGCCATGGCCAACGGCGACATGCGGGTGCTCTGGCAGCCCGCGGAGATCGTGATCATCCTCGGCGCCGCGATCGGCAGCCTGGTGGTCGGCAATCCCAAGGAAGTGCTGGTGGAAATGCTTTCGCAGATCCGCGGCGTGTTCATCTACGAACGCCGTGGCGAGGAGTTCCAGCGCCAGCTGCTGATGCTGCTCTATGAGCTGCTGGAAATGGTCGATGTGGGCGGCCTCAAGGTGCTCGACTCGCATATCGAGGAGCCGGAGCAGAGCGAGCTGTTTGCACGCTACCCGCTGATCCTCAAGGAAAAGAACCTGATGGCGTTCATCGCCGACAACTTCCGCCTGATGGCCATGGGCAAGATCACCGCCCACGAGCTCGAGGGCTTCCTCGAGCAGGAACTCGAGGCGATGGAGCATGCGCTGCTGCAGCCGTCGCGTTCGCTGTTCAAGATCGGTGAGGCGATGCCGGGGTTCGGCATCCTGGCGGCGATCATGGGCATCATCATCACCATGGGCAGCATCGGCGGTAGCGTCGCCGAGATCGGCGCCCATGTGGCCGCGGCGCTGGTCGGTACCTTTCTCGGCATCTTCTTCTGCTACTGCCTGATGGAGCCGCTCTCCAACGCCATGGGCCAGCGGGTCAAGACCGAGCTGTCGGCGCTTGAATGCGTGCGCACCACGTTGGTCGCGCATCTGGCCGGCAAGCCGACGCTGCTGGCGGTCGACGCCGGCCGCAAGCTGATCGAGCAGGACGTCAAGCCGGCCTTCCGTCAACTCGAGGTCTGGGTCAACCAGTACGAGGAAGAAAGGGACGCGGCATGAAGAGCCGAGGCAAGAGCGGCAACGAGCACGAGATCATCGTCCGCCGCCGGACCAAGAAGGGTCACGGCGATGAGCACGGTGGCGCCTGGAAGGTGGCTTTCGCCGACTTCACCCTGGCGATGATGGCGCTGTTCATGGTCCTGTGGATCATTCAGCCGCAGATGAACCTGACCAATCCGGCATTCGGCGATGAGGAAAGCAATCCCCTGGTCGATGGCGGTGCCGGCATTTTCGACGGCACCAGCACCTCGCCGCTGGAGCTCGATGGCGTACCAGTGCGGCAGGCGCGCAATGAGGATGAACCCGAGCGTCGGCGTGTCGAGAGCGATCGTGCCGCCGGGGAGTTGCCCGAGGAAGGCAGCCGCCGCTATGCCTCGACGGCCGAGTTGCAGGCGCTGGCAGCGTTGATGCAGGAAGTGGCCGGGCAGGTCGATGCGCTGGCCAATCTGGAAGTGGACGTGGTGCCCCAGGGCCTGCGCATCCTGATCAAGGACGACCAGCAGCGCTTCATGTTCCAGCGCGGCAGTGCCGTGCTCAACCCGCACTTCGCCCGGTTGCTCGGTGTGCTTGCCGGTGTACTGGCCAAGGTCGAGAACAAGCTGATCATCAGCGGCCACACCGATGCCACGCCTTACCGGCTGCAATCGGGCTATGACAACTGGAATCTTTCCGGCGATCGCGCCTTGCGTGCGCGCAATGTGCTGGTGAGTGCCGGCCTGCCGGGCCGCTCGGTGCTGCAAGTGACTGCGCAGGCGGATGTCATGCCGCTGCGTCCGGATGCACCGGAAGACGGAGCCAATCGACGGGTGGAGATTCTCCTGCTGACCGACTCGGCGGAGAACCTGTACAAGGAATTGTTCGGCGACAGCTACGGCAAGGTGCGCTTCACCGAGAAGGGCGCGAGCTACAGCGCTCCTGAGTCCGACGAAATCTGATTGCAACGCGTGTGGCTGCGCGCCCGCTGCAGGTTGTCTGGCGCAGCGGGGTTGTCAGAGCTGGGCCACCGCCGGTTCGGCGCAGTAGACCTGCTGGGTCTCGACGCCGTAAAGGCAGGCACCCACCTCTTCCAGGGTGATGCGGGCGCCTTTGTGCTTGCCATAGAACAGGTTGAAGATCAGCTCTTCGTCCAGTTCGTCGGTGCCGGCGATCCCGCTGATCTGGCCTTCTTCCACCACCAGCCGGGCGCGGCCGAGAAAGTCCGTTTCGACGCGGCCGGATGCCTCCACGATGGCCGGGCTGTTGCGCGTCATCGAATAAAAGCGCCCATCATTGAACACCACGCTCTGACTGACCTGTACCAATTGACCATTGCTAAGCAATACCTGGCCGGTAGAGGAATACCGACCATCGAGGTTGGCGCTGTAGTTGGTGGTGGTACCCATCGCAACGAAGGCCCATAACGCCAGCGCAGTCGGCACCATCACGCGCAGCAGGCGCTTGCTCGCCGTGCCGGTTTCGAAAGAAGCATTCATCGCAGACATCCTTGCAGTGTTTCATTCGGAATAGCGTTCACCTGGCTGCGGTGAACCTTCAGCCAGTTGATCCGGCCATCGTTTTGCAGGCAGCGCAGCTCATAGAAGCCCGGTGACATGTTCACGATCAGGCGACCCGGCCGCGAACTCATGCCGGCAACGCTGGCTACCAGCAGGCGGGTTTCCTGCATCATCCGGTCGAGCATCTGCTGGCTCTTTTCCACGTACAGCACTTCGAGCTGGCCGATGGAATGGGTATAGGTCAGCGAACCCTTGGGCGCATGCATGAAGCGGTAACCCAGGGCGACACATGCCAGGAACAGTGCTACCGCAGTGCCAAGCATCGTCGGGGCAAACCAGGCAGAGCGCTGCGGCATTTGAGGTGGGCGTTGTGCCGGAGCCGTGATCGGCTGTTCGATAGCTGTCGGGACCGGCGACAGCGGGGCCTTCTCGATGTTGACCAGGTAGTTCGGGTTGAACAGATAGCCCCGACGCGGCAACGTCTGGATGATCTGGCTGTCGGCATCGCCCAGAACCTGGCGCAGGGTATAGATCTGCTGGTTCAGGCTGCCTTGCCCGACCACCCGATCCTGCCAGGCGTAGCTGAGCAGCTCCTCGCGGGAAACGACCTCGCCAGGTACTTGCAGCAGGCGCTCCAGAACGCGGCTCCCGGAGAAGCCGAGGTCAACTTTTTCCACGTCATCGCCGTTGGATAGCGAGAGCTGATAGAGCGAGCGATCGAAGCGAGCCAGGCAGCCGTCACGGCCACTCTTCAGGAGCGGACAGACGGTGCCATCGGTGGCCTTCATGGTCAGAGATGAAGTCATGGTGCCCTGAGAAGCGAAAGGAAGTATCTGTGATCTGGAACAAAAGTTTACCGTGAACTGGTCGGCAGTATATTGGCGCCGTTATTTTGAACTTACAAGGGAACTAATCAAGGTGATAGCGGTCATGAATAATGGCTATTTGCCATCATTTGTCCCGACAGTGATGGCTCGCTAAGCGACCGATGATGCTGAAAGCCTTGGTTTAGAAGGGTTTGCGTGAATTTAAGCGAGCTGTATGCCGTTAAAATGACATCACTAGCCGTTGGTCGGATGGACATGAGAAAAAACTGAGATAACAAAAAAGCCCCGAACCAGTCGGGGCTTTTTTGGATGTATCGATTGGGTCGGCCATAGGCCAACCCGGCAGTCATCAGCCCAGCAGGCCCATGACCATGCTCGGCATCTGGCCGGCCTGCTTGAGCATGGAGATGCCGGACTGCATCAGCATGCTGTTCTTGGTCATGTTGGCGCTTTCCGAGGCGAAGTCGGCATCCATGATGCGACCCTTGGCCATCTCGGTGTTGTCCTTCATGTTGGCCAGGTTGTTGTTGGTGTGGTTCAGGCGGTTGATATTGGCGCCAAAATCCGCTCTCAGCGATCCGATGGAATTCAAGGCGCTTGCTAGGGTGTCGATTGCAGCGTTAGCGGCGGTCGTCAGGTCCAAAGTAGAGATGTCAGAGCCCAGCAGGCTATCAAGCGCGTCTGCTTTACCGGAAACGTCCACTACCATGGTTTCGGCTGTCGAGGCGCCGATCTGGAAGGTTACTGCGTCTGCGCCGAATTTGCCGGCACCGAACAGCGCTTCCCCTGCATATTTGGTGTTATCAAAGATGTTGGTGATTTCTTCGCTTAGAGCATCGAACTCTGCCTGAATGGCGGTGCGGTCGTCGGCACTGTTCGTATCGTTCGCGGCCTGAGTAGCCAGATCCTTCATGCGCTGGACGATGTCGGTCATCTCGTTCAACGCGCCTTCGGCGGTCTGCAGCAGCGAAACAGCATCGTTGGTGTTGCGCATGGCAACGCCCATGCCGCGGCTCTGGGCGTTCAGGCGGGTGGCGATCTGCAGGCCGGCAGCGTCGTCGGCGGCGCTGTTGATGCGCAGGCCGGTGCCCAGGCGCTGCTGGTTGGTGCCCAGGGCGTTGTTGGTCTTGCTCAGGTTGGTCTGAGTGATCAGCGAGGAGTAGTTGGTATGAATGGACAGGGCCATGTGAAAATCCTTCGTGCTAAGTGGGCTGTAGGAGCTGGCTTGACTGCCTGCTGAAGGGGTAAGGCGACAACCCACAAGGAAGGATTAAATCCTGGCGCCAAAATTTTTTTCCATCGCTCCCAATAGGCCTTTCAGCGCCCTTGCACGGCTCCTATCATTCGCGTTCGCCTGTTAGAACGTACTGGTCACCACGCCTTCTTCCACCACCTTGGCATCGATCACCTTGCCGCTGCGCACGTTGCGCACGCGGATCACTTCGCCCGGCTGCCCATCGCCCAGTGCTTCGCCGCTGGTGGAGGCTTCGATACCGTCGTGGCTGGCCACGATCTTTACCGGCTGGCCGCGCTTGACTGCCAAGGGCTGCGTCAGCAGCGACGGGGTGAGGGTCTGGCCGGCGCGGATGCGTCGTTTCGCGGCCATACCCTGCACCTCTTCCAGGCGATTGAAATAACCGCGCTGGGCCTTGCCGATATTGATCGGCTCGAGCCTGAGATCGTCACGCCCCAGCGTCTGCCCGCGCTCGATGATGCCCTGGGCATGCACGGCCGGTAGCCACACGCTGGGCTGGCTGGTGACGTCCAGGGTCCAGCCATTCGCATCAGCGCAGCTGATCGTCAGCCGTTGCCGCTCCAGCAGCGACGAGTTGCCCCCTGCATCGCGAACCTGCAGCGGCTGGTTACAGCGCGGCAGCCGCGCGGCACTGGCTGGCAGGCTGGTGTCGTGTCTCAGGCGTGCGCCCTGCCAACCCTGACGCTTCGCTTCGCGCAGCAGCGCATCGTTCAGATGCCGGTCGACGGCCTGGCGAATCTGCTCATCAGCACCGCCTTGCGCCCACACCAACCCTGGCAGCAACAGCAGTGCTGCCCAGGCGGAAGTTCGTTTTCCGCTTCCGCCTTCATGCTGCGTTCGATGCGGAAGGAGGGCGTTGAGCAGGCGCCGGTGTTTTGCGTTTTTTTTCAGTAAAAACAACATGTTACCTATTCGTTGGCAGGCCGGCACGAATGCTGCAGAAGCGATGGTCGGTTATCACACCGCTCATGCTTCAAGGGTATCGGCGAATGAGTATACGGATTGAAGACGCACTCGGCGTTCACGAACGGGCGCTGGGCTTGCGCATGCAGCGCAGCGAGATCCTCGCAGCGAATCTGGCCAACGAAGACACCCCGGGCTTCCAGGCCCGCGACATCGACTTCGGCGCCGAGATGCAACGCCTGGACGATGGCGTCTCGTCGCGCCTGAGCATCGCCGGCAGCGATCCGCGCATGCTCTATCGCGTACCGACCCAGGCTTCGCAGGACGGCAACACCGTCGAGCTGTCGGTCGAGCAGGCGCAGTTCTCGCGCAACTCCATGGATTTCCAGACCAGCCTGACCTTCCTGACCATGAAATTCCGTGGCCTGAAGCAGGCCATCGAGGGCCGCTGATGTCATTCGATTCCATCTACCGCATCGCCGGTTCGTCGATGAACGCGCAAACCGTGCGGCTGAACACCGTGGCCAGCAACCTGGCCAACACCGACTCGGCGGCGGCCAACCCGGCGGACGTCTACCAGGCGCGCAAACCGATGTTCGCCGCGGTGTACGAGAACAACTCGCTGACCCGCGGCGTCGGCCTGGGCGGCGCCCATGTGCAGGTGCTCGATGTGGTCACTTCCGGGGCCGAGCCCAAGCGCCGCTACGAGCCGGGCAATCCGCTGGCCGACGGCGAGGGCTACGTCTACTACCCCGACATCAACGAGATCGAGGAGATGACCGACATGATGTCGGCCACCCGCAGCTTCGAGACCGGTGTCGAGGTGCTCAACCGCGTCAAGAGCATGCAGCAGAGCCTGCTGCGCCTGGGAGAAGTCTGATGAGTAGCGTCAATTCCGCGCTGGACGCCAGCCTGGCCGGCAACAGCATCGATCAGGTCAAGCGCGCCGTGAATGTCAGCGACGCCACCACGATGGAGAACAACTTCATCAGCCTGATGGTCGCGCAGATCAAGTATCAGGACCCGACCAAGCCGGTCGACAGCACCGAGTTCCTCAACCAGTTCTCGGCGATGTCCCAGGTCAAGAGCATGGAGAACATGACCAGCCTGGCGCAGAACAACCTGGTACTGATGGACAACCTGCAGACGCTGACCGCTGCCGGCCTGGTCGGCCAGCAGGTGCGGGTGGCGGTGGACAGCCTGCAGCTGGGCACGCAGCCAGTGCAGGGGCAGTTCACCCTGGCCCACGCCTCCAACCGCACGGCCGTGGTACTGACCGATTCCAACGGCCTGAAGACCACCCTCGAGCTCGGCGCCCGCGCGCCCGGCCAGGTGCCGTTCGACATCGACCCGCAGCGCCTCGGCCTGCCGGCCGGCCAGTACAGCGTGGCGATCGAATCGGACAACGGCGAGTACCCGCAGGTGGAAGTCGCCGGTCTGGTCGGCAACGTGCGCGTCAGCGCCGAAGGCCCGGTGCTGCAGATCGACGGCGTCGGCTCGGTGCCGTTCTACAACATTCTCGAGTTCGGTGCCGGCCGCGCCTGAGCGCGGCGGCCAGCCACCGAACCTTCATCCAGCAGAGTCGAGACGCAACCATGAGCTTCAATATCGCCCTGACCGGCCTGTCCGCCGTCAACGAACAACTCAACACCATTGGCAACAACATCGCCAACTCCGGCACCGTGGGGTTCAAGTCCTCGCGCACCAATTTCGGCAGTCTGTATGCCGAAACCCAGGCCATGGGCGTGGAAGTGATCGGCACCACCCAGAGCATCAGCCAGGGTGGCGCGCTGACCTCGACCAACCGCACCCTGGACCTGGCCATTTCCGGCGGCGGCTTCTTCGTCACCCGCGCCAGCAACGGTGACATCGGCTACACCCGTGCCGGCATCTTCGGCACCGACAAGGACAGCTACATCACCAACAGCCTCGGCCAGCGCCTGCAGGGCTATCCGGCCGACGCCACCGGCAACCTGCAGACCGGCACTGTCGGTGACCTGCAGCTGCGCTCCGGCGGCATCCCGGCCCGCGCCACCGATGCGCTGAGCTTTGTCGCCAACCTGGACGCCAATCAGGAAGTCCCGACCGTGGCCTTCGACCCGCTGGCGGCGGGCAGCTACAACTCCACCTACACCACCAAGCTGTACGACTCCCAGGGCAAGGAACACACCCTGACCCAGTACTTCGTCAAGACCGCCGACAACAGCTGGAATGCCCACTACTACGTCGACGGCGCCGCCCTCGCTGGTGCGCCGCAGGCACTGACCTTCGACACCGCCGGCGTGCTCGCCACCCCGATCGGCAGCGTCGCCCTGGCCGCTCCGCTGACCGGCGGCGTGGCACCCCTGGCCATCCAGCTCGACTACAGCGGCACCAGCCAGTACGGCTCGGAATTCAGCGTCACCAACAACCGCGCCACCGGCTACGCAGCTGGCGAGCAGACCGGCATGAGCGTGGAGAAGGACGGCAAGGTCTACGCCAGCTATTCCAATGGCGAACGCATGCTCCAGGGCCAGGTGGTGCTGGCCAGCTTCGTCAACGCCGAAGGCCTGAAGAACATCAGCGGCACTGCCTGGACCGAAACCGCTGCCTCCGGCGCGGCAATGCTCGGCGCCCCGGGCGTCGGCCAGTACGGCACCCTGGCCTCCGGCGCGCTGGAGAGCTCCAACGTCGACCTCACCCAGCAGCTGGTTGGCCTGATGGAAGGCCAGCGTAACTACCAGGCCAACACCCAGGTCATTTCCACCAACAAGGAACTGACCCAGGTCCTGTTCAACGCAATCTGAGGCTGACCCATGGATCGCTTGGGATACACCGCGATGACGGCCGCCAGCCGCACGATGATGTCGCTGCAGGTGCGCTCGAACAACCTGGCCAACGTCAACACCCCCGGCTTTCGCGCCGACCTCGAACGCGCCCAGGCCGTGGCGGTGGAAGGCTACGGCTACGACAGCCGGCACATGGCGCTGATCGAGAACAACGGCGTCAGCCTGGCCGCCGGCCCGATGGTGGCCACCGGTCGCGAGCTGGACTTCGCGGTCAAGGGCAACGGCCTGATCGTGCTGCAGGACGGCGAAGGCGAGGCCTATACCCGCCAGGGCAGCATGCAGGTGGACGCCGAAGGCCGCCTGACACTCAACGGCCGTGCGGTGCTCGGCGAGGGCGGCCCCATCGTCCTGCCCGAGTACGACCGCATGGAGATCGGCAATGACGGCACCGTGTCGGTCATGGCCCCCGGCGACTGGATGATGGCCGAGGTCGATCGCATCCGTCTGGTCGATGTGCCGGCGGCCAATCTGATGAAGAACCAGGCCGGCCTGCTGGTGACCCGCGACGGCGAGCCGGCGCAGCCCAGCGAGGACGTGCGGCTGGCCAGCGGCTTTCTCGAGTCGAGCAATGTCTCGGCGATCGACGAGCTGGCCTCGACCATGAGCCTGAACCGCCTGTTCGAAACCCAGGTGAAGATGATGAAAGCCGCCGAGGACCTTTCCGACGCCGGCAACCGAATGATCCGCGGCAGCTGATCGGGAGATAACGCATGAATTCCGCACTTTGGGTCAGCAAGACCGGCCTGGCCGCCCAGGACAAGGCCATGGCCACCGTCGCCAACAACCTGGCCAACGTCAACACCAACGGCTTCAAGAGCGACCGCGCGGTCTTCGAGGACCTGTTCTACGTCATCGAGAAGCAGCCGGGCGCCCAGGCCGACGAGATCAACACCGTGCCGTCCGGCATCCAGCTGGGCAGCGGCGTGCGCGTCGCCGGCACACAGAAGGTGTTCACCGAGGGCAGCATCCAGACCACCGGCCAGCCGATGGATCTGGCCATCGTCGGCCGCGGCTTCTTCCAGGTCGAGGCGCCCAACGGCGACATCTTCTACACCGAGAACGGCCAGTTCCAGCTCAACGCCGAAGGCATGATGGTCAACGCCCAGGGCCTGCCGCTGAACCCCGCGATCGAAGTACCCGAAGGCAGCACCGGCTTCACCGTCGGCAGCGACGGCATCGTCACCGCCGTGCTGGCCGGCGACACCCTGCCGTCCGAACTGGGGCAGATCACCCTGGTCAACTTCACCAACCCCGGCGGACTGGAAGCGCTGGGCGGCAACCTGTACCGCGAAACCGTCGCCAGCGGCGAGCCGGTGGAAGGCGTGCCGGGCGAGGAAGGCCTCGGCCAGCTCAAGCAGGGCGTACTGGAAGGCTCCAACGTGCAGGTGGTGGAGGCCATGGTGGCGATGATCGCCATCCAGCGCGCTTACGAGGCCAACGCCAAGGTTCTCGATGCCGCCAGCGGCATGCAGCAGTTCCTCAACCAGACCGTGTGATGCCGATGAAGCCGATCGCCCTCCTGTTCGCCTTTCTGCTGCTCGGCGGCTGCGCCAGCTTCGACGAGCTGCTGCCGGACGAGGATTCCAGCGAGTACGAGCCCCTGGAACTCGACTACAGCCTGCCACCGACCACCGGCGGCGGTCTGTTCCGCTCCGGCTACGGCGGCTCGCTGGTCAGCGACCGGCGCGCGGTGCGGGTCGGCGACATTCTCACCGTGGTGCTGGACGAATCCACCCAGTCGAGCAAGAGCGCCGGCACCAGCTTCGGCAAGGAATCGAGCGTCGGCATCGGCGTGCCCACCGTGCTCGGCAAGACCTACCCGGACGTGGAAACCTCGGCTTCCGGCGAGCGCGAGTTCAAGGGTTCGGCCAAGAGCTCGCAGCAGAACACCCTGCGCGGCTCGATCGCCGTCAGCGTGCATCGCGTGCTGCCGAACGGAACGCTGCTGATCAAGGGCGAGAAGGCGCTGCGCCTGAACCAGGGTGACGAGTACATCCGCCTGACCGGTCTGGTGCGGATCGATGACATCAACCGCTACAACCAGGTTTCTTCGCAGAGCGTGGCCAACGCCAAGATTTCCTACGCGGGTCGCGGCGTGCTCAACGACAGCAATTCGGCTGGCTGGCTGACGCGATTCTTCGCGTCGCCGCTGTTCCCCCTTTAAGCGGTAGCTCCCAATGACTAGCCCCTTGCGCTCCGTGAAGCTGTTCTTCGCCTCCCTTGTATTGTGCTGGCAGCTGCCGGCGCAGGCCGTGCCGTTGATGGACCTGGTGGATATCGAGGGCATCCGCGGCAACCAGCTGATCGGCTACGGTCTGGTGGTCGGCCTCGATGGCACCGGCGACAAGAACCAGGTGAAGTTCACCAGCCACTCGGTGGCCAACATGATCAAGCAGTTCGGCATCAACCTGCCGGCCAACGTCGACCCGAAGCTGAAGAACGTCGCCGCAGTGACCGTTACCGCCACGGTGCCGCCGTCCTACAGCCCTGGGCAGAGCATCGATGTCACGGTCTCCTCGCTGGGCGACGCCAAGAGTCTGCGCGGCGGTCAGCTGCTGATGACCCCGCTGCAGGGCGTCGACGGCGAAATCTATGCCGTGGCCCAGGGTGCGCTGGTGGTCGGTGGGGTGAATGCCGAAGGTGCCAGCGGTTCCAAGGTGGCGATCAACACCTCCAACAGCGGGCTGATCCCCAACGGCGCGACGGTGGAGCGGATGATTCCCACCGACTTCACCGAGCGCCCGGACGTGATGCTCAACGTGCGTCAACCGAGCTTCCAGACCGTCACCCGCGTGGTCGATGCGGTCGATGGCTACTTCGGCAAGGGCACCGCCACCGCGCTCAATGCCACCAAGATCTCGATTCGTGCGCCGGTCACCAGCACCCAGCGCATGAGCTTCATGGCCATGCTCGAGCGTCTGGACGTCGAAGAAGGTCGCGTGCGGCCGAAGGTGGTGTTCAACAGCCGTACCGGTACGGTGGTGGTCGGCGAGGGCGTGCGCGTGAAGGCCGCCGCGGTGGCCCATGGCTCGCTGACCGTGACCATCAGCGAGCGGCCCCAGGTCAGCCAGCCCGGCCCCTTCTCCCAGGGCCAGACCGCCGTGGTGCCGCAATCGGACGTCGCCGTCGAACAGGACCGCAACGCCATGTTCAAGTGGCCTGAAGGCGCCAGCCTGGAAAGCATCATCAACACCATCAACAGCCTGGGCGCGACCCCGGATGACGTGATGAGCATCCTCCAGTCGCTGGAACGCGCCGGCGCACTGAACGCCGAACTGATCGTGATGTAAGGCCGCCCATGAGCATCGTATCCCTTCCCCAACACCTCAATGCCATGCGCGCGCGCCACGACGGTCCGAGCGCTGCGCGCCGCCAGCAGCTGGAGATGGTTTCCGAGCAGTTCGAAGCCATGTTCCTGCAGCAGATCCTCAAGCAGATGCGCAAGGCCGGCGACGTGCTGTCGGCCGGCAACCCGATGCGCAGCCGCGAGCTGGACACCATGCGCGACTTCTACGACGAGGTGCTCGCCGAAACCCTGGCCGGCAAGCGCCAGACCGGCATCGCCGACATGCTGGTGCAGCAGCTCTCCGGTGGTATCGACGGCACCGCGCCAGCGCCTGCCGCGCTCGGTCTGGCCAGTGTCGGGCAAGGCGGCCAGCATGCGCTGCGCGGCACCTGGCAGCGTGGCGTCGAAGCGCTGGACAGCGCCTGGGCGGCGGGCAAGGCGGGTTTTCGTGCGCTGGTGGACAGCGTCATCAAGCATGAATCCAGCGGCAACATCGCCGCCGTCTCGCCCAAGGGCGCCCGCGGCCTGATGCAGCTGATGCCCGGCACTGCCCGCGACATGGCCGCCGAGCTTGGTCTGCCCTTCGACGAAGCGCGGCTGACCAGCGATGCCGAGTACAACAAGCGCCTGGGCAGCGCCTACCTGAGCAAGATGCTCGAGCGCTACGACGGTCACCAGGCGCTGGCGCTGGCGGCGTACAACGCCGGCCCCGGCAAGGTCGACGAGTGGCTGAAGAACCATGGCGACCCGCGCCGCGGCGAGATCGATGCGGCCGGCTGGATCCAGAAAATCCCCTTTCAGGAAACCCGCGACTACACGCGCAACATTCTCAAGGACCTGCAGGCGGCCAACAGCCAGCCGCGCGAGCCGCAGGCCGCCGTGCAGGCATCCGGCTGGTCGCAGGCGGCGCAGGCGAGCCGCGCCACCGCCGAGCGCCTGTCGCGCGGTCAGTTGCTGGCGGTGGTGGAGGGCAAGCGCATCGGCGAGCCGCAGTCGGCATCCGCCGCGCTTAATGAGGCGCCTTTGGCAGTCGCCTTGGATAGACAACAGCCGGTTGTCGCTCGCCATCTCTCCGTGGCGTTCGCCCAACCGATCCGCATCGATTCGAAGGAAGCCCTGTCGTGAGTGTCTTGAGTCAGATTGGCTACAGCGGCGTACGCGCCTCGCAGATCGCCCTAACCGCGACCGGGCAGAACATCGCCAACGTCAACACGCCCGGCTTCAGCCGTCTGGCGCCGGAGATGCATTCGGTCGGCGGGCAGACCGCCACCAGTATCGGCGGCGGCGTGCAGGTCAGCAGCATCCGCCGGCTGTCCAACGATTTCCAGAACCAGCAGCTCTGGCGCGCCAGCACCGACAAGAACTACTACGGCACCAGCCAGCAGTACCTGACCGCGCTGGAAGGCCTGATCCACAGCGAAGGCTCCAGCGTCAGCGTCGGCCTGGACAACTTCTTCGCCGCGCTCAGCGAGGCCAGCTCCACGCCGGAATCCATCGCCCTGCGCCAGCAGATCATCGGCGAGGCCAAGCAGCTGGCGCAGCGCTTCAACGGCCTGAACGGCAACATCGGCACCCAGCTCAACGCCCTGCAGGGCCAGCGCGTGGCGATGGTTGCCGAGATCAACGGGCTGTCCGGCAACATCGCCGAGCTGAACGCGGAGATCCTCAAGATGGAGTCGGCCGGGCGCGATACCGCCACCCTGCGCGACTACCGCGAGAACCTGATCAAGGACCTCAGCCAGTACGCCGGTATCCGTGTGCAGGAAGTCGCCGACGGTACGCTGACCGTGTCCCTGGCCAACGGTCAGCCGCTGGTGGCGGGCACCACCGCCGGCCAGTTGCGGGTGGAGCAGAACCTGGCCGGCGAACAGGAGCTGACCCTGGTGTTCGCCAAGACCACCTTCCCGCTGGTGCAGGACGGCCTCGGTGGCTCGCTGGGCGCACTCTACGACATGGAATATGGCGCGCTGCGTCCGGCCCAGGCCGACCTGCACGACATGGCCGCGGCCCTGGCGCAGATGGTCAACGACACCCTCGCTGGCGGCTTCGACCTCAATGGCAATCCGGGCCAGCCGCTGTTCGTCCATACCCCTGGCAGCACCAGCGGCATGCTCGCAGTGACCGCGCTGACCCCGGAGCAGCTGGCCTTTTCTTCCGCCGGGCAGAGCGGCACTGGCGAAGTCGGCAACAACCAGAACCTGCTGGCGCTGCTGGAACTCAAGTCGGCCAAGGTCAACGTGGCCGATAGCGATGTACCGCTCAACGACGCCTACGCCGGCCTGGTCGGCCGCGTCGGCAGTGCCAGCCGGCAGAACAAGGCCGACCTTGCCGCCGCCACCGTCGTCGCCGAGCAGGCCCAGGCCCAGCGCGACAGCGTCAGCGCGGTGAACCTGGACGAGGAAGCGGTCAACCTGATGGCCTACGAGCAGGCCTATCAGGCCAACATGAAGGTCATCAGCACCTCCAACGACCTGTTCAACGCCGTACTGGCGATGTTCTGAGCCGACTGACGAGAAGACACCATGCGCATTTCCAACGCCCAGATCACCGCCATGATGCACGGCTCACTGAACAACAGCTCCGAGAAGCTCGGCAAGCTGATGCAGCAGATGGCCAGCGGCCAGCGCATGCTGGTGCCATCCGACGACCCGATCTCGGCGGTCCGCGTGCTGCGCATCCAGCGCGAGGAAGCCAGCCTGACGCAGTACCGCACCAACATCGCCAACGTCTCCGGCAACCTGTCCAAGCAGGAAGCCAATCTGAAAGCCGCCTCCGACAGCATGCTGAGCATCCGCGACCTGCTGCTGTGGGCGGCCAACGGCAGCAACACCGACGAGGACCTGTCGGCCATCGCCAACGAGCTGGAATCGCTGGAAAACACCGTGCTCAGCTTCGCCAACGTGCGTGACGAAGAAGGCCGCTACCTGTTCTCCGGTACCCGCTCCAACCAGCCGGCGATCGCCCTGGTTGGCGGTACCTACGTGCTGCAGGGCAACGACCAGCATCGCCAGGCGGCGGTGGCCAACGGCGTGCTGGTGGAAGAGAACGTCACCGCGGCGCAGATCTTCGGTGCCGGCGTCGGCATGCTCAACGAGCTGCGCAGCCTGGTGCAGACGCTCAAGGACCCGGCGCTGGATTCCACCGACCCGGCCGTGCGCGCGCAGATCACCGCGACCATGAACAGCCTGGACGACACCCACGGCAGGCTGCTCGGCGCGGTGACCGATCTCGGCGGGCGACAGAACACCCTGACCCTGCTCAGCAGCAGCAACGAGGACGTCTCGCTGGTGAACCAGAAGATCGAAGGCGAGCTGTCGCGTCTGGACTATGCCGGCGCCAGCATCGACCTGAACAATTACCAGCTGTCGCTGCAGGCCACGCAGAAGACCTATCTGAAGATCAATGGCCTGTCGCTGTTCGGCATGCTCTGAGGCGAGGAACGCTTGAATGAAGATTGGCAAGCCGCTACCCGCCGTCTCCGCCATCAACCCCCATGAACGCCGGCAGGCATTGCTTGCCGACGTGCCGCCGCCATCGCGCCGTCTGCCGGTGCCGGGCGATACCGCGCATGCGGAGGTCGCCAACAAGAAGAGCACCAGCTTCAGCCTGCAGCTCAATCAGCAGCTGTCTTCCATGCAGTCTGCGGAAAGCTACCTGAATGACCTGCATGGCCGGCTGTCGCAGCTCAAGCTCAGCCTCAGCCGCGAAATCAGCTCGCCGACCTCGAATACCGGGCCGGATGCGATTCGTCATGCCATGCAGGAGGTTGAGCAGCTGTTGCGTGAACGCAGCAAGCGCTCGGCCAATTCTCTGGATGCCACGCTGAAGCTGCGCCTGAGCGAGCCGGTGCGCAGTCGCTTCAGCCTGCAGGGCCTGGAGTCGCTCGAGGCCATTCGCCAGTCCGGTCGCGAGACGCTGCTGTTCAGTGGCGGCCGCCAGCTGGCCGAACCGGTGGCAGTGGTGCTCGATGACGACATGAGCGATGAGCAGATCCTGCGTCGCTTCAACGGCAGCCTCGGGCAGTCCGGCATTCGCGCCGAACTCGATGACAGTGGCCGGCTCAGGTTCTCGGCGCGAGAAAGCGACTGGCAGCAGCTCAAGGGCCAGTTGGCGGTGCAGGGCGAGGATAAGCTCTTTGCCAAGGGTCGCTTCCAGCGTGTGCAGAGTCAGGAAGAGCAGCTGCTGAAGTTTCCCGAAGAGCCGGCCCTGGATTCGCTGCGCGAACTGCGGCGTATGCTCGATACCGTGGTAGCCGGGCTGGAGAAGGTCGGCGCGCTGCGCGAGCAGCTCGGTCAGCGCCAGCGCGAGATCCGCGAATTTCTCGCGCAGCAGGCCGATGTCGACGAGCAGCAGTGGGCCAAGGACTTTTCCCACTCGGTGTTCAACCTGATGCAGCGCAGCCCTTCCAGCTACGCCGCGGTCACCCAGACAGTGGTGGCGCAGGCCAATATCAGCCGCTTCGCGGTGGTCAGCCTGTTGTCCTGATCCCTTCCTGCTCAGTTCGGCGCGAGCAGCTTGATGTCCGACGGTCGTCCGGCCGGCAAGGTCTGCAGCGTCTCGCCCAGCTCGCCACTGCCCGCATCGCGGCGTAGCACCACCAGTTCATCGCTCAGCTGATTGGCGATCAGCATGAAGCGCCCGTCCGGGGTGATGGCAAATTCCCGCGGTTCGCGGCCTTCGCTGGAGCGACGCTGGATTTCGCGCAACGTGCCGTCGGCCTCGATGGCAAACACGATGATGTGGTTGTAGTCGCCGCGGTCGCTGACATAGAGGAAGCGGCCGTCCGCCGAGGTATGGATCGCGCCGGGCGAATGACGCACGTCGCTACCGGCCTCTTTGAGGTCCAGCAATTGCCGGCGGGTCAGGGTGCCGTTCGTGTAGTCGAAGCTCGCCACCTGGGCGCTCAGCTCGAGGGCGAGATAGGCGTGCTTGCCATTGGGGTGGAACACCAGATGGCGCGGGCCGCTGCCCGCTGGCAGCTCGATGCTGGCCGGCTCGTCCGGCTGCAGCGGGCGCTCGGCATTGCTCGGGTCGTAGCGGTAGACGAATACCCGATCGGCGCCCAGGTCGCTGACCAGCAGGCGCTTGCCGTCCGGGCTCGGCACGGCGGAGTGCACATGCGCCGACTGCTGGCGTTCGGGGTGCACGCCGCTCGACTGATGCGCCAGCATCTGCGTGACCGGCAGCGGGTGGCCATCCTTGGCCAGCGGCATCACCGCCAGGCTGCCGCCAGGGTTGGGCCGCGAACCGTAATTGCTGATAAACAGATAGCGCCCGTCATGGCTGAGGCTGGCATGGGTCGGTTCATCGCCCAGACTGATGTTCTGCCCGATCAGCTGATGGTCGCCGGTGCTGTCGAGCTGCCAGGCGCTGACACGACCGACCGGATCTTCGTGGGCCGGACCGTTCTCGTTGGTGGCGTAAAGCCGGCCGCGCTCCTCATCCAGCACCAGCCAGGACGGGTTGTCGCTGGCGAGGGTTTGCACGGGCTTCGGGTCGATCTGCCCGGTCTTGGGATCGAAGCGCAGACGCAGGATGCCCGGGCTGTCGCTATCGTGTGTGTAGCTGCCGATGAGGATGTGCATATCGTCTGTCGCGGCTCGCGCACCGAACGCCAGCAACGCGCCGACCAGCAGGGCGGAAGCGAGACGAAGCAGTGTGGGCCGATTGCCCCTGGTCAATGTAGTCATGCGACTATGACCGCCATTGCTGCACAACGCTCCCGCAAGATACGCACTCAGAACATTACCTGACTATTACGGTCTGATATCCACCCGGGCGGATGCCGGCCTCCCTTGATTTCAGGAAGATTAATGGACCATTTGCTACCCGTTCAGCTCGCCGAGTTGCAGAGCGTCGCCACTGATCTGGCCGAAACCGTGATCGCACCGCTGGCCGCCGAGGTGGATGCCGAATGTCGCTGGCCTGCCCACTCGATGCAGGCTTTTGCCGATGCCGGTCTGCTGGGGCTGCAGGTGCCGAGCGAACTGGGCGGACTTGGGCAAGGGTTGCTGGGCCTGTGCGTGCTCACCGAGGCGATCGCCCGTGCCTGCCCGTCGTCGGCGCTGTGCTACGGCATGCATTGCGTGGCGACCGCGGTCATCGCCGCCAAGGCCACCGAGCATCAGCGTGATCATTACTTGCGCGAGATTGCCGCGGGGCGGCACCTCACCACGCTGGCGCTTTCCGAGCACGGCACCGGCGCGCATTTCTACCTGCCGGAAACCCGCCTGGACGCCGATGGCGAGGACTTCGTCGTCGACGGCACAAAGCAGTTTGTCACCAACGGTGGGCATGCCGATTCCTACGTTGTTTCCACGGTAGCCGCGGGCGCCGAAGCCGGGGATTTCAGCTGCCTGATCGTCGACAAGGGCAGCGTCGGTATGCACTGGCTCGACGCCTGGGCCGGCTTCGGCATGCGTGGCAACTCCTCGCGGCCGCTGCGGCTGGACAAGGTTCGGGTGCCCGCGCGCAACCTGCTCGGCGAGGCGGGCGATCAGGTCTGGTATGTGTTCGAGGTGGTCGCACCGTTCTTTCTGATGGCCATGGCCGGCACCTATCTCGGCGTTGCCCAGGCGGCGCTGGACGAAGCCAGCCTGCACCTGCGCTCGCGGCGCTACAGCCATTCCGGCGAAGCCCTGCGGGATGTGGAAAGCCTGCAAATTCGCTACGGTGAGCTCTGGACCGATCTGGTCAAGACGCGCGCCCTGGTGCGCGAAGCGGCACGTCGCGGTGATGCTGCGCATCCCGAGGCGCTGCCGTTCATTCTGGCGTGCAAGGCAGAAGCTGCGGAAACCGCGGTGCGTCTGGCGAACGAGGCGATGACCCTGTGTGGCGGTGCCGCGTACCGCGAGAACAGTCGCGCAGCGCGTCTGCTGCGCGATGCCCGCGCCGGCCATGTCATGACCCCCACAACCGGCCTGCTCAAACTCTGGACAGGTCGCAGCCTGCTCGGGTTGCCGCTGTTATGAGCGAGGTGCTGCTCGACCACGTCGCACTGCTGGAGGCAGGCGACGCCCATCTGCGCGAGCGGATAGGCAGTTGGGCCGTGACCCATGGGCTGCAGCTGCACACTCTGGATGTGGGCGCATTGCCGTCCGAAGACGATCAGCCGGCTCTGGTGCTGCTGGCGCCAGGGCTGGCGCGTCCGGTGGCCCTGGCTCGCCAATTGCGCAGTCGCTGGAAGGCCACGCAACTGCTGTTCCTCAGCGAAGATGCGAATGTCGACGCCCTGCATCGCGAGTTGGGTCCGGCACCTCTGCTGGGGCCCTACTGGTCCATCGTCACGCTCGACACCAGACCGCTGCAGCAACTCGATGAGGCGCTGGCGAGCGTGCACCGGCGGATGCGCCTGCGCACGACCCTGGCGCGGGCCAACGTCACGGTCGATGGCACCAATGCGAGCCGGCGACCGCTGCCTGCGGCGGAACTCTACCTGCATCACTTCATCGACGCGGCGCGCGACGCCATCGTCGGTCTCGATCACGCGGGCGCGGTGCTTTACTGGAGTGCTGGCGCTGCCGAACTGTTCGGCTTGCCGCGTGCCGAGGTATTGGGGCGCCCAGCAAGTGGCCTGCCGTTCTGGAGTGCCGAACTGGCCCAGGCCTTGACGCGTGTGCAGGACTGCGATCAGACACTGACCCTGCAGCATGACGACACAGGCGGTGGGCGGACGCTGGAGATCGTCGTGGCCGCCGTCTGCGCGGCGAATGGCGCGGTGGTGGGCGCGGCGCTGACCGTGCGTGATGTTTCGGCACTGGTTGCCGAGCGCCGCGCCAGCGAACTGCAAGGGCATCAGCTCAGCGAGGAGCGTGCGCACCTGCAGCGGCTGTTCGACCAGGCACCGGGCTTCATCGCCATCACCGAAGGGCCGCAGCATCAGCTGAAGATCGCCAACCGTGCGTTCCACCAGCTGGTCGGTGCCCGCGAGCTGCTTGGCCGCCCGGCCTTCAAGGCGTTTCCGCAGCTGGAGAGCCGCGCGCTTTCCGAGCTGCTGCAGCAGGTCTACGTCACCGGGCGGCCCTACATCGGCCGCGACATTGCCGTGCGTGTACGACCGCAGGCTGGCGGCAAGGCCGAGCGGCGCTACGTGAACTTCATCTTCCAGCCGATATTCAGTGAAGACGAGCAGGTCGGTGGGATCTTCTGCCAGGGCCATGACGTCACCGCTCAGGTGCTGGCGCAGCAGGAACTGCGGCGCTCCAGCGAGCGCCTGCAGGAGCTGGTCGAGGAGCGCACCCGCGAACTCGAACTCAGCCGACAGGCGCTGTATCAGTCACAGAAGCTCGAGGCCATCGGCAAGCTGACCGGTGGCGTGGCCCATGACTTCAACAACGTGCTGCAAGTGATTGCCGGCAACCTGCAATTGCTGCAGCCGCTGGTGGAAGAGCACCGCAGCGCGGCCAAGCGCGTCGATGCTGCCAGCTCGGCGGTCGAGCGCGGAGCAAAGCTGGCGCGCCAGCTGCTGGCCTTCGCCCGCCGCCAGCCGCTGCGGCCGCAACCGACCAATCTGGGCCGGCTGCTGCGCGATCTCGACGAGCTGCTGCGCCAGGCCATTGGCGAGCACATCGAGATCGAAACCGTGGTGGCGGGTGGGTTATGGACCACCATGGTTGACCCGAATCAGCTCGAACAGGTGGTGTTGAACCTGGCGATCAATGCCCGGGATGCGATGCCTGATGGCGGCAAGCTGACGCTCGAACTCGGCAATTCCATGCTCGACGAGCATTACGCCGAGACCCAGAGCGATGTCACGCCCGGTCAGTACGTACTGCTGGCGGTGTCCGACACCGGCGTCGGCATGCCCGCCGACGTGATCGAGCAGGCCTTCGAGCCATTCTTCAGTACCAAGCCCGAGGGCCACGGCACCGGGCTTGGGTTGAGCATGGCCTACGGCTTCGCCAAGCAGAGCGGTGGACACATTCGCCTTTACAGCGAGGAGGGCGCCGGCACTACCGTGAAGCTCTACCTGCCGCGTACCGAACAGCCCGAAGTACAGGCGCTGCAGCCGACGGTCGGCCCGGTGGTGGGTGGCAGCGAAACCATCCTGGTGGTGGAGGATGACCTGCCGGTGCAGGCGACCGTGATCGAACTGCTCACCGGCCTCGGCTATTCGGTGCTGCGCGCCAATGATGCGCAGAGCGCCCTGAGCATTCTGCAGAGTGGCCTTTCCATCGACCTGTTGTTTACCGACGTGGTCATGCCGGGCCCGCTGAGCAGCACCGAACTGGCGCGCCAGGCGCGACTGCTGCTACCGGATATCGCGGTGCTGTTCACCTCCGGCTACACGCGCAATGCCGTCGTGCATGGTGGCCGGCTCGATCCGGGTGTGGAGCTGCTGAGCAAGCCCTACCGCCAGGAAGACCTGGCGCGCAAGGTACGACAGCTGCTGGGCGCGCAGCACAGCGAGGAACGGGCCGCCCCGCAACAATGGGTGATGGTGGTGGAGGATCAGCCGCAGCTGCTTGCGCTGACCTGCGAAATGGTCGAGGAACTGGGCTACCGCGCCAGCGGCTATCCGACCGCGGAAGCGGCCGCGCAGGCGATGCACGAGCAGCGCTTCGACCACCTGCTGCTCGACGTCAACCTGCCAGGCCGCTCCGGCCCCGACTTCGCCACCGACGCCTTGCGCACCCAGCCATGGTTGCGGCTGGTGTTCGTCTCCGGCGAAGGGCGTATCGAAAGCAATCTGCCGGCGCGCTCACTGCCCAAGCCGTTCAGCTTCGACCAGCTCGCCGAGATCCTGCAGGGGTAAGGTCGCCGCCGCGTGACGGTGGGCGGGCGCCGCTACGTGACAAGCCCTGCAGGCCGATGGCGACGGGTGCCGCCAGGGCCAGCCAGCTCAACCAGTCGCCCGCGCCTTCTGAGACCAGCCCGGCGATCAGCCCGAGCGTGGACGCGACGCCGATCACCACCGGCCACAACCAGATGCGCATCATGTCCGCACCTCGGTCGCGCCGCGCTTGAGCCAGAGGTACAGGCCGCTGCCCAGCACGACGATGGTGAGGATATCCAGCAGCGCCCATAGCACCTTCAGCGGCAGGCCGCCGTAGTCGCCGAAGTGCAGCGGCTCGGACAGCTGCAGCGCGGTGACGTACCAGGGGCGGGCGCCGGCTTCGAGCACCTCGCCATCGGCGGGGTCCACCAGCAGCGCCTGGCTCAGCCGTGATGTCAGCGGCGTGTCGCCACGCAGGATCACCGCGACATGGTCCGGCGTGGCGCGCAGCGTGCCGGGGTAGGCGATCATCGCCACCGCCATGCCCGGCGCGGCGGCCAGTACACGGTCGACAGCAGTCTGCAGCGAGCCGTCCGCGGCGGGTGCATCACCGGCGTCCTTCGGCAGCAGCACGCGGGTCTTGCCGGCCTGCAGGGCGGCGACCTGTTCGGCCTGCCAGGCCTGGAAGATCAGGTCCGCCCAGGTGTTGATCACCCCGGTGAAGCCCACCGCCAGCGCCCAGACCAGGGTGACGATGCCGAGCAGGTTGTGCAGGTCCAGCCAGCGGGTGCGGGCGGTGCGTTCCTGACGCACTTCGCCGAAGCGCAGCTTGCGCATGAAGGGCGCGTAGAGCACCACGCCGGAGATGATCGCCACCATCAGCAGCAGGCCCATGAAGCCGAGGAACAGCTTGCCCGCCAGCCCCGCGTAGAGGTCGACGTGCAGACGGTACATCACGCTCATGAACCCCTCGTCGAAGTTCGGCGCGCCCAGAACCTCGGCCGTGCGGGCGTCGGAGAGGATCAGTGTGGACCCGCTCTCGTCGGTGTCGACGCGGGTATCGAGTTTGACGTACCAGACATCCGGATCGTCTTCCTCGGCGAAGAAATACAGCGGCACCAGCCCCGGATAGGCCTCGACCGCCTTGGCGGCCACCCGATCGACCGGAGCGCGCGGCGTGCCTTCGGGCATCGCCGGCGCCTCGATCTCGTTGCCGGTCAGGTGGTCGATCTCATGCGAGAAGATCAACGGCAGGCCGGTCAGGCACAGCATCAGGATAAACAGCGTGCAGACCAGGCTGGACCACTTGTGGACCCAGCCCCAGCGACGAAGCGTGGCTGCCTGCATCAGAAGTCGACCGTGGCGCTGACCGAGAGCGTGCGGGGGGCGCCGAGGACGAGGTAGTTCGAGCCTGGATAGCCACCTGTGGAGGCCCAGTAGTCACGGCCAGTGGCGTTGTCGAGACGGGCGCGGAGCGTCACGTCGCGGTCCTGCACTTTCATCCCGTAGCGCGCGCCGAGGTCCAGACGAGTCCAGGACGGGATTTCCCGGTCATTGTCGATATCGGTGTACTGGCTGCCGGTATAGACGACGCGACTGGTCAGCGTGAGGCCGGCAAGCCCGGGCACATCCCATTCTCCGCCAATGTTGGCTTGGGTCTTAGGCACTCCGATAGCGTGGTTACCGTCGTAATCGCCATTGTTGGTGTCGCTCAGCTCGGTATCGAGGAGGGTGACGCCGCCCAGCAGACGGATCCCGGAGGCCGGTTCGCCGAACAGCGACAGTTCGATCCCGCGATTGATCTGATCGCCTCCTTCGCGGAAGACGGAGTCGGTCACTACGCCGATAGGGCGTTCGGTGCGGAACACCGCTAGGCTGCCGCCCAGGTTGATGCCGTCGTACTTCAAGCCGATCTCGGTTTGCTTGGCGATGTGTGGTGCCAGCGTCTGCCCGGCGTTGCTAACTGCCTCGATCGTTCCATCTGGCCGCCTGGTGGTCCATGGGGCGGTGTCACCTTTGGCAAGTCCTTCGATGTAGTTGGCATAGATCGATACGTCATCGGTCAGCTTGTAGAGCACACCACCAACTGGAGTGGTCTCGTAGCGGTTGATTCGTGAATCGCGATCTCCAGTCGCTGCAGAGTAGTTCTTGGTCTCGATCCCTTGTCGACGTGCGCCCAGGGTTACAAGTAGCCGATCATCCATGAACCCAAGCGTGTCTGCGATCGCCAGGCTCTGAGTGGAGGTGCGGCCAATCACATTGGGATCGGAAAACGAACCGTTGATGTTTTTCGGCAGCAAGTCGGGGATAGGGACGTCATACGGGTTATCGAGGCTACCGGCCAAAAGGTTGTCGTAATCTGATCCACCGAACGCATTGCGTTCCTCGGCCCGAAAGGTCGCGGCAGACATTACCCATTGGTGTGAAACCTGCCTGGTCAATGCACGGCCGCGCAGGCCAATTTCACCTGTAGATATTTCTTCCTTGCGTCGGTTATCGAAGCGATATGCAGTCGTGGTGTCGGCGCCGACGTAAGTCGGGTTGGCCAAGCGGTTTTCTTCCTCGCCGCGGCGCGCGCCTACGGCTAGCCAGCCCGTGACCGAGTCAGAAAAGTCATATTCGCCCCGGACGGTGCCAAACGTCTGCATTTCCTTGGAGAACGTCCATGGCTGAGCAAAGTTATCTTTGGCGTCTGGTGCGCTTGGTAGCGGTATACCGGTGGCGATGCTCACGCTGGGGCGAGGCGCATCTATGAAGTGGTATTGATGACCGATATCAGCAGATAGGCGGAAGTTGTCGCCCTGATAGTCGAGGCCGAGGGCGAACATATCCAGAGTACGGTCTTCGTTGTCGACTGACGTCTCGCCGGCATGCTTGGCAGCGTTAAGACGCAAGCCGAAGCGCTCCTCTTCACCGAAGCGGCGGCCCAGATCGACGGCTGCCGAACCTTGACCGCCATTTTCGGCACCCACTGTCAGTCTCGTGAGCGGCTCATTCGGAGCACGCGTGGGTACGAGGTTGATCATGCCGCCAACACCTGAGCCTCCCGGTGCCGCACCATTAAGAAAGGCGCTGGCGCCACGGAAGACTTCGGCGCGCTCAATGAATTCGGCCGCTACGTACTGACGCGGCAGCAAGCCGTAAAGCCCGTTGTATGAAATATCGTCGGAAAACAGCGTGAAGCCGCGCACGACGTACAGCTCCTGCATGTTGCCGAAGCCCCGTGCCACACGCACCGACGGATCGTTCTGCACGATGTCCGACACGCTACGCGCCTGCTGATCTTGAATCAGCTTGGAGGTGTATGCGGTTGAGGTGAACGGAGTCTCCATATAGTCCTGATTGCCGAGAATACCCACACGCCCACCACGGGCGACCTGTTCGCCGGCGTAGGGCTGGGTCAGCCCGTCTGCAGAGGCGTCGGCGCTGGCGGTGATCTCCATCGATTGCAGCTCCACCGGCTCGGCTGCTGTGCGCTGGGGCTTGTCCTCGAGTTGTTCCTGGGCCATGAGCGGCGAGCCAGCGAAGCTGGCGGCAAGGCAAACGAGCAGCAGTGCAGTTTTGCGCGGGAAGCGGAGAGTGGACATGACGGACCTGACCGGACGTTGAGCTGTGGGGAAGGCGGAGGACGGCGCGCGGGTTGTTGAGAGCCTGTGCCATCTGGGAGCCAGTATCGTATCTAAAAGATAACAATTCGCAACTGTATTCCGCCTCGCGGTGGCTCGTCACAGCGGCCTGTCGCCTGCCCGGGCTGTCTGGCTCGCGGCCTGTCCCTCCTAAGCGACTTTGCAAAAAAAAGATTCTCCGGCCTGTCGATTGAGGGACACACCGGACGACTAGTTGACGAACCCGTTCAACCAGATGACAGGAGACGGACATGAACAGCGAAACCCGCCAGGACGAACTCGCCATTCGCCAGCTGCACGAAACCTTCGAGCAGGCCACAGCGGCCAAGGATCTGGACCGGATCATGGCGCAGTACGCCGATGACGTAGTCGCCTTCGATGCGGTTGGCGCCCTGCAATTCAAGGGCGTTCCCGAGTATCGCGCGCACTGGCAGCGCTGTTTCGAGTTCTGCCAGGGCGAAGGCTTTTTCGAAACCCACGAGTTGCACGTGGACGTCAGTGGCGACATGGCCTGCAGCCGCATGCTCACTCACTGTGGCGGCCCCAATGCCGAAGGCGAGATGCAGGCCGCCTGGATGCGCGGCACGCGGGTCTGGGCGCGCCGCGATGGTGAGTGGAAGGTGATCCACGAGCACTTCTCGATGCCCTTCGACATGCAGACCGGCCAGGTATGCATGGATCAGGCTCCGTCGCAGCAACAGGCCGGTTGAGGCTCGCCCTCGGCCTTCGTCGCGTGATCGGGCGAGGTCGTTCAATGGCTGCTAGCTTTGCTGCGTTGCCGGCAGACGGAGCCCCGCCATGAACTACCTGTGCCTGATCTATTACGACGAACAGCGTGTGGATGCGATGACCGATGAGCAGTGGCATGCGCTGGTCGCGCGGTGCCTGAGCTGCGCCGACGAGCTGCGTGCCAGCGGCCACATGCTGGCCGGCGAGCCGCTGCAGTCGGTGCGTACCGCGCGCACGGTGCGCGTGCGTGACGGCGTCACCTCGGTGGTCGACGGCCCGTTCGCCGAAACCCGCGAGCAGCTGGCGGGCTTCTATCTGATCGAAGCCGCGGACATGCGCGAGGCCGAAGCCATTGCAGCGAAGATCCCGCCGGCCGGTATCGGCTGTGTCGAAATCCGGCCGTTGCGCCAGCTGCCGCAGCGCTGAGCATGCCGCTTGTTGGAGCCTTCGCCGCTGCGCAGGTCGAGGCGGTCTACCGGCGCGAATCGCGTCGCGTGCTGGCTACGCTGATCCGTCTGTTGGGCGATTTCGATCGTGCCGAGGAAGCGCTACAGGACGCCTTTGCCGCCGCCCTGCAGCAGTGGCCGCGCGATGGTGTTCCGAATAACCCGCGCGCCTGGCTGGTATCCACCGGTCGCTTCAAGGCCATCGATGCCCTGCGCCGGCGGGCGCGCTTCGATGCCTCGTTGCGGCTGCTGGCCGAGCAGCTGGAAGACGCAGCCGAGGCGGCGGAGGTGGACGAGATGGAAGACGACCGTCTGCGGCTGATCTTCACCTGCTGCCATCCAGCCCTGCCGGCCGATGGTCGCGTGGCGCTCACCCTGCGCGAGGTCTGCGACCTGACCACCGAGGAAATCGCCCGCGCCTTTCTGGCGCCGCCGGCCACCATTGCCCAGCGCATCGTGCGCGCCAAGGCGAAGATCCGTGACGCCCAGCTGCCCTATCGGGTGCCCGAGCGCACCGAGTTGCCGGCGCGCCTGGAGAGCGTGCTGCGGGTGGTCTATCTGGTGTTCAACGAGGGTTACACGGCATCGGCCGGCGCCGAGCTGACCCGCGCCGACCTCTGTGCCGAGGCGATTCGGCTAGGTCGATTGCTCCTCGAACTGCTGCCCAACGCCGAAGTGATGGGGCTGCTGGCGCTGATGCTGTTGCACGATGCCCGCCGGGCGGCGCGTACCGATGCGACCGGCGAGCTGGTGCGCCTGGACGAACAGGACCGCAGCCTGTGGAACCGCCAGCAGATCGCCGAGGGATCGCAGCTGGTGCAGCTGGCGCTGAGCAGTCGCGCATTCGGCGCCTACGCGCTGCAGGCCGCCATCGTCGCCGTGCATGCCGAAGCGCCGAGCGCCGCGCAGACCGACTGGCCGCAGATCGTGCGGCTTTACGATGTGCTGCTGCAGCTGAACCCGTCGCCGGTAGTGGAGCTGAACCGCGCGGTAGCCGTGGCCATGCGTGACGGTGCCGAGGCCGGCTTGCTGTTGGTGGATGAGCTGCTGGAGCGTGGTGCTCTGCAGGACTATCACCTCAGCCATGCCACCCGTGCCGATCTGTTGCGCCGCCTGGCACGTAAGGATGAGGCGCGGGAGGCCTATCGCCGCGCGCTGCGTCTGGTACAGCTGGAGCCGGAACGGCGTTTTCTGCAGAGGCAGCTGGAGAGCCTGGACGGGTGATTGTGGCTGCTCAGGCGCTTGCCGATGGGAGTTAAGCCCGTGACGGTATTTCGCTGCTAAGCCTCGGTGGTACGTTCCAGGCTGGGGCCTGCGGAGCGGATAAAGCGTTCCTCCTGCGCAAAGCGTCGAGCCTGCCACTCTTGTGGTTTGCTCTGGGAGCGAAGGTCGCTTGGCCATCGATGGCCTGGCCGCTAAAGCCTGCGGGTCAACTCCGATGTGGCAGTTGAGCGGATCGTTCCGATGTTGCGGCAACATCCGCGGAATTCTCAGCGTCCCGGGCCGATCGCTCAGCTATCGGCACTGCCTGCCGGCAGGTAATCGCTGCGGCTCAGTCCATGGCGCTGCATCTTCTCGTTGAGGGTGCGGCGCGGCAGCTGCAGCTGGGTCATGACTTCGGTGATGTTGCCTTTGCACTGCTGCAGGGCGTTGTGCAGGCATTGCGCCTCGAAGGCTTCCATCTGCTCGGCCAGCGACTGTCCGCCGCTGCTCGCCGGGGCGGGCGCGCTGAGGCCGAGGGCGTGGCGTTCGGCGGCATTGATCAGTTCACGCACGTTGCCCGGCCAGTCGTGGGCGAGCAGTTGCGTCAGCTCGCCGGGTGTCACCGGCGGCGCGGCGCGGCCGTGGCGCTGGGCGGCCTGGCTGGCGAAGTGTTCGAACAGCAGCGGAATGTCCTCGCGGCGCTCGCGCAGTGGCGGGATGTGCAGTTCGGCGACGTTCAGCCGGTACAGCAGATCCTCGCGGAAGCGCCCGCCGCGCACCTCTTCGAGCAGGTCCGGCTTGGCCGCGCTGATCACCCGCAGGTCGACCTCGATGCTGCGGTTCGAGCCCAGCCGTTCCAGAGTCTTTTCCTGCAGCACGCGCAGCAGCTTGACCTGCTGGGCCAGCGGCATGCTTTCGATCTCGTCGAGGAACAGCGTGCCGCCGGCGGCGTGTTCGATGCGGCCGATGCGCTTGCCCTGGGCGCCGGTGAAGGCGCCGCTCTCGTGACCAAACAGCTCGCTTTCGAAGATGGTCTCCGGGATCGCTGCGCAGTTCAGCGCCACGAACGGCCCGCCGGCGCGCGGGCTGAAGTCATGCAGGCAGCGCGCGACCTGTTCCTTGCCGCTGCCGGTCTCGCCGCGGATCAGCACGTTGACGTCGGTCCCGGCCAGCTCCAGCACCTGCCGTCGCAGGTTATCCATGGCGCGGGATACGCCCAGCAGCTGCGATTCGATGCGGCCCTTGCGGGCGAACTGCTCGCGCAGCTGGCGGTTCTCGCAGACCAGCCGGCGCTTGTCCATGGCGCGGCGCACGCTGTCGAGCAGGCGTTCCGGGGTGAAGGGTTTTTCGATGAAGTCGTAGGCGCCCCGGCGCAGCGCCTGCACGGCCATGGGCACGTCGCCGTGGCCGGTGACCATGATCACCGGCAGGTCGGCGTCCAGCGCCACCAGCTGTTCGAGCAGGCCGAGGCCGTCGAGGTCGGGCATGCGCACGTCGCTGATCAGCACCCCTGGAAAGTCCCGATCCAGCGCCGTCAGCGCCTCGCGGGCGCGGGAGAAGGTGCGCACCTGAAAGCCGGACAGCTCCAGCCACTGCTGCACGGCCTGGCGGATCGCCGCCTCGTCGTCGATGAAGATTACCTGCCCGCTCATTGCCTGCTCCTCGCGGTCGCGTCGCGGCAGTTTACTCGGCGGCGTGCGCTTCGGCAGCCGGCAGCGTCAGGGTAAACACCGCGCCGTGCTCGTCATTGCTGACTTCCAGCGTGCCGCCCATGTCACGGACGATGCCGTAGGACACTGCCAGCCCGAGGCCGAGGCCCTGGCCGACCGGTTTGGTGGTGAAGAAGGGTTCGAATACCTGATCCAGGTGCTCGCTGGGAATACCGCCGCCGTTGTCGCCCACGCTGAGCTGCCAGCTGTCGCCGGCGAGCTGACAAAGGATGCGCAGGCGTCGCTGCGGACGCCCGCTCATGGCGTCCAGCGCGTTGTGCAGCAGATTGATCAGTACCTGCTCGAGGCGGATCGCATCGCCACTGACCATGGCCTCGGCCGGCACCTGGCGGAACACCTCGACCTGCTCGCTGCGAATGCGCGGCGACAGCAGCTGCAAGGCCTGCTCCAGCACCTCGGCCAGGCTCAGGCGCTGGCGCAACCCGGCCGGGCTCTTGCGGGCGAAGGTCTTCAGGTGGCCGGTCAGCGCCGCCATGCGTTCGAGCAGGCCTTCGACATGCCCGAGGCCTTCGCGCACCTCGCCGTCGCGGCCGCTGTCGAGCAGCAGGCGGAGGCTGGCAAGCTGCATGCGCAGTGCAGTCAGCGGCTGGTTGATCTCGTGGGCGAGGGCGGCGGACATCTGCCCCAGGGCGGCCATGCGCGCGGCATGCACCAGCTCATCCTGGGCGGTATGAAGTTCGCGGGTGCGCTCATGCACCAGATGCTCCAGTTCGCTGCGGCTGCGCATTTCCACGCGCCGCGTCTTGCGCCGCTGCGCCAGGTAGAGCAGCAGGAAGGCCAGGGTCATCCACACCCCGGCCGCGGCCAGGCGGTAGCTGCGTACGCTGGCCACCACCATCTGCGGGTCGTGCAGCAGGTGCAGCGTCCAGTCTTCCTCGGGCAGCGCCAGGCGTTGCCAGAGGTACTCGCGGCGGCCGTCCGGGCCATCCACCAGACGTCGCTCGCTGCTCTCGGAGAGTTGTTGCACGCGGCTGCTCTGCAACGGCTGCAGGGTCTGCTCGGCATAGCGGCGCACATCGACCAGGCGGCTGCGCACCTCATCACTCAGCGGGCGCAGGTAGCGGAAACGCCAGGCCGGACGGTTGGTGAGAATGACGATATCCAGCGAATCGGCAATCAGCAGGATGCCCGGCTGGCCGACCCAGTCGCGCTGCATGTCTTCCAGCTCCAGCTTGACCACCAGTACGCCAAGCACTTCGCCGGCGGCGTTCTTCACCGAACTGGAGAGGAAATAGCCGGGAATGCCGGTGGTGACGCCGACCGCGAAATAACGCCCGCTGTCATGGGCCACGGCGTCGCGGAAGTACGGGCGGAAGGCGTAATTGTTGCCGACGAAGCTGCTCCAGTCGCGCCAGTTGCTGGCGGCAATGGTCTCGCCGTTGCGGTCGAGCAGGTACAGCACCGAAGACCCGGCGGCGTGATTCTGCTGTTCCAGGCGCTGGTTCAGTTCGCGACGCAATGCACGGTTGCCCGGGTCGGCAAGGAGCCCCTGGATGTCGCTGTCCAGCGCCAGCAATGCCGGCACCGAGCGGAAGCGCTCGACCTGGGTATGGATCGCCTGGGCATAGAGTTCAAGCTGGCCCTGAGACTCCTGACCGCGCTCGGCCCAGGCGCGCTGTTCGGCCAGGCGCCCGGCCCAGTACATGCTCAGCAGCAGGCCGACGAGAATCAGCGCCACGATCAGGGTTACACGCAGGCGGTTGGGCAGGGCAGGCATGACGGCGCTCGCGACGGGACGCGCCGATGGTAAGCGATAGTCAGCGCACGTGGTGCATTGCCGGGGGGCGACGTAGCACCAAAGTCGTGACCTGGTCCTGTAGAGGCAATATGCCATCACGCCTATACTGTAGGGAGTTACCTTCAGCTCAAGCAGGGATCGCTGATAGGGGAATGGCCTCGCCGTTCCAGTCGAGGTCCGCCTTGCTTAGAAAGATCCTGGTCAGCCAACTCCGCTTCGGAATGTACGTACACGCGCTGGAGGGCAGCTGGTTCGACCATCCATTCTGGCGCAGCAAGTTTCTGCTGACCGACCCCGCGGACCTTCAGGCGCTGCGCGCCAGCGGTATCAAGGCCGTCTGGATCGATGCGGGCAAGGGTGTCGATGTGGAGACGGCAACGCCGCCGGCGGCAGAGGCCCCGCCCCTCGGGGCTGACACGCCCGTCGTGCCGCTTGCCGTCCCCCCGCCAGTACAGCAGTGCAGCGCCAAGGAAGAGATGCAGCGCGCCACCGAGCTGCTCAAACGCTCAAGGCAGCAGGTCACCTCGGTATTCAACGAGGCGCGCCTGGGCAAAGCCGTCGATCCGCAGCAATGCCAGCCGCTGGTGGAACAGATTTCCGCATCCCTGGCGCGAAATGGCTCGGCATTGCTCAGCCTGGCGCGGCTGAAGACCAAGGACGAATACACCTACATGCACTCGGTGGCGGTCTGCGCGCTGATGGTCGCGCTGGCACGTCAGCTGGGATTGCCGGAAGACCAGGTGCACGAGGCCGGCATGGCCGGGCTGCTGCATGACATCGGCAAGATGGCCATGCCGCTGGACGTGCTGAACAAACCCGGCAAGCTCAGCGACGACGAGTACGCGGTCATGCGCAGCCACCCCGAACGCGGGCACGCCATGTTGCTCGCGGCGCAGACCTCGGTGTCCGATGCGGTGCTGGATGTCTGCCTGCATCACCATGAAAAGGTGGATGGCACCGGTTACCCCTACCGGCTGGCGGGCGAGCAGATCAGCCGGCTGGCACGCATGGGGGCGATCTGCGACGTGTATGACGCCATCACCTCAAACCGCCCGTACAAGACTGCCTGGGATGCGTCCGGTTCGCTGGCACGCATGGCGCAGTGGCACGGGCATTTCGATACCCAGCTGCTGCATGCCTTCGTGCGCACGGTGGGCATCTATCCATTGGGTTCGCTGGTGCGGCTGCAATCGGGACGGCTTGGCGTAGTGACCGAGCACCACCCGCAGCAGCTGACGGCGCCGCGCGTGAAGCTGTTCTATTCCACACGCGCCCGCGCGGCTATCGTCCCGGTGGAAATGGACCTCTCCAGCCCGCAGTGCAGCGACCGCATCGTCGGCCGCGAAGACCCCGCCGCCTGGGGCTTCAGCAACCTCGATGTGCTCTGGACCTAGACTGACGGTCGTAAAACGGGGGCGGTGCCGCTAGAATGCCGCCCCCCGAAAGCGATTCGCCCGGCGAGTCGCTCAGAGAAGAGCTCGTAATGCCCATGACCTGGCTGCCTGGTCCGCCATAGCGCTTCGCTCCCTCGCGTCAAATTGCGACGGCCTGTCATGGGGCGGTCGTACGCTGCTGTCCGTGCGTTTTGTCGACTGACAGCCGAATCAATCACCAAAAACTCGCCTTGTATCGCTGCCGGCCGCCCGTGGTCTGCATGGTGGTGCTTTTGCTCTGGATAGTCCGATGCTGCAATCGATCAAACAAAACTGGTTCTCCAACATCCGTGGCGACGTGCTGTCCGGCCTCGTCGTCGCGCTGGCACTGATTCCCGAAGCGATCGCCTTCTCCATCATCGCCGGGGTCGATCCGCGGGTCGGCCTGTATGCCTCTTTCTGTATCGCCGTGGTGATCGCCTTTGTCGGCGGCCGGCCGGGGATGATTTCTGCTGCCACCGGCGCCATGGCGCTGCTGATGGTGACGCTGGTGCGCGAGCACGGCCTGCAGTACCTGCTGGCGGCAACGCTGCTGTGCGGTGTGCTGCAGATCGGCGCCGGCTACCTGCGCCTGGGTTCGCTGATGCGCTTCGTCTCGCGCTCGGTGGTCACCGGTTTCGTCAACGCGCTGGCGATTCTGATCTTCATGGCGCAGTTGCCGGAGCTGACGAACGTCACCTGGCACGTCTACGCCATGACCGCCGCGGGCCTGGGCATCATCTACCTGTTCCCTTATGTGCCGAAGGTCGGCAAGGTCATCCCGTCGCCGCTGGTGTGCATCCTCTCGATGACGGCGGTGGCCATGTACTTCGGCCTGGATATTCGTACTGTCGCCGACATGGGCGACCTGCCTGACACCCTGCCGGTCTTCCTCTGGCCGGAGGTGCCGCTGACCTTCGAAACCCTGGCGATCATCTTCCCGTACTCCGCCGCGCTGGCCGTGGTCGGCCTGCTGGAGTCGCTGATGACCGCGACCATCGTCGACGACCTCACCGACACCTCCAGTGACAAGAACCGCGAATGCAAAGGGCAGGGTGTTTCCAACATCGTCTCCGGTCTGTTCGGCGGCATGGCCGGCTGCGCGATGATCGGCCAGTCGGTGATCAACGTGAAATCCGGCGGCCGCACCCGTTTGTCCACGCTGATCGCCGGCGTGGTGCTGTTGCTGATGGTGGTGTTCTTGAGCGACTGGGTCGGGCAGATCCCCATGGCCGCGCTGGTGGCGGTGATGATCATGGTGTCGATCGGCACCTTCAGTTGGGATTCGCTGCGCAACCTCAAGCGCTATCCGCTTTCCACCAACATCGTCATGGTCGTCACCGTGGTGGTGGTGGTCTTCACCCACAACCTGGCCTACGGTGTTCTGGCGGGTGTGCTGCTGGCGGCGATGTTCTTTGCCAACAAGGTCGGCCACTACCTGCACATCGGAGCGGAGCTGGATGCCGCCGGCAATCAGCGCACCTACAAGGTGATCGGGCAGGTATTCTTCAGCTCATCGGACAAATTCACCGGTGCGTTCGATTTCAAGGAAGCGCTCGGCAAGGTCACCATCGACCTGTCCCGCGCACATTTCTGGGACATCACCGCCGTGGCGGCGCTGGACAAGGTGGTCATCAAGTTCCGTCGCGAAGGCACCGAGGTCGAAGTGCTGGGTCTGAACGAAGCCAGCGCCACCATCGTCGACCGCTTCGGTGTGCATGACAAACCCGAGGCCATCGACCAGCTCATGAGCCACTGACCAGGAGAACAATAATGACCCACGTAATGGCTTGTATCGACGGATCACCGCAGGCCGCGGCGGTTTGCGACTATTCGGCCTGGGCCAGTAAGCGCCTGGATGCGCCTCTGACGCTGCTGCACGTGCTCGACCGCCAGCAGTATCCGGTGTCGGGCGATCTGAGCGGCATCATCGGCCTGGGCAGCCGCGAGTTCCTCCTGCAGGAGCTGGCCACGCTGGACGAGAAGCGGGCCAAGCTGGCGCTGGAAGAGGGCCGGATGATGCTCGATTCGGCACGCCAGCGAGCGATCTCCGCCGGAGTCGCCCAGCCCGAGTGCCGGCAGCGCCACGGTGATCTGGTCGAATCCCTGCGTGATCTGCAGGACGAGACGCGCCTGCTGGTCATCGGTCGCCAGGGCGAGGACAGCGGCGATGCCATCCAGCACATCGGCAGCCAGCTGGAGAACGTCATCCGCACCATGCAGCGGCCGATTCTGGTTGCCCCCAACGATTTCAGCGCACCGCAGAGCGTGATGCTTGCCTTCGACGGCAGCGCCACCAGCCGCAAGGGCGTGGAAATGCTCGCCGGCAGCCCGCTGTTCAAGGGCATGCCGATCCATCTGGTGATGGTCGCGGCCGACACCGACGACAACCAGGCGCAGCTGGAAAACGCCCGTGGCGTGCTGACTGCCGCAGGCTTCAACGTGGAAATCGCCATCCGCGCCGGTGAAGTCGAGCCGACCCTGCATGCCTATCAGGCCGAGCACGATATCGACCTGCTGGTGATGGGCGCCTACGGTCACTCGCGCATTCGCCAGTTCTTCGTCGGCAGCACCACCACCAACATGATCCGCACCACCCCCACGCCGCTGCTGTTGCTGCGCTGATCACCGTTCGCTGCGTACCCGTCCGCGGGCGCGGCGCGGTCAGCGGTAAAGGTCCGCGCGGCTCCACGGCAGTTCGTGGGAGCCATCGGCCAGCGGCTTGCTGGCGAGGATCTGGTGCAGGTTGATCCAGTTGTGGCGGAAGCCATAGGCGCAACCGGCCAGATAGAGGCGCCAGATGCGCAACGCGCGCTCGGGAACCATCCGTTTGGCCTGTTCCAGCCGCGCCTCCAGCCGCTCACTCCAGAAATCCAGCGTGCGTGCGTAGTGCAGGCGCAGGCTTTCCACGTCGACGATTTCCAGGCCGGCATCGCTGATGCAGCTGCTGATGTTCACCAGATGCGGCAGCTCACCGTGGGGGAAGACGTAGCGATCAATGAATTCGCCGGCGCCATGCCCCACCGGGCGGCCGTCGATGTGCCGGGCGGTGATGCCGTGGTTCATCACCAGCCCGCCGGGGCGCACGGCGTCGAACAGCCGCTGGCAGTACAGCGGCAGGTTGGCATGGCCGACATGCTCGAACATGCCGACGCTGACGGCCTTGTCGAAACGGCCATCCTGCGGCAGATCGCGATAGTCCATCAGCTCCAGCTGGACCCGATCCTGCAGCCCATCCTCGGCCACCCGTTCGCGGGCCAGCTCGAGCTGCTCGCGGCTCAAGGTGATGCCGAATACCTTCGCGCCGAACTCGCGGGCGGCATAGCGAGCCAGGCCGCCCCAGCCGCAGCCGACATCCAGCAGACGTTCACCAGGCTTGAGCCGCAGCTTGCGGCACAGGTGGCGCAGCTTGGCCTGCTGGGCCTGTTCCAGGTCCTCGCTACCGGTTTCGAAATAGGCGCAGGAATAGACCATGTCCTTGTCCAGCCAGAGCCGGTAGAAATCGTTGGACAGGTCGTAGTGATAGGAAATGGCCTCGGCGTCGGTCGCCTTGTCGTGCGCCTCGCGCGAAGGCAGTGGAAAGTCGTCCTCGCCCAGCGCCCGGGTGATCACGTCGCCGATGCGGATCACCTCATGCACTGGCCCAAGCAGGTCGATCTGACCTTCGACGTAGGCCGCACCGAGCACGTCCAGGCTTGGCTGCGCCAACCGAGTCACCAGATTCGGGTCCTTGATTACCAGGGTGACGCAGGGGGTTGGCCCGATGTCGATCTCTTTGCCGTCCCACAGTTGCAGCTTCAGCGGCAAGGCGAGTTCTTTCAGGGCCGGTAGCAATGTCGCCAGCATGCTCCATCTCCTTCTAGTGCATCCGTGAAAATCCTAGACCATGAAGTGAAAACTGTAGGCTATGGTGATGATAGTTTCATGCTATGGGCTCAATGGCTGCGAACGTGCAGCCGATCGCCCGAGTTCACAGCTTTGCCAGACGAGGTCGTATGGCGTCCGCCTGTTCACAACGCGTGCTGATCCTGGTCGCCAGTGGCCCCAGCACTCCGGCGCGCTGCGCCGCGCCCTTTCATATCGCCACACTGCTGGCCTGCATGGACGCGCAAGTCACTCTCTACCTCACCGGCGAGGGAGTGCAGCTGGCTCGGCGGGACATTGCTGAAACCCTGGTGGCGGTCGAAGGCGGCGAGCCGGTCCGGCACTTCATCCGCAACGCCAAACAGGCCGGCGCACGCCTGCTGATGTGCCGGCAGCCGGGCATGCAGGTCGACCCTGCGACGCTGATCGCCGAACTGGACGAAATTTCCAGCGGCGGCGAGCTGGCGCAGATGATCCTTGAGTACGACCGGGTGCTGACGCTATGAATGTGCAGGGTCTCGAATTCCCCGACGCGCTGCGTTACGCCCCGGAGCACAGCCTGTGGCTGCGTGAAGAGGTAGACGGCAGCGTCACCCTCGGCCTGACTGCATACGGCTGCGCACTCTACGGCCAGATATTCGCCTTCACCCCCAAGCGCGTCGGCGCCCGCATCGAGCGCGAGCGCAGCTTTGGTGTGGTGGAATTCGCCAAGGCCGCATCCTCGGCGCGCAGCCCGCTCGCCGGTGAACTGCTGGCCGTCAACGAAGCGCTACTCGAGAGACCGGCGCTGATCAATCAGGATTGTTACGGCGATGGCTGGATGGTCCGCCTGAGGCCGGAAGACTGGAGTGCGATGCGCGAGGAGTTCCCGCTGGGCAAGGCCGCCGAAGCCGCCATCGCCGAACGCATGCGGCTCGACAACTTCGACCCGGCCAACGCCCATGTGCAGGCGTTGCGGTGGAAATAGCGGTACTGGAGGCGCGGTAGATGACTTCAAACCATCTCAAACACCGCGCAAAGACGCTGACCGTGTTGCGCCAGACCTCTCAGGGCTTTTCCGGCGTCGAGCTGTCCAGCACCTCGAAGCAACTCGCCTTGATCGCATGATCCAGCTGGCGGATGCAGATATCGATGGCCAGATCGCGAGTGCGCTTGTTCGTCCACTCCAGCTCGGCCAACGTCTCGATCAGGTCCTGGTGGCCGTTCTCGTTGAGCAGTATCCCGTGCTGCACCGTCAACGTCCGGCCCTGAAAGCTCAGCTGCACCGGGTCGCGCCCGACGACGGACGCTCCTTCGGCCAGCAGGCAGTCGATATGGTCACGCAGCGCATGCAACGCACGACGCTCATCCGGCGAATTACCCACTACGGCCTCTCCTGTCCCTGGAAAGAAAAACCGCGATTGTGACGCGCTTCGCGCTGGAGTGCGATGGCTTTTTGATATTGCGAAGTGAGGCGGGCTGTCGCGGCGTGACGGCGAGGATGGAGCGGGGGTGGATGGCGGAAGGCAGTGAGAGTCGAACTCACCCGGGAACGGCTGCCGCCCCCAACCGGGTTTGAAGCCCGGCCGCACCACCGGGTGCGATTGCCTTCCTTATCTGGTCTTGATGTGAGAAAGGAAGCGGCGACCAGCCTACCCCAGGCCTGACTGGATCGCCAAGGCGCTGTCCTGGCGGACTTTGCGTTCGTTGCCGAAGCGGCGGGTGAGGCCGATGCGGTCGAAGTGTTCGAGCAGCTGGATGCTGCGTTTGCGGCCGAGCTGGATGCGGTCGCGGAAGGCGGCGGCGCGGATCACGCCGCTTTGTGCTTCCAGTTGCAGTACATGCCCCGCGAGTTGGCGAATGGTGAACTCGGGGTAGAACAAATCTTTCACCACCTGTTGCAGCAGGCCGAGGCGGGCGAGCTTGCGTAGCAGGTTGCGCATCTGTGTTTCGTCGACGCCGAGGTCGCGTGCCAGGTCGCGGACCCAGGGTGGGTCGAACTGGCCGGCTTCGAGCAATGGCCACAGGCGTGCTTTCAAATCTTCTTCCGCATCGCTCAGGCGCACCCGGTGATCGGGGCGGTGCAGCCACGGGCCGCTGGTTTCGATGTGGCCGGCGGCTAGCTCCTGCTCCAGCAGGGCGATAAATACCGGCCGCTCCAGCTGCGGCACGGCGTAGCGACGCAGGCGGTCGCGGTCGGGGCCGAGTTCGTCGGGTTGTTCTTCGTGAAAGCGTTGCAGGGCGGCGAGCAGGGTGGCTTCGAGTTCGTCCCAGCGGGCCTGATCGAAAAGCCGTGGCCCCAATCGCGTGCCGACTTCCAGTACGCCGTGCGGCAGCTGCCAGCCATCGCGCGGGCGGTTGAACTGGCGTTCCAGGCCTTGCGGGTCGATGCCATTGGTGGCGCTGGCGAGCAGTGGCGGCAATGCCTGCTCCAGGCTCGGCTGGTCGAGGGCGCGAAGTTGCTCCAGCCGCGCGGCACGACGGCGATTGCGTGGCGGTGCAAAGGGGTCGAGCACACGGCCACCGCCAAGGGTGCGCTGGGCGGACTGGTCGCGCAGGACGATGCGGTCGCCATGTACAGCGTGGCTCGGTGCGTTGAGCAGTAGCTGGGCGAAGGCGCGTTCGCCCGGCGCCAGGCTCGTGCCTTCGAGCAGGGCGACACGCGCGGTGACGTCCTGGGCGCCGAGGTGCACGTGCACCGGCGTCCAGTGCTTGAGCTCGTGGGCTTCGCCCGGCAGCAGCTGGAAGTCGACGTCGATGCGTTGGGTCGGCGCGTGCAGCAGTGGGTGCAGCAGCCAGTCGCCGCGATGGATCTGCTCCACTGCCAGCCGCTCACCGGCGAGATTCAACGCGACGCGCTGGCCGGCATGGGCTTCGTCCGCTTCGCGGTTCTGCGCATGCAGACCGCGGACGCGCACGCGTTTGCCGGCGGGGCCGAGCAGCAATTCGTCGCCGATTCGCACGCGCCCGGCAAAGGCGGTGCCGGTGACCACCACGCCAGCGCCAGTGACGCTGAAGGCGCGGTCGATGGCCAGGCGGAAGTGGCCGCTGTCGCTGCGGGCGGCGGTGCGCGCGGCCTCGTCGATCAGAGTGGCACGCAGGGCGTCGATGCCATCGCCGCGAATGCTGGAGACCGGAAAGATCGGCGTTCCGGCCAGTGCTCCGGCAGCCAGCAGGTTTTCGATCTGTTGCGCGACTTCGGTGATGCGCGCCGGCTCGACGTGATCGATCTTGGTCAGCGCCACCAGTGCCCGGCGGATGCCGAGCAGCTCGACGATGGCGAGGTGTTCGCGGGTCTGCGGCATGACGCCATCGTCAGCGGCGACCACCAGCAGCACGCAGTCGATGCCGCTGGCGCCGGCCAGCATGTTGTGCACGAAGCGCTCGTGGCCCGGCACGTCGATAAAACCGGTGAGGCTGCCTTCGCCGAGGTCGGCGTAGAGATAGCCGAGGTCGATGGTGATGCCACGCTCGCGCTCCTCGCGGCGGCGGTCGCCCTGTTGCCCGGTGAGGGCGTGGAGCAGTGCGGTCTTGCCATGGTCGATATGGCCGGCGGTACCGACGATCAACGGGCCAGCTCCTCTTGCAGGTGCGTCAGTTGCTGGAGGAAGGCCGGTTCGTCGTCCAGCTGGCGCAGGTCGAGCCAGAGGGCGTCGTCGTCAATGCGCCCGAGCACCGGAATCGGCAGGCAGCGCAGCGCTTCTTCAAGCTGGCGCAGACTGCGGCCGCGCAGGCGCTTGGGCTGTTGCGGACGGATGCACAGGGCGGCGCTGGGCAGGCGGGCCACCGGCTGCGCACCGCTGCCGATCATGCCCAGGGCATCGGTTACTGCGACTTGCCAGCTCTCGCCGAGCACGGCGGTCAGCGCCGGGGCGACGCGTTCGGCCTGGGTGCGGATCTCCGTCTGCGGGCGGCTGAGCAGGCGCAGGCTGGTGAGGCGTTCGGCGAGGCGGTCGGGGTCGCGATAGAGGTTGAGCACCGCTTCCAGTGCGGCAAGGGTCAGCTTGTCGACGCGCAGGGCGCGCTTGAGCGGGTTCTTCTTGATCTTCTGGATCAGCGCCTTGCTGCCGACGATCAGCCCGGCCTGCGGGCCGCCGAGCAGCTTGTCGCCGCTGAAGGTGACGATATCGGCGCCGTCGCGCAGCGCTTCCTGCACCGTCGGCTCCTTGGGCAGGCCCCAGCGCGAGAGGTCGAGCAGGCTGCCGCTGCCCAGATCTTCCAGCAACGGCAGATCGTGGGCATGGGCGATGCGCGCCAGCTCGGCGGTGGCGACGCTGGCAGTGAAACCCTGCACGCTGTAGTTGCTGGTATGCACGCGCATCAACAGCCCTGAGCGCGGGTTGATGGCCGCTTCGTAGTCCTTGGCGTGCGTGCGGTTGGTGGTGCCGACTTCATGCAGTTTCACGCCGGCGCGGGCCATGATGTCGGGGATGCGGAAGGCGCCGCCGATCTCGATCAGCTCGCCACGGGAAATGATGCCTTCCTTGCGTGCACCTAGGCTGTTCAAGGCCAGCAGCACGGCGGCGGCGTTGTTGTTCACCACGGTGACCGCCTCGGCGCCGGTCAGTTCGCGGATCAGTCCTTCGATGAGGTCGTCGCGGTCGCCGCGCTTGCCGGTGGCAAGATCGAATTCCAGGTTGAGCGGGTAGCGCGCCGCAAGGGTGATCGCCTCGATGGCTTCATCCGGCAGCAGGGCGCGACCGAGGTTGGTGTGCAGCACTGTGCCGGTGAGGTTGAACACTCGGCGCACGCGGCTCTTGTGCTGGCTGGCCAGGCGTTCGCCGGCGCGCCCGGCGAGCACCGCTTCGGACAGTTCCAGCGCGGCCAGCTGGCCACGGCGAGCCGGTTCGCGCAGTTCGTCGAGCAGGTCGCGCAGCGTCGCCAGCAGGGCCTGACGACCATAGCGCTGCTGCAGTGGCTGGCAGGCCGGGTCACGCAGCAGCCTGTCCACCGAGGGCAGGTGGCTGCTGCTCATGCCTCGTTACCCGGTGCCAGCAGCAGGTTGGGTGCCTGGCGGTTGTAGCCCTGATCGGCCAGCAGCAGGTCGAGGTCCAGCGTCGCCAGGTCGGCGGACAGGCTTTCGCCTTCCGGTGCCAGCTCCAGATAGAGCTGCTTGAGGTAGCCGTTGCATTCGGGGCAGGCCTCGGCCTTGATGCCGTTGGGCGAGCCTTCGAAGTGCAGGTAGTCGAGCTTCTTGGTGCTGCGGCAGTGGCTGCATTTCAGGCGCACGTAGTGCCATTCGCAGGCGCACAGGGAGCAGACCAGGTAGCGCAGGCCGTTGAGCTGCCCGCGGTGGCGGATGATGCCGGCCATGGGTGGTGCGCCGCAGCAGGGGCAGAGTGTCTGGTCTTCGCGTTCGCGCAGGTCGGAGAGGTCGAGCTGGAGCAGCCAGTGGGTCCAGGCTAGTTGCAGCGCGGCGCCGAGAAAGGGCACCAGCGCCGGCGGCAGGCTGTCGTACTGCCCGCTGACCAGCGCCACGGCCCAGGCCTTGCGCTGGCCGCTGTCGGCGCGGCGCAGCTGGTCGATGGCAGCGATGACCGACAGGTTGTCCGGCACCGCGAAGGCATCCAGCCAGGCATCGAGCAGCGGCAGCCACGCCCCTTCGCGCACCAGGGTGTCGGCGGCCAGCGGCGGCATGGCGTGCTTGAAGCATTCGCGGTTGCGCGCAGGGTCGAGCGGCGCAGTGGCGGGCGGGTTGTCCAGCACCTGCTGCTGTGCCTGGCATACGCCGGCGAGCAGGCGCAGGTAGTCGGCCAGCGGATGATCTTCGGCGAGCTTGGTCAGACGCGCGCTGCGCAGGGCGAACAGATCGCGCGGCGGCAGGTTGGTGAAGGGTGGTTTGCTGGCAGCGGCTTCGATCTGCCCGGGCTCTAGAATGGTGCCTGCCACGCAGGACTCCTTTTCTTGTGGTTATGCCGAACAGCATAGTCCGTCAGCGGTTGTCGCTCGGCTTTCGATGGCATGCACGGGCGAAGATTCCCGCGGCGGCGGGAATCTCCGGCGCTTGGCAGGCTTACTTGCGCTGGTTGATCTCCCGGTACCAGGCCGGATGGTGCTTGCGCGCCCAGGCGCGGCTGACGGTGCCGTAGAGCATCGCGCCCATCGAGCCCTTGATCCAGATCGCGGCGTAGATATGCACGATGATGCTGACGATCAGCACGAAGGCGGCGATGGCATGCAGCAGGCTGGCCCAGCGCAGCGAGACGATGCCGAAGAAGCTGCTGAAGTATTCGCGCCAGATGACGATGCCGCTGAGCAGCAGCACCAGCATGCTGAGGATCAGCATCCAGAACAGCACCTTCTGCCCGGCGTTGTAGCGGCCGACTTCCGGCAGCTTTTCCTCGCGGTTGTGCACCACGTCGTTGATCTGCCTGAGCCACTGGCGATCCCGCGCCTCGATGCGGTTGTGCCCGGCAAAGCGGATCGCCAGCCAGAGGAAGAAGACGAACATCGCGACCCCGAGGAAGGGGTGCAGGATGCGCGTCCAGGTGCCGCCGCCGAACAGCCCGGAGAGGCCGAACAGCGCCGGATGAAACAGTGCCAGGCCGGACAGCGCGGCGAGCACGAAGAGAATCGCGACGATCCAGTGGTTGGTCCGTTGCGAGGGGTTGTAGCGTTCGATCTCGTTGTTGTTCATCGTTGACTCCTTGAGCGAGCGGACACCGAAGGCGGCCCCGCGAACGGGGCCGCGCGGTCAGGGTCGCGGCTCCTTGGGATCGACCACATGCACCGAAGGATCGACCTGGTGCACCACGGGCTCGCTGAGTTCGGCCTTGTCGTCCTCTTCCTCGACGCGGATCGGGCCGACCCGCGTGTAGTGGAAGAAGCCGGCCAGCACCGCCGCGCCCATGCCCAGCAGGGCGAGGGGCTTGGTCACGCCCTTCCACAGGCTGACCAGCGGGCTGATGGTGGGCTCGTTCGGCAGGTCGTTGTACAGCGAGGGCTGATCGGCATGGTGCAGAACGTACATCACGTGCGTACCGCCGACGCCATCGGGGTCGTACAGGCCGGCCTGGTCGAAACCGCGTTCCTTGAGGTCGGCGATGCGCCCGGCGGCATGCTCCTTCATGTCCTCCTTGCTGCCGAAGACGATGGCCCCTGTGGGGCAGGTCTTCACGCAGGCCGGCTCAAGGCCGACCGACACGCGGTCGGAACAGAGCGTGCACTTGTAGGCCTTCTTGTCCTTCTCGGAAATGCGCGGGATGTCGAACGGGCAACCGGTGATGCAGTAGCCGCAGCCGATGCAGTGGTCCTGGTTGAAGTCGACGATACCATTGGCGTACTTCACGATCGCCCCCGGCGCCGGGCAGGCCTTGAGGCAGCCCGGGTCGGCGCAATGCATGCAGCCGTCCTTGCGGATCAGCCATTCGAGGTTGCCGCTGCCGGGGTTCTCGTACTCGGCGAACTTCATCACCGTCCAGGATTCGGCCGTGAGGTCGATCGGGTTGTCGTAGGTCCCGTGGCTGGTGCCGACCTCGTCGCGCAGGTCGTTCCATTCCGAGCACGCCACCTGGCAGGCCTTGCAGCCGATGCACTTGGAGGTGTCGATCAGTTTCGCCACTTCGCCGATCTCGCGGATCGACGGCCGCTCGGTGGTCGTGGCGGAGCGGGCAATCACGTCTTGAGTAGCCATCATGCCTTCTCCACGTTGACCAGGAACGACTTGAACTCCGGCGTCTGGGTGTTGGCGTCACCGACGAACGGCGTCAGCGTGTTGGTCAGGTAACCGTTGCGCGCCACCCCGGCGAAGCCCCAGTGCAGCGGGATGCCGATCTGGTGCACCGTCTGCCCGTCTACCGTCAGCGGCTTGATGCGCTTGGTCACCACCGCCACCGCCTTGATGAAGCCGCGGTTGGACGACACCTTGACCCGCTCGCCGGCCTTGATGCCCAGCTCGTTGGCCAGCACCTCGCCGATCTCGACGAACTGCTCGGGCTGGGTGATCGCGTTGAGCCGGCAATGCTTGGTCCAGAAGTGGAAGTGCTCCGTCAGTCGGTAGGTGGTGGCGGCATAGGGGAAGTCCTCGGCGGTGCCGAACAGCTCCATGTCGTTCTTGAACACCCGCGCGGCGGGGTTGCTGATCGCCTGCGCGTTGCCCGGATGCAGCGGGTTGCGTCCGATCGGCGTTTCGAACGGCTCGTAGTGCTCGGGGAATGGCCCCTCGTTCATCTTGTCCACGGCGAACAGCCGTGCCACCCCCTCGGGGTTCATGATGAACGGATTCATGCCATCTTCCGGCCGTGAATCGACCTTGAAGTCCGGCACGTCGGTGCCGCCCCACTTGCCGCCGTCCCACCACACCAGGCGCTTCTTCTGCGCATCCCACGGATTGCCCGCCGGATCGGCCGAGGCGCGGTTGTAGAGGATGCGCCGGTTGGCCGGCCAGGCCCAGGCCCAGCCCAGCGTCTGGCCCATGCCGTAGGGGTCGGCGTTGTCGCGGCGGGCCATCTGGTTGCCGGCCTGGGTCCAGGAGCCGCAGAAGATCCAGCAGCCACTCGAGGTGGTGCCGTCGGCGCGCAGCAGGCCGAAGCCCGGCAGCAGCTCGCCGGCCTTGGCCAGCTGGGCGCCTGTCTGCAGGTCGAAGACGTCGGCCAGTGCCTTGCCGTTGTACTCCTGGGCAATTTCCTCGGCGCTCGGTTCTTCCGGCTGGCGATAGCCCCAATCGATGTTCATCAGTGGCTCGGCATAGGCGCCGCCTTCCTTGCGGTAGAGCTCGCGCAGGCGATGGAACAGCCCGCCCATGATCACCACGTCGGTCTTCGCCTGTCCCGGTGGCTCGGCGGCCTTCCAGTGCCACTGCAGCCAGCGGCCGCTGTTGACCAGCGAGCCGTCCTCCTCGGCAAAGCAGGTGGTCGGCAGGCGGAACACCGTGGTCTGGATGCTGGCGGTGTCGACGTCGTTGTACTCGCCGGCGTTGCGCCAGAACTCCGAGGTCTCGGTGGCCAACGGGTCCATGATCACCAGGTACTTGAGCTTGGCCAGCGCCGCGCTCACCTTCGCCTTGTTGGGGAACGAGGCGATGGGGTTGAAGCCCTGGCAGAAATAGCCGTTGACCTGCCCCTGGTACATCATGTCGAACACCTTGAGCACGTCGTAGCCGGGGATATCCAGCTTTGGCAGCCAGTCGTAGCCCCAGTTGTTCTCCGCGGTGGCGTTCCTGCCGTACCAGGCCTTCATCAGGCTGACGTGGAATTTCTCGTAGTGCTGCCAGTAGGACAGCTGCCCCGGGCGCAGCGGCTTGGCGGTGCGCTTGGTGATGTAGGCGGTGTAGTCCTGCTCGGCCTCCAGCGGCAGCGTCATGTAGCCCGGCAACAGGTTGGAGAGCAGGCCCAGGTCGGTCAGGCCCTGGATGTTGGAGTGGCCGCGCAGGGCATTCATGCCACCACCGGGCATGCCGATGTTGCCGAGCAGCAGCTGCACCATGGCGCCGGTGCGGATCATCTGCGAGCCCACCGAGTGCTGCGTCCAGCCCAGGGCGTACATGATGGTCATGACCTTGCCCGGGGCCGAGGTCTCGGCGATGGTCTCCCAGATCTGCAGCATCTTGTCCTGCGGCGTGCCGCAGATGTTGCTGACCACCTCCGGCGTGTAGCGGCTGTAGTGCTGCTTGAGCAGGTTATAGACGCAGCGCGGATGGGTGAGGCTCTTGTCGACGCGGGCGAAGCCGTCCTCGTCCAGCTCGTAGCTCCAGGCTGATTTGTCCGGGTAGGCGCGGCGGTCGGCGTCGTAGCCGTTGAACAGGCCGTTCTCGAAGCCGAAGCCTTCCTTCACGATGAACGAGACATCGGTGTAGTTGACCACGTACTCGTGCTGGATCTTGTCGTTTTCCAGCAGGTAGTTGATCAGCCCGCCGAGGAAGGCGATGTCCGTGCCGGTGCGGATCGGCGCATACATGTCGGCCACCGAGGCCGAACGGGTGAAGCGCGGATCGACCACGACCAGCCGGGCCTTGTTGCGCGCCTTGGCTTCGGTGACCCATTTGAAGCCGCACGGGTGCGCTTCGGCGGCGTTACCGCCCATGATCAGGATCAGATCGGCGTTCTGGATATCACTCCAGTGATTGGTCATCGCGCCGCGGCCAAACGTCGGGGCAAGACTTGCCACCGTCGGGCCGTGTCAGACACGTGCCTGGTTGTCGAACGCCAATATGCCGAGTGATCGAACCACCTTGTGGGTGATGTAGCCGGCCTCGTTGGATGATGCCGAGGCGGCGAGGAAACCGGTAGTCAGCCAGCGGTTGACCGTCTGGCCCTTGTCGTTGCGCTCGATGAAGTTGGCGTCGCGGTCGTCCTTCATCAGCCGGGCGATGCGGTCGAGGGCTTCGCTCCACTCGATGCGCTTCCACTCGTTGCTGCCGGCTTCTCGGACTTCCGGATGGGTCAGGCGGTTGGGGCTGTGAACGAAGTCCAGCAGGCCCGCGCCCTTCGGGCAGAGCGTGCCGCGGTTGACCGGGTGATCGGAGTCGCCTTCGATGTGGATGATGTTCTGTGCGACGTTCTTGCCGCCGCTGCCCTGGCTGTAGAGGATCAGCCCGCAACCGACGGAGCAGTAGGGGCAGGTGTTGCGGGTTTCACGGGTGTTGGTCAGTTTGAAATGCCGGATCGACTCGGCATATGCCGTTGGTGGGGCCATGCCCAATGCCGCCATGCTCGACGCCCCAAGGCCCACACCGCAGACCTTGAAGAACTGTCGACGGTTCATATCCATCGCAGGTTCTCCTTTCTTATCAGGCTGGAACGCCGATGCTTTGCCGGCGTCTGCCAAGGAGCTTAGCCAAGCTTTCAGAAAGTGAAGAATTAATTCCCGGAATCGCGGCTGCACATGTAGCCAGTCGTTCGGCCTGTGGTGGTCGCGCGCCGCGTTCAGGCGCTGGTCGAGGCGGCAAGCTGGTTCTTCCATTCCCGCGGCGTTTGTCCGGCTTGCGCCTTGAATGCCCGTGACAGCGCCGCTTCGCTGCCGTAGCCGACCTCGGTGGCGATCACCTTCAGCGGCCGCCCGCGCTGCAGCGCTTTCTGCGCCAGGCGCACGCGCCAGCCCTGCAGATACTGGCCGGGCGTCTGCCCGAGCGTTTCGCGGAAGGTGGTGGCGAAGGCGCTACGCGACATTCCGGCGACGCCGGCGAGGTTGTCGAGCGTCCAGTCCTGGGCGGGCGCTTCGTGCATCGCCACCAGCGCGTTGCGCAGACGCGGATGGGCGAGGCCGGAGAGCAGGCCGCCGCTGACCTCGTCGCTTTCCATCAGCTGACGCAGGATCTGGATCATCACCACCTCTACCAGCCGCTCCACCAGCGCCATGCGCCCGCAGCGCTGCTCGAAGGCTTCCTCGAACAGCAGCGAGAGCACCGGCTCGGCGCCCCACACGCCATCCAGCGGCAGGCAGACCAGATCGGCCAGGGCAGAGGCGATCGGGTTGGCGCTGCCCCCCTCGAACGTCAGGTTCGCGCAGACCATATCCACCTCGCGGTCCGGCGCGGTGATGAAGCGATGCGTCAGCGGTCGCGGGAACAGCAGCAGGCTCGGCTGCGTGACGTGCAGCGTCTCCCGGCCGTAGCGGACCTCCACCTCGCCGCGGCGAACCAGGTGCAGCTGCCCGTGCACGCCATCGCTCTGCAACGTGTTGATGCCGCACAGCGGCCCGGTGTTGAACACCTGGGCGCGCATCGGGAAGTGCGTCATCAGTGCGGCGAGGCGGTCAGCCATCTTTGTACTCCTGATCAATTTTCAAAGACTTTACGTCACCAATAGTTTTTCGTGCTGAGGAGAATAGCGCTTACCGGGCAGCACCGCTCCGGCAACCAGAAACAGGAGTCACCATCATGTCCATCGAGAAGATCCTCTACACCGCCACTGCAACCGCCACCGGCGGCCGCGAAGGCCGCGCCAGTTCGTCCGACCAGGCGCTCGACGTGCAACTGTCCACGCCGCGTGAACTGGGCGGCGCTGGCGGCCCCGGCACCAATCCCGAGCAGCTGTTCGCCGCCGGTTACTCGGCCTGCTTTCTCGGTGCGCTGAAGTTCGTCGCCGGCAAGCAGAAGGTCACGCTGCCGGCGGATACGCGCATCACCGGCAAGGTCGGCATCGGCCAGATCCCCACCGGCTTCGGCATCGAGGCCGAGCTGACCATCAGTGCCCCCGGCATCGCCCGCGACGTGTTGCAGGAGTTGGTCGAGCAGGCCCACGTGGTCTGCCCGTACTCCAATGCCACCCGCGGCAACATCGACGTAACCCTGATCCTCGCCGATTGATCCAGCCCATCGTAATTACGAACAGGAGACACACGCCATGAATGCCATCATCCGTACCTTCACCCTCCCGCTGCTGGCCATCGCGATGCAGCCGGCCTTCGCCGCGCAGCCGATGCAGGCGACGCAACCGACATCCAGCATCGCCAGCGTCCGCACCGCCAGCACCATCACCACGGCCGATGGCGTGCAGCTGTACTACAAGGACTGGGGCCCGAAGGATGGTCCGGTGGTCACCTTCAGCCATGGCTGGCCGCTCAATTCGGACAGCTGGGAATCGCAGATGCTGTTCCTCGCATCCGAAGGCTATCGCGTGGTCGCTCACGACCGCCGCGGTCATGGGCGCTCCAGTCAGCCGTGGCAAGGCAACGACATGGATCACTACGCCGATGACCTGGCCGCGGTGATCGAAGCGCTCGATTTGAAGGCGGTCACCCTGGTGGGCTTCTCCACCGGTGGCGGGGAGGTGGCGCGCTACATTGGTCGGCACGGCACTGGGCGGGTAAAAAAGGCCGTGCTGGTCAGCGCCGTGCCGCCGATGATGCTGAAAACCGCGGATAACCCGGGTGGCCTGCCGCTGGAAGTCTTCGACGGCATCCGCAAGGCATCGCTGGAGGATCGCGCACAGCTGTATCTCGACCTCGCCTCGGGCCCGTTCTATGGCTTCAATCGTCCGGGTGCGAAGGTTTCCCAGGGGCTGATCGACAACTGGCGCGCCCAGGGGCTGCAGGCCGGGCACAAGAACACCTACGACTCCATCGCCGCTTTCTCGGCCACCGATTTCCGCGGCGACCTGAAGAAGTTCGACGTGCCGACGCTGGTGATCCACGGCGACGATGACCAGATCGTGCCGCTGGACAGCTCGGGCAAGGCATCCGCCGCACTGATCAAGGGTGCGAAGCTGATCGTCTATCCCGGCGCGCCGCACGGCCTCACCGACACCCACAAGGGGCGCTTCAATCAGGACCTGCTGGACTTTCTCAGGAAATGATCGGATGCGTCGCTGTGCCGGCCGCGGTTAGCTCCGCGGCCGGTTTTTTTTGCACAGCAAAAGGTCGCAGGAGGGCGCGGCAGAAACGAAAAACCCCGCCGGGGCGGGGTCTTCGTGGCCTGTCCGGAGGCAGGCCGGTGTGGGTTCCGGAATGGTGCCGGTCAGGCGTTCTGACGGATACCGGCGACCAGCCAGGGCTGGTTCTCGCCCTGGGCACGTTCCATGCGCCAGCTTTCGCTGAACGGCTCGCCCTGGTCGAAGCGCGAGGTCTTCGATACACCGCTGAAGGTCAGGGTGGCGGTGGTCTTTTCGGCATCGTCGTCGACGCCGTCGAGCTGGATCTGCAGATCGTCGATGTAGGTCGACTGATAGGCATCACCGATCTCGGCGCGCTCCTGCTTGAGGAAGCCCAGCAGCTGAGGGGTAACGAACTCGGAGATCTTGTCCATCTCGTTGGCGTCCCAGTGCTGCTGCAGCGAGAGGAAGTGCTCGCGGGCCGCAGCGACGAAGCTCTGCTCGTTGAACCAGGCCGGGGCGTTGATCACCGGAGCGGCGGCAACCGGGGCGGCGCTGCCACCGAAGATGGAGGTCGCAGGCTGCTGCGGCATTTCACGCTGCATCGGGGCATGGCCGGCCATGGCAGGCTGCTGCTGGCGACGGCGGGCGGCGAGGAAGCGGAACAGCAGGAATGCGATCACGCCGAAGATCAGGATATCCATGAACTGGATGCCTTCGAAGCCGTCGCCCATGAACATCGAGGCGAGCAGGCCACCGGCGGCCAGGCCGGCCAACGGGCCGAGCCAGCGCGAAGCGCCGCTGGCAGCAGCGGGCGTCTGACGGCCAGCCTGGTTCGGTGCTGCCTGGGTCTGCTGAGGCGCCTGGCGGGTCTGGTGGCTGGGCGCCGAGCCGAAGCTCTTGCCGCCGCCGAAGCGCTTGGCGTGGGCGTCGAGCGCGAAGGTCAGGCTGATACACAGCGCCATGAAGATGCTAAGCACACGTTGCATTGAGTGTTCCCGCTGAAAAGAGTGGAGTACGCGCGCCATCCTGCCGAGGCCGGCAGGGGTTGGCCAGCGGCAGTATGTTACCGGCTTTTGCTTGCGACCGTTGGTCGCGCCGGTTGAGCACAGGGCAAGATGCGAAAACGGAGCCTGACGGCTCCGTTTCTTGTGCTGCAGCTGGCTCAACGCCAGTTGTACAGTTCTTTCTCGGAGATCTCGTGCATCGGCTTGACCTGTTCCTGGAAGGCTTTCATCGAGGCCCAGATACGGCCGTTCAGCTCGCTCTGCGCGGCCAGCTCGCCAAGCACCAGCTCCGACTGCTCCTGCATGGCGTCGAGCACTTCGTCAGGGAAGCGCTTGAGCTCCACGCCCTGCTGCTTGAGCTGTTCCAGCGCCAGGGCGTTGTTGTAGACGTAGTCGTCCATCATGTCGCGGCTGGCCGCACGGGTTGCCTCGGTGAGGATGGCCTGCAGGTCCTCGGGCAGGGTATCCATCGCCTTCTGGTTGACCAGCAGTTCCAGCACCGCCTGCGGCTCCTGCCAGCCCGGGTAGTAGTAGTACTTGGCCGCCTTGTGCAGACCAAAGGCCAGATCGTTGTACGGGCTGACCCAGTCAGTGGCGTCGATGGCGCCGGTCTGCAGCGCGGTGAACACTTCGCCGCCAGGCAGGTTCACGGTGGTTGCGCCGAGGCGCGCCAGCACTTCGCCGCCCAGGCCCGGCATGCGGATCTTCAGCCCGCGCAGGTCGCCCAGTGCATTGATTTCCTTGTTGTACCAGCCGCCCATCTGCATGCCGGTGTTGCCGACCACCATCGGCTTCACGCCGAAGGGTGCATACGCTTCCTCCCAGAACTTCTGGCCGTCGCCTTTGCTGAGCCAGGCGTTCATTTCGATGGCGGACAGCCCGAACGGGACCGATGTGAAGAACTGCGCGGTCGGGACCTTGCCTTTCCAGTAGTAGGCGGCGCCGTGACCCAGTTCGGCGGTGCCGCGGGAAACGGCATCGAACACTTCCAGCGCCGGCACCAGCTCGCCGGCAGCGTAAACCTTGATGGTCAGGCGGCCGTCGCTCATCACCTTGACGCGGTCGGCCAGGCGCTCGGCGGCGGTGCCCAGGCCCGGGTAGTTCTTCGGCCAGGCGGTGACCATTTTCCAGGTGTAGGTTTTGGCGGGTTCGCTGGCGGCTTGTTGGCCGGCGTTTTCGACGTTCTTGTCGTCATTGCAGCCGGCAAGGCCGAGGGTAGCAAGCAAGGCAGCGGCAGCACCGAACAGATGGCGGCGTTTCATGGGTCGGTTTCCTTGGTCTTTCTTGTTGTATGAGGCGTTGACGTTAGCGTCAACCTCATAGGGCTTCAAGTTTTGCGTAACTGAGCATCAGCCATTTGCTGCCCTCGTCTTCGAAATTCACCTGCACCCGGGCCTGGGCACCGGAGCCTTCGAAGTTGAGGATGGTGCCTTCGCCGAACAGCGAATGACGCACGCGCTGGCCGAGGCTGAACGGCGTTTCCGGCACGCCGGCGCCGTCGAACAGCGAGGAGCCGCTCATGCTCTTGCCACTGAACGAGCGCGTCACGGTATTGCTCAGGCGCACTTCCTGGATCAGCGCAGGCGGCACTTCGCGGACGAAACGGGAGATCTTGTTGTAGGTCTCGCTGCCGTAGAGCCGGCGGGTTTCGGCGTAGGTGATCACCAGCTGCTGCATGGCGCGGGTGATGCCGACGTAGGCCAGGCGGCGTTCCTCTTCCAGACGGCCGGATTCCTCCAGGCTCATCTTGTGCGGGAACAGGCCTTCTTCCATGCCGACCAGGAACACCAGCGGGAACTCCAGGCCCTTGGCACTGTGCAGGGTCATCAGCTGCACGCTGTCCTCGTGGTCGCCGGCCTGCTGTTCGCCGGCCTCCAGCGAGGCGTGGTCGAGGAAGGCGGCCAGCGGCGACTGGACGTCGTCGTCCTCTTCGCTGTAGCTGTCGAAGGCGCGTGCGGCGGAAACCAGTTCCTCGAGGTTCTCTACCCGCGCCTGGGCCTTCTCGCCCTTCTCGTCGCGGTGATAGGCCAGCAGGCCGGACTGTTCGATGACCAGCTGCGCCATGTTGTGCAGCTGCATGCCTTCGACCTTCAGCGCCAGGGTGTCGACCAGCTCGACGAAGCCGTTCAGTGCACTGGCCGCACGGCCGGAAACCGCCTTGGTGCCGACCGCCTGATGCAGCGCCGCCCACATCGACAGGCCCTGCTCACGCGCCAACTGGCGCAGGCATTCGACGGTCTTCTCACCGATGCCGCGGGCCGGCACGTTGATCACCCGCTCCAGCGCCGCGTCGTTGTCGCGGGTCTGGATCAGGCGCAGGTAGGCCATGGCGTTCTTGATCTCGGCGCGCTCGAAGAAGCGCTGGCCGCCGTAGATGCGGTAGGGGATCTTCTCGCGCAGCAGCGCCTCTTCCAGCACCCGCGACTGGGCGTTGGAGCGGTAGAGGATGGCGATCTCGCTGCGGCTCATGCCGTCGCGGATGGCCTTCTCGATGCTCTCGACCACGTAGCGCGCTTCGTCGTGCTCGTTGAACGCGGCGTACAGGCTGATCGGCTCGCCCTCGCAGCCGGAGGTCCAGAGTTCCTTGCCGAGACGGCCCTGATTGTTGGCGATCAGCGCGTTCGCCGCCTTGAGGATGCAGGCGGTGGAGCGGTAGTTCTGCTCCAGACGGATGGTTTCGGCGTCAGGGAAATCGGCGCTGAACTGATGCAGGTTCTCGATCCGCGCGCCGCGCCAGCCGTAGATCGACTGGTCGTCGTCGCCGACCACCATCAGGCTTTCGCCGCCCTTGGCCAGCAGGCGCAGCCAGGCGTACTGCACGGCGTTGGTGTCCTGGAACTCATCCACCAGCACATGGCGGAAGCGCCGCTGGTAGTGCTCGAGCAGGCCGGGGTGGTCGCGCCACAGGTCCAGGGCACGCAGCAGCAGCTCGGAGAAGTCGATGACGCCGGCGCGGGCGCAGGCCTCTTCGTAGGCTTCGTAAATCTTCAGCTGGGTGGCGAGGAACAGATCGCCGCCGGCCTGGATGTTGCGCGGCCGCAGGCCTTCATCCTTCTGCGCGTTGATCCACCACTGGGCCTGCCGTGCCGGCCAGCGCTGCTCATCGAGGCCGAGTTCACGGATCACCCGCTTGACCAGGCGTTGCTGGTCATCGGAGTCGAGGATCTGGAAATTCTGCGCCAGCTTGGCTTCCTGCCAGTGCGCCCGCAGCAGGCGGTGGGCCAGGCCGTGGAAGGTGCCGACCCACATGCCCTGCGGGTTGACGTGCAGCAACTGCTCAATGCGCTGGCGCATCTCGGCGGCAGCCTTGTTGGTGAAGGTCACCGACAGGATCGAGTGCAGCGAGGCGCGTTCGACCTGATTCAGCCAGGCGATCCGGTGCACCAGTACGCGGGTCTTGCCCGAGCCAGCGCCAGCCAATACCAGTTGACGTCCCAGCGGCGCGGCCACGGCCTGGCGCTGAGCATCGTTGAGGGAATTCAGGAGGAGAGAGAGATCGTCATGCATCGCGGCATTCTATTGGAAATGCCCGCGCTGCGCTCGTTCCTGTGGTCCGTTGCCGCGCCGTTTCGGGTCCGGAAAGGGCGCCCCGGGGCGGCTGGGAAGGGTGCATCAGCCTGCGTCCGCCGGTCGGCGAATGTGAGCTTCGACACTTTTTCCGACGTGTCGCCGTATGACGCAACGCTAGCAACGTGCCATTATCGCCCGTGGTTTCCGAGGAGCCTCATTCGGGTGCAGCTACTATTAGAACAACAGCCATGACCGATTTCGTTAGAGCCGCTTGCCCTGCATCGGCCCAGCTTCTGCCTGATGCGCAAGCGCTGTTCGATCAGACCGCTGAGCGTACGCGGCTGCTCTACCGCGGCTCCCGCCTCCCCGCCGTGCTGCTGTTGCTGACCACGCTGGCTTGTGGCGTTGTGCTGTGGGGCGAGCAGGCGGGTGTCGGGCTAGCTGTCTGGCTGTCATGGATGCTCGCCTTGGGTCTGTTGCGACTGCAGCAAGTCATGGCGTTCAACCGCGCCAGCACCGAGTTGCAGGCCGCGCCGTACTGGCGTTGGCGCTTCATGCTGGGCAGTGCAGCCTCTGCCCTGAGTCTCTGTTATGCCATGGTCGCGCTGGTGCCGGCCGATGCGTTCGTTACCCAGGCGCTGCTCTATGGTCTGATCGGCTCGGTGGTGGTAGCCGCCAGTGTCGCCTATGGCGTCAGCCTACCCGCGTTCTTCAGTTTCGCCGTGCCGAGCCTGTTGCCGACCGGCTTGCTGCTGGTCAACAGCGGTCATCCGCTGCAGCAGGGCTGGGGTCTGCTGGCGTTGATCGTGCTGGCGACGCTCAGCCTGATTGCCTGGCAGATCAGCCGTCTGCTCAGCGACAGTCTGGAGCAGCGCTGGCACAAGCTGCAGTTGATCGAGCGGCTGGAGAAGGTTGGGCGCGATTCTGAGCGACTGAACGTCAGGCTGGCCAAGGAGGTCGAGCAGCGCCGTCACGCCGAGCAGCAGCTGCAGCGCGCCTACGACAGTCTCGAGCAGCGCGTGGACGAGCGAACCGCAGAGCTCGGCGAGAGCGAGGCCCGGTTGAATCTGGCGCTGGATGCGAGCGGGCTTGGCTTGTGGGACTGGGACCTGCAGCACAACCGGGTGCACTATTCCCGTCTGGAAGTGGTGTTCGGCATCGGGCGGCAGCAACGCCACGACGATAATGGCTCGCCGCTGCCGGACATCCATCCGGGCGACCTGGACCGCGTGCGTGCCACCCTGATTGCTCACCTGAAGGGCGAAACCGAGCAGTTCGCCGTCGAATATCGCGCGCTGCGCGCCGATGGCAGCGAGCTCTGCCTCGAGGATCGAGGCCGGGTGATCCAGCGCGATGCTTCCGGCCGCGCGCTGCGCATGATCGGCACCCGCCGCGACATCAGTGAGGTCCGCCGCCAGGCCGAGCAGCAACGCCTGGCCGCCACGGTGTTCGAGGCGGCCAGCGAAGGCATGGTGATCATGGACGCCAATTACCGGGTGCTGGCCGTCAATGACGCGTGCTGCGCGCTCTCCGGCTATGAGCGCGAGGAACTGCTCGGCCGCAGCATCGCGCGAATCGCCGGCTCGCCGGAAAGCCAGCGCCAGTACGCGGCGATGCGCGACGCACTGGAGCGCCACGGCCAGTGGCAGGGCGAGCTGATCGAGATGCGCAAGAGCGGGGAGATCTACCCGCAGTGGGTGCAGCTGCGCGAAGTACGCGATGCCGGCAACAGCGTTACCCACGTGGTCGCGTTCATTTCCGATCTCAGCGTGCGGCGCAAGATCGAGGAGCGCCTGCGCTACCTGACCCATTACGATGACCTGACCGGCCTGGCCAACCGCGGCCTGTTCAAGGAGCGCCTGCATGAGGCCTGCCAGCGCGTCCGGCGTAGCGGGCGCAATCTGGCGGTGCTGTACATCGATTTGGACCGCTTCAAGCTGCTCAACGAAAGCCTCGGTCATGAGGCGGCCGATGCGTTGCTGCGCGAAGTCTCGCGTCGGTTGTCCATGACCCTGACGGAAGCGAACACCATTGCGCGCCTGTCCGGCGACGAGTTCGTCGTGCTGCTCGATGCCTACGGCAGCCTCAGCAGCCTGGCGCATCTCGGCAGCCGGGTGCTGCAGCGGATCCGCAAGCCGATGATCATCGACGAGCAGGAGCTGGTGATCAGTGCTTCCATCGGCGTCAGCCTGTTGCCGGACAACAGCCGCGATGCAGAGGTGCTGCTGCGCCAGGCGAACATCGCCATGCAGCAGGCCAAGCATCTGGGCGGTAACACCCTGCAGTTCTTCACCGACCGGCCGCAGGCCTCGAGCATGCAGTACCTGCAGCTGGAGAATCAGCTGCGCAAGGCACTGGAGGTGGGGCAGCTGGAGGTGTTCTACCAGCCGCGGCTGAGCCTCGCGGACGACAGCCTGGAAGCCGCCGAGGCACTGGTGCGCTGGCGTCACCCGGAGCTGGGGCTGGTGGCGCCGGCGCAATTCATTCCGCTGGCCGAAGAAACCGGGCTGATCATTCCGCTTGGCGAGTTCGTGTTGCGCGAGGCCTGCCGTCAGGCGCGCCAGTGGCAGCAGGACGGGCTGGCCGCGATCCGCGTATCGGTGAATCTGTCGGTCAAGCAGCTACGCCAGGGCAACTTCGTCAGCCTGGTGCGTCAGGTGCTGGAGGAAACCGGGTTGCCGGCGACCATGCTGGAACTGGAGCTGACCGAGAGCCAGCTGCTCGACGACATCGACAATGCCATCAGCATCAGCGAACAGCTGCGCGCGCTGGGTGTGAAGTTGGCCATCGACGACTTCGGCACCGGTTTCTCGTCGCTGAGCTACCTCAAGCGCTTCCCGGTGGACTACGTGAAGATCGACCGTTCCTTCATCAGCGAGCTGGAGCATTCCAGCCAGGACGCAGCGATTACCCGGGCGATCATCGCCATGGTCCACAGCCTGGAACGCAAGGTGGTGGCCGAGGGGGTCGAAACCCAGGCGCAGATGGACTTCCTCAAGGCCAACCACTGCGACGAGATTCAGGGCTACCTGCTCAGCCCGCCGGTGCCGGCCGAACAGTTCGCCGAGTTGCTGCGCTAGCGGCGTCAGCCGCGGGTGGTGCTGCCTTCGAGCTCGCGCATCAGCAGCGCGTAGCGCAGGTCCACGTCTTCCGGCACCGGCAGGTAGACGGTGTGACCGTCGCCCGGGGCCACCTCGATGGCTTCGCCGCGCTTGTTCTCCAGTTGCTCCAGGCGCAGGTTCAGGTTGCCCTGCGGCGTCATCAGCTCCAGCTTGTCGCCAACGGTGAAACGGTTCTTCACCGTCACTTCAGCCAGACCGTTGCGCCGCTCGCCGGTCAGCTCGCCAACGAACTGCTGGCGCTCGGAGAGCGAGAAGCCGCGTTCGTAGTTCTGGTATTCGTCATGCACATGGCGGCGCAGGAAGCCCTCGGTGTAGCCACGGTGGGCGAGGGATTCGAGGGTATCCATCAGCGACTTGTCGAATGGCCGGCCGGCGAGCGCATCGTCGATGGCCTTGCGGTAGACCTGCGCGGTGCGCGCCACGTAGTAGTGGCTCTTGGTGCGGCCCTCGATCTTCAGCGAGTGCACGCCCATCTGCACCAGGCGCTCGACGTGCTGCACGGCACGGAGGTCCTTGGAGTTCATGATGTAGGTGCCGTGCTCGTCCTCGAAGGCGGACATGAATTCGCCCGGACGGCTGCTATCTTCGAGCAGGAACACTTCATCGGTTGGCGCGCCGACGCCTAGGGTCGGTTCAGGGCTGCTCGGCTCGGCCTGTTGCACGGCGATCGGCTCGTACTTGTGCACGATGTCGCCGATCTCGTTCTCCTTCGCTTCGTGGGTCTTGTACTCCCAGCGGCAGGCGTTGGTGCAGCTGCCCTGGTTGGGATCGCGCTTGTTGATGTAGCCCGACAGCAGGCAGCGGCCGGAGTAGGCCATGCACAGCGCGCCGTGGACGAACACTTCCAGCTCCATGCCCGGTACCTGCTCGCGGATCTCGCCGATCTCCTCCAGCGACAGCTCGCGGGAGAGGATCACGCGGCTGACGCCCTGGCTTTCCCAGAACTTCACCGTCGCCCAGTTCACCGCGTTGGCCTGCACGGAGAGGTGAATGGTCATCTGCGGGAAATGCTGGCGCACCAGCATGATCAGGCCGGGATCGGACATGATCAGCGCATCCGGGCCCATCGCCACCACCGGCTCCAGGTCCTTGATGAAGGTCTTCAGCTTGGCGTTGTGCGGGGCGATGTTGACCACCACGTAGAACTGCTTGCCCAGCGCGTGGGCCTCGTCGATGCCGAGCTTGAGGTTGGCGTGGTCGAACTCGTTGTTGCGCACACGCAGGCTGTAACGCGGCTGCCCGGCGTACACCGCATCGGCGCCGTAGGCGAAGGCGTAGCGCATGGATTTTAGCGTGCCGGCGGGCGACAGCAGCTCGGTGCGGTAGGGGGTGCTCATGGCGCGTGACTCGCAGGAGGGCATCGGAGAAGCGCGGCATTTTACTGCGCTTGCCGGCCGATTGCGCGTCGTCCGCGATATTTGCAATGAGGCCAGGGACGCCCCGCCTGGGCGGGGCGCCGGGGGGTCAGGCGGCAGACGCGTCCTTGAGCATCTGGTAGAGACGGTCCTTGAGCTGCAGTTTCTCCTTCTTCAGGTTTTCCACCTCGCTGTCGGTGCCGGGCACGATGTGCGCTTCGATGTTCTTGACCCGTTGATCCAGCTCGTTGTGCTCATCGAACAGGCGGGCAAAGGTCTTGTTGTCGGCCTTGAGACGGGTGATCAGGTCGCGGTACTCGGGAAACATGGCAACTCCTGCATGGTGGATAAGCCGGCGAGCAGGTCAGGCGTAAAGCGTGACGTGCTTCTTGTCTCCATACTCATCCTGCGCGGTGCCTGCGGTATTGATCGGCGTCATGCGCCGGACAGCAAAACGCCGGGACGAGCCCGGCGCTTCAGGTGACGCTGCGCTTAGGCCGCGGCGATCACGTCGCCGTGGTTTTCCGGCTCGATCAGTGCGCGGTGCAGCGCGGCGATCGCAGCGTCGTAGTCCTCTTCGTTGACCACGCACTGCATTTCCACCTGACGGATCGACTGGTGGATCGCCTGGATGCTGATGCCGGCCTCGGCCAGGGCGGCCACGGTCTTGGCCAGGATGCCCTTGACCTTGAGGTCCGAGCCGATCGCCGAAACGATCGCCAGGTTGTGCACGGTGACCTCGGCGGCCGGGTAGTGCTCCTCGATCAGCCGCGCGGCGCGGTTGATCAGCTTGCGCGAACCGGAGGCGTAGTAGGTGATGCTGTTGGCGTCGGAATCCTTGTTCACCACATAGAGCTTGAGCTGCTTGAGCAGCTTGCTGATCTCCATGTCGTGGCTGATGTCGCCGAGCATGTCCTGGTCGAACACCTCGATGCCGAAGACGTCCTTGCGCCCGGCGATGATCTCGACGCAGGGCTTCTCGGACTTGTAGTCCTGGCTGATCAGCGTGCCGCCATGCTCGGGCTCGAAGGCATTCTTGATGCGCAGCTCGACACCGGCGCGACGCAGGGTCTTGGCCGCACGCGGGTGGATCGCCTCCATGCCGAGGTTCGACAGCTGGTCGGCGACGTCGTAGTTGGTGCGGCCGATGGTGACCACCTTGTCGGCGCCGACCAGGTTCGGGTCGGCCGAGGAGAGGTGGAATTCCTTGTGGATGATCGCCTCATGGGCACCGGTGGCAGCGGCGATCTGGGCGAAGGTGATCTCGCTGTAGCCGCGGTCGTAGGTGTTCATCAGGCCTTCGGCGCAATGGGTATAGCCGGTGGCGACCACCAGTTCGCGGCTCAGGTCGAAGCCGGAGAAATGGCTGGCGATCATTTCCTCGAACGGCAGCGGCGCTTCCTGCTGCCAGCCGGTGAGGTCGGCCAGGCGTGCATTGACGCCGCGCTGCTTGAGCGCCAGCACCGAGTTGAAGGCGCTGTGCGCTTCGCCGAGGGAGGCGAGCATCTCGCGCACCTTCATCAGGTGTTCGGAGAGCTGGAAGTGGCCGTAGGCGCAGAGCTTCTGCAGGCTGTGCATGCACTCGCTGGCATCGTCGATGCGCGAGTTGATGAACTGGTTGGCGGCGTGCAGTTCGTACTCGGAGCTGAACAGCTCGGCGTTCTTTTCCAGCATGCGCTGGCGCACCTGTTCCAGCGCCTCGCGCCAGGCGCCTTCGTTCTGCGCATCGGCGAAACGCTGATAGACACCGGGCTCGCCGGTCTTCTTGTGTTCCAGCAGCAGGTTGGTCATGCCGCTGTAGGCCGACACGACGAAGATGCGCTGATACAGCGCCGCGCCTTCCCGGCGGCCGATGAAGATATTGTCGAGAACTTCCTCGAAGCGGCTCATCGACGTGCCGCCGATCTTTTCTACGGTATGCATCTTTATATTGCGTCCGAATCTGGCAGGCCGTTGACGGGCCCGGCGCGGCTGGCGCACCTGTCGATCAACGAGCTGAAAATGAATTCATCCCTGGGCCGGTATGAGCGTCGGCCTAACCGGGGAAACGGGCCCGTCATCAGACGCGCCCGATCGCCTCAGAGATACTGTTGCGGCTGAATTTCCAGCGGCTTGAATTTCTCGCGCTCGGCGACGAAGGCCGGACGGGGTTTCTGCTCGCAGAATGGCGCCTGCACGGCATTATCCACGTGGTTGTAGACATAGAACAGATTGCTGCGGGCGCTGGGCGTGATGTTGCCGTTGGAGCCGTGCATGGTGTTGCAGTCGAAGAACACCACGCTGCCGGCCGGGCCGGTGGCGCAGTCGATGCCGAAGCGGCCGGCCAGCTCGCTCAGGCTGTTCTGGTCGGGGATGCCGATCTCCTGCTTGCGCAGGGATTTCTCGTAGTGATTTTCCGGTGTGGCGCCGACGCAGCGCACGTAGTGCTTGTGCGAGCCGGGCATCAGCATCAGCGGGCCGTTGTGCGGCTCGTTGTCGGTCAACAGGATCGAGCAGGACAGGCAGCGCATGCGCGGCATGCCGTCTTCGACGTGCCAGGTCTCGAAGTCCGAGTGCCAGTAGAACTCCTTGCCGGTGAAGCCGGGCTTGAAGTTCATCCGCGACTGATGCACGTACAGGTCGCCGCCAAGGATGAAGCGGGCGATGCCGGCGGTGCGCTCGTCGGCAGCCACGCGGGCGAACAGCTCGTTGTCCTTGTGGATGGCGAACACCGAGCGAATTGCGCCGCTATCGGGTTCCTTGATGGTCTTGCCGGAACCGGCGACGGCCGGGTCCTGGCGCATGCGCTCGAGTTCGGCGCGAAACACCGCGACTTCGTCGGCGCTGAACAGATTGGGGATGACCAGGTAGCCGTCGCGCTCGAAGCGTTCGACCAGCTCTGCCGCGATCGGCGCATTCTCCAGGTCGCTGCGGTAGACGACCGGATCCAGGCGTTCCTGCCAGCTGGGCTGGTCTTCCTGGCGCGAGGGATACAGGTCGGCTTGCATAGGGTTCACGCTTACCTCCTTTCTTGTAATGGCGGGGCGGCGCGGTGGCCGCCCCGGTTAAACCGGTATCAGACGGTTTCGGCCTCCAGCGGATAGACGCCGCTTTCGTCATGCACTTCGCGCCCGTTGAGCGGCGGGTTGAAGACGCAGGCCAGCTTCATGTCTTCGCTGCCGCCTCGCAGCAGGTGCTCGTCATGCTTGTCCAGCACGTACAGCGTGCCCGGCTCGATCTTGTAGATCTTGCCGTCGGCAATGGTCTCGATCTCGCCATTGCCGCTGATGCAGTACACCGACTCGAAGTGGTTCTGGTAGTGGATGTGCGTCTCGCTGCCGGCGTAGATGGTGGTGATGTGGAAGGAGAATCCCACCTTGTCGTCCTTGAGCAGCATGCGCGTGCTGTCCCAGGTGCCGGTCTGGCTGTGGACCTTGCGGTCGGTCTTTTCGCACTCGGCGAGGGTTCTGACGATCATGGCGGATACCTCAGGAAGCTTGGTTCTCGGTCTGCTCGCTCATCACGGCGGCAAATGCCTTGTCGAGGATGGAAAGTGCCTTGTCGATCTGCTCATCGCTGATGATCAGCGGGCAGAGGCACTTGACCACTTCGCTGTGGGCGCCGCTGGTCTCGATCACCAGGCCGTTTTCGAAGGCGTGGCGGCACACTGCGGCGGCAATCTCGCCATCGGGGCAGCTGATGCCGATCATCATCCCGCGGCCCTTGAGGAACAGCGAATCCGGGCCGTGGCGACGGATGATGCGCTGCATGCCGTCGGCGATGCGCTTGCCCTTGGCCTTCACGCTGTTGGCGAACGTGTCGTTCTGCCAGAAGTGCTCGACCGCCGCGGCCGCCGTGACGAATGCATGGTTGTTGCCGCGGAAGGTGCCGTTGTGTTCGCCCGGCTTCCACTGGTCCAGTTCCTGGCGCAGCAACACCATGGCGAACGGCAGGCCGTAGCCGGACAGCGACTTGGACAGCGTGACGATATCCGGCTGGATGCCCATTTCTTCGAAGCTGAAGAAAGTCCCGGTGCGGCCGCAGCCGGCCTGGATGTCATCGACGATCAGCAGCATCTCGTGCTTGCGGCAGAGCTTCTCGAGCTTGCGCATCCATTCGGCCGACGCGGTGTTCAGGCCGCCTTCGCCCTGCACCACCTCAACGATCACCGCGGCGGGCTTGTCGATCCCGCTGGATGGGTCGGACAAGAGCTTGTCCATCATGCCGATGGTGTTGGTCTTGTCGCCGAAATAGTTGGCGTAGGGCATGCGGCTGACGTCGGAGAGGCCGATGCCGGAGCCGCCGCGGTGATGCTGGTTGCCGGTGGCGGCCAGCGCGCCAATGCTGCAGCCGTGGAAGCCGTTGGTGAAACTGATGATGTTGTTGCGCCCGGTGACCTTGCGCGCCAGCTTCATCGCCGCCTCGACCGCGTTGGTGCCGGTCGGGCCGGTGAACTGCATGCGGTAGTCGCCCATGCCGCGCGGCTCGAGGATCAGCCGGTTGAAGGTCTCGAGGAAACGCTCCTTGGCTTCGGTGTACATGTCCAGGCCGTGGGTGATGCCGTCGCTCTCGATGTACTCGAGCAGCGCCTGCTTGAGCACCGGGTGGTTGTGCCCGTAGTTGAGCGTGCCGGCACCAGCGAGGAAGTCGATGTAGCGCTTGCCGTCCTGAGTGACCAGTTCGGCGCCCTGGGCCTGCTTGAAGACCACGGGGAAGGAACGGCAGTAGCTGCGAACCCTGGATTCATTCAGTTCAAAAGTTTTCATGCGTGCTCCTTGAGCTCTTCTTCTAGATGGGAAACGGTGAACGGGCCGGCGCGGTAGAGCACCTCGTCCTCGTGCTGACCGGCGAAATGCGTGGCGCGGGAAAACAGCGTGCGCGTGGTGCAGTCGGCACCCAGCCGATCGAAGGCCCGCTTGAACAGTGCCTGCGACGCCGCGTTGTCCGGGGAAATGGTGGTTTCCATGAAGCGCACGTCGTGCTCACGGGCCACCCGGGCCGTCAGCGCCAGCAGCATGCGCAGGGCCAGGCCCTGACCGCGCATCGAACTGTCGACGGCGACCTGCCAGACGAACAGGGTGTCCGGGCGGGCAGGGGGGCGATAACCCGAGATGAAACCGACCAGCTCGCCCTGGGCGTTCTCTGCGGCGATGGCGGTGTCAGCGAAATCCGAACACTGCAGCAGGTTGCAGTAGACCGAATTGGTATCGAGGGGCTGGCAGCGCGCCACCAGCTGATGGAGGTTGTAACCGTCGCCGTCGGTTGGGCGACGGAGCATTACGGTGGGGAAACTCAAAACAATGCCTTTGGGGTTGTTGATTGAATTCCTTTTTAGGGTAGGCATATCGAGAAAATATTCTCAACCCGAACTTCCCGATATGCGAAGTGCGAGGACTTGCATATAGCGCTGGAGCCCGCGTGATAGCGGCTATGGCGAGGCGAATGTTTCAGTCTGTTTCTTTTTGATACGCAGAAGTTACGCTGATACTTTGCTGAACTGGCCCGGGAAGTTCGATGGCGAGGAACTGCAAAAGTTCTTCGATGAACGAGCTGACGCGGCTGAGAGCCAGCGTTCATGCTGGGTTGTGGGCTCGGGATGACGCCGCGAATGCCCCCGTTTGTGCGAATGGTGAGCGGAAGGTGGAGAGCGGCGGAGTGTAGCGCTTCATGTCGGCAAGTAATCGGCGCCTGAGAATCAGTAGTTACCTGCGGCGCGCGGCCAATTATGTCCATCCGATATATCGTGAATATGCAGGCAGATAATGAGGCGGCGATGCCAGTTGCTCAGGCTAGTTGTCGCCGCCATATTCACCGGGTTCCGCAAAGTTCCTATATCCGCTCTAGCGCACGTAATGCGGGCGCTGTGGCGAAGTTGCACGGGAGTTGCTCAGGCCGACTTCACTGCCACCAGCGATGCCCCTGGCGCTCGATGAACTGGTGGGCCTGTTCCGGGCCGTCTTCGCCGGCGGGATACGGCCGCGGTTTGCGGTAGTAGCTGCCCCAGCCGCGCAGGATCGGGTCGACCCAGTTCCAGGCCGCTTCCACTTCGTCGCGGCGCATGAACAGGGTCGAATCGCCCTCGATCACGTCCAGCAGCAGGCGCTCGTAGGCTTCCCAGCGGCGGGTGCTGCTGAAGGCGTGCGCAAGGTTCAGATCCAGCTCCACCGGCTCGAGCTGCATGCCCTTGCCGGGTGCCTTGGCCATCAGCTGCAGGCTGATGCTTTCTTCCGGCTGCAGACTGATCACCAGGCGATTCACTTCGCCCTTGCTGAACAGCAGATGCGGCACCTGCTTGAAGGTGATGATGATTTCCGAGCGTTTACGCGCCATGCGTTTGCCGGTGCGCAGGTAGAAGGGCACGCCGGCCCAGCGCCAGTTGTCGATCTCGGCCTTCACCGCGACGAAGGTTTCCGTGTCGCTGTCGTTGTCGATGTTGGGCTCGAAGTAGTACGCCTGCACGTCGTGGCCGCCGATGCGGCCGGCGCCGTACTGGCCGCGCACGGTCTTGTCCAGCACGTCGTTGCCGGTGATGGGCTTGAGCGCCTCGAGCACCTTCACCTTCTCGCCGCGGATGTGCTTGGCGTCGAACCGCACCGGCGCCTCCATCGCCACCAGGCAGAGCAGTTGCAAGAGATGGTTCTGCAGCATGTCGCGCATGGCACCGGCGTTGTCGTAGTAGCCGCCACGGTTCTCCACGCCGAGGGTTTCGGCGACGGTGATCTGCACGTGGTCGATATGCCCGGCGCGCCAGATCGGCTCGAACAGCGCGTTGGCGAAGCGCAGCGCCATGAGGTTCTGCACCGTTTCCTTGCCCAGGTAGTGGTCGATCCGGTAGATGCGCGCTTCGGGGAACACCGCACCGATCGCTTCGTTGATCTCCAGGGCCGAATCCAGCGAGTGGCCGATGGGTTTTTCCAACACGATGCGCGCATCGTCACCGGCGAGTCCTGCGCTTTCCAGGTTGGCGGCGATGGGCTCGAACAGATCCGGCGCGGTGGCCAGGTAATACACACGGACGCGACCTTCAGCCTTGCCGAGGTACTGGGCCAGGCGCACGTAGTCACCGCGCTGGGAGGCGTCCATGGCGAAATAGTCGAGGCGCTGGGCGAAGGCCTGCCAGGTGTCCGGGCTGAAATCGGCGCGAGCGACCTGGGCGCGGCAGTGGCGTTCGGCCAGGGCTAGGTAGCCGTCGCGGTCGAGCTTCTTGCGCGCCAGGGCGAGGATGCGCACGTCGGCGTGAAGGCGGCCGTCGCGGTGCAGGTGGTAGAGCGCCGGCAGCAGTTTGTGCAGAGTCAGGTCACCGGTTCCGCCGAACACGAGCATGTCACAGGAAATCGACACAGAAGCACTCCTAGAGGCCAAAAAATGGGCGGCATGGCGAGGCTTGTAGTATAACTACCGCCCCACTACAACCCGCTGACGACCGAGCGGCGCCTGTCGCGCCTGAATCGGCCCTCAGAGTGAGCATAGCGAGTCCGCAACGTGAATCTGCTGCAACACATCGCCCAGTCGAGAAGCCTGCTACGGAAGTCGGAGCTGAAAGTGGCCGACCATGTCCTGCTCGATCCGGCATCGGTGATGCACAGTTCGATGGCCGACCTGGCTCATGTGGTCGGTGTCAGCGAGCCGACCATCGTGCGCTTCTGCCGCGCCATCGGTTGTCTCGGCTTCCAGGATCTGAAGCTCAAGCTGGCCCAGAGCCTGGCCGCCGGCGCGAGCTTCGGTCAGTTCGCCATCAGCGAGAACGACTCGGTGGCCGACTTTGCGCTGAAGATCTTCGACACCACCCTGCACACGCTGATGGAAGTGCGCGAGCGGCTCGACCCCGAAGCGCTGCAGCGCGCCATTGCGGCGATGGCCAAGGCCGAGCGCGTCGAGTTCTACGGCTTCGGCGCCTCCGGTGCGGTGGCCACCGATGCGCAGCACAAGTTCTTCCGCCTGCTGCTGTCGGCCGCGGCCTATTCCGATCCGCACATGCAGGCCATGTCGGCGGTGACGCTCAAGCCCACCGATGTGGCGATCTGCATCTCGCAGTCCGGTCGCTCCAAGGATCTGCTGATCACCGCCAACGTGGTGCGTGAGTCGGGCGCTACCCTGATCACCCTGTGCCCGAGCCAGACCCCGCTGGCCGAGCTGGCCACCATCAACCTGGCGATCGACGTGCAGGAAGACACCGAGATCTACACCCCGCTGACTTCGCGCATCGCCCACCTGGTGGTGATCGACGTGCTGGCGATGGGTGTCGCGATGGCCCGCGGGCCGAGCCTGGTCAATCACCTCAAGAGCGTCAAGCGCAGCCTGCGCAGCCTTCGTCTGTCGCCGCAGAAGGTCAAGTCGCACGACGACTGAAGCTGCGCCGCGTCTTTTCATCGGCGCGTCATGGCGCTGACTTCAGGTTGTCATTCACGGCGTCGATGCTGATCTCCCGTTACCTGTTCTGGGAGATCACTCATGCTCCGGCACACCGACGACAACAGCCAGCTCGACAGCAAGTCCCGCCGCAAGCAGCAGGATGAACGCCGCATGCGTTTTCGCCGCGCCATCGAGAGCTACACCGAGCAGCGCCAGCTGCATGCCGAACTGAACGATTACGCCGATGCGCTGGTGCTCAGTTCGTTGCGGTCGTCGTCGGCGACCCGGCGAAGCGCTCCGCCAGCACACTGATCTGCGCACGCTCTTCACGGAGGAAGGCGAAGAATGCCTGGGCCACCGGGCTCAGGCGCTTGCTGCGCGGATGCACCACGCACCAGCTGCGGTACAGCGGCAGCTCCGCCACCGGCAGTTCGCGCAGCAGTCCGCTGGCCAGTTCCAGGTGCACCGCGTGCCGGGGTAGCAGTGCCAGGCCAAGGCCTGCCACCACGCATTCACGCAGCGCGTCCAGCGACGCGACCTGGATGGTCTGGGCGAAATGCGCGCGTTTCTGGCGCAGATAGTCTTCGCCGGCCCGTCGTGTACCGGAGCCTGGTTCGCGCACCAGTAGCGGGTAGCCGGTGAGGTCCTGCAGGGAAAGCGTGGCGGCGTGGCACAGCGGATGTCCGGGGGGCGCCACGGCGATGATCGGGTTGTTCAGGAAGGGCATGAACTCCAGGTCCATGTCGGTGGGCACCTGGGACATGATCAGCAGGTCGTCACGGCTGACCGACAGGCGCTTGACCGCCTGGGCATGGTTCACCACCACCAGTTGCAGGCTGACCTCAGGGTGCAGGCGTTTGAATGCGGCGAACAGATGCGGCGTGATGTACTTGGCGCTGGATTCCACGGCGAGGTTGAGCTGGCCCTGCAGCGAGCCCTGCAGATCCGACAGTTGCATGTCGAGGCTGTCCAGCCGGCCGAAGATATCCGTGCTGGCGCGCTGCAGCGCGTCGGCGGCATCGGTCAGGTAGAGCTTCTTGCCGACGTACTCGAACAGCGGTTGCCCGACCAGTTCTTCCAGCTGGCGAATCTGCAGGCTGACGGCTGGCTGGGTCAGCGCCATTTCTTCGGCGGCGCGACTGTAGGAGAGCGTCTCACAGACGGCGCGGAATACCTGAAGCTGGCGCAATGTCATGCGCATCAGTGATTTTCGCATCACGTTCTCCGCGATTTCTTGATGTCGAAACGGCGCTCGAATGGCGCAGCGGGATTGACCGTTCGGCCAGATAACGTTCTGTTGACGGCCATGTATAAGTAATTACTTATTATCAGGCAAACAATTATTCATTTTCAGTAATTACCCCGGCGGGCGTAGGGTGAAACGGCTCGTTGCAATACGAGTGATCATGACCCGCACGCGGGTCGCCTGCTCAACGATCCGAGGGAAGACAGCGTGATCAAGAAGCTGCTGATCGCCAACCGCGGGGAAATCGCGGTGCGCATCGTTCGCGCCTGTGCCGAAATGGGTGTCCGCTCGGTGGCGGTATTTTCCGAAGCCGACCGCCATGCCCTGCATGTCAAACGTGCCGATGAGGCGCATTTCATCGGCGAGGACCCGCTGGCCGGTTACCTGAACCCGCGCAAGCTGGTGAACCTGGCGGTGGAAACCGGCTGTGATGCGCTGCATCCGGGCTACGGCTTCCTCTCCGAGAATGCCGAACTGGCGGACATCTGCGCCGAGCGTGGAATCAAGTTTGTCGGTCCTTCGGCAGACGTGATTCGCCGCATGGGCGACAAGACCGAAGCGCGGCGCAGCATGATCAGGGCCGGCGTGCCGGTCACGCCGGGCACCGAAGGCAACGTCAGGGACCTCGCCGAGGCGCTGCGCGAAGCCGAGCGCATCGGCTATCCGGTGATGCTCAAGGCCACCTCGGGCGGTGGCGGTCGCGGCATTCGCCGCTGCAATTCGCAGGCGGAGCTGGAATCGGCCTATCCGCGGGTGATCTCCGAGGCGACCAAGGCCTTCGGCAGCGCCGAAGTGTTCCTGGAGAAGTGCATCGTCGAGCCCAAACATATCGAGGCGCAGATCCTTGCCGACTCCTTCGGCAACACCGTGCACCTGTTCGAGCGCGACTGCTCGATCCAGCGGCGCAACCAGAAGCTCATCGAGATCGCTCCCAGCCCGCAGCTGACCCCCGAGCAGCGCGCCTACATCGGCGATCTGGCGGTGCGCGCCGCCAAGGCCGTGGGCTACGAGAACGCCGGTACCGTGGAGTTCCTGCTCGCCGATGGCGAGGTGTACTTCATGGAGATGAACACCCGGGTGCAGGTGGAGCACACCATCACCGAGGAAATCACCGGCATCGACATCGTGCGCGAGCAGATCCGCATCGCCTCCGGCCAGCCGCTGTCGGTCAAGCAGGAAGACATCCAGCATCGTGGCTTCTCCCTGCAGTTCCGCATCAATGCCGAGGATCCGCGCAACAACTTCCTGCCCTGCTTCGGCAAGATCACCCGCTACTACGCGCCCGGTGGCCCTGGCGTGCGCACCGACACGGCGATCTACACCGGCTACACCATTCCGCCGTACTACGACTCGATGTGCCTGAAGCTGGTGGTCTGGGCGCTGACCTGGGAGGAGGCGCTGGCCCGTGGTTCGCGCGCGCTGGACGACATGCGCGTACAGGGCGTGAAGACCACCGCCACCTACTACCAGCAGATTCTCGCCAACCCGGATTTCCGCAGCGGCCAGTTCAACACCAGCTTCGTCGACAACCATCCGGAACTGCTGAACTACTCGATCAAACGCAAGCCGGGCGAGCTGGCCCTGGCCATTGCCGCCGCCATTGCTGCCCACGCAGGCCTGTGAGGAACGCACCATGACTGCCCAGAAAAAAATCACCGTCACCGACACCATCCTGCGTGACGCCCACCAGTCCCTGCTGGCCACCCGCATGCGCACCGAGGACATGCTGCCGATCTGCGACAAGCTCGACCGCGTCGGCTACTGGTCGCTGGAAGTCTGGGGCGGCGCCACCTTCGATGCCTGCGTGCGCTTTCTCAAGGAAGACCCCTGGGAGCGTCTGCGTCAGCTCAAGGCCGCACTGCCCAATACCCGCCTGCAGATGCTGCTGCGCGGGCAGAACCTGCTCGGCTACCGTCACTACAGCGACGATGTGGTCGAAGCGTTCTGTGCCCGCGCGGCGGCCAACGGCATCGACGTGTTCCGCATCTTCGATGCGATGAACGACGTGCGTAACCTGGAAACCGCGATCCGCGCGGTGAAGAAGACCGGCAAGCACGCCCAGGGCACCATCGCCTACACCACCAGCCCGGTGCACACCGTCGAGCTGTTCGTCGAACAGGCGCGGGCCATGCGCGACATGGGCGTCGACTCCATCGCGATCAAGGACATGGCTGGCCTGCTGACCCCGTTCGCCACTGGCGATCTGGTCCGCGCGCTGAAGGCCGAGATCGACCTGCCGGTGTTCATCCATTCCCACGACACCGCTGGTGTGGCCAGCATGTGCCAGCTCAAGGCCATCGAGAATGGTGCCGACCACATCGACACCGCCATTTCTTCCATGGCCTGGGGCACCAGCCATCCGGGCACCGAGTCGATGGTCGCCGCGCTACGAGGTACGCCCTACGACACCGGCCTCGATCTGGAACTGCTGCAGGAGATCGGCCTGTACTTCTATGCCGTGCGCAAGAAGTACCACCAGTTCGAAAGCGAATTCACCGGCGTCGACACCCGCGTGCAGGTCAACCAGGTGCCCGGCGGGATGATTTCCAACCTGGCCAACCAGCTCAAGGAGCAGGGCGCACTGCACCGCATGGATGAAGTGCTGGCGGAGATCCCCAAGGTGCGCAAGGACCTTGGCTACCCGCCGCTGGTCACGCCGACTTCGCAGATCGTCGGCACCCAGGCGTTCTTCAACGTGCTCGCCGGCGAGCGCTACAAGACCATCACCACCGAGGTGAAGTACTACCTGCAGGGCCGTTACGGCAAGGCGCCGGCGCCGGTCTGCGAGCACCTGCGCTTCCAGGCCATCGGCAGTGAGGAAGTGATCGAATGCCGTCCGGCTGATCTGATCGCGCCCGAGCTGGACAAGCTGCGCAAGGAAGTCGGCGCGCTGGCCAAGAGTGAAGAAGACGTACTGACCTACGCGATGTTTCCCGATATCGGGCGCAAGTTCCTCGAGGAGCGCGAAGCCGGTACGCTGCAACCGGAGGTGCTGCTGCCGATTCCGGGCACCGCCGCGGCGCCGGCGCAGGGTGGCGTGCCCACCGAGTTCGTCATCGATGTCCACGGTGAAACCTATCGGGTCGACATCACTGGCGTCGGCGTCAAGGGCGAGGGCAAGCGACACTTCTACCTGTCCATCGACGGCATGCCGGAAGAGGTGGTGTTCGAGCCGCTCAACGCCTTCGTCGGTGCCGGCGGCAGTCAGCGCAAGCAGGCCAGTGCGCCCGGTGATGTGAGTACCACCATGCCGGGCAACGTGGTCGACGTGCTGGTTGCCGTAGGCGATGCGGTTAAGGCCGGCCAGACGGTACTGGTCAGCGAGGCGATGAAGATGGAAACCGAAATCCAGGCGCCGATTGCCGGCACCGTGAAGGCAATTCACGTCGCCAAAGGTGACCGGGTGAACCCGGGAGAAGTCTTGATAGAGATCGAGGGCTGAGTGAAGGGTGGCGTGGCGAGTCGATCGCGCCACGCCAGCGTCGTTTCGATCCGCTTGCCGGCACTGTGCCGCGGGCGGCGAAACGCAAGGCGCTGGCAGCAGGTCCCCTTTGGGAGCCCGGGTGGCTCCTTTTTTTCGAGCCAATGTCTACCAGGGAGCGGTTCAATTTCCGAGCTGTGGAGAATGTAGATGGGTATCGACCCCGTAGTGCTGTTCTTCGTCTTCGGCCTGTTCGCCGGGCTGGTGAAGAGCGAGTTGAAACTGCCCCCGGCACTCTACGAGACGCTGTCCATCGTGCTGTTGCTGGCCATCGGTCTGCACGGCGGGGTGGAACTGGCCGAACAGGCCAGTGCCGCGTTGCTCGGCCAGTCGATGCTGGTGCTGGCGCTGGGTGTGCTGTTGCCGATCCTGGCCTTCGTCCTGCTGCGCGGCCTGCGCTTCGACCGGGTCAACGCAGCGGCGGTAGCGGCGCACTATGGTTCGGTGAGCGCCGGTACCTTCGCGGTGGTGGTGGCTTACCTGGCCGCGCGGGAGATCTTCTTCGAGAGCTACATGCCGCTGTTCGTGGCGATTCTGGAAATCCCGGCGATTCTGGTCGGCATCCTGCTGGCCAAGGGCGTCTCGCGCGACACCGACTGGAAGGAGCTGGGCCGCGAAATCTTCCTCGGCAAGAGCATCATGCTGCTGCTTGGCGGCCTGCTGATCGGCGCGATTGCCGGCAAGGAGGCGATCAAGCCGCTCGAACCCCTGTACACCAGCATGTTCAAACCGGTGCTGGCGTTCTTCCTGCTGGAGATGGGCCTGATCGCCTCCGGTCAGCTGGGCTCGCTCAAGCGTTACGGCATCAAGCTCGCCGCCTTCGCCCTGATCATGCCGCTGATCGGCGCGCTGATCGGCGCCATGCTGGCGCGCTTCATGGGCCTGTCGCTGGGCGGTACGGCGATGCTCGCCACCCTGGCGGCGAGTGCGTCCTACATCGCGGTGCCGGCGGCGATGCGTCTGGCGGTACCGGAAGCCAATCCGTCACTGTCGCTGACTGCTTCGCTGGGCATCACCTTTCCGTTCAACATCCTGATCGGCATACCGCTCTACCTGGCCCTGGCCGAGCGGCTGATCGCCTGGGGGTTCTGAGATGAACGCGCACAACCGAACGCTGCTGACCGTGATCTGCGAAGCGGCGCTGGAACACAAACTGGTCGCCGACCTGAAAACCCTTGGCGCGCCCGGCTGGACGCTATCGGACGCCCGCGGTAGCGGCAGCCGCGGCGTGCGCAGTGCGGGCTGGGACACCGACGGCAATATCCGCGTGGAGGTGATCTGCAGCCGCGAGGTTGCCGAGCGCATCGCCGAACATCTGCAGGCCCGCTACTACGAACATTTCGCCATGGTCTGCTACCTCGCCGAGGTTGCCGTATTGCGGCCCGAGAAGTTCTGAATCGTCTGTGATGCCCCTCGACCGGCGGACGTCCACCTTCGACCCAGGACCGATGGAGCTGCCGATGCAAGCCCTGCTGCAGGAGATTCTCGACGAGGTGCGCCCGCTGCTCGGGCAGGGGCGCGTGGCCAGTTATATTCCGGCACTGGCGGACGTTCCGGCCGATCAGCTCGGCATCGCCGTGTGCAGTGCCGATGGCGAGGTGTTCGAGGCCGGCGACGCGCAAACGCCGTTCTCGATCCAGAGCATTTCCAAGGTGTTCAGCCTGGTGCAGGCCATCGGACACCGCGGTGAGTCACTGTGGGAACGCCTCGGCCACGAACCCTCCGGACAGCCGTTCAATTCGCTGGTGCAGCTCGAGTTCGAGCGCGGCCGGCCGCGCAATCCGTTCATCAACGCCGGTGCGCTGGTGATCTGCGACGTCAACCAGTCGCGCTTCGCCACCCCAGAGTTGTCGATGCGCGACTTCGTCCGGCATCTGTCCGGCAACCGGCAGATCGTTTCGGACACGCGCGTTGCCGAGTCCGAGTACCAGCACCGTGCGCGCAACGCCGCCATGGCTTACCTGATGCAGGCCTTCGGCAACTTCCACAACGATGTGGAGGCGGTGCTGCGCAGCTATTTTCATCATTGTGCGCTGCGCATGAACTGCATCGATCTGGCCCGTGCGTTCGCCTTCCTCGCCCGCGAAGGCAGCTGTCCGCAGAGCGGCGAGGTGATCCTGACGCCGCGTCAGGCCAAGCAGGTCAACGCCATCATGGCTACCAGCGGCCTGTACGACGAGGCCGGCAACTTTGCCTACCGCGTCGGCCTGCCCGGCAAGAGCGGCGTCGGTGGCGGCATCGTTGCGGTGGTGCCGGGGCGCTTCACCGTTTGCGTGTGGTCGCCCGAGCTGAACGCCGCGGGCAATTCGCTGATCGGCATGGCCGCGCTCGAGGCGCTGTCGCAGCGCATCGGCTGGTCGGTGTTCTGATGCAGCGCAACCCGTTAACCCTAAGGAGAGAACCGAGCAATGAGTGACGAAAGGAGGAGCGAAACCGCTCAGGAGGCCCTTGAGCAGATCGTCTCCGGAGTCCGGCGTTTTCGTGAAGAGGTCTACCCCGAGCAGCGCGAGCTGTTCAAGAAGCTCGCCCACGAACAGACGCCCCGGGCCATGTTCATTACCTGCGCCGATTCACGAATCATCCCCGAGCTGATCACCCAGAGTTCGCCTGGCGACCTGTTCGTCACGCGCAACGTCGGCAACGTGGTGCCGCCCTATGGACAGATGAACGGCGGTGTTTCGACGGCCATCGAGTTCGCGGTGATGGCCCTCGGCGTGCAGCACATCATCGTCTGTGGCCATTCCGATTGCGGCGCGATGAAGGCTGTGCTCAACCCCGCCGAGCTGAAGCGCATGCCAACGGTGAAGGCCTGGCTGCGCCATGCCGAGGTGGCGAAGATCGTCGTCGAGCAGAACTGTGGCTGTGCCGACCACAACACCCTGGGCATCCTCACCGAGGAGAACGTGGTGGCGCAGCTCGATCATCTGCGCACTCATCCGTCGGTGGCGGCGCGGCTGGCCAGCGGTCAGCTGTTCATCCACGGCTGGCTGTACGACATCGAAACCAGCGCGATCCGCGCCTACGATGCCGAGCGCGGCGAATGGCGCGTGATCGGCGACGGTCCGTTGCCGATGGCCACGCCGCGGCCGCGCTACCAGCAGAGCTGAGACGCAGTCGCCAGGCGTCAGCGGCTGCCGGCGAGGGTCTTGCTGCGGTTCTGGATCAGGTAACACAGATCCGGTGTCTTGCTGCAACCGGCGTAGCCCTCGGCAATCACTTCGTCGAGAGCGTTCTGCAGGCGGCTGACGACCTCCTCCGGGGTGTCGGGACTGAGCGCCAGGTACATGGGCTCGCTGCGATAGCTCAGCACCACCTGCAACTGGCTTTCATCCACGCCCTGCTGCTGGGCGTAATAGCGCCATACCGGATCGGCCACCGCCCAAAGGTCGATGCGCCCGGTCAGCAGTTTGCGCAGGTTCTCCGCGTCGTTGAGGCTGTTGCTGGTGGTGATGCCCTGGCTTTCCAGGTACAGGCTGACGCTGCCATTGGCGTGGCCGCCGATCTGGTAGCCCTGGGCCTGTGCCAGGCTGTCGAACTTCAGGCCCTTGCCGGCCGGCGCCAGCAGCACGCTGTCATGGTGGGCCAGCGGGCCGACCCACTTGAACAGCCCGGCATTCTGCGGCGTCCGCGCCACCGAGAACAGGCCGTGGGCGGACTGCTGGCGGGTCTGCTCGTAGAGCCGGTTCCATGGGCCGCGCAGGGTCAGGTTGTAGGCGATGCCGGCACGGCGAAAGATGTCGCGCACCGTATCGGCATCGATGCCCTGCACGTCGTCGCCACGGGCGAAGCTCTTGCTGTTGGGACCCATGTTGAAGGGCGGAAATGTGTCGGTCTGCAGGGTGATTGCGTAATTGGCGGGCAGTTCGGCCTGGGCGGTGAACGCAGCGCTGATGAGCAGGGCGAACAGCGCCCCGGCAGTTCGGGATCTGGCCATGGCATCGGCTCCTTGACGCTTTTTTATTTGTTGTTGGCGCGAGCAAGGTTAGCGGTGCCGGGCCACTCCCGCTACCCGACAGCACCCGCGCTGCGGGACAGCGCGCATTCTGCGGTGGCGGTGGTTGTCAGTCGGCCATTTCGCCGCACAGGTCGCGGCAGAACCAGTGCTCGACCTGGTGCTGATCGAGACCGGCGCAGAGCAGGGCGAACAGCTTGCCCAGCGCCGCCTCGCGGGTCATGCCGCCGCCGGAGATCAGGCCGGCGTCGCGCAGGCCGCTGCCGGTGGCGTACACACCGAAGTCGACGTGGCCGCCCGGGCACTGGCTGATCGCCGCCAGCACCACGCCCTGTCCGTGCGCCGTGCGCAGCGCTTCGACGAAGTCGGCGTCGCCGGCCGGGCCGGTACCGCTGCCATAGCACTCCAGCAGCAGCGCCTGGGCGCCACTGGCCACCAGTGCTCGAACCTGGGCAGCGCCAACGCCGGGATACAGCGGCAGCACCACGACCTCTGCCGGCTGCTGCGGTAGCAGCACGGGCGGGCGTTCGCTGACCACTGCCGCTGACCGCTTGCGCGGCGCTTCGGCAAAGGCATCGAAGGCGTCGCTGCGCAGTTTGCTGACCCGCGCACCGTGCAGCAGCACGCCGTTGAAGAACAGGCGTACGCCCTTAACGCGGCCCGCCTGCAATGCGCGCATGGCGCCGAACAGGTTGGGCCAGGCATCGCTGCCCTCGCTGCCTGCCGGCAGCATGGCGCCAGTCAGCAGCACCGGTACTTCGAGATCGAGCAGCAGAAAGGACAAGGCAGCGGCGCTGTAAGCCAGGGTGTCGGTGCCATGCAACAGCAGGACCGCGTCGCAACGGCCTTGTGTGGCTGCCTCGCGGATGGTCCGTGCCATCTCAAGCCAGTGGCGTGGCTGCATGTCGGCGCTGTCCAGCAGCGGCTGCAGTTCCTGGAACGTCCAGTTCGGCAGCGGCCCCGGCTCGCCGGCCTGCTGTTCGCGCATACGGGTTTCGAAACCGGAGGCCGGCATCAGCCCGGCGGCGCTCTGTTGCATGCCGATGGTGCCGCCGGTGTAGAGCACCAGCAGACGGTCGATTGATTCGTTCACGCGCACACCTCGCTCAGTCGGCGCAGGCCATCAGAAAAAAATGGGGCGGATGGTGCCAGCCCTTGTGCAGAATTCAGCACAGGGGCTGGCCGGTCGCGTCGCGAGCGTTTAGCGGTGCTCGGCGGTGCCAGGCGTGGCCGACATGTTGGCCTTCCACACGGCAGGATCGAGATCCAGGTCGGCGAAGTCTTTCGGATCGAGCACGGGCTGCTCGATGCCGGCGCGGATCTGGCGATCATAGTCGCGCATCAGGCGCAGGCCGACCTTGAACAGCAGGGTCACGGCGATCAGGTTGGCGATCGCCAGCAGGCCCATGGTCACGTCGGCGAAGGCGAACACGGTGCCCAGATCCTGTACCGAACCCCAGAGCACGAGGATGACCACCAGGATGCGATAGATCACCACCGGCATGCGCTTCTCGGTGAAGAAGCCCAGCGCGTTCTCGCCCAGGTAGTAGTTGTAGATCAGCGTGGTGAACACGAACAGCAGCAGCGCGACGCTGACGAACACCCGGCCCCACTCGCCGACTACGGCCGCGACGGCGGTCTGGGTCAGCACCACGCCAGCCTGGTCCATGCCCGGCTCGTAGACGCCGGAGAGCAGGATGATCAATGCGGTGCAGCTGCACAGGATGATGGTGTCGATGAACACCGACAGTGACTGCACGATGCCCTGCGCTACCGGGTGCTTGACCTCGGCCACCGCGGCGACGTTCGGCGCGCTGCCCAGGCCTGCCTCGTTGGAGAACAGGCCACGCTTGACGCCCATCAGGATCGCCGCGCCGATGCCGCCGGCGAAGGCCTGCTCCAGACCGAAGGCGCTACGGAAGATCAGGCCGAAGGTTTCCGGAATCGCGCTGAAATTACTGCCGATGACGAACAGCGCCATGCCCAGGTAGGAGAACGCCATGACCGGCACCAGCACGTCGGCCCACTTGGCGATGCGGCGGATGCCGCCGAAGATGATGCCGGCGATGACCAGGGTCAGCGCGATGCCGCTGGCCACGGTCGGTACGCCGAAGGTGTCGTGCAGCGAGCTGGCGACGGTGAACGACTGTACGGCGTTGAAACCGAAGCCGAAGGTCATCAGCAGCAGGATCGAGACCACGATGCCCAGCCAGCGCTGGCCGAGGCCATGCTGGATGTAGAACGCCGGGCCGCCGCGGTAGGTGCCGTCGGGCTCGCGACGCTTGTACAGCTGTGCCAGCGAGCACTCGAAGTAGCTGGTCGCCATGCCCACCAGCGCCACCACCCACATCCAGAAGATCGCGCCCGGGCCGCCGAGCATGATCGCCACGGAGACGCCGGCGATGTTGCCGGCGCCGACCCGGCCGGCGACCGAGAGCATCAGGGCCTGGAAGGAAGAGAGCTGTCCCGGCTGACGCTCGAAGGCGTGGCCGAAGATCGTGAACATGTTGCCGAAATAGCGGAACTGGACGAAGCCGGAGCGAATCGTGAAGAGCAGACCGAGACCGATCAGCATGACGATCAGCAGCTTGCTCCAGATAAGGTCGTTTAGAAGGTCGAGCATGGCGATGTTCACCTTGTTGTCGTTGTTAGGGTGCCGGCGCGCGCCGCTGCGCCGTGCAAGCGGGGGATGTTTCAACAGTAGGGGCGGCAGGACAATTTCGCAGGTGGCCGCGATGTGACGCGACCTGATGCTAGAATGGCGGCACTCGCGCCAGACTTCAGGGCATCGCTGTGACCTCCCACCTTGCCGAAAACCTCAAGTTGCTCTGCAGCCACTACCGCTCGATTGCCGAGGTGTGCCGCAAGCTGGCCATCAATCGGGCGCAATTCAACAAGTACCTGGGCGGGCAGAGCCGGCCGACACCGTTCAATCTCAAGCGCATCGGCGACTTCTTCGGCGTCGAAGGCTACGAGCTGGAGATGCCGCCGGAACAGTTCGCCCGGCTGGTCGGCGCCCGCCATCCGGAAGCCCAGGCGCAGCCGCGAACCGACCCGTTGCTGACGCTGCTGCAGCCGCTGCGCGAGCACGCCACGAGCCTCGCGCGCTACTGCGGCTACTACTTCGAATACGCCAACTGCATGTCGGTACCGGGCAGCATCCTGCTGTCGCTGGTCCACCTGCGCGAGGAAAACGGCCTGTACCTGTTCGAGCGCCAGGAACGCCAGGAACGCGCCAGCCCGACCCTCGGCGACGCCGAGGACTGGGTGCGCTGCCGCTACCTGGGTGCCGCGTTCGGCCTGCAGGACCGGCTGTTCCTGATCGACTACGAATCGCTGACGCTCAACGAGATGAGCCAGACCATCCTCATTCCCAGCTTCAAGAGCCGCATCACGCGCCTCAACGGCCTGAAGACCGGCGTCTCCTCCGGCGACCGCCGCACGCCGGCGTGCACCTCGGTGGTGTGGGAATACCTGGGCCGCGAGATCAACCGGGTCAGCGCCTATCGCCAGGTGATGCTCTACAGCCCGGACGACCCGCGCATCGACCCGGACATCCGCGAGCGCCTGGCGACGCCGCATGTGGAGAACGGGCTGTTCGGCATCGAGTGAAGGCTCAGAGGATCTTGCGGTACTGGATGAAGCCCGAGCGTTCGGCGATGCGGTCGTAGAGCATGCGCCCAGTATAGTTGGTCTCCTGGGTCAGCCAGTGGACGCGCGAGGCGCCAGCGGCTGCGGCCTGGGCGTAGACGTGCTCGATCAGCGCCCGACCGGTGCCTTTGCCGCGGGTGCCCTCGGCCACGTAGAGATCCTGCAGGTAGCAGTAGTCACCGCGGGTCCAGCAGCTGCGATGGAAGATCCAGTGCACCAGGCCGATGGCGTGGCCGTCATGCCAGGCCAACGCGGCATGCATCGGCTCGGCTGGATCGAGGAAGCGCTGCCAGGTGAGGTCGCTGGTCTGCTCGGCAATCGCAGCGGCGTAGAAGCGTTGGTAGTTCTGCCAGAGTTCTCTCCAGACAGTGTGGTCGGCAGCGGTGATAGGGCGGATCTCAGGCACAGTGCATTCCTCTTCAGTCGGTGATGGGCATGCGCGCGGCCAGGGCCAGGTCGCGTGGATCGAGCGAGGCGGCCAGGCCCTGGCGAACCCCGGCCTGGTCCGCAGGCGAGCGGTTCTGCCCGAGCTTCCACTTGCCCTCCAGTCGGCGAATCGGCAGGGCGAAGCCGACGATGGCGCGCAGCATGGCGTCCAGGTAGTCGTCTGGTGCATCGCTTACGGCCCAGGGCTGTGGGCGGCTGGCTTCATGCTGATCGCTGAGGCGGCTGACGATCTGCAGCAGGCTCTTGCGATCCTCAATCAGCCGCACCGGGCCGCGGGCATGCACGGCGATGTAGTTCCAGGTCGGTACGACCTTGCCGTGTTCCGCTTTGGTCGGATACCAGCTGGGGCTGATGTAGGCGTCAGGGCCGCTGAACACGGCTAGCGCTTCGCAGCCGTCCTGCAGCTTGCGCCAGTGCGGATTGGCCTTGGCGAAGTGCCCGTAGAGCGTGCCGAACTCGCCTTCGTCCGGTTCCAGCAGCAGCGGCAGGTGGCTGGCCTGCACGCCGTCCGTGCCCGCGGTGGTGAGCAGGGCGAACGGCGTGGCGCGCATCTGACGATGCAGTTCATAACGATCATCCTGGCGAAAGGCGGCGGGCAGGTACATGGCGACAGTCTCTGGCGTGGTGGCGTCATGCTAGGCAGGATATTGGCCCGCTGTAAGATCCATTACTTGTGACTTTGATAGAGCCAATGCGACCTATGCCGACCACACCCCCATTGCCTGTCGATCTTTCCGGCATTTGTCTGGAGCGCAGTCAGGGGCTGACACGCCAGCTCTATCAGGCCCTGCGCGAGCGCATCCTCGACGGGCGTCTGGCTGGAGGAAGTCGGCTGCCGGCCGGTCGCGATCTGGCGGCATTGCTGGCGGTGTCACGCAACACCGTTACCCGGGCGTTCGATCAGCTCTACGCCGAGGGCTACATCGAGGGCCGTGTAGGCGATGGCACTTACGTGGTGGAGCTCGGCAGCGCGCGGCCGCTGACGCAAGCGCCTGCTTCCGAACTGGCGCCGACCGAGGCGCTGTTGCGCCTGCAGCGCAATCACCTTGCGCTACCCGTGAGCGGTGCGCCGAGGGCCTTTCGCATCGGCGTGCCGGCCTTCGATCTATTCCCCTTCGAAACCTGGGCGCGGCTCACGGCGCGCTTCTGGCGCAAGCCATCGTCAGCGCGCCTGGGGTATGGCGACCCGGCGGGTGAGCCTGCCTTGCGCGAACTGGTAGCGGCCTACCTGCGCAGCAGCCGCGGGCTGAACTGCGATCCGTCCCAGGTGGTGATTACCTGCGGCGCGCAGCAGGGCATCAGCCTCTGCGCCCAGCTGCTGGTGCAGCCTGGCGATCGCGTGGCGCTGGAAAACCCCGGCTACCGCGCCGCCGGCCATGCCTTCGCCGTGGCTGGCGCCGAGCTGTGTGGGGTCGCGGTGGATGGCGAGGGACTGGATACCGCCGCCCTCGCGCAGATCGAAGGCTGTCGGCTGGCCTATGTCACGCCCTCGCATCAGTACCCGACCGGTGTGACCCTGTCGCTGGCGCGGCGCCTGGAATTGCTCGCGTGGGCCGAACGCAACGAGGGTTGGATCGTCGAGGACGACTACGACGGCGAGTACCGTTACAGCGGCACGCCGTTGACGCCTTTGGCGGCGCTGGACCGGCAGGGGCGGGTGCTCTACGTCGGCACCTTCTGCAAGATCACCTTCCCCGCGCTGCGCCTCGGCTACCTGGTGTTGCCTCCCGGCCTGGCCGAGGCCTTCGCCCGTCGCCGCGCATTGGATATGCGTCACTCGGACGTTGGCAGCCAGATGGTGATGGCCGAGTTCATCGCCGCCGGCCATTTTCAGCGTCACGTGCGCCGTATGCGCCAGGCCGCCCGGGTGCGCCGCGACACCCTGTTGCAGCACTGGCCAGAGGCGATCCCTGGTTGCGGCGCGTTGCCGGCGGTGGATGCCGGGCTGCATCTGTGCGTGCCGGTGCACAGCCACGCCCGCGAAGCCGAGCTGGTTGCTGCGGCGCGAGCGGCCGAGGTGGAAATGAACGGGCTGGCCGACTACTGGCTGGACGGTCAGGCGCCGAGAGGCGCACCGGGCGGCCTGGTGCTGGGCTTTGCGGCGGTTCCGGAAGTGGAAATCATCGCCGCGCTGCAACGCCTGAGTCACGCCTGGGACCTGCCGAGCTAGCGGCAGGTCTTCGGACGGCCCTCACTCCTTGTTGCTGCTGTCGTAGATCGCGCGGTCGAGCTCCTGCTCGCTGCGACCGACCAGCGTGGTGGTCATCAGGTCGCCGGCGACGTTCACCGTGGTGCGCGCCATGTCGAGGATGCGGTCGATGCCGGCGATCAGCGCCACGCCTTCGAGCGGCAGGCCGGCGGCGGTGAGCACCAGCCCGAGCATGATCAGCCCGGCGCCGGGGATGCCGGCGGTGCCGATGGAGGCCAGCGTCGCGGTGAGGATGATCATCGCGTACTGCCCGGCACTGAGGTCGATGCCGAAAGCCTGGGCGATGAACAGTGCCAGCACGCCCTGATAGATCGCCGTGCCATCCATGTTGATGGTCGCGCCCACCGGCAGGACGAAGCCCGCGACACCTTCTGACACGCCGAGGTTCTTGCGTGCGCATTCGATGGACACCGGCAGGGTGCCGGAGCTGCTCGACGTACTGAAAGCCACTGCCAGCGCCGGGGCGATGCCCTGGAAGAAACGCAGCGGGTTGAGCCGCGCCAGCAGGCCGAGCAGGCCGCCGTAGACCAGCAGCACGTGGGCGATGCTGGCCAGGTAGATCACCCCGATCACGCCCGCCAGTGGCAGCAGTACTTCGGCACCATGGCTGCCGACCACGCCTGCGGTCAGGGCGAAGACGCCGATCGGCGCGACGCGCATCACCAGGTCGGTGAGTTTGTAGAAGGTCTCGGCCAGCGCATCGAACAGGCGCACCGCCGGCGCGCCGCGCTCGCCGATCAGGTTGATGCTGACGCCCAGGGCGATGGCGAAGACAATGATCTGCAGGATGTTGCCTTCGGCGAAGGCGGTGACCGGGTTGGCCGGCACCAGGCCCACCAGAATGGACACCAGCGAGGGCGCCTGCTTGGCCTGTTCGCTGCCACTGGCGACCATGTTCATCCCCTCACCGGGGCTGAACAGCGCGCCGAACAGCAGGCCGATGCTCACCGCGAAGGCGGTGGTCACCAGATAGATGGCGATGGTCTTCAGACTGATACGGCCAAGCTTGGCGCTGTCCTGCATCGAGGTGATGCCGGCTACCAGCGAGACGAACACCAGCGGCACGATGAGCATCTTGATCGCATTGAGAAACAGCGTGCCGATCGGTGCCAGCAGCTGCGCGTCTGCGCCGAAGGCCATGCCGGCGGCGACGCCGAGGGCCAGGCCGATGAGGATCTGCTGCCAGAGCGGCAGGCGGACGAGCAGGCGCAGGGGAGTGGAGAGGGTCGTACTCTGAGTCATGGGTCTTCCTGTTGTTTTTATTGTGCGAACGGGCCGGGCTGGCGGCCCGTAAAGCAAGCGCCCGGCTATATGCCGGGCGCGGTGTGGATCAGACCGCCAGCGGTGCCAGGCGTGGCGCGATCATGTTTTCCGGGCGCAGGATCTCGGCCAGCATGGCGTCGTCCAGCAGCCGCTCTTCGCGCACCAGCTCCAGCACGCTGCGGCCGCCGAGCAGGGCCTCGCGGGCCAGGCGGGTGCTGTTGTCGTAGCCGATGTAGGGGTTCAGCGCGGTGATCAGGCCGATGGAGCTTTCCATCAGCTCGCGGCAACGCGCTTCGTTGGCGGTGATGCCTTCGATGCAATGCTCGCGCAGCATGTCCATGGCGCGCTGCAGCAGGCGGATCGAATCGAACAGCTTGTAGGCGATCAGCGGCTCCATGACGTTGAGCTGCAGCTGTCCGCCTTCGGCGGCCATGGTCAGCGCCAGGTCGTTGCCGATCACTTCGAAGGCGACCTGGTTGACCGCCTCGGGGATCACCGGATTGACCTTGCCCGGCATGATCGAGCTGCCCGGCTGGCGCGGCGGCAGATTGATTTCGTTGAAGCCGGTGCGCGGGCCGCTGGAGAGCAGGCGCAGGTCGTTGCAGATCTTCGACAGTTTCACCGCCAGGCGCTTGAGCATGCCGGAGAACAGCACGAACGAGCCCATGTCCGAGGTGGCTTCGATCAGGTCGGCGGCCTGGCGCAGCGGCTGGCCGCTGATCTGGGCCAGGCGCTGCACGGCGATGGCCTGATAGCGTGGATCGGCATTGATGCCGGTGCCGATCGCGGTGCCGCCGAGGTTCACTTCGAGCAGCAGTTGCGGGGCGAAACCGCGCAGATGCTGCAGGTCTTCGCCGAGGGTGGTGGCGAAGGCATGGAATTCCTGGCCGAGGGTCATCGGCACGGCGTCCTGCAGCTGGGTGCGGCCCATCTTCAGCACGTGGGCAAAGGCGTGGCCCTTGCCGGTTAGCGCCTCGCAAAGGCTCTCCAGGCTGGCCAGCAGCGTATCGTGGCCGAGCAACAGGCCCAGGCGAATGGCGGTGGGATAGGCGTCGTTGGTCGACTGCGCCATGTTCACGTCGTTGTTCGGGTGCAGGTACTGGTATTCACCCTTGGCGTGGCCCATGGCCTCAAGACCGAGGTTGGCGATCACCTCGTTGGCGTTCATGTTGGTCGAGGTGCCGGCGCCGCCCTGGATCATGTCCACCACGAACTGCTCATGGAATTCGCCGCGAATCAGGCGTGCACAGCCCTGGCTGATGGCCACGTGCTTGGCTTCGGGCAGGTAGCCCAGCTCGCGGTTGGCGTCTGCGGCGGCCTGCTTGACCATCGCCAGGGCGACGATCAGCTTCGGGTAATGCGCCAACGGCACGCCGGAGAGGCGGAAGTTGTGCAGTGCGCGCAGGGTCTGGATGCCGTAGTAGGCGTCGGAAGGAACGGGTAGGGTGCCAAGCAGGTCTTTTTCGACTCGCGATGATGCAACTTCGGACATGATGGTAATGTGGCTTCGGTAGGCGCAGGCAGTGCTGCAGTGCGCCTAAAATAAGGCTTTCAGGTGTTTGGCGGCCAATGCCGTTGGCGGCTGCCCTATGCTGAAACGGCATAATGTGGCTGTGACTTTGTATCGGTCACAATCGTATCGAGGGATGTTCAGGTGAATCTGGAAACCAAGTGGCTGGAGGATTTCGTGGCACTGGCGGCGACCCGCAGCTTCTCCCAGGCCGCGCAACGCCGCTTCGTCACCCAGCCTGCGTTCAGCCGGCGGATACGCTCGCTGGAAGAGGCGCTCGGCCTGCAGCTGATCAACCGTTCGCGCACGCCGATCGAGCTGACCGAGGCCGGTCAGCTGTTCCTGGTCAGTGCGCGCAACATGGTCGAGCAGCTCGGTGAGGTGGTGCGCCATCTGCACCATGTCGACGGCCAGCAGGGCGAGGTGCTGCAGATTTCCGCGGCGCACTCGCTGGCGCTGGGCTTCTTCCCGGCGTGGATCGCCGGCCTGCGTCACGACGGGCTGAACCTGGCTACCCGACTGATCGCCACCAACGTCGGCGAAGCCGTGCATGTGCTGCGCGAGGGCGGCTGCGATCTGATCCTCGCCTACTACGATCCGGATGCCGCGCTGCAGCTCGACCCGGAACTGTTTCCCTCGCTGCACCTGGGGCGCACCGAGATGCTGCCGGTCTGTGCGGTGGATGCCGACGGCGTTCCGCTGTATGACGTCGACAGTGGGCAGACGGTGCCGCTGCTGGCCTACAGCGCCGGCGCCTTTCTCGGTCGTTCGGTGAATCTGCTGCTGCGCCAGCGTGCGCTGCGTTCGACCACCGTTTACGAGACGGCCATGGCCGACAGCCTCAAGAGCATGGCGCTGCAGGGGCTGGGCATTGCCTGGGTGCCGCGGCTGAGCGTCGAGCCGGAGCTCGAACGCGGCGAGCTGGCGATCTGCGGCAGCGAGCAATGGCGCGTGCCACTGGAGATCCGCCTGTATCGCTGCTCGCTGATGCGCAAGGGCGCGGTGCGATTGCTCTGGCGACGACTGGAGGCCCGGGCTGCCGCGCTCTCTTGAAAAGGCTCTATCTAGGCACCTAACGCGCAGTGGTGAAGTTCAATTTCGGCTGCGGTCCGGGAACGGGCGGTTATTGTGAGTCGAACTGCACACATTTTGTTGCGCAACATTTGGCAACTTCTCGCCGTCTCGCTGTCCTAGGTGTGCAATCCGTGCCATGGCCCGGCCGGATCTCAGCCAAGGACAGACAGCGTGACCCACGACCTAGATCCGGCCGTGCCCCGTTCGGGCGCGGCCTCCCCAGTGCTGGGCGATGCCGCAGCGAACGCCGGAGCGACCACCCTCCACGCTGCGCTCGTTCATGCTGCCCGCATGGGGCCCGAGCAGCCTGCTGTGGTTTCCACCCGCTTCGCGCCGCTGGACCATCGCGGCCTGCAGCAGATGATCGAGCAGACCCGTCGCCAGTTGCGCCTGGCCGGCTTTGGCCGCGACGCGCGGATCGGCGTGTTGCTGCCGGAAGCCCCACAGGCGGCGGTCGCGATCATTGCCATCGCCTGTTCGGCGGTTGCCGTACCGCTCGATCCGCGCCTCGGCACGGCCGAGCTGGACCAGTTTCTCAACCAGTTGCCGCTCGATGCCCTGCTGATCGGCAGCGATGGCGATCAGCAGGGCCGGGCCGCAGCCGAGCGCCATGGGCTGACGCTGATCACCGCCGAAGCGGCCGAAGACGGCACGCCGGCGTTGCTGCTCGACATGCCGGTCGCCGCGCAGCCGGCCGCCGACGAGCTGCCGCTGCCTGACGCTCCGGCATTCATCCTGCGCAGCTCCGGCACCACCGCACTGCCCAAGCTGATTCCCTTCACCCATCGCAACATGCTGACCGCAGCGCGCAAATGGCAGCGCTGGTTCGGCCTGGCTGCCGGCGACCGCTGCCTGTGTGTATCGGCGCCCTATTACTCCCACGGGCTGAAGGTCACCATCCTCACGCCGCTGCTCACTGGCGGCAGCGTCGCTTTTCCGCTCAGCCCGGCGGTGGTGGACCTGCACGAGTGGTTCGAAGCCCTGCGCCCGAGCTGGTATTCGGCCGGCCCGGCGCTGCATCGCGCAGTCCTCGAGGCCGCCACTACCCATCCCGAAGGCCTCGGCGCACACCGACCGCGCTTCGCCTCTTCCGGTGGCGCGCCGCTGGGGCAGGACATCATCGATGCCTTCGAGCAGACCATGGGCTTCCCGCTGCTGGAGCATTACGGTTCCAGCGAAGCAGCGCAGATCGCCGTCAATACCCCTGCTGAGCGCAAGAGCGGCAGCGTAGGCCGGCCGTGGCCGGAAACGTTGAGCATCGTCGACGAGCAAGGCCTGCCGGTGCCGAGCGGCCAGCGCGGCGAAATCCGCGTGCGTGGCGCAACGGTCATGCCCGGCTATCTCGGCGATGCCGCGCTGAATGATGTGCTGCGTGACGGCTGGTTCCACACCGGTGACATCGGCAGTCTCGACGAGGACGGCTTTCTTTACCTGCACGGGCGCCTGCGCGAAGTCATCAACCGCGGTGGTGAAAAGGTCAGCCTGCCGGAAGTCGACGCGGCTCTGCTGCGCCATCCGGCGGTGGCGGATGCCGCCGCGTTCGCGGTGCCGCATCCGCGCCTCGGGCAGGACGTGGCCGCGGCGGTTGTGCTGCATCCGCAGATGAGCGTCTCGCCCAACGAACTGCAGAACTTCCTGCGCGGTGAGCTGGTGTATTTCAAGGTGCCGCGACGCGTACAGGTCATCGACGCCTTGCCACGCGGGCTGACGGGCAAGGTGCTGCGCCATCGCCTGGCGGATGCGTATGTCGAGCAGCGCAGCGAGCGAGCCCGTCAGGCCGGCGCCAGCGAGGCCGCCTCGCCGCTGGAGCAGCAAGTGCTGGCGCTCTGGCGCCGCCTGCTGAAAACCGAAGCGGTAGGCCCGCAGGACAATTTCCTCGATTGCGGCGGCGATTCGCTGCTGGCCACCGAGATGCTGACCGAACTGGAGCAGATGCTCGGCCGGGTGATTCCCGAGTCGGTGCTGGTGGAGGCCGAAACCGCACGTGAGCTGGCCGAGCGCCTGGAAAATCTCGCGGCGCATGTCATCCCGGTCATCGACTTCAACGCGCAGCCGGGGCGGACGGCGCTGTTCTGGTTCCACGGCGATTTCGCCCATGGCGGCTACTACATCCGTCGCCTGGCCAGGCTGCTCGGCTCGCAGCAGCCGCTGACCGCCATTGCCCCGCATGGCATGGGCGACGAGCCGATTCCCGAATCGGTGCAGCAGATGGCCCGCGAGCGCCTGCCGCTGATCCTCGAGCGGCAGCCGGAAGGGCCGTATCGCATCGGCGGCTACTGCAACGGCGCGCTGGTGGCCTTCGAAGCGGCTCGCCTGCTCATCGAGGCCGGGCACAGCGTGGAAATCGTCGCGCTGATCGACCCGCCCACCGCCAATGTGCGGCCCTGGTCGCGGGCCATTCTGCGCACCCTGGACCGCGTATTGCCGGATAGCTACCTCGCCCGTGCCTACGAAGCGCTGAGTCGCTTCGGCGAAACCAGCAAATGGCCCTATCCGAAGCGCCTGGCCAACCTGGCCTGGAAGCTCACGCACCGCAGTACGCGCATGGTGCAGCAACGGCTGGCCGGCCATGTGCCGCCGCCCCCCACCGCACGGGACCGCGAAGTGCGAGTGCGCTTCCTGCAGTACTCGTTGGTGATGGCGCGCTACCTGCCGCAGCGTATCGATGCGCCGGTGGTCTATTTCTCTGCCGATTACACCAGCCGGGCCTGGCGCAACATGGGCGCGAGCTTCGAAAGCTATGACGTGCTCGGTGGCCATCATCGCTGCGTCAAGGACTACACCGCCTCCATTGCCACGCCGCTGCGCGCACTGCTGGAGGATTCGGCAGCGCCGATGCCCGCTCAGAGCGGTCTGAGGCTGCCCCTGACCGATCCGGCCAAGCGGGACGGTCTGGTGCCTTGAACATGACCCTGGCTTCGCCTATCCGTCGGCGGCCTGCACGGCCGCGGCCCCCGGTAACAGGAGTAACCGAATGAAGCGCTCCATCGCCACCGTGTCCCTCAGCGGTACGCTGCCGGAAAAACTCGAGGCCGCAGCGGCTGCCGGGTTCGACGGCATCGAACTGTTCGAGAACGATCTGCTGTATCACTCCGGCAGCCCGCTGGATGTTCGCCGGCGCTGCGAGGCGCTGGGGCTGACGGTGACGCTGTTCCAGCCATTCCGCGACTTCGAGGGCTGCCCGCGCGAGCGGCTGCAGCGCAATCTTGATCGCGCCGAGCGCAAGTTCGACCTGATGCAGGAACTCGGCGCCGAGCTGATGCTGTTGTGCAGCAATGTGCAGGCCGATGCGCTGGGCGACCGCGAGACGCTGCTCGGCGACCTCGGCCTCATCGCCGAGCGGGCTGGCGCACGTGGTCTGCGGGTCGGCTACGAGGCGCTGGCCTGGGGTCGCCACGTGAAGACCTGGCGTGATGTCTGGACGCTGGTGCAGCAGGTCGATCATCCGGCGCTGGGGGTGATTCTCGACAGCTTCCATACCCTGGCCCTGGGCGACGACCCGAGCGGCATCGTCGAGATTCCCGGCGAGCGGATCTTCTTCGTGCAGCTGGCCGATGCGCCCGTGCTGGCCATGGACGTGCTGGAGTGGAGCCGGCATTTCCGCTGCTTCCCCGGCCAGGGCGAGTTCGATCTGGCCGGCTTTCTCGCGCCGGTGCTGCAGGCCGGCTACAGCGGCCCGTTGTCGTTGGAGGTATTCAACGACGGCTTCCGTGCCGCACCGCCGCTTGGCATCGCGGCCGATGGCTTGCGCGCGCTGCGGCACCTGGAAGAAAAGACCGGCCAGCGACTGAACGCTTCGGCGCCGTCCGCAGCCGTCGTACCGTCGCTGTTCACGGCGCCAGGGGCACCGCGCTACGAGGGCATCGATTTTCTCGAGTTCGCGGTAGACGAGCCGCACGCGGTGCGCCTCGGCAGTTGGCTGCAGCAGCTCGGCTTCGCCCATGTCGGCCAGCACCGCTCGAAAGATGTGCAGTTGTATCGTCAGGGCGAAATCAACATCGTGCTCAACGCCGAACCCTATTCCTTCGCGCACAACTACTTCGAGGCACACGGTCCTTCGGTGTGTGCCATGGCGCTGAAGATCGATGACGAAGCATCGGCGCTGGCGCGCGCCTGCGCCTTCGGCGGGCAGCCCTATCGCGGGCTAATCGGGCCGAACGAGCGGCAGATCCCGGCGGTGCGGGCGCCGGATGGCGGGTTGATCTACCTGCTCGAATCCGGGGCGCCGGGCCAGAGCAACTACGATATCGATTTCCGCCTGCACGCCGTGGCACCCGCGGGCGCCGGCCTGCAGCGGATCGATCACATGGCCACTGCGCTGCCGGCCGAGAGCCTGGCCAGCTGGGTGCTGTTCTACCGTAGCCTGTTCGATTTCGAGGCCGACGACGAGCTGCTGCTGCCCGATCCCTATGGCCTGATGAAATGCCGCGCCATGCGCAGCCCTTGCGGCCGGGTCCGCCTGCCGTTGAACACCTCGCAGGATCGCGACACGGTGATCGCCCAGGCACTGTCCAGCTACCGTGGCGCCGGCGTGCACCACGTGGCCTTCGCCTGTGACGACATCTTTGCCGAGGTGGCTCGCGCGCAGGCGGCCGGGGTGCCGCTGCTGCAGATTCCGCGCAACTACTACGACGACCTGGCTGCGCGTTTCGACTTCGACGACTCGCTGCTCGCCGAACTGGCGCGTTACAACGTGCTGTACGACCGCGATGCCGAAGGGGGCGAGCTGTTCCACGTCTATACCGAGCCGTTCGAGGGACGCTTCTTCTTCGAGATCCTGCAGCGCTGCAACGGTTACGCCGGCTACGGCACGCCCAACGTGGCGGTACGCCTGGCCGCCATGGCCAAGCAGTGTCGCCGCAGCGCGCCCGCCGCGACCGCTCTGGCCAGCGTCTCCTGAAACCGCGGCGGTGCATGCGGCGAAGGTGATGGTTTGCCGCCGCGGCTGCGGTGCTATGATCGCGACCCTGCCGCGCCTACTGCTGATGGCGTGCCTTGCGCGGCTGCTGGAGCCCGATCGTGCCCATCCCCAAACCAATCGGCTTGCGTCAATGGATCTGGCGAGCCTTCGTTCGCAGCGCGCTGATTCCGCTGGTCCTGGTGGAAACCGCGTTGATCGCGATCTATCTGCTGACCAACGGCGCGATCCGCGACGCGCAGATCGACCACCTTCGCCAGACCGCACTCAATGATCTGCAGGCCTCGGCCAGCCTCGAATCGCGCCTGATCAGCGAGCAGCTTGCCCAGGTCGGCTCGCTTACCCAGCTCTACCGCAATCTCACCGCGAAGGCCCTGCAGGACGGAGCGCCTGCGCAGTTGCCGGAACTCGCTCTCAGCGCCGACGGCGTGCGCTACAGCCCCGACGATAACGGTGGCGCGGCGGTGTTCTATTCCGGCGCGACGCCAGCCGAGCAGCATGATCTGCAGAAGATCGCCAGGCTGCGCCAGCTGGAACCGCTGATGAAGGAAATCGAGACGCGCAACCCGCTGGTAGCAAGCCTGTATTTCAACAGCTGGGACAGCTTCAACCACATCTATCCGTGGTTTTTCACCGTCGATCAGTACCCGGCGGATATGAACATCCCGCAGTACAACTTCTATTACCTGGCCGATGCCGAGCACAACCCCTCGCGCGGCGTGGTGTGGACCGACGTCTATCTGGACCCGGCCGGGCACGGCTGGATGATGTCGGCCATTGCGCCGGTCTACCGGGATGCTTTCCTCGAAGGCGTGGTCGGCATCGACATCACCGTCAGCGTCATTCTCGAGCAGATCGACCAGTTGCAGGTGCCCTGGGGCGGCTACGCCATGCTGGTCAGCGACGACCTGTCGATCATGGCATTGCCGGAACCGGGCGAAGTGGATTTCGGTCTTGCGGAGCTGACCGATCACTCCTATCTGGAAGCGATACGCAGCGAGATGTTCAAGCCTGAGGACTTCCAGCTCGATCGCCGTCCTGAAACGGCGGAGCTGGCCGCGGCGATATCCGGTGCGCCAAGCGGCGTGCAGCGGGTGATGCTGGGCGGACGGCCGCAGCTGGTGGCGTGGACGACCGTGGCGCAAACCGGCTGGCATCTGCTGGCGGTGGTCGACGAGGCGGCGGTGTTTCGCCAGACCAACGCCCTGGCCAGCCGCTACCAGCAGATCGGCTACCTGCTGATCGCCGGGCTGGTGCTGTTCTACATCGGCTTCTTTGCCGTCATGTGGCTGCGCGCGCGCCAGCTCAGCCAGGCGCTGCTGGCGCCCATCGCGGGCATCTCGCGGATGCTCGGCGATATCGGCCTGGGCCGCTGGCGACCGGAGCCGGTGCATGCGCCGATCCGCGAGCTCGACGAGATGTCCCGGCATACCCAGGACATCGGCAGTCGTCTGGCCCACAGCGAATCCGAACGCTGGGAGGCACAGCGGCGTCTTGAGCTGGTGCTGGAGAGCGCGACCGAGAGCCTCTGGGAATACGACATGCCCAATCACACGCTGCGTCTGCGCGGCAGCATGCTGGGCCGCTTCGGCCTGCCCTCCGGCGTGCTCAGCGATCGCGAGTTCCGCCAGCGCATCCATCCGGACGACCTGCCCCAGGCGCTGGCGCAGATCGAGCGGATCCAGCAGGGCCTGCAGCAGCGCTACGAAGCCGAATACCGTTTTGCCGATGCGCTGGGCGAGTACCACTGGCTGCTCAGCCGGGGCCGGGTACTGGAGCAGGACCCGCAAACCGGCATGGTGCGGGTGCTGGCCGGCACCCATGTGGATATCGACGCGCTCAAGCGTGTCGAGGCCGAACTGCGCGCGGCGACGCTGCAGGCCGAGGCCGCCAGCGAAGCGAAGGGGCGGCTGCTCTCGGGCATCAGCCACGAGCTGCGCACGCCGCTCAATGCGATCCTCGGCTTCGCCCAGCTGATGCGCATGGACTGCGATGACAGCAGTCAATCCGAAGCGGCCGAGTACCTCGACGAGATCCTGCTCGCCAGCCGGCATCTCAACCAGCTGCTGGGCGAGATTCTCGAATGGTCCAGTCTGCAGAAGGAGCGTCCGCAGCTGGAGCTGCAGCCGGTGGACGTGTGCAGCCTGATGCGCGAATGCGCCGAGCTGGTTGCTCTGGAAGTCCAGCAGCGCGGGTTGCAGCTCGATCTGAACCTGCCGGACGACGGCCTGCTGGTGCTGGCCGAGCCGCGCCGGCTGCGTCAGGTCCTGCTCAACCTGCTGTCCAATGCGATGAAGTACAACGTGCCCAACGGTCATATCAGCCTGCGTGCCGAAAGCAGCCCGGAGCACGTGCGCATCCTGGTCGAGGACACCGGCCTGGGCATCGACCCCGCGCAGCAGGCGCAGGTATTCGAGCCTTTCCAGCGGCTCGGGCGGGAAAACAGCATGATCCAGGGCACCGGTATCGGCCTGTCGCTGTGCCTGGAGTTCGCCCGTCTGATGAACGGTCAGCTGGGGCTGCACAGCGAGCCGGGCGTCGGCAGCCGCTTCTGGATCGAACTGCCGCGCGTGGCGCCGGCGCCGCTTCAATAACGCCAGTGGCGCGGGGTACTGGCCGGTCACGCCTTGCGCTATACTGCGCGGCTTTCGCGCGGGCGGCCTGTGGTCGGATCGCGCCCACCCAGGCCACGCTCTTTTGCGTGGTTTGTTGTTCTTGACGCGCCCGCGGGCGCCCGATGAGAGGCACGACGATGAGCGCACTGGTAGGCGTGATCATGGGCTCCAAGTCCGACTGGTCCACCCTGAGCCACACCGCCGACATGCTGGAAAAGCTGGGCATCCCCCATGAAGTGACGGTGGTGTCCGCCCACCGCACCCCGGATCTGCTCTTCCAGTACGCCGAACAGGCCGAAGCGCGCGGGTTGCGCGTGATCATCGCTGGCGCCGGTGGTGCCGCCCATCTGCCTGGCATGTGCGCGGCCAAGACGCACCTGCCGGTCCTTGGCGTACCGGTGCAGTCGTCGATGCTCTCCGGTGTCGATTCGCTCCTGTCGATCGTGCAGATGCCGGCCGGCGTGCCGGTCGCCACCCTGGCCATCGGCAAGGCCGGTGCGATCAACGCCGCGCTGCTCTCGGCAAGCATCCTCGGCCATGAATTCCCCGAGTATCACCAGGCGCTGAAGAAATTCCGTGACGAGCAGACCCAGACGGTGCTCGACAACCCGGACCCGCGTGGTTGAGCCGGGACTAAACTCTGCTTCCTGGCGCCGCGCCTGTCGCGCGCTTGATCTGCCGCCTAATGAAGGGCCGTTGATATGAAAATTGGTGTGATCGGTGGCGGCCAGCTGGGCCGCATGCTGGCCCTGGCGGGCACTCCGCTGGGCATGAGCTTCGCCTTCCTCGACCCGGCGCCGGATGCCTGCGCCCAGGCCCTCGGTGAGCACATCCGCGCCGACTACGACGACAAGGATCATCTGCGCCGGCTGGCCGACGAGGTGGACCTGGTCACCTTCGAGTTCGAGAGCGTGCCGGCCGAGACGGTGGCCTTCCTCTCGCAGTTCGTGCCGGTCTACCCGAGCGCCGAATCGCTGCGCATCGCCCGCGATCGCTGGTTCGAAAAATCCATGTTCAAGGACCTCGGCATCCCCACCCCGGATTTCGCCGATATCCAGTCCCAGGCCGATCTCGACGCCGCGGTGGCCAGCATCGGCCTGCCTGCGGTGCTCAAGACCCGCACCCTGGGCTATGACGGCAAGGGCCAGAAACTGCTGCGCAAGCCGGCCGACGTCGGCAATGCCTTCGCCGAACTGGGCAGCGTGCCGTGCATCCTCGAGGGCTTCGTACCGTTCACCGGTGAAGTCTCGCTGATCGCCGTGCGTGGCCGCGATGGTGAAACCTGTTTCTATCCGCTGGTGCACAACAGCCACGAGAGCGGCATCCTGCGGTTGTCAGTGGCCAGCAGCAACCATCCGCTGCAGGCGCTGGCCGAGGACTATGTCGGTCGCGTGCTCGCGAAGCTCGATTATGTCGGCGTGCTGGCCTTCGAGTTCTTCGAAGTCGATGGCGGCCTGAAGGCCAACGAGATCGCCCCGCGCGTTCACAACTCCGGCCACTGGACCATCGAAGGCGCCGAGTGCAGCCAGTTCGAGAATCACCTGCGCGCCGTCGCCGGCCTGCCGCTGGGCTCGACCGCCAAGCTGGGCGAGAGCGCCATGCTCAACTTCATCGGCGAAGTGCCGCCGGTGGACAAGGTGATCGCCATCGAGGACTGCCATCTGCACCACTACGGCAAGGCCTTCAAGGTCGGCCGCAAGGTGGGTCACGCCACGCTGCGTTGCCCTGATCGCGCCACGCTGGACCGCCAGATCACCGCTGTCGAGACGCTGATCCCTCACGCCTGACGCCCGGCCGTCTGGCTTCGGCGAACCGCCGCAGAGCCCTCGGGTCCATTGGTTACCTACCTTTCGGACCTGAGGAGATTCATCCAATGGGCATCATCGGCACCATCATCATCGGCCTTATCGTCGGCCTTATCGCACGCTTCCTGAAACCCGGCGACGACAGCATGGGCTGGATCATGACCATCCTGCTCGGTATCGGCGGTTCGCTGCTGGCAACCTACGGGGGTCAGGCGCTCGGCCTGTACCAGGCGGGCGAGGGCGCGGGCTTTATCGGCGCCGTGGTCGGTGCGATCATCCTGCTGGTCATCTACGGCATGGTCACCAGCCGCAAGCACTGATTCACTGCGGGGCCGCGCCCTGCGGCCCCGTTCCCTTCTCATGTAGTTGCCCTATGCGCAAATCCTTCCTTTCGCTGCTCTGCTGTCTCGCCTTCGCCTCTCACGCCCTCGCCACGCCGCCCGAACTCGACTGGCTGGAACTGATGCCGCCCGAGGATCGCCAGGCGCTGGAGGAGATGCCGGAGATCGACCACGCGACGCCCGAGGACCTGGGTTTCAGCGATCAGGGCGGGCTCAAGCAGGAGGCCGGACTGCCGGCGGTGATGTATTCGGCCAAGACGGTCGCCGAGCTGAACGGCCGCGAGATCCGCCTCGGTGGCTATCCGGTGCCGCTGGAAAGCGATGCCCGCGGGCGCAGCACCGAGTTTTTCCTGGTGCCCTATCCGGGCGCGTGCATCCACGTGCCGCCGCCGCCGCCGAACCAGATCGTGCTGGTGCGCTACCCGAAGGGCATCGCCCTGGAAGATATCTACGCGCCGCTGTGGGTCGACGGTCGCCTGCAGATCGAGCCGGTCAGCAACGACCTGGCCGATGCCGCTTATGCCCTGGACGCCGCGGCGGTCGAACTGGTCGAAGAAGACGACTATTGAACCGCGTGCCTGCATCGCTGCGCCAGGCGCTGCGTGACCTCGCTGCCGACACCGACGGCATCGATACGGCGATCTATGCAACCTACGACCGTGATCCGCTGGAGCCGATCATCGGCCTCGGCGATGCCGATGCGCCGCTCTGCTTCTTCGGCCGCGACCCGGGCCGCGAGGAAGTGCGTCACGGCGAGCCCTTCATCGGCGCCGGCGGACAGATCGTCCGGCGCGTGCTCTATCGCCACCTGCACGGCGCAGAGATGCCGGACTTCGAGGCGGGACGGGCGCTGGGCCGGCACTACTTCTGGATCAACACCGTGCCGTACAAGCCCATCGGCAACAAGGCCTGGTCCATGGCGGTGAAGCGCCGCTTCCAGCCGCTGATGCGCCAGTTGCTGATCGACAGCTGGCATGGCCGGCATATCGTCACTCTCGGTCGCGAGGCCTTTCTCTGGTTCGCCATCGGCCAGCCGCGCGAGGCGCGCCAGCGCCTGGAGGCGTTCTGGCAGCGTGAGGATCGCTTTACGGCCAACCTCGATATCGATCTGCAGGACGCGCAAGGCCATGCACGAACCTTCACCCTGCACCCGCTGCCGCACCCCTCGCCGCTGAACCAGACCTGGTTCAAACGCTTCCCCGCGTTGCTGGAAGCGCGCCTGCGCCAGCTCGACGCTAGTCGCTGACCTGATTGGCGAGCTGCCCGGCCTGCCAGGCAGCGACGTTGCCCAGGGTGGTGCCGGCGATGGCCGCCAGCGCCTCCTCGGTGAGGAAGGCCTGGTGGGCGGTGACGATCACGTTGGGGAACGACAGCAGCCGCGCCAGCACATCGTCCTGCAGCGGCAGGCCGGAGTGATCCTCGAAGAACAGCCCGGCTTCTTCCTCGTAGACATCCAGCCCCAGATAGCCGAGCTGGCCGCTCTTCAGCGCGCCGATCAGCGCCGGCGTGTCGATCAGCGCGCCGCGGCCGGTGTTGATCAGCATGGCGTGCGGTTTCATGGTCGCCAGGCTCTGCTGGTTGATCAGGTGACGGGTCGCTTCGGTGAGCGGGCAATGCAGGCTGACGATATCGCTGCCGGCCAGTAGCTCGTCGATCGCCACGTAACGCATGCCGAGGCGTTCCAGCTCCGGGTTGGGGTAGGGGTCATAGAGCTGCACCTCGCAGCCGAAGCCCTGCATGATCCGCGCGAACACCGCGCCGATCTGCCCACTGCCGACCACACCGACGCGCTTGCCGACCAGATCGAAGCCGGTCAGCCCCTGCAGCGAGAAGTTGCCTTCGCGGGTGCGGTTGTAGGCACGCGGCAGGCGGCGATTGAGCGCCAGGATCAGTGCCACGGTGTGCTCGGCCACGGCATGCGGCGAGTAGGCCGGCACCCGTACCACCGGCAGGCCGAGACGCCTGGCGCAGGGCAGATCGACATGGTTGTAACCGGCCGAGCGCAGTGCGATCAGCCGCGTGCCGCCGGCCGCGAGCTGCTCCAGCACGGGGGCAGAGAGCACGTCGTTGACGAACGGGCAGACCACTTCGGCGCCCGTCGCCAGGGCCGCGGTGTCAGGGTCTAGGCGGGTCTCGAGAAAGTGCAGCTCGAAGCCGTGGGAGCGGTTGGCGGCCTGGAAGCTGTCACGGTCATAGGGCTTGCTGCTGAACAGGGTGATGCGCATGGGTGCCTCGCGATAAGGGGCGACTGCCGACAGGGTGCGACAGTTGCCCGCCGCGGCCAAGTCGCTTCTGTCGCCCGATATGACCGGCGGCACGCATCAGCCTGCGCGCAGTGCCTGCCCCTTGGGCTGGAAGTACAGCGTGCTGCCGCGTTGCACGCCCACCAGGCTGGCGTGATCGTTGCCGACCTCCGCTTCGATCGGCTCGGCTTGCCCTGCGACTTTCAGCGTGACCCGGGTCAGCGCGCCGAGCGGGCGGATGTCGCGCACCTCGCCGGCCAGGTGCTCGGCCACCGCTTCACGGCTCAGGGAAACCTCATGCGGGCGGAACAGCACACTGTGCTGTTCATCCAGCTGCAGCCGATTGGCGTCGCCGAGGAAGTGGTAGACGAACTCGCTGGCGGGGTTGGCGTACACCTCCGCCGGCGTGCCGATCTGCTCGATCACCCCCTTGTTCATCACCACGATGCGATCGGCGACCTCCATCGCCTCCTCCTGGTCGTGGGTAACGAACACGGAGGTCAGGTGCACGTCCTCGTGCAGCCGCGCCAGCCAGCGGCGCAGTTCCTTGCGCACCTTGGCGTCCAGCGCGCCGAACGGCTCATCGAGCAGCAACACCTTGGGCTCCACCGCCAGCGCGCGGGCCAGGGCGATGCGCTGGCGCTGGCCGCCGGAGAGCTGCTCGGGGTAGCGATCGGCGAGCCAGTCCAGCTGCACTAGGTTCAGCAACTCGTGAACCTTGGCGGCGATTACCGCTTCGCTCGGGCGCTGCTTCTTTGGCTTCATGCGCAGGCCAAAGGCGACGTTCTCGAACACCGTCATGTGGCGGAACAGTGCGTAGTGCTGGAAGACGAAGCCGACGTTGCGGTCGCGCACGTCGCGGCTGGAAACGTCCTCGCCATGGAATACGATGTTGCCGCTGTCCGGCGTTTCCAGCCCGGCGATGATGCGCAGCAGGCTGGTCTTGCCGCAGCCGGACGGGCCGAGCAGGGCGACCAATTCGCCGCTCTGGATGTGCAGGTCGATCGCCTTCAACGCCTGGAACTGGCCGAAGCGCTTGTTGACGTCACGGACTTCGATACTCATGGCTGTGCTCCGGTTTTCAGGCGCGCGATGCGCGATTCGCTCCACTGCTTGAGCAGCAGGATCACCAGCGCCAGGGCCAGCAGCAGGCTGGCCACGCTGAACGCGGCGACATGGTTGTATTCGTTGTAGAGAATCTCGACGTGCAGCGGCAGGGTGTTGGTCAGCCCGCGGATATGCCCGGAGACCACCGACACGGCGCCGAACTCGCCCATCGCCCGCGCGGTGCAGAGCACCACGCCGTAGATCAGGCCCCATTTGATGTTCGGCAGGGTGATGTGCCAGAACATCTGCCAGCCGCTGGCGCCGAGAAGCCGCGCGGCTTCCTCTTCGGTACTGCCCTGCTCCTGCATCAGCGGGATCAGCTCGCGGGCGACGAAGGGCACGGTGACGAACAGAGTCGCGAGGACGATGCCGGGCACGGCGAAGATGATCTGGATATCGCGATCACTCAGCCACTCGCCGAAATAGCCCTGGGCGCCGAACAGGAGCACGTAGATCAGGCCGGCGATGACCGGGGAGACCGAGAACGGCAGGTCTATCAGGGTGACGAGCAGGCTCTTGCCGCGGAACTCGTACTTGCTCACGCACCAGGCGGCGGCGACGCCGAACACCAGATTGAGTGGCACCGAGATGCCCACGGCAAGCAGGGTGAGCTTGAGCGCCGCCAGGGCGTCGGGCTCGAAGATGGCGGTGAAAAATGTGCCGAAGCCCTGCTTCAGTGCCTCGCTGACGACGATCAACAGGGGCAGCAGCAGAAACAGCGCGAAGACCAGCCAGGCGGCGACGATCAGCAGCCGGCGGCCAAGGGCGTTGCCGCGGCGCGTTGCGTTGGCGGTGCTGTTTGCAGTCACCGATAGGGAAGCGGAAGTCATGTCGGTGGCCTCTTCAGGAACGCGCGATGCGGCGCTGCAGCAGGTTGATGAACAGCAGCAGGACAAACGACACCACCAGCATCAGCACGCCGATGGCGGTGGCGCCGGCGTAGTCGTACTGATCCAGCTTGACCATGATCAGCAGCGGCAGGATCTCGGTCTTCATCGGCATGTTGCCGGCGATGAAGATCACCGAGCCGTACTCGCCGACGCCGCGGGCAAAGGCCAGGGCGAAGCCGGTCAGCCAGGCTGGCAGCAGCGCTGGCAGCAGCACATGGCGAACAACCTGCAGCGGCCGGGCGCCGAGGCAGGCCGCGGCTTCTTCCACTTCACGCGGGATATCGGCGAGCACCGGCTGAATGGTGCGCACCACGAAGGGCAGGGTGACGAAGGTCAGCGCCAGGGTGATGCCCAGCGGACTGTAGGCGATCTTGAAGCCCAGCTCGGTAGCGAACTGGCCGATCGGTCCGTTAGGCGCGTACAGCGCGGTGAGGGCGATGCCTGCCACCGCGGTCGGCAGGGCGAAGGGCAGGTCGATCATCGCCTCGATGATCTTGCGGCCGGGGAAGCGATAGCGCACCAGCACCCAGGCCAGCAGCGTGCCGATCACGCCATTGAGCACGGCGGCAGCGAAGGCGGTGCCGAAGCTCAGCTTGAGCGCCGCCAGCACGCGCGGCGCGCTGACGATGGCGATGAACTGCGCCCAGGAGAGCTCGGTGGTCTTGAGAAACAGCGCACCCAGGGGAATCAGCACCAACAGGCTGAGGTACACCAGGGTGTAACCCAGCGTCAGCCCGAAGCCGGGTATGACGGAGGAGGTTCGGCGGGACATGACTATTCCTTCGACAGGGCGGAAAAGAATCCGCCGTGGTCATCGCGATCCGATTGAGGAGGTTCGGCTGAAGCGTCACGAGCGCAGCTCAGGCAAGGCGAAGACCGGCGAGGGCGCGGAGTTTACGGGCTGTAAATGAGCAGGCCCGAGCCGGTCTTCAACGAAGTATGAGCAAGCGCAGTAGCTTCATTCGGCCTGATAGATCTGGTCGAAAACGCCGCCATCATTGAAGAACTTCGGTTGTGCGGCCTTCCAGCCGCCGAAATCCCCGTCGATGGTGACCAGCTTCAGCGCCGGGAACTGATCCTTGAATTCGGCCGCCACGGCCTCGTTGCGTGGCCGGTAGAAGTTCTTCGCCGCGATGCGCTGGCCTTCCTCGCTGTACAGGTAGTTCAAATAGGCCTCGGCTAGCGCCCGCGTGCCCTTACGCTCGACGTTCTTGTCCACCACAGCCACCGGTGGCTCGGCAAGGATCGACAGCGAAGGCGCGATGATCTCGAAATCTTCACCGCCCTGTTCCTTCAGGGCCAGGAAGGCCTCGTTCTCCCAGGCCAGCAGCACGTCGCCGATGCCGTTGTTGACGAAGGTGACGGTCGAGCCGCGAGCTCCGGTGTCCAGTACGGGCACGTTCTTGTACAGCGTCCCGACGAATTCCTGTGCTTGTTCCTCAGTGCCGTATTTCTGCTGCGCATAGGCCCAGGCGGCAAGGAAGTTCCAGCGTGCGCCGCCGGAGGTCTTCGGGTTCGGCGTGATCACCTCGACCCCCGTCTTGATCAGATCGTCCCAGTCCTTGATGCCTTTCGGGTTGCCCTTGCGCACCAGGAAAACAATGGTCGAGGTGTAGGGGGTGCTGGCGTCCGGCAAACGGGTCTGCCAATCCTCGGGGATCAGCTTGCCGAGGCGATGCAGCTCATCGATATCGCCAGCGAGGGCCAGCGTCACCACATCGGCGCGCAGACCATCGATGACGGCACGGGCCTGCTTGCCCGAGCCGCCATGGGATTGCTGGATCTTGATCGGCTCATGGCCCTGGGCCTGCCAGTGCTTGTTGAAGGCGTCGTTGAATTCCACATAGAGCTCGCGCGTCGGATCGTAGGACACGTTGAGCAGGGTATCGGCGGCCAGTGCGGGGCCGGCGATCAGCGCGCTCGCCAGGGCGGCGAGGGCGAAGCGACGAATGGACATGGTGCAGCTCCTGAAAAAACTAATTTGGTATGTGTTGGCGCTTCAGGGGCGGTCGCTGAAATCACGCTGGAAGACAGGCAGCGCGAGGCAGAAGCAGCCCGGCGGGTTGCAACCTGGTCTAGCTGTGTCCGGTGGTTTTCAGTGACTCGATTAGCTCCGCATTCGCGGACGACAGCTGCAGTACCGGTGCGTGTTCATGGTCTCGGCTCGTTTCATGGTCACGCCCTCCGGTGGTCCAGTCGGGCTGATGGATGGGGTAGTCGGGGTCAGGCGTTCTTGCCGGTCGGCTGCAGGCGGAACTTCTCCTTGCGCTCGATCTGCACGACCTGGCCGTTGTGCACGGTGATTTCAACCGAGCCGAACTTGAGGCCGCTCAGGGCACTGTGGATCTCGCGCAGGATGCTGGCTTCGTCCTGCCCCTCGAGGTTGCGAATGGTCGCGGTCATTGCTGTTCTCCGTGAAAGCCTTTCGTGACGACCGGAACGGCCGTAGCCAGCAAGGCGTGGAGCGGATCATAGGTGTGGGCGAAATATTCTTAAAAATATTGTTTAAGAACATTTATAGATCTTTATGGAATAACAAGAAGATTCTTTATCAGACGACCTCATATTCTTAAAAAGAATAAATAAAGAATTCTTTATTCTTTTTAAGCGAATCGATCTGCTGTCTAGACTGGCCGCCATGAATCACAGGAGGCGCCGATATGCGCAGCATCCGTTATCTGATCGTGCCGGGCTGGCACGGCTCGCCCGATGAGCATTGGCAAAGCCATTGGCAACGCACCCTGCCGGGCAGCGCCCGAGTGGAGCAGCAGGACTGGCTCCTTCCGCGTCGCGAAGACTGGGTCGCCGAGCTGCAGTGCAGCATTGCCGGCCATACCGAACCGGTCATTCTGGTGGCGCACAGCCTGGGCTGCATCACGGTTGCGCACTGGGCGGCTCAGGCACCTGCGCAGCTGCTGCAACGGGTGCGCGGCGCCCTGCTGGTGGCCCCCGCGGATGTCGAACGCAGCGGCTGCCCGGAAGCATTACGCAACTTCGCCCCGATCCCTCGCCAGCCTTTGCCATTCGCCAGCCTGCTGATCGGCTCGGACAACGACACTGCCGCCAGTGCCGCGCGTGCCGTCGAGATGGGCCACGCCTGGGGCAGCGAGACCACGATTTTGGCCGGTGCCGGGCATATCAACGTGGCCTCCGGACATCGGCGCTGGGAGCAGGGCTTCGCCAGCCTGTACCGCTTGCAGAGCCGGATCGAGCGACAGGCGCAACGGCGCGCCTAAATCGCTATCAACCAATGCCGCAACCCACGCAAGAAAGGAGAACGAAGATGAGCATCCGCCTCGGCGACATCGCCCCCGATTTCGAACAGGATTCCAGCGAAGGCCGCATCCGCTTCCACGAGTGGCTGGGTGACAGCTGGGGTGTGCTGTTCTCGCACCCGGCCGACTTCACCCCGGTGTGCACCACCGAACTGGGCTTCACCGCCAAGCTGAAGGACGAGTTCGCCAAGCGCAACGTCAAGGCCATCGCCTTGTCCGTGGACCCGGTGGATTCGCACATCAAGTGGATCGACGATATCAACGAGACGCAGAACACCCGCGTCAACTTCCCGATCCTGGCTGATGCCGACCGCAAGGTCTCCGAGCTGTACGACCTGATTCATCCCAACGCCAACGACACCCTGACGGTGCGCTCATTGTTCGTCATCGATCCGAACAAGAAGGTGCGTCTGACCATCACCTACCCGGCGAGCACCGGGCGCAACTTCCACGAGATCCTGCGGGTGATCGATTCGCTGCAGCTCACCGACAACCACAAGGTCGCGACCCCGGCCAACTGGCAGGACGGCGACGAGGTGGTGATCGTGCCCTCGCTCAAGGACGAGGAGGAGATCAAGCAGCGCTTTCCCAAGGGCTATCGCGCGGTCAAGCCGTACCTGCGCCTGACGTCGCAACCTAACCGCTGAGCGAGGACGATCACCGATGATGGTCGTTTCCCTGGCCGGCAGCCCCAGCCAGCGCTCGCGCTCCGGCGTGCTGCTGGATGCGGCGGGTGGCTGGCTGCAGCGCCACGGCGTGGAGGTGGTGCGCTACGCCGTACGCGATTTCGAGCCGGCCGACCTGATTCACGCCCGCTTCGACAGCCCGGTGGTGCAGCGTTTCGCCGAGCACGTCGAGCAGGCCGATGGTCTGCTGGTGGCCACGCCGGTGTACAAGGCGTCGTTCGCCGGTGCGCTCAAGACGCTGCTGGACCTGCTGCCGGAGCGGGCGCTGGCGAACAAGGCGGTGCTGCCGCTGGCCAGCGGTGGCAGCGCGGCGCACATGCTGGCGCTGGACTACGCGCTCAAGCCCGTGCTGGCGGCGCTCAAGGCACAGGAGATCCTGCACGGCGTGTACGCCGTGGACCGGCAGATCGCCTATGCCGAGGGCAACCAGCCGGCGCGACTGGATGACGCGCTGCGTGAGCGCCTCGAAGCCGCCGCGTCACAACTGCTCGCGGCGCTGGCGCGATGTCCGCGGCCACTCGATCCGCACCTGTTGAACGACCGGCTGGCCAACGCCCGCTGGAGTATCTGAAAACCCGGGCTCCGGCCCCCTGACGCTACACCTCGCCTTACTCCCCCGCCAACGGGTGAGCAGGTTGCTTCCCAATCCGATCGCAGAGGAGCGTGCCCATGAGCACTCGCAACCTGCGTCGAGGACTGGTCGCCCTGCTTGCCGCGACCCTGTCCATCGGCGCTTTCCATGTCCAGGCCGAAACCCTACGGATCGGCTACCAGAAATACGGCACGCTGGTGCTGCTCAAGGCCCGTGGCACGCTGGAGCAGCGGCTCGCCGGGCAGGGCTTCGACGTTCAGTGGACGGAGTTCCCCGGCGGCCCGCAGCTGCTGGAAGGGCTCAATGTCGGCTCCATCGACTTCGGTGTGACCGGCGAAACCCCGCCGGTGTTCGCCCAGGCCGCCGGTGCCGATCTGCTCTACGTCGCCCATGAGCCGCCAGCGCCCAGTGGCGAAGCGATCCTGGTGCCGAAGGATTCACCGATCCGCTCGGTGGCCGAGCTCAAGGGCAAGAAGATCGCGCTGAACAAGGGCTCCAATGTGCACTACCTGCTGGTCCGCGCGCTGGAATCGGCGGGGCTGCAGTACCGCGACATCCAGCCGGTGTACCTGCCGCCAGCCGATGCCCGCGCCGCCTTCGAGCGCGGCAGCGTCGATGCCTGGGTGATCTGGGATCCGTTCCAGGCCGCCGCCGAGGCGCAGCTGCAGGCGCGCACCCTGCGCGACGGCCAGGGGCTGGTCAGCAACCATCAGTTCTACCTCGCGGCGCGTCCGTTCGCCGAGCGCAATCCTGCGGTCATCAGCACCCTGATCGGCGAAATCCGAGATATCGGCCGCTGGGTCGAGGCCAATCCGGACCAGGCCACCGAGCAGGTGGCGCCGCTGCTCGGCCTGTCCCGCGAAATTACCCGCAAGGCGGTGATCCGCCAGGGGTACGGCGCCCGGCCGATCACGCCAGAGGTGGTCCGTGCCCAGCAGCGCATCGCCGACACCTTCGCCGAACTCAAGCTGATCCCCCGAAAGCTGGTCATCCAGGACGCGGTCTGGGCGGCGCCGAAGCGCATAGCCCAGTACCCGGAATAACCCTCATTGCCCACGGTACGCCCGACGAACAAAACGGAGTTCTACCCATGAGTCTCAACATCTTCTGGTTCCTGCCCACCCATGGCGACGGCAAGTACCTCGGTACCAGCGAAGGCGCCCGCGCCGTCGACCACGGCTACCTCGGCCAGATCGCCCAGGCCGCCGACCGCCTCGGTTTTGGTGGCGTGCTGATTCCCACCGGCCGCTCCTGCGAGGATTCCTGGCTGGTGGCTGCCTCGCTGATCCCGCTCACCCAGCGCCTGAAATTCCTCGTCGCACTGCGCCCGGGGATCATTTCGCCCACCGTGGCGGCGCGCCAGGCGGCAACGCTGGATCGGCTCTCGGGCGGTCGCGCGCTGTTCAACCTGGTTACCGGCGGTGACCCGGATGAGCTGGCCGGTGACGGCCTGCACCTGAGCCATGCCGAGCGCTACGAGGCTTCGGTGGAATTCACCCGCATCTGGCGGCGTGTGCTGGAGGGCGACACCGTCGACTATGACGGCAAGCACCTGCAGGTCAAGGGCGCCAAGCTGCTCTACCCGCCGATTCAGCAGCCACGCCCGCCGTTGTATTTCGGCGGTTCATCCGACGCCGCGCACGAGCTGGCCGGGGAGCAGGTGGACCTGTACCTGACCTGGGGCGAGCCGCTGGAAGCCGTGGCCGAGAAGATCGCCCAGGTCCGCGAGAAGGCGGCCCGGCATGGTCGCACGGTGCGCTTCGGCATTCGCCTGCATGTGATCGTGCGGGAAACGGATGCAGAAGCCTGGGCCGCCGCCGACCGGCTGATCAGCCACCTGGACGACGACACCATCGCCCGCGCCCAGGCCTCCCTGGCGCGCTTCGATTCGGTCGGCCAGCAGCGCATGGCCGCGCTGCATGGCGGGCGGCGCGACCGCCTGGTGGTGGCGCCGAACCTCTGGGCCGGTGTCGGCCTGGTCCGCGGCGGCGCTGGTACCGCGCTGGTGGGCGACGGCCCGACCGTGGCGGCACGGGTCAGGGAATACGCGAATCTCGGCATCGACACCTTCATCTTTTCCGGCTACCCGCACCTGGAAGAGAGCTATCGGGTCGCCGAGCTGCTGTTCCCGCACCTGGACATCGCCCAGCCCGAGCGCCCGGCGAGCCGTGGCTATGTCAGCCCGTTCGGCGAAATGATCTCCAGCGACATCCTGCCGAAGGCGGCAGCAGCGAGCTGAGTGGGTGTGGTGGGCTGAACCCCGTCCTACGGGGTAAGTCCCCGCCCCTGCGGTCGGCCTGTGCACATTGAGCCGTTGGTGAGAGCGACCGACCGCAAACCATACGTCAGCGAAATCGAACATACGGAGCAAAACCATGACCTTCAATTCTCTTGGTCAGCGTCTGGCGCCGTGGGCCTTGCCGGTCGCGCTGCTGGCGGCCTGGCAGGGCGCGGTGGTCCTCGGGCTGCTGTCCACCCGCATCCTGCCGGCGCCCAGCGCTGTGCTTGCGGCCGGCTGGGAGCTGCTCGGCAGCGGCGAGCTCTGGACCCATCTGGCCATCAGCGGCTGGCGCGCCGGCGTCGGCTTCGCCATCGGCGGCGGCATCGGCCTGCTGCTCGGTTTCATCACCGGCTTGTCGACCTGGGGCGAGCGTCTGCTCGACAGCTCGGTGCAGATGATCCGCAATGTGCCGCACCTGGCGCTGATCCCGCTGGTGATTCTCTGGTTCGGCATCGACGAGAGCGCAAAGGTCTTTCTCGTTGCGCTCGGCACCCTGTTCCCCATCTATCTGAACACCTACCACGGCATCCGCAACGTCGACCCGGCGCTGGTGGAAATGGCGCGCAGCTATGGACTCAGCGGATTCGCCCTGTTTCGCCAGGTGATCCTGCCCGGCGCGCTGCCGTCGATTCTGGTTGGCGTGCGCTTCGCCCTCGGTTTCATGTGGCTGACCCTGATCGTCGCCGAGACGATCTCGGCCAGTGCCGGCATCGGTTACCTGGCGATGAACGCCCGCGAGTTTCTGCAGACCGACGTGGTGGTGCTGGCGATCCTGCTCTACGCCGTGCTCGGCAAGCTGGCCGACGTCGCGGCCAGGGGCCTGGAGCGTGTGTGGTTGCGCTGGCACCCGGCCTACCAGGCCAAGGCAGGTGGCCAATGACTGCACTGCACAGCATCCGCCAGGGCATCCCGTTGGCAATCGAGAGGATCGAGAAATCCTTCGGTGAGCGTCGGGTGCTCAAGGGCATCGACCTGCATATCCCGGCTGGCCAGTTCGTCGCCGTGGTCGGCCGCAGCGGCTGCGGCAAGAGCACGCTGCTGCGCCTGCTGGCCGGGCTGGATCAACCCAGCGGCGGCCAGCTGCTGGCCGGCAGCGGCTCGCTCAACGCGGTGCGCGAGGACATTCGCCTGATGTTCCAGGATGCGCGCCTGCTGCCCTGGAAGCGGGTGATCGACAACGTCGGTCTGGGGCTTTCCGGCAACTGGCGCCAGCAGGCCGAGGAAGCGCTGGCCGCGGTTGGCCTGGGCGAGCGGGCCCATGACTGGCCGGCGGCGCTGTCCGGCGGGCAGAAGCAGCGCGTCGCGCTGGCCCGGGCGCTGATCCATCGTCCACACCTGCTGTTGCTCGACGAGCCACTCGGTGCGCTGGATGCGCTGACCCGCATCGAGATGCAGCAGCTGATCGAACGGTTGTGGCAGCGGCATGGCTTCACCGTGCTGCTGGTCACTCACGATGTCAGCGAAGCGGTGGCGGTGGCCGACCGGGTGATCCTGATCGAAGACGGCCGCATTGGCCTGGACCTGCCCATCGACCTGCCACGCCCGCGTCACCGCGGCGATGCGCATCTGGCGGTGCTGGAGGCGCAGGTACTCGACCGTGTCCTGGCCTTACCGGCGTCGCCGCCTCAGGCACAGGCGCTATCCCCCCTGCCAACCCAGCTGCGCTGGGCGCTATGACCGAATCACAATTTCATACAGACGGAGCAACGACATGACCATCAAAGCCATCAACGTGCGCAACCAGTTCAAGGGCACCATCAAGGAGATCGTCCAGGGCGATGTGCTCTCGGAAATCGACGTGCAGACCGCCGCCGGCATCGTCACCTCGGTGATCACCACCCGCTCGGTCCGCGAGCTGGAGCTGCAAGTCGGCAGCGAGGTGATCGCCTTCGTCAAATCCACCGAAGTGTCGATCGCCAAGCTGTAGCAGGCCGGAGGTCGCTCGGCGGCCAGTCATTTTTGGCGTGCACACGATGAAGGTTTCGTCGTGAGGTGCTGCATCTGCATATGCCAGAGGGCGGTCGCAACACCAACGGCGCCGCCCGACTACCAACCTCCGCGTTAAACGCCTGATGATACGTTGAGGCCCAATTGCACAATGCCGTCAGCCCTCAGCATCGAGCGAATCCCGCGCAGCGCCTGGCGGATGCGGCTCTGGTTCTCGATCAGCGCGAAGCGGACGTGATCATCGCCATACTCGCCAAAACCGATCCCGGGAGAAACCGCGACTTTGGCTTCTGTCATCAATTTCTTGGCGAACTCCAGCGAGCCCAGATGCTGGTATTGCTCGGGAATTTTTGCCCAGACGTACATGGTTGCCTTGGGTTGCTCGACCATCCAGCCGATGGCTCGCAATCCTGAAACCAGTACATCTCGGCGGACTTGGTAGGTTTCAGCGATCTCTTTCACGCAGCCCTGGTCACCCTCCAGTGCGGCTATTGCGGCAACCTGAAGCGGGGTGAACATGCCGTAGTCGTGGTAGCTCTTGATTCGCGCAAGCGCGTTGACGAGTTCGGCATTGCCCACCATGAAACCAACGCGCCATCCGGCCATGTTGTAGCTTTTCGACAGCGTGAAGAATTCGACCGCAACATCCTTGGCGCCAGGCACCTGCATGATCGAAGGGGCTTTCCAGCCATCGAACACGATGTCTGCGTAAGCAAGGTCATGCACGACCAAGATGCCGTACTGCTTGGCGAGCGCGATCACCCGTTCGAAGAAATCGAGCTCGACGCATTGCGCGGTTGGGTTCGATGGAAAGCCAAAGATCATCATCTTGGGTGTCGGAATGGACTCACGAATGGCCCGCTCCAGTTCGATGAAAAAGTCCACCCCAGCCACCAGTGGAACAGAGCGAACTTGAGCGCCCGCAATCACCGCGCCGTAGATATGAATGGGATAGCTCGGGTTGGGCACGAGCACCGTGTCCCCGGCATCTAGCGTTGCGAGCATCAAGTGCGCCAGCCCTTCCTTCGAGCCGATCGTCACGATCGCCTCGGTTTCCGGGTCGATCTCGACGTCGTATCTGCTCTGGTACCACTGGGTGATCGTGCGGCGCAGCCGGGGAATGCCTTTTGAACTCGAATACCCGTGCGTATCGTCCCGCTGAGCGACCTCACAGAGCTTTGCCACGATATGTGGCGGCGTCGCGCCGTCCGGGTTGCCCATGCTGAGATCGACGATGTCCTCTCCTCTGCGTCTCGCTTCGAGCTTCAGCTCCGCTGTGACATTGAAAACATAAGCAGGAAGGCGATCGATTCGACTGAACGCCATCTTGGATGGAATGGGGGCTGACTGACTGTTATTGGACATTTGGATCTCGAGAATGAAGGCGGATATCCGAGCGGGAGCGCGTGTGGCCAATTGTTTTGCTAGCTGCTGGATTCCGGCCCACCCAGGCGCTTGGCCCAGGACTCAACGGTGCTGGTACTGATGCGATTTGCCACAATCTTCTCCCAGGAGGGTGGCAATCGAAGCGACTGCAAACGCACCAGTGCGTCCAGGTCCAGCGTGTTGATGTAGAGGAGTTGCAGCACGCTGCGCAGTGGCCACTCGGGGTGTGGGCGAACGAGCAGGTTCAGCGTCGCGCCGGCTTCGATCACGCCCGGCTCAAGCACTCGGTAGTACCAGCCAACCTTGCCGCTACGCTGCATTTCGAGTGCTGCGCCCTTCGTGCCAAGCCGATCATCGAGCTTCCAGCAGGGTTGGCGAGTCTGGGAAACCTCCAGCACTGTGGTTCCGCACGAGAGGATGTCGCCCATGCAAATGTTTTCTTCGGTTAGCCCTACGGTCGATAGGTTTTCGCCAAAGGCGCCGGGAGCGCTTAGTAGCGGCCGATTGCCGAACGTCTGCCTCCAGTGGTGATAATGCTCGTACGGGTAGTGGTGGATGGCCTTGTCCGGCCCGCCATGCACACGCCTATCACCTTGCTCGTCACCTTCGAGCCCCTCAAACCCTACCCTGACCGCCCCTGTGCGCGGTCTTTTATCGATTCCACTGAAGGTCTCGGGCCGCGTGAATGGCACAGCTGTTCCGGTCATGATGGTTTGAATCTTCCCGAGTAGCATCTATGCGGCTCCGTCAGTGCCTGTCCAGCCAGGACGCAAACACCGTCTGTGCGGCCGCGAGCAGTTCGTCTGCGCATGCCTGGGCCTGATCTCTGATGACGCGCGGATCGAGCTTGATGCTGTCGAGCTCACCTGCATGGCCGACCAGCCAGTGCTCGATACGCTGCGCATTGGCCTCAAGGTGGAATTGCAGGGCGAGAACCGAGTTGCCTACCGAAAACGCCTGGTTCGGGCAGGTGTCGGTTGCTGCCAGGCGCGTCGCTCCCGCTGGAATTTCGAACTGATCGCCATGCCAGTGCAGTACCGGCACGCCGCTACTCAAGGGCTCAAGGCAGGACTGCAGGCCCTCGTCCGTGAGCGATATCGGCGCAAAGCCGATCTCTTTCTTTTCCATTGGACCAACGTTGCTGCCCAGTGCCCGTGCTATCAGCTGAGCGCCAAGGCAAACTCCCAGTATTTTCTTACCGCACTGAAGCCGTTGTTCGACGAATGAGAGGACGGGCTTCAGGAACGGGTACTTCGCTTCGTCGAAAGCCCCGATCGGGCCGCCGAGAACGATGACCAGATCGTGGGCTGACGGATCGAGGCCGGCAAACGAGTCGAGGTTCGCGTCTAGGGTTTCGATCTGGTATCGGCGGCCATCAAGAATCTGCTGCAGCGAGCCGAGATCTTCGAAAGCAAGAAAGCGAATGACAAGGGCGGTTTGCATTTATGTACCAATACAATACAATGAATGTATGAATACAATAGCTAGCGGATCGACCGCTGTCGAGATCGCTGAGTCGATCGAACAGCAAATTCGTGCGGGTTTTTACCGGGATGGCGCCATGCTGCCTGCCGTCAGAGCACTCGCGCAGCAGCTTCAAGTCAGCCCAAACACTGTGGCGGCGGCCTATAAGCTGCTGCGTGATGCCGCCCTGATAGTGACCGACGGACGGCGCGGAACGCGTGTAGCAAGCGAGATGCCCACGGCCGAAACGCAAACCACCATTCCTGAGGGTTTGCGAGACATGGCCTCGGGAAATATCGATGGGGCTACGCTGCCCGCCATCGAGGCGGGCTGGCTCACCGAGAGCCAGTCCGGTTATGACGTGCAAAGCAATGATCCACTGCTGCTTGATGTTGCAGGCCAGTGGTTGGCTGAGCAGGGGGTTCCGTGCCAGCAGCTGGGCATTTACTCGGGAGCGCTCGATGCCGTAGAGCGCGCGCTGCGCCTTCGGTGCCGCCCAGGCAACAAAGTGATTGTGGAAGATCCCTGCTGGCCGCCGGCGCTTGCGTTACTGGCAAGCTTGCGACTCAAGGCCGTTCCTGTCCCGGTAGATGCGGAAGGCGCGTTGGCTCCATCTGCCGAAGTCCTCCGCTCGGCCGCTGCCGTCATTCTTACCCCGCGTGCTCACAACCCCACCGGGTTTTGCATAAGCGAGCGCCGATGGAAAGAATGGCTCGACAACCTTGCAGGCGCGCCCGATACGCTGCTCATCCTCGATGACCATTGGGGGCCGCTCAGTGCTGCCAACCCCTTGAGTTTCACTCGCGAACCTCTCAGTTGGCTCTACGTCGTGTCGGTCAGCAAGTTCCTGGGGCCTGACCTGCGCGTTTCGGTGGTAACTGGCAGCCCCAGCGTGCTCAAGAGCATGCACCATCAGCAGACGCTCGGCCCCCGCTGGGTCAGCCTGTTGCTGCAAAGGCTTGCAGGGCATCTATGGCAGAAGATGCTCGATAGCAGTCGCCTGGCGGCGGTGGGAGCCGAGTACTTGGGGCGGCGTTCGGCGCTGATTCAGGGGCTCAACGATTTGGGCATAGCTGTGCCTGCTCAGGGGGAGGGCTTGCACGTGTGGTTGCCTGTCGCGGACGAAACCTCCGTTGTCCAGACGCTGGCATCGCTGGGCTGGGCCGTCCAGGCGGGTTCGCCGTTCAGGCTGGAAAGCCCGGCGGCCGTTAGGATCAGCATCGGTAACCTGAACCCTATCAGTGTGCCGGCATTGGCGCGCGATGTTGCGCACGCCTTGAAGCAGCGTCGCCGCGCGGTGAATTGAGCGGGGCAGGAAACCGCTCGCTGCGCCGAGTCAATGGATACAGAGACTTAGATCTTCGGCGAAGCGGGCGGCCTGGTCCGCGTCCATCATCGAAACGGTTACACGAATGCCGCGCACCGGCTCCTGAACAGTGAAGCCCATCCCGCTGCGCACGACCCAGCCTCTCTGGGCCAGATGCAGGATGATCGGCTCGACGTCCTCATTAATCGGCACCCATATGTTGAGCCCGTCACATGGCTGGCCAAGCTGAATTCCCTGACTGCTCAACGCGTTGATCAGAAGATTTCGGCGATGTGTGTAATCCGTTCGAGCACGCTCGATCTGCTCTGTGACCAGGGGCGAAGTCAGGCAGGTATGCGCGATGTCCTGCAGAAGGTGGCTCACCCAACAAGTGCCTGAAGCCAGCCGTAACCGAAGCCGCAGCGATGTTTCCCGATCGCTGCCGATAGCCGCGAGCCGCAGATCCGGACCCAGCGCTTTGGATACCGAGCGGATCAGCGCCCAGCGTCGGCTGGCGGGGGGAATGACCTGGTGAAATTTCGCGTTGGATAACAATGCGAAGTGATCATCCACGAGCACCAGCACCTGCGGGTGTCGTTCAAGCACGGCGCGTATTTCTGCTGCCCGCTCGGCGCTCACGCTCGCGCCGGTTGGGTTGTGGGCGCGAGGTGTGATCAGTACGGCCTGTGCGCCCTTCGCCAGGGCAGCCTCCAGCACATCAGCCTGCATCCCTTGCTCGTCGACAGGTACGCCGACTGCCTGCAAGCCAGCGATGCGCAGCGTGTTGATGCTACTGATGAAGCACGGGCTCTCGACCACAACCTTGTCGCCAGGCACCAGGTAGGCGGCCAGAAGACGCTCGACAGCGTCCACAGCCCCGTGGGCCAGGTCGATCTCTGGAGGCGAGGGGCAGTCGTCGGCCAACCATCGATAGGCCACGTCCTGAAAGCCCGGATCAACCGGTGCGTCGCCATAGAGTCGCAGGCGCGGTTGCCGCTGTGCCAGTGCGAGCGCCGGGTCGGGTAGCCACATCGGATTTGGGTTACCGCTCGACAAGTCGGTCAGTCGAGAATGACCGATACCGCCTTCCTGCTCACCGGGCCCGACTGTTTCGCAAATAACCGTGCCCAGGCGACCTCGGGTCTCGGCAACGCCTGCCGCGACCAGGCGCTTATATGCAGCGGCGACGGTATTGCGATTGACCCCCAGCTCCGATGCCAGTTGGCGAACGGGCGGCAATGTCTGGCCGGGACTCAGCTGTTGCGCCTGCACCTGGCTTCGTATCGCTTCGAAGATGTCGTTTGCGGTCTTGCTTATAATTTTCATATTGTCCTATGACAATGTTTACTTGAGCACAGGACAATCTTACACTTTGCCAGAGCGGTTGCTACCTCAGGGGCAATCGGATCGACGCAGCTAGAGCTGCGAACCGCTTCAGCCGTGGATCACCAGCAGGCTGCAATTGGAGTATGTGTGATGGCTGTGAGCATCGATTTCGCCGACGTGTCGGGTACTGAGCCGCTTCCTCTGGACGTGATCTCGATTCAATCGCAGGTGGTCTATGGGTGCGTTGGTAACAGCATCGCGGTGCCTGTCCTGCAGGCAAGCGGTCTCTGCGCCGGCGCCGTGCCCACCGTCGTACTCAGCAATACGCCCCACTACCTAACCCACCATGGCGGTGCGCTTCCGACCAGCTGGTTCGCCGGTTACCTGAAAGATCTGGAGGCGCGCGGTGCCTTGCGTTCGGTGAGAACTGTCCTCGTGGGTTATCTGGGCAGCACCACGCAGGCGGCGGTCCTGGCCCGTTGGTTGGGCACGGTATTGGAGAAATTTCCCGATATACGCGTTCAGTTGGACCCAGTTCTGGGTGATGACGACTGCGGTATGTATGTAGAGCCGGCTATGGTGAATGCCTTTCAGGCTCATTTGCTTCGGTTCGCCCACGGGCTCACGCCCAACGCATTCGAGCTGGCTCGTCTGTCCGGCCGCTGTGTTGAAACTGTCGAGCAGGTTATCGACGCCGCACGCAGCCTGATCACCGGGCGGACTCAATGGGTCGTTGTCACCAGTGCAGCTCAACATGAATGGCCAGGCGAGCGCATGTACGTGGTGGTGGTGACGAAGGAATACGCGCAGGTAATCGAGCATGAGCGCGTCAACGTATCGCCCAAGGGCACCGGAGATTTCTTCAGTGCAGCTCTGGCCGCCTCACTGTTAAAGGGCGCGGAACTTACCAATGCCGTTGAGGCGGCCTGCCGCCAGGTTATTGAGTCTCTTGCCCTCACACTTCAAAGCAACTCGACCGAGCTGCGCTTACCAGCGAACGGATCCTCTCTCTGCGCCAAGGAATGACCGTCATGCCTATCTATCGTCTGAACATTCGCCGTGACCAAAAGCACCTTGGCCATTTCGAATCCGATACGCCATGGGCGCTGGAAGCGGTGCAAGACATCGCTCAACGTCTGCCTGCAGCCGAGGGCTATTGCATCGAGATGCAGGTATCTGATGGCGAGCGCCGCTACCTGGAGGTCGGGCCCAGTGGAATCCGAGTGCTGGGTACCGAGCACAGCTTCCGGCCAGTCACACAGCGTTCTGCGCTTCTAGCACCGGTGGAGTAAGGGTTCATGGACGATCAGAATTCACACCTGATGCATGCCTATGCCAGGCAGCCGGTTTACTTCACCCGCGGGCAGGGCGCCCGGCTTTGGGACACACACGGGCGCGAGTATCTCGATGCGATTGCGGGAGTTGCCGTAACCAATCTCGGCCACTCTCACCCTGAAATAACCGCAGCCATTGCCGATCAGGCGGGCCGTTTGATGCACACCTCGAATCTGTTCGGCATCGAGTGGCAGGACTCGCTCGGTTCGAGGCTTTGCGCGATATCCGGAATGCGTCGGGCGTTTTTCTGCAACTCGGGAGCGGAGGCAAACGAGACGGCGCTGAAACTGGCGCGCTTGCACGCAAGCCGGCGAGGCGTGGCCCATCCGCTTGTAGTGGTAATGGAGAACAGCTTTCACGGCCGCACACTCGCAACGCTGGCCGCAACCGGTAACCCGGGCGTGCAGCGTGGCTTCGAGCCACTTATGCCGGGATTCATGCGGGTGCCATACGCCGACATCGAAGCGGTAAGGACCCTCGCGTCGCAGTTCCCCAATATCGTCGCAGTGCTGGTCGAGCCAGTCCAAGGCGAGAGCGGCGTACGCATTGCACCGATTGAGTACATGCAGGCGCTGCGCGACCTTTGCACGGCGAACGACTGGCTGTTCATGGTCGATGAGGTACAGACCGGCTTCGGCCGCACCGGGGCATGGTTCGGGTATCAGCATGCGGGAGTGTTGCCGGACGTGATCACCTTGGCCAAGGGCCTTGGTAACGGCTATCCAATCGGTGCATGTCTAGCCAGAGGCACCGCGGCGGACCTCTTCTCGCCTGGCCACCACGGCTCTACTTTTGGCGGCAACCCGATGGCCTGTCGAATTGGCTGCACCGTCGTCGATGTGATGGAGCGAGATCGCATACCGCAACGTGCGAGAGTCATGGGGCAGCGCCTGGAAGGCGCTCTCCGCCAGGGGCTCGCGGGGTGTGAAGGCGTTGTAGCGATTCGCGCACTGGGGCTGATGGTAGGCATCGAGCTCGATCGTCCATGTACGGAGCTGTTGACCTGCGCATTGAAGGATGAGGCCTTGCTGATCAGCGTTTCGCGGGAACGGACGATCCGCCTGCTGCCGGCTTTGATCTGCTCCGAAGCAGAGATCGATGAAATAGCCGCCCGTCTGTCTCGCCTGGTTTGGCAGTGGTCGCGGCGCTGCGTCGGCGATAGCGTGACGGATGTGGTGTGAAGCGCTCCGCATCGCCGGCTTTTTCCCGATGTGTTGCCCTTGGGCGCTACGATGCAACGCAGGCCGGCCAGCCCGCCCAGGCTGGTACCGGAGATACGCTTGCCTGCCGTGCTGAAAACGCATGATAGATGCCGTCAGTCCGGCTTCTCCGGCCGGGCTTCAGGTGTACCGAATTCTGCCGGGCCGGCTGCCCCTACGGTTGGCTAACAGTGTTGTTCGGGCGGGGAAATGTCGCGTATCTGTCTCCTGCACGCCTCAGCCCTTGCTCTCACGCGGGTCGGCGCTGCGCGGGTAGGTGCGCTCTTCCTGAATTGTGCCGTCCTTCTTGTGGATCTTCACCGAGGCCGTCTTGCCCTCGAGAAACGCTGCGGTCACCTGCAGCATTTCATCCTTGGTCGCGGCGCTTTTCGAGGCGCGCGTCGCCCCCACCTTGCGCAGCTCCCAACCCGACTCGGTGGCACTGATGTGATAGTTGTTCATGTGCGGCTCCTCTGCTGTGGGTTGCGTTTTTAGAGTGCGGTGCAGAGGCGCGGTTCGATGAGGCGGCTTATGGGTTGCCAGCGACGTGATGCCGACGAACCGCTGATCCAATGGGCGGCTACCGCAGACGGGCGGGGAGGGGCATCGCTGAAAACTGGCTGAACGAGCTTTCGACTGGATCGCGAGGCATCGGATCGGCCTGGGAGGGCTGCTTGAAAGCCGCTCCTGGCCGATGCGCCGTCCAGCCCAGCTTGCGCGCTAGATGAACGCCTGCCGCGATATGCCGCGAGGCAGACGATTGCGCCCCGGCAGCTGCTCCAGGCGCTTCTGCCATTCAGCACGTGCGGTCAGGACGGAAGCCGGCTTGGCTGCCGCTGCAGTCGGAGCGGCTTGGACCGCCGCTGCGGGTGTTCGCGTCGTCGCGGGTTTCGTCACTGCAGCGGAAGCGGTGGTTGCAGTCTTCACTGCCGTTTCGGGTGCAACCGCGGCAATCTTCGCCGCCTTCGCGGCAGCGCGCAGTTCAGCGAGGCTCGGCGTCTTGCGCACTGGCTCGCTTACCGCCTTTTCCACGCTGCGCAGGCAGAGCTTGCATGAAACCCGAGCGGTGTCCGCCGAGCTGTTCAGGCTCGATCCCGTGCGCCCACATGCGACATTGCCATTGGAGGCGGAGTAATGAATCACCAACGTTCTGTCTCCTGATTTTGGGGCGCGGGATTCTACACGCTCAGGTCCAACAGGCAACGCGGCGGTGGGGAAAAGACGAGATTCGCCGCCAGAATGCGGCGCAGAAACGAAAAAGGCCCGCATTTCTGCGAGCCTTTGAATCGTGGTGCCGGCACCAGGAGTCGAACCCGGGACCTACTGATTACAAGTCAGTTGCTCTACCAGCTGAGCTATACCGGCAAGTGAGGGTCGCCATTATATCCATTGCGCGCGGCGAGTAAACCGTTTGATTACGGTGACTTGCAGGCCCTTATTCAGGCCGCTTCACATTCGTCGAGGCCTAATCGCGCTCGGCGAGCAGCAGCAGGTTCCGCGGGGTCAGTTCGCTTGCGCAGAATGTGCCCAAGCGAACACGGAAGCCCTGCTCTTCCAGCAGCAGGGCGCGGTCGAGCAGCAGCCAAAGCTCCAGCGGCCGGCGGAACAGGCTGCGCACCAGTTCCAGGTTGCGAACTTCGGCCAGGCGCTGCCAGCCGGCGCGTTCCAGCGCCGCCCAGTTCTCTTCGCCGGGTGCCGGTAGTTGCTTGAGCATGGCGAGGTCGCGGCAGTAGTCGGCGAAGTCTTTTTTCAGCCAGGCGCTGGGTAGCGACGGCGTCGGTAGATAGTCGTCCTGCTGGCGCAGGCGCCGTTGCAGCATGTCGAACGCCAGTCGCCAGGCCATGGATTGATCGCGGTTGCGCCGCTCGCGGGCGCCAGCGGTGACGGTTTCGCTCAGTGGCAGACCCAGATCGTCGCGGCTCAGCAGCAGCGATGACGTCCTGCCCGCCTGCGACAGCGGGGTGTAGCGCTCGTCGGCGGTGCGGTTGTAGCAGCAGGGCGCCACCGCGAGCTGGCGACACTGTTTTTCGATGGCCAGCTGCAGCAGCCGGACATGCAGGTCGCCACAGGCATGCAGGGCGACCGCCGTGTGGCTGGCGTGCAGCCGCTCGGCAGCGCTGGCGGCCAGCACGTCCTGGCAGTGATGACTCGCCGCGATGCCGAGGCGCTGGCTGAGTTGCGCGCCCGCTTCGACCAGGGACTCATCCCATTCCAGACACGTCAGAGCGGCTCCGTCGCGAGCCAGATGACGACCGAGGTGCCCTTTGCCCGCACACCAGTCCAGCCAGTGAAGCGGCTTTTCGCGAAACCGCAGGCGCGCGCCGAATGCCTGGATCTGCAGCGACTTGCGTCCCGGCACGTCGACGCTTTGCCGGTGATCGGCGGGTCGCCAGTCGTCGGCCGGTAGCTCGTCAGTGTGGCTCAGGCGCTGGGCAATGGCGGCCAGTTGCGGGAAGGGAGCGGGTGCCGCCAGAGTGGCCGGTTGATTGTGCGCAGCCTCGGCATCGGCGAGCGAGCGGGCACGGAGCCAGCCGGCGAGTTCGCGGTAATCGGCTTCCCAAGGCAGTGTTCGGCAGACGAACGGACGCGGCCGCCACAGCGACTGATGCTCGGTGAGGAAACGGTCCAGCGCATGGAAGCGCTCGTGCAGGCTGGGGGCTGTGGACATCGTCGGGGGCAGGCGTTCGACTGGGAGCCGATTGTAGCGGGACGGTACTGCAGAAAGCACAACGCCCGTCGTGGACGGGCGTTGCTGGGCTATTACTTGCCGTAGACCTGCTCAGGCAGCCAGGTGACGATTCCCGGCCACATGTACGCCACCACCAGCATGCCGATCTGGATCATGATGAACGGCAGTACGCCTTTGTACATCACGCTGGTAGGTACGCTGCGTGGCGTGACGCCGCGCAGGTAGAACAGCGAGAAGCCGAACGGCGGGGTGAGGAATGACGTCTGCAGGTTGATCGCAAACATCACACCGAGCCACACCGGGTCCAGGCCCATGGCGAGCAGGATCGGGCCGACGATGGGCACCACGACGAAGATGATCTCGATGAAATCGAGGATGAAGCCCAGCAGGAAGATGACCAGCATCACCACCAGGAAGGCGCCAAGCACGCCGCCAGGCAGCGAGTGCAGGGCATCCTCGATCAGCGCTTCACCACCGAAGCCGCGGAATACCAGGGAGAACAGCGAAGCACCGATGAGGATCAGGAACACCATCGAGGTGATCTCGGTGGTGCCGAAGGCGACCTGCTTGAGCTGGCTGAAATTCAGCTGGCCCTTGGCGATCGACAGCAGCGTCGCGCCCAGCGCGCCGATGGCGGCGGCCTCGGTCGGCGTGGCGTAGCCGGCGAGAATCGAGCCGAGCACTGCGGTGATCAGCGCCAGCGGTGGCAGCAGCGCACCGATCAGCTTGCCCCATTCGATCGGCCCCAGCTCTTCCTGCGGCAGGGCGGGCAGCTTCTTCGGCTGGAAGATGGCGACGGCGATCAGGTAGAGGATGTACATGCCGACCAGCACCAGGCCCGGAATCAGTGCGCCGACGAACAGGTCACCGACCGAGACGGTCTTGGGCGAAAAGATGCCCATCTTCAGCTGCGCCTGCTGGAAGGCACTGGACATCACATCCCCGAGCAGAACCAGGATGATCGATGGCGGGATGATCTGTCCGAGCGTGCCGGTAGCCGCGAGAGTGCCGGTGGCGATGGCCGGATCGTAGCCGCGGCGCAGCATGGTCGGCAGCGCCAGCAGGCCCATGGTCACCACGGTGGCGCCGACGATGCCGGTACTGGCAGCGAGCAGTGCGCCGACCACGCAGACGGAGATCGCCAGGCCGCCCCGCATGGTGCCGAACAGCCGCGACATCGACTCCAGCAGGTCTTCGGCGACGCGGGATTTCTCCAGCATCACACCCATGAAGACGAACAAAGGTACTGCCAGCATCGTCTGGTTGTTCATGATGCCGAAAATGCGATTCGGCAGGGCATGCAGGTAACCGACGTCGAAGGAGCCGGTGACCACGCCGATACCGGCGAACAGCAGCGCCATGCCGCCGAGGGTGAAGGCGACCGGGTAGCCCGACATCAGGGCGAAGCAGATGCTGATGAACAGCAGAATGGCCATGAACTCAGCCATGCTTCACCTCCGCTTCCGGCAGTCGGCCGGCGATGCGGTAGCCCACCTTGATCAGGTCAGAAACGGCCTGCAGGGCGAGGCTGCCGACCAGCAGCAGGATGATGCTCTTCTGCAGGTAGACGAACTTCAGCCCGCCAGACTCATTCGAACCCTCCAGCGTCGACCATGAGTTGCTGACGTAGTCCCAGCTGTTCCAGCCGAGGAACAGGCATACCGGCAGCAGGAACAGCAGGTGGCCGACGCCGTCTACGGTCGCCTGCCGACGGCCGCTGAACTTCTGATAGAAGATGTCGACGCGAACATGGCCGTTGCGCTGCAGGGTCCAGGCGGCGGCGCCCATGAACACCAGCGCATGGCCGTACATGACCGCTTCCTGCAGGGCGATTGCGCCGATACCGAAACCGTAGCGCAGCACCACCACGATGGCGGTGCCGATGACAAGAAACAGGGTGATCCAGGCACATAACTGGCCGAGGCGCATGTTGCACGCATCGATGAGGCCAGCCACGCGCAGCAAGGGCGAGGGGCTGTGGGACATTTGTAGTCCTTCTTAGTAGACGCAAGGTTGGCGGGAGCGGCGATTCTTGCAGCACTGGCGCTTGGCAGCAATCGGCCTACGACTTTTAGCTTATACGCTAGGCTTGAGGCGCCGGAGGCTCTAATGTTAGTCGAGCCCGGAATGCCGTCTGCGCATCCGGCGCAGGTTTCGCCGCATGCGTCCGCAGCCAGCGTGGCTTGGGCGTACACGGAATGAAAAGAACGCGGCGGTCCGGCAAGAAAAGCGTGGCCTTGCCGTTGCGCAATAAGAACAAATAACAAGGAGTAACCGCATGAAACGTCGTGACATTCTCACCGCCGCTGGCGTAGGCCTGGCGGCCACCGCCCTGGCCGGCTGCAACGACAAGAGCGACAAGCCGGTAGCGGGCGACAGCAAGCAGGCCGAGCAGCAGACATTCAACTGGAAGATGGTCACCTCCTGGCCGAAGAACTTCCCAGGTGTCGGCGTGGGTGCCGAGCGCTTCGCCAATCTGGTCAACGAGATGAGCGGTGGCCGGCTGAAGATCAAGGTCTACGCCGCAGGCGAACTGGTTCCGGCGCTCGAAGTATTCGACGCGGTATCGCGTGGCACAGCCGAAATGGGCCATGGCGCGCCGTACTACTGGAAGGGCAAGGTGCCGGCTGCGCAGTTCTTCTGCGCCCTGCCGTTCGGCCCGAACGCTCAGGAAATGAATGCCTGGCTGCATCGTGGCGGCGGCATGCAGCTCTGGGAAGAGGTCTACAAGCCCTACGGCGTGCTGCCGATGGCCTGTGGTGCCACTGGCGTGCAGACCGCGGGCTGGTTCAACAAGGAAATCAACTCGGTCGATGACTTCAAGGGTCTGAAGATGCGCACCCCGGGTCTTGGCGGCGAAGTGCTGACCAAGATGGGCGGGACCGTGGTGAACATGCCGGCCGGTGAGATCTTCACTGCCCTGCAGACCGGTGCGATCGACGCCACCGAATGGATCGGCCCATACAACGATCTGGCGCTGGGCCTGCACAAGGCATCCAAGTACTACTACACGCCAGGCTGGCAGGAGCCGAACGTCACCTTCGAGCTGGACGTCAACCTCAAGGCCTGGGACACGCTGCCGGATGATCTGAAAGCCATCGTTCGTGCCGCTGCCCGCGACGTCAACGGCGACATGCTCGACGACTACAACGCCAAGAACATGGAAGCGCTTGAGCAGCTGCGCGAGCAGGGTGTGGAAGTGCGTCGCCTGCCGGACGAAGTGCTGGCGCGTCTCAAGCAGGTGGCCGCTGAAGTGGTGGATGCTTCCGCCAAGGCGGACCCGGTCGCGTCCAAGGTGTGGGAGCAGCAGAGCGCCTATCTCAAGCGGCTGTATGAGTATGCCGAGCTGAACGAGAAAGACATCTACAACATCCGCGGCTGATTCGGCTGGATGCAAAAACGCCACCCCGGCTACGGGGTGGCGTTTTTTTATGCGTCAGCGGAATCGGTTGAGCCGCCTGTTCCGCCGGTCAGCCCTCCAGCGTGGCGCTCAACCTGATGCGGGCGTTGAGCACCTTGGAAACCGGGCAGCCTTCCTTCGCCTGGTTGGCGATCTGCTGGAACTGCGCCTCGTCCGCGCCCGGGATTCTGGCCTTGAGGGTCAGGTCGATCGCGGTGATGCTGAACCCTTCGCCATCCTTGTCGAGCGTGACCTCCGCGCGAGTGTCGATGCGTTCGGCCGTGAGCCCGGCCTGGCCGAGCATCATTGACAGCGCCATCGAGAAGCAACCGGCATGAGCGGCACCGATCAGCTCTTCCGGATTGGTGCCAGGTGCACCTTCGAAGCGGGTATTGAACCCGTAGGGATTGTCCTTCAATGCACCGCTTTCAGTGGTGATCGTGCCTTTGCCGTCTTTCAGGCCGCCTTGCCAGACGGCGGAAGCGCTCTTCTTCATGAACTGTCCTCGCGTAAGTGGGTGGATGGTTCAGTACGCGCCGTTCAGCGGGACTGCTCGGCCGCCAGAATGGCGCTTGCCAGCTCCATGTCGGTCGCTTGCAGTTGCGGCTGTTCGCTGCGCAGTTGCTTGAGCATGGCTTCCAGATACGGACCGCGGATCTCACCGTTGCTGGCGACGAAGCTGCCCGCTTCTTCGCGCGCCGGGATCACCAGCTTGTTGTCCTTGAAGGTCAGGTAGGTCGATGCGGTGGTTGCCCCGGAGGACAGGATGTCACGTACCAGGCCATCGGCCATGGCGCTGCCGATAGGGGCCAAGGCCAGGGTGCACGCCACCAAAAGTGTCTTGCGCATGAGCGGAACCTCCGTGCTGTCGTACTTCTGAGAGTGCGATGCGCGGACGAGAGTTCCGGTTGCCGCTCAGCTTGCGCCGTCGATGAGTTTGCGAATACGTGCAGCCAGAATGTCGATGCTGAACGGCTTGGGAAGGATGTCCATGCCCGGTCCGAGGAAGTCGTTGCGCATCTCCTCGTCCGGCACGTAGCCGGTGATGAACAGCACCTTCAGCTCGGGACGGTGCTGGCGGGCACTTTCCACCAGCTGCCGTCCGTTGAGGCCCGGCAGGCCGAAATCGGTGATCAGCAGATCGAGGTGCTGCTCGCTGTGCAGGTACGGCAGGGCGCTGCCGGCGTCACAGGCTTCAAGCACCTGATAGCCGAGCTCGTTCAGCACTTCCACGACGAGCATGCGCACCGCCGCTTCATCCTCCACCACCAGCACGGTCTCGCCGTGTATGGCGCTGGGCACCTCCGTCTGCTGCTGCGGCCCGGGCAGCCGATCATCGTCGGCCAGGTTACGCGGCAGGTAGAGGATGACCCGGGTGCCTTCACCCAGCCTGCTGTCGATGCGCACGTGACCACCGGTCTGCTTGGCGAAGCCGTAGACCATGGATAGACCGAGGCCGGTGCCCTGGCCGATCGGCTTGGTGGTGAAGAACGGATCGAATGCCTTGGCGATGGTCTGCGCGGACATGCCGGAGCCATTGTCGGTGACGCTGAGCACCACGTAATCGCCGGGTTCCGGTGCGTCCGGCTGGTGACGCTGGATACGCACATTGCAGGTGTTGACGCCGAGCCGCCCACCGTCGGGCATCGCGTCTCTGGCATTGATCACCAGATTGAGCAGCGCATTCTCCAGCTGATGGCCGTCGGTATAGGCGATCCAGGCATCGGCCTGCAGCTCGACTTCCAGCTGGATATGCTCACCCATGGTGCGACGCAGCATGTCCTCCATCGACACGACCAGCAAATTCACATCCACCGGCCTGGGGTCCAGCGACTGCCGCCGCGCGAAGGCCAGCAGGCGATGCGTCAGCGCGGCGGCGCGGTTGGCCGAGGTGGTCGCGGCGTCGATGTAGCGATCCAGATCGCCTGTCACGCCGTTGGCAACGCGCCGCTGGATCAGGTCGAGGGCGCCGAGCACACCGGTCAGCATGTTGTTGAAATCGTGCGCCAGACCACCGGTGAGCTGGCCGATGGCTTCCATCTTCTGCGCGTGGCGCAGCGCATCCTCGGCGCGCTCGCGCTCGGCCATTTCGATATGCAGACGGCTATTGATCGCGGCCAGCTCGCGGGTCCGCTCTGCCACGCGGCGCTCGAGGCTGTCGTTGAGTTCGCGTAGCGCCTCTTCGGCCGCGACCTGGGCGGTGACGTCGGTATTGGTGCCGAACCAGTGGGTAACCTGGCCGAAATCGTCGCGAATCGGCAGTGCACGGGAGAGGAACCAGCGGTATTTGCCGTCCTTGCCGCGCAGCGGAAAGGTTTCTTCCCAGATCGAGCCGATGGCGAAGGCGCGCTTCATCGAGGCACTGACCCGCTCATGGTGATCCGGGTGGTTCACGGCGCGCCAGCCCAGGGCGCGCATGGCCTCGCTGGTGGTGCCGGTGTAGTCGTACCAGCGCTTGTTGTACCAGTAGATGCGCCCGGCGGGATCGGCCATCCAGGCGAACTGGCTCATGTTGTCGGCCAGGGTGCGGAACTGCTCCTCGCTTTCGCGCAGGGCGCGTTCGGCACGCATGCGTTCGTCGGCGGTCCAGGCGCGGTCGGCGACTTCGCGGATGAACGAGATGTCGTCGTCGAACCAGCCGCGCGGCTGTTCCTCCAGCAGCATGAACACGGCGGAAATGCGTCCCTGCTCGAACAGCGGCACGCAGACGAGGCTGCGTATCTGGCTTTCGGCGAAGTTCTCGGCGTGACTGGCGGTACGCGCGTCATGCAGCACGTCCTCGATGACCACCAGTTCGTTTTCCTGGAGGTCGTAAAAGAAGTCGCCATAATCGGCGAAATTCACCACCTCGGTGCTGCTGTCGGAGCTGCCGTCACTCCAGTAGCGCTCGATGGTGGCACGCTGGCTGGAGGCGTCGACGCTGGCGAACAGGACACGCGAGGCACCGGTGGTGCGACCGATCACGCTGACCGCGGCATGGGCGATGGTCTGGCTGTCATGCTGTTCGCGCAGCAGATCTCCCAGCTCGATCAGCGCCGTTTGCCGTTGCTCGGCCTGCTGGCGGTCCCTGATCTGCTCTTCGAGCATCTCGTTCATGCGCAGCATGCGCTCGGCTGCTTTGCGTTCGGCGGTGATGTTGCGCGCGGTGCCGAGAATGCGCACCGCACCGCTGGGGTCCAACAGCCGGCGACCCCGATTGGCCAGCCAGACGAACTCGTTGATGCGGGTATCGAAGATGCGGTAGTCGAGCTGGAACTCGCCGTCGCCTTTGCCGGCCAGGGTGTCGCCCAGCGCCTTGAGCAGCTTGCCGCGATCGTCCGGGTGCACCCGGGCAAGAATTTCGTGCACGTCCAGTCCCGGCTGGTCGGGCGGTATCCCGGCCATGGCCTTGAGCTGGGTATCCCAGTGCAATGAATGCTGGCTGTCGCGGTATTCCCAGACGCCGATCGAGGCGATCTCGTTGGCCAGGCTGATGCGCTGCTCCGCGTCGCGCAGTGCCTTGTTCGCCCGTATGCGTTCGGCGGTACCACGCAGGCGCTCCAGCACTTCGCGAGCCAGGGCGATGTCGTCCGGGCTCCAGGGCTGTGCCTGGCTGCGGGCGAAGATGAGCACTGCCTGCGGCTTGGCGGCGTCGACGGTCGGCAGCTCGCTGATCAGCAGCGTGGCGCTGGCAAGGCTCTGGTGCAGGGCCTGTCCGGCATCGGGCACGATGATGTGTTCATGCGGCAGCCGGGTGAGCTGCTGCATGGCGTCCGCCTGCAGCCTGTGATGACCCAGACGGCTCGGTGCGTCCGCCGCAAGCCACTCCTGCTGCACGATCAGCTCGTCATTCTCGACATGGCCCCAGGCGATGCAGTCGCAACGGGTCAGCCGCGCCAAGCGTTCGTCGAGCACGCAGCAGAGATCGACGCGTTCGTTTTCCGCCTGCAGGCAATCGCTCAGTTCCAGCAGGAAGGCCTGCAGGGCCTGATGCTGGGTACGCTCGCTGATGTCGCTGAACGTGCAGATCGCACCCTGCAGCTCGCCGTCGCGGTAGATCGGCGCGACGCGATACTCCACCGGCAGGCTGCTGCCATCGACGCGAAAGAACAGCTCGTGTTCGACATGGCGGGGTTCGCCGGTGATCGCCGTATGCTGGATCGGGCAGTCCTGGGCCGGGTACGGGCTGCCGTCGGGATGGCTATGGTGGATCAGTTGGTGCAGCTGGCGGCCAAGTACCTCGTCCCGGCTGGTGAAGCCGAGCAGGTTGAGGAAGGCATCGTTGCACAGGGTGACCGCCCCGCTGCGGTCGATGGAGTAGAAACCTTCGTTGGCCGAGTCGAGCAGCAGACGGGTGAAGGCCTCGCTTTCCAGGCGCTGCATTTCCGAACGCCGGCGACTGTCGACGTCCTGAGCCACGCAGATCCAGTGCAGCAGGCAGCCATCCGCGTCGTAGACGGGGGCGGCATTGGCCTGAAACCAGCGCAGGCTGCCATCGACATCTTGTAGCGGCAGCTCGAGCCGGCATGGCAGCTCACGGCGCATGGCCTGCCGCCATTGCTCGGCAGTTGCCTCGCGCTCGCTGGCTGCAATCGCGGCCAGCCAGCCTTCACCGAGCGATTGCGCCTGGTCGAGCCCGGTGAACTCGCACCAGTAGCTGTTACAGAAACTCAACTGTCCCTGCGCATCGCACTGCCAGACCATCTGTGGGCTGAGATCGACCAGGGTGCGGTAGCGCTCTTCGGTTTCGCGCGTTCGGGCCTGTTGCAAGCGGCTTTCGGTGAGGTCGCGCAGAATCTTCACGAACCCCCGCGGGCGGCCATCGGCCAGAAGGGGGGTGAGGATGCCGCTGCCCCAGAAGCGTGAGCCGTCACTGCGCTGGTGCCAGCGCTCATCGATGGCTCGGCCATGCTCGAGTGCTGCACGCATCTCCTGTTCGTCGACCTTCCGTGCGCGGTCCTCGTCGGTGAAGATCAGGCTGGCGTGCTGACCGAAGGCTTCGTCGGCGGACCAGCCGAGCAGCAACTGGGCACCGCTGTTCCAGCTGGTGATGTAGCCGTTCGCGTCGGTGGCGAGGATGGCGTAATCCTGAGCGCTGTCGATGATCTGCCGGCTGCGCTCCTCCTCGGCGCGTAGCCGGCGCAACTCCAGCAATGCCATTACCTGCCGTGCCACGGCCTGCAGCTGTGCGGCCTGGCCGGCGGTCAGCTCGCGAGGCTGGCGATCGCAGACACAGAGGGTGCCCAGCGGCAGGCCGTTGTCGTCACGCAAGATGGCTGCGGCATAGAAGCCGGCAATTTCGCCATCGGCGAAACGCGGCAATTCCAGCTGGCTGGCCGTGCCGGGTGCACAGTGCACCACCAGCGGCCCAGCTTGCAAAATGGCCTCGGCGCACAGCGCACGTTCGCGAGCCAGCGGCAGCTGCGCCAGGCCGATGGCGGCCTTGCAGTGCTGGAGCTGTGCATCGATGAAGTGGATCGCTGCGGCCGGACAGGCACACAGCTGCGCAGCCATGGCGGCGAGCTCGGCAAAGTCCGCGTCGGAGGCGTCGTCCAGCGCGGGATAGCGAGCCAGTGCGGCCAGCCGTTCAGCTTCGTTCCAGGTCGCTGCGGGGGCGCTGTAATCGGCGTTCAAAATGTCCTGCTCGGCTGTCCATGGCGCTGAGTAATTCAGACGGGTCTCGTAAGAACCCCCCCGGCAGCGGGAGCCGCTGTCGAGGGGTCAGCAAAAGACTACGCCGAGGGCACGAGGTTCAGACGGCGGGCGAGAAAATCCCCGACGAACGGCGCGGCCTTTGGCCGGCCGACCGGCCGCTTTCTGGCTAAAGCCGCCGCGCGGCATTCAATGCCCGCAGCAGCGCGGCATCACGCTTGTAGATGTCCGGGCGGTATACCGGGTGGCCATTCTCGTCGGTGTCGGCTGTCCAGTAGGCCATCAGGATCGGCGTCGGGCGTGCCAGTCGATATTCGTGCGTCTTGCCGGTCTGCAACAGCGCGGCAACGGTTTCCCGTTCGCCGGGCTCGAGCAGCAGATCAGCCAGCTGCATGGCGGCTTCAACCCGTACGCAGCCGGAGCTGAACGCTCGCGAGGCACGATCGAACAGCGGCTGGCTCGGTGTGTCGTGCAGGTACACGGAGAATGGGTTGGCGAAACGGATGGCCACCTGGCCAAGCGGATTGTCCGGGCCGGCATCCTGGCGCAGGAGAATGCCGTGCGGGTTGTTCCAGTCGACGCTATGCGGGTCCAGGCTGTTGCCTTGTGCGTCGAGTACGCGCATCTGATGGCGCGCCAGGTAGCTGACGTCCTGACGGATAAGGGGCAGCTTGTCCTGACGCAGGATGGTCGGTGGCACCGTCCAGGTGGGGTTCAACGTCAGGCGCGTGACTCGTGATTTGAGTGGCGGTGTCTGGCGCGCCTCGCGCCCGACCTGGGTACGGGTCTGCCAGAAGGGGCAGCTGTCGCGGAAATAGATCAACCGCGCGCCGGCGATATCCACCAGCAGCGACTGTGGCTCGAGGTCGCCAGTGATCCAGCGCAACCGCTCGAGGTTGATGCGCAGCTGGTCCAGGCGGCTGGCCGGGCTGACGTTCAGTGCGGCCAGCGTGGCGGCACCGACGATGCCGTCATCCTCCAGCCCGTGTTGCAGCTGGAAGCCCTTCACCGCTTCGACCAGCTCGTCGTCGTAACGCAGCTCCATGGCGGGCGTACTGCCGGCGCCGGCGAGCAGCAGTTCGCGCAGCAGGGGCACCCGCGCATCGCTCATCCCCGGTCGTAGCGTCGGGCCGGTCGGCAGGGGTCGCCAGGCTGGCAGCGGGTTCTGACGCGCGGCCGCATAAGCTGCGCGCAGATCGCGGTAGAGCGCATGCTCCGGGCGGGCGCGATCGAAGGCGCTCGGCAGGTCGCTGAGGCCCTGTACGGCGATCTGCACCAGCTGTTCGGTGTCATCGGGTTCCGGCATGTCGGGATCGCGCCAGATCGGTTCGACGTCCGCCTGACGCAGACGGCCATGGGACAGGTGATAGAGCGCTTCAAGGTAGGCATGGCTGGCGAGGATATCGCTGCACTCGCGCTGCAGCGGTGCGGACGGGGATCGCTGCAACTGCGCGCGAATGCGCTCCGGCTGATACTGCGCGGGGTCCAGGCCATCGTCGGCCAGTGATGCCAGTTGCTGCAGCAGGCCGTCGAGCATGGCGTAGGCATTCCATACCGGCTGATGATGCACGGCCTGGTAGAACGCCGAGAGTCGCTGCAGCGTGTCCGGTTCAAGCGTGCCCGACAGTGACGGGCAGCTCTGCGGCAGGCTTTGCAGCGACACTGCCAGCGGCGTCGGCTGGCTGACGACTGGCTCGGCGACGGCTGCGCCCGTGATGAGGCAGAGCCAGATGGCCAGGCGGGGTGCACATTTTTTAACCAATGTTTCGCTCCAGACCGTTCCGGTCGCTGCTAGACTGCGCCCTTGTGAGGCTGTGGCCGCGGCAGCGCCGTTGGCCACTCGAATCATAAAAACATATCGCGCCGGACATGGGGTGCCGTTCATCCCGCCCGGCTTCGTGTGCGCTGCTGCTGCGGCGAGTATAAGGCGCCGGCCGGACAGGAAGTCGTCACGCCGTGCCCGATGAGGTTGCTTGCTCATGATGTCCATGCTTCGACGCGCCTGCCTGGCTGCAGGTCTTTTCGTCTTCGTCTCGCCTGTATGGGCGGCCAACGCATCGTATCAGCCGATGGTCGACAGCCTGGCCCGGCTGGCACCGAAGCTCGATAAGCAGGTGCTGACCCACGCGGTCGCCGCCATGCAGTGCGCGGTCAACAATGGCGCGAGTGCTGCCCAGCGTCTGGCGGTGATCGACTTCTCGCTGCCTTCCAGCGAACGCCGTCTGTGGATATTCGATCTGGAGAAGGAGCAGTTGCTGCTCGAGGACCTGGTCGCCCACGGGCAGAAGTCTGGCGACAACCACGCCACCCAGTTCTCCAATACGGTTGGCAGTCACCAGTCCAGCATAGGTCTGTTCCGCACCGCCGAAAGCTACAGCGGCAAACATGGCTACTCGCTGCGCATGGACGGGCTGGAGCCGGGCATCAACGATCGCGCCCGCGAACGGGCCATCGTCATTCATCCGGCCGACTACGTGAATCCGTCCTGGATCGCCACCCAAGGCCGCATCGGTCGCAGCCAGGGTTGCCCGGCGGTTCGCCCCGAAGTGGCGCGGATGGTGGTCGATAGCCTCAAGGGCGGCCAGTTCATGTTCTCCTGGTACCCCGATCAGCAATGGTTGCAGTCTTCGGCGTATCTCAACTGCAAGCCCAATCAGGTGGCGAGCATTCTCGCCGCGGCCCAGGGCTGAGCAGGCGCTTGCTGGCAGGCCCGTGGGGCCTGCCCGGCTTTCCTGTGTTTACTTCTGCTCGCTCTGCGGCGTCACCCGTAGCACTTCTTCGACGGTGGTCAGGCCGGCGGCGATCTTCTGCGCACCGGACAGGCGCAGGCTGCGCATGCCGTCCTTGAAGGCCTGGCGGCGCAGGGCAACGATATCGGTATCGGCGGTGATCAGCGGTTTGATCGCATCGTTCAGCAGCATGATCTCGTAAACCCCAGCCCGGCCGCGGAAGCCCGTGTCGCGACATTCCAGGCAGCCCACCGCCTGCTGCGCGGTGGTCGGCAGCGGGGCGTTCCAGGGCTTGGTCAGCGCGGCCCAGTCGTCTGCATCGAGCTGCATCGGCGCCTTGCAGTGCGGGCACAGCGTGCGCACCAGGCGTTGGGCCATGACGCCGAGCAGGGTGGCCTTGAGCAGGTAGTGCGGTACACCCAGTTCCAGGAGGCGGGTGATCGCGCTGGGCGCGTCGTTGGTGTGCAGCGTGGAGAGCACCAGGTGGCCGGTCAGCGCGGCCTGGATGGCCATCTCCGCGGTTTCCAGGTCGCGGATCTCGCCGACCATGATGATGTCCGGGTCCTGACGCATCAGCGCGCGCACGCCGCTGGCGAAGGTCAGCTCGATGTTGTGCTGCACCTGCATCTGGTTGAAGGCGCCCTCGATCATCTCGATCGGGTCCTCGATGGTGCAGACGTTCACCTCCGGCGTGGCCAGCTGCTTGAGCGTGGTGTAGAGCGTGGTGGTCTTGCCCGAACCGGTCGGCCCGGTGACCAGGATGATGCCGTTGGGCTGGCTGGTCATGCTCTGCCAGCGGCGCAGGTCATCGGCGGAAAAGCCCAGCTGGTCGAAGCCCTTGAGCAGCACCTCGGGGTCGAAGATGCGCATCACCATCTTCTCGCCGAAGGCGGTCGGTAGTGTCGACAGGCGCAGCTCGACTTCGCCGCCGTCCGGCGTCTTGGTCTTGACCCGGCCGTCCTGCGGCTTGCGCTTCTCGGCGACGTTCATGCGGCCGAGGGACTTCAGCCGGCTGACCACCGCCATCGTGACCTGCGGCGGGAACTGGTAGACGTTGTGCAGCACGCCATCGATACGGAAACGCACCGTGCCCTGCTCGCGGCGCGGTTCGATGTGGATATCGCTGGCGCGCTGCTGGAAGGCGTACTGGAACAGCCAGTCGACGATATTGACGATGTGCGAGTCGTTGGCGTCCGGCTCCTGATCGCTGGCGCCGAGGTTGAGCAATTGCTCGAAGTTGCCGACGCCGCTGATCTTCTGGTCCGTGCCGCTGGCGCCGCTGACCGACTTGGCCAGGCGGTAGAACTCGACGGTGAAGCGCTGGATGTCCGTCGGGTTGGCCACCACGCGCTTGATCGGCCGCTTGAGCACGTGGGTCAGGTTGGCTTCCCAGCCGTGCACGAACGGCTGGCTGCTGGCGATGGTCACGGCGCTGGCGTCCACCGCCACGGCGAGGATGCTGTGGCGCTGGGCAAAGGCATAGGACATCAGCGGGGTGACGGCAGCGACGTCGATCTTCAGCGGATCGATGCGCAGGTAAGGCTGACCGGCACGCTCTGCCAGCCAGACGGTCAGCGTTTCCAGATCGAGCTTCTTGCCCGGCCGCTGCAGGTCGTCGAGCTGCTGCGCGGCGAGGAATTCCAGCGGATGCTGCTGGTTGGCCACCGCGCTGCGGCGGACCGTCAGGCATTGCTCGGCGCTGTCCTGTGCGACCCGCCCCTGGGCGACCAGCTCGCGCAACAGATCGTTGAGATCGAGAGGGCGGTCCTGGGCGGGGGCGTTCAACACGGACATGGGATTCCTTCGATGCGGCGGCGGGGAAATCCAAGCTTGCCGCTAAATACCCGGCGTTGTCTGCCGCCGGGATTCAACTTTGTGCAGCCGGCTCGGTCCTGGCGTTTATTTCTCCAGCAGCTTCCAGGCCTTGAGCGTCCAGACCAGGTGCGCCTGCTCGACGCGCCGCTCCAGCGCGTCCTCGACCAGCGGTTGCCGGGCCAACTCATGCAATTTGGCCAGCTCGCCATACAGACGATCGACCTCAGGCAGCTCCAGCACGCTGCGCGCCATGTGCAGCCAGACCAGCAGACGCTCCATGCGCGGGCTCTGTTCGGCGAGGTCCTCGGGTTGCTGCTGGTAACGCGGAAGTTGCAGCGCCTTGGCTTCCTCGGCCAGCAGATGCAGCAGCCATTTGCCCAGCTCGGCCGCACCCTGGCGGTCGCCACGGGCGTTGCGGCCTTCGGTCCAACTGCGTTGCAGCAGCCACAGCGAGGTTTTCAGCGACAGCAGGCCCCAGCGGGTCTGCCCAAGTTCTTCGGCGAACTGTCCTGGCGCAGCCTTGCGCAGACCCTCGTCGTCCTGGCCGGCCTCGACACGCGGGCGCCAGTCCTGGATCAGCGCGTCGAGCAGCTCGCGCAGTTCGCGGCTGCTGGCGCGCGGGGCGGCCTGGCCGAGGCTGCCGAGCAGCGCGCGCAACTCGATCAGCTGCTGCAGCCATTCGCCGAGCAGTTTCCAGCGGCCATTGAAACGGTACTGTTCGGCCAGGCGCTGGCTGTTACCCAGCAGCTGCCAGCCCAGGGCGACCACCGCATCGTCCAGCGGCATCGTGGCGTCGAGTTCCGGTGCCGGCAGTTGCAGGCTGTAGCCATCCGCGTCGTGCAGGCGATAGCCGCGTTCAGCCTTGCTGATATCGCAGGGCATCAGCGGCAGGTCGGCAGCCAGCTCGGCGGCCAGCTCCAACAGCGCTTCGGGATCGCCCTGGCGCAGTTCGAGTTCCAGCTCGCAGATCTCCTCGGACTGCTTGCCGGCCTTGACCTGGCCCAGGTCCAGCGCGGCCTCGATGATCACCCTGGTCTTGCCACGGCCCCAGGCGATCTCGGCCTTTTCGCGAACGAAGTCGGTGGTGAAGATCGGTTTCAGGGTCTTCTTGTCCAGTTCGGCGAGGCTGGCCGGCCAGCAGTCGTCGCCGAGCTTCTTGATGTCGAGCTTGGCCTTGTCCAGATACCAGTCCCATTCGTTGCGCTCGGAAAGGCCTGCGACACTTTGACCGCGGCTCTTCAAGGTCTGGATGAACTGCTCGCCATCGCGGCGCAAGCGCAGCGCGACGCGGGCCTGGGCAAGCGCGCGGTCGGCGGTGTCGTAATACTGGTTGAACAGCTCATGGCGCGACCAGCCGCTCTTGTTGCGCTTCTTCAGCAACGGGTGTTCGCGCAGGGCGAGCAGGGTTTCGCGGCTGGCGCGTAGCTTGATTTCGGTTTCTTTCTGCATGATGCCGACTGGGTGCCTATGATGTGTTGGTGTTGCCGCCTGATGACACACGGTAGCAGGCGTGATGGCCTGTCCGTATACTTGCCGCCTCTTTCAAGCCGGGGCTTTACCCTATGCCAGTCAATCCTTTCGTCAGCTTGTTCGGACGTTCGCCAATCGGCCCGATGCAGCAGCATATGGCCAAGTCGCATGAGTGTGCGGCGAACCTGGTACCGCTGTTCCAGGCGGTCATGGCCGAAGACTGGGAGAAGGTCGAGCAGATCCAGCAGCAGATGGCGCAGCTGGAAAACGAGGCCGACAAGCTGAAGAAGAGCGTCCGTCAGCACCTGCCGAAAAGCCTGTTTCTGCCGGTGCCGCGTTCCGATCTTCTTGATCTGCTGAGTGTACAGGACAAGATCGCCAATCGTGCCAAGGACATCGCCGGCCTGATGCTGGGCCGCTGCATGACCATCCCGCAGCCGCTGCAACCGCAGATGCTGGCTTATGTTCAGCGCACCGTCGACGCCAGCGCCCAGGCGCTCAAGGCGTTGAAAGAGCTGGACTCGCTGCTGGAAACCGGCTTCAGCGGCCGCGAAGCCACTCTCGTCGAAAAAATGGTCGAGGAGCTCGAGGAAATCGAGCGTGAAACCGACCGCATGCAGATCACGGTTCGCCGTGCCCTGTTCAATCTGGAAAAGGACTTGCCAGCAGTCGACGTGATCTTTCTCTACAAGATCATCGAATGGATCGGTGATGTAGCCGACCGCGCCGAGCGCGTCGGCAACCGTCTGGAACAATTGCTGGCGCGCTAAGGCGCCAGCGTCCTTTCTGGGTTCAACAGGTAATTCTTATGTCCTTTATCGCGGATTACGGCTTCGTACTCCTGGTGCTCGCCTGCATGTTCGGTTTCTTCATGGCCTGGGGCGTGGGCGCCAACGACGTGGCCAACGCCATGGGCACCTCGGTAGGCTCCCGCGCGCTGACCATCAAGCAGGCGATCGTCGTGGCGATGGTCTTCGAGTTCTGCGGCGCGTATCTGGCCGGTGGCCAGGTCACCGAAACGATCAAGAGCGGCATCGTCGACGCGTCGGCCATTCCGCCGGAACTGATGGTGCTGGGCATGATGTCGGCACTGCTGGCAGCCGGTACCTGGCTGCTGATCGCCTCGGTCAAGGGCTGGCCGGTATCGACCACGCACTCCATCGTCGGTGCCGTGATCGGCTTCGCCGCGGTGGGCATTTCGGTGGATGCGGTGCACTGGAGCGGCGTGGGCCCCATCGTCGCCAGCTGGGTCGTCTCGCCCATGCTCTCGGGCACCATCGCCTTCGGTCTGTTCATCAGCGTGCAGCGCCTGATCATCGATACCGATGAGCCGTTCCAGAACGCCAAGCGTTTCGTGCCGCTGTACATGTTCCTCACCGGTTTCATGGTTGCGCTGATGACCCTTTCCAAGGGCCTCAAGCACATCGGCCTGGACCTGAGCAGCGGGCAGAGCTTCATGTTGGCGGTCGGCGTCGGCGCACTGGTGATGCTGATCGGTATCGCCTTGCTGACGCGGATCAAGGTCGACGTGGAAGCCGACAAGGCGTTCCACTTCTCCAGCGTGGAGAAGGTCTTCGCCGTACTGATGATCTTCACCGCCTGTTCCATGGCCTTCGCCCACGGCTCCAATGATGTGGCCAACGCGGTGGGTCCGCTGGCGGCAGTGGTTGGCGTGCTGCAGTCGGAAGGTACTGCCGCCATTGGTGCCAAGGCCGCTGTGCCGGGCTGGGTGCTGCTGCTGGGCGCGATCGGTATCGTCATCGGCCTGGCGACCTACGGTTACAAGGTGATCGCCACCATCGGCAAGCAGATCACCGAGCTGACGCCAAGCCGCGGTTTCGCCGCCGAACTGGCTACTGCCACCACCGTGGTCGGCGCCTCGGCCATCGGCCTGCCGGTGTCCACCACCCATACGCTGGTCGGTGCGGTGCTCGGTGTGGGTATCGCTCGCGGTATCGGTGCGCTGAATCTGGGGGTGGTCGGCAAGATCTTCATGTCCTGGCTGGTGACCCTGCCGGTGGGTGCCGGCCTGGCCATCGTGTTCTTCCTCATTCTGCGCGCCATCTTCACCTGACGCCTCGCGCGGCTCGTGACTGCCGAAACGCCCCGTCGATCTGACGGGGCGTTTTCGTTTGCGGGTCCCGCCGTGGCGCGTTTCATGCTTCACTGCAGGCTCGTTCCGATTGCATCACGGAGGTAAGCGGTGCCTATTCCCTCGTTCAAGGAGCAGTTCGCGCAGCTCCTCGCGGCACCTTCGGTCAGCTGCACGCAGCCTGGCTGGGACCAGAGCAACCGCCCGGTGATCGAGCTGCTCGCGGCCTGGCTCGGTGAGCTGGGCTTTGCCTGCGAAACGCCGGAAGTGGCGCCCGGCAAGTTCAACCTGCTGGCCAGTTACGGCAGCGGCCCGGGCGGGCTGGTGCTGGCCGGGCACAGCGATACCGTGCCGTTCGATGCCGGGTTGTGGACGTCCGATCCGCTCAGGCTGCGTGAGGCCGACGGCCGCTGGTACGGCCTGGGTAGCTGTGACATGAAGGGTTTCTTCGCCCTGATCATCGAGGCGGTTCGGCCGCTGCTGGAGCAGCCGTTCCGCCGCCCATTGCTGATTCTCGCCACCTGCGATGAAGAGAGCTCGATGTCCGGCGCCCGTGCCCTGGCCGAAGCCGGAAAGCCGCTCGGGCGCGCCGCGGTGATCGGCGAGCCCACCGGCCTGCGCCCGGTACGCCTGCACAAGGGCATCATGATGGAGCGCATCGACATCCTCGGGCAGAGCGGTCATTCGTCGAATCCGGCCTACGGCCACAGTGCCCTGGAGGCGATGCACGGCGTGATGGGCGAGATGATGACGCTGCGCCGGCAGTGGCAGGGCGAATACGACAATCCGCTGTTCGACGTGCCCAAGCCGACACTCAACTTCGGCTGCATCCACGGCGGCGACAACCCCAACCGCATCTGCGGCCAGTGTTCGCTGGAGTTCGACCTGCGCCCGCTGCCGGGCATGGACCCGCAACAGCTGCGTGCCAGCATCCGCCAGCGGTTGCAGCCACTGGCCGAGCAGCATCAGGTGAAGATCGACCTGGCGCCGCTGTTCCCCGCGGTGCCGCCGTTCGAGCAGGCCGCGCAAAGCGAGCTGGTGCGCCTGGCCGAGCGTCTCACCGGTCACCGTGCCGAGGCGGTGGCGTTTGCCACCGAAGCGCCTTATCTTCAGCAGCTCGGCTGCGAAACGCTGGTGCTGGGCCCGGGTGACATCGCCTGCGCGCACCAGCCCGACGAGTACCTGCAACTCGACCGCATCGAGCCGACCCTGCAGCTGCTGCGTCGGATGATCGAGCACTACTGCCTGCAGCCGCAGACCGCCCCGAACTGATTACTTTCAGACGAACAAGACCGCCACGAAGGCTTTTTCATGCACGACTACGTCACCTGGCTTCGCGACTCCTCGCCCTACATCAATTCGCACCGTGACCGCACCTTCGTTGTCATGCTGCCGGGCGATGGCCTGGAGCATGCCAACTTCGCCAACATCGTCCACGACCTGGTGCTGCTGCACAGCCTCGGCGTGCGCCTGGTGCTGGTGTTCGGCTCGCGTCCGCAGATCGAGGCGCGCCTGGCCGCGCGAGGCATCGAGCCGCGCTTCCACCGCGACCTGCGCGTCACCGATGCGCCGACCATGGAATGCGTGATCGACGCGGTCGGGCAGCTGCGCATCGCCCTCGAGGCACGTCTGTCGATGGACATGGCTGCCTCGCCGATGCAGGGCGCGCGGCTGCGCGTGGCCGGTGGCAACTTCGTTACCGCGCGGCCGATCGGCGTGCTCGATGGCGTCGACCTGCATCACACCGGCGAGGTGCGCCGTATCGACCGCAAGGGCATCGGCCGATTGCTGGACGAGCGCACCATCGTGTTGCTCTCGCCGCTGGGTTATTCGCCGACCGGGGAGATCTTCAACCTCGCCTGCGAAGACGTTGCCACCCGTGCGGCCATCGATCTGCAGGCCGACAAGCTGGTGCTCTACGGCGCCGAGCCCGGCCTGCTCGACGAGAGCGGCAAGCTGGTGCGCGAGCTGCGCCCGCAACAGATCCCGGCCTACGTCGAGCGCCTCGGCAGCCAGTACCAGGCCGAGCTGCTGGATGCCGCCGCGCAGGCGTGCCGCGGCGGTGTGCGGCGCAGTCATGTGGTCAGCTATGCCGACGACGGAGCCTTGCTCAACGAACTGTTCACCCGCGATGGCGGCGGCACGCTGGTGACCCAGGAGCAGTTCGAGCAGCTGCGCGAGGCGACCATCGAGGACGTCGGCGGTCTCATCGATCTGATCACGCCACTGGAAGAGCAGGGCATTCTGGTACGGCGCTCGCGCGAAGTGCTGGAGCGGGAAGTCGAGCAGTTCAGCATCGTCGAGCGCGACGGGCTGATCATCGCCTGCGCGGCGCTTTATCCGATCGCCGATTCGGATGCCGGCGAGCTGGCCTGTCTGGCGGTCAATCCGGAGTACCGTCACGGCGGGCGCGGCGACGAGCTGCTCGAACGCATCGAGGAGCGCGCCCGGGCGCTGGGGTTGAAGAAACTCATCGTCCTCACCACCCGTACCGCGCACTGGTTCCGCGAGCGTGGCTTCGAGCCGATCAGCGTCGATCGCCTGCCGGCCGCGCGCGCCTCGCTGTACAACTTCCAGCGCAACTCGAAGATCTTCGAGAAGCCGCTCTGAACCGAAGGCGGGCCCATGGGCCCGCCTTTTCCGTCAGTGCAGGGGCAGTTCGACCGTTCCGCTCAGTTGCACGGTACTCGGTACGCGGGAGAAGCTCAGCGTGTACTGGGGATGGAAGCCATAAAGCATCAGCCCCACCTGATCGCCGTGATTGAGGCGCGTGCTGACGCCGATCAGCTCGGTCTGTCGGCTGCCGACTCCGCGCAGCGGTAGCACCTGATCGTTCAGCAGTTCGGTGCGGCCGCTGCCCATGCGCTTCACACCGATGCCGACGAACACGCGCGGATCCAGCTTGCCGAGACCTTCCACTTTGAAGTCTGCCAGGGGAATGCCTGCCAGGGTCTGCTCGCCACTGGCCTGGTACAGCGGCACGAAGCGTGGTGCGGTACCGAGTTCGGCGATCAGATGCGGAGGCAGCGTGGTGACCAGTTCGGTGAGGATCTTGCTGACCTGATCCGGACTGCCGGAACCGATCCCGCTCAGCGCCCCGAGCAGTACGCGTACCGCGTCTGCCGAGACGCGGCTGAGGACGTCCGACAGCGTCGCCGGATCGAGCTTGCGCAGCAGGTTCAGCACCAGATCGATGGACGGCGGACCGACCAGCAGACTGCCGCTCTGCGTGGCGAAGCGCTGGCCGCCGCGCATGACCTCATCGCCAATCACGCCGTGCTCGTTGCCTTGGGTGAAGCACACCCGCGGCATCTCGATGCGCTGTTGCAGCTTGCGCAGCTTGCCATCGAGAAAGCCATACGCCAGATCAGCGACCTGATAGTCCTGCGCGCCGCAGCGCACCTGGGCGGCCACCGAGCCGATCTGGCCGATCTGCAGGCCCGGCAGTACGTGGCCACCGTCGGACATCAGCAGATAGGCATCATTGCCGGCTTCGCGCAGGCAGTTGTAGTTCCACACCGCCTCGTTGCCGTTGAACAGGGTGTCGTTGATGCCCTGAATGATGAAGGCATCCACCCGTGGCGTGTTCATGCCACAGAATGCCCCGAGGCCGTGACCGGCCAGACGCTGGCGGGTGCTTTCGTCGACGTTGCCGCCCAGCGACTGGGCGTAGGCCTGAGTGACCCAGGGCGCCTGGTCGTTGATCGCGATCGCGCTGAGGAAGGTCAGCCAGAGGGTTTTCGGAACCGTGCCGGGCGTCAGGCTGTAGGACAGGTCATTCCAGGTGATCATCGGCACCAGCGCATCGAAGCGCGGATCGACACCTGCGCCGATCAGCTGGAAGCCGCCGCCGTAGCTCAGACCGATGCCACCCACCAGCGGGTCGCCACGCAGATAGGCCAAATGCGGCGTCAGCGCGCCCTCGGCCCAGTCGAGCAGGGTCTTGATGTCGCGTCCTTCGATCTGCGGATCCTGAACGTTAGCCCGACCGCCGCTTTCGCCGAACCCGCGCTGGTCGAATGTCATGACGAAGTAGCCGTTCTCCCAGGCCTTGCGTGCCGTGGCGGTTAGCGAGTCGCTTTCGCTGAGATCGGTGGAACGGCTGCCGCCCCAGCCATGGCTGTACATCAGCAGTGGCGCGGCCTGGCCTTTGCTCAGTGCAGGCTGGAAGACAGTGACTGCTAGCGGGGTGCCATCGAAGGATGTGATGGTCAGGTCGTAGCGCAGGGCCGAGAGTGCCGGCCCGCCGCCGCTGATCGCACCGGCGATCGGGGGGCTGGCGGCGTCGACGGTGGCAGGCTGGCTCAACCCCAGCAGACTACCCAGCAGGACGGCGACGGATGTGCCACGCAGGCGGCGCAGCATCGAATGCAGGGACATAACGCACCTCTTTTTGTTGTTGTTCTGGCTTGTTTCGGTCGACCGGGCAGACGCGGCGAGGCGCCCCGGATGTACGCATGACCGGACGTTAGAGCGAAGCTGGGCGGGGAAAATTTCGTAGAGCGGCGTCGCCGCGCGGGGCTGCCCACGCGGCGCTTAGGCTAGAGCGTCTATGACGCCCTATAAGCCTGGCTGATGATGGCTGGCAGTCAGAGGCTGAGGCTGCGCTGGTATTCGGCGACGAAGCTGTCGAAATCCAGTTCGTCTGCCGCTTCCATTGCGGCCTGCCGCTCCAGGGACTGCCGTGCGGCGGCTTCGAACTGCGCCAGCTCGGCGGCACTCGGAGCCCGGCTGCGGAAGTAGTCGGCATGAGCCCGGGTCTGGCGCAGGGCGAACTGGCTGAAGCTCTCGCCGTTGCGGCGCAGCTCGTCGAGCACGCGCGCCGAGGGCGTCAGGCTGCTGTCGGCGACCTTGGCCCGTTGCTCGGCAAGCGCCGTGGCGTGGCGAGCGTCGCCATGGCTGCGATCGAGGAGGGCAGCGACCTGAGCGATCTCGTCGAGCAGTTGCCTGGCCCAGTCGCTCAGCAGCACGTTCTCGCCGCAGCGTTGCAGTTCGAGTCCTGGCCGACGGCCTTCCTTGACCACTTTGAGGAAGTTGTCGGTGGCCACGCCGCATTCGCCGTCGGCAAGGCAGGGGCTGTCATTCAGGGCACAGAACAGCAGGAAGGCATCGAGGAAATGCGCTTCGCTGGCGTCGATGCCCAGCGGCAGGAATGGATTGATGTCCAGGCAGCGCACTTCGATGTATTGGATGCCGCGGGCGCGCAGGGCCTGCAGCGGGCGCTCGCCGGTGGCGGTGACGCGCTTGGGACGGATGTTGGAGTAGTACTCGTTTTCGATCTGCAGCACGTTGGTGTTGAGCTGCTGCCAGTTGCCGGCGGCATCCTTGATGCCCATCGCCGCATAGGGGGCGTACGGCGTGGACACGGCGCGGAAGAGGCTTTCGGTGTAGCTTTCCAGGTTGTCATAGCAGGGCGTGAGGCCGGCCTGGGCGTTGTTCTGGTAGCCCAGGTCGCTCATGCGCAGGCTGGTGGCGTAAGGCAGATACAGGGTGTCGGCGTCGAGGGATTCCAGCTGATGCGCACGCCCTCGCAGGAAACCGGCATCCAGCGCCGGCGACGCGCCGAACAGGTACATCAGCAGCCAGCTGTAACGGCGGAAGTTGCGGATCACCGCGATGTAGCGCGTCGAACGGTAGTCCTGCGCCGAACTTGCGTCGCCGTCATCGGCCTGCAGCACCGGCCACAGCGCCTCGGGCAGCGAGAAGTTGTAGTGGATGCCGGCGATGCACTGCATGGTCTTGCCGTAGCGCAGGGCCAGACCCTGGCGGTAGACGTGCTTGAGCCGGCCGATATTGGAGCTGCCGTATTCGGCGATCGGGATGTCCGCCTCGCTTGGCAGCGGGCAGGGCATCGAAGGGCTCCAGAGGAATTCGTCGTCGAGCTTGGCATAGGTGAAGCGGTGGATCGCTTCGAGTTCGGCCAGGGTGTTCTGCGGGTCCTGGTCGGTGCCGGTGATGAACTCCAGCAGCGCTTCCGAATAATCGGTGGTGATCTGCGGGTGAGTCAGCGCCGAACCCAGCGCGATGGGGTGCGGCGTCATCGCCAGCTGGCCGCGAGCGTCGACGCGCAGGCATTCGCGTTCGATCCCGTGCAGGCATTGGCTGAGCAGTGGCAGGTGGGTGGGCTCGGCCAGCAATGCCAGGCGATGGGAGAGAAGTGCGCTCAACTTGTGGATTCCTTCACGCGACAGTCGGCCCAATATGGGGATGGAAGCGCCGCTTCACAAGAGGCAGCGTTGCTTCGACCGCTGTCGACGCGTGCCGGCTCCGCGAACGGCCACTAGAGGCAGGCGAAGGTCGCCTGGGCCTTGGCGATCAGTTTTTCGCCCTGATGGACCTCGGCTTCCAGCACCTGGGTGCGCCGGCCGCCATGCACCACCCAGGCGCGGCAACGCAGCTCGCCGTCGCTCACCGGGCGGATGTAGTTGACCTTGCATTCCAGCGTCACGCTGTTCGGCGAGCCATCGCCGAGGCTGTGGCTGGCCTGGCCCATGGCGGTGTCGATCAGCGAGAACAACGCGCCACCGTGCAGCTTGCCATGCAGATTGCGCAAGCCATCGTGCATGGTCAGGCCGAGCACCGCCTCGCCGTTGCCGACCTGGTGAATTTCCAGGCCGAGCAGGCGGCCGAAGGCGCTGGAGCTGCCCACCGCCTCGACTTGAACGCTCATGCTTACTTCCTCAGCTGCTTGGCGTTGGCGAACAGCGCGGCCATGGCGGCGTTGGCCGGTGCCGGCTTGTCTTCCTTGGCATGACGCTCACTGCGCGGCGCGTTGCCGCGTGGCTGTCCGCCAGCTCCACGGGACTGTCCGCCCCGCGGCCCATCGGTCTTGGCGCCGGGCGTATCGCTCATGCGCATGGACAGGCCGACGCGCTGGCGCGGGATGTCCACTTCCATGACCTTGACCTTGACGATGTCGCCGGCCTTGACCACCTCGTAGGGGTCCTTGACGAACTTCTCCGACAGCGCACTGATGTGCACCAGACCGTCCTGATGCACGCCGATGTCGACGAAGGCACCGAAGTTGGTCACGTTGGTCACCACGCCTTCGAGCACCATGCCCGGCTCCAGATCGCTGAGTTTCTCGACGCCATCCTGGAATTCGGCAGTCTTGAACTCCGGGCGCGGGTCGCGGCCGGGCTTTTCCAGCTCCTGGAGAATGTCGCTGACGGTCACCAGGCCGAAGCTCTCATCGGTGAACTGCTTCGGATCGAGCCGCTTGAGGAACGCCGAGTCGCCGATCAGCGAGCGGATATCGCGCCCGGTATCGGCAGCGATGCGCTTGACCAGCGGATAGGTTTCCGGGTGCACCGCCGAGGCGTCCAGCGGGTTCTCGCCATTCATCACGCGGAGGAAGCCGGCGGCCTGCTCGAAGGTCTTGTCGCCCAGCCGCGGTACCTTCTTCAGCTCGCTGCGCGACTTGAACGCACCGTTGGCATCGCGGAACTGCACGATGTTCTGCGCCAGCGTCGAGTTGAGACCGGAGATACGCGCCAGCAGGGCAGCGGAAGCGGTATTCACATCGACGCCGACGGCATTCACGCAGTCCTCGACCACTGCGTCCAGCGAACGCGCCAGCTTGAGCTGGGAGACGTCGTGCTGGTACTGACCGACGCCGATGGATTTGGGGTCAATCTTCACCAGCTCGGCCAGCGGGTCCTGCAGGCGGCGGGCAATGGACACAGCGCCACGCAGGGACACGTCCAGATCGGGAAACTCCTTGGCCGCCAGTTCCGAAGCCGAATACACCGAGGCGCCTGCTTCGCTGACCATGATCTTGGTGAGCTTGAGACCCGGCACCTTCTTGATCAGCTCGCCGGCCAGCTTGTCCGACTCGCGGCTGGCGGTGCCGTTGCCGATGGCGATCAGGTCGACCGCATGCTTGGCGCACAGCTTGGCGAGGATCGCCAGGGTGCCGTCCCAGTCGTTGCGCGGGGCGTGCGGGTAGACGGTGGCGGTTTCCAGCAGCTTGCCGGTGGCGTCGACCACCGCGACCTTGCAGCCGGTGCGCAGGCCCGGGTCCAGCGCCAGAGTCGCACGCGGGCCAGCCGGCGCGGCGAGCAGCAGGTCATGCAGGTTGCGGGCAAAGACGCCGATGGCGTCATCCTCGGCCTTGTCGCGCAGCTCGCCGAGCAGATCGGTTTCCAGATGGGTGTAGAGCTTGACCTTCCACGTCCAGCGCACCACTTCGCCCAGCCACTTGTCGGCGGCACGACCGCGGTTGGCGATGCCGAAGCGTTCGCCGATCATGCCTTCGCCCGGGTGCATGCTGCCGGGCACTTCATCGCCGACCTTGAGGCTTACGCTGAGGATGCCTTCGTTGCGGCCGCGGAAGATCGCCAGCGCACGGTGCGAAGGGGTGTTCTTGAGCACTTCGTCATGCTCGAAGTAGTCGCTGAACTTGGCGCCTTCGTTCTCCTTGCCCGGCACCACGCGGGCGCTGAGGGTGGCGTTGTGCTTGAGGAACTCGCGCAGTTTGGCCAGCAGGTCGGCGTCTTCGGCGAAGCGCTCCATGAGGATGTACTTGGCACCTTCAAGTACGGCCTTCACATCGGCGAAGCCCTTCTCGGCGTCGATGAAGCGCTCGGCTTCCTGTTCAGGGGCGAGCTCGGGATTGCCGAACAGCGCATCGGCCAGCTCGCCGAGACCGGCTTCCAGGGCGATCTGGCCCTTGGTGCGGCGCTTCTGCTTGTAGGGCAGGTAGAGGTCTTCGAGGCGGGTCTTGGTGTCGGCGAGGTCGATCTCGCGCTTGAGCTCGGGGGTCAGCTTGCCCTGTTCCTCGATGCTGGCAAGGATCGAGACGCGGCGCTCGTCCAGCTCGCGCAAGTAGCGCAGGCGCTCTTCGAGGTTACGCAGCTGGGTATCGTCGAGGCTGCCGGTGACTTCCTTGCGGTAGCGGGCGATGAAGGGAACGGTGGAGCCTTCGTCGAGCAGCGCCACGGCGGCGGCGACCTGTTGCGGGCGCACGCCCAGCTCGTTGGCGATACGGGAATTGATGCTGTCCATGTGGTGTCCTGCGGGCGGAATGACGGCCGGCCGGCCAGAAAAGCGGGCAAGTATAACTGCGCCCGCTTCAGCTGGGTCGGTCAGGACGACCGCTTCGTCAGCGGAAATCCGCGTATGGCGTCAGAGGTTCGACCGGCAGAGGGAGGTTTCCGCGCCAGGGCATCAGGTTATAGCGCAGGTAGAGCAGCGCGCGGCTGGGGGCGTAGTCCTTGCTCTGCAGCAGGCTGATGCCGCCGCCCAGGACGAAATGATCGCTCAGGCGCCGTTCGAACAATCCCTGCAGTCGATAGCTGATGCCGCGATTGGTCGAGCCTTCGCTTGCGCTGTTGGCGAGGCCCGGATCGAGCACTTCCAGCCGGCGTCGGTGCGAGCCAAGCGGGTAGTCCGGGCCGCCATCGCTTTGCGATACCGACCAGCCCACGCTGCTTTCCAGCAGCACGGACCAGTCTTCGTTACGCCAGGCATAGCTCACCGGCACGCTGATGGAGTTGTAGTTCTGCGGGCTCCAGTAGCCGCCCTGGCCCAGGGTGTAGCCACTCAGGTCCTTGTCGTAACCGAAGTGGATGAACGTCAGGCCGGTACGCACGCGCTCCCTGGGGCTGTCGACCAGCTTGTAGTAGTAGCCGGTCATCGCCGTGGTGCGATTGTTGCGCGCGACGTTGTCGCCAAGCAGCCAATGATAGCCCAGCGAGGCCCATACGCCATGCGCGCCGCCCTGGTCCCAGCTCAAGCCAAGGCTGCTGCCGTTCGCGGTCACGGCGCCCCACTGCTCGCCTGTCACCGGGTCGCGACTGCCACCATAGGACAGCAGGGAATTGCTCATCGGCCGGCGCGAAGCAGTGAGCGACAGGCCGAAGGGCCCGGCGTCGCCGCGGCCGGTGATACCGCCGTAGACATTATTGATCTCGAACCCCTGGGTCAGGCCCAGATCGGCTTCCCAGCGCTCGTCACGCCAACCGCCGGCCAGCACCGCGGCTTCGGCCTGCTGACGCTGGTCCGCGCATTTGCCGTTGTCGAACGCGCAGGTACCAAAGGGGGCGTCGCTTTCGAGCTTGCCGGCATCCAGTGCCAGCCGCTCGGCGCGGACAAAGCTGCGCCCATTGGCTGCCGGCCATTCCACGTGCAACAGCGTCGTGTCGGTCAGCAGTTCGGAGATGCCCGGGGTGCCGTCGTCGTTGCGCCAGCCGTGGTCATGCAGCAGCGTCACGGTGACATCCTGCTGCTGGTGCAGGTTCGCCACATCGCTGCGCAGGCTGCGGATCAGCCAGTCGTCCGTTTCGTTCTCGCGGGTAGCCTGGGTCAGATCGGCGTCGCTCGCGCCTTCCGGCACCAGTTCGGCATCCACCATGGCCTTGCGGTAGTAACCCATCGCACGGTCCGGCTCGGTCCTGGCCAGCAGACGTGCCGTATCGCGGCGCAGCAGCGGGTCCGGCTCCTCGACCTGAGTCTCCAGCTGCTCGAGCATCTGCCGGGCCTTTGCCACTTCGCCGACCGCCGCCCAGCTGTTGGCCAGGCGCCGAATGGCGTTCGGCTCGTCGTTGCCGAACTGTGGCGGTGCGTCACGCAGGGCCTGGCTGGCTTCGTTCACCTGTCCCGCGGCGAGCAGCAGCTCGATCTGGGCGAGTCGTGCCGCGGCGTGTTCCGGATCGATTCGCAGCGCGCGTGCCAGATAGGACTGTGCCGCGCCTGGCTCGCCGCGCTCCACCGCCCAGTCGGCCAACAGCAGGAGGTCGTCCACCGAGTCTCCATGGCTGCGCAGGCGCTGCTGCATCAGTTCGGCGGCCGCGGTTTCGCGCCCTGCCGCGCGCAGCTTGGCTACGCGCGACATGAATTCGCGCCGCTCGACACGCGTCGCAAGCGCGCGGATGTCATCGTTCCAGTCGCTCGCCTTGACCTGCTGCAGGCTGGCCAGGGCCTGGGCATCGCGTTCGGCCGCGGCGAGGTAGAGCGCATGTGCATAGCGTGTGGTCGGATCACCGGGCTTGCGCGCGAGCAAGTCATCGAAGGTGCTGTCCGCCTCGTAGTAGGCGCCCTGCATACGTAGTGAGTTGGCCAGGCGGTAGGTCAGCCACGGGTCATTCGGATCGAGCTTGCGAGCCTGGCGCAGTGCCTCGCTCGCCGCACCCTGGTCGCCGCGCTCCAGTGCCTGGTCGGCCTGTAGCTGATAGCGAGCCAGGAGCAAAGCATTGCGCAGTTCGTTGAATTCCTGGCGCTGGGGTGCAGCAAGGGTTTCGATGAATGCCAGCGCGCGCTCCGCGGATTCTGCTCGATAGAGGCGCACCAGCCCGCGGATCGCGCCGCCGTTGGCCGGGTCACGCGCAAGCAGGCGCCGATAGGCGGTTTCGGCTTCGGCGGTGCGACCTTCGGCTTCGGCGACCTGGGCCAGACCGAGCGCGGCGAAGGGGCTATCGGGCTGTTGCCTGAGCGCACGGGTATACAGCGCCGCCGCTTCGTGGGTCCGCTGCTGTTCCAGTGCCTGGTCGGCCTGCTCGAGGGTGAGCCAGTAACGGGTCGAGTCGATCAGGTCGCTCCACTTGCTCAGGTTGTCGATGTCGGCCTCGTTGTTCTTGGCTCGCTGGAAGTACACCAGGGCTTCCGGGCGGTGACCGGGGCGCATGAGGGCAAGGCCCAGGCCGCCGAGCAGTTCGGGGTCCTTCGGGTAGCCGCGCAAGGCCTGGCGGAATTTGGCTTCCGCGGCTTCGTCCTGGCCCTGATCGAGCAAGCGCAGGCCCTCTTGGCCGGCCCGCCAGAGCGGGTCGGCGAGCAACCGCTGCTGCCGCTCCAGGTGTTGCCGGGCGTCACTGGCGAAGCGCCCGTTCGGATAACGCTCGAGAAAGGCCTTCCAGGCCTTGGGTCCGTTATCGTCGATCCGCCTGGTAGCCAGGTACTCGAACTCCCGCTGTGCCGCAGCGTCGGTCGCCACCGGGTTTCGGCCCAACTCGGCCAGCAATGCCAGCGCCGCCTTGTCCTGCCCATCGGCAAACAGCAGATTCGCCAGCAACTGGCGTAGCTGGGGGTTGCCCGGGTACTCGTCGTCCAGGCGGCGCAACGCATCGATCGCCGACGTGCGCTGCCCTGGCTGGGCGCTGCGCAGGCGCCAGTATTCGACGGCCAGCTCCAGTGTCGGTGGCTGGTCGCCATAGAGGGCTTTGAAGCCCTGCAGCGCGTCATCCGGCCGGCCAGCCAGGGCTGCCAGACGGGCCTGCTGCAGGCGCTGTTGGCCCGCTTCACTGCTCAGCTCTACGAGCATCCGCCCGGTTCGCTCGGCCTCGCTACCAGCAGCGGTCTGCTGCAGGTTCTGCTGCAGCGCCGCCAGTTGCTGCAGGTCTCGCTGGCGCAAGGCAAGCCGCATCTGCGCCAGCGTTGCCTGGGCATGGCTGGGCGCGACACGTTGCAGCCGTGTCAGGGCGTCACGAACCAGCTCGTCACGGTTGACGGCTTCGGCGGCATGTACCTGTGCCAGCAGCCACTGGGCCTGCTCGGCACGATCGGCCGGGATCTCGGCATGGCTCCAGATCGGCAGCAATGCCGCGAGCAATAGAAGCGGGGGCTTGCGCATGGTGGATTACCCGGCATCGCTCAGGCGGCGCCCGGCAGCCCAGCGCAAGGCCCGCCACAGCACGATGGCGAACAGCACGACACTGGCTGCGGCCAGAAACGCCAGCAGCACGGGGTGTGCGGAAAGGTGGAACCACAACAGCAGCCACCAGGGCAGCTTGCCCACGTAATAGGGTTCGCCCACGACATGGCTGCTGACGCCGCTGGTGCGAATCAGGGTAACGGCGCCGGCGAAGGCTTCCTGCTTGCCCGAGTCGGTCAGCGCATCGCGCAACAAGCCGTAATCCGTCGGCGTCGAGGCAAGCAGGGCGACGAGACTGCGCTGGGCGTTGAAGGGTGACTGCTGACCGACGACCGCCGCCAGAGGACCGTTGGCGCTCATGCCCAGCTTGCCGCCGGCGGACCGTTCGTCCGTGCCGGCAGCGCCGTGCTGCAACCAGCTGCGTGGCGAATCTAGCAGGAACGGCAGGGAGGCATCGTTGACCAGCTCATTGGGCAGAGGGCCCAGCAGCAACAGGTCGGCGTCGGCCTGCGCCGCAGAGCTCCAGTTGTCGGTGATGCGCACGCCGAATGCCGGGTAGCCGGTATGAGCGCCGATCAGCGCAAGGGTATCGAGCAGGGTGCCGACCTGTGCCTCGTCGGGCTGGACTGAGGTCAGCACCAGGGTCTCGGAAAGATCAGCCATCCGGCTGAAGGGGAAGCCGCTGCGCGAGAAGGCCTTCAGGTCCGGCATGGCCATGTAGTGGTGATAGCCCGACAGATCGATCGTCGATTGCTCGTCGATGGCGGCCTGGATGTTGGTCGGCAGGTAGGTCTGGCAACGATCGCGCTGGGCGTTGCCCAGTTTGCTGGCGAAGTTGAATTCGAAGCGCACCTTGTTGCGCATGCCCATCTTCAGTGCAGGCACCAGCAGCTTTTCGCTATCGGCTGTGGAGTCCGAGGCGAGAACGGTCAGGCGCAGGTTTTCCACGCTGTTGCGGCTGTCGCTGCCCTGCAGGGGGATGCTGCTGATGTACTGATCGTTGACGCTGATGTTCAGGCGGGACTCGTCCGTCGTCACCGGTGGTGTATAGCGATAGCGCGTCTGCAGCGGGATGCCCTGGTTGCGCCAGACGAACAGGTCCGGCGGCAGGTTGACATCCAATGTGATGGGATAGGGCTGAAGGCCGCTTACCTGCAGTTGCTGCGGGTAGTCGATCAGCTCGGCGAGCTGTACGGCGCGGTCCGTGCGGATCCAGTTGGGGGCGTCGTAAGGCTTGCGTGCCGGCGGTTCGACCTGCTCCAGGCGAACCCGATTTCCGCGCAGCTGGCCGCGATCCAGTGCCAGCGCCGTCGCCGCGACAACCAGATCGTCGTCGTTACGGCCGGTAATCAGCAGCAGCTTGCTGTAGCGGTCCTGCGGATGGTCGATCAGCTCGACGGTCGGCCCGTCCGCCGCTGGATGCTCGGCGAGGAACGATGGGCGACGGTCGTTGGTGGCGAACACCAGCGCTGGTTGCGGACGGTCCTGCGTCGACGGCAGGGCATCGAACAACACCGGGAAGGTCGCGCTTCGCCAGGCGGCCAGGCTGCCGAAATAGGACGAGAGAATGCCTGCGGCCCGCTGCTCGCCAAGGGTCGGCGTGCCGGTAAAGACGACCGGCAGATTGAGCTGTTGAGTGTCGCGCTCGTCGAAGAAGGGCAGCGGGAACCAGGCCAGGTCGCCGGTGACGTCCAGCGCCTGCTCATGCAGGCTGACCCGGCTCTGACGTCCCAGGTTCAGCCACAGGCCGCTGTGCGCGGGGTCTTCGCAGACATCGCTGTAGTGGCCGACGAATTCGATCCGCACCCGGTTGAAATCGCCCAGCAGGCGCGGGTCCAGGGCCAGCTCTTGACGAACACGCTGGCCGATCTGCTCCTGGGTGATGGGCAGCGTGCCCATCAGCTCATCGTTCAGGTACACGCGCAGGTGCGACAGCACCGGGATCAGCGCCGGCGATGGTGTGTAGTCCAGGTGCAGGGTGGCAGCGGTGGCGATCCGGTCATGACGCAGGCGGAACTCAACCTGCTCCGCGTTGCGTATGCCAAGCAGCAACTGGTCGCGGGGACGGCCCAGGTCGCTGAAGCTGCGACTGGAGTTCCAGCTCGGCGGCGTGCTGTCGGCGTCGAGGCTCGGCTCAGCGAAGGCGGCAGCGCTGAATGCCCACAGCAAGGCGGTGAGCAGCGTCCGGAAATAGGTTCGGGTGATCATGACGGGGTTACCAGGGATTTAGAGGCTGGAGTACGGGGGCAGTAGCTCAGTAGCCAGGCGGCTAACCGAAGAAACGGGCGAAGGGGGGTGCTCAGGACGCTCGGCAGTTGTTCGTAGAGGCGGTGGTAGCCGCGCCCACCGATACGCAGCACTTCGATGAAGCTGTGCAGCGGGCGGTCCGTCTCGAAGTCCTGATGGCGATTCAGCCAGACGTCGGCCCGGGCGAAGGTGCACTGGACCAGGTCGATCTGCTGCGCGAGGTCGAGGTTGTCGAGGCGGATGCCCAGGCGCTCGCCAATCTGCCGCGAGGCCTGGCCAGGAAACATGAACGAGCGATCCCCGCGCTGGAGGATCAGGGAGACCGGCTGATCCATCTCCACCTTGAGCCCCGGCGGGATCTGCAGGCCCGCACCGCCTTCGGCGAAGTCCAGCAGCGTGCAGGGGTAGGCGTGACCGTTGGCGAGCTTCAGCGAGGCCGGCAGCTGGGCCATGACACGGTGGGCGCGACGTATCTGCCGGACTTCGGATGCGACCGCTACCGCGGCGCCGATGATGAGCAGGTTGTAGATGACCCAGGCGGAGCTGACCAGAACCGTGCCGATTTCGCTGGCCGGGCCGGTGAACAGGCGCCAGACGGCGAATCCGAGACCGGCCACGTTCAAGGCCGCCAGGACCAGGTAGGGGCGCGCGATGCGCCAGTCGAACTGATCGTGATCGATCAGCCCGCCCTTGGCCGTGACGTTGAACTTGCCCTTGCCCGGGTTGAACAGCGCCACCGTGGTGGGCCGCGCGATGTACCAGGCCAGTACCGTCTCGTACACCTCGCCCCAGAAGGAATGCCGGTACTCGCCCTGCATTCTGGCACTGGTCAGGCTGGCATGAATCATGTGCGGCAGCACGTAGAGCACGATCATCAGCGCCGGCGCGTAGATGATGTAGGCGTGCAGCAGGAGAAACGCGAGCGGTGCCGTCAGGTAGATCAACCTGGGCAGGCCCGCGAGAAAATGCAGCATCGCATTGGCGTAGCAGAGGCGCTGGAAGATCGTCAGGCCCGGACCGAGCAGCGGGTTGTCGGTGCGGAAAATCTGCGCCATGCCGCGTGCCCAGCGTATCCGCTGGCCGATATGCGCCGAAAGGCTTTCGGTGGCCAGCCCCGCCGCCTGCGGCGTGCCCAGGTAGGCGGAATTCCAACCGGCACGATGCAGGCGCAGCGCCGTGTGGGCATCTTCGGTGACGGTTTCCACCGCGAACCCGCCGATGCTTTCCACCGCGTCGCGGCGCAGCACGGCGCAGGATCCGCAGAAGAACGACGCGTTCCACATGTCGTTGCCGTTCTGCACCAGGCCGTAGAACAGCTCGCCTTCGTTGGGCTTGCGGCGGAAGGAGCCCAGGTTGCGTTCGAACGGATCGGGCGAGAAGAAGTGGTGCGGCGTCTGTACCAGCGCCAGCTTCGGATCGCGCAGGAACCATCCGGTGGTGACCTGGAGAAAGGAACGCACGGGTATGTGGTCGCAGTCGAAGATGGCGATCAGCTCGCTGTGGGTCACGGTCAGCGCATGGTTGAGGTTGCCTGCCTTGGCGTGCTTGTTGTCCGGGCGGACGATGTAGCCCACGCCGACTTCCTCGGCGAACTGCTTGAAACTGTCCCGGCGGCCGTCATCGCAGATGTACACGTTCAGCTTGTCGCGTGGCCAGTCCAGGCCCAGCGCCGCGAGCACCGTGGTGCGCACGACCGAGAGATCTTCGTTGTAGGTCGGGATGAAAAGGTCGACCGACGGCCAGCTACCGCTGTCTTCCGGCAGCGGGGCGGGTTTGCGATCCAGCGGCCAGCAGGTCTGCACGTAGCCGAGGATCAGGACGATCCAGGAGTAGGTCTCCGCCACCAGCAGGGTGATGCCGCACGCCAGGTCGAAATAGGAATCCCAATGCAGCGTGGCGGTGTATCGCCACCACAGGTAGCGGCAGGAAATGATGGCCGACAGCACGATCAGCATCAGCACCGCGAAGCGCCCGGGGATGCGCCGGACCAGCAGGGCCAGGCCCCAGAGCAGGAGCACGAAGGTGACCTGCGCGGTATAGCCGAACGGTTCGGTGATACAGAGAATGCCTAGCAGTATGGCCAGTGCGCCGATGGCGATGTTGAACGCATAGCGGACGGGTTTCGATAGGCTGGAAAGCCAGCGCTCGGCCCGTCCGACGCGCGCTTCGGCATTGCGCAAGCCAGGCAGGTCGAACGGCCGCCTGCGCCGCAGGCGCGGCGGCCTGGGCAGCTGCTGCGCGATGCTGCGCAGTCGCTGCCAGGTCGAGCGGAGTCTATCGCCCAGCGAGCGCGCCGGCGCGGACCGGGGCGCGCGGGCGACGAGCAGCCAGATGCTCTGGATGACGATCCGCAGCGGGTCGCCGGCGGTGGGCCTTTTGCCCGCGACGTGCGGATACAGCCTGCGGCGCTCGGCCATGACCCACTGCCAGCCAGGGGCATCCAGGCGCAGCAGCAGCCAGGCTGCCATGTAGGCGATCAGCCAGCTCAACGCGGCAATCGGGCTGGCACCGCGCCGATAGCGGATGTACTGGTAGTAGCTCAGCGGGTTGGGCATATCAGCACTTCGCTCGCTGGGCCAGACACCAGAGCGCCAGGCTGCGCAGGTCGCTGGCGGCCAGGCTTTTCGGTGCGTAATGACCTATCGGCAGCTTGTGCGCCAGGGCTTCCGGCAGCGCTTCGTCTTCGTGGATCAGATGCGGTTGCCGGTTGCTCTTCGGCTGGCTACGCCAGAGCATCAGCAGATCGCGCTGCAGCTGGCTGGCCGGATTGAAGCGGTTGATCAGCAGGAGATCCGCATCCGGTCGTGGACGCTGCTGCAGCAGCACGTGGCATCCGGGGTCGGGTGTAGCCAGATCGATCAGCACGTCGGCCCGATTCGCTTCCGACACAACTGCGCGATGGCCCGGCAGCCGCTGGGGCAGGTCGAACAGCACCCAGTCGTAGTTGTGTGCGACCAAGCCACAACGATGCGCCCAGCAGGTCGAATCCGCGCAGAGCTGGCCTTCAATCCGGGAAATCTCCGCCCCGCCAAGCTCGCCGTACGGCAACAGGTGCAGGTCCGGAAGCAGTTCCAGGGCGGTCTCGTGCCAGGGCGCTGCCTTCAATTGCGCGCGTGCCCAGCCGGCGGCGTGCGCAACGTCGACATTGAAATGCAGGCGCAGCATGTTGTCCGGGCTGAGATCGACCAGCAGTACCCGCTCGCCCTGTTCATGCAGGGCGATGCCGAGGCCGGCCAGCAGCGAGGTGGCGCCGATTCCGCCGCGCACACCGCGCAGCACGAGCTGCTTCATGCCGGACGCCTGCTGGCCACGGCCGCACTGGTGTTCTCGAGCGAGACGCTGTCGAGCGCGCTGTTCAGGTGGGCGACGACGGAAAGCTCGCTCAGCAGGGGCCAGCGCTGGACTGCCTTGTCCAGTGCCAGCGACGCGGAGATGTCCTGATAGCCGAACTTCGGCATGCCCAGGTGGCGTTTCAGGTTGTCGACATCGTCTTGTTGCGAGGACAGGACCAGCGATTCCATAAGCGTGCTACTCGAACCGGTTCGGATAAGGAAGCCAGATGGTCTGGCCGCTGAGACGTACGTACGGTTTTCCTGCGCGCTCGATCACCTGTGCGCCGGCCGTTTCGGAGACCAGCTCGGTCTGCGGCAGGTCAGCGACCAGCGCGTCCAGGTCCGGGGTGCTGCCCTGCTGACGGGCGGCGTAGAGCCGGGAAACCAGCTCGGAAAGCGCCAGGAAGCTCGTTGGCTGCTGGATGTGCAGGGGCTGCGTGCCGTGGGGGGCGTCCATCCCGATCAGTTTCAGGCCGACGGGCACCTGGGTGATCGATGGCCGGGGGATCTCGCGCATGCCGGCGATCTGCATGCGGTCACCATGCAACGCCGCTCCGTGTTCGGGTACCAGTAGCAAGGCGACCGGCCGACCGCTGCGCTCCAGCTCGTCGATGAAACGGTTGAGGTCATCCAGCAGGCGCTGTGCGCGGGGCCGGTACGCCGCCGATTGGGCATTGCCATCCGCTCCGACGATGCGGTTCCCGTCGTGCAGGCTGATGCTGTTGTAGAAGAGGCTGACCTGGGGTTCCGGCAATGCCTGACGGCGCTGCCACCAGCCGTTGAGCACGTCGAAATCCCCGGCGATCGGCGAGCCGTCGAAGCCTGCCAGCGCACGCGCGAATTTCTGGCTTGCCAGCACCGGCTGGGGCATGCCCTGGGCTTCGATTTCCCCGGCGAAGCCGTCGAACTTGCCGTTGTGGTTCATCAGGGTTTCGGCGTGGAAACCCAGGTTGGCCAGGTTCTGGAACAGCAGGCATTGTTCCGGCGCTGGTTCGTACAGGGCCTGGTGTCGGGGCTGACCGCAGCTGGCGCGCAGCAGCCGGATAGCTGCCGGCCCGCTGTAGGAGGTGGCGGAGTTGAAGCGGTCGAAGATGACGTCCATGCGTTTGAGAAGAGCGTTGTCGCGCAACTCGACCGCGTCCAGATCGTCCCAGGCCAACGAGCAGACATTGATGAACAGCACGTCGAACGCCGCGGTTTGCTCGCTGCGCAGGGGGAACTGCGTCTGCCGCGTGGCCTCGGTGCGGAAGAAACTCTCCAGCCAGGTATCCAGCGCCACGTTGTCCTGAACCAGCGGTGCGTCGTTGCCTTGTGCGGACGCCACGGCGGGGGCGGCGTCTGCGCGCGGTGGTGATGCCAGCAGCGGAATGCTGCCCAGGTTCAGCCAGATCAGGCCGCCCAGGCAGATCGTGGACAGGCGAATCCAGTTCTCCAGGTAGCTGTAGCCAATCACCAGCAAGGCGCAGAGGCCGAGCACGGTCCAGTCGACGAAGCGTCCGGCTAGCTCCACGAGATAGGCGGGGGAAAAATCCAGCACCCCCGGTTGTGCCAGCAACCGGTCGAACGGGGGGAGCCAGGTGTCGTGGTACAGCAGCGCGATACCCACGGGAATCGCGATCAGCTGCCGCACGACGCGCCAAGAGGCGCCCGGAAGGGGCGCGACCAGAAACGCCGCGAACACCAGATTCGGCAGTGCCTGGAAATTCAGCAGGCCAAGGCCCAGCAACAGGAACTTCAGCAGAAAATACAGATTCCACACACCCAGGCCCGGCCAGCGGGTAACCGGGGGCGCGGGTACGATCAGCCGCTCCGGCGCATTCATGACAAGTCTCCCGATCCAGTGGAGCGACGGCGTATCGCTGTCCTTTTCAGGTAGCGGGGCGGAAGCATTCGATCGAATGCACGCAGCGCCGTGGGGCCGTACCGGGTCAGCAACCAGCCGATACCGATGCCGATCGCCAGGAACAGGCTGGCGACCTCAAGGAGTTGCTCGAGCGTCATGGTTGCGTCACCAGCGAAAGGGTCAGGGGGCGTGGTTGAAGCTGTCGATCTGGTGCCGGCTCGTTGACGAGCGTTTCGTTGCCGGGCAGTGACAAGCTTTCGCCGTGGAAGCCGGGGTCGGACAGGGGTTCGAGATCCGCCAGCTGTTCGAGGCCGAGGAACAGCTCCTGCCAGGTGACGCCAAAGATGTTGTCCAGCGCCGCCTCGAGCGATTCCGCGCGGCAGGCGAAAAGAAAAAGATACAGCGCTTTGTCTACGATGCAGGCGATGTCGCCGTTACGCCGCAGATGAGCCTGGCCAAGCACCTGCTCCAGGCTCAGGCCGGGTACGGGTTGCAGCCGAACCAGCTGATGGATGATCTCGCCCGTTGCGCTGCCGGCCCACATTTCCTGGGCGGCTTCGGCGAAGCGGCGCGGGCTCAGTTGGCCACGCAGGGGAAGCGGTTTGAGCTTGTCGAGGCTGGCATCGATGTCGCTCAGCTGGCGCTGCCAGATATGCCCCTGAGCGCTCTCGACCATCGTCAGGAAGCGTGGCAGCGAGGTGCCGAAAGGCACGACCAGCGACGCGCCACCGGCCAGCAGCAGCTGTTCGTCCCGATAGCGCAGGCAGGGCGCCGTTTCCCGGATGACCAGCTTCAGTTGGTTGCCGCAGGTACGACGCAACCGATTGAGCTGATGGGCCAGCTCGTCGACCTGCTCGTTATCGGTGATCGCGAAGATGATGCTCGCTGCCCTGGCGGTTTCGGCATGCGCCAGTAGGGCCGCTCTGCTCTCGAACAGGCGCCACTGCGTGGATAGGTTGTGCACCCCTTCCAGCACGCTGCGTTCCGCATAGAAACGTCCCTGATCGGGGTGCTCGAGCACCTCGCCGAGCTCTCCGCCCGACAACTGGAACCCGTCGGTCTGGTGGCGGAGGGCGAATTGGCGGGCACTGGTCATCCCGCGCTCGCTTTGCCAGTGATGCATATACAGACGGGTCCCGGACGGCATCTGAGTGAGCGAGGCGAAACCGGCCAGGCAATGGCTGAGTCGGAGCAAGCGCTCGCTCAGGGCGTCGCTGACGCCGTCGCTGACGATCAGCAGTGTCGCGCCACGCTTGAGCAGCCAGGCGCCGATCCGCGTCAGCCAGCTTGAGAGGCGCGGCGCTGCAAGGCGCTCCCAGGCCTGGGTGGGAAGGTTGAGCAGGATGTACCGGGCGCGCATGTTGCCCGAGCGATCCAGTTCGGAATCCAGGCGTTGCAGCATCGCTTCGAAGTGGCCCGGCGTCAGGGTCAGAACCAACAGTTCGCCAGGGCCCGCGTCAGTCGGCAGATCGGCCAGGACGTGTTGCTGACGGCCAGCATCCGCTATCATCGCGGCCCGCTTGCTGGCTTCCATGTTCCCGATGGCTTGCCGGGTCAGCAGTGCCGCATCGCTCGCTTTTTCCGCCATGATCCAATGCAGGCATCCCTCATTGAGGGCGAAAATCGGCCATTCGATACCGTTCAGTCCGAGCGGGGTCGGGAGCTGCTGGTTTGGGCGAAAAAGAAGCAAGAGTCACCTACGGTGGTTTCGGGCGCGACCTGTAGCGTCCTGAACAGTGTTTCGGCTAGGCGCTTGGACGCTTTAAACCGCCACATGACTGTTCGTCGGAAACCGAATCGTCCTTGATTGATATCAATATGATATCAAGAATGTCCAGCATTCGACAGTGGGTGTCGATGACCGGTCATGAGCCGGATGGGCAGTCACTAACGAGCGGGTGATAGATGAAAGTCGAAACGACCAACGAGGCGTCCGCCTTCAAGAGCAAGCCAGGTTTCGGGCGCATTGCCAAGGCGACCGGCTATTCCTTTGCCGGCCTCGCCGCGGCCTGGCGGCATGAGGTGGCCTTTCGTCAGCTGGCTCTGCTTGCCTGCGTGCTCATACCCGTTGCCTTCATGGCTGGCAGCACGCCTGTGGAGCGCGCCCTGCTGGTCCTGCCGCTGCTGATGTCGCTCGCCATCGAGCTGGTCAATTCTGCCATCGAGGCGGTGGTCGATCGGGTGTCGCTGGAAATCCATCCTCTGTCCAAACGCGCGAAGGATCTGGGCAGTGCGGCTCAGCTCGTCGGGCTGGTTTCCATTGTCGTCGTCTGGCTTGCCGTGCTGCTCTGAAGTCTGCTAGGCGCCCGGAGCGAGACGGTTGCGCGAAAAATCTGCTAACAATGGCTGTCAGTAGGGCCGATCCACACTGCGCAATAATGCGCCGTCGACCATCTGGGAGTTTCCATGAGCAGCACTGCGCAAGCCAACGAAGGCGAAAAGATCCTCATCGTCGATGACGATGCCCGTCTGCGGCGTCTGCTTGAGCGTTTTCTCGATGAGCAGGGCTACCGCGTCCGTACCGTGGAGAACACCGAGCAGATGGACCGCCTGCTCGGCCGCGAGCTGTTCCAGCTGGTGGTGCTCGACCTGATGATGCCGGGCGAGGACGGGCTGTCCGCCTGTCGCCGGCTGCGGGAGGCGAACAACCAGATCCCGATCATCATGCTCACCGCCAAGGGCGACGAGGCCAGTCGTATCCAGGGTCTGGAGCAGGGTGCCGATGACTACCTGGCCAAGCCCTTCAACCCCCGCGAGCTGCTCGCGCGCATCCGTGCGGTGCTGCGTCGGCAGGCGCCGCAGGTGCCCGGCGCCCCGGCCAGCGAAGACGAGACCGTCACCTTCGGCGAGTACGAACTGTCGCTGGCGACTCGCGAGCTGAAGAAGGGCAACGAGGTGCACATGCTCACCACCGGCGAGTTCGCGGTGCTCAAGGCGCTGGTGCAGCACGCCCGCGAGCCGCTGACCCGGGACAAGCTGATGAACCTCGCCCGCGGTCGCGAGTGGGATGCGCTGGAGCGCTCCATCGACGTGCAGATTTCCCGCCTGCGCCGGCTGATCGAGCCGGACCCGTCCAAACCGCGCTACATCCAGACCGTCTGGGGTGTGGGTTACGTGTTCGTGCCGGACGGCAACAAGTGAGTCGACCTCGGCGTGCCACCGGCTGCGGGCGCGATAGCCTCGTTACCCGCAGCCCGAGGCGTGCCGCCGCTTTTTCATGAAGACTCCGCTCTGGTTCCCGCAAAGCTTCTTCGCCCGCACCCTGTGGATGGTGCTGATCGTGGTGCTGTTCTCCAAGGTCCTCACGCTGGTCTATCTGATGACCAACGAGGACGTGCTGGTGGACCGCCAGTACAGCCACGGGGCGGCGCTGACCCTGCGCGCCTACTGGGCCGCCGATCTGGAGGACCGCGACCGCATCGGCCGTGCCGCCGGCCTGCAGCTGGTGGCCGAGCAGAACGTGCCGCGCAGCGAGTATCACTGGCCCTATACCGAGATCTTCCAGCGTCAGATGCGTGACGAGCTGGGCGACGATACCGAGGTGCGCGTGCGCATCCAGCCGTCCACGGCGATCTGGGTGCGCGCGCCGAATCTGGGGCCGGACTGGGTACAGGTGCCGCTCTATGCCTATCCGCTGCGTGGCCAGCGCATCTGGAGCGTGCTTGGCTGGTTCCTGGGGATCGGCCTGCTGTCCACCGGCGCGGCCTGGATCTTTGTCAGCCAGCTCAACCTGCCGCTCAAGCGGCTGGTCTTCGCCGCGCGGCAGATCGGCAAGGGCCGGCGCGTCCGCCTGCCGATCAGCGACACGCCGAGCGAGATGACCGAGGTCTACCGCGCCTTCAACCAGATGGCCGAAGACGTCGAGCAGGCCGGTCGCGAGCGCGAGCTGATGCTTGCCGGGGTTTCCCACGACCTGCGCACGCCGCTGACGCGCCTGCGCCTGTCGCTGGAGCTGATGAGCAGTGACGACGAGCTGACCGAGGACATGATCCGCGACGTCGAGGACATGAACGCGATCCTCGACCAGTTCCTTGCCTTCGTCCGCGACGGCAGCGACGAGCCGGTGGAAACCACCGACCTCGGCGAGCTGATCCGTGAAGTGGTTGCGCCCTACAATCAGCAGCAGGAAACCGTGCGTCTGTGCGTCGAACCGATGCCACCGTTCGCCTTGCGTCGGGTGTCGATCAAGCGCCTGCTGGTGAACCTGATCGAGAACGCCCTGCGTTACGCCGGTGGCGGCGTCGAAGTGGCTGCCTATGTTTCTGGCGACCAGCACGCGCCCTACGTGGTGCTCAGCGTGCTGGACCGTGGCCCGGGGGTCGATCCGGCCGAGCTGGAAGGCATCTTCAATCCGTTCATTCGCGGCGATCGTGCCCGTGGCGGGCAGGGCGCCGGGCTGGGCCTGGCGATCGTCAAGCGCATCGCCTCGCAGCACGGCGGTATCGTCGAGCTGCGCAACCGCGAGGGCGGTGGCCTGGAAGCGCGGGTCAGCCTGCCGCTGGGCTTGCTGTTGCCGCGCGATGCGGTGCAGGGCAAGCCGGCGGAGTAGCCGGCACGCAGGGCTGGGTGGTCAGCCCTTGCCCTTGGTGCGGGTCAGGTGCGGACCGCCGTTCTTTTCCAGGTACTGGATGATCAGCCCGGCGACGTCCTTGCCGGTGGTTTCCTCGATGCCGGCCAGACCCGGCGAGGAGTTCACCTCCATCACCAGCGGTCCGTGGTTGGAACGCAGGATGTCGACGCCGGCGACGTTCAGGCCCATCACCTTGGCCGCGCGAATGGCGGTCATGCGCTCTTCCGGGGTGATCTTGATCAGGCTGGCGGAGCCGCCGCGGTGCAGGTTGGAGCGGAATTCGCCGGGCTTGGCCTGGCGTTTCATCGCGGCAATGACCTTGTCGCCGACGACGAAGCAGCGGATATCGGCGCCGCCGGCTTCCTTGATGTACTCCTGCACCATGATGTCCTGCTTGAGGCCCATGAAGGCCTCGATCACCGACTCGGCAGCCTTCTCGGTTTCGCAGAGCACTACGCCGATGCCCTGGGTGCCTTCCAGCACCTTGATCACCAGCGGGGCGCCGTTGACCATGCGGATCAGGTCGGGAATGTCGTCCGGCGAGTGGGCGAAGCCGGTCACCGGCAGGCCGACGCCGCGGCGCGACAGCAATTGCAGGGCGCGCAGCTTGTCGCGCGAGCGGGCGATGGCGACCGACTCGTTGAGCGGGAATACGCCCTGCATCTCGAACTGGCGCAGTACGGCGCAGCCATAGAAGGTCACCGAGGCGCCGATACGCGGGATCACCGCATCGAACCCTTCCAGCGGCTTGCCGCGGTAATGGATCTGCGGCTTGTGACTGGCAATGTTCATGTACGCGCGCAGCGTATCGATCACCACCACCTCATGGCCCCGCTGCTGACCGGCTTCGACCAGGCGTCGGGTGGAATACAGGCGCGGATTGCGCGACAGCACGGCGATTTTCATTGAGCACCGGAGGAAGTGAGGATCTGGGGTTTGTCCTGGATGTAGGTTCGCGACGGATCGATCAGCCATTGCCCGTCGATCAGCGCCTTGGAGCCGAGCAGCAGGCGGTAGCGCATGGTCTTGCGGCAGGTCAGGGTGAACTCCACCGGCCAGACATGGCTGCCCAGCGCGAGCAGGGTGCGCACCACGTAGCGGGTCTGGACCTGGCCATTGGAACTCTTGATCAGCTTGCGGGTGACCAGCGGCGCCTCGCAGCGATGGCGGCGCTGCACCAGCGTGCCCAGGTGCGCGGTGAAGCGAACCCAGCGCTGCCCATCGCGTTCGAATTCGCTGATGTCGGTAGCGTGCAGTGCCGAGGTGCTGGCGCCGGTATCAACCTTGGCGCGCAGGCCCACCACACCGAGATCCGGCAGGGCGATCCACTCACGCAGACCGATCACGGTATGGGGGTCGAGTCTCTTCAATGGGGGCGTCCGAAGATTTTGCCGGCATTCTAGTCGGCGCGCATGACAACTGCATCCGTCTGTAACACCCTAGAACGACGTGCAGGAGATAGAGCTGGAAGATGGCTGAAAAAGACGACGACAAGGTGCGCCTGGACAAGTGGTTGTGGGCCGCGCGCTTCTTCAAGACCCGCGCATTGGCCAAGGCTGCCATCGAGGGTGGCAAGGTGCACTGTCGCGGCGAGCGCTGCAAGCCCAGCAAGGAGCCCAGGCTGGGTGACGAGCTGGTGATTCGCATCGGCTTCGACGAGCGAACGGTGGTCATCCGTGCGCTGTCCGCTGTCCGCCGCGGTGCACCCGAGGCGCAGATGCTCTATGAAGAGACGCCACAGAGCCTGGCCGCGCGCGAGGACGCCGCGGCCCAGCGCAAGGCGGGCGCGCTGGGCATGCAGACGGATGGTCGGCCGAGCAAGAAGCAGCGCCGGCAGATCCAGCTGCTGCGCGATTTCAAACCTGGCTAGTAACGCAGCACAGCCATCCGTCGTAGCAGCGGTAATTTGCCGGCAAGCTGCATCGGCGGGCGGGCGATCCATTGCAGCAGTGCCGCGATATGCGCGGCGACCGGCGTGCAGTAACCCCAGCCGAGTGCCAGCGCGGCGATCAGCAGGCCGCCGACGAAATCGTCGCTGAACCAGTGCGCGCCGGCGACCAGGCGCGGCAGCATGAACAGCAGCGTGACGCCTAGCACCACGGCGAGCCGTGCGCCACGGGCAAACAGCGCCATGAACAGGCCCCAGATCAGCAGCACCGAGGCGTGGTCGCCAGGAAAGCTGCGGCTGGACCGGTCCTTGAGTTCGAACACCCGCTCGAGCAGCGGAAAGTGATCGCTCAGGTGGTAAGCAGCGGGGATCTCGAGCGACGGACTGGCATGCTGCCAGCCGAAGTGGCTGGCCAGTTTGGTCACCAGCACGCGGATGACCAGCAGCACCAGCAACAAGCCGATGAAGGTGAATAGCGCCGGGCGCAGCTGGTGCTGGGCGAACAGCCAGTCGCGGCGAATCAGCAGGGTCAGCAGCAGCGCGCCGACGAGAATGTCGAATACGCGAATACTGCTCAGTGCCCACAGCCAGTCCCACCATCCGACAGCCCCTAGCGAGCCGTTGAGCAGGTGAAACACTGCGTGGTCGACGGCGTTCCATAACGCCCGGGTGGTCGGCCATAGCCAGCTGAGCAACAGCAGCCCGGCGAACAGATGCGAGGCGAGCAATGGCAGCGGGCGCCAGCGGGCCTGCGGGGTATTCAAGGACATGGCTGATTTCGACTGCGGATTTCGATGGCGCGCGATGGTAGTGCGCGCCATTGCGCCTGTCCTGGCCATCTGCCAGCCGTTCAGCCGCGGTTCAGCTTCGGCGGGCTTCGGGCAGCCATCCGGCGGTCACCCTTGGTCCGCGCTTGCTTTGTGCCTAAAATCGCCGCTTCCTCCGCCGTTTCCTGCGAGCCCCGGCATGTCCGACCAGACCCAGCGTTTTCTCTTCGATGATTCCGATGTTCGCGGCGAGATCGCCACGCTAGACCAGAGCTTCCAGCATGTCCTGGCCAAGCACAGCTACCCGGAACCCGTCGCTCAGCTGCTTGGCGAATTGCTGGCTGCCGCTGCCTTGCTGGTTGGCACGCTCAAGTTCGACGGGCTGTTGATTCTCCAGGCGCGCTCCAGCGGCGCCGTGCCCCTGTTGATGGTCGAGTGTTCCAGCGCCCGCGATGTGCGCGGTATCGCCCGCTACCATGCCGAGCAGATCCAGGCTGGTGCCACCCTGGGCGAGCTGATGCCCGAAGGCATGCTGGCGATCACCGTCGACCCCGCCAATGGTCAGCGCTATCAGGGCATCGTCGATCTGGATGGCGTCAATCTGGCGGAATGCCTGACCAACTACTTCGCCGCTTCCGAGCAGCTGCCGACGCGCTTCTGGCTCAATGCCGACAGCCGTCGCGCCTGTGGATTGCTGTTGCAGCAGCTGCCGGCCGACCGCATCAGGGATGCCGAGGAGCGCGACGCCAGTTGGCAGCACCTGCGTACCCTTGCCGATACGCTGACAGCCGAAGAGTTGCTGGGCCTGGATGGCGAGACGGTGTTGCACCGTCTCTATCACGAAGAGCAACTGCGCCTGTTCGATGCACTGCCGATCCGTTTCCGCTGCAGCTGTTCGCGCGAGCGCTCGGCTCGTGCATTGATCAGCCTGGGTGAGGAAGATGCGCAGCAGCTCGTGGCCGAGCGGGGCGGGGCGGTGAGTATCGATTGCCAGTTCTGCAACGAGAAATACACCTACGACGCTGCCGATGTGGCCCAGCTGTTCGCCGGGGGTGGCAGCGACAGCCCATCGGACACTCGTCACTGAAGTCAGCGGCTGCGCACCTGTCAGCCGTTGGTGCTGATGGGATGGGAACGAGGCGGGGGTGGAACGGTAGCCAGGTAATGAACTATTTGGCCATCACGGCCTCATACCCAGCGCGGCGCATTATCTGGCATAATCGCGCGCACTTTTTTCGATGTAGTTCGCTCTTTGGCGGGCTACAACAGCATGGAGGAATCGGCCCAGGGCCGACGGGAACACTCATGACGCAAGCCACCAACGCCGTGTACACCGACATCAGCACCGCTCAACTGATTGAAGAAGCCGTCAAGCGCGGAGAGGGCGAATTGTCCGCCAATGGCTCTCTGGTGGTGAAGACCGGGCACCGCACGGGTCGTTCTCCGGCTGACCGCTTCATCGTCGAAGAGCCGAGCACCCAGCACAAGATCGCCTGGGGCCCGATCAACCGTCCGTTCCCGGCGGGCAACTTCGAAGCGCTGTGGAATCGCGTCGAAGCCTACATCGCCGAGCGCGACAGCTTCGTCTCCCATGTCCATGTCGGTGCCGATCCCGAGCACTACCTGCCGGTCAAGATGACCACCGAGACCGCCTGGCACAACCTGTTCGGCCGTTGCCTGTTCATCACCCCGGAGCAGTTCAACCAGGCCAGCCTGAGCGAGTGGCGCATCCTCAACGCACCGTTCTTCCAGTGCGTTCCCGAGCGCGACGGCACCAATTCCGATGGCTGTGTGATCATCAACTTCGCCGAGAAGAAGGTGCTGATCGCCGGCATGCAGTACGCCGGTGAAATGAAGAAAGCCATGTTCTCCGTGCAGAATTTCCTGCTGCCGGACGTTGACGTGCTGCCGATGCACTGCGCCGCCAACATTGGCGAAGACGGCGACACCACCCTGTTCTTCGGTCTGTCCGGTACCGGCAAGACCACCCTGTCGGCCGACGAGAGCCGCTACCTGATCGGTGACGACGAGCACGGCTGGGGCGTTGGCCGCGTGTTCAATATCGAAGGCGGCTGCTACGCCAAGTGCATCGACCTGTCCGAGAAGAACGAGCCGGTAATCTGGAAGGCCATCAAGTTCGGTGCCGTGCTGGAGAACGTGGTGCTCGACGAGCGTACCCGTCTGCCCGACTACGCCGATGCCAGCCTGACCCAGAACAGCCGCGCGGCCTACCCGCTGCAGCACGTCGAGAAGCGTTCCGAGAAGAACCTCGGTGGCGAGCCGAATGCGGTGATCTTCCTCACCTGCGACCTGACCGGCGTGCTGCCGCCCGTGTCGATCCTGAACAACGAGCAGGCCGCCTACCACTTCCTCTCCGGTTACACCGCACTGGTCGGTTCCACCGAGATGGGTTCGGGCAGCGGCATCAAGTCGACCTTCTCCACCTGCTTCGGCGCGCCGTTCTTCCCGCGTCCGGCTGGCGAGTACGCCGAGCTGCTGATCAAGCGCATCAACGGCTTCGGCTCCAAGGTCTACCTCGTCAACACCGGTTGGACCGGTGGTGGCTACGGTGTCGGCAAGCGCTTCAACATCCCGACTACCCGTGCGGTGATCGCGGCGATCCAGAGCGGCGCGCTGATAGGTGCCGAAACCGAGCACCTGCCGATCATCAACCTGGACGTGCCGAAGGCCGTCGCCGGCGTCGATACCCAGTTGCTGAACCCGCGCAACACCTGGGCCGACAAGAGCGCCTACGATCAGGCTGCAAAGGAACTGGCGGCGAAGTTCGTCGAGAACTTCAAGAAGTTCGACGTCTCCGACGCCATCCGCAACGCCGGTCCGCAGCTCTAAGCTGCCTGCTGCGTCATCGAAAAAGCCGCCTTCGGGCGGCTTTTGCGTTTATGCAGCACCGGAAACGCATCGAGCGACTCGATGATCGTGATCGGTGGAGTCCCGTGGATTCGATCGATCGACCCCCTTAGCATGGCGCCACCTTTCTCCCGTGAGGACTCGCCATGCATACCGAAGAAGCCATTCGTACTCGCCGCGCCGTCAAGGTCTACGACCCAAGCTTTCAGCTGAGCCGTGAAGAAAAGGACGAGCTGCTGCAGCTGGCGCTGCTGGCGCCTTCTGCCTTCAATCTGCAGCATGTGCGGTTCGTCGAGGTCAGCGACCCGGCGCTGCGCGCCCAGATCCGCGAGGTGGGCTGGAACCAGGCGCAGATGACCGATGCCTCGATGCTGGTGGTGATCTGCGCCCAGGTCGACAGCTGGGAACAGAACGTCCGCCGTGTCTGGGACGGTGCACCAAGCGAGGTGCAGTATTTCATGGCTGGCGCCATCGACGCCTATTACCGAGGCAAGCCGCAGGTCCAGCGTGACGAAGCCATGCGCAGCTGCGGGCTGATGGCGCAGACATTGATGCTCGCCGCGCGGGCCAAGGGGCTCGACTCATGCCCCATGGATGGCTTCGATTTCGATGCGGTCGGCAAGCTGATCAACCTGCCGGACAACCATGTGATCGCCTTGATGGTCGCGGTGGGCAAGCGTGCCGCCGAGCCGAAGCCGCGCATTGGCAAGCTACCATTCGATGAGGTGGTCATCCGCGATCGCTTCTGATCGCGCTCAGCAAGGCCGGGCGGGAGGGCGCATTGCGTGCTCCCGCCTCGACCTATCGATCCCTGTCCGTGGCGCTCAGTTCTGGTTCCTGCAGGCTTCTGACAGCGTCCGGTAGGCCAGCTTGCGTTCGGTACCGGTGGAATCGCGATAGGTCAGCTCCGCGTCGGTCACCTCGCAGTAGGGGGTCGGTTTGATCTTCACCGACAGCACCGAGGCGACATCCAGTCGGGTGCCGTAGGTGTAGGGCTGCGCCTTGGCATCATCAGCCTGGGCCAGAGAGGTAAACAGCAGGGCAGTGGCAATAAGGGTTGCACGCATCGCGGGGCATCCTGTTCTGGTTCATAGATCCGTCCTGTTTTTGCCTGCCGGATCACCTGACCCGGCGTCGCTTGTGCTTGTTGTCAGGAGCCCAGGCATCGTAGAAGTAGATAGGCGCCTAACGGTAATTGCGGATTCCAATCCGTGCGATTGACGGAAATGCCTGGCCGTTCCGCCACTGGGCTGTCCCCAAGGATCCGGTGGTGTCGCGCCTGGTCCACGTTCGGCGCGCCAGGCGGGTCGATGCGCAGTACCCTCTGCTGTCTTTTGTTACCCTCCTGCCTCCCGTCACAGGAGCGCCGCCGCATGATCGAACAGACCCTCAGGCAGACATTCGGCTACGACGGCTTCCGCGCAGGCCAGGAGCAGGCCATTCGCGCCGTAGTGGCCGGGCGCTCGGCAGCGGCGATCTTTCCCACCGGCTCGGGCAAATCCCTGTGCTACCAGCTGCCGGCGCTGCTGTTGCCGCACCTGACCCTGGTGGTCTCACCCTTGCTGGCGCTGATGCAGGACCAGTTGGCGTTCCTCCACCGCCATGGCATTGCCGCCGCCAGCATCGACTCGGCGCAGAGCCGCGAGCAGACGAGCCAGACCATGGCCCGAGCCAAGTCCGGCGAGCTGAAGATCCTGATGATCTCGGTGGAGCGGCTGAAGAACGAGCGCTTCCGCCACTTCATCAGCCAGGTGCCGATCTCCCTGCTGGTGGTGGACGAGGCGCACTGCATCTCCGAGTGGGGCCACAACTTTCGCCCGGACTATCTCAAGCTCCCCGACTACCAGCGTCAGTTCAACATTCCGCAGGTGCTGCTGCTGACCGCCACGGCGACGCCACCGGTGATCGCCGACATGCAGGCCAAATTCTCGATTGCAGCGGATGACGTGGTGACCACCGGTTTCTACCGACCCAATCTCAATCTGCTGGTGGAGCCGGTCAGCGGCTTCAACAAGCAGCGCCGACTGGTGGAATGGCTGACGGACAGGGCGGGGCAACCGACCATCGTTTATGTCACCCAGCAGAAGACCGCCGAGCAGATTGCCGAACACCTGGCGCAACGGGGCTTTCCGGCCAGCGCCTACCACGCGGGCATGGCGCACGAGCTGCGTGAATCGATCCAGCGGCGTTTCATGGCCGGCGAACTGAATTGCATCGTCGCCACCATCGCGTTCGGCATGGGCATCGACAAGGCGGACATCCGCAATGTGGTGCACTACGACCTGCCCAAGTCGGTGGAGAATTACAGCCAGGAGATCGGCCGTGCCGGGCGCGATGGGCAGCCGTCCGACTGCCTGGTGCTGGCCAACCGCGACAGCCTCAGCGTGCTGCAGAGCTTCGTCTACGGCGATACGCCGGGACGCGAGGGCATCCGCTGTGTCCTCGACGAGCTGCTGCAGGCCGGCGCTGGCGGGCAGTGGGAGCTGATGCTCAACCAGCTGTCGGAGCAGAGCAACATCCGCCAGTTGCCGCTGAAAACCCTGCTGGTGCAGCTGGAGCTGCGCGGCATCATCGCGCCACGCTTCGCCTATTTCGCCGAGTACCGCTTCAAGTACCTGCTCGAGCCCGAGGCCCTGGTGGCGAAATTCGAAGGCGAGCGGCGGCAGTTCGTCGAGGCCATCGTGCACAGCTCGGCGCGGGCACGGACCTGGTGCACGCTGGATTTCGATGTGCTCTATGAGCAGCACGGCGCCGACCGCGCGCGGGTGGTCAAGGCGCTGGAATACTTCCAGGAGAAGGGCTGGATCGAGCTGGAGAGCAAGCAGATGACCGAGGTCTACGCGCTGCTCGATCAGCGCTTCGATGCCGAGGCCCTGAGTGGCGAGCTGCACGCTTACTTCAAGGAGCACGAAGCCAGCGAGATCGCTCGCATCGACAACATGCTGGCCCTGTTCGAATCCGCCGAATGCCTGAGCCAGCGGCTGGCCGCCTACTTCGGTGATCGCCAGGCTCCACAGCGCTGTGGGCATTGCTCGGTCTGCAACGGACAGGTCGCGAAGCTGCCGGAACCGCCGACACTGGCGCCGCTGGAGCAGCTCGACCTGGCCGCCCGCTGCGCCGAATTCAGTCAGCGCTACACGCAGCTCAAGGGCGGTGCGCCGAGCGCCGAGTGCCTGACGCGCTTTCTCTGCGGCATCAGCGTGCCGGTGTTCACCAAGCTCAAGGCGCGCCAGCTCCCCGGTTTCGCCTCGCTGGAGGCCTATTCCTACGCCGAGGTTCGCGCGCGCCTGGCTGGTTAGCGCGCGGTCAGGCCGATCAGCCGGTCGGCGACTCCCTTGGTCTGGCGTGAGGTGCCGGCGGTGAGGTTGCTCGAATTTTCCAGCGCATCGAGCAGTCCGGTCAGCGAGCCGACACCGGCCGACTGGGTCTCGATATGCTGCGCCACCGCGCGAATCTCGCTGGCCAGGCGATCGATGTCGGTGCCGATCTCCTCCGCATTCTTGCCGGTGATCTCGGCCAGCTTGCGCACCTCGTCGGCCACCACCGCGAAACCGCGGCCTTGCTCGCCTGCGCGTGCCGCCTCGATCGCGGCATTGAGCGCCAGCAGGTTGGTCTGCCCGGCGATCTGCTGGATGGTCTGCACCACCGACTGGATGCGCTGGCTCGACTGCGCCAGGTCGCGGGCGCTGCTGACCACCTCGTCGGCCTGGTGAACCATCTGCTTGACCGAGCTGCCGGCCTGTTCGATGACGGTGCCCTGCTGGTTGATGTTCAGCGTCAGGTCGTCCATCGAACCGTGCAGCTCATTGGCGCACTGGCTCAGCTGTTCGGACATGGATTGCCGCTCATGATCGGCCTGGGACAGCACCTGGCCAAGGTCGGCCAGGCCACGGAACACCGGGCGGATGTGTTCGTCGAGGCCGTTGATGTCCACTGCGCTGCTGTAGTCCTGGCGCTTGAACTGTTCGATCTGCTTGACCACCACCTGGCTCAGACCGGTGAGCTTCTTGATCTGCCGGCGCAGGAAGAACGCCTTGAACTCACCGTGATAGGCGATGAAGTTGTCGGTGTATTCGTCGTGGAACTCGTCCTTGCCGTTGGTGCGGAAGAAGAACACCGCGGTCAGCGTCTGGTTGAGATTGAGACCGAGGATCTCGCCGAAGGTCGAGTAACCGGCCACCGGTACGTCATCGAACACCGGGTCCATGCCGCCGAGTGCCTGCTCGTTGTTCAGCCGGCGCAGGATGCAGTCGTTGAGGATGCCCACCAGCGGCTTGCCGGGCTTGTTGCGCATGAACTGCTGATAGTCGCGGCGGGTGGTTTCGGCCAGCGGGGTGCGCTTGACCATGATCAGCTCCTCGCCGGGGGCGACGTCGCAGAACAGATGCACACGTTCGTTGGCGAAGTCGATCTGCGAGATCGATCGGACGAAGACTTCCTCGCCGACGCGGATGGCGAATGAGTAGTCGGCCAGCCGCTGCTCGAGCTCCTGGGGCGCACACTTGAGGGCCTCGCAGAGGGCCTGCACCATCGTTCGGATGTTGCCGCGCGAGTCGACCACCTGGCTGATATAGCGGTCTTCCAGCGAGGCGCTGAGCACGTTCAGGCTGAGTGGCGTGGGCTCGAAGTTCTGGCTCTTGAACACGCCGAAGCGTACGTCCCGTGCGCACTTGAGGAAGACGATCAGCGCGTGGTTCTGGTAGCTGCGCTGGCCGTCATGCAGCTGGGTTTTCTGGAAATCCAGCTTGCCCCCTGCCGAGCCGCCGACGAACAGGCAGGGGAAACGGCCGGATTCGTACAGCGCCTCCATGAAGAACGACTCCGACGCGGAGAGGCCGTCGAAGAATATGTTGGCCAGGGTGTCGCGGTAGTCGATTTTCATCGATACCTGCAGGCGCTTGATCGAGGCGGTCAGCCGCGCGATGCGTTCAGCCATCGGCAGGCGCTGACCATTGCCGCGGATGTCCTCGCTGCCCAATGGTACGTGCACCACTTCGGCACTGGCGATGACGCTGGCGTCGAACAGCTGCAGCACCACGCCGTCCCATTGCCCGCTGGTGGCACAGTACAGCTGCCTGTTCTGGCTGGACAGTTCGCCAGCGGTACTGCACAGGCTTATGGTCGCGTGCCCAAAGCGCTGACGCAGTTGCTGGGCCACCGAATCGATGTCGACATGCGGCGAGACAAAGCCCGCGATGTACGTCGGCTCGAAGCGGAGCCCGGCCAGTTCTGCCGCCAGCTGCCGAGCACTGACATGCAGGCTGAGAACACCTACGCCGGCACCGGTGCCGGCCTTGAGACGGGAAAACAGGGACATGGTCATCACTCTCATGCTGGTCGGCAGGTAGCGCAGCGTCGCGCGTGGTCATCGAATAGAAAAGCTATCGGCAGCGACCGGCACTGCACTAATACCGTCTGGCGGCTTGCCACAACGAAGAGACCGTAGCGAGTGTCAGCCCGCGTGACCATGCCTCAATGGTTGCTGTACGAAAGTAGGTGGCTGATCACGTTGCCGGAGCTCCGTTTAGTTCCGATAGTTATTGATCTTTGGATTTTAAATCTTTTTAAGTTGCGTCTGATTTTAGTGTAAGTGGCATAATAAAAGGAATAGTTGTTGCTTTTCGCTTTTAAATTAAGTTGGCCGGATCAGCTATAATTAAAGTATGTATACCTGTTTTATTTGGAGTGAAAGTATGACCGCTATGATTCGCTTGGTTCGTTCTGCTTGTGCTCTTGCGTTGGTCTTCGCATTTCCAATCGCTGCGCAGGCATACAGTACGATAAAGCTCAAGGCCAGCGACCCGCACACCGCGAAGTCGCTCTTTCTTCAAGGTGAATTGTTCATACCGGAAGGCGCAGGGCCGTTTCCTGCCATTGTGTTGATGCACGGATGCGGTGGCTGGCAGGCCCCGGTGCGTCATGGTTTGCAGACCCATGCCGAATTCCTGCGTGATCAGGGTTTTGTCGTGCTGAATCTGGATAGTTTCGGTCCTCGCAATTTTAGTGGCGGAAAACTGTGTTCGAATAATCCAGCGTTATATAAAGCACTTACATACCGGACCAACGATGCCTATGACGCACTTGACTATCTTGCACAGCAGGATTTCGTGGCTGCGGATAATATTTTCCTGATGGGGCAGAGTAATGGTGGGGCGGTCGCCATTCGAGCGGCTAAGGCATCGGCACCGAAGCACTACGGCGATGGCCAGAAAGCCTTTCGTGGTGTGGTGGCCTATTACCCATGGTGCGGTGAGCTGGGCCGTTCCAGTGTAGAACTCAGCGCACCCCTACTGATCCTGGCGGGTGGGAAGGATAACTGGGTCCCGGCGCGGGAGTGCCAGGGGGTGCGTGGAAAAGGCGCCGCGCTCGAGGTGAAGGTCTATCCAGATGCTGCTCACTCGTTCGATCTGGATATTCCGCCGCAGAGCTTTCAGGGCAAGCGGGTCGGAGGCGATCCGGCGGCGACCGTGGATAGCCGGAGTCGCATGCTGCGCTTCCTGGTTGGCAACCTCACCCGGGAACAGCAACTGGCTTATGCGGCACGGCGCGGTCGTGACGTGGCGCTCGCCAACTGAGCGCTGAGCACCGCTCAGCGCCCGAAGGGCAGGCCTGGCTCGAACGAGATCAGTGTGTAAGTGATCCGCCCATGGGGGAAGTCGGCCTGCAGGAATACAGGGCCGCACAGGCGATCCAGGCGGCACTGCACACGTGTCGGTAACCAGGGCAGCGAGCCGTTCGTCTCGCTGATGATGCTCAGACCACGCCCTTCACTGTCCGGTGCTGCGATGCAATGACAACGAACCCGCACGAAGGGCTTGGAACGATAGGGCGCCAGAAACAGCGGCAGGCTGCCGCGCAGGCGTGATGCCAACAGCGGTGCGAGGTCATCCCATTTCATTCCCGGCGTGGCGGCGTAGGGTACTGACGGTACTGCCAGAGCCAGCAGCCAGAGCAGGGCTGAGCAGTTCTTCTGTACTTCGCCGACACGCCATGCGTCAGGTGACAGGTGCACGGTCATCATGCCACCGCGATCGCCCCGCAGCAGGTGCTGACCTGCGGCATCCAGCGTGACGCTCACCCGCTCGGTGTCGCCCTGATGGCCGAGGATATTGGGCACCGTGCCCTCCGTCTCGATACTCCACACGGCGATGCCCGGTGCAGCGCTGGCCAGCAACGCCTGGACGGCAGGGTTGGCTGGTGCCGGCGAAATCAGGCTTCCCTGCGGCGGCATCGCCGCCGAATGCCAATGCTGAAACGGTTGGCTGACATCGGGTGCCGAGAGGAAATTCGCCAGCTGAAACGGTATGGTCGATCCGCTCGGATCAGCGCCTGGCTGGCACTGCAGGTGCAAGTGTGGAGTTGGCGAGCGCCCGGAATTACCGATCCGGCCAATGAATGCGCCGACTTCGACCCGTGCGCCGGGGCCTACCAGGATCGAGCCCTGCTGCAGGTGTGCCAGTAATGCCCGGCCACCCTGATCAAGGCGGATAATCACGAAGTTGCCCCAGTTATCGGCGTAGTTGCAGATGCCCGTCGGGTTGTCGCTGACCCCGTCATGGATGCGCTCGACATAGCCGGACGCCGGCGCCATGACCATACCGTCGTACAGGCCCGGCTCGACGACCGCTACGGGTTGGAAATCCAGGGCATGGCGCCAGGGCCCGACGTGGCTGAGCAGGCCGTTCTCGCCTTGGGTGATGCGCGATTTGCCGCACAACGGCACGATGAGGAAAGGCCCCCTGCCGCTGCGACGCGACCAGTAGTCCAGGCGCTGCCAGGCTGTTTCCGGGGGCAGGTGCGTGGTGCGATTGCGCCGCACGAGAAAGTTTTCGGTGACGCCTACGGCGCTGAGCGCCACCCAGATCGCCAGAGCCGATGCCAGCGGCAGATAGCCGATCGCGGTGTAGGGCGACAGATGCTGAAAGCCCGCGGCCAGCAAAGCGGCCGCGGCTCCGCCGAGCGCTGCCAAGAGCAGGCTGATACGGCTGGGGACCAGGAAGATGGCTCCCAGAGCAGCACCCGCGAGAAAAAAGTTGTAGGCCGTTGGCATCCAGTAGAACACCACGCCCAGCTTATTGAGCTGGGTGGCCGTGATGATTCCGGCGATCCAGCCCAGGGTGCCGGCCACGAACGCCAGGCGCGACCAGAGCAGGATCGCCAGCGCGATGATGATGCCTACGCCCAGGGTCGGTGAGAACAGCAGGGCGCCCAATGTGCGGAAATAGGTGATCAGCCATTGCTGGGGCGTTTCGGGTACCGGCCACCACTGCATCGCCGTCACGCCCGAGAGGGTCCAGTGCGGGAAGATGGCGAAGAGAAGCACCGAAACCACGCAATAGGCGACCACCAGCGGTGGAAGCCCGGCTTTGACGAGCGGGCGCAGGGTTGCAGTCGCCAATATCGTCGTGGCGGCGACGGTGCAGGTCACCACCAGAATCTGCGCTTCGACGGCGAGCCCGGAGTGTTCGGTCAGCCAGGTTGCAGCCACTGCCGAGAGCAGGGCGTTGGCCTTGAGGTTGCCCTCGGCGGTGGAGTGGTCGCGGATCTGGAACAGCCGCAGGATGCCCTCGGCCAGTACCGCGCCGAACAACGCGAAAGCGGCGAACCGCAAGTTCTGAAACAGACCCAGCCAGAGCAGCGCACCGATCCACGGATGCGGGATCATGAAGGCGCCACCCAGGGCCGGTCCGAGGATGGAAACCAGGGGCGTTGTGAAGCGGTGAGCCGTGCGCAGCGATGCGCTTCGCGGCCCGCTCCCGGCGTATTCGCTGTCCATCAGTTGGCCGCCAGCCGTGAGGGCAAACGCTCCAGGCGCTGTACATCGTCAAGCGATTCGGCAGGCTTGATCAGCTCCGGCGTGCCGTTTTCATCGATCAGCACGATCGCCGGTCGATAGGAGATGAACTGCATCGACTGGCTGACGTTGTACGCGCCGACTGGATGAATGCTGAGTACGTCCCCCAGCTCGAGCGGTGGCAGGTCCACCTGTTCGCGAATGACGTCGATGGCCATGCACAGGGACCCATAGATACGCGATGGCACCGGAGCAGCTGCGACCAGGCGAGACGGGCGGACGTCGAAGCGATACCAGGCAGCGGTGTAGAGCAAGTTGATGCCGGCGTCGGCGACATAGCTGACTTTCGGATCTTCACCGAGAACCAGTTGTTCCTTGTAGTCCCGTGCGGAAAGGCTTTCAGCTTCGACGCGGGAGCGATGCATACCCTTGACTGCCACGATGCTGGTGAGCAGGTAGCCTGCTTCGTCGACGATGTGGCGCCCGGACTCCAGACGCAGCAGTGGTCGTTTCTTTTCCGGCAGCCTGTTCAACACCTCGGTGATCGCGTCGGCGTAAGCCTCGATTGGCGGCACGACCTGTTCAGCCGGGCCGGCCATCCCGTGAAGCAGGCTGTTGGAGGGAAAACCACCACCCAGATCGAGACACTCTATCTGATGATGATGACGTTCATGGATGGCGTCGCGCAGTGCCAGCAGCTTCTGCGTAGCGGTCCGGTAGGCCTCCGGCGCAAGGATGTAGGTGCCGATATGCGTGTGCAGGGTGTGCAGCCGGAGATTGGGATTCTTCACGATGCGTGTTGCTGCCCGTTCGGCCTCGCCGTTGGCCAGGGCAAAACCGAACTTGGACCATACCGGCCGTATACCGGCATCCAGCCAGACCCGAATGCCGACATCCAGCGGCTGCTTGCGGTCCTTCGTCAGCTCTTCGATCAGGCTGAGCTCATCCCAGTTGTCGATGTGCAGCAGAGCACCTTCGTCGATCGCCCGTTCAAGTATGTGGCGTGGCTTGTAGGGACCGTTGAAGATGATCTCCGAGCCCGCGAAGCCCAGCTGCCGGGCCTTCTCATACTCGAAGTCGGAAACCACCTCGGCAATCCAGCCCTCCTGCCGCAGGATGCTGCAGATGCTGTTGAGGTTGTTGGTCTTGAACGACCAGGCGAAGCTGGTTTTCGGATAGCGTCGTTTGAACGCTTCGCGGGCGTGACGCGCCTTGTTGCGCAGGGCGTGCTCGGAAAAAACGAACAAGGGCGAGCCGAACTCGGCAACCAGCGCGGGGATGGGGTTGCCGTCTATCTCGAAGAGTGCGGGAACGTGCATGCCACGCGCGTAGTAATTGCGGTCCACTGCGGCGTTGGGGTTATTGCTGCCCAGTTCACCGCTGATCATGGGTTGGGAGTAATCGTGGCTCACGTGGATCACCTTGAGGTTGGCTGGCCGTCGGCTGTTACGCTGGCGCGTTCGCCGGTAATGGTCATTTGGGCGACGTCGGCGATATCGGTCACGACGTCGATGCTGTGGCGTATGAACATCTGGCCCGGCTTACAGCTGGTTAACGGCCGCGGAGGAAGATTCTGCAATTGCTCCAGCAGTCGCGCGGGCAGGTTGCAGCCGACCTGGGAAGGGAAATCCACCCAGGCTGGAAAACGGGGGTTCATTTCGAACAAGGCGTGAGGTCTGCCGGGCACCTTGATGAACTCCAGCTCGAAAGGGCCCGCCCAGCGCAACGCACCGATGAAACGGGCAACAAGCTCGTCCAGCTCGGGGTCGGCAATGACCACACCGGCAAACCCTTTGCCGGCCGATGTCCGCAGCATCTTTCTGATCGAGCAGGATGCGATCAGACCACCCTGGCCATCACCCAGGCCGACGATGTCGTATTCCTCGCCGACCACCATCTCCTGCACCAGTACCGGGCCGCCCCAGACGCGGATGATTTCGTCGAATGCGGCATAAAGTTCTTTGGGTGTTGTCGCCAGATGCGCCTCGTAGAAGCGGCCCTTCACGTAGACCGGATAGCCGATCTGCAATGCCAGCGCAGCGAGCGTATCCGGATCATTGGCTGCCAGGGTTCGCGGCGTCGGCACGCCGAGCGAGCTGCAGAAATCGTAGAGATTGGCCTTGGCTCGATCGTCGAGCGCCTGCTTGGTCGGCATCAGGCAGCCTATGCCACGTTTGTGCAGCTCCGGTTGCAGCTCTATGTAGTTGTCCAGCTCCGAATCCAGGCACGGAATGATGTAATCGATGGCCTCGCGGGCGAGTATTTCGTCCAGCCGATCCAGCGTGGCCTGTGCACCGGCGCCAGGGAACGGAATCAGGTACGCCGCATCGGGGCGCCCCAGGTCATGGCAATACAACCCGCTCTCGAGCGGATCGTAAGACAGGCCGATGATTCGAACGTCCGGAAAGCTACGACGCAGTCCGGCGGCTACGGCTGCGCCCGGCTGTGGGTTATTGCCACGATGGAGGCCGGTAATTGCGACGCTGGTCATGATCTGCCCGCCTTGGTGTCGAAAAGCCGATCCAGGGGTTCCATTGCCGCAAGATTGTTTATGAACAATTGGGCATCGCGGGTTGCTGTTGCGTTATCCAGACGATAACGCTCTACAAGCAAGTGCGGCAGCTCGCTAGGGCTGGCCCCGGAATCGAGCGCGCGCAACATATAACTAGCGACAGGGTTTAGTCGGAAAAACATTCCCGAAACAACATCAAAAACAAACTCGTCGCCATAGAAGCGCAGTCGGCTTGCCGATTCGCCTGCCGGCGGGATCTGATTGCTCATGGTAATTGCCTAATAAGGCGTTGCGCCGAAGGTATGAATAGATGTGGTTAACATTATACGGACTAAAAAAAAAGACAAGAATTGATTTTTGTCATGCGTTCGTAGTTTTCATTGTTGCGCTTGAAAAGCTTGATCCGGATCAGCTTGTCGGCTAGAAAAGAGAGTATCTATATTTTAAGTAAAATTTGGAGCGCCAGTAGGCGGTCTTTTGGACAGGCTCAGGAGGCCGGCATGATCCACAGAAAACTGTTCACCTTATCTGCCTTGGCTGCCGCCGTGCTGCTCAGTGGCTGCGCGGACAAACTGGTCGTGGCTTCCCACGCACGGCTCACCAGCCTTGATCCGGTCACCAGTACTGCTTATGTCACGCGTAGTCACGGCTACATGATCTATGACACGTTATTCGCACTTGACGAGAATCTGACGCCGCGACCGCAAATGGTGGAGAAATGGACATCATCAAGTGACTTGAAAACCTGGACGTTTACACTTCGGGAAGGTTTGAAGTGGCACGATGGTAGTCCGGTTACAGCGGAGGATTGCGTTGCATCATTACAGCGCTGGGCTCAGCGTGACGGTAATGGCCAGCAGTTGTTCAAGAATATTGAAAGTTTGAAAGCCGATGATCAGCATACTTTCACCATTGTTTTGAAAGAGCCGGATCTGAGTATTGTTCCAACACTGGCAAAGGCTTCGGTAAACGTTCCATTCATGATGCCCAAGCGTATTGCGCAGACTGACGCCTTTACCCCAATTACCGAAACTATCGGCTCGGGCCCGTTCATCTACAAGGCGAGCCAGAAGACCGCAGACACGGCGGTATATGTCCGCAACCCGGACTACGTACCGCGGCGCAATCCTTCCTCACTGGCGGCGGGGGCGAAGGTGCCCATGGTTGATGTCGTCAAGTGGCAGTATTTTCCGAATCAGGAAGATGCAGTCCGCAAATTGATCGATGGCAAGGTTGACTACGTGGAGTCGCCATCGACCAGCCTGGTGTCCCTGATGGAAGGCAACGAGGACATTACCGTAGCCTCGACCGACCCACTGGGTAACGTCGCCATGGCGCGCTTCAACCACCAGCAGGCCCCCTTCAACAATGCCGGTGTTCGCCGAGCGGTGCTGATGGCGATGCAGCAAGACGCCTACATGTCCGCGGCGCTGGGTGATGCGCGGTACTGGCGCAACTGTTACTCGGTCTTCCCTTGCGGAACGCCGCTGGCCAACGAAGCGGGCAGTGAGGTGATGAAGACGGGCGATCTCCAGGCGGCTAAACAAGCGCTGAAGGATGCCGGTTATGACGGTACGCCCGTCGTGTTGCTCAACCCAACCGATATGCCAGTCATGGCGGCATTCACCAGGGTGACAGCCGACTTGCTGCAGGAGCTGGGCATGGCCGTGCAGGTCCGCGACATGGACTGGGCCACCATGCTTGAGCAGCGTGAGCGTCGTGTTCCGGTCGCTGACGGAGGCTGGAGCATGTTCCACACCTGGTGGAACGCCGCGGACCTCGTCGATACTTCGGCCATCGCATTTTCCGGCGACGCCAAGGCTGGCTGGTATGGCTGGGCGGAAGACGCCGAACTGGAGCAGCTGCGTGCTGCAGCGGCAAAAGCGACCGGTGCACAGAAGGCCGCGCTGGCCGAGCGCATCCAGCAGCGGCTGTGGGACATCGGTGCGTTCGGCGTGTTGGGCCAGTTCTTCGAGCCTGTCGCCTTCCGTGCTGACCTGCAGGGAATCACTTCGCCGATGCAGTTCTACTGGGGTGTTTCTCACGAAGAGAAGTAGCCCTGGCTGCGCGAACAAGGCCCGCTTCGGCGGGCCTTGTTCGTTCATGGACGATCACTGGTTCGGATAGGGTTTGATCCAGCCGGACAGCTCGAAGAACAGGTCTCCCAAAGCGCGATAGGGCCCGGCAGCCGGACTCCAGCGGTCGACCAGGTGATAGCGTCCGCGATCATTGCCTTCAATCACCCATTGCCCGCCGTGGCTGCCGTAAAGATTGCCTGAGGTCGGAAGACGCCAGAACTCGGCGTTCTTCAATGCCGTTTGCAGCCTGATCCAGTCACCGTTATCGAGCCGTCTGTGGGTATAGCCGGTCAGACTGCCTGGGTCGGTGCCGCCCCAGCCGGACAACTGGAATGCGTACAGCATGATCACATCGCCCGTGCGTGTGATGCGGATCGCCACGGGATGTCCCTGACTGTTGAGCCAAAGCAGTCGGTAGCTCTGTGCTTCAGCCGCGTGGCCGCAGGACAGCGACGGCTCCCCGATGCGCGCCAAGGGCATCGAGTACCACAGCCGGCGCTCTTCGTCAGAGGCTGGGTAATGTCTGGGAAAGCTATCGATGGGAAAGTAGTAGTCCGAGCCCGAGCACACTGCCGACGGTGGCCGGCTCTGACATCCAGGGAGCGCAAGCACGAGGCCCAGCGCAATCATGCGCAGCGCTGTCTGCGGTGCTGAAGCCATGAACCCAACCATGCATGTATGTCCGTTCGAACGACGATAGCCCCACTATGGGCCATTGCGTCTGTAGTTCACTGACCAGACTCAAGCGCATGCCATTTCATGGCCGGCACGATGCACGCCTGAATGTGCGCCGGTGGCTGCTGAGATGTAATCAGGTCATTGCCCGCGGTCGTGCGATTGTCGACCGGCGGCATGGTGCCGCAGGCGTTGCTGCCGATAGTGTGGATAGGCGTCCTGCAGGAGCGACATCATGCCCCGTTTTTTTACCGACCTAGGCTTTCGCTGGAAAATAACCCTGCCCATCGTGGCGCTGGCCTTGTTGTTGGTGCTGATGGGGGCTTTCGGGATGCGTGGCATCGAGCGCGTCGCGGACTCCAGCGAAGTGCTCACCGAGCGACATCTACCCGCTATCGGCCTGCTGCTCAATGCCGACCGTGACCTTTATCAGGCCTTCGTCGCTGAGCGAAGCCTGCTCGGCGGTAACTCCGAAGCGCATGCGCATGCGCAGGCGCTCAAGGCGACTCACGCGGAGAATCTCAAGCAGGCTTATGACCGGGTGCAAAAGTACGCGGCCATGCAGCCCGGTGCGGAGGCACTGGCGTTGGTCGAGCAGTTCAATCGGGGCTTTCAGCAGTGGGCGGCAGTATCCCAGCGCGTTATCGAACAGGTCGATGTCGACCTCCAGGCCGCGAGTGCGTTGAGCTTCGGCGACAGTGAGGCCCGCTTCGATACCATGCGTGATGCCATCGACAAGCTGGGCGAGCTCGAGGAGGCCGCTGCTGAGAGCGAAGGTAAGGAGGCCATTGCTGAAGGTGCAGCCACCGCCAGGCAGCAGGGCGCCGTACTGGTAATCGGCCTGATTGGTTGTGTGCTGTTGATACTGGGTTTGCCGATGGTGGTGTTGCATCCGATGCGTCGGCTGCTCGAGCGTTTGACGCAGATCGCGGACGGTGACGGCGATCTGCGCGTCCGCCTGGAAGTGCGTTCGGCCGATGAGCTGGGGCAGCTCGGCAGCGCCTTCAATCGTTTTCTCGACAAGCTGCAGCCGCTGATTGCCGAGGTCGGCCGGGTTACGGGCGAGGTCGAGACCGCTGCACGCGGCATGGCTGCCATGGCTGAAACCAACGATCAGTTGATCAGCAGCGAGCACGCTGCGGTCGACCAGGTCACGACGGCGGCTACCGAAATGAGCGCAGCCGTGCATGAAGTCGCGCTCAATGCGCAGAACGCATCGGACGCCGCGCGTGCGGCGGAGACGCAGTCACGCCAGGGCGCGTCGGTGGTCAGCAGCACTATCCAGTCGATCCGCCAGCTGGCCCAGGAGGTCGAAGGCGCGTCGCAGACCATCGGTGCGCTTGCCGAGGAAACCGCCAGCATCGGCGCGGTGCTCGAAGTGATTCGCGGCATCGCCGAGCAGACCAATCTGCTCGCGCTCAACGCCGCCATCGAGGCCGCGCGCGCCGGTGAGCAGGGCCGTGGTTTCGCCGTGGTGGCCGACGAGGTGCGGGCGCTGGCCGCGCGCACGCAGGATTCGACCAAGGATATCCAGGCGCGTATCGAACGCCTGCAGAGTGGCGTCGGTAGGGCGGTGCAGGCGATGCAGACCGGTAGCGACAAGGCGCGAGACAGTGTCGAGCGGGCCTCGGGCGTCGATCAGGTGCTGGCGGAAACCTCCGTGTCGGTGCAGCGCATCAACGACATGGCCGCCCAGATCGCCACCGCGTGCGAGGAGCAGAGCAGCGTCACCGAGGAAATCGCGCGCAACATCACCGATATCCGTGATCTGTCCAACGAGGCGGCCACTTATTCCTCGCAGAGCATGCTCGCCAGCCAGCAGCTGTCCGGGCTGTCGAAAACGCTGGCGGAACTGGTCGGCCGTTTCCGCACCTGAGGCCGGGCATGCTGCCGCTACAGCGAGCCCCACAGCAGCCGGCCCAGGCCCCTGTCGTGCGGCAGCAGGAGCAGGCTGAGAATGAACACCAGCAGCAGCCCGACGGCATAGCAGAGGCTGCTCAGCCAGAAGCGTGCACGGGGCGTGCGCGACGCCGCAGGTGCCTTGCCGTCGGGGCTCGGCTGGCGCGACTGGGGTAGGTTGCAGGACATGCTCGTCTCGCCAGTTATCAAGCTGCCGTCAACGCAGCAGGCATCGGAAGCGGCGCAGTAAAGCGCAAACAGAGGCATATTGCCACTACTGCGGCGTCGCTTCCGTATACCTCGCGTCGCTCTGAAACATCAGGAAAAGCTCCGTACGTCGCCGGGCCGGTATCGCGCAATGACTCGACCATACTCAGAGGTCGATACCGCAACCGACCGGAGACTCCGCCCATGCCGACGCGCCGCCAGATCATTCAACGTTCAGCCGTGGCCGCAGCGCTGCTGGCGCTCGGTCCGCTGCTGCCGTCGCTGGTGCGGGCTGCCGAGGCGCTGCGTCGACGCGAGATCCCTTCCACCGGCGAGGCGCTTCCGGTAATCGGACTCGGTACATCGATCACCCACAATACGAGCCTGGGCGACCCACAGATGGAGCGCCTGCTCGAGGTGCTGCGCGTGCTGATCGAAGGCGGTGCCTCGCTGATCGACACTGCGCCGAGCTACGGCAATGCCGAGCGGGTCGTCGGCGAACTGGTCAAGCGTCACGGTCAACGCGACAAGGTCTTCCTTGCCAGCAAGGTATCGTCGAGCGGACGTGAGCGCGGCATGGCGCAGATCGAGGCGAGCTTCGAGGCGCTGCAGACCGACACCATCGACCTGATCCAGGTGCACAACCTGCAGGACACCGGCACCCAGCTCGGCCTGCTGCGTGAACTCAAGCAGGAGGGGCGGGTGCGCTACATCGGCGTGACGCACTATCTGGAGTCCGCGCATGACCGTCTGCTGGAAACGCTGAAGCAGGAGCCGGTCGATTTCGTCCAGTTCAACTACTCGGTCAGCGAGCGCAACGCCGAGAAACAGTTGCTGCCGTACTGTGCCGACAACGGCATCGCTACGCTGATCAACCGGCCGTTCACCCGGGGCAATCTGCTCTCCCGCGTCAGGGACAAGCCGTTGCCGGCCTGGGCTGCGGAGATCGATGCCAGCTCCTGGGCGCAGCTGCTGCTCAAGTTCATCCTCGCCGAGCCGGCGGTGACGGCGGTCATTCCAGCCACCTCGAACCCGCGCTACATGGCCGACAACCTGCTCGCCGGTCAGGGCCGGCTGCCGGATCAGCGTCAGCGGCAACTGATCGTCGAAGCGTTCCGCTGACTGCCGCGGCAGCCGTCTGCCATCTACCGGAGGTCGGATGTCCACGTCGCTAGCCACGCGCTGTGCAGCCTCGATCAATGCCCGTCCCGGCGAACTGCGCGCGGCGCTGGCCGGTTTTGGCCTGTTCTTCTGCCTGTTTGCCGGCTATTTCATGCTGCGGCCGATTCGCGAGTCGATGGGCATTCAGGGCGGCGTCGAGAACCTGCACTGGCTGTTCACGGCGACCTTCGTCGCCATGCTGGTGGCGGTCCCGCTGTTCGCCTGGCTCAACTCGCGTGTCGCGCGGATTCATTACATCGACTGGGTCTACGGCTTCTTCTGCATCAATCTGCTGCTGTTCGCCGGATTGTTCTTCCTGCTGCGCGACAGCATCTGGCTGGCGCGGGTGTTCTACGTGTGGATATCGGTCTACAACCTGTTTGTGGTGTCGGTCGCCTGGAGCCTGATGGCCGACGTGTTCGACGCGCCCCAGGCACGCCGGTTGTTCGCGTTCATCGCGGCCGGAGCGAGCGTTGGCGGGCTGCTCGGGCCAGCGCTCAGTGCATTGCTGGTGGGTGTGTTAGGACAGTTTGGTCTGATGCTGCTGGCAGCGCTGTTGCTGGTCGCCGCGGTGGCCATCAAGTACTACCTGATGGCGTGGCGCGAGGTGCTGGGCGCCGGGCGTCCCGGTGCCGAACATGCCGAGAGCCCGAAACGCCCGGTTGCCGGTAATCCATTCAGCGGCCTGACCCGGGTGCTGGGCTCGAACTACCTGCTCGGCGTTGCCGCATTCGTGCTGCTGCTGACCACGGCGAGTACCTTTCTCTATTTCGAGCAGGCACGGCTGGTTGCCGAGCTGTTCCCTGACCGCGCCGAGCAGGTACGCGTGTTTGGCGCGATCGATTTCGTGGTGCAGGCCGGCGCGCTGTTGTCGCAGCTGTTCATTACTGGACGGATCGCCCAGCGGCTTGGCGTGCGCGTGTTGCTCGCTGCCGTGCCGGCACTCGTCTGCCTGGGCTTCATCGGGCTGGCGCTGGCACCGACGTTTGCCGTACTGGCCGCGGTGATGATCGTCCGCCGCATCGGCGAGTACGCCTTCGTCCGTCCCGGCCGCGAAATGCTTTTTGCCCCGCTGGATGCCGAGAGCAAGTACAAGGCGAAGAACTTCATCGACACGGTCGTCTATCGCGGCGGCGATGCTCTGAGCGGCTGGGCCAAGAGCCTGCTCGACAGCCTCGGTCATGGCGCCTGGCTGGTCGCGCTGGTCGGTGCCTTTTGTGCAGCGGTATGGGCTGTGGTGGGCTGGCTCCTTGGCGGCCAGGCGGATCGGGCCAGCAAGCGAACCGACAAGACTCGTCATTCTGCTTGATGGCACAATGCCGTCTCTTTGGTTCTAGACAGGACGTCAATATGCGCGCCGCGCCGCTGCCAGTGCTTTTCGCCATGCTTTTCATAACCGGCTGCAGTATCAAGCAGACCGTCACTCCTGCCAGTCTTTCGGCCGAGCTTGCGCCCGAGATCTGCACCATTCCGGCTGTCGGACTCCGTGCCGGCTTCAATACGACTTATCAGCAATTGCTTCGAGACAAGGGCTTCACGACCCGGCAGCTCGCTGCGGGCAGCAGCCCGACGAGCTGCCCGTTAAGCACTGCCTACACTGGCACATGGCGCTGGGACTTGCTGTTGTATATGAGCTATGCCGACATTCGCGTCTATGAAAATGGCCGCCAGGTAGGCCAGGCGGAGTATGACGCTCGCTGGGGCGGCGGACGACCAGACAAGTTCATCAGCGCCGAGGACAAGATCGCCGAACTGACCCATCAGCTATTCCCTCACGGCGCCCAGGGCCTCGGTGCGGTTGCAGAGAACCCGGTAGAAGTGCCTCTGAGCAAAGTTGCTTATCGCCAGCATCAACTCAAGCAGCTGATGAGTGAGAACCTGCCATACGATCAGTACCGCCAGCGCTACCACGAACTGATGCAGGATTGAGCGACCTGAAGAACCCGCTTTTTTGCGACCTGCAGCCCGACTCGCTCGTAACCGGACGAAGCACCTGAACCTCGAAGCCGCGTATGCCTCGAACCCTAGTAGGTACGTCATCTATCAGGAGTAGTCGTATGCATGTTCAGGTCAATAGCAACCATATTCCCGGCAGTGTCGAGCTGCACGAGTGGGTCGGCTCGACCGTAGAGGATCGTCTCGAGCGTTTCGACGACTTCCTCACCCGTGTCGAAGTCCACATCAGTGATGAAAACGCGCAGAAGGCAGGCGCCGATGACAAGCGTTGCCAGATCGAGGCGCGGCCCAAGGGCCATCAGGCCGTGTCCGTGACGCACAAGGCCGAATCGTTGCAGCTTGCGGTCGATGGAGCGGCGGACAAGATGCAGCATGCGCTGGCAAATCTGATGGGCAAGCTGGACACCCGCGTACTGTCCAGCGGTGAGTTGAATGATCCACTGCTCGATGAACAGCCGCAGGCCGTCAAGGATGCGATGCTCGAGGAGGAATTCCTGGAAAAGCAGGACGAGCTGGACAAGTGATGCCGTCGCCCCGGCTGTTTGCCGGGGCGATTCATTTCAAATTTCCTGGCTACATCCTCTCCAAGCCGTAGCGGAAGCAAGCCCGCCTGGCCTGTCCGTTTCCTATTCGGTTGACGCTCATGCAGATCATTCTTGTGCGGCACGGCAGACCCGACCATGGCGCCGCGCGCTGGAGCACGCCCAAAGGCATGAAGACCTGGGTCGAGCGCTACAACGCTGCCGATGTCGTCGCCGCCGAGCGCCCGGACAGCCTGGTCGCGCTGGCAGAGTCGGTCGGTATCGTCGTCTGCAGCTCCCTGCAGCGCTGCATCGAATCACGCTCGTATCTGGACTGCGACTGCTGTGAGCTGCCCGATCCGCTGTTCGCCGAACCGCACCTGCCGTATCCGGACTGGGGCCTGCCATTGTTGCCGTCGCGCTTCTGGCGCCTGGCGTTTCGTGCAGCCTGGTTCATGGGCTTCGCCAGCCATACCGAGCACATCCGGGAATCCACCCGGCGTGCCAGCGCAGCGGCTGATCGCTTGATCGAGCTGGCCGAGGCCAATGACAGCGTGCTGCTGATGGGGCACAAGATCATGAATGCGCTGATCGCCCGGCAGCTCCGTCAGCGCGGCTGGCGTGGTCCCGCGCTGCCGCTGCTGACCGGCTACTGGCAGCCGAGTCGCTACACCAAGGCGTAAGGCCTGGCCCCTGAGCTCCCGCGTCGCACCCGCCTGTAATCACCTTTCGTCATCGGAAAGCGCTTTGGCTTGCCAGATGAAACGTTTCAGCTACCTTGAGCAGGAGTCAAAACAACAAAGGAATATCCATGATGCGTTTGCAGCTTCTCCTCGGCCTGGGCATCTGCCTGGCCACCCCTGCCATGGCCTGGGAACAGGTGCTGATCGACCACGACAAACCCGCGGAAAACTGGCGCGTCACCAGCGAGCAGCTGGGTATCGATGCGCCAAAGCCGTTTTCGGTCAGCATGCGGACCTTGCATGGCGGCCGGCAGGAAGGCGTCAGTCTGATCGAGATCGACAATGGCAGCATGCGCATGACCGTTGTGCCCACGCGGGGCATGAACGTCCTGGAAGCCGTCGCGGGCGACGTTCGCCTGGGCTGGGATTCCCCGGTGGATGAAGTGGTCAATCCGGCCTTTATCGAGCTCAATGGGCGTGGCGGGCTGGGCTGGCTGGAGGGTTTCAACGAGCTGGTCACGCGCTGCGGCTTCGAGTGGGTCGGTCATCCGGGCGAAGACAATGGCGAACTGCTCACGCTGCATGGCCGTGCGGCCAATATTCCGGCCTCGCGGGTGGTGCTGCAGATCGATGAAAAGCCCCCCCATGCCATTCGCTTGCGGGGCGAGCTGCAGGAAAAGGCGTTCAAGAAACTCGACTTCGCGATTCTCACCGAGCTCAGCACCGAGCCGGGTCGTGCCGGTTTCTCGCTGCACGACACGCTGACCAACCAGGGTGACTACGCCAAGGAATATCAGGCGCTGTACCACACCAACTTCGGCACGCCGCTGCTGGAGGAGGGCGCACGCTTCGTTGCGCCGGTCAAACAGGTCTCACCCTTCAATGCCCGTGCCGCGAAAGAGCTGAATGACTGGCAGCGCTACGGCGGCCCGACCAAGGATTATGACGAGACGGTCTTCAACGTGGTGCCCTATGCGGACGAGCAGGGCGATACCCTGACCATGCTGCACAACCAGGCCGGCAATCTTGGCGTCAGTGTGGGCTTCAATACCGGCGAATTGCCGGTGTTCTCGCTGTGGAAGAACACCGATACCGAGAAGCAGGGCTACGTGACCGGGCTGGAGCCGGGCACCAGCTATTCCTACAACCGCCGTTATCAGCGGCCGCTCGGGCTGGTGCCGAAGATCGAACCGGGCGAGCAGAAGCATTTCCGCGTGCACTACGAACTGTTGGCCGATAGCGCCGCGGTAGACAAGGCACGCAAACAGATCGAAGCGTTGCAGGGCGGGCGCGATACGGAGACACGCAAGACCCCGCTGGTTGATCTCAACAAGGACTAATACGCCATCAGCCGGACCTTTATCCTGCCGGTCCCCCGTCAGGGGATCGGGCGCCAGGAAAATCTACGTGAATGGCTGTCGATGGCTCTGCTTAAGGGGCCCCGGCGCTGCTGAAGGGCCGATAGTCAGTGCGCAAGGGATCCTGGTGCACAGGTATAGCGAAAGGCTTACAAGAAGCTGCGACGTTCTCCACTTCTGCCAAGCATGGCATGTAATTAATCTACACCCACTCTGAAGCGCAGGAAGCGCTCAGGATCAGGAAGATCGACCATTGCCAGGACGGCACTCGAAGGGACTTCGGAAAGGTCAGAAAAAACCCGCTTCGGCGGGTTTTTGCTTTTTGGCCGTGTCACGTGTGTAAGCGCGGCTGGGCTTGTCCGGTTCCCGCTGTTGTTCGGCCACTTGTCATCCTTTCAATCAGCCGAATTCAGCGCCGTGCCATTTATCACGGACGAAAAAAAGCCCCGCCGAAGCGGGGCTTTTTTATATCAGGCGTCTTAGCAGACTTGAACCTGATCGGCCTGCATTCCTTTCTGGCCTTTGGTAGCCATGAAAGAAACCGCTTGGCCTTCGCTCAGGCTTTTGAAGCCTGTGCTTTCGATTGAACGATAATGGACGAAAAGATCTTCGCTACCATTGGTCGGCGTAATAAAGCCGAAACCTTTTTCATCGTTGAACCACTTAACTGTGCCATTTTGACGAGTAGACATGAGTATCTCCAGGGTGTTTTAAGGCTGCAGCACTGAAGCATTCAGGGCCGAGACTGAGAAGCGAGAATCAAAACGAACCGAGGAGATGAAACAGAGAAACATCATGCCGGGTGTCGAAGTGTTAATTGCGAAGCAGTGGGGCGAATATACGCGTATATAATTATATGTACAGGCTTTTCTCGGAATTAAACGGCTGTGGATCTGTTTTTTAAGGCGCTTGAGCTTAATTAGCTGTTATTTATCAATATATTGTTGGCGCGGAAATAATTATTCCGCAGGCAGATAGCCTGATAATTATCAGCATCTGGATCAGGGCCTGCCGGACAACAATCTCAAGCGCGGAGCGCCCCACCGGTCGACTCCCGCCGCATCGGCCAGCCGATGTCCGGACCCGTCTGGAGTCGCTATGGCAAAAGGCTTACAGGAATCCCAGTTTTCGGCTCTTTGGCGTCTGCATCGATGTGATTAATCTAGCCCCACTCTGATGTGCAGGACGCGCTCAGGATCAGGATGATCGACCACGCCAGGAAGGCAGCCGGAAGGATTCGGAATGGTCAGAAAGAACCCGCTTCGGCGGGTTTTTTGTTGTCCGCGCGATGCGCCAAGGACAGGTCGAGATACGGCGGCGGATGGCCGCTCGACAACATCAGGCTTCGTCGAGCAGGGCGCGGATCTTGATCAGCAGGTCTGCGCCTTCGAACGGCTTGAGGACCAGTTCCATGCGTTCATCGACGAAACCCTCGCGACTGGATGCGTTCTCCGCATAGCCGGTCATCAGCACCACCGGCAGTGTCGGGCGCTCGCGGCGTGCCCATTCGGCCAGCTGGCGCCCGGAGAGGCGGGGCAACCCGACATCGGTCAGCAGCAGGTCGATCGACGGGTCGGCCTCCAGCAACGATTGAGCAGTCTCCACGTCACCTGCCTGGCTGCAACGGTAGCCGGCCTCGATAAGCGTTTCGGCGATCAGCATGCGCACGCTGGGCATGTCTTCCACCACCAGCACGTGCTCATGGCCGACCAGGCGCGTTGCGCCGTCGGGTGCAGTCGTGGGTGTCGCAGCCTGTTCGCCGTTGGCGGCGGGCAGCAGCAGGGTCACCTCGGTTCCCTCGCCAAGCGTGCTGCGAATGCTTGCATCGCCGCCTGACTGCAAGGCGAAACCGTAGATGCTCGACAGGCCCAGCCCTGTGCCACGGCCCTGGGGCTTGGTGGTGAAGAAGGGATCGAAAACCTTGTCCAGCACGCCGGGCTCGATGCCCGTGCCATCGTCGCTCACGCACAGGCCGATATAACGCCCGGCGGCAAGCTCCGGCTTCTGGCTGCCATCCGATGGGAACGTGCTGATACGGATATGGCCGCCATCCGGCAGTGCATCCCGCGCGTTGATCACCAGGTTGAGCAGCGCACTTTCGAACTGGCTGACGTCCACGCGTGCCACGGCGGGCTCGTCGGTGAAATCGAAAATGAGCGTGATGCGTTCGCCGATGGTGCGTCGCAACAGGTCTTCCAGTGAGCGGATGCGCTCGTTGAGGTCCAGCGCCCGCGCATCGAGCGGCTGTTTGCGGGCGAACGCCAGCAGGCGATTGGTCAGCGACGCCGCACTGCGCGCCGAGCTGAGCGAGGCATCGGCGAAGCGCAGCACGCTGTCCGCACGGCCTTCGATGATGCGCTGCTTCATCAGCTCGATGCCGGTGATGATGCCGGTGAGCAGGTTGTTGAAGTCGTGGGCGATGCCGCCGGTGAGCTTGCCCAGGGCATCCATCTTCTGCGCCTGCAGCAACTGCTCTTCGGTGCGTGCCCGTTCGGCGACCTCATGGGCGAGCTGGCTGGTGGTCGTCGCGATCTCCTGTCGCTGGGCGCGCTCGCGGTGACGCTGTTCGGTTACGTCTTCGACGAACACCAGGCCAACGCCCTGGGTGCGGTATGGGGAGATCTGCCATTCGGTTTCGCGCGTCTCGCCGTTGACCTGCATCTGCAGTGGCGTGTGCCAGCGTTCGCCCGCCTGCAGGTGCGCACGCAATTCGGCGAGCATCGTCTCCTGGCCGGGAGCGAAGCTTGCCGACAGGGGGGCGGATGGGCTGACCGCGCCGATCAGCAGTTCGAATGCGTGATTGCATTCGTGCAGCTGCAGGTCGGCGTCGAGCACCGCGATGGGGGCGGCGACATGGAAGAAGATTTCCCGGAAGCGCGCTTCGCTGTCGCGCAGTGCGCGCTCGGTGTCGCGCACCCGCAACAGGGTGCGCAGTGTCGCCAGCAGCACATCGGGGTCAACCGGGTGGATCAGGTAGGCATCGCCGCCGGCATCGAGGCCGGTGATGATGTCGTTGGTCTCGATGGAGGCGGCGGAGACGTGAATCAGCGGCAGCAGCGCGGTGTTCGCATCGGCACGCAGCTGGCGCGCAATGTCGAAGCCACTCATGTCCGGCAGGTTGACGTCGAGAATCAGCGCATCGGGCGCGGCACCGGCGACCAGCGCCAGGCCTTCGCTGCCGGTACCCGCCTCCAGGACCTGATAGCCGTGGCGTTCCAGCACCCGGCGCATCGCATAGCGCGTGGTGGCGTTGTCATCGACGATCAGCAGGCGGCTGTCACGCTCCATCGGGCTCCTCCGCCTGGATCGCAAACGGGATGATCACATAGAACTCGGAGCCCTTGCCCGGCGCGCTTTCCACACCGACCCGGCCGCCGAGCAGTTCGGCAAAGCGTTTGCACAGCGCGAGGCCAAGGCCCGTGCCGCGCAGGCGCTTCTGCAGCGGCGAGTCGACCTGGGCAAAGTCTTCGAAGAGACGGTCGTGCAGTTCGGCGGCGATACCGATGCCGGTGTCGCTGACGGCGAATCGCACCTGCTGCGGGTTCTCCATTCGCGCCGATACGCGCACCTCGCCCTGCGGCGTGAATTTCAGCGCATTGGAGATGAAGTTACGCAGGATCTGCGCAAGCTTCTTGTCGTCTGTGTAGAAGCGCGGCAGGCCTACCGGCTCCTCGAAGATGAGGTCCACCGGCGAGCCTTCGACGATCGGGCGAAACATTCCGCGCAGTGCCGAGAACAGGTCGAGCATGTCGAACCAGGCCGGCGAGATGCTCACGCGACCGGCTTCGATCTTCGCCAGGTCGAGCAGATCGTCGACCATCTCGCTCAGCTCGCTGGCGGCCGAGCTGACGAAGCGCACCTGTTTGTGCTGCTCCGGGCTCAGGGGGCCGTCCAGCTCGTCGCTGAGCAGGCGGGTGATGCTGAGTATCGAACCCAGTGGCGTGCGGAACTCGTGGCTCATGTACGAGAGGAAACGGCTTTTCAGTTCCGAGGCCTGGCGCAGTTGCTCGGCCTGGGTGTCCAGCTCGGCATAGAGCGCCAGTACGCCCTGGTTGGTTTCTTCGAGCTCGGCACGCAGCAGCTCGTTTTCCTGACGCAACAGTTCGATGCGGTCTGCATCGCCGCTTTCCGGCAGCATAGGGTCAGTCACGAGCAGCCTCCAGGTTGAGAGCCAGTACGGTCACGTCGTCGCGGCCGCGGCAGAAGTCGCGCTGCAACAGCGTGGCGATGATGGCCGGATGACGGTGTACCAGGCCCGGATAATCGCGCAGGTTCCAGCGCGACTGCAGGCCGTCGCTGTATAGCACCAACAGCCGCGCATCGCCCCGCGGGTACTCGAAGACATGCGCCTTGCGAAAGCGCACGCCGACAATGCCGGGGTGCGAAGCCAGGCCGCGTGAGCCGTCGTTGCCGATCAGGCTGGCGCCGATATTGCCGATGCCGGCGAAACTGAGTGCCTGCCGCTGGCTGTCGAACTGCGCGATGGCCGCAGCGCCACCGCGGCTGCCATTCATGCCGCGATGCATGCTGTCGAACAGCGCGGACGGAGAGTCGAATGGATGCTCGGCAAATGCCGTTGCACCGGCGCGTGCCGCCTGTTGTGCAAGCTCTCCATGGCCGATGCCATCGACCACCAGCACGCTGCAGCGCTGCTCGTCGAAGGCCAGGTGCCAATCGTCGCCACATGCGCTTTCGCCAGGAAAGGGTTGCTGGCTGACACCGTAGCGCCACCGCGGTGGTTGCACCGTGCGTGGGAACAGCTGGGCCAGCACAACCGAGCCGCGGCCATCGGAATAGGCGTCGAACACCTGGGCCTGTCGTGCCAGGGCGCCGAGGCCGATGCCTTGGGTGCCACAGCTGGAATAGCCGTCGGCCAGGCATTGATTGAGGTCGAAGCCGGGCCCGCGATCCACTGCGATGATCTCGACCCCGGGACCATCCTGGCCCTGGATCGCGCGCAGATGCAGTTCACCACGTCCGGCATGCTTGAGCACGTTGCTTGCCAGCTCGGTGGCCAGCAGCGCAACGCGCCCGGCATCGGTGGCATCGAAGCCGTGTTGTTCGGCCAGGCGCTGGGCGACCCGGCGGGCATGGCCGATCTGGCTGTTGTCTTCGATCAGCAGGACCTGGGTAACGCTTCCCTGAACGTTCATGTCCACCGCGTGATGGTGATTCGGGTGCCCACACCAACCGTGCTGTCGAGTTCGAACTCGTCGACCAGCCGCTTGGCCCCCGTCAGGCCGAGGCCAAGCCCGCTGCCCGACGTCCAGCCATCGGTCATGGCCAGCTTGATGTCGGCGATGCCAGGGCCTTCGTCGCGGAAGGTCAGGCGCACGCCGACCCGCGCGCCATCCTCGATCAGCTGCCAGTCCATGTCGCCGCCGCCACCGTAGACCACGGTATTGCGCGCCAGCTCGCTGACCGCGGTGACCAGCTTGGTCTGGTCGATCAGGCGCATGGCGCATTCCTGGGTCAGCTTGCGCACGGTCTGCCGTGCCAGCACGACGTCCTGCTCGAGGCGCACCGGCTGGCTGCCGCTGCTGCGCACGATCATTGCGCGGCCACGCGGGCACGCAGCAACTGCATGCCACGCTCGACGTTCAGCGCAGTGCTGACACCAGGCAGCTCGAGGCCGAGTTCGACTAGGGTAATGGCCACGGCGGGCTGCATGCCGACCACCACGGTCTCGGCATCCATGATCCGCGACAGGCCGGAGATGGTGCCGATCATGCGACCGATGAAGGAGTCGACCATGTCCAGTGCGGAGATATCGATCAGTACGGCCTTTGCCGACGTCGCACTGATGCGCTCGGCCAGATCGTCCTGCAGGGTCATCGCCAGTTGGTCGTGCATGTCGACCTGGATGGTGACGAGCAGAAACTCGCCCATCCGCAGAATGGGTATGCGGTCCATTAGACGGCCTTCGTCACGGTGAGGCCGGAACGGCGCAGGGCCAGGGCCAGGGCGTCGGCCAGGCTGGCCTTGGTGACGATGCCTTGCAGATCCAGACCGAGGTGCACGATGGTCTGCGCGATCTGCGGACGCACGCCGCTGATGATGCAGTCGGCACCCATCAGGCGAATCGCGGTGACCGTCTTCAGCAGGTGCTGGGCGACCAGGGTGTCGACCGTCGGTACGCCGGTGATATCGATGATGGCGATTTCAGAACCGGTATCGACGATGCGCTGCAGCAGCGATTCCATCACCACCTGGGTGCGCTGCGAGTCGAGGGTGCCGATCATCGGCAGAGCCAGCACGCCGTCCCACAGCTTGACCACCGGAGTCGAGAGCTCCAGCAGTTCTTCCTGCTGGCGCTTGATCACCTCTTCGCGGGTCTTCTGGAAGGTGCGTACGGTGTAAAGCCCCAGGCTGTCGATCAGCTCGGATACTGCCCACAGCTGCTCGGCGAATACCGCCGGCTCGTTGGCGTATTCGCTCTGCAGAAGGGTCATCAGCGGGCGCTTGATGGCAAAGATGAAACCGGCGGTCTGCTGCGAATCCATGCCTAGCAGTGCGCGGCTGCGCGAGAGCTTCTCCAGATACAGGCGCATGCCATCCCAGGCCGGACCATTGATGTCGGCAGAGCCATCTGCCGTTCCGCTGATCAGCTGACGGATGAGGTCGACGGTCTGCTGGGCCAGTTCTTCGGACTTGACGTTGTGGTAGCCACCCAGATTCTGCAGGTCGGATTTCCAGCTGCTGAGCAGTTCGGCCTGATTGCGAGTGATGGTGTCGATGGTGCGTTGCAGCAGGGCCGCCATAGGTCTAGCTCCAGATTGATTTGATCGTCCATGTTCACCATGGCGCATTAGCAAGAGTAGATATCCGCCTTGCCGCGATGTTCCGCGCAGCGGGCGAAGCTCGGTTGCTTTGCAGGTATTTCCGACAAAGAAGCTGGGGAATGGTAGCAAATAGGCACTAACGGCAGCATGGTTTCGGTGCAGTCGCTCAGGCGGGCGCCACGGCAGCGATCTGCTCGATCAGCCATTGCAGCGCCGAATCGTTCTGCCGCTGGGCGACGCTGACGATATCCAGGGCGAAGGTGCCCAGGTCGAACGGCAGGTCGAACAGTTGCAGCGGTAGCAGGGTGGCGAAATAGCGGGCCAGCTGCGTTGGCAAGACTGCGGCGAGGTCGCTGCTGGCGACGATATGGGCGGCCTGCAGGTAATTCGGCGTGGTGTAGACGACTTCGCGCTCGAGGCTCTGGGCTTCCAGCCACTGATCGACCATGCCGCGGGTCTGGCCGCCGTGCACCCACAGGTGGCGCAGGCGTAGAAAGGCCTCCAGATCCAGCCCCGCCGTGAGCAGCGGATGGTCGCGGCGCACCGCCACCTGCAGGGTCTCGCTGGCCCAGTGACGGACGTGAAAGCGCGAGGGCACGTCGAGAAAGCGCCCGAGCACCAGGTCCACTTCGCCATTGTCCAGCGCCTCGACCGGCAGCGTCGGCGTCAGGTGCTGGATCGCCAGCTGGATGCCGGGTGCATGCTCGGCCAGGCGCCGCATCAGCGCCGGCATGCAGACCAGCTCGACATAGTCGGTCACCGCGATGCGGAAACGCTGATGGCTGCGCGCCGGATCGAAGGCTTCTCCGGCGATCAGGCTGTGCTCGATCTGCTGCAGCGCATGGCGGATCGGCGCCTCCAGTGCCAGCGCCCTTGGCGTCGGCTGCATGGCCCGGCCGGCACGCACCAGCAGCGGGTCGTCGAGCAGTTCGCGCAAGCGGTTGAGTGCATTGCTGACCGCCGGCTGGCTGAGAGAAAGGCGCTCGGCGGCGCGGGAGACGTTGCGCTCACGCAGCAGGGCGTCGAGCACGCGAAGCAGGTTGAGGTCGAAATTGTAGATATTCATTCGGTGAATCCGAAACATCACAAGACTAAATTTCAAAAATAGTAGCGTCTTCGTCTATGGTTGGTCTCCAGTTTTTCCAGCCTTGCAACGAGGACAGCTGCAATGAGCCAAACCCGCTTCGATATCCAGACCGCCGCCGTGATCGGCGCGGGCACCATGGGCCGCGGTATCGTCATGAGCCTGGCCAACGCCGGCGTGCAGGTGCGCTGGCTGGACAACAACCCCGAGATGCTGGAACAGGCGCTGTCCGTGGTGGCCGACACCTACGCGCACAACGTGCGCCAGGGGCGGATCGACGAGACTCAAGCGGCTGCGCGCCGGGCCTGCATCAGCAAGGCCGCGGATTACCAGGCGCTGGCCGATGTGGATCTGGTGATCGAGGCGGTCTACGAAAACCTCGAACTCAAGCAGCAGATCTTCCGCGAGCTGGACGGCATCGTGAAGCCGGCCGGCATTCTTGCCAGCAACACCTCGGCGCTGGATATCGACGCCATCGCCGCCGTCACCGGGCGCCCGGAGCAGGTCGTGGGCCTGCACTTCTTCAGCCCGGCGCACATCATGAAGCTGCTGGAAATCGTCCGCGGCGCGAAGACCTCCAAAGCCGTGCTCGATGCCTCTACCGAACTGGGAAAGCGCATGGGCAAGGTCAGCGTGGTCGCCGGCAACTGCCCGGGCTTCATCGGCAACCGCATGCTCGCCACCTACGTGCGCGAGGCGCGGATGATGCTGCTCGAAGGTGCCTATCCCCATCAGGTGGACGCCGCGCTGCAGGGCTTCGGCTTCGCCATGGGCCCGTTCCGCATGTATGACGTGGTCGGTATCGACCTGGAATGGCGCGCCCGCGAACTGGCCGGCAAGGGCCAGGATGAATCCGAGGTGCAGGTGGATAACCGTCTCTGCGAACTGGGCCGCTTCGGCCAGAAGTCGCGCATGGGCTACTACCGCTATGCCGAGGGCAGTCGCCAGGCCGAGCACGATCCGGAAGTGGACGCCTTGGTGCAGCGCGAGTCCGAGCGCCTCGGCTTCCAGCGTCGCGAAATTGGCAGCGAGGAGATTCTCGAGCGCTGCCTGCTGGCGCTGGTTAACGAAGGCGCGAAGATTCTCGAGGAAGGCATGGCTGAATCCAGCGCCGACATCGACACCGTCTACCTCTATGGTTACGGCTTCCCAGCCGAAGTCGGTGGGCCGATGACCTGGGCCGATCGTCAGGGCCTGCCGGCCATTCGTGATCGCCTCAACGCATTGGCCGAGCGCCACGGCGCCCACTGGCAGCCGGCCGAGCTGATCGACAGCCTGGCCACTCTTGGCGGGCGTTTCGCCGACTACAAGAAGGAGGCTTGAGCATGGAATACAAGGCCCCCCTGCGTGACATGCGCTTCGTGCTGCACGAGCTGTTCGACGCCACTGGCCATTGCGAGTTGCTCGGCAACGGCCTGGACCGCGAGCTGATCGACGGCGTGCTGGAAGAAGCCGCGCGCTACACCGGCGGCGAGATCGCGCCGCTCAATCGCAACAGCGACGAAGAGGGCGTGACCCTGGAAAACGGCGAAGTCCGCACGCCGCAGGGCTTCGTCGAGGCCTACAAGCAGTACGTCGACAACGGCTGGGCGAGCATGACCGGGCCGACCGAGTATGGCGGTCAAGGCTTCCCGCAGCTGGTGGCCTGCAACTTCCACGAGATGCTGATGGGTGCGTCGCTGTCCTTTCGCATCTATTCCGGCCTGACCGAAGGCGCGGTGCTGGCGCTGTACAAGCACGGCAGCGATGAATTGAAGAATGCCTATCTGGAGAAGCTGGTCAGCGGCAGTTGGAGCGGCACCATGTGCCTCACCGAGCCGCAGGCCGGCACCGACCTGGCGCTGCTGCGCACCCGGGCCGAGCCCCAGGCGAACGGCAGCTACAAGGTCAGCGGCAGCAAGATCTTCATCTCCGGCGGCGAGCACGACATGAGCGAGAACATCGTCCACCTGGTGCTGGCGCGCCTGCCGGATGCGCCTGCTGGGGTGAAGGGCATCAGCCTGCTGCTGGTGCCCAAGTTCATTGCCAATGCCGATGGCACGCCGGGCGAGCGCAACGCGCTGAGCTGCGGCGCCATCGAGCACAAGATGGGCATCAAGGGCGCGGCCACCTGCGTGATGAACTTCGATGGCGCCACCGGCTGGATCGTCGGCGAGCCCAATCAGGGCCTGGCGTGCATGTTCACCATGATGAACGACGCGCGCTTTCAGGTCGGCTTGCAGGGGCTTGGCATTGCCGAACAGGCTTATCAGGGCTCGCTGACCTATGCCCGCGAGCGCCTGCAATCGCGCGGACTCGCTGGCGTGCAGCACCCGGACAAGGTCGCCGACCCGATTATCGTCCACCCGGACGTGCGCCGCATGCTGCTAACGCAGAAAACGTTGGTCGAAGGTAGCCGCATGCTGGCCGCCTACTGCGCCCGGCAGCTGGACCTCGAGCACGGCCACCCCGAGCCGAGCTATCGCAAGGCGGCGAGCAGGCGCGCTGCGTTGCTGATCCCCATCGTCAAGGCGTTCTTCACCGACATGGGTCAGGAAGTCGCCAGCCTCGGCGTGCAGGTCTACGGCGGCCACGGCTATATCCGCGAATGGGGCATGGAGCAGCTGATGCGCGACAGCCGCATCACCCAGCTCTACGAGGGCACCAATGGCATTCAGGCGCTGGATTACATCCGCCGCAAGCTGCTCGGCGATGGCGGCGCGGAGTTGTCGGCGTTGCAGGCAGAATTCAGCGAGGTCTGCGACCGGCAGATCGACCGGCCGGCGCTGCACGACATGGCCAGCAAGGTGCAGGCACGCATCGGCGAATGGCGCGAGCTGACGGCCGAGATCATCGCCGCGACCGGCCGCGATCCGCAGGAGATTGGCGCGGTGTCGGTGGATTTCCTGCAGTACTCGGCGTATGTCCTGCTGGCGGGCTTGTGGCTGCAGGCCGCGGCGCGCGCCCAGGATGCGATGGAGCAAGGCAGCGGTGAAGAAGCGTTCTATCAGGCCAAGCTGGCCAGTGCGGATTTCTACCTGCGCCGGGTATTGCCGCGGGCGAGTGCGCATCGGGAAGCCATTCAGGGTGGGGCCGAATGTTTGATGGCGCTGCCGGAAAGCGACTTCGCGTTTTGAGCTAATCGATCACAGGAGGCACCGATGCATCCGTTCAGCTTTGCCACAACCGCTCAATTGATCTGCGAGCCCGGCTCGTCGCGCCGGCTGGCCAGCCTCTGCAAGGAGCGCGGGGCGCGCTCGGTGCTGGTGGTGACCGACCCGGGCATCACCCGTTTCGGCCTGCTCGACGAAGTCCTGCCGGGCTTCGAGACGGAAGGGCTGCAGGTCGCCGTCTACGATCAGGTCATCGCTGATCCGCCAGAAAATATCGTGATGGCTGCAGTCGAGCAGGCGAAAGCGTGCGGTGCCGATCTGGTGATCGGCTTCGGTGGCGGCAGCTCGATGGATGTAGCGAAGCTGGTGGCATTGCTGGCGCATCCTGAATGCGGTCAATCGCTGCAGGACATCTATGGGGTCGGCAACGCCAAGGGCCAGCGCCTGCCGCTGATCCAGGTGCCGACCACGGCGGGCACCGGCTCGGAAGTCACGCAGATCGCCATCATCACCACCGGCGAGACGACGAAGATGGGCGTGGTTTCGCCCCTGCTGCTGCCGGATCTGGCGCTGCTCGATGCCGACCTCACCCTCGGCTTGCCGCCCGCGGTGACCGCGGCCACCGGTATCGACGCCATGGTGCATGCCATCGAGGCCTACACCAGTGCGCTGAAGAAGAACCCGATGTCCGACCTGCTGGCCCGCGAGGCGCTGCGCCTCTTGGCGGCCAATCTGGACGAGGCGGTGCACAACGGCAGCAACCGCGAGGCGCGCCAGGCGATGCTGCTCGGCGCCTGCCTGGCCGGGCAGGCGTTCGCCAACGCGCCGGTCGCCGCCGTGCACGCGCTGGCCTATCCGCTGGGGGGCAATTTCCATATTCCTCACGGCCTGTCCAACGCGCTGGTGTTGCCGCAGGTGCTGCGTTTTAACGTCAGCGCGGCGGCCACGCATTACGGCGAACTGGCACCGATCATCCTCGGCGACCGGCTGTGCAAAGGTGATCCGTCCACCTACGCCGAGCAGCTGATCGAGGAGTTCGAGCAGATGAGTGCCCGTGTCGGCCTGCCCACCCGCCTGCGCGATGCCGGTGTGCCCGAGGACATGCTGCCGCAGCTGGCCAAGGAGGCGATGCTGCAGCAGCGCCTGTTGGTCAACAACCCGCGGGAAGTGACCGAGGCCGATGCGCTGGCGATCTACCAGGCCGCCTATTGAGCGAACGTCCATCAATCTGTGCACCGTGGAGGCCACCATGCCCGAGCAGCCCAAGCACCTGCGCCGTGATTACCAGCATTTCCAGCCGATCACCACGCGCTGGCATGACAACGATATCTACGGCCACGTGAACAACGTCGTCTATTACGGATTCTTCGATACGGCGGTGAACAACTACCTGATCCGGCACGGCGGGTTGGATATCCAGAGCGGCGAGATTGTCGGTTTCGTGGTCAGTTCGGCCTGCGATTACTTTGCGTCAATCGCCTACCCGGACGTCATCGAGGTCGGCCTGCGCGTAGCGAAGCTGGGCAATTCCTCGGTGCAGTACGAGCTGGCGATCTTCCGCGAGGGTGAGCAGGAGGCCAGTGCTGCGGGCCGCTTCGTGCATGTGTTCGTCGATCGGGCAAGCAACCGGCCGACTGCCATTCCTCCGCGCCTGCGGGCGGCGCTGGAGGCGTTGGCGTAGCGGGCATCCTGGCGGTCTACGTGTGACAAGCAAATCGCCCGGAGACGGCAGGGCCGAGTCCGGGCGATGGGTGTGGCTTCGCTTTCAGCAGGGCGCTGTGCGTTGTCGGCTCAAGCGGTCAATGGTGCTTGTGGCGATGTTTGTAGTGCCCCTTGGCTTTGCCGGGCGGGCCGTAGTAATGGCTATCGCGATAGCGGCGGTCGCCGCGGTAGCGGTCATCATCGTCGCCGTAGGCATTACCGATCGCACCGCCGGCACCACCCCCCACGGCCGCGCCGATCAGGCCGCCGGTGCTACCGCCTACTTTCTGGCCGATGACATTGCCGCCGGCTGCGCCCAGACCACCGCCAATGGCCGCTTCGGTGCGGCTGCGTTTGTCTGCGCCGACCATGCCGCCGGCTGCGCCGCCGACCCCGGCACCGATGGTGGCGCCGGTAGAGCCACCCAGATGTTCTCCAACTACGGAGCCCAGCGCGCCGCCGAGCGCACCGCCGACGGCTGCTTCGGTGTTGCTACCGGCAACGGCGGCACCACTGAGCAGGCTGGCAGACAACAGGAAAATCGAGGCGTACTTCATGGTGTGATCCCGTATGAGGAATTGCGGCGTGATCCTTACTCGCCGCTTCGCTTCCAGCAAGGGCTTCCCGATGAAATGCGTGATGCAGTTCCTGTTTGTTAACTATTTGATTTTGCAGCGGAACTTCAGGATTTAACGGCTGTCTCGATCTGCTTGCGCGCCACGCAACGACAGCTGCAGAGCCGGTTGCGGTGCGATTGCTCAGCGAGCATCGGCCGTCGATAGTGCCGGGCTGTAGATGCGTGGCGGGCTGTGGTGCGGCAGATGGATCAGGTTCAGGTTGTGCCGCTGTGCCCACTGAGCGGCCAGCCCGGTGGGAGAGGACAGACTCACCAGAGTCGGAATGCCGGCCCGCTGTACCTTGTGCACCAACTCCAGACTGCAGCGGCTGGTGACGATCGCCAGGCCGCCAGCCGCGGCCTGACGCCCGCGGGCCATGGCGCCGATCAGCTTGTCCAGCGCGTTATGTCGGCCAATGTCCTCACGGCCCAGACGGATCTCGCCATTGGCATCCATGAACAGCGCGGCGTGGACGGCACCGCAGTCTCGTCCCAGTGGCTGAAACTCACCAATACGCTGCCGTAGGTCCTGCAGCCAGTGCGAAGGCGGCAGCGCTGACGGCGCCAGCGCCGGCAACCTGGGTAATGCCTGTTCAAGCGCCTCGACGCCGCAAAGCCCGCAGCTGCTGTTGCCGGGCAATTGGCGGCGTTGTTGCTTCAGCCGCCAGAACGCGCGACTGGCGATGTCCACCTCGGCCCGGCGGGCATTGCCGCAGCCATGCAGGCGGATGTCGTAGATGTCGTCCAGGCTGTCGACGAAGCCGTTGGCCAGACTGAAGCCCACCACGAAGTCCTCGAGGTCGGCCGGAGAGATCATCATCACCGCCTGGCTGAGGCCGTTGTAGGCAACTGCCAGCGCACATTCCTCGGCTAGATCGACCGAGCGCTGTTCGGACTCGTCGATTGGCTGATAGCAATAGCGCTGGCTGGCGCCGGCGGGCGATTGCACAGCGCCGGCGAAGGCAGCGGTCAGGCGTGACGGAGCGTTCATCGGCAGCTTGGTTCCTGAGTGATGCAAGGCCGTGTGCTGGGCAGTCCGGCAGATAGGGTTATGACCCCATCCGGCCGCGGACGATTCACCGTTGGTCGTTCTCCGTCAGCATGTCGCATACGCGCTTGGCCAGGGCATCCAGGTTGAACGGTTTGCTGATCATGTCCATCCCGGGTTCGAGGAAGTCCGAGCTGGCCGCCTGCTTGGCGTAGCCGGTCATGAACAGCACCGGCAGACCGGGGCGCGCCTGCCGCGCGACATCGGCGAGCTGGCGGCCGTTCATGCCCGGCAGGCCGACATCGGTGACCAGCATGTCGACGGCCGCACTGCTTTCGAGGATGCGTATCGCCGCATTGCCGTCCGCCGCCTCCAATGCCTGAAAGCCGAGCATCTCCAGTACGTCGATCACCAGCAGGCGCACGGCGGGATCATCTTCGACTACCAGGACCGTTTCGCCCTGCCTGGCTCGCAGGGGGCCTTCGATCTCGCTGGCCGGTACCGCTGCGACGCCCTCGTCCTCATATACAGGCAGGTAGAGACTGACCTGGGTGCCTTCTCCGGGTTCGCTGGCGATCTGAATATGGCCGCCCGCCTGCCGGGTGAAGCCGTAGACCATGGACAGGCCGAGCCCGGTCCCCTGGCCAAGGGGTTTGGTGGTGAAGAACGGCTCGAAGACGCTCGCAAGCACCTTGGCGCTCATTCCGCAGCCACTGTCGGTCAGGCTCAGGATGACATAGCGACCAGCAGCCAGATCGCCCACCTCGCCCTGGCTGTACAGCTCCACGTTGCGGGTTTCCAGCAGCAGGCTGCCGCCGTCTGGCATGGCATCCCGGGCGTTGATCACCAGGTTGAGCAGGGCGCTTTCCAGCTGATTCTCGTCGCTGGAAACCGGCCACAGCCCGTGCTGCAGACGGTTATCGATGTGGATGTGACGACCCAGGGTGCGGCTGAGCAGGTCGTGCATCGATTCGATCAGCTGATTGAGCTCGACCCGCTTGAGGTTCAATGGCTGGCGCCGGGCGAAGGCGAGCAGGCGGTGCGTGAGCGCTGCAGCGCGATTGGCCGAGGTTACCGCCGCATCGATGAAGCGCTGGGTTTCGCCATGGCGTCCGGACTGGATATAGCGCTGGATCAGGTCCAGCCCGCCGATTATGCCGGTCAGCATGTTGTTGAAGTCATGGGCGATGCCGCCGGTCAGCTGGCCCACGGCTTCCATCTTCTGCGCCTGACGCAGCGCGTCCTGCGCCTGCTCGCGGCTGGCCATTTCCTTGAGCAGGCGCTCGTAGACTTCGGCCAGCGCCTGGGTGCGCTCCTGGATGCGGCTCTCCAGTGTCTCGTTGAGCTCGCGCAGGGCCTGTTCGGCACGCCAGCGCTCGGTGACGTCCAGTGCCATGACGAAGAAGCCGAGCACGTTTGCGTTGCAGTCGCGGCGGGGCAGGTAATGCACTAGCATTCGACGGGGTTGGCCGTCTCGATGCGGGCTATAGGCCTCGAAGGTCACGTCCTGGCCGGCAAGGGCGGCGCGGATGTTCGTCCGTCGCTCGGCATAACCGCGCTCGCCGAGCACTTCACGCGCGGTCTTGCCCAGCAGCCATTCGGTGGAATGGCCGAACCACTCGGTGTAGTAGCGATTATTGAAGCGGAAGCGTTCCTCGGAGTCGATGTAGCCGATCAGCACCGGCAGGGCATCGGTGATCATCTTCAGTTCGGCCTCGCGCTGGCGCAGCGTATCTTCGCTGGCCTGCTGGCTGGTGATGTTCATCACCGCGCCGGGAAAGCGCAGTGGCCGGCCCTGATCGTCGCAATGGCAGCGGCCACGGGCTAGCGCCCAGCGCGTGGTGCCATGCTCGCCGCGCAGCCTGTAGCGCACGTCGAGATTGCCGCGCTCGGTGATGCAGCGTTGCAGTGCGGCGCGCAGCCGTGGCACGTCGTCGGGATGCACGTGATCGAAAAAGGCTTCGCTGCTCAGGCCCTTCGGCCCGGACTGCGCCACCGGCAGGATGCGCGACAGCTCAGCGCCCGGCGGTATTTCGCTGGCCTGGATGGCCCAGTCCCAGATGCCGATCAGGTCGCTGGCTTCGAGTGCCAGTTGCAGGCGCTGCTCGCTGGCCCGGTGGACTTCGGCGCTGAGCTTGTAGTGCAGGGCGGTTTGCGATAGGCGGGTTTCGGTGCGCACACGCTCGCTGGTTTCGCTCAGGCACAGCAGCAGGCCGCCGATGCTGCGCGGGGTGTCGCGGATGGGGCTGAGGGCGAGGTCGAACCAGGCTTGCTCCGGCACGCCTTCACGCTCGATCACCAGCTGCTGGTTGCGCAGTACCCGTGGCTCGCCGCGGCGGGCAGTGTCGCAGGCCGGATCGAGCAGTTCCCAGGTCGCACCCCAGCGGTGGCAGGCTGGCTGGCCGAGTTCGGCTGGATGGCGGTCGCCGATCAGCGCTGCATGCGCATCGTTGTACAGCTGCAGCGCCTGGTCGCCCCAGAGGATGCACATCGGCAGCGGTGCTTCGAGCAGGGTGTCCAGCAGCAGCCGTAGCGCCGGCGGCCAGGTGTCCGGCGCGCCGAGCACGGTCGTGCCCCAGTCGAACCGGCGAATGCGCTCGCTCATCTCGCTGTGACTATGGGGCCAGAGTTCGGCGCCTACTGCTGCCATGTTGCTTCCTATCGATCATCCGTGGCTGAACTACGAGCGCAAGGCGTCTGCTGCCTTTCCGTCCGCTGTTTCGATGCGTGTCGGCCCGGCTCGTCCTGAGCGGGTTTGCTGCCGACGGCAACTACCGACCTAGTGTAAGGCCTTCAGACGTCAGTGGCAGCGCCTGCCGTCACGCTTGCTCGCCGAGCAGGTTGCGCACCAGCTCCCGATAGTCGTCGACCGCGGCAAATTCTTCGGTGTCCTTGGCCGGGCGCCGGCTATCCGGCTCGCGAACGGCGAGCAGATGAGCGATGCCGAAACGCCCGGCGCTGCGCAGGATCGGCAGGCTGTCGTCGATGAACAGCGCTCGTGCCGGATCGAAGTCCAGATCCTGACGCAGTGCGTGCCAGAACTGTGGCTCCTCCTTCGGGTAGCCATAGTCGTGGGAGCTGATCAGCCGGTCGAACCAGGGCGCCAGTTCGACTTTCTCCAGCTTGAGCGACAACGAGTCGCGGTGCGCATTGGTAATCAGCACCACACGTTTGCCGGCTTCGCGCAGCGCGGCGAGAAACTCGTCGGCAGCGGGGCGCAGCGCGATCAGTTCGGCGATCTCGCGTTTCATTTCACGGATCGGCAGGTTCAGCTCGCGGGTCCAGTAGTCCAGGCAATACCAGGTGAGCTTGCCGACGTGTTCGTTGAACAGCGGCGCGAGTTCCAGTTCGGCCATGGCGCGGCTGATGCCGTGCAATTCGGCGTAGCGCTGCGGCAGCAGTTCGAGCCAGAAATGGTTGTCAAAGTGGAGGTCCAGCAGCGTGCCGTCCATGTCGAGCAGGACGGTATCGATGTCGGGCCAGGGCAGGTTGGCGGTCATTGGCAGGCTCGGTCGGCAGTGGAGGGGATGGGGCTGCGGTCAGCTGGTCGCAAAGCATTCGCGGCCAGTGCAATAAGCCGGGTTATGATAGCCGCTCGCGTTTCCAGGAGTTTCCCATGCGCCAGAAACCCACTGTACTTGCCCGAGAGATCGTCGCCAGCAGTCGCCTGTTCCGTGTCGAAGAGCTGCAGCTGCGTTTTTCCAATGGTGTCGAGCGCACCTATGAACGCCTGGTCGGCAAGGGCAGCGGCTATGGTGCGGTGATGATCGTGGCGCTGGCCGACGCGGAAAACGCCCTGCTGATCGAGGAATACTGCGGCGGCACCGACAGTTACGAACTGTCGCTGCCCAAGGGCTTGATCGAGCCGGGAGAGGATGTGCTCGAGGCTGCAAATAGAGAGCTCAAGGAGGAGGCCGGGTTCGGTGCGCGGCGCCTGGAGCTGCTCACCGAGCTGTCGTTGTCGCCGGGTTATATGAGTCAGAAGATCCAGGTGGTGCTGGCGCGCGATCTGTATCCCGAGCAGCTGCCAGGCGACGAACCCGAGCCGATGCGGCTCGACAAGGTCAGCCTGCACGAGCTGTCGAGCCTGGTGCAGCATCCGCAGTTCAGCGAGGGGCGTGCACTGGCGGCGCTCTATCTGGCCCGCGATCTTCTCACCCAGCGCGGAGAATTCGGCCAATGAACCATCCGTATCTGTCGTCGGTCATCGATCTGGTGCGCCAGGCCGGCGCGGTGATCCTGCCGCACTGGCGCAGCGAACTGGCGGTGCAGGCGAAGGCCGATGACTCGCCGGTAACCGCTGCCGACATGGCTGCCCATCGCGTTCTGGCGGACGGACTGAGAGCGCTGGACGGGGCAATTCCGGTGCTATCGGAAGAGGATTGCGAGCTGTCGCTGGCCGAGCGCGCCGGCTGGACGCGCTGGTGGTTGGTCGATCCGCTGGATGGCACCAAGGAGTTCATCGCCGGCAGCGAAGAGTTCACCGTCAATGTCGCGCTGATCGAAGAGGGCAAGGTGCGTTTCGGTGTGGTCGGCATCCCGGCATCCGGACGCTGCTATTACGGTGGCGAGGACTTCGGTGCCTGGCGCAGCGAGGCGAACGGCGCGGCAGAGCCCTTGCGTGTGCGCAGGCAGCCTGCCGGCGCGTTCACCGTGGTAGCCAGTCGGCGCCACAGCAGCCCGGCACAGGAGCTGCTGCTGAGCCGCCTGGGCGAACGTTTCGGCGAGCTGGCGCTGGCCAACGTGGGCAGCTCGCTGAAGTTCTGCCTGCTCGCCGAGGGTGCCGCTGACTGCTATCCGCGTCTGGCGCCGACCTCGCAGTGGGACACTGCTGCGGCGCAAGGCGTGCTGGAGGGGGCGGGCGGTGAGGTGCTGGATGTCAGCGGCGCGCCGTTGCGCTACGAGGCGCGCGAGAGCTACCTGAATCCGTCATTCCTGGCGTTGCCAAAGGGCGTCGACTGGCGTGAGTCGCTGATCGAGCTGGCCAACCGCCCCTGAAGCTGGCGCGGCTGCCATGTAGCGCCTGAGCGGAACCGCCGCGACGGCGGCTCCATGTCGATGGCCTACTTGTGCAGGACGAACTGCCCGGTGAAGCGCACAGCGTCACGACCATCGGCGGCGAGGATGCGGCTGTTGAGCTCCAGGCGCGAACGGCCACGGCGGCGGTAGATCGACTCGAAACGCTCCCAGGCTTCGGGGCTTGGCGCCGAGCAGATGGCGATCGCATCGTCCACTACCGGCAACGGGTACTCGATCTTTCCTTCGTGGATGACGATATGCCCGTCTTCGATACCGGCTTCGCGCAGCCGCAGATGCAACCAGCCCCAGCCTGCCAGCACGGCGGCGCAATACAGACTGCCGCCGAACATGCTGCTCTTGTGGTTGATGTTCGGCTGCAGCGGTACCTGCAGGCGCAGCTCGTGATTTTCCCACTGTTCGACGCGCAGCCCTAGCGAGCGGGTCAGCGGGATGTCGTGATGGAGAATGGCTTCCAGGTAGCGGCTATCGCGGCTCATGCCGGGTAGGTTCCTAAACGTTGCGAAGATACAGACAGACGCCAAGCATGACTCTTGAGTCACGGTTTGGCCAGTCCGTTCACGGCATTTGCCGGGGCGAGTAAAAGCCGCTCTACCGCTGCGTTGCAGGTGTTCCGATTTTGGTGCTGACGAGGTCGGCGGCGACGTTCGATGGTGCGCCGCTCAGCCGGCTGTCTTGCTGCGATAGGCGCAGTATCCGGGGCGCGGGCCGATGCGTGGGTGGTTGCGGCAAGTGTCCGGACGCTTGGCATAGACCGTGCAAAGTCTGGTTTTGCGGTCCAGATAGAGGCAGTCGCCGTTGGTCAGGCGCGTCAGGGTGAAGATTTCATGCTTGTGGTTGAAGTGCTCGACGATGCCCGCCTTGCTCAGCCGCTTGGCGATGTTCTTCGCCGGCTCGTCGCGCTCGAAGGCGTCGACCAGCTCCAGCCGGATCAGGTCATCGATGCGCACTTCCACCGGCAGCGTGCAGCAGGTGGCATGGCAGTCGCGGCACAGGCCGGCGCTGTAGCGCACCCAGGTTTCCAGGCGTTCCGGGTCGGCGGAGGCGATCAGTCTTGTCTTCACGGGCGGTCTTTCGGGCATTCGGGCGCGCGCATCATAGCGAGCCGCACGGCGATTGCCAGCGTTGTCCGACAGCGGCGACCGGACGGGCGGTAGCGCAGATGTAAAGGAAACCTGCAACGCTTTTTCTGGAACGTCGAACGGAGGTGAACGGGCACGGCTGCCGCGAGTCCCTCTTGTGTGTCTTCGCTAACCGAGGTCTGTCCATGACGCAGGAAACAGCCATTGCCACCGCCGAAGAAGTTGCCGCTTTCCGTGAGCGGGTGTTGCGCAAGCTCACCTATTCGGTGGGCAAGGATCCGGAGAACGCTTCCGATTACGACTGGTTCCATGCGGTAGCCCTGGCCACGCGCGACAGCACTATCGATCGCTGGATGGATTGCACGCGCGAGGCCTATACCGGTGGGCAGAAACGGGTCTACTACCTCTCGCTGGAATTCCTCATCGGTCGGCTGCTGGTCGACAGTCTGAGCAACCTCGGCCTGTTCGAGGTGGCCCGCGAGGCGCTGGCCGGGCTCGATGTGGACATCGATCGCATCCGCCTGCTGGAGCCGGACGCGGCGCTCGGCAATGGCGGCCTGGGGCGGCTCGCGGCCTGCTTCATGGAGAGCATGGCGACCCTGGGAGTGGTTTCCCACGGCTACGGCATCCGCTACGACCACGGACTGTTCCGCCAGGCCATCGTCGACGGCTGGCAGCACGAGCAGACCGAGACCTGGCTGGACTTCGGCAACCCCTGGGAGTTCGAGCGCTCCGAGGTCAAGTACCTGATCGGCTTCGGTGGCAGTGTCACCGCGACCACCAACGAGAAGGGCGAGGTTCAGCACTTCTGGCATTGGGCCGAAGGGGTACGGGCGATCGCTTATGACACGCCGATCGTCGGCTGGCGCGGCGCCGGCGTGAACACGCTGCGCCTGTGGCGTGCGCGTCCGGAGGCGGACTTCCACCTGGCGCGCTTCAACGCTGGCGACCACATCGGCGCCGCGGCGGAAGAGGCCCGAGCCGAGAGCATCTCGCGGGTGCTCTATCCGGCCGACAGCACCGAGGCGGGCCAGGAGCTGCGCCTGCGTCAGGAGTATTTCTTCGTTGCCGCTTCGCTGCAGGACCTGCTGCGCCGTCATATCAAGCAGCGCGGCTCGCTGGACAGCCTGCCCGACTACACCTCGATTCAGCTCAATGACACCCATCCGGCCATCGCCGTGGCCGAGCTGATGCGGCTGCTGGTCGACGTGCACAGCTACGAGTGGCAGCACGCCTGGCGCCTGACCACGGCGACGCTGTCCTATACCAATCACACGCTGCTGCCCGAAGCCCTGGAAACCTGGCCGGTGGGGTTGATGGAGCGCCTGCTGCCGCGCCACATGCAGATCATCTACCTGATCAACGCCCATCATCTGGACTGCCTGCGCGAGCGGGGCATTCACGATGCCGAACTGCTGCGCTCGGTGTCGCTGATCGAAGAAGATCATGGTCGTCGGGTGCGCATGGGCAACCTGGCCTTCCTCGGTTCGCACAGCACCAACGGCGTTTCCGCGCTGCACACCCAGCTGATGCGCAAGACCGTGTTCACCGATCTGCACGGCCTGTATCCACAGCGGATCAACAGCAAGACCAATGGCATCACCTTCCGCCGCTGGCTCTATCAGGCCAATCCGCAGCTGACCCAGTTGCTGGTGGAGCACCTCGGCGAGGAGGTCCTCGACGAGCCGGAAACCCGCCTGCGCGAGCTCGAGCCCTATGCCGAGCAGGCCGCGTTCCGCCAGCGCTTCGCCGAACAGCGGCTGGCCAACAAGCGTCATCTGGCCAACGTGATTCAGGAGCGGCTGGGCATCAGTGTCGATCCGAATGCGCTGTTCGACGTGCACGTCAAACGCATCCACGAGTACAAACGCCAGCTGCTCAACCTGCTGCACACCGTCGCGCTGTACCAGGCGATTCGCTCCGATCCGGGCGGCAACTGGGTGCCGCGGGTGAAGATCTTCGCCGGCAAGGCGGCGGCCAGCTATCACCAGGCCAAGCTGATCATCAAGCTGACCAACGACATCGCCAACACCATCAACGCCGACCCCACGGTGCGCGGGCTGCTCAAGGTGGTGTTCCTGCCCAACTACAACGTCAGCCTGGCCGAGGACATCATCCCGGCGGCGGACCTGTCCGAGCAGATTTCCACCGCCGGGCTGGAGGCCTCCGGCACCAGCAACATGAAGTTCGCGCTCAACGGCGCATTGACCATCGGCACGCTGGATGGCGCCAACGTGGAGATGAGCGAGCAGATCGGTCTGGAGCACATGTTCATCTTCGGCCTGACCGCGCAGGAGGTGAACGCGCGCAAGCAGGCCAACGAGTACAACGCCGAGGCCATCATCGGTGCTTCGCCGCGGCTCGCTGAAGTGCTCTCGGCGATTCGCGGTGGCGCGTTCTCGCCTGGCGATGCGGGGCGCTATACCGGGCTGGTGGATGGCATCAGCTGGCACGACACCTTCATGGTCTGCGCCGATTTCGAGGCGTACTGGCAGGCGCAGCTGGATGTCGAAGCGTGCTGGCGCGACCCTGACCGCTGGTGGCGCTCCTCGGTGCTGAACACCGCGCGTACCGGCTGGTTCTCCTCGGACCGCACCATTCGTGAATACGCCCGGGAGATCTGGAAAGTGATGTGACGGCACCTGCGCCGGGACACCGCTCCCGGCGCGCGGCGGTCCCGCAGGCAGCGCCGCCCGTGCTGGCAGACTGGTCGCCGCTGCGCTGAACTCTACGGGGGGCAGACCGGTCTGAGGGGAGTTAGTTTTCCTACGGCCTGCTAAACTGCGCGGGTTTATCCTTCCTCCGGAGTCATTTCCATGTCACGCGTAACCCTCAGTCGCTACCTCATCGAGCAGACTCGCAGTAACAACACGCCTGCTGATCTGCGCTTTCTCATCGAGGTCGTGGCGCGAGCGTGCAAGGAAATCAGCCATGCGGTCTCCAAGGGCGCCCTCGGCGGCGTACTCGGCAGCGCCGACAGCGAGAACATCCAGGGCGAAGTGCAGAAGAAGCTCGACGTCCTGTCCAACGAGATCCTGCTGGAGGCCAACGAATGGGGCGGCCACCTGGCCGGCATGGCCTCCGAGGAAATGGACAACGCCTACCAGATTCCCGGCAAGTATCCGAAAGGTGCCTATCTGCTGGTCTTCGACCCGCTGGACGGCTCCAGCAACATCGACGTCAACGTCTCGGTCGGCACCATCTTTTCCGTATTGCGCTGCCCGGATGCCTGTTTCAGCCAGAACGACGCGCTCGGCGAGGAGGCCTTCCTGCAGCCGGGTTCCAAGCAGGTTGCTGCCGGTTATGCCATCTACGGCCCGCAGACCATGCTGATTCTGACCCTCGGCCATGGCGTGATGGGCTTCACCCTGGACCGCGAGCTGGGCAGCTTCGTGCTCACCCACGAGAACCTCAGCGTTCCGCAGAGCACCTCCGAATTCGCCATCAACATGTCCAACCAGCGCCACTGGGAAGAACCGGTACAGCGCTATGTCGGCGAGCTGCTGGCCGGCAAGGACGGCCCGCTGGGCAAGAACTACAACATGCGCTGGATCGCCTCGATGGTCGCCGACGTGCACCGCATCCTCACCCGTGGCGGCCTGTTCATGTACCCGCGCGACAATCGCGATCCGTCCATGGCCGGCAAGCTGCGTCTGATGTACGAAGCCAATCCGATGGCGATGATCGTCGAGCAGGCCGGCGGTGCCGCCACCAACGGCACGCAGCGCATTCTGGAGATCCAGCCTGAGTCGCTGCACCAGCGGGTACCGGTGTTCCTCGGCTCGAAGGAAGAAGTCGAACGCGTCACCGGCTATCATCAGGGCTGACCGATGCATGCGCCCTGGCAAGAGTTGCTGGATTGGTGGTTCGGCCAGGGCACCCGTGCAACCGAGATCGCTGCCGAAAAGCAGCAGCTCTGGTTCGGTTACCGGGCACAGCAGGATGCCGAGGCACGCGAGCGCTTCGGCGATCGGGTCGAGCAGGCGCTGAACGGTGAGCTGCACGACTGGGCGGAGCTGCCGGAGGGTTGGCTGGCGCTGATCCTGCTGCTCGATCAGCTACCCCGCATGATCCATCGCCACACACCACGAGCCTTCGCCGGCGACGAGCGCGCGCAGCAGCTGGTTCGTGACGGCCTGGCGCATGGCGGTGACATGCTGCTCGCGCCGATCCAGCGCGTGTTCATCTATCTGGTGCTCGAGCACGCGGAAAACCTGGCGGTGCAGGACCTTGCGGTCGCGCACTTCAGTGCTCTGCGTGACATTGCCGATGAGCAGGAACAGCCGCTGTTCCTCGACTTCCTCGACTATGCCGAGCGCCACCGCGAGGTGATCTCGCGCTTCGGCCGCTTCCCGCATCGCAACGCCATTCTCGGTCGTGAGGCCAGCGACACCGAGCAATTATTTCTGGAACAGCCGGGCTCGTCCTTCTGAGGTCGGTTACTACTCGGGCAACGCCCTGTGGCGCCTTTGCGCCGGGCATTGAACCTTAGAACAAGCAAGGAGCTCGATATGTCATTGCGTACCCCATTTCTGCTTGCCTGCGCCTTACTGCTGGCTGCCTGCAGTCCCGTCACCCAGGAGAACTTCGCCAAGCTCAAGCCCGGCATGGAACGGGCGGAAGTGGAAAAGCTGCTCGGCAAGCCCTCCGAATGCGCGGGTGCGCTGGGGATGTCCAGCTGCACCTGGGGTGAGAAGAACCGTTTCATCAGCGTCCAGTTCGCCGGCGACCAGGTAATGATGTTTTCCGGCAAGGGCCTGAAATAGCTACCAATGTAGTTCTGGAGAGTCCCATGCGTGCGAGTGTTGCCCTGCTGTGCCTGGTGCTGTTGAGCGGATGCGTGGGTGGTGGCCGCGAACAGCCGCCCGAGACCGTAGGCGATGTGGACCTTCAGCGCTATCAGGGCACCTGGTACGAGCTGGCGCGCTTGCCGATGTTCTTTCAGCGTGATTGCGTGCGCTCCGAAGCCCATTACGCGTTGCAGGCTGACGGCAGCGTGGCAGTGACCAACCGCTGCGAAACGGAAGACGGTGACTGGCAGGAGGCCAAAGGCGAAGCGGTGCCGCAGGAAGCCGGCAGCACCGATCGGCTCTGGGTACGCTTCGATAACTGGTTCAGCCGGCTCTTTCCCGATCTGACCAAGGGGCACTACTGGGTGCTTTATCTGGATGAGGGCTATAGCACGGCGCTGGTTGGAAGCCCCGATCGCAAATACCTCTGGTTGCTGGCGCGCGATACCGAAGTCGATCAGGCGACACGCGGGCGTCTGCTCGCCGAGGCCGAACGACGCGGTTATGACACCCGTGAGCTGCTCTGGCGCCAGTGATCGTCCGACCTGTCAGTCCCATTCCAGGCGCACCAGCTGCCATTGACCTTGCTCCTGGCGCCACTCGAGCCTGACCTGATAATGCCCTGCCTGCTGCGGCAGCAATGCCTCGGCGCCGGTGAGCGCGACCTGCGCCTCGGTATGGCCGCGATCCGGGTAGGTCGGATCGATCCAGCTGCGCTGACTGAGGGCGATTACTCGGACATTGCGATGACGGACGAACATCAGCGTGGCGGTGCGTCTTGCCCACTCGCGATCGTACTGGCGCTGAGCCTGGAAATCCGGATGCAACAGCTCCATCAGCGCCCCGGTCTGCTTGCTCTCCAGCCTTGTTTGCAACTGCTCCGCAGCCTGCTGCAAGGCCGCTTCCGGGGTGTTGCCACCGCAGCCGACGAGTGCCAGCAGTACCGCCAGCGCCGCTATTTTCCATGCTGACATGCTCAACTCCGTTAACCTCGTTATGATGCCGCTAACGTCATGGGGGCCGGCCGGCCCGCCGCAGATCAGGAGTGTGCCATGCAGACCTTGTATCCGGAGATCAAACCCTACGCCCGGCACGAGCTGGCGGTAGAAGAACCGCATGTGCTCTATGTCGACGAGAGTGGGTCGCCGGATGGTCTGCCCGTGCTGTTCGTCCACGGCGGCCCCGGCGGCGGCTGTGATGCCATGAGTCGGCGCTTCTTCGATCCGAGCCTGTACCGCATCATCACCTTCGATCAGCGCGGCTGTGGTCGTTCGACACCCCATGCCAGTCTGGAAAACAACACCACAGCGCATCTGATCGCCGACATGCAGCGTATCCGCGAGCATCTGGGCATCGACAAATGGGTGCTGTTCGGTGGCTCCTGGGGCTCGACGCTCTCGCTGGCCTATGCCCAGACCTATCCCGAACATGTGCATGCCCTGATTCTGCGCGGCATCTTCCTCTGCCGGCCACAGGATCTCGCCTGGTTCTATCAGGACGGTGCCAGTCGACTGTTCCCTGACTACTGGCAGGATTTCCTCGCCCCGATTCCGCCGGAAGAGCGTGACGACCTGATGCAGGCGTTCCATCGGCGCCTCACCGGGACCGACCAGATCGCCCAGATGCATGCCGCCAAGGCCTGGTCCTGCTGGGAAGGGCGCACCGCGACGCTGCGCCCGAACAATCAGGTGGTCGACCGCTTTGCCGATACCCATCGGGCGCTGTCGATGGCCCGCATCGAATGCCACTATTTCGTCAATCAGGCCTTTCTCGAGCCGGACCAGCTGCTGCGCGACATGCCGAAGATCGCCCACCTGCCGGGCATCATCGTGCATGGCCGCTACGATGCGATCTGCCCATTGGACAATGCCTGGGCACTGCATCAGGCGTGGCCGAACAGCGAGTTGCAGATCATCCGCGATGCCGGGCACTCGGCGGCAGAGCTGGGTATTACCGATGCCCTGGTCCGCGCGACCGTCGAGATCGCCCATCGTTTGCTCGATTTGCCACCGGCCGACGCCGAATGAAGGGGCTGATTCAGCGCGTGCGCCAGGCGCGCGTCGAGGTAGCGGGCGAGGTTGTCGGGTCCATCGACCAGGGGTTGCTCGTACTGGTAGGCGTCGAGCGTGAAGATGACCACGCGCGGGCCGACAAGCTGCTGCACAAGCTGCTCAACTACCGGGTATTCAGCGACGAGCAGGGCAAGATGAATCGCTCGCTGAAGGATATCGGCGGCGGCCTGCTGCTGGTCTCCCAGTTCACCCTGGCGGCCGATACCCGCAGCGGGCTGCGGCCGAGTTTTTCCAGTGCAGCGCCACCCGCACAGGGCGAAGCGTTATATGACTACCTGCTGGCGCAAGCGTGCGCGCAGCATCCGCAGGTGGCTTGCGGGCGCTTCGGCGCCGATATGCAGGTGCATCTGGTCAACGACGGCCCGGTGACCTTCCTTCTCGAAAGCTGACTGCAGCGTCAGTGGCGTACCGGCTCCAGGTCGTTATCGCGCAACCAGGTGACTGCATATTCGCGCAGCTGCACGGTCTGGTAGTGCAGCCAGGCCTCCCTGACCTCGGGGAAGTCCTCCAGCTTGAAATCGAATGTGCGTAACGGCTTGCGGCCGTTGAGCGCGTTGCTCAGCACCGCATGGGCGATGGGGTCGTGCTGGGTGAACAGGAAGGCTTCACGCATGGCGATCGATTGCGCCAGCTCCAGCGGCTCGATGTGAAGGTAGCGATCCTGCTGTACGTCGTATTTCTCCATGACGCCGGGTGCTGGCTCGCTCGGGAAGACGGCACGGATCTCGCCGTTCTCCAGATCCAGGTAGTACTCGGCGCTGTCGCGTCCATCCAGAGCGTACTCCAGACGGTGCATGTCGATGGTCAATGGTCGCATGGCAAGAACGGCTCTTTATTGGATTAGGGCATAGGTCAGGGTTCTCGTGCGGTCGCACGGAAACGTGAGCAGTCTTAGCCTCTGACTCCCTTGCACCGGGTGGGTGCGTTACGTTCATCGGGGCGCGACAGCCAGCGCGGCGAGCTTGGGCCTGGCTGGGCCATGGGAAGGGCTTAGAACAGCCTGGCCAGCAGGGCGCTGACCGCCGTCTCGACACGCAGTATGCGCTCGCCCAGCTGCACCGGTTGCAGCCCCGCCGCCGCGAGCTTTTCCACTTCGTAGGGAATCCAGCCGCCTTCCGGCCCGATCGCCAGCGTGACAGGCTCGACGACAGCACGCGGACAGTGCGGATAGTCGCCGGGATGACCGACCAGGCCCAGAGTGCCTGCGGTGAGTTGCGGCAGGCGATCCTCGACGAAGGGCTTGAAGCGCTTTTCAATGATGACTTCCGGCAACACGGTGTCGCGCGCCTGCTCCAGGCCCAGAATCAGTTGTTCATGGATCGCGGCCGGCTCTAGAAAGGGGGTTTGCCAGAAGCTCTTTTCTACCCGGTAGCTGTTGAGCAGCACCAGTCGCGGCACGCCCATGGTCGCGACGGTCTGCAGCACGCGGCGCAGCATTTTCGGCCGCGGCAGTGCCAGCAGCAGAGTCAGCGGCAGCTTGGCCGGTGGCGGTTGGTCGAAGCTGACCTGCAGTTCCGCTTCGCCGGCATCCAGACGCAGCAGGCGGCCGCTGCCCATGTCGCCGCCGAGCAGGCCGACCTTGAGGCTTTCGCCGACTTCGGCGCGATGTACCTGTTGCAGGTGTGTCAGGCGGCGATCACGCAGCAGCACGCGGTCGGCGGCGACGAAGTCCGCCTGATCGAGCAGTAGCAGGTTCACGGGCGTGGGGCAGGGGGCTGGTCACCGGTTTCCGGCGCTTCGTCCTCGGCATCGCCGCGGAAATGCGGATCGCGTTTCTTCACCAGGCTGCCGCAGATCACCCCGGCCTCGAACAGCAGCCACATCGGCACGGCCAGCAGCGCCTGGGAGAACACGTCGGGTGGTGTCAGCACCATGCCGACGGCGAAGCAGCCAACGATCACGTACGGGCGGCTCTTGCGCAGGGTCGCGACATCGACGATGCCGACCCAGATCAGCAGGAATGTCGCCACCGGGATCTCGAAGGCCACGCCGAAGGCGAAGAACAGCGTCAGCACGAAGTCCAGGTACTGGCCGATGTCGGTCATCATCGCCACGCCTTCCGGTGTCACGCTGGCGAAGAAGCCGAACATGATCGGGAACACCACGAAGTAGGCGAACGCCATACCTGCGTAGAACAGAAAGATGCTCGAAACCAGCAGCGGCACGGCGATGCGCTTTTCGTGCTTGTACAGCCCCGGCGCGATGAAGCCCCATATCTGATGCAGAATGACCGGCATCGACAGGAACAGCGCAACCATCAGGGTCAGCTTGAACGGCGTCAGGAAGGGCGAGGCGACGCCGGTGGCGATCATCGTCGCGCCTTCGGGCAGGTAGGCGCGCAGCGGTGCTGCGACCAGCGCGTAGATCTGCTGCGAGAAATAGAACAGCCCGCCGAACAGCAGGGCGATCGCCACGACGCAACGCAGCAGGCGCTTGCGCAGCTCGGTCAGATGCGCAACCAGCGGCATTTCCTGGTCGTCGATGGAAGACTGGCTCATGGTTCGGGTGATCTGTCGGGGCGAGGAGTGGGCGCGGGTTCGGCACTGGAGGCAGGCGATTCCGCAGGTGGCGCTACCGTGCTGCTGACGTCGGCTGCGCTGCTGCCAGCGCTGGCGGCGACCTCGGTCGCGTTGCCAGCCGGTGGCGGCGTGGCGGCAGTCGAGGTAGTGGATGGCGCTGGTGGCATGATGCTCTGCTTCATCTCCCGCTCAAGGTCGAGGATGCGCTCGTTATGCAGCTGGCGACGGATCTCGTCGGCGCCGATTTCGCGCTCCACTTCGGCCTTGATGTTGCTGAAGCTGCGTTTCAACCTGCCAACCCAAAGCCCGGTGGTCCGCACCGCACCCGGCAGGCGCTCCGGGCCGAGCACCATCAGCGCCACCAGGCCGACCAGTAGCAGTTCGGTGAAACCGATATCGAACATCAGGACGTGCTCACATCAATAGAGAGAGCGGGCGCGCAGCAACTGCGCGCCCGCGTCGAGCCAGGGACTAGTCTTTCTTGGTCGGTTCTTCGACCTTGCGCGCTTGCGCATCGATGGTGTGGTTCTGCTTGTCCTCGACGCCGGGCTTTTCCTCGTCGGTGCCCATGGATTTGCGGAAGCCCTTGATCGCATCACCGAGATCGGAGCCCAGGCCCTTGAGGCGCTTGGTGCCGAACAACATGATGACGATGAGCAGAATGATCAGGAGTTGCCAGATGCTGATGCCGCCAAAACCCATGGTGATATCTCCGATGTGAATCAGGTTTGCGGACGCGCGGCTTTTTCCGCGTGTCCGGAGAGACCGAAGCGTCGATCCAGTTCATCCAGCACGGCCTGCGGGTGCTGGCCGAGCGCGGCGAGCATGACCATGCTGTGGAACCACAGATCGGCGGTTTCGTAGATCAGGTCGCTGGCGTCGCCACTCGCGGCGGCGTCCTTGGCGGCGAGGATGGTTTCCACCGATTCCTCACCGACCTTCTCGAGAATCTTGTTCAGCCCCTTGTGATACAGGCTGGCAACGTAGGAGCTGTCCGGCGCCGCACCCTTGCGGGCCTCCAGCACCTCGGCCAGGCGGGTCAGGGTGTCACTCATGCTTGTGCTCCGCATAGATGGCGTGCGGGTCCTTGAGAACCGGCTCGACGACTTTCCAGCTGCCATTTTCGAAGACACGGTAGAAGCAGCTTTCCCGGCCAGTATGGCAGGCGATGCCGCCGATCTGCTCGACCATCAGGATGATCACGTCGGCGTCGCAGTCCAGGCGCAGCTCATGCAGTCGCTGCACATGCCCGGACTCCTCGCCCTTGCGCCACAGCTTGCCACGCGAACGTGACCAATAGATGGCGCGACCTTCCTGTGCGGTCAGCGCCAGCGCCTCGCGGTTCATCCAGGCCATCATCAGCACGCGACCGCTCTGGTAGTCCTGCGCGATCGCCGGGACCATGCCGTCGGCGTTCCAGTTGATTTCGTCCAGCCAGTTCATCGGGTTCTCCGCTCAATGCGCTCAAGTGTGCCAGCCCGCACCAGCGATGGCTATCGGCGCACCACGATGAAGATGCCGGCCACCAGCATGACCCAGGCCGGCCAGGCGCTGATAGTCGCAATATTCTCGGCGCTGGCCGCCAGCGTGGCGCCACTGCCAAGCAGCAGCGCGCCGATCAGACGCAGCGGCCAGCCGCGATGGCGCTCGCGCCATGGCGGCGGCGGATTGTTCGCATGGGGATGCGACATACGCTCGAGCAGCTCGCGGGTCATGTGCGCCAGGTGCGGCAGCTGTTCGATCTGTGCGTGCACATTCTTGATCAGCTGCTTGGGGCTCATGCGTTCGCGCATCCAGCGCTCGAGGTAAGGCTGCCCGGTGCTCCAGAGGTCGAGATCCGGGTAAAGCTCGCGGCCGAGACCTTCGATATTGAGCAGGGTCTTCTGCAGCAGCACCAGCTGCGGCTGCACTTCCATGTTGAAGCGTCGCGCCACCTGGAACAGACGCACCAGCAGCTGGCCGAAGGAGATGTCCTTCAGCGGTTTCTCGAAGATCGGCTCGCAGACGGTGCGGATTGCCGCCTCGAACTCGTTGACCTTGGTTTCCGCCGGCACCCAGCCCGAGTCGATGTGCAGCTGCGCGACCTTGCGGTAGTCGCGTTTGAAGAAGGCCATCAGGTTGCGCGCCAGGTAGTCCTGGTCCTCGGGTGTCAGGCTGCCGACGATGCCGAAATCCACCGCGATGTACTGCGGGCTCCACGGCTGATGGGTGCTGACGAAGATGTTGCCGGGGTGCATGTCGGCGTGGAAGAAGCTGTCGCGGAACACCTGGGTGAAGAAGATCTCCACGCCGCGCTCGGCCAGCTGGCGCATATCGGTGTTCTGCCGCGCCAGCCCGGCCATGTCGGTCACCGGGACGCCGTAGATGCGCTCCATCACCAGCACCTGTGGGCGGCAGTAGTCCCAGTAGACCTGCGGCACGTAGAGCAGCGGCGAGCCTTCGAAATTGCGCTTGAGCTGGCTGGCATTGGCGGCTTCGCGCAACAGGTCCAGCTCGTCGTAGATGGTCTTGGCGTAGTCGTCGACCACTTCCACCAGGTGCAGACGGCGCGCGTCGATGGAGATGCGCTCGGCGCTGTTGGCGAGCATGAACAGCCAGGCCAGATCCTGGCTGATGATCGGCTTGAGGTTCGGGCGCACCACCTTGACCACCACCTCCTCGCCGGAACGCAGCTTCGCCGCATGCACCTGAGCCACCGAGGCGGAAGCCAGCGGCTTGCTGTCGAAGCGGGCAAAGATCTCTCCTACCGGCGCTCCCAGTTGGCGTTCGATCAGTGCCGTGGCGACGGCCGAATCGAAAGGCGGCACGCGGTCCTGCAGCATCGCCAGCTCTTCGGCGATATCCGGCGGCAGCAGGTCGCGGCGAGTGGAGAGGATCTGCCCGAACTTGATGAAGATCGGCCCCAGCCCTTCCAGCGCCAGGCGCAGCCGAGCGCCGCGCGACAGCTCGCTGCGCCGGCGCGGAATCCAGCGCCAGGGCAGCAGATAGCTGGTGGCGCGCAACCACCAGGGCATCGGCAAGTCGAGAATGATGTCATCGAGGCGGTAGCGGATCACCACCAGCAGGATGCGAAACAGGCGGCGTGCGGCGGCGAACAGCTTCATTCGGGGCGTTCTGGATTCAGGTGGAGGGCGAGGCGCTCGATACGGGCTTCGAGACGGTCGAGGGCAAGTTTCATGTCGTCCAGCTCGTCGAAGCGTGCCTGGGCTTCGGCCTGGCCGACCAGCATCCGCGACTCCTCGCTGAGGTAGTCGGCCAGATCCTGACGTAGCGAGCCGGCACTGTCGCGCGCCCACTCCACCGGGCTGCGCAGGCTGGAGCCGAGCAGTTGTGCGCCGACCGGGCCGAGCCAGCGGGAGATCTCGTATTCCCAGTCCAGCTCCAGATCCTGCAGCACTTCGGCCAGGTTCATCAGCAGGCCGCTGTCGCCATTGATCTCGACCTCCGGCCCGTGCAGCACCGCAGTCTTGTTGCGGCTCACGGCCAGGCTCAGCAGGCTGCTCGCCGGCGCGCGCAGGCGGCAATCGGCATCCGCACCCCAATCACTGGCCAGGCGCAGGCCTTCGTCATCGGCGAGGATGAACAGCCGCCAGGCCGGTGCCGTGCAGTCGATCTCGATGATCCTGCCGCTCAGGCGTGCCAGTCGCGGCAGCGCCGTGGGGTCGAGGCGCAGAATGCGATTGATGCCGCGCTCGGCGCCGGCCAGCAGGGCAGCGCGCAGCATCAGGGCTTGATGCCGCGGTGCAGGGCGACGATGCCGCCGGTCATGTTGTGATAGCTGACGCGCTCGAAGCCGGCGGTCTCCATCATGCTCTTGAGGGTTTCCTGATCCGGGTGCATGCGGATCGACTCGGCCAGGTAGCGATAGCTGTCGGCGTCGTTGGTGATCAGCTTGCCCATCATCGGCAGCAGGCTGAACGAGTAGGCGTCATAGGCCTTGGAGAACAGCTGGTTGGTCGGCTTGGAGAATTCCAGCACCAGCAGACGACCGCCCGGCTTCAGCACCCGCAGCATCGAGGCGATGGCGTCTTCCTTGTGCGTCACGTTGCGCAGGCCGAAGGCGATGGTGACCACGTCGAAATAGTTGTCGGGGAAGGGCAGCTTCTCGGCGTCGGCCTGGACGAACCTGACGTTGCCGGCCACGCCCTTGTCCAGCAGCTTGTCGCGGCCGACCTTGAGCATCGAAGCGTTGATGTCGGCCAGCACGACTTCGCCGGTGTGGCCGACGATACGCGAGAACTGGCGGGTCAGGTCGCCGGTACCGCCGGCGATGTCCAGCACGCGGTTACCGTGGCGGGCGCCGGACAGTTCGATGGTGAAGCGCTTCCACAGGCGATGAACGCCACCGGACATCAGGTCGTTCATCAGGTCGTACTTGGCGGCCACTGAGTGGAACACCTCGGCCACCTTCTGCGCCTTCTGGCTTTCCGGCACGTTCTTGTAGCCGAAATGAGTGGTCGGTTCTGCGTCATGCGCTTTGCGAGGGTCGGTCATGTCACTTTCGCCGAGAAGAATGTGCCCGGCATTCTAAACCTAAATGGCCGGCTGATAAGCGTCGAGCTGGCGGCGGCCGGCAAAAGGTCTAGCGGCGACATGTCGCAGGGTTGCGGAGGCCGAGGAAATCGCCCTGCGCGTCTGCAGCCTCTTGCGAGCACCCCCAGGGACTCCCTCCGCCGTTCGTCGCCGCTTTGTTATAGTGCGCGCCTTTTCGGGCGCAGCCAGGAGTCCTAATGGCCCAGATCATCGTCGAACGTACCCACAATCTTGGCCGCGAGATCGCACGCGAGAAGGCCGACGAACTGGCTGCACGCCTGGCTCGCGAGTTTGGTGTGAGCTGTCAGTGGCAGGGCGATGTGCTGGCAGTCAAGCGCAGCGGCGCGGATGGGCGCATTGAGGTCCACGAGGACAGCGTGAAGGTGCTGCTCAACCTCGGTCTGCTGCTCTCGGCAATGGGCAGCAGCATTCAGGGCCAGATCGAGCGCGCGTTGGACAAGGCGCTGGCCTGATTCAGCGCTGCCGTTTCGTGCATTGCATACGCGGCGAGGCGTCGGCGTAGGGTGGATGTCGCTTTTTACATCCACCGCCGCTGAGCCGCGGCTCTGATCGGTGAAGCGTGATCCACCCTGCGGTTTTGCTTTCAGAGCATCAGCTTGACCACGGATTCGTTCGGGTCGCGTGACTTGCCGGCTGCCGCCAGTGCCGCGAGATAGTCTTCCCACAGCGCCTGCTGATTCAGTGCCAGGCGCTCCAGATAGTCCCAGGTGAACAGGCCGCTGTCGTGGCCGTCGCTGAAGGTCAGCTTCAGGGCGTACTGGCCGGCCGGCTCGAGCTGCTCCAGGCCGACGTTCAACTTGCCGGTCTGCAGCACCGGATTGCCGTGGCCCTGGACTTCCGCCGAGGGCGAATGCACACGCAGGAACTCGGCGGGCAGCACGTAGCGCTCGTCGGCGCCGTATTCCAGCTCCAGGGTTTTCGATGCCTTGTGCAGCTTGATTGCGGTGGGGATGCGCATGCAACGCTCCGGAAAAACCGGCCGCGGCGGTCGCCACGGCCGCGACGGTTAGAGGATGTAGCGCGACAGGTCTTCGTCCTGCGCCAGCTCGCCGAGGTGTTCGTTGACGTAGGCGGCGTCGATGCGGATCGCCTCGCCGTCCTGCTTGGCCGCGATATCGCCAGCGCTGAAGGAAACCTCCTCCAGCAGTCGCTCGAGCAGCGTGTGCAGGCGACGGGCACCGATGTTCTCGGTTTTCTCGTTGACCTGCCAGGCGATCTCGGCGATGCGCTTGATGCCGTCCTCGAGAAACTCGATGTGCAGGCCTTCGGTCTTCAGCAGCTCGCGGTACTGCTCGGTGAGCGCCGCATGCGGCTCGGTGAGGATGCGCTCGAAGTCCTGCGGTGACAGTGCCTTGAGCTCGACGCGGATCGGCAGGCGACCCTGCAGTTCCGGCACCAGGTCGCTGGGCTTGGACAGGTGGAAGGCGCCGGAGGCGATGAAGAGAATATGGTCGGTCTTGACCATGCCGAGCTTGGTGTTGACCGTGCTGCCCTCGATCAGCGGCAGCAGGTCGCGCTGCACACCCTCGCGGGAAACGTCGGCGCCGCTGGTGTTGCCGCGCTTGGCGACCTTGTCGATCTCGTCGATGAAGACGATACCGTTCTGCTCCACCGCCTCCAGGGCGCGGGCCTTGAGGTCTTCTTCGTTGACCAGGCGCGCGGCTTCCTCGTCGCGGATGAGCTTGAAGGCTTCCTTGATCTTCAGCTTGCGGCTCTTCTTCTTGCCCTTGCCCATGTTGGCGAAGAGGTTCTGCAGCTGGTTGGTCATTTCCTCCATGCCGGGCGGAGCCATGATCTCCACCCCGGCCGGGCTGTCGGCGACCTCGATGTCGATTTCCTTGTCGTCCAGCTGGCCTTCGCGCAGGCGCTTGCGGAACAGCTGGCGGGTGTTGGAATCACTGCTCTGCATCGGCTCTTCGGAGAAGCCCACTGGTCGCGCCGGCGGCAGCAGGGCGTCGAGGATGCGCTCTTCGGCGGCGTCTTCGGCGCGGTGGCGCATCTTGTGCACCTCCTGCTCGCGCAGCATCTTCAGCGCCGCGTCGGCCAGGTCGCGGATGATCGATTCGACGTCGCGGCCGACATAACCGACCTCGGTGAACTTGGTGGCTTCCACTTTCAGGAACGGTGCGTTGGCCAGCTTGGCCAGGCGGCGGGCAATTTCGGTCTTGCCGACGCCGGTCGGGCCGATCATCAGAATGTTCTTCGGCGTGACTTCCTGGCGCAGCTCGGCGGGCAGCTGCATGCGCCGCCAGCGGTTGCGCAGGGCGATGGCCACGGCGCGCTTGGCGTCGTCCTGGCCGATGATGTGGCGGTTGAGTTCGTGGACGATCTCGCGGGGCGTCATGGACATTTCAATACTCCGGGAGCTGGGCAGGGAACGAACAGGCAGCTTGAAAAACCTGGGCGAGGCGGGCAACGCAGTATTGCCAACGCAGCCAGTGTTTCATCGGCCTGTCAGATCGCGCTGTCCAGCTCCTCTATGGTCAGATTCTGATTGGTAAAGACGCAGATGCTGCCGGCGATGTTCAGCGCCGTCTCGGCGATCTCCTGGGCCGACATGTCGTCGCCGGCCTTGAGCAGTAGCGCCTTGGCCGCGGCCTGGGCGAAACCGCCGCCCGAACCCATGGCGATCAGGTCGTCCTCGGGCTGCACCACATCGCCGTTGCCGGTGATGATCAGCGAGGCGTCCTTGTTGGCCACGGCGAGCATGGCCTCCAGACGGCTCAGGGAGCGGTCGGTGCGCCAGTCCTTGGCCAGCTCGACGGCGGCGCGCACCAGATGGCCCTGGTGCTTCTCCAATTGGCCTTCGAAGCGCTCGAAGAGGGTGAAGGCATCGGCGGTGGCGCCGGCGAATCCCGCCAGAACCTGGCCGTGATAGAGGCGCCGCACTTTCTTGGCGTTGCCCTTCATGACGGTGTTGCCCAGGGAAACCTGGCCGTCACCGCCCATGACGACTTTGCCGTTGCGGCGCACTGAAACGATGGTGGTCAAAGGAAAATCTCCACACTGCGGGGCGATGAATGCCCGAATGCGGTTGATATGGGGGACTGCTGCCGGCTTTTCAACGGCTGTCGGTGAGGTTCCTCGACAGCCGTGTTACAGCGCTTTGCTTTGCAGCACTCGGTCGCTCAGGCCGGTCCGGGCTCTTCGCTGCGCTGCGGCCGACTGGGTTGGCGCGGCACGTCGCCGGCTACCGCCGCGGCGATCAGCTTGCGCAGGCGCACCGGAATCGACTTGGCCGCCGGCACCTTGCTGCGTTCGGCATGGTGCCAGACCGGCAGCAGGGCGTTGCATTCGGGGTAGTAGCCGGCGCAGCAGCCCTCCGGAATGTTGTAGGGCGTCACCCGCAGCGGGCCGACCGCGCGGTGCACGCCGTCGTCGACCACGGTGATCGCCTCGATGCGGTCGTTCTCGGCCAGGCCGAGGCGGACGATGTCGTTGCGGTTCATCAGGATCACCGCGCGGGTGCCGTGAATGCCGCGAAAGCGGTCGTCGTAGCCGTAGACGGTGGTGTTGAACTGGTCGTTGCTGCGCAGCGTCATCATCTGCAGCACGTCGTGCTGCTCGTGGCCGCCTTCCTCGGTATCCGGGTCCATGTTCAGCGAGGGCGGGTTGATGAAGTTGGCCTTGCCGGTCTCGGTGTCCCAGCGCCGCTGACTGGCACCGAGCGGGCGGTGGAAGCCGCCGGGCTCCATCATGCGCACGTTGAAATCGTGGAAGATCTCCGGGTAGCTCTCGGCGATGGCGTCGCGGATCAGGCTGTAGTCCGCGACCCAGGCGTCCCAGTCCAGCATCGGGTTGGGTGCCAGCGTGGCCTTGGCCAGCCGCGCGATGATCGCCGGTTCCGACAGCAGCAGTTCGCCGGCCGGCTCGGCGGCGCCGCGCCAGGCACGGATGCAGCCGGTGCTGTCTTCGGTGGTGTGGCGTTGCTCGCCGGTGGCCTGGCGGTCGATCTCGGTGCGCCCCAGGCAGGGCAGGATGTAAGACACCTGGCCGGTGATCAGGTGATTGCGGTTGAGCTTGGTCGACACCTGCACCGACAAGCGCAACCTGCGCCAGGCCGGCTCCATCTGCAGGGTATCGGGAATGGCGCGGACGAAGTTGCCGCCCAGGCCGATGAAGCCACGAATGCTGCCGTCGAGAATGCCTTCGCAGGCTTCCACGGTATTTACGCCATCCTCGCCCGGCGGCTCGAAGCCGAACTGCCGGCGCAGGTTGTCCGCCGGCACCTTTGCTGCCTTTTCGGTGATGCCGACGGTGCGCTGGCCCTGCACGTTGGAGTGGCCGCGCACCGGCAGGATGCCTGCACCTTCCTTGCCGATGTTGCCGCGCAACAGCAGCAGGTTGACCAGCATCTGGATCGTCTGCACGCCGTAGCGATGCTGGGTCAGGCCCATGCCGTATGGCGCGATAACCCGTTCACAGCTGGCATAAACGGTGGCCGCTGCCTCCATGGCGGTCCGGCTCAAGCCCGAACGGCGCTCCAGATGCGGCCAGCTGTAGCTGCGGATGCGCTGTTCGAAATCCTCGAAGCCATGGGTGTGCTGCTCGATGAAATCCACGTCGAGCACACGCTTGCGGCCCTCGGCCACCGCCTTGTCGTCCATTTCGAACAGCGCCTTGCACATGCCGGCGATGGCGGCCATGTCGCCGCCGATGGCGAGCTGGTGATACTGGGTGCTGATCAGCGTGCTGTCGGGGGTGAGCATCTCGCGCGGCGACTGTGGGTTGACGAAGCGCTCCAGTCCGCGCTCGCGCAACGGGTTGAAGGTGACGATCTGCGCGCCGCGTTCACGGGCTTCCTGTAGCTGATGCAGCATCCGCGGGCTGGAGGTGCCGGTGTTGTGGCCGAAGAAGAACAACCCGTCGGTGTGTTCGAAATCGTTCAGGGTGACGGTCGCCACCGGCACGCCGATGCTTTCCGGCAGCGCCACCGAGGTGCTCTCGTGGCACATGTTGGAACTGTCCGGCAGGTTGTTGGTGCCGTACAGCCGCGCCAGCAGGCCATACATGTAGGCCGTCTCCAGCGCCGCGCGACCGGACATGTAGAACACCACCTGATCGGGATCGGCCATGGCCTTGAGTTCGGCACCGATCTCGGCGAAGGCCTCATCCCAGCTGACCGGCCGGTAATGATCGCTGGCGGCGTCGTAGCGCAGCGGATGGGTCAGGCGACCCTGCTGCTCCAGATCGTAGTCGCTCCAGTTGAGCAGCTCGCCGACGCTGTGTTTGGCAAAGAATTCCGGGCCACAGCGCAGCGACGTGGTTTCCCACGCAGTCGCCTTGGCGCCGTTTTCACAGAAGGACAGCGGTCGTGAAGGATGTGGTTTCGCCCAGGCGCAGCTGACGCAGGCGAAGCCGTCGATCGGCTTGTTCTGCTTGAGCAGCAGGCCGATGCCGGCCGGCGAGACCCGCTCACGCAGCAGGATGTTGGCGACGGAGTAGGCCGATCCCCAGCCACCGGCCGGTGCACGGTAGGGTTTGAACTTGGTCTGGGACACGTCGTTCCTCCTTTCGCAGGGAGCTTGTCTGTTTACGACGGGACCCGCGCCGGATCGTTCAGGGCGCTTTGTCACAAGGTTGTGCGATTCACTCCATGGCGAAACCGTGCTGGCGCCAGGCCTCGTACACCGCAACGGCGACGGTGTTCGACAGGTTCAGGCTGCGGCTGTCGGGACGCATCGGCAGGCGCAGGCGCTGCTCGTTGGGCAGGGCGTCGCGGATCTCCGGCGGCAGGCCGCGGCTTTCGGGGCCGAACAGCAAGGCGTCGCCACGCCGGTAGCGCACCTCGTGAAACGGCTGCGAGCCCTTGGTGGTGAAGGCGAACAGCCGCGGTCCGTCAGGGTTTGCCGCGTCGATGCCGATGTGCGCGAGGCAGCTTGGCAGGTCGGCGTGGCGCTCCAGCGTGGCGTACTCGTGGTAATCGAGGCCGGCGCGGCGCAGGCGTTTGTCATCCAGCTCGTAACCCAGCGGTTCGATCAGGTGCAGGTGACAGCCGGTATTGGCGCAGAGCCTGATAATGTTGCCGGTATTGGGCGGAATTTCCGGTTGGAACAGGATCACGTGAAACATGCGCAGCACCGAGGTTGAGGATCGGCGGCATTCTACCGGGGAGCAGGATCCGATGCCGCGGCTGCGGCGGCGCTTTTTCGGCTCGCTGGTGCTGATCGGTCTGCTGATCGGGCTGATGATCGGCCGGCTTACCGCGCCGGGGTCGGTGCAACTAGAACTGGTGCAGGTGCAGCCGCAAGGCCTTTCGCTGCAGTTCGACCGCGAGCCCGAGGTGTATGACGAGCACCTTGAGGGGGCGTTCGCCCTGCTGTTCCAGGCCGAGGGCGAGGCGCAGTCCGGTCAGCTGCAGATCGACGGCATGCCGGTGGCCTGGCGCGTGCAGCAGACCGGGAAAGGTCTGTTGCTGCACCTGGTCGCGGCGCGTCCGTTGCAGGGGCAGTGGCGAGGCGAACGCCACGATGGCGGCTGGCATCTCGCGGTACAGGTGGTGGCGGCCAAGCGACCGTGAGCTGAACGATTCGCGGCGCCAGACATGACGAACCCCGCTAGCAGCGGGGTTCGCGGTCACTCTTCATGGTTCGCCGACCACGGGCAGCGTCAGCTGTCGTCCCCTTCGTCGTCGTCCGCGCCATCGACGCGCATGCCCAGCTCCTTGATCTTGCGCGTCAGGGTGTTGCGACCCCAGCCGAGCAGCAGAGCGGCATCGCGGCGGCGTCCGGCGGTGTGCTTGAGCGCGGTTTCGATCATGATGCGCTCGAAGGCCGGCACCGCCTCGTCGAGCAGGTTGCTCTGGCCTCGCGCCAGGGCCTGATCCGACCAGTTGCGCAGCGCCTGTTCCCAGTTGTGCGCCGGCTGCGCCTCGGCCTGCTGGTTGAGCAGCTCGGGCGGCAGGTCGTCGACATGCACTTCGCGCCCGGACGCCATCACCGTGATCCAGCGGCAGGTGTTCTCCAGCTGGCGCACATTGCCCGGCCAGGGCAGATGCTGCAGGTATTCCTTGGTTTCCGGCTTGAGCACCTTGGTCTCTACCGACAGCTCTTGCGCGGCGCTGGCGAGGAAGTGTTCGGCCAGTGCGGGAATGTCTTCGCGGCGATCGGCCAGGCGCGGAATGTGGATGCGGATGACGTTGAGCCGGTGGAACAGGTCTTCGCGGAACTTGCCGGCCTGCACCAGGGTTTCCAGGTCCTGGTGCGTCGCGGCGATGATGCGCACATCGACCCGCACCGGCGTGTGGCCGCCGACCCGGTAGAACTCGCCATCGGCCAGCACGCGCAGCAGGCGGGTCTGGGTGTCGGCCGGCATGTCGCCGATCTCGTCGAGGAACAGGGTGCCGCCGTCGGCCTGCTCGAAGCGGCCGCGGCGCTGGTTGGCCGCACCGGTGAAGGCACCTTTCTCGTGACCGAACAGCTCGGATTCCATCAGGTCCTTGGGAATCGCCGCCATGTTCAGCGCGATGAACGGCGATGCCGAACGCGGGCTGTGGCGATGCAGCGCATGGGCCACCAGCTCCTTGCCGGTACCCGACTCGCCGTTGATCAGCACGGTGATGTTGGAGTGGCTGAGGCGGCCGATGGCGCGGAACACCTCCTGCATCGCCGGTGCCTCGCCGATGATCTCCGGCGTGTGATGACGGTTGGCCGGCTGCTGCTGGTTCTGCTGTTCCTGGGCGTGCTGGTTGGCGCGCTTGACCAGCGACACGGCGTCGTCGACGTCGAACGGCTTGGGCAGGTACTCGAAGGCACCGCCCTGGTAGGAAGCCACCGCGCTGTCCAGGTCCGAGTGCGCGGTCATGATGATCACTGGCAGGCGCGGGTACTGCTCGCGGATCTGCGAGAGCATGTCCAGGCCGCTGAGGCCGGGCATGCGGATGTCGGAGATGATCACATCCGGCTGCTGGCGGGCGAGGCGGGCCAGCACGCCGTCAGCGCTGTCGAAGCTCTGCGTGGCCATGCCTTCCTGTTGCAGGGCCTTTTCCAGGACCCAGCGGATGGAGCGGTCGTCGTCGACGATCCAGACGTTTTCGCTTCGGCTCATGCTGATGTGGCTCCTTGTTCCAGCGGTAGGAAGATCGAGAACACGGTGTGGCCAGGATGGCTCTCGCATTCGATCAGACCCTGGTGCTGACTGATGATGTTCTGGGTGATGGCCAGGCCCAGCCCGGTTCCATCCGGGCGACCGCTGACCATCGGGTAGAAGAGCGTGTTCTGCAGTTCGGCGGGGATGCCCGGGCCGTTGTCGATGATCTCGATGCGCGCCACCAGGCGATGACGGATATGGCCGATGGTGAACTGGCGCAACGTGCGGGTGCGCAGGGTAAGGCGGCCCAGGCCCAGATCGTTCTGCCCGGCCAGGGCCTGCATGGCGTTGCGCATGATATTGAGCACGGCCTGGATCATCTGTTCGCGGTCCATCAGGACCTCGGGAATGCTCGGGTCATAGTCGCGCACCAAAATGATGCTTCCCTGGCATTCGGCCTCGATCAGGCTGGCCACATGTTCGAGCACTTCGTGGATGTTGGTCATCGCCAGCGACGGCAGCTTGTTGGAGCCGAGCATGCGGTCGACCAGATTCCGCAGCCGGTCGGCTTCCTCGATGATGACTTCGGTGTAGTCCTTCAGATGTTCTTCCGGCAGCTCGCGGGCCAGCAGTTGCGCGGCGCCGCGGATGCCGCCCAGAGGATTCTTGATCTCGTGGGCCAGGCCGCGCACCAGCATCTTGGTGGTTTCCTGCTTGGACAGCTGGGCTTCTTCCTTGGTGATGCGCAGCAACCGGTCACGCGGCAGCACCTCCAGCAACAGCATGGTCTCCTGGCGGGTCAGCACCGGGGTCACGGCGTAGTCCACGGTCAACGACTGGCCGGTTGCGGAGGTCAGGGTGGCTTCGCGTTTGGTAAAAGGGTGGGCTTCTTCAACCGCCTGGCGCAGTGCGGCCAGGGCTTCCGGCGATTCGGTGAACAGCTCGCTGATGAATTGTCCATGGCTGCGCTGACCGCTGACGGCCAGCAGCATTTCCGCCGCCGGGTTCATGTATTCCAGGCGCAAGCGCGAATTGAGCAGCAGCGTTGCGGTGGTCAGATTCTCGATCAGCAGGCGTTGCAGGGCTTCGTTGATCATGGCAGGTCTGCGTCCGGAAGTTCTGGCAGGAAATGCAAGAACCAAACCAAACGCGCCATTGCGGCGCGGATTGGCGTGATGCTGCAGCCCTACGGGCTGTCCGGTGACCCAAATTGGTGATGAGCAATCCGCTCATCTGCTGGGCGCACCAAACAGGTGCATCCAGTGATCATAGAAAGGGCACGAACGGAATGTCGCGTTTTTCTACCGGCTTGTCCTTGAGCGGGCATTCCGGACGCACGCCGTAATCGGCTTTCTTGCACGGATTGACCATGCGCCTCTGGGCCAAGGAGGTGCGGATCAGATGGAAGGACAGGCTTTCGGATTGCTGCAAGACCCGCTCCTGTGCGTCTACCACCGCGACCGCCAGCTGGTGGGTGCCGCGATCGACATTGTTTAGCTCGAAGGTCGTCTCTTCACCAGGTGCGCCGAAAGGCTGCCCGTCGAGCAATACCTGATAGGCATGGCCGGGTTGCAATGCGGGCTCCGCCTGCACGGTGACGCTGACCGAGCCGGCGTTGTTGCGGATCGCCTCGTCTGCCGCCGGGCTGAGGATCTGCAGCTGATAGCGGATGGTTGCCTCTTGCGGCTTCGGCGGTTGGACCACGCGCGGGGCGGGTGTCGGCTGCGCCGCCATGCTGTTGGAGGGCTTCAGCTGGACTTCCTCCATCGCCTGTCCGGTAGGGCGGTCGGTAAAGACCCGATTGCCCTCGGCATCTGTGTAGGAATAGATGCCGCCCAGGGCCGGCAGGGCGGTGGCCAGCAGCAGGATGGCCGCTGCCTGGCGGACGATGCTCAAGATGCCGGCTTCGGCTTGGGGGGCGGCGGACGCAGCGCGGGACTCGAAGTGTTCACGCGCTGCACGGTGAAGGGCACCGCCTCGCTGCGCTGGATCACTCGCTCGCCGGCGAGCACCTCGACCTGCAGGCGATGGTCGCCGCGCTCGATGTTGTTCAGTTGCAGCGAGGTGGCCGGGCTGGGCGCGGCCTGAGGAATGCCATCGAGCAGGAAGCGCAGGGTATGCCCGGGCTGCAGCGAAGGTTCCAGTAGAGCGCTGACGACGAAGGTGCCGTTGTTGGCGCGCAGTGCCTCGGCATCCGGAATGCCGCTCAGCATCAGTGTCTGGTAAGGCGCCCGCTGGTTCTGCTGACGGTCCGGCAGTGGTGGTGGCGGCTCGGGCGTGCGGATGTTCACGGTGTTGGCTGGCGGCAGGTCTACCGTATCGGCTTGCACGCCTTCCGGTGGCTGGTTGGTGAACACCGTGTTGCCTTGCGCATCGGTGTACTTGTAGATCTCGGCGAGCGCCGGAAGGCTGATGATCAATAGCAGGCTGAGCAGTGCGCTACGCATGGGAGACTCCGCGGAGTTGGACTGCGGAAGCCTTGCACCGCGCCGGCCTGCAGGCAAGCCCCAACGGTGTGATTTGCGAGGCGGCACAAGCTGCGCGGGTCGGCATGGCACGCAGAAACGAAAAAGGCCGCCCGAGGGCGGCCTTCCTGTCACGCGAGCTGGATCAGACGCTGTAGTACAGGTCGTATTCCAGCGGGTGCACGAAGGTGCGCACCTTGATCTCTTCCTCGGACTTCAGCTCGATGTAGGCATCGATGAACTCGTCGGAGAACACGCCGCCCTTGGTCAGGAACGCACGGCCCTTGTCCAGCTCTTCCAGAGCTTCCTTCAGGCTGCCGCACACCTGCGGGATCAGCTTGCCTTCTTCCGGCGGCAGGTCGTACAGGTTCTTGTCGGCGGCATCGCCAGGGTGGATCTTGTTCTGGATGCCGTCCAGGCCAGCCATCAGCAGTGCGGCGAAGCACAGGTACGGGTTGGCAGCCGGGTCCGGGAAGCGCGCTTCGATACGACGGGCTTTCGGGCTCGAAACGTACGGGATACGGATCGAGGCGGAACGGTTGCGAGCCGAGTAGGCCAGCATGACCGGTGCTTCGAAGCCCGGAACCAGGCGCTTGTAGGAGTTGGTGGCCGGGTTGGTGAAGCCGTTCAGGGCCTTACCGTGCTTGATGATGCCGCCGATGAAGTACAGAGCGGTTTCGGACAGGCCGGCATAGCCTTCGCCAGCGAAGGTGTTCTTGCCATCCTTGGAGATGGACATGTGTACGTGCATACCCGAACCGTTGTCGCCATACAGCGGCTTCGGCATGAAGGTCGCGGTCTTGCCATAGGCATCGGCAACGTTGTGCACGCAGTACTTCAGGGTCTGAACTTCGTCAGCCTTGGCGACCAGGGTGTTGAACTTCACGCCGATTTCGTTCTGACCGGCAGTCGCCACTTCGTGGTGGTGCACTTCGACGACCAGGCCCATCTCTTCCATGGCGTTGCACATGGCAGTACGGATTTCGTGGTCGTGGTCGCACGGCGGAACCGGGAAGTAACCGCCCTTGACGGCCGGGCGGTGGCCCTTGTTGCCGCCTTCGACGTCCTGGTCGGTCATCCAGGAGCCCTGCTCGGAGTAGATCTTGAACATCGAGCCGGAGATGTCCGACTTGAACTTGACCTGGTCGAAGATGAAGAACTCCGGCTCCGGGCCGACGAATACGGTGTCGCCGATGCCGGTGGTCTTGAGGAACTCTTCGGCGCGCTTGGCGATGGAGCGCGGGTCGCGGTCGTAGCCCTGCATGGTGCTCGGCTCGACGATGTCGCAGACCAGGATCAGGGTCGGCTCTTCGGTGAACGGATCGAGCACAGCGGTTTCGTCGACCGGCATCAGGATCATGTCGGAGGCTTCGATGCCTTTCCAGCCATGGATGGAAGAACCGTCGAACATCTTGCCGTGCTCGAAGAAGTCTTCATCCTGGGCATCACGAGCCGGAACGGTGACGTGGTGCTGCTTGCCTTTGGTATCGGTGAAGCGCAGATCAATCCACTTCACATCGTAATCTTTGATCAGTTGAAGCGACTTCGACATGGTGTTCTCCAAGTGGTGGAAGCGAGACAGTGAGCTTCCGAATCAGGGTGAAGCCGGGCGGCGATGTTCCGCCAAGGCGACCTGCCTCACAAGGGAGCAAATTGCATGCCAGTGCTCCGTATTGGTACCGCAGGCCCGCAGCGACGCCGCCGCCGCGTTTTAACGGGCAAAAGCGTAGCTGTCTTGAATAAATGCTGCTCCGTATTGGTGCGAATGCTGGATTGGTCGCCTTGTTTTGGTGCGTTCTGCTGCGTTTGAAGAAAGCGGTTAAATGTTGAGCAGTTTCCGCTATACTCCGCGCCCCTCTTTTCCTGCCACGTCGGCGCCGCGCTGTTTCCATGAAGCTGATCGTCAAGGTTTTCCCCGAAATCACCATCAAGAGTCCGCCGGTGCGCAAGGGCTTCATTCGTCAGTTGGCGAAGAATATCCGTACCGTGCTGCGCGAGCTCGATCCCGACCTGCGGGTCGAGGGCGTGTGGGACAACATCGAAGTGGAAACCGCGCTCAGCGAACCCAAGCTGCTGCGCGAGATGATCGAGCGCCTGCGCTGCACGCCCGGCATCGCCCATTGCCTGGAAGTGCACGAGTATCCGCTGGGCGATCTCGACGACATCGTCGCCAAGTGCAAGGCGCACTACGCCGAGCGCCTGCCGGGCAAGATCTTCGCCGTACGCTGCAAGCGTGCCGGCAAGCATCCGTTCAGCTCCATGGACGTCGAACGCCATGTCGGCAGCCAGCTGCGCCAGCAGTGCGGCGCCGCCGGCATTTCGCTGAAGGCCCCGGAAGTCGAAGTGCGCATGGAGATCCGCGACCAGCGCCTGTTCGTCGTGCACGAGCAGCATGACGGCATCGGCGGCTACCCGCTGGGCGCGCTGGAGCAGACCCTGGTGCTGATGTCCGGTGGCTTCGATTCCACCGTCGCCGCCTATCAGATGATGCGCCGCGGGCTGATGACGCATTTCTGCTTCTTCAATCTCGGCGGCCGCGCCCATGAGCTGGGCGTGATGGAAGTGGCCCATTATCTGTGGAAGAAATACGGCAGCTCGCACCGCGTGCTGTTCATCAGCGTGCCGTTCGAGGAAGTGGTCGGCGAGATCCTGCAGAAGGTCGACAACAGCCAGATGGGCGTCGTCCTCAAGCGCATGATGCTGCGCGTGTCCACGCAGATCGCCGAGCGCCTGCACATCGATGCGCTGGTCACCGGCGAGGCGATCTCCCAGGTCTCCAGCCAGACGCTGCCGAACCTCTCGGTAATCGATTCGGCCACCGACATGCTGGTGCTGCGCCCGCTGATCGCCAGCCACAAGCAGGACATCATCGACACCGCCTTCGAGATCGGCACCGCCGAGTTCGCCAAGAACATGCCCGAGTACTGCGGCGTGATTTCGGTGAACCCGACCACCAAGGCCAAGCGCTACCGCATCGAACACGAAGAAAAGCAGTTCGACATGGCGATTCTCGAACGCGCCCTGGCCAACGCCCGCCAGGTCGCCATCGACCGCGTGATCGACGAGCTGGGCCAGGATCTGCAGGTCGAAGAAGTCGTCGAGCCGAGCGCCGGCCAGGTGATCATCGACATTCGTCACCCCGATGCCGCCGAGGACGAACCGCTCGAACTGGCTGGCATCGAAGTACAGACGCTGCCGTTCTATGCGCTGAACAACCGATTCAAGGAACTGGATGAAAACCGCCAGTACCTGCTGTATTGCGACAAAGGTGTCATGAGCCGCCTGCATGCTCACCATCTGCTGAGCGAGGGGCATGTCAATGTACGCGTCTATCGTCCGGCCTGACTCATCGGTGAAACAGCCGGGGCTGCTTGGCGGCAGCATCCGCCACCGCCCTCCCGACCGGCACTGATCGCAAGGCCAGGCCGTACAACCCTCGGACAGACTGTCTTCGTCCGGACTACTTCAAGCTTCCAGCCTCAGCTCGAAGCTATCTACAGAGAAAAGAATCAGTGATCGAGAATCTACGCAACATCGCCATCATCGCCCACGTCGACCATGGCAAGACCACCCTCGTCGACAAGCTGCTGCGTCTGTCCGGCACCCTGGACCGCAAGGAGCTGGAAAACGAGCGCGTGATGGACTCCAACGACCAGGAAAAGGAACGCGGCATCACCATCCTGGCCAAGAACACCGCGCTGAAGTGGAACGGCTACAACATCAACATCGTCGACACCCCCGGCCACGCCGACTTCGGCGGTGAAGTCGAGCGCGTGATGAGCATGGTCGACTCCGTACTGCTGGTGGTCGACGCTCAGGACGGCCCCATGCCGCAGACCCGTTTCGTCACCCAGAAGGCGTTCAAGGCCGGCCTGCGTCCGATCGTCGTGGTGAACAAGATCGACCGTCCGGGCGCGCGTCCTGACTGGGTCATCGACCAGATCTTCGACCTGTTCGACAACCTCGGCGCCACCGACGAGCAGCTCGACTTCCCGATCGTCTATGCCAGTGCCCTGAACGGCATTGCCGGCATGGACCACGAGAAGATGGACGACAACATGGATGCGCTGTTCCAGGCCATCATCGACCACGTTCCGGCGCCGAAAGTCGACCTCGACGGTCCGTTCCAGATGCAGATCTCGCAGCTGGACTACAACAGCTTCCTCGGCGTGATCGGCATCGGCCGCATCGCCCGCGGCACCATCAAGGCCAACAGCCCGGTCACCGCCATTGGCGCCGACGGCAAGAAGCGCAACGGCCGCATCCTGAAGATCATGGGCCACTCCGGTCTGCAGCGCGTTGAAGTCCAGGAAGCCGAAGCCGGTGACATCGTCTGCGTATCCGGCATGGACGAGCTGTACATCTCCGACACCCTGTGCGACCAGAACGCCGTCGAGGCCCTGCCGCCGCTGACCGTCGACCAGCCGACCGTGAGCATGACCTTCCAGGTCAACGACTCGCCGTTCGCCGGCAAGGAAGGCAAGTTCGTCACCAGCCGCAACATCAAGGATCGCCTGGAGAAGGAACTGCTGCACAACGTCGCCCTGCGCGTCGAGCCGGGCGACAGCCCTGAAAAGTTCAAGGTTTCCGGCCGTGGCGAGCTGCACCTGTCGGTACTGATCGAAACCATGCGTCGCGAAGGCTTCGAGCTGGCCGTTGGCCGTCCGGAAGTGGTGATCATCGAGAACGAGGCCGGCGAGAAGCAGGAGCCGTACGAGAACGTCACCATCGACATCGAGGAGCAGCATCAGGGTCCGGTGATGGAGCAGATGGGTCTGCGCAAGGGCGACCTGAGCAACATGGTTCCGGATGGCAAGGGCCGTGTCCGCCTGGAGTACACCATCCCGGCGCGTGGCCTGATCGGCTTCCGTAACAACTTCCTGACCCTGACTTCGGGCTCGGGCATCCTGACCTCGACCTTCAGCCACTACGGCCCGATCAAGGCCGGCGAAGTGACCAACCGCCAGAACGGCGTGCTGGTCTCGATGGCCACCGGTACCGCGCTGACCTACTCGCTGGAAACCCTGCAGGCACGCGGCAAGCTGTTCCTGGCGCCGGGCGACGAGATCTACGAAGGCCAGCTGTGCGGCATCAACAGCCGTGACAACGACCTGGTGCTCAACCCCACCAAAGGCAAGAAGCTCGACAACATGCGCGCTTCCGGCAAGGACGAGGTCATCGCCCTGGTTCCGCCGATCAAGTTCACCCTCGAGCAGGCGCTGGAATTCATCGCCGACGACGAGCTGGTGGAAGTGACGCCGAAGTCGATCCGTCTGCGCAAGAAGTACCTCAACGAGAACGACCGCAAGCGCTTCGAGCGCAGCAAGGTCTGACACCCGTTGCGAGACAACAGAAAGGCGCCTTCGGGCGCCTTTTTGCTGTCTGTCCTTTCGTTCATATGGCCAAAGGCCTGGGTCGTGGAGCCAAAAAAGCAAGCCGTCGTATCGCTCAGCGTTTTGAGCCGTTGCGCGGATCATCCGCCGGGTCGAGATAACTGATGCCCCAGGGTCCGGTGGCAATCAGCTGTACGATGGTTTCCTCATCCTCGGTCCAGACGTAGTGGGCATGCTCGGCGGGCAGAGCAAAGCTGTCACCAGCCTGCAGCACCTCCCCCCGGGCCTTATCGAACGTCTTTCCCATGCCGTTGCCAAGCTTGCCCTTGAGTACGGTTATCACCTCGCTGAACGGATGTGTGTGGGCTGGAATCGGATAGTTCGGTGGAAACTTCAACATGACCACGAACACCCCGTCCTGGCTAGGGTTGCCCACAAGCAGCGCACTCTGAGCCCCGGGCGGCAGGCTCGTTTCAGCCTGCCAGTCGAGTTGTCCCAGGCGGAATGCCTGCATATCGCTTACGGCGAGCCGCTCAATGGCGTCGGCTGCCCAGGCCGGATTTGCCAGGGCGATAAGCACAGCGGCGAACATCGCTATTGTTTTCATGGAAAGGGTCCTGCACGAGGCTTGTATGAGATGGCGCGAGTCGCCACGCCTCCGCAGACAAGCTGCAGAGTGTCGGCGCGCTAGCATGTACCAGCATACTCAGGTATCCCGCGGGGCTTGGGCGTGCGCGCCTGCACCGATACCAAAAGCCGATAAAAGCAATACCTTCTATGTAGCGAAGGAGGCCTGGCGCGCCAGCTGGTATCCCGCTCGGCAGGGGCCCGGGTAGCTCGCCTGGAGTGCAGGGCGAGAGCCTGCGTGCAACCGCATGTCGTCACAACTGGCGACCGGCGATTCCGAAAATTGTACAAATCCTCTGCAAGCCCTGCTCTTGAGCATGCCGCGAACGCTCATCCGCCCAGATTCAGCTGCTTTCAGCTGTCCGTCGGTCGATAAAACTTGTACAGGTAATGTCGCGATGACATCATGTTGTACAAGTTTTATCCCGCTCCGAGTATCGCTCAGAGCATCAACGACTGACTGAAGGCTGCCTCGCAGTCTGGCTGGAGGAGTGTTCGATGAACAAGCAGATGTCGGTATCCATGCGCCTGGGCCTGGGGTTTCTGGTCATCCTGGCGCTGATGGTGGCGGTCGCCGTGGTCAGCGCGCTCAAGGTCGACATCATCGACCGCAGCATGAGCCAGATCAGCTCGCAGGCCGGCCTCAAGCAGCGCTATGCGATCAACTTCCGCGGCAGCGTGCATGATCGTGCGATTGCCGTGCGTGATGCGGTCAGTACGGCCGATCCGGCGTTTGCCCGTGAGCAGGTAGCGGAAATCGAGCGGCTGGCGCAGCTGTACGTCGACTCGGCAGTACCGATGAAGGCGATGCTGGTGCAGCCCTCCGCCGACGCCGTGGAAAAGCAGCTGATGCAGCAGATCGAGACCATCGAGGCGAAGACCAACGCGCTGACCCGCCAGGTGGTCGAGCTGCGGTTCAACGAGGGGTCGGATCGCGCCTATGAATTTCTTCTGGAAAACGTGGCCGGGGCCTATAGCGAATGGCTGCGGCTGATCAATGCGTTCATCGATCATCAGGAACTGAGCATCAGCGAGGACGTGGCGATCGTCCGCGATACTGCCAGTGGCTTCCTCGCCCTGATCGTTGCGGTGACGGGGGTTGCGGTGCTGCTCGGTGCTGCGATCGCCGTGGTCATCATTCGCAAGCTGCGCTCGACCCTCGGCGCCGAGCCCGACGAGGTGGCGCGTGTGATCGGCAATCTGGCCAACGGTGATCTGGGGCAGCGGATCGTCACGCCATACCCGGACAGTGTCATGGGGGCGACAGCGAAGATGGCCAGCCGGCTCACCTCGATCATCGCCGAGGTGCGGACGGCAGCCGATGGTGTCGGCATGGCATCGAGCGAGTTGCTGACGTCCTCGGCGAGCAGCAATCAGCAGATCCAGCGGCAGTCGGCCGAGGCCGAGCAGGTGGCCACGGCGATCAACCAGATGGCTGCCACCGTGAGTGAGGTTGCCAGTTTCGCCGCCAATGCCGCGACCGCGGCGAAAAGCGCGGACGAGCAGGTCGAGACCGGCACTCGCATCGTCGGTGAGACGGCCGTGTCGATTCACAACCTGGCCAAGGTGCTGGAGAGCGCTACCGATACCGTCAATCAGGTTTCGGCGCAGAGCGGGGATATCGAAAAGATCTTGCAGGTGATCACCGCCATCGCCGAACAGACCAACCTGTTGGCGCTCAACGCTGCCATCGAGGCGGCACGCGCCGGCGAGCATGGCCGTGGCTTTGCCGTGGTGGCCGACGAGGTGCGCTCGCTGGCCAACCGCACGCAGCAGTCTTCCAGCGAGATCAGCGAAATGATCGCCTCGCTGCAGGCAGGTGCCGGCAGGGCGGTGGAGGTGATGCAATCGAGCAAGCAGTTGGCACAGCTGACCGTGGAACAGACCCTGCAGGCAGAGAATGCTCTGGCCAAGATTCGCCAGGAAGTAGGCGCGATCAACGAGATGAATGCGCAGATCGCGACCGCGTCTGAGGAGCAGAGCGCGGTGGCCGAGGAGGTCAACCAGAGCGTAACGCGCATTCACGACTCGACGGTGACCAGTTCGGCGGCATCGAACCAGGTCGCAGCCTCCAGCCAGGATCTGACAGCGCTGGCGCAGGAGCTGAACCGTCGGGTGAATTACTTCCGCGGCTGATGGCGCGGTAGTCAACGAAAAAGCCCCGACGCAAGGTCGGGGCTTTTTCACTGGCTGATGGCTGAAAGCGCCGATCAGGTGAAGAACAACGGCACCACCACGCTGGAGATCAGCAGGATCAGCGCGCCGCCCAGGCGCGAGGAAATCTGCGCGAAGGGCATCAGCGACATGCGTCGCGCCGCGGAGAGCACCGCGACGTCGCCGGTGCCGCCCATGTTGGCCATGCACAGACCGGCGGTGATCGCCGATTCGATGGGGTAGAAGCCCACCAGTCGGCCCACCAGGCCCGCGCCGAAGGCGGCGCCGGCGACCACGGCGAAGACGATCAGCACGTAGGTCAGCGAGATGGCGTCGATCACCTGGCCGAGGTCGGTGAAGGCCACGCCGATGCCGAACAGCAGGGCGAAGGTCCAGTTGCGCGCAACGAAGCGGAACCACTGGGAGGCGGCGTCGTTGATCGACTCGGGCACCAGGTTGCTCACCTTGAGCAGCGCCACCAGGACGATCATCAGCGCGTACGGATGCAGCGGCACGAACTTGCCGAGGATCTGCCCGGCGATGAAGAAGCTCAGTGCCGCGACCAGACCGATGCCCAGCGCGGGCAGGGTGATCGGGCCTTCCTTGTCGCTGACATCCACGCCCGGCATCATCTGGCCGTTGCCGGTCAGTGACGGGTAGCGATTGCCCAGGCCGTTGAGCAATCCGGCGATGATGATCGCGAAGACGTTGCCCAGGGCCAGGGCCGGCACCAGGATCGAGATGTAGTAGCTGGCCGGCTGGCCGAGCAGCTGCTCGTAGATCTGGCTCATCGGCACTGCGCCTGCGCCCATGCCACCGCCCATGATCGGCATGGCGATGACCACCACCGCATCCTGCGGCGAGAAGCCGAGCAGCGCGCCCACGGCCATGGCGAACAGCGCGGCGAACAGCACCGAGCACAGCAGCGGCAGTGCATAGCGCGAGCCGACTTTCACCAGCACCTTGGCATCCATGCCGAGGATGCTGCCGGTGATCAGCGCGGCGATATAGAAGTCGAGAAAGCCGCCGCCCTTCATGAAACTGGCGACGTCATCGGCGACTGCGGCGGGCAGCCAGCCGAAATAGACCATGGATGCGGCGCCGAACAGCGCCATGATCGCGCCGCCGCCGAGGTAGGTCCTGATGATGGGTAGGCGGTCGCCGGCGAAACCGAGCAGCTCGCCCAGCAGCATCATCACCAGCAACGCGCCGATCATGCCGGTGGGCAGGGTGTCGGTAGCAATGGCGGCGGCCATGACGAGCAGGGCGATGGCGAACAGCGGCAGCGGCAGGTTGAAGATGCGCTGGGAAAGCAGCGGAACGTTCGGGGTGCCTTCAGACACGGCAGGGCTCAGCGTGGTCCGATTCATTGTTGTACTCCTTCGAACGTGGCAGCCGGGTGGCGCACGCACGGGTGATGGTTGCGAATGCGCGGTCGGACAACCGCAGCGGGGCTACCTTAAGCAGAGTTGCTTCGCCGCCAATGTTTGGCGAAGTTAAAAAACCATTACGAAACTAAAAAAAGCAGCGCCGAGCTTGACCCGCGATTGCCGGGCTGGCTCGATCCGGGCCTTTACCGCGGCGTTTTGCGCCGATCAACGATGGGAGAATGGCTTTGCGCTTGCGCCTGAACACGCTGATCTCGCTGCTGGTCGCCGTCATGGTGGTGCTGGCTCTGGCGCTGGCCCTCTGGCTGTTCAACGTGCAGCTGCAGGACACCCTGGAAGAGGGGCAGGCCTCGCGGGTCACCAACCTGGCGCAGAGCGTGGCCGCACGTGCCGACGTGCAGCGAGCGCTGGCCAGCCCGAATGCCGATTTCAGCCTCGATAACCCGCTGCAACGGGACATCGACGGCCTGCGCCAGCGCCTGGGCGTGGACTTCATCGTGGTGATGAATCCGCGGGCGCTGCGCCTGACGCACCCGCAGCCGACCCTCATCGGGCAGGCCTTTCGCGGCGACGACGAAGGTCGCGCGCTGGCAGGGGAAACCTATGCCTCGCGGGCCGATGGCAGTCTGGGCAGCAGCATTCGCGGCTTCGCCCCGGTGCTGGACGACGAGGGTGCGGTGATCGGTGCCGTTTCCGTTGGCGTCACCCTGGCCTCGCTCGGCGAACTGTTGCGGGCGCATCAACGCGGCGTGGTCTTCGGCGTGCTGGCGCTGATGCTGGTCACCGCCCTCGGCGCGCACCTGCTGGCGCGCTATATCAAGCGGGTGTTGCTGGGCCTTGAGCCCTACGAGATCACCCGGCTGGTGGAGGAGCGCCAGGCGATGCTGGCCTCGGTGCGCGAGGGCGTGCTGGCGGTCGACGATCAGGCGCGCATCACCCTGGTCAACCCGGCAGCGGAACGGTTGCTGGTCAGCACCGGGCTGGGCAAACCGCCACTGGGCCGGCCGATTGCCGAGTACCTGCCTGCCAGCGGTCTGCCAGAAGTGCTGGCCAGCGCGACCGAGCAGCTGGATCGTGAATTCAACCTCAACGGCCGGGCGATCCTCGCCAATCGTGCACCGATTCGTCACCAGGGCCGGGTGATCGGTGCCATCGCCACCTTCCGCGACAAGAGCGAGGTCAACGCACTGGCTGAACAGCTGACCGGCGTCAGTCGCTATGCCGAAGCGCTGCGCGCCGCGACCCACGAATTCAAGAACAAGCTGCATGTGTTGCTCGGCCTGGCACAGCTGGGTGATCTGGAAGCCCTGCGCGTCTACCTGCGCGATCTTGCCGACCACCAGCTGGCGCCGGCGACAGTGCTGGTCGAGGGGATTGGCGAACCGGTGCTGGCGGGTTTTCTGCTGGGCAAGCAGAGCGAAGCCCGCGAACGTGGCATCGACTTTCAGGTCGACGTCGAACATCCCCTGCCAGCTGCCGCGCCCGAGCAGATTCATGGCCTCGTCACCGTCCTCGGCAATCTTCTGGAAAATGCCTTCGAGGCGGTGGCCGAGCAGGACGAGCGTCGGGTCAGCCTGACGCTGAACTACGACGAAGCGCTGCTCTCGCTGCATGTGCAGGACAGTGGTGGCGGTATCGAGGCCACCGTGCGCGAGCAGATTTTCGAGCGCGGCGTGTCGACCAAGGGCGAGCGTCGCGGCATCGGCCTGGCTGCTGTGCAGGAGCAGGTCGAGGCCTGGGGTGGCAGCCTGGCGGTCTATTCCGAAGCGGGCCGCGGCAGCCTGTTCGAGGTCGAATTGCCCTATCGGACCGCCGCGGAAGGGGAGGCACCATGAAAACCGCCATGCGCGTGCTGATCGTCGAGGACGACCCGATGGTCATGCGCCTGAATGTCGACTACCTCGCCCGTCTCGACGGCATCGAGTTGGTCGGCCAGTGCGAGAGCGTGCCAGCAGCGCTGGAGATGCTCGAACGCGAGCCGGTGGACCTGCTGCTGCTTGATGTCTACCTGCGCAATCGCTCCGGCCTCGAGGTGCTCCGTCACCTGCGCGCGCAGGACCGCAATACCGATGCGGTGCTGATCACCGCGGCTTCGGAGATCGACACGGTACGCGCGGCGCAGCGCCTCGGCGCGCGTGATTACCTGGTCAAACCGTTCAGCTTCGAGCGCTTTCGCGATGCCATCGAGACGTGCCGCCGCGCCCGCGAGTCGCTCTCCCGGCTGCCGGATCAGCTCGGCCAGGGCGATATCGACCGGCTGTTCAGCCAGCCTGCTGCAGTCGAGGTGCGCCGTCCCGGCGATCTGCCCAAGGGGCTGACCCCGGCGTCACTGGCACAGGTGGCGCAGGCGATCCTTGCGCTGGAGGACGACGGCTTCACCAGCGAAACCCTGCTGCCCGCCACCGGCATGTCGCGCGTCTCGGTGCGCAAATACCTCAAGCACCTGAACGACATGCAGCTATTGGAAGAATCCTTTCACTACGGGCAGATCGGCCGGCCGTCGTTCCGTTATCGCTGCCTGGATCGCGCGGCGTTGCAGCGGCTGGCACAAGGCTGACGCGTCTGTCGCCGGCCCTGCCAGCAAGGCTTGGGCCATTGACGATGATGACGCACCGTTTGACCTGCCGCGGCGAGCGTCGCCTTACTGGCGGACCCAGGTCTGCGTCCGGCCCAGGGCCTCGATGCCGAGGTAGCCGCGCACTTCCAGCTTGTCGCCGCCTTCCAGCAGCTTCGCCTTGGCGCGGTAGGTCTTGCCCTTGGCCGGGTCGAGGATCGTGCCGTTGCTCCACACCTGCTCGCCGTCCGGCTTGAGGTCCTGCAGGATGGTCATGCCGGTGATGGGCTGGTCCTTGCGCTCGCCTTCGCATTGGCTGCACACCGGATTGGCACCCTGATCCGACTTGAGAATCTCCGCGACCTTGCCAGTCAGCGTACCGTCGGCCGCCTGCTGGATTTCGACGATGGACTTGGGCTTGCCGGTCTCGTCGTCGATGGTCTGCCAGCGCCCGGCAGGCGAGTCGGCCGCGATAGCCAGGGACGAGAGCGACAGTGGCAGGGCCAGCAGCAAGGCATTGAAGATTGAGCGCATGGTTTCTCCAGTGATCGAATAGGTGGCACCGACTCTATCACCGGCGATACAGCCCGGCTGCCGCTTGCCGGCTGACCGGTTGGTTCTCGTCACATACGCCCTTTTAGTCGTCCTGTTTCGGCTGGATCGAGCTGGCGCCGCGCTGTTGCCTGGGCGTGGATTCAGGCGAACGCCTTGCGTCGATTAACGCCAGCCTGTGCTTTTGACCTTGCGAGTCACTTTGTCAGTCACGGCCAGTTTCGCTTTGCCTAATCGATGGACAAAGCGGCCAACCCGATCGGTCTGTGCCTGCCTGACTCGCGGAGCCACTAAGCTGGCCGGCACGGCAAGTCGCCATGCCATGCCATCCCGCTAGACTGGCTTCGTCTCCACTAGAACAAGAAAAACGAATGAGTAGCACTGACTGCATAGCGCTGGATTCGTGGCGCGCCAGCGCTCGAGAGTTCGATTTTGGCGGCAAGCGCATTCGCTACTGGACGGCCGGCGAAGGTGAGCCGCTGCTGTTGATCCATGGCTTTCCCACCGCCAGCTGGGACTGGCACAAGGTCTGGCAGCCGCTGGCGGCGCGCTATCGGCTGATTGCCTGCGACATGCTCGGCTTCGGCTATTCGGCCAAGCCGCGCGGGCATGCCTACAGCCTGATCGAGCAGGCCGATCTGCAGCAGGCACTGCTGGCGGAGCTGGGCATCGACTGCGCGATCCATGTGCTGGCACATGACTATGGCGACAGCGTCGCCCAGGAGCTGCTGGCGCGGCATTGCGAAGGGCGCATCGCGCTGGCCAGTTGCGTGTTCCTCAATGGCGGGCTGTTCCCTGAAACCCATCACCCGGTGCGGGTGCAGAAACTGCTGCTCGGCCCGTTCGGCTTTCTGCTGGGCCGGCTGTTCTCGCGGCGTACGCTAGGGGCGACGTTCGGGCGGGTGTTCGGTGCGCAGACGCAGCCGAGCAACGCCGAACTGGACGATTACTGGCGACTGATCGCCGAAGGCAACGGACCGGCGGTGATGCACCGGCTGATCCGCTACATGCCGGAGCGGGTGGCGCAACGCGAGCGTTGGGTGGCGGCCATGCAGCGCTGCGATGTGCCGCTGCGGGTGATCGACGGCGCGGCCGATCCAATCTCCGGCGCCCACATGGTGGCCCGCTACCGCGAGCTGATTCCGGCGCCCGACACCGTGCTGCTGGAGGGCATCGGTCACTACCCGCAGGTCGAGGCGCCAGAGCGGGTGCTCGAACACTACTTTGCCTTCAGGCAGAGACTGCACGGGCGGTGACCGACGCCGCACCTCTGCCCAAGGCTTCTCGAAGCTCGCCGCTGTTGAAGCGTGGCGTATCAGGTTTTCGTTATCCAAAACCCAAAGAGCCCCGCCGGCATCGGCCGGGCGGGGCTCCGATCGTTCGGCGAGCTGCTCTGGCAGCAGCGCCGGGACGACTTACTGCATCATCGCAATCACGCGGTTGCGCAGCTCCGGGTCGGTCTGCACGGCTTCGTTAATGGCGTTGTATTCCTCGATGCTGATGTTGTTTTCCTCGATCACGCCAAGCATCTTCTCGTTGGCCTGCTGCTGAAGGTCGCGGGCCTTGTTGGCGTCTTCGGTCTGTTGCAGCTTGCCGGTGAACTCCTCACGGATTTCCATGATCTCGCCGAGCGACTCGGCGAAGCTTTCCAGTTTCTTTTCACTGAACTGCTGCGTTTGCGCGCCAGCGGCGGGCTGGGCAGCGGGTGCCGGGTTGGCTGATTGGGCCGATGCAAGGGGGGCGGCCAGGCCGAGGAACAGCGAAAAGATACCGGCGAAGGCGAGACGAGCGTTGTGCTGGGTCATGTTCATTCCTGCTTCGGTTAAAGACGCATTCCTTGGTGCAGTAGCCGTGCCAGCTTTTCCATAAAGCTTCATGTTATTGATTTAAATAGTATTTTTCGTTTCGTCGGGGTGCGGTGGACCTGTCGGGCAGCGGTCTGTAGTGTGCCGGTATGACACATGTATCAATCTGGCAGCGGCCAGCCAGCCTGCGTGGCGCGCTCTTGCTCAAGGTCATCGTGCCGCTCATGGCGATCATGTTCGGCTTCAGTTCGGTGGTGCTGTGGACGGTCGAGCGCAGCAGCGAGCGGCGGCTGCAGGCCGAAGTGGAACTGGTCGCGCGGGCGGTACGCCTGCCGCTCAGCGCCAGCCTGGAAAAGAACCACGAGCGCACCCTGCAGCAGGTGCTGGAGTCGGTGCTTGGCGTCGGCCGCGTCTATGGCGCCTACGTCTACGACCGTGACGGCAAGCTCGCGGCCTATGCCGGTGCGGTGGAGCCGGATCAGGATGCGTCGGCGATCCAGCAGCTTACCGAAGGCGGCGAGCTGACCGGCGAGTACCAGCGCATCAACGGTCGCCCGGTGTATTCCTATTTCGTTCCGCTGGAAGAAAGCGGTGGGCAGATCAATGGCCTGCTGCAGGTGACCCGGCGCTGGGGCGATTTCGAGCAGGATATCCGTCGCCTGCGGCTGATCGCTGCCGGGCTGGGTGGGCTGCTGGCCGGGGTGGCGCTGGTGGTGATCCTGCTTGGCCACCGTTCGGCCGTGGGCAAGCATCTGCAGCAGCTGGCGCGCAGCATGGAGCGCGTCGCGGCTGGCGAGCGCGAGCATCGTGCACCGCGCAGCGGGCCGCAGGAGATCATGGTGCTGTCCGGCGCGCTGAACCAGATGCTCGACAGCATCGCCGCCGCCGAACGCCAGGTCGCCGAGCAGCAGGCCCGCGAGGAGCAGTTGCAGGCGCGCCTGCGTCAGAGCCAGCAGCTGGCGGCAGTGGGGCGGTTGGCAGCCGGCGTGGCCCACGAGCTGGGCAGCCCGCTGAGCGTGATCGATGGCAAGGCGCAGCGGGTGTTGCGCGACGACGAGCTGGCCGAAAGCCATCGCCGCGCGCTGTTGCAGATTCGCCAGCAGGTGGCGCGGCTCAGCGCGATCGTCCGTCAGCTGCTGGATTTCGGCCGGGCCGCCGGCTCACCCCCGCGCCGCGTGCCGGCCGAGGTGCTGGCGCATTCGGCCGCCGCCGCCGTGGCCGACGAGCTGGCCGCGCTCGAGGTCCGCCTGCAGCTGCAGGCGCCGCCGCAGACACTGCATTGCCGGGTCGACCCGCCGCGTTTCGAGCAGGCGCTGACCAATCTGTTGCGCAACGCCGCCCAGGCCAGCCCGGGAGGCGAGGTACGGCTGAGCTGGTGGGGCGATGGTCGCGAGTTGTTCATGCAGGTCGAGGATGACGGCCCGGGCATTGCCGAAAGCCATCGCGGGGAGCTGTTCGAGCCGTTCTTCACCACCAAGCCAGTAGGCGAGGGCAGCGGCCTGGGCCTGGCGGTGGCCCATGGCGTGGTCAGCGAGTGCGGCGGGCGTATCGAGCTGGTCGACGGCCGGCTGCCGGGCGCGGCATTTCGCATCGCGCTGCCATTGAGCGAGGAGGAGAATCATGACTGACGCGGTGCAGGAGCGTGTGCTGCTGGTCGAAGACGATGACAGCCTGCGCCAGCTGCTGGTCGAGGAGCTGGAGGATCGCGGGCTGCAGGTGCGCGCGCTGGCCAGCGCCGAGGAGGCGGTGGGTTCCCTGGAAAGCTGGGAGCCGGCGCTGGTGGTCAGCGACCTGCGCCTGCCCGGCGCCGATGGCATGGCGCTGCTGCGGCGGGTGAAGAGCATGCAGGCGGCACCGGCGTTTCTGGTGATCACCGCGTTCGGCAGCATTCAGCAGGCGGTGGCGGCGCTCAAGGAAGGTGCCGACGAGTTCCTCACCAAGCCGCTGGACCTCGAGCACTTCGCCCTGGCGGTCGGCCGCGCGCTGGAGACGCGGCGCCTGCGCGACGAAGTGCGACGCTTCCAGCAGCTGCTCAGCGATGATCGCTTCCACGGCATGCTCGGCCGCAGCCGGGTGATGCGCGGGCTGTTCGACCAGATCCGCCAGCTCGCCCGTGCCGAAGGGCCGGTACTGGTGATCGGCGAGAGCGGCACCGGCAAGGAACTGGTCGCCCGCGCCGTGCATGCGCAAAGCGAACGTGCCAAAGGCCCGTTCCTGGCCATCAACTGCGCCGGGTTGCCGGCCGAGCTCCTGGAAAGCGAGTTCTTCGGCCATGTCACCGGTGCCTTCACCGGCGCCAACCGCGCGCACAAGGGGTTGTTCCAGCAGGCCGACGGCGGCACGCTGTTTCTCGACGAGATCGGCGAGATGCCGCTGCCGCTGCAGGCCAAGCTCCTGCGCGTGCTGCAGGAAGGCACGATCCGCCCGGTGGGTGCCGAGCGCGAACTCAGCGTGGACGTGCGCATCATCGCCGCCAGCAACCGCCCGCTGGAAACCGAGGCCGGCCGCGAGGCGTTCCGCGAGGACCTGTTCTTCCGTCTGGAAACCTTCATCCTGCAGGTGCCGCCGCTGCGTGATCGGGAGGAGGACCTCGAACTGCTGGCCGCCGGCTTCGTCGCCCACTTCGCCGCGCGCAGCGGGCGGCCGGTACGTGGCCTGACTCCAGCGGCGCTGGAGCAGCTACGCCGCTATCCGTTCCCGGGCAACGTGCGCGAGCTGCAGAACGCCATCGAGCGGGCAGTGACCTTCTGCCACGGGCGCAGCATCGAGCTGGAGCACCTGCCCAGCCGCATCGCCGACTATCGTGACGACAAGGCCTGCAGTGCTGGTACCGAGTTGCTTGCCCAGCTCAGCGATGGCCCGTTGCTGCCGACCCTGGAAGAGCTGGAACTGCGTTATATCGAGCACGTGCTCAAGCTGGTGGACGGCAACAAGCGCCGCGCGGCGGCCCTGCTCGGCATCGGCCGGCGCACGTTGTACCGTCGCCTCGGCGAGCGCGAAGACGGTTGATCGGGCTCGCCGCAGGGCGCCCGAAAGCGCACACTGCCGGCCTTTTCTCAGTGAGGAGCGAACATGCTCAACAACGACGTCCTGCGCAGCCTGCGCTACACCCTCAAGGCCAGTGATGCACAGATGGCCGAAATCGCGGCCCTGGGTGGTTGCACGGTTGCCGAGGCCGAGGTTCGTGCCTGGCTCAGCCGCGAGGACGAGGACGGCTATCAGGAATGCCCGGACGAGGCGATGGCGCGTTTTCTCGACGGGCTGATCTATTTCAAGCGCGGCAAGGATGAAAGCCGCCCGGCACCGCCGCTGGAACTGCCGGTCAGCAACAACCAGATCCTGAAGAAGCTGCGGGTGGCCTTCGAGCTGCGCGACGAAGACCTGCAGGCGATCCTGCATGCCGCCGACCTGCAGCTGTCGAAATCCGAGCTCGGCGCGCTGTTCCGCAAGCCCGGCCACAGCAACTACCGCGCCTGCGGCGATCAGCTGCTGCGCAACTTCCTCAAGGGGCTTTCGCTGCGCCAGGGCTGAGCTGCACCGCACGGCACCTCAAGTGGTAAATGGCCAGGCGGCCGCTACGCTGAAGCAGGCAGCTAGCCGCATGCCCGGTGCGCAGCTCGGCGCCGGGAACGCCATAACAACAAGATGACCGCCCCCTGTGGCGGTGCCCCGAGGTGCGTGCCATGAAGATTCCCTGCCTGACCCTGAGCGCCCTGCTCGCGCTGAGCTGCGCCGCCGCCATCGCGGCGCCGACCAGTGACGAAGCCCTGGAGCGCATGCGCTCGATGAAGACCACCGGCCAGTCCCTGGACATGAAGACCATTGCCCAGGACGGCCCCACCGCCGATGCCATCCGCGAGAACCTCAAGCGCATCAAGCTGCCCGAAGGGTTTCGCATCGACCTCTACGCCGTAGTGCCCGATGCCCGCCACATGGCAGTCGGGCCGTCCAGCGGAGTGGTCTTCGTCGGCACCCGCAAGACCGATCTGTGGGCGGTCACCGATCGCACCAAGAACCGCACCGCCGACGAAGTGAAGCGTTTCGCCCCGGCGATCTCCTTCACCCAGCCTGGTCCCTGTTTCAGCCCGGACGGCTTTCTGTTCGTCGCCGAGCACAACCGCGTGCTGGTGTTCCCGGCCGCCGAATTCTTCTACGAGGGGCCGGACGTGGCGGCGGACATCGTGGTGCCGACCGGCGAGCTGATCCCCAAGGACGAGGAGAGCTACAACCACGGCGCGCGGGTCTGTGCCATCAGCCCGGACAGCAAGCTCACCATCTCCCTCGGCCAGCCGCACAACGTGCCGCCCAAGGACAAGCTGGAGCTGTACGAGCGGCACGGTATCGGCGGCATCGTGCGCATGGAGCGCGACGGCAGCAAGCGCGAGGTCTACGCCACCGGCGTGCGCAACTCGGTGGGCATCACCTATCACCCGACGACGAAGGAGTTGTGGTTCACCGATAACCAGGTCGACGGCATGGGCGACGACACGCCGCCAGGCGAGATCAATCATGCATCCAAGGCCGGAATGAAGTTCGGCATGCCGTGGTACGGCGGCGGCCAGGTGCGTACCAACGAGTACGCCGACGAAACGCCGCCCGAGGGCCTGACCCCGCCCGTGGTGGAAACCACCGCCCACGCCGCCGACATGGGCCTGACGTTCTACACCGGCAAGCAGTTTCCCGAGCAGTACCGCGGCGGCCTGTTCAGCGCCCAGCGCGGCAGCTGGAACCGCACCGTGCCGGCTGGCGCGCGGGTGATGTTCACGCCGTTTGCGGCCGATGGCAGCGGTCCGTCCGGCGAGACAGTGCCCTTCGCCGAAGGCTGGCTGGACGAGGAAACCGGCGAGTACTACGGCCGCATCGTCGATGTCGCCCAGCTCAAGGATGGCTCGTTGCTGGTCAGCGACGACACCGCCGGCGCCATCTATCGCATCTCCTACCAGGGCAAGTGAGCCGCCGCGCCGGCCTGCCGTTCATGGCGGGCTGGCGCCATTCGAGGATTCCTGCATGTCGATGGTTTTCAAGCGGCGGCTGTCCCAGGCGCTGGCACTGCTGCTGGGCAGCGCCTGCCTTCCGGCCCTGGCGGCGGATCTGACCGCCGCCAAGGCCAAGGCGAAGATGTGCGCGGCGTGTCACGGTATCGATGGCATCGCCAAGGTCGCCGATGCACCGAACCTGGCCGGCAACGGCGAGCTGTACCTGGCGCGGCAGCTGCAGGCCTTCCGCTCCGGTGAGCGCAAGCATCCACAGATGAGCGTCATCGCCTCCGGACTGAGTGACGAGGATATCGCCGCGGTCACGGCCTGGTATTCGGCGATCAAGGTCAGTGTCGAATTGCCCGAGTGAGCCGCCCGCTCTGAACGTTTGCCCCTCGGCCCGGGCCTAAGCCCTGACGAATCCAGAGAGCACGCCCATGACCTTTTCCATCATTGCCCGCTGCCCGCGCACCGGTCAGTTCGGCGTGGCCGCCGCCACGGCGATGCCCGCCGTCGGCAAGCTGCTGACCCACGCGGCGGCGCATGTCGGCGCGGTGGCGACCCAGGCGCAGATCAATCCGTACCTGGGTATTGATGGCCTGCGTTTCCTGCGCGAGTTCAGTCCGGCCGGCGAAGTGCTCGAGCGGCTGCGGCGCACCGATCCGTGCATGGAGCTGCGCCAGTGTGCGGTCATCGACAGTAGCGGGCGCACCGCCTGCTGGACCGGCGAGCGCTGCCTGCCCTGGGCCGGCTCCATCGCCGGCGAGCAGTTCTGCGTGCAGGGCAACCGGCTCAAGGGGCGCGAGGTATTGGAGGCGGCTTGCGAAGCCTATGTCGGCAGCTCGCATCTACCGCTGGTGGAGCGCCTGATGGCCGCGCTGGCGGCTGGCGACGCCGAGGGTGGCGACCGCCATGGCGAATCCTCGGCGACGGTGTATGTGGTCGACCAGGAGCAATACCCGTTGTGGGATATCCGCGTCGACCATCATCGTGACCCCTTCGCCGAGCTGCGCCGGCTGCACGAGGTGTTTGCCCGCGAGGTGGTGCCGGAAATCCTCGCCATGCCGACCCGCGCCAATCCGGCCGGGGCGGCTGGAGAAGAAACCATCTGATCGCTGAACCGGCTTGCAGCGGCGGGCTGGCCGGCAGCGACCGCGCAACGCAAAGCACGACGCCGTCGAATGCTGGCGGTTGGCTATGCTCCAGGCAGTGAATGCGCTGTTCGTGCGCGGCGCCGCTGCTCGGTCGGCTGCGCCGGCGTGGGTGGTCGGGCCGTGAGGGTGCATGTTATGCGTATCGCGCTGGTTTTCCTGTTCCTCGTTCTCGGTGGCTGCGCCAACATCTGGCGGATGGACAACGGGCCGCTGACCGCCTTTAGCGAGTCCGTGCGCGAGTCGCCGGATCCACGCAACACCATGGTCTGGATCGATCTGCAGAAAAAAACCGATACCCGCGTGCTTGCTGCGCAGATCAAACTGGCCGAGCAGGCACCATTGGTGGCGATCGGCACGCTGCGTCCGGAATTCGTCGCGCAGTTCCTGCCTCCCTGGGAACCGCCGCCGCAGTGGCCGGAGATCGTCAAGCAGAAGGCGCGTCAGGATGACAACTACCAGGGCGGCGGCATCTACGTGAGCTTCCGCCAGGGGCGGCTGGTGTATGTCAGCCTGGTCTCGCAGCTGCGTGGCGAACGCTTCTACCCGCAGGTCGCCGCGCCCGCTTCGTCGGAGCTGCTGAGCCTGCCGCTCAGCCGTGCGCAGATGGAGGCGGTGTTCGGGCCGCCACGGCGCGTCTATCGTGTTTCCGAGGTGCGCTACTAGCGCGCCAACGCATCAGGCGCCAGCTGTTCCAGACGCAGCGCAGCCTGGGCACGGTTGCGTACCGCCATCCAGTCCTCCAGCGCCGCGAGCGAGCGCGGTGGCGAGATCAGGTAACCCTGGAACAGGTCGCAGCCGGCCTGCAGTAGCGCCGACTGCTTTTCCATGTTGTCCACGCCTTCGGCGTTCACCCGTTTGCCTTGCGCATGGCAGAACGCGACGAGGGCGCTCAGGCTCTGCTGCATGTCCGGCTGTGTCAGGCGGGTGATGATCGCCATGTCCAGTTTGATGGTGTCGGCCGGGTATTCGAGCAGTTGCTGGATCGAGGTATAGCCGACGCCGAAATCGTCGATGGCGACTCGGAAGCCGGCTCGGCGAATCGCCTGCACAACCTGCATGGTGTCGGTGCAGAGTTCGGCAGCGTAGGTTTCGGTCAGCTCGATTTCGATCCTGCCCGGCGCGACGCCATGATGTGCGGCACGCTCGAGCAGGTAATTGCAGATGCGGTCATCCGCGAGCTGGGCGGACGATACGTTGATTGCCAGGATGACCTCGGCACCGAACAGCTCGACCAGCTTGGGATATTCGGCCAGGGCACGGTCGATGACCCAGTTGTCGATCCTGGAGTGAAGCCCGGCGCGCTCGGCGATGGGGATGAACTCGCCGGGCGATACCGTGCCCAGAATGGGCGAATGCCAGCGCAGCAGCACTTCGCAGCTGACCACGGTGCCTTCGCGATTCAGCGCCGGCATGTAGACCAGGCGCAGCTGGTCGTCGCCGTCCAGCGCCCGCAGCTGGTCTTCGATCAGGCGGATGCGCTCGTTGCGCTGCTCCAGCTCGCGGCTGAATGCCACTACCGTGCTCTTGCCCTCCGCCTTGGCCTGATACATGGCGGTGTCGGCGCGGGTCAGCAGCTGGGTGATCGAGTCCGCATCATCCGGATAGCGCGCGGTGCCGATGCTGACGCCAACCGGGTAGAGGCGGTCTTCGAGGCGAAAACCGCCGCGGCAAAGATCGAGCACTGCCGCACACAATTCATCGACCCCGCCGTCGCTGGCGTCGGTCATCAGCAGGATGGCGAACTCATCGCCGGACAGTCGCGCAAAGGCCACATCCGTTTGCGCATGCTCCAGCTGATGGCGCTTGAGCAAACCGCGGACGCGCTGGGCGAAGATTCGCAGCAGCGTGTCGCCGGCATCGTGACCGTGCTGGTCGTTGACCTGCTTGAAGTTGTCCAGATCGAGGAACAGCAGCGCCAGGCGCCTGTGGGCTTGCAGGCAGCGCTCGTACATGGCGTTGGCCAGCACGCCGAAGTGCGCGCGATTGCTGATCTGCGTCAGGCTGTCTGTCCAGGAGATGACCTGGATGCGTTCCAGCGCTTCGGTGTTGCGCTCGTGCAACGTCTTCATGTTGACCGTCAGGCGTCCAATCTCGCCGCCGTCGGTGGGTTCGTCGAGTGCGGTGCGTTTGCTCTGCAGCAGGTCGGTGAGCTGGTCATCCAGCTGGCTGATGGGGCCTGTGACGTAACGGCGAATCAGCCACAGCAACAGGCCGATGGACACCAGGCAGATCAGCGAGCCGCCGGCGACGAAGGCCAGCGCCAGGGTCTGCAGACGCTCGGCGGTATAGGTCGCGGCTGGCGTCAGCCGTGCATGCAATGCCGGTGACAGCGCGATTGCAGCAGACAGGCCCGACTCGACCGGCAGCTGGTGCAGCTCGATCTCGACCGCGGCGCCGTATTCCTCTTCAAGGCTGCGCTTGAGCTTGAGAAAACGCTCCGGGCGCACCGCCAGCTGCACGGCAAAGGCTTCGCTGCGCTGACTTGGCAGGGGGCGGCTGCTGCTGGCCGGCAGGATGAAATCGGTGTCCAGCAAGAGCGGTCCGCCGTCGGCGTGCGCGACATAGCGAGTCGCACCGGGGCGGGACGAGCGTCTGGCTTCAGCCACGATCTGTCGTTGGGTCTCATCCATCGAAGCGAACGGCGACAGGCTGCTTTCGAAATAGTAGGCCGGCTCGCCATCGGGCTGCAGCACGGCAAAGGAGACGAACGAGAGCTCGGTGTTGGACAGCGAACGGATGCTCTGCTGGATCCGCAGCCCGAGCGTGTCGTTGCGAAAAGCGGTATCCGATTCGCGCAGGAACAGCAGCAATGCCTCGCTATCCATGATCGAGTACAGCACGCTGCGATTGAATGCCTCGTAGTCGAGATAGGCCGACTGCAGCGCCAGCAGCTGCTGTTCCAGACGCGCCTGTTCCAGGCCCAGCAGCGAGGCGCGCTGGGTCAGGTAGGCGGTGGTCGATGCGAGCAGCTGGATGATCAGAATGACCGGGAAGATTACCAGCAGCGCGCGTTTACCGAGCGTCATGGGCGTTGATCAGGGCGCTGATGATGCGTCTGCGGGTCTGCGTGGCTTCCAGCGGGCGCATCTCGTAGACCTGGCTGCGCGCCAGCACGTCATCCGCCGGGTAGATCGTCAGATCCGCGCGGATCTCCTCTGGCAGCAGCGCCTGGGCCGCGGCGTTCGGTGTAGCCACACCCAGCTCGGCAGCGTTCAGCGCAGCGATATCCGGCCGGTTCAGGAAGTTGAGGAAGCGATAGGCCAGGGGCTTGTTGCGGGCGATGCTCGGCACCGAGAGGCAGTCGACCCAGAGCAGGGTGCCTTCTTCGGGCACGACGTAGCGCCAGGGCTCGCCTTGCACCCCCTCGACCTGGTTGAGCACTTGCTGGTCGCCGCTATAGGCCAACGCCATATCGGCACGATCGAGATGGCGCTGACTACGCAGCGCGGTGATCGCGTATTCGTAGGTCAGCACAGCCTCGGATTGGCTGACCAGCAGTTCGAACGCCGCCTTCAGCTCATCGTTGTCCGAGGTGTTGATCGAGTGTTTCAGCAGGATCAGCGGGCTGGCGAGGATATCCTCGTGGTCTTCCATCATGATGATGTGCGGTTCGTCCGGGCGCGCCGGTTTCAGCAGGTCGGCCCAGGAGTGCGGTACGAAGTCCAGACGGTCACTGCGATAGGCGATGCCCAGCGTGCCCCACAGGTACGGCACGCTGTAGCGCCCGCAGCTGTCGCGCCAGCGCGGCGCTGCACGGTGCAGCTTGGCCAGGCTGGGTTCGTCGAGCGGCTGCAGCAGGCCGCGGGCGCCGAAACGGGTCGAGCTGATCAGCTCGGTCAGGGCGATATCGATCTGGTGATCGGGTTTGGCGAGGATTTCGTCACGCTTGTCGCCGCTGTCGAAATAGACCTGTCTGATCTCGACGCCGGTCTCAGCCTGCCAGCGCTCGATCACCGCTTCGCTGAGGTATTCCTCCCAGGTGAGCAGCGTCAGGGTTTCGCCTGCGTGGAGCGAGGTGGTTGGCGATAACAGGCCGACCAGTATCAACAGCAGGGTGCGGGCACGCCAAAGCGCCGGTTTCTTGTTGTTATGGAGCATCGGCATCTATCCATCGGCTGGCACAGAATAGTGGCACTTTAATGGCGCCATATCGCCGGCGGCAATGCTTTTGTCGCTCCGCGGTTTTCCCATCCGATCGACGGTGGAATCGCCCTGTGTCGTTTCGCCGCAGAAGGCCTGCCGATCACTGATTATTGAGCCAGACTCCTAACTGTTAGAGCGGTTACGCCGAGGAGCCTGTCATGACCCTGAAGATTCCTTTCCCCGATCGAACGCAGGCCGGTGCGGCACTGGCCGAGCGCCTGGCGCAGGAGGGTGGCTGGGGAAACGCGCTGGTCCTGGCACTGCCCCGCGGAGGCGTACCGGTGGCTTACGAGGTGGCGCAACGCCTGGGGCTGGAGCTGGATATTCTGGTGGTACGCAAGCTCGGCACGCCGGGCAATCGCGAGCTGGCCATGGGTGCCATCGCCAGTGGCGGCGTGCGGGTGATGAACGAGGACATCGTGCGCTACGTGCACGTCTCAAAGGCCGAAATAGACGGAACCGTCGCGCAGGAGACCCATGAGTTGCAGCGCCGCGAGCGGGCCTACCGCGGTGATCGGCCGCAGCCGGTCATCGCCGGGCGTGCGGCGATCCTGGTCGACGACGGGCTGGCCACCGGCGCGACCATGCGCGCCGCGGTGCAGGCCGTGCGCCAGCTTGGCGCGAGCGGCATCACCGTCGCCGTACCCGTGGCGGCGCCGGACAGCGTCGCGCAGCTGGAGTCGCTGGCCGATCGTATCGTCTGTCTGCATCTGCCCCATGATCTGTATGCCATCGGCCGCTGGTACGAAAATTTCGATCAGACGCCGGATTGGCAGGTCGTTGAACTGCTGCAGCGTGCCTGGAACCGGGGAGAGCAGCCCGCATGAGCCAACCGACCTCGACCCCGATGCGCTTCACCCTCGGCAAGGCGCGCCTGCATGGCGACCTCTGCGTACCGCCAGACGCCGCTGGCCTGGTGGTCTTCGTGCACGGCAGCGGCAGCAGCCGGCACAGCCCGCGCAACCAGAGCGTGGCGCGCTATTTCAACGAGCTGGGCCTGGCGACGTTGCTGTTTGATCTGCTCACCGCCGATGAGCAATCGATCGACGAGATTACCCGTCAGCTGCGTTTCGACATTCCGTTGCTCAGCCAGCGTTTGAGCGGGGTGGTTGATCAGCTGGGCAACGACGCGGGCCTGCGCGAACTGCGCATCGGCCTGTTCGGGGCCAGCACCGGAGCCGCCGCGGCGCTGATTACCGCGGCGTCGCGCCCGGCGGATGTCGCTGCGGTGGTGTCGCGTGGCGGTCGCGTCGATCTCGCTGCTCAATCGCTGGCCCGGGTGAAGGCGGCTTCGCTGTTCCTCGTCGGGAGTCGCGATCTGGAAGTGCTGGAACTCAATCGCGCGGCTGCGGCGCGGCTGCAGTGCGTGCATCAGCTGCAGGTGGTGCCGGGCGCGACCCATCTGTTCGAGGAACACGGCACGCTGGAACAGGTGGCGCGGCTGGCCGGGGACTGGTTCGTGAGGCATCTGTGCTGAGACCTGACGCTGGCTGGGCCTGGAAACATGCTGTGAAGCACGCTACAGACACGTCGATTGGCTTGGATCATCGGCGGCAGGGATCATAGGGCGCTCGACGACAAGGAGGTCTTATGGATACCCGCAACCCCTATGCACCCCCTCTCGCCGTGCTTGCCGGCGATGAGACGGCCCGGATCGAGGCGCTGCCGGTTTCTGCCAGTTGGAAACGTCGCTTCCTGGCCATTGCCCAAGCGGGCGGGCCGCGACTGCCCGCGTTCAAGCGCCTGCCGCCGGCAGAGCGACGCAAGGCCCTGGCCTTCAACATCCTCGCCTTTCTGTTCGGCCCGTTGTATTACCTGGCCAAGGGCATGTGGCGCCGTGCGATCAGCTTCACGCTGCTGGCGCTGATCGCAATCACGTTGATCGTCCTGCTGCTCGACGCGTCGGGTTACGGCGAGTTCGCCCGCTTCCTCGCCTATGGTGCCGCCGGCGTGTTTGGCATGCGCGCCAATCTCGATTTCTACAAGAGCCAGGTGCTGGGCGACAACGGCTGGCTATAGCATTGCCGTTGCGTCACTCAACTGGCGAGCGAACGCCTCCAGCGCCGCTTCGCCGACCACATCACCGGGCAAGAGCGGCAGCTCCAGCAGTGGTAGCTGGCCCAGCGCCTGGCGCAGGGTGGCGAGATGCTGTTCCTCCAGGGCGTGGCGTTCGGCGAGAAAGGCGCCGGCATCGGCCGGCGAGCGCTTGTTCACCACCAGCGCGCCGACCGGCGTACCGGCGCGCTGCAGCTGCGCATGCAGTTCGATGGTTTCCAGCACCGGCAGCCGCTCGGCGGCGAGGACGATGACGAACGCGCACTGCTGCGCATCACCGAGCACCTCGCGCAGCCGGTTGAAGCGCTCGCGGCGACGGTCGAGGATCTGGCGAATACGACTGTCGCGATCCGGCGCAGCCTCGCCATCGTTCTGGCCGAGGATGGACTGGCCGAAGCCGCGATCGTCCTGGCCGAGGTTCTTCAACACCTGGCTGAAGCGCGAGCCGCGCGCCTGCCGGCGCAGCAGGCCTTCGGTCCAGGCGCTCATCATTTCCGGCAGCGCCATCAGCCGCGCCGTGTGCCCGGACGGGGCGGTATCGAACACCAGCAGGTCGTATTCGGCTAGACCCTGGTCGACGGTTTCAGCGATGCGTTCCAGCAGCGCCGCCTCGTGCATGCCCGGGGCATCGCGCGACAGCGCCATGTGCTTGTCCACTTCGCCGGCCAGGTGCGCCGGCATCAGCTTGCGCAGGGCGGCGCCGACGTCCTCGAGGTGCTGCTGCACGGTGAGTTCCGGGTCCAGTTCCAGGCCGTCCAGCCCGGCCGCCAGGCGCACTTTCTGCGGGCCCACCGGGCGCTGCCAGAGGTGCCCGAGGTTGTGTGCCGGATCGGTGGAGACCAGCAGCACGCGGCGTCCAGCTCGCGCCTGAGCGAGGGCGGTGGCCGCGGCGACGGTGGTCTTGCCGACGCCGCCCTTGCCGCCGAAGAACAGTACGCGCCGCTGTTCGGCCAGCTCTAGCAACATGGCGTCAGCAACATCCGATGTGATCCAGTGGCGAGCGCTCCATGCCCATGCGCCGATGCCAGTCATGGAAGCGCTCGTACAGTGCCGGCATCAGCTCCAGGGTGTACCAGGCGGCCGGGTTGGGCACGCCCAGGGTTTCGGAGAACACCAGCAGCATGAACAGGTCGTCTTCGTCACGCCGGGCGCGGGCGAAGGTCCGGCGATAGGGCGCAACGTAGAACTCGCGCAACCCCGCCGAGACCTTGCCGAGAATGCTCAGCGGCTCGCTCACGGCTGCGCCTCGAAGGCCTGTTCGGCCGGGTCGCGGCCTTTGCGCATGGCGATCACCGCTTCCAGGGTGACCCATAGCGCAGCAATCAGAATGATCACGTCCATGCCCAGTAGCAGCCAATTTTCGGCGCGGTAGAACTGGCCCATCTGCACCAGTAGCGCATAGATCGACATGGCCAGCAGGAACACCAGCGGCACCAGGGTGTAGATCGGCGATCGGCCGAGCTTGATCAGGATGACGGTGATCACCGCCAGGGTCAGGCCGGCCAGCAACTGGTTGGTGGTGCCGAACAGCGGCCAGATGACCATGCCGCCGGTGCCATCGGAGCCGGCGCCGAAGGCCAGCGCCATGCACACGCCGACGGCGATCAGCGTGCCGATCAGCGTGTTGACCTTCATTCCGGCCAGCTCGCCGGCTTCCTGGATGACGAAGCGCTGCAGGCGCAGGCCGGTGTCCATGGTGGTGCCGGCAAAGAGGATCGCCATCACCGCGAGAATGGTCCCGCCGAGCTCGGCAGGCAGGCCCAGACCGTTGGCCAGCAGCGTGCCGCCGCCCTGCACGAAGGCGGTGACGCCGCCGCTGCCGAAGGCGGTGTAGACCTGCTGCCAGTCGGTCAGGGTGGCGAAGCCGGCGGTGCAGCAGATGATCGCCGCCAGTGACAGCATGCCTTCGCCCATGGCGCCGAAATAGCCGACGAAACGGGCGTCGGTTTCCTTGTCCAGCTGCTTGGAGGTGGTGCCGGAAGCGACCAGACCGTGGAAGCCGGAGATCGCGCCGCAGGCGATGGTGACGAACAGCAGCGGCACGATGCTCGGGGTATCGGCCGGCAGCTCCTGGTTGAAGGCCGGCGCCACCAGCTCCGGCGCGCCGAACAGCACCGCCAGGTAGAGCAGGCCGAGGCCGACGAACAGCTGCAGGCCGTTGATGTAGTCGCGCGGCTGCAGCAGCACCCACACCGGCAGCAGCGAGGCGATGGCGGCGTAGAGGAACAGCAGAAGGATCCACAGCGACTTGGCCGACAGGCCCATGACCTCGTCCGGCAGCACGATGGGGTACTGGTTGCCGATCAGGATCAGCGCGTAGAGCACGATCACCCCGCCCAGCGACGGCCAGAGCAGCTTCATGTTGTAGCGGTAGATCATCTGGCCGATCACCAGCGCCACCAGGATCGCGCCCCACACCGGGATCACCGAGGTCGGCGTGGACACCAGCAGGTTGGAGATCACCGCGGCAAAGGCGCCGTTGACCATCAGCAGTACGAGGAAGATCACCACCAGGAACAGGCTGCGTCCGCGTGCGCCGATCAGCCGACCGCTGAGCATGCCGACCGACTGGCCGCGGCTGCGGGCGCTGGCCCAGAGCGCGCCGAAGTCATGCACGCCGGCGAAGAAGATGGTGCCGAAGACTACCCAGGCGAAGGCCGGGCCCCAGCCCCAGATCACCGCGATCGCCGGGCCGACGATGGGCGCGGCGCCGGCCACCGAGGTGAAGTGGTGGCCCCAGAGCACGAATTTGTTGGTGGGAACGTAATCCACGCCGTCGCGCATGGTGTGCGCCGGCGTCCGGTAGTTGGGATCGAGACGGTAGATCCGTTCGGCGATGAACTTCGAGTAGAAAACGTAGCCCAGCGCCATGGCGATCAGGCCTACCAGCAACAACGCAATTGCACTCATCTCGGATTCCTCGGCGTGCTGCTCGCCGGCAGCTCAGCCCTGTTTTGCCCTCGTGGGGTGATTGTTATGACCGGGCGTCCACGCCGCGGCCTCAGGGAGGACAGACCAGCCCCGCGCACGGACGTTCCGCCCGAGTACGGGCGCACACTCGGACCAGGCCCAACGGCAATCTGCTGATACAAGGCATTTGGCAGCGGGATGTGGACAGCGGCGAACTCTTCGCCTCGACTTGATACAAAGACCGGTATGCCAAGGAGGATGTGATGACACAGGCCGCACTGCGTCGCGGAGCCACCGACGCGCTCTTCTGGTCACTGATCTATGCCGCTCTCTGGGCCCTGTTCGCGGCCGGGCAGGGCTGGCTGCTGGGCGTGCCGACCGTTGCATTGGCCGTTGCCCTCAGCCTGTGGCTGGGGTTGCGCCCGTTGGGCATGCGCCTTGGCGCACTGCCGGCATTCCTCGGTTTTTTCCTCAAACACATGTTGCTCGGCGGCTGGGACGTGGCGCGGCGCGCCCTGCAACCGCGCTGCCCGCTGCAGCCGGCCTGGCATCCCTACTCGCTCAGCAGTCAGTCGCCGCGGGTGCGGCTGCTGCTGTCGGCGCTGGTCGGGCTGCTGCCTGGCACGCTCGCTTCGCGCATCGAGGGTGACGAGATGCGTGTGCACGTGCTGGATGAGCGGCTGCCCTGGCAGGCTACCGTCGTCGATCTCGAACAGCGCCTTGAGCGTCTGCTCGGTAGCGGGGAGGTGCGCTGATGGCGCTGTTCTCGGCACTGCTGCTGTTGACGCTGGTCATCGGTCTGTGGCGCGTCCTGCGCGGCCCGGGGCGGGTCGATCGGCTGCTGGCGGTGCAGCTGTTCGGAACCACCGGTGCCGCCCTGCTGCTGGTCATGGCGCAGTGGCAGGGCGCCGCCGGCCTGCGTGATGCGGCGCTGGTTCTGGCGCTACTGGCGGCGATGATCAGCGCCGCGCTGGTGCAACTGCTGCGGCGCAGTCGCCATGAGTGAGCTGCTGGATATGCTCAGCTGGCTACTGCTGGCCGGCGGGCTGTTGTTCTTCGCCGCCGGCAGCATCGGCCTGCTGCGCTTTCCCGACACCCTGAGTCGCCTGCACGCGCTGACCAAGGCCGACACCCTTGGCCTTGGTCTGGTGGTCGCCGGCCTTTCGCTGCGCGCCGACAGTCTGCTGGAAGTCGCGCAGATGCTGCTGATCTGGCTGCTGGTGCTGGCCTCCGGCGCCACCGCCTGCCAGCTGCTGGCACGCCAGTGCGACGAGGAGGGCGGCGATGAGTGAGTGGCTGCTCGACGGAGTACTCGGCCTGTTGCTGCTGGGTCTGGCCGGTGGTGCGTTGCATGTGCGTCAGCTGTATGCCGGGGTGTTGTTGTTCATTGCCTTCGGCCTGGTACTGGCGCTGGCCTGGGCGCGCCTGGGCGCCGCCGATCTGGCGCTGGCCGAGGCCGCCATCGGTGCGGGGCTGACCGGCGTATTGCTGTTCGCCGCATTGGCGCGCCAACCCCAGGCCGGCAGCGAACCGCGCCTGTCGCGGCGCCGTCGCCTGGCCGCGGTACTGGTATTGCTGCCCTTGTTGATCCTGCTGTTGCCGCAGTTGGCTCCGCTGGCCGAGTTGCAGCCGACGGTGCCAGCGCAGATCGACGCGGCTCTGGCGCAAAGCGGCGTCGACCATCCGGTGACAGCGGTGCTGCTCAACTTCCGTGCCTGGGACACGCTGCTGGAACTGGCGGTGCTGCTGCTGGCGCTGCTCGGTGCCCGCCAGCTCGGGTCGCTGCAGCCGCAGTTGAGTGAACCCTGGCCGCTGCTGCAGGCCTGGGGGCGCACCCTGGCACCGCTGCTGGTGCTGGCCGGCGGCTATGTGCTCTGGCGTGGTGCGGCCTCGCCGGGCGGCGCATTCCAGGCCGGCGCATTGCTCGCGGCAGGCATCGTGCTGCTGCGCCTGGCAGGGGCGCTGCCGGCCTTGCTCTGGAGCTTCTGGCCGCTACGCCTGCTGGTACTGATCGGCTTGCTGCTGTTCATCGGTGTGGCGGCGGCCTGCGCCTGGTTCGGTGAGGGCTGGCTGCACTATCCGGCCGGCTGGGCCAAGCCGCTGATTCTGCTCATCGAGGCGGCGGCGACGCTGTCCATCGCGGCCAGCCTGAGTCTGCTGGTGATCGGTGACGAGCCGGAGCCGCAGCCATGAGCGCCACGCTGTTCTGGATCGCCATCGGCTTCGCGCTCTGGTTGCTCGGCCTGCACGGGCTGCTGACGCTGCGCCATGCGCTGCGGCGGATCATTGCGATCAACCTGATGGGCAGCGGGGTGTTCCTGGTGATGATTGCCCTGGCGGCACGCCATGACCCAAGCGATCCGTTGCTGGTGGCGCTGGTGGTCACCGGGTTGGTGGTGGCGGTGAGCGCGACTGCCCTGGCGTTGCGGCTGAGCAGTGCGCTGGCTTCATCGACGGAGCACGAGCGATGAACGCTGCCCTGTTCAGCCTGCTGCTGCCCCTGGCCGGCGCCTTGCTGCTGATTCTGCTGCGCCCGGCGCGCAGCGGGCGCTGGGTGATCGCGCTGAGCCTGGGTGCGCTGATGGCGGCGATCATGGCGCTGCAGGTGGTGCTCGATCATGGTGAGCGCAACCTGCTTGTCGGTGGCTGGGAGGCGGGGCTGGCGATCCGCTTTCGCCTGACACCGCTGGCCGCACTGCTGCTGGTGTTTACCGCGGGGTTGCATTTGCTGGTGGCGCTCTATGCAGCGCGCATCGCCCATGCCGCTGGCAAGGAAGATTACTGGCCGCTGTCCTGCCTGCTGCACGCGGCGCTGGCGGCGCTGTGGCTGTCGGCCGATCTGTTCAACCTCTACGTGACCCTGGAACTGCTCAGCCTGGTGGCCGTGGCGCTGGTGTCGCTGGCCGGGCGCAAGGCCTGGAAACCGGCGCTGAACTACCTGCTGCTGTCGCTGGCCGGTTCGCTGGCCTATCTGCTCGGCGTGGCACTGCTCTACGGGCGCTACGGCGTGCTCGATCTGGCCTTGCTGGCGCAGCTGAGCGAGGCCGATGGCGTGACTCACCTGGCGTTGCTGCTGATGACCCTCGGGCTGATGCTCAAGGCCGCGCTGTGGCCGCTGCACCTGTGGTTGCCGCCGGCCCACGCCGCAGCACCGACGGCGGTCAGCGCGTTGCTCTCGGCGCTGGTGGTCAAGGGGCCGCTGTACATTCTCTGGCTGGTCTGGAGCGAGATCGCCCCGGCTGAATTCGGTCGCGACGCGGGTCTGCTGTTCGGCACCGCCGGGGTACTGGCGTTGCTCGCTGGCGGTTGGTCGGCACTGCGCGCGCCGCGGCTGAAGACCCTGGTGGCCTACTCGACGGTCGCCCAGCTGGGCTATGCGCTACTGGCCCTCGGCCTGCTGCTGCATCTGCCCGAGCCGCGGCTGCATGCGGCCCTTTGGCTGTTCGTGCTGGCCCATGGGCTGGCCAAGGTGTCGATGTTTCTTGCCGCTGGCGAATTGCAGAGCATTCTCGGCAGCAAGCGGGTGACGGGCATGCGCGGCGCCAGCCAGAACGTGCCCATCGCCCTGGCTGCATTTGCCGTAGCCGGTGGCAGCCTGGTGGGCCTGCCGCCCAGTGGCGGCTTTCTGGCCAAGTGGCTGCTGCTGCAGCCGCTGTTCGAGCAGCCGCAGCACTGGCCGTGGGCGGTGGGCGTGCTGCTCGGCACGCTGATGTCGGCCGCCTATGTGTTCCGCGTCGTTGCCCACGGCTTCGACCGGGCACGGCCCAATCCGCCGAGCATCCGCGCGGATCGTCTGGCGCAGTGGCTGGCCCTGCTGCCGGCACTGCTGGTCTGGGGGCTGGCGCTGATCAGCGAGCCGCTGCTGCTCTGGCTCGGAGGGCTTGGACGATGAACTGGCACGGCCTGCTGCCGCTCGGCATCGTGCTCAGCTCGCTGCTGCCGGGCCTGGTGATCTTCGCCCTGCGCGAGGACCAGCAGCGCCTGCGGGTCACGCTCAACCTGCTCGGTGTAACCCTCAAGCTGCTGCTGGTCGGCGGCATGCTCTACGGCGTCAGCCAGGGCAGCGAATACCGTTTCAGCGTGCCGCTGCTGCCAGGTGCGCCGCTGGTGCTGCAGGCCGATGCCCTGTCACTGCTGTTCGTCGCGCTGTCGTCGCTGCTCTGGGCGCTGACCACGATCTACGCCATCGGCTATCTGGAAAACTCGCCGTTGCGTTCGCGTTTCTTCGGCTACTTCAGTCTGTGCGTCAGCGCCACGGTGGGGCTTGCGCTGGCCGGCAACCTGGTGAGCTTCCTGCTGTTCTACGAGTTGCTGACGCTGGCCACCTTTCCGCTGGTGGTGCATCGCGGCACGCCCGAGTCGCTGCGGGCCGGGCGTGTCTACCTGGCTTATACGGTCGGTGGTGGCACGCTGGTGCTGATGGGCGTCGGGCTGCTGCACAGCCTGGCGGGCACGCCGGACTTCCAGGCGGCCGGCTACCTGCTGGAGCAGGTCGACGAACATGACATTGCACTGCGGGTCGCCTTCGCACTGTTGATTCTCGGCCTCGGGGTGAAGGCCGCGCTGATCCCGCTGCATGGCTGGCTGCCTCAGGCGATGGTCGCGCCGGCGCCGGTCAGCGCGCTGTTGCATGCGGTGGCGGTGGTGAAGGCGGGGGCGTTCGGTATCGTGCGGGTGGTCTACGACGTCTTTGGTGCCGAAGCGCTGACCCGGCTGGATCTCACCAGGCCGCTGCTCTGGCTGGCCGCGGCCACCATCCTCTATGGCTCGCTGCGCGCCTTGCAGCAGCAGGAGCTGAAGAAGCGCCTGGCCTACTCGACCATCAGCCAGGTGTCCTACGTGACGCTGGGCGTCGCGCTGCTCGGGCCGATCGCCGCGGTGGGCGGCCTGGTGCATCTGGTGCATCAGGGGCTGATGAAGGTGACGCTGTTCTACTGCGCAGGCAACTTCGCCGAAACCCTGGGGATTCACCGCATTCGCGAGATGGACGGAGTCGGCCGGCGGATGCCCTGGACCATGACGGCGTTTTCCATCGGTGCGCTGGGCATGATCGGCATCCCGCCGATCGCCGGTTTCATCAGCAAATGGACGCTCGGCCTCGGTGCTCTGGAGGTCGGGCAGGACTGGGTGCTGTTGGTGCTGCTCGGTTCGGCGCTGCTCAACGCCGCCTACTTCCTGCCGCTGCTCTGGCGCGGCTGGTTCGCCGAGCCGGCCGACTGGCACGAGAACCGTTGGGCGGAGGAGCGTTTCGAAACCCACTGGATGTTGCTGCTGCCACCGGTGCTCACCGCGCTGCTGTCACTGCTGGTCGGGTTGCTGGCGGCCACGGCGCTCAGCCCGCTGGGCTGGAGCCAGCTGATCGTCGAGCGGGAGTTCGCCATATGAATCCCTGGCTTTGGCTGCTGGTGCCCTTCGCGCCGTTGCTCGGCGGCGTGCTGCTGCTGTGCCTGCGTGAGCGCTCCCTGTCGTGGTTGTGGCTGACCTGCGTGCCGGCGTTGCTGGTGGCGCTGCAGCCTCCGGCGGCGCTGGAGCTGCCCTGGCTGTGGGAGGGGGTGCGCTGGGGCGCGGACGATATCCTGACGCGCGCCTGGCTGGGGTTTTCCGCCGTGCTCTGGGGCTGCGCAGCGGTCTTTGCCAACAGCAGCCTGAGCCGGGACCCGCGTCGGTTGCGCTTCTGGGCGTTCTGGCAGCTGGCGCTGGCCGGCAATCTGTTGCTGATCGTGGCCACCGACGCGCTGAGTTTCTACCTCGGCTTCAGTGCCATGAGCCTGTCCGCCTACGGGCTGATCGTCCACCGTGGCGGCCCGGGACCGCGGCGCGCCGGCCGGCTGTATCTGCAGCTGGCGATCTGTGGCGAGATGCTGCTGCTCGCCGGTCTGCTGTTGCGCACCCATTCCACCGGCCAGGCCTTCGACTTCGCCAGCTGGCAGGCACAACCGATCGACCATCTGACCCTCGCCCTGCTGTTGCTCGGCCTCGGCTTGAAGGCCGGCTTCTGGCCGCTGCACGTCTGGCTGCCGCTGGCCCATCCGGAGGCGCCGGTGCCGGCCAGCGCGGTGCTCTCGGGGGCGATGCTCAAGGCCGGCATCCTCGGCATCTGGCGCTGCGTGCCGGAGGCCGATTCGACGCTGGCCACCTGGAGCATGCCGCTGCTGGCAGCCGGGATCTTCGGCGCGCTCTATGCGGCTGCGTTGGGCCTGTGTGCTGCCAAGTCGAAGGCGGTGCTGGCCTATTCCTCGGTAAGCCAGATGGGCTGGATGCTGATGACTCTGGCGCTGGCGTGGAGCCTCGATGAACCGTCGGCGGGAGTTCTCGCGGTGCTGGTGCTGTTCGGCGTGCATCACGGCCTGGCCAAGGGCGCGCTGTTCCTGGCGGCGGGGATGGTCCATGAAGGGCGTCTGCCCCGGCTGGCCTGGCTACTGTTGTTGCCGCCGGCACTGGCGATCATGGGGGCGCCGCTGACCAGCGGGGCGGCGGTGAAGTACCTGTTCAAGGACGCCCTGCACGACAGCGCCTTCGCGGCCTGGGCGCCGTGGCTAACGCTGGCCAGCTTCGCTACCGCGCTGCTGCTGTTGCGCGCACTCTGGCTGATGTGGCGCGATCAGCAGCATGCCCCGGCGCAGCGCCCGCCGGCTGGCCAATGGCTGCCGTGGGCGGTGCTCAGCACGGCCTCGCTGCTGTTGCCCTGGGTCTGGCCGGCGCTGCGTGAACCCCTGCTGGAGGGCCTTTATCCGGGGGGCCTATGGGCGGCGCTTTGGCCGCTGCTGGCTGCCCTGACGTTGGCTGGATGGGCGCTGCGCCGTGGCTGGCAAGTGCCGTCGCGTCTGGCACGGTTGCCGAACCCGGCGCTGACGGCGTCGCTGTATCTCACGCGGGTGCTGCGTCAGCCGCCACTGCCTGTCCCTGCCATCGGCCTCGAGCGCAATCGCTGGCGTCAGCGCGAGCGGCGCTGGAATCGGCAGTGGGAGCGCGGCGCACTGACGATCAGCGCCTGGCTGCTGGTGGCGCTGCTCTGGCTCGGCTGGCTCTGGTGAGCCGCTGCTCAGGGCAGGGCTTTTTCGGCGTAGGGGCGGGTATCCAGGCCCAGCTGGGCGCGGAAGCTTTCCATGTCGAACATGGTGCAGATCTCCTGCACCTGCTGCGTCGGGGTGATGGACCAGAACGCCATGGCGGAAATGCTCAGCACCTTGTCGCTGGGCGGGTAGCCGAACGCCGCATGCTCGATGGTGCCGATCAGCGTGCTCCAGGTCACCACCCGGTTGCCTTCGGCGATGCATTCCTCGACCACCACCTCCAGCTCCGGCATGGCGTGACGGATCTGTCGGACCATGTCGAGAAACTCGGCACTGTGGAGCGGCCTTCCAATGAACGAGCTCTTGTAGAGAAAGTCCTTGCTGTGCAGATGCTCGGCGAGCGCCAGGTGACCACGATTCCAGGTCAGGTCGATGTGCTGGCGAACGAGTTTCTTGCGGTCATCCAGTGACATGCGCGCTCCATGAGGCTGCAGTTGGCTCGGCAGCGAACTCTAGCAGCGCCCAGCGTGCAGTGGGAGAGCCGGTCGGTAACCTGATCTGGAATGCCGCTTGGGGTTTGGGTGATCAGATTCGGAATCTCCCGACCTTGTTTTGCAGGTCGCTACCCAGCTCAGCAAGATCCACGCTGGCCTTTGCGGTGTGCTCGGCGGAAACAGCCGACCGTTCTGAAATGTCCCGTACCCGGATAACACTCAAGTTGATTTCCTCGGCTACTGCGCTTTGTTGCTCTGCTGCGGTTGCGATCTGCTGCATCATTTGCTGGATGCTGGCGATCATCCTGGAAATGTCTTGTACAGCGGCGCCGGTGCTGTCCACCCCTTCGACTGTCTGATCGGTCAAGTGGCGGCAAGTGTCCATCGTCGAGGCGGATTCGTCGGCAATCGCCTGCAAGCCCTGGATCAGGACCTGTATTTCCAGCGTTGCGTCTTGCGTGCGTTTGGCCAGATTGCGCACTTCATCGGCTACCACCGCAAATCCGCGCCCCGCATCTCCTGCTCTGGCGGCTTCGATTGCTGCGTTCAAGGCCAAGAGATTGGTCTGCTCCGCAACGGAGCGAATGACGTCCAGAACGCCCCCAATTCGCTCGCTCTCGTGCTTGAGTCGCATCATCGCGTCGGTGGCTCGGCCGACCTCGCTGGCTAGTCGACCGATTTGATCTATGGCTGCGCGAGCGGTGTCCTCACCCTGTTGCGCGTGCTGGTCAGCTGAAATCGCAGCCTGGGCGGCGTGTTCGGTGTTTCTCGCGACATCCTGCACGGTTGCAGCCATCTCATGAATGGCCGTTGCAACCTGCTCGACTTCCTGCTTTTGCCGGATAACGCTGCTGCTGGCCTGCTCGGTTGACTGAGACAGTTCTTCCGCGGCGCCAGAGATGACATCTGCGGAGCCCCGAATCTGCCCGATCAGGTCGGCCAGGCTGGATTGCATCTCGCCTAACGAAGCCATCACGCTACCAGGCGGAACCGCTGCTCGGTCCGTCAACCTGCGCATATCGCCGGAAGCGGCTTTTTTCGCCGCAGCCGAGAGCACGTCGGGCTCGGCGCCAAGTGTCCGCAGCAGGCTGCGGACAATGGCAAGGCCCAGGCCGATCGCCAGGGCGATGGCCAAAATGCATGCACCTACCAGCAGCTTGCGCTGGCCCTCGAACAGAGCTCTTTCCTCCTCAACCTCGGCTACGGCAATCGCCCGACTGTGCTGCATAAACGCTTCGGCAGCCTGAATCAGTTGGCGAAGGAGCGGCATGCAATCGTCGCTCATACGCTGGATGGCCTCCTCACGTTGCCCGTCGACAGCCAATCCGACGATGTCCAGTGCAACGGGGCCATACAAGCCTTCGACGCGCGCCAGTTCATCGAACAGCAGCTGTTCTTCTCTATCCTGTGAGGCGCGAAGCTGGAGGATCGCCGCCCTGAGCTTGCTGAGGGTGGCGCCTACTTCATTGTGGGCTTTGCTGACCATGGCATGTTCGGCATCACGTTCAGCCCGGGAGGAAACCAGAACCAGATTTCGCGCGTGAATCGCACGTTGCTGTGCAGCAACCAGCAGCTCGGACGCAAGCTCCTCTCTCAGGTTCACACCTTCGACATAGTTCGCGAACGCTTCGTTGGCCTGTTCGAGTTGAGCAATTGAAAGTATGGAAATGCTCAGGACTACGGCGGTGAGGGCAGCGAAGCTGAGCCCCAGCTTGGCTTTGACGGACGAGATAATTGCCATGGCGAACTCTCTGACAACGAGCTCCGTCCGTGGAGGTATGGAAGACTGGTGTCATAGTGGCATTATCGATTCCACGACAAATGCCTCGTTCGAGGTAGGGTTTCTCCTACCTTAGGCCATGTCGGAATACCGGCGTGCACGACTCGTCTAGTCGGTCCGCAACTTGATCTGGAAGGCTGCGCCGCCAAGTTCTGACTCGCCCAGGCTGAGTTCGCCGCCGTAGCTGTCGAGGATGTCCTTGACCACCGCCAGGCCGATGCCCTGGCCAGGGTGCTGGCCGTCGAGGCGTTCACCGCGACGGATGATGCGTGCGCGCTGGTCCACCGGCACGCCGGGGCCGTCGTCCTCGATGCCCAGCAGCAGGTCGCCGTCATGGGTGCGGGCGCTGATGCGGATCTGCCCAAGGCACAGCCGGTAGGCGTTTTCCAGCAGGTTGCCGAGCAGCTCCATCAGCGCGCCCTGTTCCATCGGCACGACACAGGGCTCGACCAGTTGCATGTCGATCTGCACGCGCTTGTCGCGATAGACCTTGTCCAGCGTGCTGCACAGGCTGTCGAGCAACGGCCGCAGCTCGACCCGGTGGCGCACCAGGCCGCTCTTGCCGAGGCTGGCGCGCTGCAGCTGATAGCCGATCTGCTGGCTCATGCGTTCGATCTGCGCCTGCATCACCTGCGCCTGTTCGCGGCTCTGGCTCTGCGCCGAGAGGGTCTCGCCGACGCCCTGCAGCACGCTGAGCGGGGTTTTCAGGCTATGCGCCAGATCGCCCAGGGAGTTGCGGTACTGCTCGCGCTGGCGGCGTTCGCTGTCCAGCAGGCGGTTCAGCGAGCGGGTCAGGCGCAGCAGTTCGCGCGGGTGGTCGTCGCTCAGCCGTTCACGCTGGCTGGCTTCGACCTGGTCGAGCTCGGCGCTGACCCGCTTGAGCGTGCGAAAGCCCCAGGTCAGGCCGAGCCAGAGCAGGGCCAGCAGCACCAGCAAGCCACTGCCCAGCCACAGATAGAGCTGCCGGCGGAACTCATCGAACAGGCTCAGGTACTCGCTGGTCGGCTGCATGGTGACGAAGCTGAAGGCGTTGTCGCGGCTGCCGGCCAGGTGCAGCTCGACGTCATAGACGAAGTACTCCACACCATCGGCATCGCGCACGCGCAGGAATTCGGTGGCGCCGCCCTCATAGCGCGGACGGTAGTCGATGCGCTCGTCGGCGGCCGAGCGCGAGTGCCAGATCAGCTCGCCGCGGCGGTCGTAGATGAAGCCGAGCAGCTGCGCATCCGGCAGGTCGAACTCCTCGTCCGGCAGCCGTTCGGGCATTTGCAGTCGGCCGCTCTCGACCTGTGCGGCGGTGATCAGCGTGCTGGCGTCGGCGGCCAGGCGCTGTTCGATGACTTTCTCGAAGGACAGGCTGAAGGCGCCCTGCAGCGCGGGCAGCAACGCCAGCATGAACAGCACGGCCAGGCTCGCGGCGCCGAGCATCAGGCGCAGGCGCAGCGACATGGCGCCGGTCAATTGATTGCGAACGCGCGCCTGCAGGCGGCGCCAGCGTCGACTCATCGGCAGCGCTCGGTGAACAGATAGCCGAGGCCGCGTACGGTTTCGATGGGTTTCATCGCGCACTGCGCCTCGAGCTTGCGCCGTAGCCGGCCGACCAGCACCTCGATGACGTTCGGGTCGCGCTCCTCGTCGCCGCTGTAGAGCTGTTCCATCAGCCGCTCCTTGGCCACTACCTGCTGCTGGTGACGCATCAGGTACTCGAGGATGCGGTATTCGTAGGCGGTCAGCGCCAGCGGCTCGCCGTTGGCCGTGGCCTGTTTGCGGTTGAGGTCCAGCAGCAGCGGGCCGGCTTCGATGGTGGCCTGGGTGAAGCCGCTGGAGCGGCGCAGCAGGGCGTTCAGCCGGGCTTCCAGTTCCTCGAACTGGAACGGCTTGACCACGTAGTCGTCGGCGCCGGCGGCCAGGCCTTCGACCTTGTCCTGCCAGTTGCCGCGGGCAGTGAGAATAAGGATGGGAAAGGCCTTGCCGCGGCTGCGCAGCTGGCGGATCAGGTCCAGCCCGCTGATGCCCGGCAGGCCGAGATCGATGACGGCAAGGTCGTGGTTGAATTCGTGGGTCTGATACAGCGCTTCTTCGGCATTGGGCACGGCATCGACGATATGCCCGCTTTCACCGAGCCGCGTCTGCAAGTGGTGGCGCAGCAGCGCCTCGTCTTCCACCACCAGCACTTTCATTTTTCTGCTCCCTGGGCAAACGGCCGGGCAATGCCCGGCCGTTGTTCAACGTTCTGTCAGCGTAATGCCATCAGAAGTGATAGTTCAGACCCAGATAGGCCTGCTTGCTGCTGTGCACATCGATCGAGCCCAGCTTGCCGACGCCGCGCTCGGACACTTCGGTACCGGCGTTGCTGCGCAGGTAGCGGTAACCGGCTTCCACCGAGGTGTTGTCGCCGAGCTTCTGCAGGATACCGGCCTGCAGGCCGACCAGGTAGCCGATGTCGCTGTCACGGGTATAACCCTTGGACTCGTTCTCCAGCTTGGTCAGACCGGCGCTGGCACCGCCGAACAGGCGGGTGGTGTCGCCCAGCGGGACGAACATGTCGTAGCTGCCGATCAGGTTCTGCTGACGCAGCTTGAGGCTGCTGCCGTAGTCGTCCGAAACGTTCTCGTAGGTCATGTAGTAACGGCCTTCGTCGGTCATCTGACCGGCGCGCACGCCCCAGGTGCCACTGTTCTTGATCACGTCATCGAAGCGGTTCTTGCCGTCCATGTTCTGCTTCAGCGAGCTGGAGCGGTCGGTGTTGACGGTGCTTTTGCCCCAGGTGAAACCGGCGAAGTTCTCGGCGGCATGGGCGCCGAAGCTGAAGATGCCGAGGGTGGTGGCGAGGGCCAGAGTGCTAAGTTTTTTCATCGGTGACTCCTTTTCAGGCAGCGGGATACTGACGGCCCCTAGCCTGAACGGTTGTCACTGAACCCTTCCTGAACCCTGGCTGAACCTGCGCTGAACGACCCGCCCATGTGCCACCGTTGGTCCGGCGCACGCACCTAGGCGATCTGCTGTGGCTCGTCGTTATCGTCCACGTCGACCTCATCCGCCGGGTAGCTGCGCAGTATCGGTGGCTGCTCGGCGTCGTCGATCCACCACTGCAGCTCGGCTTCGACACGACTGTCGTCCGCGATGCCGAGCCGGTTGCGCAGCGGACATTGCTCCGTCGCGGTAGCGGTGAGGGTGCCGCCCTGCGCCGTCTGGGCACTGCCAGCCTTGCCGCTGGAGCGGACCTTGAGGCGGAAGCGGACCTGCTGGCCGCTGCCCTTGAAGCACAGGGCGAGGGACAGTCGATCGTCCGCGACGGGTTGCAGTTCGAGGCTGGCGCGTACCGCAGCGTCAGCTGGCGGGGGGGCGGCGGCGAGCAGCCAGGTGGCGAGGGTCATGGTCAGCATCCGTTCTGTTTCCGTTGAAGCCGGTCCGTGGCTGGAGAGTCGAAGGGTTACTGCTGGACGATGGTCGCGCTGTTGCCGGTGCCGCTCTGGTGGATCGCTGCAGCGCTCGGCAGGCGGGTGTAATCGTTGGTCGGCAGACTCTGGCGAATGATCGCCTCGTTGGCGCTGCCCATCTGCGTGATGGTGGCCTGGTGGCTGTAGTTGCCCTGCTCGATGCTCGCCAGGTTGTCGTTGCCGTTCTGGATTACCGTGGCCTGGTTGGACATGAAGCGCTGTGCGATGTCGACGCTGTTGCCACTGCCGGTCGACGAACCGCTGATGCGGCCGCCGAAGCCGTTCTGCTCGACCGTTAGCCGGTTGCTGTCGCCGCTCTGGGTGAAGTCGAGTTCGTTGTGGTAGTCGCTCTGGTGGATATCCGCCGTGTTGTAGCTGCCGGCTTGAGCGAACGTCATGCGGTTGCCGTCGCCCTGAAAAATATCGGCCATGTTGCCCAGGCCGTCCTGGGACACATTCAGGCGGGCACCTTCGTAGTATCCCTGCTGGCTGAAGGTCAGCTGGTTGTCGTCGCCGCGCTGCTCGATCTGTGCGGTGACGAAGCTGGTCTGGCTGCCAGTGATCTGGTTGCCGTTGCCGACGCTGCTGGCATTGAGCGTACTGGTGCGTCCAGTCTGCTCGACCGTGGCGACGTTTGCATTGCCGATCTGTTGGAGGTTGGCGACCTTGAAGTAGGCCTCGCCGATCTGGGTGATGCTGGCCTCGTTGAGGTTGCCGATCTGGCTGACATCGATCGAGCTGGATTCGACCAGGCCGAGCTGTTGCAGCTCGGCGACGTTGTCCGCGCCGCGTTGCTCCAGTTCGATGCTGTTCTCGGCCAAGGCCTGGGTGGCGCCGAGGGCAAGCAAACTGGCGATCGCGACGGGCTTGAACATGTGTTTCTCCTTGGTCCCTGGCGGTTATCGACCCTGCACGATGTTGATCTGCTGGCCGACGCCGAATTGGGTGACGGTGCTGCGCAGCCCGCTCCCGGTTTGTTCGATGCGTGCGTCGTTATAGGCGCCGTACTGGCTGATGCTGGCCTGGTTGTCGCTGCCGGTCTGGCGGATGTCGGCGAAGTTGCCCTGGCCGACCTGTTCGACGATGGCCAGCAGGTTGTCGCCGTGCTGAAGGATGAAGGCCTCCTGGTCCGAGCCCTGCTGCAGTATCTGTGCATTCAGCGCCTGGCCGCTCTGGCGCAGTTCGGCCAGGTTGCCGTGGCCCATCTGCTGCACGTAGGCCGCCTGCGAGGAGGACAGCGGGACCACCTGCTGCGCACCGGAAACCGCGGGCGAAATGCCGATCGGCGCAAGGTCACCGTTATCCAGCAGGTCGGCGGCGTGCAGGGGCGCGCCGATCAAGCCGGCGAACAGTGCGAGTACAAGCGTGGCGCGGGACAGGGCAGGGCGGGTCATTGGTGTATACCGGATGACAGTGCACAGGATTCTTGAACGCCGCGTGCGCCTTTGAATATCCATCCGATGATGTAAAAACAGGCGTGTTTGCCAGTGTTCAGGGATTAATGCCGGTCCGCTTTCGCGAAGCCTCCGGCATCGAGCGCGCCGCTTGCGCTGCCGCCCGCGGTGCGGACGGCCACCCGCAGTCACGCCATCAGACGCTGCAGGTCTTGTCCCAATCCAGATGACTGCGCAGCAGATAGGCGGCCTCGGCACGGTTGGAGGCGCCGATCTTGCGTAGCAGGTTGTGGATATGACTCTTGATCGTGTGCGGACTCAGGCACAGCTGCTCGGCGATCTCCGCGTTCGACAGCCCCTTGCCCGCCAGGCTGAGGATCTCCCGCTCACGCAGCGTCAGGCTCGATTTGGTTTCGGCGAGCTGGCGCATCCGCCGCCATTGCCCCAGCAGCCGCTCGGTCAGCACACGCGGCAGCCAGTCGCCGCCCTGCAGCAGCACGCGGATACCTTCGAGCAGATGCTCGCGGGTGGCGTGGCTGTAGAAGACACCGCGAATCACCGGGTGCCGTTCCACCAGTTGTTCGGCCTGTTCGGGGACGATGTTCACCAGCGCCACCGGTGTCTGCTCATCCAGCTGATCGATCAGGCTGGAAATCTGTTCGGCCTCGGTATGACCGGCGTCCACCAGAAACAGATCGGCACCCGAGTGCTCGGCCGATTCCAGTCCGGCCAGCGACACCTCGACTTGCGCCTGCTCGCCGAGGAAGTGACGAAAAAACAGCCCCAGCAGCTCATTGCCGGTTAGCAGCGTGACAGTTGGGGAGGAAGTATCCCGTGTAAGCTCCGCGTCCATGTTCGGTACCTAGTCAGTCGGGCGTGATTGATTAAAAAGTTACTAAACGACCAGCACCTTGCAGCGAAGTTCAGCCGAGCGATGGCGAACGGGCATTATCCCGCCGTCACGTGCGCAACTCGGCCAAGGGGCGGGTGAGCCGCTTGGAAGGGGGCGCGTTTTTGCACCGGAGTGGCTGCTAAGGTAATCGCATGACTGCGACCAACTCTGCCGTTTCGCCTCGGGAACTTACTGCGCGTGCTCTGCTGACCGGGCTGCTGCTCGGTGCGCTGTTGGCGCCGTCCAATGTGTACTCGGGCCTCAAGATCGGCTGGTCGTTCAATATGTCGATCATTGCGCTGCTGATCGGCTTCGCTTTTTGGCAGAGCATGTCCGTTGCGTTCGGCCGTGCGCGTTGGTCGTTGCTGGAAAGCAACATCAACCAGACCACCGCTTCGTCCTGCGCGTCGATCATCTCCGGCGGGCTGGTGGCGCCGATTCCCGCCTATACGCTGCTCACCGGTCAGCAGCTGGACAGCCTGCCGCTGATGGCCTGGGTGTTCTCGGTGAGCTTTCTTGGCATCTGGGTGGCGTGGTATCTGCGCCCCTCGCTGATCGTCGAGTCGGGGCTGCGCTTTCCCGAGGGTATGGCGACCCTGGCGACGCTGCAGCAGATCTACAGCCATGGCGCCGAAGCCGGCCGCCGGCTCTGGGTGCTGGGCAGTGCGGCGCTGCTGGCGGCGGGGACCAAGCTCGTCGATACCTTCTTCTGGACGCTGCCGCGCTGGGCGCCTTCGGCGTCGCTGGAGCGCCTGACGTTCAGCTTCGAACCCTCGCTGCTGCTGCTCGGTTTTGGCGGCATCATCGGGCTGCGTGTCGGCCTGTCGCTGTTGCTCGGTGCCCTGCTTGCCTGGGGGTTGATCGCGCCCTGGCTGCTGGCCGAAGGCCTGGTGCGTCTGCCGGCCGGAGCCGAGGGGCCGCAGTTCGCCGCGCTGATCGAATGGCTGCTGTGGCCGGGTGTGAGCCTGATGGTCTGCGCCACGCTGACTTCGCTGGGGTTGCGCCTGCTGCGTTCGCGCTCGTCAGCGGCGCCCCGACAGGCGATGTCGCGGCACCCGAATGGCTGGCCGATCGCGGGTCTCGTGCTGGCGGTGCTTCTGGTGCTGGTGTTGCAGATCAGCCTGTTCGGCATCGATCTCTGGCTGGCGTTGCTGTCGATTCCGCTGGCGCTGATGCTGGCGATGGTCGCTGCGCGGGTGGTCGGCGCCACCGGGATTCCACCGATTGGCGCAATCGGGCAGCTGTCGCAGCTGAGCTTCGGCGTGTTCGCCCCGGGCCAGGTGCCGGTCAATCTGATGAGCGCCAACACCGCCGGTGGCGCGGCGGGGCAGTGCACCGATCTGCTCAACGACTTCAAGGTTGGCCATGTCATCGGTGCGGCGCCGGCTCGCCAGGCGGTGGCCCAGTGCTTTGGCATTCTGCTGGGCAGTGTGGTCGGCGTGCTGGCCTATCAGCTGCTGATCCCCGACCCGCAGCGCATGTTGATCACCCCCGAATGGCCCGCCCCGGCGGTGGCGACCTGGAAGGCCGTGGCCGAAGCATTGACCGGCGGTCTCGGCGCGCTGGCTGCCGATGTGCGCTGGGCGATGCTGGCGGGTGCGCTCTGTGGCGTGCTGCTCGGGACGCTCGAGGGCGTGCTGCCGGAGCGCCGCCTGCGCTGGTTGCCGAGTTCCGCGGCGCTCGGCCTGGCATTCATCATTCCGGCCTCGATCTCGCTGATGATGACGCTGGGTGCCGTGCTGGCCTGGGCCTTCGCCTCGCGCTGGCGCAGCCTCGGCGAGCGTTTCGTGATCGTCGCAGCGGCGGGGCTTGTCGCGGGCGAAAGCATGGCCGGCGTCGGCGCCTCGCTCTGGCAACTGCTGCGCTGATTGGCGTCGGGCCTGAATTAAAGCGTCCCGTGGCCTGTCGTACCCCTTGTACTCATCAGGGGGAGAAGCATGTCCACATCCACGTCGCAGAACGACGCCAAGCAGGTGGCCAACCGCACCATGGTGCAGGCTGCTGTGCTCGCCGCAGTCGTGCTGTTCTGCATAGTCGCCTGGCTGGCCTTCGATTTTCTGTTGCTGCTGTTCGCCTCGATCCTGTTCGGTGTGTTGATTCATGGCGTAAGCCAGTGGATCAGTGATCACACCTCCATGCCCTACAAAGCGGCCATGCCGGCATTCTTCCTGGTGATGTTGCTCGCCCTTGGCGGTGGTGGCTGGCTGGTCGCGCCAAATATTGCCGAGCAGGCCGATGCCCTGTCCGATTCCTTGCCACAGGCCGTCGCGCAGCTGCGTGAGCGTGCCGAGCAGCTGCCCTGGGCGAACGAACTGATGCAGCAGGGCGATCGCCTGGAAGACTCTCTTCCTGACGGCTCCAGCGCCTTCAGTGTGGTGACCAAGGTGATGGGCTCGGTGGCGGGTGCCTTGAGCAGTTTCGTCATCGCGTTCGCCATCGGCATCTGCCTGGCGATCAATCCGCAGGTCTATGTTCGAGGGCTGCTGAAGCTGGTTCCGCTCGGCTACCGGTCGCGTGCCGGCGAGGTGCTTGGCGAAGGCGGCGCGACCTTGCGTGCCTGGCTGCTGGCCAAGCTGCTGGAAATGCTGCTGATCGGCGTGCTGACCACCCTCGGCCTCTGGCTGCTGGGCATCGAGTTGGCCCTGGTGCTCGGGCTGATCGCCGGGTTGCTGTCGTTCATACCCAACATCGGCCCGGTGCTGGCGGTGATTCCGGCGCTGCTGCTGGCCTCTCTGGAGGGTGGCCGTACGGTGCTCTATGTCGCCGGGCTTTACCTGTTCGTCCAGGCGCTGGAGAGCTACGTCTTCACGCCGCTGATGCAGCAACGCATCGTTTCGATCCCGCCCGCGCTGACCATAGCCGTGCAGCTGCTGTTCGGCTTGCTCGCCGGCACGCTCGGGCTGCTGCTGGCGACACCGCTGGCCGCGGTTGGAATGGTGCTGGTGCGCATGCTGTATGTGGAGGATCTGCTCGGCGACCGCAGCGAAGCGACCGACGGTTCTTCCCCATAGCCGCTCTGCAACAGGCCTCACGGGCCCTGTCATGTTTTGTAAAGGCTGCCGAGGAAACCCCTGCTGCGGCGTGCTGCCGGAACCTGTGAACCCCTTGAAAAGTTGCAGGAGAACATCATGACCATGCACAAGATTGCGGCATTTACCCTGGCTGGGCTGATTTCTGGCGCGGCGTTCGCGGCTGGCAACACCGGTACTGATACAGGCACCGGCACTCACGATTCGATGGGCCACGGTACCCATGAACAAGGCACCATGGGCGGCACCGGAACAGGCACCGGCATGGGTACTGGCGGAACTGGCACGGGCAGCGGAATGGACAGCGGCGCGGGCACGGGTACCGGCAATATGCCGGGCTCCGCAGACCGCCCGGCGACCACACCCGGTAGTGATACCGGCACCGGCGTCGATGCCGGCGGCGATGGCGCAACCGGGCAACAGGGCACTACGGGCACTGGCGGCGAAGGCGGCGCACGCGGCGCCTATTGATCGGAGCAGATCAGCAACGGCCCGGCAGGCAGCGCCTGTCGGGCCGTTCTGCGTCTGGCGGTCGACCGCTCGGCTGCTTGTGGTGTTGTAGCGGAAACCTTTGCCGGCGCAGCTGGGCCGAAAGCGAACCAATCCTTATCGGAGGTGCACGATGAGCATGCTGCGCTTGAGCATTCTGATGGTTTCGCTGGCTGGCGCCTCGGTCGTCATGGCTGACGGCACCGGCCCCACCCATCCGGACAAGGCGCGCCAGCATCCGCTGGACAGCAGCGAACCGCGTGGCGAGACGGGCGAACAGCCGCAGGATGCGGAGAAGCTCGAGGCACCGGTGCTGCAGCCGCGTCAGGCACCGATCGAGACGGATGTGCCGCCCATGCCCGAACCGCGGGATGAGCAGCCCGGCTCGGAAGTGGACGCCGCGGGCAACCGGGTGCTGCGCAGCTAGCGGAAGCCGATCGGTCCAGGCGTGCAAACGAAAAAGGGAGGCCGAAGCCTCCCCTTTTTCAGTACCGCCCGGTCAATGCATCAGAACAGCACGCGGCTGCGGATGGTGCCGTTGACGTGCTGCAGCTTCTCCAGCGCCAGATCGGAGTATTCCTTGTCCACATCGATGACGACGTAACCGACCTTCTCGTTGGTCTGCAGGAACTGGCCGCAGATGTTGATGCCGTTGTCGGCGAAGACCTTGTTGATCTCGCTCATCACGCCCGGAATGTTCTGGTGGATGTGCAGCAGACGGTGCTTGCCCGGGTGCGACGGCAGGGCGACTTCCGGGAAGTTGACCGAGGACACCGAGGTGCCGTTGTCGCTGTACTTGACCAGCTTCTCGGCGACTTCCAGGCCGATGTTTGCCTGCGCTTCGGCGGTCGAGCCACCGATGTGCGGCGTCAGGATCACGCGATCCAGGCCACGCAGCGGGCTTTCGAATTCCTCGTCGTTGGATTTGGGCTCGACCGGGAATACGTCGATGGCGGCGCCGATCAGGTGCTCGTCCTTGATCGCGGCGGCCAGGTGATCCAGCTCGACCACGGTGCCGCGGGCGGCGTTGATCAGGATGGCGCCCTTCTTCATGGCGCGGATTTCCTTCTCGCCGATCATCCACTGGGTGGATGGCAGCTCGGGGACGTGCAGCGAGACGATGTCGCACATGCCCAGCAGCTCGTACAGCGAGCCGATCTGGGTGGCGTTGCCCAGCGGCAGCTTGGTCACCACGTCATAGAAGAAGACCTGCATACCCAGCGCTTCGGCGAGCACCGACAGCTGCGTGCCGATGGAGCCGTAGCCGATGATGCCGAGCTTCTTGCCGCGGATCTCGAAGGAGTTGGCCGCCGACTTGATCCAGCCGCCGCGATGGCAGGAAGCGTTCTTCTCCGGAATGCCGCGCAGGAGCAGGATGGCTTCGGCCAGCACCAGTTCGGCCACCGAACGGGTGTTGGAGTAGGGCGCGTTGAATACCGCGATGCCACGCTCGCGAGCAGCATTCAGGTTGACCTGGTTGGTGCCGATGCAGAAGCAGCCGACGGCGATCAGCTTCTTGGCCGCATCGAAGACCTCTTCGGTGAGCTGGGTGCGCGAGCGGATGCCGATGAAGTGAACGTCGGCGATCTTCTCCTTCAGCTCCTCGGTGGACAGCGCGCCCTTGAGGTACTCGATGTTGGTGTAGCCGGCCGCCTTGAGGGTATCGACGGCGTTCTGGTGCACGCCTTCGAGAAGAAGAAACTTGATCTTGCTCTTGTCGAGAGAGGTCTGGCTCATCTGCATTAAAACCTTAAGGCCGAAGGATAGGACTGAAGTGTCCAGCGAAGGCTGGCCGACCCGCGATTGGCGGTGTCGGGAGTCTGCCGAGGCACGTTTCAAAGGGGTGCGTATGCTAGCATACGAGCCCCGCGAAACACCCCCACCCCTGTGCTGAAGCGTGCTCAGGGTGACCATGAATCGTATGAGAGTTCCCGTGATGACCGACCCCGCCCTGATCGATGAGCTGAAAACCCTGGTCGAGCCCGGCAAAGTGCTGACCGACGCCGATTCGCTGAATGCCTACGGCAAGGACTGGACCAAGCATTTCGCTCCGGCGCCCTCGGCCATCGTCTTTCCCAAGAGCATCGAGCAGGTCCAGGCCATCGTGCGCTGGGCCAACGAGCGCAAGGTCGCGCTGGTGCCCTCGGGCGGTCGTACCGGGCTCTCGGCTGCCGCGGTGGCGGCCAATGGCGAGGTGGTGGTGTCGTTCGACTACATGAACCAGATCCTCCAATTCAACGAGATGGATCGCACCGCCGTCTGCCAGCCCGGCGTGGTCACCGCGCAGCTGCAGCAGTTCGCCGAGGACAAGGGCCTGTATTATCCGGTGGACTTCGCCTCCGCCGGCTCCAGCCAGATCGGCGGCAACATCGGCACCAACGCCGGTGGCATCAAGGTGATCCGCTACGGCATGACCCGCAACTGGGTTGCCGGCATGAAGGTGGTGACCGGCAAGGGCGACGTCCTCGAGCTGAACAAGGACCTGATCAAGAACGCCACCGGCTACGACCTGCGCCAGCTGTTCATCGGCGCCGAGGGCACCCTGGGCTTCGTCGTCGAGGCGACCATGCGTCTGGAGCGTCAGCCGACCAACCTCACCGCACTGGTGCTGGGTACCCCGGATTTCGACTCGATCATGCCGGTGCTGCATGCCTTCCAGGACAAGCTGGATCTGACCGCCTTCGAGTTCTTCTCCGACAAGGCGCTGGCCAAGGTGCTCGGCCGTGGCGACGTGCCGGCACCGTTCGAAACCGACTGCCCGTTCTACGCGCTGCTGGAGTTCGAAGCCACCACCGAGGAGCGTGCCGACCAGGCGCTGGCGACCTTCGAGCATTGCGTCGAGCAGGGCTGGGTGCTCGATGGCGTGATGAGCCAGAGCGAGCAGCAGCTGCAGAACCTGTGGAAGCTGCGCGAGTACATCTCTGAGACCATCAGCCACTGGACGCCGTACAAGAACGACATCTCGGTCACCATCGCCAAGGTGCCGGCCTTCCTCAAGGAAATCGACGCCATCGTCGGCGAGCACTACCCGGACTTCGAGATCGTCTGGTTCGGCCACATCGGCGACGGCAACCTGCACCTGAACATCCTCAAGCCCGATGCCATGGACAAGGACGAGTTCTTCGGCAAGTGCGCGACGGTGAACAAGTGGGTGTTCGAAACCGTGCAGAAGTACAACGGTTCGATCTCCGCCGAACACGGCGTCGGCATGACCAAGCGTGACTACCTCGAGTACAGCCGCTCGCCGGCGGAAATCGAGTACATGAAGGCGGTCAAGGCGGTGTTCGATCCCAACGGGATCATGAACCCGGGCAAGATTTTCGCGGCCTGAATGGGCCCACGGATTACCAGGAGTCTTCGATGAGCTACCAGCACCACTACACCGATGGCACGCCGATCCACTACCCGCTGGGCAAGGTGGTCTGCATCGGCCGCAACTACGCCGAGCACGCCAAGGAACTGAACAACCCGGTGCCGACCGAGCCGCTGCTGTTCATCAAGGCCGGCAGCTGCACCGTGCCGCTGGAAGATGGCTTCAGCATCCCCGGCGATCGGGGTGCGGTGCACTACGAAGCGGAAATCGCCGTGCTGATTGGCAAGCCGCTGTCGCGCAAGCCCAACGAGGAAGAGGTGCGCGATGCCATCTCCGGTTTCGCCCCGGCGCTCGACCTGACCCTGCGCGACGTGCAGGCCAGGCTGAAGGAAAAGGGCCACCCGTGGGAGATCGCCAAGAGCTTCGACGGCGCCTGCGTGCTGGCGCCATTCGTGCCGGGCGACGCGGTGGAGGATCTGGGCGACATCGGCATTCGCCTGACCATCAACGGCGAAGTCCGCCAGGACGGCAACAGCAGCCAGATGCTCAGCGCCATCCTGCCGCTGCTGCAGCACATCGCCGGGCATTTCAGCCTGCAGCCGGGCGACGTGGTACTGACCGGCACGCCGGCCGGTGTCGGCCCGCTCAACCAGGGCGATCAGCTGGTGCTGGAGTTGATCGGCCTGTCGCGCTTCGAGAGCCGCGTGCTCTGATTCGGACGCGGCGGGGCAAGCCCGCCGCTTCTTTGCGAACCATTCTCGTGCTGTAATCCGGCACCTTCTGCCGGAACGCTCCTCGATGCCTGTCCGTTATTCCCGCTGGCGCCTGATCGTCGCCGCTGCCCTGTTGCTGCTGTTCGTTGCCCTGCTGGTCGCCGGTCGCCTGTTGCACTGGGACGCTCAGCTGCGGCTGTACTGGGGCGAACACTCGGTCAGCGCCGAACAGCGTGCCGCGGGCATCTGGCTGCCGGACTACGAGCTCGCGCTGGAAACCACGCTGGCCGGCCTGGAGCAGGACGAAACCTCGGGGCTGACCTGGAATCCATTGACCGGCACGCTGTTCACCGTCACCGGCAAGCATCCGCAGCTGGTCGAGTTCACCCCGGCCGGCGTCGTGTTGCGGCGCATCGCACTGACCGGCTTCTCCGATCCGGAAGCGGTGGAGGCGCTGGGTGACGGCCGCCTGGCCATTGTCGATGAGCGTCGCCGGCTGGTGGCGGTGTTCTTCCTCGAGCCGGATGTCGAGAGCCTTGATCTGGAGGACCTGGCCAGTTATGACCTGGGCTTCGCCGATGCCGGCAACAAGGGCTTCGAAGGCCTGGCCTGGAACCCGCATACGCAACGCCTGCTGCTGGCCAAGGAGCGCGACCCGCAGGGCCTGTTCGAGCTGCCGTTTCCGGGTGAAGACGGCGCAGTCGGCGCGCTCGAGGCGCTGCCCAGCCAGCCGCTGATAGTTCGCGATCTGTCTTCGGTGACGATCGATCCACGCAGCGGTCATACGCTGCTGCTGTCCGACGAGTCGCGCTTGCTGGTTGAGCTCGATCGACAGGGCCAGCCGCGCAGCTTCATCGCGCTGTTTGGCGGTCTGCACGGTCTGGTGCAAGGCATCGCACAGGCCGAGGGCGTGGCGATGGATGGCGAGGGCAACATCTACGTGGTCGGCGAGCCCAACCGTTTCTACGTCTTCAGCCGCAAGCGCTGAGACATGGCCCGCCGTTAAGCTTGGTGTAAGCCGTGCCGAGCACAATCGCGGTCTCGAGTTAGAAGAAAGTGGGCGTTATGCGTGCGTTGAAAATTCTCCTGCCTGCGCTGCTGGGCGTGACGGTGCTGCTGGCGGTTGCCGCTGGCGTTCATTACCGCCTGTTCGAGCGTGGCTGGTTCCATCTCAATCAGTGGCATCAGGGCGAGCAGGCTCAGGACGCCTCGCTGTGGCTGCCGGATTACCAGGCGACCATTCAGGGCAAGGTGATCAGTGGAATCGATGACGATCTCTCGGCGCTGACCTTCGATCCGGATCGCAACAGCCTGATCGCCGTTACCAACGGCAAGCCGCACTGGCTGGAGCTCAGTCTGGAGGGTGAGCTGCTGCGCGCGATCCCGCTGGTGGGTTTCGGTGATCCGGAGGCCATCGAATACATTTCCGAGGGCGTCTACGTGATCAGTGACGAACGCCTGCAGCGCCTGCTGCGTATCGAGGTCAACGAGCAGACCACGCTCATCGATGCGGCGCAGGCCCAGCAGCTTTCGCTGGGCATCGATCTCAACGGCAACAAGGGCTTCGAGGGGCTGGCCTACGATACGGCTGGCAAGCGCCTGTTCGTCGCCAAGGAGCGCGACCCGGTGCGCATCTATGAAATTTCCGGCTTTCCGTTTGCCGAGCCGACGCCGTCGGTGCATATCAACGAACACGAGGCCCGGCTTTTCGTGCGCGACCTGTCCAGCCTGCAGTTCGACGAACAGACCGGGCATCTGCTGGCGCTATCCGACGAGTCCAGGCTGGTAGTCGAGCTGGATGGCAAGGGTCAGCCGCTGAGCAGCCTGTCGCTGAGTGCCGGCAAGCATGGGCTGAAAAGCAATGTGCCGCAGGCGGAGGGCATCGCGATGGGGCCGGACGGCACCCTGTATGTGGTCAGCGAGCCGAATCTGTTCTACGTGTTCCGTAAACCTGCCGGGTGATTGGTAACCTTCAGCCGATCACCCGGCGACCTCACGCGATTGACGAGGCACTTTCGTCCTGCAGCGCGGCATTCGGCGCGTTGCGGCGAACCGAGTCGCACCCCTGCTCGGCGCTATGCAGGCTGGCGTACATCTGGCTCTGGCCAATGACCTGGCCGTTGGCTGCCTTGAGCACGAAATAGAACTTGTCGTTGCTGGACTCCCTGACCTCGAAGGCATCCTCGCGCACTGCATTCTTGCGTACCGAATCGATACCGTTCAGTGCCGAAGCGTGGGCCTTGTACTGTTCGCTGGACAGCACAACCTGGCCATTGCTGGCCAGCAGGTTGAAATGGAACTGGCCGTTGCTGGCGCGCTTCAAGTGGAATTTGCCGGACATGGCGACACCTCCTGTGAAGTGGTGCGTCGGACTCGACGCAGCACTTCAAAGCGTAGCCGCCAACCTGGCGCAGCGCCGGGGCGCTGCGCTCGGGAGGATCAGCGCTTGAGGGTCTGTACGCCGTCTTTGGTGCCGAGCAGCAAAAGGTCGGCCGGGCGCTTGGCGAACAGGCCGTTGCAGACCACGCCGACGATGTCGTTGATCTTGCCTTCCAGTTCCGGGGCGAAGCCGATCATCAGGTTGTGCACATCGAGGATGACGTTGCCGTTGTCGGTCACCACGCCTTCGCGGTAGACCGGGTCGCCGCCCAGCTTGACCAGCTCGCGGGCGACATGACTGCGTGCCATCGGAATCACTTCCACCGGCAGCGGGAAGGCGCCCAGCTGTTCGACCAGCTTGCTGCCATCGGCGATGCAGATGAAGGTCTTGGCCACCGCGGCGACGATCTTCTCGCGGGTCAGCGCCGCACCGCCGCCCTTGATCAGCTCGAGGTGCTTGTTGGCTTCATCGGCGCCGTCGACATAGAACTCCAGCTCGCTCACCGAGTTCAGGTCGTAGACCGGAATGCCGTGCTGCTTCAGGCGCTCGGCGGTGGCATCGGAGCTGGCCACGGCGCCATCGAAGAAGCCCTTGTGCTTGGCCAGCAGATCGATGAAGAAATTGGCAGTGGAGCCGGTGCCGACGCCAACGATGCTGCGGTCGCTGAGGTGTGGAACGATATGGTCGACGGCGGCCTGGGCGACGGCCTGCTTGAGCTGATCCTGGGTCATGGCGGGAATCCGGGCGGGAAAGACGAAGGCTCGGATTATAGCCCTCTGCCGGCGGCGGGTCTTGTCTGCTGCGGATGCCGAAGCCGTCGTGGATTGCCGGTGGTCGCCGGGGGCTTGCGGGGGGTAGACTCCTCGTTCCCCCGCACTGCCCGCCAAGACAGCCAGAATGCTCGAACATTACGTCAAGAAGATCCTCACTTCCCGCGTCTACGACGTCGCCATCGAAACCCCGCTGCAGCCCGCCCGCCAGCTTTCCGAGCGAATCGGCAACCAGATTCTGCTCAAGCGCGAGGACCTGCAGCCAGTGTTCTCCTTCAAGGTACGCGGCGCTTACAACAAGCTGGCGCAGCTGTCGGCCGAGGAACTGGCGCGGGGCGTGGTCACCGCGTCGGCTGGCAATCACGCCCAGGGCGTTGCGCTGGCGGCCAAGCAGTTGGGCATCAAGGCCACCATCGTCATGCCGCGCACCACGCCGGAGCTGAAGGTTCAGGGCGTGCGCGCCCGCGGCGGCAAGGTGGTGCTGCATGGCGATGCCTTCCCCGAGGCGCTGGCCTATTCGTTGAAGTTGGTGGAAGAGAAGGGCTACGTCTATATCCACCCCTACGACGATCCCGACGTGATCGCCGGGCAGGGCACCGTGGCGATGGAAATCCTCCGCCAGCACCAGGGGCCGATCGACGCGATCTTCGTCCCGGTGGGCGGCGGCGGCCTGGTGGCCGGTATCGCCGCCTATGTGAAGTACCTCTATCCGCAGACCAGGGTGATCGGTGTCGAGCCGGATGATTCCAATTGCCTGCAGGCGGCGATGGCAGCGGGTGAGCGTGTGGTGCTGGAGCAGGTCGGGCTGTTCGCCGATGGCGTGGCGGTGGCGCAGATCGGCCAGCATACCTTCGAGATCTGCCGGCACTACGTTGATGAGGTCATCACCGTCAGCACCGACGAGATCTGCGCGGCGATCAAGGACATCTACGACGATACCCGTTCGATCACCGAGCCCGCCGGCGCGCTGGCCGTGGCCGGGATCAAGAAGTATGTCGAGCGCGACGGTGTAAGCGGCCATGTGCTGGTGGGCATCGATTCCGGCGCCAACGTCAATTTCGACCGCCTGCGCCACGTTGCCGAGCGCGCCGAGCTGGGCGAGAAGCGCGAGGCGATCATCGCCGTGACCATTCCCGAGCAGCCGGGCAGCTTCAAGGCGTTCTGCGAAGCCATCGGCAAGCGCCAGATCACCGAGTTCAACTACCGCTACCACACCGACCGCCAGGCGCACATCTTCGTCGGCGTGCAGACCCACCCGGAGAACGACCCGCGCGCCGCGCTGGTGCAGGGGCTGCGCGACAAGGGCTTCCCGGTGCTCGATCTGACCGATAACGAACTGGCCAAGCTGCACACGCGGCACATGGTCGGCGGGCACGCCGCCGGCGTCAGCGACGAGATGGTGCTGCGCTTCGAATTTCCCGAGCGGCCCGGTGCATTGTTCAATTTCCTCAACAAGCTGGGCGGGCGCTGGAACATCTCGATGTTCCATTACCGCAACCACGGCGCCGCCGATGGCCGGGTAGTCGCGGGACTGCAGGTGCCGGCCGACGAGCGCCATCTGGTGCCGGCCGCGCTGGACAAGATCGGCTACCGCTACTGGGACGAAAGCGAGAACCCGGCTTACAAGCTGTTTCTCGGCTGAACAGACATAAAGGATCGCGAATGGAACACTATCTGACCCTACGAATCGTGCATGGCGCCACCGCGGTGCTGTTGCTGCTGGGTGTGATCGTGCACCTGATCATGCTGTGGAAAGCCGGACGCGGCAGTGACGAAGCCGTGCTGCAACGCAAGCTGCAGCGCACCCGGCGGCTGTCGCTGCCGTTGCTCGCGGCGATCGGTCTGTCGCTGCCGGTCACCGGCTGGTGGCTGACGCATCTGGCCGGCTGGCCGCTGGGCCAGTTCTGGCTGCTGGCCAGCTCCGTGCTGTTCCTCGTGCTGATCCCACTGGTGTTGCTGCTGGCTGGCCGTCTCGGTGCCTGGCAGGCGCCGGGCAGCCCTACCGCGGCACGTAATGCCGCTATCTATGCGGTGCTGGTGCTGGCCGTGCTGATCGCGATCACCGCCCTGATGGGCGCCAAGCCGGTCTGATCCGACCGGCTCGGGCATGGCTGCTGCGCGGGCTCAGCGCAGTGAGATGATCTGCCAGCCGCGCTCCGTGGCGATCTGGCGCAGTACCGGATCGGGGTCCACGGCGACCGGATGGCTGACGCGCTGCAGCAACGGCAGATCGTTGCGCGAATCGCTATAGAAGTAGCTGCCTTCCAGGGTCTGCTCGGTTTCGGCGAGCCAGCGTTCGATCCGCTGCACCTTGCCCTCCTGGAAGCAGGGGATATCGGTCAGTCGGCCGGTGTAGCGGCCATCGCGCATCTCGCATTCGGTCGCCAGCAGGGTGTCGACGCCCAGGCGCGCGGCGATCGGGCCGGTGATGAAGCGGTTGGTGGCAGTGATGATCACTACCTTGTCGCCGGCTTCCAGATGCTGGCGCAGCAGCGCCTCGCCCTTGCTCAGCACGATGGGTTCGATGAAATCCTGCATGAATTCGTCATGCCACTTCTGCAGCTGCGGCATTTCGCTGCGGCCGAGCAGCTCCTGGCAGAAATTCTGGTAGGCGTGCACGTCGAGGTTGCCGGCCAGGTAGTCCTGATAGAAGGCATCGTTGCGTGCCTTGTACTGGCTTGCGTCGACGATGCCGCGCTGGCAGAGGTATTCGCCCCAGGCGTGGTCGCTGTCACCGGCCAGCAGGGTGTTGTCGAGATCGAATAGAGCCAGGCGCACGTTTGTTTTCCTCGGGATGGACAGGGCAGCGCCAAGCATAACGGCTAGAGCGTTCCCGGCGCAGCCTTCACCAGCCTATATCGGCGCGGGCAGGCACGTGCCGAATGGCGGCTTGCCGCGCTTTCGGCTTATTGCCGTTTTGTGGAACAATGCCGCGACATGCGTCTGCGAGGTTGTATGCCGTGATCGATTCCGATGGTTTTCGCCCGAATGTCGGCATCATCCTGACTAACGATGTCGGTCAGGTGCTGTGGGCCAGGCGGATCAATCAGGACGCCTGGCAGTTCCCGCAGGGCGGGATCAATGCTCGTGAAACGCCGGAAGAAGCGCTGTTTCGCGAACTCAACGAAGAAGTCGGCCTGGAAGAGCAGGATGTGAAGATCCTCGCCTGCACCCGGGGCTGGTTGCGCTATCGTCTGCCGCAGCGACTGGTGCGTACCCACAGCCAGCCGCTGTGCATCGGGCAGAAACAGAAATGGTTTCTGCTGCGCCTGACCAGTGCCGAGGAGCGTGTACGCATGGACCTGACCGGCAAGCCCGAGTTCGACGGCTGGCGCTGGGTCAGCTACTGGTATCCGCTGGGGCAGGTGGTCACCTTCAAGCGCGAGGTCTATCGTCGTGCACTTAAAGAACTTGCACCGCGTCTACCGGTGCGGGACTGAGATTCGGGGAGAAAGCCTCTGAGCATGCTCGGCACGCTGCGCAAGATTGTCCAGGAAGTGAATGCCGCCAAGGACCTCAAGGCGGCGTTGGGCATCATCGTGCTGAGAGTCAGGGAGGCCATGGGTAGCCAGGTCTGCTCGGTCTATCTGCTCGATCCGGAAACCGAACGCTTCGTCCTGATGGCTACCGAAGGCCTCAACAAGCGCGCCATCGGCAAGGTCAGCATGGCGCCCAACGAAGGCCTGGTCGGCCTGGTGGGCACCCGCGAAGAACCGCTCAACCTCGAACACGCCTCCGAACACCCGCGCTACCGCTACTTCGCCGAGACCGGCGAGGAGCGCTACGCCTCCTTCCTCGGTGCGCCGATCATCCACCACCGGCGGGTGATGGGCGTACTGGTCATTCAGCAGAAGGAACGCCGTCAGTTCGATGAAGGCGAAGAGGCCTTCCTGGTGACCATGAGCGCCCAGCTCGCCGGCGTTATCGCTCATGCCGAGGCGACCGGCTCGATCCGTGGTCTTGGCCGGCAGGGCAAGGGTATTCAGGAAACCCGCTTCATCGGCATCCCGGGTGCGCCGGGCGCCGGTGTGGGCACCGCTCTGGTGGTGCTGCCACCGGCTGATCTGGATGTGGTGCCGGATAAGCATATCGATAACATCGATGCCGAGCTGACGCTGTTCGAAGCCGCGCTTGAAGCCGTACGCGCGGACATGCGCAACCTGTCGGAAAAGCTCGCCACGCAGATGCGCAAGGAAGAGCGCGCACTGTTCGATGTCTACCTGATGATGCTCGACGATTCGGCCCTCGGTGGCGAGGTGACCAAGGTCATCCGCACCGGACAATGGGCCCAGGGCGCGTTGCGTCAGGTGGTCAGGGAGCACGTGCGGCGCTTCGAGATGATGGACGACGCCTATCTGCGCGAGCGCGCTTCGGACGTCAAGGATATCGGTCGGCGCCTGCTCTCCTATCTGCAGGAAGCCCGTCAGCAGACCCTGACCTACCCCGACAAGACCATCCTGGTCAGTGAGGAGCTGTCGCCGGCGATGCTCGGCGAAGTGCCCGAAGGCAAGCTGGTGGGCATGGTTTCCGTGCTCGGTTCGAGCAACTCCCACGTCGCCATCCTTGCCCGTGCGATGGGCATTCCGACGGTGATGGGCGCGGTGGACCTGCCGTATTCCAAGGTCGACGGCATCGAGCTGATCGTCGATGGCTACCGCGGCGAAATCATCACCAACCCGGGCAAGGTGCTGCGTGAGCAGTACGAAGTGCTGGCCGAGCAGGAGCGCCAGCTCTCCGAGGGCCTCGATGTATTGCGTGAGCTGCCGTGCGAGACCATCGACGGCCACCGCATCCCGCTGTGGGTGAATACCGGGCTGCTCGCCGATGTGGTGCGTGCGCAGGAGCGTGGCGCCGAAGGCGTCGGCCTGTATCGCACCGAAGTGCCGTTCATGATCAAGGAGCGCTTCCCCAGCGAGAAGGAGCAGATGGCGATCTACCGTGAACAGCTGGAGGCTTTCCATCCGCTGCCGGTGACCATGCGCAGTCTCGATATCGGTGGCGACAAGTGCCTGCCGTACTTCCCGATCAAGGAAGAGAACCCGTTTCTCGGTTGGCGCGGTATCCGCGTCACCCTCGACCATCCCGAAATCTTCCTGCTGCAGACCCGCGCCATGCTCAAGGCCAGCGCCGGGCTGAACAACCTGCGCATCCTCTTGCCGATGATTTCCGGCATCGGTGAGCTGGAAGAGGCGCTGCACCTGATCCATCGCGCCTGGTGCGAGGTGCGCGACGAGGGACTGGACGTGCACATGCCACCGGTGGGCGTGATGATCGAAGTGCCAGCAGCGGTTTATCTCACCCGCGAGCTGGCCCGGCAGGTGGACTTCATCTCGGTCGGCTCCAACGACCTGACTCAGTATCTGCTGGCGGTCGATCGCAACAATCCGCGCGTGGCCGACCTCTACGACTACCTGCACCCTGCCGTGCTCGAGGCGCTGCAGCGGGTGGTCAAGGAAGCGCATAGCGAAGGCAAGCCGGTGAGTATCTGCGGCGAGATGGCGGGCGACCCGGCGGCAGCCGTGCTGCTGCTGGCGATGGGCTTCGACAGCCTGTCGATGAACGCCACCAACTTGCCCAAGGTAAAATGGTTGCTGCGCCAGATCAGCATGGATACCGCTCAACAGCTGCTTGCGCGCGTCATGCTGCTGGATAGCCCGCAGGTGATCCATAGTACGGTCCAGCTGACCTTGCGCAACCTGGGACTGGACAAGCTGATCAACCCGTCTGCCGCCGTCTGAGCACGCTCAGCCGCGTGGTGGATGGCGGTAGCGCACGTCGCCCAACGGCCCGTCCGGGCCGAAACTCCGCTCCAGGATATCCAGCGTGCCGTCGGCGTGGCGGATCAGCGCTGTGCTGGCGCGCGTACCGTATTCGGGGCTGATGATGAAGATGCTCGACAGTCGTCGCTCCCACTCCAGCGGAACGCCTGTCTGTGGTAGCTCATGTTCGGCGGCCTGCTGCGGATCGGCGAGCAGGGCCAGCAGGCGGCCGGTGTCGGGCTGGTCGAGTCCTGCAGCCAGCGCGGCGCGAGCTTTCTCCAGCTTCGGCCAGGGCGTATCCAGACCCGCGTTGGACAGCCCGTAAACGCCGGCTCCGAGCTGCGTTGCTTCGCCGCTACGGGAATTCAGATGCCACAGGCTCTGATGATCGCCGACCAGCAAATTGAAGCCGGCATAGTCATGACGGCGCGCGGTCAGTTCGGTCAGGTAATCGGCCGGCGACAGCTCTGCGCGCAGGTACTGTTCCGGCAGTTCGCCACGTGAACGCAGGCCGACAGGCTGGCCAGGCGCCCGGATGTTGGTCACGGCGGCGAAGCGCCCATGGGCGGTGATGCCCATCCAGGTGCCGCCCGCCTGCAGGTCTCGCCCGCCGATGATCCACGGGGCATCCTCCCAGTGGCCCAGAGGCAAGCTGGGACGGGCGTAAAATTCGTCGCGGTTGGCGGCTACCACCAGTGGCTGACAGTGGTCCGGGCGCCAGGCAAAGACGATCAGGCACATGGGTTCCTACTCTCTGGCCGGGTCGCCAGAGTACAGGCGCAACGCACGTGGAAGCCACCGCCAGGCGGGCCGTGCGTCTGCCAGCGCGAGCATCCGGGCGAGCGTGCTGCGCGGGTTTTCCGCTAACATGCCGCTTTGTTTCGCCGGGACGGGGCACATGGAGTTTCTGCTGTATCTGCTGCTGGGTGGCTTCGCGGGCGTGCTGGCCGGTCTGTTCGGCGTGGGCGGCGGATTGATCATCGTGCCGGTACTGGTATTCAGTTTCAGCGCTCAGGGGTTTTCCCAGGAAATCCTCACCCATCTTGCGGTAGGGACGTCGCTGGCCACCATCGTCTTCACCTCGATCAATTCGATTCTCACGCACCATCGCAAAGGTGCGGTGCGCTGGTCGACGGTGCTGTGGATGACCTTCGGCATCCTCCTCGGTGCGGCGCTCGGCAGCCTGACCGCGGCGGCGATCCAGGGGCCGATGCTGCAGAAAGTCATCGGTGTATTCGCCCTGGCGATGGCCGTGCAGATGGGCTTCGACCTGCGGCCCAAAGCCACTGGACGAGCGCCGGGACGTCCGGAGCTGTCGCTGGTCGGCGTGGTGATCGGTTGGGCGTCGGCGATTTTCGGCATCGGCGGCGGCTCGCTGTCGGTACCCTATCTGACCTGGCGCAGCGTGCCGATGCAGCAGGCGGTGGCGACATCCGCCGCCTGTGGCTTGCCGATCGCCATTGCCGGGGCGCTGAGTTTCATGTGGGTCGGCTGGCACCAGCCACAGTTGCCGGAGTGGAGTCTCGGCTTCGTCTATCTGCCGGCGATGCTCGGTATCGCCGCCACCAGCATGTTCTTCGCCAGGCTCGGCGCGCGGCTGGCGCATCGGCTGTCGGCAACGGTTCTGAAACGGCTGTTCGCTCTGCTGCTGCTGAGCGTCGGCATCAATTTTCTGGTTTGAGGAGTAACGGATGCTGCCCTATCCGCAGATCGACCCGGTGGCCATCGCCATCGGCCCCTTGCAGATTCACTGGTACGGTCTGATGTACCTGATCGGCATCGGCGGCGCCTGGTGGCTGGCCTCGCTGCGGGTGCAGCGCTTCGCGCCGGAATGGCCGAAGGACAAGCTCTCCGACCTGGTGTTCTGGGTGGCCATGGGGGTGATCGTCGGCGGCCGCCTGGGCTACGTGCTGTTCTACGACCTGGCCGCCTACATCAACCAGCCGAGTCTGATCCTGCAGGTGTGGAAGGGCGGTATGTCGTTCCACGGCGGCCTGATCGGCGTGCTGCTGTGCAGCTGGATCTTTGCCCGGCGCAACGGCAAGAGCTTCTTCGAGCTGATGGACTTCATCGCGCCGTTCGTGCCGATCGGCCTGGGCGCCGGGCGCATCGGCAACTTCATCAATGCCGAGCTGTGGGGCAAGGCCACCGATGTGCCCTGGGCGATGGTCTTCCCGACCGATCCGCAGCAGCTGGCGCGGCATCCGTCGCAGCTCTATCAGTTCGCCTTGGAAGGCGTCGCGCTGTTCGTCATCCTCTGGCTGTATTCGCGCAAACCTCGGCCGACCATGGCGGTCTCCGGACTGTTCGCGGTGTGCTACGGCATTTTCCGTTTCATCGTCGAGTTCGTCCGCGTGCCGGATGCCCAGCTGGGCTACCTCGCGTTCGGCTGGCTGACGATGGGGCAGGTGCTGTGCATCCCCATGGTGCTGCTGGGTGCAGGGATGATCGCCTGGGGTTACCGGCGCGAAGCCGGCCGGGCGCCGGCCTGATCCGAAGGCCTGCCTGTCGCCGCGAAGGCGACAAGCGGGCCCCGGGCTTTTACTATTCGCGCAGCCTTTTTTACCGCGCTTCGGCGCCTGCTTCGAGTCAATCGATGAAACAGTATCTCGACCTGATGCGCCACGTGCGCGAACACGGCACCTTCAAGACGGACCGCACTGGCACCGGTACCTACAGCGTGTTCGGCCATCAGATGCGCTTCGACCTGGCCGAAGGCTTTCCACTGGTCACCACCAAGAAGTGCCACCTCAAATCCATCATCCACGAGCTGCTGTGGTTCCTTCAGGGCGATACCAACATCAAGTACCTGAAGGAAAACGGCGTGCGCATCTGGGACGAGTGGGCCGACGAGAACGGCGAACTGGGCCCGGTTTACGGCTACCAGTGGCGCTCCTGGCCGGCGCCGAACGGCGAATCCATCGACCAGATTGCCAACCTGCTGGCGATGATCAGGAAGAATCCGGATTCGCGCCGACTGATCGTCTTGGCCTGGAATCCGGCGCTGGTCGAGCAGATGGCGCTGCCGCCGTGCCACGCGCTGTTCCAGTTCTACGTCGCCGACGGCAAGCTCAGCTGCCAGCTGTACCAGCGCTCGGCGGATATCTTCCTCGGCGTGCCGTTCAACATCGCCAGCTATGCCCTGCTGACGCTGATGGTGGCGCAGGTCTGCAACCTGCAACCGGGCGAGTTCATCTGGAGTGGCGGCGATTGCCATCTTTACGCCAACCACCTGGAACAGGCCGATCTGCAGCTGACCCGCGAGCCGCTGCCGCTGCCGACCATGAAGCTCAATCCCGAGGTGAAGGACCTGTTCGCCTTCCGCTTCGAGGACTTCGAGCTGGTCGGCTACGAGGCGCATCCGCACATCAAGGCGCCCGTTGCCGTCTGACTTTGGTCGGGTTCGTCGGCGCGGATAACGCGGCTGTCATATTTGCCGTATAGACTCGACCGCTCAGGGCCTTTTCACGATCTCGCGAGCTAGAGTCCTGCAAGGCAAAAACCGGTGAGGAAGCGGAATTTACTTATGTAAATGAGCATTCCGAGCCGGTTCTTTAACGCAGCAGGGCCGACGCGCAGCAGATCGTGAGCAGGCCCTCGGGGTTTCTTGGGAGCCAAGTCATGCGCAGGGTCGTGTTCAATCAGAAGGGTGGTGTCGGCAAGTCGAGCATCGCCTGCAACCTGGCTGCGGTCAGCGCATCGCAGGGCTACCGCACGCTGCTGGTGGACCTGGACGCCCAGGCCAACTCCACGCACTACCTGACCGGGCTGACCGGCGATGACATTCCGACCGGTATCGCCGACTTCTTCAAGCAGATCCTCGCTGGCGGCACGGCTGGCAAGAAGGCACGCCCGCCGATCCTCGAGACGGCCTTCGACAACCTGCACCTGATCAGCGCCACGGCCGAACTGGCCGACCTGCAGCCCAAGCTGGAGGCCAAGCACAAGATCAACAAGCTGCGAAAATTGCTCGACGGCCTCGCTGAAGACTACGACCGCATCTACCTCGATACTCCGCCCGCACTGAATTTCTATACCGTTTCGGCGCTGATCGCTGCCGACCGCTGCCTGATTCCCTTCGACTGCGACAGCTTTTCCCGTCAGGCGCTGTACAGCCTGCTGGCGGAGATCGAGGAGATGAAGGATGACCACAACGAGACGCTCGAGGTCGAGGGCATCGTGGTCAATCAGTTCCAGCCACGGGCCGCGCTGCCGCAGCAGATGATCGATGAACTGCTGAGTGAGGGTTTGCCGGTGCTGCCGGTCAACCTTATGAGTTCGGTAAAGATGCGCGAATCGCACCAGGCCTGCACGCCGCTGGTGTACCTGGACCCGCGGCACAAGCTCAGCCAGCAGTTCGTGGAGCTGCACGATCTGCTCGAAGCGCACGGCTGAATCCGATCGTCGCTGCGCCCGGCGACTTAGTCTTCAGTGCGCCGCTCCAGCTTCTTGCCCAGCCGCGAGGCATAGAGTTCGCCGATCATCCCGCGGCGGAACACCAGCACGCAGACCATGAAGATGATCCCGGTGACCAGGGTCACCGGCAGCTCCGAGGTGGCGAAGTAGTTGCCCAGCGTGGTCACCAGCGCCGCGCCGAAGACTGGCCCGACCAGGGTGCCGATGCCGCCGAGCAGTGTCATCAGCACCACTTCGCCGGACATCTGCCAGCTGACGTCGGTCAGCGTGGCGAACTGGAACACCAGCGCCTTCAAGCCGCCAGCGAGCCCTGCCAGCGCGGCGGACATCACGAAGGCGCCCAGCTTGTAGCGCGACACCGTGTAGCCGAGGGAGATCGCACGGTTCTCGTTCTCGCGGATCGAGCGCAGGATCATGCCGTACGGCGAATGGATCACCCGCCAGATCAGCAGCATGCCGGCGAGGAATACCGAGAGCACGAAGAAGTACATGTACAGCGGCTCTTCCAGGTCGATCAGGCCGAACAGGTGGCCGCGGGGGATATTCTGGATGCCGTCCTCCCCGTGGGTGAACGAAGCCTGCAGGCAGAAGAAAAAGAACATCTGCGACAGCGCCAGGGTGATCATCGTCGAGTAGATGCCCTGCCGGCGGATCGCCAGGAAGCCGATGATCAGCCCGAGAAACGCCGCACCTGCGACGCCGACGAGAATCCCCAGTTCCGGCGTCAGCCCCCATTCCTTCACCGCATGGGCGGTGAAATACGCCGCGCCGCCGAAAAAGGCCGCATGGCCGAAGGAGAGGATGCCGGTGTAGCCGAGCAGCAGGTTGAAGGCGCAGGCGAAGAGGGCGAAGCACAGCACCTTCATCAGGAAGATCGGATAGAAGTAGAAAGGCGCCAGCGCCAGGGCGACCACGCCGATCAGGATCAGCACGGTTTCCAGGCGCAGCAGCGGGCGTTTGGTGGTCGGGGTGACGCTCAGCTGGCTGTTCATCAGGCGTCCCTCCCCATCAGGCCGGCGGGACGCACCAGCAGCACGATCGCCATGATCACGAAGATCACGATGTTGGAAGCCTCCGGATAGAACACCTTGGTCAGGCCCTCGAGAATGCCGAGCATGTAGCCGGTGATGATTGCGCCGAGAATCGAGCCCATGCCGCCGACCACCACTACGGCGAACACCACGATGATCAGGTTCGAGCCCATCAGCGGGCTGACCTGGTAGATCGGCGCGGCAAGCATGCCGGCCAGCCCGGCCAGCGCTGCACCCATGCCGTAGGTGAAGGTCAGCAGCAGCGGCACGTTGATGCCGAAGGTGCGCACCAGCGTCGGGTTCTCGGTGGCGGCACGCAGGTAGGCGCCGAGCTTGGTCTTCTCGATCAGCAGCCAGCTGGCGATGCAGATCACCAGCGAGGCCAGCACCACCCAGGCGCGGTACTTGGGCAGGAACATGAAGCCCAGGTTGTAGCCGCCGGCCAGTTCCTTGGGCACCGCATAGGGTTGCCCGGAGGAGCCGTAGAAGTAGCGGAAGGCGCCCTCCAGGGCGAGCGCCAGGCCGAAGGTGAAGAGCAGGCTGTAGAGGTGGTCGAGGTTGTACAGCCGCGACAGCGCCAGGCGTTCGATCACCGCGCTGCACAGGCCGACGATGATCGGCGCAAGGATCAGCGCCGGCCAGTAGCCGATGCCCAGGGTCGCCAGCAGCAGGTAGCCGGCGAAGGCGCCGATCATGTACTGCGCACCGTGGGCGAAGTTGATGATCTTCAGCATGCCGAAGATGATCGCCAGGCCCAGGCTGAGCATGGCGTAGAACGAGCCATTGATCAGGCCGATCAGCAGCTGGCCGAGAAACGCCTGGATCGGCACATCGAAAATCGTCGTCATCAGACCCCCAGGGCTTCGTTGAGCATGCTCATGCGGCCAGGCAGATCGGCAACGTCGAAGGTGTCGATGACCTGGCCATGGTCCACCACGTAGAAGCGGTCGGCCACCTTGCTGGCGAAGCGGAAGTTCTGTTCCACCAGCAGGATGGTCATGCCGCGCTGCTTGAGCGTCTGCAGCACCTCGCCGATGCGCTGGATGATCACCGGCGCCAGGCCTTCGGTGGGCTCGTCGAGCAGCAGCAGCTTGGCGCCCGTGCGCAGGATGCGCGCCATGGCCAGCATCTGCTGCTCGCCACCAGAAAGCTTGGTGCCCGGGCTCTTGCGGCGTTCCTCGAGGTTGGGAAACAACTGGTAGATCTCAGTCAGGGTCATGCCGCCCTTGGCGATCACCGGCGGCAGAGTGAGGTTCTCCTCGACGGTAAGCGTGGAAAAGATGCCGCGCTCCTCCGGCACGTAGCCGATGCCGTGGCGGGCGGTGCGGTGCAGTGGCACGCGCAGCATGTCCTTGCCGTCGAAGCGGATCGTTCCGCTGCGCTTGCGGATGATGCCGACGATGGCGCGCAGCGCAGTGGTCTTGCCCACCCCGTTGCGCCCGAGCAGGGTCACCGTCTCGCCCGCATGGACGTCCAGGTCGATGCCGTGCAGGGCATGGCTTTCGCCATACCAGGCATTCAGCTCGCGCACGCTGAGCAGCGGTTCAGTCATCGTCGGTCCCCATATAGGCCTCGCGCACGCGCTCGTCCTGGCTGACTGTGCGGTAGTCGCCGGAGGTGAGGATTTCGCCACGCTGCAGCACGGTCACCTGATGGCAGAGGTCGGCCACCACCTTGAGGTTGTGCTCGACCATCAGCACCGCACGCTGGGTGGCCACCTCGCGGATGATCTCGGCCACCACGTGCACGTCCTCGTGGCCCATGCCGGCCATGGGTTCGTCGAGCAACAGCACCTTGGGCTCCAGCGCCAGGGTGGTGGCGATCTCCAGCACGCGCTTGCGCCCGTAGGACAGATCGGCGGCCAGTTCGTGGCGCTTGTCGGCCAGGCCGACCGACTCGATCAGCTGCAGGGCACGTTCGTTCAGCCGGTTCAGCGAACGCATCGGCAGCCAGAACTGGGTGGCCAGCCCACCCGGGCGCTGCAGGGCGACGCGCACGTTGTCCAGCACCGAGAGGTGCGGGAATACCGCGGAAATCTGGAACGAGCGCACCAGGCCCATGCGCGCCACCTTGGCAGGGTCCGTGCGGGTGATGTCATGGTCGAGCAGGCGGATGGTTCCGGCGGTGGGCTGCAGGAACTTGGTCAGCAGGTTGAACACCGTGGTCTTGCCCGCGCCGTTGGGGCCGATCAGGGCGTGTACCCGGGCATGGTGCACGTCCAGATCGACGTTGTTGACCGCGACGAAGCCGCCGAACTCCTTGCGCAGGCCGCGCGCCGAGAGCATCACGGGAGTATCCCGTCCGGCGTCGCCAGCCGCGCTGGGCTGAACGGCGGCCACGCTCATTGCCCGACCAGCTCGCAGCCGCTGTCGGCCGGCTTGATGTAGGCCTCATCACCCGGCACGGTGGCCAGCACCTTGTAGTAGTCCCAGGCGCGTTTGCTTTCCTCGGGCTTCTTCACTTCCATCAAGTAGACGTCACTGATCAGCCGGCCGTTGGCGCCGACCTTGGCGTTGCGTGCGAAAACGTCGTCCACCGGCATCTCGTGCATGGCCTTGGCGACCGGCTCGGTGGCGTCGGTGCCCGCCTTCTCGATCGCCTTGAGGTACTGCATGACGCCGGAATAGGTGCCGGCGTGGACCATGTTCGGCATACGCCCGGTGCGCTTGAAGAAGCGCTCGCCGAACTCGCGGGACTTGTCGTCGCGGTCCCAGTAGAAGCTCTCGGTCAGGGTCAGGCCCTGGGCGGCGTCCAGGCCCAGCCCGTGCACTTCGGCGAGGGTGAAGAGCAGCGCGGCGAGGCGCTGACCGCCGGCGACAATACCGAACTCGGCCGCCTGCTTGATGCTGTTGGCGGTGTCCAGGCCTGCATTGGCGAGGCCGATGACCTTGGCCCCGGAGGATTGCGCCTGCAGGAGGAACGAGGAGTAATCGGTGCTCGCCAGCGGATGGCGCACCGCGCCCTTGACCTCGCCACCCTTGGATTTGACGAACTTGGAGGTCTGTTCCTCCAGCGAATAGCCGAAGGCGTAGTCGGCGGTGAGGAAATACCAGCTGTCGCCGCCCTGGGACACCAGCGCACCGCCGGTGCCGACCGCCAGCGCGTGGGTGTCGTAGGCCCAGTGGAAGCCGTAGGGCGAGCACTGCTTGCCGGTCAGCTCGGTGGTGGCAGCGCCGGTGACCAGGTTGATCTTCTTCTTGCTCTTGGAAATACCCTGTACCGCCAGCGCCACCGAGGAGGTGGTCAGCTCCATGATCGAGTCGACCTGCTCGCGGTCGTACCACTGCCGCGCGATGTTGGAGGCGATGTCCGGCTTGTTCTGGTGATCGGCGGTGACGATCTCGATGGGCGCGTCGAGCACCTTGCCGCCGAAGTCTTCGGCCGCCATCTTCGCCGCTTCGAACGACCACTTGCCGCCGAAATCGGCATACACGCCGGACTGGTCATTGAGGATGCCGATCTTCACCTTGCCGTCGGAAATCTCGGCCGAGGCGGGTACGGCGACCGCGGCCGTAAGGGTTGCCGCTGCGATTGCTGAAAGCTTCATGCGTGTCTCCTTCACGTTTGCTCGGCATACGGACGCGCGCCATGCATGGCGATCCATATGGCCGGGGTTAGGGAAAAACCGGGCAGGTTGGCGCTTGTGCTGAACCCAGCGGCGCCGAATGCATAGCGGCAGCGGTGGTATGGCGGGCCGCGCCGTACCGCGACGGGTGGGCGCGCGGCACTCGCGTCAGGTCGCGGAAAGACAGGTGGTTGGACGTTGAAAGGCTGAACCAGAAACGAGTCGAAGCGAGGCACATGGGCGTCTTCTTCTTATTGTTGTTCTGGCTCTAAACGTAGCAGGGGTTTGCCCGGGCGCAACCTGGCGGTCGCGCAATGACGTCTGACGTGTTCCTGGGGCCCGGCGCGCAGGCCTTGAGAGAAGGGGCTTAGCGGGCGATCAGAAGGTCACAGGGCGGGTTGTCGAGAAATTGTCGGGCCAGACTGCCGAGCAGCGCGCTGCTCATCTCGCCCCGGCTGTGGCTGCCCAGTGCCAGCAGTTGCGGGTGCAGGTCGCGCAAGGCAGCGTCCATGCAGTTGTTGCGCTCGCCCTGGTAAAGGCTGTAGCTCAGCAGTGCCCCGTTGTCCGGCAACTGCTGCTGAATGTCCTCGACCAGCTGATCGAACAGTTCCTGCTGCAGCGCCAGGCCTTCGGGGTCGGGGCCATGCACCTCGGCCATTTCATGCACGTGCAGCGCGTGCAGTTCGGCGCCATCGCCGAGCAGCTCCCAGGCGCATTGCATGGCCCGGCTGGCGCAACGGGAGAAGTCCAGCGCGGCCATGGCGCGTTGATACGGAGCGTCCGCCGGGGTGATCACCAGCAGCAACGGTGCCGGGCTTTCGAGCATGATGCGCTCCAGCGTGGTGCCGGCGAATCCCTGGTTCGAGCCCTTGTGGTGGCGGCCCATCACCAGCAGGTCGGCCACCAGGCCCTCGGCCTGTGTGAGGATCTCCTCCACCGGCTGGCCGCGGCGGATCCACGGCTCGATCTGGCTCAGCTCGTTCTGCTGCAGTCGCTGCTGCAGCAGCGTCCGTGCGGCTTGCTCATCGCTCGACGAATCACGGTCGTCGAGCACATGCAGCAGGCTGATGCGGGCTCCGGCCTGGCGCGCCAGGCCTGCGGCACGCTGCAGCGCGAGGTCGGCGTCCGGGCTGAGGTCGTGGGCGACCAGAATGTGCTGAACCCGATCTTGCTGAAACATGGGTGACCTCGCGGAGCTGGCGAAAGCCGCAAGTATGCCGCGACGGCAGCGCCATGTCCTGCCAAGGCCGGTGCGCTGCCTTGATCGGGCGCAACAACTTTGCTGGCTATGGTCGCTCGTGCTTTTGTCGATCCGATCCTGCGGCTATGCTTGCCGGCATTCGAGCAGGAGTTAAGGATGAGCAAGGTCAGTGTGCTGGTAGTGGATGACGCGCCCTTTATCCGGGATCTGGTAAAGAAGGCGCTCCGTAGTCACTTCCCTGGCATTCGCATCGAGGATGCGGTCAACGGGCGAAAGGCCCAGCAGATGCTCAGCCGCGAGCGCTTCGATCTGATTCTCTGCGATTGGGAAATGCCGGAGATGTCGGGGCTGGAGCTGCTGACCTGGTGTCGCACTCAGGATGCGCTGAAGACTACGCCATTCATCATGGTCACCAGCCGTGGCGACAAGGAAAACGTAGTACAGGCCATTCAGGCCGGAGTGTCGGATTTCGTCGGCAAGCCGTTTTCCAACGAGCAGCTAACCAGCAAGGTTCGCAAGGCGCTCGGGCGTGCCGGCAAGCTGGATGCGCTGGCAGCCAGCGCTCCGATCAGAAGCATGGCGACCGGCATGGCCAATGATTCGCTGGCCGCACTGACCGGTGGCAAGGCTGAGGTGGTGCGTCCCGCGGCGCCTGCCGCGCCTGCCACCGAAGCCAAGGCCTCGCCACTGATCCAGCCCAGCGCAGCGCCTGCCAGTGCCCCGGCCGGCGCCGCTTCAGGTCGTGGGCAAGGCCAGCTGCGCCTGGCCAACGGCAGTGTGGCCTGCGTGATCAAGGCGTTGAGCCTCAAGGAGGCTTTGCTGGTGGTCAAGCGCGGCGAGCAGCTGCCGCAGGTACTGGAAAGCGCCGTTCTCGACCTCGAGCAGGGCGAAGGTGGCGAGGTTGCCCGTCTCAACGGCTACCTGCACGCCGTCGCAGCGTTCGAACCCAAGCCCGACAGCGAATGGCTGCAGCTGTCGTTCCGCTTCGTCGATCGCGATCCGCAGAAGATGGATTACCTTTCGCGCCTGATCGCCCGTGGCACGGCGCAGCGGCACTTCGTTCCGGGCGCCTGAACAACCCGGCAGGCGACCGTTCGGCGCCTGCCATCCTCTACAAACTGACGAGCATCACACGCCGACGGTCGGTGGCTCGCACAGGCCGCTCGCCACTGCTAGTCTTCCCGCTCCAACACTATAACCACTAGAAACTGCCGTTATGCTGGGGCGCATTCTCTTGTTGCTCGGGCTGCCGCTGCTGGCCACGCCGGCGCTGGCCCTGACCATCTACAAATACACTGACGCCAATGGTGTCGTGACCTACAGCGATCAGGCTGCGGCTGGCGCGCAGGTGTTCGTCTTCCGTGATCGCATGGTGGAAAAGCTAGACACCCAGGTGAAACTGGAAACCCGCAAGCATGACGCGGGCGAGACGCTGCTGGTGCGCAACGACCTGTTCGCCCCAGTGGATATCGAGCTGAAGCTGGAGAACGTCGAGAACGCCATTGGCGCGCCGACCAAGCCGATCCGCTGGGTATTACCGCCGCGCAGCCAGATCCGCCTGGCGACCCTGGCGCCGCGTGATGCCAGCAAGCCGCTCAAGTACACGCCCAAGCTGCGCCATGCGCTGGGCGATCCGCGGCTGATTCCCAAGCCTTACAAATACCCGCTGCCCTGGCAGGGCGGTCCGTTTCGCCTGACCCAGGGCGCCAACGGCCAGTACAGCCACTTCACGCCAAAGGGCCGTTACGCCGTGGATATCGCCATGCCCGAAGGCACGCCCATCGTCGCAGCGCGCGGCGGTATGGTGGTGAAGATCGAGAACGAGCAGAGCGGCCGCGGCAACAACCCGGCCGGCAACTTCGTGCGCATCATGCATGACGACGGCACCATGGGCGTCTATCTGCACCTGATGAAAGGCTCGGTGGCCGTGCGCGAAGGCCAGCGGATCGAGACCGGTACGCGTATCGCACGCTCCGGCAACACCGGCAACAGCACCGGCCCGCACCTGCACTTCGTGGTGCAGCGCAATGTGGGTCTGGCCATCGAGTCGATCCCGTTCGACTTCTCCCAGCCGGTCAACAGCCTGCCGAACTTCGCAGTCGGCGGTGAGTAGGGCCAGTGGTAATCAGAAACCTGCTTCGCGCAGGAGCACGCTAAGGGCGTTGCGCAGGTAGCGCCCAGCCAGCGATTCCCTCTCTCCATGAACCACCAGTGTGCCCCGCCAGGATTGGCCGGCCAGCGCACCGACAGGTGAGTCCACCGCCAGTGTCACCCGATAGAGCCCTTGCTCGGGAATCAATTGCCCGCGTCGCTCACGAACCAGCACATGGCCGCCGGTCTGTGCGGCCAGACGACCGTCATCGAGCACGCGGGTTGCGTCGATATCGACATGGCTGACCTTCAACCGCAGTACGGTTCCATTGCCCCCATCGGTGACGAAGCGCGCCGGGCTCCCCGGCTGGATGCGTTTGACCGCTTCCTCGCCGAGATAGGTTTCAACCCGATAGCCCTCGTCGCCAACCAGCAAGGCCAGACGTTCTTTGTCGGCCAACCATTGGCCGGAATGCAAATCCGGGTCGAGATCGTAGAGGCGGCCGGTGAACGGTGCGCGCGGCTCGTAGCGAGTCAGCTCGCGGTTCAGACCTGCAAACTCGGCTTCGGCGGTCGCCAGTTCCTCCTGAGCGCTCTGCAGGCGATTTCGTGAATCACTACCGAAGCTGGCAGAAGCCGCCAACCAGCGCAGCCGCTCGAGTTGCGCTGCAGCTGTTTCACGTCGCGCAAGCAGGGTCGGTGAGACCAGGCGGGCGATTGGCTCGCCAGCAGCGACGAGGCTGCCTTCGGCGTGGGGCATCTCCGCCAGCTGAGCGGGGCCTGGCGCATGCACCGGCCATACTGCGACAGGGCTCAGCATGCCGCTGGTGCTGATCCGCCCAGGCCAAGGTACAAGCGCCAAGGCAAGCAGCGCAGTTAGCAGGAGGAGGGTCAGCAGGCTGCGCTGGCGGCGGCGAATCGCCGGCCAGCGTTGCTGCCATGCACGTAACTCTTGGCGGATTGGCATCAGGATGAACCAGGCGATCTCGACCACGAACAGCAGGATGCCGATGGCCTTGACGGCAAAGTGATAGACCAGCACGGCGATGCCGAGGAACACCACCAGTCGGTAAGCCCAGGTGACCCAGGCAAAGACGATCAGCGCGCGCTCCTTGCCGGCAGCGAAGCGCTCAGGGCGTTCCTCGCCCAGATCGAACAGCCACTCACGCAATTTCCAGCGGGCCAGGGCGAAGCTGCGCTCGTGCAGGTTCGGCATGTCCAGCCAGTCCGAGAGGATGAAGTAGCCATCGAAGCGCATGAAGGGGCTGGCGTTGATCGCCAGCGTGGCGATCCAACTGGTCGTCGCCAGCACGAAAGCGGCAGAGCGTAGCTCGCCATCTGGCAAAAGCCCCCAGGCCAGTGTGGCCCAGGCTGCCACAGCCAGTTCGGTGACGATGCCCGCCGCCGCGATGCGCAGACGCTGCCAGCGACTGGTAAGGCGCCAGGTCTCGTTGGTATCCGTATACGCCATCGGCCAGAGCACAAGAAAGGCCACACCCATGGTCGGTACCCGGCATCCATAGCGCTTGGCGGTGAAGGCGTGTCCCAATTCATGCAGCAGCTTGACCACAATCAGTGCTACGCCATAGGCAGCCAGGCCGCTCCAGGTGAAGGTATCCACCAGCGACGCGGCGAAGTGTTCCCAGTGTCGGGCGACCTGAGTCAGCCCAAGCAGCAGCGCTGCAAGCGTCAACAGGGCAAAGCTGCGGCTGCTGAAGCGAGCAGCCAGACCCTGCCAACGGCCGAGCCAGGCATCTGGACGAACCAGGGGCACGCGGAAGAACAAGTAATGGTGCAGCAACCATTTGAAGCGGCTACCGTGAGCTTTGTTCAGGCGCTCGGCCTGTTGGCGAGCATTGCCGGGGCGCGCCTGCAGCAGCTGGTTCTCGCCAAGAAAACGCGATACCTGTTCGATATCGTCCACCCCGAGTTTCAGAGTCGAATCCTGACTCACACTCTCGGCAATGGCCTCTGCGTCAGCGATCGACCAGCGGCGCAGTACCTCGAATGTCGACCAGTCGATGCTGAAAAAGCGGTTGCGAGCCGGGTCGTGCAATGTCCAGCTCGGCTGGCCGTCAGCCAGCTTAGGGCCGGGCAGCAGGGAGAGCTCCTCGCGTAGCAGTGGCCAGGTCACGTTCACCAGCCGATCATCGCGCGCAGACTGGCCAGTGGCCGGCGCAGCGCCCAGTAACCGAGTGGCACCCAGCCGCCGCTGAAACGCGCGGTGCCTTTGAGACCTACGCGATGCTCGGTCGGCGCGTCCAGGCGCGCTCGCACCCGATAGGCGTAGCTGCCGTCCGGCCGCTCCACGGCATCGTGGGCGAAGTAGCGCAGCGTTGCACTGGCGGGTGCCAACGGGCTGGCGTTGAGGTGCAGGGCAACGCGACTGCCATCGGCCATTGGGATCGCATCGGCCAACGGCACCCAGGCTTCGACCTCTACATCCTGCGGCGTGGCGATGCGCATGATACGTTCGCCGATCGAGACCGGCCGTCCAATCCATTCGGACGGGTCGTCGAACAGGGCAATGCCGTCACGCGGTGCGAGCACTCGGGCGCGGCTCAGCTGGTCGGTGCCGAAGGCCAGTTCGGTGCGCTTCTCCTCGATGCGCCCGGTGAGCACGGCCAATTGTGCCTTGGCGCGCGGATCGGCAAGAGCCTGTTGGGCTGTCTGTCGGTACTCGGCTTCAGCGGTGACCAACGCCTGGCGCGCTACCTCGAGGCGGTTCTGAATCAGCGCTTCGTCAAAGCCGAACAACGGTTGGTCTTGGCGAACGATTTCGTTGGGTTGCACATGGAAGGTATCGATCACGCCTTCGAGCGGTGCGCGGATGAGCGCAGGGCTAGCCGGTACCAGTTCACCGGGAGCCAATACCGTCAGCCGCACCGGAACCAGTACGAGCAGGCACACGGCCAGCGCCCAGTACCAGCGGCGACGCGAAGTCTTGCCGCCCTGCATCTTACGCGGCCGAATGCCCCAGCGCCGCCGTGGTGCCTGCTGTGCAAGCCAGGCGTGATGCCAGATTCCGGCCCATTCGACGAGCAACGCGACCTCGCTGTCCCGCCAGGGCAGATCGCGGGCAAACAGCACGCCGCTATCGTCGCCAAGCGGGACCCACAGCGCCTGGTCTGGCAGCCACTCACTCCAGTCCTGCGCAAGTGCCTCGGGCAAGACGTCGCGCGTAACCACCCGCGGCTCCGGTGTCTGCGTCAGCCGCCCGCAGAGCGCCTGGAGCCACAGCACATAGGGCACGTTGGCTTCGACCTGAACGATGCCCGATAGCGCTCGCACGCTGCCGGTGAGCCAGAGCGCTGCCTGTCGGTAAGGCAACAGCGCATGGCTATCGTTGACCAGCAGGAACTGCAGCTCGGCCGGCGTTTCGGCTTGCCGAGCCTGACGGCCTAATTCAAGCAGGCCTGCAAGGGGGGACCGTTCCACCTTCAACTTGCCTTGTGATCCGGCCGAGACTCGCCTGGGCCGCGAACGGTCTGGGCAGGTTCGGCACGGCTGCTGGAAAGCGCCCGCTCCAACGCCTGGACCGGGCGCTGGCCCGCCGCCTGGCGGAGCTGGTCGGACAACGTGGCTCGGCCGCTGGCATCGCTCGCCTTGCGATCACCCACGTTGAAGCGGAACAGCGAGCTGGCTTCCCGGCCTTGGCTGTCACGCGCCACGACCTTGATGGTCAGCTCGCCGCGATAGCCGGACGGGGCGGCCAGTTCGAACTTGCCGCTCTGCGGGTCGAAGCGCACCCAGCTCGGCAGTGGTTGGCCGTCGGCTTGCGTGGCGCTTAGCAGGATGCGCTCGTTCGGATCGGTGTGCGCAAAGGCATCGTATGGCACCGAGAAACTGGTCTGCGTGCCTGCGTCTGCATACTGGTCCGCTACACCGTGATACAGGCTCAGGCGCGGCTGGGGCGCTTCGATCACAACGATCTGGAAGCCGGCGCGCTGGGTATAGATGTCCGCGAATGTGGCTCGGCTGTGCAGCGCCAGGTCCAGGTCGCGACTCTGCACAGCTGCAATCAGAGGTGCCGCGACAGCGGCAGGCGCGGCCAGCGTATTGGCAGGTGCTACCGTGGTATCGAACGGAGCCGGCGGCGCAGGCGGAGCCACTGGCTCCGGTGCCGCAGGAGGCGGAACGGGCAGCGGTGCGGCCGGCTGCGGCGGCGCGACGACAACCGGAGGCACGGGCTGCGGTTGCGGCTGCGACACTACAGGCTCGTCCAACCCCTGAACCGTGATTACTACCGTCGTGCTGCTGCCATCGCCAGAGGTCACGGTGAAGGTTTCGGTGCGGCGATCGGCCGTGCCCAGTGCCTGCACGGCCGGATTGGTATTGTCCAGCGTATAGCGCCAGTGCCCGGTGCTGTCGATGCTGAACTCGCCAAATTGTCCGCGGGTGGCTGGCTGCGCCACGATCACAGCCTCGCCTTGATCGGCATCCGTCACGCTGAGCTGCCCCTCCGAGGTGAGCAAGGTGTCCTCCTGAACATAGCCCTGCTGGCCGCTCGGCGCGAACTGCGCTGGATCGTTCACGCCGTGGATGGTCACGGTGACGGTCTGCTGGGTGCCGTCCACGGTGCTGACGGTAAAGGTCTCGACCTTGGTTGCACCGGACTTCAGGTACTGCACCGCGCTGTTCGGCACGCTGTAGGTCCAGGTGCCGGTGGTGGAGATGGTCAGAGTGCCCAGTGTTCCGGCCGGTGCGCTGACGGTGGGCTGGAAGCTGGCTTCACCGGCATCCGGGTCGGTGACGGTCAGGCTGCCGCCGGTGGTCAGGTTGCCCGCTGTGACGTTGAGATCTTCGGTCACCGAACCCACTGCGTAGCCGCCGACGACGGCAGTGTCGCTTACGCCATGGATGGTCACGGTGACGGTGTGCTGGGTGCCGTCTACAGTTCTGACGGTAAAGGTCTCGACCTTGGTTTCACCGGACTTCAGGTACTGCACCGCGCTGTTCGTTACGCTGTAGGTCCAGGTGCCGGTGGTGGAAATGGTCAGAGTGCCCAGTGTTCCGGCCGGTGCGCTGACGGTGGGCTGGAAGCTGGCTTCACCGGCATCCGGGTCGGTGACGGTCAGGCTGCCGCCGGTGGTCAGGTTGCCCGCTGTAATATTGAGGTCTTCGGTTACTGAGCCAATATCGACACCGCCGATTACCGCGGCGTCCGGTTGCGGGCGTACGGTGATATCGAGTGTGCTGCTGGCGCCGGTTTGAGTGCTGTAGGTCACTGTCGGCAGGCTGCCATTCCAGTCGGCTACGGGGGTGAATACGTAGCTGCCGTCGGCGTTGAGTACCAGACTGCCAATGTCGGACAGGGTTGCGGTGCTCCCCGGTATGTAGGAGGTTCCGCCAATGCTGAAGCCGGCCACCCTAAGAATGTCGTCGGGGTCGCTGTCGTTCTCGAGCACATTGCCCCTTGCGATGCTGTCCTCATCGATGGTCTGGCTGTCGGGCCGCAGCACGGAGGGCTGGTTGCCGGGGTTGTCGTTGTCCAGGCCCAGCGTTGAAGTTGCAGGCAGGCCGTTGGCGCCAGGGGCACCCGGCAGGTAGATCACGCCGTTCCCGTTGTCGACGATCGTCGCCGTGCCAGTCACGCCAGCTCGCCCATTAGGCGGGGCAAGATTAGCGAGCAGCTCAAAGGTTTCTGCGACTTCATAGGCGGTGTCCTGCTCAGCCCTGATGTCAACGCGAACAAGCAGTTGACCCTGGCCGTCCAGGGCGGGCAATGAAGCAGCGGTGTAATCGGTCCATTCCTGGCCGTTCCACACCTGAATCGCTGGAAGCGTCCCCAGATCGGCGCGCCCCGTACCGCTTTGCTGCACGACCGAGAGCGAAACGGACAAGCCGGCGTCGCCGCTGACGGTGAACACGGCCCAGTCGGAAGCCTCGTTCACAGTCGGGCTGGATACGCTGAGGGTGCGGTCATCGGTGAGCGGTGCGGTATCCGGGTTGCCTGTCTTGTTTTCTCCATCAAACATCACGCCGGTGCCGTCATCGTGGATGCCGGCTGTACCGACTGCGCTGCCGCCTCCATTGTTTTGCGCCACCAGTCCGAAGGTTTCGCGGCCCTCGTATACACCGTCGGCCACGATCGCAACGCGCACGAGCAGAGTTGGGGCGGAAAGGCTGATCGGGCCGGTGTAGTTTCGCCACTGGTTGCCGTCCAGATACTGCAAGGTGGTGCCATGATCCGCATCCACCGCGCTGCCATTGACCAGCGATAGAGCGACGCGCTGCCCCGTAGCGCCGCCAACCTGGAAGATTGCGTAAGGCGAACCTTCGTTGACTTCCACGCTGCTGACGGAGAGCGGCCTATCGTCGTCCAGCGTGCTGGTGGTGTCAGGCTGGCCCGCGGGATCGAACAGCACGCCGCTGCCGTCATCGACGATCGTGGCGGTACCGGTAAAGACTTCGTTGGCCGAATTACAAGCGCGCAGCTCGAACGTCTCGCTGCCCTCGTTCAGGGTGTCACCAAGAATCGCTACGCGAACCTGCAGCACGCCCCCTGCAGGCAGGGTGACGGTGCCGCTCAGATAGGTGACCCAGGTACTGCCCTCGAGGTATTCGAGCACCGGCACGTAGTCCAGTCCGGCGCTGGCGGTGCCAGCTGCAAGCGCCAGTGTTACGCGCTGCCCGGCTTCGCCGGTCACGTTGAAATGTACGTAGGGCGATGCCTCGTTGACGGTGGGGCTGTTTACTGTGAGGTCGCGATCGTCGGCCACGATGTCCAGGATCAGCGTATCGGTGTCGCGGTTGCCCAGCGCGTCGATGCTCGTCAGCACCAGGGTATCGCGGGCTACATAGTTGTCGCCTGGCTGATAGCTCAGGGTGGCCAGGGCGTCATTGATCTGTTGCTGCGTACCGCTAAGAACCAGCTGATCACTTCCGTTGCTGCCGCTGCTGATCCGCACCGCGTGAAGTGCATCGATGCTGAGGCGACCGCTGGTAACGGTGATACGAGCGCTGGCCAGATCACCATCGATGTCGGCTACCGCAAGCGGTATGGCAAGACGGTCGAACTCGTTGACGCTAAGCGAGCCTGGCATGCTGTTGATCGGAGCGTTGCTGTCGTCGGCGCCCTGGATGCTGATGGTAAGGCTGGCCGTGCTTGACTTGCCGTGACTGTCGGTAACTTCGTAGGTAAATACTTCGCTCAGCGACTGGCCGCCAAGCAGGGCATCAACGGTAGGGTTGGTATTGTCGACCGCGTAGCGATAGCTGCCGTCTGCCCCCAGCAGCAGAGTGCCGTAGCTGCCTGTCACGCTCGTTGCGCTGCTCGCCGAGGTACTGCCAGCGGCCACGAGGGTCGCCGGTGCCCCGTTCCCTGCGCCGATGCGGGTCAGTGTGAGACTGTCGCCTGCATCCACATCGCGGTCATTGCTCAGCAGGTTGCCGCTCGGGTCGAAGCCCGCAATGGCGTTGGCGGCACCGCTTGCCTCACGTGCCGTCGCAGTGTCAGCCACCGCCACAGGTGCGTCGTTTGCGCCCTGCAGGGTAATGGTCAGCCGCGCAACGTCAGATTTGGCGCCATTACTGACGCGGTAGAAGAAGGTGTCGGTCAGGGTCTGGCCAAGGGCCAGTGCATCCACTGCCGGGTTCGCATTGGCCGGCGTGTAGACGTAAGTGCCATCAGCCTGCAGTGTCAGCGAGCCGTAGCGGCCGGCCACGCTCAGGCCTGTGGTGCCCGGCGTTGCCTCGGACCATGCCTGCGTAACTGTGCCGGTACCGCTCCAGACATCGCCGGTGGCGTTGCTGCCGATGGCAGTGCCATTGGCCGCAAAGCCCTGCTCGACTGCAGTGCCGGCCGCGTCCTGCGCATCCGGCTCAGTGTTGTCGGTGGTGCCTTCGATCCGAATGGTCAGTGTCGCTGTGCTGCTGGCCCCAGAGGCGTCCTGCATGCGGTAGGTAAAGGTATCGCTTCGCACGTCCCCGGAGGAAAGACCCATATCGGTCAGGGTGTAGGTGTAGCTGCCGTCGCTGCGGAGCAGCAAGTTACCGCGCGTCCCGGTTAGCGTAGTGCCGTTCAGCCCGACCGGTTGGGTGAAATCGATTCGTGTCGCGCTTGATAGCGACACAGCGCTGCTAAGTGTTGCGGTACTGCCAGTGATTGCGGTCACCGTGGTTCCGTCTGGAATACCTGCGCCGCTGACCGCCATGCCCACCAGTACGCTGCCACTGATATCCGTCAGTTGCACCGCTGTGTTACTTGTCCCGCTGACGATCGCCGCAGCGCTGATTGATCCGCTGCTGAAGTTCGCGCTTTGTCCGTTGCGCTGGTAGAAGGTCAGACTTTCGCCATTACTCACCGTCACATTGGCGTCAAGTTGAATGGTGCCGATTGTCCCTGCCCCGGCGCCGTCGAGGTCGACAATTGCAGATCCTCTGGAATAGGTGCCGATTCGAGTGGTTGTGTCGGTGCCGCGGTAAACCGCGTAGTCCTTCGTCGTGTCGAAGCCGCTGACGTTGGTGATTTTGATCAGGCTCGTGGTTACCGACGAGCTGGTAATCGCATTGGCCGTAGCGACAATGCCGCTTACCGTCTTACTGTCGCCCGCATCCACATCGATGTCGTTGGTCAGCACATTGCCGGTGGCCGTGGTCGATCCGGCGTAACCGGTTGCCGATTCCTTCACCGTGTTGAAGTCAGCCACGGCCACGGGGGCATCGTTGCGACCCTGGATGGTGATCACCAACGTATTGCTTACCGACAGCCCCGCGGGATCACGAACGCTGTAGGTAAATGTCTCGTTCAGGGACCCGTTGCGCAGTGCCTGCACGGCCGCGGCGCTGTCATTGGGCTGGTAGCTGTAGGCGCCGTCGGCGCTGACGCTCAGCGTGCCGTAGAGGCCTGTGATCTGCGTGGTGCCGTTGGCGGAAACGACGGTGGTGCCGACGCTGGCGAGGGTCAAACTGTCGCCGTCTGGATCGCTGATGCCGACGAGTAGGCTGCCGCTGGCAGCGCTGCCGCTGGTTCCGTTGGCCACCCCGCCCGCTTCCACTGCTTCGCCGGTAACGCTGCCAGTGACTACAGGCGCGCGGTTACCGATGCTCACGTTGAAGGTAAAGGTGTTGGGCGTTGGGTCCAGATCGATGCCGCCGTTGGCGGTGCTGCCGTCGTCCCTCACCTGGAAGCCAAAGCTGGCTGTCCCGTTGCTCTGGGAGGCGACGAACGTCAGCTGGGTAAGCTCGCCCACGGCTACTTCGTAGCCCGTGGCGATCTGGCCGGCGGTCAGGGCAACGCCCTTGAAGTAGAGCGTACCGTTTGTGGGCAGCGAACTGATGCGTACGGCTGCCAGCGTATGGGCCGGGCTGTCGTTGGGGTCGCGGAAGCCGAAGTCCGCCGCGGAAAAGGTGTAGCTGGCGCCTGCCTTGATCGCCACGCTGCGGTCGGTTCCTTCCGGTGCGTCATTTACCGGGACGATGGTCAAAATCAGACTGCCGACCGCACTGGCTTTGCCATCAGTGACTAGATAACCCACCGTCGGCACGGCACCTGCGTAGTTTGTCGCTGGCTGAAAGCTGTACTGCCCGTTGCTGGCTACTGTCAGGCTGCCAGCGGCCAGGCTCAGGGTTACCTGGCTGCCCGCTGCAATAGCATGGGCCGTGCCGTTCAAGGTGATCTGCGATACGCGCAGCGGGTCGCCATCAGGGTCGCTGTCATTGGTCAACAGGTTGCCGGTCAATGGTGCCAGGCTGTCTTCCAGCACGGTGGCGCTGTCATTGACCACATTCGGCGCCTGATTCGGCTGAATGAACTTGTTCATCGCCGTGTCGACCGGATCGCTACTGGTGCGATAGTTGGTAGCCCCGGTGAAATTGAACGTTTCGTTCACACGCAGGACGTAGGCTGAGTCGTCATTGCCTGTACCAATTACACCGTCCGCGCCGGGCGCATAGAAATACAGGCCATCGACACGGCTACCGCTCTTGATCAGCCGGCTAACCACACCGAAAACGGATCTGGTTTCACCCGACTGGCTATCGGTCCAGCTCAGGACGCCGGAGACATTGTTTCCGGAAAAGTAGGGGGCAGACGGATCGCTGGACGTGAAGCGGAAACCGGTGCCGCTGACTGCCAGCGGATCGGTAATAAAGCTGTTTGCTTCTTCACTTTGCGACACCGGTGTGATCTTGAACACCTGCGTAAACGTGACCGCTGCTTCCTCTACCTCATAGCTGATGCCATCCAGGGTTATCTCGCGGCTGTCGTTCTCGCTGCGGATGCGTTGCGCATCGGCAGCACTCAGCTCGATTCCGTAGACAGCGGCTGCGAAGGCTTCGCCCTCGTCGCCTGCTGTGTCCAGCGGTCCGTTGATGGCATAGTCAATAGCGTGTCCGGCTTCTTCTACCAGTACACGAGTAATCATCGCTTTATCTGAGGCAAGCGCGACCCAATCGGCGTTCACGAAAACCGTAGGACTGCCGGTGGGTCCGCTAGCGGCGAACGCGCCTAGGGCACCCTGCAACTCGTCATGGCTGCGAAGCTCTACCTTCACCTGAGCCGTACCATCTCGTAGCGAGTTAAGCCAGGCGTCCGCCGCAGCCTGCCAGTCACTGTCCGGCGAGCTGCGACCGCCATTGAATAGGTTGAAAAGCGTTCCGTTGTCTGCCGTGGACAGAAACTCGCCGATCATCCGGCTTGCGTCTGCTTGGGCTTCGGTGAATGCGGATGACGCTTCCGGCGGCGCATTGAACACGATCGATGGCGCTTCGGCCGCTGCCGCTACGTTGATCGAAGTGTGTGTGGCGGATCCGCCGTCATCGGCGATGGCATCCACCGCGTCGGCCGCTGCCGCCCCGTCGAAGACGAAGCGCTGCTCGAGCGCCATGGGCCGCGGGCGATTGCGCACCAGGCGGGAGGGGGCGGTGTTGGTTCGGGTCTTGTCAGCCATGTCGGACCTCGATGGGCAGCGTCAGCAGCACCAGCGGAAATGCCTGCGTTTATTGATTGGGCGTCTGGTTGGCATTGGGCGGCGTGACACGCACGCGGCCGCTCATGCCAGCGATCAGTTCGGGGAAGCGGCCATCGATGGCGGCGGCGACCTTGACCGACTGGCTGACCGGGTCGACCCGCGCGCCTATGCGCTCGAAGCGTGCCGGGTAGCGCTGGCCGGTCTCGTCGATTTCCACATCGAAGGTCTGCCCGGTGCGTAGCCAGACCAGCCAGGCAGACGGCACCAGGAATTCGAGCTCCAAGACGCTGTCGTCGAGGATGTCCAGCAACGGCTGGCCGGGCTGGACGAACTGCTGCTCGCGCACCTTCTGCTCGGCGACGCGCCCGGCGAAGGGCGCGCTGATACCGCACTTGCCGAGCACCGCCTGCTGCGCGCCGACTTCGGCGACGGCTTTCTGCCGACCGGCGCGGCCGAGGTCCACTTCCAGCTGACCGACGGAATTCAGCTCGGCCAGACGCTGGTTGGCCTTGTCGGTCGCCTCGGCGGCGTTCAGCTCGGCACGCGCCTTCTGCAACATCGCCTGTTGCACGCTGCAATCGAAGCTGACCAGCAGCTGTCCGGCCTTGAACGCGCCGCCCTCGGCAACCGGCAGCTTGTTGACCTTGGCACCGATCTCCGCAGCCAGGGTGGTGAACTGCCGTGGCAACAGCTGTGCGCGGATTTCCTGACGCTCCAGCCCGGCGCGTGCCGGCGCGGTTTCCGCGGTTTGCGCCTGGGCCATGCCAGTCGCGGCGATCAGCAGCAGAACGAGGGGGATTGTCTTCATCGGCTGGATTCCTCGCCGTCGCGGCGGGCGAGCGTCTGCCAGTTGCCGTGGCCGGCGGCCAGCGTCCGGGCCAGTTCGGCCAGCGTCAGATCACCGACGCTGCCGATCTCCGGCTCCACGCCGAGCGTGGCCTGCAGCCGCGCTTCGGCGGTCTGCGCCTGGGCGAGCGCCTGGTAACGGCGCAGCAGGCTGAGAATGGTGGTGGTCTGGTTGGCGACCCGGTCGAGCTTGCTCTGCACCTGCATCGCCTCACGGTTATCCATGTGCTCGCTGATGCGGCGGTCGATGGTCCAGATGGCATCGGCACGGCTGAACTGATGCTGGGCGTTGGCCAGTTGCTGACGTGCCAGGTGGACCTGGGCGAGTACCGCCATCTGCATGGACACCCGCCGCTGGTCGGCCAGCGCGACACCCGCCTCGGCCAGCTTGAGCTGTCCCGGGCCGGTCAGCAGGTTGAACAGGTTGAAGGAAAGCTGCACACCGGCTTCGTTCCACTGGCGGTTCACCAGGTAGCTGTCGGTGTCGTAGTTCAGGCCGTAGCTGAAGTTCAGGCTGGGAAACAGCCGCACCAGTGTCTTGCGGGTTTCCTCGCGGGCGATGCGGGCGTTGTAGTGGGCCTCGCGCAGATCGGCGTTGGCGCCCAGCGCAGTGTCTTCCATCACGGCGACCGGCACGGCCAGTGCCTGACGGTCGAGTTCGAAGGCTGGCTCGACGAGGGTGATCGGCTGGCCCAGCGGGGCGTTGATGAGCAGCGCCAGTTCGGTCTGGGCGGTGGAGAGTTCCTGTTCGATGGCTTCGAGCAGCCGCAGGTTTTCCAGCACCTGGCGCTGGTAGCGCAGCGAGTCGAGCGGGTTGCGCAGCCGTTCGGCCTCGGCCTGGCGGGCATCGGCAAGCGCTTCTTCGGCCATCTGGGTGGCGGCACGTACTTCGCTGCCGAGCTTCTGTGCGCTCACGGCGCGCCAGAAGGCGGTGCGCACATCCTGCATCAGCAGGTGCATGGCCTTGCGCCGCTTCTCGCCGGCCACCAGCGCGCGGTCGGCCTGCTGGCGCGCTCCGTAGTAGCCAACTCCCAGATCGAGCATGTTCCAGCTCAGCGCCAGGGAACTGACGGTGTGATCGCGGTCCTGGGAGATGAAGCGTGATTGCGACAGAGAGCCGTCTTCGGCATTGCGGCTCTGACTGATCTTGTCGTTGTCGCGCGAACTGTAGCCGGCTTGGGCCAGCAGCTTGGGCAGCATGTCGTAGCGCGATACGTCGTACTGCTGGAAGGCCAGCGCCTGCTCGAGCAGTCGTGCGCGGCGATCGAGGTTGTACTTGAGGGCGCGGGCCATGGCCTCGTCAAGCGTCAGGGCGCCGATGATGGGATCCACGTCCTGCTGCGCGCTCTGCTGATCAGCGCGATTCTGATCGATCAGCGTCTGCTCGGTCAGCGGGCGCGGCTCCAGCTGGGCACAGGCGGTAAGGGACAGGGCGGCAACCAGGGCCAGGGTGGTCTTAGCGTAAGGTAGATACGTCATCGGAAGCGTCTGCGAAACGGTTTGGGTTACCGCGCGGCCGTAGCTGCGCGAAATCGGTCGATCCCCGGCATCCATGCCGGACGTGCACCAGGCACGGCGGTTTCGCACAGGCACCAGCAGTCCTCACAGCACCGTTGTGCTCCGATCGCTTCGAGTCCACTGAGGCGAGGGTCTAGCTCTCGACCCTGACCAGGCCGAGAATTCGGCTGCCGCAGGAAGCTGCAGCCGATGTTGTTTTCTTGTCGTTAAGTAGGCATTAGCAAGTGATGTGCCTCACAGGCTGGCTGTGACGCAGTTCCCGACGAACTGTATGGGGATTAATTCTTGTCGTCTATTCCTCAAATTCTGGCGTCAAATGTGTGGCTAAACGTTTCGCAATGCGAGTACCAATCGTCCGATCAGTACTAAGGGATTAGTTCTTTAGGTCGTTGGTATCGAGGGAGGGGTGCAGCAAGCCGTTTGGCCGCCGTTGGAGGAGTGCAGAATGGTTTCAGTGGAGGTGGTCGCCCCGGTATGACGGGGTGACTCACCAGGCAAGGCCGCCTCGCTCTGCCCGCCTTGCTGCGTCGCGGCTCGCACGCGCAGCATCGACGGGCAGTCGAACAGCTTAGAACGCCAGGCCAACCTTCAGGCCGACCTGCTCCTGCTTGAGCTTGCTGTTCTCGGCGAACTCACTGCTGCTATCGAGTTCGTAGCGGGTCTGGGTGTAGTACAGGCTGGTGCTGATCGGCATGTTGTTGATGCCCTTGTTCCACAGCACGCTCAGTTCGCCGTACGGGTTGACCTTGTCCTTCAGGTCGACGGTGTCGCTTTCACCGCCAACCTTCAGCTTGCTGTCGGCTTCGATGGAGTAACGGGCGCCGACTTCCAGGCGTACGGTGTAGTCCGGGGTCAGGTAGTTGTAGCCAACCCCGGCCTTGGCGAACGGCGAGCGGGTGGTCAGCTTGACGTCTTCCTCGAACAGGCCGAAATCGACGTCGTCCTGCTCGATGCGGCCCCAGTCGTAGCCACCGCCGACGATCACGTCGACATAGTTGTTGGTGCTCAGCGCAGCGCGCAGGCCCAGGTCGATATCGGCGCGGGCGGACATGTATTCCACGTCGTCCTTTTCCCGGTACTGACCTTCGATGCCGGCCTGGTAGATGAAGCCTTCCTGGCCGGTCATCTTGTTGCCGAAGTTGTAGTACAGCCCGCCCTGGTTGAGGCGTTCCTTGTCGCTTTCGTCGTTCACGGTCAGCTTGTACTGATTGTGCGAGCCAATGACGCCGAAGTTCGAGATTGGACCGGTGGCGGACTGGGCGAACGCCTGGGAGGTCGCTGTCAGGCCGAGGGCCAGGGCGGTTGCAGTGGTCAAAGCATTGATGCGCATGCGGGTAGCTCCATCGTCATTCGATTGAGAATCGGTGGCGGCTCGAGCGAGCCGCCTATGGCGTGGACTGGAACTGCTCGCGATTAATTCTGACGATTACGACGAGCGGTCGTATTTCTTTGTAAATCAACGGTTAGCGGCAGGTATGTAAACGAAAATGTAAGTTGTGAATTGCCTGCATCCGCTAGGGGTTAGTCCTTGAGCCGCAGGACTTTCGCGAGCACGATCTTCGGGCCGCGCATCTTCTTGATGACGATCTGCAGGCCATCGACCTGAAGCACTTCGTTCTCGTCCGGTACCCGCTTGAGGGTTTCGTAAACCAGCCCTGCCAGCGTTTCCGCCTCGACATGGTCGAGATCGATGCCCAGCAGGCGTTCAAGCTTGAACAGCGGCGTGTCGCCGCGCACCAGCAGCTTGCCCGGCTGGTAGGCGAGCACGCCGCGTTCGGTCTTGCGGTGCTCGTCCTGAATATCGCCGACCAGCACTTCCAGCACGTCTTCCATGGTCAGGAAGCCGATGACCTTGTGGTCGCCTTCTTCGACCAGCACGAAATGCGCGCCGCCCTGGCGGAACTGTTCCAGCAGGCTGGCCAGCGGCATGTGTTTGGACACCCGCTCCAGCGGACGCAGCAGCTCACTCAGGCAGAAGTCCTCGGCGAGCGCGCCATTGGCGGCCAGCGCCAGCAGCAGGTCCTTGATGTGCAGCAGCCCGACGTACTCGCCCCTGGCGCTGTCGTAGACCGGATAACGGCTGTACTTGTGGCGGCGGATGATTTCCAGGATCTCAGCCAGCGGTGCATCGTGGTCCAGCTGCAGCAGATCCTCACGGGAGTTGGCCCAGTCCACCACTTCCAGCTCGCTCATCTCCACCGCCGAGGCCAGCACCTGGATCTGCGGGTTGCTCGGGTCGCGGGCGCGGTTGGAGTGCAGGATCAGCTTGAGCTCCTCGCGGCTGTAGTGATGGTCGTGGTGCATGCCCGGCTCACCCTGGCCGGCGATGCGCAGGATGGCGTTGGCGCTGGCGTTGAGCAGGTAGATCGCCGGGTACATCAGCCAGTAGAACAGGTACAGCGGCACGGCCGTCCACAGCGACAGCAGCTCCGGTTTGCGGATCGCCCAGGACTTCGGTGCCAGCTCGCCAATGACGATATGCAGGTAGGAGATGATGAAGAACGCCGTGAAGAAGGCGATGCCATGCACCAGTGCCGGCGACTGGATACCGATGCCCGCCAGCAGCGGTTCGAGCAGGTGCGCGAACGCCGGCTCGCCGACCCAGCCGAGACCCAGCGACGCCAGGGTGATGCCGAGTTGGCAGGCGGAGAGGTAAGCATCGAGCTGATTGTGCACGGTACGCAGGATGTGTCCGCGCCAGCCATGCCGGCTGGCGATGGCTTCCACCTTGGTGGCGCGCAGCTTGACCATGGCGAACTCGGCGGCGACGAAGAAGCCGTTGAGCAGCACGAGGAACAGAGCGAAGAGGATCAGGCCGAAATCGGCGAAGTAGGAAGAGGCGGCGTAACTGGGGGAGGGGTCCATGAAGGGTTCGGGTAGCCAATGATCGCGACAGGATGGCGGCGACGAGCCGGCTTTTCAAGCGAGCAGCGGGATTTTTCCAGCTGCTCGCGGATATACCGCAATCAGCGGCCGGGCACCTGGCTGTTCTGGAAGTGGCAGGAAAAGCGACTGCCCTGGCCGGGGGTGCTGCTGATGTCCAGGCGTCCCTGATGGCGTAGCAGCACATGCTTGACGATCGCCAGGCCGAGCCCGGTGCCGCCGGTGCTGCTGGCGCGGCTGGAGTCGACCCGATAGAAACGCTCGGTCAAGCGTGGCAGATGCTTCTGCTCGATGCCGATACCGCTGTCCTCGACGCTGAGGTGCGCGCCAACCTCGTCACCCCACCAGCGCACATGCACGCTGCCGCCGTCCGGTGTGTACTTCACCGCGTTGAACACCAGGTTGGAGAAGGCACTGCGCAGTTCCGCCTCGCTGCCCTTGAGCTGCAACGCCGGATCGGCGTCGAGGCTGATCAGGTGCCCGCGGTTGCCGGACAGGGCACGGGCATCGCTGATGATCGACTGCAACAGCAGGCCCACCGCCACTGGCTGGTTGTCGGTCGGGCGGCTGCTGGTTTCCAGGCGGGCCAGCAAGAGCAGGTCGTTTAGCAGGTGCTGCATGCGGCCGGCCTGCTGGTTCATCTGCTGCAGCGCGCGAAGCCAGCGAGGGTTCACCGCTTCGGCATTTTCCAGCAGCGTTTCGAGATAGCCGGCGATCACGGTGAGCGGCGTGCGCAGCTCGTGGGAGACGTTGGCGACGAAGTCTTTGCGCATTTGTTCGAGCTGATGCAGGCGAGTCACGTCCCGCACCAGCAGCAGGTGTTCGCGATTGCCGTAGCGGGTGATGTTGAACTGCAGGCGCAGGCGATCGTCCACCGGCGAGGCCAGCTCCAGCGGCTGGTCGTAGTTGCCTTTGTCGAAGTACTCCTTGAATGCCGGATGGCGCACCAGATTGCCGATGGGGTGGCCGGCATCCTGCGGCTTCTTCAGCCCCAGCAGGCGGTTGGCGGCGGGGTTCCACCATTCCAGGTTGCCGTCGCTGTCGAGCATGATCACCGCATCCTTGAGGGCTGCGGTCGAACCCTGGGCGCGGTCGATGATGCCCTGCAGCTCGCCACGCAGGCGCAGGTCGCGGCGCTGCATCTGGTAGAGATTGTCGAACACATCGCCCCAGATGCCGGCCGAATCGGGCGGTGGCTCGTCCGGATCGGCACGGTGCAGCCAGCGCTGCAGACGCAGCAGCTGGCGCAGGGTCCAGACGAGATAGCCGCTCAAACCGATCACCAGCACCCAGGCATATTCGCCGGTGATCAGCCCCAGCAGCAGGCAGCCGCCGAGCAGGAGCAGCAGACGACGAACGAGGGCTCCTTGCCAGTCCTGATTCAACCGATGCACTCCAGAGAGGTGGCGATGATGGGGTGGAAAACGCCGGGACGCATGCTCACCCGGCGTGCTCAGCTTTTGCTGGAGAAACGATAACCGGTGCCGCGTACCGTCTGCACCAGGTTCTCATAGGCTTCGCCGAGGGCCTTGCGCAGTCGGCGGATATGCACGTCCACGGTGCGCTCCTCGACATAGACATTGCCGCCCCAGACCTGATCGAGCAACTGGCTGCGGGTGTAGGCGCGCTCCTGGTGGGTCATGAAGAACTGCAGCAGGCGGTATTCGGTGGGGCCCATCTCGGCCGGCTTGCCGTCGATGGTGACGCGGTGGCTGACCGGGTCGAGCAACAGGCCGCCGATCTCGATCGGCGACTCGCTGTCCACCGGTGTCGCCCGGCGCAGCACGGCCTTCAGACGTGCCACCAGTTCGCGTGGCGAGAAGGGCTTGGTGATGTAGTCGTCGGCACCGACTTCCAGGCCCTGGATCTTGTTGTCCTCTTCACCCTTGGCGGTGAGCATGATGATCGGCGTGTCGGCGGTCAGCTCGTCACGCTTGAGGCGGCGGGCCAGCTCGATGCCCGAGGTGCCGGGCAGCATCCAGTCGAGCAGGATCAGGTCCGGCTTGCGGTCGATGATCAGCGCATGGGCCTGCTGGGTGTTCTCTGCTTCGAGACAGTCATAGCCAGCCATTTCCAGGGCGACGACGATCATCTCCCGGATCGGCGCCTCGTCATCGACGATCAGTATGCTCTTGCCATTCATGGTCAAGCCTCGGGTCTGTTCTTGTCGTCCGGCATTAGATAACGGAATTATTGCAGCCATGTGACAGGCAGACGGCAACCCAGCAGCGAAAGGATGGCTCTAGCCCGGTGCGTGCAGGCTTAAGCCCGGGTGGCGTAATCCAGCACGATGCCGGCAAGGATCGCCAGCCCCGCCCAGTGGTTATGCAGAAAAGCCTTGAAGCAGGCCTGTGGCTTGCGCGATTGAGTCTTCCAGAACTCCCAGGCGAAGCAGCCGGCGGCGATCACAAGGCCGAGGTGGAACCACTGGCCGAGCTCGAAACGCACGCCAGCGAGGAGCAGGCAGAACAGGGCCAGGCCCTGCAGCGTGACGATGATGACGCGGTCCGCTTCGCCGAAGAGGATGGCGGTGGACTTGATGCCGATTTTCAGGTCGTCGTCGCGATCGGCCATGGCGTAGTAGGTGTCGTACGCCACCGTCCACAGCAGGTTGGCGATGAACAGCAGCCAGGCTTCCGGTGGCAGGCTGCCGGTTTCGGCAGTGAACGCCATCGGCATGCCCCAGGAGAATGCCGCGCCGAGCACCACCTGCGGGTAGAAGGTGTAGCGCTTCATGAACGGGTAGCAGGCGGCCAGGGCCAGCGCGCCGAAGGACAGGTAGACCGTCGTCGCGTTGGTCAGCAGCACCAGGCCGAAGCTCAGGCCCACCAGCACGGCGAACAGCGTCCAGGCCTCACGCGAGCTGACCCGACCGGCGGCCATCGGGCGCGCCTGGGTGCGCTGCACGTGGCCATCGAAGTTGCGATCGGCGAAATCGTTGACCACACAGCCGGCGGCGCGCATCAGGATCACGCCGGTAATGAAGATGAACAGGTTCTTCGCGCTGGGCACGCCTTCGGCAGCAATCCACAGCGCCCACAGCGTCGGCCACAGCAGCAGGTAAGTGCCGATGGGCTTGTCCAGGCGCATCAGCTGGATGAAGTCCCAGGCGCGCGGGTGGAGGCGATTGCACGATTGCAGCAGTTTCAGATACATCAGCGGCTCTCCTTGGCGGAAGGGGGCATGCAGAGCGGCGCGCTCAGGGCGTGACGGCGGCAGCCTGCCACAGCTCAGGCAGGAACACTTCGGCGACCAGCACGCCGAGGCGATTCTGGCGGAAGCACGAGCGTCGCGCCCAGAGGCCGTCGACACGGCAAGCATCCGGCAGCCAGTGCGCGGGGTAATGGCGGGCCTGGAGCGTGCCGCGGGTGAAGGCCGGATCGCTGAACAGCAGCTCGCCGAGGGAGCGATTGCCCAGGCGCTGCAGGTCGAGGCCGGAATCCTCCAGCTGCGCTCGTGCCGCGACGCTGCGGGCGAACACCCAGGGCTGGCCATGGCCGCACAGATACACCTCGCGCACCCAGCCCTCGCTCTCTGTCGGCACGCCGAGCGCGGCGCACTCGTCGGCGCGCAGGGGCTGCCAGGCTTCGTGCAGCGGCGTCACGCTGAACGCGCCATCGGCCAGCTCCGTCAGGCGGCGGGTCAGCGAGCCTTTGTCGACGTAGAGCCAGTCATGCAGGGCAGGTTCGAGGGGGGAGGGCAGGCGGTCGGCACTTAGCCAGTCAAGGAATTCGGACACGGCGCGTTCGGGCATAGCGGAAAGATCGGCGAGTCTAGCATGCGGCCCGGCCGCTGCAGGACGCAGGCGACAACCCGACGCCTGCAGCGGCTGTAGGGTCGCGCCGGCGGCGCTACAGAATGATCAGGTCCAGCCTTCCAGGCGCATGGTGGCGCGCACCAGGCGCTGTTCCTCCTGCTCGATCTCCTTGAGGTTGTCACGAATGCCGTGGATATGGTCGCGCGCGGCACGTTGGGCCTGTTCCGGCAGGCGTTCGATCACCGCGTGGTAGAGCCGCGAGTGCTGACGGTCGATCTGCCGCTTCTGCGCCGGGCGGTGATAGAGGTTGTTCACCGAGGCGAACACGGTGCTCAGCATCAGGTCGGTCAGCGACTGCAGGGTGTGCACCAGCACCGGGTTGTGCGAGGCCTCGCAGATGGCCAGGTGGAAGGCATGATCGAGGCGGGCATGCTCGCGTGGGTCGGCGCCGTTCTCGCTGGCGTGGGCGGCGAGCATTTCCTCGTAGCGGCGGCGCAGCAGCACGAAATCCGCGTCGGTGCCGCGCAAGGCCGCCAGCCGGGCGGATTCGCTTTCCAGCAGCGCGCGCACTTCCAGCAGGTCATAGAGCGTCCGCGGTTGCGAGTTGAACAGGTGCATCAGCGGACTGGCGTCATGGTTGCCCGACAGTTCGGCAACGAAGGAGCCACGACCCTGGGAGGTCTCGATGATGCCGCGCCCGCGCAGAACGCGCAGGCCCTCACGCAACGCCGAGCGGGAAATGCCCAGCTTCTCGCACAGGCGGCGTTCCGATGGCAGCGCCTGGCCCACCTTCAATACGCCGTCGACGATCAGCCGTTCGATGCGTTCGGCGACGACATCGGCGACTTGACGACGGTCATTGTGGTTTTCGTTCCGCATGTCTTTGTTCCCCACTGGTAGGACCAGTTTTGAGCGAGTTTACCCTGAATGGCTGCATACCAGGAACAGTGCCGCCTGGAGGGTCATTCGGTAGTGCCTTTCATCGGGCGACTACAAAAAACTGGTAGGACCAGTTGTCTAGCTCATGGACGGGTGACCATCTTCGACGTTAAAGATGCGTCATTCCACCGCAGTCGTTCGCGCTGGCTGCAACCCACGAGAACCGGAACCTGCCATGAACATTCTCTACGACGAACGCGTCGATGGTGCGTTGCCCAAGGTCGACAAGGCCGCCCTGCTGGCCGAGCTGCAGGCGCAGCTACCCGATCTGGACATCCTCCACCGCAGCGAGGACCTCAAGCCCTACGAGTGCGACGGGCTTTCCGCCTACCGCACCACGCCGCTGCTGGTGGTGCTGCCCGAGCGCATCGAGCAGGTCGAGACGCTGCTCAAACTGTGTCACCAGCGCGGCGTGCCGGTAGTTGCTCGCGGTGCCGGTACCGGGCTGTCCGGCGGCGCGCTGCCGCTGGAGCAGGGCATCCTGCTGGTGATGGCGCGCTTCAACAAGATTCTCGAAGTGGACCCGGCCGGCCGCTTCGCCCGCGTCCAGCCCGGCGTGCGCAACCTGGCGATTTCCCAGGCCGCGGCTCCCTATGAGCTGTACTACGCGCCGGACCCCTCGTCGCAGATCGCCTGTTCGATTGGCGGCAACGTCGCCGAGAACGCCGGCGGCGTGCACTGCCTGAAGTACGGCCTGACCGTGCACAACCTGCTCAAGGTGGACATCCTCACCGTCGAGGGCGAGCGCATGACGCTCGGCTCCGATGCGCTGGATTCGCCGGGCTTCGATCTGCTGGCGCTGTTCACCGGCTCCGAGGGCATGCTCGGTATCGTCACCGAGGTGACGGTCAAGCTGCTGCCCAAGCCGCAGGTGGCCAAGGTGCTGCTGGCCGCCTTCGACTCGGTTGAGAAGGCCGGTCGTGCGGTGGGCGACATCATCGCCGCCGGCATCATCCCCGGTGGCCTGGAGATGATGGACAACCTGTCGATCCGCGCCGCCGAGGACTTCATCCATGCCGGTTACCCGGTGGATGCCGAAGCGATCCTGCTCTGCGAACTGGATGGCGTGGAAGCCGACGTGCACGACGACTGCGCCCGCGTCAGCGAAGTGCTCAAGCTGGCCGGCGCCACCGAAGTGCGCCTGGCCAGGGACGAAGCCGAGCGCGTGCGCTTCTGGGCCGGGCGCAAGAATGCCTTCCCGGCGGTCGGCCGTATTTCGCCGGACTACTACTGCATGGACGGCACCATCCCGCGCCGCGAGCTGCCGGGCGTGCTGAAGGGCATTTCCGATCTGTCCGAGCAGTTCGGCCTGCGCGTGGCGAACGTGTTCCACGCCGGTGACGGCAACATGCACCCGCTGATCCTGTTCGATGCCAACCAGCCCGGTGAGCTGGAACGCGCCGAAGACCTGGGCGGCAAGATTCTCGAGTTGTGCGTGAAGGTGGGCGGCAGCATCACCGGCGAGCACGGCGTCGGCCGCGAGAAAATCAATCAGATGTGCTCGCAGTTCAACGCCGACGAGCTGACGCTGTTCCATGCGGTCAAGGCCGCCTTCGACCCGAGCGGCCTGCTCAACCCGGGCAAGAACATTCCGACCCTGCATCGCTGCGCCGAATTCGGTCGCATGCACATCCACAACGGCCAGCTGCCTTTCCCCGAACTGGAGCGTTTCTGATGTCCGTAATCGCCAACGACGCCAGCGCGCAGTTGCTGGACCAGGTCAACCAGGCGCTTGCCGCCAACACGCCGCTGCGCATCCAGGGCAGCGGCAGCAAGAGCTTTCTCGGGCGGCAGGCCGACGGTGTGCTGCTCGATACCCGCGAGCACCGCGGCATCGTCAGCTACGATCCCACCGAGCTGGTGGTCACCGTTCGCGCCGGTACGCCGCTGACGGAGCTGGAAGCCGCGCTCGATGCTGCCGGGCAGATGCTGCCTTGCGAGCCGCCGCACTTCGCCGAGGGCGCCACCGTCGGCGGCATGATCGCCGCCGGGCTGTCCGGCCCGCGTCGCCCGTGGAGCGGTTCGGTGCGCGATTTCGTGCTCGGCTCGCGGGTCATCACCGGCCAGGGCAAGCACCTGCGTTTCGGTGGCGAGGTGATGAAGAACGTCGCCGGCTACGACCTGTCGCGCCTGATGGCCGGCAGCTTCGGTTGCCTCGGCGTACTCACCGAAGTCTCGCTCAAGGTGCTGCCCAAGCCGCGCCTGTGCACCAGCCTGCGTCTGGAAATCGATCTCGACCGCGCGCTGCTCAAGCTTGCCGAGTGGGGCCAGCAGCCGGTACCGATCAGCGCCGCCAGCCATGACGGCAAGGCCCTTTACCTGCGCCTGGAAGGTGGCGAAGGGTCGGTCAATGCCGCGCGCGAACGCATCGGCGGCGAGGATCTCGACCCTGGCTACTGGAACGAGCTGCGCGAGCAGCGCCTGGCCTTCTTCGCCGACCCGCGTCCGCTGTGGCGCCTGTCGCTGCCGAACAACACGCCGGCGCTCGGCTTGCCGGGCGATCAGCTGGTGGACTGGGCCGGTGCCCAGCGCTGGCTGAAGTCCGACGCCGACGCGGTGACCATTCGCGGCATCGCTATCGAGGTCGGCGGCCACGCCACCTGCTTTACCGCAGGCGCCACGAGCAATCCGTTCCAGCCGCTGTCGGCGCCGCTGTTGCGCTATCACCGCCAGCTCAAGGCCGCGCTGGATCCGCAGGGGATCTTCAACCCCGGCCGCATGTATTCCGAGGTCTGACGACGTATGCAAACGAATCTGAGCGAAGCCGCGAAAAAACTGCCGCGCGCCGAGGAAGCCGAAAGCATCCTGCGCTCCTGCGTGCACTGCGGCTTCTGCAACGCCACCTGCCCGACCTACCAGTTGCTGGGCGACGAGCTGGACGGTCCGCGCGGGCGCATCTACCTGATGAAGCAGATGTTCGAAGGCGGCGAGGTGACCGAGAGCACCCAGCTGCACCTGGACCGCTGCCTGACCTGCCGCAACTGCGAAACCACCTGTCCGTCCGGGGTGAAGTACCACAACCTGCTGGACATCGGCCGCGACTTCATCGAGCAGCAGGTGCAGCGCCCGCTGGGCGAGCGCATCGTGCGCGGCGGCCTGCGTACGGTGATCCCGCGTCCCGGCCTGTTCAAGGCACTGCTGGGCGCCGGCAACGCGCTGAAGCCGCTGATGCCGGCCTCGCTCAAGGATCACCTGCCGCGCGAGATCCGCCCGGCCAAGCCGCGCCCGCAGGTGATGCACAGCCGCCGCGTGCTGATGCTCGAAGGCTGCGTGCAGCCGAGCCTGTCGCCGAGCACCAACGCCGCTGCTGCACGCGTGCTCGACCGTCTGGGCATCAGCGTCAGCCCGGCGCGCGAAGCCGGCTGCTGTGGCGCGGTGGACTACCACCTCAACGCCCAGGATGCCGGTCTGGACCGCGCACGGCGCAACATCGACGCCTGGTGGCCGGCCATCGAAGCCGGTGCCGAAGCCATCGTGCAGACCGCCAGCGGCTGCGGTGCCTTCGTCAAGGAATACGGCCATCTGCTCAAGGACGACCCGGCCTACGCCGCCAAGGCCGCGCGGGTCAGCGAGCTGGCCAAGGATCTGGTCGAAGTGCTGCGCAGCGCCGAACTGGAAAAGCTCGACGTGCGCGCCGACAAGCGCATGGCCTTCCACTGCCCGTGCACCCTGCAGCACGCACAGAAGCTCGGCGGCGCGGTCGAAGACGTGCTCACCCGTCTGGGCTACCAGCTCACTGCGGTGCCCGATGCGCACCTGTGCTGCGGCTCGGCCGGCAGCTATTCGATCACCCAGCCGGAGATTTCCCACCAGCTGCGCGACAACAAGCTCAACGCGCTGGAGAGCGGCAAGCCGGAAGTGATCGTCACCGCCAACATCGGCTGCCAGACCCACCTCGACGGTGCCGGGCGCACGCCGGTCAAGCACTGGATCGAAGTGGTCGAGGAATCGATGCAGTAGCAACGCCTCATGGTTCGGTCGCCCAGCCAGGGCGACCAGCGAACAACCGAAATACGAAGACAGGAGAATCGAGATGAAAAGCAAAGCCGTACTGAGCCAGACCGAAGTCGCCACCATCCTCGCCGCCGCCCGTGCCGAAGCGCAGGCCAACGGCTGGGCCGTGACCATCGTCGTCGCCGACGACGGCGGCCATCCGCTGGCGCTGGAGCGTCTGGACGGCTGCGCGCCGATCGCCTCCTACATCGCCACCGAGAAGGCCCGCAGCTCGGCCCTCGGCCGTCGCGAAACCAAGGGTTACGAGGACATGGTCAACGGCGGTCGCAGTGCCTTCCTCTCCGCGCCGGTGGTCTGCTCGCTGGAAGGTGGCGTGCCGCTGGTGGTCGACGGCCAGGTCATCGGTTCGGTCGGTGTCTCCGGCGTGACCGCGGCGCAGGACGCCCAGATCGCCAAGGCCGGCGTCGCTGCCCTGGCCAACTGAACAGACAAGGAGAACGACAGATGACCGAGCGTGTAACCCTGGGCCGCCTGCAGGTTGCGGCCAATCTGCAGCGATTCATCGAAGACGAAGTCCTGCCGGGCACCGGTATCGAAGCCGCCGCCTTCTGGCAGGGCCTGGACGCCCTGGTCCACGACCTGGCGCCGAAGAACCGTGAGCTGCTCGCCGAGCGCGACCGTATGCAGCTCGAGCTGGACAGCTGGCACAAGGCCAATCCGGGCCCGATCAAGGACATGGCGGCCTATCGCGCCTTCCTCGAGTCCATCGGTTACCTGTTGCCCGTGCCGGGCGAGGTGAAGATCGAGACGGCCAACGTCGACAGCGAGATCGCCACCCAGGCCGGCCCGCAGCTGGTGGTGCCGATCATGAACGCGCGTTATGCGCTGAACGCCGCCAACGCCCGCTGGGGCTCGCTGTATGACGCGCTCTACGGCACCGACGCCATCTCCGAAGAGGGCGGTGCGCAGAAGGGGCCGGGCTACAACGAAGTCCGTGGCGCCAAGGTCATTGCCTACGCGCGCAATTTCCTCGATCAGGCCGCGCCGCTGGCCGAAGGCAGCCATGCCGACGCCACCGCCTACCGCGTGCAGGACGGTCAGCTGAAGGTCACCCTGGAGAACGGCAGCGTCACCGGCCTCAAGCAGCCGGAGAAGTTCGTCGGCTTCCAGGGTGAAGCGGTCGAGCCGAAGGCCGTGCTGCTGAAGAACAACGGCCTGCACGTCGAAATCCAGATCGACCCGAACAGCCCGATCGGCCAGACCGATGCCGCCGGCGTGAAGGACCTGCTGGTCGAGTCCGCGGTTTCCACCATTCTCGACTGCGAAGACTCGGTCGCCGCGGTGGATGCCGACGACAAGGTGCTGGCCTACCGCAACTGGCTGGGCATCGTGCAGGGCACCCTCAGCGAGGAAGTGGCCAAGGGCAGCTCGAGCTTCGTCCGCCGCCTGAATCCGGACCGTGAGTACAGCGCGCCCAACGGCGGCGAGCTGAAGCTGCACGGCCGCTCGCTGCTGTTCATCCGCAACGTCGGTCACCTTATGACCAACCCGGCGATCCTGCTGGAAGACGGCCGCGAGATTCCGGAAGGCATCATGGACGGCGTGTTCACCAGCCTGATCGCCAAGCATGATCTCAAGCGCAAGGGCAACTCGCGCACCGGCAGCGTCTACATCGTCAAGCCGAAGATGCACGGGCCGAAGGAAGTCGCCTTTGCCGACGAGCTGTTCGGTCGCGTCGAGGACCTCATCGGTGTGCCGCGCTACACCTTGAAGATGGGCATCATGGACGAGGAGCGCCGTACCAGCGCCAACCTCAAGGCCTGCATCGCCGCGGCCAAGCACCGCGTGGCGTTCATCAATACCGGCTTCCTCGACCGTACCGGCGACGAGATGCACACCTGCATGGAAGCCGGCCCGGTGCTGCGCAAGGGCGACATGAAATCCACCCCGTGGATCCAGTCCTACGAGCGCAACAACGTGCTGGTCGGCCTGGCCTGCGGCCTGCGCGGCAAGGCGCAGATCGGCAAGGGCATGTGGGCCATGCCGGATCTGATGGCGGCCATGCTCGAGCAGAAGATCGGCCACCCGAAATCCGGCGCCAACACCGCCTGGGTGCCGTCGCCGACCGGCGCCACCCTGCACGCGCTGCACTACCACCAGGTGAACGTGCAGGCCGTGCAGAGCGAGCTGGAGAAGATCGACCTGGCGGCCGAGCGCGATCGGCTGCTCAACGATCTGCTGACCATTCCGGTGGTCGCCGAAGACACCTGGAGCGCTGAGGAGAAGCAGCAGGAGCTGGACAACAACTGCCAGGGCATCCTCGGTTACGTGGTGCGCTGGGTCGAACAGGGCGTCGGTTGCTCCAAGGTGCCGGACATCCACAACGTCGGCCTGATGGAAGACCGCGCCACCCTGCGTATCTCCAGCCAGCACATTGCCAACTGGCTGCACCACGGCGTGGTCAGCCGCGAGCAGGTTCAGGAGACCCTGGAGCGCATGGCCAAGGTGGTCGATCAGCAGAACGCCGGCGATCCGCTCTATCGCGCCATGTCCAGCGACTACACTCAGTCGATCGCCTTCCAGGCAGCGTCGGATCTGGTGTTCAAGGGCCGCGAGCAGCCGGCGGGCTACACCGAGCCGCTGCTGCACGCGTGGCGTCAGCGCTACAAGGCAAGTCAGGCCTGACAGGGCCGGGGAAACCGTGTGCTGCCTGAAGCCAGGCGCACGCGGTGCAGGACAGCAGCCCCAGGCGCCGAGTTGGCGTCCGGGGCTTTCGAGCATGAGCGGCACGGTTTCGGCCGGGCCGTTGGGAAGCGCACCGCGTGGGGGCGTTTCATGCGAAGCACCGGGCGTGCCCGGACACAATAGAAGCGGTTCACAACAAAAAACGCAGGGACCCAACAAATGAGTCAAACACTACTGTCCATCCTGGCCTTCGTGCCGCTGGTGCTGGCGGGTGTGCTGCTGATCGGCTTTCGCTGGCCGGCCAAGTACGCCATGCCGCTGGTTTTCGTCCTCACTGCGCTGATCGGCCTGCTGGCCTGGGACATGACCCTCAACCGGGTCATCGCTTCCACCTTGCAGGGTCTGATCCTCACCGCGGCGATCCTCTGGATCATCTTCGGTGCGATTCTGCTGCTCAACACGCTGAAACATTCCGGGGGGATCAGTTCGATTCGGCGTGGCTTCTCCAATGTCAGTCCTGACCGTCGCGTTCAGGTGCTGATCGTCGCCTGGCTGTTCGGCTGCTTCATCGAGGGGGCCTCGGGCTTCGGCACGCCAGCGGCGGTGGCGGCACCGCTGATGGTCGCGCTGGGCTTCCCGGCACTGGCGGCGGTGGTCATGGGGATGATGGTGCAGTCCACGCCGGTGTCCTTCGGTGCGGTGGGCACGCCGATCCTGGTCGGTGTCGGTGCGGGTCTGGACAAGACCGGCATCAGCGAACAGCTGGCGGCGGTGGGCAGTAACTGGGAGGTGTTCTTCCACCTGATCTTCTCGCGCGTCGCGATCATCCATGCGCTGTGCGGGATTCTCATGCCGCTGATCATGGTCAGCATCATGACCCGCTACTTCGGTCGCAACAAATCCTGGACCGAAGGTCTGGCGGTCGCGCCGTTCGCGGTGTTCACCGGTCTGGCTTTCGTCATTCCGTACGCGGCGGCCGGTGTGTTCCTCGGACCGGAATTCCCCTCGATGATCGGCGCGCTGGTCGGTCTGGCCATCGTCGTACCGGCGGCCAAGGCCGGCTTCCTGCTGCCCAAGGACACCTGGGACTTCGCTCCGGCGAAGGAATGGCCGTCCGAGTGGATGGGCAAGATCGAGATGAAGATCGAGGATGTCGCCGGCAAGACGCCGATCTCCGTGCCGATGGCCTGGGCGCCGTACCTGGTACTGGCCGGTTTGCTGGTCGCCTCGCGGGTATTCCCTGACTTCAAGGCACTGCTGATGTCGTTCAGCTTCGGCTGGAAGGACATCCTCGGCGAAACGGGCGTTTCCGGTACGCTGGAGCCGCTGTACCTGCCAGGCGGGATTCTCTGCATCGTGGTGCTGATCACCTTCTTCCTGCACCGCATGAAGGCGCAGGAGCTGGGCGCGGCGATTTCCGAGTCGAGCAAGACCCTGCTCGGCGCGGGTTTCGTGCTGATCTTCACCATTCCGATGGTGCGGATTCTGATCAACTCGGGCGTGAACGGCTCCGACCTGGTGTCCATGCCGGTGGCGATGGCGCAGCTGGTGGCCAACAGCGTGGGCGGTGTCTATCCGTTCTTCGCCCCGGCCGTCGGTGGCCTGGGTGCCTTCATCGCCGGTTCCAATACCGTGTCCAACCTGATGCTGTCGCAGTTCCAGTTCAACACCGCAGGCCTGCTGGGGCTGTCCGGTGCGCTGATGGTGGCGCTGCAGTCGGTAGGTGCGGCGGCGGGCAATATGATCGCCATCCACAACGTGGTGGCGGCCTCGGCCACCGTCGGCCTGCTCGGTCGCGAAGGAATCACCCTGCGCAAGACCATGCTGCCGACCCTGTACTACCTCATCCTGGCCGGCACCATCGGCCTGATCGGGTTCTACGTGATGGGCATCAGCGATCCGCTGGTGGGTGCCGCAGGCTAAGCCTGGCGGTAGCGCAACGGGCGGCCTAGGCCGCCCGTTTTCATTTGTGGGTTTGGTGCGGCGCGCCGTTCTGGTATAGCGTGCGTCGCAGTCGACGGAACATCGAGGTTAGCGATGAAAAAATGGCAATGTGTGGTGTGCGGCTATATCTATGACGAAGCACTGGGCGCGCCTGACGAGGGCATCGCGCCTGGGACGGCATGGGAAGATGTGCCGGAAGACTGGGTGTGCCCGGATTGCGGCGTCGGCAAGATGGACTTCGAAATGATCGCCATCGGCTGATCGCTTTCGCAACGCTTCTCTGGAGAACAAGATCGTGAGCGCACCTGTAGTCATCATCGGCACCGGCCTGGCCGGCTATAACCTGGCCCGGGAATTCCGCAAGCTGGACCCCCAGACGCCGCTGTTGCTGATCACCGCCGACGACGGGCGCTCCTACTCCAAACCGCTGCTTTCCACCGGTTTCGCCGCCAACAAGAACGCGGAGAATCTCGGCATGGCCACCGCCGGCGCCATGGCCGAGCAGCTGAACGCGGAGATTCGTACCCATACCCGCGTCACCCGTCTGGACCCGGCGAATCGGCGTGTGTGGATCGGCAACGAGCCGGTGCCCTACCGCGACCTGGTGCTGGCCTGGGGCGCGCAGACGATTCAGGTGCCGGTGGAGGGCGATGCGGCGGACGCGGTCTATCCGATCAACGACCTGCACGATTACGGCCGCTTCCGTGCCGCTGCCGCCGGCAAGCGTCGCGTGCTGATCCTCGGTGCCGGGCTGATCGGCTGCGAGTTCGCCAATGATCTGCTGCTGGGGGGGCACGAGGTCGATCTGGTCGCCCCCAGCGAGCAGGTCATGCCCGGCCTGCTGCCGCTGCAGGCCGCCGAGGCGGTGAAGCGCGGCCTGGAGGGCATCGGCGCGCGCTTTCACCTCGGGGCTACGCTGGAGCGCCTGCAGCGCAGCTCCGATGGTCTGCAGGCGACCCTGTCCGACGGCTCGCAGCGGGGCTGCGATCTGGTGGTCAGTGCCGTCGGGTTGCGCCCGCGCATCGAACTGGCTGCCGAGGCGGGGCTCGAGGTCAAGCGTGGCATCGTCGTCGATCGCCTGCTCAAGACCTCGGCGGAACACGTCTATGCCCTAGGCGATTGCGCCGAAGTCGAAGGGCTCAGCCTGCTCTACGTGATGCCGCTGATGGCTGGGGCGCGAGCCCTGGCTAAAACGCTGTTTGGCAATCCTACCTTTGTCAGCTACGGCCCCATGCCGATCACGGTGAAGACCCCGGCATGCCCGGTAGTGGTCTCCCTGCCTGCGGTTGGCAGTGCCGGAAACTGGACCGTCGAAGCCCAGGGTAACGACGTCAAAGCGCTCTATCTCGGTACTTCGGGCCAACTGCTCGGCTATGCCCTGACCGGTGCGGCGGTACAGGAACGCCTGGCGCTGAACAAGCAGCTGCCGCCAGTGCTGGCGGAACTACCGCAAATTCTGTCGCTAAAGTCCCCCAGCTGAGGCTGCGCGGCGTCCGGAGGGACTGGCGCAGGTGCTAGCGCCGTGCCATTCTCCATGGGTCTGCCCCAGCCTAGAGCTGTTGCAGCGCCTTTAGCGCTGTTCTTGTGAACAGTACGGACACAACAACAAAAACGTCTCAGAGGCTTCCCATGCGTAAACCGGAACTCGCCGCAGCCATTGCCGAGAAGGCTGACCTGTCCAAGGATCAGGCCAATCGGGTACTCAACGCCGTGCTGGATGAAATCACCAACGCGCTGAACCGCAAGGACAGCGTGACCCTGGTTGGTTTCGGCACCTTCGTTCAGCGCCACCGCGGCGCCCGCACCGGGAAAAACCCGCAAACCGGGCAACCGGTGACCATCAAGGCCAGCAACACCGTTGCCTTCAAGCCCGGCAAGATGCTCAAAGACGCGGTCAACTGACGCTGCGCCAACCCGGAGCCAGCGGGCTCCGGGTCAACCTGACTGCCCGGTCCGCCTCGGACCCGTTCGTACCCATCCTTTCCCCAGCCGACCAAGCCACTACAATGCGGCCTTTTCTCGTACCGGTCGGGACCTCACCATGAAATTCCGCTTTCTGCTTTGGATGCTTGGCCGCCTGATGGCCAAGGCCAGCCGTACCAACCCCGAGTTCCAGCAGCAGCTGGGCGACAAGGATCTGACCTTTCAGCTGCACACCCTGGACGGCAAGGTCGCCCGGCACTTCGTGGTGAAAGACCAGCGCGTCACCAGCAAGCGCGGCCCGGCGAGTGAGCCGGCGTTCTCCCTGGGGTTTAAGGATGCCGCCTATGGCTTCGCCACCATGACGGCGAAGAACAAGCAGCTGGCGTTCATGCAGGGGATTCAGAACAAGGACATCCAGATCCAGGGGAATCCGGCGCTGGTGATGTGGTTTCAGGGGCTGACCAAATACCTGAAGCCGAAAAAGAAGAAGTAGTGTCGCCCTGAGCCCGCGATCCGGCGCGCTCATTTCTGGGATGTCCTGGCACCTGGCTCGTCAGGCCCAAACCTGCGCCACCTGTGGTGGAAAACGCTGCGCGGCTTCCACCCTACCGCCTTCCTGGTGCCAGATCCCCACACCTTCCTACGCCCCCTCCCGCCAAACCCTCGCTTCCTCCTTCAACCAATCCCGAAACGCCACCAGCCCCGCCGACTCCACCTTGCGCTCCGGAATCATCAGGTAGTACGCCCGCGTCTCGCTGCGATAGGCGTGCGGATGCGCCAGCACCAGCCGCCCCTCGGCCAGTTCCCGCTGGATCAGGAACGGCGGAATCAGCGCTACCCCCATGCCGTGCTCGGCCGCCTGCGCCAGCATGGAGAACAGCTCCAGCCGCGGGCCGGTCATGTCGCGGGCGACTTTCAGCCCCAACGAATCGAACCATTGGCGCCAGGCATAGGGCCGGGTGGTCTGCTGCAGCAGCGGCAGTTCGGCCAGGGTCTGGGTCGTGAACGGCTGACCGTCGCGCAGCAGGGCGGGGCTGCAGACTGGCTGCAGGTCCTCGGGCATCAGGTAGTGCGCCTCGGTACCGGACCAGTCGGCATCGCCGAAGTAGATGGCAGCATCGAACTCGGTATCGGCAAACAGAAAGGGCCTAGTGCGGTTGGTCAGGTTCACCGTGATCTCCGGATGCAGCGCCTGGAAATGCCTGAGGCGCGGCACCAGCCATTGGGTGCCGAAGGTCGGCACCACGGCCAGTTCCAGGCTCATCGCGCCTTGCTGGCCCATCACCGAAAGCGTGTCGCGCTCCACCGCGTCCAGCTGCGCCGCGATGCGGCGGGCGTAGGACTGGCCGGCGGCGGTCAGCTTCACGCCGCGCCGCGAACGGCGGAACAGCGCCAGGCCGAGGAATCCCTCCAGCCCGCCGATCTGTCGGCAGATGGCGCTTTGGGTCAGCGCCAGCTCGTCGGCCGCGCGGGTGAAGCTTTCGTGGCGGGCGGCGGCCTCGAAGGCGATCAGCGCGGCGGTACTGGGAATCTTGCGGCGCATTATGCAAAGACCTCACGGGATAAGCCTGCTAATGGACGAAGAGCTTATCTCGGAGTGAGGGAAACGCACAGTTTGATGCGAAATCCTCGTTTGCGACGCGCTGTCGTGGCGCCTAGGATCAGCTCATCCCGCCCGCGCGCCTGCGGTGCCGAAGACAACAAGAGGAGCCCCCGAATGGCCGGCAAAGCAAGCTTCAACTGGATCGACCCGCTGCTGCTCGACCAGCAGCTGACCGAAGAAGAGCGCATGGTGCAGGCCAGCGCCGCGCAGTTCGCCGCCGACAAGCTGGCGCCGCGGGTGCTGGAAGCCTTCCGCCATGAGCGCACCGATCCGGCGATCTTTCGCGAGATGGGCGAGACCGGCCTGCTCGGTGCGACCATTCCCGAAGCCTACGGCGGCAGCGGGCTGAGCTACGTGTGCTACGGCCTGATCGCCCGCGAGGTCGAGCGCATCGATTCGGGCTACCGCTCGATGATGAGCGTGCAGTCCTCGCTGGTGATGGTGCCGATCTTCGAGTTCGGCAACGAGGCGACCAGGCAGAAGTACCTGCCCAAGCTGGCCAGCGGCGAATACATCGGCTGCTTCGGCCTCACCGAGCCGAACCACGGCTCCGACCCTGGCTCGATGGTCACCCGGGCGAAAAAGGTCGACGGCGGCTATCGCCTGTCCGGCAGCAAGATGTGGATCACCAACAGCCCGATCGCCGATGTCTTCGTGGTCTGGGCCAAGGATGACGCCGGCGAGATTCGCGGCTTCGTGCTGGAAAAGGGCTGGGAAGGGCTGTCCGCCCCGACGATTCACGGAAAAGTCGGCCTGCGCGCCTCGATCACCGGCGAGATCGTCATGGACAACGTGTTCTGCCCGGAAGAGAACGCCTTCCCCGACGTGCGCGGGCTGAAGGGGCCGTTCACCTGCCTGAACAGTGCCCGCTACGGCATCAGCTGGGGCGCGCTGGGCGCCGCCGAGTTCTGCTGGCACACCGCGCGCCAGTACGTGCTCGACCGCCAGCAGTTCGGCCGGCCGCTGGCTGCCAACCAGCTGATCCAGAAGAAGCTGGCCGACATGCAGACCGAGATCAGCCTGGCCCTGCAAGGTTGCCTGCGCCTCGGCCGGATGAAGGACGAGGGCACCGCCGCGGTGGAAATCACTTCGATCATGAAGCGCAACAGCTGCGGCAAGGCGCTCGACGTGGCGCGCATGGCGCGCGACATGATGGGCGGCAATGGCATCAGCGACGAGTTCGGCGTGGCCCGGCACCTGGTCAACCTGGAGGTGGTGAACACCTACGAGGGCACCCACGATGTGCATGCACTGATTCTCGGCCGCGCGCAGACAGGCATTCAGGCGTTCTTCTGACGCTGCCGTAGGGTGGATGACGCTCTTTTCATCCACCGTTGGCCACGCACGGTGGATGGGTGAAACATCAGCTACGCGCCCCGATCCACCCTACGTTCACTTGAGCTTCGAGGTTTTCGTCCATGCCCGGCGCCTTGTCCCATATCCGTGTTCTCGACTTGTCGCGCGTGCTCGCCGGGCCCTGGTGCGGGCAGATCCTCGGTGATCTCGGCGCCGAGGTGATCAAGGTCGAGCGCCCTGGCACGGGCGACGATACCCGTCACTGGGGCCCGCCCTATCTCAAGGACCAGCACGGCGAGAACACTTCGGAGGCCGCCTATTACCTGACCGCCAACCGCAACAAGCAATCGCTGACCGTCGACTTCACCCGGCCCGAGGGCCAGCGCATCATCCGCGAGCTGGTGGCGCAGTGCGATGTGCTGCTGGAGAACTTCAAGGTCGGCGGGCTGGCCGCCTACGGGCTGGATTACGAAAGCCTGAAGGCGATCAATCCGCGGCTGATCTACTGCTCGATCACCGGTTTCGGCCAGGACGGCCCCTACGCCACACGTGCCGGCTACGACTTCATGATCCAGGGCCTCGGCGGGCTGATGAGCCTGACCGGGCGCAGCGATGCGGAGGAGGGCGCCGGGCCGGTGAAGGTCGGCGTGGCGCTGACCGATATCCTCACCGGCCTGTACGCCACCGTTGGCGTGCTCGCTGCGCTGGCACATCGCGAACGCAGCGGCGAGGGCCAGCATATCGACACGGCGCTGCTCGACGTGCAGGTCGCCTGCCTCGGCAACCAGGCGCTCAACTACCTCACCACCGGCGTGGCGCCCAGGCGCATGGGCAATGCCCATCCGAACATCGTGCCCTATCAGGATTTCCCCACTGCCGACGGCGACATCATCCTCACCGTCGGCAACGACGGTCAGTTCCGCAAGTTCTGCGAGGGGGCCGGGCGTCCCGAGTGGGCGGCCGATGCCCGCTTCGCCACCAATCGCGCGCGCGTTGCCCATCGCGCCGAACTGATTCCGCTGATCCGCCAGGTCACGGTGTTCCGCACCACGGCCGAATGGGTCAGTGCGCTGGAGCAGGCCGGTGTGCCCTGCGGGCCGATCAACGACCTGGCGCAGGTGTTCGCCGACCCGCAGGTGCAGCATCGCGGGCTGAACGTCGATATGCTGCATCCGCTGGCCGGCCGCGTGCCGCAGGTGGCCAGCCCGCTGCGGCTGTCCGCTTCGCCAGTGGCGTACCGCAACCCGCCGCCGCTGCTCGGCGAGCACAGCGAGGCGCTGTTGCAGCGCCTGCTGGGCATGAGCGACGAGCAGATCGCCGGCCTGCGCGCGGCCGGAGTGATCTAGCCTGGAGGCTATCTAGCTCAGAAGCCTTCCAGCACGATCTTGCCTTTGGCCTTGCCGCTTTCCAGCAGGGCATGGGCGCGGCGCAGGTTGGCCGCGTTGATGGTGCCGAAGTGCTCGCCGAGGGTGGTGCGCAGCACGCCCAGATCGACCAGCTGGCTGACGCGCTGCAGCAGGTGGTGCTGCTCGATCATGTCCGGCGTCTCGAACAGTGAGCGGGTGAACATCAGCTCCCAGTGCAGCGACAGACTCTTGCGCTTGAGCTTCATCACGTCCAGCGGCTGGGCCGGATCGTCGATCAGCGCCAGGCGGCCCTGGGGCGCCAGTGCCTCGACCAGCTGGTCGAAATGCTGATCGGTCTGGGTCAGGCTGGCGACATGGCTGACGCTGGCGAAACCGGCGCGCTGCAGCTCGGCGTGCAGCGGCTGGCTATGGTCGATGACATGATGGGCGCCGTGTTCGCGGGCCCAGGCCTGGGTTTCCGGGCGCGAGGCGGTGGCGATCACGCTGACCTTCGTGAGCTGACGGGCCAGCTGCAGCATGATCGAACCGACGCCGCCGGCGGCACCGACGATCAGCAACCGCTGCCCGGCGCCCTGGCCTTCCACCAGTTGCAGGCGTTCGAACAAGAGCTCCCAGGCGGTGATGGCAGTCAGCGGCAGTGCGGCGGCCTCGGCAAAGCTCAGGCTCCGCGGCTTGCGCCCGACGATGCGCTCGTCCACCAGATGGCGTTCGCTGTTGCCGCCGGCGCGGGCGATGGAGCCTGCGTAGAACACCTCGTCGCCGACCTTGAACAGGCTGACTTCGCTGCCCACCCCGACGACCACACCGGCGACGTCCCAGCCCAGCACCTTCGGCTGACCGCCCTCGGGCTGCGTGTTGCGGCGTACCTTGGTATCCACCGGGTTGACCGAAATGGCGCGCACCTCCACCAGCAGATCGCGCGGGCCGGGTACCGGCTCGGGCAGTTCCACGTCCTGCAGCGCGCGGGGATCGTCAATGGCGAGGGATTGGAAGTAGGCGACCGCTTTCATGCTGTTGCTCCGTATGGATTCGGTTGGGAGGGCATGCTCAGCTATTTGACTCGGCGGAAAAACGGGGTGATAAGCGAGGCTCTTTCAACAGGATTTTGAAAATGCTGCGTATCGATGACCTGCAGCTGTTCGTCCGCACCGCCGACAGCGGTAGCCTTTCCGCGGCCGCGCGCGGGCTCGACGTGTCGCCGGCGGTGGCCAGTGCGGCCTTGAAGCGCCTGGAGGCGAGCCTGGGGGCGCGACTGTTCGTGCGCTCCACACGCAGCCTGCGCCTGACTGCCGAGGGTGAGGCGTATCTGCTGCATGCCCGGGCGGCACTGGCCAGCCTGCACGAGGGCGCCCAGACCCTCGCTGGCGGGCGCGAGGCGATCCGCGGCGTGCTGCAGCTGTCGGCACCATCGGACTTCGGTCGCAACGTCCTGCTGCCCTGGCTCGACGAATTCCAGGCGCGCCATCCGCAGTTGCAGCTGCGCCTGCTGCTGGGCGACGGGTTGACCGACCTGTTCCGGCAGCCGGTGGACCTGGTCCTGCGTTACGGCGAGCCGCAGGATTCCAGCCTGGTGGCGCTGCCGGTGGCGGCCGGCAATCGCCGGGTGCTGTGCGCCTCGCCGGCCTACCTGCAGCGCCACGGCGCGCCGCAGCGGCTGGACGAGCTGGCAGCACACAATTGTCTGCGCTTCATGCTCGCCGGCCGCGTGCATGACCGCTGGTGCTTTCAGGAAGGGCGCCGGGGGCGCACCGTGCAGGTCGCTGGCGACCGCGTCAGCGACGATGCCGATGTGGTGCGACGCTGGGCCCTGGCCGGCCTCGGGCTGGCCTACAAGTCGTGGCTGGACATCGCCGATGATGTGGCGGCCGATCGTCTGCGAATACTGTTGCCGGAGTGCCTCGGCGAAGCGGCGCCGCTCGGCCTGCTCTGCGCCCACCGTGCGCAGCTGAGCAAGCCGGTAAGGCTGCTCCACGAGCACTTGCAGACGCGTTGCGCGGCCCTGCTGGTGCGGGCACCGTGGACGCTGTCCGCGGCGCAGGGAGTTTCATCGTCGACCTGAACTCTTATGGCCCTTGGCTATTCTTATCTGCGTACTGGTTAACAGAATGGACGAGCGCACCATGCATACGCAGCGTTTTCGCTACACCTGGCAACTGACCGTTGTCGTCCTCATGTCCTGGCTGCTGGCCGGCTGCGGTATCAACAACATCCCCCGCTATGACGAGCAGGTGAAATCCGCCTGGTCGCAAGTGGAGAACCAGTATCAGCGGCGTGCCGACCTGATTCCCAATCTCGTCGAGACGGTCAAGGGCTTCGCCCGTCAGGAGCAGGAAACCCTCACTGCGGTGGTGGAAGCGCGGGCCAAGGCCACCTCGATTCAGGTCGACGCCAATACCCTCGACGATCCGCAGAAGCTGCAGCAGTTCCAGCAGGCGCAGAACCAGTTGACCGGCGCCCTGAGCCGGCTGATGGCGGTGTCCGAGCGCTACCCGGAGCTCAAATCGAACCAGAACTTCCTTGCGCTGCAGTCGCAACTCGAAGGTACCGAGAACCGCATCGCGGTGGCACGTCGCGACTTCATCGCGGCGGTGGAGCGCTACAACACCGAGATCCGCACCTTTCCCGGCCGTATCTGGCACAAGCTGATGTACAGCGATATGCCGATCCGCGAGAACTTCGAGGCGACGGCCGAGAACGCCGAGCAAGCGCCGCAAGTGCAGTTTCAATGACGTCCAGGTTTCCGCTACTGCTGGTCCTGCTGCTCTGGACCGCAGGCCTCGTTGCTCAGGAAAGCGATTTGCCGGCGCTGACCGGCCGCGTGGTCGATCGCGCCGAGCTGCTCGATACCCAGGCCGAGGCGCGCCTGACCAGCATGCTGGCCGGGCACGAGCAGGCGACCGGTGAACAGGTGGTAGTGGTCACCGTGCCGGACCTGGGCGGGCGCAGCATCGAGGAGTTCGGGCTGGAGCTGGGCCGCAGCTGGGGCATCGGGCAGAAGGATGAGGACAACGGTGCGCTGCTGATCGTCGCCCGGGATGACCGCAAGATTCGCATCGAGGTCGGCTACGGCCTCGAAGGCCGGCTCACCGACGCGCAATCCTCGGTGATCATCAACCGGATCATCGCGCCGGCATTCCAGCGCGGCGACTTCGCCGCCGGAATAACCGAAGGGGCGGAGGCGATCATCACCGTGCTCGGCGGCGACGCGTTGCCTGCCGAGCTGCGACCAGTGATGCCGATGGGCCAGCAACAACCCGGCGGCCTCGGGATTCTCGGCTTCTTCCTCATGCTGGTGGCGATCTTCGTCATCGGCGGTGGTCGCGGTGGCCGCGGGGGTGGCCGGCGCGCCCTGCTGCTGGGTGCCTTGCTTGGCGGCATGGGCCGTGGTGGCGGCTTCGGTGGTGGTGGTTTCGGCGGCGGCGGCTTCGGTGGTGGCGGTGGTGGCTTCGGCGGCGGTGGTGCTTCCGGCGGCTGGTAATTCAATAATGGATGAACGATGACCTTACTCAGCGAAAGCGAACTGCGACAGGTGGCCGAGGCGATTGAGCAGGTCGAACGCAATACCGATGCCGAACTGGTAACGGTGCTGGCAGCGCAGGCAGACGACTACCGCTACATTCCGCTGCTTTGGGCCAGTTTGATTGCGCTGCTGCTACCGGGGGCGCTGCTGTTCTTCAGCGGTTGGCTCGGTGCCTGGCAACTGCTGCTGGTGCAGTGGGCGACCTTTATCGTGCTGGCGGTGCTATTCCGCATGCCGGCACTGACCAGCCGGCTGATTCCGCGTTCGGTGCGCTGCTGGCGTGCCTGCAACCTGGCGCGGCGGCAGTTCATCGAGCTCAATCTGCATCACACCGATGCTGATACCGGCGTCCTGATCTTCGTTTCCGAAGCCGAGCGTTATGTGGAGATTCTCGTCGACCGCGGCATATCCAGCCGCATCGACAATGCGGCCTGGGAATCCATCGTCGCCTGTTTCACCGATCGGGTGAAACAGGGGCAGGTGCTGGAAGGCTTTCTCGGCTGCATCGAGGCCAGCGGCGCGCTGCTGGCGCAGCATGTGCCGAAGACTCACGAGCGCAACGAGCTGCCCAATCGGCTGGTGCTGTTGCCCTGAGCACTCGGGCGTTGCCGAGCGTTCAGGCAATGTTTCAGGCCATGCCGGGGCCTTCCGGTTCGGCAGTGTCCTTCGGCTCGCCGGCGACCAGATCGAACAGCGCCCCGGTGCTGTCGTCGAAGCCTGAGGCCGCGACACGCTCCAGGCCTGTGGCGGGGCCGTGCAGCGGCGAGACGGCATGGGCGCGGTCGGCGGGCACCTGTGCGACGGCCGCCAGGACTTCTTCGCCGGCGACCGTCTCGCATTCGAGCAAGCGCTCGGTGATGTGATCGAGGGCGGGCTTGAGCCGCTGGAGCAGCGCCAGGCAATCCTGATTGAGCTGCTGCAGCAGCTCGTCGGCCGCCTCCAGTGCTTCGCGCGGATCGCTTTCCAGGTGCGCATCACGCACGGCCTGCAAGCTCAGCAGCGAGCCGCGCGGGCCCATACCCAGGGCACCGACCATCGACAGCGCGATCTTCGAGGCTTCCTGCAGGTCCTGCCCGGCACCCGAAGACACCTCATGGAAGTACAGTTGCTCGGCGCCGCGCCCGGCCAGCAGCATCTGGATGCGATTGCGCAGCTCGGAGTACATGTGCAGGCGCTTGTCTTCCACCGGCGTCACCAGGGTCACGCCGAGTGCCTGGCCGCGCGGAAGGATGGTGACCTTCTCGACCCGGCCGACATTCAGTGCCGCCGCCACCAGCGCGTGGCCGGCCTCGTGTACGGCAATGCGCTTGCGATCGGTCGGCGACATCGGCGTCACACCGGACGGCTGCTCGCCGATGCGGCAGGTTTCCACCGCGTCGACGAAGTGCGCCATATCGACCTGTCTGGCGCCCGCGCGGGCCGCCAGCAGCGCGGCATGGTTGACGATATAGGCGATCGCGGCCGGCGTGAGGCCGACGGTATTGCGCGCCAGCTGCGGGAAATCCAGCTCCGCCGCGGCAGTGATCTTGCCGGCGTACAGGCGGAACAGCGCTTCACGATCGTCGAGGCCGGGCAGGCCGACGGCGATGGAGCGGTCGAAGCGGCCTTCACGTACCAGCGCCGGGTCGAGCGAGTTCGGGAAGTTGGTGGCGCCGAGGACCAGCACGCCGGCGGCGCCATCGAAGCCATCCATCTCGGCAAGGAACTGGTTGATGATGCGGTTGCTCTCGGCGTCGCTGGAGCGGGTCTGTTCCGCACGCTTGCCGATGCCGTCGATCTCGTCGATGAAGATGATGCACGGCGCCTGCTTGCGCGCGGTGCGGAACAGCGACTTGACCTTCTGGATGCCTACACCGAAGTACATCGACGAAAAGTCGCTGCCGGTGACCTGGATGAAGCTGGCATTCGACTCGCTCGCCAGCGCCTTGGCCAGCTGGGTCTTGCCGGTGCCGGGTTCGCCGGTCAGCAGCACGCCCTTCGGCGGTCGGGCGCCCAGGCGCGCATAGGCGGCCGGATCGCGCAGATAGGCGGTGACGTCACTGAGGGCCTGCTTGGCCTCCGCGGCGCCGATGACATCGGCGAAGGTCACGCCGCTGCCCTTGCGCTGCACGTCGAAGCCGCGGGTCTTCATGGCGAAGAAGATCGCCGCGCCGATCAGCAGCAGGGCGATCGGCGAGTAGGGCAGCAGGAATTTGTAGAACGGCTTCTCCGCGTCGGTCTGGAACATCGCCAGCGGGAACAACTCCGCGCCGCTGGCGGCGTACTGATCGAGCAGCAGAGCGGCAACCCGCCCGGACTGGTCCGGTACCCAGTAACGTTGCTCGCCGGTGGTGGTGACGTAAACCGCATCGGCACCCAGCGCGGCGCTGGCAATGGCGCCGCCGCGCAGGTCACCCATCAGCCGCGACAGGTCACCGCGGTTGGCTTCCCAGCTTTCGCGCGAGCTCTGCAGCTCGCCGAGCATGGCGGCAGCCGAGCCGGCGGCGGGGCTGTCCGCCGGTGCGCTGGGTTGTACCAGCCAGAGGGCGACAGCCGCGAGCAGCAGCAGGGAAAGAACGGACAACGCAAGGCCGCGGCGACCCTGGAGTAGGCGTGGTTTCTTCATTTCACATCCAATCGGGCCAGACCCGACGCATCGATAAACACTGCCCGAAGTGGGCAGACCACAGTTTTCTGGCGCGGGGAGTACCCGCTGGCGCACAAGGCAAAGGTGCGTGCGGTCGCTAGCTTATGGATGCTGTTCTGTGCCAGACCGCTGGTCAGTTATTGATCAACCGACAGCGGCGAGGATACGGCAAGCGGGGCTCCCTGAATGATTGCGCGACGAACGGCGATGGGGTTTGCGACGAATGACCGGTTACCCACGGAACCGATGGGCATGCGCGTAAAGCGGTGTTGAAACACATGGATTTATGAAAACGAAACGGCCGAGGGATTTTTTGCCGGTTTGCACTGCCTTACTCCGGTGGAGCCGAACGGCATCGCTCCCTCTGCCTTACTGATGAGAGCTTCGATGATCAGTCCTCACAACTACCTATTGCGAGCCTCCTGCATGGTCGCCGCCGTCTGGATCGGGCCTGCCTTGGCCGAGAACCTGCCCGAGCCCGTAGGGCATGTGGCGCGGGTGGAAGGCGCCGCCTATATCAGCAGCCGTGGCTATACCAATGCCGCCAAGGTCGGCCAGGCGATCGTCCCGGGCGTCGGGTTGAGTACCGGTGCTGAAGGAGCGTTGGGAGTGATCCTCGGTGACGGCAGCGTGTTGTCGTTCGGCCCGCACAGCGAGCTGACGCTGGATGACTACCGCTTCGCCCCCGCCGCGGATGAGCTGCGGCTGCGCGCGACGCTCAACCGGGGCACTCTCAATCTGATTGCGGGCGACATGGCCCGCCTCGATCCGCAGGCAATCTCCATCGAGACGCCGGACGGCCGGATCGGCGTGCGCGGCGGCCAGGTGCTGATGAAGGTGGGGCCGTGAAGCCGATATCGCTGACGAAAACCATGGCACTGCTGGCAATGGCGACGCTGGCTGGCTGTGCCCAGCAGTCCTACGTGATGCTGGCGGACAATGGCGGTGGGCTCGGTGGTGTGGTGCTCGGAGAAGATGGCGAGCGTCGGCTGGACGCTTCCGGGCAGGGCATCGCGATCGCCGCGGGGCTGGCATTCGCCGTGTCGGATGTGCGGCGCAAGGCGGATTTTGACCGCGCGCTGGCGGCTCAACCGGCTCTGCCGGAGCGATTCACCCTGCATCTTGCGCCATCCGGTCAGCTGGACGGTGCCGCTGAGCAGCTGCTCGACGGCGTTCTGCTGGCGGCTCGTCGTCGGGATTATCCGGTGGTAACGGTGATCGGCCATACCGATACCCTGGGGCATCGTGCGGCCAACGAGCAGGTCGGTCTGCGACGCGCCCAGGCGGTTGCCGAGCTACTGCGCGTCAAGGGGCTGGAGGCGATGGAGTTGCGGGTGGAATCCCACGGCGAGCGCAATCTGCTGATAGCGACGCCGGATGCCACGGCCGAGCCGCGCAATCGGCGGGTCGAAATTCTGGTGCGTTGAGTCGATGACGCGGCGACTGGCGCCGCGCCGGCAGGCGTCCGGTCAGTCGATGACCAGAACCGCGTCCATTTCAACCTGCGCGCCCTTCGGCAGCGCGGCGACGCCGATGGCGGCGCGGGCCGGGTACGGCTGCTGGCAGTAGCGGCTCATCACCTCGTTGACGGTGGCGAAGTTGCCCAGGTCGGTGAGGAAGATGTTGAGCTTGACGATGTCCTTCAGCGAGCCGCCTGCGGCTTCGGCCACTGCCTTGAGGTTTTCGAACACCTGCACCGCCTGCGCTTCGAAACCTTCCACCAGCTCCATGCTCTTCGGATCCAGCGGGATCTGTCCGGACAGGTAGACGGTATTGCCGACCTTGATGGCCTGGGAGTAAGTGCCAATGGCGGCCGGGGCCTTGTCGGTGTTGATCACGGTCTTGCTCATGGAAACTCCTCTGGAAATTGCGCAACGGGCAGCCAGCATAATGGCTGGCGGCGAGAGCGGCCAGCCGTGGCGTTTTGCTGATAGGTCGGAGTCGACGGGGGTCAGGCCTTGACGCGGGTGATGCGGGTGACGCCCTTGATCGCGCGCAGCTTCTTGATCACCCGGGCCAGATGCACGCGATCGTGCACGCTCACCACCAGTTGCACGACGCTGATGCGGCCGTCGCGCTCGTCCATGCCGATCTTCTCGATGTTGCCGTCGGCGGCATTGACGCTGCCGGCCAGCAGCGCGATCAGGCCGCGCTGGTGCTCCAGCTCGACGCGCAGCTCGACGTTGAACTCGCCGGTGACATCCTTTGACCAGGACAGCTGGATGCATTTGTCCGGGTTGTGGCGTACGTCAGCGATGTTCCGACAGGTTTCCAGGTGCACCACCATGCCCTTGCCGGCGGACAGGTGGCCGACGATGGGATCGCCTGGGATCGGGGTACAGCACTTGGCGTAGTTGAGTACCAGCCCTTCGGTGCCGCGAATCGCCAGTGGGCCTTCGAGCGCTGGCGCCTGCTCGTCGTCGCGCAGGATCAGGCGGCGCGCGATCACATAGGCCATGCGGTTGCCCAGGCCGATGTCTTCCAGCAGATCCTCGACGTATTCCATGTGGTACTCGGTGAGTACCTGCTGGATGCGCTCGGGACTGATCTTTTCCAGGCTGGTCTCGAAGCCACTGAGCGCCTTGCTCAACAGGCGCTCGCCGAGGTTGATCGATTCCGAGCGGCGCTGCAGCTTCAGTGCATGGCGGATATGGGTGCGCGCCTTGCCGGTGACGACGAAGTTCAGCCAGGCCGGATTCGGCCGCGCGCCCGGTGCGGTGACGATCTCCACCGTCGAGCCACTCTCCAGTGGCTGTGACAGCGGCGCCAGGCGACGGTTGACGCGACAGGCGATGCAGGTATTGCCGACATCGGTATGCACCGCATAGGCGAAGTCGACGGCGGTGGAACCCTTGGGCATCTCCATGATGCGGCCCTTGGGGGTGAAGACGTAGACCTCGTCGGGGAACAGGTCGATCTTCACACTCTCGATGAATTCCAGCGAGTTGCCGGCGCGCTGTTGCAGCTCCAGTACACCCTTGACCCACTGGCGGGCGCGGGCGTGAGTGCCCTTGGGCACTTCGTCCTCGGGGGACTTGTACAGCCAGTGCGCGGCGATGCCGTTGTTGGCCATCTCTTCCATCTCGCGGGTGCGGATCTGGATCTCGATGGGCACGCCGTGCATGCCGAACAGCGTGGTGTGCAGGGATTGGTAGCCGTTGGCCTTGGGGATCGCGATGTAGTCCTTGAAGCGGCCCGGCAGCGGTTTGTACAGGCTGTGCACCGCGCCGAGCACGCGATAGCAGGTGTCGGCCTTGTCCACCACGATGCGGAAGGCATAGACGTCCATGATCTCGTGGAACGCCTTGCGCTTGCCGCGCATCTTCTTGTAGATGCTGTACAGGTGCTTCTCGCGCCCCAGCACCTCACCTTCCAGGCCTTCGCGTTCCAGGCAGTGAATCAGCGACTGCTCGATCTTCTCGACGATCTCGTTGCGGTTGCCACGAGCACGGCGCACGGCTGCCCGGATGCGTTCAGAACGCATCGGATGCATGGCCTTGAAGCCCAGGTCCTCGAACTCCACGCGCATGGTGTGCATGCCCAGCCGGTTGGCGATGGGCGCGTAGATTTCCAGGGTTTCCTTGGCGATGCGGCGGCGCTTTTCGCCGGCCAGCACTTCCAGCGTGCGCATGTTGTGCAGGCGGTCGGCGAGCTTGACCAGGATCACGCGGATGTCGCGGGCCATGGCCATGGCCATCTTCTGGAAGTTCTCGGCCTGGGCTTCAGCCTTGGTCTCGAAGTTCATCTGGGTCAGCTTGCTGACCCCGTCGACCAGCTCAGCCACGGTTTCGCCGAACTGGGCAACCAGCGCTTCCTTGGGAATGCCGGTGTCTTCAATGACGTCATGCAGCATCGCGGCCATCAGGCTCTGATGGTCCATGTGCATGTCGGCGAGGATGTTGGCTACCGCGAGGGGATGGGTGACGTAGGCTTCACCGCTGCGCCGGCGCTGCCCGTCATGGGCCTGCTCGGCATAGAAGTAGGCGCGGCGAACCAGATTCACCTGGTCCGGGCCTAGGTAGGTCGATAGACGATCCGCAAGCGCGTCTATGGCTGGCAAGACAGTGCTCCTTGCCAGCAGGCTTCGATGTTATCGGTTCGACTTCGACCTGGCATTTATTCAGATGGCCTCGTTCGGCTCTTCCTCGTACTGGGTGAAGAGCGGTTCGTCGTCAACGATCTCGTCCTGTGCAATGACATCGTAGTCGACCAGGCCGGAAGCGATTTCGCGCAGGGCGACGACGGTCGGCTTGTCATTTTCCCATGGGACCTTGGGCTCCTTGCCACCGGTGGCCAGCTGGCGCGAGCGCTTGGTAGCGAGCATGACCAGCTCGAAGCGGTTATCGACGTTGTCCAGGCAATCTTCAACGGTAACGCGGGCCATGGTGTTCCTCATCAATAGCGGTAGAGCGTGCCCGAATGGGCGAGCGGACGGAGTAGTCTAAAAAATCACCAGCCTTAATGGAAGCGCTGTTTCTGCGGGCTGTGCGCCAACCGAGCTACGCCAGCAGTTCGCCGAGCAGGCGGGCATGGCGTTGCTGCTGGGTCGTCTGTATCAGCTGGTTGGCGCGGAAGATCGATTGCAGGTCGATCAGGGCATGAGCGAAGTCGTCGTTGATCACCAGATAGTCGTACTCGACGTAATGGCTCATTTCGCTTACCGCTTCGCGCATGCGTTTTTCGATGATCTCGTCGCTGTCCTGGCCGCGGTTGTTGAGACGCTGGCGCAGGGCTTCCTGGGTCGGTGGCAGGATAAAGATCGACTTGGCCTGTGGCATCAACCGACGCACCTGCTGGGCGCCCTGCCAGTCGATTTCCAGAATCAGGTCGAAGCCTTCGGCGAGGGTGCCTTCCAGCCAGCGCTGCGAGGTGCCGTACAGGTTGCCGAATACTTCGGCATGCTCGAGAAATTCGTTGCGCTCCAGCCGGGCGAGAAAATCCTCGCGACTGACGAAGTGGTAGTTGACCCCGTCGACCTCGCCCGGGCGCATGGCGCGGGTCGTGTGGGAAACCGACACCCGCACCTGCGGTTGTGCATCGACCAGCGCCTTGACCAGGCTGGTCTTGCCGGCCCCGGAAGGCGCGGAAACGATATAGAGCGTACCGGTGGTGGCGGACATGACGGGTTCCTGGAAAGCGCTATGAATGCTGTGGGACAAAAATAGACCAGCCGCTAAGGCAGCTGATGGTTATTCGAGGTTCTGCACCTGCTCGCGCATCTGCTCGATCAATACCTTGAGATTGACCGCGGCCTGGGTGCTGCGCGGATCGAACGCCTTCGAGCCGAGGGTGTTGGCTTCGCGGTTGAGTTCCTGCATGAGGAAGTCGAGGCGGCGTCCAGCCGCGCCGCCGGTCTTGAGCACGCGGCGCACTTCCGTTACATGGGTGCTCAGGCGGTCGAGCTCTTCGGCGACATCACTCTTCTGCGCCAATAGCACCATTTCCTGCTCGAGACGCTGTGGGTCGAGCTCGGCACGCATCTCGGCGAAGCGGTCGAGAATTTTCTGGCGCTGGGCTGCGAGCATCTGCGGCACCTGCTCGCGCAGCGTGGCGACTTCTTCGAGGATGCTGTCCAGGCGCTCGTTGAGCAGCTTGGCCAGCTCCTCGCCCTCGCGGCGGCGACCTTCCTTCAGCTGTTCGAGGGCATCGTGGAACAGCTGCAGAGCACTCTGGTTGAGTGCCTGTGGGTCGAGCGCGTCACCTACCAGCACGCCTGGCCAGCCAAGCACTTGCAGTGGGTCGATGGCTGCGGGTTGGCTGATCAGTGCAGCAACGCTTTCGGCGGCCGCGATCAACTGACTGGCGCGCTCGCGGTCGACCTGCAGCGCGGTGCGGTTGTTTTCTTCGGAGAAGCGCAGGGTGCATTCGACCTTGCCGCGCGAGAGACCCTTGCGCAGGGCGTCGCGGACCGCACCTTCGAGGTCGCGAAAGGCTTCCGGCAGGCGCAGGTGCGGCTCCAGATAGCGATGGTTGACCGAGCGGATTTCCCAGCTGAGGGTGCCATGGGTGCCGGCCTGCTCGCTGCGGGCAAAGGCCGTCATGCTGTGGACCATCGGGGATACCTCTCGAATGCGGGCTGCGAAAGGCGGAGGATTGTAAAGTAAAACCGGCCATCACTGCAGCGATCGCCGGACGGCCGCGACCCTTTTCCCCGGTAATGGGCTCTATAATGCCGCTCACTTTCTTCTCTAGCAGGACGTATCCATGAAGCGACCCAGTGGCCGTGCCGCCGATCAGCTGCGCTCGATCCGCATCACCCGCAACTACACCAAGCACGCCGAGGGCTCGGTGCTGGTGGAGTTCGGCGATACCAAGGTGATCTGCACGGTCAGCATCGAAACCGGCGTCCCGCGCTTCCTGAAAGGACAGGGACAGGGCTGGTTGACTGCCGAGTACGGCATGCTTCCCCGCGCTACCGGTGAGCGGAACCAGCGTGAGGCTTCGCGAGGCAAGCAGGGTGGGCGCACGCTGGAGATCCAGCGTCTGATCGGTCGCTCGCTGCGCGCCGCTCTGGATATGAGCAAGCTTGGCGAGAACACGCTGTTCGTGGATTGCGATGTGATCCAGGCCGACGGCGGTACCCGTACCGCATCGATCACCGGAGCCATGGTTGCGCTGATCGACGCGCTCAAGGTGCTGAAGAAGCGTGGCGGCCTGAAGTCGGGCGATCCGATCAAGCAGATGATTGCGGCGGTTTCGGTCGGTATCTATCGGGGCGAACCGGTACTGGATCTGGATTATCTGGAAGATTCGGCGGCTGAAACCGATCTGAACGTCGTGATGACCGACGCAGGCGGCTTTATCGAGGTGCAGGGCACGGCCGAGGGTGCACCGTTCCATCCTGAGGAACTCAATGCGATGCTGGCTCTGGCCCATGATGGCGTGCGCCAGCTGTTCGAGCTACAGCGCGCGGCGCTGGCGGACTGAGCGAGAGGTAGGCGAAATGACCGATCAGGATCTCGTGCCGTTGCCCAGTCGCGAAGCGCGCCAGTGGGCGATGTTCTGCCATTACTCGGCATTCTTCTGGTTTCTGGCACCCATGATCGGCAACGTGATCGGTCCGCTCATCGTCTGGCAGCTGAAGAAGGACATGGACCCTTTCGTCGATCAGCAGGGCAGGGAGGCGCTGAATTTTCAGCTGACCTTCAGCATCGCGATGATGATCTGCGGCGTGCTGGCCTGGATCCTCATCGGCTTTCCGCTGATGGTGCTGGTGAGCGTGGTGGCGCTGGTACTGGTGGTGATCGCCGGTATTCGCGCCAACGAGGGCAAGCCCTACCGCTATCCGTTCTGTTGGCGGATCGTCAAATAGGGCGGCTTCGGCCTTCGGTTGGCAGCTGAGCGGCGGCCGACACGTTTCGCGCCGGCCGCCAACGCGGGCTTACAGACTCAGCGTCCAGTCGTAATCGACGATCAGCGGGGCGTGCTGCGAGAAGCGCGGCTGGCGCGGCAGGCGCGCGCTGCGCACGAAGCGGCGCAGGCCTGAAGTGAGAATCTGGTAGTCGAAGCGCCAGCCGAGGTTGAGCATCTCGGCCTGTTCGGTATCCGGCCACCAGCTGAACAGGTCACCTTCGCGATTGACCTCGCGCAGTGCGTCGATATAGCCCATGTTGCCGAAGATCTCGTCCAGCCAGGCGCGCTCGGGCGCGAGAAAGCCCGGATCCTGCTGACAGTCGCGCCAGTTCTTCACGTCCAGCTTCTGATGGGCGACGTACAGCGAGCCGCAGTAAATGTACTCGCGGCGCTTGCGGCGCTGCTTGTCCAGATAATGGGCGAAGTCGTCCATGAACTTGAGCTTGTGATTCAGGTTGGCGTCGCCGCCATGGCCCGAAGGCACCAGCAGGCTGGCAATGCTGACCTTGTCGAAATCGGCCTGCAGATAACGCCCGTAGCGATCCGCCGTCTCGAAGCCCAGGCCGGTGATCACGGCTTTGGGTTGCAGCCTGGAGTAGAGCGCCACGCCTCCCTGCTCCGGAATCTCGGCATCGCAGGCATAGAGAAAGTAACCGTCCAGCTGGTAGGCCGGGTCGTCGAGTTCCAAGGCAGAGGCGCGGGTATCCTGCAGGCAAATGACATCGGCATTCTGCGCTTGCAGCCAGCTGAGCAATCCTCGCTGTGCCGCCGCTTGAATGCCATTCACGTTGACACTGATGATCCGCATAAATGGCCCCTAAAAACACGTGCGTGTATGATAACCCAAGCTCTCCGCAATTAGCTAAAACAGTGGTTTTCCGGGAAATTTCTTCATGCAGGCGTACCAGCGCGAGTTCATCCGCTTCGCCATCGAGCGCGGCGTGCTGCGTTTCGGTGAGTTCACTCTCAAGTCGGGCCGCACCAGCCCATATTTCTTCAATGCGGGCCTGTTCAACAGTGGTAACGCACTGGCTCAGCTAGGGCGTTTCTACGCTTCGGCAGTGATGCAGAGCGGTCTGGAGTTCGACGTGATCTTCGGTCCGGCCTACAAGGGCATTCCGTTGGGGACCGCGACGGCCATTGCGCTTGCCGAGCAGCATCAGCGCGACTTGCCGTGGTGCTTTAACCGTAAGGAAGCGAAGGATCACGGCGAAGGCGGCACGCTGGTCGGTGCGCCATTGGCCGGTCGTGTGCTGATCGTCGATGACGTGATCACCGCGGGCACCGCTATTCGTGAGGTGATGCAGATCATCCAGGCACAGAACGCCGAGGCGGCCGGTGTGCTCATTGCCTTGAACCGCCAGGAAAGAGGGCAGGGCGAGCTGTCGGCGATTCAGGAAGTTGAACGTGATTATCGAATGCCGGTAATCAGTATTGTGTCCCTGGAACAAGTGCTGGAATATCTCGCCGATGACGTTCAACTAAAACAATACCTGCCGGCGGTACAGGCTTACCGCGAGCAGTATGGAATCTGAACCAGGATAGGTATTCATTCATGCGTATTTCGGTAGCCGTTCGTTCGCTGCTCCTGCTGGGCGCCATATGCCCGGTATTGGCCTCGGCTGCCGAGCTGTATCGCTATGTCGATGAGCGCGGGGTGGTCGTGCTCGATCGGCACGGCGTGCCGCCCCAGCATATCTCCCGCGGTTACCAGGTGCTCAATGAGCAGGGGCGGGTGGTGCGTGAGGTGCCGCCGGCACCCACTGCTGAAGAGTTTGCCCGGCTGCAGGCGCAGAAGGCGCGCGATGCGTCGGATGCGCAGTTGCTGCGGCTGTACGCCAGCGTTGAGGATGTGGAGCGGGCTGAAACGCGCAAACTGGCCGAGCTGGACAGCGTGATTGGCCTGTCCCAGGGCAATCTGCAGTCAATCCGCAATCAGCGCAGCAGCCTGCAGAAGCAGGCGGCCAATCACGAGCGAGCGGGTCGCAAGGTGCCCGACAACCTGATGGCGCAAATATCGAATCTGGAGAAGGAAGAGCATAGCCTGTTGCGCGATCTGCAGCGCTTCGAGAAGGCGCGCGCCGATGCGAAGGTAAGCTTCGCTGATGATCGCCAGCGCATCGCAGAGCTGCTCGGCCAGACTCGATAAGCAAGCGTTTGGCTTTCTCCAGCGTGCCCGAGTAGCTGGTTCTCTTACTTCTTATGGCTAAATGCCACCCTTCGGGTCCTAATGTGTAGCTTGCTTGCTATCACAACGGCCGCTCTATCTCAATAGTTTCAAGGTAGGAATGAGTTCAGGAGGGTCAGTCTGTACCGTTGCGCAAATTTTTCGGTATGGCTGACTAGCATGAATGATAGGGACCTACGCAGTTATCAGGAGCTTCACAAGCCGAAGGGAAATTTCGCGACTCGCTCTGAGTACCTGGAGCACGAACTGGAGATCATGGCGCCGAAACGCTGGGGTATAAACCTGCCGTTTCGCGACTACCGTTTCGAGTACGAAGACTGGGTGCCAGCCATGGCGGCGACCATCGGCAAGATTGTCATGGTGGCCGCGGTGGTCGCAGCGTTCGCCGGGCCGATGGGCCTGTCCAACGAGTTCGTCATCGAGAACGCCCGCTACGAGATGCTGATCGCCGCGGTGCTGTTCGTGGTGCTGTTCTCCGGCTTTCTCAATCCCACCGCCAACCTGGCCGGAACCCATGGCCCGCTGATTCCATTGATTCCGTTGATCGTCGCCTCGGGCGGCCATCCGATGGCGCTGGGCATCATGGTTGGGGTGCTCGGTTTTACCCTCGGCGTGTTCAAGGGCGGCAGCCTGCTGGCGCGGCTGACCAGTGACGGGGTGTGCGGCGGCCTGCTGCTCTACCTCGGCTTCATCGGTATCACGTCGCAGATCAAGAAGCTGTTCGGCTGGGCTGACAGCTTCGATATGGGCTATATCGCCTTCGTCGTGGTCTTCGCGACGATCGTGATGTACGCCTATCTCGAGCATATCCGTATGCGCTGGCTGGCGATTCCGTTGGGGTCAGCTCTGGCTGCGCTGATCGCCTTCGTGATGGGCGCTCCGTTCGAGTTCACCACCGAGCCGGGCGTGCCGAATCTCAATCCAATGTATTGGTGGGGCGAGAACACTGGCTGGCAGATCGGTCTGCCGGATCTGCACCATTTCATCGCCGTCGCGCCTTTCGCCGTGCTGGCGGTGGCGATGTGGTCGCCGGACTTCCTCGGCCATCGCGTGTTTCAGCAACTCAACTACCCGCCAAAGGCGAAGAAAGTGCTGATGAACATCGATGACACCATGTGCGTCGCAGCGGCACGGCAGATCGTCGGCACGTCGCTGGGTGGCGGTAACCTGGCCTCATCCTGGGGCACCTTCATGGTCCCGGCCGCCATCGCCAAGCGTCCGATTCCCGCAGGTGCGCTGCTCACCGGCCTGCTCTGCGTGGTTGCAGCGCTCTGGGGCTATCCGATGGATCTGGCCATCTGGCCGCCGGTACTGAGCGTGGCGCTGATGGTCGGCGTGTTCCTGCCGTTGCTGGAAGCGGGCATGCAGATGACCCGCGAGGGCAAGACCTCGCAGTCTGCAGCCATCGTGATTTTCTCTTCGGCGCTGGTCAATCCGGTGTTCGGCTGGTCGCTGACCGTGCTGCTGGATAACCTCGGGCTGATCGGTGACAAGGAGCGCGGTCAGTCGCTGAGCCACCTGCACCGCTGGGTGATTCCGACGATCGTGTTCATCGTGCTGTGCGCGGTGATGCTGGGTATCGGCATGTTCCCGGGTATCCCGGCGATGCTCGAATCGTTCCGTATCGATCTCTGAGGTTCACGCACGCAAGAAAAAAGGGGAGCCTGGGCTCCCCTTTTTCGTTTACGGGTGTCAGCGCTGGTTGTTGGTGATCAGGGTGCCGACTCCTACGTCGGTGAAGATCTCCAGCAGCACTGCGTTGGGCACGCGACCGTCGATGATATGTGCGCTATTGACGCCGCCCTGTACCGCTTCCAGCGCGCAGCGGATCTTCGGCAGCATGCCGCCGTAGATGGTGCCGTCGGCGATCAGTGCATCGACCTGTGCAGTAGACAGCCCGGTCAGCACGTTGCCTTGCTTGTCCATCAGGCCGGCAATGTTGGTCAGCAGCATCAGCTTCTCGGCCTTCAGCGCCTCGGCTACCTTGCCGGCGACCAGGTCGGCGTTGATGTTGTACGACTCGCCGTTCTCGCCCACGCCGATCGGTGCGATGACCGGGATGAAGTTGCCCTGCACCAGCATCTCCAACAGCTCTGCGTTGACCCCGGTGACCTCGCCTACATGGCCGATGTCGATGATTTCCGGCTTGGTCATCTCCGGCGTCTGGCGGGTCGCCTTGAGTTTCCTGGCGCGGATCAGGCCGGCGTCCTTGCCGGTCAGGCCGATGGCGCTGCCGCCATGCTGGTTGATCAGGCTGACGATGCTCTTGTTGACCTGGCCGCCAAGGACCATCTCCACCACGTCCATGGTCTGGCTGTCGGTGACCCGCATGCCGTCGATGAAGTGGCTTTCGATGTTCAGGCGCTTGAGCAGGTCGCCGATCTGCGGGCCACCGCCGTGCACCACCACCGGGTTGATGCCTACCGCCTTCATCAGCACGATGTCGCGGGCGAAGCCGGTCTTCAGCTCCTCGCTTTCCATCGCATTGCCGCCGTACTTGATGACCAGCGTCTTGCCGACGAATCGGCGGATATAGGGCAGCGCTTCGGAAAGTACCTTGGCGAATTGGGTGGCAGCTTCACGGCTGAGGGTCATGCAGGGCTCCGCAAATCAGAACGGCAGTTTGAGGTCGGGTGCAACGCTGAGCAGCTGTCCGCGGAAGACGTCCTGGATGCGGCTGAGCTCTTCCTCGCTGTCGGCTTCAAAACGCAGCACCAGGACCGGTGTCGTGTTCGAGGCGCGAATCAGGCCCCAGCCCTTGGGATAGTCGACCCGCACACCGTCGAGGGTGATCAGGTTGGCTTCGCCCCACTGAGCGTCGCGTTGCAGGGCGTCCATGATGGTGAATTTGCTTTCCTCTGTCACCGTGATGTTGATCTCCGGTGTCGAGATATCGCAGGGGAACGCGGCGAACACCTGCTCGGCGTCGCGCTTGTCCTGACTGAGGATCTCCAGCAGGCGCGCGGCACTGTAGATGCCGTCGTCGAAGCCGAACCAGCGCTCCTTGAAGAAGATATGGCCGCTCATCTCGCCAGCCAGCAATGCACCGGATTCCTTCATCTTCTTCTTGATCAGCGAGTGGCCGGTCTTCCACATCACCGGACGGCCGCCGTAGCCGCTGATCAGCGGAGTGAGGCGGCGGGTGCATTTGACGTCGAAGATGATGTCGGCGCCGGGATTGCGCGAAACGACATCCTTGGCGAAGAGCATCAGCAGGCGGTCGGCATAGATCATGGTGCCCGCGTTGGTCACCACGCCGACGCGGTCGCCATCGCCGTCGAATGCCAGGCCGAGATCGGCCTTCTCCGACTTCACCTTGGCGATCAGGTCGACCAGGTTCTCGGGCTTGCCCGGGTCCGGATGGTGGTTGGGGAAGTTGCCGTCGACATCGCAGTACAGCGGGATCACGGTGCAGCCCAGTGCCTCGATCATGCGCGGCGCGATGACGCCCGCGACGCCGTTACCGCAATCGACCACGACCTTCATCGGCTTGGCCATGGCGATGTCGCTGCGAATCTGCTCGAAGTAGCGCTCAAGCACGTCGACCTGCTCGACCTTGCCGACGCCGCTGGACAGGTCGTTGCTCTCGATCCGCTTGCGTAGGGTCTGGATCTGTTCGTTGGCCAGGGTATCGCCGGCGATGACGATCTTGAAACCGTTGTAATCCGGCGGGTTGTGGCTGCCGGTAAGCATCACGCCGGACTTGCCGGCGAGGATGTTGGCCGCGTAATAGAGCACCGGAGTCGGCACCATGCCGATATCGCTGACGTCGCAGCCGCTGTCGAGCAGGCCCTGGATGAGGTGTTGGACCAGTTCCGGTCCGGACAGCCGCCCGTCGCGGCCAACCGACACATTGGGTTCACCCTTGGCGAGGCTTTCGGACCCGATGGCGCGGCCGACCCAGTAGGCGGTTTCGGTGGTCAGGCTGTCGCCGACGACGCCGCGGATGTCATAGGCGCGGAAGATACTGGCTGGCAAGTTCGGGGCTTTGGCGCTGCTCATTGCGGTTTCTCGCTCCTTGGTGTCGAGGCCGAAAATGTCCTGGTCCTCGTCGAGAATATCGATGTCGAGAATATCGGTCTCCGGCAAGCGCGGATCGACGTACTCGGTAGGTTTGGCGGGCCGAACGGCTGGAGCCGCGGCGGGTGCCTGGGTCGGAGCCGGTCCGGCGGGGCGGACGGGCAGTCGGACCATGTTCCTGGCCAGTGCGTCGAGGACCGGCAGGCTCAGGGCCGGTACTTGGATGGTCTTGCCGGTGGAGAGTTCCTGCAGCAGGCGGCTGATCCGCAACACGTCGTCGCGCAGCTTGCGTTGCTGGCTGCCAAGCACCAGTTGCAGGCTGATGAGCATGCCGGCGAGCGCCAGCAGCGTGGCACCAATCAGGAACAGCGGTGCGAGTGTCGCCTGCGCGGCTTCGCTGCCGGGGAGGTAGACCAGCTTCCAGTTGGCGTTACCGCTGGAGAGGGTCAGTGCTGTGACACCGTCTGCCGGCGCGCCGCGTTGCAGCAGCAGCTGTTCCGGTGTGCCGGAAAACTGCTGGGTCAGGCGCAACTGGCCAGCCTCGGCGGGTAGCGCCGGGAGGCTCGCGAAAAGGCGCTCGAGGTCGCTGACCAGCAGCAGGGTACCGCGTATCGCTTGCTGCCCCTCCGCGCGCAGCGGCACGGCGCTGTAGAGCAGCCAGCGGTTATCGACCTTGTAGGCTTCCGGCGCCGGTGATTGGCCGGCTTCGACGCGTTGTAGCAGATCGAGTGCTGCGAAATTGAGCGGCCCCGGGCGATTGGTATCCGGTACGGCTCTGCCGCGCATGTTCAGGTGGGCGTCGACAACACCGGGCAGCTGAAGCAAGCGCTCTTCGGCGTCGCGTCTGCGTTCGGCGTCGCCGCGCAGCACATCGGCCAGTTGCTGGCGGTCCACCATGGCCTGAATGTCGGCCCGTTGTTGCCGCAGTGCCTGCTGCAGCGCGCCGGCCTGGCTCTGGCCCCAGGCCTGGGACAGTTGCGTCTGTTGTTGCTGCTGCGCGCTCTGCAGGCCCAGCCACAGCAGCGCCGCGGCTGCGCCAAGACCGATCAGGCCGCTGGCAAGACCGCCCAGCAGTGGCTTGAAGGTGAGGCCGGCGGGCTTGGTGCGGGGGGGGGCCGGGTTCAGTACGCCTGAATCCTTGGCGGTGCGCTTGAAGAGTGCCATGAAGCTCCTCGGATCATCCTGAAAGAAGTAAGCGGGGGCGTATCGCTCAGTGGCTGCCGGAGTGCCCGAAGCCGCCAGCGCCGCGATCGCTGCTGTCGAAGCTGTCGACCAGCTCGAAGCGCGCCTGTACCACCGGCACCAGCATCAGCTGCGCGATGCGTTCGCCAACGGCGATGGTGAAAGCACTCTGGCCGCGGTTCCAGCAGGACACCATCAGCTCGCCCTGGTAGTCCGAGTCGATCAACCCGACCAGGTTGCCGAGCACGATGCCGTGCTTATGGCCCAGGCCCGAACGCGGCAGGATCAGCGCCGCGAGTCCCGGGTCGCCGATGTGAATGGCCAGTCCGGTTGGAATCAGCAGTGTCTGGCCCGGTTCGAGGACGGTATCGCTCTGCAGCATGGCGCGCAGGTCGAGCCCGGCCGAGCCCGGTGTCGCATATTCGGGAAGCGGGAAGTCCTGGCCGAGGCGAGGGTCGAGAATCTTGGCTTGGAGTGCGTGCATGTCAGGACTCTTTGTAGCGGTCGGCGATGAAGGCCACCAGCGCGCGGGCGATATGTCCCTTGCTGGCCTGGCCGAAGCGGGTTTCATGTTGCTGGCGGTCGATCACGCTGACCGCGTTGTCTTCGCTGTTGAAGCCGATGCTGGGGTTGGCCACATCGTTGGCAACGATCAGATCGAGATTCTTGTCGCGCAGCTTGCGCGCGGCGTACTCCAGCAGATTCTCGGTTTCCGCGGCGAAGCCGACACAAAACGGGCGGTCCGGGCGGCTGGCCAGGGTGGCGAGGATGTCCGGGTTGCGCACCATCTGCAGCAGCAGGCCGTCACCGGTGCTGGGATCTTTCTTCAGCTTGTGCGGTGCCACCACTTCGGGACGGTAGTCGGCAACAGCGGCGGCGGCGACGAGGATGTCGCAGGGCATCGCCGCCTCGCATGCGGCGAGCATGTCGCGCGCGCTGACGACGTCGATGCGCTGCACGCGATCGGGCGTCGGCAGAAATACCGGGCCGGTCACCAGTGTGACGCGAGCGCCGGCCTCGGCGGCCGCCTCGGCCAGGGCGAAGCCCATCTTGCCGGAGCTGTGGTTGGTGATGTAACGCACCGGGTCGATGTTTTCCTGGGTCGGACCTGCGGTGATCAGCAGGTGCTTGCCGGTCAGCAGCCCGGTTGCGAAGCAGTCCGCGGCGGCCTGAGCGAGTTCGTCCGCCTCGAGCATGCGACCCATGCCGACATCGCCACAGGCCTGGCTGCCGGAACCGGGGCCGAACAGGCGAATACCGCGCTCCAGCAGCAGTTCACGATTGGCCTGCGTGGCGGGATCGGCCCACATCGCCTGGTTCATGGCCGGTGCCAGCGCGACCGGGGCGTTGGTCGCCAGCACCACGGTGGTCAGCAGGTCGTTGGCGATGCCCTGGGCGAGGCGGGCCATGAGGTCGGCCGTGGCGGGGGCGATCAATACCAGATCGGCCCAGCGGGCCAGTTCGATGTGCCCCATTGCCGCTTCGGCGGCGGGGTCGAGCAGATCCAGATGGACGGGGTGGCCGGAGAGCGCCTGCAGGGTGAGAGGCGTGATGAACTCGCGCCCGCCCTGGGTCATCACCACCCGGACTTCGGCGCCGTGGTCGCGCAGTCGGCGGACCAGTTCGGCGCTCTTGTAGGCGGCGATGCCGCCGCCGACGCCCAGGACGATGCGTTTACGATACAGCCGCTGCATAGGCCTGCCTTGTTGACTTGTAGGGACTGTCCGGAGTGAGAGCCAGGTCAGAAAACGCCTGATACCCCGGAAAAATGACGGGCTAAGATAGCACAGCGCCCACAGCGGAAAAGTGGGCTTGCTCGACAGGGAGAGGACATGAGCATACGTGACTGGCCGGCGGCGGAGCGGCCGCGGGAAAAGCTACTGGAACACGGCGCTGCCGCACTATCCGACGCCGAATTGCTGGCGATATTCCTGCGCACCGGCGTCGCCGGAAAGAGCGCGGTGGATCTGGCGCGACACCTGCTCGCCGAGTTCGGCAGCCTGCGCGCGTTGCTGGAAGCGGATCTCGATCAGTTCAGCGCACACCTGGGGCTTGGCCCGGCGAAATTCGCCCAGTTGCAGGCGGTATTGGAGATGGCCCGCCGGCATCTGGCCGAACGGCTGCGCCGCGATTCGGCACTGGAATCGCCGCAGGCGGTACGCGATTACCTCAAGGCGCGCCTGCGCCACGAACCGCACGAGCTGTTCGGCTGCCTGTTTCTCGACGCCAAGCACCGGGTCCTGGCCTTCGAAGTGTTGTTCCACGGCACCATCGATGGCGCCAGCGTCTACCCGCGGCAGGTGGTCAAGCGCGCCCTTGCGCAGAATGCGGCGGCGGTGATTCTGACCCACAATCACCCGTCCGGCGTGGCCGAACCGAGTCAGGCCGATCGCCAGTTGACCCAGCGGCTGAAAGAGGCGCTGGCACTGATCGACGTGCGGGTGCTCGACCACTTCATCGTCGGTGACGGCGAGCCGCTGTCGATGGCCGAGTACGGCTGGATGTAGGCGCTAGGCCAGCAGCGGCACCAGCAGCAGCGGGCCGAGCACCAGCAGCACGAAACGGCCGTTCCAGCCGAAGGCGATGCGCCACGGCGACAGTTGTGCGTGGCGCGCCAGCATCAGCGCCGAAGGCCCGTAGGGCGACAACAGCATGGCCAGGGAGAAGCCGACCAGCAATGCCACTGCGGGCTGCATGATCGCCACCCCATGTCCGGCCAACTGCGCCAGCAATGCGGCGCACAGACTCAGGGAGATGATCGGCGCGACGCCGAGCAGTGCCAGGGCAATGATCGCGAGCATGCCTGCGCTGCCGAGGCCGAACAGTCCCATTGGCGTGCTGCTGAAGTGGCTTGCGAGGCGCTCGACCGGGATCAGCACCGCCGTGAGTCCGCCGAGCAGTGCCGAGCAGGCGAAGATGAAGGTCTCGTTGCGCATGCCGGCAAGGGTGTCGCGCACTTCGGTATAGACGGCCATCGGTGCTCCGCCCTGATACAGCAGCATCCCTGCCACCGCGAGCGGCACCAGCAGCATCGCCGCCTGGGTTGCCGACAGCCACGTCAGATTGGCCAGCAGGGCGATCAGCAGGATGCCTAACAGGCTGGCGCAGAGCAGACTGCGCAGCCCGTCCGCCGTGTCGGGTGGGGCCACCGTCTGCGGTGACTCAGCGGTTGGCTGCAACTGCCGCAAGCGGCGGTTCTCCATCGGCCAGCCAACGGCCAGAAGAATGGCGCCACAGAGCAGACCGAACGGTAGCAGGGCGCTCCAGCTCAGGCCGGGCAGTTCGCGGGTGAGAATTGCCACGGTCACGCTGGTCGGCGCCAGCAAGGGCACCAGGGCGAAACCGCGCAGCGCCGTAACCATTACGCCCCTGGCGCCTTCGCGACGCTGTTGCTGGTTGTACGGCTGTCGCTCCAGATAGCGTTCCAGCGAACCGCAGACCAGATTGAGCATGCCGAAGCTCAGCACCGAGCTGATGGCGAAAGTGCTGAGCAGATAGCTCGGATAAAGGCTGGCACGGGGCAGGCGCAACACTAGCCGATGCAGCTCACCGAGCTGTGGCAGCCGCCTGACTGCGCAATGTGCAAGTCCGAGCGCGCCGATAAAGGCGGCGTAGTAGGCTGCTGACGAGAGCATCCGCTGCGCCTGCTGCCAGTCGGGCTCATCGAACAGCACCCAGTAGCCGAACAGGCCCAGCGTGACCAGACCCAGCCGGCGCGGGTAGGGCATCAGCGAGCGCCAGTGCCAGGCGAAGAACAGCACCAGCAGCGCACCGCTGATCACACTCAGTGGCGACAGACGAGTAGCCAGGGCAAGCAGCTCGCAGACGAGTGCCAGTGGCAGCAGGGCGAGCATCGTTCAGGGCAGCTCGTTGCGCAGTTTGCCGCGCTTGTAGACGCCTTCGCCGAACGCCAGCAACCGATCCTCCTCGTCCAGCAGATCGCAGCTGGCCATGAACACCTTGTGCCCGGCGGAGCGGCAGACGGCCACCGCGCGGATGCGGCTGCCGACCGGCGCCGGTGCGCTGAAGTTGACGTTCATCGACAAGGTGGTCGCCACGCGACGCTGCTCCGGCTCTTCGACCCAGGTTCCGCAGAGGCCCATTGCCACGTCCAGCAGGGTCGCCGTGACCCCGCCGTGCAGGTGGCTGGCGTTGTTCAGGTGGCGCGGCTGTAACAGCAGCTCGACCACCACGCAGTCCGGGCCGTACGCCCTCAGGCGGCAGCCGAGGTCCTGGAAGAAACCGGTCAAGGTGCTTTCGACCTGCTGAAGTGTGGCGGCGGGATAGGCCTGATCTGACATGAACGAGCGGTTCGGCGGCTGACTTGCGCTGGAGATTGGCAGTCTTTACGCTCACGGTCAATTCGATGGAATCTTGTTCCGCACTGCGAAATATCTCGGTGCCCGTGAGGAGGTTTGCATGTTTGAGCGTATCGGCGTCGTCGGCGCAGGAGCCATGGGCCGCGGAATCGCGCAATTGTTCGCCAGCGCCGGCAAGCAGGTGTGGCTGTACGACGCGCGCAGTGAGTCGATCAGCGAGGCGCTGCGTTTCAACCGCGAGCTGCTCGAACGTGGCCTGGCCAAGGGACGACTGAGCGTCGCCGAGCTGGACGCCACGCTGGCCCGCATGCAGGCAGCGCCCGCGCTGGCCGATCTGTCAGGTTGCGATTTGGTGATCGAGGCGATTGTCGAGAATCTCGAGGCCAAGCAGGCGCTCTTCATCGAACTGGAGTCGCTGCTCGCCGAGGGCGCGGTGCTGGCGACCAACACCTCGTCGCTTTCCGTCACGCGTATCGCGGCGGCCTGCCAGCACCCGGAACGGGTGGCGGGTTTTCACTTCTTCAACCCGGTACCGTTGATGAGGCTGGTGGAAGTGGTGCGCGGTGAGCGCAGCGATCCGCAGGTCATCGAGCGGCTGGTCAAGTTGGCCGAAGAGGCTGGGCACTTTCCGGCAATCACGCCGGATACCCCCGGCTTTCTGGTCAATCACGCCGGTCGCGCCTACAGCACCGAGGCGCAGCGCATCCTTGCCGAGGGTATCGCCAATGCCGAGCAGATCGACCGCATTCTGCGAGACGGGCCGGGATTCCGCATGGGGCCGTTCGAACTGTTCGATCTCACCGGGCTGGATATTTCCCATGCGGTGATGGAGTCGGTGTATCAGCAGTTCTATCAGGACCCGCGCTATACGCCGTCCTATCAAGCGGCGCAGCGGGTCGCCGCGGGCTTGCTCGGGCGCAAGACCGGGCAGGGCTACTACCGTTACGAGAACGGCCAGCAGATCCGCACGCCGGAGCCGCAGTTCTCTCCGGTCCGCATCGAGCGGCCGTTCTGGTTGGATAGTCAGGATCCGGTGTTGCGTTCGCGGCTGGCGGCCTTGTTGCAGGCGGCGGGTACGGAGCTTGAGTCGGGCCAAGTGCCCTCGGCGCGCGCCATTTGCCTGATTACTCCATTGGGCGAAGATGCCAGCAGCATGATCGCCCGGCTTGGTCTGCCAGCGGAGCGCTCCGTCGCGCTCGATCAGTTCTGCGATTTCGATCGGCGCCGGGTGCTGATGCGTCAGCCCGCGCTCGCGCCGACCATCGAAGCGCAGGTGCGGCAAGCGCTGGGTAGCGATGGTGTGCCGGTCGAGGTGATCAACGATTCGCCCGGCTTCGTCAGCCAGCGGGTGGTTGCGAGCATCGTCAATCTGGGCTGCGAGATCGCCCAGAAGGGTATCGCCGACCCTCAGACGCTGGACCGCGCGGTCACTCTGGCGCTGGGTTATCCGAAGGGGCCGCTGGGGTTCGCCGAGCACTACGGTGTGGCGCGGATTCTTGCCATCCTGCAAGCCATGCAGAACTGCTATGGCGGCGAGGCGCGTTACCGTCCCAGCCCCTGGTTGCGTCGACGCGTGCAACTCTCGCTGCCGCTGACCGCCGGCGATCAGCCTGGGACGCTGCGGTGACGGATGTGTCCCGACCGGTGGTTGGGGTTGGATGGCTTCAGTTTGTGTGGGAGCGGCCGTTAAGCCTGGAGTGAGCCTCCGATGACGGCACGTTGCTACTAAGGCACTACTGTTCTTTATCCGGGGCTATGGGTACAACGTCGGATCGATCCGACAAGAACAAGAGGCCGTCCATGAGCCCCGCCTACCGCCATCCCAAGCTTGTGGCGTTCCACGCCGCGCTGATCATAGCTTTGTTGCTTGTGCACTACTGGCTGGCCCCGCCGCTGGCAGTGACGGCGATATTGTTACTCGCTGCAGCGCTGTGGCCCTGGTTCAGTGCGTCCCTGGCGGCGAATGCCGACGCCGCGACCGCTGACGATACGCCAGGTGCCTTCGCCGAACTGAGCAAGAATCTCTCGCGCAATACCTGTCACAACGCATTGTCGGCTGCCCAGGTTGCCTACAGCGCTGAGCAGCTGGCCAGCCGGCTGCAATCGCAACTGCAGGCGGTGAGTGAGATTGCCAACGGCGCGCAGGCCATCGCCGCTACCGAGCAGGACAGCGCAGAGCGCGCCCGCCATACGCTGGACGCCGCGCAGGCGGTGCGCCAGCGCAGTGACGCCGGGCAGGCGGAGCTGCAGAAGGCGATCGAGCGGATGCAGCAGCTCAGCGCGCAGACCCACGCCAGCCGCGAGTTGATCGACGGGCTCTCCGCACGCACTGAAGAGATCCGCCGGATCACCGACGTGATCCAGTCCATTGCCAGCCAGACCAACCTGCTTGCCCTGAATGCGGCCATCGAGGCCGCGCGTGCCGGTGAAGCCGGGCGTGGTTTTGCCGTGGTCGCCGATGAGGTTCGCAGCCTGGCGGCCCGTACCTCCAGCGCTACCGAGGAAGTCGGTCGCATGGTTGGCGACATTCGTCAGCAGAGCGAAGCGGTAGTCAGCTATATCCAGCGCCAGGGCAGCGAGCTGGATGCCGCTGCCGAACAGATAGCCGCCACCGGCGAGCAGCTCAGCGGCATTGCCGGCCTGGCTGGCAGCGTCGAAAGCCAGGTCGAGCAGATCACCACCGGCACCGCCGACAACCATCAGCGCCTGACCGGTCAGTTCGTCGCCCTCGATCAGCTGCGCGCCGACGCGCTGGACAGCGAAAAGCAGACCCGGCAGCTCGAACAGGCTGCGGAACGGCTGGTGGCGCAGGCCGAGAGTGCCAGCGAACAGCTGGCCGAGGTGCAGCTCGACGATTACCACCAGGCGATATTCGATCTGGCTCGCCAGGGTGCGGCAGCGATTGCCGCACGGTTCGAGGCGGACATTGCCGCCGGACGAGTCAGTCTCGATGACCTGTTCGATCGCAATTACCGTGCGCAGCCCAATACCAATCCGGTCAAGTACCAGACCCGTTTCGACCGCTACGCCGACGAGGTGCTGCCAGCCGTTCAGGAGCCGCTGCTGCAGAAGCATTCGGCGTTGGTCTATGCCATCGCCACCACGCCGGAAGGCTATGTGCCGACGCACAACCGTGCATTCAGCCAGCCGCCGGTGGGCAACCCGGAAATCGATCGGGTCAAGAGCCGCAGCAAGCGCCTGTTCAACGATCGCACCGGCGGGCGCTGTGGCAGTCATCAGCGCCGGGTATTGCTACAGACCTACAGCCGCGATACCGGTGAGCTGATGCACGATCTGTCAGTACCGATCATGGTCAATGGTCGGCACTGGGGCGGGCTGCGACTGGGTTATCGCCCCGAGGAATAGCGCAGCCAACCCCGATCTTGGCGTGATTGCCTTGTCTGCTGACGAGGGCGGCGGCGCACCGACCGGCTAAGCTTGGCGGACGCGACCTCTGGAGATGCCGCCAATGAAAACCCTCACTGATCACCTGGCACAGTACGCGGCCTATCATCGTGATCCGCGCAACCTGCTGACCCATTTCATCGGCATTCCGCTGATCGTGCTGGCGGTTGCCGTGCTGCTGTCGCGGCCCGGCATGGACGTGGCCGGAATATGGCTCAGCCCGGCTGCACTGGTCTCGCTTGCGGCGGCCCTGTTCTATCTACGCCTCGATCTGCGTTATGGCCTGCTGATGAGTGCGGTGCTGCTGCTGTGCGTATGGCTGGGGGCGCGCCTTGGCAGCGCGACGACGGCGTTGTGGCTGGGGGTTGGGCTGGGATTGTTCGTGCTCGGCTGGATCATCCAGTTCGTCGGGCATTATTTCGAGGGGCGCAAGCCGGCCTTCGTCGATGACCTAACCGGGCTGATCATCGGGCCGCTGTTCGTCGCGGCTGAACTCGGTTTCATGCTTGGCCTGCGCGAACCGTTGCGCCTCGCCATCGAAGCGCGCGTCGGTCCGGTGCGTCTGCGCGAATCGGCCGCCCACGGCTGACAGGGGTCAGGGTTTGGCGGCCATCCACTGGTCACTGAGGCTGCGGGCGTGACGGTCGACCATGATCGGCGCGAAGGGTCGGCCAGAGGCGGTGGTGAGGTTGTTGCTGGCGCTGTTCATGTCCTCCAGCGCCACCTTGAGAAAATCCCAGCGGGTCTTGAGCTTGGCCAGGGCGGGATCGCGCTTGCCGTCCAGCCCGGCTAGCTGCGCGTCGATGGCCGGTACCAGATTGCGCTCGTCCTGCCCTAGGTAGGTATCCGGCTGTTCACGGGCGATCTCGAACGAGCCGATATAGGCGCGGCTAAGGTATTGCACGGCCAGATACTCCACTTTCGCCGGCAGTTCCGCCTCGGCATCGGCGCCCTGCTGTGCGCGGGCGGCCGTGAGGAAATCGCGCAATGCCTTGCTCATCTGCAGCGGCCAGCCCCAGGGCATGTCGTCTTCCTTGTAACCGAAGCTGGCGCCCTCCCGCAGCCGGGTCTGCAGTTCGAGGTGGCTTTCGCGAAGTGCACTGGTGGGATTGGCGACCTGCAGCAAGGCTGCGTTCAGCGCGCGGATGTCTTCCTCCAGGCGCAGCAGATGGGCTTTCTGAAAGCCTTCGCCGCGGTAGAGCAGCAAACTGCTGGTCGCGCGGTTGGCATGGATCTGCATGCTCTGCAGCGGTGAGGTCGGTTCGGCCTGAGCCGCTTCGGTAAAACCGGGCAGTATTGCGAGGATCAGCAATAGCCAGAGGCGAGTGGAACGGTCCATTGTCGTGCTCCTTTTTTATTTTTATAGAAGCTATGCGTGCGTGGCAGCAGCGTTCCTGAGCCTAACGGACCGCTGGCCAAGTGGTATCACCCCAAAGAATGATTTATGCCGAAGCGAATGCCTCGCGGTGCAATCGTGCGGTGTTCGGACGCGAACGCTAGAGCATCTTCTCCAAGCCGATGATCTCGGCGAACCACGCGTTAAAGCGACGCCAGAGCCCCCCTGGCTCCTTGTCGATCACGCGCAACCGCCCATCATCCTCGGCGATCCATACCAACTGCTTGCGGCCGTCGCGCTCCTCCAGGCGTACCTCGTAGCTGAGCGCCGGCGACATACCCTCCAGCGTAAGCCGCTGAACCTCGCGGGCCAGCTCCTGGCTTTCCACCAGAACGCCCACTTCGCTGTTCCACAGCACGGAACGAGGGTCGAGGTTCAACGAGCCGATGAAGACCTTTTCCTGGTCGAACACTGCCGCCTTGCTGTGCAGGCTCGACTCCGACTCGCCGAGAAAACTGTAGGACGGCTCCTGCTCCGGTTGCCGGCGCAGTTCGAACAGGCGTACGCCAAGGTCCAGCATGGCCTCGCGATAGGGCGCGTAGCCACCGTGCACGGCCGGGACGTCGGTGGCCTCCAGGGAGTTGGTGAGAATACGCACGGTGACGCCGGCACCGGTGCGATCAGCCAGATACTCCACGCCGCTGTCGGTGGGCACGAAGTAGGCGGAAACCAGGGTCAGCTCGCGACTTACGGTCTGCATGGTCGGTGCGAGCTGGGTCGTCAGCAGCAGTGAGGTGGCCGGTATGCCTTCGGCGAGCAGCTTCTCCGGAGCGTCCCACATCGCTTCGCCGGGCGCCCAGATGAGCTCGTCCAGCCATTGCTGCAGTTGCGGCTGCTGCTTGTACTGCATCAGCCGCTGATACTGTTCGCTGTTGTCCTGCCTGGCCTGCTGCAGGTAGTCACGCAGCTGGTTGCGTGCCTTGTCCAGCCGGCTGGGTTTCGGCTGCCACCAGAGAAAGCGCTGGATCGGCACGCTCAGCTGATTGTTCCAGTACTCGTCGAAACTGCGCGCCAGCTGCTCGGCCACCGGGCCGGCACTGAGCAGGTCGATGTCGGTGAAGTTGAAGGCTTGATCGGCATCGAAATACTCATCGCCCAGGTTGCGGCCGCCGACGATAGCCAGGCTGCCGTCGACCAGCATCAGCTTGTTGTGCATCCGCCGATGCTGCAACGACAGGTGCAGCAGTCGCCCCATGGTGCGGGTAATGCCGGTGCTGCGCCCAAGGTGCAGCGGATTGAAGACGCGGATCTGGATGTTGGGGTGTGCTGCCAGGGTGCCGATGCGGTAGTCGTGCCCGTCGCTGGTGGTGTCGTCCAGCAGCAGGCGCACCCGCACGCCGCGGTCGGCCGCCTGCAGCAGCTCCTCGATCAGCGCGCGGGTGGTCATGCCGTCATGCACGATGTAGTACTGCACATCCAGGCTGAGCTGCGCCGCACGAATCATTTCGGTACGCGCGGCGAAAGCCTCGGTGCTCTCGGGCAGCAGGCGAAAGCCCGAATAGCCGTGCGGCTGCTCTGCAGCGAGCTGTTGGATGCGCCGCCCGAGCGGCGAAGCATCCGGCGCCACCGAATAGGACTCGCTAGGGGCAGGATGGCTGGCACAGCCGACCAGCAGCAGAGCCAGCAGAAGCGTCAGGTAAGCGCGCAAGGTCTCTCCGATATGCGTCCATTCATCCAGGCTTGGACGCTGCGCTTCGTCGGAAAATTCAGAAACGGTCTTTCAGGCGATACCAGAGCATGCCCAGGGCCAGCAGCGGCGAACGCAGCGCCCGGCCACCAGGGAAGGTCGGATGCGGCACCTTGGCGAACAGGTCGAAGCCCTGGCTTTCCTGGGTGGCGATGGCCTCAGCCAGCAGGCGTCCGGCCAGGTGCGTGGCATTCAGGCCGTGCCCGGAATAGGCCTGGGCGTAGAACACGTTGGGGTGCTCAGGCAGCCGGCCGATCTGCGGCAGGCGATTGGCGCCGATGCCGATCATGCCGCCCCATTGATAATCGATGCCGATGCCGATCAGCTGCGGGAAAACCTCGAGCATCTTCGGCTGCATGTAGGCCGCGATATCTTTCGGATCGCGGCCGGAGTAGTGGCAGGCACCGCCGAACAGCAATCGGCCATCGGCACTGAGGCGGAAGTAGTCGAGTGCCACTCGCTGATCGCAAACCGCCATGTTCTGCGGCAGCAGTTCACGCTGCAGCGGCTCGGGCAGTCGCTCGGTGGCGATGATGTAACTGCCGGCCGGCAGGACCTTGCCCGCCAGCTTCGGCTGCAGGCCATTGAGGTAGGCATTGCAGGCCAGCACCAGGTTGTCCGCGCGCACCACGCCCCGGGCGCTATGCACCGTGACCTGCGTGCCGTACTCGATGCGCTCGACGGCCGACTGCTCGAACAGGCGCACGCCCAGCGATTGCGCCGCAGCGGCCTCGCCGAGCGCCAGATTCAGCGGATGCAGGTGTCCCGAGCCCATGTCCAGCAGACCGCCGAGGTAGCGCTGCGAGCCCACCACCGTGGCCAGATTGGGGCGCGATACGCGCTGCAGCGGATGCGGATAGCCGAGGCGCAGCAGGTCGGAATATTCCTCGTCGAAGCCTTTCAGGTGGCGCGGCTTGGTGGCGAGGTCGCAATAGCCCCAAGTCAGGTCGCAGTCGATGGCGTAGCGTTCGATACGCTGGCGGACGATGTCGACGGCTTCGAAGCCCATGCGCTTGAGCTCGTCGACGCCTTCTTCACCGAGGATGTTGCTGAACTGTTCGACGTCATGGCCGACGCCGCGGATCAGTTGGCCGCCGTTGCGACCGCTGGCGCCCCAGCCGATTCGGTGCGCTTCCAGCAGCACGACGCTGAGGCCGCGCTCGGCCAGTTCGATGGCGGCATTGAGGCCCGAGAAGCCGCCACCGACGATACACACATCGGCCCGCTGTTCGCCCTGCAGGGGCTCGAACGACAGTTCGCGGTTGACGCTCGCGGCATAGTAGGAAGGTGCATGGTCGCTGGTGTTCGAAGCGGATGCACGATGATTCACTGAAGTGTCATGAAGGGTCTGCATCTTTCTAGGGTAGACCGGAGCGGTGTCTCGGAGCAAAGGCGACCTGGACCGACGGTGGCGTGAATGGGGTCTCGCGGCATGCCCGGATGCGCTGCCCGCCGCTCTAGTCCGGGACCGGCAGGTCGAGGGACTCCTTGATCTCTTCCATCACGATATAACTCTTCGATTCCCGCACGTGCGGCAGTTTCAGCAGGATGTCGCCCAGCAGTTTGCGGTAGGAAGCCATTTCCGAGATGCGCGCCTTGACCAGGTAATCGAAGTCGCCTGACACCAGATGGCATTCGAGCACGTGCGGCAGCTTGAGCACCGCGCGGCGGAATTCCTCGAAGATGTCGCCGGACTTGTACGCCAGGCTGATCTCGACGAACACCAGCAGCCCGGCCTTCAGATGCTGCGGGTTCAGCCGCGCCGAGTAACCCATGATGATGCCCTCGCGCTCCAGGCGTCGCACCCGCTCGGTACAGGGCGTGGTGGACAGGCCGACACGCTCGCCCAGCTCGGTGAACGGCAGGCGCCCCTCGGCCTGCAGGATGCGCAGGATATGGCGGTCGATCTTGTCCAGCTCGCGGCGAGTCTGATGGCGGGTTCTCAAGGGATATGCCCTCCGAATAAAGCGCACTTGGCGTGAATAAAGGCCAAAGATAGCTTTTTATATGGTGAATAACACTGCCTGCGCCTTTTTATACTCCGCTTCAATAGTGATCCGGAAAAGTCCGTTCGAGCGGGCGGGAGGCTGCAATGCGTGTACTGGTACTGGGTAGCGGAGTCGTCGGTACCGCCAGCGCCTACTATCTGGCGCGGGCCGGTTTCGAGGTGGTGGTGGTCGATCGGCAGCCGGCTGTGGCGATGGAAACCAGCTTCGCCAACGCCGGCCAGGTGTCGCCGGGTTATGCCTCTCCCTGGGCCGCGCCGGGCGTGCCGCTGAAGGCGATGAAGTGGCTGCTGCAGCGTCATGCGCCGCTCGCAATCAAACTCACCGGTGACGTGGACCAGTACCTGTGGATGGCGCAGATGCTGCGCAACTGCACCGCCGCGCGTTATGCGGTGAACAAGGAGCGCATGGTGCGCCTGTCCGAGTACAGTCGCGACTGCCTCGACGAGCTGCGCGCCGAAACCGGTATCGCCTACGAAGGGCGGCAGCTTGGCACCACACAGCTGTTCCGCACCCAGGCCCAGCTGGATGCCGCGGCCAAGGACATCGCCGTGCTGGAGCGCTCTGGCGTGCCATACGAACTGCTCGATCGCGCCGGTATCGCCCGGGTCGAACCGGCCCTGGCGAAAGTGGCGCACAAGCTGAGCGGAGCCTTGCGCCTGCCCAACGACCAGACCGGCGACTGCCAGCTGTTCACCACCCGCCTGGCGGAGATGGCCCGAGAACTGGGCGTCGAGTTCCGTTTCGAACAGAACATCCAGCGTCTGGAGCATGCCGGTGACCGCATCGCCGGGGTGTGGATCGACGGCAAGCTGGAAACCGCCGATCGCTACGTGCTGGCCCTGGGCAGCTACAGCCCGCAGATGCTCAAGCCGCTGGGCATCCGTGCGCCGGTCTACCCGCTCAAGGGCTACTCGCTGACCGTGCCGATCAGCGATCCGGCGATGGCGCCGCAGTCCACCGTGCTTGATGAAACCTACAAGGTCGCCATTACCCGTTTCGACCAGCGCATCCGCGTCGGCGGCATGGCGGAGATCGCCGGCCACGATCTGTCGCTCAACCCGCGTCGGCGGGAGACTCTGGAAATGGTGGTGGGTGACCTCTATCCGCAGGGCGGAGATCCGGCCGAAGCAGTATTCTGGACCGGGCTGCGACCGGCCACGCCCGATGGCACACCGATCATCGGCGCGACGCCGTATCGCAACCTGTTCCTCAACACCGGTCACGGCACGCTGGGCTGGACCATGGCCTGCGGTTCTGGCCGGGTGCTCGCCGATCTGCTCGCCTCCAAGCGTCCGCAGATCAGCACCGAGGGGCTGGATATCTTCCGTTACGGCAAGCACAAGGAGAATCAAAAACATGCCCATCCGGCGGCTGCACACTGAAACGCGCTACAGCGAAGCGGTAATCCACAACGGCGCGGTCTATCTGTCCGGGCAACTGGCTGACGACCTGAGCGGCGACATCCGCGAGCAGACCCGCGAGACGCTATCGAGCATCGAGCGCCTGCTGGACGAGGCGGGGACCAGCAAGGCTCGCCTGCTCTCGGCAACCATTCACCTCAAGGATATCGCTGCCGATTACGCCGGGATGAACGAGGTGTGGGACGCGTGGGTTGCACCGGGCACCGCGCCGGCACGCACCACTGTCCAGGCTTTGATGTATTCGCCGGATGTGAGGGTTGAGATCACCGTCATCGCTGCCATGCCCGACCTTGCAGGCCCGGTGCTCTGACAGCGGGCTGAGCCGCGTGCGCCGGGCGACGAGACGTCCGGAGGTGGTGTTGTAAATTCTGAACGCCGTAGCCATGATAGCCCCTCTTCGTATCGCTCTTGAAAGGGGGCTCCCGTATTGGACGTTGGCGTTCGACTGCAAACCATCCGCAAGCTCAAGGGTCTGTCCCAGCGTGAACTCGCCAAGCGTGCCGGCGTTACCAACAGCACCATTTCCATGATCGAAAAGAACAGCGTCAGCCCCTCGATCAGTTCGCTGAAGAAGGTGCTGAGCGGGATTCCCATGTCGCTGGTGGAATTCTTCTCGCCCGATTTCGATCAGGACAGCGATACCCAGGTGGTCTACAAGGGCAGCGAGCTGATCGACATCTCAGACGGCGCGGTAAGCATGAAGCTGGTTGGCAAGGCCCATCCCGGACGTGCCATCGCCTTTCTGGCCGAAACCTATCCACCTGGCTCGGATACCGGTACGGACATGCTTTCCCACCAGGGTGAGGAGGCCGGCATGCTGGTCGAGGGCCGCCTGGAACTGACCGTGAACGGTCAGGTGTATGTGCTGGAAAGCGGCGACAGCTACTACTTCGAGAGCAGCAAGCCGCATCGTTTTCGCAATCCGTTCGACGCGCCCGCCAGGTTGATCAGCGCAACGACGCCGGCGAACTTTTAACCGTATCGGCCCTCGATTCGTACGAAAGTTGCGATGCGACAAAGCGTCGCTGGGAATCGTCGGGTCTTTCGTATTGTTTCGGCCGGCATGGCTTGCCGTTATACTGACCGCCGCTCGCGATACCGTGGCCGCGGGCGTGTCTAGCCACAATGAGGGTGTAAGGTGAACCTGATTAAGAAGATCCTGGTAGCACAGACTGCCGTACTGGCCCTGTGGGCAATGAGCGCCCAGGCTGCGACCGACGAAGCAATCGCCGAGCGCCTCAAGCCGGTGGGTAGCGTATGTATTCAAGGTGAAGAGTGTGCCGCTGCTGGTGCCGGCGCTGCCGCTGCTGCTGGTGGTGCCGCTCGTAGCGGTTCCGACGTGTACGGCAAGTTCTGCACTGCCTGCCACGGTTCGGGTCTGCTCAACGCGCCGAAGACCGGTGACAACGCTGCCTGGTCGGCGCGTGCCGATGCCGCCGGTGGTCTGGACGGTCTGCTCAAGCACGCCATCAACGGTATCAACGCCATGCCGCCGAAGGGCACCTGTGGCGACTGCTCCGATGACGAGCTGAAGGCCGCCATCCAGCACATGTCCGGTCTCTGATCGATCGCTGAGCGTTACCAGCAAAGCCGCCTCCGGGCGGCTTTGTCGTTTCTGCGGGAGCAAAGCAGGCGGGGTTCGAGTCGAATCCGTTACGGCCGACCGGTCGGATTCCATGGCGACGAAGGAGTCCCGCATGCCCAGTTCCGCACCACAACCCGAACAGCTGCGCCTAGCCAGTGACGGACGCACGCCCAATAGCCCGCACCCCGTATTGATCTATCGCCAGTTGCCGTTGGCCGGCCCGACTCTGGCCGAAGCCTTCGAGCGGCTTTTCGACAGCCATCTCTGGCCGTCCGCCTGGCGCGGGACGGTTTACGACTATCACCACTACCACTCCACCGCCCACGAGGTGCTCGGTGTGGCCAGCGGCTGGGCGCGGGTCATGTTGGGCGGTGAGAACGGTCGGGAGGTCGAGCTGAAAGCCGGTGACGCCGTGGTGCTGCCGGCTGGCACCGGGCATTGTGCACTGCAGGCCAGCGAAGACTTTCAGGTGGTTGCCGGCTATCCGATCGATCAGCAGTACGACATGCAGCGGCCGGACGCGGCCACCCTCGACGCGGCGCGTGAGCGGATCGCCGGCGTCGGCGTGCCCATCAGCGATCCGCTGGCAGGCACGCAGGGCGCGTTGGTGCCGCTATGGCGCGGCGAGGTGGCACCGCTCAGTCGATGAATTGCACTTCGCCATTTGCCAGCGAAGCGACCCGGGCCAGCGACTCGACGCGGTAACCGGCTTCTTCCAGCTCCTGGCGGCCGGCCTGGAAAGCTTTTTCGATGACGATGCCGAGGCCGGCGATGCTGGCACCGGCCTGGTTGATGATCGAGATCAACCCCTTGGCGGCTTTGCCGTTGGCCAGGAAGTCATCGATGATCAGTACGCGGTCGTTCGGCGACAGATGCTGGGTCGAAACCGCGATGGTGCTTTCCACCTGTTTGGTGAACGAATAGACCGTCGCCGTCAGCAGGTTGTCGTGCAGGGTCAGCGACTGGTGCTTGCGGGCGAAGATCACCGGCACACCCAGCTCCAGTCCGGCCATGACCGCCGGTGCGATGCCGGAAGCCTCGATGGTGACGATCTTGGTGATGCCCTCATCGCGGAAGAGGCGGGCAAATTCCTTGCCGATCGCCTGCATCAGCACGGGGTCGATCTGGTGGTTGAGGAACGCGTCGACCTTCAGTACCCGGTCGGAAAGCACGATGCCCTGACTGCGAATCTTATCTTTCAGCTGTTCCACGAACGCTACCTCAAGCGTGGGCGGCCGCGTGACGCCTGGTGCTCGGCGCCATCGCGCTTATGCAGTCACCACGTTTCGCAGCCTGGAAAAGCCGCGCATTCTCGCTCAATTCGCGGCGCTGATCCAAGGTCGGCGTTCAGCTGAGCGGTTCGATCGACAGGCGGCGAAAGCGCACGGCCTCGCCGTGGTGCTGCAGGACGATATGGCCGGTCTGCGCCTGGGCGAAATCCGGCAGCCTGGCGAACTTGCTGGTCCCGATCATCGCGCGCAATGCCGGGTCGTCCAGGCGGTAGTTCAGCACCAGACGATTGTCCAGCCAGTGTTCGACCTCCGCTCCACGAACCAGCAGCGCACCTTCCATGAAACTGCCTGGCTCGATCTGCGTTTCCTGCTGCGGTGCCAGCAGGCCGTACAGTGCGCCATTACGGGTGGTTGGCTGGTTGCCGTCGGGGTGCACCTCATCATCGAGCAGCTGCATCTCGGGCCCGCTATGCCAGGCGAGTCCGGCGCCTTCGTCGACGCGGTAGAACACCCCGGAATTCCCACCCACCGGCAGGGCGTATTCGAAGCGCAGGATGAAATCGCCATATTGCTCGCGGGAAATCAGATCGACCCTGGGTGCGCCGACGATGGCACACATCTGCTCATCGTCCCGGTACCAGCTCTCGTCGGGAAAACCGTCGCCCTGCCAGGCGCGCCACTGCGTTGCATCGAGAATCATCCTGCAGCCCTCATCCGAACAATTGCTGTTTGCGCCGCAGCCAGCGGTAGCCATACGGGCCCAGGCGGATTTTCAGCGGCGTGCCTTCCGGCTGGTCGTAATTGCAGTCGGCAAGTACATCGACCATGTCCTGCAGGTCGTCGTCAGTGATCTCCACCGTGGTTTCCTGGTCTGCCAGGTTGACCAGCATCAGCACCGTGGAGCCGTTGTCGTGGCGGATGGCGAACACCGCCGGGTCGTTCACATCGACAGTCGTGCGCTTGCCGATGCCGATCTCGCGCAGGCCGATGCGGGTGCGGATCATGTTGCCGGTGCGCGCCATCAGCGAGTCGCTGCGCAGGGTCTGGGCGAACACGTTGATCTTCTCGTAGGCGAAGGGCCCTTCGTCGATCACCGGGGCGGCCAGTTCCCCTTTGGTGCAGGAGAACCCGGCGTTCGGCTCATTGGACCACTGCATCGGCGTACGCACGGCCAGTCGCTCAGGCCGATCGAGGTCGTCACCCATGCCGATCTCCTCGCCGTAGCGGATGATCGGCGTGCCGGGCAAGGAGAAGAGCAGGGCATGGGTGGCGGCGATCCGACGCTCGTCGCCGTCGAGCATGGGCGCGAGTCGTCGACGAATGCCGCGGTCGTACGCGCGCATGTTCTCGTCAGGGGCGAAGGTGTCCATCACTTCCTTGCGCTCATCCTCTTCCAGCCGATCAAGGCTCAGCTCGTCGTGGTTGCGAATCCATAGCGCGTACTGCGAATGGCTCGGCGGCAGCGGTTGGCTGTTCAGCGCCCGGACCAGCGGCTCGGCCTGCTGCCGAGCCAGCGCGAGGAACAGGTGGTTGTTGGTCCAGAAGTCCAGCAGCAGGGTGACGCGGTCGGCTTCGTCGCCGAAGTACTCGATGTACTTCTCCGGGTCGGTGTCGATCTCGCCGAGCAGCACGGTTTCCGGCCGGCGCATGGTGACGAAGTCACGCATGTGTTCCAGCAGCCAGTAGCCCTTCTCCAGTTCCCCGCCGCCAGCCTGGCGCACCATGTGCACCGCGGCGTCGATGCGGAAACCGGAAACGCCCAGGCGCAGCCAGAACGACATGATCCGCTCGATCTCGTGGATGACCCGCGGGTTGGTCAGGTCCAGATCCGGCTCGTGCTTGTAGAACAGGTGGCGATAGTACTGTCCGGCTTCCTCGTCCCAGGTCCAGATGCTGTCTTCGACGGTCGGAAAGATCGGTTCCATGAAGTCGTCGGGCTCATCGGCCCAGATGTAGTAGTCGCGGTAGGGCGAGTTGCGGTCGCGGCGCGCCTCCTGGAACCACTTGTGCTGGATGGAGGTGTGCTGCACCACCAGCTCGATGATGACGTGCAGGCCCAGTTCCTCGGCCTTTTCCAGCAGCGCGACGATGTCCGCCAGATCACCGAAGCGTTCGTCCACCTGCAGATGATCGCTGATGTCGTAGCCGGCATCCTCGAACGGCGACTGGTAGAACGGCATCAGCCAGACGGCGGTGCAGCCGAGGCCGCGAATGTAGTCGAGCCGTTCGGTGATGCCGCGCAGGTCGCCGCAACCGTCGCCGTTGCTGTCACGAAACAGGGTCGGGTCGATCTGATAGATCGCCGCGTTGCGGTACCAGAGTGGACGCATGCTCAGTTCTCCATTGGGCGCAGCACAACCGCCTGCCCCGGGTTCAGGGTGCCGTTGTAAGGCGCGTTTTCACCGACGCCGTCACTGGCGATCTCGACATGCCAGTCGCCGGCGTGCGGGTGAGCGTGGGGCTGGTCGGAGAAGTTGATGCAGACCAGACGGTGGTCGTCGGCGAACTGCCGACGGTAGGCGAGCACCTCGGGGTGCGATGGCAATTCTTCGAAGTCGCCGTGATGCAGCGCCGGGCTGGCCTTGCGCGCGGCCAGCAGGCGCTGGTAGAGCGCGAACATCGAGTTCGCTGCGCCGACCTGCCGTTCCGCGGCCAGTTCCGCGGCATCCGGCGGGAAGGGCAGCCAGGGTTCTGCACCTTGCCAGCCGTGGGGCGCTTCGGCCTGCCAGGGAATCGGGGCGCGGCAGCCGTCGCGGCCGCCCGGGTCGATGCGCGCCTCATCGCCGATATGCGCATCCTCCAGGCCCAGTTCTTCGCCCTGGTAGATGAACGGGGTGCCCCGCAACGTCAGCAGCAGCACCGCAGCCGCCCGTGCGGCGCGCTCGGAGCCCTGGTAGCGGCTGCGCTGACGCACATTGTCGTGGTTGGACAGCACCCAGGTCGGCCAGGCGCCGGCGGGTTGCAGCCAGTGTTGGACTTCGCGAATGCAGGTGCGGAACAGCACGGGGTCCCAGGGCGCATCGAGCGGGTTGAAGTTGAAGGCCAGGTGCAGCTCGTCGCCGGCGCCGTAGTACTGCAGCACGCGCTCGGTGGAGCGGATGTTCACCTCGCCCACCAGCATGCGGTCGCCGGGGTAGCTGTCGACCAGTTTGCGCAGGCCGCGCAGCACTTCATGGCTGTAGGGCTGGTCGTTGAAGTCGGACAGCGGCTGGCCGGCCCCGCAGCGCGGGTCGTCGGCGAAGCTCGGGTCCTTGCCGGTGCAGTGGATGACGTCGATACGAAAGCCATCGATGCCGCGGTCGAGCCAGAAGCGCAGCACGCCGTGCATCGCCTCGACCACCTCGGGGTTGCGCCAGTTGAGGTCCGGCTGCTTGGCCAGGAACAGGTGCAGGTAGTACTGCTGGGTGTGCTCGTCCCAGGTCCAGGCGCTGCCGGCGCCCAGCGCGGCACGCCAGTTGTTTGGCTGGTCGCGCCAGATGTACCAGTCGCGCTTGGGGTTGTCCCGCGAGCTGCGCGACTCGACGAACCAGGGATGCTCATCCGAGGTGTGATTGGGCACGAAGTCCAGCAACACACGGATATCGCGCGCATGGGCTTCGGCGATCAGCCGGTCGATGTCGGCCAGCGAGCCGAACAGCGGGTCGATATCGCAATAGTCGCTGATGTCGTAGCCGGCATCGGCCATTGGCGAGCGGAAGATCGGCGACAGCCAGAGGGCATCGACGCCCAGCTGCTGCAGATGATCGAGGTGGCGCAGCACGCCATTGAGGTCGCCGATGCCGTCGCCGTTGCTGTCGGCAAAGGACCGCGGGTAGATCTGATAAACGGTTGCGCCTTTCCACCACGGTGTTCGGGTTGTCTCGCTCATGCCACGCACCCCCTGATTCGTCTCAGGTCGCGGTCGATGCTGCACGACCGCTCTGTCAGGTTTACGACTGGTCAATGGCACATGGGTTCGCCAGTTAATTGATCCTGGTCGGCCCGCGATGAACGCAAGGGTGGATACTCCGCCTAAGCTAACGACAGACTTTCACCCCCCTCCGAGGAGATTTGCATGCTACGTATTGCCATCAACGGGTATGGACGTATCGGTCGCGCCGTCGTACGGGCGCTGTTCGAGCGTGGATTGCAGGATCGGGTACAGGTGGTCGCGATCAACGATCTCAGCGACCACAAGACGCTGGTGCACCTGACCCGCTTCGATTCGACCTTCGGTCGTTTTCCCGAGCCGGTAGAGCTCGAGGGCGATTCGATGGTGGTGCGCGGCCAGGCGATCCGCCTGCTGGCCGAGCGCGATGCGACCCAGCTGCCGTGGAAGGAGCTGAATGTCGATGTGGTGCTCGAGTGCACCGGCAAGTTCAAGAAGCGCGCGATGATCGAGCAGCATCTGCAGGCCGGGGCCGGCCGCGTGTTCGCCTCGCACCCGCTCGATGGCGGCGACCTGACCGTGGTCTACGGCGTGAACCATCAGCTGCTGGGCGATCAGCGTGTCGTCTCCAACGCCTCCTGCACCACCAATTGCTTGGCGCCGCTGGCCAAGGTGCTGCACGAGGCGGTCGGCATTCGTCAGGGCCTGCTCAACACCGTGCATTCCTACACCAACGACCAGAACCTCCTGGACAAGGCGCACAGCGACCTCTACCGCGCGCGCGCCGCGGCGTTGTCGATGATTCCGTCCACCACCGGTGCGGCCAAGGCCATCGGCCTGGTGCTGCCGGAGCTGGCCGGGCGTCTGGACGGCCTCTCGGTGCGGGTGCCGACGCCGAACGTCTCGCTGGTCGACCTGACCTTCATCGCCGAGAACGCCCCGGATAGCGTCGAGGCGATCAACGACATCCTGCGTGCCGGGGCGCAGAAGCTGCCGGCCGGCGTCATGGAGTGCAACGAGGAAGCCCTGGTCTCCTGCGACTTCAACGGCTATCCGGCGTCCTGCGTTGCCGACCTCAGCCAGACCCGCGTGCAGGGCGAGCTGGTCAAGGTGATGGCCTGGTATGACAACGAGTGGGGCTTCTCCAACCGCATGCTCGATGTGCTGCTGCACTGGGACGGAGCCAAGTCGGCCTGATGGCCGAAGCCGACCGGCCGGGCGCGGGGCAGGGGCTCTGGCAGCTGAGCCTCGCGCAGTTTCGTCACGCCGTGGCCGAGCGTGCGTTGCCCGGCTGCGGTGCGGTAACCGCGGTCAGCGCGGATCTCGCCGTGGCGCTGATCGTCAAGGCGCTGCGGGTCAGTGCCGCGCATGGCAGTGCGTCCTGCGAGGCGCTGCTGGCCGAAGCCCGCGCACTGCTGGGGCGTCCCGGTGCCTTCGCCGATGACGATGTGGCGGTCTTCTCGGATTTTCTGAAGGGCGACCAGGCGCCCGAACTGTCGCGACAGGCCTGCGCAGTGCCGCTGGCAACGGCACATGCCTGCGTCGAGGCGCTGGGCATGGCCGAGCGCGCCTTGCCGATGGTCGAGCCGTCGCTGCGCTGTGATGTCGAGGCGGCGGTGCTGTTGCTGAGCGCCTGCGCCGATGCCGTGCTGCTCAATGTCGAGGCTGATATGGACGAGCTGGATGCCCAGGCGCGGGCCGATGTGCAGTCCGCTTGTGAACGCCTTCGCCAGCAATCGACTCAGCTTCGCGATCGTCTGAGCGTACGCTGATCCTGTTTCCCCAAGCACACCCTGATCCTGAGACGAAAGGTCTCGTTTCAGGTTGACGGCGGCTGCCTGCTCTACCTAATCTCCGAATCATAGTGGGACATAAAGTCTCAAAATAAGAAGCTGCCAGCCCTTCAGGCGGCCCATTCTCGGAGAATGCCCATGAGTCATCGCATCGTTCTGCCGCGCCTGATGGAAGTCGGCGCCGGCGCCAGCGGGCAACTCGCCCGCGTGCTGCAGGAGCTGGGCTGCAATCGCCCGCTGATCGTCACCGACCGCATGATGATCGACCTCGGCTATGTCGCACGCATCGCCGGCCTGCTGGAAGAGGCCGGCATCGCCAGTCAATGCTTCGCCGATACCCTGCCCGAACCGACCGCTGCTTCGATTCGAGCGGGTGTGGAAATGGTCCGCCAGGGCGATTTCGATTCCATCGTCGCCCTCGGCGGCGGCAGCCCGATCGATTCGGCCAAGGCCATCGGCATCCTCGGCAAGTTCGGCGGCGAGATGCGCGACTACCGCTTCCCGCGCGATGTCAGCGAAGCCGGCCTGCCGCTGATCGCCATCCCCACCACCGCCGGCACCGGCTCGGAGGCGACGCGTTTCACCATCATCACCGACGAAACCAGCGACGAGAAAATGCTCTGCGCGGGCCTCGGCTTCATGCCCATCGCCGCGCTGATCGACTACGAGCTGACCCTCTCGCTGCCGCCGCGGGTCACCGCCGACACCGGCATCGACGCACTGACCCACGCCATCGAGGCCTATGTCAGCCGCAAGGCCAGCCTCTACAGCGATGCCCAGGCGCTGGAAGCCATGCGACTGCTCGCGCCGAACCTGCGCGCAGTCTTCCACGAGCCGGACAACCGCGCCGCGCGTGAGGCAATGATGCTCGGCGCGACCCTGGCCGGCATCGCCTTCTCCAACGCTTCGGTGGCGCTGGTGCACGGCATGAGCCGGCCGATCGGCGCCTTCTTCCATGTGCCGCACGGGCTGTCCAACGCCATGCTGCTGCCGGCGATCACCGCTTTCTCAATTCCCGCCGCGCCCGAGCGCTACGCCGACTGCGCGCGGGCGATGGGTGTTGCCGCGCAGACCGACAGCGTCGAGGTGGCGAACGACAAGCTGCTCGCCGAACTGCGCGCGATCAATCAGGAATTGAAGGTGCCGAGTCCGGAACAATTCGGCATCGCCCGCGAACGCTTCTTCGAGCTGCGCGAGACCATGGCGCTTCAGGCGCTGGCCTCCGGCTCGCCGGGCAACAACCCGCGCGTGCCCACGGAGGCGGAAATCATCGACCTCTACGAAACCGTCTGGAACCAGGAGTGAAGCCATGCAGACCCTCGGCAACCTGATCAACAACGAGGCCGTCGCCGGCCGCTCCGAGCGCCACGCCACCGTCTACAACCCGGCCACCGGCGAGCCGCGGCTGTATGTTTCGCTGTCCTCGGCAGACGATACCCGCGAAGCGATTGCCGCTGCCCAGGCCGCCTTCGACGGCTGGTCGAAGACGCCGCCGCTGGTGCGCGCGCGGGTCATGTTCCGCTTCAAGGAACTGCTCGAACGGCGCCGCGACGACGTCGCCCGGCTGATCACCAGCGAGCACGGCAAGGTCTTCTCCGACGCCCTGGGTGAAGTCACCCGCGGGCTGGAAGTGGTGGAGTTCGCCTGCGGCATCCCGCATCTGCTCAAGGGCGAGTTCTCCTCCAATGTCGGCCGCGACATCGACTCCAACTCGCTGATGCAGCCGCTCGGCGTTTGCGCCGGCATCACCCCGTTCAACTTCCCGGCGATGGTGCCGCTGTGGATGCTGCCGGTGGCCATCGCCTGCGGTAACACCTTCGTGCTCAAGCCCTCGGAAAAGGACCCGAGCGCGACCATGTTGCTCGGCGAGTTGCTGGCCGAAGCCGGGCTGCCGGCCGGCGTGCTGAACATCGTCAACGGCGACAAGGAAGCCGTGGACGTGCTGCTCACCGACGAGCGGGTGCAATCGGTCAGCTTCGTCGGCTCGACGCCGATCGCCGAATACATCTATGCCACCGCCTCGGCCCACGGCAAGCGCTGCCAGGCCCTGGGCGGGGCGAAAAACCACATGGTGGTGATGCCCGACGCCGATCCGCAGCAGGTGGTCAGCTCGCTGATGGGCGCGGCCTACGGCTCGGCCGGCGAGCGCTGCATGGCGATTTCCGTGGCGGTGTGCGTTGGTGACGAGGTGGCCGACAAGCTGGTCGAGATGCTCAAAGGCGAAATCAGCCAGATGCGTACCGGCCCGGGTCTGGGCGTCGAGCCCGAGCCGCACATGGGCCCGCTGGTGACCCGCGAGCACCAGCAGAAGGTCAGCGGCTATATCGATCTGGGCGTGGAAGAGGGCGCGACGCTGGTCTGCGACGGTCGCGGCATCAAGGTCGAGGGCCATGAGAACGGCTTCTATGTCGGCCCGACGCTGTTCGACCGGGTCACGCCGAGCATGCGCATCTACCGCGAGGAGATCTTCGGCCCGGTGCTGGCCGTGGTGCGGGTGAAGCGCTTCGATGAAGCGCTCAAGCTGATCAACGACCACGAGTTCGGTAACGGCACCTCGATCTTCACCCGTGACGGCGATACCGCGCGGCAGTTCGAGGAGAACGTCAGGGTCGGCATGGTCGGCGTCAACGTGCCGATTCCGGTGCCGATGGCCTTCCATTGCTTCGGCGGCTGGAAGCGCTCGGTGTTCGGCCCGCTGAACATGCACGGCCCGGATGGGGTGCGTTTCTTCACCCGGATGAAGACCGTGACCCGGCGCTGGCCCACCGGTATCCGTGCCGGCGCCGAGTTCGCCATGCCGACCATGAAGTGACCCGCGCGGTACCGTTGCACTGGCGGTGCCGGTCGCTACACTCCCGGGCGCCCTGTGGGGCGTCCATCTTCATCGAACGACAAGGCAGACGATGCGCAGCATTCCCCGCGAGAAAGGCTCCTCCATCACCCGCGTGCTGGAAATCATCGAGGCGGTCGCGGCGGCGAAGGAGCCGCTCAGCCCGACGGCCCTGGCCGAACGGCTGGACATCCCCAAGGCCAGCGCGCACCGGCTGGTGCAGACCCTGGAAAAGGAAGGCTTCCTGCAGTTCGGCCTGCGCGGCGGGCTGCTGCCGGGCGAGCGCCTGCATGTCGCGGCGCTGAACATCCTGCGCAGCAGCCGGCACAAGGCGCTGCGCCAGGCGATCCTGCGCCAGCTCTCCGAAGCCATCGGCGAGACCTGCGGGCTGGCGATCCCGGACGGGCTGGACATGCTCTATTTCGATCGGGTGCAGACCAACTGGCCGCTGCAGATCAACCTGCCCATCGGCAGCCACACGCCGCTCTGGTGCACCGCCAGCGGCAAGCTCTACCTCGCCTCGCTGCCGCCGGAGCAACTGGAACGGGTGCTGCCGCGTCTTCCTCTGCAGCGCATGGCGCGCAACACTCTGACCGACCTCAGCGCGCTGCGCGACGACCTGGCGCGGGTGCGGGAAGAGCAGCTGGGCACCGATTGCGAGGAGTTCATCGACGGCATGGTCGCCTGTGCGGTGCCGGTACGAGCATCCGACGGCGAGCTGCTGGCCTGCCTGTTCAGCCACGCGCCGGTGATTCGCTGCTCGATGGCGCAGCTGCTGGAGTTCGTGCCACGCCTGCGCGCGGCGGCGAGCGAGCTGGAAGCGGTGCTCGGCAGCGCGGCGGCGCTGGAGGCCGATCAGAGCACGTAGAACAGGATGGCGATGAAATGCAGCAGGCTGCCGACCATCACGAAGATGTGCCAGATGCCGTGCCAGTGGCGGAAACGCTCGTCGAAGACGAAGAAGACGATGCCCACCGTGTAGCAGATGCCGCCGGCCAGCAGCCAGCTGAAACCGGCGCCACCGAGGGCGGCGAACAGCGGCTTGACCGCCACCAGCACGATCCAGCCCATCACCGCGTAGATCACCAGTGACAGCTCCCGCGCCTCGGAGCGCGGCTTGATCTCCTGCAGCATGCCGATCACGGCCAGGCCCCAGACGATGCCGAACAGCGTCCAGCCCCAGGCGCCGGCCAGGGTGACCAGGCAGAACGGTGTGTAGCTGCCGGCGATCAAGAGGTAGATCGACAGGTGATCGAGCTTGCGCATGACCACTTTCGCCCGCCCGCGCAGGCTGTGGTACAGCGTCGAGATGCTGTAGAGCAGGATCAGGCTGAGGCCGTAGATCGCCACGCTGACGATCTTCACCGGCGAGCCGTCGAGCGCGGCGAGGACCAGCAGCCAGATCGCGCCAAGGCAAGCCAGCAGCGCACCGATCAGGTGCGTCCAGGCATTGAAGCGTTCACCGTGGTACATCGAATCCCTCCAGAAACCGCGATCGGCCAAGCATGCCGCGGTTAGATGACGGGATACAAACCGGCGTTGAACGCTCCTCGAACCCAGGCGCTGCGATCAGCGCTTGAGCATCGCCCGCATCGCCGCCAGGGCGTCGTTGCCGCGCGCGGCCTTGACCTCCACCGGCGCGTCCTCCTGGCCTTCCCAGACCAGATCCTCTGGCGGCAGCTCGTCGAGGAAGCGGCTCGGTGTGCAGTCGATCACCTCGCCATATTGCTTGCGCTTGGCGGCAAAGGTCAGCGCCAGGTTGCGCTTGGCACGGGTGATGCCGACATAGGCCAGGCGCCGCTCTTCCTCGATGGTGTCGGCCTCGATGCTGGAGCGGTGCGGCAGGATCTCCTCCTCGAAGCCGATGATGTACACCGAGGGGAATTCCAGGCCCTTGGAGGCGTGCATGGTCATCATCTGCACACCCTCGGCACCTTCTTCCTCTTCCTGCTGGCGCTCGAGCATGTCGCGCAGCACCAGCTTGCCGATGGCGTCCTCGATGGTCATGTCGCCGTCTTCGTCTTTTTCCAGCGTGCTCTTCAGCGCATCGACGAGCAACCAGACGTTGCCCATGCGCGCGTCGGCCACCTTGTCGCTGGAGGCGTTCTGGCGCAGCCAGTTCTCGTAGTCGATGTCCATCACCATGCTGCGGATGGCGGCGATCGGGTCGTTCTGCGCACACTGCTGGCGCACGTTGTCCATCCAGTGCTTGAAGCGCGCCAGGCGCTCGGCGTAGCGGCTGTCCAGATGCGCGCCGAGGCCGATCTCGTCGGCGGCGGCGTACATGCTGATGCCGCGTTCGCTGGCGTAGTTGCCAAGCTTTTCCAGGGTGGTGGAGCCGATCTCGCGGCGCGGCACGTTGATCACCCGCAGGAAGGCGTTGTCGTCGTCCGGATTGACCAGCAGCCGGAAGTAGCTCATCAGATCCTTCACCTCCTGACGGGCGAAGAAACTGGTGCCGCCGGACAGGCGATAGGGAATCTGGTGGTGCTGCAGCTTCAGCTCCATCAGCTTGGCCTGGTAGTTGCCGCGGTAGAGGATGGCGAAGTCGCTGTAGGGGCGCTGGGTACGCAGGTGCTCGGTGAGGATCTCCAGGGCCACGCGCTCGCACTCGGCGTCCTCGTTGCGCGTGCGGATCACGCGGATCTCGTCGCCGTGGCCCATCTCGGACCACAGCTGCTTCTCGAACACGTGCGGGTTGTTGGCGATGAGGATGTTGGCGCACTTGAGGATGCGGCTGGTGGAGCGGTAGTTCTGCTCCAGCATCACCACTTTCAGCGAGGGGTAATCCTCCTTCAGCAGCATCAGGTTTTCCGGGCGCGCGCCACGCCAGGCGTAGATCGACTGGTCGTCGTCACCGACCACGGTGAACTGGTTGCGTATGCCCACCAGCAATTTGACCAGCAGGTACTGGCTGGCGTTGGTGTCCTGATATTCGTCGACCAGCAGGTAGCGGATGCGGTTCTGCCACTTCTCCAGGATGTCGGCGTGCTCCTGGAAGAGTTTTACCGGCAGCAGGATCAGGTCGTTGAAGTCCACCGCGTTGTACGCCTTGAGCGTACGCTGGTAGTGCAGGTAGACGATGGCAGCGGTCTGCTCCTTGGGGTTGCGCGCGTTGGCCAGGGCCTCGTCGGGCAGGATCAGGTCGTTCTTCCAGCTGTCGATGTAGTTCTTGATCTCGTCCGCACCGTCATCGCCGGAGTATTCCTTCTGCATGATGTCGGTGAGCAGCGCCTTGATGTCGCCGTCATCGAAGATCGAGAAACCGGGCTTGTAGCCCATCCGCGCGTATTCCTTGCGGATGATGTTCATGCCCAGGTTGTGGAAGGTGGACACGGTCAGGCCGCGCGCCTCGGCGCCCTTGAGCAGGCTGCCGACGCGCTCCTTCATCTCGCGCGCGGCCTTGTTGGTGAAGGTCATGGCGACGATGTGGCGGGCCTGGATGCCGCAATGCTGCACGAGGTAGGCGATCTTGCGGGTGATCACGCTGGTCTTGCCGGAGCCGGCACCGGCGAGCACCAGAAGTGGGCCGCCGACGTAGTTCACGGCTTCCTGCTGCCGAGGGTTGAGTCGGGACATGGAGTTCAGTCATTCGAAGCGGGGGCGGGAGTTTAACAGGCTGCTGCGCCGATGCTGGCCCGTTGCGGGTTCAATAAAACGCCGATCGTCGCAGTTGGGGCTTGGCTGATCGGAATAATGGATTAGTCTTGTGCGCGCTGCAGGAGGCAGGGCAATTGCAAAGGACTGTGCGGGAATCGGGTGCGTGTCGCCCGTCTACATACCCATCGAGTCTGGAGGCCGCTTGTCAGCGCCCGTGCAAACCATGCCGCTGCTGTTACTAGCCGATCGCCCCGAATGGGCGACGCGGCTGCGTGACTGCCTGCAGGCTTCGCATTGCACGCAGCGGCTGGTCATCGCGGCCAGCTGGGAGTCGGCCGGCGAGCTGCTTGCATCGCCCTGCCTGCTGCTGGCCACGCCGCAATGCCGGCCGCCTGTCGGGCGCTACCCCTGGCCGCTGATCCTGCTGCTCGACGAAGAACCGTCGGACGCCCCGGAAGGGGCGGTGGACTGGCTGGTCGCTGATCAGCTGAGCCCCGAGGTGCTGCGCCGTTGCCTGCGCTACGTGCGTGAGCGCTGCAACCTGCAGGGCACGCTGCAGAAGCTCGCCGAGCAGGACCCGCACACCGGCATCGTCAACCGCCAGGGCTTCCAGGCACTGCTGTTCGATGCCCTGGCCGAGCACCAGGAGCAGGGTCTGGTGCTGGGTTATCTGGATCTCGACAACTTTCGCCACGTCAACGATGCCCTGGGCCACGAGGCTGGGGACCGGCTGATCCTGCAGGTGGTGGCGCGGCTCAAGGCGCAGCTGGAGGTCGGCGACATGCTGGCGCGGCTGGGCGGCGACGAGTTCGCGCTGTTGCTCGATACCCGCGATGATCCGCAGCGCGCCGAGGCGGTAGCCGATCGCATCGTCGAGGCATTGGCGGAGCCCTACTGGGTGGAAGGCGAGAGCCTGATGCTTGGCTGCAGCATCGGCCTGGCGCGTGCCAGTGCGGGCATCAAGGCCGATCCGCTGCTCTGGCATGCGCAGATCGCCATGCGCCAGGCCAAGGCGAGCCAAGGTTGCACCTGGTGCTTCTATGACGAGCAGGTCAGCCGCAGCGCGCGCAGCCTGGCCGATCAGGAAGGCGAGCTGCGCCGCGCCCTGCGTCGTGGCGAGCTGGAGCTGCACTATCAGCCGCGTCTGTGCCTGGAAAGCGGGCGCATCGTCGGGCTGGAGGCGCTGGTGCGCTGGCTGCATCCTGAAAGAGGCCTGCTGGCCCCGGACGCTTTCATACCCATGGCCGAGGAGAGCGGCCTGATCGTGCCGCTCGGCTACTGGGTAATCGCCCGAGCGCTGCGTGATCTGCAAAGCCTGCAGGATGGCGGCGCCGATGCGCTGCACATGGCGATCAACCTGTCGTTTCGCCAGTTCCAGGACAGCCAGCTGCTGCCGACCCTCAACCGCCTGATCGACGAGCGTGGCATCGATCCGCACTGGCTGGAATTCGAACTCACCGAAACCGCGGTCATGCGCCGTAGCGAACAGGTACAGAGCGCCATGAATGCGCTGGGCGAGCTGGGCGTGCGGTTCTCGCTGGATGATTTCGGCACCGGTTTTTCGTCGTTCGTGCACCTGTCCAGCCTGCCGATCACGCTGCTGAAGATCGACAAGAGCTTTGTCGCCGGCATGATCCTGCGGCCGGAGAAACTGCAGCTGGTGCAGGCGATGGTCGGGCTGGCGCACAACCTCGATCTGGAGGTGGTTGCCGAAGGCGTCGAAACGGCAGAACAGCTCGAGCTGCTGCGCCAGTTCGGCGCGCAGCAGGTGCAGGGCTATCTGGTCAGCCAGCCGCTGCCATTGGCCGAGCTGATGAGCTTCATGAGTGCCGAACGTCTGTCCGCAGGTGTGGCGCACTGATCGGGAGCGTCCTGGCAATGGCCAGGACGCCGGCCCGGTTCAGCGGACCATGTGCAGGAAGTGCATGTGCTTCTCGTACTGGCCGAGGATGTCGCTGATGACGTCCTCGCGGCTCCAGCCCATCACGTCGTAATCCTGACCGCCTTCCTTCAGATGCACCTCGGCACGGAAGTACTTGCGCTCCTCGCGCTCGTCGTCCTCGCTGGTGGCGACGAAGCTGGGCATGGCGTAGGCGCGCGGGCGCACCTCGTAAATGAAATCCGGTTCGCCATCATGGGTGATTTCGAAGCGCAGGCGACGGTCTTCGCCTTCGCTGATTTCGACTACATAACCCTGCTTGCGCATTTCCTCGGCGATGTCCTCGTAGGCCGGGCGCACCACTTCGGTGATGAAACGCACCACATGGGCGCGCCGCGGAAACAGCATCAGCGTGCGTAGCCGGCGTTGCCAGCCACCGGCTGTGCGTGGCGCGCTGGGCGAGGTGCTCAGCGCCTGATAGCGCAGCCCCTGCTTGGTGGCATCCAGGCGCAGCGCCTTGAGCAGGCCCCACATCGAGCAGAGCAGGGCGATGGTGAAGGGCAGGGCGCTGGCGATGGTCGCGGTCTGCAGTGCGGTCAGACCGTCTGCCAGCAGTAGCGCGATGGCCACGCCGCCCATGGACACCGCCCAGAAGATTCGTTGCCAGACCGGCGTGCCCTGTTTTCCGCCGGAAGCGAGCATGTCCACCACCAGTGCGCCGGAGTCCGCGGAGGTGACGAAGAACACCACCACCATGATGATGGCGATCAGCGAGATGAGCGCCGAGAACGGGAAGTGTTCGAGAAAGGCGAACAGGGCCAGCGAGCTGTCCTGTTCGATGGCCTCGCCGAGGCTGGTCACGTGTTCCCAGAGGATCATGTGAATCGCGGTGTCACCGAATACGGTCATCCACAGCAGGGTGAAGGCGGTCGGTACCAGCAGCACGCCCGCGACGAACTCGCGGATCGTCCGGCCCCGCGAGATACGGGCGATGAACAGGCCGACGAAGGGCGACCAGGCCAGCCACCAGCCCCAGTAGAACAGCGTCCAGCCGCCGATCCAGTCGTTCGGCTCGTAGGCGTAGAGGTTGAACGTCTTGTCGACGATGTCCGACAGGTAGCTACCGGTGTTCTGCACGAAGGTCTGCAGGATGAACACCGTCGGCCCGGCCACGAGCACCATCAGCAACAGCAGTGCTGCCAGCGTCAGGTTCAGCTCGGACAGTCGGCGCACGCCCTTGTCCAGGCCGGTCACCACCGAGATCGTGGCAAGCAGGGTAGTGGCCATGATCAGGCCGATCTGCACCGGCACGGAGATCGGCAGGCCATAGAGGTGGTTCAGCCCGGTGTTGATCTGGGTAACGCCCAGGCCCAGCGAGGTGGCGACCCCCAGTACGGTGCCGATGATGGCGAAAATGTCCACGGCGTGGCCGATCGGCCCGTAGATGCGTTCGCCGATCAGTGGGTAGAGCGCCGAGCGCAGCGTCAGCGGCAGGCCATGGCGGTAGGCGAAGTAGGCCAGGATCATTGCCACGATGGCGTAGATCGACCAGGCATGCAGGCCCCAGTGGAAGAAGGTGATCTTCATCGCCTCGCGCGCGGCCAGCGTGGTGCCGCCTTCGCCGGTCGGTGGCGAGAGGAAGTGCATCACCGGCTCGGCGACGCCGAAGAACATCAGGCCGATGCCCATGCCGGCGGAGAAGAGCATGGCGAACCAGGTCAACGCGCTGTAGTCCGGCTCGCTGTGATCCGGGCCGAGCTTGATGTCGCCATAGCGACTGAATGCCAGCAGTACCACCATCAGCAGGATGAGTGCGACGGCAAGAATGTAGAGCCAGCTGACATTGGCGATGATCCAGGCCTGGGTGTCGCCAAACAGGGTTTGTGCGTGGCTCTGGAACGCGACGCTGTAGATAACCAGCGCCAGGATGATGACCGCCGAGCCATAGAAGACCGGGGCGTTGAGGTGGGAAGACGAGGGCTGTTTTGCCTCCATGCTGCGCTCCTTCGGATTGTGTCTGGGGAGTGGCCGCCTGTGGCGAAAGCCAGCCAACTTAACACAGACCGCGAAAGGCGGCGGTTGTCCGCGGCCTTTCGCGCGAGCCAGAGCCCGCGCAGGAGTGCCTCAGACCTGGTTGCCGGGACGGTATTGCAGCGCTTCGGCGAGGTGCTGGCGACTGATGCTCGCCGCTTGTTCCAGATCGGCGAGGGTGCGCGCTACCTTGAGCAAGCGGTGCGCTGCGCGCAGCGACAGCGCCAGACGCTCGCAGGCGCGCTCCAGCCAGGCCTGGTCCTCGGCCGTCAGCTGGCAATGGCTGCGCAGCCCGGCGAGGTCGAGGAAAGCGTTGGCGCAGCCCTGGCGGGCGAGCTGCAGTTGCCGCGCCTGGGCTACCTGTGCGGCCAGCACGGCACTGCTCTGGCCGGTTTGCGGCGGCGCATTGAGGGCGGTGGCTTCGCGCGCCACTGTCAGATGCAGGTCGATGCGGTCCAGCAGCGGGCCGGAAAGCTTGTTGCGATAACGCTGGATCTGATCCGGTGTGCAGCGGCAGCGTCCATTGGGATCGCCGAGATAGCCGCACGGGCAGGGGTTCATCGCCGCCACGAGCTGAAAGCGTGCCGGAAAGCGCACCTTGTCGCGTGCTCGGGCGATCACGATATGGCCGGATTCCAGCGGCTCACGCAGGACCTCGAGCACCTTGCGATCGAACTCCGGCAGTTCGTCGAGAAACAGTACGCCCTGATGCGCCAGGGTGATCTCCCCTGGTTGCGGGCGACTGCCGCCCCCGACCAGTGCCGGCCCGGATGCACTGTGATGGGGCTGGCGGAACGGTCGCTGCGGCCAGTGCTGCAACGGGCTGTGGCTGGCCACCGAATGGATGGCGGCGACTTCCAGCGCTTCCTGTTCGTTCAGCGGTGGCAGCAGGCCGGGCAGGCGGCTGGCCAGCAGGGTCTTGCCGGTGCCGGGCGGTCCGGAGAACAACAGGTTGTGTGCGCCAGCCGCGGCGATCAGCAGGCCGCGTTTGGCGGCCTGCTGGCCCTGTACGTCGGCAAGATCCGGATAGGGCTGAACCTGTCGCAACAGGCCTTGGGCGACATAGGGTTCGAGCGGCGTGATGCCGTTGAAGTGCGCGGCAACCTCCAACAGATGCTCGGCGGCATAGACGGTGAGCCCCGAGGCCAGGCTGGCTTCCTCGGCGTTGGCGCGCGGCACCACCAATGCGCGTCCGGCAGCCCGGGCGGCAAGGGCTGCCGGCAACACGCCCTGCACCGGACGCAGTGCGCCGGATAGCGCCAGCTCGCCCAGGCATTCCAGATTGTCGAGGCGCTCGGCGGGCAGCTGACCGCTGGCAGCGAGAATGCCGAGGGCGATGGACAGGTCGAAACGACCGCCATCCTTGGGCAGATCGGCCGGTGCGAGATTGAGGGTGATACGGCGCGGCGGAAAGTCGAAGCCGGAGGTCAGGATGGCGCTGCGCACGCGGTCCTTGCTCTCCTTGACGGCGGTTTCCGGCAGGCCGACCAGCGTGAGCGCCGGCAGACCGTTGGCCAGATGGGCTTCGACGGTCACCGATGGTGCCTCGACGCCGATCTGCGCACGGCTATGGACGATGGCCAGGGACATTCGATCACTCCTTTGATCGTGTCGCGGCCCGGTCTGTCAGGACGCGGGCGGCGTTAGCTTTTCTTCCAGTTCGGCGACCTTGGCCTCTAGCGCTTCCAGGCGGGCACGGGTGCGGGCGAGCACCACCATCTGGCTGTCGAATTCATCACGGCTGACAACGTCGAGCTTGTTCAGCGCACCCTGTACCACGCCCTTGAGCTGGGCTTCGAATTCGCCACGCGGCAGTGGCGTCTCGCCGTTGAACAGGCGCGAGGCCTGGGAGCCGATGGCATCTAGAAAAGCTTTTGGCGGCAACATGGAAAACACCTGTCATTGAACGGGGCGCAGTGTAGCACGCGGCTTTTTAAGCCTTTGCGGCGAGCAGTGCACAGAAAATGAGCAGCGGATGGTGCACGAGCGCACCAAAAAGATGCATCGCTGCGGCGGAACCGTCCGTCGGACGTGCTGTTCCCATCCCCGGGCCCGCAAACCTGCGGCTTGCGCAAAACTGGCATCGATTCTGCTTTGTCCTCAGCGACGCATGCACCAACCGGTTGCGGTGCATCGGTGATTCGCGGCGCTTCGTCGGAGAGATTGGTGGTGTCGGACAGAGGCTCGGCAACAGCCGGAGCGTTACAAGAGCCAGACACTGAGCTTAGACTTGAGCCGGGTTCGTACTTCTGGGGCAAGTCCACCTAAACGGGAGAAGTTTTCATGAAACTAGTCACTGCCATCATCAAGCCGTTCAAGCTGGACGACGTGCGCGAGTCGCTGTCGGAAATTGGCGTACAGGGCATCACCGTCACCGAAGTCAAAGGCTTCGGTCGTCAGAAGGGGCACACCGAGCTGTATCGCGGTGCCGAATACGTCGTCGACTTCCTGCCGAAGGTAAAGATCGATGTAGCCATCGCTGACGATCAGCTCGATCGCGTCATCGAGGCCATCACCAAGGCGGCCAACACCGGCAAGATCGGCGACGGCAAGATCTTCGTGGTCAACCTGGAACAGGCCATCCGCATCCGTACCGGCGAAACCGATACCGACGCGATTTAAGCAGCACCTCCGAACCCCCACGCCCCAGGAGTAAAACCATGACTCTGCGAAAATTCGCAGGGCTAGGAGCCCTTTTGTCTCTGATAAGCCCAGGCCTGGCCCTGGCGCAGGAGGCAACGCTTGATTCAGGCGACACGGCATGGATGCTGACGGCCACTGCGCTGGTGCTGTTCATGACCATCCCTGGGCTGGCGCTGTTCTACGGCGGCATGGTCCGCTCGAAGAACATTCTCTCGGTGATGATGCAGTGCTTTGCCGTCACCGGCCTGATGAGCATCCTCTGGATGGTCTACGGCTACAGCCTCGCTTTCGACACCACCGGAATGGAAGCGGGCGTTACCAACTTCAATTCCTTCGTCGGCGGCCTGGATCGCGCGTTTCTCAGCGGTCTGACGCCGGACAGCCTGGTCGGCGCCTTCCCGGAAAGCGTCTTCATCACCTTCCAGATGACCTTCGCCATCATCACCCCGGCGCTCATCGTCGGCGCCTTCGCCGAACGCATGAAGTTCTCCGCGATGCTGGTGTTCATGGGCGTCTGGTTCACCCTGGTCTATGCACCGATCGCGCACATGGTCTGGGGCGGCGACGGCGGCCTGATGTGGGACTGGGGCGTGCTCGACTTCGCCGGTGGCACCGTGGTGCACATCAATGCCGGTATCGCCGGTCTGGTGGCCTGCCTGGTGCTGGGCAAGCGCAAGGGGTATCCGACCACGCCGATGGCGCCGCACAACCTGGGTCTGACCCTGATCGGTGCGGCGATGCTCTGGGTCGGCTGGTTCGGCTTCAACGCCGGTTCGGCCGTGGCTGCCAACGGCACCGCCGGCATGGCCATGCTGGTCACCCAGATCGCCACCGCCGCGGCTGCGCTGGGCTGGATGTTCGCCGAGTGGATCGGCCATGGCAAACCCAGCGCGCTGGGCATCGCCTCGGGCGTGGTCGCCGGTCTGGTCGCCATCACCCCGGCCGCCGGCACCGTAGGGCCGATGGGCGCGCTGGTCATCGGCCTGGTCTCGGGGGTGGTCTGCTTCTTCTGCGCCACCAGCCTGAAACGCAAGCTCGGCTACGACGATTCGCTGGATGCCTTCGGCGTGCACGGCGTGGGCGGCATCGTCGGCGCGCTGCTCACCGGCATCTTCGCCGCACCCATGCTGGGCGGTTTCGGCGAAGTGGAGAACATCGGCCTGCAGTTGTGGATTCAATTCAAGGGCGTGCTCTTCACCGTCGTCTACACCGGCATCGTCACCTACCTGATCCTCAAGGCGATCGATCTGGTGATGGGCCTGCGGGTGAACGAGGAGCAGGAGACCATCGGCCTCGACCTCAGCCTGCACAACGAGCGCGGCTACAACCTGTAACCCATTTCAGCGCAGTACCCCGGAGCCAACCCGGGGTCAGGGCAGGACCGCCGGAGCAGCGTGCGGCGGCCTGCGGACCGAATAGCGCACACAGCGCGACAGCAAGAGGTGACACATGGATAGCACTGCATTGATACCCGTCCAGTACGGACTCGATACCTTCTACTTCGTGATCTGCGGAGCGCTGGTGATGTGGATGGCGGCGGGTTTCGCCATGCTCGAGGCCGGTCTGGTGCGGGCCAAGAACACTGCCGAGATTCTGACCAAGAACATCGTGCTCTACTCGCTGGCGTCGATCATGTACCTGCTGGTCGGCTACTACATCATGTACTCCAGCCCGGAAGGCGGCATCTTCCCGAGCCTGGGCTTCCTCATCGGTGACGAGCATGCGGTCGACCTGGTCGCTGCCGGTGGCGAGGATGCACCGTACTACTCGGCCCGCGCTGACTTCTTCTTCCAGATCGTCTTTGCCGCGACCTGCATGTCGGTGGTTTCCGGTGCGGTGGCCGAGCGCATGAAACTGTGGGCCTTCATCGCCTTCGCGGTGGTGATGACCGGCTTCATCTACCCGATCCAGGGCTTCTGGAAGTGGGGCGGCGGCTTCCTCGATGCGGCCGGCTTCCTCGACTTCGCCGGTTCCGGTGTGGTGCACATGGCCGGTGCCGCGGCGGCCCTGGCGGGTGTCCTGCTGCTCGGTGCGCGCAAGGGCAAGTACGGCCCGAACGGCCAGATCAACGCCATCCCCGGTGCCAACATGCCGCTGGCGACCCTCGGGGCGTTCATCCTGTGGATGGGCTGGTTCGGCTTCAACGGCGGCTCGCAGCTGAAGATGAGCACCATCGAGGACGCCAACGCGGTGGCCCAGGTCTTCGTCAACACCAACATGGGCGCCGCTGGCGGTCTGATCGCCGCGCTGATCACCGCGCGCCTGCTGTTCGGCAAGTCCGACCTGACCATGGTGCTCAACGGCGCGCTGGCCGGCCTGGTGGCGATCACCGCCGAACCGCTGACCCCGAGCGCCCTGCAAGCGACCCTGATCGGCGGTGTGGGTGGCGTGCTGGTGGTGTTCAGCATCCTCGGCCTGGACAAGCTCAAGCTCGATGACCCGGTCGGTGCGATCTCCGTGCATGGTGTCGCCGGCATGTGGGGCCTGCTGGCCGTGCCGCTGACCAATGCCGATGCCACCTTTGGTGCGCAGCTGTTGGGTCTGGTGTCGATCTTCCTCTGGGTGTTCATCGCCAGCCTGATCGTCTGGGGCATCATCAAGGCGGTGATGGGCCTGCGCGTCAGCGAGGAAGAAGAATACGAGGGCGTGGATGTGGTCGAGTGCGGTCTGGAAGCCTATCCGGAGTTCACTCGTCAGTAACGATTCGGTGGTACATGACAAGGGCGCCTTTTGGCGCCCTTTGTTTTTTTTGGCGCCACGCTAGAATGCGCGCGACCAGCCGTTGAACATGAGCTTTGCGAACATGTGGCAACAGACCCTGATCACCTTGCGTGCGCGACCACGTGGCTTCCACCTGATCACCGACGAGCTGCTCGCCGCATTGCCGGAACTGCGGCAATGTCAGGTCGGTCTGTTACACCTGTGGCTGCGGCATACCTCGGCGTCGCTGACGATCAACGAGAACGCCGATGCAGCGGTGCGCCGCGACTTCGAGCGTTTCTTCAATCGCCTGGTGCCGCAGGGCGAGGGGGGCTACGAGCATGACTACGAAGGACCGGACGATCTGCCGGCGCACTTCAAGGCCAGCCTGCTCGGCTGCCAGTTGAGTCTGCCGGTCACTCAGGGGCGCCTGGCGCTCGGTACCTGGCAAGGGATCTATCTCGGGGAGCACCGCGACCAGGGTGGGGCGCGGCAGATAGTGGCAACGCTGCACGGGACGGCAAGTTGAATTTTTTTTGGCGGTGTCGGTCTTTCCGCATCGCTGGGCTATAACTTACTCCGCTTTGGCATGGCCATGAGGTTGAACATGAGCGACGAAGAACTAGAACAAGACGATCTGGACGTTAGCGACGAGGAGGACGGGGAGGAGCTGAGCGCCGCCGACGAGGGCGACGACAGCCTCGAAGACGAGGGCACCGACAGCGAGCGTGCCACGCCGGCGAAAAAGACCAAGGCCAAGGCCGTCGAGCCCGACGAGCTGCCGAGCCTGGAAGCGAAGCAGAAAGAGCGCGAAGCGCTGGCGCGAGCCATGGAAGAGTTCCTGGCCCGTGGCGGTCAGGTGCAGGAGGTCGAACCCAATGTGGTCGCCGATCCGCCGAAGAAGCCGGACAGCAAATACGGCAGCCGCCCTATCTGAGTCAGACGAATTGCAAAAAAGCCCGCTTTACGGCGGGCTTTTTCGCGTCTGGGCTGCGGATTCTTGCTCAGTCTCCGCGCCAGTCGAGCAGCAGCTTGGGTAATTCGGCCAGGCTCTGGATTTGCGCATCGGGAAGGTAGTCGTGCGGCCAGGCGGCGCGCTTGGGGTTGAACCAGATTGCTCGCAGGCCGGACTGCTGCGCCCCGGCAATGTCGTCGAGGGCATGATCGCCGATATGCACCGCCTGCTCCGGGCGCGCATCGCCCAGGCGCAAGGCCTGCTCGAACGGATGCGGGTCGGGCTTGCCGACACCCAGCTCTTCGGCGCACAGGGTGAACTGGAAGTAGTCCGCCAGGCCCAGGCGGCGCACGTCGGCGTTGCCGTTGGTGATCACGCCGAGGGTGTAGTGGTTGGCGAGAAACTCCAGGGTCGGTTGCACGTCGGGGAAAATCTGCACCTCATGGCGTGCATCGAGGAACACCTGAAACGCCTGCTCGGCCAGGCCGTTCGCCTCGGCGGCGGGATAACCGGCATCGTGCAGCGCGTGCTGCAGGATGCGCCGGCGCAGCTCGCTGATCCGGTGACGCAGCGCTGGGTCCCGTTCGATCAGCATGCGGCGGATCGCGCCCAGCGCTTCGACGGGGAATTCGCCCAGGCGCGGTGCATGCACGCCCAGCCAGTCGCGCAGCGCGGTCTCGGCGCTCTGGATGGCCGGCGTGGTTTCCCAGAAGGTATCGTCCAGGTCGAAGGTGATCAGGCGAATGCTCATGTGTCGGTGTCCTGCTTGCGCTTGGCGCGCGGATGCGCCTGATCGTAGACCTTGGCCAGGTGCTGAAAGTCCAGATGGGTGTAGATCTGTGTGGTGCCGATGTCGGCGTGGCCGAGCAGCTCCTGCACCGAACGCAGGTCCTGGGATGACTCCAGCATGTGGCTGGCGAAGCTGTGGCGCAACATGTGCGGGTGCAGATGCTGGCCGAGCTCGCGCACACCGGCCTGACGCACCCGCAGTTGCACGGCGCGGGCACCGAGACGGCGTCCCTGCTGGCCGATGAATACCGCACCGTCGGCAGGATTGGCCAGCGCACGCAGAGGCAACCAGGCCAGCAGCGCCTCGCGCGCCTTGCGCCCGACCGGCAGCTCGCGAACCTTGTTGCCCTTGCCGAGCACCCTGACCAGGCCCGCGGGCAGGTCGAGCTGGTCGAGGTTCAGGCCGACCAGTTCCGACAGGCGCAGGCCGGATGAATAGAACAGCTCGAGCATCGCCTGATCACGCAGGGCGATGAAATCGTCTTCGACGCCGCCATCGAGCAGCTGCATGGCCCGGTCGGTGTCCAGCAGCTTCGGTAGACGGCGCTCGCCCTTGGGCGCCGACAGACCGGCGGCCGGGTCGTGTTGGCAGATGGCTGCCTGATTGAGATAGCGATACAGGCCGCGCACCGATGACAGGAGGCGCGCCAGGCTGCGGCTGGATTGGCCCTGGCGATGCAGCTCGCCGACCAGCTGGCGCAGGTGGCGGCCTTGCAGCGCACTCCACTCGGAGATGTGTTCGCGCTCGCAATGGGCCAGCAGCTTGTTCAGGTCGCGGCGGTAGCCGTCCAGCGAATGGCCCGACAGCTGCCGGGCGCTACGCAGGTATTCGAAGTAGGCGTCGAGTTCGTTCTGCATGAGCAACACTCCAGGCCTCAGGGTGCGACCAGAGGGGCGTGCGGCTTGGCTGTGGTCCGCAAGCGTGCTCAGCGCACCGAGCGTAGCGGGTTGCCGAAGCGCGGCAGCACGCGGGTCAGCACTTCGGCGATATAGCCAAGGAACAGCGTGCCCAGCGAGCTCTTGTAGTGCTGCGGGTCCGGGCTGCCGATGGCCAGCACGCCGAGCTGGTTGTTCAGGCTGACCACCGCGGCAGAGCCAACGCTGCCACCATCCTCGCCGAAAAGGAAGTTCAGTTCATGCGGGCGCAGTACGCCGCAGATGGTCTTGCCGCCGTCAAGCAGTCCGCCGATGCTCTGCTGTGCCTCCCCGGTGCTGACGCAACGGCCTACCGGCAGCGTGGCTTCGCTGAACAGGATCAGGCTGACATAGGGAACCTGGAATTCGTGGCGCAGGCTGTCTTCGACTGCGCTGACCACCTCTTCCAGGCTGCTGGCGTCGAGCAGGTCGAGCACCAGCCGACGGGTCTTGTCGAACAGGCGGTCGTTGTCGCGTGCCACATCCATCAGTTGCGACAGGCGATGGCGCATCTCGATATTGCGCTCGCGCAGCAGCTTGACCTGGCGCTCCACCAGCGACACGGCGGTGCCCGGCTGATGGGGAATGCGCAGCTCCGGAATCAGCTCGTCGTGGTCGACGAAGAACTCCGGATGGGCGCGCAGGTAGGCGGCGACGGCTTCGGCGTCGGGAAGCGGGGTGCTGCCCTGGGTCTGGTCGGTCATAGGCGAACCTGTCCTTCAAATACGCGAACGGCGGGGCCGGTCATCATAACCGGCTGTCCGGGGCCTGCCCATTCGATGGACAGGCGGCCGCCCGGCAGGTCGATCTGCACCGGCGAGTCCATCCAGCCCTGGCGAATGGCGGCTACCGCGGCCGCACAGGCACCGGTGCCGCAGGCCTGGGTCTCACCGGCGCCGCGCTCCCATACGCGCAGCCGCGCATGGCGGCGGTCGACCACCTGCAGGAAGCCGACGTTGACCCGCTGCGGAAAGCGCGGGTGATGTTCGATCTTCGGTCCGAGCTCATGCACAGGTGCCTGCTCGACGCTATCGACGCGCAGCACCGCATGGGGGTTGCCCATGGACACGGCGGCCAGCTCGACGCGCTGGCCATCGGCGTCGAGCGGGTAGCTCAGGGCTTCCTGCTCCGCCTGGAACGGAATCTCGGCCGGTACCAGTCGCGGCGGGCCCATGTCGACGCGGATCTGTCCATCCGGGCGGATGTCCAGCTCGATGATGCCGCCCTTGGTTTCGACCTTGATCCTGCGCTTGACGGTCAGGCGCTTGTCGACCACGAAGCGGGCGAAGCAGCGCGCGCCGTTGCCGCACTGCTCCACTTCCGAACCGTCGGAGTTGAAGATGCGGTAGCGGAAATCCACGTCCGGATTCTGCGGCGGCTCGACGATCAGCAGCTGATCGAAGCCGACCCCGGTGTGACGGTCGCCCCACTGCTTGGCGTGCTTGGGCTGGATGTGCGCGTGCTGGCTGACCAGGTCGATGACCATGAAGTCGTTGCCCAGACCGTGCATCTTGGTAAAGCGCAGAAGCATGATCTTGGCCTCAAGTGGGCAGCAGGCTTTCGCCAGCGTATAGCTCCTGAACGCTTTCGCGACGGCGCACTTCGAAGGCCTGATCACCGTCCACCAGCACCTCAGCGGCGCGGCCGCGGGTGTTGTAGTTGGAGCTCATGACGAAGCCGTAGGCACCGGCCGAACACACCGCCAGCAGGTCGCCTTCGCCCAGGGCCAGCTCGCGATCCTTGGCGAGGAAGTCGCCGGTCTCGCAGATCGGCCCGACGATGTCGTAGCGGCGCGTATCGCCTTCGTGCGGCTGCACCGCGATGACGTTCATCCAGGCCTGGTACAGCGCCGGGCGGATCAGGTCGTTCATTGCCGCATCGACGATGGCGAAATCCTTGTGCGCGGTGTGCTTGAGGTATTCCACGCGGGTCAGCAATACGCCTGCGTTGGCGACAATGGAGCGGCCCGGCTCGAACACCAGCGCCAGCCCGCGGCCTTCGATGCGCTGGCGCACGGCCTGGATGTAGTCGCCGGCCAGCGGCGGCTGCTCATCGCGGTAACGCACACCGAGGCCGCCACCGAGGTCCAGATGGCGGATCTGGATGCCGCGTGCGGCGAGGCGATCGGTCAAGGCGAGCAGGCGATCGAGCGCATCGAGGAAGGGTGGCAGGCTGGTCAGCTGCGAACCGATATGGCAATCGACGCCGACCACTTCCAGGTTCGGCAACTCGGCTGCGCGGGCATAGACCGCCTCGGCGTTGTCGATCTCGATGCCGAACTTGTTCTCTTTCAGCCCGGTGGAAATGTACGGGTGGGTGCCGGCATCGACGTCCGGATTGACCCGCAGCGATACCGGCGCCGTTTTGCCGAGCTCGGCGGCGACCTGCTGCAGGCGCTCCAGCTCGTCGGTGGACTCGACGTTGAAGCAGTGCACGCCGACTTCCAATGCGCGGCGCATGTCGTCACGGGTCTTGCCGACGCCGGAGAAGACGATACGGTCCGGCTGTCCACCGGCGGCCAGCACGCGCTCCAGTTCACCGCGCGAAACGATGTCGAAGCCCGCGCCAAGGCGCGCCAGCACGTTCAGCACGCCCAGGTTGGAGTTGGCTTTGACGGCGAAGCAGACCAGGTGCGGCATACCATCCAGCGCATCGGCATAGGCCCGGTACTGGGCTTCGATGTGCGCGCGGGAATAGACATAGGTCGGGGTGCCGAAGCGTTGCGCAAGTGCGGGCAGTGCCACGCCTTCCGCGAAGAGTTGACCGTCGCGGTACGAGAAGGCCTCCATGAACAGCCTCCTTTAGAGTTCGAAACGGTCTTTGGAACGTTCTTTGACGGTTTGCTCGTCATCCGGCAGGTACAGCGGACCTTTCTGGCCACAACCGCTGAGCGCGGCGGCGAAGACGGCGAGGGCGATGAAGGGAAGCAGGAGGCGCTTCATGGGGGCTGGAATCCTTGAAAAATCTAATCGCCGGAGTATACCCAGCACCCGGCGGATTGCCTATGCGAGCAGCACGTCACACGGCGGCTGCCGTGGTGGTCGGCTCGCTTGACCCGTCCGCCCCCTGCTAAGCTCGCCGCCATCGCGTGCGGCAGGGTCGCGCGCAGCACAATTCGAGGAAATGTTGCATGAGCCTGAGCGAAGCCCGTTATCACGATCTGGTCGATGCTGTGCAGGAGAGCGTCGAGGACGTATTCGATGACACCAGCATGGACGTCGACCTGGAAAATTCCGGGGGTGTGCTGACCGTGCGTTTCGCCAATGGCAGCCAGCTGATTCTCAGTCGTCAGCCGGCGTTGCGCCAGTTGTGGGTCGCGGCGCGTTCCGGCGGCTTTCATTTCGACTACGACGAGGGCGGTCAGCTGTGGTTGTGCGATGCCAGCGGCGAGCGCCTCGGTGAGCTGCTGACGCGAGTGACGCTGGAGCAGGGTGGCGAAGCCCTGGAGTTCGAGGATATCTAGGGCATCGGTGCTCAGGCCCCGTGTTCCGGGGCTGGCGGCAGGGGCCTTGCTTATTCGGGCTGCTGTGATAGTGTCTCTCGCAGGTCAACAAAACCCCGCCTTCGGGCGGGGTTTTGCTTTTTTCGTCTTTTGATTTTTCGCAGGAGCTTGCCAGAACCCATGACCAGTGCACCGCCGATCATCCTTACCCAACTCGATCTGCAGCGCCTTGAGCGGCTGCTCGACAGCCTCGACGACTATGGTCCGGCTGCCGAAGCGCTCGAGCAGGAACTGTCGCGGGCGCAGATCGTGGAACGCAGCGAGATGCCTGCCGGTGTCGTCACCATGAACTCACGGGTGCATTGCCTGGACGAGGGAACCGGCAAGGAATATCACCTGACCCTGGTCTACCCTCACGACGCCGGCAAGGAAGGCACTGTTTCCGTCCTGGCGCCGGTGGGCACCGCGCTGCTGGGGATGAGCGTCGGCCAGCACATCGACTGGCCAACCCCGGCCGGCAAGATCATCAAGCTCACCCTGCTCGCGATCGAATATCAGCCCGAGGCGGCTGGCGATCCGTTCTGATCGCACCGCGCACTCGCCCGGCACGATCCGCTGCCGGGCATGCAGCCCTCTCCGATTGCCGGCTACGGTTTGTGCGCTAGCTGCTGCGGCTCGCCCGTTCAGGTTTCTTGCTGTCTGAAGCCCGTGTGAGCTGGTAACTCCCTACGATTCGATTGCCGCATTCAACGCAGCCTCCAGCCGCGCCTTGTAGCGCAGGTACTGCACGGTCTGGCTGCGCCCGCCGCCGTGCAGGCCGGTGAGGTCGAGATCGGTGATGTAGCAAGGGTAGCGCTCGCCATCACGGCGGCGGGAGATGATGGCGCGGGCCACCGCGGCGAACAGCCCGGCTCCGTACTCCAGGCCGGAGAACTCCTGCTGGTTACAGTACAGCGTGACCTGCGACCGACCGTTCTCGCCGGATTCGACGATGGCCTGCACGTCATAGAATGGGTCGTTGATTTCTTCCAGTGGCGCAGGGCGGCGCTCCAGTCGTGCGGGTTGCGAACCCTGTTCGGGATGGATGCGGTAAAAGATGATGGGCGCATCAGCCAGCAGCTGGGCCTGATTCTCCTGTTGCGCCTTGCGTCGATAGCGCATCGACTCGAGAAAACGCATCAGCGGGCGCAACAGCGAGCGTTCGTCGCGATAGGGCAGGTGCTGGCGCCACAGCGCGTTGTATTCGTCCAGTACGCTGATTTCGGCAAGCTCGCCCGCCGTGCGGTAGAACAGCTGCAGGCAGCCTGCCCGCTGCTGGGCAAGGATCAGCGCCAGGTCGTCGCCTTCCAGCGCCGCACGGTCGAGCTGCAGTGGCAGGTACGCATGATGCGCTTCGCCGAGATGTTCGATCAGTGCTGAGCGGTCGACAAGATTGATCAGGCGCAGCTCGCCTGCATCGCGTTGCAACACGTGGAAATGTTGGCGGATCTTCAACAGGTAGCGCCCTTGAGCCTCGCCGGCGAGGCTTTGGCAGGCGTCATCGAAGAGCTGCTCAACCCGGCGGGCGATGAGCTGCCCGCGGTTGCGCGCGAAGCAGAATACCTGGAGCTGCGGTAACTCCGCCCTCTGCGCGAGATTCTCCAGATAATCGCGCAGGCACGAGGGCAGCGCCTTTGGTCCTTCGTAGCGGCTGACCAGCATCTCGTTCCAGCTGTTGAGGGTGACCTGGTCGATGCTGAGCACAAGGCTTTCCGCCGCAGCGCTCGGAAGTACCGGCTCGCTACCTGCAAGCCCGGCTGCGTTCTGAAGCGTGGGGTCCAGGCCAACGTTGATCAGCAGCAGCACGCGACTGGGTTTGCACGCCGCCAGCAGTGCCTCTTCGTCGACCTGAGGCAGTGGCATTGGCATCGTCCGACGCAGGTCGCTGAGCAGGGCGAACAGCTCCGCCTCGCTCAAGCCGCTATCGCCCGGAAACAGCGAAAGGTGGGTGCCGGTATCGACAATGCCGTTGCGATGGCACCAGGCGAGCAGCGCGAGCAGTTCGCGGGCGCGCTTCAGCGGCGCGAAATTGGAGAGTTCCGGCGCCGTGAGCTGGCCCTGGTAGAGCGACCAGTGCACGTCGCCCGCTGCGTCATAGCCGTGCACCAGGGTCAGGCTGTCCTCGGCCATGTCGGGGGATATGCCGAGGTTGACCACCTCGATCTTGCCGGCCTTGCGCTCGATGGCGGCGTAGAGACGGCGGCCAAGTACGCCCAGGTCGCGACTGGTGAGCGGGCTGACGGCCTGCAGGCGCCGGGTGAAGTCGCTGAGGAAGCGATAGCCATAGGTCAGTTCGTTGACCAGCGCGCGCCGCTCCTGACTGACCTGGCGCACCTTCCACTGGCTGCGATTATCGAGCAGGGCGAACTGGCGTTCATCCCAGTGCCAGCTGCGCGTCATACTCTCGAGCAAGGTTCGCTGCCAGCTCTTGTTGCGATGGACGGGCGGCCAGCTGAGCGGGCGATTGATCTTCAGGTACAGGCAGCGTCGTGCCAGCTCCAGGCGCTCCTGGTCGCCGCGTTCGCTCAGGTAGCGTTCGATGGCATGGTAGGCAGCGATATATGGATCAAGCTCGTCCAGCTCGATGTGGCCTTGATAGATAGCCCGTTTGAAGTCCAGCGCCAGGCAGCGCAGTTGCGGGTACTGGCTGGCATACACCTCGACCAATAGCAGCTTGAACAGCGACTTGTATGGCGAGGCGATGGCTTTGTAGAGCTGCCAGAGCCCGGCACCGACAAACTCCCCGGGCGGCACCTGGCCGAGATGACCGAGATCGAGAACCTCATCGGCACGGACGAAGCGCTTGGCCAGCAGCGTTCTCACATAATCGTCGTAGCGATGTTCCTCGTAGTCCGGCACCAGCCACCACAGCGGTGTGCAGCCACCGAGCCAGAGCGCGGTGCGGTAGAACTCATCGAGCAGCAGATAATGTTGAGTGGTGCCGCAGTCATCGGAAGTCAGCCGGGCCTCGCGCTGGCCCTGGGTGAAACGCTGCGGATCGACCAGGAAGAAATGCGCTTCGCTGCCCTGGGTCGCTGCCCAGGCTTGCAGCAGTTCGCACTTGCGGCGCAGTTCGTCGAGTCCCTGGGCATCCAGCGCCGGATCGTGACAGACCCAGACGTCCAGATCGCTGTGCTCGTCCTGCGCTACGGTGCCCAGACTGCCCATGAGGAACAGGCCTTGAATCGGCCGGGGAGTCTTGCCCCGCACGGTCCTGTAGGCAAACGAACGGCTCAGGCGCTGCGCTTCGGCCAACTGCTCGCTGTCTGGTTCGAAGTGGGCGAGTCCGGCCGGTGTGCTCGCCGACACGTAGCCGGGAAGCATCGGATGGTTGACGTGGAACAGCAGCGGCAACAGCTTGAGCACTTGCTGCTGGCGGGTCGACATGGCTGCCAGTGCCCGATTCAACCGGGCATCGTTCAATGCGAGAAAGCGCGCACGCAGGGTCGTCAGGACCTTGCGATCGATGCCGTCTTCGAGAATCGGCTGAATAGGGTGGTGAGTGCGGATCATGGTGGGTCTTGCAGGCCTGGCTAACCTTGTTCATCGGCCAGCAGGCGCAGGGCTTGAGGCTGGCTCGGGCCATGTCGGCGACCGACCGAAGCCCGGGGCGGTATTTTCCGACCCGGGCAGAGGCAGTAAAGCAGTGTTGTTCAGGCCGTGGCCGTTTCCGAAAGGATGGTGAGCAGCGTTTGTGCCTGTTCGGCCGCGTCACGACCGAGGCTGGTGAGGTAACCGCCGTCGGCCTGGGTGATCAGGCCCTTGGCGTGCAGACGTGAAAAGGCGGCGATAGTCGAAGGACTGGCGTCGTGATGAACCTTCAGGCCTTCCTGCAGGTTTTCCAGATTGAACTGTCGAAGTACGTCCAGCTCGGCGACCAACTCAGGGGTGTACGACATGCTCGCTCCTCGGATGGTGGGCTTGTGCCCTGTTTGCTGAGTGTAGATGCTGTCAGTGGCCCTGCCTTGATCCAGGTCTTATTCGCTCGCTTCCGGAAGCTCTGGCAGCTTGCGCAGCATGACCTCGTAGGCGCTGGCGTCGAAAGGGCGGTCTTCGGCCAGCATGCTGCGAATTTCGTGTGCCAGAACCAATGCCATCATCTGCACGCATTCGTCGCGCTCGTAGCCAACCAGGGTGAGCTTGTTCAGTGTGGCTTGAGTCGCCGCCGGCTCGCCGGCTTCGATCTGGTTCTCGATGGCCTGAATCAGATGGGATTCGGCGAAGTCTTCGTCTTCTTCGTTGCTAGGGGTGTCTTGCGCCATGGCGGGTTTCTCGTCGAGCGGTGCCGGATTTTCCTCATCGAGCTGACAGATCGTACAGCTGCCATCATCCGGACGGTTGGTTTCAACGTAGCGTACCCGTCGATGAGCGGCCTGGCGATCGGCATCGATGCGATAGCGTGGGCGGTCGGATTCGGGCATGGAGATCCTCCGTAGGGATGCCCTCAGCTAAACATCTGGCGGCCGTCGGGGCAATGCCGCGGTGGCACAACGGTTCAGTCCATGAAGCTCAGCGCCAGGCACAGCAGGCCGAATGCGGTCCATACCAGCGAGAAGATGATGGGTGTACGCAACGAGAATAGCAGGGTGCGTTTGTAGCGAGGTCCGCCTACCGGGCTGGTGCCCTCACCGAACAGCGCCGACTCGTTGTTCGGCAGCATGCCCACGCGGCCTTCGAGCTGCAGGAGCTCGGACTGCTTCTGATGCCAGCGCTCGATCACCTCGAAATTCGATTTGATGCCGGGCATGGCGTGGAGCGACGTGATCAGCCCCAGCACCGAGAGAATCGCCGGTACTACCAGGCGGAACAGGTCGCCCCATTCTGGGTTGCTGTTGGCCATGGATGAGGCGAACGCGATCATCAGGAATGACTGCGATGACAGGTAGGTGCTGGTGCGATCGGCCAGCAGCGTGGACTCGAAGTGGATCTCGGAGCGGTAGAAGATCAGGCGCTCCTTGGGCGAGTCGAAGAGCTCGGCGCCCTGGGTGTCCTGGTTCAGCAGCAGGGTGCGCAGGTCGGTCATGCAGGCCTCGATGAGTGCGGGAGGCGCGGCTGGAATTAGCCGTCGGCTGCATGTAGGTCAAGCGTAACGCACGAGAGTTCCGGCGCTGGCTCAGCGGTCAGGTCTCACGCGAGTGCTGTCTGGGTGCGCAGTACGACAGCGCCAGAGCAGCAGCGCCAGCGCCAGAAAGGCTAGCGACCAACTAGCGGCGGCCAGCAGCAACCAGCCCGGTCTGGACAGGTTGAGCAGCGTGGGCAACACGCGCGCCAGGGCCGCCAGGCTGATCAGCAGCGCGACGGCCTGAATCCATGGCTGCGCAGCGGGATCGCGAAAGCGGTAGATCAGTCGCGTGCGCGCCATCACCGCGAAGGTCAGGCTGCCCAGTGCGCCGACGCTCAGTGCGTGTAGCGTTGCACTGAGCGGCAGCCGCGGCAGCCATGTGCTCAGGCCAAACAGCAGTAGCCCGAGCGCGAGCCAGGTGTAGCCGAGCAGCAGGATCAGCAGGTCCGGGCGGGCGCAGTGCCAAGGCTGCCAGCGCAGCAGACGGATGATCGTGAGCACGCCGGCGGTGATCAGCGCCGCTCCGGTCAATTGCCGGGTCAGTGACCAGGACAGAAGGTTGAGCACAAGTGCGAGGCCAAGCAGGATCAGCACGGCACCCTCGATATTCGGCTGGACTCGCGCAGCCAGCTGCCGGCCCTGGCTCTGTGCGTATCCGGCAACGGCGGGCGCGATGATCCGGCCGCCCATGAAGAACATCAGCGCTGCGAGCAGAAGCAGCGCTTCGAGCAATACCCGTTGGTCAAAGCTCGCGCCGAAGCCACTGCTGGCCGCTGCGCTGAGCAGCCCCAGCGCGGCCACAACGGGTGCGACTGTCTGGTTGCGCCACTTCTTCGCGGCGCCAAGAAAGCGTGGCAGTACCTTCCAGGCAAGCCCGGCGGCGAAGACCGCAGCGCTGGCCAGTGCCAGCCAGGAGTCTGGCCAGAGCAGAAAGCTCACCCGCGCCAGAAGCCAGCAGCCAAGCAGTGTCAGGGTAAAACGCAGCGGTTGCGGGCCGAGCAGGTAGCCGGCAATCACCGCGAGGGCGAAGCCGAAGATCATTTCGTGAGCATGACCGGCGGGTGTAGCCAATCCGGGCAACGCCGGAAGCAGGCCGAGGAGTGCAAGGACCGAGCACGGCAGGATGAACGCTGCGTAGAGCGCGGCAGCAGGGAAGAACCAGGCGTTGGCAAAGGGCAGGCGAGGCTTGCGCGCCGGAACCGCAGTTGCGGAGTCGGGTGCAGGCGCGTTCGGACGGTTGATCAACCCGCTGCGAACTCTGACAGTGCGTCGCCGGTAAGACGGTAGCCGATCCACTCGTTCTGCGGCCTGGCACCAATGGACTCGTAGAAGTCGATGGCTGGCTGATTCCAGTCAAGGACCGACCATTCGAAGCGCCCGCAGCCGCGTGCCACTGCCAACTTGGCCAAATGGCGCAGCAGCGCCTTGCCGGCGCCGACGCCACGCTGCTGCGGCGTGACGTAGAGGTCTTCGAGATACAGGCCGTGCTTGCCCAGCCACGTCGAGTAGTTGAAGAAATACACCGCATAGCCGATCGGCTCGCCGTCCAGCTCGCAGATCAAGCCGTGGGCGGTGCTGCCGTCAGCGAACAGGCTGTTCGTGATGCCGGCGACGTCGGTCTTGACCTCGTGCTCAGCCTTTTCGTAGATCGCCAGGTCGGTGATGAAGCGCAGGATCAGGGCGGCGTCTTCGCGCACCGCGGGGCGAATGTTCAATGGCATCTCGTTCATCCAGAAAATTGGTCGTTTATCGAGTGGCTGCGCCGGCTGGCAGGCCCGCAAGAAAGCGTTCGACGGCCTGGCGTGAATCCAGTCGCAGGTATTGGCGATGCGCCGGAGCATTGCGCATTTCTTCGCCATAGCGATGGCGGTATTTGGCGTGGCGCGTCCAGCTCCAGACCAGAATGGACTGTTCGGGCTTGAGGCTGAACAGGTTGGCCCAGCGTTCACGGTTGCCGTTCCACAGCACCTGACGGCTGAAAAGCCGTCGTAAGGTGCGCCAGAGCACCTGGCGCATTACGGTCGGTCGCGGCACATCGAGCCAGATCACCATATCCGCGTGCTCCAGCACCAAAGGGCGGGCCGCGGAATAGTTGCCTTCCACGACCCAGCCATCACTGCGTATTGCTTCGGCGACCTGAGACTGGAACTGCTCGGTGGGCAGGGTTTGCCAGTCGGGCTGGTGATACAGGGCATCCAGCTCGATATGGCGATAACCGAGCTGCGCTGCCAACCGACGCGATAGGGTGGTCTTGCCTGCCCCCGAACAGCCGACCACGGAAATACGTCGGCCTGGCGTGATCACCGAGTGGCCAGCAGGCTCTTGCCGCGTGCCACGGCAGCGCGTACCTGGTCCGGTGCCGTGCCGCCGATATGGTCGCGGGCGTTGACCGAGCCTTCCAGGGTCAGCACGGCGAACACGTCGTCAGTGATCTGGTCGCTGAACTGGCGCAGCTCATCCAGGCTCATCTCGGCCAGGTCCTTGCCGGTCTGCACGCCGTACTTCACCGCGTGGCCGACGATCTCGTGGCAGTCGCGGAAGGGCAGGCCCTTGCGTACCAGGTAGTCGGCGAGATCCGTCGCGGTGGAGAAGCCGCGCAACGCAGCCTCGCGCATGATTTCGCGCTTGGGCTTGATCGCCGGGACCATGTCGGCAAAGGCGCGCAGGCTGTCGCGCAGGGTGTCGGCGGCGTCGAACAGTGGTTCCTTGTCTTCCTGGTTGTCCTTGTTGTAGGCCAGCGGCTGGCCCTTCATCAGTACCAGCAGCCCTGCGAGCGCGCCGAACACACGACCGGTCTTGCCGCGCACCAGCTCGGGTACGTCCGGGTTCTTCTTCTGCGGCATGATCGAGGAGCCGGTGCAGAAGCGATCCGGCAGGTCGATGAACTGGAACTGAGCGCTGGTCCAGAGCACCAGCTCTTCGGAGAAGCGCGACAGGTGCATCATCGCCACCGAGGCGGCGGCACAGAATTCAATGGCGAAGTCGCGATCGGAAACGCCATCCAGCGAGTTGCCGGAGATCGCTTCGAAACCCAGCAGTTCGCAGGTGATCTCCCGCTGGATCGGATAGGTGGTGCCGGCCAGCGCGGCCGAACCGAGCGGCATGCGGTTGGTGCGCTTTCGGCAGTCGACCAGACGCTCGTAGTCACGGCTGAGCATCTCGAACCAGGCCAGCAGATGATGGCCGAAGGTCACCGGCTGCGCGGTCTGCAGGTGGGTGAAACCGGGCATGATGGTGCCCGCTTCGGCTTCGGCCAGACCAAGCAGGCCCTGCTGCAGTCGAGTAATTTCGCCGAGGATCACGTCGATTTCGTCGCGCAGCCACAGGCGGATGTCGGTGGCGACCTGATCGTTGCGCGAGCGTCCGGTGTGCAGCTTCTTGCCGACGATGCCGATGCGGTCGGTCAGCCGCGCCTCGATGTTCATGTGCACGTCTTCCAGATCCACGCGCCAGTCGAAGGTGCCCGCTTCGATTTCGCCCTGGATATCCTTCAGATTGGCGATGATCGCGTCGCGTTCGCCTTCGGTCAGTACACCGGCTTTTTCCAGCATGGTGGCGTGGGCGATCGAGCCCATGATGTCGTGGCGGTAGAGGCGCTTGTCGAACTCGACGGAGGCGGTGAATCGGGCGACGAAGGCGTCGACGGGCTCGCTGAAACGGCCGCCCCAGGACTGGTTGGTCTTGTCGGTGCTCATGAATGCGCTCGCTGAAATCCGAAGGCTGAGGAAAGGCCGCGATGATAACAGGGATGGCGCTGCGATCGGGCACCTCGGAACCTCGGCGTGAAGGGTGAGCTGGCTGGCAAATCCCGACTAATCCCAGCATGGCGACGAGCGATCGTCTTGCCGTTGCCGGGGCGGCCAAGGAAACTCGCCCTCCGGATACCCATCAGGCCGAATCGTGTGAAATCCACCGCCCTAACCGACGACTTCTTCGTACCCGAGCTGTGCCAGCCCGAGGCCCTGCTCGGTCTCGTCCTGCTCGCCGAATTGCTGGTGTTCGTGCTGGTGCTGGCCGAGCCTATGCAGCCGGGCTTCAACTGGATGCGCCTGGCGCTGACCTCGCTGTTCGTGCAGTGGATCGTGCTGCTGTCGGCCGGCACCATGTGCCTGCTGCGGCCTCTGCTGGCCCGGCTCCGGGCGGCATTCGCGGGGCTTGCCTGCTGCGCGCTGGTGGTTGGGCTGACCCTGGCCTGCACCGCGGTGGCCGATATCTATCAGCTCGGCGGCCCGCTCTCTCGCGACGGCGAGGTCAACCTCTACCTGCGCCATGCGCTGATCAGCCTGATCATGTCAGGGCTGCTGCTACGCTATTTCTATCTGCAGAGCCAATGGCGGCGTCAGGAGCAGGCGGAGTTGCGTGCGCGGATCGAATCGCTGCAGGCACGTATCCGCCCGCATTTCCTGTTCAACAGCCTCAACAGCATCGCCGCACTGGTTGCCAGCGACCCCGCCAAGGCCGAGCAGGCGGTGCTGGATCTGTCCGACCTGTTCCGTGCGAGCCTGGCTCGCCCCGGTACGCTGGTGGCCTGGCGCGATGAGCTGGAGCTGTCGCAGCGCTACCTGTCGATCGAGCAGTACAGGCTGGGCGACCGGCTGCAGATGGACTGGCATATCGACGGCGTACCGGACGACCTGCCGATTCCGCAACTCACGTTGCAGCCACTGCTGGAGAACGCGTTGGTCTATGGCATTCAGCCACGTATCGAGGGAGGAGTGGTCAGCGTAACCGCCGAATATGCCGACGGCATGTTTCAGTTGGTGGTCAGCAACCCGTTCGACGAAACCGCTCAAGCGCTGGCTTCACGCGGTACGCGTCAGGGGCTGCAGAACATCGACGCACGATTAGCGGCACTTTTCGGTCCGCTAGCGAGTCTCAGCGTGGAGCGCCGTGAAGGCCGCCATTACACATGTCTACGCTATCCATGTGCGAGACAAACGCAGGAAGCCAGATCTATATGAATGTCCTGATTGTCGATGACGAACCTCTAGCCCGCGAGCGCCTCAGCCGACTGGTAGGTGACCTCGACGGCTATCGTGTCCTCGAGCCTGCTGCCAGCAATGGCGAAGAAGCATTGACGCTGATCGAGGAACTGCGCCCTGATGTCGTGCTGCTGGATATCCGCATGCCCGGGCTCGATGGCCTGCAGGTTGCCGCCAAACTCTGTGAGACGGATGCGCCGCCAGCGGTGATTTTTTGTACTGCCCATGATGAATTCGCCTTGGAGGCGTTCCAGGTCAGCGCGGTTGGCTACCTGGTCAAACCGGTACGCCCGGAACACCTGACCGAGGCGCTGAAAAAAGCGGAGCGGCCGAATCGCGTTCAGCTCGCCGCCTTGACCCGTCCGGCGGCGGTTTCCGGCGCCGGGCCGCGCAGCCATATCAGCGCGCGTACCCGCAAGGGCATCGAGCTGATCCCGCTGGATCACGTGATCTACTTCATCGCCGACCACAAGTACGTCACGCTGCGCCACATCGGCGGCGAGGTGCTGCTGGACGAGCCGTTGAAGTCCCTGGAAGACGAGTTCGGCGAACGCTTCGTGCGTATCCACCGCAACGCGCTGGTGTTCCGTGATCGCATCGAGCGTCTGCAGCGCACGCCGCTCGGGCATTTCCAGCTGTTCCTCAAGGGGCTCGAGGGCGAGGCGCTGACCGTGAGCCGGCGGCATGTAGCCGGTGTGCGCAAGCTGATGCAGAACCTCTGACGCAGCGCCGTCCGCGGCGTCGGTGCTTGCCGGCTGTCGCGGCTGGCGAGCCCGCGGCTGGGGAATCGGCGCACCGTCATACCCGCTCTTTACTTGATTCCGGCCAACCCAGGCTGGTTGCGCGGCCTGTTATCATCGCCGGCAATTCACTGTTCTGGAATTGCCCATGTCTCGCGAAATTCGCATCGCCACCCGCAAGAGTGCCCTGGCCCTGTGGCAGGCCGAATACGTCAAGGCGCGCCTGGAGGCGTCGCACCCGGGGCTGAAGGTCAGCCTGGTGCCGATGGTCAGCCGCGGCGACAAGCTGCTCGACGCGCCGCTGGCGAAAATCGGCGGAAAGGGCCTGTTCGTCAAGGAGCTGGAAACCGCGCTGATGGAGAACGAAGCGGATATCGCCGTGCACTCCATGAAAGACGTGCCGATGGAGTTTCCCGAAGGGCTGGGCCTGTACTGCATCTGCGAACGCGAAGACCCGCGTGATGCGTTCGTCTCCAATCACTACGACAGCCTCGATGCGCTGCCGCCCGGCAGCGTGGTCGGCACCTCGTCGCTGCGCCGCCAGGCCCAGCTGCTGGCGCGTCGGCCGGACCTGAAAATCCAGTTCCTGCGCGGCAACGTCAACACCCGACTGGCCAAGCTCGATGCTGGCGAGTATGACGCCATCATCCTGGCCGCCGCCGGGTTGATCCGCCTTGGCTTCGGTGAGCGCATCCGCTCCAGCATTGGCGTCGACGAGAGCCTGCCGGCTGGCGGTCAGGGCGCTGTCGGTATCGAGTGCCGTACCGCCGACAGCGAACTGCATGCGCTGCTGGAATGCCTGAACCACGCGCCGACCGCGACCCGTGTCGTCGCCGAGCGTGCCTTGAACAAGCGTCTGAACGGCGGTTGCCAGGTGCCGATCGCCTGTTACGCGGTGCTCGAAGGCGAACAGCTGTGGTTGCGCGGGCTGGTCGGGCAGCCGGACGGTACCTTGCTGCTGCGCGCCGAGGGCCGTGCGCCGGCCGCCGATGCCGAGGCGCTGGGCGTACAGGTCGCCGAGGCGCTGCTGGCCCAGGGCGCCGAACAGATCCTCCAGGCGGTTTACGGTGAGGCTGGCCACGAGTGAGCGATTGGCGTCTGCTGCTGACGCGGCCGGCCGAGGAGTGCGGGCCGGTCGCGGCATCATTGGCTGAAGCCGGCATTCACAGTGCAAGCCTGCCGCTGCTGGCGATCGAGCCCTTGCCGGAAACCGCCGAGCAGCGCACCACGATTCTCGAGCTGGATCGCTACTGCGCAGTCATCGTGGTCAGCAAGCCGGCGGCCCGGCTGGGCATCGAGCTGCTCGACCGCTACTGGCCACAGCCACCATTCGGCCAGGCCTGGTTCAGCGTTGGTGCCGCCACCGGCGCGATACTCGCCGACTACGGTCTGGACACCAGCTGGCCGGAGCGTGGCGACGACAGCGAGGCGTTGCTGGCGCTGCCGCGCCTCGACGAGGCACTGGCCAGACCCGATCCCAAGGTGCTGATCCTGCGTGGCGAGGGTGGGCGTGAGTTGCTCGCCGATACATTGCGCGGGCGCGGGGTGCAGGTGGATATCCTCGAACTCTACCGGCGCACGCTTCCTGCCTACCCGCCGGGCACGCTGGTCGCTACGGTCCGTTCGGAACGGCTCAACGGCCTGGTGGTCAGCAGTGGGCAGGGTTTGCTGTCGCTGCGTGAGCTGGCAGCCGATACCTGGCCTGAATGGCTTGAGCTACCCTTGTTCGTACCCAGTCCGCGGGTCGCGGAGATGGCTCGACAGTTAGGCGCCAAACGAATTGTGGATTGCCGTGGCGCAGGCGTTGCGGCATTGCTGGCGGCCTTGCGGGAAACCGCGGTGACTGCCTCCTGAAGCAAAGGATGGAAACGTGAGCGAAGCAGATTCCAAGAAAGAACCGCTGCAACCCCCCGCCAGTGAGCCGACGCCGACCGTCGAAACTGCAAAGCCAGCCAAGCCAGCTCCATCCAGGCCTGCCAGCGCCAATGCAGGAGGCAAATCACTGGCGGCACTGGCGCTGCTGGTCGGTCTGGGTGGCGTAGCACTCGGCGGCTATGGCCTCTGGCAGCTACAGCAGCTTGGTGCCAGCGAGGATCGCCAGCTCGAAGCGTTGCAGAGCACCGGCGAGCAGACTCGCCAACTCGCTGAACGCGAGCGCGAGCTGGCGGCACGCCTGGGCCGTCTGGAGCAGCTGCCGTCGGCCAGCGAGCTGGAGGAGCGGCGTCGATTGCTGGCTGCATTGCAGAGCGATCAGCAGCGGCTTTCCGGGCGAGTCGAGCAAGTGCTGGGCGCCAGCCGTGAGGAATGGCGCCTGGCCGAGGCCGAACATCTGTTGCGTATGGCCATGTTGCAGCTGTCTGCAATGCAGGACATCAAGAGCGCCGAGATGCTGGTTCACGAAGCCGACCTGATCCTGCAGAAGCAGGACGATCCCGGCGCCTACGGCACACGGCAGAAACTGCTGGAGGGCCTCGAGGCGCTGCGCAGCCTGCCGGAGCTTGATCGTACCGGCCTGTTCCTGCAGCTCGGGGCGCTGCGTGGGCAGAGCAACCAGCTCAGCGCGCTCGCGCCCGAATTCATCAACGGCGAGGCAGTGCCGGAAAACGCTCAGGACAGTCCCTGGCAGCGCTGGCTCAACGAGCTGACTCGCTACGTGCGGGTGGATTTCGATGCCGGCGGCGACGTCAAGCCGCTGCTTGCTGGCCAGACGCTGGGGCAGGTGCGTCTGGCGCTGTCGCTGGCCATCGAGCAGGCGCAATGGGCAGTGCTCAACGGCAATGCCAAGGTCTACCGGCAGTCGCTGGAACAGGCGAGTGCAGTAATCAAGGACCACTTCAGCGAAGACAACGGCCAGGCGCGTGGTCTGCGCGAGCGTCTCGAAGCATTGTCCCAGCGCGAGGTGGAGGTGACTCTGCCTGATCTGGCGCCGGCGTTGCAGGCTCTGCAGGCCTATGTGCAGAAGCGCGAACGCCGCGACGAAGGCCCGGCGAGCAAAGCTTCGTCTCAGCCTGAGACGCGGAACGAGGCGCAGGAGGCAGAGCGCACATGAAACGCCTGGCCCTGGTATTCATCCTTCTGCTTGCGATCGCAGGCTTTCTCGGTTGGGCGATCAGTCAGAGCGCCGGCTACGTACTGATCACCTACGACCAGTTCCGTTACGAATCGAGCTTCTGGGTATTCCTCGCGCTGGTTGGCTGTCTATGGTTGCTGGCGATGGTCGTGCACTGGTTGTTGGGCGTGCTGCAGGTGTCCGGCGCACTGGTCAATCCATGGTCACGGCGGCACCGCGCACGGCGCGTGGAAAACGCCTCCCGCAAGGGGCTGCGTGAGCTGGCCGAGGGGCAGTGGGGCCCGGCGTTGACGCACCTGCAGTTGGCCGCAGAAAAGGATCGCCAGCCCCTGGTGCATTACCTGGGTGCGGCGCGGGCAGCCAACGAGCTGGGTGAATATGCCCAGAGCGACGAGCTGCTGCACAAGGCGCGTGAGCGCGAGCCCGAGGCGGCGCTGGCGATCGGCCTGACCCAGGCGCAGCTGCAGATTGCCCGGGGCCAGTATGTCGAAGCCCGTGCTTCGCTCAGCGAATTGCAGAACGACCATCCGCGCCACCCCTATGTCCTCACGTTACTGCAGCAGCTCTACGTGCAGCTCGAAGACTGGGCGGCGCTGTGCCGCTTGCTGCCGGAGCTGCGCAAGCATAGGGTGCTGCCTCCGGCGCGCCTGAGCGAACTCGAAGTGCTGGCCTGGACGGCGGCGGTCGAGCAGGCCGGGCAGCCGTCCGAAGTAGCCGCCGAGGCGGGCATCGAAGGGCTCAACCAGCGCTGGCAGACCGTTCCCAGCGCGCTGCGCAGCGAGCCGCTGGTAGTACGCGCTTATGCTGACGGGCTGTCCCGCCTGGGCGCGCAGCCCAAGGCCGAGGAAGTCCTGTATGCAGCGATCAAACGGCAGTTCGATGATCGTCTGGTGGAGCGCTACGGGCGGGTGCTGGGCCGTGATCCGGCGCGCCAGCTCGCACACGCCGAGGGCTGGCTCAAGGATCACCCGCAAAACCCGGTGCTGTTGCTTGCGCTGGGGCGTCTGAGCCTGCGTAACGAGCTGTGGGGCAAGGCACGCGACTATCTCGAGGCGAGCCTGCGTTTCGATCATCGTCCGGAAACCTGTGCCGAGCTGGCTCGCCTGCTGGCCCAGTTGGGTGACACCGAGAACAGCAACCGGTTGTTCCAGCAGGGCGTCGGTCTGCTCGGCCGCAATCTGCCCGCTACCTTGTGATGGGCTAGACAGGCCCGCCAGCTGGCGGGCCTGACGCATCGGTGCGACTTGCTCGCCGCTTGTAAGGCCGCTGGGGTTTCCACTACCGTAGCGAACTTTTCCAGCTAGCGGAGCCACCATGCGCCTGGCCAGCCCCCGTCCCCTGTTCTTCGTCGCCTTCCTGGGCAGCGCCCTGCTGATCGCCATCGCGCTCTACATGGAGCATGTGATGGGCCTCGTGCCGTGCCCGCTGTGCATCGTCCAGCGCATCTGCGTGATCGGTTTCGGCCTGATCTGTCTGGCGGCGGCGATTCACGGGCCGGCCAAGACCGGTCGCCGCGTTTACTCCGGCTTTGCTCTGATGTTCGTGCTGGCGGGCGCCGCCACGGCAATTCGTCAGATCTGGCTGCAGAGCGTGCCGGCCGATCAGCTGCCGAGCTGTCTGCCGAGCCTGGAATACATGATGGAGGCGTTGCCGTTCCAGGAAATCGCCCGCCTGGTGCTGCATGGCACCGCCGAGTGCGCCGAGGTGAGCTGGACGATGCTGGGCATGAGCATCCCGGAGTGGAGCCTGCTGGGCTTTATCGGCATGGCGATCCTCTGCCTGTGGCAACTGCTTCGTCGCGACTGAGCAGATCTTTTACCTTCCTGTCGAACTCCCGTTGCGCTTGCACGGTCTTCTCATGGACGCGCGGCCCGTGGGGGCCGCTGTGCGCTCGCGAGATTCATCGGCATTTTGCTTGATGCATCGAGCGTCGCGGCATAGTCTGCTCGTGCGGTGACGGATTCCTGCCATTCGCTGCCGCCACTCACCCAAAGGCCGATACCGAAAGACAAAAACGTCTCGGGATGGCGTAAAGCATCATCGATTAGGGAAGTGAGGTCATCATGCTCGAGAGCTGTCGGAATGCCCAGGAACGCTGGGGTGGTGTACATCTGCTGATCGACCGTTGGCTGCACGAGCGCCACGCTTTGATCAATGCTTACGACGGGTTGCACACCGAGCGCGACGACGCCGCTGCTCGTCAGGGTCTGCAGCAGTTCTGCGAATATCTGGTCGACTACGTCTCGGCCGGCCACTTTGAAATCTACGAACAATTGCTCGCCGAGGCCGAAGCCTTCGGCGACGCGCGCGCCATCGAGCTTGCCAAGCAGATCTATCCGCGTATCGAGACCATCACCCAGGTCGCGCTGGGCTTCAATGATCGCTGCGAGAAGGGCGACTGTCTGGGCAGCCCAGGCCTGGCCGATGAGCTGAAGAAGCTTGGTCAGCTGCTGCATGAGCGTTTCGAGCTGGAAGATTGCCTGATCGAAGTGCTGCATACCGCCCACAAGCAAGCTGCCACTCCTGCCTGAATGACGCACCAGGCGCTGCGGCAGATGCGGCGCTTCCTGGCCTCTGGCGGCCACCCTGCGGGCCGTCTAGTATGGCTGCATCGTTCCTGCCAGGAGGCACCTTCATGCCCGCGAAGAAGAAGTCTGTCACTACACCGCTGCATCTGCTGCAACAGCTTTCGCACAGCCTCATCGAGCATCTGGACAAAGCCTGCAGCCAGGCAGTCAAGGATGCCGAGAGCGCGCTTGCCAAGCTGCAGAAGCAGCGCGGCAAAGCCCAGGAAAAGCTGACCAAGGCCCGCGCCAAGCTGGACGAAGCGGGCAGTGCCGGCAAAGCCAAGGCACAGACCAAGGCGCGCACGCGGCTCACCGAACTCGAGGACTCGCTCGCGCTGCTGCAGAATCGGCAGAGCGAAACCCTGACCTATCTTGCCGAACTCAAGCGCGACGCCGAGCAGAGTCTGAAGCTGGCGCAGGGCATCCGGCAGGTTGCCGACGCCGCGGACAAGGAATTGCTGAGTCGTCAGCAGTCGACCGTCACCACCGGCAAAGCTGCAGCGCCTCGGCAGACTGCGCGCAAGCCGGCTCCAGTCGCTGCGAAAGCTGCTGCGAAAACCGCGGCGACACCAGCCAGAACCCAAGCCACCAAAACAGCGGTAAAACCAGCCGCTAAAGCCCCGGCAAAGGCTCCGGCCAAAGCGCCGGCCAAGACGTCAGCCAGTACTGCCGCTTCCAAACCCGCCACTGCACGCCCGACTGCAGGGAAGGCGCCAGCCCGTACCCGGCCTAGCGCGGCGACCAAGCCTGCGGTCGCTCCTGCGGCTGCCGAGAAAGCGGCACCCGCCCCGCAGGCATCGGTTCAGCCTGCCGCCAGCAAGCCAGCCAGCAAACCTGCCGCGAAGAAGCCCGCTCCGCGCAAGCCAGCCGCCAGCCCTCAAAAGTCGTCCAGCTCGCGCTGAATCCGATACGCCGCGCTGCGCAGGCTTTCCAGGTCTGCGCAGCAGTGGTTCGACGGCGCCAGTGCGTTCAGCCACGTGTTGGGTTCGCAAGACAGGGCCCAATCGTCACTTGTTGCCTGTAGCCGCGCGAGCAGGTGGCGTTCTGCTTGCAGCTCCATCGTCTTCAGCGTCTCGCGAAGTTCGCGCAACGCTTCGTCCCTCTGGGCCAATGGTCGCCATGCCTGGCGCAACGCACGCAACGGCTCCACAACATCTCGCTGCCAAGGCGCGGCGACGTCCTGCAGCGCGTGCAGCCGCTCTTCGTTGCAGGCCACCCCTCGAGCTTCCAGCCAGGCAGCGCAAAGCAGTACGCACACATCCGCGCCCTGGCTTTGCAGCTCCAGACAGGCACTCTCGACGCCGGGTTGTGCATAGCACCGCACAGCGAAATTCCACAGGTTCAGGTCAGGCATTGGCAGTGCGCCTTTTTTTGCGGCTAGCTCGGCTGGCTTTCCAGGCGAACTGATAAACTCGCCGGCATTATGATCCGACTTCAGAATCTCACTCTACAGCGTGGCCCGCAGCGTTTGCTGGAAGGCGCCGAGCTGACCCTGCACCCCGGCCAGAAGGCCGGCCTGATCGGCGCCAATGGCGCCGGCAAATCCACCCTCTTCGCACTGCTGCGCGGTGAAATGGTGCCCGATGGTGGCGATTGCCAGTTGCCGCCGGACTGGCGCATCGCGCACATGCGCCAGGAGATCGATGTCCTCGATCGCCTGGCGGTGGATTACGTCCTCGACGGCGACGTCGAGCTGCGCCGCGTCCAGCGTGAGCTTGCCACTGCCGAGCAGGCGCACGATGGCAACGCTCTGGCGCGGTTGCATACCGAGCTGGACAACCTCGACGGCTACAGCGCCGATGCCCGCGCGCGCAAGCTGCTCGCCGGGCTGGGCTTTGCCAACGAGCAGATGACGCTGCCGGTGAGCAGTTTCTCCGGTGGCTGGCGTATGCGTCTGAACCTCGCGCAGGCGCTCATGTGCCCGTCCGATCTGCTGTTGCTGGACGAACCGACCAACCACCTCGATCTCGATGCGATTCTCTGGCTGGAGGATTGGCTCAAGGGCTATCCCGGCACCTTGCTGCTGATTTCCCACGACCGTGACTTTCTCGATGCAGTGGTCGATCACGTCATCCATCTGGAACAGCGCAAGCTGACGCTCTACCGCGGTGGCTACTCGGCGTTCGAGCGCACCCGTGCCGAACGCCTTGCGCAGCAGCAGCAGGCGTTCGAGAAGCAACAGGCGCAGCGCGCGCACATGGAAAACTATATCCGCCGCTTCAAGGCCCAGGCGACCAAGGCACGCCAGGCGCAGAGCCGGATCAAGGCGTTGGAGCGGCTCGAGGAGCTGGCGCCGGCGCATGTGGACTCGCCATTCGATTTCCGCTTCCGTGAGGCGGACAAGGTGTCCAGTCCCTTGCTGGACCTCGCCGAAGCACGCCTCGGTTACGGCGAGAAGGTCGTCCTGGAGAAGGTCAAGCTGCAGTTGGTCCCGGGTGCGCGCATTGGTCTGCTTGGGCCGAACGGCGCGGGCAAGTCGACGCTGATCAAGACGCTTGCCGCCGAGCTCGCACCGCTGAGTGGCCGGCTGCAGCGCGGCGAGAATCTGGCTGTCGGCTACTTCGCCCAGCATCAGCTCGATTCGCTCGATTCCAAGGCCAGCCCGCTGCTGCACCTGCAGCGTATCGCGCCGAGCGAGCGCGAGCAGACATTACGTGACTTTCTCGGCGGGTTCGATTTTCGGGGGGCGCGCTGCGACGAGCCGGTGCTGAATTTCTCCGGTGGCGAGAAGGCTCGCCTGGCTCTGGCACTGATCGCCTGGGGCAAGCCCAACCTGTTGCTGCTCGATGAGCCGACCAACCACCTCGATCTGGAAATGCGCCTGGCACTGACCATGGCCCTGCAGGATTTCGAGGGTGCGGTGCTGGTGGTGTCCCACGACCGGCATCTGCTCAAGAGCACCACCGACGAGTTCCTGCTGGTGGCGGACGGCCAGGTGCAGAGTTTCGACGGCGATCTCGAGGACTATGCGCGCTGGCTGGTGGACTACCGGGCGCGTCAGCAACCTGTTGCCAGCGGAGAGCCCGCGGCGGACAAGACCGACAAGCGCGCCCAGCGCCAGGCGGCGGCGGCGCTGCGTCAGCAGTTGGCGCCACACAAGCGCCAGGCGGACAAGCTGGAGAAGGATCTGGCGACGGTGCACGAAAAACTGGCCGAGCTCGAAACGAGCCTGGGCGACAGCGCGCTTTACGAGGCGGCGCGCAAGGATGAGTTGCGCCAGCTGCTGGCCAGACAGGCCGAGTTGAAGGTTCGCGAAGGCGAGCTTGAGGAGGCCTGGCTGGAGGCGCTGGAAACGCTGGAAGCCTTGCAGGCGCAACTGGAGGCCAGCGCATGAGCGAACCCTGGCTGAGCCTGGTCGAAGAGTGGCGCTTGCAGTGGATGCTGGGCTTGCAGGTATTGCTGATCCTGCTGGTGGCCTACGTGCTGCAACGGCTGGTGGTACGCGGTCTGACGCGGGTTTCGTCGCGCTATCCGCTGCCGCCGGAGTTGCTGATCCCGGTGCGCGGCGGCATCCGCTGGTTCATCATCGGCGGCGCGCTGATCATGGTGCTGGAGCGCTTCGGTGTTTCTGCCACGGTGCTGTGGACGGCCATTTCCGGGTTCGTCGCGGTGGCGGCGATCGCCTTCTTTGCCATCTGGAGCGTGCTGTCCAACCTGCTGTGTGCGGTGCTGATTCTCACCGTGGGACCGTTCCGGCTGGGTGACGTCGTGGAAATCGTCGAGGCGTTCGACAAGCCGATCGTCAAGGGTCGTGTGATCGACATCAATCTGGTCTACACCACCTTGGAAGAGGTGGCCGAGGCGGGCACTGGCGCCATCGTTCAGGTGCCCAACAGTCTGTTTTTCCAGAAGGCCGTGCGCCGCTGGCGTGGCAGCGAAGTCCAGCTCTACCACCGTAACCCCAACGAGTAACAGTCCTCATGGAATGGCTCAGCAACCCTGAAATCTGGGTCGCTTTTCTGACCCTGACCGCCCTGGAAATCGTCCTCGGCATCGACAACATCATCTTCATCTCGATTCTGGTCAGCCGGCTACCCAAGGAACAGCAGCCCAAGGCGCGCTTCTTCGGCTTGTCGCTGGCGATGGGCACGCGAATCCTGCTGCTGCTTTCCATCGCCTGGGTGATGCGTCTTACCAATGATCTGTTCACCGTATTGGGCGAGGGCGTTTCCGGACGCGACCTGATCCTGTTCTTCGGCGGCCTGTTCCTGTTGTTCAAGAGCACCCTGGAAATCTGGCACAGCGTCGAGGGCGAGGAAGAGCAGGGCGCAGCCGGCGGCGGCGCGGTGAAGGCCGGCTTCATGGGCATCATTCTGCAGATCGCGGTGATCGACATCATCTTCTCGCTCGACTCGGTGATCACGGCGGTAGGCCTTGTGCAGAACGTCCCGGTGATGGTTGCCGCGATCGTCATCGCCGTGTTGGTGATGATGCTGGCTGCCGGCACCATCAGTGACTTCATCGACAAGCACCCGACGCTGAAGATACTCGCGCTGTCCTTCCTCATCGTGGTCGGTACGCTGCTGATCGCCGAAGCCTTCGATGTGCATGTGCCGAAGGGTTACGTCTACTTCGCCATGGCATTCTCGCTGGGCGTCGAGGCGCTGAACATTCGCATGCGCAAGGCCATGAAGCGCAAGCTCAAGGAACCGGTGAAGCTGGGCAAGGGCTTGCCGGACTGAATCGAAGCGCCGGGCGCGGCGCAATCGCCTGAACGGAGAAATTCAAATGTCACTGGAAACCTGGCTCGCTTTCTTCGTCGCCTGTTGGGTGATCAGCCTGTCGCCGGGCGCCGGTGCCATCGCATCGATGTCCTGCGGCCTGCAGTACGGCTTCTGGCGTGGCTACTGGAACGCCATCGGGCTGCAGCTGGCACTGGTGCTGCAGATCGCGGTGGTTGCTGCCGGTGTCGGCGCCGTGCTGGCGACCTCGGAGCTGGCGTTCGGCCTGATCAAGTGGTTCGGCGTCGGCTATCTGCTGTGGCTGGCCTGGAAGCAATGGCAGGCGCAGCCGCAAGCACTGGACGACTCCGCCGCGCCGCGCCCCATTGGCAGACCGCTGAGCCTGGTTCTCCGTGGGTTCGTGGTCAACGCCAGCAACCCCAAGGCGATCGTCTTCATCCTTGCGGTGCTGCCGCAGTTCCTCGACCCGCAGCGGCCGCTGCTGCTGCAGTACAGCGAGATGGCTGCAACCATGGTGGTGGTCGATCTGATCGTCATGGCCGGCTACACCGGGCTGGCGGCGAAAGTGCTGCGGTTATTGCGCACGCCGCGTCAGCAGCGCCTGATCAATCGCAGTTTTGCCGCGGCATTTGCCGGCGCGGCAGCGCTGCTGGCAACGGTTCGGCGCGCGGTCGTATGAGCGAGCCGACTTCGATGCGCGTCTGGATCGACGCCGATGCCTGTCCACGTGCGGCGAAGGATCAGGTGATCAAGTTCGCCCTCAAGCGCAAGTTCGAGGTGCTGCTGGTCGCCGGGCAGAGCCAGATCAAGCCGGCGTTCGCCTGCGTGCGGCTGATCGTGGTGCCGAGCGGGCCGGATGCGGCCGACGACTACCTGGTCGAGCATGCCGAGCCCGGCGATCTGGTGATCTGCAGCGACGTCCCCCTGGCCGATCGGCTGGTGAAGAACGGCGTCGCGGCGCTGGACCCGCGCGGGCGCGAGTTCGACGAGCGCAACATGGGGGAGCGCCTGGCAGTGCGCAATCTGTTCACCGATCTGCGCGAGCAGGGGCAGGTAGGTGGCGGCCAGGCGGCATACAGCGAGCGCGACCGGCAGGCCTTCGCCAATGCACTGGATCGCTTGCTGACGCAGCTGTCGAGAAGCCGCTAAGCGATCAGCCGCACAGGTAGGTCCCGGTGCCTACGGCTACCAGCACACCGGTTTCGTTGTGCAGCTCCGAACGCACCACCGCGACCTTGTTGCCCGAGCGCAGCAACATGGCGCTGGCACTGAAGCGCGTGCCGCGGCCCGGGCGCAGGTAATCGATGCGCAGGTCGATGGTGCCCAGCCGGGAAAGCCGCGCGGCACGCTCCTGTGTTGTCAGGTGACGATGCTTGTCGAAGGCGCCGAGCATCGCCATGGCCCCGCCCGCGACGTCCAGCAGCGAGGCGATGACCCCGCCGTGAAGAATGCCGTGGACGAAATTGCCGACCAGCTCGGGCTTCATCGGCAGGTGCATCATCACCCGGGTAGTGGAGATTTCGTCGAGTTCGATGCCCAGTGCCTGATTGAACGGGATGCGCTCGAACATCTGGCGTACTGCCTGGGCCTGCTCGGCGAGCAGTTCATCGTCTTGATTCATGATCGGCGTTCCTGTGGCTGAGCGACCAAGCTGCCCGACCCCGCCTCCGCTGAACAGGGCAGCGGCATGAGCAGCCGCGGCTTTGGCGGCTTTCGCGCAAAAAAAATCCCGGGCTGGCCCGGGATTCTTATCAGCACTGTGGAGCAGGTCAGCTCTCGGTGGTCATTTCCAGAACGCGGTCGACCAGCTTGTAGATGCCCGACGCGGCCTCACTGATGGACTGCGCCAGCATGTATGCCGGGGTGGTGACCAGTCGGTGCTTGTCGTCCACGACGATATCGCTGACTTCGCAGGCCTGATGCTCGGCGCCCATCTGGCCGACCGCCTTGGCCGCATCGGCGTCGTCGCTGCCCAGGGTGCAGACCACGCCAGCCCCGAAAATCTGCGCGGCCATGGTCGGTGCGATGCACATCATGCCGATCGGCTTGCGCGCTTCGGCGAAGGCCTGGGCCAGTGCGATCACTTCCGGCAGCGCCTTGCTGGCAACGCCTTCGGTGGCAAAGGTCGACAGGTTCTTCGCGGCGCCAAAGCCGCCCGGGATGATCAAGGCGTCGAAATCCTCGGCGCGGGCTTCGCGCAGGTCCTTGATCTCGCCACGGGCCAGGCGGGCCGATTCGGTCAACACATTGCGCGATTCCGGCATCTCGTCGCCGGTCAGGTGATTGATCACGTGCATCTGCGGGATGTTCGGTGCGAAGCACTGCACCTTGACGCCTCGCTGGTCCAGGCGCAGCAGCGTGATGACGCTCTCATAGATCTCCGAGCCGTCGTAGACGCCACAGCCGGATAGGATCACGGCGACTTTCTTGTTCATAGCGATACTCCTGGTCAAGTTCAACGGCCCTGCGATGGGCGCTGCGGATGCGTTCGATGCTAATGCCTGAGACGGCTTCAGGTAAGCCCCGCATGTTTCTTGGATGCGTCGGAGCTGTCGGTGTTCATTGCCACAGGTCTGGCACGCCGGTTTGCGCTTGATCAAAGGACTGGCAGTCACCGGCATGGCTGGCGACAATGGGGTGATTTCGCAGGCCCGGCGGCGTGCCGTTGTCATCATTTCGTCATGCGCCAGGCCTATAAACGTCACATTCGCCCGTTTTGCGGGCCAGGAGTCCGTCGTGAGTTTCGTTCCTGCCAGCCGGTTGTTCCCTGCTACTCGCCTGCGTCGCAACCGTCGCGATGATTTTTCCCGCCGCCTGGTGCGCGAGAACGTGCTGACGGTCGATGACCTGATCCTGCCGGTGTTCGTGCTCGATGGCGAAAACCGTCGCGAAGCCGTGCCGTCGATGCCCGGCGTGGAGCGGCTGTCCATCGACCTGCTGCTCGAGGAGGCCGAGGAGCTGGTGGCGCTGGGCATTCCGGCGCTGGCGCTGTTCCCGGTGACGCCGCTGGAGAAGAAATCCCTGGATGCCGCCGAAGCCTGGAATCCGGACGGCATTGCCCAGCGCGCCACCCGTGCGCTGCGTGCGCGTTTCCCTGAGCTGGGCATCATCACCGACGTCGCGCTCGATCCGTTCACCACTCACGGCCAGGACGGCATCCTCGACGACAACGGCTACGTACAGAACGACGTCACCGTCGATGCGCTGGTCAAGCAGGCGCTTTCCCATGCCGAGGCCGGTGCTCAGGTGGTCGCGCCGTCGGACATGATGGACGGCCGCATTCAGGCGATCCGCGAGGCGCTGGAAGTGGCCGAGCACCACAACGTGCGCATCATGGCCTATTCGGCCAAGTACGCCAGTGCCTACTACGGCCCGTTCCGCGATGCGGTCGGTTCGGCGGCGAACCTCGGCAAGAGCAACAAGAACACCTACCAGATGGACCCGGCCAACGGCGACGAGGCGCTGCACGAGGTGGGCGCCGACCTGGCAGAGGGCGCCGACATGGTGATGGTCAAGCCCGGCCTGCCGTACCTGGATATCGTCTGGCGGGTGAAGGAGGCCTTCAAGGCGCCGACCTTCGTCTATCAGGTCAGTGGCGAGTACGCCATGCACATGGCCGCCATCCAGAACGGCTGGCTGAGCGAGGCCGTCATCCTTGAGTCTTTGGTCGGCTTCAAGCGCGCCGGGGCCGATGGCATCCTCACCTACTTCGCCAAACAGGCGGCACAACAATTAAAACGGGGCCAGTGAGCCCTTTCGAGGCAAAGCGATGATCAACCAGGGACTCAGCGAAAAGGAACTGCAGGACGCCGTCGTCAGCGAGGTGCTGGAGGTGGTCGAGCCGGAAGCGGTGGCGGTGCCTTCCGCGCCGCCGGAAGTCGTCGAGGAGGCGCCGGTCGCACCGGTGACCAATCTGGATGACAGCGCGCTGTACATTCACCGCGAGCTTTCCCAGCTGCAGTTCAACATCCGCGTGCTGGAACAGGCGCTGGACGAGTCCTATCCGCTGCTGGAACGGCTGAAGTTCCTGCTGATCTTTTCCAGCAATCTCGACGAATTCTTCGAGATTCGCGTCGCCGGGTTGAAGAAGCGCGTCACCTTCGCCCGCGAGCAGGCCGGCGCCGACGGTCTGCAGCCGCATCAGGCGCTGGCGCGCATTTCCGAGCTGGTGCATGAGCAGGTCGACCGCCAGTATGCGATCCTCAACGACGTGCTGTTGCCGGCGCTCGCCGAACACCAGATCCGCTTCATCCGCCGCCGGCACTGGACGGCCAAGCTCAAGACCTGGGTGCGCCGCTATTTTCGCGACGAGATCGCACCGATCGTCACGCCCATCGGGCTGGACCCGACCCACCCGTTCCCGCTGCTGGTGAACAAGAGCCTGAACTTCATCGTCGAGCTGGAGGGCGTCGATGCGTTCGGCCGCGATTCCGGTCTGGCGATCATTCCGGCGCCACGGCTGCTGCCGCGGGTGATTCGTGTGCCGGAGTCGGTCGGTGGTCCGGGCGACAATTTCGTCTTCCTCTCGTCGATGATCCACGCCCACGCCGACGATCTGTTCCATGGCATGCGGGTCAAGGGCTGCTACCAGTTCCGCCTCACCCGTAACGCCGACCTCTCGGTGGACACCGAGGACGTCGAGGACCTGGCCCGCGCGCTGCGTGGCGAGCTGATCTCGCGGCGTTACGGCGACGCCGTGCGTCTCGAGGTGGCCGACACCTGTCCGCAGCATCTTGCCGACTTCCTGCTCAAGCAGTTCAGCCTCGGCGAGAGCGAGATGTACCGGGTCAATGGTCCGGTCAACCTGACCCGACTGTTCAGCATCACCGGTCTGGACAGCCATCCGGAGCTGCAATACAGCCCGTTCACCCCGTCGATTCCGAAGCTGCTGCAGAACAGCGACAAGATCTTCAGCGTGATCAACAAGCAGGACATCCTGCTGCTGCACCCGTTCGAGTCGTTCACGCCGGTGGTCGACCTGCTGCGCGAGGCGGCCAAGGATCCCTGCGTGCTGGCGATCAAACAGACGCTGTACCGCTCCGGCGCCAATTCGGAGATCGTCGATGCGCTGGTGGACGCGGCGCGCAGCGGCAAGGAGGTCACCGCGGTGATCGAACTGCGCGCCCGCTTCGACGAGGAGTCCAACCTGCAGCTGGCCAGCCGCCTGCAGCAGGCCGGCGCGGTGGTGATCTATGGCGTGGTCGGCTACAAGACCCACGCCAAGATGATGCTGATCCTGCGTCGCGAGAACGGCGAACTCTGCCGTTACGCGCACCTGGGCACCGGCAACTACCACGCGGCCAACGCGCGGCTGTACACCGACTACAGCCTGCTGACCTCGGACGACGCGCTCTGCGAGGACGTCTCCAAGCTGTTCAGCCAGCTGATCGGCATGGGCAAGACCATGCGCATGAAGAAGCTGCTGCACGCGCCCTTCACGCTGAAGAAGACGCTGCTCGACCTGATCGCCCAGGAAACCCAGCATGCGGCCGAGGGCCGGCCGGCGCACATCATCCTGAAGATCAATGCACTGACTGATCCGAAGATGATCAAGGCGCTGTACAAGGCCAGCCAGACCGGCGTGCGTGTGGACCTTATCGTGCGCGGCATGTGCTGCCTGCGCCCCGGCATCGCCGGGGTCTCGCACAACATTCACGTGCGCTCGATCATCGGCCGCTTCCTCGAGCACAGCCGGGTTTTCTACTTCCAGAACGATGGCGACGAGAAGCTCTATCTCTCCAGCGCCGACTGGATGGAGCGCAATCTCGATCGGCGGGTGGAAACCTGCTTCCCGGTCGAGGGCAAGAAGCTGGTGACGCGGGTGAAGAAGGAGCTGGAGGGCTTCCTCAGCGACAACACCCAGAGCTGGATCCTGCAGCCGGACGGCAGCTACGTGCGCAACAGCCCGACCGGCAACCAGAACGCGCGCAACGTGCAGAGCACCTTGCTCGAGCGTCTCACCGGACCGCAGGTCGGGACGCGTTGAGTCCGCGACTGGCTGGCGGTTAGCTGAATGAACAAGGGCCCCTGCGGGCCCTTGTTTCATTTCATGCGCAGTTCGTAACCCACCCGTGCGAGCCAGGCGGCTTCGGCCTCGAAGTCGGCGCGGGTCAGCGGGTTGGCGTTCAGCCAGTCGGTCGGGAAGATCAGCTCCAGGCTGCGCTCGTCGGCCTTCAGTTGCACATCGGAGACGGCATTGGCGCCGCGGATGTGGTGAAACAGAATCGCAAAGCGCAGCAGGATGCACAGGCGAACCAGGGCATCGGCGTCGGCCCCGGTCTCACCGAACTTGTCCTGCGGAATATTGCGCCGGTGGCCGCGTACCAGCAGCGCCAGCATCAACTGATCCTGACGAGAGAAGCCCGGCAGGTCGGAGTGTTCGATCAGATAGGCGCCATGCTTGTGATAATGATAGTGAGCGATGTCCAGCCCAACTTCGTGTACCCGGGCAGCCCAGGCGAGCAACTCACGATGCCAGTCCTGATCGAGGTTCCAGGATTCGGCCACCTGGTCGAAGGCCTCCAGCGCCTTGGCCTCGACCCGTGCGGCCTGCTCCATGTCGACGTGGTAGCGCTCCATGAGAAAGCTCAGCGAGCGGTCGCGGATGTCCTCGTCGTGATGGCGGCCCAGCAGGTCGTAGAGCACGCCTTCACGCAGCGCGCCTTCGGAGTGGGTCATGCTGCTGATCTCGAGGGCATCGAAAATCGCCTCGAGAATCGCCAGACCCGCCGGAAACACCCCGCGGCGATCCGGCTTGATGCCGTCGATATCGATCTTTTCCACATCGCCGAGCTTGAACAGCTTGCGCTTGAGCCAGCCCAGACCTTCGAGATTGACTTCGCCGTTGCCGAAGCCACCGCTCTTGATCGCCAGACCGACGGCGCGAATGGTGCCGGATGCTCCAATGGATTCCTGCCAGCCGAGCCGGCGCAGGCCGTGCTCGATGCCCATCAGCTCGACGCGCGCCGCCGTGTAGGCTTGGGCGTAGCGCGCCGGGGTGATCTTGCCGTCGCGGAAGAAGCGCTGGGTATAGCTCACGCAGCCCATCTGCAGGCTTTCGCGCAGCTGCGACTCGAAGCCTTCGCCGATGATGAATTCGGTGCTTCCGCCGCCGATGTCAGCGACCAGACGGCGGCCCTGGCTGGCGGGGATGGTGTGCGACACGCCGAGGTAGATCAGGCGTGCTTCTTCGCGGCCGGAAATGACTTCCACCTGATGATCGATGATCTCTTCGGCCCGGCGGATGAAGGTGGCACGATTGCGCGCCTCGCGCAGGGCGTTGGTGCCGACGATGCGCACGGCGCCCTGCGGCAGGTGGTTGACCATCTGCGCGAAGCGCCGCAGACAGTCCAATCCGCGCTGCATGGCGGCCTCGTCGAGCAGGCGGTTCTCGTCGATGCCCGCGGCCAGCTGGACCTTCTCGCCGAGCCGTTCGAGGATGCGCATTTCGCCGTTGGCGGTGCGGGCGAGCACCATATGAAAGCTGTTCGAGCCCAGATCCAGGGCGGCGATCATGGGGAAGGTATCGGCGGTGTTCTGGCGCATTGGGCGGTCTCGATGCAAAACCCCGACATCCTGACACGATCGTCCCCATCCGCCAACGCAGTCATCGCAGCAGCGGCCTGCTGCGGGCGGGCGCTCGTCGCCTGCTGGCGGGTCTGCTGCTTTCGATCCGTTCACAGTAGGGCTATGATGGCGACCTTTCCGTTCCGACCCTGGAGAAAATCCATGAGCGACTACATCAACAATGTCAGCGACAGCAGTTTCGAGCAGGACGTCCTCCAGGCCGACGGTCCCGTACTGGTCGACTACTGGGCTGAATGGTGTGGCCCCTGCAAGATGATCGCGCCGGTACTCGACGAGATCGCCAAGGAATACGAAGGCCGTCTGAAGGTCTGCAAGCTCAACATCGACGAGAACCAGGAAACGCCGCCAAAGTATGGCGTGCGTGGCATTCCGACGCTGATGCTGTTCAAGAACGGCAACGTCGAAGCCACCAAGGTGGGCGCATTGTCCAAGTCGCAGCTGGCAGCCTTCCTCGACAGCAACATCTGAGTTCGCCGACGTTCTCTTCCAAAGCCCCCGCACAAGCGGGGGCTTTTTTTATCGGCAGGGTGGACGCTTCGTCTGCACGGTGCTAAATTCGGCCTCGCGACGCATTCTTCCGTCGCCCTCTGCACGCCGTCGCCGACGCACTTCAGCCTCATAAAGCACAACGAACCTGTTCGTCTCTTGCTGCGCGGCTTCTCAAGCTAATCGCTTTCTACATCCTTCCTGACTCTCTCTATGAATCTGACTGAACTCAAGCAAAAGCCCATCACCGAACTGCTGGAAATGGCCGAACAGATGGGCATCGACAACATGGCCCGTTCGCGCAAGCAGGACGTGATTTTCTCCCTGCTGAAGAAGCACGCGAAAAGCGGCGAGGAAATTTCCGGTGATGGCGTGCTGGAGATTCTCCAGGACGGTTTCGGCTTCCTGCGCTCCGCGGATTCTTCCTATCTGGCCGGCCCGGACGACATCTACGTCTCGCCCAGCCAGATTCGTCGCTTCAATCTGCGTACCGGTGACACCATCATCGGCAAGATTCGCCCGCCCAAGGAAGGCGAGCGTTACTTCGCCCTGCTCAAGGTCGACTCGATCAACTACGATCGGCCGGAGAACGCGAAGAACAAGATCCTCTTCGAAAACCTGACCCCGCTGTTCGCCAACGAGCGCCTGAAGATGGAAGCCGGCAACGGCTCCACCGAAGACCTCACTGGTCGTGTGATCGACCTCTGTGCACCGATCGGCAAGGGCCAGCGCGGTCTCATCGTCGCGCCGCCGAAGGCGGGCAAGACGATCATGCTGCAGAACATTGCCAGCAACATCACCCGTAACAATCCCGAGTGCCACCTGATCGTTCTGCTGATCGACGAGCGCCCGGAAGAAGTGACCGAAATGCAGCGCACCGTGCGCGGCGAAGTGGTTGCCTCAACCTTCGACGAACCGCCGACCCGGCACGTGCAGGTTGCCGAAATGGTGATCGAGAAGGCCAAGCGCCTGGTCGAGCACAAGAAGGATGTGGTCATCCTGCTCGACTCCATCACCCGTCTGGCGCGTGCCTACAACACGGTGATCCCGAGCTCCGGCAAGGTGCTGACCGGTGGTGTCGACGCCCATGCGCTGGAAAAACCCAAGCGCTTCTTCGGTGCCGCGCGCAATATCGAGGAAGGCGGTTCGCTGACCATTCTCGCCACTGCGCTGGTGGAAACCGGCTCGAAGATGGACGAGGTGATCTACGAGGAATTCAAGGGCACCGGTAACCTGGAGCTTCAGCTCGATCGCCGCATTGCCGAGAAGCGCGTGTTCCCGGCCATCAACATCAATCGCTCGGGTACCCGCCGCGAAGAGTTGCTGACCAGCGAAGAAGAGCTGCAGCGCATCTGGATTCTGCGCAAGCTGCTGCACCCGATGGATGAAAGCGCGGCCATCGAGTTCCTGCTCGACAAGCTCAAGGACACCAAGACCAACGACGAATTCTTCATGTCCATGAAGCGCAAGTAAGCGACTCGTCGTTACCCACAAGGCCGGGGAAACCCGGCCTTCGTCTGTCTGCAGGTTTTGGAAAATCCCGCGCTGGGGCTAAACTTTGCGCCCCGACCCTGCCGGCCCATGCGAGGCTCAAGCATGCAGTATCGCGATCTGCGCGACTTTATCAGCGGCCTGGAAAAACGTGGCGAGCTCAAGCGCATCACCACTGCCGTCTCTCCCGTTCTGGAAATGACCGAGATCTGCGACCGCACCCTGCGCAAGCAGGGCCCGGCGCTGCTGTTCGAGAACCCGGCCGGTTTCGACATGCCGGTGCTCGGCAACCTGTTCGGCACGCCGCAACGGGTCGCCCTGGGCATGGGCGCCGAGGATGTCTCCGAGCTGCGCGAGATTGGCAAGCTGCTGGCGTTCCTCAAGGAGCCGGAGCCACCCAAGGGGCTGAAGGACGCCTGGAACAAGCTGCCGATCTACAAGAAGGTCATCAGCATGGCGCCCAAGGTGCTCAAGGATGCGCCTTGTCATGAGGTGATCATCGAGGGCGACGACGTCGACCTGACGAAGATTCCGGTGCAGCACTGCTGGCCGGGCGACGCTGCGCCGCTGATCACCTGGGGGCTGACCATCACCAAGGGGCCGAACAAGGAGCGGCAGAACCTCGGCATCTACCGTCAGCAGGTGATCGGCCGCAACAAGGTCATCATGCGCTGGTTGAGCCACCGCGGCGGAGCGCTGGATTTCCGCGAATGGTGCGAGAAGTACCCTGATCGACCCTACCCGGTGGCAGTGGCGCTGGGTGCCGATCCGGCGACCATTCTCGGCGCGGTCACGCCTGTTCCCGATTCGCTCTCCGAATATGCCTTCGCCGGCCTGCTGCGCGGCTCGCGCACCGAGCTGGTCAAGGCGATCGGCTCCGATCTGCAGGTGCCGGCCTATGCCGAGATCGTCCTGGAAGGGCATATCCACCCAGGCGAGATGGCCGACGAAGGCCCCTACGGCGATCACACCGGCTACTACAACGAAGTAGATCGTTTCCCGGTATTCACCGTCGAGCGCATCACGCAGCGCAGAAATCCGATCTACCACAGCACCTACACCGGGCGGCCGCCAGATGAGCCGGCGATTCTTGGTGTGGCGCTGAACGAGGTGTTCGTGCCGATTCTGCAGAAGCAGTTCCCGGAGATCGTCGACTTCTACCTGCCGCCTGAAGGCTGTTCCTACCGCATGGCGGTGGTGACCATGAAGAAGCAGTACCCCGGTCACGCCAAGCGGGTCATGCTGGGCGTATGGAGCTTCCTGCGTCAGTTCATGTACACCAAGTTCGTCATCGTCACCGACGACGACATCAATGCTCGCGACTGGAACGACGTGATCTGGGCCATCACCACACGCATGGACCCCAAACGCGACACGGTGATGATCGACAATACACCGATCGACTACCTGGATTTCGCCTCGCCGATCTCCGGGTTGGGCTCGAAGATGGGGCTGGATGCCACCCACAAATGGCCAGGCGAGACCAACCGCGAATGGGGGCGGGCCATCGTTCAGGATCCGGCGGTGAAGCAGCGGGTCGATGAACTCTGGTCGCAGCTGGGTATCGACTGACATAACCGAAGAGGCGAGCCCGAGCTCGCCCGAAGCCTTGGCGGGTCCTCCCGTTCACTGATAAGACGTGCACATGAAAGTTACCTTGCAGCCATCCGGCGCCGTGCTCGATGTACGGCCCGGCGAACGATTTCTCGATGCCGCCAGGCGTCTGGGCTACGAATGCCCGCAGAGCTGCCGCAATGGCAACTGCCATATCTGCGCCTCGCTGCTGGTCGAGGGGAGCGTGCGCCAGTCCGGCGAGATTCGGGATCATGGCGAGCTGTTGGCCTGCCTGGCCGAACCGCTGGAAGACTGTGTGCTGCTCTGGGATGGCGTGCTGGCACCAGGCGAGCTGCCGGTGCGTGAGCTGAGCTGTCAGCTGAGTAGTTATGAAGAGGTCGGTGGCGATGTGGTGCGTGTGCGCCTGCGCCTGCCCGCTGGCCGGCAACCGCGCTATCACGCCGGCCAGTACCTGCTGCTGCAGCGGGAGGATGGCGAGTGGTCGGCGTTTTCCCTCGCCTCGGCGCCTGGGAGCGGTCGGGAGCTCGAGCTGCACGTGCTGGCTCGCGAGGAGTCCGCCATCGAGCTGCTGGCGTTCCTGCGCCGCCAGGGCTTCGCCCGAATCCAGATGCCCTTTGGCGATACGCACCTGGCCGAGCTGCCGGATGGCCCGCTGGTCTTGGTCGCCGCCGGCACCGGCATGGCGCAGATGCACAGCCTGATCGAATACTGCCGCGCCGCGGGCTTCGCGCATCCGGTACATCTTTACTGGGGCGTGAGGCGGCCGGAGGATTTCTACCAGCTGCCGCACTGGGAAGAGTGGCAGGGCATGAGCAATCTGCATCTGCACCGGGTGGTCAGTGATGTCTGTGGCTGGGAAGGGCGCTGCGGCATGCTGCACGAGGCGATTCGCGAGGATTTCAGCGATCTCAAACCGCTGCGCGTCTATGCCAGCGGCTCGCCGTCGATGGTCTACGGCACGCTCGATGCACTGGTGGAGGCGGGGATGGATCCTCATCAGATGCGCGCGGATGTGTTTGCCTACGCGCCGCGGGAAAGCTGATTCGCTTCGCCAGAACGAAAAACGCCGGGTCGAAAGCCCGGCGTTTTCGTTTAGTGCGCTCAGCGCGCCTGGCGCTGCTGTAGCAGAAGGTTCTTGTAACCGCTTGCAGCCAGCGTCTTCTGCGCGGCATTCAGCTGCTCGCGGCTGCTGAACGGTCCGACCAGCACCCGATACCAGGGCTCGTCGCGCACCTTGACGCTCTCCACGCGTACATCCTGGCCGAGCAGGATGATCTGCGCGCGAACGCGATCGGCCTCGGCCTGCTGGCGGAAGGAGCCGGCCTGCAGGAAGAACTGGGTCACCGGTGCCTTGGCCACGGTGGGTGGTGGCGGTGGCACCTGACCATTGAGGGCGGCCTGGGCGCGGGCTTCTTCAATCTTCGCCGCTTCTTCCGGTGTGACCGGCGCAGTCGGCGGCTCGGGCTGCTTGGCCTCCGGCGGCAGGATCACTTCGGACTCGGGCAGCAGGGTATAGAAGTCATACTTCGGCTTGGCTGGCTGCTCGCTGGTCGGCGTGCGCTTGGGCTGTTCCTTGATCGCGGTCTTGGGGGCTTCCTTGGCGCGTTTGACTTCTTCGCCGCCCGGCTCGAGGCTCATCAGGAACACGATGAAGCCGCCAATCACCAGGCCGCAGACCAGCCAGATCCAGCCTGGCACGGCTTGTTTCGCTGGCGCCTGATAGCGACTGGCGCCCCGCTTGGGCGCGGCTTTCTTCCTTGCAGCCACTTACATGCGCTCCAGAGTTTCCAGGCCGAGAAGTTCCAGGCCCTGCTTGAGGGTCTTGCCGGTCAGGGCGGCCAGGCGCAGCCGGCTTTGCTTCTGTTCTTCCTGTTCGGCACTGAGAATCGGACAGTGCTCATAGAAGTTGGAGAACAGACCGGCCAGATCGTACAGGTAAGCGCACAGCAGGTGCGGTTCCCCTTTCTCGCCGACGCTGTTGAGCACCTCGCCGAACTGCGCAAGCTTGGCGGCCAGGGCGAGCTCCTGCTCGGCTTCCAGGCGAATGTGCCCGGTGGTTTCGTCGATGCCCTTGCCCAGCTTGCGGAAAACACTGGCCACACGGGTGTAGGCATAAAGAAGGTAGGGTGCGGTGTTGCCTTCGAAGCTGAGCATCAGCTCGAAGTTGAAGCGGTAATCGCTGGTGCGATGCTTGGACAGGTCGGCGTACTTGACCGCGCTGATGCCCACCGCCCGGGCGATCTGGCGCAGGTCCGTCTCGTCGAGCTCGGGGTTCTTGCCCTTGACCAGGGCATAGGCGCGCTGCTCGGCTTCGTCGAGCAGATCGATCAGCTTGACCGTGCCGCCATCGCGGGTCTTGAACGGGCGGCCGTCGGCGCCGTTCATGGTGCCGAAGCCCATGTGTTCCAGCTGCATGCCTTCATGGACGAAGCCCGCGCGGCGGGCCACTTCGAAGGCCATCTGGAAGTGCAGCGCCTGGCGCTGATCGACGAAATACAGCGCGCGGTCGGCGTGCAGCTGCTGGCTGCGATAGCGCATGGCGGCCAGGTCGGTGGTGGCATAGAGATAGCCGCCACCGGCCTTCTGCACGATCACCGGCAGCGGGTTGCCTTCGGCGTTCTTGAATTCATCGAGGAAGACGCACTGGGCGCCATTGTCCTCGGTGAGCAGGCCTTTTTCGCGCAGGGCCTCGACGATGTCGGCCAGGTCGGCGTTGTAGGCGCTTTCGCCCTTGACGTCAGCCGGCGTCAGCTTGACGTTGAGGCGGTCATAGATCTTCTGGCAGTGCGACAGCGAGATATCGTTGAAGCGCGTCCAGAGACTCAGGCACTGGGCATCGCCCGCCTGCAGCTTGACCACCAGCTCACGGGCACGATCGGCGAACTCGGGCGACTCGTCGAAGCGCTGCTTGGCGGCGCGGTAGAACTGCTCGAGGTCGGCCAGCTCGCTCTCGGCGGCGGCCGGCTTCTCCTCGAGATAGGCCAGCAGCATGCCGAACTGGGTGCCCCAGTCGCCGACGTGGTTCTGCCGGATCACCTCATCGCCGAGAAACTCCAGAACACGGCCCACCGCGTCACCAATGATGGTCGAGCGCAAATGCCCGACGTGCATCTCCTTGGCCAGGTTCGGCGAGGACAGGTCAACCACCACGCGTTGCGTAGCGCTTGCCTTGCGCACGGCCAGCTGTGGGTCGGCCAGGGCGGTTTCGAGGCGCTCGGCCAGGGCGTCGCTGTTCTGGAAGAAGTTCAGAAAGCCCGGTCCGGCGATTTCCACCTTGCTGACCTGTGCATCCTGCGGCAGTGCGGCGATCAGCTTCTCGGCCAGGTCGCGCGGCTTCAGGCCGGCCGGCTTGGCCAGCATCAGGGCGATGTTGCTGGCGAAATCACCGTGACTCTTGTCCTTGGTGTTTTCCACCTGAATAGCAGGTGTCAGGCCTTCGGGCAGCACGCCTTCGCTGGTAAGACGAACAAGGGCTTGCTGGATCAGGTGGCGAATGCTGTCTTTCATGGTCGGCTCGGTCCGCAAGAGTGCGCGAAAACCCGGCATTATCGGGGTGCGATGGGTGTGGCTTCAAGGTGCGTAGCACCCAAGCCGGGAAAAGTGCCGTCAATGCGGGGCGATCAGAACAGGTCGATCGGGTCGACATCCAGGCTCCAGCGTACCGCTCGGCTACCGGGCAGTTGTTCGAGCATGGGGGTCCAGACGCCCATCAGGCGGTGCAGCGTCGCCCTGGCGTTGCCTTGAAGCAGCAACTGGGCCCGATAGCGTCCGGCGCGCCGCTCCATTGGGGCGGGAACCGGCCCGAGCAGTTCGATGCCGTTGAGCTGCAGCTGGTCGAGCAGCTGTTCGGCGAGGCTGCAGGCGTCGTCGAGAAAGGCTTCGGCCTGGCCCGGTTTCTGCGCTTCGGCGCGTAGTAGCGCCAGGTGGCTGAACGGCGGCAGGCCGGCGGCGCGGCGTTCGGAAAGCGCCTGCTCGGCGAAGGCGAAATAGCCTTGCTCGGTCAGCTGGACCAACAGCGGATGATCGGCCAGATGCGTCTGGATGATGACCTTGCCAGGTTCTTCTGCCCGCCCGGCGCGCCCGGCGACCTGGACGATGAGTTGGGCCATGCGTTCGCTGGCGCGGAAGTCGGCGGAGAACAGTCCACCGTCTGCGTCGAGTATCGCCACCAGCGTGACGCGGGGGAAATGGTGCCCCTTGGCGAGCATCTGCGTGCCGACCAGCAGGCAGGGTTCGCCGCGGTTGATGGTGCCAATCATCTGTTCCATCGCGCCCTTGCGCGCGGTGCTGTCGCGGTCGATGCGCAACACCGGGTAGTCGGGGAACAGAATGCCCAGGCGCTCCTCGGCGCGCTCGGTCCCGGCCCCTACCGGGCGCAAGTCGACCTTGCCGCAGTCCGGGCAGTTGCGCGGTGGGCGCTCGACGTGCCCGCAGTGGTGGCAGCGCAGTTCGTTGTGGCGTTGATGCAGGGTCATCCGCGCATCGCAGCGTGGGCATTGGCTGAGCCAGCCGCAGTCATGACAGAGCAGGGTGGGGGCGAAACCGCGTCGGTTGAGGTAGATCAGTACCTGCTGCCCGGCAGCAAGGGTTTGGCCGATGGCCTGTTGCAGCGGACCGGAAATGCCGGCATCCAGTGGGCGGCTCTTCACGTCCAGGCGCAAGAAGCGCGGGGACTGGGCATTGCCGGCACGTTGGGTAAGTTTGAGTAGCGCATAGCGCCCACTGTGGGCGTTGTGCAGACTCTCCAGCGACGGTGTGGCGGAGCCGAGCACGATCGGCAGGTTTTCCTGGCGTGCGCGCAGCAGGGCCAGATCGCGGGCGTGATAGCGCAGGCCCTCTTGCTGCTTGTAGGAGGCGTCGTGCTCCTCGTCGATGATGATCAGTCCCGGATTCTTCATCGGCGTGAACAGCGCCGAGCGGGTACCGATGATGATGTCCGCTTCGCCGTCGCGGGCGGCAAGCCAGGCATCGAGTCGGTCACGATCATTGACGTTGGAGTGCAGCAGCGCGATCCGGGCATTGAAGCGCTGCTCGAAGCGGGCAAGTGTCTGTGGCCCAAGGTTGATCTCCGGGATCAGCACCAGGGCCTGCTTGCCGGCTTCCAGTACGCGATGAATCAGTTGCAGATAAACCTCGGTCTTGCCACTGCCAGTTACGCCGGCCAGCAGGAACGCCTGAAATCCTCCGAGGCCGGCACTCACGGCTTCGAAGGCCGCGCGCTGCTGCGTGTTCAGGGTGAGTTCGGCCTGCAGCAGCCAGCTGCCACTGTGCCCGCGGGACGGCTTGCTGCGGCGTGATTCGATATGCACCAGCCCCTTCTCCAGCAGCAGATCGAGGCTGTCCTTGTTCAGCTGCAGTTTGCTGAGCAGTGCATGCGGCACGCCGTGAGCATGCTGGGCGATGGTTTTCAGGGCTTCGCGCTGTCGAGGTGCGCGGGCCAGGCGTGGATCGTCCGGGCTGGCGCCTTCGGCCAGGCGCCAGTAGCGCTCCTGGCGCGCCTCGGCCGGCTCGCCCTGGCGCAGCAGGGCTGGCAGTGCCCAGCTGAGGGTGTCGCCCAGGCTGTGCTGGTAGTACTGCGCGGTCCACAGGCAAAGCTTGAACAGTGGCGCGGGCAGCGGTGGCTTGGCATCCAGCAATTCCAGCGCCGGCTTGAGCTTTTCCACCGGCACTTCGCTTTGGTCGCTCAGCTCGACCAGAATGCCGACCACCTCGCGTCGCCCGAAGGGCACGCGCAAGCGCACGCCTGGTTGCAGGGCGGCGCGCGACACGCCTGCCGGCGGCAGATAATCGAACAGACGGCGCAAGGGCGAGGGTAACGCCAGGCGGAGGATGCTGGAAGGCAAGCGGTGTTCCTTGGCAATGAGCGCAGATGGTAAACGATCGTACCGTTTGCCGCCGAGGCGAAGCACCTCTTCGGCCGGGCGTTGCGCTGGTCGCCTGCGCTTGCATCACCCTAGCGCTCTGGTATGATTCGCGCCCTACTTCGTGCGGTACTCGACATAGGGTCGGGTGGCGGCACACAATCCTAGAGGTTTCATCATGAAAGCCGATATCCATCCGAATTACGTAGAAATCGAGGCCACCTGCAGCTGTGGCAACGTCATCAAGACCCGTTCCACGCTGGGCAAGAACCTGAGCCTCGACGTGTGCTCCGAGTGCCACCCGTTCTACACCGGCAAGCAGAAGGTTCTGGATACCGGCGGCCGTATCGATCGCTTCAAGCAGCGTTTCGGTGTGTTCGGCGCCAAGTAATCTGGCGTACCGGGAATCCGATGGGATTTTCCGAGCACATGAAAAAGGCGTCCCTGGTGGGCGCCTTTTTCGTTTCCGTCTTCTGGCACGTGTCAACACTGGCGTTCTTCTGCCCGCCCCCGGGGCGTCTGCCGCTGGTGGACGTGGCGCGAGTGATCGATGGCGACACGCTGCGCCTGGCCGATGGCCGCAGCGTCCGGCTGATCGGCATCAATACGCCCGAGCTGGGGCGTGACGGGCGCAGGGCGGAGCCGTACGCTGTAGCGGCACAGCGAAGGCTGCAGGCATTGGTGAATGCCAGTGATGGCCGGGTCGGGCTGGTCGTGGGGCGGGAGCGTAAGGATCGCTACGGGCGCGTCCTGGCTCACGCCTATGACGCCAACGGCATCAATCTCGAGGCGTCGCTGCTTGCCGAGGGGCTTGGGTTCATGGTCGCGCTTGCGCCGAACACCGCGCTGGTGGCCTGCCATCAGCGGGCGGAGCAGCATGGGCGTCATGAGCGTCTGGGTGTCTGGCGCAAGCAGACGCCGCGCTCCCCGCAGTCACTCAGGCAGGGTGGCTTCACGTTGATCGACGCCAAGGTGGCGCGGGTAGAGCGCAATCGCAGCGGTTACTGGCTGGAGATGGACGGTCCACTGGTGGTGCATATACCTGCGCAGGCATTCGATGCGTTCGATCTTCGCACGCTGGATGCGCTCATCGGGAAGCGGCTCGAGCCAAGGGGTTGGGTGGTCGATCGCCGTGGGCGGGTCGCGGCTGGCCAGGCTCGCTGGATGCTGCGGATCACGCATCCGGCCATGCTTGGCCGGTTTCGCTGAGACTCTTCTTTTGTCTGCTGGTCGCGCTGCGCGTCTACCCGGAAAGTCGTATTGGCGCGGGCTTGACAGCCAGCTTGCCGACTGGCTTGTGACTGCGCTTGTTCTTGGCGTATGCTCGACCGCCTGTCTGTCCCAGTAAAATAAGCGGAAATGCCACATGACTGACCTGAAAACTGCCGCGCTCGAATACCATGCCCAACCCCGTCCGGGAAAACTGAGCGTCGAGCTGACCAAGCCCACCGCTACCGCTCGTGATTTGTCTCTGGCGTACAGCCCGGGTGTCGCCGAGCCGGTACGTGAAATCGCGCGTGATGCGGAGCTGGCTTACCGTTACACCGGCAAAGGCAACCTGGTGGCGGTTATCTCCGATGGCACCGCTATTCTCGGCCTGGGCAACCTCGGTCCACTGGCATCCAAGCCGGTGATGGAAGGCAAAGGCGTGCTGTTCAAGCGATTCGCCGGTGTCGACGTCTTCGACATCGAAGTGGATGCCGAAAGCCCTCAGGCTTTCATCGATACGGTCAAGCGTATCTCCATCACTTTCGGCGGCATCAATCTCGAGGACATCAAGGCGCCCGAGTGCTTTGAGATCGAGCGTGCGCTGATCGAGCAGTGCGACATTCCGGTGTTTCACGATGACCAGCATGGCACTGCCATCGTTACCGCGGCAGGCATGCTCAACGCACTGGAAATTGCCGGCAAGACACTGGAGCAGGCGAAGATCGTCTGCCTCGGCGCTGGTGCAGCTGCAACTTCGTGCATGAAGCTGCTGGTCAGCATGGGTGCGAAGATCGAAAACATCTTCATGATCGACCGGAAGGGCGTGATTCACGCCGGCCGTGACGATCTGAATCAGTACAAGGCTGTGTTCGCTCACGAAACCGACAAGCGCACCCTGGATGATGCCCTCGAAGGCGCCGACGTTTTCGTCGGCCTGTCCGGTGCCAACCTGCTGAGCCCTGAGGGGCTCAAGCGCATGGCGGCCAACCCGGTTGTTTTCGCCTGTTCCAATCCTGATCCGGAGATCAGTCCCGAGCTGGCGCATGCGACGCGTTCCGACGTGATCATGGCCACCGGTCGTTCTGACTATCCGAACCAGGTCAACAACGTACTCGGCTTTCCGTTCATCTTCCGTGGCGCCCTGGACGTTCGCGCCAAGCGCATCAACGAGGAGATGAAAATCGCTGCCGCCATCGCGTTGCGCGATCTTGCCAAGCTGCCGGTGCCGGCTGAGGTGGCCGCCGCTTATGGGGTAGACAGCCTGGAGTTCGGCCGCCAGTACATCATCCCGAAGCCCATGGATCCGCGCCTGATCACGCTGGTGTCTGATGCCGTGGCGAAGGCGGCGATTGAGAGTGGCGTTGCAACCCTGCCTTATCCGTCGCACTACCCGCTGCAGTCGGTACAGGACGTGTTCAACGGCTGACCAGCGTTGAGTTGAATAAAAACCCCGCCTTGGCGGGGTTTTTTATGGGCTGAATAAATGGGTGGGCGATCAGAACAGATCGAGCGGCGCCGCTTCGTCGGCGGGCAGCGGGCTGCCGGGTGCCTGATACCCCGGATCGAACTCGCCCATCGGTGGCGGCGAGTCTTCGCTTTTGAACACCTCGAAGTAGGCATCGGGTGTGCCCGGCGTGGCCGCTCGGCCACTAATCGGGTCGATACGCAGCTTGAGCAGTCCGTTCGGCTCCGCCGGTGGATGCTCGGGCATGTCCTTGAGCACCGCGCTCATATAGTTCATCCAGATCGGCAGTGCCACCGTGCCGCCGTACTCGTTGCGACCGAGGCTCTGCGGCTGATCGAAGCCAGCCCACACCGTGGTGACGATGTCGGCGTTATAGCCGGAGAACCAGCTGTCTATCGAGTCGTTGGTGGTGCCGGTTTTGCCAGCAATGTCATTTCGGCCCATCGCCAGCGCGCGCCGGCCCGTGCCTCGCTTGATAACGTCCTGCAGCATGCTGGTCATGATGTAGGCGGTGCGCTCATCCAGCACTTGCTCGGCAAAGCGCGGTCCGGCGTCCGTCGGCTCGTCTGTGTCGAGCACTCCGCTAGCCGGCGCAGCAAAGGTGGCGGCGTCCGCATCCGCAGGCTGGTCATCGTGTGGTGGGACTCTTGCCGGGTTGGCCTCGAATACCAGATTACCCTCGCGGTCTTCGATGCGTTGGATCAGGTACGGCTCGATCTTGTAGCCGCCATTGGCGAAGGTCGTCCAGCCGGTGGCTATCTCCATCGGCGTCAGGGTCGCAGTTCCCAGGGCTAGCGAAAGGTTGCGCGGCAGGTCCTGCGGATTGAAGCCGAAGCGGCTGATGTAATCGACCGTATGGTCGATGCCCATTGTCTGCAGCAGACGGATCGAAACCAGGTTCCTCGATTTGTAAAGTGCCTCCCGCATCCTGATTGGACCGAGGAAAGTGTTGTTATCGTTCTTCGGGCGCCAGATACGATCCATGCCCTGCTCGACGAAGACGATGGGGGAGTCGTTGACCAGGCTCGCGGCGGTGTAGCCCGCATCCAGTGCCGCGCTATATATGAAGGGCTTGAAGCTAGAGCCGGGCTGGCGCTTGGCCTGAATGGCGCGGTTGTAATTGCTCTGACCAAAAGAGAAACCGCCCGCCAAGGCTTCGATCGAACCATCTTGTGGATCGAGGGAAACCAGAGCTGCCTGTGCCTGCGGCACCTGGCTGAACAGGGCTGCCTCATCCTGCCAGCGAATGCGTATGACATCGCCTACCTTGACCACGTCTGCCGGGCGCTGCGGTCTGGGCCCCATGCTGTTGATCCCGAGATAAGGGCGGGCCCACTTCATGCTGTCCCAGCTCACCGCTTGCTCTTTACCGTCCCGGGTTAGGGCAAGGATGCCGCCAGCGTCGACCTGCGTCACAACGGCCGGCTGCAGGCCGGATAGGCCTCGGTACTTGGCGAGTTCTTGCGCCCAGTTATCGCGCGGCACATCGGCAAGGCGAGCCTCTGGTCCGCGATAACCATGGCGCTGGTCGTACTCGATGAGTCCGCTGTTGAGTGCGTTGTTTGCAGCTACCTGGCGCTCGCTCGAAACAGTGGTCTGCACCCTGAATCCGTCCGTGTATGCAGCGCTGCCGAAGCGTCCGACCATCTCTGCGCGGGCCATTTCGGCTATATACGACGCATCCAGTTCGGGCGCGGCGCCGTGGTATCGAGCGGTCTCAGGTTCAGCCAACGCCTGCCGATAACTAGAATCATCCAGTGAGCCCAATCTGAACATGCGCCCCAGGATCCAGTCGCGCCGCTCTTTGCTGCGGGCCGGGTTGACCACCGGGTTGAATGCGGAGGGTGCCTTGGGGAGGCCCGCAATCATCGCGAGCTGCGCCACGCTCAGTTCGGAAATGGGTTTGCCGTAGTAGACCTGGGACGCCGCCTCGATACCGTAGGCCCGATTACCCAAGTAGATCTTGTTGACGTACAGCTCGAGAATCTCGTTTTTGCTGAGTTCGCGCTCGATTTGCAGTGCCAGGAGGATCTCGTTGATCTTGCGTGAAAAGCTTCGTTCACTGGTGAGGAAGTAGTTCTTTGCTACCTGCATCGTGATGGTGCTGCCACCGGTCTGAATCTGCCCGCTTTTCAATAATTGCGTGGCAGCGCGCATCAGGCCGGTTATGTCGACGCCATAATGATTAGCGAAATTGTCATCCTCTGCGGCGAGCAACGCCTGGATGAACTCTGGGGGAATGTCTTCGAAACGAATCGGCGAGCGTCGCATCTCGCCGAACTCTGCGATCAGCTTTTCATCAGCGCTGTAGACGCGCAGTGGAATCTGTAGCTGTATGCTGCGAAGTGAGTCGACCGAAGGAAGGTTTGGGCTGAGGTAGAGAAAAGCACCGCTGATGCTGAGCAGCAGGGCGCAAAAAACTGCGAAGCACGACCAGAGAAGAAATTTCAAAAAACGCATCGGGGTTCTTGGAATCCAGGATTTTGAGGGGAGGAGCGGCGGCGATGCTGAAAGGGAAAACCGTTCACATTATATGCGTTTTTTTTGCCGGGTAGCCATTTGCGCTTCTGTCAAGGCTGTTATCTAATGTGGATAAACATAATTAATCCGTAAGTTGCGGATAAAGATAGGAAATCGGTCGTGCTAGGGCTCTTCACTAAGAAAGCGAACACGCTGCTTGGGATCGATATCAGTTCGACCTCAGTCAAGCTCCTCGAATTAAGTCGATCGGGTAATCGGTACCGTGTTGAGGCCTATGCCGTCGAGCCGCTTCCGCCGAATGCCGTGGTCGAAAAGAACATCGCCGAACTCGAGGGTGTTGGTCAGGCTTTGCAGCGCGTGGTCGCCAAGTCCAAAACGGGATGCAAGTCGGCCGTTGTGGCTGTTTCGGGGTCTGCGGTCATCACCAAGATGATCGAGATGGATGCTGGGCTGTCCGACGAAGAGCTGGAAAATCAGCTTAAGATTGAAGCCGACCAGTACATTCCATACCCGCTTGAAGAAGTTGCGATCGACTTCGAAGTTCAAGGGCCTGCTCCTCGTGCTCCGGGCAGAGTCGAGGTGCTGTTGGCTGCCTGTCGTAAAGAAAACGTCGAGATTCGAGAGGCTGCGCTAGCGTTGGCTGGGCTCACCGCAAAAGTGGTAGACGTCGAAGCTTATGCATTGGAGCGGTCGTACGGCCTGCTCTCATCTCAGTTGGGCTCAGGGCATGGTGAGTTGACTGTGGCAGTTGTGGATATCGGCGCGACGATGACGACGCTAAGCGTGTTGCACAACGGTCGCACGATCTACACGCGCGAGCAGCTTTTTGGTGGGCGGCAGCTGACCGAGGAGATACAGAGACGTTACGGCCTCTCTCAGGAGGAGGCCGGCCTCGCCAAGAAGCAGGGTGGTCTTCCAGATGACTATGACAGCGAGGTGCTTCTTCCGTTCAAGGAGGCTGTCGTACAGCAGGTGTCCCGCTCGTTGCAATTCTTCTTCGCGGCCGGGCAATTCCATGATGTCGATTGCATTCTGCTTGCGGGTGGTACTGCATCCATCCCCGGTCTCGATCACATGATTCAGCAGAAGATCGGTACCCACACTTTAGTGGCTAATCCCTTCGCCGATATGGCTTTGAGTAGCAAGGTCAACGCGGGGGCGCTGGCTAGTGATGCGCCGGCATTGATGATTGCCTGTGGCTTGGCGCTGAGGAGCTTCGACTGATGGCGCAGATCAACTTACTCCCTTGGCGTGAACAGTTGCGAGAAGAGCGAAAGCAGCGCTTTCTCGCGTCTCTCGTCGGTGTGCTTGTTGTCGCAGCGGGCTTGGTGTTTCTTGCTGATCGCTATTTCCAAGGCGCTATAGAACACCAAAATGCGCGAAACGAGTTCGTCAAAAAGGAAATTGCGGTACTTGATGCGCGGATAAAGGAGATCAAGGAGCTGAAAGAGCGCAGGCAACAGCTTCTGGAGCGCATGAAGATTATCCAAGACCTCCAGGGGAATCGGCCAATTATTGGGCGGGTATTTGATCAGCTCGTCAGAACGCTGCCTGACGGGGTCTACTTCACGTCGCTGAAGATGACCGGCAAGAACATTGCAATCGTCGGCGCCGCTGAATCCAATAATCGTGTTTCAAATCTAATGAGAAATCTCGACGGTTCCGATTGGCTTCAGGCGCCTAACCTGAACGAAGTTAAAGCAGTCACCGCTGGCGCTGTGGATCAAGAGAACGTGTTCCAGCTGACGGTGCAGCAGACGCAGCCGGGTGTCTCTACGGAAGGAGCGAAGCCATGAGTTTAGCTGAGTCGCTGGATAGTCTTCGTAAAGTCGACTTTGCGGATCTTGACCTAAATAATCTCGGCTCTTGGCCGGGGCCGGTTAAATTTATTGCAGGAGCTTTTTTGCTCGCTGCAGTTCTTGCCTTGGGTTATTACTTTCATTTGCAGGACATGCAGCTTCAGTTGGAACAGCAGCGGGCTCAGGAAGTGTCGTTGAAGCAGCAATTCTCCACTAAAGCATTCCAGGCGGCCAATTTGGAAGCTTATAAGGAACAGATGGCTGAGATGGAGACTTCGTTCGGCGCTTTGCTTCGGCAGTTACCAAGCGATACTGAAGTCCCAGGGTTGTTGGAAGACATTACTCGTACGGGCTTGGGGAGCGGGTTGGAGTTCGAGGAAATCAAGCTCCAGCCGGAAGTAGCTCAGCAGTTTTATATCGAGTTGCCAATTAATATTAAAGTTGTCGGTGGTTATCACGACTTGGCTACTTTCGTGAGCGGAGTGTCGAGCCTTCCTCGAATCGTAACGCTGCATGATTTCGAGATAAAGCCAGATAAGAACGATGCTACGTCAAAGCTGCGCATGAGTATCGTTGCCAAGACTTATCGCTATAACGACAAGGGGCTGCAGAAATGAGGGGCGCGCTACTCATTGCGCTGGGTTTAAGCCTGGCGGCGCTTTCGGGCTGTGTAGGGAATGCTGACTTCAGCGATCTGCAGCAATACATGGATGAGGTAAGGGCTAAGCCAAAGGGCACGATCGAACCGCTCCCCGCATTTATACCTTACGAGGCCTTTACCTATAGCGCGGCGGCTTTGCGTCATCCCTTTCAGCCGCCAGTAAAGCTTGATCTGGCGCAGCGACAAAGAGGATCAAAGGATATCCAGCCTGATGAGTCGCGCGTTAAGCAGTTCCTTGAAGGCTTCAATATCGAGAACTTCACCATGGTCGGTACGCTGACCAATGGGGGGGGCAGATACGCGCTTATCAAGGGTGGTGATGGAGTTCATCGCGTGAAGATTGGTGACTATCTAGGGCGCAATCACGGCCGGATAGTCGAGATCAGTGAAGCCGGGGTGGACGTAGTGGAAATCGTTCCTGATGGAGAGGGTGGGTGGCTTGAGCGCCCGCGCAGTCTGACTTTGAAAGAGCGCGCCTAGCGCGGGGCAACAGCATGGAAAACCTTTACCGGTCTGCACAACGGAAGCAATTTATGAACACTACCCTTTCACGTCTGGGCGTTTCTCTGCTGGCTGCGTTTATTTCGCCTGCACTGCTTGCGGCCAAGCTCAATGCCCTCGATGTCGCTGCACTGCCTGGTGATCGTGTTGAGTTGAAGCTCGCTTTTGACGAGCCTGTAGCATCGCCGCGTGGCTACACATTGGATCAGCCTGCGCGCATTGCGCTCGATCTTCCTGGCGTTTCGAATAATCTGGGTGCCAAGAATCGTGAGCTGGGTGTTGGTAACGCACGAAGCGTGACGGTTGTCGAGGCGCAGGGGCGCACGCGGCTCATTGTTAATCTGACGTCACTTGTGCCTTACTCCACGCGAGTGGATGGCAAAAATCTTTTTGTAGTTCTTGGCGAAAGCGCCGGGGCTGGGGGGGCTGCAGCTGTGCCGGCGGCGACTGCAGCGCCCGTGGCGGTGTCTGCGCCTGTAAAGGTCGCTCCAGTCGGTAAGGCAATCGAGAACATCGACTTTCGTCGCGGTGACGACGGTGCCGGAAACGTCATTATCAGTCTTTCTGATCCGTCGATAAGTCCAACGATCGAAGAACAGGGCGGCAAGATTCGCGTTATCTTCGACAAGACGCAGTTGCCGGAATCTTTGCGGGTTCGCCTCGACGTCCAGGATTTTGCAACACCTGTACGGTTCGTCGACTCGACTGCTCAATCAGGTAAGGCTAGCATCGCTATCGAGCCAACTGGGCGCTATGACTATCTGGCCTATCAGACCGATAACAAGCTGACCATTAGTATCAAGCCTCTCACCGAAGATGAAGCCGATAAGCGCAAGGCCGATCGTTTTGCCTATTCGGGCGAAAAGCTGTCGCTCAATTTCCAGGATATCGACGTCCGCTCCGTGCTGCAGCTGATCGCTGATTTCACTGATCTCAACCTGGTGGCGAGCGACACAGTCAGCGGCAACATCACTTTGCGCCTGCAGAACGTGCCATGGGATCAGGCGCTGGATCTGGTGCTGAAGACCAAGGGGCTGGATAAACGTCAGGTTGGAAACGTGCTGCTGGTGGCTCCTGCTGACGAAATCGCAGCGCGTGAGCGCCAAGAGCTGGAATCGCAGCGCCAGATCGCCGAGCTCGCGCCGCTGCGCCGGGAAGTGGTGCAGGTCAATTACGCCAAAGCAGCTGACATTGCTCGGCTGTTTCAATCGGTGACCAATACACAAGGGCAAACCGACGAGCGCGGCTCGATGGCTGTTGATGATCGAACGAACAATATTATTGCTTATCAGACCCAGGAGCGCCTGGATGAGCTGCGCCGCATTGTGGCGCAGTTAGATATTCCAGTAAGGCAGGTGATGATCGAGGCTCGTATCGTTGAAGCCAACGTAGACTACGACAAGGCGCTGGGGGTGCGTTGGGGTGGGACGCAGTTGTTCGCGAACGGACGCGGCGCGGTGTACGGCAACGATGACTTCGGTGACGAGGGTGGAAACTCGGGCGACGAAAGCAGTGGTAACTTTCCTTTCGTCGATATGGGAGTGACCAACCGCACTGCTGGGATTGGCATCGGATACATAACTGACAATCTTATCCTCGATCTTGAGCTGTCGGCGATGGAGAAGTCTGGCAATGGAGAGGTTGTATCCCAGCCGAAGGTGATGACGGCCGATAAGGAAACAGCAAAGATCCTGAAGGGCTCCGAAATCCCATATCAGGAAGCAAGTTCCAGTGGTGCTACGTCCACTACGTTCGTAGAGGCGGCGCTCTCACTGGAGGTTACTCCCCAGATCACGCCCGACAATCGAATCATCATGGAGGTAAAGGTCACCAAGGATGAGCCCGATTTTGCGAACGATGTGAATGGCACCCCTACGATTCGTAAGAACGAGGTGAACGCAAAGATCCTGGTCAATGATGGCGAGACGGTGGTGATTGGCGGAGTTTTCTCTAACACCCAGAGTCGATCCGTTGATAAGGTTCCTTTCCTTGGCGATCTACCTTATCTTGGCCGCATGTTCCGGAGAGACATTGTGGCTGACTCGAAATCCGAGTTGCTGATCTTCCTCACTCCCAAGATCCTCAACCATCAGGCTGTCGCCGTGAGTCGTTGACGTCGTTGAAGAATATTATTCTCATAGGCCCGATGGGTGCTGGAAAGAGCACCATCGGGCGTTTGCTTGCCAAAGAGCTGCGTCTGCCGTTCAAAGACTCCGACAAGGAGATCGAGCAGCGGACCGGAGCCAGCATCCCGCTGATATTCGATGTCGAGGGGGAGGCAGGCTTTCGTGAGCGTGAGCGAGCGGCTATTGCGGAGCTTTGTCAGCTTGAAGGCGTGGTGCTCGCGACCGGTGGTGGCGCGGTGTTGCGGGACGATAATCGGCGGGCGCTTCGTGCGGGCGGTCGAGTCATCTATCTCTGTACGTCGGTTGATCAGCAACTCGAGCGTACGTCGCGCGATCGCAATCGGCCGTTGTTGCAGGCTAGCGATCCTCGCAGCGTGCTGACTGCTTTGATGGCGGTTCGCGACCCTCTATATAGATCCATTGCGGATATCATCATCGAGACCGACGAGCGCCCGCCGAGGCTTGTTGTTATGGAAATTCTCGATCGGCTCGCGTCACTACCGCCCCGTGAAAGCCACGATGAATCTGCGCTATCCTAGCCCCCTTTATTCTTGGGGGCCCCATGCAGACTCTTCAGGTCGATCTCGGCGAGCGTAGCTATCCCATCCATATTGGCGAAGGGTTGCTCGATCGCCTGGAGCTGTTCAGCGACAAGATTCGCGGTCGGCAGGTTGCCGTTGTCACTAACGAGACGGTTGCGCCGCTGTATCTCGACCGATTGACTCGCACTCTTTCCAATTACGCTGTCACGCCAGTGGTTCTTCCCGATGGGGAAGAGCACAAGAACTGGCAGACGCTCCAGCTGATCTTCGACGCCCTGCTCGGGGCGAGACATGACCGCAACACCACGATCATTGCGCTGGGTGGTGGCGTTGTCGGCGACATGGCTGGGTACGCGGCGGCCAGCTATCAGCGTGGCGTCGACTTCATTCAAGTGCCCACTACATTGTTGTCGCAGGTGGACTCTTCGGTCGGCGGTAAGACTGGCATCAACCATCCGCTGGGCAAGAACATGATCGGTGCGTTCTATCAGCCACGTGCGGTGATTATCGATACGACCACGCTGGCTACCCTGCCTGTGCGCGAGTTGTCGGCAGGGCTGGCCGAAGTGATCAAGTACGGATTGATCTGCGACGAGCCGTTTCTCAGTTGGCTGGAAGACAACATCGATCTGATTCGAACGCTTGATTCTGTGGCACTGACCGAGGCTATCCAGCGTTCCTGTGCCGCAAAAGCGAAAGTGGTCAACGCCGATGAGCGCGAGTCCGGGGTGCGGGCCATCCTGAATCTGGGTCACACTTTTGGTCATGCGATCGAGACTCATATGGGCTATGGCGTATGGCTGCATGGTGAGGCTGTCGCAGCAGGAACCGTGATGGCATTGGAGATGTCATGTCAGCTTGGCTGGATAGGCGCGGCAGAACGTGATCGCGCTATCCGCTTGTTGCAGCGCGCGGCGCTGCCCGTCGTTCCGCCGGCGCAAATGCAGCCGCGGGACTTCCTGGAGCACATGGCCGTCGACAAAAAGGTACTGGATGGCCGGCTTCGTCTTGTACTGCTGCGACAGCTCGGTGAGGCGGTTGTGACAGGCGACTTCCCGCGCGCCGTGCTAGAGACGACCTTGAATGCCGATTACGGCGCAATGACGGAACCTTTGGGAGCATAAGAAGATTTCCATGACCAGCTTGTCTGCGGACGACGCGTTTCTGAATCATTATGGCTTTAGCCATGATCCCTTCGCTGCTCGCGTTCCGGGCTTCAAGTTTTTCCCTGCGCAGCGCAAACCGGTGCTTGGGCAGCTGCATCATCTTGCTCGGTACAGCCAGTTACTGCTGTTGGTAACCGGGCCGGAAGGCAGTGGTAAAACCCTGTTGCGTCAGGCCTTGGTGGCCAGCAGCAACAAGCAGTCGGTGCAGAGTGTGGTCATCACGCCACAGGGCACTATGGACGCCAGCGTGTTGCTCGCACAGATCGCCCAGGCGTTGAACAGTCCGGTTGCCGATTTCGATGGCATCATGGCGCAAGTGACGCAGTTGGCCCTCACGGGTCAGGAAGTTTATCTGCTGGTAGATGACGCTGAGTGTTTGACCGGGGCCGCAGTTGAGACTCTCTTGCGCCTGGCCGCTGGCAGTCCCGAGGCGCGCCCGCACGTTTTCCTGTTCGGCGAACCCGCGCTTGCCGCGCGTCTGGAGGCCCTGAGCGAGGGGGAAGAGCGTTATCACGCCATCGCTCTGCAGCCCTATGAGGAAGACGAGACGCGAGAATATCTTGCGCTGCGGCTCGAGGGAGCTGGCAGCGGAATCGAGTGCCTGAGCGAGGAGCAGATCGTCCGCATCCATGAGCAGTCGAGTGGCTGGCCAGGCGCAATCAATCAGGTCGCGCGTGATGAGTTGCTTGCTGCAATGCAGAGTCGCCGTGGCAGCCGTAAGGCGGGCGGAATAGCCTTTCCTCTCCCTAAACGACACCTGCTGGCAGCTCTCGCGGTGATTGTGGTTGTCGCGGTTGGCTACCTGGCTCTGCGTGGTGGCGACGAACAGCCAGCCCTTCCGCCAGCAGTTACCAGCCTGCCCCTCAATAGCTCGTCGGCCGATGGCTCTGCTGGCCAGGATCGGCAGACGGCAATCGAGTTCGATGGTGAGGAGCGTCCGCTGTCGTTGCCGTTGGGCGGCGATGCGCAGCCCGTGATCCGTGAGCCGCTTGCGGCGGCCGCCGGGGGTGAGGACGACCGCGAAGCTTCCGTTCCGGGGGTGACTGCGCCGACCATGCCAGCACCAGCCCCAGCCCCAGCCCCAGCCCCCGTCGAGCGTGCTCAACCGGTTCCTGCTCCACCCGTCGCCGCTCCTGCTCCTGCTCCCACGGCGCCGGTGCGGCCGAATGTCGCAGAGCGTGCTCCGGCCTCTGCCGCCGCACCGGCCAGCTCAGGTCATGGCGCGTGGTATGCGAGCCAGCCGGGAAGCAACTATCTGGTTCAGATCCTGGGTACGCGCGTCGAGAAGAATGCTCAGGCGCTTGTGCAGCAGCATGGTGGTAGTTACCGCTATTTTGCCAAGCAGCATGAAGGCAAGCCGCTCTACGTCGTCACCTACGGTAATTTTGCTAATCGAGCGGCGGCCGTCGCAGCGGTCAAGTCGCTACCCGCTTCGCTGCAGGCGGGTAAGCCCTGGGTGCGAAGTCTTGCGAGTGTTCAGCAGGAAATAGCGCAGTCTCGTTAAAAAATGCCCCAAAAAAGTGCGCAATGCACCTTTTTGGGGCTTGCAAAAATAAATTGTGCCGATCTAGCGGGCTTTGTAAACTGCTCCCCCTTTTGCCCACGTGAATGACGGGGTGAGTCGCTGCGCCGTCAATAAGGGGTTGATTTACAACGCATTTAGCTGGTGGAGTGCCTATGAGAGCAGGTCTGTTTCGTCCTGAAGAGTTCAAGGATAACTGCGGCTTCGGTCTGATTGCCCACATGCAGGGCGAGGCAAGCCATCACCTGCTAAAGACTGCCATTCAGTCCCTGACCTGCATGACTCACCGTGGCGGCATCAACGCCGACGGCAAAACCGGTGATGGCTGTGGTCTTCTGATGCAGAAGCCGGATGCCTTTCTGCGCGCGATGGCGCTGGAGCATTTCAACGCCGAGCTGCCGGCCCAGTACGCGGTTGGCATGGTCTTCCTCGATCAGGACGCCAGCAAGGCGGATCGCGCTCGTGCTCAGCTGAGCGAACAAATTCAGGCACAGGGGCTTACGCTGGTTGGCTGGCGTGAGGTTCCGGTGGACACCAGCGTTCTCGGGCAGCTGGCGCTCGAGCGTCTGCCGCGCATCGAGCAGGTGTTCGTTTCCGGCGAGGGGCTCGACGAGCGTCAGTTCGGCATCAAGCTGTTCTTCGCCCGCCGCCGCGCCGAAGTCGCACTGGCGGACGACAGCGCCTTCTACGTCTGCAGCCTCTCGGACAAGGACATCATCTACAAAGGCCTGATGATGCCGGCCGACCTCGCCCAGTTCTACCCGGACCTGGGTGACGAGCGCCTCGCGACCGCGATCTGCGTGTTCCACCAGCGTTTCTCCACCAATACCATGCCGCAGTGGCGGCTGGCTCAGCCGTTTCGCTTTCTTGCTCACAACGGCGAAATCAACACCATCACCGGCAACCGCAACTGGGCCCAGGCGCGCCGCCTGAAGTTCGCCAACGAATTGCTGCCGGATCTCGAAAGCCTGTCGCCGCTGATCAACCGCACCGGCTCCGACTCCTCGAGCATGGACAACATGCTCGAGCTCTTGGTCACCGGCGGAATGGATCTGTTCCGTGGCCTGCGCATGATCATTCCGCCGGCCTGGCAGAACGTCGAGACCATGGACCCCGACCTGCGTGCCTTCTACGAATTCAACTCCATGCACATGGAGCCATGGGATGGCCCGGCCGGCGTGGTGCTGACCGATGGCCGCCACGCGGTTTGCCTGCTCGACCGCAACGGGCTGCGTCCGGCGCGCTGGGTGACTACCAAGAACGGCTACATCACCCTGGCGTCCGAAGTCGGCGTCTGGGATTACAAGCCGGAAGATGTGCTGGCCAAGGGGCGCGTCGGCCCGGGGCAGATTCTTGCCATCGATACCCTTACCGGCAAGGTGCTGCACACCGACGACATCGACAATCATCTGAAAGCACAGCAGCCCTACAAGAAGTGGCTGCGGCAGAACGCACTGCGCATTCAGTCGACGCTGGATGACAACGATCACGGTTCGGCCTTCTACGATGCCGACCAGCTCAAGCAGTACATGAAGATGTACCAGGTCACCTTCGAGGAGCGTGACCAGGTGCTGCGCCCGCTGGCCGAGCAGGGCCAGGAGGCGGTCGGCTCGATGGGCGACGATACGCCCATGGCCGTGCTGTCGCGTCGTGTGCGTTCGCCCTACGACTACTTCCGCCAGCAGTTCGCCCAGGTGACCAACCCGCCGATCGACCCGCTGCGCGAAGCCATCGTGATGTCGCTGGAAACCTGTCTGGGTGCTGAGCGCAACGTCTTCGAGGAAACCGCCGAGCACGCCAACCGTGCAATCCTGACCACACCGGTGATCTCGCCAGCGAAGTGGCGCACGATCATGAACCTGGAACGCCCGGGGTTCGAGCGCCTGGTCATCGACCTGAACTACGACGAGAGCATCGGTCTCGAAGCGGCGATCCGCAACATCGCCGACCAGGCCGAGGAAGCCGTGCGCGGTGGCAAGGTGCTGCTGGTTCTCAGCGACCGTCATATCGCCCCGGGCAAGCTGCCGGTGCATGCTTCGCTGGCGGTCGGTGCGGTGCACCACCGCCTGGTCGACACCGGCCTGCGCTGCAGCTGCAACATCCTGGTGGAGACCGCCACCGCACGCGACCCGCATCACTTCGCGGTCTTGATCGGCTTCGGCGCGACGGCGGTGTACCCGTTCCTCGCCTACGAGGTGCTGGGTGACCTGATCCGCACTGGCGAAGTGCTCGGCGATCTCTACGAAGTGTTCAAGCACTATCGCAAGGGCATCTCCAAGGGGCTGATGAAGATCATCTCCAAGATGGGCATCTCGACCATTGCGTCCTACCGTGGCGCGCAACTGTTCGAGGCCGTTGGTCTTTCCGATGAGATCGTCGAACTGAGCTTCCGCGGCGTCGCCAGCCGCATCAAGGGCGCCCGCTTCGAGGATCTCGAGGCCGAGCAGAAGGCGCTCGCCGCTGAAGCCTGGAGCAGCCGCAAGCCGATCCAGCAGGGCGGGCTGCTGAAGTTCGTTTACGGCGGTGAATATCACGCCTACAACCCCGACGTGGTCAGTGCGCTGCAGATGGCGGTGCAGAGCGGTGATTACAGCCGCTTCAAGGAATACACCGCGTTGGTCGATCAGCGCCCGGTGGCGATGCTGCGTGATCTGCTCAAGGTCAAGCTGGCTGAGCAGCCCTTGGCGCTGGAAGAAGTCGAGCCGCTGGATGCCATCCTCAAGCGCTTCGACTCCGCTGGTATCTCGCTCGGCGCCTTGTCGCCGGAAGCTCACGAAGCCATTGCCGCAGCGATGAACCGCATCGGTGCGCGTTCGAACTCCGGTGAAGGCGGCGAAGATCCGGCCCGCTACGGTACCGAGCGCAGCTCGAAGATCAAGCAGGTCGCAACCGGCCGCTTCGGTGTGACCCCGGAATATCTGGTCAACGCCGAAGTGCTGCAGATCAAGGTCGCCCAGGGCGCCAAGCCCGGTGAAGGCGGCCAGCTGCCCGGTGGCAAGGTCAATGGTCTGATCGCGCGTCTGCGTTATGCCGTGCCCGGCGTGACCCTGATCTCCCCGCCGCCGCACCATGACATCTATTCCATCGAGGACCTTGCGCAGCTGATCTTTGACCTCAAGCAGGTCAACCCCCAGGCGCTGGTATCGGTCAAGCTGGTGGCCGAGCCGGGCGTGGGTACCATCGCCGCCGGTGTGGCCAAGGCCTACGCCGACCTGATCACCATTTCCGGCTACGACGGCGGTACTGGGGCTTCGCCGCTGACCTCGATCCGCTACGCCGGTTCGCCGTGGGAGCTCGGCCTCGCCGAAACCCACCAGACCCTGCGCGGCAACGACCTGCGTGGCAAGGTCCGGGTGCAGACCGATGGCGGTTTGAAGACCGGTTTGGACGTGATCAAGGCTGCGATCCTCGGCGCCGAAAGCTTCGGCTTCGGTACTGCGCCGATGATCGCCCTAGGCTGCAAGTACCTGCGCATCTGCCATCTGAACAACTGCGCCACCGGCGTCGCGACCCAGAACGAACAGCTGCGCAAGGATCACTTCATCGGCACCGTCGACATGGTGGTCAACTTCTTCCAGTTCGTTGCCGAAGAAACCCGCGAGTGGCTGGCCAGGCTGGGCGTACGCAGCCTCGGTGAGCTGATCGGCCGTACCGATCTGCTCGAAGTGCTGCCGGGCGACACCGCCAAGCAGAACAACCTCGACCTGACACCGCTGCTCGGCGGCAGCAACATCCCGGCCGACAAGCCTCAGTTCTGCCAGGTGGAAAAGAACCCGCCGTTCGACCAAGGGTTGCTGGCAGAAGAAATGGTCAAGCTGGCCAAGGCCGCCATCGATACCAAGAGCGGTGGCGAGTTCGAGCTGGAGATCTGCAACTGCGACCGTTCCATCGGTGCCCGTGTGTCCGGCGAAATTGCTCGCCAGCATGGCAACCAGGGTATGGCTGGCACGCCGATCACCTTCCGCTTCAAGGGGACAGCGGGCCAGAGTTTCGGCGTCTGGAACGCCGGCGGCCTCCACCTGTATCTGGAAGGCGACGCCAACGATTACGTCGGCAAAGGCATGACCGGCGGCAAGCTGGTGGTCACACCGCCACAGGGCGCGGCCTACCGCTCGCAGGATTCGGCGATCATCGGTAACACCTGTCTATATGGCGCCACTGGCGGCAAACTGTTCGCCGCCGGCACCGCAGGTGAGCGTTTCGCGGTACGCAACTCCGGCGCCCACGCGGTCGTCGAGGGCACGGGCGACCATTGCTGCGAATACATGACCGGCGGCTTTGTCTGCGTACTGGGCAAGACCGGGCACAACTTCGGCTCCGGCATGACCGGTGGTTTCGCCTACGTGCTGGACATGGACAACAGTTTCGTCGACCGCGTGAACAACGAACTGGTCAACCTGCAGCGCATCACCGGCGAGGCGATGGAAGCCTATCGCAGCCATCTGCAGGGCGTGCTGCGTGAGTACGTTGCGGAAACCGCGAGTGAGTGGGGGGCTGAACTGCTGGATAATCTCGACGATTACCTGCGTCGATTCTGGCTGGTCAAGCCCAAGGCGGCCAACCTGGCTTCGCTGCTGTCGAGCACCCGGGCCAACCCGCAATAACAAGAAGCCGCTTCAGGCGGCGGCCCCAGCCCTGGCGGGGCCGCCGCTTACCCTGATTGTCTTGCGGCCGTATGTATTGCCTACGGCTGCTGTTGAGAGGTTTTGAAATGACTGAACGTCTGAATAACGACTTCCAGTTCATCGAGGTCGGGCGCAAGGATCCGAAGAAGAAGCTGCTGCGCCAGCGCAAGAAGGAGTTCGTCGAGATCTACGAACCCTTCAAGCCGCAGCAGGCGTGCGAACAGGCCCATCGCTGCCTGGGTTGCGGCAACCCTTATTGCGAGTGGAAGTGCCCCGTCCACAACTACATCCCCAACTGGCTCAAGCTGGTTTCCGAGGGCAACATCCTCGCCGCTGCCGAGTTGGCGCACCAGACCAACACCCTGCCGGAAGTCTGCGGTCGCGTCTGCCCGCAGGACCGTCTCTGCGAGGGCGCCTGCACTCTCAACGACGGCTTCGGCGCAGTGACCATCGGCTCGGTGGAGAAGTACATCGCCGATACCGCCTTCGCCATGGGCTGGCGGCCGGACATGTCCAAGGTCAAGCCGACCGGCAAGAAGGTCGCCATCATCGGCGCCGGCCCGGCCGGCCTCGGTTGCGCGGATATCCTCGTGCGCAACGGCGTGACTCCGGTGGTGTTCGACAAGAACCCCGAGATCGGTGGCCTGCTGACCTTCGGCATCCCCGAGTTCAAGCTGGAAAAGACCGTACTCAGCCGTCGTCGCGAAATCTTCGGCGGCATGGGCATCGAGTTCCGCCTGAACACCGAGGTGGGCAAGGACATCACCATCGACCAGCTGCTGGCTGATTACGATGCCGTGTTCATGGGTATGGGCACCTACACCTACATGAAGGGCGGCTTCCCCGGTGAGGATCTGCCGGGCGTGTACGACGCGCTGGATTTCCTCATCGCCAATGTCAACCGCAACCTCGGCTTCGAGAAGTCTGCCGAAGACTTCATCGACATGAAGGGCAAGAAGGTCGTGGTACTGGGCGGCGGTGATACCGCGATGGACTGCAACCGCACCTCCATCCGCCAGGGTGCCAAGAGCGTGACCTGCGCCTACCGTCGTGATGCGGCGAACATGCCGGGCTCGCGCCGTGAAGTGAAGAACGCCAAGGAGGAGGGCGTGAAGTTCCTCTTCAACCGCCAGCCCATCGCCATCGTCGGCGAAGGCAAGGTGGAAGGTGTGAAGGTGGTCGAGACGCGTCTCGGCGCGCCGGATGCACGCGGTCGCCGCAGCCCCGAGCCGATCCCGGGTTCCGAGCAGGTGCTGCCGGCCGATGCGGTGGTCATCGCCTTCGGTTTCCGTCCTAGCCCGGCGCCATGGTTCGAAGCCCAGGGCATCCAGATCGACAACCAGGGCCGCGTTGTTGCGCCCGAAGTGGGCAAGTTCAAGCACCAGACCAGCAACCCGAAGATCTTCGCCGGTGGCGACATGGTCCGCGGCTCCGACCTGGTGGTGACGGCGATCTTCGAAGGTCGTCAGGCTGCCGAAGGGATCATGGATTATCTCGGCGTCTGATCCGGCGCTGCCGGGTGTCGACAGGCACCCGGGGCGGCCTGATTTGAATCAAGCCCATAGCTAAATGGCACGGCGCTCGCCGTGCCTTTTTTTTTCCGCTTTGCGACAATGCACGGCACTTTTACGCTGGAACCCTGCCATGACTGCCCTGAAGAACGACCGTTTCCTTCGTGCCCTGCTCAAGCAGCCTGTCGACGTCACCCCGGTGTGGATGATGCGCCAGGCCGGCCGCTACCTGCCCGAATACCGGGCCAGCCGCGCCAAGGCAGGTGACTTCATGAGCCTGTGCATGAATCCTGAGCTCGCCTGCGAGGTGACCCTGCAGCCGCTGGATCGCTATCCACTGGATGCCGCGATCCTCTTCTCCGATATCCTCACCGTGCCGGACGCCATGGGGCTCGGCCTGTACTTCGAGACCGGCGAAGGTCCGCGCTTCAAGAAGGTGGTGAGCAGTGCAGCGGACATCGAGGCGCTGCCGATTCCCGATCCGGAGAAGGACCTGGGCTACGTGATGGACGCGGTGCGCACCATTCGCCGTGAACTCAACGGCCGCGTGCCGCTGATCGGGTTCTCCGGCAGCCCCTGGACCCTGGCGACCTACATGGTCGAGGGCGGCTCGTCGAAGGACTTCCGCAAATCCAAGGCGATGCTCTACGAGAACCCGCAGGCGATGCACGCCCTGCTGGACAAGCTGGCCCAGTCGGTCACCAGCTACCTCAACGGCCAGATCCTGGCTGGCGCCCAGGCGGTGCAGATCTTCGATTCCTGGGGTGGCAGCCTGTCGGCCGCGGCCTATCAGGAGTTCTCCCTGGCCTATATGCGCAAGATCGTCAACGGTCTGATCCGCGAACATGACGGCCGCCGCGTGCCGGTGATCCTGTTCACCAAGGGTGGCGGGCTGTGGCTGGAGTCCATGGCCGAGGTCGGCGCCGAGGCGCTGGGGCTGGACTGGACCTGCGACATCGGCGAGGCGCGCCGCCGCGTCGGTGACAAGGTGGCACTGCAGGGCAACATGGACCCGAGCGTGCTCTATGCCAAGCCCGACGCCATCCGCGCCGAGGTAGCGCGCATCCTGGCGAGCTTCGGTCATGGCAATGGCCACGTGTTCAACCTGGGCCACGGCATCACGCCGGAAGTCGATCCAGCCCATGCCGGCGCCTTCATCGAGTCGGTGCACGAGCTGTCCGCGCAATACCACGCCTGACTTTTCACCGGCTCGAGACGAAACGCCCCGCATCCGCGGGGCGTTTTGCATTGCGGGCTCAGTGTGCCGTCTGCGGCTCCGGCAGCGGACGCAGGCGTGCCAGGTGCAGCGCCACGGCGAAGGCGATCAGCAGCAGCGAGACGATGAACAGACCGACGCCATCCCAGCCGGCGGCGTGCCAGAAGACCCCGCCCAGCGTGCCGGCGACGCTGGAGCCCAGGTAGTAGCTGAATAGATAGAGCGAGGCGGCCTGGCCGCGTGCCTGCCGGGCACGGCGGCCAATCCAGCTGCTGGCGACCGAATGGGCGCCGAAGAATCCGAAGGTGAACAGCAGCATGCCCAGCAGCACCAGCGGCAGCCGGTCGAACAGGGTCAGGCCCACGCCTGCCAGCATCAGGGCGATCACCAGCCAGAATACCCGGCGCCGGCCGAAGCGGTCGGCCAGCGCGCCGACCTTAGCCGAGCTGTAGATGCCCGACAGGTAAAGCACCGCCAGCAAACCGATCATGGTCTGGCTGAGGTGGAACGGCTCGGCAATCAGCCGATAGCCGATGTAGTTGTACAGCGTGACGAAGCTGCCCATCAGCAGGAAGCCCTGCAGGAACAGCCAGGCTAGGCCGGCATCGCGGAAGTGCAGGCTGTAGCCCTGCAGCAGCCCCTGCGGGCGCAGTGGTCGCGGACGGAAGTGCCGCGATTCGGGTAGAAAGCGCCAGAGCAGCAGCGCCGCCAGCAGCGCCAGCCCGCCCATCAGTCCCAGCACGCTATGCCAGGACAGGTAGTCCACCAGCACGCCGCTCAGCAAGCGTCCGCTCATGCCGCCAATGGCGTTGCCACCGATGTACAGCCCCATTGCCAGGCCGAGATGGTGGGGATGGATCTCCTCGCTCAGGTAGGTCATGGCCACTGCAGCCACACCGCTGAGCGCCAGGCCGACCAGTGCGCGCATCAGCAGAACGCCATGCCAGCTGGGCGCCAGTGCGCTACCGACGGTGAACACCGCGGCAGCGAGCAGGGAGGCGACCAGCACCTGCTTGCGGCCGATGGCATCGGAGATCGGCCCGGTGATCAGCAGGCCGACGGCCAGGGTCAGCGTCGAGAGCGAAAGGATCAGGCTGCTCTGCGCTGCGTTGATGCCGAATGCCTGCGACAGCATGGGCATCATCGGTTGCACGCAGTAGAGCAGGGCGAAGGTAGCGAAGCCGCCGGCGAACAGGGCCAGGGCGGTGCGCGCGAAGCGCGGGGTGCCTTTCTCGGTATGGCTGATGGGCGCGCCAGGCGCCGGTATCTCTGCTGACGCGCCGTTGGCGTCGTGCGTACTGCTCACGATGAAGACCTCTGTCCGATTCGCTTTCTTCCGGCCAAAAGCGGCCCGTTACGCCTGTGATCGCTTTTTCGATCGACGGGCGCGATTGCTGTTGTTCGGGTTTATGGGCGAAATGATAGGAAGCTTTGTTTAAGCTATCCAATATATTATTCGACCTGAATGATATGTTCTGCGACTCATAAGGAGCCCTCATGGAGCTGCGCCATCTTCGCTACTTCGTGGCGGTCGCCGAGGAACTGCACTTCGGTCGCGCCGCCGAACAGCTGCGCATTTCACAGCCGCCCTTGAGCCAACAGATCCAGGCGCTGGAACAGGAACTCGGCGTGCGGCTGTTCGATCGGACCAACCGGCGCGTGGCGCTGACCGACGCGGGCCGGCTGTTTCTCGAGGAAACGCGGCGCACGCTCGCGCAGGTCGACAAATCGGTGGACGTGGCCCGGCGCGCCGAACAGGGCGAGATCGGCGAGCTCAAGGTGGGGTTCACCTCATCGGCGCCGTTCACCTCGATCCTGCCGCGGGCGATTCTGGCCTTTCGCCGCACCTTTCCTGCGGTGCATCTGGATTTGCAGGAGATGACCAGCAAGCAGGTGGTCGATGCCGTGCAGGACGAGACGCTGCAAGTCGGCATGATTCGCCCGTTCGCGTTGCCGGCGGGCCTGCAGACCGTCGAGCTGTTCAGTGAGCCGCTGGTGGCGCTGATGCATGCGGGACACCGGCTGGCGGATGCCGGGGACGAGGGGCTGACACTGGCCGATCTGGCCGACGAGCCCTTCGTGTTCTTCCCGCGCAGCTACGGTACGGGGCTGTACGACCAGTTGCTCAGCCTGGCGCGCCGTGCGGGCTTCAACCCCCGCATCGCCCAGGAGGCGAACGAGGCGCTGACCATCATCGGACTGGTCGCCGCCGGGCTGGGGGTTTCGGTGCTGCCGGCATCGTTCCAGCGCATCCGCATCGACGGCGTGTGCTTTCGCACTCTGCTGGACAAGGATGCGACCACCGCGGTCTGGCTGGTCAAACGCCGGCAGGAGCAGTCGCCGTTGGCGCAGGCCTTCATGGAGCTGGTGACGCGCGAGGCGTTGAGTCAGCCTTAACGCGCGAACCGCAACGGTGAATCAGGGCTGCTTGTGATGAGCAGGCGTTTCGCCCTTGTCCTGTTTCGGAACACGGGTCACGCGAATGTCGGTGATGCCCAGGACTTCGGCCTGCTCCAGCAGCTGCGCCTCGTCGGCATCGGCCTTCGGCATCACCAGACTGTTCTCGGCGTCGGCATTGTGCAGCTCGATGAGGTGACGCGCCGCCTCGCCCTGGGACAGGCTATCGACGTCGGCGTCATAGGTCTCGGCGCGCGGGTCGTTCTGGTAGATGTAGTTGACTTCGAAGGTGTGCGAAGACTTGCCGAACATGAGCCGCTCCTGTGGAGGTCACTGATGTTCAGTGGACTCGACGGCAACGGCAAACGTTCCGGCAGACGGTCGGGCCGCGGTAGAGCCGATGCCTTGGCCTGCGCATCGGCGGGGACGCTTACTTGACGTTGGCCAGATCGCCCTTGAGGGCAACGCCGGCCATGATGGCGCCAGCGTGGCACTCGTACTTCTGACTGTCCTTGTATTCGACATGCTTGTAGTTGCTGGCGATGTTCACCACCGCATTGGCACCGGCGGCCTTGGCAGCCTGCTGCATGCCGATCAGCGCCGATTGCAGCGCCCAGCTGCAGGCGCCTTCGTCGGTCTTGTTGAACGCATTGGTCTTCTTGCTGGTGGTAACGCCGCTGCGCACGATCGTGGCATTGCCCGGCGTCTTGCCGGCCAGGTAGAACTTGACGCTGCCATCCAGTCGACCGGCCTGGGTCGCTTCGGCAACCACGGCATCGAAGGGCAGGTAGTGGGTGGTGTCACGGGCCTGGCTGATGCCGGGCAGCACCAGAAGCGTCAGCGCTGTGCCTATCCATGCGGTTGTTTTCATCGGCGTTTTCCTTGCGGTTGTGGGTGAAACTCAGGCCCAGCGACGGAAGATCAGCGAGGTGTTGATCCCGCCAAAGGCGAAATTGTTATTCATCACGTACTCGTGCTGCATGGTGCGCGGCGCATCCCGCAGGTAGTCCAGATCGCCGCAGCGCAGGTCGACCTCGTCCAGGTTGAGCGTGTGGATATAGCGGTCGCGGTTCATCATCTCGATACTGAACCAGGACTCCAGCGCGCCACACGCACCCAGGGTATGGCCGAGAAAGGACTTCTGCGAGCTGATCGGCATGCCGCTGCCGAACAGCGCCTGGGTCGCCTGGGTTTCGGCGATGTCACCCTGTTCGGTCGCAGTGCCGTGGCCATTCACGTAGCCGATGGCCGCCGGTGCGAGCCCGGCATCTTCCAGGGCCAGTTCCATGGCGCGGCGCATGGTCAGCTGTTCCGGCTTGGTGGCATGTTGGCCATCGGCGTTGCTGCCGAAGCCGACCAGCTCGGCGTGAATCGTCGCGCCGCGGGCCAGTGCGTGCTCCAGTTCCTCGAGCACCAGCATGCCGGCGCCTTCGCCAATCACCAGGCCATCACGGCCGCTGTCGTAGGGGCGCGGCGAAGTATGCGGTGCGTCGTTCTTCAGGCTGGTGGCATAGAGCGCATCGAAGACCATGGCCTCGGTGGCGCAGAGCTCCTCGGCGCCGCCGGCCAGCATCAGTGGCAGACGGCCGAACTTGATCGCCTCATAGGCGTAACCGATGCCCTGGCTGCCGCTGGTGCAGGCGCTGGAGGTGGGGATAACCCGCCCGGTAAGGCCGAAGAAGATGCTGATATTGGCCGCGGTGGTGTGCGGCATCATGCGAATGTAGGAGTTGGCATTCAGCCCGTCGGCCACCGAGTTCAGCAGCATGTTGCCGAACGCCTTGATCTCCTCGGTGCTGCCGGTGGACGAACCGCAGGCCACACCCATGCGGCCGTCGCGTATCGAGGCGTCTTCCAAAAGACCGGCGTCGGCGAGCGCGCGTTCGGCGGCCAGCACCGACAGTCGTGACACGCGGCCCATGCTGCGCAGCTGCTTGCGCGTCCAGTGCGGCGGCACGCTGAAGTCGTCCACCGGGCCGGCCAGGCGGGTGTTGAGCTCCGTGAAGCGGTCCCACTCGGCCATGCGGCGGATGCCGCTGCGGTTGGCACTGAAATTGGCTTCGATGCTCGTCCAGTCGCTGCCCAGGGAGGTGATGCCGGCCATGCCGGTGACCACCACGCGTCTGCTGTTCATCAGCACAGCCCTCCGTTGACGGCGATCACCTGCCGGGTGATATACGCCGCCTCGGCGGACATCAGGAAATTCACCGCACCGGCGACCTCTTCCGGGGTGCCCATGCGCTGTGCCGGAACCATCTTCAGCATTTCTTCGATGGGCAGTTCGGCATCGAGCATCTCGGTATCGATCAGTCCGGGGGCAACGCAGTTGACGGTGATCCTGCGCTTGCCCAGCTCCACCGCCAACGCCTTTGCCGCACCGATGACGCCGGCCTTGGACGCGCTGTAGTTGACCTGGCCGCGGTTGCCGATCAGGCCGGATACCGAGGTGATGCAGACGATGCGCCCCGGCTGGCGGCGGCGAATCATCGGCATGGTCAGCGGCTGCAGCACATTGTAGAAACCGTCCAGGTTGGTGCGCAGTACCTGGTCCCAGTCATCGTCGCTCAGGGCCGGGAAGGCACCGTCGCGAGTCAGGCCGGCGTTGCAGACGACGCCGTAGTAGGCGCCATGCGCTTCGACATCGGCTTCCAGCTCGCGCCGGCAGGCGACGCGGTCGGCGATGTCGAACTGCAGGATGCGCGCGCTGCGCCCCATCGCCTGGATCTCGGCCTGGACCGCTTCGGCCTGGTCGCGGCGCGAGCGGCAGTGCAGCACGATGTCATGGCCGGCGCGGGCCAGGCGCAGCGCGATGGCGCGGCCGATGCCTCGGCTGGAGCCGGTGACGAGGACGGTTTCACTCATGGGGCAGACTCTTGTAGGTAACTCGCCATTTCGGGCGGGCGGAACACGTTCAGACGCGCCTCGGCATGGATGCCGGGGCCGTCGAGATGACATTCGAACACGCCCATGCCGTTGTCGTCCTGCAGCGAACGAGTGGCACGGACGCGCAGCCGAGCGCCGACCGGGAAGGTTTCGACATTGCACTGGTAGCTACGGGTGCCGAGCAGGAAGCCCAGCTCCACCGGCTGACCGGCCTGACGCGCATGGCAGCCGGCGAAGGCCGCGACGCTTTGCGCCATGATCTCGACGCCGACCCAGGCAGGCAGACTGCCGTCGGCGGCGCTGAGCAGGCCGTCGGCGCGTACCTGCAGGTGTGTCTCCACGCTGTCTTCATCGAAGCGCTCGACAGCGTCGAGCAGGATCATGTCGCCAGCGTGGGGTAGCAGTTCGGCGAGGGGCCAGTCGATCACGGCGCGTCTCCCAGGATCAGGCTGATATTGTTGCCACCGAAGGCGAAGGAGTTGCTCATCATTCGGCGCGGCGAGGTTCTACCCATTCGCAGTTCGGCGGTCACCAGGCGCAGCGGTGGCAGCTCCGGATCCGGCTGGCCGTCCCAGCGATGCGGTGGCAACTGCTGGTCGGCGTTGAAGCGCGATAGCGCAAGCCAGCAGAACGCCGCCTCCAGCGCGCCAGCGGCGCCGAGGGTATGGCCGGTCAACGGCTTGCTCGAAGAACAGGCGACACCCTGAGGAAACAGCGTGGAAACGGCTTGGCTTTCCATGGCGTCGTTGTGCGCGGTGGCTGTGCCGTGCAGGTTGAGGTAATCGACCTCTTCCGGTGTGCAGCCGGCAGTGGCCAGCGCCTGGCGCATGGCGGCAAGCGCGCCGCGGCCTTCCGGTTCGGGGGCAGAGATATGGTAGGCGTCGGAACTGGCGCCGCCGCCAAGCAGGGCGATGGCGCCATCAGCGGGCTCGCGGGTCATCAGAAACAGCGCCGCCGCCTCGCCGATGTTGATACCGTTGCGGTTGCGCGAGAAGGGATTGCACAGCGACTCGCTGGTGGCTTCCAGCGCGGTGAAGCCTTGCAGGGTCAGGTCGCTCAGGCTGTCGACACCGCCGCACAGCACTGCATCGCAAATGCCGGCGTCGAGCAGGCGTTTGGCGCTGAGCAGGGCGCGGGCACTGGAGGTGCAGGCGGTGGAGATGGCATAGCAGGGGCCGCCCAGTTGCAGCCATTGGCCGAGAAAGCTCGCCGGCGCCGCCAGTTCCTGATGCCCATAATGGTAGCCCGGCGGAAAGCTGCCATTGTGCAGCAAGCCAGCGATGCCTTCTCCGGCTTCCTGGATGCCGGTGGTGCTGGTGCCCAGGACCACACCGATGCGATGCCGGCCGTGGCGGGCGATGGCCTGGCGAATATCGCCTTCGATCTCCAGTGCAGCGGCCAGCAGCAGCTGGTTGTTGCGGGTGGCATGGCGTGGATCGTCATCAGGCATTGCCGGCAACGCTGAGCGGACCGCGCCTACCGGTAAGCGTCGACCGGCCACCGGCTGCGTATGGGGCTGCATGCCGGAGGTGTCGCCGGCGAACAGCCGCCCAGCCACCTCGGCCTTGCCACTGCCGAGCGCGCAGATCACGCCAAGGGCGTCGAGGTAGGCGGTCATCGTTGGCTTCCGGGCGAGTCGGGCAAGGGGGCGACACGATAGGTCAGCCCTGGCGCCACGTCGAGTTCGAAGCGCTGTGCCGCGCGATAGCGGACCTGCCAGCGCAGGTCGTCGCCCTGGCGCAGCCGGCGCTCGCCAGCACCTGGCTGTTCGGCTGCGGCGCCATACAGCGCGGCCAGCTGGTCGCGGTCGGTCAGGGCGAACAGCAGGGCGGCGAACAGCTCGCGCGCCTCCGGATTGGGTCGAAGCAGCCCATCAGCCTGCCAGGCGCCGTCGCGCAACTGCTGCCGCGCCAGTGGAATGCCCAGCGGGTCGAGCAGCGACCAGCGCAGCGACGCCCCTTCGCGCTGGATCACCAGCAACCAGTCGGCCGGCTCGCTGCCCTGGCGTTGCACATGCAGCTGCAGCGGTACCTGCAATTCGGGTGTGCCGGCAGGCAGCGGCAGGCGCGCCGCGCAACCGGCCAGCAAGACCAGACACAGGCCCAGCAGCAGTCGCCTCATCGCCGCGCGCTCACGCGTCGGCACCGGCCGCGCAGAGTTCGGCCAGTACGCGCAGGCGGCGTTTGGGTTCGGCGACATAGGGGTTCTTTTCGTCCCAGGCATAGCCGGCAAGGATCGAGCTGATCATCCGGCGGATCTCCGGCTGGGCGTGTTCGTAGTAGATCACGTCCTGGAAGCTGCAATCGTACCAACCCTCCACGTAGGTCCGGAAGGTATCGACGCCGCGCTTGAGCGGCGCGGCGAACTCGCGTTCCCAATCCACCGTTTCGCCGCTCAGCTGGCGATGCAGCACGGCGGCGGCCATGTGTGCCGAGCGCATGGCGATGGTCACGCCGGAGGAAAACACCGGGTCGAGGAACTCGGCGGCGTTGCCCAGCAGGGCGAAGCCCGGACCGTGCAGGCTCTTGACGTTGGCCGAGTAGCCGCCGATCAGGCGCGCCGGGGTGTCCCATTCGGCATTGGCGAGAATGCGCCTGAGGTTCGGTGCCTCCTGGACGAATTCGCGCAGGCAGGCATCGAGGTTCACCGGCCGGCCTTCGTAGCGCTCGGCACTGGCGACCACACCCAGCGAACAGCGGCCGTTGCTGAACGGGATGGTCCAGTACCAGACGTCCCGCAGCTCGGGATGGGTGGTGATAAGGATCTTCTCGCGGTCGAAGCGTGGATCGTCGATACGGTCCTCGATATGGGTGAATATCGCCCGGCGCACCGGGAAGCCCGACGGCGCTTCCAGATCCAGCAGCTGCGGCAGTACCCGGCCATAGCCGCTGGCATCGAGCACGAAGGCGGCATCGACGCGGTACTCGCTGCCATCTGCCCGACGAATCTGCAGCCAGGGTTGCGCGCCGGTGAAATCCACCGCGGTGACTTCTTCCTCGTAGCGGATTTCCACGCCCTGCAGCTCGGCCTGGTCGGCCAGCAGCTTGTCGAAGTCGGCGCGCTGGACCTGGTAGGTGCTGCCATGGCCGGCGGTGAACTTGTCGCGAAAATCGAATTCCGTGTAGCGCTCGCCCCAGCCGAAGGCCGCGCCGTGCTTGGTCTGGAACCCCGCCGCGCGCACCGCCTCGAGCATCCCGGCTTCCTCGATGAAGTCCAGGCAGTGCGACAGCAAGCTCTCGCCGATGGAGAAGCGCGGAAAGCGCTGGCGTTCGACGATCAGCACGTCGTGGCCCTGGCGCTTGAGCAGCGCGCCAGCGATTGCGCCGGACGGGCCGGCTCCGATGATCACGACTTCGCGGTGTTGCGTCTCAAGCGGCGCCATACGGCCTCCCTGCCTGTGGTGGTGTGTCTTGCTGGTGGATGGCCCAGGGGGCCAGGAAGAAACTGAATGCCAGGCCGAGGCTGACGGTGAGGCCGAAGTTGCTCACCGCCGGCGTGCTGGACACCGCCAGCAGGCCGAACGACAGCCAGGTGGTGGTGGCCGCCAGCAGGGTGCCGACCAGGCTGACCGCGGCGCCGCCGACCTGCTCGCGCATCAGAATGGCGTAATCCACGCCGATCGCCGTGACCAGCAGCAGGCCGAACAGGCCAAACAGCGTCAGCGGCTGACCGAGCCAGCCGAGACTGGCCAGGCTCGCCAGGGCGGCCAGCAGCGGCACGGCCAGGCAACGCAGGGCGCCGCTCGGCCCGAAGGGAAAGCAGAGCAGGGCAAAGATCAGCAGGCTGGCGAGCAGCTTGAGTTCGCCGGCCTGAAGCTTGGTCGCGGCAAACAGCTGGTTGAGGCGGGCCGGCTGGTCGACCAGTGTCGTGCCGGGCACGTCATCAGCGATGTGTTCCAGGGCGGCTCCGTCGCGCAGGCCCTGCAGGCTGATCAGCCCGGCGACGCCGTCGTTCTGCGCGCCGAGCCAGAGCGCGCGCCAGGGCTCGCCCAACGGGCCTGCCAGCGCCGCCTCGATGGTCACCGGTGGCTGTGCCTGCAGGCGCTCGATCTCCGCCTGCAGGTTGCTCGTCGCGGCACCCAGCGCGGCGAGCGGCTGGCTGGCTTCGAGCAGTTGCGGCAGGGCGGCGCGCAGGCGGTCCTGTTCGGCAGTCGGTGCAACCAGCTGGCTCAGGGCAAGGTGCCCGCCCAGGCGTTGCTCGGCCTGCAGGGCGGACAGCCGGCGGCTGAGCTTGGCCTGGCGTTCGAGCAGCGCGTCAGCATCGGCGGCGCGCACGAGGAGGTACTGGCTGGTGGGCTGGAAGCCGGTGATCGTGCCGATACGCTCGGCTTGCTGCTGCAGTGCCGGCGCGCGGCTGACCCACTGGCGCAGGTCGTCCTCGAATGACAGCTGCAGCACGCCGCCTACGCAGAACAGTCCGAACACGGCCAGCAGCCAGGGCGAGCCGACGCGTGCAAGCAGGGCCTGGCGCATCTGCAGCCAGCGCTGCGCCCAACCCAATGGGCGTGGCCAGGGCTGCAGGCGACCATTGAACAGCAGCGGCAGCAGGCAGGTGGTGCAGAGGAAGGCGCCGAGCAATCCGGCTGTAGAGAAGACCGCCACCTGGGTCAGTGCCGGGAAGGGCGTGAAGGCCAGCGCGAGATAGCCGATCAGGTTGGTTAACAGGGCCAGCGCCAGCCCCGGCAGGATCAGACCAAGCGCGCGCCGGCCGTGCCAGGGCTGCAGGGTCCAGCTCTTGGACAGGTAGTGCAGCGGGAAGTCCAGGCTGACGCCGATCAGGCTGGCGCCGAGCACCAGCGTCAGTACGTGCATCTGGCCGAACAGCGCGACGCAGGCGGCCGCCCCTGACAGCGCGCCGACCAGCACCGGCAAGGCGGCGAGGAGGATGCGCGGCGTGCGGAACAGCCAGAGCAACAGCAGCAGGGTGGCACCCAGCGACAGGCTGCCGATCAGGCTCGCCTCGGCGCGGGCCGAGCGCTGACCATGGGCGGCATGCAGCACGCCGCCGGCAGCGAGCAGTTCGCCGCCGGCGGTTTCGACAGCGCTGCGGGCGGCCTCGACGAGTGCGGCTACCTGTTGTGGCAGGCGCTCATCGAACGCATCGCCCTGCGTGCGCGCGTGCACGACGGCCCAGCGCTGGCCGGCGTGCTCGGCAATCAGACGGCCATCGCCACCGGTGCGAAGGCTGCCCGGCTGCGGCATCCGTTGCAGGGCCAGGCCGGCGATGCCGAACCAGTCCTGTTCGAGCGGCAGCGGGCTGGCGGCGAAGGGGTCGTAGAGGCGCTCGATGCGCTGCTGGACGAACCGCACGGGCTGTTCGATGAGCTGCTGGCGCTCGGTATCGCCAAGCAATCCGAGGGACTGCTCGCGCAGCTGTCGCGCGACCGCCGGCAGATCGGGCTGTACCCGCTCGCGCACCTGGGCGAACAGGCCGCTGCCACGCAGTTCGGCTGCCAGGCTTTCAGTCAGGCGCCAGGTTTCACGCTCGTCGTCATGCCGGATCAGCAGCATCAGGTCGCGCTTGAGCGGCTCCTGCATGCGCTCGGTCGCCAGCCCTTCGAGCGCGTCGTGACTCGCGTCGGGCAGGAGCTGCAGCAGGTTGGCACTCAGCGGCGGGCCGTCGCGCCATTGCCAGGCATTCAGCGCCAGCAGGCCGAGCAGCGCCAGGCAGAACAGCGCGGCCGGCCAGCGCCGGGTCTGCAGGCGCTCAGTCGGCAAGATCGCGTTGCTCGCTGGCCGTGAGGGCGAGGTCGGTCTGGCTGTCGAGCAGACGGATCAGCGTGCGATCACCCTGGGTTTCGTGCAGCTCGATTCGAGTCACCGTCTCACCGCCCTGGATCTCGATGTCGGCAAAGATCTGCTTGAGCAGCGCGCCGCGTGGCGTCAGTTGCAACCGCCAGGCCGTGGCTGCACCGCTCAGCTCGAGTTGGAAGTCGCGCTGCAGAGCCTGGGTGTCGCCGCTCAGCACGGCGAGGAACAGCTGGTTCTGTCGGGCCGAACCGCCCTGCGGGTCGACCGCCTGCCAGCCCTGTTCGCCGCGCCGCGCGATCCCCTGAGGCGTAATGCGATAGTCCTGGCGGATCGGCTGTTGCAGCAGCCAGAGCAGGCCGTGGTCGCGGGACAGGGTGAACTGGCCGTGACTGGTCAGCGGCTGCGGCAAGGCTCTCAGGTACTTTTCCTGAATGAAATCGCCACGTACCACGGCCGGCCCGCTCAGTTGTTCGGCGAGCTGTGGCAGGTCGAAGGGCTGCGCCATGGCGATGGTGGTGACCATCAGCAGGACGGCGGCGGCCAGCCATTTCTTGACGGGCGGCGTCATGCCAGTGCGCGCTCCACCGCGTCGACGAACACTCGTGGCGAGGCCAGCAGCATCTCGCGGCTGGCGATCTCCACGGCGACCTGCACGGTGCTGCCGCGGGTCATGCGCTCGCCGGTTTCGGCATCGCGGATCAGGTAGTTGATCTTCAGGCGGTTCTCCCACTCCACCAGGTCGGCGCGCACCACGATGCGCTGGTTGAAGCGCGCGCCGCGCATGTAGCGCAGCTGCACGTCGATGATCGGCCAGGCATAGCCGGCATCGCGCATCTGCTGATAGTTGTGGCCGATACGCTCGAGCAGCGCACAGCGGGCGACCTCGAAGTACTTGACGTAGTGGCCGTGCCAGACCACGTCCATGGAGTCGACGTCGAAGAACGGCACGAGCAACTCGACCTCGGCCTGCAGTACGCCGTCCTTACGCATAAAGCCTCCAGTGGCGGTTGCGGATCTGTTCGAGGCACAGGCGCAGTTCGCCTTCCAGCGCCCGGTCTTCGATCAGCGGGGGGAAGGTCGCCGCCAGTTCGCTGTGCATGGCCGCCAGTGGTGCGGGCAGCGGGCGCGCGTCGTCCAGGCGCTGGCGCAGCCAGACGCCCTGCTGGGCGGCGAGCAGCGTGGCCGCGGCGACCTGCTCGCTCAGCTCCAGGCTGCGCAGCGCGTCGCGGGCGGCGATGGTGCCCATGCTCACCTTGTCCTGGTTGTGGCATTCGGTGGAGCGCGAGAAGACGCTGGCCGGCATGCTGTTCTTCAGCGCTTCGGCGGTCCAGGCGCTGGCGCCGATCTGCACCGCCTTGAAGCCGTGGTTGATCATCGCCGTGGCGGCCGGCGCGCCGGAGAGGTTGCTCGGCAGGCCGTGGTTGTAGCGCGTGTCGACCAGCAGGGCGAGCTGGCGGTCGAGCAGATCGGCGACGTTGGCCACCAGATTCTTCAGGCTGTCCATGGCGAAGGCGATATGCCCGCCATAGAAGTGCCCGCCGTGCAGCACGCGCTCGTTGTCGGCATCGATGATCGGGTTGTCGTTGGCGCTGTTCAGTTCGGTCTCGATGAACTGGCGCAGCAGGCCCAGGCTGTCGGCCAGCACACCGAGCACATGGGGCGCGCAGCGGATGGAGTAGCGGTCCTGCAATCGATGCAGCGGCGCAGCGGGCGCGTCGATGGCCAGGTCCTGACGAATCCAGGCGGCGACCTGAACCTGCCCAGGATGCGGCTTGGCGGCGAACAGGCGCTCGTCGAAGTGCTCGGGGTTACCCTGCAGGGCGATCACGTTCAGCGCGGTGATGCGGGTCGCCAGCTGCAGCAGGTAGTCAGCGCGGGCGTAGGCCAGGCAGGCGAGGCCGGTCATCACCGCGGTGCCGTTCATCAACGCCAGCGCCTCCTTGGGGCGCAGGGTCAAGGGTGGCCAGCCGAGCTGGCGATGCACTTCGGCGGCGCTGCGGCGCTCGCCGCGATACAGTACCTCGCGCTCGCCGGCGAGGGCGGCAGCGACATAGGACAGTGGGGTCAGGTCGCCGCTGGCGCCGACCGAGCCTTCCTCAGGAATCAGCGGCAGCACATCGTGTTCGAGGAATGCCTGCATGCGTTCCAGCAGCTCGATGCGTACACCGGACATGCCATGGGTAAGCGAACGCAGGCGCGCGGCGAGCACGGCGCGGGTGGCTTCGGCGTCCAGCAACTTGCCGAGGCCACAGCCGTGAAAGGTGAACAGGTGCTGCGGCAACGCCTCGACCTGGTGCAGCGGCACCGCCACCACGCAGGAATCGCCATAGCCGGTGGTAACGCCGTAGATCACGCCCTCGCGGTCCAGCAGGGTGTCGAGAAACTGCGCGCCGCGGGTGATGCGGCTGCGAAAGGTCTCGTCCGCCTGCAGCCGTGCCGGCGCACGGCGCTGCGCCACAGCCAGCACGTCCTCGATGCGCAGAAGGTGTTCGCCAAAGATCACGGGCTCAGTCACGACGCGGGTCCTGTGTGTTCCAGAAGGGATAGAAGTTGAACCATTGCAGCGGCGCCTCCAGGCAGCGCGCGGCGAGGCGGTCGGCGTAGCGCTGCACTGCCTGCGCGATCACCGCATCGCGGTCGGCGCGGCGCCAGCGGATGCGTTCGGCGAAGGGCTCGAGATGCACATGGAAGCGCTCGTCATGCTTGAGACAGAACAGCAGATTCACCGGGCATTCCAGCAGGCCGGCGAGCAGCCAGGGCCCCTGGGGAAAGGCTGCCGGCTGACCGAGGAAGTCCGCCACGGCGGTGCGCCCACCGTGCAGCGGCACCCGATCACCGGCGATGGCCAGCCACTCGCCGCGCTCCAGACGCTGGGACAGCTGCAGCATGGTCGCCGGGTCCAGTTCGCTGACCTGGATCAGCCGCAGGTTGTCCGCGCCGGACTGGTCCAGCAGGCGATTGAACTGCTCGGCGTGACGGGTGTGCACCAGCACGTTCATCCGCACTTCGCCGCCGATTTCCGCCAGCGCCCGGCAGATCTCCAGATTGCCCAGGTGCGAGCCGACCAGCAGCTGACCGCGCGCCCCGGCGAGGCTGGCGTGCAGGTTGGCCGGGTCGTGGATCACCAGGCGTTCCCGTCCGACGCGCCCGCTCCAGACATCCAGCTTGTCCAACAGCGCTTCGGCGAAACTCATGAACTGGCGATAGACCGAGCGCGTGCTCGGCTGCAGTTCGGCGCGACCGCTCCAGCGCGCCAGGTAGCCCTGATACTGGCGCGCGCTGTCACGGGCGCTGCGGCCGAACAGATAGAAATACAGCACGATCAGATACAGCAGCGGCGCCATGGTGCGCCGACCAAGTAGCCGTACCGCCCAGGCGGTCAGGCGCATCAGCGCGAAACTTCCGCGCTCGCGCTGCGCCGCCCAGTGGGAGGGCATCGGGGCTTCGCTCATCGCTGCAGGCGCTGGGCGAGCAGTTTTGGCGCGCGCAGCAGCATGCCGAAGAACAGCCGGGCATGCATGGCGGAGATCAGTGCATTGTCCAGCCAGAGGCGGAAGTGCGAGACGCCATCGGCCGGGTAATGCACCCGCGTCGGTAGCCAGACCATCGGCTGCTGCTGCCAGTGCAGGCGCACCAGGATCTCGGTGTCGAAATCCATGCGCCGGCCCAGGCGCACGCGGTCGAGCAATGCCAACGTCGGCTCCAGCGGGTAGACACGAAAGCCGCACATGGAGTCGCGGATCGCCAGCGACAGGGTGTTGATCCAGACCCAGACATGGGTCAGGTAGCGGGCATACAGGCGCCCCTTGGGCACGCTGGCGTCGTATCGCGGATAGCCGCAGATCACCGCGTCCGGCGCCTGGCTGGCGCGGTCGAGGAACAGCTCGACACCGGACAGGTCGTGCTGGCCGTCGGCGTCGACCTGCAGCGCATGGCTGAAGCCCAGTCGCCGCGCCTCGCGCAGGCCGCTGATTACCGCACCGCCCTTGCCCTGATTGCGCGGATGGCGGAGCAGGAAGACGCCGTCTTGCTCCGCCAGTCGGTCGATAACCGTTGCCGCGGCAGAGGAGGAACCGTCATCCACCAGCACGCAGGGCAGGTCCGCCGCCCGCAGCGCGGCGACCACTGCCGGCAGGCTGCGCTCGTGGTTGTAAACCGGGATCAGCGCGCAGGGCTTGAACCAATCCTCTTCGTTGGGCAGGGCGGGCGCCACGCTAGCGATCGGCTGCTCCTCGACGGGCGGCAAGGGATTCAGCGTGGTCATGGACGAGCTCCCAGCAGGATGCGGCCGGACGAGCAAGGCTTGCCGGCGTTGTGATAGGCGAAGTACAGCTTGCCGCGGGCATGATCGAAACGCAGGCTCAGCTTCAGGTGATCGCCCGGGCGAGCGAGCTGCTGGAACTTGAGCACTTCCATGCCACCGAAACGTGGCGGCAGGTCGTCGATCAGTTCGCGCGCGAGGTTCATCGCCCACTCGATCTGAACGACGCCAGGCAGGACCGGCGTACACGGGAAATGGCCGCTGAAGTGCGCCAGGTCCAGCGGCACGCGCAGCTCGATCTGCCAGTGATCGTCCTGCCACTGCTGCTGCAGACGCTCCGGTTCGCGCGGGCGCGGCGCCAGCAGCAGAGCGTCGAGTTCGGCCTGAGGCAGTTTGCCCTGGGCATTGCCTGGTAGCTGATGCAGCAGTCGCCAGCGCCGCGGCAGGGCCAATGCTTCGCAGTGGTCGTTCAGATGCTGGCGCAGAGTCTGGGTGACGGCGCGCCGGCCCTGGTTGCGCAGGGCGAATATGCCAGCCTCGCTCAGCGCCACCAACGCGCCGAGATAGGCCCGCTGGTCCTGGATGACGCCCAGGCGAGCCTCGCTGACGTAGGCGTGCTCGGCCAGGGCGCTTTCCAGCATCGGTAGCGAGATCCGCTTCTCTTCCAGCTTGACGATGCGGTCCAGCCGGCCACGCAGGGCGAAACGGCCATCGGCGTGCAACTCGGCGCCATCGGCGGTCTGTTCGACGTGCCCGCTGGCGAGCCAGGGCGAGGCCACGCGCAGCGCGCCCTGCTCGTCCTGGCCGAGCTCGACGCCCGGTAGTGGCTGCCACAGTTCGCCGCCCTGGCGCCAGGCGATGCCGCCGGTTTCGGAGCTGCCATAGATCTCCGTCGGCCACTGGCCGAGGCGCTCCCGCAGCAGTTGTGCGGCCTCGGCCGGCAGTGGCCCGCCAGAGGAGAACACCCGACGCACCTGGCGCAGCGCCGGCCAGTCGAGGTTGTCGCCCATGCGCTTGAGCAGGGCGGGACTGGCCACCCAGCAGAACGCCGGTTGTTCACGGCTGGCCCGCTGCATGTCCTCGGCGAACGGCAGAGGGCGGCGCAGCATGGGACGGCCGGCGCACAGCGGCCAGAGCACACGGAACAGCAGGCCATAGATGTGTTGCGTGGCGACGCTACCGATCACGCTGGCAGCTCCGAGGTCGGCGCCCCACAGCGCTTCCAGCGTCTCGATCTCACGGGCGAGCTGCGCCAGGCGCTTGTCGATCAGTTTGGGCTGGCCGCTGGAGCCCGAGGTGCAGAGCGTCAGGCCGAGCAGCTGCGGATCGAGTTCGGCGGCACTCAAGGGTTCGCCCAGCAGATCCATCAGGCTGTGATCACCAGGCTGATCGGTCAGCCACAGCTCGGCCTGCGCGTCCAGGCGCTCACGGTTCGCCGGCTGCAGGTCCGCCGGCAGCAGCACGCGCGCGCCGGCGCGCCAGGCACCGAGCAGGGCGATCGCCAGCTGCGCGGCATCCTCCAGGTGCACGGCCAGGCTGCGCACATTGCGTCGCTGCAGCCCACCGGCCAGGTGCAACGCCTGCTGTTGCACCTGGCCGAGCAACAGCGCGGGGGCATCGGTTACCTGCCGCGATTCGCCTGAAGTCAGCAGTTCACACAGGGCAATCCAGCTCATGTGCGGCCTCTGACCCGCTGACGTACCAGCCACTCGCCGGCGAACAGCAGGCCCATCAACAGATAGGCAATCAACCCGTTGTACAGCGTCCACCAGGCCAGCGGCGCCCAGAGCGTCAGGGCGGCGGCTATGGTGCCGTTGATGACGAAGAAGCCCACCCAGATTTTGGTCACCTGCCGCGTATAGCGCACGCCGGCTTCCGCCAGATCCGGCTCCTGTAGCCGGGCCAGACGCTCGATCACCGGCATGCCGACGAACAGGCTACCGGCGAACAGCGCGAGCATGGCGGCGTTGATCAGGACCGGATACCAGCGCAGCAGGACATCGTCGTCGAGCAACGCCAGGGCAAGGCAGAACAGCAGGGCGACAGCAGCCGTCGCGCGGCTGGCGGCGCGCCCGCTGCTCAGCAGGCGGGCAAGCCAGAGCGCCCCGAGTAGCGCGGCGAATACCCGCGGCGAGAGGTGCTCGATACCGAAGTAGACGGCGAACGGATAGGCCAGCCCGGCGAGCAGCAGGGCGAGGCCGGCCATGCGGGCCAGGCCGGGCGGGATGGTGGATGAGCGTGGAAGCATCAGGAGTCCGAAAAACCGTGGTTGTGCTGCGGGGCAGGCGCGATGCCGGTCAGGCGGTTTCCGCGCTGGTCAGGCGATAGACCGCCTCCACGACGTCACCGACGGTGCGCACGGCCTTGAACTCCTCGGCGGCGATCTTCTTGCCGGTCTGGCGCTTGATATGGTCGATCAGGTCGACGGCGTCGATGCTGTCGATCTCCAGGTCCTGATAGAGGTTGGCCTCGAGGGTGATGCGCTCGGGTTCGAGTTCGAACAGTTCCACCAGGGCGTCGCGCAGGGTCTGGAAAATCTCGTTACGGCTGTTCACGGCAGATACTCCTCAGGCGATGGCGCGGCTGGCGCTGACGAAAGCTGCCAGGCTGTCGACGCTGGCGAAATGCTTGCGGGTGTCCTTGGCGTCGGCGTCGATCTTGATACCGAAGCGCTTCTGAATCGCCAGGCCGAGTTCCAGGGCATCCACCGAGTCGAGGCCAAGGCCTTCGCCGAACAAGGGCTGGTCGGCAGCGATGTCGTCCGGGCCCAGGTCTTCCAGACCCAGGGCGTCGATGATCAGTTGCTTGATTTCAAGCGTCAGTTGGCTCATCGAGTGCGAGCTCCTTTATGAAGTGTCGGTGCAGATGGTCATTAAGGCGGCGCGAGGCGATCGGCGCGGCGCCCAGGGCGGCGAATGCCTGCGGGTCGATGTCGTCGCCCACACGCAGATGAAAGTGAAAGCGCCGCGAGGGGATGCGGTACCAGGGTTCGGCCTTGGTCAGGGTGGTCGGTGTCACGCTGATCACCACCGGCGTCACCAGCCGCGCGCCGCGCAGGGCGATGGCCGCCGCTCCGCGATGGAACTGCGGCGGTTGGCCGGGCGTGGTGCGGGTGCCCTCGGGAAAGATGATCAGCGTCTGGCCCTGCTGCAGGGATTCGGCGGCTTCGTCGAGCATCTCGGCGCTGCCGTTGTTGCTGATGTACTGCGCGGCGCGAATCGGGCCGCGGGTGAACGGGTTGTCCCACAGACTCTGCTTGACCACGCAGTTGGCGTCGCGGATCAGCGCGATCAGCACTACCACGTCGATCAGCGAAGGATGATTGGCGATGATCAGCTGGCCGGGACGCCCCAGCCGCTCGGCGCCTTCGACCTCATAGGTCAGCACGCCGCTGTGGTACATGAACTGCACGAACAGCCAGAACAGCTTGCTTACCGTCTGCCGCGCACGGCGACGATGGGTAGCGGCATCCCCCGGAAGCAGCGAAAGCAGCGGGAATATGATCAGCCGCAGGCACAGGCCGCCGATGCCGAACAGGGCAAACGACAGCCCGGTGGCGATCAGGCGCCACAGCCACGGCGCGTTGGGGCGCTTCAGCGTGTCCGCTGCCAGTTCCATTTGCGCGTCTTCCAGTGATGCGTGAATTGGGAATGGTCGTGGAGCAAGGCCCGGATCAGTTGCAGAGCATGGGGCTCGTGCGGCTGCGGCGCCAGATCCTCGGAAGCCTGCAGTTGCAGTTGCCAGCTATTGCCTTTGGTAAGTCGCAGCGCCAGCGCATAGGGTGTGTTTTCGTCGATCCAGGGACGATAGGCATCGGGGGGCGACTCTTCGGCGATCACCAGCAGGACGGCCGGCGCGCCTTCATTCAGCAGCATACCGGCTTCGAGCACCGCGTGCTCCAGCCCATCACCTTCCGCAGCAATAGCGGTCATCTCACTGGTGTCGCTCTGGAATATTGACCAGAGTCCGACGATGGCATTGTGCACGGAGAGGCTGAACTGGGTAGGTGACAGCGGCTGCTGTTCGGCGAGATCGCTGAGCAGGGCGAAATTGCGCGTGGTTTCCCCATGGCGCGATGCGTACACAAAAGGCATCGGAGGCTGGCCTTCGGCCAGTGGACGGGCGACAGCGAATACCATCCGTGCCAGTCTGCTCAAGCGACGACGCTGCATTGCCGGCAGGAAGGATACGTCCGGTTGCGCCTCTGGATCGTCTTGCCATTGGCTCGCACACGCCCAGCTCGACCAGTCGTCCTGGCAGGTACGGCCCGGAGCCCAGGCCTGCCATTGGTCGATGTCGAAGCGTATTGCGCTCATGCTCGCGCGGCTCTCGTGACGAGGCCGGCGTACAGACGTCCGTGTATTGCTTGCATTGGAAGTGCCGCTCGAAAAGTGCGGGCATTATCCAAGTGCCATGAACGCTACGCAAACATTGCGATACATATCCTGATGGGAGGTCGCAATAGTTGTGGAACTCGCCGCTTTGCAGAGTGTCCGGCAGCCGTTATCTAATCCCCTGCTGCGCCAGCCAGGCCATCAGCTGGGGCAGCGGCATGGCGCCGCTCTGTCGTGCCACTTCGCGACCGTCACGGAACAGGATCAGGCTGGGAATTGAGCGGATGCCGAGTTGCGCCGACAGCTGGGCATTGGCCTCGCTGTCGAGCTTGGCCAGGCGGCAGCGGCCGTGCAGCTGGTTCGCTGCCTGGGCGAAGGTCGGGGCGAAGCTGCGGCAGGGGCCGCACCAGCTCGCCCAGACATCCACCAGCAGCGGCAGGTCGCCCTTGATCTGGTTGGCGAACTGACTCTGTTGCAGATCGAACGGCGTGGCCGGCAGCGCCTCCGCCTTGCAGCGCCCGCAACGCGGCGCGTCGTGCAGGCGCTCGGTTGGAATGCGATTGAGGCTGGCGCAGTGCGCGCAGGGGATGATCAGCGATTCGGTCATGGCGAGGCTCCACGGCGGTTTGCCGTTAATGTGGAGCCTCGCCGCGGGATATCAAGCGCGGCGTGCGGTTGTGCGCTCTCAGCCTTTCGAGGCGCTAAGCGCCTGGGCCAGGTCGGCAAGGATATCGTCGATATGCTCGATGCCGATGGACAGCCGGATCAGGTCCTGCGACACCCCGGCCCGGGCCAGCTCCTCGGCATTCAGCTGGCGGTGCGTGGTGCTCGCCGGATGGCAGGCCAGGGACTTGGCGTCGCCGATGTTGACCAGGCGCACCACCAGCTTGAGCGCATCGATAAAGCGTGCACCAGCTTCGATTCCGCCTTCGATGCCGAAGCAGAGGATCGACGCCGGCGTGCCGCCCATATAGCGGCGCGCCAGCTCGTGCTCGGGATGATCCGGTAGGCCGGCATACTTCACCCATGCCACTTGCGGGTGGGCCTGGAGGAATTCGGCAACCTTGAGCGCGTTCTCGCAGTGGCGCTCCATGCGCAGTGCCAGCGTTTCCAGCCCCTGCAGGATCAGAAACGAGTTGAACGGTGAAATTGCCGCGCCCATGTTGCGCAGCGGCACCACGCGGCAGCGCCCGATGAAGGCGGCAGGGCCGAAGGCTTCGGTGTAGGTGACGCCGTGATAGGAGACATCGGGCGTGTTCAGCAGGGCGAAGCGCTCCTTGTGCTGTGCCCAAGGAAACTTGCCTGAGTCGACCACGATGCCGCCGATGCTGGTGCCGTGGCCACCCATGTACTTGGTCAGCGAATGCACGACGATGTCCGCGCCATGCTCGAACGGCCGGCAGAGCATCGGCGTGGCGACTGTGTTGTCGACGATCAGCGGCACGCCATGGCGGTGCGCGGCTTCGGCCAGGGCGGCGAGATCGATGACATTGCCCGCCGGGTTGCCGATGGATTCGCAGAACACGGCCTTGGTGCGACCGTCGATCAGCGCTTCCAGGGCAGCAATGTCATCGTGGGCGGCGAAACGCACCTCGATGCCCTGGCGCGGCAGGGTGTGGGCGAACAGGTTGTAGGTGCCGCCGTAGAGCTTGGCCACCGAGACGATGTTGTCGCCCACTTCGGCGATGGTCTGGATGGCGTAGGTGATCGCTGCCATGCCCGAAGCTACGGCCAGTGCCGCCACGCCGCCTTCAAGCGCTGCGACGCGCTGTTCGAGCACGTCGGTGGTGGGATTCATGATGCGCGTATAGATGTTGCCCGGCACCTTCAGGTCGAACAGGTCGGCGCCGTGCTGGGTGTCATCGAAGGCGTAGGAGGTGGTCTGGTAGATCGGCACCGCCACCGCCCTGGTGGTCGGATCCGGGCTGTAGCCGGCGTGGATGGCGAGGGTTTCCAGTTTCATGGCGCGCTCCTTTCTTCTTGTTGGTCGGGGCAAAGGCCGAGAGCATGAAACTGAACACCTGGCCGGTCAATGATCTAGCGCAAGCCTTGCCGTCAAATCGGCGTGAGCGGCCAGAACAGCGGGATCACCAGGGTTCCGACCAGCCAGAGCAGCAGGTTCAGCGGAATGCCGATCTTGAGGAAGTCGGCGAAGCGATAGCCCCCGGCGTTGTAGACGAAGGTGTTGGTCTGGTAGCCGATTGGCGTGGCGAAGCTGGCGCTGGCAGCGAACATCACCGCCACCACGAAGGCGCGTGGGTCGACGCCCAGGTGCTGCGCCAGGCCGATGGCGATGGGCGTGATCAGCACCGCCACGGCATTGTTCGACAGCATTTCGGTGAGCAGCGAGGTCAGCAGATAGATGAACGACAGCATGAACAACGGCCCGGCCCAGGGCGTCAGCGTCGTCACGTTCTGCACGATCAGCTGCACCAGCCCCACCTTGTCCATCGCGATGCTGATTGCCAGCATGCCAAAGATCAGGCTGAGAATCTTCCAGTCAACCGCCTTGTAGGCATCCTCGACATCCAGGCAGCGGGTCGCCAGCACGGACGCCGCACCAATGATCGCCAGGCCTTCGATCGGCATCACGCCGAAGGCTGCCAGTACCATGACCGCGAGGGTGGCGATGATCGCGATCGGCGCCTTGTCGCGGCGGAAGGCGCGCTCCTGCACGGCATTGAGGCTGATCAGCTCACCGTTGTCGGCGAAGCGCTTGATCTGCGCCGGCGTGCCTTCAACCAGCATCACGTCGCCGAACTGCAGCTGGAAGTCGTCGAAGTTGCCCTGAATGTTCTCGTCCTGGCGGTGCACGGCCAGCACGCTGATGCCATAGCGTGCGGACAGGTCGAGGTCGCGCATCGGGCGGTGGCTGTAGCGCGAACCGCGGCCGACGATGGCTTCGGCGAGAATCACATCTTCACTGCTGATGGTTTCGAAAGCGTCGCCACGGTTGAAGGTCAGGTGGCCGCTTTCGCGCAGCTCCACCACGTCCTTGACCTGGCCGTGAATCATCAGCAGATCGCCGGCGTTCAGCGTGAAGTCGTGCTCCGGGCGACTGAACAGCTGGCTGTCACGATTCACCTGCAGCACCTGCAGGCCGCTGCCGCCATTGAGGTTGGCCTCGGCGATGGTCTTGCCGATCACCGGCGAACTCAGCGGCACGCGCAGCTCTGTCATGAAATTGCGGTCCAGGCGTGGGCCGAGCAGCTTGGACAGGGTGTCGCGTTCCGGTAGCAGGTGCTTGCCAATGGTCAGCAGATAGGCCATGCCGGCGGCCGCCATGATCAGCCCTGCCGCGGTGATCTCGAACATGCCGAAAGGGGCGAGGCCCGCCTTGCGAGCCACCCCGTCGACGAGGATGTTCGTCGAGGTACCGATCATGGTCAGCGTGCCGCCGAGGATGGTCGCGTACGAAAGCGGAATCAAAAGCTTGGAGGGTGTAGTGCCGGCTCGCTTGGCCAGCGAGATCGCCACCGGAGTGAGGATTGCCACCACCGGCGTGTTGTTCAGGCAGGCGGAGATCACCAGTGCAGTGATGGTTAGGCCGAACAGGACGCGGGTAGGGCTGGTGCCGACCAGATTGCCGAGCCAGTTGCCCAGCGCGTCGATACAGCCGGTGCGCTCCAGCGCCGCGGAGATGATGAACATGCAGGCAATGGTGACCGGCGCCGAGTTGGACAGCACGCCGAGCACCTCGCCTGGCGTCAGCAGCTGGGTGGCCAGCAACACCGCCACCGCGATCGCGACGACGATATCCGGGCTCCAGCTCTCCCTGACGAACGCCACCAACACCCAGATCAGCAAGGCGCAGACGAACAACAGCGGCAGCGATTCTGGAAGCATGGACGTCCTTAAGGATGGCGAGTAGGCAAGTCGAAACAACGACCCCGCGGCGCACGATAGAGACGTCAGCTTAGAGAGTCCAGAAACCTTTCCTGATGTTTATATTCGATCTGGTTATTAGCTGCCGGGTGAGTGTTGTCGGGCAAGCTGGCGCAGGCAGAGGCTTCGCGGAAAACTTCAATTGCCGGAGAGGAACAAACGAAAAAGCCGCGCAGTGCGCGGCTTTGAAGGTGGTGGGCCCACACGGACTCGAACCGTGGACCAAAGGATTATGAGTCCTCTGCTCTAACCAACTGAGCTATAGGCCCCCAGAAGGCCGGCGGATTATACCGATGGGCTTTGTCATGCGCCAAGGTTTGTGGCCGCTGCATGCTGTTCTGGTGCTTTGCAGGCGAGGCTTGGAGATGTAGCGATGCTGCAGAAACGACAACCCCGGCCTGAGCCGGGGTTGTTGGTGTTACTCGTCGAGGAAGGAGCGCAGGTGCTCGCTTCTCGTCGGGTGGCGCAACTTGCGCAGCGCCTTGGCTTCTATCTGACGGATCCGCTCGCGGGTGACATCGAACTGCTTGCCGACTTCCTCGAGGGTATGGTCGGTGTTCATGTCGATGCCGAAGCGCATGCGCAGCACCTTGGCTTCACGGGCAGTGAGGCCGGAGAGCACTTCGCGGGTGGCTTCCTTGAGGCTTTCCACGGTGGCTACGTCGATCGGCGACTGCATGGCCGAATCTTCGATAAAATCGCCCAGATGCGAGTCTTCGTCGTCACCAATCGGCGTTTCCATGGAGATCGGTTCCTTGGCGATCTTCAGTACCTTGCGGATCTTGTCCTCGGGCATTTCCATGCGCTCGCCAAGCTCTTCAGGAGTGGGCTCGCGACCCATTTCCTGCAGCATCTGACGGGAGATGCGGTTGAGCTTGTTGATCGTCTCGATCATGTGCACCGGGATGCGGATGGTCCGCGCCTGGTCAGCAATGGAGCGCGTGATCGCCTGGCGAATCCACCAGGTGGCGTAGGTCGAGAACTTGTAGCCGCGGCGGTATTCGAACTTGTCCACCGCCTTCATCAGGCCGATGTTGCCTTCCTGGATCAGGTCGAGGAATTGCAGGCCGCGGTTGGTGTACTTCTTGGCGATGGAGATAACCAGGCGCAGGTTGGCCTCGACCATCTCTTTCTTCGCCCGGCGGGCCTTGGCCTCACCGATGGACATGCGACGGTTGATGTCCTTGATGTCCGCGATCGCCAGGCTGCATTCCTGCTCCAGCTCGATCAGCTTTTGCTGGCAGCGCTGGATGTCTTCCTTGCGATTGCCGATGGCCTCGGCGTACTTGCCCTTGCCTGAGGCCAGTTGCTCGGCCCAGTCCAGGTTGGTCTCGTTGCTCGGGAACTGGCGCAGGAAGTCGGCACGCGGCATGCGGGCATCACGCACGCACAGCTGCATGATGGCGCGTTCCTGCGCGCGGATCTGATTCAGCGCGTTGCGTACACGCTCGACCAGCGCATCGTACTGCTTGGGCACCAGCTTGATCGGCATGAACAGGATGGCGAGGGCTTCGAGTTCCTCGACGGCCTGCTGGCTGGCACGGCCATGCTTCTTCAGCGCTTTGTTGGCTTTTTCCAGTTGCTCTGCGACCGCGCCGAAACGCAGGCGTGCAACTTCTGGATCCGGCCCGCCGTCGCCTTCTTCTTCCTCGGTGTCGGACTCTTCCTCGTCCTCGTCGTCCTTGTCGTCGGCTGCCGGTTTCGCCGCGGTCTGCGGAGCTTCCGGTTCGACTTCCTGAGGTGCGGCAGCGCCGTCATCGTCGGGGTCGATATAGCCGCTGAGGATGTCGGACAGGCGGCCACCTTCGGTCGTCACTCGCTCGTAATCGGCGAGGATGCTGTCGACGGTGCCGGGGAAGTGAGCGATGGCGCTCATCACCTCGCGAATGCCTTCCTCGATGCGTTTGGCGATTTCGATCTCGCCTTCGCGGGTCAGCAGTTCGACGGTGCCCATTTCGCGCATGTACATGCGCACCGGGTCGGTAGTGCGGCCGATGTCGGTCTCGACCGCAGCGAGTGCGGCGGCGGCCTCTTCGGCAGCGGCTTCATCGGTATCGGCTTCGGCCAACAACAGGGCATCGGCATCCGGGGCAACCTCGAATACATTGATGCCCATGTCGTTGATCATGCGAATGATGTCTTCCACCTGTTCCGGATCGGAAATATCCTCCGGTAGGTGGTCGTTGACCTCGGCGTAAGTCAGGTAACCCTGCTCACGGCCACGCTGGATCAACTCTTTGAGGCGGGACTGCTGTTGCGCTTTTCCGGACATATAACCCTATCCACTGAAGGTTCTGGCGGGCTGAAAACAAGCTGAGCATTATAGCTGAGCTAAGACCTCACGCGCCAGTTGAGGTCGGTGTCGTGGGTATTGCATTGCGGCTCAGTAGGTTACGCAGTTGGTCTTTTTCCTCTGCGCTGAGTTCACCCTGGCGAGCCTTGCGCAGCAGGTTCTCGAGTCGGCGTTCCCGCTGTCGGGCGGCAAGGCTATTAATGGTGTCGAAAAACTGCTGTTCAAGGTTATCGGCAGAGATCAGCCATTCTTTCTCTGCAAGTGCACGTAAAAGTCGCCCTTGGTCGGTTCCATGCCAGCGGGCGATCAGTTGCAGGCTGCGTAGCTTCGGGTTCTTCTGCAGCGCGCCGAGCAGGGCAACCAGCAGCTGCGCGTAGGTGTCGTCCTCTGCTGCGAAATGGCTGACGTCTTCGACCTTCTGTGCCAGCTCGGGATGATGCAGCAGCGTGCGCAGTGTGGTCAGGGTCGGTGGTTCGACTGTGGCTGGTGTACGAGGTCCGCGAGGCTTGAAGTCTGGTCGCTGTCCGCTTTTTTTCCAGTCCTTCTTCCATTCCTTCTTGCCGCTGCGTTGCTGTTTCGGCGCTTCCGGAGGCTCGAAGTAGTCCGTTTCGGCATAGTGCGCGCCGGTTTCGTAGTATGCCGAGTCGTCGTATTCAGGCGTGCTGCTGCCGGGGTTCGGTGCGGGTGCAGCCGCCATGTGCTGCAGGGCTTCGCCATTGAGACCGGTGATCTCAGCCAGGCGCTGGCGCATCAGGGCGCGCAGGTTGGAGCCCGGAATCTTTTCGATGAGCGGCGCTGCGAGCGTAGCCAGGTGGGCCTTGCCTTCCAGGGAGCGTGGATCGGCTTCATCGCTCAGCTGCTGGAAGAAATAGTCGGCCAGCGGCTGCGAATGCTGCTGGATGCGTGCCCGGAAGGCGTCGGTGCCTTCGGCGCGAACGAGGGTGTCGGGGTCTTCGCCGTCGGGCAGGAACAGAAAGCGTGCGCGACGGCCGTCCTGCAGGTTCGGCAGGGTCGCTTCCAGGGCTCGCCAGGCGGCCTTGCGCCCGGCCGCGTCGCCGTCGAAACAGAACAGCACGCTGGGCACGATGCGGAACAGGCGTTTGAGGTGTTCCTCGCTGGTTGCGGTGCCGAGGGTGGCGACGGCGTTGCGCAGGCCTTGCTGAGCCAGGGCAATGACGTCCATATAGCCTTCCACCACCATGATTTCGTCGAGATCGCGGTTGGACTGGCGGGCTTCGTAGAGGCCGTAGAGTTCCTGGCCCTTGTGGAATACCGGAGTTTCCGGGGAGTTCAGGTATTTGGGCTTGTCGTCACCCAGGACGCGGCCGCCGAAGGCGATGACCCGGCCGCGGCTGTCGCGGATGGGAAACATCACGCGGTCGCGAAAGCGGTCGTAGCGTTTGCCGTTCTCGGCGTTTTCGATCAGCAGGCCGGCATCGATCAGGGCTTTCTGCTGCAGTGCATCGCCGCCAAGATGCTTCATCAGGTTGTCCCAGCCGGGCGGGGCGAAGCCCAGGCCGAAATCCCGGGCGATCACGCCGGACAGACCGCGGCCCTTGAGGTACTCCACGGCCGATTTGCGGGTCGGGTGGCTCTTTAGTGCCTGGCGATAGTAGTCGGCGGCTGCAGCGAGGAGTGGGTAGAGCGGCGAGTCGACCGGCTGGCGCGGCTTATGCTTGCGTCCGCTGTCTTCGTGGGGGACTTCCATGCCGGCGCGCTTGGCCAGTTCCTCGACCGCCTGGGGGAAATCCAGTTGGTCGTGGTCCATGACGAAGCCGAGTGCGTTGCCGCCGGCGCCGCAGCCGAAGCAGTAGTAGAACTGCTTGTCCGGGCTGACACTGAACGAGGGAGTCTTTTCCTTATGAAAAGGACAGAGCGCGCTGTAGTTCTTGCCGGCTTTTTTCAGCTGGATGCGCGAACCCACCACTTCGACGATGTCGGAGCGGTTGAGCAGATCATCGATGAAGGATTGCGGGATCAGGCCGGCCATAAGGGTGTCAGATTACGCTCGCATTGCATGAGCCGGAAATGAAAAAACTCCGGCCATTCGCCGGCTGGCGAAGCGGAGTATGCATGCAATGCAAAGCCCGGCCTGAGCCGGGCTTGATGCGACGTCAGCTGTACTGGATCAGTACAGGCGGACGCTGCGGCGCTGCTCGCGCTGCACTTTCTTGGCGTGACGCTTGACTGCAGCGGCAGCCTTGCGCTTGCGCTCGGAAGTCGGCTTCTCGTAGAACTCGCGCGAGCGGACTTCGGCCAGAACGCCTGCTTTCTCGCAGGAACGCTTGAAGCGACGCAGTGCTACGTCGAAGGGTTCATTCTCTTTAACTTTGACAGCGGGCATCCAGGACTTACCTTCACTTGATTACCGGTGGCAACGCGCTTCGGCAATGACTCGCAAGCACGCTGGTTTTAAGGGTTGCGGATGTTACCCGCTCCAATTGCGGAATGCAAAGCCCCTGATCGAAAAGCGCTGGTCGGTCGCAGGGCCCGACGATTAATATGCACGGCTTCATTCGCCCTCCGGAAAGGTTGAACCCATGCTGGTGCTGGGGTTGGAAACATCCTGCGACGAGACTGGTGTCGCGCTTTACGATAGCGAACAGGGCCTGCTGGCCGACGCGCTATTCAGCCAGATCGATCTGCATCGCGTCTACGGCGGCGTGGTGCCCGAGCTCGCGTCGCGCGACCATGTGAAGCGCATGCTGCCGCTGATCCGTCAGGTGCTGGAGGAGGCTGGTCGCGAGGCTGGCCAGATCAATGCGGTGGCGTATACGGCCGGCCCGGGGCTGGTCGGTGCGCTGCTGGTTGGGGCCTCCTGCGCCCAGGCGCTGGCGTTGGCCTGGGGCGTGCCGGCGGTTGGTGTGCACCATATGGAAGGTCATCTGCTGGCGCCGATGCTCGAAGCCCAGCCGCCGGCATTCCCGTTCGTCGCCTTGCTGGTGTCGGGTGGTCATACGCAGCTGGTCCGCGTGGATGGCATTGGCCAGTACGAGCTGCTCGGCGAGTCGGTGGACGATGCCGCCGGTGAGGCGTTCGACAAGACCGCCAAGCTGATGGGCCTGCGTTATCCCGGTGGTCCGGAAATCGCCCGTCTGGCCGAGCAGGGCACTCCGGGCCGCTTCGTCTTTCCGCGGCCGATGACCGATCGGCCCGGTCTGGATTTCAGCTTCAGCGGCCTGAAGACCTTTACCCTCAATACCTGGCAGCAGTGCCGCGCCGCGGGTGACGAGTCCGAGCAAACCCGCTGCGATATCGCGCTGGCTTTCCAGCAGGCAGTGGTCGAGACCCTGACCATCAAGTGTCGTCGGGCACTCAAACAGACCGGCCTGAAGTCACTGGTGATCGCCGGTGGGGTCAGCGCGAATCAGTCGCTGCGCGAATCGCTGGAGCGGATGCTCGGCGAGCTCAAGGGCCAGGTGTTCTATGCGCGGCCACGTTTCTGCACCGACAATGGCGCAATGATCGCCTACGCTGGCTGTCAGCGCCTTCTCGCCGGCCAGCATGATGGTCCGGCGATCACCGTGCAGCCGCGCTGGTCAATGGAGACACTGCCGGCGATCTGACGCGCGTGGGGCGGTCAGAAATGACGCTCGCGGCCGGCCAACAGGTCGCGCACGTTGCTACGGTGGCGCCAGACGATCAGCGTGGCCAGCAGGCTCATCGGCAGCAGCGCGCCCGGTTGCTGCCAGGCCAGCAATGGCAGGCACAGTGGCAGTGCGATGAGGGCAGCCAGCGAGCTGGTACGGGTCAGGCGGAACACCAGCAGCCAGGCGACGATGGCCAGCAAGGCGGCCGGTGGATAGAGTGCGAGCAGGGTGCCGGCGGCTGTTGCCACGCCCTTGCCGCCGCGGAAGCGGAAATACAGCGGATAGAGATGGCCGCAGACGGCGGCAAGACCGATCCAGGCCTGTTGCTGGACGGACATGTCCAGCGATGCGGCCAGCAGTACGGGCAGCAGGCCCTTGAGCAGATCGCCGAACAGCGTGCAGATCGCCAGTCGCTTGCCTGCCAGACGAAGCATATTGGTGGCGCCGGGATTGCCGGAGCCGCCGGCACGTGGGTCGGGCATTCCGGCCAGGCGGCTGAGCAGTATGGCGAATGACAGCGAGCCGATCAGGTACGCGAGCAAGGTCAGCAGCCAGAACATGGAATCCATCCGGGGCAGGGAGTCCCTGAGTCTAACGGCGCGTTTCGAGCTTGTCGTGCCGTAGGAGAATGTTGCGTGGACACAGTCTTCATCGAAGGCCTGGAAGTGGATACGGTAATCGGCGCCTATGACTGGGAACGGGGCATTCGCCAGTGCCTGCACCTGGATCTGACGCTGGGCTGGGACATCCGTCCTGCTGCCGAGCATGACGAACTGGAGAAGGCCCTGGACTACGCCCAGGTGGCGGTATCCATCGAGCGATTTGCCAGTGAGGCACGTTTCGAGCTGGTCGAGACCTTCGCCGAGCGCCTGGCGCAGTGCCTGATGAGCGAGTTCGGCATTGTCTGGCTGCGCCTGCGGGTCACCAAGCCCGGCGTCAATGCGCGCGCCCGAGCGCTGGGCGTGGAGATCGAACGCGGATGCCGCTGACCCCCGTCATGCTCGGTCTGGGCAGCAATGTGCAGCGCGTCGAGCGCCTGCATGCCGGGCTCGATGCGCTGGCCGAGCTGTTGCAGGATATGCGTTGCTCGCCAGTGTTCGAGAGCCTCGCGGTGGGCTACAAGGGCGATAACTTCTATAACCTGGTGGTGGCTGGTCATACCGATCTGCCGCTGACCGAGCTGGATCGCCGGCTCAAGTTCATCGAGGCGGACAACGGCCGCTACGCGCCGGATCGCAAGGGCCTGCCGCTGGATATCGACGTGCTGCTGTATGACGAATTGGTCGGTAATTTCCACGGTTTGTTGCTGCCGCGCGCGGAGATTCTGAAGAACGCGTTCGTGCTCTGGCCGTTGACACTGCTGGCGCCAGCGCTGAAGCATCCCGCTGTAGGCGAATGCTTCGCCGACCTGTGGGCGCACTCTTCGATTGACCAGCAGCTCTGGCCGGTATCGTTCCAATGGCGGGGCATGGAACTCACGCCGGCGGAGCTGATCGGCCAGCATCCGCCGCGTAGCGCCTGAGTCCGCTTGTCACGAACTGCGCTGGCAATAAACTTTCACCGCCTCAAGCCGAGCGGCACTCAGCGCCTTGCCCAGGTCGGCACCTTTTAGCCCTTGATCCAGCAGAGGTTTGACCGCTACGGCCCTCGCTGTACTGGCCGCACCGCGCAGAAAGTCCGCTGGCGGGAACGGCTGGTCCGGCGTTACTGCCCTGGCGTACATCTCGCAGGCAGCAATGAACTGTTCGAAGCGCTCGGGGCGGCGGTAGATGTCGAAGTGCTGCAGCATGTCGAGCAGGGTATCGGCCTGCAGGTTCTTGGCGTCGAGGGCGTCATCGTGATACCTGCCGAGCAGCATCGCCAGCTCCTGGCAGTCTCTCGGCGCCTTGCAGCGCTGGTTGAGTGCATCGATGGCGGCCAGGCGTTTCTGCCGAGTCTTGTCCTGCGCGGCGCAGCCAAGCAGCAGGCACGCCCAGCGTACCGGTAACGGCTGGTAATGGGCTGCGCATTGGTGCAGGGCGCCGAGCAGCTGCTCAGCATCGGTGCCCGCGGTCACGAAGACTGGTGCCAGCTCAGGGAATAGCTCGGGCAGCGCGTCGCAATCCTGCAGCACCTGGATGAACACGTCTGGGCGCGGCTCCATCAGTGCACGCGAAATCTCCTTCCAGCTGCGCTCGGCTGTCAGCGCTGATAGTTCGCCCGAGCGGGCCAGCTGCCGCATCAGCTCAAGGGTTTCGTCGGCGATACGAAAGCCCAGCTCCGCGTAGCGTGCAGCGAAGCGCGCCACGCGCAACACGCGCAGCGGGTCTTCGGCGAAGGCCGGGGAGACGTGGCGTAGCAGGCGCGCCTGTAGATCGCTCTGGCCGCCATAGGGATCGATCAGCTGGCCATTATCGTCTTCGGCGATGGCATTGATGGTGAGATCGCGCCGCTGCAGATCTTCCTCGAGGGTGACGTCCGGGCTGGCATGGAAGGTGAAGCCACCATAGCCACGACCGCTTTTGCGCTCGGTGCGCGCCAGGGCGTATTCCTCGCCAGTTTGCGGGTGCAGGAATACCGGGAAGTCGGCGCCGACCGGGCGGAAGCCGTGGGCCTGCATTTCTTCCGGCGTGGCGCCAACCACCAACCAGTCCACTTCGCTTACCGTGCGCCCCAACAAGCGGTCGCGTACCGCGCCGCCGACTTTATAGATCTGCATGTCCACACCTCCGTTGGCGCGGAGGATAAAGGATAACGGCGCTGAGGCTACAGCGCGGCGGGTGAGGAAAGGCCGCGGAGGTTGGCCGCGGCCCACTGTCAGGCGAAGTTCATGCCCGGAAAGCGGCTGTCGGCTTCCGGCTCGCTGCTCGGGCGCGGCGGCATGTGATGGGTGTTGACCAGCTTGTCGTCCTGCATCGACTGCAGATGCACATCGAAGCCCCACAGCCGATGCAGGTGCTTGAGCACTTCTTCGGTGGACCCGCCCAATGGCTTGCGGTCGTGCTGGGTGTGGCGCAGGGTCAGTGAGCGATCGCCGCGGCGGTCGACGTTCCACACCTGCACGTTGGGCTCGCGGTTGCCAAGGTTGTACTGCGCAGCAAGCAGCTCGCGGATGGTGTGGTAGCCAGTTTCATCATGAATCGCCGGCACCAAGAGTTCATCCTTGCGATCGTCGTCGAGAATGCTGAACAGCTTCAGGTCGCGGATTACCTTGGGCGAGAGGAACTGCAGGATGAAGCTTTCGTCCTTGAAGTTGTTCATGGCGAATTTCACCGTGGTCAGCCAGTCGCTGCCGGCGATATCCGGGAACCAGCGCTTGTCCTCCTCGGTCGGGTTCTCGCAGATCCGGCGGATGTCCTGATACATGGCGAAGCCCAGGGTGTAGGGATTGATGCCGCTGTAGTAGGGACTGTCGAAGCCGGGTTGGTAGATGACGCTGGTGTGCGACTGCAGGAACTCCATCATGAAGCCGTCGGTGACCAGGCCTTCGTCGTACAGATCGTTGAGCAGGGTGTAGTGCCAGAAGGTGGCCCAGCCCTCGTTCATCACCTGGGTCTGGCGCTGTGGGTAGAAGTACTGCGCGATCTTGCGCACGATGCGCACCACCTCGCGCTGCCACGGTTCCAACAAAGGGGCGTGCTTCTCGATGAAATAGAGAATGTTCTCCTGCGGTTCGGCCGGGAAACGCTGGCTGTCGGCCTGCCCGTCACCCTTGTCCGCACCTTTGGGAATGGTGCGCCAGAGGTCATTGATCTGCCGTTGCAGATGCTCCTCGCGGTCCTTCTGCCGGCGTCGCTCTTCTTCGGCAGAGATGGGGTAGGGACGCTTGTAGCGGTCGACGCCGTAGTTCATCAGCGCGTGGCAGGAGTCGAGCAGGTCTTCCACCGCATCGATACCGTGGCGTTCCTCACACTGCATGATGTACTGCTTGGCGAACACCAGGTAGTCGATGATCGAGCTGGCGTCGGTCCAGGTGCGGAACAGGTAGTTGCCCTTGAAGAAGCTGTTGTGGCCGTAACTGGCGTGGGCAATCACCAGTGCCTGCATGCACATGGTGTTTTCTTCCATCAGATAGGCGATGCAGGGGTCGGAATTGATCACGATCTCGTAGGCCAGGCCCATCTGGCCCCGCTTGTAGTGCTTTTCGGTATGCAGGAACTGCTTGCCGTAGGACCAGTGGTGATAGCCCAGTGGCATGCCCACCGAGGCATAGGCGTCCATCATCTGCTCGGCGGTAATGACCTCGATCTGGTTCGGATAGGTATCCAGCGCGTAGCGTTCGGCAATGCGGCCGATCTCGCGGTCATACTGCCGAATCAGGTCGAAGGTCCATTCCGAGCCGGTGGAAATGGGCTGTCGTTTCATGCTGCACACCTCAGCTGGTCATGCGCCGCTGGAAGAGTTCGCGGAACACCGGGTAGATGTCCGCGGCGCTCACCAGTTGCTGTTGGGCGAACGCATCGGAAAAGGCTTCGGCGACCTGGTTGTACTCGTACCAGAGTGCCTGGTGCTCGCGCGGGGTGATTTCGACATAGGTGAAGTACTGCACGAAAGGCATGATCTGGTTGATCAGGATGTCACGGCACAGCGGTGAATCGTCGTTCCAGTTGTCGCCGTCGGAGGCCTGCGCCGCGTAGATGTTCCACTCGTTGGCCGGATAACGCTCGGCCATGATCTCCTGCATCATCTTCAGCGCGCTGGAAACGATGGTGCCGCCGGTTTCCCGCGAGTAGAAGAACTCCTCTTCATCGACTTCCTTGGCGCTGGTGTGGTGGCGGATGAACACCACGTCGATCTTGTCGTAGTTCCGCTTGAGGAACAGATACAACAGGATGAAGAAGCGCTTGGCGATGTCCTTGGTCGCCTGGGTCATGGAGCCGGAAACGTCCATCAGGCAGAACATCACTGCCTTGGAGCTGGGGTTGGGATGCTTGACCAGCAGGTTGTACTTGAGGTCGAAGGTGTCCAGGAAGGGCACGCGCTTGATCCGCGCGGTGAGCCGCTCGATCTCCTCTTCCGTGGCCTTGATGTCGCCGAAGTTGTTCGGCTCCTCCAGACGCAAGCGCTCCAGCTCCGCCTTCAATGCCCTCAGCTGCGCGCGGCTGCTGCCCGAAAGCGCAATGCGGCGGGCATGGGCCGAGCGCAGCGTGCGCACGATGTTGATGCGCGACGGGTTGCCTTCATTGCTGATACCGGCGCGCACCGTCTTGAAGGTGTCGGTGCCGGTCAGGTGACGCTTGACCAGGTTGGGCAGCTCCAGGTCCTCGAACATGAAGTCGAGGAATTCCTCCTGAGTGATCTGGAAGACGAAGTCGTCCATGCCATCTCCGCTGTTGCTGGCCTGGCCGGCGCCTTGCCCACCGCCGCCACCCTGCGGCCGCGGAATGCGCTCGCCGGCGACGAACTCCTTGTTGCCGGGGTGAACGATGGTCTGCCGGCCGCCGCGGCCGTGGTGAAGCACCGGCTCGTCGATATCACGACCGGGAATGCTGATCTGCTCGCCATGTTCCATGTCGGTGATGGAACGCCGGCCGACGGCTTCCTCCACCGCTTTCTTGATATGCCCGCGATACCGCTGCAGGAAACGCTGGCGGTTCACCGTGCTCTTGTTCTTGCCATTCAGGCGACGATCGATCACGTAGCTCATAGGCCCTCCGGGCTAGGCTGAAACCGTGGGCCTGAAGCTGGAGCGTGCCGCGGTGCATCCAGCCTCAGGCGTTCAGCCACTTACTGCGATTTACGCACCCGCAGATACCATTCGGACAGCAGGCGAACCTGCTTCTCGGTGTAGCCACGCTCGACCATGCGCACGACGAAGTCGTTGTGCTTCTTCTGGTCTTCCTTGCTCGCCTTGGCGTTGAAGCTGATGACCGGCAGCAGGTCCTCGGTGTTGGAGAACATCTTCTTCTCGATCACCACACGCAGCTTCTCGTAGGACAGCCACGACGGGTTCTTGCCGTTGTTGTTGGCCCGCGCGCGCAGCACGAAGTTGACGATCTCGTTGCGGAAGTCCTTCGGATTGCTGATGCCGGCCGGCTTCTCGATCTTCTCCAGTTCCTCGTTGAGCGCCACGCGGTTGAGGATCTCACCGGTTTCCGGATCGCGGTATTCCTGATCCTGGATCCAGAAGTCGGCGTAGAGCACGTAGCGGTCGAAGATGTTCTGTCCGTATTCGCTGTAGGACTCGAGGTAGGCCGTCTGGATTTCCTTGCCGATGAACTCGATGTAGCGCGGCGCCAGGTACTCCTTGATGAAACGCAGGTAGCGCTCGCGCACCTCGGCGGGGAACTGTTCCTGCTCGATCTGCTGCTCCAGCACGTAGAGCAGGTGCACCGGGTTGGCGGCGATCTCGTGCGGATCGAAGTTGAAGACCTTCGACAGGATCTTGAAGGCGAAACGGGTGGAGAGGCCGTTCATGCCTTCGTCGACGCCGGCGGTGTCGCGGTATTCCTGGATCGACTTGGCCTTCGGATCGGTGTCCTTGAGGTTTTCGCCGTCATACACGCGCATCTTCGAGTAGATGTTGGAGTTCTCCGGCTCCTTCAGGCGCGACAGCACGGAGAACTGCGCGAGCATCTTCAGGGTGTCCGGCGCGCAATGCGCGTGGGCCAGCGAGCTGTTGGTCAGCAGCTTGTCGTAGATCTTGATCTCGTCGCTGACGCGCAGGCAGTAGGGCACCTTGACGATGTAGATACGGTCGATGAAGGCTTCGTTGTTCTTGTTGTTGCGGAAGCTGTGCCATTCCGACTCGTTGGAGTGGGCCAGCAGGATGCCGCTGTAAGGAATCGCGCCGAGGCCTTCGGTACTGTTGTAGTTGCCTTCCTGAGTCGCCGTCAGCAGCGGGTGCAAGACCTTGATCGGCGCCTTGAACATCTCGACGAATTCCATCAGGCCCTGGTTGGCCCGGCACAGCGCGCCCGAGTAGCTGTAGGCGTCGGCATCGTTCTGCGGAAATTCTTCCAGCTTGCGGATATCGACCTTGCCCACCAGCGAGGAGATGTCCTGGTTGTTCTCGTCGCCCGGTTCGGTCTTGGCCACAGCAATCTGGTTGAGGATCGACGGATAGAGCTTGACCACGCGGAACTTGGAGATGTCGCCGCCGAACTCCTGCAACCGCTTGGTGGCCCAGGGGGACATGATCGAGTTCAGATAGCGCCGCGGGATACCGTAATCCTCCTCGAGAATCTGCGCATCCTCCACCGGATTGAACAGCCCCAGTGGCGATTCGAATACCGGTGATCCCTTGATCGCGTAGAAGGGCACGCGCTCCATCAGCTGCTTGAGCTTTTCGGCCAGGGAAGACTTGCCGCCGCCCACCGGGCCGAGGAGATAGAGGATCTGTTTCTTCTCTTCCAGGCCCTGCGCGGCATGACGGAAGTAGGAGACGATCTGGTCGATGCACTCCTCCATGCCGTGGAAGTCCTCGAAGGCGGGATAACGGCGGATGACCTTGTTGGAGAAGATGCGCGAGAGTCGAGAGTCCACGGAGGTATCCACCAGCTCGGGTTCGCCGATCGCCATCAGCAGGCGCTCGGCGGCGCTGGCATAGGTCCCGGGGTCCGCCTTGCATAGATCGAGGTATTCCTGGAGCGAATACTCTTCCTGGCGGGTCGCTTCGAAACGTTGTTGGAAGTGGCTGAAAATGCTCATGACTTCACCTCGATCGATGCACGAATAGGCGCGTCATCAGGCACTCTGGGCCCGGCCGAAGTGGCGGCCAGTGGAGTTCCCCCGAACACCTAATGGTCGTAACCCTGAAATCCGTCAGCCGTTTCCCGGCTTCGTTTATTTGGATGGCCTGAACTCAAGGATAGTTCGGATTCAGCAAGATCAAGGGCGAGGAAGGATTTTAGGCGCTGCCGTTCGGCTGTTAACTGCGCCTAGCCCGCGGGTGGCGGGCGATCGACGGGAAATAATTTTTTACGCTTGTTCGCCGCGTTCCACATCGGCCGGATAGGTGTGGCGCCAGAGTTCGAAGCCGCCGTCGAGGCTGTAGACGTCTGAAAAGCCCTGGTTGACCAGATAGGCTGCAGCGCTCTGGCTGGAGTGGCCGTGGTAGCAGGTCACGATCAATGGCTGGTCGAGATCGGCCGCGGCGATGAAATCCGGCAGGGAATGGTTATCCAGATGCAGTGATCCGCTGATATGGCCGCTGGCATAGCTGTGCGGATCGCGAATATCCACGACCACGGCGCCGCTGCTGCGCATGCTCTGGGCTTGTTCCGGCGGGATGCGTTTGAAGTCTGTCATGCGGGTTTCCCGTGTTCACATTCGCAGCGGTGCATTTCGCCGCTGTCGAGGTTCATCAAGGTCATGGCGTTACCCCAGACGCAGCCGGTATCCAGCGCGAAGACGTTCGGCTCGTCGCACTGACCTTCCAGTGCAGCCCAGTGGCCGAAGATCAGCTTGACGTTGCGGGTCTTGCGACTGGTATGGCTGAACCAGGGCGCATAGCCGGCGGGGGCGCTGTCGGCACCTTCCTTTGCTTCCAGATCGAGGGTGCCGTCGGCTTTGCAGAAACGCATGCGGGTGAAGTAGTTGGTGATCAGGCGCAGCCGCGGTACGCCGTGCAGCTCCTTGTTCCATTTCGATGGCTGATTGCCGTACATGCCATCGAGGAACGGCATCAGCAGTGCGTCGTCCTGCAATGCCTGCTCGACCTCGGCGGCACGCTTGAGCGCCTTCTCCAGCGACCACTGCGGTGGAATACCGGCATGCACCATGGCGGTGTGCCGCGTGGCGTCGTAATGGATGAGCTTCTGCTGGCGCAGCCAGTCGATCAGGTCGGTCCGATCCGGGGCGTCCAGGATCGATTGCAGGGTATCGGATTTGCGCATGCGTTCGATGTTGTGAGCCACCGCCAGCAGGTGCAGGTCGTGATTGCCGAGGACGGTGATTGCGGAGGCTTCGAGATCGCGCACGAAACGCAGGGCTTCCAGCGACTGAGGGCCGCGGTTGACCAGGTCCCCGGCCAGCCACAGGCAGTCGCGCGAAGGACTGAAGTCAACGCGCTCCAGCAAACAGGTCAGCGGTTCAAGGCAACCTTGCAGGTCGCCGACGGCATAGGTCGTCAATGCAATGCTCCGGGTACGGCCAGGCGGAACGGCGCAATGAGCGCATCGAAACTGTGACCATCTTCGGCCAACATCTCATAGCTGCCTTGCATGCTGCCGACACAGGTGGCCAGCAGCGTTCCGCTGGTGTAGACGTGGTGTTCGCCAGGTGCGATCAGCGGCTGCTCGCCAATGACGCCGGCGCCGCGCACTTCCTGCACCTGGCCGTCGCCATCGGTGATGATCCAGTGCCGCGACAGCAACTGTGCTGCCACCTCGCCCTTGTTCTCGATGGTTACGGTGTAGGCAAAGGCATAGCGGTTTTGTTCCGGCTCCGATTGCGCGGCCAGATAGCGAGGCGTGACGCTGACGTCGATGCGGTAGCGGTTATCGTCGGACATGAGACTGCTCGCTGTTGAAGACAGGTAGAGGCCGCAGCTTCAGCTGCGTTCTGTCAGTTGGTCGGATAGGCGAACGAAGGCCGCCAGATCCAGTTGTTCGGGGCGCAGGCTGCCATCCACATCCGTCGCTGCGATGGCGTCCGCGTCCAGCAACCCCTTGAGGGTGTTGCGCAAGGTCTTGCGACGCTGGTTGAACGCCTCGCGCACTACGCGCTCGAGCTGGCGGTGGTCGCGTGCCGGATGCGGCAGTGTCTCATGTGGCACCAGGCGAACGATCGCCGAATCGACTTTCGGCGCCGGGTTGAACGCGCCCGGCCCGACGTTGAACAGGTGCTCCACGCGGCAGTGATACTGCACCATGATCGAAAGACGGCCCCAGTCACCGCCACCTGGCGTAGCCGCAAGGCGCTCAACCACTTCCTTCTGCAGCATGAAGTGCATGTCGCGGATCAGATGCGCGTGGTCGAGCAGGTGAAAGATCAGCGGGGTGGAGATGTTGTACGGCAGGTTGCCGACGATGCGCAGGCTGTTCGGCTCCGCACTCAGACGGCCGAAGTCGAACTTCAGTGCGTCGCCCTGGTGCAGATTGAAGTTGTCGCGCCCGGCGAATTTGCCCTGCAGGATGGGGATCAGGTCGAGGTCGAGCTCGACGACATCCAGATGCGCACCGCTGTCGAGCAGCCCTTCGGTGAGTGCCCCCTGCCCGGGACCGATCTCCACCAGTCGCTCACCCGACTTGGCATGAATTGCCCGCAGGATGCGGTGAATGACGCCAGCGTCGTGCAGGAAGTTCTGGCCAAAGCGTTTGCGCGCGCGGTGCTGATAATCGGACATCGGGGCTCCAGGGAGCAGCTTGAAGCCTGAAGCTCGAAGCTGAGAAACGGATAAGACACATATTTTAGCAGGCGAGGGCGGCCAGAAGATCGTTCGAGCTGCGTGCGGTGCCGGCTAGCTCTGGCTGCCGACCATCTGGTAGGCCGTTTCCAGCGCGACTTGCAGGCTGCCGGTGTCGATCCTGCCGCTGCCGGCGAGATCCAGCGCGGTGCCGTGATCCACCGACGTGCGAACGATCGGCAGGCCCAGGGTCACGTTGACGGCAGCGCCGAAGCCTTTGTACTTGAGCACCGGCAGGCCCTGGTCGTGGTACATCGCCAGCACCGCGTCGCAGTGCTCGAGATGCTTTGGCGTGAAAAGGGTATCCGCCGGCAGCGGACCGCTCAGGTCGAGGCCTTCGTCACGGAGCCTGGCCAGCACGGGCTCGATGATCTCGATTTCTTCGCGACCCAGGTGGCCACCTTCGCCGGCATGCGGGTTCAGGCCGCAGACCAGAATGCGCGGACGGGTAATACCGAACTTGCTGACCAGGTCGTGGTGCAGGATCCGCGCAACCCGCTCCAGACGCTCCGGGGTGATCGCCGCTGCGACATCCTTGAGCGGCAGGTGAGTGGTCACCAGCGCGACACGCAGGCCGCGTGTGGCAAGCATCATCACCACCTGCTCGGTGCGGGTCAGCTCGGCGAGAAACTCCGTATGGCCGGAAAAGGGGATGCCGGCCTCGTTGATCACGCCCTTGTGTACGGGCGCGGTGATCATGCCGGCGAAGCTGCCGTCGAGGCACCCTGTCCCGGCTCGAGTCAGCGTTTCCAGTACGTAGTGGCCGTTGCGCGCGTTGAGCTGGCCCGCGATCACCGGTGCATCCAGCGGAGTATCCCAGACGTACAGACAGTTGGCCGGCGCCGGCTGGCTTGGCCAGCCATGAGGCCCGACGTCCCGCAGCTCAATCTTCAGTCCTAGTTGCGAGGCGCGTTCTGCCAACAAAGAACGGCTGGCGATGGCTACCAGGATCTGAGGCTGGGCCTCGCGAGCCAGCAGCAGGCAGAGGTCCGGGCCGATGCCGGCCGGTTCACCGGGGGTGAGAACGAAGGGGCGGGGAGCGGTCATCAGGCTTCTCTCTGCATGGCGTGTGGCGTTCAACCGCCTGAAATGAAAACGGGGTGGCGACCCTTCGGCCATCACCCCGCGTTCCTGTTGCTTGTCGGTGCAGCGTGCAGCTTAGAGCTTGATCTCGACGTAGGCTTCGTCGCGGATCTGGCGTAACCACGCCTGCAGCTCTTCATCGTACTTGCGGTTGCGCAGCAAGCTCAGCGCCTGTTGCTCGCGGAACTGCTCGCTGGCGTCGGTGGCACGGCGGCCGAGCACCTCGAGGATGTGCCAGCCGTAGGGCGACTTGAACACCGGAGAGAGCTCGCCACTCGCCGTGTTCGCCATGACTTCGCGGAACTCGGGTACCAGCGAGGCCGGGTCGATCCAGTTCAGGTCACCGCCATTGAGCGCCGAGCCCGGGTCTTCGGAGAAGCTTTTTGCGAGCTGACCGAAATCTTCGCCAGCGCTGATGCGGTCGCGCAAGCGCTGTACCAGCAGGCGGGCCTCGTCTTCGCTACGGATCGCGCTCGGCTTGATCAGGATATGGCGGACATGCACTTCGTCACGCACCTGCGTCTCGCCACCACGCTTGTCCAGCAGCTTGAGCATGATGAAGCCCGGCGGCGTGCGCACCGGCTCGGTCACTTCGCCGACCGACAATTCGCGTACTACGGCATCGAACGGAGGTGGCAGCTGAGCCGCCTTGCGCCAGCCCATGTCGCCGCCTTCCAGTGCGTTCTCGCTGCCGGAGCGAGACACGGCAAGGCGGGCAAAGTCGGCGCCCTGCTGCAGCTGCTGGTAGGTATCCATCGCGGTACGTTCGGCAGCCTGGATGGTTGCCGAATCAGCCGCTTCTGGCACCGGGATGAGGATATTGGCCAGGTGGTATTCCTCGGACAGCTGCAGCTTGCCGAGGTCAGAGGCCAGGAAGTTCTGCACCTCCTGGTTGGAAACCTGGATGCGCTCGGCCACTCGCCGCTGGCGCACGCGGCTGATGACCATTTCGCGGCGGATCTGCTCGCGCGCGCTTTCCAGGCTCAGACCGTCACGCGACAACGCTTCGCGGAACTGCTCCAGCGACATGTTGTTGCGCTGGGCAATGGTGCCCATGGCCTGGTTGAGCTCTTCGTCAGCGATGCGAATGCCGGAGCGCTCACCAATCTGCAACTGCAGATTTTCGGTGATCAGGCGCTCCAGAACCTGCTGCTGCAATACATCCATCGGTGGCGCATCGGCGCCACGCTTTTCGATGGTCTGCTGGACTTCACGCATCCGCTGCTGCAGCTGGCTCTGCATGATGACGTCGTTATCGACGATCGCCACCACGCGGTCCAATGGTTGCACCTGAGCGAGGGCCGCAGGCGCGAGAGTCGCACCGCTCAGCAGCAGAGCGCCGAGCGCGAGCGGGCGCAGTACTTCAGAAAGCTTGATCTTCACGTTCACGGTAGCCTTGGATGCCTTCGTCGAGGAAAGTTTCGGTCGCATTGCCGACTACACCGCCGAGTCCCTTGAGGACAATCTGCAGGAAGATCCCGCGGTCCGGCTCGTCGTTGCGGTCGGGGTTGAGGCTGGTCTCGTCGTAGTCGATCCAGTAGCGATTGATCAGGCGCAGCTTCCAGCAGCAACTGTCGTACTCGAAGCCACCGAAGGCTTCGAGGGTGCGGCTGCGGCTGTAGTCATGCTGCCAGCGGGCGATGACGCTCCATTGCGGGACCACCGGCCAGATGACCGAGAAGTCGTGCTGGTTGATCTTGTAGTAGTCCTTGATGTACTCCGGCGAGTCTGGCGTGCCGTAGTCGCCGCCGTAGGTCCATTCGCCGGTCGCTTGGTCGAAGCGCATGGTGTCGTTGCGATAGCGATAACCGAGGTTGACGATCTTGCCTGGGTTGTCTTCCGGCTGGTAATGCCACATAGCGCTGCCTGAGCGAGTGCTGTGGCTGTCCGGGTCCCAGTTGAAGGTCGAGGTGAAGCGCCAGTCGCGGTTGTAGCGATACATATATTCCAGCGCATACGGCGACACGTCCGAGGTGGCGCTGGCGCGAGTGCGGTAATCGATACCGCGCAGCTGCACCTTGCGATCTTCAAAGTAGAACGCCTGGCCGATGCTGAAGCGCTGACGCTCGAACCCGTTGGGTTCGACCCAGCGATTGGTCACACCAAGCGAGATCTGATTGGCGTCGCCGATGCGATCCTTGCCGGAGAAGCGGTTCTCTCGCCACAGCGAGGAATAGCTGAAGCTGCTCTCGCCCGTATCGAAGATCGGGATGTCGTCCTGATCCTCTTCCGGTACGTAGAGATAGAACATGCGCGGTTCGAGGGTCTGGCGATAGTCCTTGCCGAACCATTGGGTGTCGCGGTCGAAGTACAGTCCACTGTCGACACTCAGAATGGGCACGCTGCGATTCTGGCTGCTGTCGAATGATTCGTAGCTGGCCAGTGTGCTCTGGCCACGGCCGTCCAGGTCCAGGTCGTACTGGGTGTAGGCGTACTTGAGTGAAGGCTTGAGGAAGCCCCACGACCAGTTCAGAGGGAGGCTGACGCCTGGCTCAAGATGCAGGCGCTCGCCTTCCGCACGAGTCAGGCCGCGCAGGCGATCGTCGTACCACTGCTCCGGATTGCCGTCTTCGTTGATAAAGTTGCCGCTGCGCAGGCTGCGCTGGAAGCTGACGAACTCAGTCTTGTAGGCAAAATTCAGGCCGCCCGGCTGGAAAGGCAGGCGCCCGTCCAGGGTCAGCTGTGGCAGGCGCTCGTAAGGCGTGATGTCTGCGACAGTAGCGCGCTCGTAGGCATGCATGTTCAAGCGCGCAGTATAGGTGTTCCCGCGATACGTGAGCGTGCCGCGCTGGTCGAGATGATCGGGCTGGTTGATATTGAGGTTGGTATCCAGATCCTGGAAGTAATAGGGATCGCTGATATCGGTGTAGTCCACCTCGGCGAGCCAGCGCGAGTCGAGACCGGTACGGTTCTGCCAGCTGTACATCCAGCGCTGGTCTTCGTACTCGGACTGCAGCTTGCGGTCGTCGTTGCTGTCGTCCAGATACGCCGCGCCGAACTGACCCTCGCTGCTGCGCGTCAGGTAGCGGAATTCGCCTTCCATCAGCAGGCCACGGTCGGTCATCAGGTGCGGGTACAGCGTGGCGTCGAAGTTCGGCGCCAGGTTGAAGTAGTACGGGGTCTGCACGGAGAAGCCGTTGTCGCTGGACGAACCGATGCTCGGCGCGAGAAAGCCCGACTGGCGACGGTCATCGATGGGGAAGTGGATATAAGGTGTGTAGAACACCGGAATATCCTTGACCCGCAGCGTGACGTTGGTTGCCGAACCGAAGCCGGTAGCCGGGTTCAGCGTGACGTTGTTGCCTTTCAGGTGCCAGGTGTTTTCGCCCGGTTCGCAGCTGGTGTAGGTGCCATCCTTGAGGCGGATGATCGCGGTCTCTTCGCGCTTGGCGTACTGCGCGCTGCCGCGGACCTTGCCGGAGTGCACAACATATTCGGCGTTTTCCACCTTGGCTTCGCCGCTGTCGAGGAAGATTTCGGCGCGATCGCCTACCAGCAGTGCGTCGCGGTCGCGGAAGCGGACGTTGCCGGTCAGCTCGCCGCGATTTTCCAGCTGGTGCAGGCTGGCTTCGTCTGCCTCGACCTGGATGCTGCCCTGGCGCAGGACCACCTCACCGGCGAGGGTGGCGATTTCCTGCTCCTGCTCGTAGCGCGTCGCCTTGGCCGAGACATAGGTCGGCGCTTCGCTCATCGGCGTGGTGTCGAACTTGCCGGGACGATCTGGCTCGACATAGGTGCCGGCACAGTACGGGCCGGTTTCGGCGAGCTGGGCTGGGGTCAGCTGATCGCGCGGCACCCAGTCGAGGTGGCTGAAGTCGGCGCTGCGCGAGGCGAGGGCGCGGCCCTTGCTTTCGGTGACCAGCTTGGTGGTGGCGGTCGGCTGCTGTGTCTTGGCAGTCGTCGACTTGCTGGTGCTTGGCGTGCCCGCAACGCTACCGCTCTGTGCCGGGCGCGGCGGCAGTGCCTGGCTCGGCACATTGGAAGCGCAATTCCAGCCACCGGATGCATCCGGTTGACAGGCAAACTGTTCGGCTGCGAAGACAAAAGGTACAGCTACCGGTTGCAATGCAAGCAGACCGCCAGTAACCAGTAGAGGGAATTTTTTACGAAACGCGGGGTATTTGACTGCCATCTTGTTTTTTGGTCCGTGCTTGCGGCGAGCCATCGGCCGGCTGGGCCGCACGCCTCTCGATGGGCTGAGAAAGATGCAGGATAATAAAGCATGACCCGCCTATCGGCTAGCGCCGTGGAGACCCCCTGGATGCCGCATCAAGATCAACGTCTGCTGGACCTGAGCGCCTGGCTGGACCAGCAACTACCTGAAGTCTTCGCCCGTTGCGGCTGGGGCGAAGTGCCGGTCGCGCAGCTCGCTGCGGCGAGTAGTGACGCCAGTTTTCGCCGTTACTTCCGCTGGCAAGCCGATGACCGCAGCCTGATCGTGATGGATGCGCCGCCGCCTCAGGAAGACTGCCGGCCCTTCGTCAAGGTGGCGCAGATGCTGGATGACGCCGGTGTGCATGTGCCGCAGGTGCTCGCGGCCGACCTCGAGCGCGGCTTTCTGCTGCTGACCGATCTCGGACGTCAGACCTACCTGGACGTCATCGACGCGAGTAACGCCGATCAGCTGTTCGATGATGCCATCGAGGCGCTGCTCAAGTTCCAGCTGCATCCGGTGGCACAGCCGATGCCGGCATACGACGAAGCGTTGCTGCGTCGCGAATTGCAGCTCTTCCCCGAGTGGTATGTGCAGCGCCATCTCGGCCATACCTTCACTGAGGCGCAGCAGGCCACCTGGGAGCGTGTCTGCTGCCAGCTGATCGACTCGGCGCTGGCACAGCCGCAGGTGCTGGTGCATCGCGACTACATGCCGCGCAATCTGATGATCAGCGAGCCGAACCCCGGGGTGCTGGATTTTCAGGATGCCGTGCTCGGCCCGGTCAGCTATGACATCACCTCGCTGTTCAAGGATGCCTTCCTCAGCTGGCCAGAAACGCAGGTGCAGGCCTGGCTCGAAGGTTACTGGAGCAAGGCGCGCACTGCGGGCGTGCCGCTGCCCGAATCGCTTGACGAGTTCCTGCGGGCCAGCGACCTGATGGGACTGCAGCGCCACCTCAAGGTGATCGGCATTTTCGCGCGAATCTGCCATCGCGACGGCAAGCCACGTTATCTGGCCGACGTGCCGCGTTTCTTCGCCTATATCGAGGCCGTGCTGGCGCGCAGGCCGGAGCTGGCCGAGCTGCAGCGGCTGCTGGCCGAGCTGCCGCAGGCGCCGCACGCATGAAGGCGATGATTCTGGCCGCCGGCAAGGGCGAGCGGTTGCGCCCGCTGACGCTGCATACGCCCAAACCGTTGGTGCGCGCCGCCGGCGTGCCGCTGATCGAGTATCACGTGCGTGCCCTGGCGACCGCCGGCTTCGACGAGCTGGTGATCAACCATGCCTGGCTCGGGCAGCAGATCGAGGACTATCTCGGCGATGGCAGCCGCTTCGGCGTGGCGATCCGCTATTCGGCCGAAGGTGAGCCACTGGAGACCGGCGGAGGTATTCACCGGGCGCTGGGGCTGCTCGGCGACGAGCCGTTTCTGGTGGTCAATGGCGATATCTGGACCGACTACGATTTCGCCCGGCTGAGACGACCCCTTCAGGGGCTCGCCCACCTGGTGCTGGTGAACAACCCGCCGCATCACCCAGGTGGTGATTTCAGTCTGGTGAATGCGGCCGTCAGAGAGCCTGAGGGCAATGGTGAAGCGCTGACCTACAGCGGCATCTCGGTCTTGCATCCTGTGCTGTTCGAAGGCTGCCAGCCGGGTGCGTTCAAGCTGGCGCCGTTGTTGCGCCGCGCCATGGCAGATGGGCAGGTGTCCGGCGAGTGCTTTGACGGAGCCTGGATCGACGTGGGTACCCACGAGCGCCTGGCGGAAGTCGAGCAACTACTGGAGGCGCGACGCTGACATGTTCTGGCCCATCACGCTGTTGGGGCTGCTGATCGGCTGGTTGCTGGCCAGCATTCCGGGTGCCCTGCTTGGCGGTTTGCTGGGACAGGTGCTGGATCGCCGGCTAGGGCTCGATTCCTGGGCCAGCCTGCGTGACCGCCTGGCTGGCAAACCGATGCTGCTAGGGCAGGATTTGCTGTTCTTCCTGTTGGGGCGTCTGGCCAAGAGCGGCGGACGCGTGAGCCCGGCGCATATCCAGGCTGCCCGTGACGAGATGCGCCGGCAGGGTCTAGATGCCGCCGCGCAGCGGCAAGCCATCGCTGCGTTCAATCGGGGCAAGTCCAGCGGTGATGGCCTGCGCGATACCTTGCAGCGACTGCGAGGCCAACGCGACGAGAATCGCCGCCTGATCCAGGCCTGCTGGCGCATGGCGCGTGCGCAGGGACAAATCGGCGCGCGCGAACATGAGCTGGTGCTGCTCTGGGGCAAGTGGCTGGGTTGGGACGCGGCCGAAGTGGCGGCGCTGGACCCGGGCGCAACCCGGCGCAAGGAGGCTCCGGCCGGTCGGGGTGGCGCTTATGAACAGGCCATGCAGTTGCTGGGTGTGCGTTCTGACACCGATCCGCAGCTGATCAAGCGGGCCTATCGCCGCCTGCTGAGCAAGCATCATCCCGATAAACAGGCCGGAGCCGGTGCGAACGCCGCTCAGGTGCGCGACGCCACCGAGCGTACCCGCGAGCTGCACAGCGCCTACGCGCTGATCCGCGAGCGCCGCGGCTTTCGCTGATACGAACCTACCGGGCTGGCTTGCGGTCCAGCCAGCCCCGTACGCGGCGCACCAGTTGTTCCTGTTCGTAGTCCCGATCGCCGGTCAGATTTGTCAGCACGACCTGTCGGTAATCCTTGTGGCCGGCACGGCGCGCCGCGTTGCGCCGTTGCCTGGCTTGCTCTTGTGCAGCCGGCCGATCGCTCATGTAGAAATCGCCTACGCCGATGGCGAGCGCCGCAAGGTAGGTTTCCAATGGCTGCTCCGGTACTAGCGGCGTGCGTGGATCGATCAGCGCCAGCTGGGCGATATCCGGCGTCTGAAGTTGCGCCAGATACTGGCTTGCCCAGTAGGCGCCAGTGCCATGGCCGACCAGGACGATCATCGGTGCCTGCAGCGTACGGGCGTGTTCGATCGCCGCGTCGATACGCGCCTGCATCCGTTCGGCGTGGCTTGGTTGCTCTGTGGTCTCATCCGCTTGCGGCGGTTCCGTCGCTGGCTCGTCGCTGTCCCCAGGTGCTGTCTGCTCGGGTAGATAACCGGCGCTGCCGGGATCGGAAGACTGGCCTGTCTCGTCTGCGTCCGGTGCTCCTTGCGTATCAGGCGCCTCGGTTGCTGCTGGCGCTGCGGGAATGCGCGGACCGGGCGTCAGGGCAGAATCGGCGGGCGTCAGGCTCAGGGTATGCCAGCCATGCTCGGGGAGGCCGCGCCGTAGCGGGCCGATTGCGCGTGGCCAATCGGCGGTTTCGCCTTCGCTTGGCACGATGACGAGCACGCCGCGGGCTTTTGCCGTATTGGCCGGGTGCCAGAGTGCGAGGAACCTGTCCTCATCGCCCAGTTGCAGCTGGGCGGCGGCGTCGAGCTGCCGTTGCAGCCCCTCTGCCAGCGCCTGGCTGCGAGTGTGCGGCGAGGGTCGTGGCGTTGCTACCGGCTCGTCCGCCGGTGCTTCCTGAGCCGCCTCCGGTTCCTGCGCCGCGGCCATGTACGGCACGCCGCCGCCAAGCGCGACGCCGAACAAAAGCACTAGGGCAGGCAAGCGACGCATGGATTGTCTCCGCTATGGGTGTCGGCACCACGCTGGCGCCGGCAGGGGTTATGCATTACAACAGCGTGTCGGCACGCCCATCAATTGCGTGAATATATGCTCGCCTCAACCCTGCGTTTCCTTCTCCTCATTAGCCTCATGCTGCCTTTAGCGGCCAGCGCCGTGACGCTCGACGACGACAGCCGCGCCTGGCTGGAGCAGCATCCGGAGTGGCGTGTGGGGGTGGTGATGGGCGCGCCCTATGCCGAGTATGACCAGCGCCAGCGGCGCCTGTCAGGCTTTCATGTGCAGCTGATCGAGCATCTGGCGGACGATCTCGGTGTGCGCCTGCACTGGCGCCGCTTCGCTGACGAAGATGCACTGGAAAAGGCCGCCCGCGAAGGCCTGATCGATGTGGCGCCGGGCCTGCGCCAGACGCCGGCCGGCCTGCGGCTGTGGCGCTACAGCGATCCCTTCCTGCGCATTCCGCGTTTGCTCGTCGGTGATCGCGGCGGTCCGCGCGCCATCGACCTGGAGTACCTGCACCCGAGCGAGCTGGTTTCCGCCGTCGGGCCGGGACCGATCACCGAGTTCCTTGCCAGCAACTATCCCAATATCACCGTGCTGACCGCGACCAGCCAGGCCGATGCGCTGCGTCAGGTGCTGGAAGCCAAGGCCAGCTATGCCGTGATCGACGAGCCGGTGTTCGCGCGGCTGTCGCAGCAAGTGGAGTACGACTCGCTGGCGGTGGTTGGTGATCTGGGCAACCCGCAGCTGCTGCGAATCGCATCGCGGCGTGACAGCCCTGAACTCGCTGCCGTGCTCGATACGGCGCTGCGGCAATTTCCGGCGCGGGAATTCAGTCAGTTGCAGGAGCAGTGGCTCAAGACCCGCAGCATCGACCTCGGTCGTGAGGTCAGCTACTGGCGCAGTCTCAGCCTGCTGCTCGGCGTCCTGCTCCTGGCCTGCCTGCTGATGCTGGCCTGGCAGCGCCGCCAGCACGGCCTGCTGGAAAGCCGGCTGAAGACCGCCCGCCGCGACATCGAGCTGCGCGAGGCGGCCGAGGAAGCACAGCGACTGACCCAGTTCTGTCTCGATCACAGCACCGTCGGCATCCTCTGGCTCAACTGGGACAGCCGCGTGCGCTACGCCAACCAGGCCGCCGAGGTGCTGCTCGGGCATGCCTCCGGGGGGTTGCTCGATCAGCCACTGGAAACCTTCGACCCGGCGTTGGGCATGGATGCCTGGCTGGCGCGCTGGCGCGCCGCGCGCACCGGCGAAGACGACCGCCAGGTGCACGAATGTGAATGGCTGCGCGCTGACGGCCAGCGCTTTCCGGCGGCGGTCACCTACAGCTTCCTGCGTTTCGGCAGTCGTGAATATCTGGTGGTCTTCCTTGCCGACATCACCGAGCGGCGTCGCGCCAGCGCCCAGCTGCAGGAGAGCGAGGCGCGCCTCAAGGCCATGGCCGGCAACGTGCCGGGGCTGGTGTTCCGCCTGGAGCGCGACGGGCCGCAGGCGCCGGTACGGGTCGCCTATATCAGCGAAGCCAGCCAGCGCCTGGTTGGCTACTCCGCCGAGCGCCTGTTGCAGCCGGGGCAGGGCATCCGCAGCCTGGTGCACGCCGACGACGAGGCCGGCTACTGGGCCAGTCAGCAGCTGGCACTGGAGAAAAGCCAGGACTGGCGCTGGCAGGGGCGCATCCTCAATCGCGATGGCGAGGTGCGCTGGGCCGATATCCGAGCCTCGGTGCGTGGCCAGCCGGATGGCCGCCAGGTGTGGGACGGCATCGTCTGGGACATCACCGACAACAAGCGCATCGAGCTGGAGCTGGATGCCTCGCGGGCGCAATTGCGCGAGCTGGCCGCGCACCTGGAGACGGTGCGCGAGGAGGAGAAGGCGCACATCGCCCGCGAGGTGCACGACGAGCTGGGGCAGGTGCTCACCGTACTCAAGCTCGAGACCTCGATGTGCGAGCTGGGCTTCGCCGACCTCGATCCGGCCCTGGCGCAGCGGCTGGAAAGCATGAAGCGGCTGATCGCCCAGCTGTTCCAGCGGGTGCGCGATGTCGCCACCGCGCTGCGCCCGCCGATTCTCGATGCCGGCATTGCCTCGGCCGTGGAATGGCAGGCGCGGCGCTTCGAAGAGCGCAGCGGCGTGGCCTGTCTGGTCGAGGTGCCGGAATGCCCCCCACTGCTGGGCAACGCCAAGGCCATCGGCCTGTTCCGCATTCTTCAGGAGTCGCTGACCAACGTGATGCGCCACGCCCAGGCGCAGACGGTCAGTGTGCAGCTGCTGCTCGAAGGCAACATGCTCTGTCTGCGCGTCAGCGACGATGGTTGCGGTTTTCCGCTCGCCGCGCGCGGCGCCGGTAGTTCGTTCGGCCTGGTCGGCATGCGCGAGCGGGTGCAGATGCTTGGCGGGCAACTGATAATCGACAGCCAGCCCGGCGAGGGCACCACCATCACGGCGCGGGTTCCACTGGACCCGCTGCCGCTTCCATCAGCCGCAAGCACTGGAGCATTGCCGTCATGATCAGGGTCATGGTCGCCGAGGATCACACCATCGTCCGCGAGGGCATCAAGCAGCTGATCGGCATGGCGCGTGACATGCAGGTGGTCGGCGAAGCCGCCAACGGCCAGCAGTTGCTCGACCAGCTGCGCCAGATCAGTTGCGATGTGGTGCTGCTGGACATCTCCATGCCCGGCGTCAACGGCCTCGAGGCGATCCCCCGGATCCGCGCGCTCACCCAGCCGCCGGCGGTGCTGGTGCTGTCGATGCACGACGAAGCACAGATGGCGGCGCGGGCGCTGAAGATCGGCGCGGCCGGCTACGCGACCAAGGACAGCGAGCCGGCGCTGCTGCTCACCGCCCTGCGCAAGGTGGCCGGTGGCGGCCGCTACATCGATCCGGCGCTGGCCGACCGCATGGTCTTCGAGGTTGGCCTGACCGATTCGCGGCCGCCCCATGCATTGCTTTCCGAGCGCGAATACTCGGTGTTCGAACGGCTGGTGCAGGGCGATTCGGTAAACGACATCGCCGGCAAGCTGGCGCTGAGCAGCAAGACCATCAGCACCCACAAGGCCCGCCTGATGCAGAAGCTGGCCGCGCATTCGGTGGCCGATCTGGTGCGCTACGCCATGGAGCACAAGCTGGTCTGAGCTCCCTCCCGCGGACCTGTCTGTAGGGCGTTCCCTACACGCGACTCTCCTGCACGCCTAGGCCAATCGCTCCGCTGTACCGATTTTTCCGCCGCCGCTGCGCTTCTACGCTGTGGCCACGGTTCAACGGTTACGCAGGTGCAGCAGCATGGTCGAGTCAACGGCGAACGATATCCTGGTGAGCTTTCGCGGCATCCAGAAGAGCTATGACGGTGAGTCGCTGATCGTCAGGGATCTGAATCTGGACATCCGCCGCGGCGAATTCCTCACCCTGCTCGGGCCGTCCGGCTCGGGCAAAACCACCAGCCTGATGATGCTGGCCGGCTTCGAGACGCCCACCGCGGGGGAAATCCTCCTCGATGGCCGGGCGATCAACAACGTGCCGCCGCACAAGCGCGACATGGGCATGGTGTTCCAGAACTACGCGCTGTTCCCGCACATGACCGTGTCGGAAAACCTGGCGTTCCCCCTCAGCGTGCGCGGCATGGCCAAGCCGGACATCAAGGAACGGGTCAAGCGCGCCCTGGCGATGGTCCAGCTGGAGGGCTTTCGCAACCGCTATCCGGCGCAGCTCTCCGGCGGCCAGCAACAGCGCGTGGCACTGGCCCGCGCGCTGGTGTTCGAACCGCAGCTGGTGCTGATGGACGAACCCCTGGGCGCACTGGACAAGCAGTTGCGCGAGCAGATGCAGATGGAGATCAAGCACCTGCACGAACGCCTCGGCGTCACCGTGGTGTACGTCACCCACGATCAGGGCGAGGCGCTGACCATGTCCGATCGGGTAGCAGTGTTCCATCAGGGCCAGATCCAGCAGATCGAAGACCCGCGCACCCTGTACGAAAAGCCGGTGAACACCTTCGTCGCCAACTTCCTTGGCGAGAACAACCGTCTGCCGGCACATCTGCTCGACCGGCGTGGCGACAGCTGCACGGTCAAGCTCGGCCGCGGCGAAACCGTCGAGGCGCTGGCCGTCAACGTCGGTGCGGCGGGAGCGCCGGTCAGCCTGTCGATCCGCCCGGAGCGGGTGCTGCTCAACGGTGCCAGTGCCAACTGCCCGAACCGCTTCACCGGGCGCGTTGCCGAGTTCATCTACCTGGGCGACCACATCCGCATCCGCCTCGAGGTCTGCGGCGTCAGCGATTTCTTCGTCAAGCAGCCGATCGCCGAGTTCGACAGCGCCCTGCGCGTCGGCGACGTGGTCCCGATCGGCTGGCATGTCGAGCACGTTCGCGCGCTCGATCCACTGCAGGCGGCTTGAAGCGAAGCGAACAAGAAACCCAAACAACTGCATCAAGGAGCGAACTGGTATGAGCAACTACCTGAAACTGTCCGCGCTGGCGCTCGGGCTCGTCTGCGCCGGTCAAGCCACTGCCAACAGCCTCACCGCGGTGAGCTTCGGCGGCGCCAACAAGCAGGCCCAGGTCAAGGCCTTCTATCAGCCTTGGGAAGCCGCCGGTCACGGCCGCATCGTCGCCGGCGAATACAACGGCGAAATGGCCAAGGTCAAGGCGATGGTCGACACCAACAGCGTGTCGTGGAACCTGGTGGAAGTGGAGTCGCCGGAGCTGTCCCGTGGTTGCGACGAAGGGCTGTTCGAGGAGCTCGACCCGGGCCTCGTCGGCAATCCGGACGACTTCGTCGAAGGCGCGATCCAGCCCTGCGGCGTTGGCTTCTTCGTCTGGTCGACGGTGCTGGCCTACAACGCCGACAAGCTGAAAAGCGCACCGGCGAACTGGGCGGATTTCTGGGATACCGAGAAATTCCCCGGCAAGCGCGGCCTGCGCAAGGGCGCCAAGTACACCCTTGAGTTCGCACTAATGGCCGACGGTGTGCCGGTCAAGGACGTCTACAAGGTACTGGCTACCAAGGACGGCCAGAACCGCGCCTTCAGGAAGCTCGATCAGCTCAAGCCGCATATCCAGTGGTGGGAAGCCGGCGCGCAGCCGCCGCAGTTCCTCGCCTCCGGCGACGTGGTGATGAGCAGCGCCTACAACGGCCGCATCGCTGCCGTGCAGAACGAGAGCAACCTGCAGATCGTCTGGAGCGGCGGCATCTACGACTTCGATTCCTGGGCCATCCCCAAGGGCGCCAAGAGCCAGGAGCAGGCACGCAAGTTCATCGCCTTCACCGTCGAGCCGCAGCAGCAGAAGGCTTATTCCGAGAACATCGCCTACGGCCCGGCGAACACCCAGGCCGTGTCGTTGCTGGATGAAAAGCGCCTGGCACAGATGCCCACCGCGCCGGAGAACATCGCCGACCAGGTGGCGATGGACGTGACCTTCTGGGCCGACTACGGCGAACAGCTCGAACAGCGTTTCAACGCCTGGGCAGCACGCTGACCCTGGAGCCCCGCCGCATGGGCGGGGCCGGTCCCAGCTATCGGAACGAATCGCGGAGTCTTCATGGCCACAGCAATATCCCTGCCGGCGAACGAGATCGCCGAGCCCAATCTGAAACAGCGACTGGCACGGGCCGAACGGGTGAACAAGCTCAAGTCGCAGGCGCTGATCCTGCCGCTGCTGCTGTTCGTGCTGCTGACCTTCCTGGTGCCCATCGCCTCGCTGCTCTGGCGCAGTGTCGAGAACCCCGAGGTGGTGAACACGCTGCCGCGCACGCTGGCGGCGCTGGCCGCATGGGATGGTCGCGGATTGCCGGCCGAGCCCGCCTACCAGGCGTTGGCCGAGGATCTGTATCAGGCGCGCCGTGAACAGAGCCTGGGCGATCTGTCCAAGCGGCTGAACATGGAGCTGGCCGGCTATCGCAGCCTGCTGACCAAGACCGCGCGGGCGCTGCCGTTCCGCGAGACGCCCGCGTCGTATCAGGAGGCACTGGAGTCGCTCGACGAGCGCTGGGGCGATCCGGCGTTCTGGCAGATCATCCAGCGTAACGACAGTGCGGTGACCGGTTATTACCTGCTGGCGGCGCTGGATCACCGCATCGACGAGCTGGGTGAGCTGGCCAAGGTCTCGCCGGATCAGGCGGTGTACCTGGACATCTTCGCCCGGACCTTCTGGATGGGCCTGGTGATCACGGTGATCTGCCTGCTGCTGGCCTATCCGCTGGCCTATCTCCTGGCCAACCTGCCGGCGCGGCAGAGCAACCTGCTGATGATCCTGGTGCTGCTGCCCTTCTGGACCTCGATTCTGGTGCGCGTGGCGGCGTGGATCGTGCTGCTGCAGTCGGGCGGGCTGATCAACGGCGCGCTGCTCAAGATGGGCCTGATCGACGAGCCGCTGCAGCTGGTGTTCAACCGCACCGGCGTGTACATCGCCATGGTGCATATCCTGCTGCCGTTCATGATCCTGCCGATCTACAGCGTGATGAAGAACATCTCGCCGAGCTACATGCGTGCGGCGGTGTCACTAGGCTGTCACCCGTTCGCCAGCTTCTGGCGGGTGTACTTCCCGCAGACGCTGGCCGGTGTCGGTGCCGGCAGCCTGTTGGTGTTCATCATCGCCATCGGCTACTACATCACCCCGGCGCTGCTCGGCAGCCCGAACGACCAGATGGTCAGCTACTTCGTCGCTTTCTACACCAACACCACCATCAACTGGGGCATGGCCACGGCGCTGGGCGGTCTGCTGCTGCTCGCCACCATGCTGCTGTACGTCATCTACAGCTGGCTGGTCGGTGCCAGCCGCCTGCGGCTGGGTTGAGATGACGCACGTCGCGGCGCGGCCGCCTTTTCAGAGTCTTCATGCCGGGCAGGAGAACCGTTCATGCTGAGCCCCTATATGTCGCCCGTCGAGCGGGCCTGGTACTACGCGCTGCGCATCCTCTGCGCGCTGGTGCTGCTGTTTCTGATCGTGCCAGTGCTGGTCATCGTGCCGCTGTCGTTCAACTCCGGCTCGTTCCTGGTCTATCCGCTGCAGGGCTTCTCGCTGCGCTGGTACGAGGCGCTGTTCACCTCGGCGGACTGGATGCGCTCGCTGAAGAACAGCCTGCTTATCGCGCCCGCCGCGACCTTTCTCGCCGTGGTGCTCGGCACCCTGGCGGCGGTCGGCCTGACCCGCGCGGAATTTCGCGGCAAGGCGCTGCTGATGACGGTGCTGATCTCGCCGATGGTGGTGCCGGTGGTGATCATCGGTGTGGCCAGCTACCTGTTCTTTGCCCCGCTGGGCATGGGCAACAGCTACCTGTCGCTGATCCTCGTGCACGCGGTGCTTGGCGTGCCCTTCGTGATCATCACGGTGTCGGCGACGCTGCAGGGCTTCAACTACAACCTGGTGCGCGCCGCGGCGAGCCTTGGCGCCTCGCCGCTGACGGCGTTCTTCCGGGTGACCCTGCCGCTGATTGCGCCGGGGGTGATTTCCGGCGCGCTGTTCGCCTTCGCCACCTCGTTCGATGAAGTGGTGGTGACGCTGTTCCTCGCCGGCCCCGAGCAGATCACCCTGCCGCGGCAGATGTTCAGCGGCATCCGCGAAAACCTCAGCCCGACCATCGCCGCCGCGGCGACGCTGCTGATCGGCTTCTCCATCGCTCTGTTGCTGACCCTGGAGTGGCTGCGAGGCCGCGCCGAGAAGCTGCGCACCCAACAACCTGCCTGACGGAATACGCACATGACTCTGCAACTTGGGCAACCCGATCTGTTGCGCCAAACGGCCTATCTCAACGGCGAATGGTGCGAGGCCGACAGTGGCGCGCGCACCGAGATCTTCAATCCGGCCACCGGCGAGTTGATCGGCGCCGTGCCGAACATGGGCCGCGGCGAAACCCGCCGCGCCATCGAAGCCGCGCAGGCAGCCCAGCCGGCCTGGCGCGCGCTGACTGCGAAGGAGCGCGCCGCGCGCCTGCGGCGCTGGTACGAGCTGACGCTGGAGAACCAGGAAGACCTGGCGCGGATCATGACCGCCGAACAGGGCAAGCCGCTGGTCGAGGCACGCGGCGAAGTGGCCTACGCCGCATCCTTCCTCGAGTGGTTCGCGGAGGAGGGCAAGCGCCTCTACGGCGACGTGATCCCGGCCCACGCCGGCGACAAGCGCATCCTGGTGCAGAAGGAGCCGGTCGGTGTCACCGCGGCGATCACGCCGTGGAATTTCCCCAGCGCGATGATCACCCGCAAGGCCGGCCCGGCCCTCGCCGCGGGCTGTGCCATGGTGCTGAAGCCGGCTCCGCAGACACCGTTCTCGGCACTGGCGCTGGCCGTACTGGCCGAGCGTGCGGGCATCCCGGCGGGGCTGTTCAGCGTGATCACCGCCGATGCCGCCATGTCCCGCGAAGTAGGCGCCGAGCTCTGTGAAAACCCGGTGGTGCGCAAGCTCTCGTTCACCGGCTCGACGGCGGTGGGCATCAAGCTGATGCAACAGTGCGCGCCGACGCTGAAGAAGCTCTCCCTGGAGCTGGGCGGCAACGCACCCTTTATCGTCTTCGATGATGCCGATCTGGACGCGGCGGTCGAGGGCGCGATGATCTCCAAGTACCGCAACGCCGGGCAGACCTGCGTCTGTGCCAACCGCATCTACGTGCAGGACGGCATCTACGACGCCTTCGTCGACAAATTCTCCGCGGCGGTCGCGCGGCTGAAGGTCGGCAACGGAGCGGAGGAGGGCGTGACCACCGGTCCGCTGATCGACGCCGCGGCCGTGGCCAAGGTGCAGCGCCATCTGCAGGACGCCCTCGCCAAGGGCGCCGCCCTGCTGGTCGGCGGCAAACCCCATGCCTTGGGTGGCAACTTCTTCGAGCCGACGCTGGTGGGCGGCGTCACCGCCGAGATGGCCGTGGCGCGCGAGGAAACCTTTGGGCCGCTGGCGCCGCTGTTCCGCTTCCACGATGAGGCCGAGGTGATCCGCCAGGCCAACGACACCGAGTTCGGCCTCGCCGCCTACTTCTACGCACGCGACCTGAGTCGGGTGTTCCGTGTCGCCGAGGCGCTGGAGTACGGCATGGTCGGCATCAACACTGGGGTGATCTCCACCGAGGTGGCGCCGTTCGGCGGGATGAAGGCATCGGGCCTCGGCCGTGAAGGCTCGAAGTACGGCCTGGATGAATACGTGGAAATCAAATACCTGTGCCTGGGCGGCATCTGACCAAGCTGCTCAAATCAGGCGTGCAAAATAATGCACGGAGTTTTACTGTAATCCGAACGCTCCGGAGGGTGCGGCAGTCGATCATCGTATGCTGCCGCACCCGCTTCCTGGCGTTCTTCATGACCCGTGCCGACGATGAGCGGCTACCGAGGAGCTTATGAGCAAGACCAACGAATCGCTGATGCAACGCCGTGTCGCCGCCGTTCCCCGTGGCGTCGGCCAGATCCACCCGATCTTTGCCGACCACGCGAAGAACAGCAGCGTGGTGGATGTGGAGGGCCGCGAGTTCATCGATTTCGCCGGCGGCATCGCCGTGCTGAATACCGGCCACCTGCACCCGAAGATCGTCAAGGCGGTGGAAGACCAGCTGCACAAGCTCACCCACACCTGCTTCCAGGTGCTGGCCTATGAGCCGTACGTCGAGCTGTGCGAGAAGATCAACGCGCGGGTGCCGGGTGATTTCGCCAAAAAGACCCTGCTGGTCACCACCGGCTCCGAGGCCGTAGAGAACGCGGTGAAGATCGCCCGCGCCGCCACCGGCCGTGCCGGCGTGATTGCCTTCACTGGCGCCTATCACGGCCGCACCATGATGACCCTCGGCCTGACCGGCAAGGTCGTGCCTTATTCGGCGGGCATGGGCCTGATGCCCGGCGGCATCTTCCGTGCGCTGTATCCCTGCGCGATTCATGGCGTCAGCGTCGATGACTCGATCGCGAGCATCGAGCGCATCTTCAAGAACGACGCCGAGCCACGCGACATCGCCGCGATCATCATCGAGCCGGTGCAGGGCGAGGGTGGCTTCAACGTCGCGCCGAAGGCCTTCATGGCCCGTTTGCGCGCGCTCTGCGACGAGCACGGCATCCTGCTGATCGCCGACGAGGTGCAGACCGGCGCCGGGCGCACCGGCACCTTCTTCGCCATGGAGCAGATGGGCGTGGTCGCCGACCTGACCACCTTCGCCAAATCCGTCGGTGGTGGCTTCCCGATCGCCGGCGTGTGCGGCAAGGCCGAGATCATGGATGCCATCGCGCCCGGCGGGCTGGGCGGCACTTACGCCGGCAATCCGCTGTCCTGCGCAGCGGCGCTGGCGGTCATGGAAATCTTCGAGGAGGAGCAGCTGCTCGACCGCTGCAAGGCGGTAGCCGAGAGGCTGACCACCGGCCTCAAGGCGATCCAGGCCAAGCACAAGGAGATCGGCGAGGTGCGCGGGCTCGGTGCGATGATCGCCATCGAGCTGTTCGAGGATGGCGACCTGGCGCGACCGGCCGCGGCGCTCACGTCGCAGATCGTCGCCCGGGCGCGGGACAAGGGGCTGATCCTGCTGTCCTGTGGCACTTACTACAACGTGCTGCGGGTGCTGGTGCCGCTGACCGTCGAAGACGAGCTGCTCGAGCGCGGCCTGGCCATCATTGGCGAGTGCTTCGACGAGCTGACCTGATCCGACCTGGCGCGCCGGCATTCGTGGCGGATGTCAGGCGCGCCGCAACCCTGACCCCTCGGGTACAATGCGCGGCATCTTGCCGTGCTACCCGAGGTCGTCATGCAGCCGTTCGCCATCGCCCCTTCGATTCTTTCCGCCAATTTCGCCCGCCTGGGCGAGGAAGTGGACAACGTGCTGGCCGCCGGCGCCGACATCGTCCATTTCGACGTGATGGACAACCACTACGTGCCCAACCTCACCATCGGCCCGATGGTCTGCTCGGCGCTGCGCAAGCATGGCGTCACCGCGCCCATCGACGTGCACCTGATGGTCAAGCCGGTGGATCGCATGATCGGCGATTTCCTCGAAGCCGGTGCCAGCTACATCACCTTCCACCCGGAAGCCTCGGAGCACATCGACCGTTCGCTGCAGCTGATCAAGGACGGCGGCGCCAAGGCTGGCCTGGTGTTCAACCCGGCGACACCGCTGGACGTGCTCAAGTACGTGATGGACAAGGTCGACATGGTCCTGCTGATGAGCGTCAACCCCGGTTTCGGCGGGCAGAAGTTCATCCCCAATACTCTCGACAAGCTGCGTGAAGCGCGTGCGCTGATCGACGCCAGTGGCCGCGAGATTCGCCTGGAGATCGATGGCGGCGTCAATCCGAAGAACATCCGCGAGATCGCCGCAGCCGGCGCCGACACCTTCGTCGCCGGCTCGGCGATCTTCAACCAGCCGGACTACAAGGCGGTGATCGACCAGATGCGCGCCGAGCTGGCGCTGGCCCGTCCATGACCCGCCTGGAGCAACTGTTCGACGGCACGCTGCCACGGCTGGTGATGTTCGATCTGGACGGCACCCTGATGGACTCGGTACCGGACCTGGCGGCCGCAGTGGACAAGATGCTGATGCTGCTCGGTCGCGAGCCCGTCGGCATCGAGCGGGTACGCGACTGGGTCGGCAATGGCTCGCGCGTGCTGGTGCGTCGCGCCTTGGCCGATCGGCTGGAGCATGACGGCGTAGGCGACGAGTTGGCCGACGAGGCGCTGGCGCTGTTCATGCAGGCCTACGCCGGCGGCCACGAGCTGACCGCTGTCTATCCGGGCGTTCGTGAATGCCTGGACTGGCTGCGCGAGCGTGAGGTGAAGCTTGCGATCATCACCAACAAACCGGCGCAGTTCATCGAACCGCTGCTGGAGGAAAAGGGGCTGGCCGGTTACTTCGGTTGGCTGGTCGGCGGCGATACCTTGCCGCAGCAGAAACCCGATCCGGCGGCGCTGTTCTGGGTGATGGACAAGGCGGGCGTTGCGCCCGGCGAATCGCTATTCGTCGGTGACTCACTCAACGACGTACGGGCTGCCAAGGCCGCGACAGTACGCTGTGTCGCGCTTACCTACGGCTACAACCACGGCGAGCCCATCGCGGATGAGCAGCCGGCGCTGGTGCTCGACGACCTGCGCGAGCTGGTTGCTTCGGCTCCGGGGCTGCGCTAGTGTGGCCGGACTCTTTCTGACCCACCGAAGAGATCCGCTCGTGGTGCTCACCCGCAGACAATGGATGACAGTCATCAAGGCCCTGGCCCGTTGGCGCTGGCGCGCCTGACTTTTTCCTGCCGGCCAGGCCGGCGCGTTTGCCGTTGTTCGTTCGAACCCTCCTCAGACCACGAGGCTGACATGACCCGCGAAGAATTCCTGCGTTTGGCCGCCGAAGGCCATAACCGCATCCCCCTGTCATTCGAAACCCTTGCCGACTTCGACACGCCGCTGTCGCTGTACCTGAAACTGGCCGATGCGCCGAACTCCTATCTGCTCGAATCCGTTCAGGGCGGCGAGAAGTGGGGGCGCTATTCGATCATTGGCCTGCCATGCCGCACGGTACTGCGCGTGCAGGATCACCGCATCAGCGTGGCCACCGATGGCATCGAGACCGAGGCCTGCGAGGTCGAAGATCCGCTGGCCTTCGTCGAATCCTTCCAGCAGCGCTACCGCGTCGCGCCGGTCGAAGGCCTGCCGCGCTTCAATGGCGGGCTGGTCGGCTACTTCGGCTACGACAGCGTGCGCTATGTCGAGCGCAAACTGGGCAATTGCCCCAACCCGGATCCGCTGGGCACACCGGATATCCTGCTGATGGTTTCCGACGCCGTGGTGGTGTTCGACAACCTCGCCGGCAAGCTGCACTGCATCGTGCTGGTCGACCCTTCGCAGGCGGAAGCCTACGAGGCAGGTCAGGCCCGCCTGCAGGCGCTGCGGGCGAAGCTGCGCCAGTCGATCACGCCGCGCCTGGGCCTGGATTTCGAAAAGAGCAACGGTGCCGAACCGACCTTCCGCTCCAGCTTCAGCCGCGAGGATTACGAGCAGGCGGTCAACCGCATCAAGGACTACATCCTTGCCGGCGACTGCATGCAGGTGGTGATTTCCCAGCGCATGTCGATCCCGTTCAAGGCAGCGCCGATCGATCTCTACCGCGCGCTGCGTTGCTTCAACCCGACGCCCTACATGTACTTCTTCAACTTCGGCGACTTCCACGTGGTGGGGTCGTCGCCGGAAGTGCTGGTGCGGGTCGAGGAAGGCCTGGTCACGGTCCGCCCCATCGCCGGCACCCGTCCACGCGGTGCCAACGAAGAAGCTGATCTGGCGCTGGAGCAGGACCTGCTCAGCGATGCCAAGGAGCTTGCTGAACACCTGATGCTGATCGACCTGGGCCGCAACGACGTCGGTCGTGTCGCCGAGACCGGCACGGTGCGGTTGACCGAGAAGATGGTCATCGAGCGCTATTCGAATGTCATGCACATCGTTTCCAACGTCACCGGTCAGCTCAAGGCACCGTTGACGGCGATGGACGCGCTGCGCGCGATCCTGCCGGCCGGCACGCTCTCGGGTGCACCGAAGATCCGCGCCATGGAAATCATCGATGAGCTGGAGCCGGTCAAGCGTGGTGTCTACGGCGGCGCCGTCGGCTATCTCGCCTGGAACGGCAACATGGACACCGCCATCGCCATCCGTACTGCGGTGATCAAGGACGGCGAGCTGCACGTGCAGGCCGGTGCCGGTATCGTCGCCGACTCGCAGCCGGCGCTCGAATGGGAAGAGACGCTGAACAAGCGCCGCGCCATGTTCCGTGCGGTGGCCCTGGCCGAACGCGACCAGCAGGAGAACTGATCATGCTGTTGATGCTGGATAACTACGATTCCTTTACCTACAACGTCGTGCAGTACCTCGGCGAACTGGGCGCTGACGTGAAAGTGGTGCGCAACGACGAACTGAGCGTGGCCGAAATCGAAGCGCTGAATCCGGAGCGTATCGTCGTCTCGCCCGGCCCGTGCACGCCGAACGAGGCCGGCGTGTCGCTGGAGCTGATTCGTCATTTCGCCGACAAGTTGCCGATTCTCGGCGTCTGCCTCGGCCACCAGAGCATTGGTCAGGCCTTCGGTGGCGATGTGGTGCGCGCCCGTCAGGCCATGCACGGCAAGACCAGCCCGGTGTTTCACCATGATCAGGGTGTGTTCGCCGGGCTCAACAATCCGCTGACCGTCACCCGTTACCACTCGCTGGTGGTCAAGCGCGAAACGCTACCCGACTGTCTGGAGATCACCGCCTGGACCCAGCTGGACGATGGCACGGTCGACGAAATCATGGGCTTGCGCCACAAGACACTGAACATCGAGGGCGTGCAGTTCCACCCCGAATCGATCCTCACTGAACAGGGCCATGAGCTGTTCGCGAATTTTCTGAAGCAGACCGGAGGTGTGCGCTGATGGATATCAAGGAAGCCCTCAACCGCATCGTCGGTCAGCTCGACCTGACCACCGAAGAGATGCAGGCGGTGATGCGCCAGATCATGACCGGTCAGTGCACAGACGCGCAGGTCGGTGCGTTCCTCATGGGCATGCGCATGAAGAGCGAAACCATCGACGAGATCGTCGGCGCCGTGCAGGTCATGCGCGAGCTGGCCGCTCCGGTGCGTTTCGATACCGACAAGCTGGTCGACACCTGTGGCACCGGTGGCGACGGGATGAATATCTTCAACGTGTCCACTGCTGCCTCGTTCGTCGTTGCGGCCGCTGGCGGCAAGGTCGCCAAGCACGGTAACCGCGCGGTATCCGGCAAGAGCGGCAGCGCCGACCTGCTCGAGGCGGCCGGGGTCTTTCTCGACCTGACGCCCGAGCAGGTGGCGCGCAGCGTCGATACCGTGGGCGTCGGCTTCATGTTCGCCCCGGCCCATCATGGCGCCATGAAGCACGCAGCTGGCCCTCGCCGCGAACTCGGCCTGCGTACCCTGTTCAATATCCTCGGCCCCATGGCCAACCCGGCCGGCGTCCGTCATCAGGTGCTTGGCGTGTTCAGCAAGGCGTTGTGCCGGCCGATGGCCGAAGTGCTGGCGCGGCTGGGCAGCAAGCATGTGCTGGTGGTGCATGCGCAGGATGGGCTGGATGAAATCAGCCTGGCGGCGCCGACGCATGTCGCCGAGCTGAAAGACGGTGAAATCCGCGAATACAGCGTTCAGCCGGAAGACTTCGGCATCAAGAGCCAGAGCCTGATCGGTCTGAACGTCGAGGATGCACAGGGTTCGCTGGCCTTGATCCGTGATGCGCTAGGCCGTCGGCAGAGCGAGAACGGTCAGAAGGCTGCCGACATGATCGTGCTCAATGCTGGCGCTGCGCTCTACGCAGCCGATCTGGCGAGCAGCCTGAAGCAGGGTGTCGAGATGGCCCATGACGCGCTCAGCACCGGGCTGGCGCGTGACAAGCTGGAGGAACTGGTGTCCTTCACCGCAGTGTTCAAGCAGGAGAACCAGAAATGAGCGTGCCGACCGTGCTGGAAAAGATCATCGCTCGCAAGTTCGAGGAGGTTGCCCAGCGCAGTCGCCAGGTCGCGTTGAGCGAGCTCGAGCAGCGGGCGGCTGTTGCCGATCCGGTACGCGGCTTCGCCGCGGCGCTGGAGCGTCGGGTACGCAGCAAGGAGCCGGCCGTCATCGCCGAGGTGAAGAAGGCTTCGCCAAGCAAGGGGGTTATTCGCGATCCGTTTCTGCCCGCCGAGATTGCCGCGAGCTACGAGGCTGGAGGCGCTGCTTGCCTGTCAGTGCTGACCGATATCGATTTCTTTCAGGGCGCCGATGAATACCTGCAGCAGGCGCGGGCAGCGTGCTCGCTGCCGGTTATCCGCAAGGATTTCATGATCGACCCGTATCAGGTGGTCGAGGCGCGAGCGCTTGGCGCCGACTGCATTCTGCTGATCGTCGCGGCACTGGATGATGCGCGCATGCACGAGCTGGCGGCAGTAGCGAAGGAGCAGGGGCTGGACGTGCTGGTAGAGGTGCACGACGCTGCCGAACTCGAACGTGCGCTGCGTCTGGAAACACCGCTGGTGGGTATCAACAACCGCAACCTGCATACCTTCGAAGTCAATCTGGAAACCACCTTGGATCTGTTGCCACGGGTTCCAAAGGAGCGGCTGGTGGTGACCGAGAGCGGGATCTTCAATCGTGCCGATGTCGAGCTGATGGAGATCAATCAGGTCTATGCGTTTCTGGTGGGCGAGGCATTCATGCGTGCCGAACAGCCAGGCGTGGAACTGCAGCGCCTGTTCTACCCTGATCGTTCACGTGGCCGCGTGGCTCCTGTCGTTGCCGATCCGGAGTGACCGCCCGCTCGCCGCGTTTGACAGGCAGCGGGCTGAACACGATCAGCGAGTACCGAATACCACCATGGTCTTGCCTTTGACGTAGACGAGACCCTGAGCTTCCAGACTCTTGAGTACCCGGCCGACCATCTCGCGGGAGCAGCCGACAATGCGGCCGATTTCCTGGCGGGTGATCTTGATCTGCATGCCGTCCGGATGGGTCATGGCGTCGGGCTGCTTGCACAGGTCCAGCAGGGTGCGCGCGACACGGCCGGTGACGTCCAGGAAGGCCAGGTCGCCGACTTTGCGGGTGGTATTGCGCAGACGCTCGGCCATCTGGCTGCCGAGTGCGTAAAGGATGTCCGGGTCCTGCTGGGTCAGTTCGCGGAACTTTGCATAGCTCAGCTCGGCAACTTCGCACTCGGTCTTGGCGCGAACCCAGGCGCTGCGTTCCTTTTCCGTTCCTTCCTTTTCGAAAAGCCCCATCTCTCCGAAGAAGTCGCCGGCGTTCAGGTAGGCGATGATCATTTCGCGCCCGTCATCGTCTTCAATAAGAATCGTGACCGAGCCTTTGACGATGAAGAAGAGCGACTCGCAACGGTCGCCTGCATAGATGATCGTGCTTTTTGCTGTGTACCGCCGTCTATGGCAGTGCGCGAGCAACTTGTCGATATTCTTTATCTTGGGCGTAAGTGTGATAGCTACCATGCTGTGGGTCCCGGATAAGTACTCAAATAAAGGCTGATTATTGTTATATGTGGCTGTCATTCAGCTTTCGTCAGCTTAACAGACCTGGGTAGACCGGCTGCAAAGGTGCGACAACCGAAACGTGCGGGTCAACGCACCTTTAGTCGCGTGCGTGGTCGCGGCCGGTTTGAATGCCCATGTTAAGCTATCGATCCTGTTTTTATTGGAGTTGGCGATGAAAGCGCGCATTCAATGGGTCGACGGTGCCATGTTTCTTGGCGAATCCGGCAGCGGCCATGTGGTCGTTATGGATGGCCCGCCCGAGAGCGGTGGCCGCAACCTCGGCGTGCGCCCCATGGAGATGCTTCTGCTGGGCTTGGGCGGCTGCAGCAACTTCGACGTGGTCAGCATTCTGAAGAAGTCGCGCCAGGCGGTAGACAGTTGCGAGGTCTTTGTCGAGGCCGAACGCGCTACCGAGGACCCCAAGGTATTTACCAAGATCCACCTGCGTTTCGTCGTCAAAGGTCGAGCCCTGAAGGATGCGCAAGTGAAGCGGGCCGTCGAGCTGTCGGCCGAGAAGTACTGTTCGGCTTCCATCATGCTTGGTCGTGCCGGTATCGACATTACCCACGCCTACGAGATTGTCGAATTCGGCTAAGCGACGCACAGGCTGTCGCGCATTGCGCCAAGCCGTCACCAGACATCGCGAGATCACCAGAAAGGGCGCCTTGGCGCCCTTTTCAATGGTCAGATGCGATATGTCGCCTTGGTCATGACCTTCGATACCAGGCTCATGCCGAACTTGATCGGCGCAGGGAAGCGCAGGCCGCCGGCCGCGATGGCGGCGGTCGAGTGCTGTGCTTCGTCCTCACGCATCTGTTCGAGAATGGCGCGGGATTTTTCGTCTTCTGCCGGCAGTTGGCTGAGGTGATCGTCCAGGTGCTTGCATACCTGATCTTCTGTCGCGGCGACGAAGCCCAGACTGATGCGATCGCTGATCAGTCCCGCGGACGCCCCGATACCGAACGACAGCCCATAGAACAGGGGGTTGAGCACGCTGGTGTGGCTGCCGAGTTGGCGAATGCGCTGCTCGCACCATGCGAGGTGGTCGATCTCCTCATCCGCCGCTTGTTCCATGGCCTGACGCACCTGTGGCAGGCGGGCCGTCAGAGCCTGCCCCTGATATAGCGCCTGAGCGCAGACTTCACCGGTGTGGTTGATGCGCATCAGACCCGCGACATGACGGGTTTCGCTTTCGCTGAGTTCGGTCTCGTTCTTCAGTACGGCCGGCGATGGCCGTGCGGGCTGCCCGCTGAAGGGCAGCAGGGTTCGCAATGCCGCATCGGCTTGCATCAGCAAGCGGTCGGCTGGGGAATAGTGGCGTTGGCTGGTCATGTGTCCTCCGGAACAAGATTGGACCGCTGGCAGGTTGCTGGGCTGCAGGGCTGGGGGTGGTGGCTCAGCCTGGCGGCCAATGCATCTGTCGCTGCCCGAGTACGTGCATGTGAATATGATGGACGGTCTGGCCGCCGAGGTCGTTGCAATTCATCACCACGCGGAAGCCATCCTGACAGCCTTGTTCTCGTGCCAGCCTCTGGGCGGTGACGAGGATATGCCCGGCCAGCAGCTTGTCGTTCTCTTCGCTCAGATCATTCAGCGTGGCGATGTGCTTCTTAGGAAGGACCAGAAAGTGCACCGGTGCCTGCGCGGAAATGTCGTGGAAAGCGATAACCTGATCGTCCTCACAGAACTTGCGTGCGGGTATATCCCCACACACGATCTTGCAGAACAAGCAATCCATGACTGTTCTCCACGGGAGACTCGGTCACACAGTGTATCAGGGCGATTATGCGCCGTTGAGCGTACAAGGAGGTTGGGTGAAGAACGATATACATGATCTCGCGTTGGTTCTGGATTCGCGGGTCAAGCTGGTGATGGTCGAGTCATGGGATGAGCGGAGGGTGCTTGAGACCCTGACCGGGCTCGCCGTACGCCAAGGGCTGGGCTTGTACGTGTGGTCTGCGACTGACGGGTTGCGTCACCTGGGGTTCGACGGCGAGCAGCAGGGTGGCGAAGACAGTTGTTCCCCAGAGGTTGCGCTGAAGCTGGTCAAGCATGACCTCCGAGCAAACCTGTATGTGTTCTGCGATCTTCATCCGTTTCTCAGCGAGCCGAAGCTGGTGAGACTGCTCAAGGATGTCGCGATGCGAGAAGCATCCACTGCGCCGACCCTGGTATTGGTCTCGCATGCGCTCAAGCTTCCGCCGGAGGTCCAGCGTTATGCGGCACGCTTCAGCCTTTCGCTACCAGCAGAGGAGGAGCTGCTTGCCATCGTTCGTGAAGAGGCCACTCTATGGAGCGAGCGCAATTGCGGCGCCCGTGTACGCACGGACAATCGAACCCTGCAGCAGGTTGTAAAAAACCTGCGTGGCCTCAGTCACGCTGAAGCGCGGGCGCTGGCGCGCAACGTGATCTGCGATGACGGTGCCATTACCCAGGAGGATCTGCCCGAGCTTAATCGAGCGAAGTTCCAGATGCTGGATCTCGATGGCGTGCTGAGCTTCGAGTATCAGACCGCTCGTTTTGCCGAGGTGGGCGGACTGGCCAATTTCAAGCGTTGGCTGGCGGAGCGGCAGGGGGCATTTTTGAACGGGCGGGGCGATGATGTGCCGCGGGGCGTGATGCTGGTTGGGGTGCAGGGCGGCGGCAAGAGTCTCGCCGCCAAGGCCGTAGCAGGGCTGTGGGGGTTGCCATTGCTGCGGCTCGACTTTGCCTGTCTCTACAACAAGTATTTCGGCGAAACCGAACGCAATCTGCGTGAGGCGCTGATGTTGGCCGAGCAGATGGCGCCTTGTGTGTTGTGGATGGACGAGATCGAAAAAGGCTTGGCGACGGGCGATATGGATGGTGGTGTCAGTCAGCGGGTGCTCGGTACGCTGCTGACCTGGATGGCCGAACGTTCGGCCCCGGTATTCATGGTTGCCACGGCGAATGCGATCGATCGGCTTCCGCCGGAGCTGTTGCGCAAGGGCCGTTTTGACGAGCTGTTCTTTGTCGACTTGCCAGACGATACGACGCGTGCAGAAATCTTCCGTATTCACCTGGCGCGTCGCGAGTTACGGCCTGATGATCTGGGCGTGACGTTGCTGGCAGAGGCTTCCAGCGGTTTCTCTGGCGCCGAAATCGAGCAGGTTGTTGTGAGTGCTGTGTATGCCGCGCAGGCTCAGCAGCGGCAGGTCGATCAGCCAATGTTGCTCGAGTGCATTCGAGCAACATCTCCGCTGTCGATCGTCATGGCCGAGCGTTTGGAGGCGTTGCGCGCATGGGCTCAAGGGCGCACTGTGCAAGCCGATTGAGCCGGGTTCGGATGAGAGGTTAGAGGGCGGCTCCGCGGCGCATGTCCACCAGCGCCGGGACGGTCAAAGCCGCTACCAGGCCGAAGATGATCAGCAACAGCCACAACGCGGCGAGCACCTTCACCGAGCGGCTGTTGGGCGGTGGAGGTGAGCCGTAGCGGTTGACCTCCCGGTTTCCCGGCATAAGCAGCATGAAGAAGGGAAAAAGGCTGCCCAGTAACGGAACCAGGTTGAGCAGGATCAGCCAGCCGGACCAACCAAAATCATGCAAGCGCTGGATACCAATCTGGACACTCACTACCAGCATTCCAATGCCGACCACGGCCATACAAACAAATCCCAGCGTGCTGGAGATCGGCATGACCATCGCCGCTATCGCGAACAAGCCCACCGCTGTAAGCATGACTACCAGCGACCATGCCAGGTAACGCAGTCGGCCGATGCGTCCAGTGATCGAAAGCGGCTTTAGCTCGCCGTAGAGCGGCATGGTTTCATTAACGTCTGCAGATGGCGGCGCGTAAGGAGACAGGCCTGTGCTTCTGCTTTGCATTGCAGGAGCGTCACGAAGCTGCGCCTGACGGGCCAAGTACTTTTCAATAATGATGCCGCACGCCGAGCATTCGCTGGACTGGCCCTGCGTGTGTCCGCATTTCGGGCAGGTCATGACGGTGGCAGGTCGTTCCGACTCCGCAGCTGTCCGCTCTTCGTCCGTTTGCACCAGGCTCAGCGCGGGCACGACGCACTCCGGCTCCTTGCGGGCCTTCGCCCCCGCACGGTGAAGCGCGGCAAGGTACTTATCGGCCTCCTGCTGGCTGAGCCTGGTTTTGATCACCGCGTCCTGACCCCCGAATAGGCGTTCGACCTTGCTTGTTTCTGTCTTGAACAGCCTTGCCAGGTTCGATTTGACCGTATCGATTGGCATGTCGGGCATCAGTTCGCCATTGAAGACGATCTTGAATTGGGCTTCCTGCATGTGGCGTCCATGTCACAAATAAATGATGGTGCAGATTAGAAGCCTGGCCGGCTCGACACAACTGCGATCGATCGGGACTCGGACGCGGATAACACAATGTTTGTCGGCAGCCTGGCCAGGGCCGTTGGCTCAGAACGGTTTGACGACGACGAGAATCACGATGGCCAGCAGAAAGAGTACCGGTACTTCGTTGAACCAACGATAGAAGACGTGCCCCCGGAGGTTCTCATCTCGTGCAAAGCGCTTCAGTTGCGCGCCGCACACATGGTGGTAACCGACCAGCGCCAACACCAAGGCCAGTTTGGCATGCAGCCAACCACCCGTGCTGAACAAGCCGGGGTTGAGGATGACCATCCAGATCCCGAACACGAGGGTTGCAATCATCGATGGGAGCATAATGCCGCGATAAAGCTTGCGTTCCATTACCTTGAAACGCTCGCGGCTAGGCTGATCCTCGCTCATTGCGTGATAGACAAACAAACGAGGCAGATAGAACAGGCCGGCAAACCAGCAGACGATGGCGATGATGTGCAAGGCTTTGAGCCAGAGATAGAGCATCAGTTGAATCCTGGGAAGAAGAGTGCGTCGATAGTAGTGGCTGGGATCGCCTCCGTCATCCCGCCGGTTGGCCCCGGGGCCAAGCAGCTTTATCATCGCGCTTTTACATGTTCATTCGAGGGCAGGTCATGATCAAGGTCGGTATCGTTGGCGGCACAGGCTATACGGGCGTCGAATTGTTGCGCCTGCTTGCCCAGCATCCGCAGGCCGAGGTGGGGGTTATCACCTCTCGCTCCGAGGATGGCGTCAAAGTCACCGACATGTATCCGAACCTGCGCGGTCACTACGACAAGCTCGCATTCAGCGTCCCGGATGCTGCGACGCTGGGTGCTTGTGATGTCGTGTTCTTTGCCACGCCCCATGGCGTTGCCCATGCATTGGCCGGTGAGTTGTTGGCAGCCGGAACACGGGTGATCGACCTGTCTGCCGATTTTCGTCTGCAGGATGCCGATGAGTGGGCAACATGGTATGGCCAGGCCCATGGTGCCCCCGAGCTGCTTCCGGAAGCCGTTTACGGCTTGCCGGAGGTCAATCGCGAGCAGATCAGAAAGGCACGCTTGATTGCCGTTCCCGGTTGCTACCCCACCGCCACGCAGCTCGGTTTCCTGCCGCTGCTCGAGAACGGACTGGCCGATGCCTCGCGCTTGATTGCAGATTGCAAGTCCGGGGTAAGCGGCGCTGGGCGTGCGGCTAAGATCGGTTCGTTGTTTACCGAGGCGGGCGAAAGCATGATGGCCTATGCGGTGAAAGGGCATCGCCACTTGCCAGAGATCAGCCAGGGGCTGCGTCGCGCCGCCCGCGGCGATATCGGACTGACTTTCGTTCCTCACTTGACGCCGATGATCCGCGGGATTCACGCGACTCTGTATGCCACCGTCGAAGATAAGTCCGTGGACCTTCAACACCTCTACGAGCAACGTTATGCCAACGAGCCCTTCGTAGACGTGATGCCGGCAGGTAGCCACCCCGAAACGCGCAGCGTTCGTGGGGCCAATGTCTGTCGTATCGCTGTGCACCGTCCGCAAGGTGGCGATCTGGTAGTGGTGTTGTCGGTAATCGACAACCTTGTGAAAGGCGCATCTGGTCAGGCGATCCAGAACATGAATATCCTGTTCGACCTTGACGAAAGACTGGGGCTCGGCAACGTGGCGCTGCTGCCCTGATTGGCGTGCTGATTTAACAGCAGCCGGTCTAATAGTTGACCGGTTTTGTCAGGAAAGCCGATAATGCACCGTCAATGCAGTAGGGCGTTTCACGCCAGGAGAACCGAATGAGTGTCGAATCCTTCACGCCCACCGCCATCCAGTTCAGTCAGGGGGCAGCGAGCAAGGTGAAGAGCCTGGTCGATGAGGAGGGCAACCCTCGCTTGAAGTTGCGCGTCTTCGTCACTGGAGGCGGCTGCTCGGGTTTTCAGTATGGATTCACGTTCGACGAGGACGTAGCCGACGACGATACGATTATCGAGCGCGAGGGAGTGAGTCTCGTAGTCGATCCGATGAGCTATCAATACCTGGCCGGCGCAGAGGTCGATTACCAGGAAGGCCTGGAAGGCTCCCGTTTTGTCATCAAGAACCCGAATGCCACGACCACTTGTGGGTGTGGTCAGTCATTCTCGATCTGACGGTTTCCGCTTCCTGACACGCCGTGCAATGCACGGCGTTTTCGCTTAGGCCGGATAGATTGCACCGAGGATCCGATAACCCCGCGCCCCGGTGACCGCTGGGCGGTTGGCGGGTATGCGCTCCAGGCAGCAGTGTGCCAGCCACGCGAATGCCATCGCTTCCACCCAGTCTGGCGGCACACCCGCACTATCCGTACCTCTTACGTCGCAGTTGGGGAGCAATTCCTGCAGCCGCCGCATCAAGGCAATGTTATGCGCTCCGCCGCCGCATACAAGCAGGTCCTGTGTCTCTGCTTGGGCAGTCATCAGCGAATCGGCAACGCTTTTGGCGGTCAGTTCCAGCAGCGTCGCCTGGACGTTCTCGGGACTGAGGTGGCCACGCTCCGTAAGGTGTTTGTCCAGCCAGCTCAGATTGAACAGCTCTCGCCCGGTGCTCTTTGGTCCTTGAGTCGTAAAGAATCCCTCGCTCAGCAGCCTGACCAACAACTCCTCGTCGATCGAGCCACTTGCCGCCCAGTCGCCATTGCGGTCGAACGCCTGGTTCCGATGGCGCTGGATCCAGGCATCCATGAGCACGTTGCCGGGGCCACAATCGAAGCCGTTGGTGGGGCTACCAGGATGCAGGAGGCTTAGGTTGCTGAATCCGCCTATGTTGAGAACAGCGCGGATGCGTTCCTTGTTGCCAAACACGGATTCGTGGAACGCGGGAACGAGTGGTGCGCCCTGGCCACCGGCCGCAACGTCGCGTCTGCGAAAATCACTGACGACACTGATGCCGGTGAGCTCGGCCAAAAGGGCTGGGTTACCAATCTGAATGGTGAAGCCAAGCTGGGGCTCATGGCGTACGGTTTGCCCATGGCTGCCAATGGCGCGCACTGCCTGCGGGGACAGTTGCTGGTCGGCGAGTAGCTGGTTGATCGTTTCGGCGGCCAATGTAGCCCAGCGTTGCTCGGCAATCGCCGCCCGTGCCAACTCATCCGCTCCGGTCGAGCAGAGCGCCAAAAGCTCTTGGCGAAGTGCGGCTGGCATACCCTGAAAGCGCGTAGCGATCAGGCGAGTGTGGGTATCCTGCTCTATGAGAGCGATGTCCAGACCGTCGAGACTGGTGCCAGACATCACTCCCAGATAAAGAGACATGCTTATTGCTGGTTCAGGGCCAGCATGGTGGCTTTCTCTTCATCCATCCGTGCCATTAGCGGTTGGCTCAGCTGCATGAAGCGCTGTTTCTCGTTCTGCGCAATCGGGTCGGCCATCGGCAGCTTCAATCCCAGCGGATCAACATGCACGCCATCAACCTGAAATTCGTAATGCAGATGCGGGCCGGTGGATAGACCTGTTGTGCCGATATAACCAATGATTTGCCCCTGCTTCACCGTTGAGCCATTACGCACGCCTTTTGCGAAGCCCTGCATATGTGCGTAAAGGGTACGGTAGCGTTGGCCATGCTGGATAATCACAGTGTTGCCATAGCCGCCTTTGCGACCGGCGAGCAGAACCTTGCCGTCACCGGCGCTTTTGATCGGTGTTCCATGCGGTGCTGCATAATCGACACCCTTGTGCGCGCGAATCTTGTTCAGAATCGGGTGCTTGCGTCCGTTGGAAAAGCGCGAGCTGATCCGCGCAAAATCCACTGGCGTACGAATAAACGCCTTGCGCATGCTGGTGCCATCGGCATTGTAGTAACTGGTAGCGCCGTCCTTGCTGGTGTAGCGAACGGCGGAGTAGGTCTTGCCTCGGTTGGTAAAGCGAGCGGCGAGAATATTGCCTGTCCCGACACGATTGCCGTCAACGGTCTTCTCTTCATAGATGACCTCGAAACTATCGCCCTTTCGAATGTCGAGGGCGAAGTCGATGTCGTAACCGAACACGTTGGCCAGGTCCATCGTCAGGTTATGGCTAAGGCCCGCACGCTTTGCTGCTAGGAAAAGACTGCTGTCAATCTCGCCCCGGGCGTAAACGGAGCTCACCTCTGGTTTGATCTGCTCTTTCTTGAACGTATATCCATCGGCCGTTCTCTCGAGTGCCAAGCTTTCCAGGCTGCTGAGTTTGCTGCGCAGGCTGGCCAGCTCGCCATCTTCGGTCAGCTTGAATTCCAGGGTCTGGCCAATCTTCAGTCGTGACAGTTGTTTCGCATCTTGGCTGCTCGCAAGTACCGCGTGCATCACCGACGGAGGCAAGCCAACTTTAGCGAATACGGTCGATAGCGTATCCCCATTGGCGACCACAACCTCTTTTGTCAGAGGATCCACTGCAGTGCTTGCCTCCTGGCCCGCATCCGCTTCCAGCGGAGCTTCATGCTGGGCTTCGGCGGAAGGTTGAAGCTGGCTTGCGGAGGAGAACGGAGACTGGGCTAGGCTTGGCTCGTTGTGGTCGGGCTCGGTGATTATCTGCCCAGAAGAAGTCTCAAGCTTGAGATCGATGAAAGTCTTCTTGGCCTCGACTTCGCGTGATGGAAATACGAGGAGCGCCAGGCTCAGCAGCGCAGCTACACCACTCGCAGCCAGAAGATGGCTCTTTGGGTAGTTCGGAGCTTTTGATTTGGAAGGCATCATTGGGCTTCTGGCATTATTTTGTACGGGAAATAACTGTCTAAAATATAAGCAAAGCCCATCGGAGGCAACCCTCGCTGCGGCTGACCTGCTGGTCGGTACGCTGTGGCTTGTAATCGTCCAGCGATCTTGTAAGGTTGTCGCCTTTTCATAATGGTATAGGGCTTGCCATGAAGTCGGTTGAAGAGCAACTGTCGGTGATCAAACGGGGCGCTGATGAGGTGCTCGTCGAATCGGAATTGGTCGCCAAGCTTGAGCGGGGCGAACCTCTGCGTGTGAAGGCTGGCTTCGATCCTACCGCCCCGGATCTTCATCTCGGGCACACCGTGCTCATTAATAAGATGCGGCAGCTGCAGGAGCTGGGACATCAAGTGATCTTCCTTATAGGAGATTTCACGGGGATGATTGGTGACCCAAGTGGCAAAAGTGCTACACGGCCACCGCTGACGCGCGACCAGGTGCTTGAGAACGCAGAAACGTACAAGGCGCAGGTCTTTAAGATCCTTGATCCCGCTCTTACCGAGGTGGCTTTCAACTCGTCATGGATGGACAAGCTGACTCCTGCTGACTTTATCCGTCTGGCCTCTCAGTACACCGTTGCGCGCATGCTTGAGCGGGATGACTTCCATAAGCGTTACTCGACTAATCAGCCGATCGCGATCCATGAGTTCTTGTATCCGTTGGTGCAGGGGTATGACTCGGTGGCGCTCAAAGCCGATATCGAGCTGGGTGGAACTGATCAGAAGTTCAACCTCCTTATGGGGCGTGAGCTGCAGCGGGCATATGGGCAGGCATCCCAGTGCGTGGTGACGATGCCGTTGCTTGAAGGGCTGGACGGCGTGAAGAAGATGTCCAAGTCTCTCGGCAACTATGTGGGTATCCAGGAGCTGCCGGGTGTCATGTACAGCAAGCTCGTATCGATTCCTGATGCACTTATGTGGCGGTACTTCGAGCTGCTCAGCTTCCGCTCGCAAGCCGAGATCGACGAGCTTCGTTCGGATGTTGATCGTGGGGCCAACCCTCGCGACATCAAGATCAAGCTGGCGGAGGAGATCGTTGCGCGATTCCATGGTGAAGAAGCTGCGGCTGCGGCGCATCGCTCGGCGGGCAATCGTATGAAGGATGGGGAGTTGCCGGAGGATCTCCCGGAAATCGAGCTCACATCCGATCAGGGTATGCCTATTGCGTCGGTGCTTAACAAGGCTGCGCTTGTTAAAAATGCCGCGGTGGCTCGTGACTTGCTGGGTTCTGGCGGTGTGCGTGTTGATGGTCAGGTTGTGGATCGTGGTTTTGTATTCCAGCTCGGCGCAACCCACGTTTGCCAGGCCGGCAAGAAGTCGTTTGCTCGTGTAACGCTGAAGCCTGAACAAAACTGAAATAAACGGTT